>NZ_JAPEHV010000009.1 GCF_028823665.1 Microbacterium sp. C7(2022) | reverse complement strand
CCCCCAACCACCCCCAGGCAACAGCAGGAATGACACCACACGACGGGACTTGACCGCGGAGCGCGTCAGCCCCGAGCTGCGCCCCCAGAATTTGCGTCTACGGGCAGCAGATCCTGGGGGCGGAACGTCGGGGCGGGGGCGGAACGTCGGGGCGGGGGCGGAACGTCGGGGTGGGGCGGGGCGCCGCGGGGCGGGCGCCTCGGAGCTAGGACGCGCGGGTCAGCTCCAACAGCGAGACCACGTCGTCGAGGCGCTGTTCGGGCGCCTCGGCGACCGGCGCGAGCAAGAGCGTCGTGACTCCGGATGCCGCGAAGGCGGCGATCCGCTCTTGCAGCACATCGGGGCCACCGAACAGCGACACCCCGCTCACCAGCTCGTCGGGAACAGCAGCCATCGCCTCGGTGCGGCGGCCAGCAAGGTAGAGCTCCTGGATATCCCGCGCCTCGGCCTCGTACCCGTAGCGCACCGCGATGTCGTTGTAGAAGTTCTTCCCCTTCGCGCCCATCCCACCGATGTACAGCGCGAGTTGCGCGCGCACCGCCATCAGGGCGGCAGGCGATGGCTCGCCGTAAGAGAAGAAGACCTGCACCTGAACATCCAGGTTGCCCAGCGCGGCATCCCGCTTGGCGAGACCCTTCGCCAGCGATTCGCCCCACACCCGATCGGCACGGTTCGGGTCGTAGAAGATCGGCTGCCACCCCTCGGCGATCTCGGCCACCTGAGCGACGCTCTGCGGTCCGAGGGCTGCGATCGAGATCGGCACTCGCTCGCGTCGCGGGGTGTTGATCAGTTTGAGTGGCTTGCCGAGGCCCGACCCGCCCGCCTCGCGGCTGAGCGGAACGGTGTAGTTGCGGCCCGCGTGCACAACCGGGTCGCGCCGCCACACCTGTCGGCAGATGTCGACGATCTCGCGCGTGCGGCCGAGCGGCGCGTCGTATGGCACGCCATGGAAGCCCTCGATCACCTGCGGGCCCGACGCGCCGATGCCCAGTGTGAACCCTCCGGGCGCGAGCGAGTCCAAGCTCGCCGCGGTCATGGCGGTCAGGCTCGGCGTGCGCGTGTACAGCTGGAAGATGTTCGACATCAGCGAGACGCGCTGCGTCTTCGCGGCGAGATAGCCGAGTCGGCTCACCGCATCGAACGAGTACGCCTCGGCGACCGCGATCGTGTCGAGCCCCGCCGACTCGTAGGTGTCGATCGCGTCGGCGATCTCGTGGATGTCGGTGGAATAGTTCTGGATCAAACCGAACTGCATCGCTCGCTGCCTCTCGTCGACGACGTGCGCCTGTGCACGACCGAGGGGAACGATACCCGACCCACCTCCCCGCCCAGTTCACAGGTTTCTGTAAGGTGGATGCCACGAATCACGACGACCGAAACGAAAACAGTCGGCGTACTCGCGATGCGGGGGCCGCAGAGGAGACACGTCGATGAGCGCAAAAAAGACGGCCGACGCGGCCCAAGACACGGAATCGAAGAAGATTCTCAAAGATGTCACCCACCCGGCGCTGATCCCCGGGATCGGCGTCGAAGATACGCCGCGAGCGTTTGCCACCAACTGGGCAGTATTCGGCATCGCCGGCGTCATGGTGCTCGGCGTCGTGATCTGGGGGTTCGCGGCGCCCGAGAGCATCAGCGAGGTCGGGTCTGCGTCGCTCGCGTGGGTGACCACCAACTTCGGATGGCTGTTCTCGGCGCTCGCGCTCGTCACGATCGCGTTCATGTTCATCGTCGGATACGGCCGCACTGGCGGCATCCGACTCGGAGCAGACGACGAAGCACCCGAGTTCTCCACCCCCTCGTGGATCGCGATGCTGTTCTCAGCCGGCATGGGCATCGGCCTCCTGTTCTGGGGGTCGGCCGAGCCGCTCTACTACTTCAACAACGTGCCGCCGGGATTCGACACCGAACCGGGCACCGAGGGAGCGATGCTCGATGCGCTCTCGCAGTCGATCCTGCACTGGGGTCCGCTCGCGTGGGCGTTCTACGCACTCGTCGGCGGAGCCATCGCCTACGCCGCCTACCGGCGCGGTCGTCGGCCGCTGATCTCGGCCATCTTCCAGCCGATCTTCGGCGACAAGACCGAAGGGCCCATCGGCGCGGCGATCGACGTCTTCGCGATCATCGTCACGCTGTTCGGCACGGGCGTCACGCTCGGCATGGGCACGCTGCAGATCGCGAGCGGTGTCGAATTCGTCACCGGGGCCGGCCCGCTGGGTAACACCGCGATCATCGTGATCATCACGGTGCTCACGGCAGCATTCGTGGTGTCAGCCGTGTCGGGCATCAAGCGTGGCATCCGGGCCCTGTCGAACATCAACATGGTGCTCGCCGGCGTGATCGGCCTGTTCATATTCATCGTGGGCCCGACACTGTTCTTGCTGAACATCGTTCCCGCCAGTGTTCCCGCGTTCCTCAACGACCTGTGGATGATGTTGATGCGCAACCCCACGCAGGGCGAGGACGCGGCCGCGTTCATGGCCAGCTGGACGAACTACTACTGGGCCTGGTGGATCTCGTGGACCCCCTTCGTGGGCATGTTCATCGCGAAGATCTCGCGCGGGCGCACGCTGCGCCAGTTCGTCACGGTCGTCATCATCGTTCCGTCGGCGGTGTGCATCGCGTGGTTCGGCATCATGGGCGGCACCGCGATGCTGTTCGAGTTGCAGGGGCTGGGCATCAGCGAGGCGGGCGGCTCACAGGCGGTGCTGTTCGCGTTGTTGTCGAACCTTCCCCTCGGCGCGGCGGTGTCGGTGGTCGCCATGATCTCAATCGTGTTGTTCTTCGTCACCTCGGCCGACTCGGCGGCCATCGTCATGGCGTCGATGAGCCAGCGGGGCAAGCCCGAGCCGTCGACCTGGGTGACGATCACGTGGGGCCTCCTGCTGGGTGCGGCCGCGCTCGCCCTGCTGCTCGCGGGTGGCGAGACTGCCCTGTCTGGTCTGCAGTCGATCATGGTGGTGACCGCCTTGCCGTTCGCGATCATCGTGATCGGCATCATGTTCGCCTGGGCGAAAGAGTTGCGCACCGACCCGTACATGCTGCGGCGGCGGTATGCCAAGGCGGCCATCGCGCAGGGTGTGCGCCTGGGAATCGCCGAGCATGGCGACGACTTCGTGTTCGGCGCTACCGAGGTGCCCGCCGACGAGGGCGCTGGCGCGGGTTTCGACTCGGAAGACCCGGCGCTCACCGAGTGGTACGAGACCGCGACTGGCCAGATCGCGGTCGTGACTGCCGACGACGTGCGCCGCACGCTCGACCCCGGTCACATCGAGCCCAAAGGGCCCGAGAATCCACGTCACACGGCGTCGGGTGACGCCTCGCTCACGGTGGGCGAGAACCGGCGCGCGGAGCGCGAAGCACGTCGTCGAGCGAAGGACTCCGAAGAGTAACTATCGCCGCCGCCGCTCGAGCCTACGCCGCGGTGCCCGGGCTGAGCGGCGGCAGGTGAGGGATGGGCACCGGGCGAGTTGATGCGCGGCGCCGCGGGACCGTCGAGCGTTCGAGCGCTTCGAGCGCGTCTGCGGGCGACATGAAGTGCTCCGGAAGCCCGAGGTCACGCGACCACGTGACATCGAACTCGAGCTCGTCGACTTCGTACACGCGTCCGACGATGCGACGCGGATCGTGTTCGGTCAGGGATGCGTCGACGAGCATCCATTCCATCGATGACACCCGCACGAGGTTGAATCGACGATGCAGCGGATATGACATGGGCAACCTCCGTGATTAGCGTTCCCCCGAACGGTAAGAAGAACGCTAATCGACCTGCGATTTATCCAGCAGGGGCTTGCTATTTTCGCGCGAGTAGGTCACGCACTTCGGCGAGCGCCTGCTCGGACTGAGCGAGCAGTTGCTCGATCCTCGCATCACGGTCCTCTTCCGCTTCGCGTTCGTCCGCTTCCTCCGAGGCCCGCACTCCTGCCGCGACGGCACCGGATGCCGCGCCGGCGGCGACACCTTGCGCGGCTGGTGCTGCGAGCGCCTCGTCGTCGACGGATTCGATGTCGGATGCCGCGCCCGTGGCATCCGCGCCCTCCTCATCCCCCTTCGAGCCGAGGAAGGCGTTCGCCAGGTACCCGGTGAAGGTACCGAAGATGCCGACGCCGACGATGATGATCAGTACTCCGATGAAGCGGCCGACCTGGCTGACCGGATAGTGATCGCCATAACCCACGGTCGAGATCGTGACGACGGTGTACCAGAGCGCGTCCGACGCGGTGGTGATGTTGGCACCTTCGACGTCTTCTTCGGCCAAGAGGACGGCGAGGCTGCCGAACTGGAGGACGAACACGCCCATCAACAGCAGCGTCATCAGGGCACTGTCGGCGCGATCGCGCACCAGCGTGTTCCACACCGTGCGGCCGCCGACTTCGGACAGCAGACGGAACACCCGGATCACGCGGAAAAGACGCAGAATCTTCAGCTGCGGGAACGGCAGGCTCGCGAGCAGGTCGGCCCACCCGAAGTAGCGGAAGAAGTATGCGCTCGCGGACTTCGCCGTCACGATTCGGTAGATGAAGTCGCCGAGGAAGATCAGGCTGAACAGGGCGTTCATGACGCTCAGCACGGTCTGCATCGCGGGGTCGTCGGCGAGCGCGAAGACCAGCACGATGTTTGCGATCGACAGCAGCGATAGCACGCCAATGAAGATCTCGTAGGCAGTGTCCTTGAGCTCGGCGCGCGCCGCTTCGCGCCGCTCAGCCCTGCTCAGCTTGCTCATCCGCGCCTCCTCGGGATCTTCGCTTCTCGAAGACCCTACCGGCGTGGCCGCGAGGCCTCGGATGATCAGGCCTCGTAGACGGCCTTTCCGCGCTTGAAGGTGGCGACAACGGGGATGCCCGGGATGTCGTCGTGTTCGACGTCGAGAAGGTTGCGCTCGAGTACCACCAGGTCGGCGAGCTTGCCCACCTCGATCGAGCCGCGGTCGTCTTCGCACCGGTGTTCGTACGCCGCGTTGATCGTGAGCGCACGCAGGCCCTCGAGCGGCGTCACACGCTCGCCCTCGCCGAGCACGACACCGCCCGTCGAGCGACGCACCACCGAGGACCACAACAGCAGGAGCGGATTGATCGGCGTGATCGGGTAGTCGGAGTGGTTGGTCGGTCGCAGACCACGATCGATCGCGGAGCGCATCGGTGAGATCCCGAAGGCGCGCTTCTCACCGAAGTTCTTGATGTGGGTGTCGCCGAACAGATACGTGTGCACCGTGAACATCGAGGGCTCGAACCCCTCGGCGACGTATTCGTCGAGCTGATCAATGCGCATGACCTGGGAGTGGATGGGAATCGTGCGTCCCGGCGCCTGCGCACCGCTGGCCACCGCAGCGCGGTGCGCGTTCAGCAACTGGTCAATGGCGCCGTCGCCGTTCACGTGCGCGAACACCTGGATACCGTGCTGGTACGCGAGGGCGACCACTTTGTCCGTCGTCTCTTGGTCGATCACCGAGATGCCGTGCCAGTGGTGCTCCCCGCCAGGACCACCGGTGACGTACTCTTCCGTCACCCGCGCGGTGCGCCCTTGCGGCGAACCATCCAGGATCAGCTTGGTGCCTTGCACTGTGTGGCCTGCGGAGGTCGTCCCGACGAGGCCTGACTCGATCCCCTCTTCGAGCTCGTTGAAGATCACGAGCGAACGGACATCAATAGGAATGCCCTTGTCGGACTCGGCGAGTTGTCGAATGTTGCGGACCTGCTCCATCGTGGCCGCACCATCCTGCACCGTGGTCATCCCCCAGCGCGCATACTCGTGCAGCATCGCGAGCATCGCGGACTCTTCGTAGTCGAGCAGGCTGAACACCAGCGGCATCCAGGCCTGCTCCCACAGCACACCGTTCGGCTTCTCGGTACCCGGGTAGCGGACGATGGTCCCACCGTCGGGGTCTGCAACGCCGTCGACGAACCCGGCGGCTTCGAGCACGCGCGTGTTTGCGACACCGCCGTGGCCCGAGATGTGCACGACCACGACCTTGTGGTCGGGGAACTCGCGGTCAAGCAGGTCTGCCGTCACCGCACCGTCGTCATCCATCTCTTCGGGGTAGTAGCCCCATCCGATGACGTACTCACCCGGCGCCGGGTTGTTGCGCTCTTTGGCCTCGTGCAGTTTGCGCACGATGTCATCGACCGTATGCACGTCGCCGGTCGGAGCCGGCTGCAGCGCTGCGTGCTTGATGTACGGCGCTCCCATCGACACGTGACTGTGCGCATCGACGAAGCCGGGGATGACAGTCTTGCCGTCAAGGTCGATCACGCGCGTGGTGTCGTCTGCGAGTGCTCCCACCTCGGCAGCGGTGCCGACGGCGCTGATCAGCCCGTCCGTGACGGCGATCGCCTCAGCGAGAGTGTCGGCGTCATCGACGGTGATGACGGTGCCGCCGGTGAGAATGAGTTGGGGTGCGGTCATGACTGATCTCCCTTGTCGGTGCGTGCGTCGGGGGTGTCGGTGGGCGAGTCGGCGGAACCTGTGCTGAGCGCGACAGGCTTTCCGTTGAGGTCCAGCGGACCGTTGACCAGTGTCCCGGCTTTGCGCATGCGCCCGGCTCGCCAGAAGAAGAGCGTCGAGATGATCGCGAAGACGGTGAGGATGCCGGCGAAGATGAACATCGTGCCGTTGAACGAGGTGACGAAGATCTCGGATGCCTGTGCGATCACCTGCTCCACCAGGTCGGGGTCGTACTCCGACATGTCTCCGCCGGAAACGTACTGCGTGATGAGGCCGGTGTACTGCCCCTGCTGGCTCGGCTCGACGTTCGCCTCCGCGAACGCCTCCGCGATCCCTCGCCCGTACTGACCGAACAGGAACGTGGACGACAGCGCCGTACCGAGGGCGAAACTCATCTGCCCGATAGCAGTCTTCGACGACGCCATGGCGCCGGTCAGCGCTGGCGGCGGCTTGCTGACGAAGTATTGACCCATCGTGGTTTCGTTGAGCATGCGGGCGAACCCACCGATGACCATTGGGATGCAGAAGAAGATGTACGGCGCACTGACGGTGGTGAAGCCGAACCAGATCAGCGTCCCGATCAACAAGACGTGGCCGACGATGAGGTTCGCCGCCGCCGGAATACCCTTCGACAGCAGGCGGCCGGCGACGGTAGCACCGATCACCATGGCGATGCTCATCGGCATTTGGCCGAGGCTCACCTGGAGCGGCTGGTAGAGGAACACGTACTGCCACAGCATGGACAGTTGGATCATCACCACGGCCTGCCACATGTTGAACGAGAAGCCCACCGCGACCGAGCCGGCCAATTCGGGGTCCTTGAACAGTTTGACCGGGAACGCGGGGGATGCGGTGCGCGCCTCCCACCACACGAACACGATGAACGCGACAACCCCCACACCGATTGGCACGAGAACCACGGCCGAGGTCCAGCCCGCGCTTGCCGCGCTGGAGAGCCCGTAGATGATGCCGGCCATGGTGACGGCGATGGCCAAGAGCCCGACGTAGTCGAATTTTCCGGGGTTTGGTGCTTTCGCCTCGGGAAGACCTCTCATGCACATCAGGAACGCGATGGCGGCCACGAGAGGCATCAGCAGATAGCCGAATCGCCACCCGATTCCCGCCATCCAGCCCGCGACGACGCCGAGAACGAGGGCCGCGGCCGTCTGCCCGGCCAACCAGAATGCCACGGCTTTGGGGATGTTGTTGGGCAGGACTTCTCGTAGCAGAGCGAAGCTCAATCCGAAGGCGGCGGCGATGCCGATCCCGGTGGTGGCGCGCCCCGCCATGAAGACCAGAGTGGTCGGGGCGATCGCGGTGATCACGCCACCCAAACCGGCGACGACAAGCCCGGCGAGCATGACCTTGCGTCGACCCAACCGGTCGCCGAGCGAGCCGGTGGTGAGGATGAACGCCGCGAGGGCGAGCGTGCCGATGCTCGCGGCAAAGGCCCGCTCTGATGCGGACATCCCCAAATCGATGGATGCCCCGACGATGGCGATGTTGTTCGCCGTGGGGTCGACCACCTGCAGACACGACGCCGCGGTCAGTGCGATGAGCGCCGCCGTCGTTCCCTTTTTCACCCTACTGCCGGTCGTTTCAGTCACCAGTGCCTCCAGCGGCATCATCAGCGGAACCCTCGCGGGCCAGACACTAGCAGAGCCGGTTGTCGCCGCGAAAGAGCGAAAGTGATGCCGGTCAGGGGCGGTTTGCGATACGTTCGGCGAGGAGAGGCGGCCGCGCCCATCACCGAGCAGGGAGCCCCATGACGTCATCGTTGACCACCGCTGCGCCCGAGCGATTCAGTGCTCGGCAGTGGATGCTCCTCATCGGATGCGGCATGGGCTTCGCGATCACCGGGGCCGACCCTGCCGTGTTCTCCGCAAACATCTCACTGATCCGCGCCGATCTCGGGCTGTCGGGATCCGAGACGGGTTTCATCGCATCCCTCGCCACGCTGATGCTCGCGGCAACGATCCTCGGCGCAGGCGTGCTGGGCGACATCCTCGGCAAGAAGCAGATGTTCATCGCCGGCGCGGTGATCACCCTGGTCGGCGAGGTCATGGTGAGCCTGTCGGGCAGTTTCCCGGTGCTCATCGTCGCGCGCATCGTGGTCGGTGTCGGGTTTGCCTTCTTGCTCGGGCTGTCGCTGACGATCGTGAATTCTTCGTTCACCCCCGCGCAACGCCCCCGCGCCATCGGCAGCTACCTGGCGATGGCGTTCGCGTGTACGGCACCAATGCCCGCGATCGCGAGTCTGGTCGCCACAAGTATCGGATGGCGTACAGGGTTCTTGGTCTTCGCCCTGTTCGCCCTCATCACCGCGTTGCTCGCGTGGGCGTTCATCGACGTCATCCCCAAGGCCACCGGCCGGCGGTTCGATATCGTCGGGATTCTCCTCGCGGCGGTCACGCTCGTAGGCCTAGTGCTGGGCATCTCACGCCTGCAGGACGGCATCAACACGGCATCCCTGATCCCCCTCGGGATCGGAATCGTCGGCGCCGTGGGCTTTATTCTCGTCGAACGGCGGATCGATCAACCGGCCCTCGACCTGGGCTTGTTCAGCCGAGGACGCTTCAATGTCGGCGTTGCCGCTGGGGCGACCTTCAACTTCATGACCGGTGGTTTCACGCTGCTCGTCTCGTACTACCTGGTCGTCGTGCAGGAGACATCGACGGCGATCCTCGGCTTGCTGATGATGCCGGCCGCCATCATTCAGGCCTTCGCCGCGGGCTGGGCCGGCCGTCTGATCACAAAGCTCGGGTCACGAAACGCTCTGCTCATCGGCCTGACTACCTGCACCGTCACGTGCCTCGTGTTCGCCTCGCTCGGGCCGAACGCATCCTTGTGGCTGGTGCTCATCGCCTTCATCATGCTGTCGCTCTCCAACGCGCTGACCCAGACACCCGAGTCGAACCTGATGATGAGCTACGCCCCCAAAGAACTGGGCGGCTCGATCGCTGGTGTGAAGTCCGGAATCGGCCAGACCTTTTACTCCCTGGGACCGGTTGTGTTCATGGTCATCGCGAGCTTCTTCCTCTCGACCTCAGGCGCCTCGCTCCCCGATGGCGTCGCCCCCGATGACGTTCGCGATTCTCTGGACTCGACCACGTCGACCTCGAGCAGCACCGGCGGAGGCGGCAACCAAGTCCTCGATCCCGATCAGGTGGCGGCGATCACCGACGGCATCCGCGATCAGTTCGCTCACTCTCTGCAGCTGACAAGCCTCGTAGCGGCGATCGTGCCCATCACCGCACTCATCCTGACCTTGCGCCTGCTGCCCAAGCGCACCAAGACCGCACAGGATTGAGCTCCCCGAGCTGCCTCGAGCGCTGCACGGGGCGGCTCGCTACTCGCGACAGCCCATGAGGAAGATTCGCCCCATGAGGATGGTCTCGCTGCGAACGCCCTCATGGGGTGAATTTTCCTCAGTTGATGTCGGATGCTGCTCACTGCCAGTCATCATGTCTCTCCCTCTGTCGGTCACGCCGTTTGATCGGCGTGACGCCCTTCGGCGACTTCTTCGATGAGCTTGGCGTTGAAGGCGGGCAGGTCATCAGGGGTGCGACTCGTGACGAAACCCGCATCCACCACCACTTCCTCATCAACCCACGTGGCACCAGCGTTGACAAGGTCGGTCTTCAGGCTCGGATAGCTGGTCAGCTTACGCCCGTTCACCACGCCCGATTCGATGAGCGTCCATGCGGCATGGCAGATCGCGGCGACCGGCTTGTGCTGTTCGAAGAACGCGGCTGCGAATGCCACCGATGTCTCGTCCATCCTGAGGTGATCGGCATTCACGACGCCACCCGGGAGGACGAGCGCGTCGAACGCGCCGGCATCCGCGTCCGTGACCGCCAGGTCGACCTGCTGCTCATGACCGTTCTTACCGGTGATGGTTCCCGATTCGGGCGAGATCATTGTCGCGTGTGCTCCGGCATCCGTCACCGCTTTCCACGGCGAGGTCAGCTCGGAATCTTCGAATCCGTCGGTGGACAAGAACGCGATGCGCTTTCCGTTGAGTTCCATGGACGCCACGTTAGGTAGCCCGGAACGATCAGTGCAGGGGGTTGACAAGTACGCCCCGAGACTCCAAGGGCGGTAGCGTCGGACGCGCGGAAACATCACCGAGGAGGCCGCGGATGAAGCGCGTGGACACGATCATCGTCGGCGCGGGTATCGCGGGACTCACCGCGGCGCGGTTGCTTCAGCGCGCCGGTCAGGAAGTCGTCGTCCTCGAGGCGCGAGACCGCATCGGCGGGCGGGTGACAACGGTGCGCACTCACGGCATGGCCACCGACATGGGCGCGTCGTGGATCCATGGCATCGTCGACAGTCCGGTCGCCGCCGCGGCCGAGGCGTTCGGCATGCGCATGCGCGAGTTCACCGTGGGCGGCTACCAGCCCGACTCGCGCCCGATCGCGCACTATGACCCTGAGGGCACGCGCCTGAGCGATGAGGCAGCCCACCGCTACACCACCGATATCCACGAGGCAGATGCCGCGCTCGTCTCGGTGATCGCCGAGTCTGCGCCTGATGCGTCGTACCGCGATGTCACCGAAGCCGCTTTGGCGCAGCAGGGCTGGGCCCCCGAGCGCACTCAGCGCGTGCGCGAGTACTTCGAGCACCGCGCCGAAGAGCAGTACGGGGTGCACATCGATGATCTCGCCGCGCACGGACTCGACGACGATGAGATTTCGGGCGATGAAGTGGTGTTCCCCGATGGCTACGATCGCCTGGCCGACGGCCTGGTGACGGGGCTGGATGTGCGACTCGAGCACGTCGTGACGCGAGTGCAGTGGTCGGATGCCGGGGTGCACGTCACCACCGACTTCGGCGACTTCAGCGCCGACCGCGCGATCATCACGGTGCCGGTCGGCGTGTTGCGCGGCGACGACTTCACGATCGATCCGCCGCTCCCCGAACCCGTGGCTGGCGCCCTGTCACGCCTGCGCATGAACGCATTCGAGAAGGTGTTCCTTCGTTTCGAGAAGAAGTTCTGGGACGAGGACGTCTACGCGATCAGGCAGCAGGGGCCCGAAGGAAAGTGGTGGCACTCGTGGTACGACCTCACCGCCCTGCACGACACCCCCACGCTGCTGACCTTCGCCGCCGGGCCCGCGGCGATCGAGACGTGGGACTGGAGCGAGGCCGAAATCGTCGACTCTGTGCTGGCGCAACTGCGGCGACTGTACGGCGACCGTGTAGGCAAGCCCACGCTCGTCCATGTCACGGACTGGCGCGGCGATCCTTTCGCGCTCGGCTCATACGCCTACATGACTGTGGGGTCGACCACGAACGACCATGACGACCTCGCCACCCCGATCGGCGGCGGTGTGCTGCACCTCGCCGGCGAGGCCACGTGGACCGACGACCCCGCGACGGTCACCGCGGCGCTGTGTTCAGGGCACCGCGCCGCGTGCCGTGTACTCGGGCGCGACATCCCGATCGAGGGCGCCTGGAGCGGCGCTCACTGACCGTCCGCGCGCGAGAACCGGGCGCTGAACTGCCGCCGGAGGCGCGGAAGCACCGTGTTGACCGACTCCTCGGAGTCAGGATCGGATGCCGCCTGCGCGGCGTACCACTTGCGGTACACACCGACGAGGGGCACGGATGTCAGTCCGTGCAGCACGATGCTCAGGGCGATGGTGACCACCACGGTCGTGAGCACGGTCGCTTGTTCGGGAATGCCGCGCTCGAGCGCGATCAGCACGAACACCAGCGATGCGAGCCCCCGCGGGCCGAACCATCCGATGAATGCCTTGGTCGGCATCCGGGCCCCTGAACCTGCCATCACGATGAACACGGGGAGCATTCGCACGACGGTGAGGCTCAGCAGCGCGTAGACGATGATCTGCCACGTGATGTGGGGTGCGGCGATCAGGAACACGACGCCGCCGAAGGTGATCCAGGTAATCGCGGCGAAGACCTCGCCGGCCTCTTCGGCGAACAGTGTCGTCGTGGTGCTCGCGGGGCCGGCAAGGCGACCGAACAAGATGCCGCCGACGAACGCGGCGATGAATCCGCTGCCACCCAGCCCATCGGCGACCGTGAACGCGAGAATCGCACTGGCCAGGGGCAGGATCTGGCGCCATTCACTCGCGATCCACCCTCGGGAATCGGCCAAGTGGAACGCGAGCGCCCCGAAGCATCCGCCGACCGCTCCCCCGAGGATCCCCCATCCGATCTGCGCCCCCATCGCCGACAGCACTGCGGTGGTGACCCCGCCCTTGAGTTCAGCGTTCGCGATCGACAGCGCGACGAGGAAAAGCGGCACGGCGAGCCCGTCGTTGAGACCACTCTCGACATCGAGGGCCTGACGCACGCGCGCCGGTACCTCGGTGTCAGAGATCACGCGGTGCCCGAGCGCCGCGTCGGTGGGCGCGAGCATGATCGCCAGCAGCACAACCGAGGCCAGGGCCATCCCCGGGAAGAGCAGGGTGCCGACGGCAGCGCCCGCAACGATCGTCAGTGGGAGCCCCAGAAGCAGCAGGCGGCTCGGCCACCCCAGCTGGTGACGCAGTTTGCGCAGGTCGAGACGGGTCGCGTCGCTGAACAACAGCAGCACCAGCGCGATCTCGGCGACGCGTTCGACCACCTCGGACTCGAGCTCGATGTCGCTCACCGCGGGGATGATCAGGGCCACCACCAGCCCGGCAGTGGCGAGGAACATCGCCGATGTGATGCTGCGCCGATCCAGCGGGCGCGACAGCGCGCTCCAGATGATGACGATGACCAGCACCGAGACCGTTGCGATCATGGCTTCCCCCTCCGGCCGCGCCTCGCCTCAGGATAGAGGTCACCGGGGCCCGAGGCCGGGGATTCTCGTTGACGTGCGATGCGTGCCAGGCTAGCTTCGACCGCACAGGCAAAGGGGGCCGGATGCTGGAATCAGCACCGTGGTTGACGCTCATTCCGCCGATCATCGCGATCGCGTTGGCGATCATCACGAAGAAAGTGATGCTGAGCCTCGGTGCCGGCGTGCTGACGGCTGCGTTGCTCATCGCGACCTTCGCACCGTTAGAGACACTGTCGCTCATTTGGGAGTCGTTCGCCGCGATCTTCTGGGCTGAAGGCGCTGTGAACACCTGGTACGTGTACATCTTGATCTTCACGATGCTGCTCGGCGTCATCGCCGCGTTCATCATGATGTCAGGCGGCACGAAGGCGTTTGCCGACTGGGCCGTCACGCGCATCCGCACGCGCAAGGGTGGGCAGATGTTGCCGGCGATTCTCGGCATCGTGATCTTCATCGACGACTACTTCAACGCCCTTGCCGTCGGCCAAATCAGCCGGCCCGTGACCGACCAGCACGGGGTGTCGCGCGCGAAGCTGGCCTACATCGTCGACTCGACATCGGCGCCGGTGGCCGTGCTCGCGCCGTTCTCGAGCTGGGGCGCCTACATCATGGGCATCCTCGCCCCGATCGTCGCGGCGTCGACACTCACCATGAGCACCGTCGAGGCGTTCCTGGGCGCAGCGGTCTCGAACTACTACGCGATCGCTGCTGCCGCACTGGTGTGGCTCACCATCTTGCTCCGCGTGGATATCGGGCCGATGCGCAAGGAAGAGCGCCGCGCGCTGTTCGAAGACCGGCCCTTCGCGGAGGGCGAGGTCGTCCCGGGTCAGTTGAGCGAAGATCTCCCCGTGCATGAGCCGGGGGCGAAGCGCGCGATCATCGTGCCGTTCCTCGCGCTCGTGGTCGGCGTGTTCGCGGGCATCGTGTGGACGGGCGTAAGTGCATCGGGCTCGTGGTCGTTCGTCGACATCCTGGCATCCACCGACACCAGCGCCGCTCTGATGGTCGGCGGCCTCCTCGGCATCCTCAGCGCACTGTATTACTACGTGCGCTACACACACTCGAACCCGGACTTCACGTGGGGCACATTCTGGCGCGGCTGGCGGGACGGCGCGAAAGCCATGCTGCCGGCCGTCGGCATCCTGATTCTCGCGTGGATGCTCGGGAGCCTGATCGACACCCTGGGCACCGGAGCGTTCTTGGGCGAACTCGTCGAATCCTCGAACCTCGCGCCGGCGTGGCTCATCCCCGTCGTGTTCGTCCTCGCCGCGGCGATGGCGTTTTCGACGGGCACATCGTGGGGTTCATTCGGGCTGTTGCTGCCGATCGCCGGTGGCATCGTCAATGCGGTGGATGCCCCTGAGTTGCTGTTGCCGATGCTGGGAGCAGTCCTCGCCGGCGCGGTCGCGGGCGACCACAGCTCACCGATCTCTGACACCACGATCCTCTCGGCCACGGGTGCCGGGTGCAATGTGATCACTCACGTCGTCACGCAGCTGCCCCTCGTCGGCATCGCGGGCGGTTCGGCTCTCATCGGGTACGTCGTGCTCGCGGCAACCGACCTGGTCTGGCTGGGCTTGGTCACGACGATCCTGGTGATGGCCGGCACTGTCATCGCGGCCCGCATGGTGCGGCATCCGATCGAGCAAGAGAGCGCACCGGATCACACAATCTGAACGATGCCAGCGCGGCCACCTGACGACACACTCGAGAAAGGAACCGTCAGCCCTATGTCGTCGCCGCCGCGACACGCAAGACTCGACATGCAGCCCGGCAGAAAGGCATGACCATGAACACGCGCCCCGGCGTCGCAGACGCATCCTCGGACGGCCCCGTCGCTCCTGACCAGTCATCCCAGGCATTCACGGGTCTCGGTGACTGGAACCAGCTGAACCCCATCTTCGTGCGCCCCGGCGAGGCCACCGACTTTCCGATGGATCGGCTCCCCGACGCCGAATCCCTCCCCGACACGGCATATCAGGTCGTGCACGACGAGGCGATGCTCGACGGAAACTCCAGGCTGAACCTGGCGACATTCGTCGGCACCTGGATGGACCCCCACGCGAACAAGCTGTATCTCGAAGCTGCCGACAAGAACATGATCGACAAGGACGAGTACCCGCAGACGGCGGCGATCGAAGCGCGCTGCTGGCGGATGCTCGCGAACCTCTGGAACGCACCGGATTCGGCGAACGCCATCGGCACATCCACGATCGGCTCGTCCGAGGCGTGCATGCTGGGCGGGCTCGCGCTGAAGCGCCGCTGGCAACATGCCCGCCGCGCTGCCGGCAAGTCGACCGAGCGGCCCAACCTGGTGCTGTCGAGCGCGGTGCAGGTGTGCTGGGAGAAGTTCTGCAACTACTGGGACGTCGAGGCGCGTTACGTGCCGATCTCAGCAGAGCACCCGGTGCTGGATGGTCACGACCTCGACACCTACGTGGACGAGAACACCATCGGCGTGGTCGCCATCATGGGCGTCACCTACACCGGCATGTACGAGCCGGTGCTCAAGATCGCCGAGGCGCTGGACGCCATCGAAGCGGCGACCGGACTGGACGTGAAGATCCACGTCGACGGCGCTTCGGGCGGCATGATCGCCCCGTTCCTGCAGCCCGAACTCGAGTGGGACTTCCGCGTCGACCGGGTGGTGTCGATCAGCACGTCGGCCCACAAGTACGGGCTCGTGTACCCCGGTCTGGGGTGGGTCGTGTGGCGGTCCGTCGACGACCTGCCGTCCGACCTCGTCTTCGACGTGACGTACCTGGGCGGCCACATGCCCACGTTCGCCCTCAACTTCTCGCGCCCCGGAGCACAGGTGCTGCTGCAGTATTACCTGTTCCTGCGCCTCGGCTTCGACGGCTATCGCAAGGTGCAGGCGACGTGCCGCGACGTCGCGATGTACCTGTCGGGAGAAATCGGCGCGATGGACGCCTTCGAATTGTGGAATGACGGCAGCGACATCCCGGTGTTCGCGTGGCGCCTCGCCGAGGGTCACACCGAGAACTGGAATCTGTACCACTTGTCCGAGAGGCTGCGGCTGAAGGGATGGCTGGTGCCGGCGTACCCGATGCCCGATGACATGCCCGACCTCGTCGTCCAGCGCATCGTCGTGCGCAACGGCCTGAGTCGGAACCTTGCGGAGTCTCTCCTCAGCGACATCCGAGAGGCTGTCGCCGAGCTCGACAGCCTGCAGTCACCGATGCCCGTCATGGGTCAGACCTCTACGTTCACCCACTGATCGCCGACCACCGGAGGACATCATGACCGAGCCAACAGCCGCAGGACTTTCAGCCGAAGACTTCGCGGAGGCGATCGCGTCACTGAGCCTCCCCGATACGATTCCCTCGCCGTTCGGGGATCTGGAGTTCTTCGACGGCGTGCCGCTGCCGCAGACTGTCGGGCGCGCGTACGACGCGCTCGACCTCCTGCGCGGCATCGACGTGTTTCTCAATGCCGTTCCCGGCGCGTCGCTCGTGGCGTTTCGCGCCGGGTTGCGACAGGCCGGGGTCACCACTCCTCGCGAGATCGGCATCACCGAGCCGCGGGCCACGTCGAAGTCGCTCCTGCTGACGCCCAACACTGAGACCACGTACGGCGTGATGATGCTCGACCTGAAGGCGTGGGGACCGACCGTCATCGAAGCGCCGCCCCAGTCCCTGTGCGTCGTGGACGACTTCTGGTTCCGCTACGTCGCCGACATGGGCATCGCCGGTCCGGACGGCGGTGCGGGAGGCACATACCTCTTCCTCCCGCCCGGCTATGACGGCGATGTTCCCGAGGGGTACTTCACCTACCGCACCCCCACCTTCACCAACTTCGTCGTGCTGCGCGCCCTCGGCGGGGTTCCCGCCATGAAGCAGACGAAGATCTATCCGCTCGCCGAGGCAACCGAGCCGACGCCGAACACATTCGTCAACTTCTCTGATCTGTCGATGAACACGATCCACTCGAACGACTTCCACTTCTTCGAAGAGGTGGCGCAGCTCGTGAATGAGGAGCCCGCAGAGGCTCTGGATGCCGAGAGGGCCGGCCAGCTCGCGGCGATCGGGATCTCACACGGACAGCCGTTCGAGCCCGACGAACGCCTGCGCGACATCCTGCAGCACGCGGCGCTCATCGGGGCGGGGATCGCGCGTGTGCTCGCGTATGCTCCCCGCGACCCGGACGCCGTTTTGTACGGCTCGTGGCGGAACGCGTTCGTCGGTGGCAGCTACGAGTTCCTGCGGAACGGTGCCCGCCTGCTCGATGCGCGCACCCAGTACCACTACATGGCGACAGTCATCACACCGGCGATGGCGAAGGCACGCATCGGGGCAGGCTCGGCATACGCCTATGCGCTCGATGACGCCGACGGCAATCCCTTCGACGGCGCCAAGACGTATCGGATGCATGTCGACGCCGAGCCGCCGGCGAAGAACTTCTGGGCTGTCGACCTGTATGACACTCAGACCCGGTCCCTGCTGATCGTGCCCTCGACCGATGCGCCCGCCCTCGCCAGCAACGATGGCCACACGGTGCCGAACGACGACGGGTCGTACGACCTGTACTTTGGACCGACCGCACCCGAGGGCAAGGAGAGCAACTGGGTCGAGACGATCCCCGGCAAGTCGTGGTTCCCCATCTTCCGGGCCTATGGACCGCTGGAGGCGTGGTTCGACCAGAGCTGGAAGCTCAACGACATCGAGCTCGTGGGCGAACCGTCCTTGTAGCACGTTTCGGGAGGAATGTCGGGCGCGGCCGGCATCCGCGGTCTTCCGCATACCCTTGCCCCATGACCACGCAGATCGACCCGTCGACCCTTCGTCGTTTCGTCGCGCACACCGAGAGCACGATCAGTCCGAAAGGTGTGGCTGCACTGTACGGGCGCGCGGAGATGCTCGCGCGGATGCCGCAGAAGCTGCAACGGTGGATCGTGTCGCGCGCGGGTGGCGAGGAGTACATGGGATTCGTCGTCGACCCGTACTGCCTCTTCCTGGCATATGAGATCACCGACGAGAAAGCCGCCCAGCGACTCCTGCCGCCGGACTATCGGCTGGTGCCGACCTCGATGTTCGCGGATGGCACGCCCCGACTCTGCGCGATCCTCGGGATGTTCAACGTGCACGCCTCCGTGTTCTGGGGCGCGCGCGTCGAGCTGTACGTGATCGCGGAGAACACCCGGACGGGCATGCTGACCTGGGTCATCTGCGACTACGAGTCGAACACGATCAACTACGACCCTGGTCAAGGGTTCTCCCCCGCAACGACCAGCCGCGCGGTGGTCACCACCTCGCATCGAGGCGAAGTGGTGATCGATGTGCACAGCAAGGACAGACCGAATCGCGTGGCGGTGACGGCATCCGTTCCGGCGGGAACCATGCGCGGACTGGACCCTCGCCTGTGGATCGAAGGGAACCTCAGCGTCGACTACGGCGGGCGCCTGATGGATCCCGGTTCCGAGCCGTTCGGGCTCGTGTTCGACCCCGACGAGATGACGCAAGCGCTGGACATTCCCCTCGACGCCTCGGACGTGACCGACAACACTTTCGGCGAGGGCTTCCGTGCGGCCTCTCCCTTCGAGGTCGCGTGCTTCCCGTTCGCTCAGCACTTCCTCACCACGAGCTATCCGCGCGCGACCCCCATCCACGATCGTGAGGCGCTTGAGCGCGCCGTGCGTGAGAATGCAACGTGAGGAGACGTCACGGATGCTGTAACGGGCGAACCGGCTCCGTGTAGCAGATTTTCCTCGCGCGCGGGAGCGCTTCCTCCCCGTGACATCTGCACGAGCTCGCTCAGCGGCTACGACACGGGGTGCGCACGCACGACTTCGTCGGACGCATCGGCGGCGACGAGTTCGTCGCGATCTGCACAGAGGCAGACGCACAGGCGGCGTCCACGGTCGCCGAACGAGTGCTCGAACTCGCACGCGAGCCGATCGACGTCGGCGGGACCGAGGTACGGGTGTCGGTCAGCGTCGGGGCGACGGTGTTTTCTCCGGACGATGGCCGGCGGCCTACCGCCGACGAACTGCTGAACCGTGCCGATGACGCGATGTACGAGTCGAAAGCGGCGGGTAAGGACCAACTGCACGTCGGGTGAGGACGTCGCAACGGACGTCATGCCGTACGGTGGCGATGTGCAGCGCCGGGGGATCTACGTCGAGATACAGATTCGCGCGGATCTGACGGCAGTGTGGGACGCAACGCAGCAGCCAGACCAGCACCCGCGCTGGGACGTGCGGTTCTCGCGGATCACTCCGAGCGGGGCCACGGGCTCCGGCGCTTCGGCGTTCACCTACGAACGACGCGTCCCGTTTCACACCGTGCACGGCACGGGGGTGAGCCTCGGCGAGAAAGACCGGCCGGACGGCACGTGCACATCGGCGCTGCGCTTCCAGACCGACGACCGCCTCTCCCCCATCACACAGGGGCGCGGGTACTGGCGCTACGTCCCCGTCGACGCCCAGACGACGACGTTCATCACCGGCTACGACTACACACCGGGATGGGGTGCGCTGGATGTCATCGTGCGCCCCCTGCTGGGATGGGCGACCGCGTGGAGCTTCGACCGTCTGCGTATCTGGCTCGAGACCGGCACCGAACCCGAGCGCTGGCCGCTGTGGAGCACGCTGTGGTGGTGGCGGGGCGATCGCCCCCGGGCGGCTCGTTGCTTGCGCGCGCCGCGGAGGTCCACAGCATGACCTCGCTCTTCCAGGCCGCACTCGGGTCAGACTTCGAGCGCCTCCATCCCATGATGCAAAGGCGGTTCAGTGTCGGGCTCGACGCAGGCCGCGCGTGCGTCGGCCGCGGCGTCATGACCAGCATCCGCCGCGGGCCCTGGTGGACGGTGCCGTTTCTGCAGTTCGGTCGACTGCGCAACATCCTGATCCCCGACACCGGTTCGAACGTGCCGTTCGTGATCGAGAACTACCCGTATCTCGATCCCTTCGGGCGTGAGACCGTCACCTTCGTGCGCGAGTACACGCTTGGCGACAAGCACCGGCGCTTCGATGCGACCATGGTCCTCGACGAGGGGCGCATCGTTGATTACCTCGGCACTCACCAACACCTCGCCGTTGACCTCGATCTTCGCGTCGACGAGCGCGGCGGAATCGTTCTCACGTCCGGCGCTCAGCGCTTCTACGAGGGCCCGATCGCGTTCCGATTCCCGATGCTCTTCAGCGGTCGCGCCCACCTGCGCGAGTACTACGACGACGCCGACGAGTGCTTCCGAATCGACCTCGAGGTTCACAACGACCGGTTCGGGTTCCTCTTCGGGTACCGCGGCACCTTTCAGGCGGAATGGGTGGATGCCGCGGACGCGCCCGCTCGCTTGAAACCCCACCGCCACGAGGCTCGCACGTAGCGACCGCCTATCCGGTCCTGCGCGTCCGCACGATGTATTCGCTTGGCTCAGGCAGCGTCACTCGTTCCCGATGGACTTGTCGATCGAGTCGCGGACTCCGTCGACGTGCTCATCGATGGAGTCGGGGGCGATCTTCTTCACGAATTCGGCGCCCGCCTCCAGAGCGGAGTCTGAAATATCCTCCGCCTGGTCGCTCTTCAGCACGTCGGCGATCTTGTCCTTGTTCTGCTCCAGGAAGTCCTTGCCCTGGTTGACGATGTCGTCGATTCCCATGTGTGCAACTCCTTTGTAGAGGTGCGAGCCCTGCGCGGCCGCGCGGCTCACGATACCCGCCCTCGCGCCCGCGCGCATCGGGTGTTTCGTCACCGATGTGCGCGGGCGTAGGTGCCCCGGAGGCGGAGCTTACGGGCGCGGACCACCGCCACCACCGGCGCCGCCACCGCCCATCATCTGGTTGGGCAGCGTGGTGATCTGCTCGCCGTTGACGATCACGGTGCCGCCCTCGAGGGTGCCCGTGCCGTCGAAGTCGAAAGTGGACTGGCCGGTCACGTCGATCGTGCCACCCGTGATCGTGAGGTCGCCGTTGCTGTCGAAGCCGTCGGTGTCGCCCGCGCCCATCACGACGGTGATGTCGCCGCCGTTGACCGTGATGCTGAGCCCACTCGTGACGATCGCCGAGGCCGCGGCATTGAGGCCGTCATCCGACGCATTCACCGAGATCTCGCCGCCGTCGATGACGATCACGGGCGCTTCGATGCCCTCGACGGACGTGACGATGTCGATGCTGCCGCCCGCGATCGTCACCTGCTGTTCGGCCTTGACCGCGTCATCGCCCGTGGAGATGGTGATGTCACCGCCCGAGACAACCAGTCGACCTTCGCCCACCTCAGTGTCGTTGGTCGACTTCATTCCGTCGCCCTCCGCGTCGATCGAGATCGTTCCGCCCTCGATGATCAGGGAGTCTTTGCCCCGGATGCCGTCGTCAACACTCGACACCGTGATGGTGCCCGATTCGATCAACAGGTCATCCTTGCCGACGATCCCATCGGCGAAGTTCGCGGTGACCTCGAGTGCTCCCGAACCGGTGATGATGAGATCGTCTGCCGAGTAGATGGCACCGTCGATCTCTTCGTCGCTGCGGGTCGATGCGTCAGACACGACATTGCTCGAGCCTTCGGCCAGCTCGATGACCGTCACCTCGGCGCTGTCGACCTGGATCGCGGCGCCGTCCGCGGACTCGATGGCGGCCCCGTCAAGGATGATGCGCACCTCGGCGTCGCTGTCGACGACGACGCTGCCCGTCGTCGACCCGCTGAGCACGTAGGTGCCTGCTTCTGTGATGGTGAGACCTTCGTCGGTGAGGACGACGTCAGTGGTGGGCAACTGACTCCAGTCGACGTCACCGCTGGCCGCGCTCGTGTCGGCGGTCGAGGTGGCGGTCGACTCCACGGTCGATGTGCTCGAGGTCGTGGCCGGCTCGTCACCCGAGCCGTCGAGTGTGACGGCGCAGCCGGTGACGAGCAGACCTGCGGTGAAGAGTGCGGTGGCGGTGAGGGCAAGTCGTTTCATGTGTTCCACCGCACCACCGGTGTCTATGGAGTTTCTATGCGCCATCTATGGCGCGGCGTCGAGTCCCGTCTTCACTCCCTGAAGATCTGACCGACGGGTGTGCGCTTCTCGTCCTGGCATCACTCACCGATATTCGAACCACCATTTGCTTGTGCACAAGCTATTTGCGTGCAAGCATTCTTTCATGGACCTTAGCGACATCCCCGTGACCACGCTCCGCGGCAAGCAGACCACGTTCGGCGCCCTCACCGCGGGCAAAGCAGCCCTGGTCGTCAATGTTGCTTCGCGATGCGGCCTCGCCCCGCAGTATGAGCAGCTCGAGGAACTTCAGCGCACCTACGGCGAGCGCGGGTTCACCGTGATCGGATTCCCCAGCAACCAGTTCATGCAAGAACTCGGCAGCGAAGACAAGATCGCCGAGTACTGCTCGGCGACATGGGGCGTCACGTTCCCCATGACCGAGAAGGTCAAGCTCAACGGCCGCAGCGCCCACCCGCTCTACAAAGAGCTGACGAAGGTCCCCGGGCCCGACGGCAAAGCAGGCCGCATTACCTGGAACTTCGAGAAGTTCGTGATCAGCCCCACCGGAGAGATCACCCGCTTCAGCCCGCGCACCACCCCGGACGCCCCCGAGGTGATCGCGGCCATCGAGACGGCGCTCCCCCAGTGACCGAGCCCGTCTCGACCGACCACACGTCGGCGCTGAGCAAGGCGGTGTGCCTGGCGCTGTACTCCACAGCCAATGCCACGCTCCAGCTCTACCGCGACCTCCTCGCCCCGTGGGGCCTCAGCTATCAGCAGCTCATGGTACTGATCGTGCTGTGGGAAGAAGAGGTCGCCACCCCGGGCCACCTCGCCGACACGCTGATGCTCGATTCGAGCAGCGTCGCTGGCCTGTTGCGCCGCATGCAACGCGACGGGTTGATTGAAAGATCGACGGATGCCGCTGACCGGCGCCGCGTGCTCGTCACCGCGACCGCCGCGGGGCACGCGCTACGCGACCAACTCGGCCCCGTCGCTGAGTGCCTGGGCGAGGCTGTGCCCCTCGACGAGCGGAGCGCCGCCGAGCTCATCTCACAGCTCGATACACTCCGCGCGTCGCTGGTGGCCTACGAACGCCCGGCCGCAGCCTCGCTCACCGCCCACGTCGCGTAGGCGGCGGCATCCGCTCACCGGACCCACCAACTGGGGGATCGACTCGATCACCTGTACCTGCACCACCGCCACCACGGCTGACGCGGGCGGCCAGCAAAACCCGCGACGCCGAACCCAGAGTCAGCCGAACCCGCCGGTGAGCGCGAGCGCGGCGACGACCACGCCCGCGAGAACGAACCCGGCGACAACGATCCCGGCGACGAGTTTGCCCACGTTCGCGGCTGCCGGTTGCTTCTCGATCCAACCCAACTCCTCGGCCGCCCCTCGCACTGCGGCATGCAAGACGCGAGTGTCCTGCTTTTGCGTGCCGACCTCGCCCCACGACCCATCGGGATTCTCGCCCCACAACGTGACCTGCGCCCACGCGTTGAGGCGGCCGCGCGCGCCCGATACGGACCGGCTGGTTCCTCCGAGCTCACTGCGGCGCACCATGCCGCGGTCCTCCATGACGAAGGTGCGGCCTACCGGATCGCACGTCACGACGCTGCAGTAGGTTTGCTCGATCCTCAGCAGGATGCCGTGCTGCACGAGCGTCTCGGCGTACGCGATGCCGAAGCCTGCGTCAGTGCTCGTCACCTCAAGCTCGCCTGGCGCGATCGCACGCACGGCTTCAACAAATTCGTCGATAGCGGAGTCGCTTCGAGGATCGTTCATCACGACTCTTGATCATGCCATCACGAGACCGAAGGCACGTCCACACTGTGCTGCCGCTTCAGGGCGCTGATCAGTTCGCTGAGCTGCTGCAGCCCGAGGTCAACCTCGGCGTCGGCGACGAGCTTGGCGACCGGGACGCCCGAGTCGACCTCCTCGCGCAGATCGACGGATCGCGCGTGCACACCGTCGGCTCGAAGCACGAGGGCATCGAACTGCGCTTCGATGGCGCCGGGCACCGCATCGACTTCGCCGCGCTCGTGGGGCGCTCGGTGTGGCTGTACCCGCAGCACGAGGCACTGAAGGATCTCATCGCGGCGCGCCTCGCGGCCGGGCAAGACCTGCGATTCGGGGTGACGGTGAGCGGGGTCGAAGACATCGATACCGACCGCCCCCGCGTGATCGCGACCGACGCCGAGGGCGCTGCGATCACGATCGAGGCGGACTTCGTGGTCGGTGCGGATGGGTCACGGTCGAGCATCCGCACCGCCATCACCGGGCCGCACGGCGGCGCCTTTCGCGAGTACCCGTTCGCCTGGTTCGGCATCCTGTGCGAAGCCCCGCCCAGCGCCGACGAACTCATCTACTCCAACTCACCCGACGGGTTTGCGCTCATCAGCCAGCGCTCTCCGCAGGTGCAGCGCATGTACTTCCAGTGCGATCCGAACGACGACCCGAACGCTCTGAGCGAGGCGGAGATCTGGGACACTCTGCAGAAGCGTGTGCCCGGGCACGAGCTCACCGAGGGGCCGATCTTCCAGCGCGATGTGTTGCGGTTCCGCTCGTTCGTCGCGCACGAACTGCGCCGGGGTCGCGCGGCGATCGTCGGTGACGCCGCGCACACCGTGCCCCCGACCGGCGCGAAGGGCATGAATCTCGCGGTCGCCGACGTGATCCTGCTCGCCCGCGCGCTGGACGCACTGCTGAATTCGGGCGACGCGACGGTGATCGATGGGTGGGCGGATGCTGCGCGCGAGCGCATCTGGAAGGCCCAGCACTTCTCGTGGTGGATGACCCAGATGCTCCACATCAATCCGACCGACAGCGACTTCGACCGCCGCCGCCAACTCGGCGAGCTCCGCACCATCGTCGACTCCGAGGCCGGCCGCGCGTACCTCGCCGAGGCCTACACGGGGTGGCCGCTCGGCGCGGTGTAGATCGTCCCGATGCCCTCGAGGGATTCAGCAGCGACCGCAGTCGTCGTCACCGGACGGCATCGCCGAGACAGGTCAGCGCCAGCTGGTGAGCTTTTCCGGGTTACGCACGAGCCATACGTCCGACACGAGGTCTGCTCGCACCCCGAGCACCATGACAGTGTCGACTACGCCGTTCTCGCTGGCGATGAAGCCGAGCCCGTCGCCCGTCGCGATCGGGTCGATCCGCGCATCCGGGCGTTGCGTGAGCACTCCCAGGATGAAGCGCGCGACGTTGACCGCGCCGAGCACCGGGCGCCGCGCAGCGCTGACCTTGCCGCCCCCGTCCGAGGTGAGCGCCACATTCGGGTCGAGGAGGGCGACGAGCGCATCGAAGTCCCCCGCTCCGGTCGCGGCGGCGAAAGCTGCGGCGACGGCGTCGTGCCGCTCGCGCGGGGCGGCGTCCCCGGTGCGGGAACGCACCTTGCGGCGGGCGGAAGAGGCCAGCTGCCGCGTCGCCTCCACCGACCGTCCGACGGTCTCGGCGATCTGCGCGAACGGGAGCTCGAACACGTCATGCAGCACGAACGCCACCCGCTCGGCCGGAGTGAGCGTGTCGAGCACGACCTGCAGCGCCATGCTCACCGAGTCGTCGAGGGTGACCCGCTCGAGAGGATCCGACACCGGCGGCTCGGCCAGCGCGGGAACCGGTTCAGGGAGCCACGGCCCGACATACGTCTCACGACGTGCGCGAGCAGACCCGAGCATGTCGAGGCAGATGCGCGAGGTCACGCGCATCATCCACGCACCCGGATTCTCGATCGATGCCCTTTCATCGTTCGTCAGGCGCACCCACCGCACGAACGCATCCTGCACCGCATCCTCGGCGTCGCTCACGCTGCCCAGCATGCGATAGGCGAGCCCACGCAGCGCCGGCCGCTCGGCATCGAGCGCGCCGGCGACATCACGATCCTTCATGGTTTGCCTCCTTCTGCAGAGTACGAGACCAGTGTTCTCTGTCCGCTCTCTCAATCGACGACGCCGACTGGTGAAGTGTGAGCCTCACATTCCACACAGCCACGTCGTCGACACAGCAGGGGCCCATCTGGGCGCTTCGAGACGGAGAGGGAGAACATGAGAATCGCAATCGCAGGAGGCACGGGACTGATGGGAGGGCTCGTCGCGGACGAATCCCGTGCGCGAGGGCACGAACCGGTCCTCCTGGCCCGGTCGACAGGTGTGGATCTGACGACCGGTGCAGGACTGGATCATGCGCTGAACGGTGCAGACGCGGTCATCGACGTCGCGAACGTGAACACGTTGAATGCGGATGCGTCTACTGCATTCTTCGGGAAAGCTACCCGCACCCTCCTCGCGGGCGAACAACGTGCCGGAGTCGCTCGACACGTCGCTCTCTCGATCCTCGGCGTCGACCTCGCTCCATTCGACTACTACGCCGGCAAGCGCGCGCAGGAGGTTGCTATCGAGGCGGGATCGGTGCCGTGGACGATCCTGCGTGCAGCCCAGTTCCACGAGTTCGCGCAGCAGATCTACGCCACCGCGAAAGCCGGCCCCCTCCACCTCGCTCCGAAGATGCGAACGCAGCCGATCGCCGGGCGCGAGGTCGCGGCGCGCCTCGTCGACCTCGCCGAATCCCCCGCACGAGGCGGCTACGTCGAACTCGCCGGCCCGAGAGAAGAGTCCCTCGTCGACATGGTGCGCCGATGGGCACACTCACGCGGTCACCGTGGATGGATCCCCGCGGTCGCGCTCCCCGGCGCACTCGGCAAAGCACAGCGTGACGGCACCCTCCTCCCGCGCGACGGCGCCGAACTCGGCAGCGAGACCTTCACCGCGTGGCTGGAGCGCACACACAACTGAAGTGGATGCAACCGTTGCCCCGGAATCACGAGTGATTGAGCCCGCCGTCGCGAGTCATCGGTGACGCGACCCTTGGACACCCGGTCGGTGGGTGCTCTCGCTAGGGTGAGACAACCAGAGCCGACGCAGTCTCCGCCCCGGCGGTGACACTCGTCGGTGCCGACCTCGCCCCGTCTGGTTTCTGAGGAACCACCGGCCGGTGTTCCGGAGCTTCGGCCTCACGGCATCCTCACGCACCCCACTGGACATCGTCGTCGGGCTGATCATCCCGTTCGTTGCGATCAGCCTCGCGTTCCTCGCCGAGTGGGCGCTCGGAGCCATCACCGTGACCGGCGGAGCAGACGACTGGTCCGGCTTTGGCGGGCAGTTGGGCACGACGGTCTTCGGCGTGGTCGTCGAGGAGCTGATCTTCCGGGTGCTGATCGTCACGCTCGTCTTCGTGTATCTGAAGCTCATTTGGCGCGACGGCAGCATCGCACGCCTCGAATTCGCGCCGGAGCCGACCCGAAGGGCTTAGTCAGCCGCCAGGCGATGGTCCTACAGGTGCACCAGTTCTCTGCATGGAGTCAGGTCACATGCTTCACGGGCTGTCACCGCGAATGACCCATGAGTTGCCGAGTACGGTTCTCTAACCCCTCGCCGTCTAGGTTCGGCCAGCTGACGGAGCCCAGATGGGCTTGCGGACTCATCCGACAGGAATGGGAGGTGGTCGGCGAGGCGTCAGCGAAGTCGGCGTCCTGCCTGACGGCGGAGAGACCCAGGGATCTGGGCTCTCGCCGTCGCTATCCCTGGAGGACTCAGATGTTTCTCGGTCGCGCGGCAGCTGAACAGAATGCTCAGCATGTAAAGGACATGATCGTCGATCTGCTCACCGCCCAGCGCACCCAGACCGAGGCAGAAGTGGCAGCGCTCGTGGCGGAAGCGAAATTAACAGTCTCCGGCCAATGGGTTTTCGGCGGAGACGGAGGGATTTGAAATCGCGCCGATGGCAATCGAGGTCAATCGAATCCGCACCAATCCGCGGGACCTGACGTCGCGGAGTGCCGTTTCAATCAGGCCGACCCGGTTCAATTCGTGGCAAAAACGTGGCAGGGATCTCGCCGTCGCCGACGTCGTCAGATGGCGGGATTCGCCTCGATCACGGGCAGGAGCCGCTCCGTCTGTACGAAGAATCGAGCCGCATCTGGGCCAATCGCGTGACAGACGCTTCGCATGTCTCGCCGGACCCTGCGGAGGTCGTAGCGATGGAGTGGTTCGAGATGGGCGACCCGGTTACGGAGGCCGTGGACGTTGGCGACGCGGGCGACGATGCTGTCTGCCGACCATTCGCCTGGCCAGGCCGGGAACGCGTTGCTGATGGCGACTGTCCACAGCTTCTGCTTCGACTTGTTCGCCTTCGACGGAAGTATGTAGCGCCACACTCCCAACGACATCTGCGCCAGCACATCATCGTGACTCACCGGCCGGTCGTGGTCTGCGGCGATGCGTCTCGCTCGCGTTACCGCTTTCGACAGTTCGCTCTGGTTCATCGCACGCAGCAGGTAGGGGTGCGGGCGCAAGAGCCAGTCCTCCGTCCCTGCGATCCCGTCGTTCCAGACGCGTAGCTCGCGATCGATGGCGTTGCGCAGGACGAGCTCGAAGACATAGATCGCCTCCATGGCGGCGCCCGAAGCGCGAACGTTCCACTCGAACAATTCATGCGCGAGAGCGATGTCGCCCCCGGTGTCCGCGAGGATCCGCCGCAGCCGGGCGTCTCCGACGAATCGAGGACTCACACGCTCGATCAGTGACACACAGGCTAGACTAGACGCACAAACACCGGACGCTTCGCGGATCGGTGCTTACACATAAGGGGCCCGGCGCAAGCCGAGGCCCCTTATCCTTTTCCGCACGTAGAGGTGGGCGGAGAGCGCAGTTTTCGGCTAAGCCAAGCCGTCGCCGGCCGGCTCAATCTCGTTCGAGCTCCCGTTGAGGGCACCGGGGTGCGCGGTGCGCATCCGAATGCTCGCGAGGCGGACGAGATCGTCGGCCAGTTCGTTGCCCTCCTCCCGACCAGCGATCTGAAACATTCGCCGCCCAACGCCGCCGCCTCGTGCCGTTCGCCTCTCGGGATGTGAAGGTCGACTGCGACGAGGTCCGCTCTCCTCGCGAACCACTCCAGGATCCAACTCGAGTTATCGCGGACACCACGGGAGGCATACACTGCCCGCCGTTCCGACCGGTTCGCCCTGGAACGGGCGGCGACGGGAACCATGCTCGGTACGCCGAAACCGCTGACTAGACTGCCCGCAACCGTTCACTTTTCAAGCGCCGGAATCGACCAGTTCTGCAGCGCCGCCGACAGAGACAGGCTGGAGTCGCCAGGTCGACGGCAAGAGGCGTGGAGACGATGGCCGTGCATGAGCACCCAAGTCGGTCTTCCTGAGCTCGCAAACGACGCCCTGCGTTCTGGCGGGCCCCTCGGTTCACCGGATCAGTTGGCGAGGTTCGGGAGAATCGGACCGGCCAGCTGCTCGTCGCGGTCGCACACCAGACGATCGTTCACCACGCGGGCAAGCGCGACGTGGATCGAGGTCCGCCGCTGGCGGTAGTCAGCGTTGCCAGAGCCGCCCGCATCGCGCTCTGGATGGGTGAAGTAGAAGACGTGGGCGGCGTCGCCTGAGACAACGACGTCCGCATGCTGACCGTTTGTCTGGTCGTCGTCACCGGTACCAGGGACATCGAGGATGCGGTCCTGAGCTTCCCAGTTCAGGAGGTCGTCCGATCGCAGAACTCGCAGGCCAGCCCATTCGTCCACGAGCATCCAGTAGGCGTCGCCAAGTCGGAAGACGTTCGGTCCCTCGTGCGAGGAGATGCCCACTGCCAGGCCACGAGGCGTCCAGCTGAATAGGTCGTCGCTGTCCGCGAAGTGGGTGTGCCCTTCGTCCGCCTCGTCCTTGAACCACATGCGATACCTGCCGTCCGAAAGGCGATATACGCACGCGTCGATGACACGGTCCGAGCCGAGGGCGAGCGTGGACTGATAGGTCCACTGGATCAGATCCGGGCTCGTGTAGTGCCGGATGGTCCTGGCGTGCCCTTCCCACCGGGTCGGGACACCCGCGACGAAGCTCACATACATGTGATAGCTCTCGCCGTCATCGAAGATCTCCGGCGCCCAGTACGTATGGCGCCCCGGCTCGATGTTGAGTCCTTCGACAATGCCCCGATACAGCCAGCTGATCCCCCCATCGGTCGACGTCGCGATGCCGAGGTCCGTGCCGTGGACCCACGACACGTCGTCGATGGGAGGAGACCATGCGCGGCGGTTCGTGTAAATCATCCACCAGGCCTTCTCACGCCGATTCCAAATGAGCGTAGGGTCGGCGGCACCGTCGAAGACGGGGTCCCGGAAGAGGGGGTGCGGGATCGTGTTCAATTCAAGTTCTTTCTGGCGGCAAGGATCTCGGGGTGACTGTCAAGGGCGAACTGCGAACGACACAGTGGCGAAGGAGTGCGGCGGGAGGATCACTTTTGCTCCCGCGGGGTGGGGTTCGACCGGGAGCGGGGCTGGGCTCACCGCGTCGCGCGCGCCGACAGAGTTGTGCTCATGGACGGTATCAGCCGCGAGCAGCCGGCCCGACGCATCCGCAACGGAGGCGCCTCGGATGTCGAACACGATTTCGAGCGGGGTGTCGAGGTCGAGGTTGCTCAGCGACACCAGCATCGCGCCGTCCTTCACGCTCGCAGAGGCGGATGCGACCTCGAGCCGGCGTCCGGCCGCGACGCGTGCCTCGGGAGCGTCGAGGATACGAGTATGGACGGCTGTCGCGTCGTGATGGCCTCGGTTCATCTCGAACACGTGGTAAGTCGGGGTGAGGATCATCTCGCCGGTCTGCTCGTCGGTGAGGATCATCGCCTGAAGCACGTTCACGGTTTGCGCGATGTTCGCCATGATCAGCCGGTCTGCGTGCCGATGGAACTGGTCGAAGTGCACCGCAGCCACGAGTGCGTCTCGCAGAGTGTTCTGCTGATACAGGAACCCGGGGTGGGTTCCGGGCTCGACATCCCACCAGGTGCCCCACTCGTCCAGGACCAGCCCGACCTTGCGAGCAGGATCGTAGGTGTCCATCACCCTCTTGTGGGTCTGTATGACCCGGCCGACATCTTGCGCTTTGCTCATGAGCGCGTAGTACTCGCCCTCATCGAAGTCGGTCGACGACCCCCGCGCGCCGTGCTCCATATTCAGGGCACTGTAGTAATGGAAGGACAGCCCCTGGTAGATGTTGGTCGGCTCCTTCTGGCAACCGAAGCAACTGATCGCCTCCATTAGGGCCTTGGTCCAGGCGACGTCGTCGTCTGAGGCGCCCGCAGCGATCCGGTAGAGCTTGTTGTCGCCGTGGTCGCGGCAGAACGTCGCGTATCTGCGCGCCTCGGCGGCATAGTGGGCCGGGTCCATGCTCCCACCGCAGCCCCAGGGCTCGTTGCCGATGCCCCAGAACGGTACCTTCCATGGCTCCTCTCGCCCGTTCTCCCGGCGAAGGCGTGCCATGGGAGAGTCTCCGGCGCGGGTTATGTATTCGACCCAGTCGCTCATCTCCTGGACGGTGCCGCTGCCGACATTGCCTGCCACGTAGGCGTCGGCGCCGAGCATCTCGCAGAGGTCGAAGAACTCGTGCGTGCCGAAGTGGTTGTTCTCTTCGATGTCGCCCCAGTTGGTGTTGATCATCCGGGGCCGTTCGGCGCGGGGCCCGATGCCATCGCGCCAGTGATACTCGTCTGCGAAGCAGCCGCCGGGCCACCTCAGATTGGGGATGGCGATCTTGCGGAGGGCTTCCACAACGTCCGACCGGATGCCGCGGACGTTCGGGATGTCCGAGTCCTCGCCTACGTAGAAGCCGCCGTAGATGCAGCGGCCGAGATGCTCGGCGAAGTGGCCGTACAGGTGTCGGTTGATGGTGGCTTCTGGCAGGTCGGCGTTGATCACGATGCGCGCGGTTGACGGGTAGGACATCAATTTCCTCAGAGGGTAGGGAGTGAGTCGTCGGGCGAACGAGACCGGGCTGCTAGAAAGCGGCCCGGAGTCGATCGGCCTGGGATCGGGTGACAGCCAGCACGCTGCCGTGCTTGGTGTTGGGAGGCATGTGGAACTGGTCCGCAGGCAGCAGCGTCCAGCCGTCATGGAGGTCGCGGGTGGTCAGCGCGATGTAGCCCTGAGGCCGGTGTGCGAACTGGTCAACGAACAGGTACCAGGTTCCGTGCCCCTGGTCTAGGAACAGCAAGGGTCCTTCGATCTGGCTGTGCGCCTCGTCAGCGATTCGAGCTTCGACGAGCGTGAAGTCGTCCGCTTCTAGCGCGGAGCCGACCTCGTGGAACACTCGACGGGAGTCAGCGAGTCCGGAGTCTTCTTTGGAGATCCGGTGCACTTGGCCGTCGTGAATCTGCATCGTCGTATCGATCACATCGCGCCCATAGTCGATCAGCACTCGCGGGTCCCTGATTGACCGGAAGTCCGGAGTCCATGCGCCCAGGATGCGGCTGTAGGTGTCGCCGGCGTGATCCGGGTCGTCTTCACCGAACAGCGTGGACGCCCAGAACACGAAGAACTCGCGCCGTTGGGCGTCGTAGACCGCTTCCGGTGCCCATGCCATCCCTGCCTCGGGGCCTACGACCTCGAGCATCCACGGCTCAGACCATTGGGTCAGGTCAGTGGATCGCCACACGATCAGCGAGCGGCTGCCGTGCCGCTTCCACACGTCCCAGCCCTGACCGTCGCCTCCGTACACGCGCAGATCGGTCGCGATGATGAAGTACTCGTCGTCGCCTTCTACGAGAAACGGGTCGCGGACCCCCGTCGTGCCGAGGAGCGACTCCAGCACCGGATCACCATCGTTCAGCCGAGCCCATCGGGTTGGGTCACCGTCGCTCAGCGAGAAGTAGACTCGCTCGCCATGTCCGCGGTGATCCTCGACGAAGTGGACGAGAAGGAACCCGGAAGCCTCATCGTTCTCACTGTGAGCGGCTCCGCCGGTCATCCCTTTACGCTTCCCGCGACAAGGCCCGAGACGATCTGGCGCTGGGTGAAAACGAAGAAGATCACCATGGGAATGAGCGCGATGACCGACACCGTCATGAATGCCGGCCAGTCAGTCGCGAACTCCCCCACCGCACTGTAGACCTGGAGCACGATCGTGCGCTTCGCGGAGGATGAGATGAACACATTGGGCAGCACGAAATCGTTCCAGATCCACATCGTCTGGAAGATGCCGACGGTGATGAGGATCGGGCGGATCAGCGGCAGCATGATCCGCCAGAAGATCTGCCATGTGTTGGCCCCGTCAATCTTCGCCGCCTCGATGATCTCGAACGGCACGGTCTTCATGTACCCCTGAATCAGGAAGTACGAGAAGATTGCGCCCGCCGAGTACAGGACGACCAGACCGTTGAGGGTGTCGACCAGCTTGAAGTCGACCAGGGTCCGGTACAGCGGAATCAGTGTCGCCTGAGTCGGCACGATGAATCCGAGCAGCAGGACGACTCCGACGATCCGGTTGAACTTGGTCGCTCGCATGGTGATCGCGTATGAGGCCATCGCGCCGATCACGAGCTGGACGAAGACGCCTCCGATGGTCACGTAGAGGCTGTTCATGAAGCTCTGCACCAGAGGTACGCGCTCGAACGCTTCGGTGTAGTTGCCGAAGTACCAGGGAGACGGCAGCCCGAGTGGGGACTGCACCATGTCGGCCTGCGTCTTGAACGTGTTGATGACGATGTAGTAGAGAGGCACGCCCACAAGGCAGGCGAGAGCGATCATGATGATCGCCCGGACGGGGCGATGGATGCGGATCACAGCACGCTCCGTTCGATGCGGCGCGACAGCAGCAGCTGCGCTATCGAGATGGCGGCGACGGCGATGGTGAAGGTGACTGCGAGCGCGGAGGCGAGTCCGTACCGGCCCTGCCCGACACCACTGGTGATGATCGATTGCGTGATCGTGTACGTCGAGTAGCCGGGTCCGCCCTTCGTCAGAGTGAATGGCAGGTCGAAGACCTTGAGGCCGCCGGTGATCAGGAGGAACTGGCTGACGATGATCGCCGGTACGAGCTGCGGCAGCGTGATGTAGCGGAACTGCTGCATGCTTGAGGCGCCGTCGATCGTGGCGACCTCGTAGTAATCCGCAGGGATGGACTGCAGATAGGCGAGGTACAGCACCGCGTGCCAGCCGACAGCGCTCCATACGGCGACCGTGATTACAGAGACTCGGGCGAGCGTTGAGTCTGACAGCCACGGAACCGGGCCGGCGCCGAATGCTGCCAGGAACTGGTTGAGCACACCGGAGGCGAGGGGCGAGAGGATGTAGCTCCAGACCAAGCCGAGCAGGGCGAGACTCGGTACGGACGGGAAGAAGAAAAGCGATCGGACGAAGTTGCGTCCGGTGAAGCGCTTGTTGAGTCCGACCGCCAACGGGATCGCCAGCGCGGTGATGACGACCGTCGTGGAGATGGCGAACAGCAAGGTGAAGCCGAGGCCCGCGAGCATCGAGGGGTCGGTGAAGATCTGTCGGTAGTTCTCCAGCCCGACGTAGTTAACGTCGGTGGAGTATCCGGTGAAGTCCGTCAAGCTCCAATAGAAGCTCTGGCCGAGTGGGATGACGAACAGCACCACGAACACGGCGATGATCGGGATCAGGAATAGCTGATTGGCGGTCGCCTCGCGACGGCGCGGGCCAGGTGCTTTCACTCGGCTCGATCGGATCAGAGCGAGCGGGCCGGCAGCGGACCGCTCGGTTGTTAGTGCAGACACAAGAATTTCCTCGCTTGAGGGGTGGGGGCGGCGCATACGCCGCCCCCACAGGCTCACTCAGGGTTGGCGGCGAGCTTGGCGTCCAGCGCTGCGGCGACCTGTTCGGGAGTCGCCTGGCCGAGCGCCATCAACTGGATCTGCGCCGTGGCCTCGATGTTCAGCACGTCCTCTGCCCGAGTCCACGCGATCTGCGGAAGGTAGAAGGCACCCTCGCGGATGTTCGGGACCAGTGGGGCGAACGCCTCGTCGACGACGGGATCGAAGTTCGGCGTGACCGTGATTGCGTTGCTGGCCTCTTGGTAGACGGAGATGCCCTCCTCCGATGCCATGAAGCTGAGGAACGTCTTGGCCAAGTCGATGTTCTCCGACTTCGGGTTGATCGCCCACCCAGGGCTCGCCGCGCCGGCGAGGTACGGCTCGCCGCCGTCAGCACCCGGCACCTGCATCATCGCGATGTTGAGATCCGGCGCCTTCTCGCGGATGCCGGCGACGTTCCACGGTCCTGCGGGGAACATCGCGACCCTCCCTGCCGCGAACTCGTCGATGATCTGGTCGGGCTTAATGCCCGCCACCGTCGATGTCTCGATGCCCTCGGTGAACAGGCGGTTGTACTGCTCGAGCGCCGGCGTCCATTCCTCCTCGAACGAGGACGAGCCGTCGAAGATCGCCGCATCCATCTGGAAGTCCTGCGACGCATCACGCGCTCCGAGGAACGCGACGAGGGCGGTCGGGATGCCGTCGAGCGCCTCGAGATAGGGGGTCGAGATGCCGGCGTCCTTGAGCGCATTGCAGAGCTCCAGGAACTCATCCCACGTCGCAGGAGGCTCCGTCCACCCGACGTCCTTGAGCATGTCGACGTTGTACATGATCCCGCTTCCCCACGAACTCACAGAAAGCCCGTATACCGCGCCGTCGCGACCGTACGTTCGTTGGTTCATGTCGGGAATGCCGTCGAGGAAAGACTCACCCGCGAGGTCGAGTACGTGGCCGCCGTCGATCAGGTTGGTCTTGTTCTCAGCAGCGATCAGGAAGACATCGGGAGCTGTTCCCGAGAGGACGCGCGTTTGCAGTGTCGAAATGTACTCCTGAACAGGAGGCGAGTACGACACGTCAAGGGTGACGTCGGGGTTCGCCTTCTCGAACGCGTCGATAACAGGCTGCATCACGGCCTCACCGTCCCACGACAGGATGCTCAGCTTGGCCTGGCCGTCAGCGCTTCCTCCGCCGTCGCCGCTGCTGCAGGCCGCGAGGGACATTGCCGTGATCGCCATCGCCGCGATGGCAAGTCCAGTACGTCGTTTCATTGAGACTCCTTTGTCGAGATCTGGTGCTGTGTATCGATACACCAGAGGGATGGTAACCTGCTCATGTATCGATACATGGAGGCTATTGATCGAAGAACTGTTTGTCAACCGACCAGTACGATTCACTTGATCCCACTCTTGGAGCATCAACCGCAATCCAAAGGAGGCCCCGTGGCGACAACGATCCAGGACGTCGCAACCGCCGCCGGGGTGTCCCCCATGACTGTGTCCAATGTGCTGAACGGACGTCAGTCCGTGAACGACGAGCTGCGCGATCGCGTGATGGAAGCGATCCAGCGCCTCGACTACCGGGTGAACGTCGCCGCACGCAATCTGCGAGCTGGCCGCACGGGCACTATCGGCCTCGCCGTGCCCGAAATCGATCGACCCTACGCTGCACAACTGGCATCGCGGGTGGTCCGCGCTGCAGCAGCGCGAGGGCTGCGCGTCGTCGTCGAAGAGACGGGCACGAGTCGCGGTGGAGAGCTGGACGCCATCGCGAGGTCTCGAGTGCGGCTGTATGACGGGCTGATCATTGCATCGGTCGGCCTCGCCGCGCGCGACCTGGTCGACGTTCTCGCAGCCAGCCCAGTTGTAATGCTGGGCGAAAGATTCAGCGGGTCGGGAGTGGATCACATCGGGCTACCGAACCATGACGGCACCGCGTCTGCGGTCCGGCACCTCCTGGAGCGCGGTCGCACCAGGATCGCGATCGTGGCGGGCCCGCCGGAACCAGAGCGAACCACCGCCAGTGACATGCCCAACGACGGCTTCGAGCTTCGGATGAGCGGGTACGAGCACGCCTTGCGGGAAGCGGGACTCGAGCCCGACCCCAACCTGGTGATCGTCGGAGACGCCTGGGACACCGAGACAGGGCTGCAGTGCGCGTTGTCGATGTGCGATCGCGGGCTCGATTTCGACGCCATCGTCGCGATGACCGATTCCATCGCACTCGGCGCGCTTCGCGGGCTGGCCGACCGAGGCCGCCGCGTGCCTGAGGATGTTGCCGTGGTTGGCTTCGACGACATCTCAGAGTCGCAGTACAGCACGCCCCGGTTGACGACCATCGCGCCCGACCACAACGAGATCGCCGAACTCGCGATGGACCTTCTCACCCAACGAATCGCCGGACCATGGCCACCGACAGAAACCGTCGACCACACCGTGGGGTTCAGACTCGTCGTACGCGAGTCCAGCGGCTGACCCGCCTGAGGGCGACCGCGGCGGTAACGTGATCCGCTCCGCACCCAAAGCTACGCGTGCTAGCGCTGTCGCGAAGATCGCAGCAGCGGTCGAGCGGCGGACGAATCCGCAACTGAGACGTGCGGTTGGGTGCCGAATGAGTTGACGTTTCGCCAACCTCTGCCCGAACGACTCGCCGCCGCGCTTGCCAGGAAGCGCGGCGCATTACCCGACGACGGCAGGGTCGGGCAGCAGGGACAGCGAGCGCCTACAAGGAACTACCGAAGTTGTCCACGGGTTGCCACTCTCGCGGGGTAGTGCACTCCCCCCGCCGTCGACGCCTGCTTCACCGCGGAATCACGCGGAACTCGACGCGACCGATGGCCCGACAGAGCGGATTTATGTGCTCCAGGGGTCCCCCACGGGTCCCCCTGGGGGACCCCTGGCGACCAAAATGCGCCGGCCCGATCAGGCACTGACTCACCCCGGCATGTCCGGAGACAAGATTCCTTGGAAGGATCTGTCTCATGGGACGTCCCAGCAAGTATCCGCGCGAGCTTCGTGAGCGCGCTGTCCGCATGGTCGCCGAGTTGCGGCCCGACTATCCGAGTGAGTACGCCGCGATGACGGCGACCGCGCAGATGCTCGGCATCGGCTCGCCGGAAACCATCCGGACCTGGATCCGCCGCAACCAGGTCGACACCGGGCAACGGCCGGGGGTCACGACCGAGGCGGCGGAGGAGATCAAGCGGCTCAAGCGGGAGAATGCCGAGTTGCGTCGCGCGAACGAGATCTTGAAGGCGGCATCGGCTTTCTTCGCGGCCGAGCTCGACCGGCCACAGAAGCGATAGTCGCGTTCATCAGCGACCACAAGGACCGCCGTGATGGCGGGCTGCGATGGGGTGTCGAGTCGATCTGCGCCGTGCTCACCCAGCACGGCTGCAAGGTCGCCCCATCGACCTACTACGATGCTCGCGGGCGCGGGTCGTCGTCGCGGAAACTGTTGGATGAGCGGTGGAAGCCGATCATCCTGCAGACGTGGATCGACCATCGAAAGGTTCTCGGCGCCCGCAAGCTCTGGCTGCGGCTCCGCCGTGATGGGCACGACATCGCGCGTTGCACGGTCGAACGCCTCATGCGAGAACTCGGGATCGCTGGCGTCGTCCGCGGGAAGCGCAAGCGCCCGGTCGACACGGATCTGCGGGAGACCAGGCCAGCCGACCTCGTCGACCGGCACTTCGCGAGGTTCCGCACGAACCAGCTCTGGGTCGCCGACTTCACCTACGTCTGGACGTGGTCGGGGTGGGTCTATGTCGCGTTCGTGTTCGATGCGCACTCCCGCCGCATCCTCGGCTGGCGCGCCGCAACGAGCATGACCACGCCGCTCGTGCTGGACTGCCTCGACATGGCTCTGTGGACCCGCCGTCGTGAAGGCGTCGCTGGGTTCGGCGGGCTCACGCATCACACCGATACGGGCAGCGTCTACACGTCGATCGCCTTCACCGACCGACTCGTCGACGAGGGCATCGACGCGTCGGTGGGGTCCGTCGGGGACGCGTACGACAACTCCCTCGCGGAGTCCCAGATTGGGCTCTACAAGTCCGAGCTCATCCACCACGAGGGCCCGTGGCGGGACGTCGATCAGGTCGAGGCGGCGACTGCGTCCTGGGTGCTGTGGTTCAACACCGAGCGCACCCACGGCTCCATCGACGACCTCACGCCGCTCGAGGTCGAACAGCTCGACTACGCTCGCATCGAACCGGTCGAGAGAGCCGGCTGACACCAGCAATTCGCTCTCCGGACATGCCGGGGCGAGTCACAGGTCGGCGGGGTTCGATTCGTGGCAGAAACGTGGCACCGATCTGAGGCCGCGGAGCGGACCACTCAGGCGTCCGCGAGGGCCCTGATGATCGTATCGGCTGCACGCTGGCCGATCGCGCGGTCGTCCGCATCGAGCAGCATCCACCCATCGTGGCTGCTGTCGGCAAGTTGGCTGAGCGCGGGCCTCAGGTGCTGCTTGTCCCGTCTGCTCAGGCGGTCAAGGCCCATCCCACGCCGCCCGCCGGCAGCTGCCAGCAACACGGCGAGGTCATCGAGGTGTCGGCCCCGATCGCGCTGGTCGGCGGCGTAGGCGGCGGCCTTCGCGACGATCGCCCCGAGAGCATCCGGCACAGCGATGCGAACGATGCGGTCGGCGCCTTTCAGGTCGTACCAGTCGCGGCGGTCGATGGCCTGCCGGGCTGCCGGTGCTTGGAAGATTGATCGTTGCGACCACCGCGCGGAAGCGCCGCGCTCCACCATGACATCGATGGATTCGTCACCCCGACGGAATCGGTGCAGTACACGGCTACCGAGAGACTCCGTCGGGCGGAACCCGATGTCCTGCAGTGGTCCAGCCACTGCGCTGACGTTTCCCGCGGTGAGGTTCACGAGGAGATCGACGTCCTCAGTGGGGCGCGAGGCAGAGATACGGGCGCGGAGAGCGTGCACGTGCACCATGAGCCCGCCGACCAGCACCCACTCGCCTGGCGTCGTGACGTCCGCGATCTCGAACACCAAGCTCCACGGCTGTTCCGCATCCGGGATGAGGATCAGGTGTTCTCCGTCAGCCACGCCTGCCTCATCTCGTCGAGCGCCCGCACTCCGATCGAGCGGACGCGGAATGCCGCGGATCGAGCACAGTCCGCCGCGACCAGCGCCCGCGGCGCTCGGTCACCAGCAGTCCACAATCGACTCCCAGACCTGAACCTGTAGACAGCGACAGCGCCACCCGCCTTCTCGACAAGCCCAGCATCGTCAACGAGGTCCTCAAAGTCACCGTCCCGAAGATAGCCATGCACGACTGCTGACCGCCCGACGAGCCGCTCCCCCAAAATGTCGATTGCCGACTCACCCGTAAGCACCAACGCATCCCGCGCAACATCCGGATGCCGCGCCGTGAAGTGTCGCACCGACACCGACTGCGCAAGCTTTCGCCACAACACTTCGACCTCGGCGCCGCGGATCGCATCCCGCGTTCTCGCCTCGGCGACATCACCAGTCGACAGCGCATCGATCACAGATCGCACCCGCAACTCGGACCAAGGCCGGCCACCAACAGTGGCGCTGCGCGAACGGTCGCCGACGGAGGCAAGGTCTACCAGCCAACCCCGAGCACTGATCCGACGCCCGTTGAGTTCACCTGAACGCAACATCTGACTCACCCGCTCCTGCGTCAACCCAAGACGCCGCGCAGCGTCAGCCGTCGTCACCTCAGTCATTCATAACCCTTCGCTTGAACGAATAGTTACGACTATACGCGGACCGGTGAGATGAAGCTAGCCCTACCCACGGCATCCCTCAACGACAGGGAGCCGATCGCAGGTCGCCCGCGGCTCGCGGCGCCCGTCGCCACCTGGTGGGAATCGAATAGCGCGAGTCTCCAACAGACGCAGGGCGCATCAGTCGACTCGCACTCCTCCTCAGTCGCAACGACGACGACGTCGCCGCTTCCCGCGGATCACACCGGCGATCCCCAGGTCGCGCATGAGGCGTTCGACCGTGCAGCAGGCGATGTCATGCCCGTCGCGACCGAGACGGAGACAGAGCCTGCGGACGCCGAGCACCTTCCGCTGCTTCTGCCACGTCGCCAGCACGATCGGTTTCCGGGAACAGCTCGCCTTCGACGACGTCGAACGGCTCCATCCCGCGATTCTAGGTACTCCATCGGGGTGCAACTCAACTCACGCTCACTACGAAGTCGGGTCTGCCCCGAGTTTGGTTGACATCTGAACTGTGAGGATTCGTCCTCGCTGGAAGGATGTTTCTGTGGCAAAGCCCTACCCGAAAGAGTTCCGCGACGATGTCGTGGCCGTGGCCCGCAAGGGCCAGGCGTCGTTGGCGCAGATCGCGAAAGACTTCGGTATCTCCGAAGGCTCGCTGACGAACTGGTTGAAGCAGGCCGATATTGAGGACGGCAAGCGGTCCGGCCTGACCGAGGACGAGCGCAAGCAGTTGCGTGAGGCGAACAAGCGGATCCGGCTGTTGGAGCAGGAGAACGAGGTGCTGCGGCGGGCCGCGGCGTATCTGTCGCAGGCGAACCTGCCGGGAAAATAGTCTTCCCGCTCGTCCAAGAGATGGCTGCTGCCGGCGCCCGGATCAGGGTGCCGGTCGCGGTGGCGTTGCGGGTTCTCGGCCTGTCCCGGCAGGGGTACTACCAGTGTCGAGGTGACCCTGTCTCCCAGCGTGACTGGGACGATGCGCACCTCATTGATGTGCTCTACGAGCTGCATGCGGATGATGTCACCCTCGGGTACAGGTTCCTCACTGACGAGCTCGACACCGAGCATGGCATCGTCGTGTCGGAGAACCGGGTGCACCGGCTCTGCCGGATCGCCGGGATTCACGCGTCGCACCACCACAAGCGCAGCAAGCCCGGCAGTACCGGGCCGGCGCCGCACGACGACCTCCTCGCGGTCGTCGACGAGCACGGTGTGGTCCGGCACGAGTTCGTCGCCGACGGGCCGAACAAGGTCTGGCTCTGGGACATCTCGGAACACCCGACCAGGGAAGGCAAGCTCTACATCTGCGCGATCAAGGACGTCTGGTCGAACAAGATCGTCGGCTACTCCATCGACACCCGCATGAAGTCATCTCTCGCGCGGGCGGCGATGCGGAACGCGATCGCGTTGCGCTCACCGAACGGCACGATCTGCCACTCGGACAGAGGCGGTCAGTTCCGCGCGAAGCGCACCCAGAACCTGCTCAAGAACAACGGCCTCGTCGGCTCCATGGGTAGGTCTTACGGGGCCGGGGACAACGCGAGCATGGAGAGCTTCTTCAGCCTGCTCCAGAAGAACGTGTTGAACACCCGACGCTGGGATAGTCGCGAAGAACTCCACCTCGCGATGGTCGTCTGGATCGAAACGAAGTACAACCGTCGACGCCGTCAGCGCGGCCTCGGCAGACTCACCCCCATCGAGTTTGAGATGATCTACAAGGACGCAGAAGCGGCCTGATCACCCCAAACCCCGACTGTCAACAAGACTCGGGGCAGACCCGTCCCACCTGCCAATCTGCTGTCTTCCCGGCCGTTTACTCAGATGACCGAGATGGCCTCAATGCGCCTGCGACCCCCGCGGCCGCGCCGATGACCAAGCAGACCAGGCCTGCCCCGCCCACGAGCGCAGCAGGAATGATATTGCCGGCACGTCCTTCACTATCTGATGCGTAGCCTTCCGCGATTGCCCAAGCGACGCCAAAAACAACAAGGACTACCCCAGCAAGAAGTAGCAGAAGCGACCAAAACATAGTGCGCCGCATATAGGTCACGGGTTGCACCCGGCGACAATAGTGTCCCAATAGCTGACGTTGGGACGCCAGGAATCAAGATTCCACGGAGTTTTGAAAGGTGCGAAATCCCAATGGCATTGCAGCTGGTTCTTGTACTTCGTTCCCTCGTAAGTCGAGCTGACGTATAGCTTGTACTCCGCCCAGTAGTTGTTGAACGCGGTTATGGCCCAGCCGTTCACTGGATATACAGCGACCGTCTTCCCCTGAGTGACCGTGTTGACGTTCACTTTCGAGATGTATGCCCCCTTGACGGCCGGGTCTGCAACGATCGGGTAGGCATCACCATCACCATGATCTACCACTTGCACTAGCGCGTTGCCGACCACCTCGTAATTCGTGGTCACCGCTTCGCCATCTGCATCGAGCGCCCATGCTGGCTCAATCATCGCCGCAGGCAAACCCTCCGAATTGAGGATCGCAAAGTACCCATTCCCGGCGTCGACGAGTTCACCACCGTTGGGCAAGGTGATGGGGTACGCATATCGATTCGGGGCTCCAGGACCATCGATGACCGTGGTGATCTGCAGAGTGCCGTCTGGCTGAGGAATCGGCACCGTGGTGGAGCCGTCGTTGTTATCGTATGTCGCCAGCCCGAAGTCACCGTAGTCGGCTTCATCCGCCCGATGAGCATTTGGTAGGCCGATCACAATCTCATCGGCCCCATCTTGCTTAAAACCCACACCTTCCGAGGGGTCGACTGGAATGTCCACCCTGACGATGCTGTCAGGGTTGGTGGGGTCAAGCATCGGGTGCGTGACCACCGACCGACCGAACTCGTCCTCGTCCAGAAGCTCTTTGTGTGCGACCACGATGCCTTCGTCTGTGGATACGGCTTCAAGGGATTCGGGCGCGATACTTGCAATCACCCCGATTGCGCCACTCGAATCGTCAATCTCAGCTGCCGCGGACGGCGCCGCCGTCCCGCACACGGGGACCAGAACAGCGCCAGCGGCGACACCGCCCCGCATGCCGACCAGCCTTTTAGGGCGCGAATCGCTGCTAACCATGTCTCACCACTCTGCGAACAGACTGTCGCTTAATTGCGTTCGGCACTGCACCGAGCTTCGACTTGCTGATCTTCAGTATGCACGTTGCGAGAGTGGCGCAAGGGACTACTGCACGAGTAGGTGACATCTGACCTGGCTTGCCTGCGACGGCCGGACCGGACGGATGTTGCTGTCCCCAAGCCCTACCCGAGCGAGTTCCGCGACGACATCATGCGCGTCGCGCGCAACCGCGAGCCCGGGAGCGACGACCGAGCAGATCGCAAAAGACTCCTTCGTCAGAAGTGGATGCGGCGTTCGAAGATCGAAGTTAGTTCCGCGCCCGGCGTCCATCGAGTTCGAGACCATCAGGAACACGACCGTCGCACTGGCGGCGCTACTACAACCTGCCACCTATCCGTGTATCAGTCTCCCAAAGCCTGCTTCTGCTGACTACAAACCACCAGGCTTGCCCTGTTCGAGACCGAGGGATTCGCGCTCCCGGTGCCGACCTTCATACTGTCGAACTGTTTGTCACCCGAGTCGAGGCTTCGCAGAATGTCAACGACTAACTCGGGAGCTCGCGCAATATGCTCGATGGCCTCGCGGTCGCGAACGTGCCAGAAATGGCAGATTTCGTGGCAGAAGCGAAGAGAAACCTAGTTTGACCGGGGGTTTTTCTGCGGAGACGGAGGGATTTGAACCCTCGGTCCCCTTGCGAGGACTCCACCTTAGCAGGGTGGTGCACTAGGCCTGACTATGCGACGTCTCCAGGTGAACGAGCACGAATGCACGAACAACCTCAGCAATCATAACCGCTCGCGCGCGTAGCGACGAACCGATCACCCCTCAGGGACGGTGCAGGTCACCTGCGCGGCAGTGGTTCCGGCGATCGACGACGGCAGGTCGACGCGATCGTCGGCCGAAGCATCCGCGGCATCCGAGTCATCAGAAGAACCCGACGCACTGTCCGTCGGTTCCGGCGTCGCCGTCGCGCCGTCAGCCGAGGCCGAAGCGCTCGGCGTGGCCGAAGGCTTCTCCGCCTCACCGGTCACCTCGACGCCGTAGCCCTGGCTCGCCTCACCGGTCAGGGTCAGCGGCTTGTTCTCGGCGAGCGCCGTGAACAGCACGGCCGCGGCATCCGTCACCGGAAACACTCGACTCGCACCGGTACCACTCGCGTAGACGGTCGGGTACTGAACGAACACGATGTCCTCGTACTCGACGTCCTTCACGGCCATCGCGATCTGCACCATCAGGGTCGGGTTGGTCAGCGACTGGCTCAGCACCAACTGGTCTTGCGTCACCTGGTTCACAGCCGTGTTGGCGAGGTTCAGCAGCACACCGGGGTTCGCGAGCACCGACTCGGACTGCAGCTTGCGCACCATCGACGACATGAACTGCTGCTGGTTCGAGATGCGACCGAGGTCGGATCCATCACCGATTCCGTGACGAATACGCAAGAACTGCAGGGCCTCCGCGCCCACCAGCGTGTGATTACCCGCCGTGAGATTCAATCCCGTGTGTGAGTCGCTGATGTCGCCCGCCACACACACATCGACGCCCCCGATGGCATCCGACATATTGATCACGCCAGTCCAGCGAATGGATGCCGCGAACTGAATGTCCACACCGGTGAGCTCCTCGACGGTGAGCACGGTGCAGGGCAACCCGCCGTACATGTACGACACGTTGATCATCTGCTGGCTCATCGCCGAGTAGTTGCCGCCCGACCCGTCGGGGCACGACGGAATCGGCACCAGCATGTCGCGCGGGAAAGAGACGACCGTCACGCGGCGCGGCTCGTCCGAGATGTGGACGAGCATCGTGACGTCGTTGCGCTCGCCCCCGTCATCGTGCGCACAGCGCGGGAACAGCTCGAGGTCCTGCCCCTCGCACGAGTCGGTACCGACGAGCAGCAGATTCACGCCACCCTCGATCGCGCCGAGCGACGGCGGAATCACGTCGTCCTCACCCAGCGCGACCGCAGCATTCGTCACCGCGGTCGCCGCACTCGCGACCGAGTATGCAGCCACACCCGTGGCGCTGACCGCGACGACACCGAGTGCGACCGCGCACATCGCGAGCAGCCGCAGCAGCGGGTGCCGCTCCTTCACTACCGCGTGACGCGCGATCGTCTGTCGACCCTCACCCGAGGGCCTTCCTGCTGCACCCATCACCCATTACCTCGCAGATTGCCGTTGGAGCAGGTGTCCTGCGCCGCAGTCGAACCCGAAATCGACGACGGCAGCTCCACGGCCTCGTCGGTCGCCTCCGGCGTCGCGCCCGGTGTTGCCTCGGGGGTCGCCTCAGGCGTCGCCTCCGCGGCATCCGGATCCTCTTCAACGACCACACCGTCGTTGGCGCCGGCCTTGCCGGTGATCTCGAGCGGACGATTCTCTTCCAACGCGTCCCACAACTGCTGCGCCGACGCATAGTCGGGCACGACGCGGTTCGGGTCGCTCGGGTCGGTCAGCACCGGGTACTGCACGAACACGATGTCTTCGAACGGCACATCCTTCACGGCGAGCGCGATCTGCACGAGCGTGGCGGGGTTCACCAGCGACTTACTCGGGGTGATGTTCTCCACCGTGGTCGTCGCCAGCTTGTACAGCAGCGGCAAATTCGACAGCACCTCGTCGCCCATGAGCTTCTTCGCCAGGCGTGACATGTACTGCTGCTGGTTCGAGATGCGGCCGAGGTCCGAGCCGTCACCGACGCCGTGGCGCGTGCGCAAGAACTGCAGCGCTTCGATCCCCTGGATCGTGCGGTTGCCCGCTGGCCAGTCGATGCCGGTATGAGAATCTCGGATGCCGCTGGCCAGGCATACTTCGACGCCACCGATGGCATCCGTCACCTCGATCACGCCACCCCACGTCACCTTCGCCGCGAACGGAATGTTCTGCCCACTCAGCTGAGAGATGGTCTTCGTCGTGCAGTTCAGGCCACCCAAGAAGAACGTGGCGTTGATCTGCTCTTTGCTGAGCGCCGACGTCGTGGTCCCGTCTTCGCGCGTGCACGAAGGAACCGGAACCATCAGGTCACGCGGGAACGACACCACCGTGACGCGGCGCGGCGCGTCAGAGATGTGCACCAAGAGGTTGACGTCGTTGAGTTCCCCCTGCGCCGACTCTCCGGTGCACCGGCCGCCGAAGTAGTGCGCGTACTCGGGCTCGCATGCGTCGGTTCCAGCGAGAAACAGGTTCACGCCGCCCTCGATCGCACCGATGTCGGGCGGCACAGCCTCTTGGCCCTCGAGGTCGACCGAGTTCGCGACGGCGGTCTGCGCGATGTCGGTCACGGCATATGCCGCCACCCCCGCGCCCGAGACCAGCGCGACAGCCGCGACGATCCCGACGACCTTCATCACCAGGGCCAGAGGGTGCGGCGAACGCAGCTCACCATGCCGCGCCACCGTGCGCCGGCCGCGCCGTGCGCGGTGGGTCGCCTCTGCCACTCGTGTGTCCTCTCGAGATGCTCCGTCTGTTTCGTCGCCCCCGGCACACATTGTTTGCGGAGGGTGTGGGATTCGAACCCACGGGACATTGCTGCCCACTGGTTTTCAAGACCAGGTCCATCGGCCGCTCGGACAACCCTCCCGATCGATGCCACACGTGGCATCCATCGAACAATCGTCGAGTCTAGCCGACGGCGCCGTCGGTTCATTGTTCCAGCGGTGTCTGTGGAGCACCTGTAGGAGAGTGGATGCCGCTCCCCGGCACCCCGAAGCGGCTTACAGCGCGCGCAGCGGCGGGCGGGACGCGCGCGAGGCGAGGCCTACAGCGCGCGCAGCACCGCCGCGACGCCGCCCTCGCGCACCGAGATAGTGAGTTCGCCCGCGGCATCCCGAACCTCTTGCGGGCCCTGCGCCATCGCAACCGCACGACCGCCGTTCTCGAGCGCCCAGCGGAACATGCCCAAATCATTACGACCGTCACCGATCACCAGAACGTGCGCCGGGTCGAGGCCCAACTCAGTGCGCACACGCTCGAGTCCGGTGCTCTTGTCGACCCCGTGCGGGGCGATGTCGAGCCACGCCGTCCAGCCGACGGCGTATGACACGTGGTGCAGACCGATCTGATCGACGAGCGCGTTGAAGTCCTCTTCGTGCTGGTCGGGCGCGACGACGACCACGCGGCACACCGGCTCGATTCCGAGCTCGCCGAACGGCACACGGTCGGCGCGGGCGAGGTTCCAGTCGGGTAGGTAGTCGGTGTAGCGACGCCCGCCGTCAGGGAGCTCGACCAGGTAGTGCGCGTCGGGCAGGTGTTCGCCCAGCAGCGCGAGCACCTCGCTGGCATCAAAGGTCTCAACCACGTGACGCTCGTACTCCCACGTGACGGCGTCGGCGCGCTTGAGGACGACGGCTCCGTTCGAGCACACCACGTACTCGGGTGCGATCTCGAGCGTCTGCAGCACGCTGCGCGTGCCTTCCCAGCTGCGGCCGGTGGCGATCATCACCTCGTGCCCGGCGCTCTGAGCGTGGGCGACGGCGTCGATCACGCCGGGGCTCGGCGATTCGTCTTCGAGCAACACGGTGCCATCGATATCGAGGGCGATGAGCAGTCGCTCGGTGACAGTTGCCGGGTCGGCGGCATCCTCGGCCACCTGCTCGATGATGTCGGCGGCATCGGTCTCGGGTGCGATCTCGATGCTGCCTGTCGCGGGGAGGTGGGCCTCTTCGCTCACGCGATCGGCTCCATCACCTCGAGGCCACCCAAGAACGGGCGCAGCACCTCGGGTACGAGCACCGATCCGTCCTCGCGCTGGTGGGTCTCGAGCATCGCGACGATCCAGCGGGTGGTGGCCAGCGTCCCGTTCAGCGTCGCGACCGGGTGCGTCTTCCCACCCTGGTCGGCGGGCAGCCGGTAGCGGATGTCGAGGCGCCGCGCCTGATAGGTCGTGCAGTTCGATGTCGACGTGAGCTCGCGGTACGCGCCCTGCGTCGGAACCCATGCCTCGACGTCATACTTGCGCGCGGCGCTTGACCCGAGGTCACCGGCGGCGACGTCGATCACGCGATACGACAGGCCGAGGTCACGCAGCATCTGCTCCTGCAGTTCGACCAGGCGCACGTGCTCTGCCTCGGCATCCTCGGGCGTCGTGTAGACGAACATTTCGAGCTTGTTGAACTGGTGCACGCGAATGATGCCGCGCGTGTCCTTGCCATACGAGCCCGCCTCGCGGCGGTAGCAGGTCGACCACCCCGCGTAGCGCTTCGCGCCCTTGTCGAGGTCGAGGATCTCGTCCATGTGGTAGCCGGCGAGCGGAACTTCGCTCGTGCCGACCAGGTACATGTCGTCGTCGGGCAGGTGGTAGACCTCGTCCGAGTGCTGACCGAGAAACCCGGTGCCGCGCATCACCTCGGGGCGCACGAGCGTCGGCGGGATCAGCGGCGTGAAACCGGCCTGCAACGCGCGGTCGAGCGCGAGGTTCATCAACGCGATCTCGAGGCGGGCGCCGATGCCGGTCAAGAAGTAGAAGCGGCTCCCCGACACCTTGGTGCCGCGCTCCATGTCGATCGCGCCGAGAAGCTCACCGAGTTCGAGGTGATCGCGCGGGGTGAAGTCGAACGTGGGCTGGGCGCCGTGCGTGCGCAGCGTGACGAAGTCGTCTTCGCCACCTGCCGGAACGCCGTCGATGACGATGTTCTCGATGCGGGCGAGGGCGGCGTCGGATGCCTCTTCCGCCGCGGTCACGGCATGCTGGGCATCCTTCACTCGAGCGCTGAGATCCTTGGCCTGCGCAACGAGCGCGGCCTTCTCTTCTTTCGGCGCCTGCGCCACCAGTCGGCCGTGCGCGTTCTGCTCGGCACGGAGCTCTTCGAACGCCGTGATCGCGGCGCGGCGGTCGCGGTCTGCGTCCAGCGCCGCGTCAACGGAGTCAGCCGACTCCCCACGCGAGCGCTGCGAGCGCTTGACCAGCTCGGGATTTTCGCGGAGAAGTACGGGATCAATCACCCCACAAGTCTAGTCAGGCGCGGGCGCGCGGCATCCGACGACTATCGTTACCGTCATGGCCCAGGACTCTTCCTCGTCTTCTTCGCGCAAGCGCGCCGCGCTCGTGTACAACCCCATCAAGGTGGATGCCGAGACGCTGCGCGCGAGCGTCGTCGACGAGTCGAAGAAAGCAGGGTGGGACGAACCACTCTTCTTCGAGACCACCGTCGAGGACATCGGCTACGAAGTGACCCGCGAGGCGCTGTCGAACGACGTCGACGTGGTGCTCGTGGCCGGCGGCGACGGAACCGTTCGCGCCGTATCGGAGTCGATGAGTGGAACGGGCGTGCCGCTCGCGATCGTGCCGAGCGGGACGGGCAACCTTCTCGCGCGGAACCTCAAGCTGCCCCTGTCGAACCCGGCGACGATGGTCAAGGCCGCGTTCACGGGTGAGTCGACCGCGATCGATGTCGGCTGGGCCGAGCTCGTCCGCGAAGACGGCGACACCGAGAAGCGCGCGTTTGTCGTGATGGGCGGCATGGGCCTGGACGCCGCGATGATCGCCAACACCAACCCACAGCTGAAGAAGAGCGTGGGCTGGGTCGCGTACGTCGACGGTGCCGCGCGGTCGCTCGCCGACGCCAAGCCGTTCCGGGTGATGTACCAAATGCCCGGGCACAAGCTGCACTCCGCGCGCGTGCAGAGCGTGCTGTTCGCCAACTGCGGGCAGCTGCCGGCCGGGCTCGACCTCATCCCCGAAGCGTCCGTGTCGGACGGCGCGCTGGACGTGGTGGTGTTCCAGCCGAAGGGCACGCTCGGGTGGCTGCTGGTGTGGCGCCGCGTGGCGTGGGACAACTCCGTGCTCAAGCGCTTCCGCGCGGGCCGCAAAGTCCTGTCGTTGCGGACGCGCGACAGCGCGGTGCGCTACTCGCGCGGTGCGGGCATCGAGGTCGGCGCCGAGTCGGCACACCCCGTGCAGCTCGACGGCGACGAGTTCGGCGAAGCCACGCGCATCACCGTGACGCTCGACGCCGGCGCGCTGCTCGTCATGGCCCCGAAGGGCCTCGACATCCCGTAGCGGGGCCCCGCGCGCCCCGCACCGGCCCGCCACCGCACGGCCCGCCCGCTACCACGCACCGGCCCCGCCACCGCACGCACCGCACGCACCCCACACCGACCCCGCCACCGCACGCACCGCTACCACATCACCCGCAACCCCGCACAGGCCTGTGATCCACCGCCGCACAGCGGCAGGATGAAGCCATGGCTACCCCGAACACGCCTGACACCACGCGACCGAGCATCGTCTGGTTCCGCGACGATTTGCGGCTGGCCGATAACCCCGCGCTGCGCGCAGCGGTCGATCGCGGCGCCCCCGTCGTTGCGGTGTTCATCCTCGACGAGGAATCCCCCGGCATCCGCTCCCTCGGAGCCGCCGCAAAATGGTGGCTCCACCACTCCCTCAACCAGCTGGCCTCGCGGCTCGCCGATCGCGGCGCCCGCCTCATTCTTCGTCGCGGGCCCGCCGCCGACGTCATCCGCTCACTCGCTGACGAGACCGACGCGGGGGCCGTCTTCTGGAACCGACGCTACGGCGGCGCCGAGCGCTCCGTCGACCAGGGCATCAAAGAGCGGGTGCGAGATGCCGGCGCCGACGTCGCGTCATTCGCGGCATCCGTGCTCTTCGAACCATGGACCGTGACGACCGGCGCCGGCACGCCCTACGCGGTGTTCACCCCGTTCTGGAAGGCCTGCCAAGCACTCCCCGCGCCACGCCAGCCACTCCCCGAGCCGCGCGAAATCGCCGGCGCCGACCTCGCCATCGCCTCGGACGACCTTGACGAGTGGATGCTGCTCCCCACCTCCCCCGACTGGGCGACCGGCTTCACCGAAACGGGCGAGCCCGGCGAACTCGGAGCGCGCCAGCGCCTCGCGGCGTTCCTCGACGAAGACCTCGGCAGCTACGACTCGGCTCGCGACGAGCCCGCCGCCGGATCGACCTCGCGCCTGTCGGCACCCCTGCGCTGGGGCGAGATCAGTCCCTACACGGTCTGGCACGAGACGCTCGCGCACGCCGGAACGGGCCGGCATGCGGCATCCGCTCATCGCTTCCTCTCTGAGATCGGCTGGCGCGAGTTCGCGTGGCACATCGCGTACCACTCGCCCGACCTCGCGACGAAGAACATCAAGCGCGAGTTCGACGAGTTCCCCTGGCCGCCGCTCGACGAGGACCACCTGCGCGCGTGGCAGCGGGGCGTCACCGGCGTGCCCCTGGTCGATGCGGGAATGCGCGAGCTGTGGCACACCGGCACCATGCACAACCGCGTGCGCATGGTCGTCGCCTCGTTCCTCACCAAGAACCTGCTGATCGACTGGCGCCTCGGTGAGCAGTGGTTCTGGGACACGCTGATCGACGCGGATGCCGCCAGCAACCCGTTCAACTGGCAGTGGGTCGCAGGTTCTGGGGCGGATGCCGCGCCCTACTTCCGCGTGTTCAATCCCGAGCTGCAGGCGCAGAAGTTCGACCCGCATGGCGAGTACATCCGTTCGTGGGCGCCGGAGTACACCGGCGCCGGCGACGGGCTGGCTCCGCAGCCGATCGTCGACCTGCGCGAGACGCGCCAGCGCGCGCTCGACGCGTACGACGTCGTCAAGCGCTCGCGCTGAGGCACGCACTTGGCGCGCGTCTCGCGCCTCCCCGACGCTACCCCTCCCCGCTGCTCCCCCCCGTTACTTTCTTCGTAGCCGTCCGGCGAGCATGCTGGCCGGTGGCAGCCTGCCGGGCTCGGCATGATTGGTCCCCCCTGTCCTCGATGATCCGGGGGGTGTTGTCACCGAGCCTGGTTGGCGGTGGGTGATCGCTGATAGGGGCCAGGCCCGAGCACGCTCGAGGTCGTTCGTAACGTGGATGCCGAGACGCACCGTCGCAGCTGTCGTTCCCAATCGAACGGAGGAGCAGTGGTCACACAGATTGAGAACTACGACCAGGTCGACGTGTTCGTCGGGCTCGATGTTGGCAAAGGCGAGCACCACGCAGTCGCTCTCGACCGGACCGGGACGAAGCTCTACGATCGGGCGCTCCCGAACGACGAGCGACGACTCCGAGCCGTGCTCGCCGACCTTCAGAAACACGGCGTCGTGCTGCTCATCGTGGACCAGCCAGCAACGATCGGCGCGCTACCTGTCGCCGTCGCGCAAGCCGCGGGCGCCTTGGTCGGATATCTACCGGGACTTGCGATGCGACGCATCGCTGATCTGCACCCGGGCGAGGCCAAGACCGACGCGAGGGATGCGGCGATTATTGCGGAGACCGCACGGACGATGCCGCACACGCTTCGCTCGATCCGGGCGACGGATGAGCAGGTGGCCGAGCTCACGATGCTCTGCGGATTTGACGATGACCTGGCCGCCCAGATCACCCAGGTCGGCAACCGAGTCCGAGGACTACTCACCCAGATCCACCCCGCGCTGGAACGCGTGATCGGGCCACGGCTCGATCACCCCGCGGTCCTCGATCTGCTGCAACGCTGGCCGTCCCCGGCTGAGCTGCGTGCAGCGGGCCAGAAGCGGATCGCCACGCGGATGCTGAAACTCGCTCCTCGAAAGGGTCGGGAATGGGCGCACGAAATCATGGTCGCGCTCGGCGAGCAGACCGTCGTCGTCACCGGCACGAACGCGGCCGCACTGGTGCTTCCACGCCTCGCCGCACAGCTGGCAACTTTGCGGCAACAGCGTGATGAGGTTGCGGCCGAGGTTCAGAAGCTGGTCGATGCGCACCCTCTTCAGCCCGTCCTGACGAGCATGCCCGGAGTCGGCGTCAGGACCGCAGCCCGACTCCTCACCGAAGTCGCCGGGAAGCACTTCCCCACCGCCGGTCACCTCGCCGCCTACGCCGGCCTCGCCCCCGTCACCCGAAGATCCGGGTCCTCGATCCGAGGGGAATACTCGTCACGGCGTGGGAACAAGATCCTCAAGAACGCGATGTTCCTCTCCGCATTCGCCGCGCTCCGCGACCCCGACTCCCGCGCCTACTACGACCGAAAGATCGCTCAGGGCAAACGTCACAACCAAGCGCTACTCGCTCTTGCTAGGCGTCGATCCGACGTCCTCTACGCCATGCTCCGCGACGGCACCCTTTACCAGCCGCACGCGGGCAAAGACGAAATGCGAGACGCTGCTTGAGCGCTTAATCGGCGAGGCCCGAAGCACCCCACCGTTGCATGACGTCACGCAGATGCGCTGGCGTCAGCATGAACATTGGCTCGATCTCTTCCCAGCCGGGCTCCTTGACCCGACGACTATAAGCAGCGTGAGCGGCGTCGACCGGATGCGACTCATCCAGCCCGCTCCCGTCCTCACCCATCAGCGCCAGATGATAGATCCAGAGCGAACCATCTGCTTCGCGATGCTTGAACGTCGCTTCGAACACCGCGCGTTCGGCCGGCAGGGTCTCGAGACATTCGTCGTATCGCTCCGTGAGCATCGACATCCACTCCGCCAGCTCGTCTTCCTTGCCCTCGACAACACGCGAACGGCTGAGCTCGAGGCGCAACCCAGGCGGGACGGTTGCAGGCATCGGGAAACCCTCGAAATCGCGAGGCACAGGGCGAAACGGAATACGCGGCACAGCATCATCAGCCATGACAGCACCCTGCCATATCCGACCGCGACTTCGACGCAGAGCTTGACGAACTAGATAGGGGCACTCCCCGCTGCTCCCCCCTCAAAATCTGCCTCACCGGCGTGCAGACTCTGGGGGTCGAGGAACGGTCCCGCCCCCGCCCAGGGCTCCGCACTCAAGATCTGCGCCATCCCGGTGCAGAGAGTGGGGGTGGAGCGGTGCTTCCGTCAGCCCCCAAGGCTCCGCCCTCAAGATCTGCGCCATCCCGGTGCAGAAACTGGGGGCGGAGCGGGGCCGGAACGTGGGGGCGGAGTGGAGGTGCGGAACGCGGGGACGGGCGGGCGTCACGACGCGACAGCGCGCAAGACCACGGCATTGCCGGGCGAGAGAAGCGGCATCGGCAGACCGACCTGCATCAGCACGCTACCGAGGAGAGTCACCCCCTCGACCAACCACGGCGGTGGCGCGTCCTGCAGGCTCATCGCGGGCGCGCCGACGTCCACGGCCGTCACCGTGTAACGGCGGTCGGGGTCAAGCCCGGCGAAGCGCAACGGCTCGGCGAGCGCGGCATCCGCTCCCTCGAGCACCGCGTATGAGCAGATCGCCTCTCCGAGGTCATGTGCCACGACGGAGTGGATCATGACCGCTGGGTCGGCGGAATCCACCCGCACTGTACGCCCATGGTGGAGCAGCCCGCGGTGGTGGGTGAAGAGGGCCGTCCAAGTGCGCAGCGCCGCCAGGTCGGCGGCCGAGACCCGCGTGAGATCAGACTCGATGCCGGCGTGTCCGAACAGCGCCGTCGCGAGCCGGAACCCGAGCTCAGCAACCCGGCCGGTGGTGTGTGCGCGTGCGTCGCCGACGTGGCTTCCCAGATACTCCGGCGGCACGACGATGCCCGTCCACCGCTGAATCCGCTGACGCTCGAGGGGATCATTGGTGTCACTCGTCCATACCCGGTCGACCCGGCGCAGAATCTCCAGGTCGATGCGCCCGCCACCGGACGCGCACGACTCGATTTCGACGCCGGGATGCGCGGCCCGCACGCGATCGAGCAGCCGGTACAGGGCCTCGACCTGCGGGCGGGTGGTCGAAACCAGCAAATCGCGGTTGTGATCCCACTTCAGATACGCGATGCGGTACTCCGTCAGCAGTGCATCGATTCGTTCAAACAGGTACTGCTCGACCGCCGGGTTGGCGACATCCAACACGTGCTGCCACCGCCAGGTGAGTCCCTCCGCGGAGGTGAGCAACCAGTCGGGATGCGCGCGGGCGAGGTCCGAATCCACGCTGACCATCTCGGGTTCCACCCACAACCCGAACTGCATGCCCGCGTCCTCGACGAGTGCCGCGAGCGGGTGCAGCCCTGTAGGCCACTTCGCGAGGTCGACGGTCCAGTCGCCGAGCGCGCGACGATCATCCAGACGTCCTTGAAACCAGCCGTCGTCGAGCACGAAGCGCTCGACTCCTACCTCTGCCGCGCGCGCCACCAATGGCTCGAGTCGCTCAAGCGAGTGGTCGAAGTACACCGCCTCCCACGTGTTGAGCGTGACGGGGCGAGGTGATCGGATCGTCGACCACGACCGCACCCACGGGTGGAGCCGATCCGACAGCCCATCGAGTCCTTCGCCCGACCAGGTGGCCACCACCGTCGGCGACGTGTACTGCTCGCCGGGGGCGAGCGTGACGGGGTCAAAGCGCTCGCCTGCGCCCAGCACCGTGCGACCCAACGCCGCGCGCTCGACGAACTGACGCGTATCGCCACTCCACGCGACGTGCGTCGACCACACCTCTCCCGAACGAAACGAAAACCCCGGCACGCCGGCCACCATCAAGAACGGATCGTCATGGCCCCCGCGCCCGTGACGGGTTTCGCGAAGCCAGACTCCGTGGCCCGGTTGTGTCCGCTGCGGGCGCCGCTCGCGCGACCAGAGACCCGCGAAGTCGAGCACTTCACGCGCCCGCTCCGGCAACGGGAACACGACATCGGCCGAGACGAGCGTCAACGGCCGGTCGCCGACGTTGCGCACGCGGTGAGCCACGAGCAGCACACCCTGGGGAGTGAGTTCGAGCGTCGTGGTGGCCGTGGCATCCACTCGCTCGCTCGAGATCTCGAGCACGGCACCGTCGCGGCGCGTAGAGACGCGGTCCCACGCCACGGTCGGGCCGGCGATGTCGACGGCCGGGCGACCCGACCATCCGTCGGCGAGGCCCGGGAGCACGGAGAACCGGAGCGGGCTATCGATCGAACTCGGTGAAACGGCAGGCGTCGATGCCTCCGCGAATGTCAGGAGATCTGCGTCTGCGAGGGCGCCCAGGTCGCGTCCCCAATGGAGGATCGCGGGAACGCCCGCGCCGCGGGAGTCGAGCACGAAGCTGACTCCCGCGGCGCGGAAGTGGTGAATCACGCGGTCAACCCTACGATCACTCCGCGACGGGAATCGACTGTGCCTTGAGGGTCGAGATCGTCGACTCCTGTGCAGAGGCGAGGGCGTCCAGCAGCGTGCCCTGTCCGGTGACGGCCTTCTGGAATCCGTCCGACACGTCGGCGTACGTCTGCGTCATGGTCGGGCCCCACACGAAGTCGGGGTTGACCTGCGCGGCAGCCTCAGCGAACACATCGTAGATCTTCTGACCGCCGTAGAACTCCACACCTTCCTGCAGCGACGGCAGCGTGAGTCCGTCGGTGGTGGCGGGGTAGATGTTCGCCGACTCGTTGAGCGCGGTGAGCGCCTCGTCCGAGGTGTTCAGCCACAGGGCGAACTTGGTCGCCTCGTACAGGTGATCGGTGCCCTTGAACACCGCGATCGACGATCCGCCCCAGTTGCCCGAGCTCGTGCCGCCGGCTTCCCACTGCGGCGACGGTGCGACAGCCCAGCTGCCGGCGGTGTCGGGAGCGCCCGAGGCGATCGAGTTCGCGCCCCAGACTGCGGAGTTCCAGGTCCAGACCTCGCCGGAGTTGTAGGCGTTGTTCCACTCTTCGGTCCATGCGGGGTACGTCGCCACGAGGTCCTCGTCGAGGAGCTCCTGCCAGTAGTCGGCCACCGTGGTCGACTCGTCACCGGTCAGGTCGACGGTCCACTGGTCGCCGTCGTTGGTGAACCAGTCGCCGTTGGCCTGCCAGACGAAGCCGGCGAACTGGTTGATGTCGGCGGTGGAGAAGTTGGTGATGTAGCCGCCCGCGTCGCGCACCTTGACGGCCGCTTCCTTGTACTCCTCCCACGTGGTGGGGATCTCGATGCCGTTCTCCTCGAACAGGTCGGCGCGGTAGAACAGCGCCATGGGACCCGAGTCCTGCGGGATGCCGTACACGGCGTCCTCGGAGCCGAGCGTGACCTGACCCCACGTCCACGGGATGAACTCCGACTCGGCGGCGACGACGTCCTCGCACGCGGCGAGGTCCTCAAGGCCGTCCTGCACACGGAAGCTCGACAGCGCGTCGTACTCGATCTGCCCGAGGTCGGGTGCGTTGCCGGCGGCGAGCTGGCTGAAGAAGTTCTGGTAGGTTCCCGAGTTGCCGTTCGGGCCGGTCTGCACCTCGACCTGGATGTCGGGGTTCTCTTCGTTCCACATGGCGGCGACGTCCTCGATGCCGGGGATCCACGAGGTGAACTCGAGAGTGACGTCTCCGTCAGCGGGCGCGCAGGCAGCGGCATCCGCGCCGCCGTCGGTCGATCCGGTGGTCGAGCTGCATCCGGCAAGGGTGAGCGCGCTGAGCAGTGCGACGCCGGTGACGACTGCTCTCTTGGAGTGCTGCATGATGTTCCTTTTCGATGGTGTGATGCGGATTTTTCTGAGGGATGCCGTGGCCAGGCCGTCGGCGGGGGAACTCACTTCACGGACCCGGTGCCGAGTCCGTTGCGCCAGAAGCGCTGAAGCAAGAGGAAGGTGACGATGAGCGGCAGGATCGACAGGAACGATCCGACCAGCACATAGGTGCGCAGCTCGGGGATCTGGTTGAGCTGCGTGTTCCACGTGTAGAGGCCGTAGGTGACGGGGAACAGCTCTTCGCTGCGCAGCATGATCAGCGGCAGGAAGAAGTTGTTCCAGATCGCGACGAACTGGAACAGGAACACCGTGATCAGCGCCGGCGTCATCAGCCGGATCGAGACCGTGAAGAACGTGCGCAGCTCGCTCGCCCCGTCGATGCGGCCGGCTTCGATCAGCTCGTCGGGCACGCTCGCCGACGCGTAGATGCGGCTGAGGTAGACGCCGAACGGGCTGACGATGCTGGGCAGGAGCACCGCCCAGAACGTGTTCGTGAGGTTGACCTGGCTGAACAGCAGGAACAACGGCAGGGCGAGCGCCGTGGCCGGGACGAGCACCCCACCGAGCACCACGTTGAAGTAGACCTCGCGCCCGCGGAACCGGTACTTGGCGAGGGCGTACCCGCACATGCCGGCGATGACCGTCGCCAGCAGGGCGCCCAAGCCGGCGTAGCCTGCACTGTTGAGCAGCCAGCGCAGGTACACCCCGTCGCCGTAGGCGAGCAGGTCGCCGACGTTGGCGAAGAAGTTCCAGTCGGCGAACCACAGCGCGTTGGTGGTCAGCAGGTCGCCGCGATCCTTGGTGGCGGCGATGAACAGCCACCAGATCGGCACGAGGAAGTAGAGCGTGAACACGCCCATGACGATCAGCGCGGCGCTGCGCGACACGACGCTCTCGCGCGGCCCCCGCGCGGGCTTCAGGTCGTCGGCGGTGGCGCCGCGTGTGCGGGTGAGCATGCTCATGAGTCCGCCTTCCGCTGGGTGAACTTCAAGAACGCGAACGACAGGACGAACGTCGCGAGGGCGAGCACCACCGAGAACGCGGCGGCGAGGTTGACGTTGGGGATCGCGCTGGTCGCGTACACCGTCATGTTGGGTGTGTAGGTGCTCGAGACCGCGGCACTGAACGAGCGGAACACCTGCGGCTCCGCCAGCAGCTGCAGCGTTCCGATGATCGAGAACACCGCGGTCAGCACGATCGCGGGCGCCACCATCGGGATCTTGATCGACCAGGCGATGCGCACCTGACCGGCGCCGTCCAGGCGTGCGGCTTCGTACACCTCGGAGGGGATCGCCAGCAGCGACGAGTAGATGATCAGCATGTTGTAGCCCACATAGACCCACGTGACGACGTTCGCGATCGACCACAGCACCAGCTCGGGCGACAGGAAGTCGATCGTGCGGGTGACGTCGGTGAACGGCGACAGGTTGGGCGAGTAGAGGAAACCCCACATGATGGCCGCGATGACGCCGGGTACGGCGTAGGGGGCGAAGAACGCCAGCCGGAAGAACTTCTTGCCCTTCAGCACGGGCGAATCCAGCAGCAGGGCGAACAGCAGGGCGAGGCCGAGCATGACGGGGACCTGAACGACGCCGAACAGCAGCACCCGGCCCACCGACTCCCAGAACGGGGCGTTCTGGAACACCAGCGCGTACTGCGCCAACCCGCCGAAGACCTGGCGCGGTTCGCCGTATGTGCCATCGCGCTCGACGACCTGCAGCGACTGCCAGATCGCATAGCCGATGGGCAGCAGGTAGAACAGCAGGAACAGCACGCTGAACGGGCCGGTGAACATGGCGATCGCGCCCTTGTGCGGCGTCTTGCGCCGCGGGGGCTTGGGCGCGCGCCGTCTGTCGCGTGACCCGTTGCCGGTCACGAGGACTTCAGTGGCGGTCATTCGGCCACCTCCTCTCGATGGATGCCGGCGACGTCGCCGGTTGTTTCCTTGACGACCCGCACGGCGCCGCCGGGAACGACGAGGACGCCTGCGACGCCCTCGTCGGTGATCAGCTCACGCCCGCGGGCCGTGACTTCAGCGGCATCCGCACCGTGGTTCACGACGAACAGGTATGTCGTGCCGTCGTCGTGGCGGCGGCGCACGAGTTCGAGCGAGGCGGGATCGCCCTCGGTCTCGGCGACCGCTCGCACGCCGGCTTCGCGCGCGATCCGCGACAGCAGACCCCGATAGGCGTCGCGGGTGGGCAGGGTTGCGGTGTACCACGCCGCGCCGGTACCGAAGGTGTTGCGGGTGAGCGCGGGGAGGCCCGCCGAGGGACCGTCGACGAAGGTCGCCACGACCTCGGCGGTCGTCGCGCGGCTGCGTTCGCTCCAGAGGCGTCCGCTCGTGCCGTCGCTGAGCGAGACCTCGACGCCCGGGACGACCGGCGCGAACTCTTCGATGTGCAGGCCCAGCGCGTCGCGGAACGGACCGGTGTATCCGCCGGTGTAGACGCTGTCCTGCTCGTCGACGATGCCGCTGTTGAAGGTGATCAGCGCGGTGCCGCCGGCGTGGATCCAGTCGGTGATGGTCGCGGCATCCGCCTCTGACACCAGGTGCAGTCCCGGAACGACCACGAGCGAGTAGGCCGACAAGTCTGCGCCCGGTCGCACGATGTCGATGGCGCAGCCGTGCGCGTGGAGTGCGTCGTAGGCGGCGTGCACCTGGTCGAGATAGCTGATCGACTGCGACGGACGCGACTCGGTGTTGGCGGTCCACCACGACTCCCACGAGAACACCATCGCCACGTCGGCGACCACGCGCGACCCGGCGACCTCATCGAGACGGTCGAGCGTCGCGCCGAGCCCGATGACCTCGCGCCACAGCGCACTGTCGGTGCCGGCGTGCGGGAGCATCGCCGAGTGGAACTTCTCGCTGCCCTGCACCGAGGCGCGCCACTGGAAGAAGCACACCCCGTCTGCGCCGCGCGCGACGTGGGTGAGCGAGTTGCGCAGCAGCTCACCCGGCTCTTTCGCGAGGTTCAGCGGCTGCCAATTCACGGCACCGGTCGAATGCTCCATGAGCAGCCAGGGCTCTCCCCGCGACAGGCCACGGGTGAGGTCGGCGGCGAAGGCCAGTTCGGTGGTGGGGTCGCCCAGACGGTTGTCGAGGTAGTGGTCATTGGCGACGATGTCCATGTCACCCGCCCACGTCCAGTAGTCGAGGTTCTCGATGTGCGCGGTGACCATGAAGTTCGTGGTGATCGGCACGGCGCTGCGCGGGCGGATGACCTCGACCTCTGCACGGTAGTAGTCCAGCAGCTGGTCCGAGCTGAACCGGTGGAAATCGAGGGCCTGACCGGGGTTCGCCGCCGACAGCGTCGCGCGCGGCGGGAGGATCTCGCCCCATTCGCCGTACGTCTGACTCCAGAACGCCGTGCCCCAGGCCTGGTTGAGCGCATCGAGAGTGCCGTAGCGCGCCTGCAGCCACTCGCGGAACGCCCGGGCGCTCTCGTCGCAGTAGCAGAGTGCGTTGTGGCATCCGAGTTCATTCGACACGTGCCACAGCGCCACCGCGGGGTGCGAGCCGTAGCGCTCGGCGACCGCAGCGACAAGCTTCAGGGCGGCGTCGCGGAATACCGGTGAGCTCGGGCAGTACGCCTGTCGGCCGCCCGGGAAGCGGCGCGTGCCGTCTGCAGCCATGGGCAGGATCTCGGGATGCCGACGTGTCAGCCACGCCGGCGGCGACGCCGTCGCGGTGCCCAGGTTCACACGGATGCCGGCACGGTGAAGGCGATCGATCACGTCGTCCAGGCGCGCGAAGTCATATTCCCCCGGACGCGGCTCGAGGTGCGACCAGCCGAAGATGTTGAGCGCCACGAGGTCGACGCCCGCCTCGCCCATCAGGGCAATGTCTTCGTCCCAGACGTCAGGAGACCACTGCTCGGGGTTGTAGTCGCAGCCGAAGGCGATGCCGTCGTGCGTGAACTCGCGGGCGGGGGCTGTCATGGTCTCCTCGGATCTGTGAACGTGCACAGATCCGATCGCGCATTCTCCGCCTTGAGGTTCTGTGAACGTGTACACACTAAGTCGACCCGTAATCCTTGTCAACATCTCTTTCATCGCATGTGCTCGTGCACATACGATGAGGGCGTGGACGAACCCAACGGCAGAAGGCGACGCGCAACGGTCAAGGACGTCGCGATCGAAGCCGGCGTCTCACGCGGGACTGTCAGCCGCGTGCTCAACGGGCAGCGCTACGTGTCTGACGAAGCACGGGCGGCCATCGATGCCGCCATCGCCAAGGTCGGCTTCATCCCCAACCGTGCGGCACGCAGCCTCGTGATGCAGAGCTCGCAGGCGATCGGACTGATCGTCCACGAACCGCACTCGCTGTTCGTGGAAGATCCCAACATCGGGGCGATCCTGCTCGGAGCCAATGCCGCGCTCTCGGACGCCGACTACCAGCTGTCCTGCCTCATAGCCGACACGTCGCGCGACATCGACCGCCTCGCACGCTATCTGAGCGGCGGGCTGATCGACGGCGTGATCGTCGTCTCGGCCCGCGTCGGCGATCCCATCACGCGCGCGATCGACAACCTCGGCCTGCCCGCCACGTTCGTGGGGCACCCGCGCGACATCGGCGAAGCCGCGTATGTCGCGATCGACAACCGGGGTGCGGCGCGTGAGATCACCACACGGCTGAAGGCGACGGGACGCCGCCGGATCGGCATGGTCGCCGCCGCCCTCGACCGCGACTCAGGCTCGGACCGACTCGCCGGGTTCGTCGACGCCCTGGGCGCAGACTTCGACCCGCAGCTCGTGCAGAGCGTGCCGCTGTACTCGTACTCCGACGGGCAGGCCGGCATGCGTGCACTGCTCGAGCGGGCACCCGACATCGATGGCCTGTTCGCCTCGAGCGACGCCGTGGCCGCCGGCGCCCTCGACGTCCTGCAATCCGCAGGACGTCGCGTGCCCGAGGACGTCGGCATCGTCGGCTTCGACGACAGCTCGTGGGCGCTGCGGTGCGAACCGGCACTGTCGACAGTGCGCCAGCCGGCGACTGAGCTGGGCCGCGCCGCCGCCGAGTCGGTGCTGCGGCAGCTGCGCGGAGAGGATGCCGGCACCGGGGCGCGCGTGCTCGAGTGCCCCGTGGTGTGGCGCGGCTCGGCCTAGCGGAATATCTGACCGCCGCCGTCGTTGTGTCGGGGCGATGAGTATTACGCCCCGCCCCGCTCTGTCGGTTCTCGATCTGGTGCCGGTGCGCACCGGGCAGACCAGCGCCCAGGCGATCACCGCCTCGATGACGCTCGCCGCACGTGCCGACCAGCTCGACTATCGCCGGTTCTGGTTCGCCGAGCACCACAACATGCCGGCCGTGGCATCCACCACTCCGCCCGTGCTCGTCGCGGCGGCTGCTGCGCGCACCTCGCGGATCCGTGTCGGCTCGGGCGGCGTGATGCTGCCCAACCACTCCCCCCTTGTCGTGGCCGAGCAGTTCGCCGCGCTCGAGGCGATCGCCCCTGGGCGCATCGACCTGGGAATCGGACGCGCTCCGGGCTCGGACCCCGTGATCACCCAGCTGCTGCGGCAGAGCGGCACCACGAGCGACGTCGACCGCTTTCCGGACCATGTCACCGACATCCGCTCGCTCGTCTCGCGCGACGGCGCGACAGTGCGATTCACCTCGGGCGGCACCTATGACGTGCACGCGACTCCCGCCGCCGTGACGACGCCCGAGGTGTGGCTGCTCGGGTCCAGCGACTATTCCGCGCAGCTGGCGGCCGCGCACGGTCTGCCGTACGTCTTCGCGAACCACTTCTCAGGTCAGGGACTCGAGCGCGCGCTCGACCTGTACCGCACGCAGTACCAGCCGACCGAAGAGAACCCCGAGCCCCGCACGTTCCTCACGGTCAACGCCGTCGCCGCACCCACCCACGAAGAGGCGGAAGAGCGCACCCTGCCGAACCTGCGGACGATGATCCGCCTGCGCACGAACCGTCCCCTCATCGCGCAGGAGACCGTCGAGCAGTCCCTCGCAGGTGCGGGCGACTTCGACGCGATGGGCGACACGATGGGGCAGGCAGCGCGGGCGGGCTGGTTCATCGGAACCGGCGCGTCGGTCGCGGCATCCATCATCGAGTTCGCCGCCCGCTACGGGGTCGACGAGGTCATGATCTCGCCCATCGCCGGTGCGTACGAGAGTGAGCCGATGGATGCTGCGCCCGGCCGCACGCGCACCCTCGAGCTCATCGCCGAGGCGCAGGCTGCGGCGTAGCGCTGGGCGCTGGTTGGCGGGGCAGCGCCCGGCCCTGGTCGGCGGGGCAGCGCCCGGCGCTGGTCGGCGGGGCAGCGCCCGGCGCTGGTCGGCGGGGCAGCGCCCGGCGCTCCGACCGCGCCCCGGGTCAAGTCCCGTCGTGTGGTGTCATTCCTGCTGTTGCCTGGGGGTGGTTGG
>NZ_JAPEHV010000094.1 GCF_028823665.1 Microbacterium sp. C7(2022) | reverse complement strand
GAACCCGTCCCCAACGAGCGTGGCAAGAGGTCCAGCGGGCCCGGTGGCGTCGGAGGGCGCCCGTTAGCGTTTTACGGGCCCCGGAACAGGAAACGGTCGATTTTCGGAGCTTTTCGTGGGGGTGCGGCCACGGAATGGGGCGCCGGCGGGGCTCCGGGCCCATTCTTTCCCGGAAAATTGCACGAACCCGTCCCCAACGAGCATGGAAAGAGGTCCAGTGGGCCCG
>NZ_JAPEHV010000093.1 GCF_028823665.1 Microbacterium sp. C7(2022) | reverse complement strand
ACTCAAATGAAACCATGTACCAATGTAAGAATGAAGGACCACCTGTAATGATATTATGGAATCAAGTACTTTATATCATTTTTGTTACTTTACCTTTATTTACTTAACTGTATGTGCACAATCTGTAATACAAATGACCAACTGATCAGTGGTAAATCAATATCGGGGTCGACCCTGGCTAGGTGAATGTTTTCACCCCTTGGGCTACCCCCCGAAAAAAGGATCGA
>NZ_JAPEHV010000092.1 GCF_028823665.1 Microbacterium sp. C7(2022) | reverse complement strand
AGAACGACATGGCTACGATCCGACTTGGGTTCCATTTCTTCATGCTGCATGGAATCCACTGCATTCAATCACGCTGCATGGAATCCACTGCATTCAATCGGGATGCATTTTACCAGGCTGCATGGAATCCATTCAGTCATCACGCTGCATGGACTCCACTGCATACAATCGGGATCCATTGCGCCACAATGCATGGAATCCTCTGCATTCAATCAGGATGCGTTGGG
>NZ_JAPEHV010000091.1 GCF_028823665.1 Microbacterium sp. C7(2022) | reverse complement strand
TATTTTCGTGTAAATGTAACCATAATTTCATAAATGAACATCCTGCTGAACTTGACTTGAAACTAGCGACTGAGACCATAAACTCATTAGGAAAATGTTTACTTAAGTAATAAATCAAGTGAGAAGTGGGATCATTTTCTCATAGACTTCTATGCAATTGGACTTCTTTTTGGAGCCAGTGGAGTCACCCCCTGCTGGCCATTATAAAGAATACTTCCGCATTGGCTTCA
>NZ_JAPEHV010000090.1 GCF_028823665.1 Microbacterium sp. C7(2022) | reverse complement strand
GATACGTGGTCTTACATAGCCGGGCCAACACGTCCTCCACTAGGATAATTTGGTTACACACCTCTGCCTCCTGAGAACACACACACACACACAAAAAAGACAGATACCAACAGCTATGTAGAGATTACCTCTTTTGGGAACTCTCTTTATTTGTAATAGAATAATTCTACTTGAACTTTACCTGGGCCTTGTGCCATAGGATCATCATGACTATCCCTGAATATGATAAA
>NZ_JAPEHV010000089.1 GCF_028823665.1 Microbacterium sp. C7(2022) | reverse complement strand
ATACTTGTGTGTTAGTTGAAATCCTTTGTGAGAGTGAGTGTCTACATTCCAGTCCCTGTTTTGCATCTTTTATATACTGTGTGTTGAGACTTCTTTGTAGTGAGGGCACTATCCTTGCATTGTTTGGTTGCTAGTACAACTAGTTCATCTTTGTTCATGAGCTTATTTGGGTCAACTGCATATGGTGTAATGCTTAACATGATATATGTGAGTCAGTTTGGATGCAAGTGC
>NZ_JAPEHV010000088.1 GCF_028823665.1 Microbacterium sp. C7(2022) | reverse complement strand
TTCTCCGAAATCCAAGGGTGAGGGTTAGTATGGACCACATTCTGAGACCGAGAGGTGATGAATGATCGACGTCTAGGAAGGACCGAGAGGTGAACTAGAGGCTACCAAACTCACTAGATTTTGCATGTGATATAACGAACAACAAACCTGACGTAAAAGCTTATTAGTTAAATGTCATGGGGACCACAACCCTAGTCAACATTAATCTGTCTAAGCCATAGTTTAGGTTTT
>NZ_JAPEHV010000087.1 GCF_028823665.1 Microbacterium sp. C7(2022) | reverse complement strand
CATTTGCATGTTCTTTAAGGTTTTGAAGTCATGGAGATTTTGAAAGGGTTTTGTATTATACTCTTATGATGATGCTTATGAAGTTCTATATGAGTATTTTGTTATGGTAAAGAAAGCCTTATGATATGATGATGTTTTGAACAAGGGCTTGTGAAGCCAAATTATGATATGTGTTTTGAAATGGTGGGTTAAGTTTCAAATGTTTATTGCATGATTTTGATAAATTCCTTC
>NZ_JAPEHV010000086.1 GCF_028823665.1 Microbacterium sp. C7(2022) | reverse complement strand
AGGAGAAACTAAACATGTGACACACCGAGCAGGACAGAGCAGGAGAGGAAGAGGAGGAGAGGAAGAGGGAGAGAGAGAAGCCATCGCTAGCAGAGGAGCTACAAGAGGCTACAGAAGCTAACAAAACTGAGCAGCGAACAGAAGCTATGAAATTAACGAAAAGTCGCTAAAAAAGGGAGAAAGCTGTGTGTGTTTTAAGACTATTTGTTTAAATAAACAGTGGGTAATTAGTC
>NZ_JAPEHV010000085.1 GCF_028823665.1 Microbacterium sp. C7(2022) | reverse complement strand
GAAGAAGAACTCAGCCAACATCCCTTGATTGAAAATGTGGAATGTTACCGTACACCGGGATGCAAGATAGGTATCGAAGTGACACAGCGCCTCCCCATCCTCAGAGTGATGGCAAACAACGGAGACAACTATTATATTGACAATAAAGGAAAAATCATGCCGATACCCAACAGTTCGGCACACGTAGCTGTTGTTACAGGATACGTGGATCGTGATTTTGCCGTCAAGGAACTA
>NZ_JAPEHV010000008.1 GCF_028823665.1 Microbacterium sp. C7(2022) | reverse complement strand
TACAACGCCGAGGACCCCCGCGGGAATTGACACCACGCTATGGGACTCACCCGCGTTCCGCCCCCAGGATGTGCTGCGGGTTGTTGCAGATCCTGGGGGTGGAGCGAAAAGGGGGGCGGAGCGAAAAGGGGGGCGGAGCGAAAGGGAGGCGGAGCGAAGAGGGGGCGGAGCGAAGGGAGGTGGAGCGAAGGGAGGCGGAGCGAGAAGGGGGGCGGAGCGCCGCGTGCGTCAGCCGCCGGCGGCGGGGGGCGTCTGGCGCGAGTCGCTGAGCTCGTCGACGTACAGGCCCTGCTGGTCGATCGTGCCGTTGCGATACGCCTGCCGGCCGATCATGTGCGCCGACAGGGGCGCCGTCGCCAACTGGATCAGCACAACGGGCACGAGAAAAGCGACGACCGGCCACGACCGCAGTGACAGCGCGATCGCGAGGCAGATGAGAATCAACCCCAATACCTGAGGCTTCGTCGCGGCGTGCAGCCGCGAGGGCACATCGCGAAAACGCAACAGACCGATCGCGGCGGTGAGGCAGAGCAGAGCGCCGGCGAGAATCAGCACGAGGGCGGCGATATCGAGAGCGGTATTCATTGCGCGTCGTTGTCCCTTCTCGCGACGAAGCGCGCGATCGACACCGATCCGAAGACGCCGATGGCAGCGATCACCAGCATCACCGGCAGCGTGCGGGTGTGCTGGTTGATGGCCATCTCGGCACCCATCACGCACATGATCTCGGTCAGCAGCACATCCGACGCCACGGCCCGGTCGAGGATCGACGGCCCGACGATGATGCGCCACAGCGTCAGCAGGGCTGCGACGGTGAAGACCACGTAGATCACGATGAGAAGCGGACTCATGCGCTGCCTCCGTCCCCCGACACAGAACCGACCGCGCCATTGACGGCGGCGAGCTGAGCCCGTGACCCGACCGCCATGACGATGCGCCGCTCCCATCGCAGCACGTGCGCGCGCTGCTTTTCGACGTCGGCGTCGCTGCGCACCCCGATGACATGTAGGTAGACCACACGCCGTTCGCGATCGGCGTCGACCACGAGGGATCCGGGGACGAGGGATGCCGCGACCGCCGTGTGCGTCATGATCAAGTCGTCGTCGGTGAGCAACTGCACGGCGATCACCGCGGCGCCCGGTTGGCGGCGCAGATCGATCGCCTGCCACGCAACCGTAAGCGACCCGACCACCAGCGCGCCGATGAACTCGCCAACGAACAGCGCGCCGTACCAAAGGTTCACGCGGCCCGAAAGCTCCACGGGGGGAAGCCGGAACACCCGGGTCACGACGATCGCGGCGATCAGCCCGGTGACGAATGCGAGCGGAGTGAACTGGCCCCACAGCAGCATCCACACCGCGATCAACCAAACGAAGAACGGCAGCTGCCGCCACAGGTGCGTCCATGGCTTCCGTCGCGAAATCGCGGAAGACGGAGAATCGGATGCCGTCGCCGAGGGCACACTGCTCATGGTTGCACCTCCTTCTCCTGGTCGCCGGTGCTGACATCATGCTCTTCTTCGAGCTGCACCAGGGTCACGGGTTGCAGTAGCGCGTCGCCGATGCGCGTGCAGATCGAATAGAGGGGCCCTGCGAACACCGTCAGCGCGACAGTCACGGCCACCATTCCGGCGGTGGCGAACGTCATGATCTTGGGGATGACGCGTCGTTCGGTGGAGATCGTCGCGGCGGGAGCGTCGCCGAGGTACGAGATGCGTGCTTCGGTCTCGGCCGAGTCGTCTTCTTCACGCCAGAACGCGAGGTTCCATGCGCGCATGAGGGCGTAGAGGGTGAGGAGGCTCGTGACCACGCCGCCCACGATCAGGATCATCATGAGGGGTCCACCCACTTCGGCCGCAGCGTCGAACAGGGCGTACTTGCCGATGAAACCCGAGAACGGCGGCAGACCGCCGAGGTTCACCGCGGGGATGAAGTACAGCACGGCGATGATCGGCGCGGCGCGCATGAGGCCCTTGACGCGCAGGATCGACGTGCTGCCGGCGCGACGCTCAACCAGTCCGACCGCGAGGAACAACGTGGTCTGCACCACGATGTGGTGGACCATGTAATAGATCGTGGCGCCGATCGCGAGAGGCGTCGCGATCGCGAGGCCGAAGATCATGTAACCCACGTGCGAGACGAGCGTGAACGACAGGATGCGCTTGAGCTCTGCTTGCGCGACCGCGCCCAGTACTCCCACGATCATGGTGGCCAGGGCGACCCACAGCAGCAACACGTTGACGTCGTTGTCGAGGAACATCTCGGTCTCGGTGCGGATGATCGCGTAGACGCCCACCTTGGTCAGCAACCCGGCGAACACGGCCGTCACCGGCGCGGGCGCGGTCGGGTACGAGTCGGGCAGCCAGAACGACAGCGGGAAGACGGCGGCCTTGATCGAGAACGCGAGGAGCAGCAGCACGTGCAGCACGAACTGCGTCTGCTGCGGCAGTTCGCCCATGCGTTCGGAGATCTGCACCATGTTCACCGTGCCGAGCGCCCCGTAGATCATCGCGATCGCCGCGAGGAACAGAATCGACGAGACCAGCGACACGACGATGTAAACGACGCCCGTGCGGATGCGAGACTCGGTCGATCCGAGGGTGATGAGCACGTACGACGCGACGAGAAGGATCTCGAACCCGACGTAGAGGTTGAACAGATCACCGGCGATGAAGGCGTTGAAGATGCCCGCCGCGAGGATCAGGTACGACGGGTGGAAGATCGATACCGGGGTGTCGTCGTCGTTGTCGGCGGCCCCCTGGCCGACGGAGAACAGCAGCACCGCGAGCAGCACGATACTCGAAACCATGACCAGCAGTGCCGCCAGGCGATCGACGTACAGAACGATGCCGAACGGGATCGGCCAGCCGCCCACCGAGACGGCGATCGCGTGGTTGCTCGAGTCGACGACGGCGAGCAGGATCGCGGCGATCGCGGTGATCAGGCTGAGCGTCGTGACCGACACCACGATCTGCGTGCGGCGGTGGCGCCCGGCGATCAGCGCGATGGCGGCACCCAGCAGCGGCAGAGTCACCAGGAGGGGCACCAACGAGGGTGCGAGATCCGACAGGAAGCTCATCGCGCCTCACCCCCGTCGTCGTCCGCAGGAGAATCCCGCTCACCGCGATCGGTCGGGGCATCGTTGTGGATCGCACCGAAGTCGCGTGCGCTCAGCACCCGGATCGGAGAGGTCTCCGTCCCGATGAAGTCGGTGGTCGCATCGTCGTCTTCGTCTTCGATCTCGGTCTCTTCGTCGAAGGTGTCGTCGACCTCCGGCGTTCCCTCGCGCACCGCGATGTCGGCCTCGTCGTCGAGCACGGTGTCGGCTTGTCCGAGTTGCCACGACCGATAGATGAGAGCAAGCAGAAATGCCGAGATCGCAAAGGTGATGACGATGGCGGTGAGCGTGAGGGCCTGGGGCAGCGGGTCCGACATCTCGCTCACATCGGCCGAGCCGAAGAACGGCGCAACCCCCGGATCGCCCATCACGATGAGCAAAAGCAGGTTGGTCGCGTTGCCGAGGAGCAGGAACCCGATCAACACACGCGTCAGGCTGCGCTCGAGCATCGCGTAGACACCGCACGCGAAGAGCACAGCCATGATGACGATCAGGACGAGGGAGACGCTCATCGGGTGCTCACCGCCGCGGTGTGGACGCCCGCGGCATCCATCGATTGACGATCAACCTCGGCCCCGAGGCTGCGCAGCACATCGAGCACGAGGCCGATCACGACGAGGTAGACGCCGATGTCGAAGATCGTCGACGTGACGAACTCGACGTGCCCGAACACGGGAATCGTGGTTTCGACGAAAGCGCTGGTGAGCGGCGCGGCGCCGAAGAACATCGGCACGATGGCGCACGCCACCGCGATCGTCATCCCGACGCCCAGCAGGCGACCGGCATCGGTGGGCGCGGCGGCACCGAGTTCATAGCGCCCGCCGGCGACGTAGCGCATGACGAGCGCCATGCCCGCGACTAGCCCGGCAGCGAATCCTCCGCCCGGCAGATTGTGACCGGCGAACAGCAGGTACAGCGACACGATGATGATCGTGTGGAACAGCACGCGCACGATCACCTCGAGCAGAATCGCGCGATTCTCTGGGCGGATCTTCTGCCCACCGATCAGCCACGCGGTGCGGGTGCTGCCGCCGGGTGAGCGGGGCTGCGTGCCTTGGTCGGTCTCGACGAGCGGGGTGCGCGTGCGCGCGACCGCCACCGGCAGCGCGTCCACGCGTGAGAGCGTGTCGGAGCGATGGGTGACGAAGACGAGGGATGCCACGCCCGTCGCCGCGAGGATCAGAACAGACAACTCCCCCATGGTGTCCCAGCCGCGCAGGTCGACCAGGGCGACGTTTACGACGTTCTTGCCGTGACCGAGCGTGTAGGCCAGGTCGGGAAAGCGCTCCGAGATCGGTGTCGTGTCGCGTGCGGCCGTGGCGACCACTGCCACAACACCCATGGTGAGGCCCACGGCGCCGGCAATCACCGCGCGCAGGAACGGCGCAACCGAGGCGTTGTGCGAACCCATGCGCGAGGGAATGCGGCGCAGAACGAGCGCGAAGGCCACGAGGGTGACCGTTTCGACGAGGATCTGGGTCAGCGCGAGGTCGGGCGCGCCACTCGTCGCGAACAGCAGCACCATGCCGAGCCCCGTGACCGAGACGAGCACGACACCCGTGTAGCGCTTGCGCGCGCGCACCGCGACGAGGCCTGCGACGATCATGATCGGTGCGACGACGAGCTGCATCGGCGTCTGGTAGGCGTCGAGCTGGGCGCGCAGGTCGCTGCCGGCGAGCAGCGCCGTTGCTTCGGCAGCGACGAACACCACGAAGATCGTGCCGACGTACACCGGCAGCGAGCCGCGCTGAGTGAGGCCCGTGGTGACCACCGACAGGCGCGCGATACCGCGTAGCACCAGGTTGTAGACGTCGCTCGCGGTGAACGGCAGCACGCGCTTGGCGAACGAGCGCCGCGCGGTGATCCAGAAGAATGCGGCCCCGACGGCGAGGGACGCCAACGAGATCCATAGCGCGGGTTCGAACCCGTGCCACAGCGCGAGGTGCGCCACGTGCTCGGGCGTCGCGGCGCCCGGCGAAGCCAGCGGCGACAGGTCGGCGTATCCGGCCAGCGGCGCGTCCAGGAGCGACGCTCCCAGCCCGCCGGCCACGGTCAGCACGGCGAGGATGACCGGGGCTGCGAGGAAGCCCATCGGGGTCTTGGGCCACTCGATCGGGGCCCGGCGATCACCGGCCGGGTCCTTCTTCGTCCAGAAAGCGCCCCAGAGGAATCGGATGCCGTACGCCGCCGTGAGCGCGGATCCCAACGCGATGCCACCCAGCGCGAGGCCTCCCCACAGGGAACCACCGGTGGCATCCTCGAGCAAACCGGTAAGCGTGCCCTCCTTGGCGACGAACCCGATCGTCGGAAAGACGCCGGCCATGGAGCCGATCAAGATGAAGGCGGCCGTCGCCATAACGGGCGCCTGACGGCCGATCCCCGAGAGTTCGCCGATGTCGCGCGTGCCGAGTTGCCGGTCGATGATGCCGACGATCAGGAAGAGCGCCGACTTGAACAGCGCGTGGGCGAGCAACAAGGCAAGCCCGGCGAGCGCGACGTCGCGCGTGCCGTAACCGAGGGCCACCGTGAGCATGCCGAGCTGGCTGACCGTGCCGAACGCCAGAATGCGCTTGAGGTCGCTCTCGCGCAGCGCCTGGAATCCACCGAGCAGCATCGTGAAGAGGCCGAGGCCGATCACGAGTGGTCGCCACGTGGGCGCGAATGCGAACACGGGTGCCAGGAGGGCGATCAGGTAGATACCGGCCTTCACCATGGCGGCCGCATGCAGGTAGGCGCTGACCGGGGTCGGGGCGGCCATGGCGCCGGGCAGCCAGAAGTGGAACGGGAAGATCGCCGACTTGCTGAGCGCGCCGACGAGCAGCAGCACCAGGGCGACGTCGACGACCAGACCCGTAGGTGCTTCCGCGAGGATCGTCGAAATGCTCGAGGTCCCCGCCTGCACGACCATCAGCACGACGCCGATGAGCATGACGAGCCCGCCGAGCGTGGTGACGAGCAGGGCTTGCAGGGCCGCACGGCGACTGGCTGCTCGGCGATGGTAGTAGCCGATCAACAAGTACGACAGGACGCTGGTGATCTCCCAGAAGAGCACCAGGATCACCAGGTCGTCCGTGAGCACCAGGCCGTACATCGCCCCGGCGAAGGCGAGCAGTACCGCCGAGAACTGCCCGAGGCCTTCGGTCTTGTCGGCGAAGTACCAGCGGCAGTAGATCATGACCAGCGCACCGATTCCGGTAACGATCAGCGTCATCACCCACGACAGCGTGTCCATCCGCATCGATAGCGCAATGTCGAGTGTGGGAATCCAGGTGTATGTCTCGAACGGGATGCCACCGGCGATCACGACGGGCGACAGTGCCGCCGCGTGCACGAAAGCCACTGTCGGCAAGAGTGCCGCGAACCAGAACACCCGGGCACCGATGCGGCGGGCGATCCAGGGCAGAACCATCGGGACGATGGCGAACGCGCCAAGCACGAGAAGCACGAAAGTGGCCTCCTCGTGGTCGTCGGCCGGCCGAGGGCGCGGGCTCTGGCGATCAGGGTGTCGGGGGTGAGTCTACCGGTCGCACGGGTGTCGATGGCGCGGGGCCGGTCGTATTCCCCTCGCGGAATTCGCACGTGAAGTGCACGGTCGCGGCATCCTGCCCCTCGATCATCGCGGCAACGGCTCGACCGGCCGCGCGACCCTTCTCGGTGGCCGGTTGCACGAGTGTCGTGAGGGTGTAGCCCTCGAGGCCATCGACGGTGATGCCGTCGAACCCCGTGACGCTCACGTCACCGGGAACATCGAGGCCCGCCTCCTCAGCCGCACGGATGACGCCGGCGGCGAGCAGGTCGCTCTGCGCGATGACTGCGGTCGGGCGATTCGCCGGGTCGGCGAAGATCACGCGGCCGGCCGCCAGCCCCTCGTCGATGAAGCTGCCGGCGGCCGAGTACACCGGTGCGTCCGGATACACCTCATGCGCCCCCGCGAGGCGCTCGCGCGTGACGTCGATATCGATGTCGGCCTCAGCATCCAGCCACCCGGCACTCCAGCCCGCGCGTGCCGGGAGTGCCACGATTGCCACCTGCTCGTGCCCGAGCGAGCGCACATGGCTGGCCGCGTGGCGCTGTGCCTCGCGGTTGTCCAAATGCACGCGAGGGATGCCGGGGCCTGCATCCCCTTCGATCACCACCACGGGAATGCCGCGCGCACCCAGAGTCTCGAGCGATTCTGCGAGCCTGCCGCTGCAGCCGATCAGCACCGCCGCGTCGATCGGCGCCGTCGTGAGGGTAGCGCCGCCTGCCTGCGACGGATCGGCGAGCGGGTCTTCCTTGAGGAGAAGGAGACCCGCGTCGATCGGCGCGACGCCGTCGGCGAGGCCGTCCATCATGAGGGTCTTCACGGGGTCGAGAAAGGCCGTGCCGAGGTGCTCCTCGAACACCACGCCCACGATCCCCGAGCGCCCGCGCCGCAGCGACGCGGCACGGGGATCAGGACCGGTGTACCCGAGGCTTGTCGCAGCGTCGAGCACGCGCTGGCGCGTGGCATCCGACACCGCGGCCTTTCCGCTGAAGACCACCGATGCCGTCGACGGCGAGACCCCTGCCTCACGGGCGACATCGGCGATGGTTGCTCGGCGCACGCTCATAGGGTGTCGATCCTACCCCGCCAGGCATCGAATCGATTCGGTAGGCTGTGGCGGTGGAACACGATCTCTCCCGCGCGCAGCTCGTCCGCTGGCGCGCCGCCATCTTCACGATCTTCTTCGCGACCGGTCTCGGTTTCGCGTCCTGGGCGTCGCGGCTTCCGGCGGTCAAGGTCGATCTGGGCATCAACGATCTGCAGATCGGCGTGCTGCTGTTCGTCGCCGGCGCCGCATCGATCGTGGGCCTCTCGCTCGCGAACATCATCGTGGTCCGGTGGGGCGCACGGCGCGGCATGTTCATGACGATCATCGCCTTCTCGCTCGGCGTGATCGTTGTCGGGATCGGTGTGCAGTTCCTCGGCTCCTACGCGGTCGCGGCGGTCGGGCTGGGCCTCATGGGCATCGGCATGAGCGCCACCGACGTCATGATGAACGTCGAAGCCGCCGCCGTGGAGCAGGCGTTCGAGCGCACACTGATGCCCCTGTTCCACGCGTTCTTCAGCCTCGGCACGGTCGCCGGCGCCGGGATCGGCATCGTGATGGCCGCGGCTCGCGTGGGCGTTGCGTGGCATCTGTGGGCGGTGGGGCTTCTCGTGCTGGCGGCCGGGCTCATCGCGCTGCGATCGGTACCGGTGCGCGAAGCGGTGAACGACGCGCCCGCGACCACCACCTCGCGTCGTGAGAGATTCGCCGAGGCGCTCACCGTGTGGCGTGATCCGCGCACCTACGCCATCGGCGCGATCATGCTCGGCATGGCATTTGCCGAGGGCAGCGCGAACGACTGGCTGACGATCGCGATGGTCGACGGCCACGGCGAGACCGAGGCAATGGGCGCCATCGCGCTCACCATCTTCTCCGTCGCGATGACGGTGTTCCGTATCGTCGGCGGTCCGCTCGTCGACCGCATCGGCCGCGTGTGGACGCTCCGGATCCTCGCTGTTGCCGCCGCCTCGGGCTTGATCCTGTTCATCCTCGCGCCGTCCACGCCGCTCGCGCTCGTCGGTGTCGCCCTGTGGGGCGCCGGCGCCTCCCTCGGATTCCCGCTGGGCATGTCCGCCGCAGCCGATGACCCGACGAAGGCCGCGGCGTCGGTGTCGGCCGCCGCCACGATCGGGTACTTGGCGTTCCTGTGCGGGCCGCCGGTGCTGGGTTGGATCAGCCACGAGATCGGCATCCTGCCGACACTGTGGATCATCGTGGGCCTCATCGCCCTGTCCGGATTCTCATCGGGAGCGGCCAAGCCGATCGCGGGATCCAAGGTCGGCGTCGGGCACACGCACTGACATCCCGGCGCACGCCGACGGCTAGGCTCTTCGGGTGCGTCTTGTCATTGCCCGCTGTTCGGTCGACTACACCGGTCGCCTGACGGCACACCTTCCGCTTGCCACCCGTCTGCTCGTGCACAAGGGCGACGGCAGCCTGCTGGTCCACTCCGACGGCGGCTCGTACAAGCCGCTCAACTGGATGAGCCCGCCCTGCCGCCTCGACGTCGAGCAGCCCGACGACGAGTCCGCGTCGGCGGGAGTGATCGAGCACTGGCGCGTGACGCACGCGAAGACCGGCGACGCCCTGCTCGTGCGCATCTACGAGGTTCTGCACGACTCCACTCACGAGCTCGGCATCGATCCGGGCCTGCAGAAAGACGGCGTCGAGGCCGACTTGCAGCGCCTCCTCGCCGAACAGGTCGATGTGATCGGCGATGGACTGACCCTCGTGCGGCGCGAATTCCCCACCGCGATCGGACCGGTCGATCTGCTGCTGCGCGACCCGAACGGCGGCACGATCGCCGTCGAGGTCAAGCGCCGCGGCGACATCGACGGCGTCGAGCAGCTCACGCGCTACCTCGAACTGCTCGGCCGCGATCCTCACCTCGCGCCGGTAACCGGAGTCTTCGCCGCGCAGGAGATCAAACCACAAGCCAAGGTTCTGGCCACCGACCGCGGCATCCGCTGCGTAACCCTCGACTACGACGGCATGAAGGGCACCGAGTCGGGGGCACCGCGTCTGTTCTGATCCGCGCCTGTTCTGATCAGCCGGTAGCGTGAAGGCGTGACGATTCGCTCGAACTGGACCTGCATCCTGTGGGATGTCGATGGCACGATCGTGGATGCTTCAGACGGCATCCTGCGGCGATTGACGATCACTCTCGAACACTTCGGCAAGCCTGAACCGACCCGCGCCGAACTTGTGCACTGGATCGGCCCGCCGATGTTCGAATCGTTCCAAGCCAACGTCGGCATGACCCCTGACGAGGCGACAGAAGCGGTGTCGTTCTACCGTGTGCTCGGCAAAGCCGACGGCTACACGACCGGCGCGAAGCTTTTCGACGGTGTGGCAGACCTCATTCACGACGTCGCCGCGGCCGGAGTCCCCCAGGCCACCGCGAGTTCGAAGCCCGAAGTGCAGGTCGTCGCACTCATGGAGCACTTCGACCTGGCCACCGATCTCACCGCCATCGCCGGGGCGACCCAGGACGAAAAGACCCTCAGCGCCAAGGCCGACATCGTCGCCGAGGCGCTGCGCCGGCTACGCGCGGCGGGCGTCGACACGTCTCGCCCCGTGCTCGTGGGCGACCGCCATCACGACGTCGAAGGCGGCGCCGAACACGGTGTCCCGGTGATCTTCGTGCGCTGGGGTTTCAGCTGGCCGCACGAGTCCGAGGGAGCGCAAGCCGCCGTCGACACGATCGACGAACTGCGCGCATTGCTGTTGCTTGACGACGACACCGCGACAGACTGAACCAGGAGGAGGGCGCATGGCAGAGATCGTCGCTGCGATTTTGCAGTGGCTCGTCCCCGCCCTCGTGGTGTTCGTCATCACGGCGCTCGCCCTGACCATCACCGTCTGGGCTGTGCGCCGCGCGCATCGCTCACCGAAAGCTCGGGCCGAGGCCGACCGACTGCGCTCCGCCGCGGGCATCACGCTCGTGCGACTCGATGACGCCGTCGACGAACTCGATCTCGAGGTCGGGCTCTCTGGCGCGCTCTACGGCGGTGATGCGCCGACGTCCCTGCGCCGCGCGCGGCTGAACGCACAACGCGTGCGCGACGAAGAGTTCGCACGATTCGAAGACTGCAGCGCCGCTGACATGCACCCGCGCGAGATCAGGCGTGCGGCCGCGCTCATCGAGAAGAACGCCGCTGGCGCTCTCGCCCTGATCGCGAAGGCGCGCACCGAGCACGCCGACTGGATGACGGCGAACCTGTCGGCCGCCCAGCAAGTCGCCGCCACGCGTCAGCGGCTCGATGAACTGCGCGCGACGATCGGTGACCCGAAAGCCCTGGTCGCCGAAATGTCGGCCCGCTTCGAGCCCGACGAATGGCAACCCGCCGCCGACGCGGCACGAGGCGCCCTCGCCGCGCTCGAAGACGCTGAGGCACACGTCACCGAGGCTGAAGAACGCGCCAGCGATCCGTCTCGCACCGCACTGCCAGAGCTCGCGGCTGCCGAGCGCAGCATCCGAACGGCACAAGCAGACGCGCGCACGCTCGAGGAAGCACACCGCCTGGCGATGCAGGCCTCGCTCGCCCTCCCCGATGAGCTCACCGCCGCGCGCACCGCGATCCGGCAGGGGCTCGTCACACGCGAGCATCTCGACGAGGACGCCTCGGAACGGCTTGGTGTCGAGTTGCGCTCCTGCGCCGACGAACTCGACAAGATCGAAGTGGATGCCGCGCGCCGGCCGACCCACGCCGTGGATCGCATCGCCCGCGTGCGCGACCGCCTCGACCTTGCGCTCTCGGACGCGCAAACCGCTCAGCAGCGCATACGCAACGCGCGCACCGCGTTGCCGGGGACTCTCGCCTCTGCGCGCAACGCGATCGCCCACGCCGAGGCTGCCGTCGGGCACGGACGAGTGGACGCCGACGCCCGCTCGCGTCTGATCGCCGCGCAGGCAGCCCTCGCCTCGGCGCGGCAACTCGCCGACCCCGTCGAGGCCCTCGACACCGCTCGACGCGCTCGGCTTCTCGCCGAGGATGCGCAGGCCCTTGCCAACTACGCCGGAATGCACACGCCCCGGAGGCCCTGATGAGCGAACTCACCGACACGACGTCACAGCTGCAATCGCGCCGCGCCGAAACGAACGAAGCCGCAGCACTCTTCCCGAAAGAAGTGCGCCGCGGCTTCGTGTGAGCCGAGCGAAGTGTGCTCGGTCAGTGAGCTCAGAGGGGGCGGATGTTCTCCGCCTGGAGGCCCTTGGGACCCTGCGCGATCTCGAACTCAACCCGCTGGTTCTCTTCGAGTGAGCGGTAGCCGCTCGCTGCGATCGCGGTGTAGTGCGCGAAAACGTCGGCGCCGCCTTCATCGGGAGCGATGAAACCGAAACCCTTCTCCGAGTTGAACCACTTGACGGTGCCCTGCGTACTCATTACTTGCCGTTCTTCCTTCGTCGACGCCACCTGCGCCGATCGTGATCCACGCTAGTGGCGCAGTACCACTGACAGCGAGGGTCGAAATCCGATGGTGATCTAAACGTTGCACGACGTTCAGGAGAGCGTGACGGCTTAACCATCTGACGCCCGGGCTGAGCGAAGCTCGAAGCCCGGGCGTCGACGGATCCCCCCGGATAGGCCACGCAAAGCGTGACACGCTCATCGTACCGATATATGAGTCCCCCTGCGAGGGAAAGTTGCGCCGAAGATGGGGCGTACACTAGTGCCGCTCATGACAGTCCCGTTCGCCCCTCTCGACCCGCGCGGCACGGTCCTCGGTGATGAGGTGTATCAGCGCCTCGGCCAAGCCATCATCGACGGCACCCTCCTCCCGGGCGAACAGTTGCGCGATCACGACCTGGCCCAGCGCATGGGCGTCTCGCGCACCCCGGTTCGTGAAGCCCTGCAGCGGCTCGAGCGCACCGGCATGGTCGAAGTCGTTCCTCATAAGTACACGCGCGTGTCGATGCCGAACGACAAGACCCAATCCGACCTGTTCGAGTTCGTCTCGTACCTCATGGGCATTGCCGTGCGCATGGCCGTCGTGCGCTGCGATGACGACGTTCTCACTGAAGCCCTCGAAGGCGTGGATGCCATGATCCACGCCTCGAGTCAGGACGACCGCGACGGCCTGTGGGAGGCGAGCGTCGACTTCTTCACGACGGTCACCCGGGCATCCGAAAACACCGCCGTCCTCACGTTCATGCGCGAAGCCGAAATCGCCATCCGACGCAATGCGTCGGCATGGCGACCGTTTCTCGAGTGCCCACTAGGACGCACGGCCGCGTACCAAGAGTTCCGCGAAGCCATCGCGAATCGCGACGGTGAGGGAGCCGAGCACAAACTCCGCGAGATCAACGGGTTCGCATGACCCTCGCGGACTACTCACGCGCGTCGGCGGTCGATCTCGCCTCCGCCCTGCGGCGCGGTGAGGTGCGCTCGATTGATTTGGTGGATGCCGCGCTCGAGCGCGTCGACCGCATCGACCCTCTGGTAAATGCCGTCATCGTGCGCGACGATGATCGCGCTCGTCGCGATGCGCAGGCAGCAGATGCGCAGATCGCCGCGGGGACGGGCGGACCGCTGTGCGGTGTGCCGATCACGGTGAAGGAGAGCTTCGACCTCGCGGGCCACCCCACCACGTGGGGTGTGCCTGATCTCGCGGGGCACCGTGCCGAGCGCGACGCGCTGATCGTTCGCAGGTTGACGGATGCCGGTGCCGTCGTCATCGGGAAGACGAACGTGCCCGTCGACCTGAACGATTGGCAGAGCGACAATCCGATCTACGGGCGCACGAACAATCCCTACGACCTGTCGCGCACGCCCGGCGGATCATCGGGCGGCTCCGCCGCCGCCCTCGCGCTCGGCTACTCAGCGCTCGAGGTCGGATCCGATATCGGCGGTTCCGTCCGGGTACCTGCCGCGTTCACGGGGGTGTTCGGTCACAAGAGCACGTGGGGGATCGTGCCCTCAAGCGGTCACGCCCCCGGTGGGTGGGAGGGCGTCGCCCCGCCGCTGGCAGTCATCGGTCCGCTCGCTCGATCTGCGCGGGATCTCGCACTGGCTCTCGAGATCGTCGCCGGCCCGGACGACCTGTCGCCGTTCACCGGACTCACGCTGCCCCCCTCGCCGCACACGCGGCTGAGCGACTACCGTGTGCTCGTACTCACCGAGCATCCATCCGCTCCCACGGATGCCGTCATCCAGCGCGCCGTGGACGAGACCGCTGAGCGCATCGCCGCCGCGGGCGCGGTCGTCGCACGCTCGAGCGACCTCGTTCCCGATCTTCCCGCTCTGCTCGAGGACTACCGGCTGATGCTCGCCGCGGTCGGTTCGCGCCGCACCCCCGAAGGCACGCCGTCGATGCCGGTGCGCGACTGGTTCGAACTGCTCGACCGACAGCAGGCAGTCAGGCAACAGTGGGCGCGTCTGTTCGAAGATTTCGATGTCGTGCTCACCCCGACGTTCGGCACTGTGGCGTTCGAGCACATCGACGAACCCGACTACGACCTGCGCCGGCTGAAGATCAACGGGCGCGACGAACGGTATGAACCGCAGTTGATCTGGCCGTCCCTCGCGACATACGCGAATCTGCCGGCGACGGCTGTTCCCGTCGGCGTCACCGCTGAGGGGCTTCCGCTGTCGGTGCAGGTCATCGGAGCGCATCGCCGCGACCTCACGACGATTGCCTTCGCCGAGCACATCGCGCGGGAGATTCCCGCGCCCGTGCTGCCCCACTGAACACGCACGCGACGGTGAAGCCGTCACCGTAGCCGTGACCCGCTTCGCCGCCCATCTCGGGAACGCGTGACAGATTCAGAACACCGGGATGACACCCGAGAATTGCAGGATCGGAAGGATGATCGCCGGAGAGGACATCATGATGTTCACGATCCAGTGGGCGATCACCACAGGCAACAGGCGTCCTTGCCTGCGCACGATGATCGCTGCGCACAGACCCCACACGGTGAACGCGATGAAGTAGACGAGCATGCCCGGAACAGTGGCCGCGAAAAGGATGTGCTGAGCGCCGAACACCAGTGACGTTGCGAGGATCGCTGCTGCGCCGCCCCAGCGCGACGCGATCCCGTCCAAGCTGTAGCCGCGGAAGACAAGCTCCTCTGTCGGAGCATTGATCAGCATGAACGGCACCACCGCCACGAGCGAGATGACGAGCAGAAGCGCTGGCTCCATCTGAACAGATGACTCCGCGTCAAAGAAGATCTTGGCAAACGCGGAGGGTGCATCGCTTCCGTACAGCGCGAACACCGTGCCAGCCACCACTGCCATGAACGGCACGTTCAGCACAAAGAGCCAAAGCAGCCCCCACAGGACGTCTCGACCGATGCGCCCCTTCTGAATGCCGAGCGCTGCGCTGAGCGACACTCCTTCATCACGATAGAACTTGCGCACCATCACCAGGCAGAGCACGTTCACGGGCAAGAGGCCGAGCGTCGCCCACGTCGTACTCGGTGGGAACGACTCGATCCCGCTGGTAGCCCGAATGATAAGCCACATCACCAGGGTCACGACCAGGATCAGGCCCAGCCGCACCGCCAGTAGACGCCACGCACGCCCAGCAGTGTTCTTTAGGGTCGCTGCTTCACCCATGAACTGGGCCGGGCGGGAGAGGTGAGCACATGCCCCATTTCCCACGCACACAAGCGGCGACCGCGGCCACCCTCCGAAGGCTTAGCGCTTTTTCTCGCACCTCCGACGCGAAAGACCCCCAACCCGAGAGATAAAATCCCAGGTCAGGGGCCATTTCATTCGCGTGCGCGAGGGGGGACTTGAACCCCCACGCCCTTGCGGGCACTGGCACCTGAAGCCAGCGCGTCTACCTATTCCGCCACTCGCGCGTGCCGAGCATCTGTTTCCATCAACTCAACTTCCCGAGGATATCACGCCTTCTGCACTACCCTCGAACGGGGCCGCCCTCACGAATGTGGGTGTGGACCCTTTCCGCGCCGATCCAGACTCTGCAACTAGCATGTACCAACCGGCAACCCCCTCCGAGGAGCTCCGTGGGACTACTTGACAGTTTCGAGAAAGGTCTCGAACGCGCTGTGAACAGCGCCTTCGCGAAGACCTTCCGCAGCGGCATCCAGCCCGTCGAAATCGCCTCTGCCCTGCGCAGCGAACTCGACAAGAAGGCCGCCGTGGTCTCTCGCGACCGCATCCTCGCGCCGAACACCTTCGTCGTGCAGCTCTCACCCGCTGACGAGGAGCGCATGGCCTCGCTCGGCAGCGCACTCATCGACGAACTGCACACCCTGGTGCGCTCCCACGCGAATGCCCAGGGCTACTCGTTCGCCGGGAACGTGTCGATCTCTCTCGTGCGCGACGATAACCGCTCCGCGGGCACTCTGGCCGTGACCTCCTCCACCGCACAGGGCGGCAAGGTCGCGTGGCGCGGTGTCGTCGATGTCGAAGGCAAGCGGCACACCCTGTCGAAGTCGCGCACCGTGATCGGTCGCGGCAGCGATGCCGACATCACCATTTCGGATGCCGGAACCTCGCGCAAACACGTCGAAATCCTGTGGGACGGCGAGCGCGCAATGGTCCGCGATCTCGGCTCAACCAACGGCACCCAACTCAACGGCACCAAGGTGACAGAAGCCGCGCTCGCCCCCGACTCGACGGTACGCATCGGGCGAACCGATATCGTCTTCCGTGTGGTCGCGCAGTCCGCTCCTCCCAAGCCCACGATGTCGGCTGACGACGCCACCCGGGCATACTCCTTCGACGATCAAGGCCCGCTCGCATGAGTGAACTGACCCTGCTTCTGCTGCGCATCGGATTCCTGGTGCTGTTGTGGGCTTTCGTGTTCGCCGTCATCTACTCGCTGCGCGCCGATCTGTTCGGCGTGAAGGTGCGCCGGATGCCGGAGCCCGCCGCGGCGCCGGCTGCGAGCCCTTCACCCGCGGCATCGGCTCCGCCGAAGAACGCCACCGCACCCGTAGCACCTCCCGTGACGCCGGCCGCTCGTAAGGGCGCCCCCGCCACGACATCGTCGGTATCGCGCATCGTCATCACGAGCGGGCCGAAGTCCGGGCTCGAACTGCCGCTGGGCTCAGAGCCGCTCACGATCGGCCGCTCAAGCGAATCGGGTCTGGTCATCCGCGATGACTACACCTCCAGCCACCACGCGCGCCTGGTGTTGTGGGGCGAACAATGGATGCTCCAGGATCTCGACTCCACCAACGGGACGTGGCACAACGGCACGCGGGTGGCCACACCCGTACCCGTGCTCGAAGGCGCGCCGATCAAGGTCGGCGCCACGACCTTCGAGCTGCGGAAGTAGCGGGCGGCTCCTTCTTCATGGTCTTTCAGGGCTCGAGCGTCGCGATCTCGCACACCGGCAAGGTGCGCTCCAACAATCAGGACTCCGGTTACGCCGGATCGAACCTGTTCGTCGTCGCCGACGGCATGGGCGGCCACGCCGGAGGGGACGTCGCCTCGAGCATCGCAGTGAACCGCCTGCGCAACCTGGACGAGCCCTACGAATCGACCGTCGCCGCCGAGCGCGCGCTGCAGGATGCGATCGCCGACACCGCGACGGACCTCATCGACACCGTGCACACCCGGCCCGAGTTGGCCGGGATGGGCACCACGGTGAGCGCGCTGATCATGGTGGACGAGTACGCCGTGATCGCGCACATCGGCGACTCGCGCATCTACCTGTATCGGGATGACACTCTCACCCAGATCACGACCGACCACACGTTCGTGCAGAAGTTGGTGGATTCCGGCAGGATCACGCCCGAAGAGGCGCGGTACCACCCACGGCGTTCGGTTCTCATGCGCGTTCTCGGCGACATGGACCCCGATCCCGAGCTCGACACCTTCATCATGCCCACGCAGCCCGGCGACCGCTGGTTGCTGTGCTCGGACGGACTGTCGGGCGTCGTCGACGACGCGCACACGCGCAAGGCTCTCGCCCTGGGGCAAGCACCGGGCCGCACCGCCGACAGCCTGCTGAAGCAGGCGCTCGATGGCGGCGCTCCCGACAACGTGACGATCGTCCTCGTCGATGTCGGGGGGCAGCATCCGATCTTCTCGGGAACCCCCACGATCGTCGGCTCGGCATCGAACCCGACCGGCATCGAAGTACCGGCGGCACGGCCCGGACGAACGAGCTGGCTGCACCCGGGGCGTCAAGCGGCGAATGAACCCACGCACTTCGAACCAGCGCCCGAGTTCCTCGAGGAGCTCATCGAAGAAGACAAGCGTCGCGCACGCCGACGCCGCATCGGCTGGTCGGTCGGCTTCGTCCTGGTGCTCGCACTCATCGGGGCAGCGCTGTGGGCGGGGTACGAGTACACGCAGACCCGCTACTTCGTGGGCGCAGATGAAGACAGCGTCGTGATCTACCAGGGCGTGCAGCAGAGCATCGGCCCGATCTCGCTATCCACCCCCTACGAAGACACCGAGATTCCGCTGGCGTCGCTGTCGGACTTCGCGCGCGCCACCGTCGAGCAGACCATCTCAGCGAGTTCTCTCTCAGACGCGCGCCGTATCGTCGCATCGATCGATGAACTGGCGGGAGGAGGCTCGTGAGCGACACCGCAACGCAAGACGCCCTGTCGACCGACACCGCGGTCGTCCGTGCCCTGCGCAAGATCCGCATCCCGCAGACTCAGCGCAACCGCGAATTGGCGCTGCTCATTTTCGTCTTCGTGATCAACGCCAGCGCCATCGCTCTGGTGCAGCTGGGAGCGATCGGCGCGATCGAGTGGACCTTCCTCCTCGCCTCATGCGTGCTCCCGGTCCTGGTCCTCGCGCTGCACGTACTGCTGCGCCTTCGCGCACGAGACGCCGATCCGTTCGTCGTCCCGATCGCAACGCTGCTGACCGGCCTCGGACTCGCCGAGATCTACCGCCTCGACATCCACTGGGAACGTCAGGGGTGGGACGCCTACTCCACGCGCCAGCTCGCGTGGGCCGCGATCGCACTGGCGTGCGCGATCCTCGTCGCGCTCGTGCTGCGCAACTACCGTGTCCTCTTCCGTTACACCTATATCGCGGGCTTCGTCGGTATCGGCCTGCTCCTCCTGCCGTTCATTCCCTTCCTCAGCACGGATGCCAATGCCAACGTGTGGATCTCGGTGGGCATCTTCTCGTTCCAACCGGGCGAACTGGCCAAGATCGCCCTGGCGATCTTCTTCGCGGGCTATCTCGTGCGTACCCGTGAGTCGCTTGCCTCGGTGGGAACCCGCTTCATGGGACTCACCTGGCCACGCGCCCGAGAACTCGGCCCGCTGCTGGTCGTCTGGCTGATCTCCTTGGGCATCATCGTGCTGCAGCGAGACCTGGGCACCGGCGTCCTCATCTTCGGAATGTTCGTCGCGATGCTCTACGTCGCCACCGGCAAGACCAGCTGGGTGCTGATGGGCCTGGTCCTCGTCGCGGCCGGCGCCGCCGTTGCCGTGCAGGTGCTGCCGTACGTGCGCGGTCGCTTCGAGAACTGGATCCACGCCTTCGATCCCGCCGTCATCGAGGCCCCGGGCGGCAGCTACCAGCTCGTGCAGGGGATTTTCGGCATGGCGCACGGTGGACTGCTCGGCACCGGCCTCGGTCAGGGTCGCCCGTACCTCACCCCCGTCGCCGAGAGCGACTACATCTTCCCGAGCCTCGGTGAAGAACTCGGCCTCATCGGCGCGTTCGCCATCCTGTGCCTGTACATCGTGTTCACCAGCCGCGGCATCCGCATCGGCCTCACCGGTCAGGACGACTTCGGAAAGCTCCTGGCAACGGGTCTGTCGTTCACGATCGGCCTGCAGGTGTTCATCATGGTCGGCGGTGTGACGCGCGTCATTCCCCTCACGGGGCTCACCACCCCGTTCCTCGCCGCGGGAGGTTCGTCCCTCGTGGCGAACTGGATCATCGTCGCGATTCTGCTGCGCATCTCGGACTCGGTGCGCTCGCGACCGCGGGTGGTGATCGGATGACCAAAGAGCTTCGCCGCCTGAGCTTCGTTCTGCTCGCCATGGTGATCGCGCTGTTCGCCTCGACGAGTTGGATTCAAGTGATTCACTCGGATGCTCTCGCCGAGAATCCCGAAAACAAGCGCGCCCTCTACGACTCGTACGAAGTGCAGCGCGGGTCCATCATCGCCAGCGGTTCGGCGATCGCGTCCTCCGTAAGCTCCGGCGATGTCTACTCGTGGCAGCGGGTATACCCGGATGCAGAGATGTGGGCGAGCGTCACCGGCTGGGTGAACCCCGTGCTGGGGTCGTCTAACCCGGGTATCGAGCAGTCCATGAACCAGGTCCTCAGCGGCACCGCCGGGTCGCAGTTCTTCACCCGCGTCGAGCGGATCTTCACCGGCCAGCCCCCACGAGGGTCGAACGTTGTGCTGACTCTGGATGCCGATGTGCAGCGCGCCGCCTACGAAGCCCTCGGCGACCTCCAGGGTGCGGTGATCGCCCTCGACCCCCAGACCGGCGAGGTGCTCGCCATGGTCACCAGCCCGTCCTTCGACACCAACGAGTTGGCAGCGCATAATGCCGACAGCACGAACGCCTACTACGACTCGTTGATCGATGACCCGGCCAACCCACTGTTCAATCGCGCGATCGCCGGCAACCTGAACCCGCCCGGATCGACGTTCAAGTTGGTCGTGGCATCCGCTGCTCTCGCCTCTGGCGACTACACGCCGGAATCGGAACTGCCGAACCCGGCGCGCTATCAGTTGCCGCAGTCCTCGAGCGTCGTGAGCAACGCCAGCGGCGGCACGTGTGGGTCAGGCGACGAAGTGACGATCGCCGACGCCCTGCGCCTGAGCTGCAACATTCCGTTCGCGGAGCTCGCCGTCGAACTCGGCGATGAAGCGATTCGCGAAGAAGCCGAGAAGTACGGATTCAACAGCTCGTTCGAAATCCCTCTCGTCTCGACGCCGTCGATCTACCCGCGAGCCCTGGACGATGCGCAGACGGCGCTGAGTGGGTTCGGCCAGGGGCAGGTCACCGCGACCCCGTTGCAGATGGCTATGGTCTCGGCCGGGATCGCGAATGACGGCATCGTCATGAACCCCCGGATGGTCTCACGCGTTATCGCGCCGGATCTCACGGTGCAGCAGACGATCGAGAGCACCGAGTACTCTCGAGCACTCGAACCCGACATTGCGGCCGAGATGGGCGCGATGATGGTGGCCAATGTCAGTGACGGCGCCGCGTCGGGTGCAAGAATAGAGGGCGTCGACGTGGCGGGGAAGACTGGAACCGCGGAGAACGGCGACAGCAATCCGTACACGCTGTGGTTCACGGGGTTCGCGCCCGCGGAGAATCCAGAGGTCGCGGTAGCTGTCGTCGTGGAAGACGGTGGCGGGCAAGGGCAATCGGGGAGCGGCAACACGCTCGCGGCGCCGATTGCAAAGAAGGTCATGGAGGCGGTGCTGAGCAAATGAGACCAACGCAAGGTGTGACCTTCGGTGGCCGCTACGAGCTGGATTCGCGTATCGCGATCGGCGGCATGGGCGAGGTGTGGGAAGCCACAGACCACGTCATCGGCCGCACGGTCGCCATCAAGATTCTCAAAGACGAGTACATGGGCGACCCGGGCTTCCTCGAGCGCTTCCGCGCCGAGGCCCGTCATGCTGCCCTCGTCAACCACGAAGGCATCGCGAGTGTCTTCGACTACGGCGAGGAGAACGGCAGCGCGTTCCTCGTCATGGAGCTCGTCCCCGGCGAAGCCCTCTCGACAATCCTCGAGCGCGAGGGTTCGCTGTCGACCGACAAGACCCTCGACATCACCGCGCAGACCGCCGCGGCTCTCCAGGCCGCTCACGCCGCCGGACTCGTGCACCGCGACATCAAGCCGGGGAACCTGCTGATCACCCCCGACGGCCGGGTGAAGATCACCGACTTCGGTATTGCACGCATCGCCGACCAGGTTCCGCTCACCGCGACCGGCCAGGTCATGGGCACGGTTCAGTACCTGTCGCCCGAGCAGGCGTCGGGCCACCCGGCATCACCCGCCACCGACACGTACTCCCTGGGCATCGTCGCGTACGAGGTCCTTGCGGGACGTCGCCCCTTCACCGGCGAGTCACAGGTCGCCATCGCGATGGCGCAGATCAACGAGCAGCCGCCACCGTTGCCCCCGACGGTCGCAGAGCCCGTCCAGAACCTCGTGATGGCGATGATCGCCAAGAAGCCGGAAGATCGTCCGGCATCCTCTGCGGCTGTTGCCCGCGCCGCCACGGCTCTTCGCCGCGGCGACATGGCCGCGGCCGCCGCCGCCGTCCCGATGATCGCCGCCGGGATGGACGACGCGACGAAGTTGCTCACAGCGAGCGCCGACACCGCCGCCGCTACGCAACTGCTGACCACCGAAGACGCGGTCGCAGCACCCGTCGAACCTGAAAAGAAGAAGCGCAGCCCGTGGACGTGGCCTCTGATCGCGCTGATCGTGCTGCTGCTCCTCGTTCTGGGTGGCACGATCTGGGCATTGCTGGCCGGCCAGGGAGGCCCCGAGCCCACCCCCTCGGTGAGCACATCGACGGCCACCCCGACGCAGTCGAAGACTCCGACCCCGAGCACGACGCCGACGGCGACGACGGTCGATGTGAACGCGCTCGGCCTCCAGGGAATGAACTGCGACGACGCGCGCGCCGAAGCTTTGGATGCCGGAATGGAGACCGTCACCTGTCAGGCCGGCAACGCCGCGAGCACCGATAGCGAAGTCGACACGGTGTACGCGTTCGAGCCGCAGGGCAACGTCCCGAAGGATCGCGAATTGGTTCTGACGCACTACGGCCCGCTGACTGACATCGGGGCCCCGGGCGCCGCTGTGATCGAGGTCGGCGGTGCTTCCGCGAGCAGCGTCGAGGCGGGTTCGACCGTTCAGGTCAACTGGTCGGCCTTCACGTGCCCGTCCGGCACCGGCTCGGTCAGCTCGTACAACCTGACGGCCGTGAACGGCACGTTCACCGAGACCGGTAACGCCCAGGCATCGTTCGGCCCGACGCAGCGACCCGTCGATGTCGTGGTGAGCGACGCCGCGGGCCAGTCGCTGTTCATCACCTACACGGTGACGTGCACGGGATCGGATGCCCGCGATTCGGACGAGTCGCCGCAGGCGCAGGCGACGATCACGGCGGCCGCCACTCCCGCACCGACCCCCTGAGGAAGCAATCGTGACCGCTGAGCCACGCGTGCTTTCGGCGCGCTATCGAATCGACGAGCCGATCGGGCGCGGCGGCATGGCCACGGTGTACCGCGGAGAAGACCTCACCCTCGGCCGCCAAGTGGCGATCAAGGTCCTCGATCGCGAGCTGGCGGGCGACAACGCCTTCCGCACACGGTTCCGCCTGGAAGCACAGGCGGCATCACGCATGGCGCACCCGACAATCGTTCGTGTTTTCGACGCGGGCGAGGACGCGGTCACCGGTGACGACGGGGTGACCCGCCCCGTTCCGTACATCGTGATGGAACTGGTCACCGGCAAGCTACTCAAAGACATCATCGCCGCCGGCCCCGTGCCGGTAGCCGACACCGTGCGGTACGTCGACGGCATCCTCGAAGCCCTCGAGTACTCGCACCGCGCAGGCGTCATCCATCGCGACATCAAGCCGGGCAACGTCATGATCACCGAGGCTGGCCAGGTCAAGGTGATGGACTTCGGTATCGCGCGCGCGGTGTCGGACGGCTCATCAACCGTCGCCGAGACCACAGCGATCATCGGCACAGCGTCGTACTTCTCGCCCGAGCAGGCCAAGGGCGAACCGGTCGACGCGCGCGCCGACGTGTATTCGACGGGCGTCGTGCTCTACGAATTGCTTACGGGTCGTCCGCCGTTCCGCGGCGAATCTCCGGTGGCAGTCGCCTACCAGCACGTCAGCGAAGCACCCGTCGCCCCCTCCGAGGTCAACGACACCGTGCCGCGCTCGCTCGATGCGGTGGCTCTGCGCGCCCTGGCGAAGGACCCGTATCAGCGCTACCAGGATGCCGCGGCCTTCCGTGACGCGATTGACGCGACGGTCGACGGCCGTTCTCCCTCGAAGCGCCAGGTGGGGGCGCTCACCAGCGAACTGTACGGACCGAACCCGCGCCACGCCGCCGAAACGGCGCGCTCGCTGCGCCAGTTGAGCACCGACGCCACGATGACGCGCACTCAGGCGGGTCCGCCGGTGGCATGGATTTGGACCGGCGTCGGAATCCTCGCGGTGCTCCTCATCTCCATCGCGTTCTGGGTCTTCTCCATTCGACCGGATGCCGCGCCGCCCACGAGTTCGAGCATCGTGCCCGATGTCACCGGCATGACCTACGACCGCGCGAACGAAGAACTCGACGCGGCCGAGTTGGGCGCGTACCGCGTCGACGAAGAGAACCCGGATGTCGCCGAAGGCAATGTCATCCGCACCGATCCCGCCGCGGGTGAGACTCTCGAGCCGGGGAGCGACGTGCGCGTCTTCGTCTCGGAGGGCCAAGAGATGTCGACCGTCCCGACTCTGGAAGGTTTGGGACAGGATGCCGCATCTCACGCACTCGAGGACGCGGGCCTCACCCTCGGCATCGTCACGCCGAGCAACGACCCCGCTCTCGCTGAAGGAACCGTGATCTCAGCAGACCAACCGGCGGGCTCCGAGGTCCCGGCCGGTTCGTCGGTCAACCTCACCGTGGCGTCGGGCCGTGTCACCATCACCGATGTCACCGGTTACACCCTCGATGCGGCCACGCGCGGGCTCGAGAACCTCGAACTCAGCGTGACACCGCAGGAGGACCCGGACTGTCCCGCCTCGGCTGGGGACCCTACGGTCGTCTCTCAGTCGCTCGCCCCCGGTGACGTGCCGATCCACTCCGAGATCACGCTGGTCTACTGCACCGGCAGCTGACGCACGTCGGTGTTCGCCCACCTCAGCGGTGCGGATGCAATCCCGCGCCGCGGGTGGCGGCATCCGAATACCCGATCGAGCTCAGCCAATTGCCGAGCAACCGATACCCGCCCTCGGTGAGGACGCTTTCGGGGTGGAACTGCACGCCTTCGATGCGGGCACGGCGGTGGCGTAAACCCATGATCGTCCCGCTTTCGGTGCGGCTGGTAAGGATCAGGTCATCGGGGAGGGATGCCGGAACCACCGCCAGGGAGTGGTAGCGCGTGGCGACGAACGGGTCGGGGAGCCCGTCGTAGATTCCGGTTCCGTCGTGGCTGACCGAAGACGTCATTCCGTGCATCAGCTCGGGTGCTCGCGCGACGCTCGCGCCGAATGCCTCGGCGATGGCCTGGTGCCCCAGGCACACGCCCAGGAGGGGAATGTCGTTTTCGGCCGCAGCGACGACGACGGGAATGGATGCTCCCGCATCGGCCGGTGCGCCCGGGCCGGGCGATATCAGTACGCCGATGTAGTCGTCGAGTAAACGCGACGGGTTGTCGATCGCATCGGCTTCGACCATGTCGCATGTCGCGCCGAGCTCGCCGAGATACCCGACCAGAGTGTGGACGAAGCTGTCGTGGTTATCGACGACCAGAACCCGCGCGGCCGGCGCAAGAGGGGATCTACTCAACAGTGACTTCCTGCGGCACGAGCACCGAACTCACGACGGGGAAGACGTAGAAAAACAACCCGTAAATCACGGCGGCCAGCAGGGCGAGCAGGATCACGAGGCGCACCCACCACGGCCCGGGCAGGATTCTCCACAGTGCCGCGTACATCAGACTCCGTCCGTCAGCGATGCGGGCTCGCCGGCATCGCGCGGGGTGAAGGATTCGAACACTCCGTACGCGACGATGCGTTCGGCGAGCGAATACATCGGGCTGCAACTGGTCATGGTGATGTACGCCTCGTTGGCGGCGACATCGACCTGCTGCGGAACCGGGAGCAGCACCTCAACTTCGTTCGGAGTCACGTACTCAAGTGTGCGGAAGCGGTAGGTGTACCAGCCGTCCCGTGTCTCGACGACGATCGCATCCCCGACGTGCAGTTCGGCGATCTGGTTGAAGGGCTTGCCCCACGTGGTGCGGTGCGCGGCGACGGCGAAGTTACCTTCCTCGCCGGGCATCTTGGTTCCGGGATAGTGTCCGATGCCGATCGGATCGAGGGTTCGTGCGCGCGTGACGCCCCCCGCCATTTCCACGAAATAGTCGTCGCCGAATCGAGGAACCCGCATGACACCGAAGACCTCGGCATCGGCGGGTTCGGGGAGGATCACGGGATCGGCGGTGACGTCCGTCGGCTCGGCATCGTCCGTCGGCAGCGGTGTCGCCGCGGGCGAGGGTGTGTACTCCTGGGCCCACTGCTCGGAAAGCTCCGACCCCGTGGCATTGCGCTCGGCCCCGTAGATCAGGTCGCCGATCCACAATTGCCACACCACGAAGAGCAAAGTGACAGCACCCACCGTGATCAGGATCTCGCCCATCACACCAAGGAAGGATGCCCGCTGACGCCGCGGCCGCGTACGACTACGCACGCGCGTGTCGCCAGAGGGCTGATCGGGTGTGGGCTCGCTCACACAGAGATTCTAAGGGGCGACGCTGAGTCACACCCGGCAGTACCGTAGACTTGCGCCATGGCACGACCCGGCAAAGACGACGACTCGTTGATCGAGCGCGCAGAAGGCGAAGCAGCACCCAACCCGGTGTGGTTCAAGCCGATCATGATCGGTCTGATGCTCCTGGGTCTCGTGTGGGTACTCGTGTTCTATCTGAGCGGCATGCAGTACCCGATCCCCGGCATCGAAGGCTGGAACCTCGTCGTCGGCTTCGGCATCGCCTTCATCGGTTTCTTGATGACGACGCGCTGGCGCTAGCCTTAGCATCCGACTTCACAAAGAGCTGTTCCGCCCCGGCGGAACAGCTCTTTCGTGTTTCCACAGGCACCTGTGGGAACTGTGAATTACACCAGTGTCATTCATCCCCAGGCTGTGGATAACTCTGTGGAAACCTCGTGCGTAGGCCCGGAATCACACGTAGATCGCGGCGGGGATGAGCAGGAGCAGCAGACAGCCGACTCCGACCGCGCTGACCAGCCAGATCTGCTGCGCGCGTTGGGTGACATTGCGTGTGCGCGTGTAGATGTACGCCACCAGCACCCCGACGATGAGGCCGCCGACGTGGGCTTCCCACGAGATGTTGTAACCCGGAATGAAGCCGATCACCAGGTTGATGCCCAAGACGATCGCGATTCCCATCACGTTGCCGCCCAGGTGACGCCCGATGATCAACAGGGCCCCGAAGAGACCGAAGATCGCGCCCGAGGCTCCGACCACCGGCGTACCGAACGATAGCAGCGCGACGGCGACCGAGCCACCGAGTGCGCTGAGCAGGTACAGCACGATGAACCTCACCCGGCCCAGCATGGGCTCGAGCATGCGCCCGATCATGAACAGCGCCAGCATGTTGAGCCCGACGTGCCACAAACTCGAGTGCACGAGAGCGGCGGTGAACAGGCGCCATGGCTCGAACGAACCGCTGATTCCTGGGTAGAGGAGGGGCGCCCAGAACCACAGCGCGCGCTCCACGGCCTGTCCGATCCCGGGAATCATTTGCAACAAGTAGGTGAAGAGCGTGATGCCGATGATCGAGTATGTCGCCAGGGGCCGCGAATCCGACCGACCGATCACCCGGGCGCGAGACCACCGGCGCTGCGCGGTGCGCTGCGCCGGTGTCTGCGCCTTCTGCTGTTCACGCAAGCATTCCGGGCACACCACGCCGACCGCGGCAGGCGTCTGACACTCGGGACAGATCGTTCGCAAGCATCGCTGGCAGAGCACGAAGCTCTGACGATCAGGATGCCGGTAACAGAAGTTGTCGCGGTTGCGTTGGAATGCGTCGGTGCTCACGTGATCGGGTGTCAGACCGCGACGATGTCGATCGACTCGATGATGACCGGCTCGACGGGACGGTCGCCTGCCGCCGTGGGAACGTCGGCGATCTTGTCGACGACGGCCTTCGAGTCGTCGTCGGCAACCTCACCGAAGATCGAGTGCTTGCCCTGCAGCCACTCGGGACCGCGACCACCCTGGCCCGGAACCGTGATGAAGAACTGCGAGCCGTTCGTACCCTCAGCCTGACCGGTGATCGCGTTGCGACGCAGACCGGCGTTCGCCATCGCCAGCTTGTACGGCTCGGTGAAGGTGAGCTCGCCGTGGATTTCGTCGTTGAACGTGTAGCCGGGGCCACCGACGCCCTGACCCAGCGGGTCGCCTCCCTGGATCATGAATCCCGAAATAATGCGGTGGAAGATGACACCGTTGTAGAGGGGTCCTTCGCCGGGCTTGCCGGTTGCCGGGTCGGTCCATTCCCCGGTGCCGTCAGCGAGACCGATGAAGTTCTGGACGGTGCGAGGAGCGTGATCGCCGAAGAGATTGACGACGATGTCGCCGTGATTGGTGTGGAACGTTGCGACCGCAGTGTGAATCGTCATACGCACATTCTCTCAGAGTTCGCAAGGCGCCCTGCCGTTGCGCGCTACGTCTGGCAAGATGGTGAGACCGACATCCCCAGAACCGGGAGGGCAACGTGAGCCTCAGCCGCAAGCGCAAGAAGGAACTCCGCAAGCTTCAGTCACAGGCGAACAACCTGTGGGAGTCACAGCAGGTATTGGTCGGTGAGGCCGCCGAGATTGCTCGGCAGGCAAGCCGTCAGCTCAGCAACTACGGCCGCGAGGAAGTCGCCCCGCAAGTGCAGGCCGGCTATGAGAAGAGCGTCGAGTATTCTAAGCGCCTGCTCAGCGACCGGGTCGTGCCCGCCGCTGGCGCCGTGGTCGGCTCTGCGCTTTCCGTGTGGGACGCCGCCAACGATACGCGCGTGCGCCTCGCAGAGGGCAAGGGCTTCGGTGGAGTGGACTCCGCCGCCTACGCGAAGAAGGCGGAGAAGTACTCGAAGGATGCCACGAAGCGCCTCTCGGCGAAGTTGGCCCTTGAACCCCAGAAGAGTGGCATCGGCGCCGGGGGAGTGATCGCGATCATTCTCGGTGCGGCCGCCGCCCTCGGCGTTCTGTACGCCGCATGGCAGACCCTCCGCGCCGACGACGAGTTGTGGGTCGCGGACGACCCGCTGCGCGCACCCGACGCCTGAGCACGACAACATGACGGTCCCTGGCGCTGAATCAGGACTCGACCGTGTCACTGACGCCGCCGGCGCCCTCGGACTCGACATCGAGATCCGGGAGCGACCGGCGGCGAACAGTTTGGCCGAGGCTGCCGCTCTTCTCGGGCTCACGCCCGCAGACATCGTCAAAACGCTTGTCGTCAAGCGCAGCGACGACACTTACCTCTTCGCGCTGATTCCCGGCGATCGGTCGATCTCGTGGCCCAAATTGCGCGCCGTGGTCGGGGTGAACAAGCTTCAGTTGCCTGATCCCCAGCGCGCCCATGCTGCCACCGGCTATGAGCGAGGAACGATCGTTCCCATCGGGAGCACCCACGCGTGGCCGGTCTACGCTGACGACTCGATCGTCGGCAAAAGAATCGCCATGGGCGCCGGAGCGCACGGCTACAGTCTCTTCGTCGACGCCGACGCGCTGATCGCGGCATTCGATGCGACGGTGGCGGATATCTCAGCCGAAGCCTAGCGGGTACGAAAAAAGCCCGTTTTACCGGGCTTCTTTGTGGAGCCTAGGAGATTCGAACTCCTGACATCCTGCTTGCAAAGCAGGTCAAGAGGCCACATTACGCCCGGTTGGAGGTTATTTCTGGATCCGTCGGGGCGCACCTGAGGCGCACGAAACTTCGGGTCTCCGGCTCACTGCCTCAACCGGTAGTGCAAAGCTCTCCGCCACGCCCGACTCGACGCGGTATTCGCCGTCGAGGAACACATCGAAGTCGAAGCGACCTGGGGCATCTACCAGCGCATCGTCGCCGCCTACCGCGAACCCGACAAGACCAAGGCGAAGGAGATGATGCGCGCAGTGATCGACGCCGTCAGCAGCGGCGTCCCCGCCGCTCTCACCGAGATTCGCCGACTCGGGCGGACGTTGAAGCAGCGCGCTGCGGACGTCCTCGCGTTCTTCGACCGACCCGGCACCAGCAACGGGCCGACCGAAGCGATCAACGGCCGCCTCGAACACCTCCGCGGCTCCGCACTCGGCTTCCGCAACCTCGCCCACTACATCGCGAGATCGCTGCTCGAAGCCGGCGGCTTCAGACCTCACCTACACTCTTGATTCCGAAGAGCCACTAATCTGACACGATCCAGGTCAGATGCTGCTGCCCAACACAATTGCGAAAAGGAACCTTCCCGCGAGTGTCTGGAAGATGCTGAATGTGCCAAGAACTCAAGAGGCCTTCGTAGAGTCCAATCGATTTGCCTGCGACTCTTCGAGGACCTCCGCAGCCTCAACTGCTACGCCAATTCTTCGCGCGCCGATTCGATCTGCGCTTGCGCTCGGTTGGATGCAGGCTCTGCATGAAAGTCGGTCGCCCCAGCTTCGGTGAGTGCATTCATTACCTCAGCAGAAACGTCGAGGGCCGCCGTCGGGCGATACGGGTATGGAAACGAGCGGATGGCTGCATCTGGATTGTTGTTGTCCGGGAGTAGTAGCGAGTATCCAGTGAAGCGCTCACCGCGCTTCGGCTGTACTTCCAATGGAAGAAGTTGGAATCCCCTGAACCCGGCGTTCTGGATTACCGACGCGAACCGGCTCGACACGAACGCTGTCATCATCGACCCGGACCAGAGCATGTCTCCATAGACCCCCGTGTTCTCGACCTTGATCCATGTTGTCTGAAGTGTGCGTAACTCTCCCTCGTCCAACACGTCCCAGACTTCGCGGCCGTCAGGGAGCGTTCCCCATTCGTCAGCCTTCAGCTCGGGCCAATGGAGCGAACCCCATGCATACTTCTTAGTGGAGTGTCCTTCAATGATGGTGCGCCCTTCGTATCGGAGGCTCTCCATCAAAGAAATCTCGGAGCTTCTCATCTGGCTCTCCGTCCTAACAACGCGGTGGATACTGCTTCAGAACGGCCGTCCGCTTGTTGAGCACGCTTGCTTTGGATGCCTTCCCATTGTTCCCTATCCAGGTCTGCCAAGAGGTGTTAACGGCCGACGCCGTTGCTGGCCCCAGCTTGCGGACAGTGTCGTTCCTGGATGGACGGCCCTTGCCGCCACGTATCTCAGCAAGAATGCCGCCACATGCCTGCAACAGTCACACGGCGGGGCCGACACGCGCGCGGAGAACGCACCGGGGGGTAATCCGAGGAAACGCGCGGCGCTCCTACACCACATCGCGGGCCGAGCTGCTGCGCTCGCACTGCCTAGGCCTCAACGAGCCGGCACAGCCGCCGCATCTGGAGGTCGCCTCACCCATCCATTTTTGCTTCGGCGATGAGCCGGCGGACTTCCGCGACCGCTGACCGCCCCAGATCCAGACTCTCTTCCTGCTCGCGCCGCGTTTGCGGGTGGAGGTTCTCCTCAGCCAATATCTCGAGCTCAACGGCGTTGCCCTCCTCCAATCTCTGGAGGATGAAGGGCAGATCCGCAGGTTCGATTGCGACCTCAAACGGAGCATCGTCTGCTAGCTCGCCACCGCGTGGCTTCTGCGCTCTTCGCGCCCCATCGATCACCTCCCAGATGCGCTCGAGCGCGGCGAGTATTCCCCGAGGATCACCCTCGACACGGTCGCCAGAGGCCTGACCCTCCACCTCAGCACTGATGGTGAGCGCCGTGCGGTATGTCATCTTCACGAAGCCAACGTATAGACGTTGCACACCTAGTCGCGACACCCTCAGCTTCTCGCTCGGGCGATGGAATCCATCTGCGTGCAAGCGTTGATGACTGACGACGTCGCAATGCATGACGTCGAGGCCGCCCGCCGAAAACGATCGTTTATGGCACGCTTGATTGACTCGGCAGCGCCCACCGCGAACAATCGTGAGCAGAACGTCGTTCGCGGCATAGCCGGACGGCGGATCAGGTGTTCCGGCTCGCCGCGGCCTCTCGGCGCTCTCGCCACTGCCGGTTCAACTTCGGTGCAAGCACCGCAGCGGTGACAGTTCCGATGAGGCCTGGCATAAGCAGCAGCAAGAAGAGCGGCAGATCGTTCATAAGGTCCACGCTAACGAAGTGAGGTGGCGCGAGCCTCCGTCCGAAGGCGGGGCCGTCTCATCCGGGAGGTGGAGATCGGGCCTTCTGCATCGACGGTCGCGCCGATCGACACGCATCCTCGCCCGGAAACGATCGTTTACGGCACGGCCGGCGCCGACGTGGATCAGCACTCAATACGCCGGGCGATGGAACCGCCGAACCCCCCCGTAACGGCCACTGGCCGAAGCCCTCATCGGGTGGGTCGAACGTGAGTTCGGGAAGGGCTGCCATATGTGACCGCAAGGGGATCCTCGGAGCACCCATCGAGCAAGCTGCGAACGGGCGTCCACGTCGCACGTGCTCACCCGTCTGCCGGCAACGCCTCGCCCGCCGCACACGCGCCCTGCAGGCGCGTCCGTAATCACGCTCGCGCACCCGAGCCGGGATGCCCCACAATCGGGCTGTGGACGCACAACCCGACGCACAGGACCCGCAAACCCCGGCTGAGATCGAGGCAGCCCCGCCGTCGCGGCCGCCGTTGTGGCGTCGGTTCGGCGTATGGGTGACCGTCGGCGTCGTCCTTTACATCATCGGCGGCGCGATCCTGCTCGTGAAAGTTCCCGATCGACTCCTAGCGCACTGGTTCCCCACGCTGGATGAGAGCGCGCGTGCAGCGTTTCTGGGGCCCGCCGCGAACGTTGTGCTCTTCGGGCTTGGCGGGACGATCGCGGTCGTCGGTGTCGGCCTCAGCCTGTCCCGTCACCGTCAAGAGCTCGAAGCAGCAGAACGGGACCGTCAGCGCCTCGTCGACGACCAGGCGCGCGAACGCGCACGTCAAGTTGAGGTCGACGTCCAAAGGCGCATCGATACCGAGCGGGCGCTGCGGGAACGGTTCGTGACCACCGTGAAGCTCCTCAGCGATCCCGCACCCGTCAACCGGCAAGCAGCCCTCTTCGCCCTCGGCGCCCTCGCAGACGACTGGCACGCCTTCGAGAAGCCCGAGGAGGTACAGGTGTGCATCGAAGTCCTCACCGGATACCTCCGCGCCCCGCGCACCGACGACATGCTCGTTCCCCTCACTCAAGAACAGTTGGACACGCTTTCGCGTGAAGAACGTCACGCCGCGCAACGCACCACCGCGCAGGAGATCTCCGTCAAGCAAGCCGGCTATACCGTCATCAGAAACCACCTCGCCGGACAGGCAGCGCCGCACTGGCATGACCGACGCATCGACCTCTCAGATGCGCACATCGATTTCCGTATTGGCCTCCAGGGTGCGACGGTCAGCGGCTCCGGGCGTATGCAGCTCGCGGGCGCGACGGTCGGACCGGGCGGACGGGTGGACCTTGAGGGTGCAACGATCAGCGACAGCGGGCGCGTAGACCTTGGGGTTGCAACGATCAACCGCGGGTGGGTGAACCTTAAGGATGCGACGATCAGCGACGGCGGGAAGGTGGACCTCATGTGGACGACTGTCACCGGCGGGGAGGTGAACCTTGAGGGTGCAACGATCATCGACGACGGGCAGGTGAACCTCACGGTCACGACGATGAACGACGCGCAGGTGATCCTTGAGGGCGCGACGATCGATGGCGGGCTGGTGGACCTCATGTGGACGACTGTCACCGGCGGGGAGGTGAACCTTAAGGGTGCAACGATTAGCGACGGCGGGAAGGTGGACCTCACGGGTGTCACGATCAGCGACGCCGGGAGGGTGGACTTCGGGGCTGCGACGATCGGCGACGGCGGGAAGGTGGACCTCACGGGTGTCACGATCGGCGACGACGCGAAGGTGGACCTCACGAGCGTGACGGTCAGCGGCGACGGTCAGCTGGTGCACGAAGCAATCTAAGGACCTGGCGTTCGTTTGGGGATCGACAAACGGACACTGCACAGTGCCGGACCTGGCACGCGTGTGAATCGCGGTGTTAAGAGGCCGCATTTCCGCGGCGCTGTTTGTCGCTCCCACTGTTACAAGCCGCGCCTCTCTTGAAAGCGTTCGATTAGCTTTCGCTGCTCAGAATGCGCTTGCCACGGCACAGGGCTGTGACGACTAACACCAGACCGATGGCCGCCTGCACTCCGCCGATGGCGAGCCACGAGGTGACGGCATCCACCTGGTGCAGAAGCCCCGCCGCGAGGTAGTTGTCGATGTGGAAGCCGCCGGCCGCAAGATAGCGGCAGAGCCTCGAGTGCGATCTACCCGAACCGTCCGGGGAATCGGGTCAGGCTCCGTCGACATGCCGCTCATCCGCTACTCCGCGGAAGACGGCACCATCGAAGGCGAGAACACCGCGGGCACCCGCGTCGTACGGTTCGGTGCAGAGGTGCGTTAGATCCGCGAGGGGAGGGGCCCGGGATACACCCAACGGTCGCTACTCAGATGGGAAACAACGTCCAGACCATATACCGCGAGCCAGTTGTGGTCCGACCGCGCGTCTAGATGTGATGTCCAGGGACGTTGTTCTGCCCCCGCGCGCAATGACACCGTGCTGATTCAAGAAGCATCTGTCCAGACCGCTCACCATTGAAGGCATGTAGAGTTTGGGGCATGTCGAGTCCCGAATCAGACAGGTCAGGGGTTGTCGGTCACACCGCCAGCCCCTTGAACCACTAGTTACGACGCCCACGATCTGTGTGGGCGTATTTCTGGCGTACCCGGGGCACTGGCCGTGGTGACAAGAAGAACCATTTCTTGATCTCACACCTCGGAGTACTCGATGCCTTTTGCTCTCTACATGCTTGCCCTGGCGGTCTTCGTCATGGGCACTTCAGAATTCATGCTCGCGGGATTGCTCCCCGCGATCGCGACCGAACTTGACGTCTCGGTCGGCACTGCAGGCCTGCTGACCTCCGCATTCGCGGTCGGTATGGTCGTCGGCGCGCCAGTGATGGCGGCATTCGCTCGCAGTTGGCCACCGCGGCTCACATTGATCGTTTGCCTTCTCGTGTTCGCGGGAAGCCACGTCATCGGAGCGATGACACCAGTGTTCTCTCTCCTGCTCATCACCCGGGTGCTCAGCGCTCTCGCAAACGCAGGATTCCTCGCCGTAGCACTGAGCACGGCCACTACCCTCGTGCCAGCGAACCAGAAGGGGCGTGCACTGTCGATCCTGCTCTCCGGCACGACGATCGCAACCGTCGTGGGCGTCCCCGCCGGGGCACTGCTCGGCACAGCGCTGGGCTGGCGAACGACGTTCTGGGCGATCGCCATCCTCTGTATTCCCGCGGCCGTTGGAGTCATTCGGGGCGTCACGAACAATGTTGGTCGGAGCGCGACTAGCGCGACCTCACCAAGGCTCCGTGCCGAGCTCAGCCAGTTGGCGATGCCGCGGCTCATCCTGGCCATGGCACTCGGAGCGCTGATCAACGGAGGGACCTTTGCGGCATTCACCTTCCTGGCACCCGTCGTGACCGAGACCGCGGGCTTGGCCGAAGCGTGGGTGTCCGTCGCGCTGGTGATGTTCGGCATCGGATCGTTCCTTGGCGTCACGATCGCAGGACGACTATCAGATCAACGACCTGGCCTCGTGCTCGCAGTCGGCGGACCGCTGTTGCTGACGGGCTGGATCGTGTTGGCAGTGGTCGCATCTCATCCCGTTGCGCTTATCGTCCTCGTCCTCGTTCAGGGCTTCCTGTCGTTCGGCGTCGGCAGTACTCTGATCACGCGTGTGCTGTATGCAGCATCGGGTGCGCCAACGATGGGCGGTTCGTACGCAACCGCAGCATTGAATATCGGAGCTGCCGCGGGGCCTGTGCTTGGTGCGTTCGGGCTCGCGACCGGGCTGGGGCTGCTCGCGCCGGTTTGGGTCGCCTCGGTGCTGACAGCGATCGCTCTCGCCATCATGCTTCTCACCGGACGCGCGCTCACGAAGACCGCGGCGGAGGCCAATTGATGACCCATCCGAACGCTCTTCTCACTCCTCGTGCCCGTCTCCGGTTAGCCCGACTGATTGTCGAAGACGGCTATCCGGCCACGATCGCCGCAAAGATGTTCATGGTTTCCCCGATCACTGCCCGGAAATGGGCCGGCCGCTACCGGGAAGAGGGCGAGTTTGGGATGCAGGATCGCTCCAGCAAGCCGCACCGGATCCCAGACAGGACGCCCGAGCATGTCAAGAAGAAGATCATCAACCTGCGCTGGCGGCTTCGACTGGGGCCAGCCCAGATCGCTGCACGACTTGGTCTCTCGACGTCGACTGTTCACGCGGTCCTCGTCCGTTGCCGCGTGAACCGCCTCTCGCATATCGATCGTGTCACTGGCGAGCCATTGCGGCGATATGAGCATCCTCATCCGGGATCGTTGATTCATGTCGATGTTACGAAGTTCGGCAACATCCCCGACGGCGGTGGACATCGTTACGTAGGTCGGAAGCAAGGCGCACGGAACAAGCTCGCGACTCCGGGATTACCACGAGGAAAAGACCACAAGCCGCGCACCGGAACGGCGTTCGTTCACACAGTCATCGACGACCACTCCCGCGTCGCATACGCAGAAATCTGGTCGGATGAGCAGGCGAGAACAGCGGTGGGAGTTCTCGAACGCGCCGTGGACTGGTTCGCCGAACGAGGCGTGACCGTCGAGCGAGTCCTATCCGACAACGGGTCGGCCTACAGATCCCACGCATGGAGGGACTTCTGCGCTCGGCTCGGCATCCGACACAAGCGGACACGCCCCTACCGGCCGCAGACGAACGGGAAGATCGAGCGATTCCACCGCACGCTCGGGGACGGATGGGCCTATGCCAGGTTTTACGGTTCAGAGGCCGAACGACGCCTGGCGCTGCCCGGCTGGCTCCACTTCTACAACCACCACCGACACCACTCTGCGATTGGCGGCGCACCCTTCGACCGACTCAACAACGTCCCTGGACATCACACCTAGCGATCTCTTCCACAGGCTGAGGAGGTGGCCAGGAACGAGCTCGTCCGCTCCTCCGGGGCGGGGCGAGGAAGGAATATCAGAACTACTCGACGCAGGCGCAAGCTCCGTCATGACGCAGAGGTCCGATACGAGCAGCCGGGGCTCAGGGGCGGACTGCGCCTCTCGGGAAATACTCCTCATCTCCGCCGAAGAGGTCGGGCTGCAATAGTGTCGCACTGTGATCCGACGATCAAATACAGGCGCGGTCGGCTGCTACTGCTCTAGGGGCCTCGGAGAAGAAGTGAAGCGGGACGGACGGGCGCTGATAGCCATGATGCGGCGTCGGGCGCAGCTCAGCATCTCGACAAAGTGAGTTTCAGATGGGTCAATAGCCTTGCTCTGCGCCTGCAGCCTCAAGGAGATCCGGGACGCCACGATGAGATGAGTCACAAAGGTTTTTCAAGACCTGCGGCCAGTCCATCGACCAGAGCAGTGAGCCCAAATTCAAAAGTGTCGTCGTTATCGGTCTTGCCGATGTCGTCGCGTACTCCGGCCTGTTCTTCCAATACAACACCGACCGTGTATCGACTGATTGCTATCAGCGCGCTGATAGCGGAGTGCTCTTCGAAGCCTTGATTCACGAGTAGCCTAATCTGTTGACTGGGCGCCTCAGAGAGGTTGCTCGACTCACTGCAGAGCCTCCGATGGTACCCCGCGTGCAATCGCGCACCGTCACGCACGGCGTGAAGCGCTGTGCGGAAGCTTCGTGCGTTGCGCATCAGAAACGCTTCCCACCCTTCACCTAGCTCTGGCAACGAAGCATGGTGTTCACGCTCGAGAATGTCCGCAGCCAGCGCAGACAACAAATCAGCCTTCGTGGGGAAATGCCAGTAGAGCCCCGGCTGCCGCACCTGCAGGTGGGCCGCCAATACGCGGGTCGTGAAGCCGTCAAGCCCAGTTCTGTCGAGAACCTCGCGAGCACCGCAGAGAACTGCCGTTCGGTCCAGCCGTGTCCGCGCCTGAGTCATACTTGAACTTTATCATCGATAACTTTATCGTTGATAAAGTGCAACCTCGTCACCCACACAGCGGAACCGTCGCCATGGTGCTCACTACCGCCAGCCTCGACGCCATGGGGCTAGGCCTGGTTCTCCCGATCCTGCCCGCACTACTGGGTCAGGTCGGCTCGGCCGCAAGCACTATCCCCATGCATGTCGGATTGCTTACCGCGCTCTACGCGGTAATGCAGTTCCTTTGCGCTCCGGTACTGGGCAGACTGTCCGATCGCTTCGGCCGCCGTCGAGTACTGTTGGCTTCCTTGGCCGGCGCGACTGTCGACTATCTCATTCTGGCCTTGACTTCGACCCTCTGGGTCTTCTACGTAGCACGGGCTGTCGCGGGCATCACCGGGGCAACAAATGCCGTGACCGCCACCGTGATCGCCGACGTCACCCCACCCGCAGAGCGGGCCAAGCGATACGGATGGCTCGGGGCGTGCTACGGCGGAGGAATGATCGCCGGCCCCGTAATCGGCGGTCTCTTCGGTGGCTTCTCACCCCATTTGCCGTTCCTCGTAGCTGCTCTCCTGACGGCGGTGAATCTCACTCTCAGCTTGAGCATGCTGCACGAGACAAGACCAGATCTCCCAATCAAGTCACAGGAGTCAGCATCGACGTCTGCGCCTTTTCGACTCCAAGCTATCCAGGGGGTGGTGCCCCTCATTGCGGCTTTCGGCCTCGTACAGCTCATCGGCCAGGCCCCCGGCTCGACGTGGGTTCTGTTCACGCAACAACGTCTCGACTGGAGCCCCGTCGAAGTCGGGATTTCCTTGTCCCTCTTCGGTCTGGTGCAGGTGCTTGTTCAGGCCGTCCTCACCGGACGGGTCGTGACGCGACTCGGCGAAACTAGAACGATCTATCTCGGCATTGTCGCCGACGCGTCGGGTCTCATAGGTCTCGCATTCGTCACCGGCTCCTGGGCGATGATGCCCATCCTCGCAGCACTCGGAGTCGGAAGTATCACGGTCCCGGCCCTGCAGACACTGCTCTCCCAACGTACTCCCGAGCAGCACCAAGGCCGGCTGCAAGGCCACCTCGCTAGCCTCAACAGCCTCACATCAATCCTCGGGCCTATTGCCTTCACGACGATCTTCGCCCTGAGTCAGATAGACGCCGATGGCACTCTATGGTTCTGCGCCGCTGCGCTCTACATTCCTTGTGCGATCCTCGTCACAAGGAACGCAAGATCCTCTGGGTAGGTCGGGCCAGGCGAACTGCTCCTTCCCTCGGGCAACTTCCGCGATGCAGCTCCAGCCATACGCTCACGCGTGCCTTGGCGCGCGGCTGGCGCACGGTACAGCCCCCTGAAGGATGCAATAGATCAAGATTCGCTGACGGGCACCTCGAAGCATCCAGTGACACGCCAAGCACATCTGATAAGCCCCTGCTACGGCGACGCAGAGCCACCACAGCATGGGCTTATCGTATTCAGATCAGTTCCATCACCGGACCGTCATGAAGAGCCCGATAGATTGTGTTTCGTATCGCGTTCGCCTGGTCTGCGGTGAGCGTCTGGTCGATCGGACGGAGGATGATCCGCAGCAGCAGATTGACCTGGCCCGGCCGAGTCCTCAGGCGTGATCGCGCGGCCTCGGGCAGCTCCTCATGCGCGGTGCGACCCAGCACCTCGACCGTTTCGATCATCTCTGCGTCGTCGCCGAGAACCGTGCGAACACGGTCGCCGAGGGTCTCCTCGTCCTCTTCGGTCGCGACGACCACGGAGATGTCGCGTCTGGCCGGTGGGAGCGGAGACACGTGCCGCCAGGGTTCCAGGGTGAGCATCTGAGCGGCGATCCTCGGGTCGCGGGCGCGCAGGTAGCGGATGTCCGGAATCGCCTTGCGCAGCATGAGCGCGCGTTCGAGGCCCATGCCGAGCGCCAGTCCCGACCACTGCTCGGGATCGAGACCGCAGCCGCGTAGTACCTCGGGATGGATGCGCCCGCACTCGGCGAGCTCGAGCCACTCACCTTCGTGTCGAACGTCGATCTGCCTTCCTCCGACGGTGTAGGGGTGTTCGGCCTCGGTGATCCTCCACTCCGCACACGGGAGGACTGCCTCGACTAGTTCCTCGATCATGTTGAGCATGTCCTCGTCGCGGGTGTCGGCCGTACTGCGGATGCGCCACAGGTCAACCTGGTGCGGTTCTCCAACGTGGCTGCGATCGACGACGTCGCGCCGGTACACCAGCCCTGGTGCCACGATCAGCTCGTCGATGCCGGCGCGCCCGCCATACGCCTCCAGCGCGGTCGGCAGCTCCGCGCTCATGTGGCTGCGCAGCATGACCGTCGGGCTGATGTATCGGGTGTACCGGCGGGCGCGGGTCACGTCATCTGGGTCGTAACCGAGGCGATCGTAGTTCGCGGCGACCGAGACGATAGGAGAGCTGCGCACATAACGAACCGTGCTACCCCACGTGCGTTCGAGCGGAGCGACCACGGCGCTCAAGAGCGCTTGCATCGCGTGCTCACCCTGGGCAGGGTCAGTGAGATCGCGCAGAGCGAGAGCGCGGCAGAGTTGATCAGGTGTCAGATATGCGGCATGAGCCATAGGAGAGTCTCCAATAGGGTTGCGGGCTGGTGAAAGATGAGAACATCCCCCGGCCGCGCCTGCGGAGACCCGGTGAGCTAGTGACGCACGTCGAGAACCCCGCGGCCGTTACCCGGCCGGGGGTGTAGAAATCGCTGCTGCCAACTCATGCGAGGAATACTAGCTGTTGCTGGCCATGAGGTTGTTGACGTTTCTTGGGGGTAGCGGCACAGACGGGTAGATTGGGACGCATGTCGAGCCCTGAATCGGACACTCAGGGGCTTTCGGTCACGCCGTCAGCCCCTCACCTTCGCTGAGCCCTCAGCTCTCTGCTGCCCTGTGCTGTGTGCAGCACGACATTCGGGTGTCCTCTGGGCGCTGACCGTAGTGACGAGACGTTCTCTTGTTCGCACTCTCGCTTCGGAGCTACCTCGATGCCTTTCGCTCTCTATCTTCTTGCCCTGGTGGTCTTCGCCATGGGTACTTCCGAGTTCATGCTCGCCGGCCTCGTGCCCGACATTTCCACATACTTCGGCGTTCCCGTGGGGACAGCTGGTCTCCTGACATCGGCATTCGCCGCGGGCATGGTGATCGGCGCACCTGCGATGGCCGCCCTCACTCGTCGCCTCCCCGTGAAATCGACACTCTTGGGTTGCGTGACTGTATTCGCGGCGGCTCATGTCGTCGGGGCGCTGACGCCCGACTTCACTGTTCTGTTCATCACGCGCGTGATCGCCGCGATTGTCAACGCAGGCTTCTTGGCGGTCGCACTGGGCGCGGCGACGAAACTCGTGGCACCCAACGCCAAAGGTCGGGCCGTATCGATTCTGCTGGCGGGCACCACCGTCGCAACCGTCGCCGGCGTCCCCGCGGGTGCCGTACTTGGTACGGCCCTTGGCTGGCAGTCGACGTTCTGGGCGATCGCTCTCCTCTGCGTCCCCGCTGCGATCGGCATTGCCGCGGGCTTCACCACTCAAGCTGGCGACACGTCCGAGAAGGATTCGTCCTCGCTGCGGATGGAGTTGGCGCAGCTTGCCTCTCCGCGCCTCGTTCTGACGATGATGCTGGCTGCCCTGGTGAATGCCGGCACCTTCGCAACGCTGACCTTCCTTGCGCCGATCGTTACGGGAACCGCCGACCTGAGCCAGTGGTGGGTGTCGGTGGCGCTTGTGCTCTTCGGCGTCGGTTCCTTCATCGGCGTCACCGTTGCGGGACGGCTCGCTGACGCCCGACCTCGCGTCGTCATCATGGGCGGTGGAAGCGTCCTTGTACTCGGCTGGGTCGCCTTGGCGCTCTTCGCGACGAACCCCGTTGCCCTGCTCGGGCTCGTTTTCGCTCAGGGTGTGTTGGGGTTCGCTGTCGGCAGCACGCTGATTACGCGAGTGCTCTATGCGGCGGCGGGTGCACCCACCATGGCGGGTTCGTACGCGACCGCGGCACTCAACGTCGGCGCAGCAGTCGGTCCCATACTTGCCGCTGCCGCGCTCGGCGTGATACCCGGTGCGCTCGGGCCCGTTTGGGTGGCCGTCACCACGACCGCAGCGGCATTGCTGCTCACCATTCCCCTTCTCCGGCTGATCGCGCCCGCCGAGAGCGAAGTGGTCAAGTGACGCACGCTAACTCGCCCTTGACAGTCGAAGGCCGTCGCCGACTCATTGAGCGCTGCCGCTCTCGACCCCTCGCGCATGTCGCCGCAGAGATGGGCATCTCCCGCGCAACCGCATCGAAGTGGGTAACCCGGTACCGCAAGTTCGGTCAACTCGGCCTGCTTGACCGCTCATCTGCTCCAATCCGGCAGCCAAGCGCGACACCTGGCGAGACGCTAGCGCGAATCGAGGAACTACGGCGCGAGCACAAGTGGTCAGCATCCCGCATCACCTTCGAACTGCATGGAGATGGCGTTGCGATCAGTCGGCGCACCGTCACTCGGCACCTAGCCGAGCTCGGCCTGAACCGCCGTCGATTCATCGACCCAAACGGCGAGACGAACCGGCAAGTGCAGACGATCACGGCAAAGCATCCCGGGCACATGGTGCATCTCGACGTCAAGAAAGTCGGACGCATCCCCAACGGCGGTGGTTGGCGGGCTCATGGCAAAGGCAGCCCTGAGGCTCGTGCCGCCGCCCGAGCGAGAACCCGCGGGGCACGCGCCGGGTACGCCTACCTCCATTCCGCAATCGACGGGCACACCCGCCTGGCATACACTGAATCGCTCGAGAACGAACGGGCCACCACCGCCGTCTCGTTCCTGAACCGCGCCCGGGTGTGGTTCGCCGCTCACGGCATCACCCGGATCGAGCGAATCATCACCGACAATGGCGCTTGCTACCGCTCCGCGGCATTCGCCGCCGCTCTGAATGGCGCGGAGCACCGCCGTACGAAGCCCTACACGCCCAAGCACAACGGGAAAGTCGAACGCTACAACCGCATCCTCGCTGAAGAGTTCCTGTACGCAAGGACCTGGAACTCAGAAGACCAGCGCGAGAAAGCGCTGGAAACCTGGAACCTGCACTACAACTACCACCGGCCCCACGGTGTGCATGACGGGAAGCCGCCCGCATCCGCGACACCATTACGCGTCAACAACGTCCTGGCCTCATACAGCTAGGCATGATCTAACCCTCGGTCTCTGGCGTCGCGACTGCGAAATTTCGCGAGGGTTTCCGAGAAGGTGATTGCGCTTCGCAGATCTCCAGGCGCGTGGGTGCGGACGTAGTCAGCGCCATTGCCGATCGCGTGAAGTTCCGCCGCAAGGCTCGCTGGACCCAGATCCTTTACAGGAAGGCCAACGGTGGCGCCCAAGAAGGATTTCCGCGACACCGAGACCAATAGCGGAAGCCCCAACGCCGACTTCAGCTTTTGAAGGTTCGACAGCACGTGCAGCGATGTTTCCGGTGCGGGGCTCAAGAAAAATCCCATCCCCGGATCGAGGATGAGCCGGTCGGCAGCGACCCCGCTCCGTCGCAAGGCGGAAACCCGCGCCTCGAAGAACCGCACAATCTCGTCGAGCGCGTCTTCGGGTCGAAGGTGACCGGTGCGGGTGGCGATGCCATCCCGCTGCGCTGAGTGCATAACCACCAGCCTGCAGTCCGCCTCAGCAATATCGGGATAGAGCGCAGGGTCAGGAAATCCTTGGATATCGTTCAGGTAGCCCACGCCGCGCTTGAGCGCATAGCGCTGGGTTTCCGGTTGGAAGCTGTCGATTGAAACACGGTGCATCTGATCGGACAGGGCGTCTAAGAGCGGCGCAATACGTCTGATCTCATCGGCCGGCGATACAGGCCTCGCGTCCGGATGGCTGGCGGCCGGTCCGACATCCACGACGTCTGATCCGACTCGCAGCATTTCGATCGCCGCGGTGACAGCGCCGGCGGGGTCTAGCCGCCGGCTCTCATCGAAGAAGGAGTCCTCGGTGAGATTCAGAATGCCGAACACCGTCACCATGGCGTCGGCCTCCGCAGCGACTTCCACGATGGGGATCGGGCGAGCAAAAAGGCAGCAATTATGAGCCCCATACCTACAAAGCCCCACGCATCAAGCTTTTGCCCATGAAGCAACCAGGCAATGGCTGTAATTATGACGACGCCGAGTCCCGACCAGACTGCATAAGCAACACCGACAGGGATGGATTTCAGAACCAGAGAAAGAAAATAAAATGCGATGCCATAACCGATTATGACAACGGCGGAAGGGGCAAGCTTAGTAAAGCCCTCGCTAGATTTTAATGCGGATGTTGCGATTACTTCGCCAACTATTGCGATAACAAGAAAAAGCCAGCCTTTCATGATATATCTCCCAATTTGTGTAGGGCTTATTATGCACGCTTAAAAATAATAAAAGCAGACTTGACCTGATAGTTTGGCTGTGAGCAATTATGTGCTTAGTGCATCTAACGCATAGTTGAGCGGCGGGCGCAGCCCGTCCGCTTGAACGCCGAGTTAGGCATCAGATGCCCTCGGCGCGGGTCGATGCACTTTTCGCACATGCCGCTCAACGCAAGATTCTCTCAATCGTTGCTTTGGCATATCGAACGAACGCGGCCGTCTCTTCGACGCGCATTGCTAGGTCGTCGTCCTCGCTACCCAGGTACGCCGCGCGTGCCTTGCAGATGAGGGGCCGATGCTCGGCAGGCAAACGCTCCGATACCCATGCGGCAGCAACGTCCTTAGGAGCAATGAGACCAGTTGAAGCGCTGTACCAAATGCGAGCAAGAGCAAGAACGACGTTCCGCTCGTCACCCTTCCAATCCGACTCTGCATTCCACTGGGCAATAGTGTCGAAAAGCGCCTTGGAGAAATGCTCCTTCGGCACCGGCTCGAAAAACGTGGCTGCGGATGGGCCTAGAAGCGCAAGGCTGTGTTGCCTCGCCTTGGTCAGCAAAATCGCAAGATCGTGATCCAGAACGGCAGGCTCGAACGTTCCGGAAAGGATGTCGTGGCGGAGCCACTCACCGAACTGAAGCTCACGCCGCGCCGGATAGCGCCAAGGCACTACTTCGCTTCGAGCGACAACAGTTAGCTCCAGCGGTCGCCATGTTCCGCCATCGCCTGGCGGTGATGAGACTTTCAGCAAATCGAGCATTAGCGCCTGCCGGAGCGAATCGTTAGGTGCGGCGCTGACGGTCACGAGCAAGTCTATGTCGCTGTCCGGCTTCAGCCCTCCATCGATCGCAGATCCGAACAGGTGGATTGTGTCCAGTGTCGCAGCCAGATGGCGCTCGATCACCGCGCGAGCGTGGGACAGCTGCTTGAAAACTTGTGCAGGGAAAAATTCACCCATGATGCCTAACACCTGAGTTAAGCCGCGCCGCGAAGCGGCGTCGGCTTGGACGAATTGTTAGGCCGCATATCGCGACCTGAAAGCGGCACGCAAGACCTCAACCTTTTCCGCCCCGAGTGAGGTGCATGCGAGCCTGTAGGACTCTTTGTGCTTTGTAGGCCAGTCCACTGGTGGTACTTCATCGGCATAGTAAAAGTAATCCCAGATGATCGCCTCCCAGCTGTTACAACGGACTGGCCGCCCGGCGATGACGCCCTCAGCCGCCTCTGGGCACGAGCCCTGCGGAGCCTCCGCGATTTCATACGCTTCGTCTGCCCACCAAGCAGGTTCGCAGTCAAGTAACTCATCCCCGATCTCCGCTAAGAATCCATAGTCCAACTCCTCCATGACGCGCCCGCCGAGCATTTCAACTATTGCCTCGAGCTCGCCGCGCCTCTCGCCGGGAAACGTCAGATCAATATCATCGTGCTTGCGTGTTACACGCCCTAGCCGTGCATCGATCGCCCAGCCCCCACCGATCCAGAGCGGCAGATTTCGCTCATCTGCCGCAGCTAGAATTTTGTGTATCAATGTGACCTGCGTTGTGTCCATGCGGCCTAACTTTGTTTTAGGGCGACTGCCCTGCTGCGTAACATCGTTGCTGCTCCATAACATCAAACATCGACCCACGGCGTAACGCGCTTGCTGCTTGGATGCCCGAGGCATAGACTGTACAAAAAAACAGTCATAACAAGCCATGAAAACCGCCACTGCGCCGTTACCACCGCTGCGTTCGGTCAAGGTTCTGGACCAGTTGCGTGAGCGCATACGCTACTTGCATTACAGCTTACGAACCGAACAGGCTTATGTCCACTGGGTTCGTGCCTTCATCCGTTTCCACGGTGTGCGTCACCCGGCAACCTTGGGCAGCAGCGAAGTCGAGGCATTTCTGTCCTGGCTGGCGAACGAGCGCAAGGTTTCGGTCTCCACGCATCGTCAGGCATTGGCGGCCTTGCTGTTCTTCTACGGCAAGGTGCTGTGCACGGATCTGCCCTGGCTTCAGGAGATCGGAAGACCTCGGCCGTCGCGGCGCTTGCCGGTGGTGCTGACCCCGGATGAAGTGGTTCGCATCCTCGGTTTTCTGGAAGGCGAGCATCGTTTGTTCGCCCAGCTTCTGTATGGAACGGGCATGCGGATCAGTGAGGGTTTGCAACTGCGGGTCAAGGATCTGGATTTCGATCACGGCACGATCATCGTGCGGGAGGGCAAGGGCTCCAAGGATCGGGCCTTGATGTTACCCGAGAGCTTGGCACCCAGCCTGCGCGAGCAGCTGTCGCGTGCACGGGCATGGTGGCTGAAGGACCAGGCCGAGGGCCGCAGCGGCGTTGCGCTTCCCGACGCCCTTGAGCGGAAGTATCCGCGCGCCGGGCATTCCTGGCGGCTCTGTTGCAAAGATTGGCGGCAGTCAGAGGTAGGCTGTCGCTCTGCGCCGATCAGGCGGCTGCTGCGAAATGGTGGTTGAGCATGCCCATGGCCTCCGTCAGCGCCGAGGGCCCAATGCCAAAAGCTCTCTCCACAAGGCGCACCTCGCCCCTGATGCCGGGCTGCAGGCACCAGGGGCGAGCCTGTCCTTTGCGCAGGGCTCGCATGACTTCGAATCCCTTGATCGTGGCATAGGCCGTGGGGATCGATTTGAAACCGCGCACCGGCTTGATCAGTATCTTGAGCTTTCCGTGATCGGCCTCGATCACGTTATTGAGATACTTCACCTGCCGGTGGGCCGTCTCCCGGTCCAGCTTTCCTTCGCGCTTCAATTCGGTGATCGCTGCACCATAGCTCGGCGCTTTGTCGGTATTGAGCGTGGCAGGCTTTTCCCAGTGCTTCAGGCCTCGCAGGGCCTTGCCCAGGAACCGCTTCGCTGCCTTGGCGCTGCGGGTCGGCGACAGGTAGAAATCGATCGTGTCGCCCCGCTTGTCGACTGCCCGGTACAGGTAGGTCCACTTGCCCCGCACCTTGACGTAGGTTTCATCCAGGCGCCAGCTCGGATCAAAGCCACGCCGCCAGAACCAGCGCAGCCGCTTCTCCATCTCCGGGGCGTAGCACTGGACCCAGCGATAGATCGTCGTATGGTCGACCGAAATGCCGCGTTCCGCCAGCATTTCCTCAAGGTCGCGATAGCTGATCGGATAGCGACAATACCAGCGCACCGCCCACAGGATCACATCACCCTGGAAATGGCGCCACTTGAAATCCGTCATCGTTCCGTCCGTCCAATCTCCGCCAAGCATGCTCAAGCTTCACGATTTTTGCAACAGAGCCAACACGATGATGAGTCAGGCGATCGAGAAGACGCGGCACAGGCCGCGCGATGAGGAAGAGAGCGGGCGATGAGACTGATCGGGTTTGAGTGGCGGCTTCGGGAGGTGATGGCGGCGGCGGGAATGTTCTCCACGACGAAGCTGGTCCCGCTGCTGGAAGAGCGGGGCGTCTACTTGTCGACGAGCCAGGTATATCGGCTCGCCGCGGAGAAGCCGGAGCGGATGAACATGCAGGCGCTGGTCGCGCTGCTGGACATCTTCGATTGCACGTTCGAGGAGCTCGCGCCGCGGGTGGTCCTCGGCAGCGCGGTCGCAGCGACCGGGACGACCGATCCTGGGCCGGAGCGGGGCGATTCGGCGACGAACCGACTCCGGGAGTCGGGCCTGAAGCCGCGTAGGGCGCAGATTCTCCCGCCGGATGCTTGACCCGGTCTTCGCCGCGCTGACCACGCAGATCGCCGCCGTCGAGCAGGCTCTTCCGCGTGAGCGGATCGCCGAGATCGTGAACGGCTCGTTCCGGCAGCTGCCGGTTGCCCGCCGGACGCTCGACCTGGTCACGCAGGCACCCGGGCTGCTCACCGCGGCGGATCCGCAGACCACGCCGGCTCTGGCAAGTCTGTTGCTTCGCCTCCACGAGGCTGGAGCGCGGACTGTCCGACCGCCGCGTTGCGCACACTGCGGCGGGCTGCGGAAGCTGCTGCAGCGCACGCCGACCGGGCGGATCTGCGCTCCATGCGGTCGCCGTCTCGCTTCCAGGAGCGGACTCTGTGATCGTTGCGGGCACACCCGCCGCGTGCAGACAGGGCCCGGTGAGAGCGCGTACTGCAAACGATGCTGGGTCGACATGAAACCCGAAGCGGCCGAGCGCATCGTCGAGCAAGTCCGCCGCCATCGCCGTGTCGCGACCGCGACCATCCTTCGAGCGGTGGAGCAGATGGCGGCGGACGGGAGGGACCGCCGAGTGCGGCTGATGCTCGAGCTGCAGGCCCACGGCGCGGAGTGGTTCTCCGACCCGGCCGCGGGCTCTGTGCTGTTCGGCACGTTCTACGACCTTCTCCACGCGGACGGCGCGCGTCTGCCCGAACGACGCTGCGGAGGCTGCGGCACCACGCGCACGCTCACCGAACGCGTCGAGGGACGAGTGAGCTGCCGACGCTGCTACCGGATCGCGCGCCATGCCCCCTGCGATGGCTGCGACGACGTCACCAACCTGGAGCGGGTGCTCTCCGACGGGCGGCGACTCTGCCAACGCTGCACGAACAAGCTCCCCGACGAGAACGCCGTCTGCGTGAGCTGCGGCAACCATCGACTGATCGCCTACCGCAGCCCGGAGGGCCCGCTGTGTTCAACGTGTCGGAGCTCCTCCCGGCTGGACACCTGCACGGACTGCGGGGAGCTTGCGCCCTGTTTGTTCCACGGCAGCGAGAAAGCGATCTGCAAACCCTGCTCCGACAAGGCCAGCGTCGACACCTGCACGATCTGCGGGAACGAGCGGCAATGCCGCTGGCCGGGAACCGCGCGCGCCGCCTGCGAGCAGTGCTCCAACCCTCGCCAGCCCTGCGTGAGCTGCGGGGAGGTCCGGCTGCGCCACAAGCGCACCGAAGACGGCTCCGGCTATCTCTGCTGGGCCTGCGTTCCGCCGATCATCGAGACCTGCACAAGCTGCGGAGACGCTCGGATAGTGAACGGCCGGATCGAGGGCCGGCCGTTCTGCCCGCTCTGCTATCCCCGCCAACCGGAGTCGTTCCGCCCCTGCACCAGCTGCGGGACCATCACACGGCTGATCGCGAAGCTCTGCCCCCGTTGCCGAGCCGATCAGATGATCCGGGAGATGGTGCCCGACGAGCTCGCCGCCTCCGATGCACGCATCGCGCATCTGCGAGAGCGGTGGTTCCAGGGTGCTCCGTCGAAGATCGTCTACGCCTTCGAACGCGGCACCGTCGCCTGCACGCTGATCACCCGAGTGCTCACCGCCCCATCCCTGCGCACTCACGCCTACCTCGACCAGGCCGGCTCGGAGTATCAGACCCGAGCGGTTCGGTCCGTGCTCATCGACCACGGGCTGCTCCCACCGCGGGACGAGCTGCTCGCCCGGTTCGAGCTCTGGCTCGACAGCGCACTTGCCGAGATCCCCGACCCGGGTGAACAGCGCACCGTCACCCAATACGCGCGATGGCGACACCTGCGCGCACTGCGCCGCAACACGATGCCGTCCCGATCAGGCCAGCTGTCCTGGCGGCGGCTCGAGATCGCGGGGATCATCGAACTGCTGGAATGGATCCATACCCGCGGAGGTTCTCTCGTGTCCCTCACCCAGGCGGATGTCGATGAATGGCTCACCGGCGGCCGACGCCCGTTCCTGCACCACTTCCTGACCTGGACCGCACGGGCCGGCGCATCCCGACCGCTCACCGCTCCACGCCCGCCATCAGGAGCCTTGAGCCCGCAAGCCATGAGCGACGAGGAACGCTGGCGGCTGCTCGCCGATGTCACCTCCGACCCGTCCATCAACCCGCACACGAAGCTCGCCGCGGGGCTGATGCTCATGTTCGGCGTCCGGGCGGCGAAGATCGTCCAGTTGCGCGCGGAAGACGTCACCGTCACGGACCAGGCCGTGGTCGTCCGCCTCGGCCAGGAACCTCTCGTGCTCCCCGCCGAGCTCGCGCCGGCGGCCGCGGGAGCCGCCAGCAACCGCACCGCGCCTCGCATGTTCGTGGAGAGCATCGAACAGGAGTGGGTCTATCCCGGAACCCGGGCCGGGCATCACATGGCCCCCGACACGCTGAATACCCGGCTCCGCGCTGCCGGCATCCCGCCGCGACTTGCCCGCACCGGCGCGCTGATAGCGCTCGCGCAGGAACTCCCACCCGTCGTTCTCAGCCGGCTGACTGGCCTGGACATCTCCTCCGCGATCGCCTGGTCCAACGCGATCGGCGCGAACAGCACCGCCTACGCCGCCGCGGTCGTCGAGCGCGTCGGCATGCCCCTCCCAGTCGTCCTGCACTGAAATCTGACGATGACGTTTCCAGGGATGTCACGTCGTGAGAATCGGGCGGCACCGATTCTGCTCGGCGGTCAACTCGTCCTGATCGTGGCCGCGCTCTCCTTCGACATAGGCCACGAACAACACCCACGCCGTGTCCGATGATCGGCGTCGGGTGGGAGGGCGTCTGGTGTCCGAGTTCGTCGTTCCGGTCAACCACGTCGTATGACCTTGACGTGCAGGAGCCGCTCAATGCCGCTCGGTCGGCACGCTCGGCCGGTCCCCGGGAGAGTGCGTCGACTGAGGGTCGCAGCAGTCCTCCTCGGTCCTCCGTCCGGAGTTCCGACGGCGTTGATGAAGGAATCCGCTTAGTAGCACGATGAGCACCACGGTGGTAGACAGGCCGGCGATGACGCCGGTGTTGCTTTGGAGCCAGTTCGATATCGTCGCCGAGACAGCGGCGACGTCGGTGCGCCCTGCGGAAGGGGCATCGCCGACGACAACTGGAAACCAGTACCAAGCCAGGTAGACGCCGGTGAGGATCAGGACGGCGGCGGTGACCTTGGGAACGAATCGTGTCAGTGCGGCGATCCGCCTGGACAGCACAGAACCGGCTACGGCGGCGACCACGGCGACAAGCAGCAGGACGGTGGCGGAGCCGGCGGCATAGATGGCGAAGACGAGGAGCAGCCCGACGAAACTGGCTGTCGCCTGGGCCTGGGCGATGACCGCGAGGAGTACGCCGAAGGTGCACGACAGCGAGGCCGCGGCGTAGCCGACGCCGAAGACGACCATGCGCACGGCGCTGGGCAGCCGTTCGATTGCGCGGCCGGGTATGCCGGGAAGCCGGAGGGACATAGAGCGTCCGGCTAGCATCGCCCCGCCGAGCAGCACCAACAGGATCCCGACGGCGAGGCCGAGGGCTGGGGCGGCCTGGATCAGGCCCCGTGCGCCGGCGCTTACCGCGACGCCAGCCAAGGCGAGCGTGCCCGCAAACCCGATCGTCAGCGCGAGGCCAGCCCGTAGGGCGCGCAGCAGGCGCACCGGGGCTGAGGAAGAGGCGGCGTCGCCCAGCGCATGGGTGATCCAGGCCGGGAGCAGCGCGAAGCCGCAGGGATTGACGGGGGCGATCATCCCGGCGGCGAAGGCAAGGGCGAGGAGTCCGCCCATCGCTCAGGCCCCGGCCTTGTGGAGCGCGGAGACGATCGTATCGGCGTCGGGGTCGGTGGCGCGGAAGGTCACCTGTCCGTCACTGTCGACGATGATCAGTGTAGACAGCGCGGCGACCCCGAAGCGCTGGGACAGCGCCGCGCCCTCGTCGATGGCGGCGGGGACATGCACGGCGTCGACGTACTCCATGAACCTCTGAATGGTCTCGGTAGGTTCGCGCGGATCCATGTCGACGGCGAGGAACTGGGCATCGATGCCGGCCTCCTCGGCCGCGGCTGCCGCCTGACCGAGGGATCGGACTCCGCCGACGCATTCGCCGCAGCCGACGGAGAAGAAGAACACCGCGGTGGGCTTCCCGGCGGCGGGCAGGCTGATCCGCTGAGCGTCGATGCTGGTCACCGTCGCGGCGGTGGCAGTCTCGGCAGAGACGGGATCCTTATCAACGGTGCCGCAGGCGGTCAGGATGAGCGAGCCTGCGAGCAGGAGGGTGGCGAGCGAACGACGGGCGCGGGAGCTGATCATTGGTTCTGTTCGCCCTTCGGGTCGGTGCGGTGAGCGGATTCGGTGGGCGGGCAGCAGTCAGGTTCGACACGGCCGCGGCGGGTTCGGCGGCGGACGACGACGAGCAGCACGATCGCGAGGAGCGCAATGCCCACGCCGATCACCCGCGGGTTGCCGAGAAGGAGCCCGCCGATGCCAGTAAGCATTCCGCCGGCGATGAGCACGGGCAGCGCGCAGCAGATCGTCATGAGGAGCACGGCACCGGCTCCCAGGAGTAGGCCACCGCCTCGCGTTCGGTCGTCGTGTTTGGAGGTCATAGCGTTCTCGAATCCTTCTGTGTCGCGGGTCAACAGCAGCGGGGACAGTCGTCGGCCACCGGGGTGTCGTCCTGAAGCAGGTCGAGCAGGCTCGTTGTGAGCTCGTTGCCGATCCGGTAGGCCTCGGCCACCGACACCACCTCGGCACCGGGATGCTCAGAGAGCCACCCGGTGGCGTCGTCGACGGAGGCGAAATAGTGCACCTGGTTGCAGAAGGCCGAGCGGATCGAGGTGATCTGCTCCAGGTTCACCAGCGACACCACGGCGCTCGGGGGTGTGACGCCGGTGACACCGGCAACCGGATCGATGGTGACGCGGATCGTCTCTCCGCTGGCCGGGGAGACGGACTCCACGCGCGCTGGGCGATCGAGGAGGGCCGGGAAGATGAGGGTGTCCAGGGCGCACCAGGTGTAGAGCTCCTCACCGTCGACGGTGAACCGGTGCGGTGTAGGGCGCAGCGTGAGGCCCTGGCCGACGATTCGGCCCGGGTCGTCGTACTCGGTGTCCTGCATCGCGGCCAGTCCGAGCCGTACCTCGTCGATCGTGCGGCCCGCAGCCACGGACAGCTGTTGGACGGTGACGGGGTCACCGTCGGCGAGCAGCCGCAGCAGCGGGATGAGCAGGCCGGTCTCTCCCAGTCGGCTGAGCCGCTCGGGCAGTTGCATGCTGAGGTCAGACATCGTGGGTTCCTCCAGTTCGTTCACGCGCAGCACGACAGGAGCGACGGGTCGGTGGTGAAGGCCTTGGCGGCGATCCGGATGCCCTCGGCCATGGTCAGGTAGGGGGCCCAGGCGTCGGCGACCTCGGCGACCGTCTTGCCGAGCACGTGGACCCCGGCGGCGGCGAGCTCGCCGGCGTCCTTGGCGACGGCGGTGATGCCGAGGATCTTCCCGGTGTCGGCGTCCACGACGATCTTGACGAAGCCGCGGGTGTCGCGGTTGACCAGTGCGCGGGGCACGTGGTGCAGGGGCAGGACGCGGCAGTCGCAGCGGATCCCGGCGGCGACGACGTCCTTCTCGGTCATCCCGACCGCGCCGATCGCCGGGCCGGTGAACGTCACCCTCGGCAGTCGGGCGTAGTCCACGGCCCGATCGGCGTCGGCGAACGCGTTCTCGGCGACGAGGGTGCCGTGGTGGGCGGCGACGTAGACGAACTCGGGGTGGCCGGTCACGTCGCCCGCGGCCCAGATCCGCGGGTGGGAGGACTGCATCCGGTCGGAGACGACCACCTCGCCGAGGTCCCCGGTCTTGACCCCGACCCTGTCGAGGCCGAGCCCATCGGTGGCCGGTCGTCGTCCGAGGGCGACGAGCACCTGGTCGGCGCGGAACTCCTCCCGGCCGCCGGCGACGTCCGCGGTGACGACGGCCTGCCCGGTCGCGGCGTCGCGGGACACCCGCGTCGGCAGCGCGCGGCGGACCACCCGGATGCCCTCGTCGGCGAACACCTCCTGCAGCGTCCTGGACACCTCCGGCTCCTCCTTCGACGCGAGCCGGGACCGGACCAGCACGGTGACCTGGGAGCCGAGCCGGGCGAACAGCTGCGCCTGCTCCAGGGCGACGTAGCCGCCGCCGAGCACGAGCAGGGACTCAGGGAGTTCGGTCAGCTCCATCGCCGTGGTCGAGGTCAGGTACCCGGTCTGGTCCAGGCCGTCGATCGGCGGGGCCCACGGCCGAGAGCCGGTCGCGACCAGGTAGTGCCCGGCCTCGATCGTCTCGGTGCTCCCGTCGTCCCCGGCGACCTGGAGGACCGGTGCGTCGGGGGTGCCGGCGAACGCGGCGTCGCCGCGGCGGACGGCCCAACCGTAGGAGTCGGCGACGTCGGCGTACTTCTCGCCCCGCAGCGACTCGACCAGCGCCTGCTTCCCGGCGATCAGGGCGGGCATGTCCACTGGCCCCGCCGTCGTCGCGATCCCCGGGAACCGGTCGGCGGCGTCGGCCGCGGAGTGCCGTGCGTCGGCCGCGGCGATCAGGGCCTTCGACGGCACGCAGCCGGTGTTCACGCAGGTGCCACCGAGCGTCCCGCGCTCGATCATCACCACCGACTTGCCGAGCGTGGTCGCGCGGATCGCGGCGGCGAACGCACCACCGCCCGATCCGATGATGGCGAGGTCGTACTTCGTGGGCATCGCAGCTCCCGTCACTTGGGTTTCTCTTCTTTCTCGGCCATACTGGACCTTCCAGTGCAGGGGAAGGTCAAGAAGGCTTCTGCCGAAAGAAAAGGGGGCCTGCGATGCGCATCGGGGAACTCGCCGAGCGGGCGGGAACGACGGCGAAGACGCTGCGGTTCTACGAGGAGCAGGGCCTGCTGCCCCCGGCCGAGCGCACGCCGTCCGGATACCGCGACTACGCGCCCGAGACGGCCGCCCGGATCGACTTCGTCCACCGCGGCCAGGCCGCGGGCCTCACCCTCGCCCAGATCCGCCAGATCCTCGACATCCGCGACGGCGGCGCTGCTCCCTGCGAGCACGTGCGCGATCTCCTCGACGCGCGCCTCGCCGAGATCGAGCAGCAGATCGCCCAGCTCACAGCGCTCCGAGACACCATCGCCGAGCTCAGGCACGACGCCGCGCAGCCCGACCCCGACTCGTGCAGCGCGGACCAGGTCTGCCGGTACCTGTAGCTCAGGGAAAATCCTCTCGGCTCTCCCAAGCGACGAGAACGGAAAGTCGTGCAGAATCCCCCGTCCGCCAAATAGCGCCAAATCAAATAACGCGCACTACCAATAACGGGCCGCGTGCGGGCGCAGCTCGAACCAAGGCTTGCCGAGGTCGAGCCCCAGCGCCTTCGCCTCCTTGCTCGCAGCCACCACCATGCCGTCGTTGTTGCTGAGCACCACGAGAGGCCGGCCCTCCAAAGCGGGATTGAACACGCGCTCGAAGCTCGCATAGGCGCTGTTCACGTCGACGTGCGCAAGCATCAGCGATCACCTCAGATGGTGCAGGCAGTACGTGGCCACGCCCCAGATCGCCAGCTCTGACAGCTCGGCCACCGCAATGTCCGGGTGCTCGGCGTTCTCCGCGCGCAGGATCACGCCGTGCGGCGTGACTTCGAGCCGCTTCAAGGTCAGCTCGCCATCGAGCACGGCCACGACCACATCGCCGCTGCGTGGCCGCAGCGAGCGATCTACTAGCAGCTCGTCGCCGTCACTGATGCCGGCGGCCGTCATCGAGTCGCCAGATGCCCGCACAACGAACGTTGCCGCGGCATCGGCGATGAGCATGTCCGTAAGATCCAGCGGCCCGTCGTAGTAGTCCTGAGCCGGTGACGGGAAGCCACAGGCCACCGCCACAGGCGCGGCCGCGAGCACAGCGGGGGAGAGGTCGGCCGCGATCGCTCGCGGCAGCAGAGCACGCATGCGCCAAACCCCAATCATTCGAAACTTTATTCGAGAATCCATTATGCGCCGCACCCCGGACAGAAGCTGAATCGAGCAAGAACGACGGACAGTGCCAGGGTGCAGTCATCGGGTGTCTTGGCGGCCGATAACGATCGTTTCTGGCGGGACCGTCTTCCTCTGTCTGCGAGGTGTGCCAGAAACATCTGCCGGAAGAGAGTTCCGGCAGACGATTGCGGCGGTGTGGCGGGTGATAGTGGCTGAGCCTGGTCGGCAGGATGCCAGGCTCAGCCACTGTTCTACGTATCGAGCGGGTGCTGAAGCTCGACGATCCGCATGCGTCCTGCCGCGAGGGCGAGGAGAGCGAGAGCGGGCGGAATGATCCCAGCGACGATGAAGATGCTTTCCACGGGCACGAGCAGCGAGAGCGGGCCGGCGATTGCGATCGAGACGGGCATGAACGCGATTGAGACGAAGAAGTCGAGGCTTGCGACTCGACCGATCATGTCGAGCGGGACGAGTCGCTGCAGGAGAGTTCCCCAAATCACGACCCCCGCGCCGGTTGCGGCGCCGACGACGAACAGCGACGCCAGCATGAGCGGGAGGCTATCGGCCGTGCCAAGCAGAACGAGGGGTAACGTTCCGCCGCCCCAGCAGAGGATCATGAACGTCAGATACCGGCGCGGCAGCTTCAACGACGACACCACGAGTGACCCGACAGCTCCACCGATCCCGAACGCCGCCAGAAGAATCCCGAAGGTAGCTTCCGCATCCTCGAAACGGTCGCGCGTCAGGAACGGCAGCAGGACTTCGATCGGCCCCTGGATGATGAGCGCGAGCGAGGAGCCGAAGATCAATGTCCAGAGCAACCAGCGGGTGCCCGCGACATATCGGATGCCCGCTTTGAGGTCATCCCACACGTTCGCCTGGTCGGTTGCCGCTGCCTCGTTCGTCTCCTCCTGCCGGCTGAGGAACAGAACGATGAGGAAAGCGATCCCGTAGGACGCGGCAACGATCACGGCACCGATCGCGGGGAAGAAAGCACCCACGATGATCCCGCCGAGAGCAGGACCGAGCCCCTGGCCCATCGAGGGGCGCAGCGCGCCCTCGAGGCCGTTGGCGGCAAGCAGCTGTTCAGGCGGAAGTACCTGAGGCAGATACGCGCTGTACGCGGGGTAGAAGAACGCGCTGCCGGCGCCCATGGCGAACGAGGCGACGCCGACATGCCATAGCTCGATCGTGCCGGTGAGTGACAACGTGGCGACAGCTGCCATGACTAGTGCGGTGCAGCCCTGGACCGTGATGATGATGCGACGTTTGGAAAACCGGTCGGCGACGACCCCTCCGAGGATCGCGAAGGCGAAGAGTCCGAGGCTCATGCCTGTTGCGACGGCGGAGAGAGCCAGGGGGCTGTCGTTGAGTGCCAGCACCTGGAACACCATGACGATCGTCCACATGCCGGTGCCGAAGACCTCGATCCCGACCGCCGCGAACAGCAGCCGGTAGTCGCGAGTGGCGAGCGGGAGCAGAGCGCGCAGCGCGTTGGGGTTCTTCTTGCTCATGCCAGCGCCTCACTTTCCGTCGTCGAGTTCAGATGCAGCTGTGGCCAGTCGGCGACGTCGCGCAGGAGTTGACGATCGTGGCTGGAGAGAACCACGGCGGCTTGTGTGGCGTCGAGCGCGTCGGTGAGTTCGTCGACGAGCGCGATGGAGAGGTGGTTGGTCGGCTCGTCGAGCAGAAGCACGTGAGGCTTGGCCGCGAGCACCAGTGCCAGGTCGAGTCGGCGTTGTTGGCCCATCGACAGCTCACCGATGCGCTTGCTCGATTGCCGAGCTCGCAGGAGACCGAGCTGCGACAGCCCGACCGTTTCCGATGCGACGAGGGTCCCGGCAGATACCAGTGCGTCAACATGCGCGGCGTAGACCTCGCTCGCCCGGCGGTCCAATGGCAAATTGGTCTCCTGACGAAGGAACCCGAGACGGGCGTTCTGCGGCATCCGGACCGAACCGGTGTCAGGGTGCAGCTCGCCCGCGACCACTCCCAGCAGGGTCGACTTGCCCGCACCGTTCGGGCCCGTCACCACCAGGCGTCCGCGATGCGACAGCGAGAACGATACGGGGGCCGCCAGGCGTCCGGCCACGCTCACCTGCTCCGCGCTCAGCAGTACTGCGCCGGTCCTCGTGGACAGCTCCGGGAATCGGAACTGCAGTGGTGGCTCAGGGACCGTCACCGCGTGCGCTTCGAGTTGGTCCTGACGTCGATGCACGCTCTGGACCAGCCCGCCGGCACGGGTCGCACGGCCGTGCTTGTTGGTCCCTTTCTCAGGCCGCCACCCCGAGACCAACCGATTCTGCGCGGAGCTCAGGCTGTCCTGCAGACGGGCATGCTCCGCTTGCTGCCGGTCATACTCCTGTTCCCAGCGTTCCCGTTCGGCCTGCCGGCCCTCGCGATACCCGGCGTACCCGTTGCCATATACCCGCACTCGATCATCCGGCGTCGGGTCCAGGTCGACGATGGTGTCGGCGACGTCCGAGAGCAGCGCCCGATCGTGCGTGACGACGACAACGCCGCCGGCACGGGAGCGGAGCTGCGCGCTCAAGAACTCGAGACCGGACCGGTCGAGGTGGTTTGTCGGCTCGTCGAGCAGCAGGAAATCGTCGTCAGCACCGAGCAAGCACGCCAGGCGCACTCGATACCGCTGTCCTACGGAGAGGTCACTGAGCAGCCGGGTCGGGTCGGTCTCCGCGACGAGCGCTTCGAGTGCGATCTGCACCCGACGTTCGGCATCCCACGCATCGAGCAATTCGGCGTGCTCCAACGCGGCCGCGTATCGCTCATCCGCGCCGACATCCCCGGCCGACATGGCACGGGCCGCCTCATCGAGGGAAGCCATAGCGGCGATCGCGTCGGCGATCGCGTCGGCGACGGCCTGGCCCACGGTTCGGTCGTCGTCCGCAGACATTTCCTGTTCGGCGACGCCCAGAGTTCCGGTGCGCTGCACGGTTCCGAAATCAGGGAGCAGGGTGCCTTCGAGGACGTGAAGCAGGGTTGACTTTCCGCGGCCGTTCTCGCCGACGATCGCTATCCGCGACGCAGGAGTGACGGTGAGGTCGACGTGGTTCAGGACGGTGGTCGCTCCGCGCATCACTGAGACGTCGGAGGCGATGAGTTGGGCGCGCTGGCGCGCCGGTAGATGTTTGGTCAGGGTGAGCATTCGAATCCTTCGAGACGACGCACCGAGCACTCCATACCGGAGCGCAAAGGTACGCAGATGACGGCGACCCACGAGGGTCAGGAACGAGCGGCCGCCACAAGCTCGGACAAAATCAACGAGCGCGGTGGGCCTTACTCAGCCTTCAAAGGAAAAACAAATGCACGTATCCATCGTACGGTGCCGCACTTGCCCGCCGCAAACGATCGTTTACGGCGCGAGCCAACGCGAAGGCTCGGAACGCCTGCCGCAAACGGTCGTCACAACCATCAAACGGCAAGGGTTTCCGGCAGATTGAGAGGTCGTGTCGCGCAACCCATGGGTTAGGAGACACCGAGGTTACGAGACAGTCAGTTGATTTCTGCGAAACTCGTCGGATGGCATCCGACGAGCGCGTAACTCTCGTCGCCAGTGAGCACGAAGCGTGGGCGCGAAAGGCCGCTGAGATGGCGGTCGAAATCTTAGAGCACCTACCTAACGCCAAGATCGAACACATTGGATCCACGTCTGTTCCAGGGCTACCGGCGAAGCCGGTCGTCGATCTAGCGGTCGGCATGGCTGCGGGTGAGATCGTGCTTGCTGGTCGCGAGCTAGCGCGGCTCGGGTTCGACCTTGAGGGCAAGCGAGCCGACCACGCGTGGCTCAGCTATCCGGATCGCTCCGCTCGGGTGTTCGTCATCCACATCTTCGAGTTTCAAGGTGAGGAGTGGAACAAGCGGCTGCGCTTCCGCGACATCCTGCTGACGAATAAGAGAAGCCGGGAGAAATACCTCGCCGTCAAACGTGCGGCGGCAGCGTTGGCGGATGGATGGGGCGAGTACACCAGAGCGAAATCATCTGTCGTGTCCGAGATCCTCGCGAACGACTCGTTCGACCGAACCTGCTGAGAACTGAACGTCTCGAAACGCATGGGTTTCGAGACAGGTGAGGTTACGAGACAGCCTGCCGCTAGGCATATCGCCAGAGGAAGCGGGCCCCGATCCCACTACGCGAGCAGCGAGTTGCTGGCTGAGCTGGGGCGCCAGTCGACTGTTTGTAAATCTCACCGAATATGGATTGCCGGCCTTCGACAAAGACCAGATGTACAACAGCGCTGCCTTCGCGGCGCTCTACGACGTCAACGGATTGGTTGCTTCCGGTCGTAGGAGACGAAGGTATAGCCCTCGTGTGGGGTTCTTGCCGTCTCACGCCACACCGTCGGGTCAACCTCAGGAAAGAAGACATCGCCGGCGGGTTCCTGATGGACTTCGGTCAACTCGAGCTGGTCAGCAATCTCGAGAGCTTGACGGTACACCTGCTCCCCTCCGGCAATGAATACTTCATCGGTCCGGCATACGGCCAACGCTTCCTCGAAGGAATGCACCACGACGACACCATCGGCGGTCCACCCCCGTTGTCGGGTTATCACCACCGTGGTTCGTCCGGGAAGAGTGAGGCCAATCGATTCATAGGTCTTGCGGCCCATGACCAAAGTCTGACCCATCGTGAGTCGCTTGAAGCGCTGCTGCTCACCTCGCAGTCGCCATGGAATGTCCTGCCCGTTGCCGATCACCCGATTCCGACCAAACGCAGCCACCAAGATCACTCGCGTCATAACCATTATTCTGGCGGGCTCATGGCGATAGACGAAGCCAAGCTATTTGCTGGGTACTGTGCCATGGTCATCCCGGTGCGGATTCGCGATGCGACAGCCAACGACGCGGATGCGATTGCGGGCGTCCCCGTCGCGACGTGGCGCGAGGCGCACCGCCTTGAGGCGTTCGACGGTATCCACCCACTAATCCACCCGCTAATCTCCCTCGCGGCAAGTTCGACGCCACCGATACTCAACCCGACGCCGCAAACTGTCTCAAAACCCTACGGATACGAGGCGTCTCATCGGACTAACAGCCGGCCGACTGAGTCCCCGGGCGTGCGAGTCTCACAACTATGTCTCGCAACCTGCCAGGTACTAACCCTTAGTTGCGAGACCGCCGAAAACGATGGTTTACGGCACGGCCGCCGCCGACGTGGATCAGCACTCAACACGCCGGCGATGGAACCGCCGAAACCCCCCGCCGTAACGGCCACTGGCCGAAGCCCTCATCGGACGTTTTCGGTGAGTCGAACGTGAGTTCGGGAAGGGCTGCCATATGTGACCGCAAGGGGATCGACAAACGGACACTGCACAGTGCCGGACGGAGCCTGACCCGGTTTCCCGGACGGTTTCTCTTTGTTGATCATGCCGCGGTTGCGGCGGGGATGTGAAGTCGTTCGAACTCCACGGGGCTGAGGTTGCCGAGCGCGGTGTGCCGGCGGGTGGGGTTGTAGAACGCTTCGATCCACTCGAACATCGCGGACGCGAGCTGCGTCTTCGAGGTCCAGTTGGTGCGGTCGAGGAGCTCGCGTTGCATCGTTGACCAGAAGCTCTCGATGAGCGCGTTATCGACGCTGGAAGCGACTCTGCCCATCGATCCGAGCAGTCCGGCTTGCCGGAGCCGGTGGCCGAAGAGCCATGAGGTGTATTGCGCTCCTCGGTCCGCGTGAACCACGGCCCCGGGCTCGGGTCGGCGTCGCCAGCGGGCCATCTCGAGCGCGTCGACGACGATCTCCGCAGTGATCCGGTCGCTAATCGACCAGCCCACGATCCGCCGCGAGTACGCGTCGATCACAGCGGCGCAGTAGACCCAGCCGTCTCTCGCGCGGTGCTGCGTGATGTCGCAGAACCACAGCCGGTTCGGCGCGTCCGCCCGGAACTGCCGCTTCACGAGATCCTCGTGGGTTGCGGTGGCAGGCTTCCACCCGCGTCGCTTGCGGCGATGCGAGACGCCCACGAGCCCGTCGATCCGCATCAACCGAGCGACACGTTTGCGTCCAACGTGAACGCCGAGACCGAGGCGCAGCTCCGCGAGCACCCGCGGTGCCCCGTAGGTCTCACGGGAATCGGCGTGGATCCGTCGGATCGTGGTCGTCAGCTCCGCATCCGAGACCGCACGCCGCGATGGTGGCCGGCCGAGCCACTCGTAGAAGCCGGACTTTGAGACGTTCAGGAACCGGCAGGCCACCGCGACGGGAATACCGTCGGCGGCGAGCTCCTGGACCAGCCGGAACCCTATTTTGGGAGCACGTTCTCCCTGGCGAAGTAAGCGCTGGCGCGCTTGAGGATCTCGATCTCCATCTCCAGCACCCGGTTCCGGCGGCGCAACTCGACGAGCTCCTTGTGCTCATCGGTCGTGACACCGGCCTTGCGGCCGGAGTCGACCGCGTCACGGTTCATCCAGTTCCGCAAACACGACTCACTGATCCCAAGATCACGCGCAGTCTGACCGACAGGGTTTCCCTGGGCGACAAGATCCAGGGCTCGACGCCGGAACTCCGGCGGGTGTGCAGCAGGCATCTCACGGACTCCTTCCGAGACGATCATCGCCTCAACTCAGGTGTCCGGGAAACCGGGTCAGGCTCCGACCTGGCACGCGAGATCTCGCGATGTGGAGTTCGTCGCTCTTTGGCGGCGTTCTGTGATGGCTTTGCGTCGCTAGTTTCCGATGACGAGGATGCTGGCCGCGGCTTCAACGACGTCGTCGGTGATCGTGTCGAGCTGGTTGATCTTTAGTACCCGGGTGATCTGGGGGAAAAGTCGTTCGAGGAGGCGGAAGTTGCCGCGGGTGATTCGTTCGATCGCGGCGACGGCCTGCGCGTCGGTGAAGTCGTCAAGGTCAAGGACCTTACCTAACCGTTTCCAGTGGCGGTCCAAGACGAAGAGCAGTTCCTCGCGGCCCAGGGTCCGGTACTGGTGTGAGAATCCAAGTCTGCTGAAGAGTTGCGGGTAGTGACGGAAGCGCTCGTCGATGCCCGGCATTCCGATCAGGATGATCGCGAGGTGGGTGCGGTCGTGTTGGTCACGAAGCAGCTCGAGGGCGCTCGGCGTGAGTCGTTCGGCTTCGTCGATGATAAGCAGCTCAATGAGGCGCTTGACGTCGTTCTGCCTGGACGAGGCGGCGTCTGTGCTGAGCGACCTGAGGTGCTCGTCGGCGCAGATGCCGACTTTCATCTGCCAGTGGTCGATGTCGCTCATGAGGTCTTTCGGGCGGCAGAGGACTTCGGGTGTGTAGAAGACGGTGCGAGATCGGTTCGCGAGTGCATAGTGTTTGGCGTCGTGGTCTCCGCGGGGGCCCCACTCGTCGATATAGGGCTCGAGGATGTCCCAATTCGCGTACCGGCGCGCGGAGTTGGTTTTCCCGACGCCAGCTGGACCGTGGCAGATCCCGATCGTTTTGTCCTTTCGGACGGCGTTGGCGAACTCGGTGAAGCGTCGGTGCTCCTTTGTGACGATAAACGCGTGGCTCATCATTCGTCCTCCTCGTAGGTGCGCAACCGGGGCCGCCTCGGTGCGGAGTCAGGTGTGCGGGTTTCCTCGCGGTGAGCGACCCTGGGGATGCGGTCATTGATCGTGCGACGTAGTTCCCGGCGCCGTGCTCGGCGTGCGGTTTCGATGTCGCGGAGGCTGAGGCGGAGGTTCGGGTGGGCTTCATCGATGGCGGTGCAGATGAACGTGTCTCGGTCGTAGACGCGAATCTCGGAGATGTCGCGGGGGTCGTAGCGGATGGTGATCGTGTGTCCGACGAAGGGTGCCAGGGTTGGGGCGAGGTACCGCTGGCCTTGGAAGTGGATACCGTCTCGTTGGACGACACGATTCTTCGGGACCGTGAGAAGGAGCCCGTCGAGTTCCTCGAGGCTGTCAGGCATGCGGGGAAGCCAACCGTCCGCGATCCATGCTTCTTTCGGAGAAATTCCGAGTTCGCTATGGGTGCGGTCGTTGTAGGTCGCGATGAAGGCGCTGATGGCACGATCAAGCTCTGTGAGATCGATGACTGGCTTCGGGTTCCTGTTCCCGCGGCTCATATGCCCGGGCAAAGTTGCTAGAAGCTCGGAGTTGACGGTGCGGAAGAATCGCTCGACCTTCCCGCGCCCCTGTGGCCGGCCGACCGTGGAATGGATGATCCGCACGTGCAGCGCGATGGCGGTGCGTTCCAGGTGGCGGCTGGTGAAGTCGGAGCCGTGATCGACATGGAGAACGTCGGGAATCCCGCACATCGCCCAGGCAGGGTCGGTCTTGCGCCAGATCGCCTGCCGGAGTGCGAGGGCGGTGTTCATCGCGGAGGGTGCACCCGTGAACACCATGTAGCCGCAGATCGCGCGGGAGTGATCATCCAGCACGGTCGTCAACCAGGGCCGATCGGGTTTCCCGTCGGCATCGACGATGAGGATATCGAGTTCGGTGTGATCGGACTGCCACGTCTGGTTCGGGTGCTCGGCGCGGCGACGAAACACGAGTTCGTGCTTGTTCCGGTACGACGCCGGCCCCTCCAACGCAAGCGTGACCAGGGCCGGGTCAAGTTCCATCACGATCTCTCTGACCGTCGAGTAGCTCGGCGCGGGGAGCTCTCGTTGCGTCGCATCGGCGGCGGCGAGGCGATGGAGGGTAGCGAGGGCGGGGCGAGGTTTGGTTAGAGCCAGGCGTTCGATGAACGCCACGGTCTCGGGCCGTGTGCGTCGCACCCCCTGGTCACTGCGGGGATGAGAGTCGAGCGCGGCGGGGCCGCCGTCGCGGTACAGCTGGTGCCAGCGTTGAAGCGTTCTTGCGCTGATCCCGCAATCCCGGGCGAGGACGGCGAGCGGGATCTGGTCTTCGACATGCAGCCGAAGGATCCGCCACCGCTCATCCCCATCCAAGATCGCTACATCGTCGAGGTACGTGACGCGTGCGCTTGCTGATGCCGGTACAGCGTCGCGCGGCTCCACCCCACGAGACGAGCCGCCTCTTCCGCGGTGCGGCCCCTAGACCGAGCCTCAGCCACAAGCTGCAACTTCTCCGCGATCACGACCGGGTCGGACAGGGGTCGACCGAACCGGGTTCCGTTTTGACGTGCGGCCGCGATGCCGGCGTTGACCCGCTCGACTATCAGTTCGCGTTCGTACTCCGCCAAAGTGGCCAGCATGTTCAGCATCAGCCTGCCCGTTGAGGTCGTCGGGTCGATGCCATCCGAGATGGACCGAACGTGCACGCCTCGCTCGCGCAGCAGGTTGACCGTGTTCAGCACATCGATGAGCGATCGCCCGAGGCGGTCGACCCGCCAGACGACGACGGTGTCGCCCTCGGCCGCGTGCTCGAACAGCTTCCTCATGCCGGGGCGCTCGCTCGCCTTCCGACTCCCGGAGGTCACGTCCCTGAAGACATCCCGCTTCTGCACTCCCGCCGCCACGAGCGCGTCGAGTTGAAGCTGCGCATCCTGGCTCGTCGTACTCACTCGCGTGTACCCCAGAAGCCTCATACGCTCAGTATGACTCAGAAAACCCCTCTGCAAACGCATGCGAGACAAAACGCGACGAGACGAATTATCAAGACAGAAGGACCCACGAGATTGCGCCCGAATCAACCGCGACTCTTCGGGCCTGGGCCGTGTCTCGAAAAACTGTTCTTAACCAAGACGACGCCTCATGATGCAGGTAACGCAATCTTGCTCGCCTTTCGTCAGACGACGGGAGCATTGCGTCGCGTTTTTTCTTCGACAGGCCGTACCTCCTCACGGGCGGCGAACAAGGTTGCTTCGCTCAGAAGTCGACGCTGAAGACGGTGCGCAGTGCGTCCATCGCCTCGGGGCGTGCCTTGTAGTAGACCCAGACGCCGCGCTTTTCCCTGTCGACGAGTCCGGCGTCGTGCAGCATCTTCAGGTGGTGGCTGAGGGTCGATTGTGAGAGGTCAAAGCCCTCGGTGAGGTCGCACATCGCGCACGCCTCGCCGTTCCCGTGCGAGAGCACCATGGACATCAGGCGCAACCGAACGGGGTCTGCCAGAGCCTTGAGCATCCGGGAGAGCGGTTCCGCCTGCGCGGGTGTGATCGGCTCGCGGGACAGCGGCGTGCAGTAACCCAATGCACTATCCACGGGAAGCACCAAGAGGGACGTCGACATGTCTCCATCCTCTCAGACTTCGACACTTTGACAAGTATCGAAGTCTGAGTAGCATGGAATCGGACTTCGAAGATGATCGAAGTCATGTCGATCGAAGGAGAGATCCCTTGAATGCACCCGCCGACCTCGTCCGTTCCAAGTACCGCGCCCTCGGGGGCGGATGCGTGAGTTGCTCCGGTGACCTCGTCGCAGTTGAGGCACTCCCCGGCGTGCAGAAGGTCGATGCCCTGGTTTCCGGTGTCGTCCTGGTCACCCACGACGGCACCGTCACTGAAGCCGCCGTGATCGAAGCAGCAAGGAAGGCCGGCTTGGCCCTATCGGCGACGGGGCCGGCTCGCCCGGTTCGCGCCTGACCTGCTGCTACCTCCCCACGAGCTGAAAGAGGAAAGACCAGGATGAGTACTGACGCGAGCACGCCGTCACAGGTGGCCGAACCAGCAGCCCCGCGGCTGGTTCGCCGCACATGGTGGCGGAAACCCGAAACGGTGACCCTCGCGGTGGCGGCAGTGCTGCTGGCCGTGGGCTTGATCGTGGAGTGGACGATCCACTCCGAGCCGGTCGCGCTGGCGCTGTTCTGGGCGTCGATCATCGTCGGCGGTGTCTATCCGCTCCGCAGCGCAGTGCGGGCGGTGCGCATCAAGCGCCTGACGATATCCGTGTTGCTGGTCGTGGCCGCGATCGGGGCGATCGCGCTGGGCGTCATCGAGGAGGCCGCGATGCTCGTCGTCATCTTCAGCCTGGGTGAAGCGATGGAGGCCTACGCCACCGACCGTGCGCGCGGGTCCATCAGCGCACTCATGGAGCTGGCACCCCCGACCGCCAACCGAGTCACCGACGGTAGCCAGACCGAGACCGTTGCGGTGGAGGAACTGCATCCCGGTGACGTGGTGCTCGTGCGCCCCGGTGAACGCCTGCCCACTGATGGCGTCGTCGCCGAGGGTGTCTCCTGGGTGGACGCCAGCCCGGTGACTGGAGAGTCGGTGCCGGTCGAGGCCACTGTCAGCACCGAGGTCTTCGGCGGGAGCCTGAACGGCAACGGGGTGCTGCGTGTGCAGGTCACCAAAGAGCACTACGACACCGTGCTCGCCCGAGTGATCGAGCAAGTCGAGGAAGCCCAAGCCAAGCGGGGCGGAGCCGAGCGGTTCGCCGACAGGTTCAGTGCCGTCTACACGCCCGCGATGTTCGTCCTGGCCATCGTCGTGGCCCTGGTGCTGCCGCTGCTCGGGTTCGAGTGGCGCGAGGCGATCTATCGGGCACTCGTCGTCCTGGTCGTCTCCTGCTCGTGCGCGCTGGTCATCTCCGTGCCGGTCAGCGTCGTCACCGCGATCGCCCGCGGCGCGCGCGATGGCATCCTCATCAAGGGCGGGATCTACCTCGAACGACTGGCCGACATCAAGGTCGTCGCTTTCGACAAGACCGGCACCCTGACCCGCGGCCGGCCTGCCCTGGCAGGCGTCACCCCCGTCGGCGACGTGACAGAGCACGATGCCCTGGCCCTGGCGGCCGCGGTCGAGGGCGGCAGCGAGCACCCCATCGCCAGCGCGATCGTCACCGGCGCCCGCGCCCACAACCTCACGATTCCCGCCGCCTGGAACGCCCGCGCGCTGCCCGGTGCCGGCATGGAGGCCACGGTCAACGGCCGCGCCCTGCACATCGGCCGTCCCACGGCCGCCGACCGCACCGACCCCGACGTTGGGCGTGCGGTCTCTCAAGCCGAGGCGGAAGGCCGTACCGCAGTCGTGCTCCGCGACGCCAGTCGACCGTTGGCCGTGGTGGCAGTGGCCGACCAGCTGCGCCCCGACGCGCAGAGCACCATCGACGAGCTGCGTGCGCTGGGGATCAAACGGATCCTGATGCTCACCGGCGACAACACCACCGTGGCCAAGTCCACCGCCACAGACCTGGGACTCGACGATTATCGCGCCGAACTGTTACCCGAGGACAAGTCCGCCGCCGTGCTCGAGCTGCGCGAAACGTACGGCGTGATCGCCATGGTCGGTGACGGCGTCAACGACGCCCCCGCACTGGCCAACGCCGATCTGGCCATCGCAATGGGCGCCGCCGCCACCGACGTCGCACTGGAGACCGCCGACGTCGCCCTCATGGCCGACGAGCTCGACCGGCTCCCCGCCGCGATCCGCCTCTCGCGCCGCGCCCGGAACAACATCAAGATCAACATCGCGCTCAGCCTTGCTATTGTGGCGGTTCTGATCGTCGCAGCCCTCGCAGGCTGGATGTCGCTGACCACCGGTCTCCTGCTGAACGAAGGCAGCGCCGCACTGATCATCCTCAACGGCCTACGCATGCTGGCCCCGGGCCGCGGCGAAACACGCCGGAAGCGGATAACTACAATCACCTGACCACGCTCGCGTGACGGCCGCCCGGTAAGGGATCCTCCGCGGGTCGTACCGGGGATAGGTCTCCTGAGGTCGGTGGAAGGCGTGCCTACTGGTGGTTCCAGACCTTGATCGAGGACAGCAACAGGAGCAGGACGAGCAGTGGGATGAGGATCAGGCTGGGGATCACATCGAGGAGGAAGCCGCCGGCGATTGTGCCGGCGATCGATCCCGCCGTCATCGCGATCAGGAACCGCTTGTTCTGACCGAGCACCTGTAGCGGGCGAAAGCGACCAGCATGGTCGGCAGCGAGACCAGCAGAGAGAGGCTTCCGGCGATCTTGATGTCGGTGCCGTAGAAAAGCACGATCGTGGGGATCAGCAATTCCCCACCGGCAACGCCCATCAGTGCCGCGAAAACGCCGATAAGGCTACCGGCGATCACGCCGAGGATCGTCCGGGGACCAGGGGCAGGTTCAGGGGTTCGACGGCGAAGAAGTGGGTGACGAAGAGCAGGATCGCGATCAGCACCAGTAGGACCGCGATCACCCGGTACAGGGCCTTCCAGCCAAGTCTCGTCGCCCAGTGCGCGCCGACCCACGCGCCGATCAGGCTTCCGGCCAGCAGGTTCAGGACGATGTACAAGTACGGGGAGAGCTCGGCCAGTGGCACGCTGATCAGCCGTGCGGGGATGGCGGTGATCACGACGATCAGGCTCATCGCCTTGTTCATGATGATCGCGGGCAGCGCGGCGAACCCGAACACACCGATCAACTCGCCGCTTTCGCCATCGGAGCGTTCATCTTTCCATGAGCAGTCCCGCTGAAGGATCCCTACCGGGCACCCCACGGCGCCAGATAGCGATGAAGATTCACCGCCGCGGAGCGATCAAATTCACAATCTCGCGATGTCGGATGTTCCGTTTAGGGTGTTCACGAGGAATCCCGTTAGGGGATGCCTATGCGGAACACCGATCGGAGATCATGACATGACTGAGCACGACGTCGACGCGCTCTACGAATGGCCTGCGACGTGAGCGCGGGTTTCGATCCGGTGCTCCTGGATCTCGCAGACCACGAGGACTACGGGTTGGTTCTGGCAGCTCTCCACAATTACGCCGGTGAGCTTGACCACGATGCGGATAACGAAGACGCCGCGGAACGGTTCGAGGGTCGCCCGACGCCCTCTGAGGAGGGGGAGCGGATGAGAGGCCTCGCCTCCCGGCTCCGCGCCATCATCGATGACATCGAGCGTCAGCTGGACGCAAACTCCGCAGCGCGGCGGAGTGCCGGCACGTGATCGTCGGGTACGCGCGGGTCTCGACAGCCGAACAGGATGTCGAGACGCAGCGCCGCGCGCTGCTCGAACTCGGTGTGCCCGAAGACCGGATCTACAGTGACCGGGGGTTCAGTGGGAAGACCATGACGAGGCACGGGCTCGACCAGGCACTCGCCGCAGTTCGCGAGGGTGACCGGTTCATCGTGCCTCGTCTGGATCGTCTCGCACGCAACGTCGAGGGTGCCCTTGACGTGATGAGGCAGCTCACCGATCGTGGCGTGGTCTTCCAGAACGGTTCCCAGGTGTACGACCCTCACGACCCGATGTCGAAGATGGTGATGACGATTCTCGCGGCAGTCGCCGAGGCAGAGGGTGGCTGGATCAGCCACCGAACTAAGGAAGCGATGGCACGCCCGGCGGTACGCGCGAAGCTGCGTGGACGCCAACCATCGTTGAAGCCCGCGACCGACGCAGAGATAGTCGCGCAGCTCGAAGCCGGCGACAAGTCCGTCGCGCAGATCGCGGAGACATTCCGTACCTCTCGGAGCGGCGTGTATCGAGCAGCTGCCCGTCACCGGCAGCGCACAGATGAGAGCACGGCCTAGGTATCACGACAGTGAATCAATCCCGCGCGACGACACTGCGCGTCACAGGCAACCCAACTGGGGAAATCGTATGAAAATAGTGCCATGGATCTGAATAGCGCCACCGCCGATGAGATCGGCTCGGCGCTCGACCGCATGGGACTTAGCTGGAACTTCGACAAAGATGGCGACGTGCGGGTTCGGTTCCGCAGAGGCGACTCGCCATGGACGGATGTTGTCTTCTACGAGTTTGATTCGGCTAGGCAAGACTTCTCCATGCGTGGATACTTCCTAAACGCACGAGCAGTGCCACAAGGCAATGGCAAGACGAATTGGGAGGTAGCAGACGGCCTCGCGCACAAGGCAACCGCAGTGGCACAAAAGGTCGTGACCGTTTACCTCATGCCTCGTCAGGGCGGTCTGAAGGTTCAGATTCATGCCTCCGTTGCGCCGCTGAATCAGCCGCGTCCCATGCACATTAAGGTCGTCCCTAACTCAACTCAAATCAGCAGGATCGAGCGGGACTATCCCGGATTGGTCGGTAGAGGCGACAGCGAACAGTCTTGGATCGCGGGTGAGTTCGAAGGAACCCTTGTGAGCGACTCCGATCTCCGCAGTCTTCTGGGCACGCTCGTCGAAGCTGGTCGGTGCATGTTCGAAGGACCGTTCACCGGCTGGCTGTTCGCGACTGAGGTCTGACGCAATCCGGTGGAGTTCCGTCACGGTTAGGCATTTGGGGCGGTCAGCTGGGAGCGTGAGGAGGATGGGGCGCGCCTAGATGTACGGGGTCAGGACGTTGGTTGCAGTCGGCTGATCGGGGGGTTGCCTCCGAGG
>NZ_JAPEHV010000084.1 GCF_028823665.1 Microbacterium sp. C7(2022) | reverse complement strand
CTTACACTCCCTCTTCACATGCGTAGCCAACCCAGACATGAACTTCCTTATCCTCGCTCGCATATTTTGAACCATCTCTGGAGCATACCTAGATAGTTGAATGAATTTTAGGCTGTACTCCTTCACAGTCATCCCCTCTTGCTTCAAGTTCACGAACTCCTCTACCTTAGCCTCTCTCAACTCCTAAGGAAAGAAGTGATCAAGGAAGGCACTCTCGAACTCTACCCAAATAGCA
>NZ_JAPEHV010000083.1 GCF_028823665.1 Microbacterium sp. C7(2022) | reverse complement strand
AATTTGCATGTTTTATAACAAAGATTAGGGCGCTAAAGATGAGTTTCAAAGTTATGATTTGTCAAAGATATAAGCATGTTAATAATGCCCTAAATGATGTTTATAATGGTCCCCAAGATGAAAGGACAATACTCACTTGGTGGTTCCTAAGTTCGAGCTAGTCCTATTTTTATCTATGATCCTAAGTTTCATACTTTGACTAAGTTATGTATTAAAGATCTCTGTGGGATGACTTA
>NZ_JAPEHV010000082.1 GCF_028823665.1 Microbacterium sp. C7(2022) | reverse complement strand
TAACTAGATGACATATATACCCTTTTGATATCATCTTCCTCACCTTGAAATAGGAGATAAATTTACCTTTTGGTGCCCCAACATTGCCTTCCCATTCAAGACTACCTCATTTGGAAAGTGGAAGTACACTCTCTTAGTTCAGCAATCCACGGTGGCATAGCAAGAAGCTAACCAATCCATACCCATTATAACATCAAATTCCACCATTTCTAGCTCAATAAGGTCAGCCAATGTGT
>NZ_JAPEHV010000081.1 GCF_028823665.1 Microbacterium sp. C7(2022) | reverse complement strand
ACACACAATCTGTTGCAAAGTCTTGACTGTTACCATAGGAACACAATCTGATAATTATATCTGACCTGCATATTTGGTTTGTGTGTGTCTGTGTGTGTCTATGTGTGTGTGTCTATGTATGCGTCCCGGCCTGCTTCAAAGGCGGCCTCTTGGACAAGATCAGTGCTGTGACTCTGTTCCAAGCCTATCAACAGGCTGTAGGCTGGCAGGTTTCTGGAGTGGAGACGAGCCTTTAA
>NZ_JAPEHV010000080.1 GCF_028823665.1 Microbacterium sp. C7(2022) | reverse complement strand
AGGTCGCCCGGTAGGATTTTATGGCCCAAGGAAGAGGAAACAGGCGATTTCGGCAGTTTTTCGTGGGTGTTAGCCCACGGTTCCTGGCGCTGCCCGGGGCTCGGGGACAAGTTTCTCGAAAAACCATACCGGTGGGTCGGTAACGAGCCCGGCAAGAGCCCCAGGTGGCCCGGCGGCGCCGGAGGTCGCCCGGTAGGATTTTATGGCCCAAGGAAGAGGAAACAGGCGATTTCGGCA
>NZ_JAPEHV010000079.1 GCF_028823665.1 Microbacterium sp. C7(2022) | reverse complement strand
TTTAAAGGCTGTTTGAGGGTTCAGACTTGGTTTTAAGGTTCAGGTTAGAATTAAGTTTAGGTTAAGGTTAAGGTAGCGGTTGGGGTCAGGCATTTAGTTGTGATGGTTAGCGTAAGGGGCTGGGGAATGCATTATGTCAATGAATGTCCTCACAAGTATAGCTGTATAAATGTGTGTGTGTGTGTGTTTGTGTGTGAGTGTGTGTTTTGGATATGCTCGGGGCACAGGGATGTTTGTGT
>NZ_JAPEHV010000078.1 GCF_028823665.1 Microbacterium sp. C7(2022) | reverse complement strand
TTCATTTGAAATGGTTTTTCGACATTTTGGGAGATACGCTTATTCACTTTTTCTTGGCGAGAGTTAATTAAGAAAATCCACAGCACTGTTGTGTCTGTCCGTTCAATATGAAGATACAGCAACCAGCCAGTTAGCTTAGCTTAGCATAAAGACTGGAAACAGGGGGAAGAGCTAGCCTGTCAAATTTCAAAAATATACTTACCAACACTAAAGCTTGATAACTAATATATTCTATCTCCTCTGTT
>NZ_JAPEHV010000077.1 GCF_028823665.1 Microbacterium sp. C7(2022) | reverse complement strand
CTCCCCGTCCACCACGTCGTACGGCCCAAAGTCGTCGAGCGCGGAGAATGGGTTAGCGCACTGCGCCTCTATCCCCGCGTGCAATTTGGCATGCAATTTGGCGTACCTGACGACAAACTCGGGGCCGTAGAGCCGGCACTGATCCGGAGACATGCGGATGAACTGGTTAAAGTTGTCAAAGTGGTCGACGAAAGCGTACATTCCCATGGCTACTAGGCACTTGCAGAGCAGAGGGTCACGTCTTT
>NZ_JAPEHV010000007.1 GCF_028823665.1 Microbacterium sp. C7(2022) | reverse complement strand
CCCGTATCGTCCAACTCACCAGAAGCGTCCGAAACGGTACGCGCCATCGACACACTCGCACCGACGCCACCCGCACCATGCCCCAGCCCCGACATCGCACTCGGATCATTGCTCGTATCTGCCGGCTCAGATGCAACTGGAGACGGCGCGACCGAGACGTCAACCGGCTGCCAGTCACCATTCACCCTGGTACGAGAGGGGACAGCATCCACCGTCATCTTCGACAAACCATCCGGCTGCGCGTACACCGTGACCCACGGGGAACGGTCGCTCAGCACCTCGACCTCACGACCGCAGTCCACGGCCAACGCGGCAGCATTCGTCGCGGTCGCCGCGACACCTTCCGCGCACGCCGCGGCATTAGCAGGCTGGTCCCACGGACGCACCGCCACGACCGCACCAGTAGCGACCAGTGCGAGCGCCAACGCGCCCGTCAGCAACGGACGTCGCCGCACCCAACCCAACACACGAACCATCGACAGCGACGAATCCGAACACGCCACGCGCACCCCACTACTCACGCCAAAACCCGCGCCCAGCGGCGGGGCCCATCACTCCGCTCTCAGCGCCAGCGCGACATGACCCGGGGGGATCCTGACCAACATCCGATTCCTGAGTGTCACCACAGAGGAAACTGTGAGCTAGATGTGCATCATCACACACGAATGCCCCACACACGCAATCGACACAGCCCTGATCTGCGTTCACTTCGGCGGCCACTCCGCCGCATCCTCATCACCATCGGGTGGGCGATCTACGCCAAGGTCAGCGGCTCGCTCGAGCAGCGCGCCGGCGAACTCTACGACCGCGCGGGTGGTGGCCCCGCGGTGCGGCCCGAAAGTGACACCGCAACGAGTACGGCGGCGGAGTCCGCCGAGAAGGCCGCGGCCCGTCAAGAACTGCGCGACGGCCTCACCCCCGAGCAGCGCAAGATGTTCGACGACCTCGACAACCGCTAACCCGCAAGCCTATCCCCCCGCCCTGCGCGACCCTCGACCCCGCGCGCCTGGCATGCTGTTCGCATGCGCAGAGACGTCACGAGCCGAATCGAACTGAGCGTCACCGAGCCCGCCGATCTGGTGTTCGCCGTCGGGGTCTCACGACACTACGAGCCGACCCATGAAGAGCTCACCGCGACGGTCGACGGCGTGCCGTGCGAGGTGACGAACATCCGCGACGTGCACGGCACTCGCCTGCACCGCGTGCAGCCGAGTACTGGCGCTTTCGCGCTCGAGTACAGCGCAAGCATTCTGGGCGCGGGTGCCACGGCAACGGCATCCGATGTCGACCCGATCGTGTACACGCGGCCCAGCCGCTACGCCGAGTCCGATGCTCTCGCCCCGACGGCCGCCGCCGAGTTTGCAGGCATCGACGACCCCGCCGATCTCGTCGCCGCGGTGTCTTCGTGGGTGGGAACGCGTCTCGCATACGTCTCGGGTTCGTCGCTCCCCACCGACGGCGCGGTGCGCACCTTGCTCTCGCGCACCGGGGTGTGCCGCGACTACGCGCACGTGTGCGTCGCACTGTTGCGCGCCCTCGGCGTTCCGGCGCGCCTCGTCTCGGTGTACGCGCCCGGGCTCGACCCGATGGACTTCCACGCCGTCGCCGAAGCGTGGGTCGACGGGCACTGGAGGGTGATGGATGCCACGACCCTCGCGCCCCGCGACACCCTCGTACGCATCGCCACGGGGCGCGATGCCGCCGACACGGCGTTCCTCACGGTCATGTCGGGCCGCGCCGACCTGCAGAGCATGACCGTCACCGCCGTCGCCGACGAACTGCCCGACGACGTGACGCGTCTCGTCTCGATCGCGTGAGGCGCCCCGATCAGGCCGTCTGCGCCGCCTGTCGCTCGGCTGCCTCGACGACGTTCGTCATCAGCAGCGCCACCGTCATCGGGCCCACTCCCCCGGGGTTCGGCGAGACATAGCCCGCGACCTCCCGCGCATCGGGGGCGACATCGCCCGAGACGACCGACTTGCCGGTGGCGGCATCCGTCTCACGCGTGACTCCCACGTCGAGCACCGCGGCGCCCGGCTTGATGTCGGCGGCCTGCACGATGTGCTTGACCCCGGCGGCGGCGACGATCACGTCGGCCTGGCGCAGGTGCGCACCGAGGTCGACGGTGCCGGTGTGGGTGAGGGTGACCGTCGCGTTGTACTCACGCCGCGTAAGTAGCAGGCCGATCGAACGCCCGATCGTGACACCGCGCCCGACGACGACCACGTGCTTGCCGTTCAGGCTGTAGCCGTTGCGCTCGAGAAGCTCGATGACTCCGCGCGGCGTACACGGCAGCGGCGAGGTGATCGGCGAGTTGACGTTGAGCACGAGGCGCCCGAGGTTGGTCGGGTGCAGGCCATCGGCATCCTTGTCAGGATCGATGCGCTCGAGGATCGCGTCGGTGTCGAGGTGTTTCGGCAGGGGCAGCTGCACGATGTAGCCGTGGCACGCGGGGTCGGCGTTGAGCTCGTCGATCAGCGCCTCGACCTCTTCTTGCGTGGCGTCGGCCGGCAGTTCGCGCTGGATCGAGTTCATCCCGATCGCCTCGGACTGCTTGTGCTTCATCCCCACGTACAGCTGCGACGCGGGGTCGGCGCCCACGAGCACCGTCGCGATGCCGGGCGTGATCCCCCGGGCCTTCAGCGCGGCGATGCGCTCGCGCAGTTCGTCCTTGATGGCGGCGGACGTCGCGCGCCCGTCGAGAATCTGAGCGGTCATGCGTTGCCGTCCTCCGCGCTACTGGGCGAGGCCCGGGTAGAGGGGGAAGGCCTCGGCGAGGGATGCCACGCGGGCGCGCAGCGCGTCAACGTCGGCATCCGGCAGCAGGGCGAGAGCGATGATGTCGGCCACCTCGGTGAACTCGGCGTCGCCGAAGCCGCGGGTTGCCAGCGCCGGCGTACCGATGCGCAGGCCCGAGGTCACCATGGGCGGGCGCGGGTCGTTCGGCACGGCGTTGCGGTTCACGGTGATGTGGATCTCGTGCAGCAGGTCTTCGGCCTGCTTGCCGTCGATCGCCGCATCGCGCAGGTCGACCAGCACCAGGTGCACGTCGGTGCCGCCCGAGCGCACGGCGATTCCTGCGGCGGCGACGTCGGGCTGCGACAGACGCTCGGCGAGGATGTGCGCACCGCGCACGACGCGCTCCTGACGCTCGGCGAACTCGGGGGTCGCGGCGAGCTTGAACGCCGTCGCCTTCGCGGCGATGACGTGCATCAGCGGGCCACCCTGCTGCCCCGGGAACACGGCCGAGTTGATCTTCTTGGCGATGTCGGCGTCGTTGGTGAGGATGAAGCCCGAGCGCGGACCACCGATGGTCTTGTGCACGGTCGACGACACGACGTGGGCGTGGGGCACGGGGTTCGGGTGCTGGCCGGCGGCGACGAGACCGGCGAAGTGGGCCATGTCGACCCACAGCAGCGCGCCCACCTCGTCGGCGATGGCACGGAAGGCGGCGAAGTCGAGCTGGCGCGGGTACGCCGACCATCCGGCGATGATGACCTTCGGCTTGTGCTCGAGGGCGAGGCGGCGAACCTCGTCCATGTCGATCATCGAGGTCTCGGGGTTCACTCCGTACGCGACGATGTCATACAGGCGACCCGAGAAGTTGATCTTCATGCCGTGCGTGAGGTGCCCACCGTGGTCGAGCGAAAGACCCAGCAGCGTGTCACCGGGGCGGGCGATGGCGTGCAGCACGGCGGCGTTCGCGGATGCACCCGAGTGGGGCTGCACGTTGGCGAACTCCGCGCCGAACAGCGACTTTGCGCGCGCGATAGCGAGCTCTTCGGCGACGTCGACCTCTTCGCAGCCACCGTAGTAGCGACGTCCCGGGTAGCCCTCGGCGTACTTGTTGGTGAGCACCGAGCCCTGCGACTGCAGCACCGAGACGGGAACGAAGTTCTCCGAGGCGATCATCTCGAGGTAGCCGCGCTGACGCGCGAGCTCGGCGTCCAGGACGGCCGCGATCTCGGGGTCGACCTCTGAGAGCGGGGCATTGAAGTACTGATCGGTCATGGCGATCTCCTTGGCAGCGGGTTCGAATACGGGTCCGTCGCTTCGCGGCGGAACTCGTCGGTTGAGCGATGTATCGAGACCCGGCCCAGGCGTGCGGTCGAATGCCTTTGTCAGCCGCTCCCCGGTGGGTACCCACCTCAACGCCAGTCGCGACCCTCAGAGCATATCGGATAGGCTGGGATCACGCCTTTTGTTAGGACTCTTTACTTGCAGGTCGCCGTTGACCCACTCTCGGGTTGCGTCGGTCAGAATGGAGCCATCGTGTCAGCATCCATCACTCCCGAGACTCTGGCGCTCGTGCCTGTTCCGGCCGCGCTCGAGGTCACGGGCGGCACGGGCTTCGCGGTGACCTCCGCCACCACGGTGTCAGGACCGACGGATGCCACGACCGCCGCCCTGTCGGCGATCGCCACTCGCACGGGCGTCACCCCGGTGGTCGCCGACGGTGACGCGGCGCTCACCCTCGCGATCACCCCCGGCGGGGCGCCCGAGTCGTATCGCTTGGAGGCGGCATCCGATTCGATTCGCATCGTCGCTGCAGATGCGGCGGGCCTGTTCTACGGGGTGCAGACGCTGGCGCAGCTGCTCACGCGCACCGGCGACGGATGGCACGTGCCTGCCGTCATCATCGACGACGCCCCACGCTTCGCATACCGCGGGGTCATGCTCGATGTCGCCCGACACTTCCACCCCGTCGCCACCGTGAAGGCATACATCGACCGAGCGGCGAGCCTGAAGTTCAATGCCCTGCACCTGCACCTGACCGACGACCAGGGCTGGCGCATCGAGCTGCACTCCCGGCCCGAGCTGACGGCCCGCGCGAGCGGCACGTCGGTGGGCGGCGATCCGGGCGGCTTCTACACGAAGGCCGACTACCGCGAGATCGTCGAGTACGCGGCATCCCGCCACATGATCGTGGTACCCGAGATCGACATGCCCGGCCACACGCACGCCGTCGGCCTTGCCTACCCCGAGCTGATCGAAGAGCCGGTGCTCAGCGACCACATTCACGAGGTCGTGAAGACGTACGGCGGTGAGCTTCCGCGCAACGGTACCCCGTACGACGGCATGGCGGTCGGATTCTCGTCGCTGAAGATCCACTCCGAGGCGACATACGACTTCGTTGCCGACGTCTTCGGTGAACTCGCCGGCGAGACGCCCGGCCCGTACCTGCACCTGGGCGGCGACGAGGCGCTGGGCACTGACCCCGCGGACTTCGCCGCGTTCGTCTCGCGCGCGAGCGCGATCATCGCCGACCTCGGTAAGACGCCGGTCGCGTGGCACGAAGCCGGCGCCGCGGCCGGGCTGCACGACGAAACCATCGGGCAGTACTGGGGTTTCGTGACCCCCACCGACGGCATGGACGACAAGGCGCGCGCGTTCGTTCGCGCCGGCGCGCAGCTGATCCTCTCGCCCGCCGACGCGATCTACCTCGACATGAAGCCCGATGCCGACTCGCCCCTCGGTCTGGTGTGGGCGAACGGCCCGACGAGCGTCGAGCGCTCGTACGCCTGGGAGCCGTCGGACGTGATCGGCGGGATCACCGATGCCGACATCCTCGGGATCGAGGCGCCATTGTGGACCGAAACGGTCGCGACCGCGCGCGACATCGACCAGCTCGCGTTCCCCCGCATCGCCTCGGCCGCTGAGGCGGGGTGGTCGCCCGCGACCGGCGCTCACCCCGAGCGCACGTGGGAATCGTTCCGCGCCCGCGTCGCCGGACTCGGGCCGCTGTGGGCGCGCATGGGCGTGCAGTTCGACGCTTCGTCAGAAATCGACTGGGTGACCGAATGAGCACACTCGTCCACTCCGCGCAGCTCGTCGACGCCGGCCAGCTGCACGACGACGCGTGGGTGCTGTTCGACGGCGGGCGTGTGGCCGGCCGCGGCGCCGGCCCCGAGATGCCCGCCGCCGACGAGAAGATCGATGCGACCGGCCGGATGCTGACGCCCGGACTCGTCGACATCCACTGCCACGGAGCGGGGGGCGCGTCGTACGACGCGGGCGGCGACGACATCGCGACCGCCCGCGCAGTCCACCGTGAACACGGCACCACTTCGTCCCTGATCTCCCTGGTGACGGCGTCCGTCGACGACATGGCCCGGCGGGTGGCGGCGATCGCCGACCTGTCCGCCGCGGACGCGACGATCCTGGGCTCACACCTCGAGGGACCGTTCCTCGACCCCGGGCACAAGGGTGCGCACACGGCAGAGCTCTTGTGCACGCCCGACGCCGCATCCGTCGAGAAGCTCATCGAAGCGGGCCGCGGCACGCTTCGCCAGGTGACCATCGCTCCCGAGCTCCCCGGCGCCATCGAGGCGATCGAACGGTTCGTTGCTGCCGGCGTGACGGTGGCGATCGGCCACACCGATGCCGACCACGACACCGCGCAGCGCGCGTTCGACGCGGGAGCGAGTGTGGTCACCCATGCGTTCAACGCCATGCGCGGCATCCACCACCGCTCCCCCGGCCCCGTGGTCGCCGCGCTGCGCGATGAGCGCGTCACCCTCGAACTCGTCGCCGACGGCGTGCACGTCGACCTCGGCCTGATCGCCGTGGTGTTCGCCGCCGCCGGTGCCCGTGTGGCGCTGGTGACCGACGCCATGGCCGCCGCGGGTGCAGGGGACGGATGCTACGACCTCGGCGGGCTGCAGGTCACCGTCACCGACGGCGTCGCGCGACTGCAAGCCGGCGGCGCGATCGCAGGGTCGACGCTGACACAGGATGCCGCGCTCCGCCGCACCGTCGCTGCCGGCGTGCCTCTCGAAGTCGCCTTGCACTCCCTCACTGCTGTTCCCGCGCGGGCCGTTGGGGCGAGCGATGTCGGTAGCCTCGAGGTCGGATGCCGCGCCGACGCAGTGCTGTGGGACGCAAACCTTCGCGTCACGCGCGTCTGGAGCGGCGGCGTCGAAACGCTCGGGGCGGCGGGCTAAATCCACGGCGCAAAATGCCTTGCACGGGCGCAAAGTGATGGGGCCGTCGCATCCCCCGATGCAACGGCCCCTACTCCCCCCAGAGTGGTGATGGCCCGGTCCCTCCCCCGAGTTTCCGGCCCATCGGCGGGCTGCCCGCTGGAACGCCCCCTGGCATCGAACAGCCTCTCCTGACCATGAGACGGGGTCAATCGTGTTCTATTACGCGACTTCGCAAAAGTTTTTCTTCTGGTCCGTCCACGCCCGCCCTGGCGAAACTGAACGTTCACCGTAAGAATGGAAGACCCGCGTGATATCCGCGGATGTGTGACGTCTCTTGGTCGAACAGGCGTACAGCAATCCCCCGCAGACCGGAGAACCCCGTGCCCGACAACGACGCGATCCTCGACCGCGAGGCCGCGCAGCTCGCCGACGCCGATCTGGTGCTTCGCACCCGGTCAGGCGACAGCCGCGCGTTCGGCGAGTTGTGGCAGCGCCACTACCGCTCGGGCATCACCGTCGCGCGCAACGTGTCGCCCGGCACCGATGCCGACGATCTCGTACAAGAGGCGTACACGCGCATCTACAAGTCGATCCTCGCTGGCGGTGGCCCGACGGGTTCCTTTCGCGCGTATCTGTTCACCAGCATCCGCAACACCGCCGCAGCGTGGGGGCGCTCGAACCGAGAGACAGCACTCGACACGCTCGACACTGTCGAAGATCCTGCGTCCAGCGAGCAGGCGACCGCAGAAGCGCTCGACCGCAGCCTGACCCATCGGGCCTTCAAGAGCCTGCCCTCGCGCTGGCAGGAAGTGCTCTGGTACTCCGAGATCGAGCGCATGAAGCCCGCCGAGATCGCACCCCTTCTCGGGATGAAAGCGACCGCTGTCGCCCAGCTCACCTTTCGTGCGCGCGAGGGTCTGCGTGAAGCGTGGATCCAGGCGCACCTGCAGTCTCTGGAAGACGGTTCGGACTGCCAATGGACAACCGAGCAGCTGGGCGCCTACGCGCGCAACAATATCGGCGCGCGAGACCGCGGCAAGGTCGACGCGCACCTGAAGGAGTGCGCGCGGTGCACCATCGTCGCTGGTGAAGCTCACGAGGTCGGCAATCGGCTCGCCCTGGTCCTGCTCCCACTCACCGTTGGAGTGGCGGGCACCGCAGGGTACCTGGCGTCACTGCAGGGCGCCGGAGCGCCCGTCGTCGCGCTCGCCGCGATGCCCTCCTCGGTCATCGATGGCGCCGTGAACGCCGGCGGCGTCAGCGCGGTTCCCGTCGCCGATCCGTTCGCCGGGGTCACCGTGACCGGTTCCGGCGGCAACACGGTCGGCGGCACGGCATCGACGGGCGCAGCCGCCGGCACCGCTGGCGCGACTTCGAGCATCGGCGCCACTGTCGGTCTCGTCGCTGCCGGTGTCGTCGTCGTGGCGGCGGTCGCGGCATCCGCTCTCTCCCTTCCTTTTGTCCCCACCAGCGAAGCGAACGGAGCTTCATCAGCGGATGCCGCAGCCGCAGCACTCCCCTCGATCACCCTCGACGACTCGGACACGAAGAAGGCAGCAGCCGCCCCGGTCGAAACGGTCACCGACGAACCACCCGTGGCGGAGCCCGCCCCCGACACAGTGCCGCCGGTGACGCCCACGCCCGATGCCGCCGCTCCCGATCCGGTGACCACGCCAGCGACGGAATCTGCTCCCCCTGCCGATCCCGCGCCTCCTGTGGCGCCGGGCTCGGCTCCTTCCGAGCCTGCAGAATCGGAAGGAGCGCCGGTTCCGGATCCCGACCCGGCGCCAACTCCTGACCCGGAGCCGAGTCCCGACCCTGCGCCGAGCCCCGAGCCAGACCCGACCCCGACTCCGGACCCCACGCCGTCACCTGACCCGACACCGACCCCGGACCCGACACCGACCCCGGACCCGACGCCCACGCCGGACCCGACGCCCACGCCGGACCCGGCCCCCGTCGACCCGGACCCCGTCGACCCGGACCCCGAGTCGGCGCTCCCGTCCGGCACGCCGCAGGTCGCGCGCGCGACGGCCACGTTCTCCGGCTCGCGCCTCACGCTGGCGATCCCCGTCAGCGGAGAAGACGGCGCCACCGTTCGCGTCAGTTTCGACGGAACCGCTCTCGGCGACGTCGTCCTCGACGGCGGTGAAGCCACCGTCACGGTGCGCCCGACGCTGAGTCACCTGCTGCGCAACGCAAGCTTGTCACTGCAGTATGTGGCGGGCGACGAGGCTGGCCCCACGCGCACCGTGCCGCTCAGTTCCGTCGTCAGCCTGCGCGATCTGATCGACGCGCTGCGCGACTGAAGCCTGCGCCACCTCCGCGTCGTCACCCGCGAGGCACCGTGCCCGCGGGCGCCGGCCCCATGACCTCGTAAACTGGAAACCATGCCCGACTCCGTCGCACCCGAACCCGCAGCATCCGCTTCTTCGCCCGCGCCGGGCATGCGCGCTCCGCTGTCGGGAGTCGACATCTTCGCCTTCGTGTGCGAGCTGTTCGCGTTCGTCTCCCTCGCCATCTGGGGATTCGCATCGTGGCCCTTCCCCTGGAACGTCGTCGCGGGCATCGGGGCACCCGTTCTCGCGATCCTCGTGTGGGCACTATTCGTCTCACCGCGCGCGGTCTTCGCCGTTCACCCCTTCATCCGGGCGCTCGTCGAGATCCTCGTCTACGTGTCGGCCACGATCGCGTGGTGGAGCCTCGGCTACGCCTGGATCGGCCTCGGCTTCGGCGTGATCGCCGTCACCGCGGGTGTGCTCGCCGGACGACGCCGCTTCGCATGAGCACGCGCGACGTCGTCGAGCTGCTCACCGCCGCACTCGGCGACCGCGTCGACATCACTCCGGCGTCGAGAGAATCGGCCCGGGCCGACAAATCCGGCCACGCGGCAACCGGCACGCCACTCGCGGTGGTGCACGCCGAATGCGTCGAAGACGTGCAGACGACACTGCGCATCGCGACCGAGACCGGCACACCCGTCGTCACGCAGGGAGCACGCACCGGGCTCGCCGGCGCGGCCAACGCTGGCAAGGGTGAGATCGCCCTGTCTCTGCTGCGCATGAACCGCATCCTCGAGGTGCAGCCTGACGACCTTATTGCCGTCGTCGAACCCGGAATCATCAACGCCGATCTCAACGACGCGTTGGCACCGCACGACCTGTGGTGGGCCCCTGATCCGGCCAGCCGCGCGATCTCGACGGTCGGCGGCAACATCGCCACCGGCGCGGGCGGACTGCTCTGCGCAAAGTACGGAGTCGTCCGCGACGCAGTGCTCGGCGTCGACCTGGTTCTTGCCGACGGGCGCCTGATGCGACTGGGCCACCGTACGGTGAAAGGCGTCACTGGGCTCGATCTGACGTCGCTCGTGATCGGCTCCGAGGGAACCCTCGGCGTCGTGGTCGGCGCGACATTGAAACTTCGTCGCCGCATCCCCGGCGCAGTCGCAACTCTCGCGGCGACGTTCGCCGAGGTGAGCAGCGCCGCGCGGGCCTCATCGGCCGTGACCGCGTCGGGCGTGCAGCCGGCGATTATGGAGTTGATGGATGCCGCGTCCCTCGCCGCCGTCCACGACCTGATGGGTCTAGAACCACCGCTACCTGGTGTCGCGCAGCTGACGATCCAAACCGATGGCACCTCTGCGCTCGACGATGCTGAAGCGATCGCCACGATTCTCGAGCAGCACGGTGGCAACGTCGCCCTCTCGCACGACGCCGACGAGGGCGAACGTCTGCTCGCGGTGCGTCGCTCGATGCACCCCGCCATGGAACGACTGGGCACCACGCTCATCGAAGACGTGTCGGTGCCGCGCAGCGCGCTGCCGGCCATGTTCGACGAGATCGCACGCGTCGAACGCGAACACGGCGTGATCATCCCCACGGTCGCGCATGCCGGCGACGGCAACCTGCACCCGAATTTCATCTTCGACGCGACACCCGACGAGGCAGGAATCGTCGACGTCCCCGACCACATCTGGGCCGCCGCCGACGACTTATTCACCTCTGCCCTGCGCCTGGGCGGCACGCTCACCGGCGAGCACGGAGTGGGCGTCCTCAAGAGCCGGTGGCTGGCCGCCGAACTCGGCGACGATCAGTGGGAACTGCAGCGCCAGATCACACGGGTCTTCGACCCTCGCGGCATCCTGAACCCTGGCAAGGTGTTCGTCCGATGACCCGCGAACCCGGCGTGGTGCGGGTGACCGCGATGGTGGTGAGTGACGAGCACCGCCGAGCACTCGTGGTGCGCAAGGTGGGGGCATCCGTCTTCCAACAACCCGGAGGCAAGCCCGACGTCGGCGAAACCGCCCTGCAGACCGGGCTGCGCGAACTCGCCGAAGAAACCGGGCTCGTGGTCGACCCCGCCGACGCGCTCGCGCTGGGCACGTTCACCGACGCCGCAGCGAACGAACCCGGTCACGTGGTGATCGCCGAGGCGTTCGCGGTGCGGGTGAGCGGAGTCACCGCCGTCGCGAGCGCCGAGATCGCCGAGCTGCGGTGGATCCTCGAGAGCGAAGTGGATGCCACTCCCCTCGCCCCGCTCAGCCGCAACCATCTGATCCGCCACGCCTGGCGCGACGCCTGACGCGCGCCCGGCGCCTGCCGCCTGCCGCCCGTCCGCCTGCCGCCCGCCGCCCGTCGCCCGCAGCCCGCAGCCCGCAGCCCGCCGCCCGCAGCCGCCCGCCGCCGCTGCCGCTGCCGCTGCCGCTGCCGCTGCCGCCTGAACCTAACTCCTGAGATCGGGGTCGACTCCCGTACCGGACCCCGCTTCGCGGGCGCGAAGCCAGCCGTTTTCAGGAGTTGCGACCGCGCGACGCCGGCGACACCGGCGCGGTGGCACGGAACGCAGCGGAGCCCGGCGACACGCGTCCGCGACGAACGCCGCCGCGACGCCCACCGCGCGCCCCCGCCGCCGACGCCCTAACTCCTGAGATCGGGCGCGACTCGCCCACCGAAGCCCCGTATGCGGACGCTCAGCCGTCGATTTTCAGGAGTTGCGGCGCAGGAACGGCGACACGCGACGGCGGCGCAGGGACGGCAGCAGGAACGGCGGCGCAGGAACGGCGGCGCAGGAACGGCGGCAGGCGACGGCGGCGCAGGAACGGCGAAACGTGCCAAGAAGGAGGGGCTTAGATCCCCTGCCAGGCCGGCTTGTTCGCGAAGGTGTAGCGGTAGTAGTCGGCGTTCGCGAGCTCGGCGGCCGCTGCCTCATCCGCCACGACGGTCACGTGCGGGTGCAGCTGAATGGCAGATCCGGGGACGGATGCCGTCACGGCACCTTCGACAGCCGCGGCGACAGCACGCGCCTTGCCGGCACCGAACGCCAGCAGCACAAGATGCTTGGCGCGCAGAATCGTGCCGAGACCCTGCGTGATGCAATGGCGTGGCACGTCGTCGACCGAGTCGAAGAAGCGCGCGTTGTCTTCACGCGTCTGCTCCGTCAGCGTCTTCACGCGCGTGAGTGAGCCGAACGACGAGCCCGGCTCGTTGAACCCAATGTGTCCGTCGGTGCCGATGCCGAGAATCTGCAGGTCGACGCCGCCAGCTGCGGTGATCGCACGCTCGTAGTCCTCGCCGGCGTGCTCGATGCCGTCGAGCGAGCCGTCGGGAACGCGGATGCGCGCGGGGTCGAGCCCCAGCGGCTCGATCACCTCACGGCGGATCACCTCGCGGTAGCTCTCGGGGTGCCCCGGCGTGATGCCGACGTATTCGTCCAGCGCGAAGCCGCGCACGCGCGAGACGTCGACGCCGTCAAGGAGCGCGGGAAGCGCCTCGTACACCGGCAGCGGGGTCGAGCCCGTCGCAAGACCGAGCACCACATCGGGGGTCGTCCGTACGAGGCGAGCGATCTCTTCGGCGACGAGCGCGCCTGCGGCCGCCTTGTCGGCGACGATGATGACCTCAGCCATGCGCGAGGACTCCTTCGGGGGTACGGGCCTCGCCCAGCAGCGCGGCACCGAGAGCGGCGGCCGGCGAGCCGAGCGGAAGCAGAGCGACACGTTCAGACAAGCACAAAGAACGCAGGAACGGGGATGCCGCGGCACTGGCATCGAGCTGTGCGCGAATGTCCGACAGCAAGGCGTCGCCGAGGTTCGTCACGCCGCCGCCGAGCACGACCGTGTCGACATCAACGGTGAGCACCAGCACGCGCACGGCAGCTGCCGCACCCGCGGCGAGGCCAGCACGAAGCGACTGCGCGAGCGGGTCGCCAGCGTCGGACGCGTCGAAGACATCCTTCACGGGCAGCGCGGCGCCGGTTCCCCAGCGCTGGGCGATCGCCCCGCCACCGGCGAGCGCTTCGATGCAGCCGTGCTGACCGCAGCGGCACAGGGGGCCAGCCGGATCCACCGAGATGTGGCCGACCTCCCCCGCGCTGCCGTGGCGACCGCGAGCCAGAACACCGTCTTCGACGATGCCTGCCGCGATACCGGTGCCCAGGTTGAGATACGCCATCGACGACAGCGACTGCGACGCGGCACCGTGCAGCGCATATGCACCGAGCGCGGCGGCCTTGACGTCGTTTTCGACGTACACCGGCAACGACAGCACGGGGCTGATCGCCGCGGCGAGGTCGAGGTCATCGATGCCGAGGTTCACCGCGTGAGTCACGCGCGTGGTGCCGGGCATCACCTGGCCGGGAATCCCGATGCCGATCGACGTGAACGGTGCGGCACCGGCATCCAGCGACTCCCGCAGTGCACGCACTGCTTCGAGCACCGTGGCGATGACCGCCTGCGGGCCCTGGCCGGTCGCCAGGCGCACCCGCGCGACAACCGTTCCGCTGTCGTCGACGGCGACGGCGTCTGTCTTGGTGCCGCCGACGTCGAGCCCAACCCTCATCGGCCGGCCTCCCCACGGGAGGCGGCTGTGTCTTGCGTGCCCATCAGCCCTTGACCGCTCCCGAGACGAGACCACCGGTCATGCGGCCCTGGACGATGAGGAAGAAGATGATCACGGGGATGGCGATCATGGTCGATCCGGCCATCACGGCGCCCCAGTCGGTGGAACCAGCGACGCTGGAGGACTGGAAGGCGTTCAGCCACGGCATGAGCGGCAGGTTGTAGCCGTTCATGAGGAGCAGGGCCATCGTGAACTCGTTCCACGACTGGATGAAGGCGAAGATACCGGTCGAGACCAGACCCGGCGCCAGCAGCGGGAAGGTGACCTTCCAGAACGCCTGCGACTTGGTGCAGCCGTCGATCATCGCGGCCTCTTCGAGGTCGGCCGGCACTCCGGCGACGAATCCGCGCAGCGTCCAGATCGTGAAGGGGATGACGGATGCCAGGTACACGATCCCGAGTCCGAGGAACGTGTTGATCAGACGCCAGTCGTCGATCATGCCATAGATGGTGAACATCATGGCTTCGCCGGGGATCATCTGCACGACCAGCACCGAGATGATGAAGCCACGACGACCCTTGAAGTGGAAGCGCGCGATGGCGATCGAGGCGAGGAACGCGAACAGCAGTGTGGCGATCAGCACACCGCCGGTGACCGTGATCGACGTCACGATCGCGTGCTGGAAGTCGGTCTGGCCGGGGGCGGCCTCACGGTTCCACGCGGTGATGTAGTTCTGGAACGTCAGGCCCAGGGGCAAGAAGTCGGGGTCGCGGCTGACGATGTCGCTGTTGGGGGTGAGCGACATGTTCACCATCCAATAGACGGGAAACACGCTCAGCAGGAAGATGATCGCCGCGGCGATGTTCAGCGCCGTGCGGTAGACCACACGCTTCGCCGAGGGCCGGCGCGCGTCGATCGAGCGCTTCTTGGGGGTCTTGGCCTTTCCGACCTCGCCGACGAGTTCGTCGACGCCGACCGTGCCGAGCTGAGTCGACGTCGTAACTTGAGTGCTCACAGCTCCTCCTCCTTGAGCGTGGTACGGACGTAGCTCCAGGACAGGGCCAGCAGCAGGATGACCATGACGACACCGATGGCCGATGTCGCGCCGAACTCGCCAACGCCCTGACGGAACAGGTAGGTGCCGAGCACGTTGGTTTCAGAGGCGAGACCGCCGCGTTCTTGCAGCGCGTACACCTGGGTGAAGATGCGAAGGTTCCAGATGACCTGCAGCACGAGCACCACTGTGAGCACACTGCGCAGGTACGGGAACACGATGAACCAGAAGCGCTTCCAGGGGTGTGCTCCGTCAAGGGATGCCGCTTCGAGCACCTCGGCGGGAACCTGGCCGAGTCCGGCGTAGGTGGTGAAGGCGACGAACGGGACCGACTGCCACACGATAATGATCGTCAGGACGAAGAAGAACGACAGCGGGTTGAGCAGCCACTGGTGGCCGATCCACTCGGGGTCGCCGGTGATGGCGTTGAGGATCCAGTTCGCGATGCCGTACTCGGTGTCGAAGATCCATCCCCACACCGTGGTGGCCACCAGCTGGGGCATGGCCCAGGCCAGCAGCAGTCCGACGGAGACAACGATGCGCCACACGCGACTTAGGCGCGTCATGAGCACCGCGACCAGGACGCCGAACGTCATGATCAGCACGGTGAGGACCACCATGAGCGTGAGGCTGCGCAGCAGGACGGCCGGGAAGTCGGACTCGGTGAACAACTCGATGTAGTTGTCGAAGCCGACGAAGCCGGGGAGCGTCCCCTGAACCTTGTTCTTGACCGTGTAGTCGGTGAAGGACTGGATGACCATGAGTACGGCGGGGTAGCCGACCATGACGCCGAGGATGATGAGCGACGGGGCAAGCAGCGTCCAACCGCCGCGTGCTTCGCGACGGCGGCGAGCCTTATCGCGTTCGCTCAGCTGAGCGCCGGGGCGTTGCGCCTTGGAGGTGCGAGCGCCTGCGACGAGGGTGCGGGTTTCACTCATGTCGCCTCCTCTCTGTGATGAAGCGGATGGGGGGAATAAGCGGCAGGGCACGGCGAGGCGCCCCCGCGACGGGGAGGGGGTGGACCGACCTCCGGGACAAGCGCAGCGCCGATGTCTGAGCCTGTCCGAGACGGCGGTCCCGAAAGGGAGAGGGAAGAGCGGGTCGGGGGCTCCGTAGGGACGAAGCCCCCGACCCGTTCGGATCAGTCGTTCAGGATCGCTTCGATCGCCTCGTCGAGCGCGGTTGCGATCTCGGTGACGTCGCCGCCCTCCGCGATCTTGACGAGCGCGTCGGGGATCAGCTGAGCGGTCTCAACCTCGGACCAGTTCGGGCTGGCCGGGGTGCCCTTCGAGTTGGCCAGAGCCGCAGCCTGTGCCTGAGCGACGGGGGTGTCGGGCAGGTACTGTGCGGCCGAGACGATACCCGGGGTCAGGCTCTGCTCTGCGAGGAGCTTCTGGTAGTCCTCGCTCAGCATGATCTCGAGCGCAGCCTTGGCCTTGCTCGGAGCCTCGCTCTTGGTCGCGACGGCGACGTTCGAGCCACCGGCGAAGATCGGAGCGGTCTCACCGGCGGTGAGGCCGGGGAGTGCGAACGCGCCGAGGTCCTTCGCGTAGGTGTCGGGGCAGCCCTCTTCGTTCACGCCCGCGGCGTCGTCCGCCCACGGCCATGCACCCGTGAGGTTGCCGGCAGCCCATGCGGGGCTGGAGATGAAGCCAGCCAGTCCGTCACAGAACGCGACGTTGGCCTGCAGCTCGTTGCCGTCCGACGGAGCGTTGGTGGCGTTCTCGTAGACGTCCTGCAACATCTCGAGTCCGGCGATGCTCTCGGGGCTGGAGAACTGCGCGTCCCACGTGTCGCCGTCCTGAACAGCGATCTCGCCGCCGTTGGCCCAGATGTAGGGAAGAGCGTTGTACCAGTCCTTACCGGGGGCGTAGATGCCCGAGACGGTGTCGGTGGTCAGTTCCTTACCCGTGGCGACGTAGTCCTCGAGAGTCGCGGGGACCTCGTCGACAAGCATCGGGCTGTAGAACACGACGCGGCCACCTGCGTAGTAGGGAGCAGCGTAGAGCGCGCCCTCGTAGGTGCCGGCGTCGACGAGACCGCCGAGCAGGTCGTCGCCGCCGAGGTCTTCCTTGATGTCGGTGATGTCGAGGAACAGACCGGCGTCAGCGAAGCCGAGCGCCTGCGTGTTTCCGACCTCAACCACGTCGGGTGCGTCGTTCGACGACAGCGCAGCCTCGTACGTGTTCGACACGTCGTCCCACGTCTTCTGCTCGATGGTGAGGGTCCAGCCCTCGTTCTCCGACTCGAACGTGTCGACGAGGTACTCGCGCGCGGTCTCGGGCGTGTCAGCGCCGACCAGCCACACGGTGATGTCGCCGGTTTCCGGCTCCTCCGGTGCGGCCGCGGTGCCGCCTGCGCAACCGGCGAGGACGACCGCCGAAGCGCCGACGAGCGCGAGGGCTCCGAGCTTCTTGTTCATGTTGCTTCCTTCTTCTCTTGGTGTTTCCGGGGACCGGGTGGCCCTTCCGGGGGGATGTGCCTGGCAAGGCCCACCCAGGGGGTTTGTGGGGTGTGTGCGGTGCTATGACACCCCGAGTTGTCCGGAGAGGACCATGACGGCAGCGCCGCGCAGGACGATGTCCTGGCCTTGCTCCGTCATCCGCACGCGCACGCCGTCGTGGAACTGGGCGAGCGTACGAGTGCGGAGAGTCTCGACGGCTTGCGCCGCAAGCGGCCCGTCGAGAAGTTCAGTGGGGCCGGAGAGCACGATCTCCGACACGTCGAGAGCACCGACGACCGGGGCCAGGGCGATGCCCAGCCGCTCCCCCGCGTCGCGCAGGATGCCGTCGTGCTCTTCGGGAGTGGATGCTTCGGCGAGGCGCGCCGTGAGCGCGGGAACCGACAGCCAGGCCTCGAGACAGCCGACCTTGCCACATACGCAGGCGGGGCCACCGTCGGTGCCGACCGTGACGTGGCCGATTTCACCGGCGGCAAAACGCGCGCCGCGCATGGGCTGACCGCCGGCGAGCAGACCCGAACCGACACCGCGGCCGACCTTCACCAGCAGCACGTCGGCACCGGAGCGCCCGAACGTGTACTCGGCAAGCACTGCGGCGTTGGCGTCGTTTGCGACGAGCACCGACAAACCGAGCGCCTTCTGCAGCGAGCCTTCGAGGTCGAAGCCCGCCCAGCCGAAGTTGGGGGCCGTGAGGATCACACCGTGGTCATCGACCACACCGGGGGCGCCGACGCCCACGCCCAGAACCGGAGCGTGCGACTCGGCCACGAGCTCGCTGGCCAGCGCGATCACGGTGTCGACGACCGCGTCTGCCTCGGGCAGCGCCACCTCACGGCGGAACACGATGTCGCCGTCAAGAGTGAGAACGGCACCGATGATCTCGTCGCTGCCCGACAGGTCGATACCGACGATGCGGTGGCCGTCGCGGTCGAGGTCGACGAGCATGGCGGGCTTGCCGGGCCCCGAGGCCTCGCGCATGCCGATCTCGGCGATGAAGCCGTCGGCGATGAGTTCGGCGACCAGATCAGAAATGGTCACGCGGGTCAGCCCCGTCTCGCGCGAGAGATCGGCGCGAGACATGGCACCCTGGTGGAAGAGCGTCTGCAGCACAAGCGAGCGGTTGTGACCGCGAGCGTGCTCAGGAAGCACCTTGACGCCCTGCCGCAGTGCACGTCCCGGCGCGAAGGCGCGGGCGCTGGCGCTGGGGGTGTGGTGCAGCGGCTCCAGAGTGGAAGGGCCGCCGTGCGCTTCCGTTGTCATGTTTGTTAGTAGACCTTACGAACAAACACACCGCAACCCCTGAATCGAATTTGAACGGCGTGTTTACAAAACCGTTACATTGAGCGACTCTCCGTGAAACTCCTGCTCAGACGCCGCACGTTCGCATTCTGAAAGGTTTCCCCAGCCCCGGTGCCTTACCATGGACGGAACGTCAATGACTAACCGGGGGTGCATCGTGACGGATACCGTCACCCGATCAGAGGCCGAAAACACCGAGCCTCCCACGGCCTCTGGCGACCCCGAAGCCGCGACCCAAACCTACGAATGGGCGCCCGCAGAACCCGTCGTGAAAAAGCGCCGCACCGGCCTGTGGGTCGGGATCGGAATCGGCGGCGCAGCGATCCTCGGCACCGTCGCGGCATCCCTCATCCTCATCGCTCCCGGAACGACCATCGGCGGCGTCTCGGTCGGACTCATGACACCCGGGGCCGCAGCCGACGCTCTCAACCAGCACGTGGCATCGACGACCGTGGTTCTCGCGGGCGACGCCGACGGGGCAGAAGTGACCGGCGCCGACCTGGGCGCGTCGGTAGACGCCGCGACCCTTGCCGATGACGCCTTCGCCGCACACCCGATGTGGAACGTCACCGAGTGGTTCACTGAAACCCCCTCCCCCACGGTCACGATCGACGCCGAGGCAGCCGCATCGACGCTGCACGCCGCAGCCCCCGAGATCTACGTCACCCCGACCGACGCGACTCTCGCCTTCGACGCCGAATCCGCGGCATACGTCACGACACCGGCCGTTGACGGCGCGGGCATCGACCCGACGATTGTTCTCGCTGCACTGCAGGACGCTTTCGATACCGGGGCAACGACCGCCGAGGTCGATGTCACTACGGTTGCCGTCCCGCCGCTCACCAGCACCGAAAGCGTCGAGACCACCGCCGACACGCTCAACGGCATGCTCTCGCGCGCAGGCTTCTACATCGGCGACGAGCGGGTCGTGCCCATCAAGCGCGCCACCGCCGCGTCGTGGCTCACGGTGACCCCCAACGGCGACGGAACCTTCGCGATCGCCGCCGACTCCGCAGCTATTCAGGATGTCGTCGACGGTCTTGCTGAGAAGGTCAACCGCGACGCCGTCGATGCAACCGTCATCACGAACTCCGACGGCGGCGTGATTCGCACCGTCACCGAGGGTGTGACCGGCCGAGCGCTCGGCGACACGTCCGGCGTCGCCGACGAGTTCGCCGCGCAGCTGGCCTCGGGTGACGCCGTGTACGAACTGCCCGCGAAGACCACGGACTTCGAGACCACCTCGCTGTCGCGCCGCATCGAGGTCGACCTGGGCGACCAGCGCACCTACCTGTTCGAGAACGGCAAAGTCGTGAAGTCGTACGCGATCTCGTCGGGCAAGTCCGCGACGCCGACCGCGACCGGCTATTACAAGATCTTCGCGCACGTGCCGATTCAGGACATGGGATGCTACGAGGGCGCGCCCTACTGCACCGAAGACGTCAAGTGGGTCACGTGGTTCAACGGCGATCAGGGCTTCCACGGCACGTACTGGCACAACAACTTCGGCACCCCGATGAGCCACGGTTGCGTGAACATGCCCGATGAGGTGGCCAAGTACGTCTACGACTGGGCCCCCGACGGCACCGAGGTGTGGGTTCACGCCTGACATCCACCGAGACGCCTTGGGCTGAGCCCGGGGCGTTTCGTCTGCCCCGAGAGGACCCGATGTTCATCGCCCTGACCAACACCCCCCGCGACTACGCCTGGGGGTCGACCACCGCGATCGCCGAGTTCCGCGGCGTCGAGCCGAGCGGTGCCCCTGAGGCCGAACTGTGGCTGGGCACGCACCCCGGTTCGCCGACGCACACCGGCACGGTCGTGCCCGAACTGCGCCGCACGCACGACACGCTGCAAGAGTGGATCGCCGCCGAACCCGCACGTCTGCTGGGCGAGGCCATCGGCGCACAGCGCAACGATCTTCCCATCCTGCTCAAGGTTCTCGCGGCCGCGAGCCCGCTCTCCCTTCAGGTGCACCCGACGCCAGAACAGGCGACGGCGGGTTTCGCAGCGGAAGAAGCCCGCGGCATCCCGATCTCTGATCCCTCGCGCAACTACAAGGACCCCTTCCCCAAGCCCGAGATCATCGTGGCGGTGAGTGAGCGGTTCGACGCCCTGTGCGGGTTCCGCCCCGCCGACGAAGTCGCCGCGCTCATCGACACGCTGCGCGAGAGCGGCGACGACGCGTTCACCAGGCTGGTCGAGATCCTCGCGGACCCCACGCGTGTGCAGGACGCACTGACCTGGCTACTCGCGGGCGGCCCCGCCGTCACCGCCACCGTCGACGCACTCACGGCGCTGGCTTCGCGCGACAACGTCACAGATGCGGCGCTGGCGACGACCTGGCAGACCGTCCGCGAGGTGTCGCAGCACTACCCCGGCGACCCCGGTGTCGTCGTGGCCGCGCTGATGAACCGCGTCTCGCTTCGCCGAGGCGAAGGGCTCTACGCCCCCGCTGGACTGCTGCACGCATACCTGTCGGGCCTGGGCATCGAACTGATGACCGCGAGCGACAACGTGGTGCGGGGCGGCCTCACGCCCAAGCACATCGACACCGACGAACTGGTGCGCCTGCTGTCGTTCGATCAGGGCCCCGCGACCCTGCTCACCCCCGAAGTCGACGGCGCGGTCACCGGCTACACTCCCCCGGCCCCGTTCTCGATGCTCCTCGTCGACGGCGACGCTGTGGTCACCCCCACCGGGCCGGCGATCGTCCTCGCCGACAGCGATGCCGTCACGGTCGAAGATTCCGCCGGAGTGAGCATGACGATCCCGCGCGGCGACGCCGCGTTCGTCTCAGGCGATGTCACCTCGCTACGCGTGAGCGGCCCCGGGCGCGCATGGGTGGCGATGGCGCAGGCGTAGCCTGAAAAGCAAAGTGGGGCGGATGCTGCAGCATCCGCCCCACTTATTCGCGCCTACGGCGCGTGCGATCAGCTCAAGCCGTCGATGATGGCGTTGAGGGTCTTCGACGGGCGCATCACCTGGGCGACGAGAGCGTCGTCGGGACGGTAGTACCCGCCGATTTCGGCCGGCGACCCCTGCACCGCGATGAGCTCGTCGACGATCTGCTGCTCCTGCGAGCCGAGCGCCTCGGCCACGGGAGCGAAGATCGACGCCAGCTCAGCGTCCGTGGTCTGCGACGCCAGCTCCTGCGCCCAGTACAGCGCCAGGTAGAAGTGGCTGCCGCGGTTGTCGATCGTGCCGAGTGCACGGCCGGGCGACTTGTCGTTCTCGAGGAACGTCCCCGTGGCCGCGTCGAGCGTGTCGGCGAGCACCTGAGCACGCGCGTTGCCCGTCGTGGTCGACAGGTGCTCGAGCGACGCGGCCAGTGCGAAGAACTCGCCCAGGGAGTCCCAGCGCAGGTAGTTCTCCTCGACCAGCTGCTGCACGTGCTTCGGCGCCGAACCGCCCGCGCCGGTCTCGAACAGGCCGCCGCCTGCGAGCAGCGGAACGATCGAGAGCATCTTGGCGCTGGTGCCGACCTCGAGGATCGGGAACAGGTCGGTGAGGTAGTCGCGGAGCACGTTGCCGGTCACCGAGATGGTGTCGAGCCCGTGACGCATGCGCGCGAGGGTGTACCGCGTCGCCTCGGCCGGCGCGAGGATGGTGATCTGCACGCCCGTGGTGTCCAGGAGTGCGAGACCCTGGTGCACCTTGGCGATTAGCTGCGCGTCGTGCGAGCGGTTCACATCGAGCCAGAACACCGCGGGCGAACCGGTCGCGCGCGCACGCGTGACGGCGAGCTTCACCCAGTCCATGACGGCGATGTGCTTGGTCTGCGTCGCGCGCCAGATGTCACCGGTGCCGACTTCGTGCTCGATGAGGACCTCGCCCTCGCCGTCGACGATCTGCACGACGCCGGGCGCTGCGATCTCGAAGGTCTTGTCGTGGCTGCCGTACTCTTCTGCCGCCTGCGCCATGAGGCCCACGTTGGGGACGGTGCCGATCGTTGCCGGGTCGAGCGGACCGTTGGCGATCACGTCGTCGATCACGGCCTGATAGACACCGGCGTACGACGAGTCGGGGATCACAGCGAGCGTGTCGTCTTCGCCACCATCGACGCCCCACAGCTTGCCGCCGTTGCGCACGAGAGCCGGCATCGATGCGTCGACGATCACGTCGGACGGCACGTGCAGATTGGTGATGCCCTTGTCGGAGTTCACGTACGACAGGCGCGGGCCGGCGCCCAGTGCCGCGGTGATCTCCTCAGCGATCGCCTCGCCACCGTCGACGTTCGCCAGGCCCGACAGGATCGAACCGAGCCCGTTGTTCGGCGTGAGGCCAGCCGCCGCGAGCGCGTCACCGTGGCGGGTGAACACGTCGGCGAAGTACGCCTTCACGACGTGACCGAAGATGATCGGGTCGCTGACCTTCATCATCGTCGCCTTGAGGTGCACCGAGTACAGAACGTCCTCGGCCTTCGCCTGCTCGAGGGTCTCGGCCAGGAAGGCGTCGAGAGCGGATGCCGAGAGGAACGTTGCGTCGATGATCTCGCGCGGCAGCACCTTGAGGTTGTCCTTGAGGACCGTGGTGTTGCCGTCGGCGTCGATGTGACGAATCGTGAGGACGTCATCGTGCGCGGCGACCCACGACTTCTCGTTGCTCTTGAAGTCGTCGTGACCCATCGTCGCCACGCGAGTCTTCGAACCATCAGCGAACGGCTTGTTGCGGTGCGGGTGCTTGCGCGCGTAGTTCTTCACCGACAGGGGCGCGCGGCGGTCGCTGTTGCCCTCGCGGAGGACGGGGTTCACCGCCGAGCCCTTGATGCGGTCGTACCGAGCGCGGATGTCCTTCTGCTCAACCGTCGACGCGTCATCGGGGTAATCGGGGACGTCGAAGCCCTGCGCCTGCAGCTCGGCGATCGTCGCCTTGAGCTGAGGGATGGATGCCGAGATGTTCGGCAGCTTGATGATGTTGGCCTCGGGAACCGTGGCGAGACCGCCCAGCTCGGTCAGCGCGTCGCCGACCTGCTGCTCGGGGGTCAATCGCTGCGGGAACGCCGCGAGCACGCGCCCCGCGAGCGAGATGTCACGCGTTTCGACGGACACGCCCGCCTGGCCGGTGTACGCCTCCACAATCGGCAAGAACGAGGCTGTGGCCAGTGCCGGAGCCTCGTCTGTGTAGGTGTAGATGATGGTCGGGTCGGTCATGCGTCGTTCTCCGTTCGCGAGTCGACGTCAAGCCTATCGCAGGCGCGCAGAAAGTATCTTGACGTCAAGATATCTCCGCACATGAAATCCATGTAACGAGACGGCGTTGGCTTACCGTGTCCGGCGGTTCCGGGTTAGCCTGTGGCTATGTCAGAACTTCGGCTGGTCGAACTCTCCGCCTCTACGATCGTGGCGGTCAACAACCTGTCCCTAAAACCCGGACAGGAGCAGTTCTTGGCGCCGGTCAGCTATGGCATCGCCGCAACTGTGGTCAATCCGCAGTCCACGTGGCAGCGCGTCGTGCTCGATGGCGACGAGGTCGTGGGCTTCGTGAGCGCGAATTTTGACGCTGATGACCCGCAGGAAAACTTCCGCTCGGTGCTCTGGCGCATCAACGTCGACGCCGAAGATCAGCGCCGCGGCGTGGGCCGGTTCGCCGTCAAGGCTCTGCTCGAAGAAGCGCGCGAACGCGGCATGGACCACGTCAGCGTGATGTACGAATCCGGCAGCGACGGACCGGGTGCATTCTTCGAAGCCGTAGGCTTCACGCCGGTCGGCGAGACAGAGTACGGTGAGGTCATCGCCGAGGTGCGCCTCTAGCATCCGCGAACACCAGGCCGGCGGCGGGGCCTCGGAATCCCCTCCCCCACCGAGACCTCGTCGCCCTGGGCCGAGCGAGCAACGCGCCCCGCATCTCGGCGCTGCGCGCCCGCCGCGCGGCGCCCCGCGAAACACATCCGAGCGCACCCGGCGGCCGCCCGCCCCCCCGTTACTTTCTTCGTGACCCGTTCAGCGGCCATGCTGGGCGGTGGCAGGCTGCCGGGCTCGGCATGATTGGTCCCCCCTGTTACCCATGATCCGGGGGGTGTTGTCACCGGGCCTGGTTGGCGGTGGGTGATCGCTGATAGGGGCCAGGCCCGAGCACGCTCGAGGCCGTTCGCAACGTGGATGCCGAGACGCACCGCCGCACGCTGTCGAACGCGAGCGAACTGAGGAGCAGGTGGTCACCCAGATCGACAGATACGACCAGGTCGACGTGTTCGTCGGACTCGACGTCGGCAAAGGCGAACACCACGCCGTCGCCCTCAACCGCACCGGCAAGAAGCTCTACGACAAGGCACTGCCCAACGACGAGCAACGCCTCCGCGCCGTGCTCGCGGAACTGCAGACGCACGGGGTCGTGCTGCTGATCGTTGACCAGCCCGCGACCATCGGCGCACTGCCCGTTGCGGTCGCGCAGGCCGCAGGAGCGGTCGTCGGGTATCTGCCGGGGTTGGCGATGCGGCGGATCGCGGACCTGCACCCCGGTGAGGCGAAGACCGACGCACGAGACGCCGCGATCATCGCCGAGACGGCACGCACGATGCCGCACACGCTCCGCTCGATCCAGGTCACGGACGAACAGGTGGCCGAGCTGTCGATGCTCTGCGGGTTCGACGACGACCTCGCCGCGCAGATCACCCAGGTCGGCAACCGCATCCGCGGACTGCTCACCCAGATTCACCCCGCGCTGGAACGCGTCATCGGTCCGCGGCTGGATCACCCCGCGATCCTCGACCTGCTGCAGCGCTGGCCGTCACCGGCCGAGCTACGCGCGGCGGGTGAGAAGCGGATCGCGACGCGCATGCTGAAGCTCGCGCCTCGCAAGGGCAGGGATTGGGCGCACGAAATCATCACCGCGCTAGACCAGCAGACGGTCGTCGTGACCGGCACGAACGCGGCCGCGCTGGTGCTCCCGCGGCTCGCCGCCCAGATCGCGACGCTTCGACGCCAGCGGGACGAGGTCGCGGCGGAGGTCGAGAAGCTGGTCGATGCGCACCCTCTTCAACCCGTCCTGACGAGCATGCCCGGAGTCGGCGTCAGGACCGCAGCCAGACTCCTCACCGAAGTCGTAGGCAAACACTTCCCCACCGCCGGCCACCTCGCCGCCTACGCCGGCCTCGCACCCGTCACCCGAAGATCGGGCACGTCGATCCGAGGTGAGTACTCATCGAGGCGCGGGAACAAGATCCTCAAGAACGCAATGTTCCTCTCCGCATTCGCCGCACTCCGCGACCCCGAATCGCGCGCCTACTACGACCGCAAGATCAGCCAAGGCAAACGTCACAACCAGGCGCTCCTCGCCCTCGCGAGACGACGCTCCGACGTCCTCTACGCCATGCTCCGGGACGGCGCCCTCGACCAAGCACCGCAGGCGGTCGCCGCCTAAGTTCGTGACCGGCGGGGGTCAGTCACCCGAGCTCGGCGGCAGCACATCCTCGTCCGGCCGAACCACGATGGTGTCCAATCGCGGGTCGGCATGCACGCGCCGCACACGAGCGATGTCACCGGCGAGGATCAGCGAATCCGGATACAGATGCGTTCCCCATGCGATGGTGCCGTCCTCATCCCACGCGAACTCCGGAACCCGCTCACCCACAAGAAGGTCGTCCCGACGCAGCACCGCAGGAAAGAAGTCGTTGCCAAAAACGCGAACGGGGTCGTTCGTGAACGGGTTCCCCGCGTAACCCATCCACCGAAGCGACATCAACTCAGCGTCACCGACCGCTTCTGAGAGACCCTCAACCGTCGCCGCGTCCAGTTCGCCCCGACATGAGACCAGATCACGGATCTCTGGACGCTCCTCCGCATTTCGCTCGACAACGTCCCACCAATCCAGCGACGCCAACTCCTCATCGAGCGCGACATACTCCGACCACCGCACGGTCGACCCATCGTGGTCTCCCCACATCGGAAGCAGGATCCGCACCATCGGCAGGCCACGATGCGACTCCGGGATGAACTCGCGAGCAAGCCGCCCATACCCCTCACTCGCGATCAACGCGCTCTGGCTCGTCATGCAACCGAGGCTAAACCTTGAGCCACCGCCCGCACGCACAGCAGCCTGAATGGTCGCATTCCACTTGACGAAGGACATAGGGGCACCCCCCCCGCCGCGAAACACACTCCCTGCGCTGAGACACGGCGTCGGCCGCATTGTCTGGGCGCAGGGGGTGTGTCTCACCGAACGAGGCGGCGCAGGAAGCGTGTCTCACCGAGCGAGGCGGCGCAGGGGGCGTGTCTCACCACGCGCGCACGCGCACGCAGCGTGTCTCAACGCGCGCCGACGCCCACCCGCCCGCAACGAGCGCCCGGGCGCGGGCTACACCAGCGAGTCCTGCCAGGCGGCGTGAAGCTGCGCGAACTTGCCGTCGCCGGCGATGAGCGCCTCGGGGGTGTCGTCCTCGATGATGCGCCCGTGCTCCATCACCAGCACGCGGTCGGCGATCGCCACCGTTGACAGACGGTGCGCGATGATGATCGCCGTGCGGTCGGCCAGCAGCGTCTGCAATGCGTCCTGGATCATCCGCTCGCTCGGCATGTCGAGCGATGCCGTCGCCTCGTCGAGGATCAGCACAGCCGGGTCGGCGAGGAACGCCCGCGCGAACGAGATGAGCTGGCGCTGCCCCGCCGACACACGACCACCGCGCTTGTTCACGTCGGTCGCGTAGCCGTCCGGAAGCGCCTCGATGAACGCGTCGGCGCCCACCGCACGTGCCGCAGCCTTGATCTCGTCGAGCGTGGCATCCGGCTTTCCGAAGGCGATGTTGTCGGCGACCGTGCCGCTGAACAGGTACGCCTCCTGCGTGACCATGACGATCGCGCGACGCAGATCCTTCGGGTGCATCGACCGCAAATCGACGCCGTCGAGTGACACCGACCCGCGGGTGGGGTCGTAGAAGCGCGACACCAGCTTGGCGAGCGTCGATTTGCCGGCGCCCGTCGTGCCCACCAGGGCGATCGTCTGCCCCGCGGGGATGTCGAGCGAGAAGTCGGGCAGGATTATGCGGTCATCCGAGTACCCGAACAGCACGTCGTCGAACCGCACGTTGCCGCGCGCGGTCCACAGGTCGACCGGCTCGCTCGGGTCGGCGACGGTGGGTTCCTCTTCGAGGACGCCCGACACCTTCTCGAGCGCCGCGGTCGCGGACTGGTACGAGTTGAGGAAGAACGCGACCTCTTGCAGGGGCGCGAAGAAGTTCCGCACGTACAGCACCGCGGCCAGCAGCGTACCGACCATAATTCCGCCATCGACGACGCGGATTCCTCCCCACAGCACGACCAGTGCGACAGAGACGGATGCCACGGCCATGAGCCCCGGCTCGAAGGTGCCGAACAGTCGGATCGAGCGCATGTTGACGTCGCGGTACTGCAGCGAGAGGTCGCCGAACTCGTCGTCGTTGCGCTCCTCCTTGCGGAAGGCCTTGACCGCGCGGATGCCCGTCATCGTTTCGACGAACTTGACGATCACCTGGGCGCTGATCACGCGCGACTCGCGGTACACCACCTGCGAGCGCAGGTAGAACCACCGCATCAGGAAGAACAGCGGGATGCCCATGATCACGAGGATGAGGCCCGACTGCACATCGAGCAGCAACAGGGCCACCAGCGTGAAACCGCCGTACAGCAGACCCGACACCAGCTCGTTGAGGCCACCGTCGAGCAGTTCGCGGATCGTGTCGAGGTCGCTCGTCTGACGCGAGATGATGCGCCCCGACGTGTACGACTCATGGAACTCGAGGCTGAGGCGCTGCGTGTGCAAGAAGATGCGCTTGCGCAGGTCGAGCATGATCGCCTGGGTGAGGCGGGCCGTGACGACGACGTACCAACCGATGAGTCCAGCCCCACCGAGGGCTGTCACGAGGTACACGGCGACCACGCCGATCGTGGGCAGCCAGTCCATGCGATCGACGGCGGCGGGCAAGGCCGTGTTGATGCCGTAAGCGATCAGCGCGGGGCCCGCGACCCGCAGAGCGGTCGAGACGACGAGCACGATCCCTGCGAGCCACAGCTGCGCGTGCACGGGACGGATGAGGGACCCGAGCAGGCGCAGCGAGCGCCGGCGGATCGCCTTGCTCTCCTCGCGCGTGTAGTCGGAGCGGTCTTCGCCGCTGGTTCCGGTGACAGTGGTGCTCACAGGTTCACCTCCCTCTCCCGCATGCGGGTCTGTTCATCTTCGAGACTCGAGATCACGTGCCGGTAGTGCGCGCTCGTGCGCAGCAGCTCGGCGTGGGGCCCGACGGCGGTGACCTTACCGGCCTCGAGCAGCGCAACACGGTCGGCGAGCATCACCGTCGACGGACGGTGCGCCACGACCAGCGCGGTGGTGTCCTTCAGCACTTCGCGCAGGGCGTCCTCCACGAGCGCCTCGGTGTCGACGTCGAGGGCCGACAGCGGGTCGTCGAGCACGAGTACTGCCGGCCTCGCGGCGACCGCTCGCGCCAGCGCGAGGCGCTGACGCTGGCCACCCGACAGGCTCATGCCCTCTTCGCCGATGATCGTGTCGACGCCGTCGGGCAGGTCGTCGACGAAGCCCGCCTGCGCGACGGCAAGCGCCTCACGCAGGACGGCGTCTGCCTCGGCACTGCCCGGGGCGAGGTCCTCGCGACCGAGCAGCACGTTGTCGCGCACGCTCTGCGAGAACAGCGTGGCGTCTTCGAACGCCATCCCGATGTGGGTGCGCAGTTCCTTCAGCGTGAGGTCGCGCACGTCGACGCCGTCGAGCGTCACGCGCCCGCCGGTCACGTCGTAGAGGCGAGTGGGCAGAGTGGTGAGCGTCGTCTTGCCGCTTCCGGTGAGACCCACGAGCGCCATCGTCTCGCCCGGTCGAAGCGCCAAGTCGATGCCGTCGAGCAGATCCCGCTCGTTGGCAGCGGCATCCTGGTACCGGAAGTGTGCGCCCTCGAACACCAACTCTCCGCGCGGGTGCGCGATCGAGACGGGGTCGACGGCGTCGACGATGTGGTTCTCCTCGTCGAACACGTCAAAGATGCGGTCCGTCGCCGTGCGGGCATCCAGCAGGAACGAGAACAGGAATCCGATGGATTCCATGGGCCAGCGCAGCACGGTTGCCATGGCGAAGAAGGCGATGAGCTCATCGACGCCGAGCTGCCCCGCTGCGGCGAGGTACACACCCGCACCCAGACACAGCGCGAAGGCGATGTCGGGCAGCAGGACCAGCCAGAACCAGATCCTGCCGACCGCGCGGGCCTTGCTGATCTCGGTCTCGCGCAACGTCTCGGCCTGCGCGGTGAACTTCCGCAGCGCGTGCTTACCCCGACCGAACGCCTTGAGAACGCGGATGCCGTGCACGCTCTCTTCGACCGAGGTCGCCAAGTCACCGGCCTGGTCTTGGCTCTGTCGCGCGAGCGTGCCGTATCGCTTCTCGAAGCGGTACCCCGCGTACCACAGGGGTGCAGAAGTGACGAGGAAGATGGTGCCGAGCAGCCAGTGCCAGCGGAAGAGTAGAACTGTTCCGACGACGATCGTGAGCACGTTCACGACGAGCAGCACGAGGCCGAAGGCGAGCCAGCGGCGCAGCATGCTGATGTCTTGCATCATGCGGCTGAGCAGCTGGCCCGACTGCCAGCGGTCGTGGAACGCGACCGGCAGTCGCTGCAGCCGCTGGTAGAACGTGTGGCGCAGGTCGTACTCGACCATCGTCGCGGGTCCAAGCACGAAGAAGCGGCGCAACCACACCATGAGCGCTTCGGCGAGTCCGAGCGCCAGCACGCCAGCGGCACCCCACGCGATCGCGGCGGGGTCGCCGGATGCGATCGGGCCGCCGACGATCGCCTCGAGAACGAGAGGGATTGCGAGGGCGAGCAGGCTGGCTGCCAGGGCGCTCGCGGCACCGAGCCCGAGGCGCGGCAGGACGGGCTTGGCGAAGGGAATCAGCCGCGCGAGCGCGCGCGGAGTCGAGAGTCTGGGGCGAGAAGAGTCAGTAGTGGTCATGATCCTTGTGGGAGCCGAGATGACGAGGGTGCGAGCGGCAGTGTGCCCGCGGTGAGCGCGGCGACAAGAGAGCCGCCCGCAGAAGAGAACGTTGAGGAGCCGGCGTTATGCCGGAAGCGTGGACCGAATCGAGCGCGTCAGATCAGTGACGCGGGAAAGGGCGACGCGTCCCGGTCCCACCGAGGATGACAGCGGTCTTTGCGACGAGAGCGACCTGGAACATGGCATCCTCCTGAGAGTGAGAGCGGACGGGGCCGCGCGATCCCCCACGAGGGTTGATCGCGACAGCCCTCCAGCCTAGACCTGAGTATTCGCTGAGTGCAAGAAAGAAGTTCGGGATGCCGCGCCCGCCCCTCCTCCCCCGTAGCCGGACTACGGTGAGGCGATGAGCGAACGCGCGTATGACCTCATCGTGATCGGCGCGGGAGCGGTGGGCGAGAACGTCGCCGACCGCGCCGTGCAGGGCGGACTGTCGACCGTCATCGTCGAAGCAGAACTCGTCGGCGGCGAATGCTCGTACTGGGCGTGCATGCCGTCCAAGGCGCTCCTGCGCAGCGGCGCAGCGCTACGAGCGGCGCGTGACGTTGACGGCGCGAAGCAGCCCGTCACGGGGGCCCTCGACGTCGCCGGAGTGTTGCGCAGACGCGATGCGGTGACGCACGAATGGAATGATTCGTCGCAGGTGGAGTGGCTGAGCGGTGCCGGCATCGACCTTGTGCGCGGCCACGCCGAGATCACCGGGGACAAGCGCGTGCGGGTACGAGCAGAGGATGGCACCGTGACCGACCTCATCGCGCGGCACGCGGTGGCCGTCGCGACCGGTTCGGCCGCGCTTCTTCCCGACATCCCCGGGCTCGCCGAGATCGGCCCCTGGACGAGCCGCGAAGCGACGAGCGCCCGCGAGGTGCCGGCGTCGCTGGCGATCGTCGGCGGTGGGGTCGTCGCCGTCGAGATGGCCACCGCCTACGCGAGCCTGGGTTCGACGGTCTCGGTGATCGCGCGGTCAGCGTTGCTGGGCGGTATGGAACCCTTCGCGGGCGAGCGGGTGGCGGCATCCCTCACCGAATCCGGCGTGCAGGTGCGCACGGGCGTCACCGTTGCATCGGCGGCACCCGCAGCCAATGCGTCCGAAGGATCCGCGACGCTGACACTGTCGGATGGCTCCGAGATCACCGCCGAGAAGGTCCTGGTGGCGACGGGGCGCACGCCGCGCACGGGCGACCTGGGGCTTGAGAACATCGACCTCACCCCCGGCGACTGGCTGAGCGTCGACGACACGATGCTCGTCGACGGGACCGACTGGCTGTACGCGGTGGGCGACGTCAATCATCGAGCCCTGCTGACGCACCAGGGCAAGTACCAGGCCCGCGCCGCCGGTGACGCCATCGCCGCCCGAGCGAAGGGTGACCCCGTCGACGACGCGCGATGGGGTGCCCACGTGGCAACGGCCGATCACGCGCACGTGCCGCAGGTGACCTTCACCGATCCCGAAGTCGCGTCGGTCGGGCTCACGGCCGATGCCGCGCGGGAGGCAGGGCTCAGCATCCGAGTGATCGACTACGACCTGTCGTGGATTGCGGGAGCGAGCACCCACTCCGATGACTACCAGGGCATGTCGCGTGCCGTCTTCGACGAGGATCGCGGGGTGCTGGTGGGTGCCACGTTCGTCGGCCCCGATGTGGCCGAGCTGCTGCACTCGGCGACCATCGCGATCGTCGGCGAGGTGCCGGTCGAACGCCTGTGGCACGCCGTGCCGCCCTACCCCACGGTCAGCGAGGTGTGGTTGCGCTGGCTCGAAGCGTACGGCCGGCCCTGAGCCCCTCAGCGCTCAGCCCTCAGACCAGCGCGTGGCCGCTCTCGCGGTCGAGGAGCGCTCGCTTCACCTCGACGCCCCACGCGAATCCGCCGAGCGCTCCCCCGGTGCGCAGCACCCGGTGGCAGGGAACGAACAGCGCGGGCGCGTTCTTTGCACAGATGGATGCCGCGGCCCGCACCGCGTTCGCAGACCCCAGTGCGGCGGCGAACTCCGCGTACGTGAGCGGGTGCCCGGGCTGAATTCGTCGCAATGCCTCCCAGCCGGCGCGCTGCATGTCGGTGCCTCCCTGCTCGACTCGCACCGTGTCGATGGCCGCGAGGTCGCCGGCGTAATACGCGGCGACGGCGGACGCGGCATCCGTCTCCCCCTCGCGCACGGTGTCAGGGCGCAGGGCCGGCCGGATGCGCGCGAGCACCGCGTCGGGGTCAGCCGACCAACCCGAGGCAAGTACCGCGCCCGTCGAGTCGGCGATGAGGGTGAATGCGCCGTCCGGGGTCTCGATCGTCTGCAGAGTCGCGGCAGTCATGGGGCCTCCTCGAAGAGTGTGGGGTCAGAAGCGGGTATGGATGCCGCGGCCGGGCGCTGCGCGGATCGGTTTCGCGGCGCGCGCACGGGCGCGTTGCGCCACAGGTGCGCGGTCATGTAGCTGCGCCACGGGGCGGTGCGCGCGGCCCATTCGCCGAACGGCTTCGGTTCGGAGGGGATGCCGCACGCAGCAGCGCCCGCGCGCACGGCGACATCGCCCGGCAGCGTCACGTCGGGGTCGCCGAGCACACGCATGCGCACGTAGTCGGCGGTCCACGGGCCGATGCCCGGCATTGCCAGGAGAGCCGCACGTTGCTCGGCGGAATCGTCGCCGGTGGTCAGGGTCAGGGTGCCATCGGCGAGCGCGGCCGCCGCTCCTGCGATCGCCCGGATGCGCGCCGCCGGGCCACGGAGCACCTGGTGCCCACGCTCGGCGATGGCGGCCATCGTCGGGAAGAGCCGCTCATTCTCGAAGCCCTCTACCGGCGCGCCGAGCGTATCCGTGAGTACCGTGAGCGCGGTGCGTGCCGCCGCGACCGTGATCTGCTGCCCGATCATGGCGCGGATCAGCATCTCGTGCGGGTCGGCCGCCCCGGGCACGCGGATGCCCGGGACGCGCGCCACCGACGCGGTGAGTTCTGGATGCCGCGCCAGCGCGCCGTCGACAGCGAGCGGGTCCGCGTCAAGGTCGAACAGGCGACGCGCGCGTGTGACGAGCACCGGGAGGTCTCGCATGTGCGTGACCTTCGCACGCAGGCGTACTCGCTCGTCCGCGCCGATGCGGATCTCGAACCACGCCGGGCCGCCGTCCAACAGCAGCGTCCGCGCGAAGCTCTCGTCGGTCGCCGTCTCTACCCCGGCGACGGCGCGAGCAGACATCCACGCGAAGATCCCCCGCGCGTCGAGCGGACCACGATGAGGCAACGTGAGGTTGATCGCTCCCGGCGCGAGTTCTGACGCAATAGGTGTCGCGTGCCGCATCGACCGGCGCGCGCGCAGATCGAGGGGCGTCATGTCGAAGACCTCACGCACGGTTTCGTTGAACTGGCGAACACTGGCGAAACCGGCCGAGAAGGCGACGTCGGCGGCCGGCATGTCTGTTCCGACGAGCAGCATGCGCGCCGTGTGCGCGCGATGCGCGCGGGCAAGCGCCAACGGGCCGGCCCCGAGTTCGGCGGTGAGCACGCGCGTAAGGTGGCGCGTCGAATAGCCGAGGCGCCGCGCCAGCCCGGGAACCCCCTCGCGCTCGACCACACCATCGGCGATGAGGCGCATCGCTCGGCCCGCAGTATCGCCGCGCAGATTCCACTGTGGTGACCCCGGGGCAGCCTCGGGCAGGCAACGCTTGCAGGCGCGGTAGCCGGCTTCGTGCGCGGCCGCGCTCGTCGGGTAGAAGGTCACGTTCGACGGCTTGGGTGTGCGGGCCGGGCAGCTCGGGCGACAGTAGATGTGCGTCGAGGCGACCGCCGTCACGAACTGGCCGTCGAAGCGAGCGTCGCGCGCATCGATGGCGCGGTACCGCTCGTCGAAGGTCATGCTCGGGATGCTCACACCCCTAGACTGACACGCCTTCCGCGCGCTGGCTCGCGGAAATCGGACATCACTGCGCGGGATAGAACCCCGAACGACCTTCCGGCGCGAGGGTCAAGGCGAGCTGCCCGAGCTCGGTTTCGAGCGCACGCGTCGCGGTGTCGTGATCAATCTTGTTCTGCGACTCCAGCCGCCGGATCGCTTCATCGCGAGCCGCGCGGATGCGTAGTTTGACCGAATCGTCGATCTCGCGCACGCTCCACTCGAGGTTCTCCAACGGATTCTGCGGACCGTTCTTCGATGCCGAGCCGCGGACCCACTTCACGATGAAGATCACGAGGTCCGCCACCACGGGGAGCAGCCACAAGAGCGACGCGTCGACCTCGGCGTCGTACCGACCCGTCGCGACTGCGCTGAGAGTGATGGCGATCGTGACCGCTGCGGGAACGACGTGGACCAGGCTGACGCGGCGCACGACATTCATGGCGATCGCTCGCGGCCTCCGGGCCTCCGTCACAAGATCGGGCACGGTGACCAGAAGGCTCACCAGCGTCATCACCGCGGCAAATACCAAAGGAAGAGAACCCTCGTCGACGAAGAACCAGCGCAACATCCACGCGGCGCCCACGGTCGGCGCCGCAACAGCCACGATGTACGCCAGGGTCTGCAGGCATCCACCCACCGACGGGCGTCCACCGTACTCGGTTGTCCACGCCGCCTTCGGCCCGAGCATCGCAAGCTGGAGCTGAGCGTTGGGTGCGTCATCGAACGAGCGCAGTTCGAGACGCCACCACTCGTCCGTTCCCCATGTGTCAGCTTCGTCAACCAACGGGTTCAGCGGGCGCGCACTCACGCGAGCCATCTTTCCATGGGCGTGCGAACGACTCAGTCCTTCGCGAGAGACGAGCGGATGCGCACCCAGAGCGGATCCGCCTCGGACGCGCCGGAAACGAGCGTGATGACTCCACCCATCTGGCCGATCCCGCACGCGAGGGCGATGAACCCAGCAACGAGCATCGAGGCAGAGAACCCGTCGAAGTTCCCCTCCACCATGTCGCGTATGGCGGGGGCGATGCCGAAGAGCGACAGAAGGACAGCGAGCGTCGCCGTGATGTTGCGAACGAGAATGCGCGGCTCAAGGTTGATCGTCCTCGCGGTGACCCAGCCGGCCCCCGTCCGCTGCCGCCCGCCGAGGATGTACGGCGCCCTCATCCACTGCTTCGCAGCCCTGGTGAGAGCGCGACCCGACTGCCACAGGCGGACCAACAGCACAGCGGATGCGAGAGTGATCGCCCACGCCACCACAAGAATCACGATGTCGATCACTCCCACCGGAGGACCCGGCTCGAGCATCGCGCCGATCAGTCCGACCCCGAAGAATGCCCCGAGGATCGCCCCCGTGAAACCGAGGAGTCCCAGCCCCAGACGGGCCCAGCGCTCATAGTCCGCACGCAATTGCCCGACCGCGCGGTCAGCCGAGTGCGTATCGGCTTCGGCAACCGGTCCTGCCAGGTAGGCACGGGAGTCGTCGAGGATGAGCGGAATAGCCATACCCGCAACGCTACGCGCTGTGAGTCTGCGCGTCGGACAGATCTGGCGGCTCGACCCCCTCGGGGAGGACGTGCGTCGTGAGGAGAGCGAACGCGGTTTGCAGGGCGAGTTCCGCGCGCCGCTCGGGATCAGAGCACACGCCCATCACCATGACGCTGCCCGCATCGCCCACCAGTCGCATCTCCCCCACACTGATGACGACGTCACTGCCACCGACGTTCTGCACACCGCTGGATACCGTGCCCACTCGGCCGTCGGGTGCCGTGAAGGTCTCAGCAACCGAATCCTGACCGAACCGCGCCAAGGGGAAGAAGCGATGGAACTCGGATGCTTCGCCTCGGCCCTGCGTGGCCAGCACAGCGTTGGTGCAGAGAAACGTGACAGCGGGTCGGTCACCGGGGGTGATCATCACACCCGCGAAATCGAACGCGGAGCCACCGAACGCGGCCACCCCCGAACGGAATCCATCGATGATCGCAGACCGCGCCTCATCCGGCATCCACCCCTCGGCGGAGGTCAGGTACCACTCGAGCCACTCGTCGGGGGTGCGGTCACCGAACGCCGTGAACTCGATCCAGCCCTGCGGCAGTCGCTGCCATACACGGTGCGGCGCGGCACCCTCGGCCATGACATCACTCACGCGCGCAGCTCCTCATCCGTCTTCGGACCGTCACCGCGCACCGTGTTCGTCACCCGCTCGCGCAGGTTCTCCCACGGGCCACCCAAGCTCTCGATGAAGCTCTGTGAGTCATCCACCGCACCCTTGGCGGTGTTCGTCATCCAGTACGTGTTCGCCACCATGTTCTGCATGTTGACGTTCAACGCCACGGTCAGCGAGCCAGCAGCTGCGCCGCCGCCTCCGGCCATCGCCGGGGTCATGCCCTGGATGGTGGGGAGGAGAACCTGTCCACCTGGGCCGATCAAGGTCTTCGCGGCCACCCCGAGCAGACCACCTGCGGCGAGGCCGACGGCTCCCACCGCAAACTCTTGCCAGGAACCGCGCCCCGTCAGCGCCTGCAGTCCGTCGATCGCGACGAGCGCGATCGAGATCCCCAGAGCGATGGGGCCCAGCGCAGGGATGAAGATGGACAGGATCGCGATGATCGGCAACGCAGCTCGAAGGATGTCTTCGAGGATGGGAACGACGTTGTCCATCATCCAGTTGCCGAAGTCAGCCAGGCCGCTGCCGATGTCGCTCAGGAAGTTCGAGAAGCGGTTGCCCTTGTAGTCCGCCAGGATGCTGCCCGCATCGTTCAGCGCATGCGCGGCCGCGCTGGCGTCGTCGTCCACTTCGAGCTTCAGAAGGCGGGCCTCGCCACGGATGTCTTCGAGTTCGCCCTGCGCCGAGTTCAGCGCGGCGAAGGCGTTCGACACGGCATCCGGGTCGGCATCTTCGTCATCTCGATGGCGCAGAGCGGCGGCGTGAGAGCTCTCACACGACGAGATACGGGTCGTGGCGGCCTGTGCACGCTCGGCCAGCGTCGCAGCCCGCTGCTGGTAGCCGGCGAGCTGGGTTGACCACGTGCGCAATGCATTGCGAGAGGTCCGCAGCGCTTCGCCGGTGTCGGCCAAGTGCGGGCGGAAGTCTTCGCTCATCGTGGCGCGGAACGCCGTGGCCGACTGCCCCACCCACGCGGCGTCGTCATCACCATCGAACATCGCGAGGGCGTCATCGACACCGTCGCATCCGGCCGTCAACGAGTCGACATACCCGTCAAGCACACCCACATCGCCGGGGGCGGGATCAAACCCGAGCGCAGAGAAGTCGGTCACGCAGACTTCCCTCCCTCGCCGGTCATACTGGCGCCGAGTTCGGAGTCGAGCCCTTGGAATGCTTCGAGGATGCCCTCAAGTCCCGCGCCGGCATCTTCGGCGTACTCAGCGAGCTTCTTCGCGCCCCGGCCCCACGAGCCGTGGAGGTCCTCCAGCTTGCCTCGAAGATCGCTCTGCGCGACCGCCGAACCCGACACGTCGGACAGGCTCCTCGTGGCGCCTTCGAGCATGCTGCGCATGTTCTTGTACGCGGTCTTGCTCGCCGCGATCGCGGCGTAGTCGATGCTGACATCGGGCATCGCGAAACTCCTTCGGAAACGACTGACCGGGCGCCGCGCAGAGGGCGCCCGGTCAGACCACGTGCGATGAGAAGGGCAGAATCAGCTGCCGGCGAGCTGCTGATCCAGATCCTGGATCGCGCGCATCATGCCCAGCAGCGACTCCGACATGTCATTGATGCCGTCGACCGCGTTCTTCAGACCCGTCGTCAGCTCGGAGTAACCCTCACCGAACTTGCCCGACGCGTGCTGCGTCTTGAAGTCATCACCCAGAAGCGTGTCAACCTGACCCTTCAGCGTGTCCAGCTGACCCTGGATGTCATCACGAGCCTGCGACAGCGTCGACGCCACCTGCTCCATCTCTGCATACGATGCTCCGAAATCAGCCATCGTCAACTCCCTCACTCAAGAAACCCGACCCGACCAGGCCAGCACCAAAAACCTAACCCGACCAGCCCACAACCACCAATGGGGACAATTCCCCTTCAAGCCTCGCGCGGCGCCATCTCGAGTCCGAGGAGTCCGATGGGAGCCTCGCGCGCCTGCTCCCACTCGGCGCGTGAGATGAACTCGCGCTCCGCGAGCAGCGCGAGCGCAGCTTGTACGTCGCTGTAAATGCGCGCTCGCACATCGAGCGGCGTGGCATCGAGCGCGGCTTTCAGTCGATCCAATTGGCGGGCCCACCGCTGTGAATTCGTCTGAGCCACTCCCCGATAGACCGTGAAGTGCAGACCCCCGACGACGAGATCGGCGAGCAAACCGGCAGTGCCGATGAGACCGCCTTCCGAGCCGTCCCACCCCGCGGCGACCAGGATCATGAGGCCGACGAGTGCGGGGACGATATGCCACAAGGCGAGCATCCGACCGATCTTGGGGTCGGTTCCCAACTGCCTTCGAACCTCAGTGATGAGTCCGATACCAGCAATGATCGCTGCGATCCCCGCTAGGACGCCGGCGAGCACGAGTGGCGCGGCCTGCTCCGAGCCACCGAGTGACCAGCTGAAGAGCAAGAACGCCGCGACCGTGGGCAGAGTGAAGCTTGCAATGTTGGTCAGGGTCAACAAGCATCCTCGCGCAGCGCCGACCTTCGTATGCAGGTTTGCGGCAAGAAACGGTCGGGCTTCAATGGGCGAGAAGAACGCCAGCTGTCGCCGCAAATCCGGAAGCTCCCCGAGCGCCTTCGCCTCGAGTTGCCACCAGTCTGTTCTCGACCACTTCGTTGCGGCGCGCACATAACTGGTAGCCGGTCCGTCAGTCACACTGCCCATCCAGAACCCTCTTCAGAACGTGTGGCCAAGAACGCGTCGACATCAAACGCCCGGAGATCTGCCTCCGTGATGCCATGAATCCTCACCGTTCCGAGCAGTGCTTCCGCCGTGGCAGCAGTAAGCATCACCGAGGTCGGGGGAAGGGGCCCAAGCACCGCACAGACGGTCATCCCTCCGGGCGCAAAGAGCCAGCGCACCACACCCTGGCGATCATCATCCATCACCGTGGAGGAACAGCCCGCGCCCAACCCTGGTGACTCGGCACGGCGAATCTGTGGCCGCACCACTGACGGCGGTGACAGAAAGCCCCGCTTTGCTTCATCGCTGAAGCTCGCATCCAGCACCGAGATCCGCAGGTGCGCGAACGAATGGGTCTGGGGCTCGAAAATTATGGTGTTGGTATCAGGGTCGTTGGTTGTGGCGCCACGAACGTGCTCGAGCACCCCAGCGAGCGCGACGGCGTCAACCTGACCCGCATGGGAGCGCTCGATGAAGTGCGACGCCGCCGATGCTGCCCAGCTGGCGGCACTCTCACCTCTCAGAGGTCCGCCAGGAATCATGATCGTCGTGTTCTGGTCGAACTGGAGCGTAATCTGCGTCACTGGTCCGTCCAGCCGAACGTCACAATGCTCGCATCGAGCATTGCCAGCCACGCCTGGATCTGCACGTCCGTTTCAGGATCCACAGCGGGGTCATGCGCCAGAACGGCGGTGAACTGCAACGCCTTCGTGCGCTTGGATCCCGGGACCGGCGTGAGGTACACCACCGTATAGACCCCGACTTTTTCCCCCGAAACCTCGGCAGTGCGTCTCTCTGCCCATCGCAAGAAGAGACGGCTACCATCGAGCGCAACCGCACCGCGGCGCTCCACGGCGTCTGCAACGAGCTCATCCAGCGAAGCATCCGGTCGCCCTGTCGTGATCGAACCGAGCACGCTCACCGGAACCGTCGCCCAGTCGGGTGCCACGTCGCCCGGCATGATCAGGACAAACGCACCTTGGGTGCGTGCGCGCTCCAACGCCGCACGCACATTCTCAGAAAGCGATGCATAGGCGTCCGGCAAATGGGCTTCGCGCAACCTTGACCGCGCCTCACGCAACAAGCGTTGCTCGGTTTCGACCGACGTGTCGTTCAGGGTCCAGCCTGCGGGTAGCAGCATCCGGAATTCTGGGGTTTCGCGGCCGCCACCAAGCTGCTCCCGGAGAGATGTCACTCGCCCACCCTAACGACATTCATCGGGTCACCACGGCCACGCACGAGTAGCTGCACGCTCGGCGAGAGAGTACGCCCCCGAAACCCCTCCGATGACCGTATCCGCGGTTGTCACCAGGTTGCCGGCAACATCGGTGACGTACGTGAGCTGCTCCAATGGAGTGCCGATCTGTCGAACAACGCTCCACATCTCAGCGTCGTTCCCGTTGCGAACTACCGTGTTCAAGAGGTCTCGAGCTCCGGTGACATAACCCGCTTCCGGGGTCAGCATCCGCATGTTCGATACCCATTCGGCGGGGTTCGCCGACGACAGGCTCAGCGTCCATCGAGCAGCATCGTCACCGAGGGACATGCCCTGACTTCCGAAGCCCGTCCACGCCCTCATACCGGCACCGAACCCACCATCGGCGAACTTGGTGAAAGAGCCGAACGGGAGGACTCCGACGACTGCGACACCGACCTCCCATAGCGCTGCGTCGCCGCGGGAGTACTGCCATGTCGTTCCGACGAGAGCAAGCACGCCAACGGCCAGCGCCAGCAGTCCGACGATCGGCCCGCCAACGATGAGCGCGAGGACCGCGAGCACAAGACCCGCGACGGCCAGAACATCAAGGGCAAAATCGACGAAACCATCGAGATTGTCCTTCCAACTGTCCTTGATCTTGCCCGCAGTCGAATCCCGAACGCCGGCGACGGCCGCGTCGAAGGCGTCTTCCCAGCGGTCATAGGCACCGTCGAAGTCGTCGGCGGCGCCTTTCCACAACAGATACGCATCGTTCTTGTCGCACTCCGCGGTTTCGACGTCGTCGGCATGCCGACGCTCCGCGGCTGTGCATGCCTCGATGTCGTCCTCGGAGCCCATGGGGTAACGCACCGGTGAGTTCGCCGCATCCTGCCACTGATCCAACGCTCGCTGATACGCCAACCAGTAGCGATCAGCGTCGGGCACCGATGTGCTCATCAACTTCTGCACTGCCGACAGTTCGTCGCCGTAAGCCTTGATGAACGGGCCGACGCCGTCGTAGAGACCAGCGGCCTTCTCCAACTCTGTGTTGACCTCTGCGCTGACCTCGCGCAGTTTGTCGACCGCTTCGCCCTCCATGTCGGCACCGTGGTCGACGAGCTTCGTCAGGAGCGTCGCCGCCTCAGACATCGCCGCCGCCAGATTCGTGATCTGCGCGCCGCGGTCACTGATCCCGTCGGCGTCGCCTTCGACCATCTCTACGGGTCTACCCTTGGGTGAGGAGTGGGTTGCCATAATCAGTCGACATCCTGCATCTGTTGGGCCATCTCAGCAGCCAATTCGGTGTCGAAGTCTCCGAACCCCTCCAGCACAGCTTTGGTGTGCTCGGTGACGGTCTTCAACCCCTCGTTGAGCTTGTTGCGGCGATCATCCCACCGAGACTCGAAATCGTTCGTCTTGTCGCGCAGTTCACCGCGATCGTACGGGCGACCGATGTCGTCACCGAGGTCACTGCGCCGCTTGGACGCCTCCTCGAACTCAGTCTGGGTCGCGAGCAAGTTGGTGTAAAGCGTCCCCAGCTCGTCATACGAGATCTTTACCGACACAGCGATCACCCTTCAAGCTATTCACGGTTGCGGGCTCGGCGCACGAGTCCGCCGGTGGGGTCAGACACGTCGGGGGGGGCAACACCACCGCCGACGTCACAGAACGGCAGAATCAGCTGCCGGCGAGCTGCTGATCCAGATCCTGGATCGCGCGCATCATGCCCAGCAGCGACTCCGACATGTCATTGATGCCGTCGACCGCGTTCTTCAGACCCGTCGTCAGCTCGGAGTAACCCTCACCGAACTTGCCCGACGCGTGCTGCGTCTTGAAGTCATCACCCAGAAGCGTGTCAACCTGACCCTTCAGCGTGTCCAGCTGACCCTGGATGTCGTCACGAGCCTGCGACAGCGTCGACGCCACCTGCTCCATCTCTGCATACGATGCTCCGAAATCAGCCATCGTCAACTCCCTCACTCAAGAAACCCGACCCGACCAGGCCAGCACCAAAAACCTAACCCGACCAGCCCACAACCACCAATGGGGACAATTCCCCGCGCGTCGCCGCCTCGGGTCAGGATGACGGCTGCCCCACCGAGACCGCAGCCTCGACGAGTGGCATCTGCACGGTGACCGCGCGGCCCGCCTGCACGAAGATCCCGCGTCCTTCGGGGAAGTCGGTGCGCTTGACCTTCGGGAACGGCACTTTGAAGATCGCGTCGCCGTCGAACGCATCCGGCCGCAGCACGATGCCCTTGCGCCCGCCCTTGAAGTCTCCGATGAGGCCGAACCCGCTCGTCACCTGGCTCACATCGGCATCGCCGATCAACAGGTGCTCACTGCGGTTGACAGCCTGGAACAACGCCTTGAGCGGGCGTTCCGCTGGCGAGTCCGCGAATTGCGGCACATCTTCGATGACGATGACCATGCGCGCGGTGATCGTCTCGTCGGCCACCAACTCCGCCAACTCCGTCGCGAGTTCCTTGGCCTCGTCCGGGGTGACGGCGCTGCGCACCCACGGCGCGAAGTCCTTCAACTGCGCACGGCGTCCGCCCATGTGGAAGAACTTCACATCGGGATCGAAGCGCGACATCGACGTGATGAGCGACTTCATCGCCGTGGTCTTGCCCGACAGCGGCGGACCGGCGACCACGAACGTGCCGACGGGGTCGAAGTCGCGTGCGGCGAGCGTGTCTTCGGCCACGCCCAGCACCGGGAACTCACCGATGCGATCGGGCAGCGTCGACAGTGCGAGACGCGTGGGCAGAGAGCCGATCTCGGCGACCTCGCGCGCACCCTTCGCGCGAAGCTCCTCGGCCCACTGACCGAGCAGCTTCGTCTGTTCGGCCACGTTCGGCGTCGCTCCGAGTACCGCGATCTGGGTCTCGAAGCCGTCGATGATCGCGCGGCCCGGTGCGGAGTGCTCGTCGAGCACGTCCTTCGGCGCGTTGAGCAGGCCGTACGCGCTCTCGTCCGACATACGCAGAATCACTCGCCGCGACACGTTCGAGCTCACCGCGGTGGGCACCGAGCCCGATCGGTCGGCAGTAGCGACAACGTGCACGCCCAGGGGGCGCCCTTCGCCGAGCACCCGCATGAACGCTTGGTAGAACGGCATCCGCGCCGTTGTCGACTCCCATTCGGAACGGAACTGCGGCAGGCCGTCGATGAGCAGCACAATGCGCGCTTCGTCTCGCCCGGTCAGCTCGCGATACTCCGCCACGCTCGATGCGTTCGCGGCGCTGAAGCGCTTGCCGCGATCATCGAGCACGCTGGAGAGCGAACGGAGAATGCGCTGAACGCGCTCGGCGTCGTCGCCGGGAATGATGGATCCGACGTGCGGCAGCACTTCCAGGCTCTTCAGCGCGCCCGAACCGAAGTCGAGCCCGTACACCTCGATGTTCTCCGCCCGACGCCCGAGTGCCGCCGAGATTGCGACGGTACGCAGAACCGTCGATTTTCCCGACCCGCTGGTTCCGTATACGAGCATCGATCCGTCGCGATCCGGCTCGAAGTACACCGGTTCCTGCATCTGTCGTTCGGGCACATCACGCTTGCCGAGCAGAATCGATCCCGAGCGGCCCGCGTAGAGCTCGCGCAGGTCGACGGTCGTCTCGAGGTCGTCGAGCCACGGGCGTCGCGGGGCCGGGATTCGCGCGGCGGCAGCGGCCCCGATAAGTGTCGCGACGAGACGCTTCTGATCGTTGGGACCGGGGTCAGCGTCGTGCGACTCGGATTCTGCTTTTTCTTCAAGTTCCCACTTCTGTGTCGACCCGAAACGAAGCTCAGCCACGCTGACGTCGGCCGCGGCGACTTCGTCGGTGCTCCATCCACCCGCGTACGCCGATTGGAACGGCACGAGTCGGCCCGGTCCGGTTTTCGCGATGCCGCGGCCAGGGATCCCCGGGTCGAAGCGCGCAGCGACCGGATCGTCCACCACGTCCTTCGAGTCAGACTCGTCGGCCATGCGTAGCGCCACGCGGAGGTTGGTGTTGGCGCGCAAGTTGTCTTTGATGACGCCGGCGGGGCGCTGGGTCGCCATGATCAAGTGGATGCCGAGGGAGCGACCACGCTGGGCGATGTCGACGACACCGTCGACGAACTCGGGCACCTCACCGGCGAGCGCGGCGAACTCGTCGATCACCAGCACCAGAGCCGGCGGTGTCTCGGGGTCGCGCCGCTTTTCGAGTTCGAGGAGGTCTTTCGCCTTCTTGCGGTTGAACAGGTGCTCGCGGTGGTGCAGCTCTGCGCGCAGACTGGTCAGCGCGCGACGCACGAGGTGCGGGCTGAGGTCGGTGACCAGGCCCACGCAGTGCGGCAGTTCGACGCAGTCAGCGAAGGCCGACCCGCCCTTGTAGTCGACGAACAGGAACGTGACGCGATCAGGGCTGTGCGCCGCGGCCATCCCGAGCACCCATGCCTGCAGGAACTCAGACTTTCCGGCACCGGTCGTGCCACCCACCAGCGCGTGCGGGCCTTGCGTGCGCAGGTCGAGCGCCATCGCGTCGGTCGCGCCCTGACCGACGATCGCGCGCAGCGTGCCGGCCTTCTTCAACCGCGGTAGCGGTGCGCCAGAACGATCGAGAATCGTGTTGTTCTCACGCCACCGGTCAACCACGAAAGAGGGGTCGGATGCCATTTCCGAGCCGACCAGGGAGAGGAACATCACCGAGTTCGGAATGTCGGACGAGTCTTCGACGACCGTGCTCGAGTCGACCACCGGCGCCAGGCGCTTGGCGAGCATCGTCATCAGCTCGTTCGACACGCCTTCGACCGCTGTCTCGGGGTACGACACTCCGCTGCGCACCGTGCCGGCGTGCGCCCGCTCGAGACCGGCGGTGACGTCGACGAAGCTTCGGCAGACGGCGGGGAGCGCGTCGACGACGGGGGCGACGAACAGCCCGTAGACGCCGACATCGGCGCCGCGTTCGAGCACCTGCGTGAGGCGTGCGCGGTCGACGGGCGCGTCGGCGGTGACGATCACGACGACGGCGGTCTGGCCGGGGAAGGTGGCCTCCTCCGCCGCGCGGCGCACGTCGGTGCCGTACCGCATCGGGTCCCAGTCGGCGTCGAAGGGCAGCCGCGGCGAGGCGGCGGCCTTCGAGCGACGCATGACGAGCTCTTCGAGGCCAGACAGCAGCGCCGCGCCGGTGGATGCCGAGTCTGCGAGCGGCATTTCGCGGAACGGGCTGCGTTCGCTCGTGGTGTGCGGCAACCACTTGAGCCACTCGAGCTCTTGCGCCCACCCGGGCTCGGTGAGCGCGACAGCCACGAGTTCGTTCGGCGAGTGCAGCCCGAACAGCTGCACGCTGAGCCCGCGCAACGCGTCCGCCGCCTCACGTCGCGGGCCGGCCACACCGATCACGCCGACGGACTGCAGGGACTCGAGCACGGGCACGCCGTCGAGCATCCGGTAGCGCTCGCGCAGACGATCGACGCGCTCAACGTACTCGGGCAGCGCTTCGGGTGTCTCGGAGCGCTTGATCGACGTGCGCGAGGGCGCGACGGATGTTCCGAGCCTCACGGCGAGGAAGTTCCAGTGTTCGGGCCGCCGGGTCCACAGCATGGGCCCGAGCCGCATCGCCTCATCGAACACCACGGCCACCGGGGCGACCTCGGCGTTGCGGATCTCGCGCTCGCGTGGCCGTTCGCGGTACAACGTCTCTTCGAGCTCTTCGAAGGTGCGCTCGAAGACCTCCGCTTCCTTACGCAAACGCTGCCCCATCTGCGTGCGCTGCGAGATGAAGTTGCCGAGCAGCATCAGCGGCGTCATCGCGACCACGAGCAGCGATCGTGCCTGTCCCGAGATGGCGAAGATCGAGATGCCGAGGATGATCGGCGCGACCAACATCGGCCACGGGAAGAGCCGCGTGATCGGATCCTTCGGCATGCGGGGCTCGGGTAGCTCTTCGCCGACGTATCGCGGTTCGACGCGCGGACTGCGGTTGAACAGCAGCGATCCCCCGCGCTCAAGAACGGGCTCTTGCTCGGCGGGCGCGAAGTCCTCGACCATGCGCACGACCAGCTCGGTGTCGCCGAGCACGAAACGCTGACCGGGGATCACCCGCAGGCGCTGCACGCGGCCGCCGTCGACCACGATTCCGTTGGCCGAGTTGAGGTCGACGATCTCGACCGACGTTCCGACTTCGATGCGGGCGTGCCGCTTTGAGATCAGCGGGTCGGTCAGGACGATGTCGTTGCTCGCCTCACGGCCGAGGGTGAAATGGCCCCGGGGCAGCGAGAACTCGCGGCCGTTGAGGGGCCCACTCACCGCGGTCAGGGTGGCGGCGGCGGGGGCGCCGGGCTGATGCCCCGCGATGTAGTCGCTGCCGAGGTTCGTCACCGACGCGATGAAGCCCGACCCGACGGGGGCATCACTGATCAGCAGAGTGGGGTCCAGAGTCGTGAACGCCGATGCGGTGGGCGCGGCGACCGAGAGTGTCACGACATCATTGGCCGCAACGACGTACTCACGCGCCGGGTCGGCTTCGACGATACGGCGTGCGACGTCTTGCACGGTGGCCGTGGTGTCGGAGGTGATGACGATGTCGGTGCGCTGGGCGTTCGGCCGTTGCAGCGTCAGTTTGAGTCTCATGCGGTGGGGGTTCCGTTCGTCATCCGATGCGGACGGTGGCGGTGCGGTCGCCGAAGCGGACGGTGTCGCGGTCGACGAGTTCGACGCTCTCGCCCGGGAGCAGCACACGCTCGTCGCCGGCGCGCACGATCGCACTGCCGTTGGTCGATCCGCGGTCTACGGCGGCGAGCGCTGATCCGGTGCGAACCAGCGCGAGATGAGTCTTCGAGACGGATTTCGCGTCGTCCTGCACGGGCAGCAGCCCCATGCCCGTCTCACCGGCGGCGGCCGCGGGCGCGCGCCCAATCAGCAGACCCGATCCCTCGACGGTGACGACCTCGCCACTGTCGAGCTGAATCCACATCTCGATCTCGCGGCGCTGTGCGCCCGGGACAGAAGAGATGAGTCCGGATGCCACGGCCGCACCCTCCGGGGCGGAGAACGCCGGCCGGGTGGGTGCCGATGGCGCGGCGGCGCTGGTCGGGCCCGCGGTGGGAGCGGCAGGCGGCGGCGTGGCTGCGCCACCATGGACAGCGGCGCCACCATGAAGGGGCACCGAAACTTCCCGCGCCGGCGCGGGCGCAGCATCCGGAATCTGCGGGACGGCCACGGTCGCGCCGATCACTCCCCCGCTGTTGCGAGCGCTGGGCACATAGCCGGCGGGCATTCCCGCGACGCCCGGCGTGGCCAGCGAGGGCAGCGACGGGCGTTCGTCGCGCAGGTCGGTGGCCGCGGTCTTACGCGCGATGCGCATGCGTTTGGCGTCGTAGGGGTTGAGTCCGTCGCGCACATCGACGAGCCAGGTCGCGCCGGCGTGGTCGACCCAACTGCGCCCGCGACGCTCCGTGTCGAAAAACGGCGACAGGGCGATCACGAGCAGCGGCCCGAACAGCGGAATCCAGAAACTCACCGACATCACGAGGTAGCGAACCACCGCGCCGCGCCAGAAGCCGGGGCGTTCGAGCGTGCGGACGTTCACCGAGCGGATGCCGAACATCGCCTTCCCGGCGGTGACACCCTTGCGCCCGTGCAGCGCCATCTGGACGATGATGAACACGGTCACCAACAGCCACGACGCGCCACCGAGTACCAGGACCCACACGAGGTCCGAGCCGGACAGATCCACCGCGCCCGAGACGGGATCGATGGACGACAGCGTGATCGGCAGGGCGCCGACATACAGCGGCAGTAGCAGCACGAGCACGATCAGCACTTCGATCGTGGTCGCCGCGGCGCGCCGCCCGAAAGGCGCCGGCACCAGACCAAGCGATGCCGCGTACGCCGGGATCGCGCGGCCATTCGCGTCGAGCCCTTCGACGGTGGGCGCCCGGTCGTCGATTTCCCAGATCACCGCATCCTCCTCGCGATCGTCCCGGATCGACCCTACCCGGGCTTTCGCCCGGGGAATCACACGCTGTCCTGGGGTATCAGTGGAAGAAGTGACGCTCTCCGGTGAAGAACATGGTGACCCCGGCGGCGCGTGCCGCGGCGATCACTTCTTCGTCTCGCACCGATCCGCCGGGCTGGATGATCGCCTTGATTCCGGCATCCAACAACACCTGGGGTCCATCGGCGAAGGGGAAGAACGCGTCGGATGCCGCAACCGAACCGGCCGCGCGATCGCCGGCCCGCTCGACGGCGAGGCGGCACGAATCGACGCGGTTGACCTGGCCCATGCCGATGCCGACCGTGGCCGACCCCTGCGCGAGCACGATCGCGTTGGACTTGACCGCGCGGCAGGCCTTCCACGCGAAGATGAGGTTCGTCATGTCGTCGTCGGCGGGACGCTCACCTGAGACGAGCTGCCAGTCCTTCGCGACCGACTCGATGTCGTCGGGGAACCGGTCGGCATCCTGCAGCAGCAGACCACCCGAGACAAGGCGCACGTCCATGCGCTCCTGTTGCCAGTCGTTGGGGAGCTTCAGCACGCGCAGGTTCTTCTTGAGCTTGAACACCTCGAGGGCCTCGGGCTCGAAGTCAGGCGCAACGATGACCTCGGTGAAGATGTCGCGAAGGTTCTCCGCCATCTTGAGCGTCACTGTGCGGTTCGCCGCGATCACACCGCCGAACGCCGACACCGGGTCACACTCGTGCGCCCGCAGGTGGGCGCTTGCGATCTCGTCGAGCGCGTTGGGTGCCGAGACAGCAATTCCGCAGGGGTTCGCATGCTTGATGATCGCGACCGCCGGCTTGACCATGTCGAACGCGGCGCGCAGGGCGGCATCGGCGTCGACGTAGTTGTTGTACGACATGTCCTTGCCCTGCAACTGCGTGGCCTGGGCGATACCGTGACCGCCGGCACGCGTGTAGATCGCCGCGCGCTGGTGCGAGTTCTCGCCGTAGCGCAGCGTGTTCAGCCGCTCGGCGCGAATCGTGAGGTGCTGGGGCAGGCCGGCGCCCTCGAGGGTCTGCTCGGCGAACCACGTCGAGACGGCACGGTCGTACTCGGCCGTGTGGGCGAAGGCGCGCGCTGCGAGGTCACGGCGCTGCGTGAGCGACGTGCCGCCGGCCTTGATCGACTCGATGATCGCCGGGTACGACGCGGGCGAGACGACGATGGCGACGTTGGCGAAGTTCTTCGCTGACGCGCGCACCATCGCGGGGCCACCGATGTCGATCTGCTCGACGACGTCGTCGCCCTCGGCGCCCGACCGCACGGTCTCGACGAAGGGGTACAGGTTCACCACGACGAGCTCGAAGGGCTCGATGCCCAGCTCACCGAGCTGCTTCTCGTGGTCTTCGAGGCGAAGGTCTGCCAAGAGACCGGCGTGCACGCTCGGGTGCAGCGTCTTCACGCGCCCACCGAGCGACTCGGGGAAGCCCGTGACGCTCGCGACGTCGGTGACCTCGTAACCGGCGTCGCGAATGGTCGCCGCGGTCGATCCCGTCGAAACGATCTCGACACCGGCGCCTGCGAGGGCGGCGGCCAGTTCGAGCAGGTCGGTCTTGTCGCTCACCGAGACGAGCGCGCGGCGCACCGGAACGGTGTCGCGATGACGGTACAGGGCGGGGTCGTGGCTGGGGCCGGCCATGGGGGTCCTCCGAGAAATCGTTGGGGTGTCAGAGAGAAGTCGATGCGGCGGCGAGGTCGAGATCCCCCGTCGCCACACGTCGGACGACGTCGATCAGCAGGCGCCGCTCGACGGGCTTGATGCGTTCGTGCAGGCGGTTCTCGTCGTCACCGTCGAGCACGGGCACGCGCTCCTGGGCGAGGATCGGTCCGGAGTCCACACCGTTGTCGACGACGATCACGCTGGCGCCGGTCTGCGCAGCGCCCGCAGCCAGGGCGTCGCGCACGCCGTGCGCCCCGGGGAACTCGGGCAGGTAGGCGGGGTGCGTGTTGATGATGTGCGGCGCCCATCGGTCAACGAGTCCGGCGGGAAGCAGGCGCATCAGACCGCTCAGCACGACCAGGTCGGGCTGCCACACGTCCAGTTGCGCCGCGAGTTCCTCCCCCCACGCTTCGCGAGAGTCGAACTGCTCCCACGGCACCAGGAAGGTCGGGATGCCGTATGCCTCGGCGTGACCGAAGCCGGCTGCTTCGCGGTCTGCGCCGACGGCGATCACCTGAGCCGGAAAATCGGGGGCCGATGCTTCGTCGAGGAGGGCACGCAGATTCGATCCGGTGCCCGAGATGAGAACGACGACCTTCAGCACTCGTTCAGTCTAGTGGCGCGGTCATCTGGTCATCGGTCCCGGCCGGGGCGCGCTCTGCTGACACGCTCGCAGTCTGCGATTGCGCGCCCGTCGTGTGCGGCTGTGCGGCGGTCTCCTGCGGCTGCGAGGTGGCCCGTCGCGGCAGCTCGTCGACCTCGGCCTCACCGCGCGGCGAGAGCAGCATGATGCTCGCACCGACCGCCACCTCGACCCCGATGGCGAGCGCGACGTGACCGGGCTGCGGCCCCAGCATCTCGAGCCGGCCCGGCCCGATACTGCCCGAGGCGAACCATGCGAAGAGGCCCGCGGCCGCGGCGCTCAGCACCGAGATGCTCACCGCAATCACTGCACGCGCGGCCATCGGCTCGTGCTCGATGTCTCGCGGCACCGCGGCGAAACCCTCGGCTCGCCGCCTCGTACGGGCTGCCACAAGCTGCGACCGAGCGATCCAGCCGGCCGAAGCACCGAGCGCGACCGGGATAAGAACGAGCGCCAGCCACCACGGGTTCACGTCATCCGGGATGACTGCGAGGATCGGGATGCCGGGGACGATGCCCGCCGACGATCCCGCTGCCGACACCACGGTGCCCGCGCCGAGAGAGAAACCGGGGCCTGCGATGAACGCCGCACCCCAGACGATCAACGTCGGTAGGTATGCCCCCTGCGCGAGTGTGAGCACAATGGCGCCGAGCGCATCGACGTTGGCGGCCTGATAGAGCGCGACCATGTCACCGAGGCCGAGCACCAGCATGGCGGTGACAAGAAGCGCGCCGGCGCCCAGCATCCCGATGAGAACGATCGCTGTTCCGCGCGCGGCGAGCGGGACGACGTCGCCCCAGTCATCGCCCAGGCGCTGCATCCGATCCCGCAGGTCAGCGATCACACCACCCTCGGCGTCACGCCACTCGAGCACCACGGCCGCACCCGCGGCAGGCACCGCGTACAACAGTGTCGGGAACGCCACCGCCTGCCACGTGCTGACACTCCCGACCGGGTTGCCGCTCGAAAGCGCCACGAGCGTGGCGAGCGCAGCGACGACGACGGTGCCCGAGACGACACCGGTGATCCACGCCCCTGCCTGCGACGCGCGCATGCCCGAGCGCGCGCCGAAGATGCCCGCAAAGACGGCGAACGCGAGGGGGGCGAGGGACAGTGTGAACTGCGCCGCGGCCGGATCGATGCCGAGCGAGACGATGTATTCGACCGGCAAATCGATCGCCACGGGTACGAGCATCCCGAACTGCCAGATCGTTCCGGTCGCCGGCCACAGCGCCGACCAGTCGGCACCGGGCAGGGCGAGCACCCACAGCAGCGTGAGGGGTGCCACGATCACCGCAATGCCGACGGCCACCGAAACGAAGGCGTCGATTGCGGCGAGGAGAAGGACGATGAGGCGATTCATGCGCCATCGAGACTACCTGTGCCGATATCGTCTTCCCCGGAGGTCACCCATGAGCACACCCGCGTCGCCCACGGCCGAGAGCACACAACCGCGCAACCGCATCGACAGATTCTTCGAGATCTCCGCGCGCGGGTCGAATACCTCCCGCGAGGTGCGCGGCGGCGTCGTCACCTTCGTGGCGATGGCCTACATCGTCGTGCTGAACCCGATCATCCTGTCGGGCGGTGTCGATGTCGACGGCAATACCCTCGAGTTCACGCAGGTCGCCGCCGTCACTGCGCTCACCGCGGGTGCCATGACGATCCTGTTCTCGCTGATCGCCCGACTCCCGTTCGCGTTCGCCGCCGGCCTCGGCATCAACTCGTTCCTCGCCGTCTCGGTCGTCGGCCAGGTGACATGGCCCGAGGCGATGGGGCTTGTCGTCGTCAACGGCCTACTGATCGTGCTGCTGGCGGCAACCGGGCTGCGCACGCTGATCTTCAACGCGGTGCCGATCGAACTGAAGACCGCGATCACGGTCGGCATCGGCCTCTTCATCGCTTTCATCGGATTCGTGGATGCCGGGTTCGTCACCTCGACCGGCCTGGCGTCGCCGCCGGTGGGCCTCGGTATCGACGGCTCGGTCGCGACCATCCCGACGCTGATGTTCGTGGTCACCCTGCTGCTGGCGGGCGTCCTGCTGGCGCTCAAGATTCGCGGTGCCCTGCTGATCGGGCTGGCCACCGGCACGATCCTCTCGGTCATCATCGAAGCGATCTGGAACATCGGCCCCAAGTTCGGCGACGACGGTTCGATCAACACTGGCGGATGGGGGCTCACGGTCCCCGAACTGCCCGCGCAGCTCGTGTCGCTGCCCGATCTCAGCCTGGTGGGGCAGTTCGACATCATCGGGGCATTCACCCGTATCGGCGGTATCGCGGCGACGATGCTCGTGTTCACGATCCTGTTCACGAACTTCTTCGACGCGATGGGCACCTTCACGGGCCTCTCGCGCGAAGCGGGTCTCGCCAACGAGCGCGGCGACTTCCCTCGTCTGCGCGCCGCACTCATCGTCGAGGGCGTCGGAGCCGTCGCGGGTGGCGCGACCTCGGCCAGCTCGAACACGGTCTTCATCGAGTCGGGCACCGGCATCGGCGAGGGTGCGCGCACAGGGCTTGCCAGCCTCATCACCGGAGCGCTGTTCTTGCTGGCGATGTTCCTCACACCGTTAACCGCGATCGTCCCCTCAGAGATCGCCGCGGCAGCCCTGGTGCTCGTGGGCGCCATGATGATGGGTCAGATCCGTCACGTCGACCTCACCGAGCTGACGGTGATGATCCCGGTGTTCTTGACCATCACCGTGATGCCCTTCACCTATTCGATCGCGAACGGCATCGGCGCCGGGTTCATCTCGTGGGTGGTCCTGCGCAGCCTCTCCGGCAAGGCGAAGGGCATCAGCGCATTGCTGTGGGTGGTCGCCGCCGGCTTCGTGATCTACTTCGCCCGCGGGCCCATCGAGCAGTGGCTCGGGGTGATCTGACGCCGCGTCAGGCTTCGCGCGGTTCGAGCAGGAAGAGCGCGATCTCGCGGTCGGTCTTCGTCTGGTACTCGTTGTAATCGGGCCAGACCTCGGCCGCGCGCTCCCACCACAGGGCGCGCTCTTCGCCCGAGAGCAGGCGTGCGTCGTAGTCGCGCTTATCGGCGCCGTCCTGAAGCTCGACGTGCGGGTGCTTGCGAATGTTGGCTCCCCACGCGGGCTCGTCGGGGCTGCCGCCCTTCGACGCCACGACAAGGTAGCGCCCCTCGTGCTCGACGCGCATCAGCGCAGTCTTGCGCAGCGCGCCGGTCTTCGCCCCGACCGTGGTGAGCACGATGATGGGGACGCCCCGCAGGGTGTTCGCCTCGGTTCCGCCCGAGGCTTCGAACTTCTCGGCCTGGGTGCGGGCCCATTCCGACGTGGACGGCTTGTACTCTCCGGTCAATGGCATGGCTTCACGATACCGGCGCTCGGCGGGGCCGAGGCCGATCGCGAGACACAGCGCGTGCGCTGAGACACACCGGTCAGTGCCGGCGCCGATCGCGAGACACAGCGCGTGCGCTGAGACACGGCGGGGGGCGGCGTGTCTCAGCGCACGGAGTGTGTCTCAGCGCCGGAGGGGTGTGCCTCAGCGCCGGAGGGGCTCGCCTCGCAGCCCGTGAAGCGGGCGGCGAAAATGACGAGGGGTGGATGCCGCGGCATCCACCCCTCGTTTTCGTGCAGGTCTACAGACCGGCGATGATTTCGCGCATCAGGTCCGCGGTCTCGGAGGGCGTCTTGCCCACCTTCACGCCGGCGGCCTCGAGGGCCTCCTTCTTGGCCTGAGCGGTGCCCGCCGAACCCGAGACGATGGCGCCAGCGTGGCCCATGGTCTTGCCCTCGGGGGCGGTGAAGCCGGCCACGTAGCCGACGACCGGCTTGGTGACGTTCGCCTTGATGAAGTCAGCCGCGCGCTCTTCGGCGTCGCCACCGATCTCACCGATCATGACGATCGCCTTAGTCTCGGGGTCAGCCTCGAACGCGGCGAGCGCGTCGATGTGCGTCGTACCGATGATCGGGTCGCCGCCGATGCCGATGGCGGTCGAAAAACCGATCTCGCGAAGCTCGTACATCATCTGGTAGGTCAGGGTTCCCGACTTCGACACGAGGCCGATCGGGCCCTTGCCCGTGATGTTGGCGGGCGTAATGCCGACCAGCGACTCGCCGGGCGTGATGATGCCGGGGCAGTTCGGTCCGATGATGCGGGTGGTGTTGCCCTTGGCCTGAGCGTGAGCCCATGCCTCGGCGGTGTCACCGACGGGGACGCCCTCGGTGATGACGACCAGCAGCGGGATCTCGGCGTCGATGGCCTCGACCATGGCGTCCTTGGTGAAGGCCGGCGGCACGAACGCGATCGACACGTCGGCGCCGGTCGCAGCCATCGCCTCGGCGACCGAGGCGAACACGGGCAGTTCGACGGGGTTGCCGTCCTTGTCGGTGTGCAGCACCGTGGTGCCGGCCTTGCGAGCGTTCACGCCACCGACGACCTGGGTGCCGGCCTTGAGCATGAGAGCGGTGTGCTTCGTGCCTTCACCGCCGGTGATGCCCTGGACGATGACCTTCGAGTCCTTGTTGAGGAAGATCGACATTTCTGTTCAGTCCTTGTCTTTCGCGGGCGATCAGGCGTTGGCCAGTTCGGCGGCCTTGTCGGCGCCCGAGTCCATGGTCTCGGCGAGGGTGACGAGCGGGTGGTTGGCGTCGCGCAGGATGGCGCGGCCCTCCTCCACCTTGTTGCCGTCGAGGCGGACGACGAGCGGCTTCGACGCCGACGAGCCGAGCTCGGCGAGTGCGCCGACGATGCCCTTGGCCACCGCGTCGCACGCGGTGATGCCGCCGAACACGTTGACGAAGACGCTCTTGACCTGCGGGTCACCCAGGATGACATCCAGGCCCGCGGCCATGACCTCTGCCGAGGCGCCACCACCGATGTCGAGGAAGTTGGCGGGCTTCACGCCACCGTGGTTCTCACCAGCGTAGGCGACGACGTCGAGGGTCGACATGACCAGACCCGCGCCGTTGCCGATCACGCCGACCTCACCGTCGAGCTTCACGTAGTTGAGGTCGTTGGCCTTGGCCTTCGCCTCGAGCGGGTCGGCGGCGTCCTTGTCTTCGAGGAGCGCGTGACCTGCGTGACGGAAGTCGGCGTTCTCGTCGAGCGAGACCTTGCCGTCGAGGGCGATCACGTCACCCTCTTCGGTAAGCACGAGCGGGTTGACCTCGACGAGCGTCGCGTCCTCCCCCTTGTACACGTTGTAGAGCTTGACGAACACGTCGCTGACCTTGTCGACCAGGTCGGCCGAGAAACCGGCCGCTTCGGCGATCTCGACGGCCTTCGCCTTGTCGATGCCCGAACCCGGGTTGACGTCAATGCGGGCGAGTGCCTCGGGGCGCTCGACGGCGAGCTCTTCGATCTCCATGCCACCTTCGACCGAGCACAGGCTCAGGTATGAACGGTTGGCGCGGTCGAGCAGCACCGAGAAGTAGTACTCCTTGTCGATGCGTGCACCCTGCGCGACCATGACGCGCTTGACAACGTGACCCTTGATGTCGAGGCCGAGGATGGCCTGTGCCGCCTCGTACGCCTCATCGGGGGTCTTGGCGACCTTGACGCCGCCGGCCTTGCCGCGGCCACCGGTCTTCACCTGCGCCTTGACGACGACGACTCCGCCGATCTTCTCGGCTGCGGCCCGCACCTCCTCCGGCGTATCGGCGACGATACCGGCGAGAACCGGCACCTCGTACTTCTCAAAAAGGTCACGGGCCTGGTACTCGTACAGATCCACAGTGCAATCCTTCGCTGGGGGCGTTGTGGTGGAATGACGAAAAACGTCTTGACGTCGAGAGAAATCTCGACCGCGTTCCAGCCTACTACCGCATTTTCTCGGCTCCGAACGACAGCACGCAGGGATCACCTCGGACGGGCCCGGCGAGAAAGCGGAGTTGTAGGCTCACTCCATGAGTGACACCGCGGCGATCCCTGCCATCCCGGCGCCCGCCGACACCCGCACCGCGGTTGTGGAGGCAGCCCTCGAGCTGTTCTCGGCGCAGGGCTTCGACCAGACCTCCGTCGAGCAGATCGCGCAGGCCGCCGGAGTCTCGCGGTCGACATTCTTCCGCCAGTTCGGCGGCAAGGACGACGTGATCTTCGCCGATCACGAGGTCGTGCTCGAGCACCTGCGAGGGTTTCTCTCCGAGACTCACGCCAATCCATGGCTGGCCGTGCGCGATGCGTCGCTGCGTGTGTATCAGCACTTCGCCGCCGACCCCGATCTGGCTCGCCGCCGCTATCAGGTGGTGCGCACCGTCCCCGCGTTGCGCGAACGCGAGATCGTCACGGTGGTGCGCTACGAGCGGTTGTTCGACGACTACCTGCGCGCGGCGCTCCCCGGGCTCGACCCGATTGATGCAGTCGGATTCGCGGCTCTGGTGACAGCAATCCACAACCACGTGCTTCGGCAGTTGCTGCGCGGCGACCAGCACGTGCCGGTCTCGGTACTGCGCCGCGCGCTCGACGACGCTATGCGGCGATTCGGCGTTGCCGAGGGTGACGCCGGCGCTCCTGACGACCTCGTGGTCGCCGCCTTCCCGCGCACGATGCCCACCGCCGAGGTGGCGCGCCGGCTGCGCGAGCAGCTCGACGGACGCTAACGGCGCCGGTCGCACTCGATCGCCAGTTCGCGAAGACACCGGCTGGCCGGTTTGCCGACTGCAGTAGAGCCTGTAGGCGTGATACTGAGTTCCATAGAAGACGAAACCCAGTTCCGGTAGACTCGCGCCTATGAGCGCGTTCACCCCCGTCCCCGGTCAGCAGGTCGAGTCGTACGACACCGCCACTCCCCTCGACACCGACTACTACGCGGTGTTCTCCGACCTGTCACAGGCCGAACACGACGCCTGGCAGCGTGCCCGTACGTTCTCGAACGAGATCGTGCCGCAGATCGACGAATACTGGGACCGCGGCGAGTACAACCTCGCCTTTGCGCGCCGCATGGGCGAACTCGATCTGTTCGCCGACGGCATCCAGCACGAAGGACTCACTGCCCTCTCACCACTCGCCGCCGGTCTCATCAACATGGAGATCTCGCGCGGCGACGGCTCGATGGGCACGATCCTCGCCGTCCAGGGCGGCCTGGCCCTGCGCACACTCGCCCTGTTCGGCAGCGACGAGCAGAAGGCCCAATACCTCGCACCCATCGCACGCGCCGAGGTGCTCGCCGCCTTCGCGCTCACCGAACCCGACCACGGTTCGGACTCGGTTTCTCTCGAAACACGCGCGGCTCGTCAGGATGATGGTTCCTGGATGCTGGACGGTGCCAAGAAGTGGATCGGCAACGGGTCATCGGGTGGCGTCACCTTCGTGTGGGCGCGCGTGGACTCCCCCGGCGCCGACGACCATGACACGGTTCGGTGCTTCCTCGTGCCGCAGGAGACCCCGGGCTATGACGGCCGACCGATCCTCGGGAAGGCCTCGCTGCGCGCCATCCACCAGGCACACATCACACTGACCTCGGTTCACCTGCCCGCCGATGCTCTCTTGCCCGGCGCCCGCAGCTTCAAGGACGCCTCGACCGTGCTGTACTCGACCCGCTCGGGCGTGGCATGGTCGGCACTCGGCCACGCGACCGCGTGCTACGAAGCAGCGCTGTCGTACGCGAAGGAACGCATCCAGTTCGGCAAGCCGCTCGCGAAGTTCCAGATGGTGCAGGAACGACTCACCCAGATGCTCGATGACCTCACCTCGATGCAGCTGTACTGCCGGTGGATGGCTGACCTCGAAGCATCCGGAAACCTGCGGCCCACGCAGGCGTCGCTGGCGAAGTATCACAACACCCGCACCGCACGCCGCATCGCGGCCACGGCCCGCGACCTGCTCGGCGGCAACGGCATCCTTCTCGAATACCGCGTCATGCAGCACATGACCGACATCGAGGCGATCCACACGTACGAGGGGACCGAGAGCGTGCAGGCGCTGCTCATCGGGCGCGACATCACCGGGATGAGCGCGTTCGCGTAGCTACCGCACGAGGAGCGCGTCAGCGTACACGCCGACCGACGCGCTGACCAGACTGCGAGCGGACGAGGCACCGCGCAGTACGCTCGCTGTCATGGGTCTCTTCCGCAGCACTCCGAAGGCCGTGCGCCTTGACCTGACCGGCGCCGAACTGGTCCCGCCGCACTCGCCATCACGCCTGTGGAGCGACGGTCTCGGGCGCTTCGCGACCCGCTCGCTGCAGGTGATCATCATCGTGATCGTCGTCGCCGGCATCGCGTGGGCCGTGCAGTCACTGACGCTCGTGACTATTCCGCTGTCGATCGCGCTCATCCTCGCCGCGGCCTTCGCGCCGGCGATGAAGTGGATGCGCGAGCGTGGCGTGCCCGCGTTGCTTGCCACCATCATCGCGCTCCTCACCGCGGTTGGCCTGCTCACGGGTGTCGGCTGGCTCATCGTGTGGGCAGTGCGCGACCAGTGGGATGAGCTCTACACGCAGGCGGTTGAGGGCTTCCGCCAACTTCTCGACTGGGTCAACACGTTGCCCTTCGCGCCCACCGACACGCAGTTGCACGAGTGGGGCGACCAGATCCTCGGCTACATCACCAGCGCACAGTTCGGTTCGAGCGCGGTGGCCGGCGTCAGCGCCGTCGCGAGCTTCTTGACCGGATTCGTGCTCATGGTTGTGGTGCTGTTCTTCTTTCTGAAGGATGGCCCGCGCATGTGGGAGTTCCTGCTGCGCCCCTTCCACGGCGAGCACTACCAGCGGGCGCGTCGCATCGGAACAAAGACCGTCATCACACTCGGGTCGTACATTCGCGGCACGGCAACGATCGCCCTCGTGGACGCGATCGGCATTCTGATCGGCCTGCTGATCCTCGACGTTCCCCTCGCCATCCCGCTCGCCGTGCTGGTGTTCCTCCTCGCGTTCATCCCCATCGTCGGCGCGACGATCGCCGGCACACTCGCGGTGCTCGTTGCGCTCGTCGCTAACGACTGGATCAATGCGCTCCTCGTACTCGCGGTGATCCTGTTGGTGCAGCAACTCGAGGGCAACTTCCTCCAGCCGGTCGTGATGGCCCGATCGATGAAGCTGCATGCCTTCGTGGTGTTGGTCGCCCTGACCGCCGGCACGATCATCGGCGGAGTCCTCGGCGCGGTGCTCGCGGTTCCGGTCGCGGCGACCGTGTGGGGCATCATCCAAGTGTGGGACGGCGACAACAAGCCCGCGGTGTGGGCGCGACCGAAACGGCGAGAAGCCGAACTCACCTGACCCTCTGCCGCGCGAGCGATCGGCGCGGCAGGATGGAGCCATGCCGTACGACATCCCCGCGCCCATGCTGGCAAAGTCGGTCCCGCGCGTTCCCGACCCGACGAAGACGACCGGCGGGCTGAGCTTCGAACCGAAATGGGACGGATTTCGCGGTCTCATCGCGTGGGATGGCGAGAGCATCGAGATCGGTAGCCGCGGCGCGAAGCCCCTCACCCGGTACTTTCCCGAGCTCGTCGAGGCGTTCTCGCGCCTCCTGCCCGAACCGTGCCTGATCGACGGCGAGATCGTTGTGCCCACCGGTGAGCCCGGTGCGCAAAAGCTTGATTGGGAGGCACTGAGCCAGCGCATCCACCCGGCCGCATCGCGGGTCGCTCTGCTGAGCGAACAGACGCCAGCCATGTTCATCGCGTTCGACCTGCTCGCCCGGGGCGAGCGTGATCTGCAGGGCGAGCCGTTCGAGGCCCGGCGCGCAGAGCTCGTCGATCTGCTCGGCGATGTGCCGCACCCGATGCACGTGACGCGCACCACGGATGACCCGGCGGTGGCGACCGGGTGGCTCGAGCAGTTCGAGGGTGCGGGTCTCGATGGTGTGGTGGCGAAGCCCCTCGCACAGCCGTACGCGCCCGGCAAACGCACGATGCTGAAGATCAAACATGCCCGCACGGCGGACGTGGTCGCGCTCGGCTACCGCATCCACAAATCAGGGCAGGGCGTCGGGTCACTGCTCGTCGGCTTGTACTCGGAAGATGGCACGCTGGTTCAGGTCGGCGGTGTCGCCGCGTGGACCGACAAAAAGCGCCTCGAACTGATCGACGATCTCGAGCCTCTGGTGGATCGGGATGCCGAGGGCCGGCCGACCACGGGCGAAGGCGAGCGCTCGCGCTTCACCGGCTCGAAGGATGTGTCGTTCGTCGCGCTGCGCCCCGAGCGCGTCCTCGAAGTGCGCTACGACCAACTGGAGGGGCATCGCTTCCGCCACACGGTGCAGTTCGAGCGCTGGCGGCCCGACCGCGACGCACGCTCGTGCACGTACGAGCAGCTCGACCGGGTGTCTGCGTACGATCTGGCTGACGTCCTCGTCTGAGTGCGGCTCACGCCCCCCGCGCGACTCCTCCTGTCAGGCTCGCGACCGCCAACCCTCCGGCGGGACGAACTCCACCACGGACGGGTATGACTCCTCGGACAGCTCGCCCATCACCGGCTCGAGCGTCGCCCACGCGTCGGGATGCGCCGCCGCGTATCGCGCGAGCACGGCGCGCGATTCGGCCTCGTCCAGCAGGTTCACGCCCGCCTTGACTCGTCGGGCACGGCCCGTGCTGAGGTAGGCGACACCGTTCGCCTGCAGGTTGCGGTACCACTGGGCATGAGTGCCGAATCCGGATGCCACACGAATGGCATTCCGGTCACGGTCGATGACCTCGACGACCACGAAGCGCGCCTCACCGGTGCTCCGCCCCTGGTGCTCGATCATCACGAACCGCGAGCCCAGCATCCATCCGAGCCCGGCACGATACAGCGCGATGGGTGCACGCACCAGCCAGCGCACGCGAAGCATCCTGGCGGCGAAATCAGTCATCGCGTTCTCAGTCATCAGCCTTCTTCGCTCTGCTTGGTTGCACGCGAGGGGGCTCCCCCGGCATTTTGGGAAACTCGGGCGGGAACGGCAGCTCGCCGAGTCCGTCGTCGAGGTCTCGCTGCCACCATTCCAGGAGCGTGTCGATGCGGCCGGGTGATGCGAGCAGGTCAGCCCACGGGTCACCGACGTCGGCGAGACGATCGGGCACCGTCCGCACGGTGAACGCTGCCGGGTCGACTCCCGCGGCGAGCTCGTCCCACGTCACGGGTGTCGAGACCGTCGCACCGGGCAGCGCGCGTGGGCTGTAGGCGCCAGCCATCGTTCGGTCGCGGTTGGCCTGGTTGAAGTCGATGAATACGCGCTCCCCGCGCTCTTCCTTCCACCAGTTCATGGTGACTTTGTCCGGCATCCGTCTCTCGAGCTCGCGTCCGGCGGCGATGACGGCGTGGCGTACGTCGAGGAACTCGTGGGTCGGCTCGATCGGGCAGAAGAGATGGATGCCGCGATTGCCGCTCGTCTTCACCCATGCCTCCAGCCCCGCCTCGGCGAGGACGTCACGAAGAGCGGGCGCGACGGCCGCGGCATCCGAGAAATCCGTTCCCGGCTGCGGGTCGAGATCGATGCGCAACTCGACCGGGTTGTCGGTGTTCGCGCTCAGCGATGCCCACGGATGGAAGACGACCGTGTTCATCTGCACGGCCCACACCGCCGAGGCGGGTTCGGTGAGCACGAGTTGCGGATGCCGCCGCCCGCTGTTGTAGGTCACGGTGACGGCCTCGATGAACCCCGGAGCACCCTTGGGCGGGTTCTTCGAATAGAACCGTTCGCCGTCCACCCCCTCAGGGAACCGCTCGAGCGAGACCGGGCGGTCGCCGTTGGCAGCCAAAAACGGCGTACGGACGGCGAGGATGTACTCGGCCAGCTCGTGCTTGGTGATCCCGAGGTCTGGCCACAGCACGCGGTTGGGGCTCGACAGCCCCACGGTGCGGTCGCCGTCCGGTCCCGGGACGGTCAACGAGATGCGCTCTGAGGCCATGCTCCGACCGTACTGGTCACCACCGACGCGTGCACCCCCTCGCGGGGCACGCGCGTCAACGGGACCCACCGCGCCGCACGTCCTCGGTGCGAGCGCCCGGCGTCAGCCCTCTGCGTCCGCGTCGTCGCTGCCTGCCTCGGCCGAACCACCTAGCAGCGGAGCGAGCTGCTCGCGTGACAGACGGATCCACGGGCCGGCGGGGTCGACGACGACACCACTGAGGCCCTCGTCGCCGTTCAGGGCCGCCGCCAGTTGCTCACCGGTGATGGGTGCCGAGCGATCGCCGCGACCGACCGCGGCGACTTCGAGCGGGTGCGAGTACACCTCGAGATAGCGCGAGCCATCCGCGGCGCGACCCTCGGCGACACCGGGGCGATCGTCGGCAGTCTTGCCGATCGCGACCCACAGCGGCACCGTGCCGAGCGCCGCCGCCACGGCGGGCGCGGTCTCGTCGGTGCGCGGCGCGGCGAGCAGCGACTTGATGGTCATCTTTTCGTCGAGCTGCTCCGTGACCTTCTCGAGCAGGTCACGCGGGAGCGTGACGCGAGCCTGGCCAGACGCGTGGTCGATGATGAGCCCGGCGTAGGTTCCGGCGAGCACGTGACGGATCACGGCGAGCACGGGCTGGCCCATCGCCGATGTGCCGGTATCGCCGTCGGCCTTGACGCTCTCCTGCAGGGCGGCGCCGCTCGAGTACGCGAGGGCGTAGTTCTTCTCGCCGAGTGTCGCCATCGCCAGCGGCAGCGGCTTGCCCTCGGCGATCAGCGCGCGGGCGTCACCCTTGACGCGCAAGAACAGGTGCCCCTGCAGCATCTGACGGACAACATTCAGCACCTCAGCCGACTGTGCGGGGGCACTCACATCGGCGAGCGCCGCGCGCACCAAGACGTTGTCGCGCAGCCCGGGGATCGTCTCGGTCTGCGCGGGTGCAGTCTCGGGTGCCGGGGGCTTGGCGACGTGTTGCCCGGGCCCGGGCGTCGGCGTGGCCTGTGCCGCTGGTACTGCCGGCGCGCTGGTCGAACCGAACCCGCCGAACGACGACATCGAGATGCCCACGGATGCTGCGGCCGACACCTCCGCTGCATCCACAGCGTCCGCACTCGCGTTGGCGTCCGCGCTCTCCGTGTCTGCGCCCTCCGCGCCGGTGGCTTCCGCGCCGGTGGCTTCCGCGCCGGTGTCTGGCGTCACAGCGTCTGCACCGTTCGCCACGGCGGTGTCGGCATCCGACACCTCAGCGGGCGTCTGGTCGTCAGCGTCTTTGGAGCGGCGAGAGAAGAGAGCCATGTTCCGAGCCTACGCGTTCGTCGCAGCTGCCCGCATCGCAGTGGGTGCGGGCAGGTGGGTCAGACCTTGGCCTTGCGGTACCCCGCATTGACGGCCGCCGTCTCGGTGCGGAAGCACTCCTCCGGCTTGGTGGCGTTGTAGTAGCGCTGGCCCTTTAGGTGGTAGATCATCGAGTCTGCGTTGCCCTTGATCGGCGCCCACGACGGGCAGTTCCACTCGCTGGACGGTGCCGTCACACTCGGGTAGCCCACGGTTCTCGTTGCGGCCGACAGCTTCGAAGCTGTCTGGTACCCCGAACGCGAGCCGGTCACCTTCACCTTGATCGTCTTGCCCGCCCACGACGACGAGACCTTGAGCGTCGACTTCGTGGCGCCCGAAATCGCGGTGCTGCCGACGTACCACTGGTAGCGGAACGTCGTGCCCGTCGTCCACGAGCCGGTCTGCGCAGTGAGCGTGCGCGTCACGGTGGGCGATCCCGAGATCGACGGCGTGCCCGGCTTCATGACACGCGTGGTCGCACTCGAGGTCTTCGCCACGGTCGCGTAGCCCGACTTCCGGCCGGTCACCTTGACGGTGATCTGCTTGCTTGCCTGGCTCGATCCCAGCTTCAGCGTTGACTTCGTCGCGCCCGAGATCGCGGTGCCGTTCGCGTACCACTGGTACGAGAACGTCGTCGAGCTCGTCCAGGTGCCGCGATTCGCGGTCAGCGTGTACCCAACGGCCCGGGTACCCGAGATGGTGGGAGTAGCGGCCGTGGCGACCTTCGCGGACTTGGCCGAGGTCTTTGCGACGGTCGGATGCCCGGACTTGCGCCCCGTCACCTTGACCGACAGCTGCTTCGCCTTCTGGCTCGACCCGATCTTGAAGGTCGACTTCGTCGCGCCCGAGATCGCCACACCGTTGGCGTACCACTGGTACGAGAACGTGGTGCCGGTCGTCCAGGTGTTCGGCTTTGCTGTGACGGTCGAGCCGTAGGCGAGAGTGCCCGAGATCGTAGGCGTCGAGGGGCGCATGACGTACGACGTGGATGCCGACGACTTCGTGACGGTCGCGTAGCCGCTCTTGCTGCCGGTCACCGCGACAGTGATCTTCTGCCCGCTGCGGTAGCTCGAGATCTTGTAGGTGGATGCCGTTGCCCCACTGATCGCGGAGCCGTTGCCGTACCACTGGTACTTCAGCGCCGTGCTGCTCGTCCACGTCCCCGCCTTCGCGGTGAGCGTCGAGCCGACGATCGCGCTGCCGCTCACGGTGGGCGTGCCTGCGAGGATCACTCTCGCGGTCTGGGCGGACGTCTTCGACGCCGACACATAGAACTCGCGCTGCCCCGTCACGGCGACCGAGATCCGCTTGCCCTGCAGGGCGCTCGTGAGCGTGAGCTTCGACGACGTCGCGCCGCTGATGGTCGCACCATCGGCGAGCCAGCGATACGTGAACGTCGTGTCGGGTGTCCACCCGCTCACTCCTGCGGTGAGGACCGAGCCGACGGCCACGGTCCCCGCGATGGTCGGCACGGTCGTGGCGAGAGCACCACCGGAGACAGGGACGGATGCCGCGGATTCCCGCGTCACGGGGGTGTAGCCGAGCTTCGTTCCGGTCACCGCGACGCTTACGCGCTGCGCGGTGAGGGCCTGGGTGATGGTCAACGTCGCCGAGGTTTCGCCCTCGAGCGGCACGCCATCGGCTGCCCACTGGTACGTGAACGACGTGCCTTCGGCCCAGTCGCCGGGCTGCGCGGTGACGATCTGCCCGACGACGAGCGAACCATCGATCGTCGGCTCAGCCGAGACGAGGGCGTCGGCGTAGCCGAGTTCTGCGTCGATATCGGTGACGGCCTCGCCCGGCTCGACGACAAGCGCCTGCGCCGATTCGGCACCGCGCTGGTTGTTCCACCATTCGCTCGGCAGTCCGGTCTGCCCGGCCAAGAAGCGCAGGGTGTACGTGCCTTCGCGCAGGCCGACGAACGCGTAGTGACCGTTCTGATCGCTCATCGTGCTGCTCGCAGATACCCAGCGCGCCTGCGGCTCGTCCGCCCAGCGGTACAGATCAACTGAGCCATACGCGTGCGCGCCACCGCCGGTGTGCGACACCGTGCCCGAGATCGAAGCACCGACGGCGAGCGCCGCGTCGATGGAGGAGGTCGTCTCCCCGGCTACGACATCGATTACCTGTGCGTCTGCGGCGGCTGCGGCATCCGGCCACCACTGCCCCAGCAGATACGGATTGTGCGGGTCGAACTCGACCCGGTAGGTGCCGGTCTCGAGGCCGATGGCGCGGAACGTTCCGGACTGGCCGGTCACCTCGGGCGGGCTGATCGCCTGCCATGATGATCCGGTCGAGTGCGTCACCAGCTTGCTCAGCCGAACGAAGACCGTAGGCACCGGCGCACCCGTATCGGCGCGTGTGACCGTGCCCTCGATCACGCCGCCGGCGTCGAGTGCGATGTCCATGTCGCTGAGGACGTCACCCGGCTCGAGATCGAACGTGGTCGCCGACTCGGCCGATGCTGCGCCGCCCCACCACGCGCCGAGCATGCCGCTCGAGCGCGACGTCTCCACACGCAGCGTGTACCGACCGGCTTGCGAGGCCATCGCTGTGTAGTTGCCGTTGTTGTCAGCGTTGCCGGTCGAGACCGCATCCCAGTAGCCGTCGCCGTCAACCTCGGTCCACCGCATGAGCGAGACGCTGGCCAGCGTCACTCCGGATCCGTCCGGGTCCGTGACACGGCCCGACACGGTCGCCTTGACGTCGACCTGAAAGTTCATGTCGATGAGCGTGTCGCCCTCGGCGATTTCGAAGGCTGTGGCGGAGCGCTCGTCGGGCTGATCGTGCCACCACTCCCCGATCACCTGGCCGTCGGCTCGCAGCTCGCCCGTGCTCGTCAAGACTTCAAGGGTGTAGGCGTCGGGCGCGAGGCCGACGAACGTGTAGACACCGAGCGCGTCGGTCGTGGTTTCGTCAACGTACCTCCAGTACCGGGTGCCGTCGACCATCTGTATGCGGTGCACGCGAACCTCGACCTCTGCCATCGGCAGCCCGGTCGGCCCGGTCACGATGCCTGAGACAGAGCCGGTCTCGGCGGCGCGCGCGGGGCTCGATGTGGCGACGGTGCCGAAGGCCGAGAAGACGACGGCGAGCACCGTAAGAACGGCGATGATGCGCGTGCGGTGCGCGGAAACAGTGGTGGTCACAGGTGCTCCCCAGCCATACGACGAGTGGATGCTACTCCCGCGACGTTGCGTGTCGCGAACTCGTCGATCACTTGGCTGGGGAGGTGTGCAGTGATCTAAAGATAGCCCCTGATGCGGCCTGATCCGCACCACTTTTTGGAGCGCACGAGTTACGCTTCCGCGCGACCGGTCAGAGCTTCTCGATCGGCGCGATTTTGACGAGCAACTTCTTGGGGCCGGCGCTGTCGAATCGTACGTGCGCGATGCGCTTCGCACCCTCGCCGGTGATGGCGTCGACGCGACCTTCGCCGAAGTCTTCGTGGCGAATGCGGTCGCCCGGTCCGAGTTCCATATCGCCGTTGTCGCGCACCTTCGCCGGGATGCGGTTGGCGAACTTCTCGATGCCTCCCCCGGCGCGCGGCTCGCGCTTACCGAGTGGCACCAGATCGTCGCCGTAGCGGCCCGAGCGCGACCCACCGAAGCCGCCCGATCCCGATCCGCCGAACCCGCCCCCGGGCCGGCGCGCGTTCAGCGCCCGCGACTGGGTGCCTCCGCGCGAGTTCACGTCACCGGGCGACTGCCGCCAGTGGAGTAGATCGGCCGGGATCTCTTGCAAGAAGCGGCTGGGCATGGCGACGGTGACCTCGCCGAACTGCGCGCGGGTCATGGCCAGCGACAGGTAGAGCCGCTTGCGCGCGCGTGTGATGCCGACATAGAACAGGCGCCGCTCTTCCTGCGGACCACCGGGTTCGCCCGCCGAAATACGATGCGGGATCAAGTCTTCTTCGACGCCCGTGACGAATACGGCGTCATACTCCAGGCCCTTCGCCGTGTGCAGCGTCATGAGCGACACGGTTCCCGACTCGTCATCGAGGTCGTCGGTGTCGGCGACCAGCGCGACTTCGGCGAGGAAGTCCACGACAGTGCCCTCGGGGTTGTTGCGTGCGAACTCGCGCGCGACCGCCACGAGTTCGTCGAGGTTCTCGATGCGCGCCTCGTCTTGCGCGTCCTTCGTCGCCCGCAGCGCTTCGGTGTATCCGCTCTTGGCGAGCAGCAACTGCAAACCCTCGGCCACGGCCGTCGGGGGCGCGAGTTCGCCCGAGGCAGGGAGCATGATCGCGGCCGCTTCGACCAGCACCTGGTCGAGGTTGGCGATCGCCTTCTGGATCTTGGGTCCGACGCCGAGGGCCGAGGGGTTTGCGAGCGCGTCGCGGAACGTGATCTGCTCCTCGGCCGCGTACCGCGCGATGGTCTCGATGGTCACGTCGCCGATGCCGCGTCGAGGCCGGTTGATGATGCGGCGCAGCGCCATTTCGTCGGCGGGGTTCGCCACCGCGACGAGGTAGGCCATCGCGTCCTTGATCTCGGCGCGGTCGTAGAACTTCGTGCCGCCCATGATCTTGTACGGCAGAGCCGAGCGGATGAAGATCTCTTCCAGCGCACGGGACTGCGAGTTGGTGCGGTAGAACACCGCCATCTCGGAGTACGCGTGCCCGTCGCGGTGCAGCCGCTCGATCTCGTCAGCGACGAACTGCGCCTCGTCGTGCTGCGAGTAGCCGGTGAAGCCGATGATCTGCTCGCCGGCACCGACGTCGGTCCACAGCTTCTTGTCTTTGCGGTCGAAGTTGTGACTGATCACCGCGTTGGCGGCAGAGAGGATGTTCTGCGTCGACCGGTAGTTCTGCTCGAGCAGCACGACCTTCGCACCCGGGTAGTCGCGCTCGAACTCGCTGATGTTGCGGATGTCGGCGCCGCGGAACGCGTAGATCGACTGATCCGAGTCGCCGACCACGGTCAGCGAGGCACCCTGCGTGGCCGGGTCGTCGGCGGCCGGCTCGGGTTCGAAGATCATCATGCCGCTCGAGTGCGCGGTGGGCGCGGCATCCGATCCCACGGGTCGAGTGAGCTCGTGGATCAGCGCATACTGCGCGTGGTTGGTGTCCTGATACTCGTCAACGAGGATGTGGCGGAATCGGCGGCGGTAGACGTCGGCGATGTGCGGGAACGCGCGGAACAGGTAGACGGTCTGACCGATGAGGTCGTCGAAGTCGAACGCGTTGGCGCGCTGCAGTTCGCGCTGGTAGGCGGCGAACAGCTCGACGAACACGCGCTCGGCGGGGTCGCTCATGTTCGCCTGCCGCGCGTACGACTCAGCGTCCGCGAGTTCGTTCTTGAGCTTCGAGATGCGGCTCTGGGTGGCGGCGGGCGTGAGTCCGTACGCGTCGGCTTCGTGCTCTTTCACCAGGCGCTTGAGCAGCGCACGCGAGTCGCCCGAGTCGTAGATCGTGAACGCCTTGGTGAAACCGAACTGCTCGGCCTCGCGGCGCAGAATGCGCACGCACGCCGAGTGGAACGTCGAGATCCACATGCCGCGCGCCGACTCGCCGACCAACTGTTCGACGCGCTCGCGCATCTCACCGGCGGCCTTATTGGTGAACGTGATCGCGAGGATCTGGCTCGGCCACGCTTCGCGCGTGCGAAGAAGGGATGCCACGCGTCGCGTGAGCACGCTCGTCTTGCCCGATCCGGCACCGGCGACGATGAGCAGGGCCTGCCCGCGATAGGTGACGGCTTCACGCTGCTGCGGGTTGAGCCCAGCGAGCAGGTCATCGTCGGAGCGCGCCCCGTCCCCCTGGCCGGTGATGATCATTGGCGTGGAGGCAGAGGCGTCGGTCATAACCGTCCAATTGTAGGTCGGGCCTCCGACACGGGCGGCGCCGGGTCTCGGATGCCGCGCCTAAGCGGGCAGTTCCCATCGAAGCCCCGGGAACCGGGCGAAGTCGCGATCGAACGACACGACCGTCGCTCCGTGCTCGACGGCGATCGCCGCGTGCGCCGCATCGGCGACGAGGTTGCCCCGTGCATCCGCATCCCGACTCAGTTGCGCGAACAGTTCCCAGTGGCGTCGCCCGGGCTGGACGTCGATCACCGACGCATTCTGTCGCAGCGCGTCGATATGACCGAGCGCCGTCTCGAGCGAGTCTGGCACCGGCCAGATCCGGCGGTTGGTGAGCACGCGCACAGCGCCCGTCGCCGCGAGGCTCGACAAGCCGATCGTCTCACCCGACTCGAGCGTCTCGCGCAGCCAGGCCCGGGACACGTCGTGTGCGGAATGCTCGAGCCTGAAAGCGGCCACCAGCACGTTCACGTCCGGGATCTTCATCGCTCACTCGCGTGGCGGTCGGCTGCGTGAGAAGCACGAATCTGCTGTACCGCGAAGTCACCCTCATCGAGCGCCGCCCACACGGCCTCCTTATCGGTGAGATCAACGAGCGGCCGCGAATCGCGCGATCCACTGGGTGGAGCGAGGTGCACATCCACCGGGCCGAGCGACGAGTCCCGGCGTGCGAGTTCACGCTGCAACGCTTCTTCCATGAACGACGTCACCGTGCGACCGCGCGCCCGCGCCGCTTCCTTCACTTGGCGGTAGAGCTCGTCCGGAAGAATCACTGTCGTGCGCATATGCCGAAGCATACGCTGCCATATGTCAATATGTCATCCCACCTCGCGGGGCGTTCCCAGCCGCGATGGGTCACCATGGACGGGTGCGCACGATCCTCAACATCATCTGGCTCGTCCTGTCGGGGTTCTGGATGTTCCTCGCCTACATGGCCGCTGGCGTGCTGCTGTGCATCCTGATCATCACGATCCCGTGGGGCATCGCATCGTTCCGCATCGGGGTCTACGCCCTGTGGCCGTTCGGCCAGACGATCGTCGACAAGCCCGGCGCGGGCGTTGGCTCGTTCCTCGGGAACGTCATCTGGGTCATCTTCGCCGGCATCTGGCTGGCGATCGGGCACATCACCACGGGCATCGCGATGTGCCTCACGATCATCGGCATCCCGCTCGGGATCGCGAGCTTCAAGATGGTTCCGGTTTCGCTCATGCCGCTCGGCAAAGAGATCGTCCCGAGCGACTCGGTTCGCGTCTGAATCGGATGCCGCGCCCGCCGCGCGACGGCCGCATCGCGTGTGCCCGCTGCCTCCGGTGGGCAACCGCTGGAGCGTGCCGGTGCGCGCAGGCGAGCGCGTGCCCGCCTGACGCCGGCTGATTACATCGTCGCGGGAGCGTCGCCGCGTCGGCGGATCGACAGCAGCAGACCCACCACGACGAGCGCCGCGCCGAGTCCGGCGGCGTACCACGCCGTCGCGAGCGGAATCTCGAGGAACGTCGTGATGCCGAGGATGCGAGCCATCCCCCACGGCAACAGACCCATTTCGTCGTTCCACACCGTGAGTGCCGTCTCGAGCCCGAAGCTCGCGATCACCGCGGCGGGGATCAGCAGCGCCGCGCCGACCGCGGTCACGACGATGCCCGTCGCCCGCCGGCCGCCCAGCTGCGCGGCAAGTGACCACCCGGCCACCACGAACACCCACGCGAACAGGGCGAAAGCGACCGTGATGTAGATCACGCGCAGCAGCGGGTCGGTCCAGAACGCGAACCAGTAGCCGCCGGGGCCCGTGAACGACAGCGCGAAGAGCACCCACACGCAGCGGAACACCACCGCACCGCCGACGGCGGCGATGACCGGCCACGGCGAGCGGCGCCCCACCAGGATGCGCACCACCAGGGTGAAGATCAGCCACGCGGCCAGCACCGTGAGGGCATGCGACCACGCGAGGAACGACGTCTGCACCAGGCGTGTGGCCACCAAGAGGCCGGCCGGCACGCCGATCATCAGCCAGCGGTCCAGCGGGAGCATCCCGAGGGTCGACTCTCGTGCGCGCCACGGCCGGGTCGAGGCGAGCCACGACGCCCGCGCGGCCGCTGCCCCGGGCCGGCGCACCAACCGCGTGCGCGCGGCCAGCATGCCGATGAACGCCCATGCGAGCGCGAGAACCAACAAGATGCGAGCGAGCCACGACATCGTGAGGTCGCGGTCGGCGCGCTGCACGTTCTGCTCGGCAGCGATCACGTTGTACGCCGGGTAGTCGACGTTGCCCTGGTAGGCGGCGACGTGGGCATCCGCGCGCTCGACGAACTGGTCGCGCGCCTCCTGCCACTGGTCGTGGGACTCGGCCGTGAAAGTGTCGTGCCGCTGCGCCTGACGCAGCACCATCTCGCGGTACGACGCGAGCATCTGCAGGGTGTCGATCTCGTAGTCGAGCGTGTCGACGAACGCGTCGTACATCTCGCGGTCGCGCCAGGTCGTGGCATCCGTCGCCGTGATCTCGTCGCGCATCGCCTGCGCCGACTCGACCGCGGTGTGCCCGAGCGCGATCGCGCCATCGACGCCGATCTCTGAGTCGCGCGTGATCGCGTACAGCACGTTGAGGACGGCCGAGTCGCCGGTGAGGATGTCCCACTCGAAGATCCACATCATGGGCGGCGGTTCGAGCCCGATCGCGAAGACCCGCTGATCAGCGAAGGGCTGGATGTACAGCCCCTGCTCGATCGCCTCACGCGAGTGCGTCATCGCCGACACGATCGCCGCGACCGTCTCGGGGTCGTCGCTGAAGTACTGGCGCGCCCACGCGGTGGTGACCCCGGCAACATCGGTCTCAGGGTCGCGCGCGATCGCCGCGCCGAGCATCGTGTCGAGCTCGTACAACTGCCAGAACCCGGCCTTGAGGTACAAGGTCATCGGGCCCGCGCGCCAGGGCCCGCCGTCCTGCGTCCAGACCCACACGCCCTCGATGTTCGGGTTCGCGGTGAGAAGCTGCTGCATCGCCCACTGGTACTGCGTGCCCAGGTCGTTGGGGAACGCACCGAAGTTCTCGAACTCGCGCCGCGACTGGAACTCGACGATGCGCCGCTGTTCCCCCTGCTCGAGGGTGTTGTTGAGCGGCAGCCAGCTGTAGTAGTCGCCGAGCGTGTACTTCGTCGACACGATCAGCGCCGGCGAGTCGATGCCGGCCAGCACCTGCTCGTACGAGGCGACGTCGGTGTGCATGTCGCCCACATCGCCGATGCCGACCGACCACGTGCGGAAGATGATTTCGCGATCGGATGCTTCGGCATGACCCGTGAAGGCGGTGAGCATCGTGCGGACCGCGTCAACCGTCGTCACTGACAGCGACGAGTAGTAGTCCCAGCCGGGCAGGTCGTAAATCGCCCCGCCCTCGCCGATGCGGATGAGGAGGCCCGCGAGCGCCGGCACGTCGGCGTAGATCTCGTCGAGCGCCGCGGTGTAGACCTCCCACAGCTGCGGATTCTCGGTGTCGGCGCCGCCGTAGTGCTCGGCGAAGTACGCATCGAGCTCGGGCGTGAGGGCGAGCATGTCGCTCTTGAGGTAGATCGTGACGCCGAGTTCTTCGGCGCGATCCCAGAACGGCGTGAACGCTTCGCGCAGCGCGAGCGCGCGGGCGACGTGCTCGTCATCGTCGGCGTAGACGGGCCCCTCGGGCGCGTTCGCGAAGGTGGCGTATTCGATGAAGCCCGACCACGCGACGGCGTTGTACCCCAGCGCGACGGTGTGGCGCAGGTACGCGTCCCAGTCCTCGAAGTCCGCGGCGAGCGCCGCGTCGTCGACGTATGGCGCTTCGGGAATGTATGCGTTTCGGAACGCCTCCGACACGTGGGAGTAGTTGGTACCGGGCTCCCACTCTTCGGGGTTGGCTTCGACGGCGACGGCGCCCATGTCGACGATGCGCAGCGGCAATTCCCACGCCACCGTCTGGCCCAGGTTCGCCGCGATGTCAGTGCCGGCGCGCACCGCTGCGGCGATGTCGTACAGTCCGCGCGCGGCGCCGGCTTCGCCTTCGGCTTCGATGCGCAGGGCGTCGGGGGTTCCGGTGAGCGTATATGCGTCGCTCTCACCGTCCCCGGTCAGGGCGAGGGTGACGGATGCCACACCCTCGGTCGCCACGGCGGACGTGGCATCCATCACCTCATCGATCGCGGCCGCGATGCGCGGCGAATCGGGCGCGTTCTCGACCGTGATCTGCGGGGGCGGCGAGACGGATGCCGCGGGCGGTGCCGAGGCTGCGGCCGGCTGCATCTGCGTGGCGGGCTCGGTGCGAATGCCGAGCGCGTCGCCAACGACGATGCCGAGCCCCGCGCCGAGAGCGAGGAGGATGACCGCGGCGATGACAGCGAAGATCCCTCTTCGTGTCGCCGGCGCCATGGATAGAGCCTAGTGGCCCGGCGAGGATGCTTCGGATCGGCGGTGGCGGGCTCCCGCCAGGGTGCACCCGGCACGACGCCGCGCCCCTCGCGACGCCACCTGATGCTCCGCCCCCAGCATCTGCGGGTGCGGGCGACCGATCTTGGGGGCGGAGCGCGCCGGCTCGCTGTCGAGTTGTTCCACCCCCAGAATCCGCGCGCGCGGGGAGCAGATTCTGGGGGCGGAGCCGGGCTCCAGCGCTGCGGAGTTGTTCCACCCCCAGGATCTGCGCGGCCCGGTGACAGACTCTGGGGGCGGAGCTGGCGCGCAGGCAAGTCTTGCGTCAACGATGCGCCGTTCCCTGGGGCGGACGACGACACTCCCGTCGACCTGACGCACTACCACGTCGGTATACTCCGGGTATGACAACGACCATCAAGGTCAGTGACGAACTGCGCGACAGGCTCAAGGCGCAGGCCGCGCGCGACGGCCTCACCCTCGGCGCGCACCTCTCGCGCCTCGCCGATGCTGAGGACCGACGGAGACGCCTCGACCTTCTGAAGTCGGCGATCAGCGAGGCTTCGAAGGCCGATGTCGAGTCGCATGCGCGGGAAGCCTCGGAATGGGAACGCACCGAGCTCACTGACGCGTCGTGACGATGCTCGAACTCGCGCCCGGCACCGTCGCCTGGGCAACCCTCGCCCCCGTGCGCGGCCGCGAGCAGGGCGGGCATCGTCCGGTCCTGATCGCCTCGTCACTCGGATATCTGGATGCCGTCACGACACTAGTCATCGCGCTACCGATCACCACGACCGATCGAGGATGGCCGAATCACGTTCGCGTGGATGGCCCGAGCGGCCTGGATCGCCCCTCGTGGATCATGACCGAGCAGCCACGCACGCTCTCACGCGACAGGCTCAATCGAGTCGCTGGGACCGTCTCTGTCGACTGCCTCAGCGCGGTGCGGATGTGGCTCGGCGACTTCCTCGATCTGTGAGGTCCGCGCAGCGACGCGGGTTGCCCACGGGCACGGGCGGGCTCAGGCCGAGGCGATGAGCGAGCCGTCGGGGCCGCAGCGGCGCCAGTGGCCCGACCAAGTAACGATCGGCTCGGCCGCGGGGTCGCGAATGAGCAGCGCCGAGTCGTCGTCGACGAACCACACCCCTTGGCCCGAGCGGCGAGCGCCCTGCGATAAGTATCCGCTCAGCATGCCCGGGCATCCGCTCGCGCCGCTATGCCGATTGGACCCGCGTTATCGTGTGGTCAAGCTTGGGACTTCTCATCGTCGGTATCTTCGGCGGCGCCGCTGTCTACGCGACTCTGATCTGAAACCAGCTCTGAGAAGCTGACCTCTGTCGCGACGCGGGTGAACGTAGTCGTGTCGCCTTCCTGGGCGCTGATTCGGAACCGCCCGAGGAAGCGGTAGTAGACAGAACCGAATACGGGGTCACGGAACTTGGCGAAGACGATTCGCTCAACGTCTTCGTATGCCCCTGTTTCCCAATCACCCAGTCGGCGCTCAACGATCGTTCGCCCATCGTCCAGAAGGCGGTTGTCCCAGTCGGCTCGCCGAGGAGAACCTTCTTGCGCGAGATACGGCATCCACACCTGCCGACCGTCTCGGAGACGCAGAGTGGCTCGCTGCCAGTGCTTGTGCCGATACCCGAACAACCGAGTGACGTCGGGCATGCGTTGCATCTGCGCCTCGTCATCGATTGTCAGTTGCCCGCGGGCGACCCAATGCTCCGGATCGTGGCGGGAGCCGTACGAGAAGGGGGCAAACGAGCCTGCGGACACGGCTGTCCGCTTTCGCCGGCGGACGTCGTCGATAAAGCCGTCCACCGTGGTGCGGAACTCGTCGCGCGTCTTGAGGGAACCGATCCCGAGCCTGACGAACTCTAGTGATGTGAGGTCGAGGACGCGTTGCTCGCGCGCCTTGTCAGCTTCCCTGCCCTCGGACGAGAAGTGGTGCAACTCGTCCACCTCGACCGCAAGTCCGAACTGCGGAAGGTAGAGGTCAAGGAGCGCCAGTCCCCCGCTCGTGTGGACGGCCTGTTGAGTGACCAGCTCAATCTCTGGGTCGTCCAGCCGATGCAGAATGCGGCTGATCGCGTACACCTCGTGCTTCTTGTTCTGGATCTTCTGCAGCATCCGTGCGTAATAGTCCAGTTCGGACGGAGCAACGCGCGGCGACCGCTTTCGCTTTGGCTGCTGCAATGCGCCCGCGTCAGAACTCGTCATGCCGCTCCGCCTGTCGCTCGATCATCGTCACACCCTACTCATCGGCCTGTGCTGTATGCCGCCCACCCGCGTCGTCGAATCAGGAAGCAACGACGAGGAGGCGCGCGCGCAAGCCCATGCCTGGCTCGACGACGTCTCTCTGCCACCTGGCGCAACCGACGCTGCGCCGAACGCGGCCGCGCTCAACTCATACACGGGCTGGCCGTGCGGGCCTGTTGCCGAGCTGGAGGCATTCTGGCTCGTGCCGGATGCCACGCTCCGCGAGACCGCCGAGTGGATTGATGCGAACCCCGCCGGTGACCTCATGTCAGTCTGGGGAGAGCATCGACCCGAGAGCATGAACTACGACGGGATGATGCTCGGGTTTATCCCCGAAGTCGGAGCTCAAGAGGGAATCGTTTACACGCTCACAACCGCGCCCAATGGCATCTTGGTGCGCGCAGAAGTCGCGGCCCAGACGTCTGATGCTTCCTGTCCCGAGCTGCCCGAGGGCGAACTGTACGGCCCGCCTGGGATGGGTTGATCCCCCCGACGACTCAGGCCGACGCGATGAGCGAGCCGTCGGGGCCGTAGCGGCGCCAGTGGCCTGACGAGATGACGGTCGGCTCGGCTGCGGGGTCGCGGATGAGCAGCGCCGTGTCGTCGTCGACGAACCACACGTCTTGGCCCGAGCGGCGAGCGCCCTGCGACAAGTTCTGCTCGGCATGTGCGGGCATCCAGTCCGCACCGAGATGCCCGGCGAAAAACCAATCGAAGAGTGCAACGGCGGGCGCCGCATCCTCAAGCCCGAACATCTCGAGCTCGTCTTGGTCGTTGAAGTCGGCGGGCCACCGATCCAGGCGGCGAGCGAAGATCATCGATCCCGCACTCCACCCGACGTACACCTTCTCTTCGAGCAGCTCGGCTAACACCGGTGCCAAGCCCGTTGCGTGCCAGGTGTGTGCCGCCCACAGGTTGCTGCCGCCGTAGCCGAGGATGACGTCGGCTGAGCGCAACCGCGACTCCACCAAGGCCTGCGGGCCGGCGAAAAGCGATGCCACGTCGAACTCGGCCCACCCGAGCGCGCGCAACCCTTCGAGGTGCGTCACGAGCATCGAGCTGTCGCCCGGAAATCCGAGAATCGCGTCGATCACCACGACGACGCGGGATTCGCTCAGCGGCTTGCCGAGCAGGTCGACGAGCGTGTCACGAATCAGGTCGTTGGCGATGCCGTTCGAGGTGAGAAGCATGCGCATCGGCCCAGGGTATAGCAGCGGATCGGCCGCGTTCGAGGGCTCGGACACGCGGCGGGTACCCTCGGCTCTGTGTCGATCCCGCTGAGCCCCGTCGAGGTTCCCGCGCGCGTGCGCGAGCTTGCCCGCGGCGCGGACCTCGAGCCGGTGTGGATCAACGGCGTGGGCGGGGTGACGTTCCGCACCTCTGACGGCCGTCACATCAAGTACGGGCCGCGCCATGCCGAAACCTCGTTCACGGCCGAGGCCGATCGGCTGCGGTGGGCGGCAGTGTGGGTCACCGTGCCCGAGATCGTCAGCGAAGGCAACGACGAGACGCACGAGTGGCTCGTGACGACCACCATCCCGGGCGAATCCGCGGTCGCCCCGCGCTGGGTCGAGGACGCCGCCGTGGCCGTCCGGGCTGTCGGCGAGGGGCTGCGCGCGCTGCACGACACGCTCCCCGTGGCAGAGTGCCCCTTCGACTGGAACACGGCCACGCGCATCGCGAATGCGGCCACGCGTGGCATCCGAATCCCCGATCACTTGCTCGAGGCACCGCCCGTCGACCGACTCGTCGTGTGCCACGGCGATGCCTGCAGCCCGAACACGCTCATCGGCGACGACGGGCGATGGGTGGGTCATGTCGATTTCGGGGCGCTCGGTGTTGCCGACCGCTGGGCCGACCTCGCCGTGGCCGCGTGGAGCACCGAGTGGAACTACGGCCCGGGCTGGGAGGGCGCCCTCTACGACGCCTATGGAATTACGCCCGATGCCGAGCGCATCGCCTATTACCGCGCCCTGTGGGATGCGACGTGACGCCGGTCACCACCCCATCGTGCCGGGGCTGCCCTTGAACGGCCCGCGAATCTCGGGCGTGATCCAGCCCCCGTAGAACTGGCCGGGTTGGGGTGTTACTTCGACGCCGTCGACGGTGCAGCGATCCATCATCGCCGGGTACACCGCGACCCGATCGCGCAGGGCCTCATAACCGGGCAGCGGGGTCGGGTACCCCCACGCCGCATGCGGACGGGTCTCGCCCCCGCCATGCACGTCGAAGTAGTGAGCCGTTCCCTTGAACTCGCACGCCGATCCCCCGGGCCCCGGAGTCAGCGCCCCCGCGACGAAAGCACTCGCGGGCACGTAGTACACCGGCGGATGACTCGTCTCGAGTACGCGCACGACGTCGGTGGTGTCGACGATCACCTCGCCACCGAGCGTGATGCGCACGCGGCGATCCACGTGCTCGACGCGAGGCGGCCTCGGGTAATCCCACACGGATTCTTCGCCGGCTGAGATCGGTTCGGGATTCGGATGCTTCATGATGCGCCCTCCGCGGCCCAGCCTACGAACGCACCACGCGTCACGGCCCGATCTCAGCGACCTCTCAGGCGCGCCCGGCCCCCGCGCGTGCGCGGACTGTTTGACTGGCTGCATGTCATCGGTGGCGATGTTCCCTCTCGGCTCGGTGCTCTTGCCGCACACGCCCCTCGCGCTGCGCCTGTTCGAGCCGCGATACCTGACGATGCTCGGCCGCCTGCTCGACGAAGAGAACCCGCTGTTCGGTGTCGTCATGATCGAACGCGGGAGCGAAGTGGGTGGCGGCGACCAGCGCAGCCGGATCGGTACGCTCGCGCGCATCGTGCAGGTCGAGGCCGCCGCCGACGCGATGCACGTGGTTGCCGTCGGTGGCGACCGGTTCGAGACGACGCGCTGGCTCGATGACGATCCGTACCCGCTCGCCGAGATCAGCCCGCTGCCCGTGCTCGAGTGGGATGACGCCCTGCTCCCCCTGCACACCGAGGCCGAGGCTATCGTGCGCCGCGTCGTCGCGCGCGCCACTCTGCTCAGCGAACGCATGGATGAGGCCCTCCCCGATTCCGCGCCGTGGAATGCACTGCGATGGGATGCCGCGACCGAGCTCTCCGAAGACCCCATCGAATCTGCGTGGCAACTGGCGGCGATCGCGCCACTCGGCGACTTCGACCGGCAGACGCTGCTGCGCTCGACGACGGTCGGCGGGCTCTTGCGCCAGGTCATCGATCTCACTCTCGAGCAGGAGGCCGTGCTGACGGCATCCGACTCCCTGTGACCCCAGGGGCCGCTGCGCCTTTGTCCAACCGCACCACGCACCCCACCCGTTTTCGTCGGCGCGAACGATCGCGCGGGCGCCGCGTCGGGAATGATGGAACCGATGCCTACAACGACAATCCTCCGCGGCGGTCGCGTGATCGACCCCGCCGCGGGAACCGAGCAGATCGCTGATGTCGAGATCTCCGCGGGCCGGGTCACACGCGTCGCACCCGCCGGTCACGCATCGGCAGAAACCCCGGCCGACGCGACCATCATCGACGTCACGGGTCTGATCGTCGGCCCGGGATTCGTCGACCTGCACAGCCACGTGCACTCGATCGCCGGTCAGCGCCTGCAAGCCTTCGATGGCGTCACCACGACGCTCGACCTCGAGGCCGGGCTCATGCCCGTCGAGAAGGCCTACGCCGACGCCGCCGCCGCGGGCCGCGTGCTGCACTACGGGTTCTCGGCGTCGTGGACCGACGCCCGCGGGCAGGTGCTCGCCGGTCTTCCCGCGCGCGCCGACTTTCACGACTCGGCCGCGCTGCTCGGCAACCGCGACTGGCAGCGCACGTCGACGCCGCGCGAGCTCGCGACCTGGTTGGACCTTCTCGAGGGCGAATTGGATGCCGGGGCCCTCGGCATCGGCGTCCTCATCGGGTACGCCCCGCTGTCAGACCCGGACGAGTATCTCGCCGTCGCACGCCTCGCCGCACGGTCGGGCGCCCCGACTTTCACACACGTGCGTGACTTGATCGAACTCAACGATGCGACCCCGGTCGACGGATCGTTCGAGGTGGTGCGCGCCGCGGCCGACACCGGCGCTGCGATGCACCACTGTCACGTCAACAGCACGTCACGCCGGCACGTCGATCGCGTGCTGCGCACGCTTGACGAAGCGACGACGGCGGGGAGCCGCGTGAGCGTCGAGGCCTACCCGTACGGGATGGGCAGCACGAGTGTGGGGGCGGCGTTCCTCTCCCCCGAAGCGCTCGCGGCCACCGGTCTCGCGCCGTCGAACATCGTGATGCTCGGCACCGGCGAGCGCATCGCCGACGCGCGCCGACTCAACGAGATTCGCGCGCTCGAACCGGGTGCGACGTGTCTGCTCGAGTTTCTCGACGAACGCGATGAGGCCGATCGCGCGATCCTGCGTCGCGCGCTGGAGTACCCCGACGCCATCGTCGCGAGCGACGCCATGCCCGTCGAGTGGCAAGACGGGCGCAGCGACACCCGCGAGTGGCCGCTGCCGCCGGGGGCGTCGACGCATCCGCGCACCGCGGGGACGTTCGCGCGCAGCATCCGTCTCATGGTGCGTGAGCACGGACTGTGGAGCTGGGTCGAGGCCTTCCGGAGGGCCTCGTATCTGCCCGCGCGGGTGCTCGATGAGGTCGCACCCGACATGCGCAGCAAGGGGAGATTGGATGCCGGTGCCAGCGCCGACATCGTGGTGATCGATCCCACGGCCCTGACCGACAACGCCAGCGCTCTGGATCCGGTACGCCCGTCGACCGGCGTGCGACACCTGCTCGTCGACGGCGAGTTCGTGATCCGCGATGGCGCTCTCGACGAGTCGGCCTACCCCGGCCGGGCCGTGCGCGGCCTTCCCCGCTGACGCCAGCGTCAGTCGTCGCGACTCGTCGCCCTGAGCGTGCCAATCCGCCCCTTCTCGGGGCGAGGCGGTCCGGCGCGGGGTGCACGGTTCGCGGTGTCACCCGCGCCGACGCGATTGCTGCGCTCAGTGAGTGCGACAAGCGCAAGATGGCGGTCGGCCGTCCAGCAGATGAGACGGCCGCGTTGGTCTTTCGTGCGGCCGAGGATGCCAGCATCCGCGAGCTCGTTCAGTGCTCGATGCGCGGCGGTCGTGGATACCCCGTGGTTGCGCGCGACGCTCTCGATGGTGAGCACGGGCTCGGTTGCGAGCGCGGCGAGGATGCGGAGTACCACCGCATCCCGCCGCGGAACCGCCGGAGTGAGCTCGTGGGCGCGACGATGGGCGACGAGGTCATCGAGGGATTGCTGATCGAGCGCGGCAACTTCGTCAGCGAGTCTGACGGCGTTGGAAGACGCGAGTTCCGTTGCCCGCGCGAAGCCGATAACCCATTCGTCAAGCCGAGGTGGGTCGGCACGATAGGCCGTCAGACCGGCGATGTAGGTGTCGGTGTCACCGGCGAATACCGTGCTGATCGGGATCAGGACGTTGCGTAGCGCGTCCGCGCGGCGAAGTACGGTGTGGATCAGCGCGCGGCCAGTGCGACCGTTGCCGTCGATGAACGGGTGGATAGCCTCGAACTGTGCGTGCGCGATCGCGGCGCGGACGACCGGATTGCCTGTCGTCTCGCTGAGGAATGCGGCAAGGTCGGCGACAAGTCGTGGCACCTCCGACTCAGGCGGCGGAACAAACTCGGCGCGCAAAGGGCTCCACCCTGTTCCGCCCACCCAGTTCTGCTCGGTGCGCAGCCCGGGTTCGAGTGTCGGCTCGATGACATGCTGCAAACGCTCGATGTCGGCGCTCGTGATCAGGCGCGTTCGATCGGCAAGTGTCGCGATGGCTTGCTCTGTGGCTCGCACGTTGCCGATGACGTCGAGGGCAACCTGGGGCCCCTGCTCGAGCACTTCAGCGATCGCCAGGCGCTTCGGCGTGACACGGTTTCCCTCAATCCACGAGGACGAGATGCTCTCGGAACGGATGAGGAGATGGTTGAGGTAGGCACCGCTCCGGCTGATCCGTTCATCGGCCCGCGCAAGAACGGCGAGCGCGTCCTCGGCTGCAGCGCGCGCCTCATCACCGAGATGTGGGAGCCCACGACCAAGTTCGTCGGGGATGTAAGCGCGGAAGCGGCCGGGCTCGCGATCGCGGCGGCTGAGTTGCCCATGCTCTTCAGGCGCCCAGAGACGCTCGACATAGCTCGCCATTTCCACCTCCGCAGAGTTTCCGACGTCCGCCCTGATATTAACTTTAGATTGCTTAACGTTAATATCTTATCGTGCAGCGTTTTCCTGCGTCATCGGCCGTCTTTGTGAGACACAGTGCGTAGCATCCGCGCTTCGAGCCTCAACCGCGCATAACGTGGTTGTCATCGCGGCGATCCGGGCGGTCCCGGGCTCCTGCTCATACCCGGCAGCGTTGCGGGTTCGACTCCCGCCGTCGCGTCGATTTCGGGCAGGCCACTCGTGCTATCCCGAGGCTCGCGTTGAGGGCGATGACGGCGGTGATCATGCTGCAGTCGCTCGTGTTCGGTGATGGGGGCGCGACCGCGCTCGGCACCAACGTGCTCGTGAGGGCGGTCGTGCCGATCGCCGTCGCCGTCGGGGTGCGGGCGCTCGCGATGCGGGCGGGGGTCGAGCGACACGCGCGCACGACGGCGGGTGTTGCCGCGGTGTTGTCGGTGCCGGCCGGCACGCTGGCGCTGGTGGCGCTGTATGCGGTCGGGGGTGCAGGGTCAGTGGATGCCGCGGCCATGGCAGCCTCGATGACCGGCGTGCACCTGCTCATCGGTCTCGGAGAGGCGCTCATCACGGTGGGCGTGCTCTCGGCCGTCATGTTCTTCGCGCCCGGTGTCGCCGAGCGGGACGCGCGGGTGTCGTCGGCCACGGCACCGCGGCGGGCTGTGGTGACGCTGTCGGGTGCGGCTCTGGTGTTCTCGACCGCGCTGGCCGCGATCGCCGCGTCGACGCCGGACGGCCTCGAGTCGGTCGCGCTGGCGTACAGCCTGCCGTCGGGCGACACGGTGATCGCGGGCCTGCCGCTGCTGAGCGACTACGGCGCAGCCGCCGGCACGAGCCTCCTCCTCGTCGGCGCCATCGGCGTCCTCGCCGCGGGCCTCCTCACCTCAGGCCTATCGGCCCCGCTGCTGCGGCGGGAGGCGGACGCGCGGGCGTAGTCTCGCGTAACGCGAACTTGCGCGAACGTGTGATTATTCGCACATTCGGGTGATGTGAGGAAAACCGCACATACGCGTGCAAGTCACGGCTGATCGACGTGTGCACCCACCGAACCGTGGCCCGCGGTCTCCGGCGCGACTCCCCCAAGGAACTGCTGGCTGTGCCGCCGGGGCTCCCCCTCACGGAGGTCGCCGGCGCGACAGGAGGCGCGCTCGGGCTGCTACGTTCAGCTCGTGACGCTGGAACTGGGGCCAGACGACAAGCGCATGCGCCTGCGCTACGCCGGGACGTGCCGCTTGTGCGGTCGCGCGCACGCAGCCGGCGCCGATGCCATCTACGAGCGTTCGCTGAAGTCGATCCGCTGCGTGGAGTGCGAAGCACCTGCGGGCGAGGTCGGCGACGGGATTGCGGGAGCGTCAGCCCGCCGCGAATACGAGCGTCGGAAGGATGCCCGTGAGCAACGCATTCGTAGCGACCATCCGAAGCTCGGGGGTTTGATCCTCGCTCTCTCGGAGGATCCGCAGAGCACGAGAGCGTGGGAGGCCGGCGCCGTCGGTGAGGAACTGCTCGCGAAACGGCTCGCCGATCTCCCCGACGCCTTCCGTGTGATGCACGACCGTCGAATCCCCCGCACGAAGGCGAACATCGACCACATCGTGGTCGGACCTTCCGGAGTCTGGGTGATCGACGCCAAGCGGTACAAGAACAAGCGCCCCGAGCTGCGCGTCGAGGGTGGGATTCTGCGCCCTCGCGTCGAGTCCCTCCGAATCGGCGGCCGCGACGGCACGAAGCTGGTCGACGGCGTTCGCGCCCAAGTCGACCGTGTTCGCGATGCGCTCGCAGACGATGTCCCGCCGGTGATGGGCGCGCTCTGCTTCCTCGAGGCGGACTGGCCGCTCGTTGGCGGTTCGTTCGTCGTCGACGCCATCCACGTGGTCCGGCCGCGCCTCCTCATCAAACGCATGATGGAGGCGCCAGCGGTCGCCCTCGATGTTGAAGCGGCCGCGTCGCGACTCGCTCGCGCGTTTCCTCCCGCGTGATCGCTCGATCCCGCGCAGCCGCGAGCGGGTCTGGCGTGCGAGCGTCGAGGGTTGGTTCCTAGCGGTGCGATCGTCGTCGGATGTGGCACGATCTACCTATGCCCGGATCCATCCACGTCCACATCGTCGAAGGCACACGGCTGAGGGTCGATGTCGTTTCCGACCAGGGCGCAACGCTCGCGCTAGCAGGCGATCTCACCGACCTCGAACCGATCGTAGAAGTAGGTGGAACGCTCGAGGCAAATCCAGCACTTCGCAGCAACCTGTGGGCCCACGCGAAGACCTGGTATGCGGCGCGAACAGCGTCGAACATGGACGCACTGAGCCTCGCGGATCCGGCTGAACAGAAGGCGGCCCTCAAACTGGCCGATGACGCAAAGCGTTTCGCGGAAAAGCGCGCCGACGCCTACGCGAAGGCCGCTCAGTGGATCGCGGACGTCGCTGACGACGTATCGAGCCTCGATGTAGTCGAAGGCTGGTGCTCATCCTGTTTCACCAAGGCAGAGCATCGCAAATCAAATCGCCCGGCCGGTCAGCTCGCAGTCTACGTCTGCGGGGGATGTGGCTCGCCCACTCTCCCGTGCGTCGCCGTCGGATGCACGCACATGGCCGTGCGCGATCGGGGAGCTATTCGTGTCCCGCAGTTTTGCGCGGAGCATCGCCACGACATCTCGGGGTTCGAGAAGGCCCAGGGCACGATCGGCGAGCTCAATGACTATGAAGAGTACCTCCAGTACGAGAAACCCGATCTCAACAGGGCGTCCAAAATCGCAGTCGGAAGCGCCGTCGCCTTCGGAGTCGCTATTCCGCTCGCGCTTCTCGCCGCCCCCGCAATTGGCGGCGCGATCGGCTCCATGGGAATCTTCGGCGGCTTCTCTGGCGCGGCGGCCACCTCCCACGGCCTCGCATTGCTCGGGGGAGGGAGCCTCTCGGCAGGTGGGCTCGGCATGGCCGGCGGGACGGCCGTGGTCACGGCCGTGGGAGCATCCGTCGGCGGCGCACTCGGCGCCTCAGTTTCGCACGCCTACCTTCGTGAGGATAGGTCATTCCGTATCGAGCTACTCCGTCCCGGCAAAGGTGGCACTCCGGTGGTAGTTGCAAACGGCTTCCTCACCGACGGCGCTGGCGAGAAGTGGGGAGGCTGGAGGCAGATTGTGGACCGGCGGTATCCCGACTCCCCCGTCTACCGAGTGCGATGGGGTTCGAAGGAACTCCGCGATTTCGGCATGCTCGGCGGCGGTCTCGCTGCCAAGGCAGGAGGGGTCGCGGTCGCGAAGGGCGCTGCTGCGCTCGGCACGAAGGCGGGTGCCAAGTTCCTCGGCAACGTTATCGGGCCTGCGATGATCGCGACCGACGTCGCGAAGAATCCCTGGCACGTAGCGAAGACCAGGGCCGATAAGACCGGAGTCATCGTAGGCGACCTGCTTGCACGCACCGACGCAGAATCCTACGTGCTCATCGGCCATAGCCTCGGAGCACGTGTTATGGTCGTCGCAGCCGAGACGCTTGGCACGAAACCGGGCGGGCCCCGAATCGAGTCTGCCCATCTACTGGGCTCCGCGATCGGCGCAAAGAGTAACTGGGATGCGCTGACTGCCGCCGTGGACGGAGTCGTGTACGGGTACCACTCGACCAACGATGCGGTTCTCAAGTACGTCTATAGGACCGCGCAGATTGGCGAAACCGCGGCGGGTCTGACGGGCTTCACGCCAGCTTCGCCGAAGCTGCAGAACATCGACGTCTCCGACAAGGTCAAGACTCACTTCGATTATCAGGACAGCGTCAATCTCGAACCATGGCACGCAACCGGATAGGTGCGCGTCAAATGCAAGGGACAAAGCACTCGTAGCGGACGTGTTCGAGCCCGGCTACCGCGGAAGCCAGGCTCCCGCTCTAGAGCGGTCCAACAAGGCACGCGACTGCTTCAAGAGATACGGTGCGCAACTACGAGCGCAGGGAGATGAACGCTCGGAGTGCGCCAACGCTTGAGAATACGTCGTACCCGAGAACCTTGAGTCGGTCTACCGCGTCAGGTTCGTCACGCTCGAGCACGACGGGGTTGCCGATGCCCTCCTGAAGCCCGCTGGGCCAGAACGCGTCAGCATTGCAAACGATCTCTCCGCTGGCTTCATCGACGACCTCGATACCAAGATCCGGCGTCGCGTAGCCCTCGGATTCCATCCACGAAACGAGCGCCGCGAGTTCTGCATCTTCGACATCTCGTTCGTCGTCCGCTAGCACGACCGCCGACCCCCGAGCCAGCTCATCAGCCGCACCACGGCCTGACTCGAGTTCACCGAGGAAGACGTTCATTGACTCGGCGAGCAGCTCGCGACGCGCTGCGAGGAACTCACGGAAGGCCGAGACCTCCCAAAGTGCTCGATCGTCCGACACCCACTGACTCTCGAGTGCGCCGGGGAAGGAGGACTCGACCTGAGGCATGTACGTTGCGGGCGGAGTCGCGCTGATGTTGATATTCGTGTGCTTCGTCAAGAAGCAGAAGTTGGCGACGGCGTTCACTTCCCCGCGGCTATACCCCGCTGCGTAGAGCTGCGCCTTCGGGAAGATGTGGTGGACGTCCAACGACGTATTGTGCCCCAGCAGTGAGCTCGAGAGCGGGACTCCGGTCCCGAAGTCCCGCGCAGAATGGGTCCGCGTGAGCAGGTATAGAGTCGGGTAGAAGCGGGACCCCATCGAGTTGCCCGCAAAGTCGCTCGCACGCACAGTCAGATCGCCGCGAGACTGACGAAGTGTGCCGAAAAGTCCCTCGACGCCGTCACGATCGACGGCCTCGAGGTCCTGCGCCAGCGCGGACTCAGATGATCCGGCGTAGCGACCCCACATACCGGTGTGAACGTACCAGGCAAGAAGCCTGCTCTGGATCGCGGCATCCGGGAGCTTGCCGCCGTTGAGGTGGGAGAACCGTGCGAGCAAGACGAGCGCGTACTTGCTGAACAGAACCCGATCATGGTCGAGACCAAGGCGTCCCGAAATCACATCGAGCCATCCGCTGACGTACTTCTTCGCGAGCTTGAGCCCTTCGCGAACGTCCGCCACGGGCACGGTCGCGAGCGCTGTGAACGGCGCGTTCCCAGTGACGACACCGTTGACGACTCTGAGCAGCCAGTCGAGCTTGAACCAATAGCCTGCCTGCCGCCACGTCGCGAGCACGGCGTTGAACTCCTGACGCGCTTCCGGCCAGGAGGCACAAACCTTGGCCAGAGCCAGGTCACCCTTTGAGAGCTTCGTGCCGCCGGAGTTGACGCGGTTGAAGATATCGACGACGACGTCGATCGTCATCCCCGGTCCTACAACCTCCTCAATGTGGAAGTCGCGCTTGTCGATGTTTGCCACCGCCATGAGACGGTTGAACAGCTCGCCCTGGCGCTGAGCGTCCCCCGCCGCCAGAGTCATCATCTCGGGGAAGAACGCGCCCGGCCCGTCCTTGAAGAGGGCGCTCACGTTGATCCACGCCGGATCGCTCTTCATCTTCACCGGAGCGTAGAACTCGAACGACTCGTCCTCAACGTTGAAGTAGAGCCCCGTGAACGCCTTCTCGTTACCCTCGAAGAACTTCGGCGCCTCGCCGCGGATCACCCCGTAGAGGGATGTCACCCGCTGCTGCCCATCGAGCAGGAGCTTGACCGTTCCATCCGTGCTAACACCACCGCGCGCGCTCGCGGTATCCGCCGGCGTATTCCAGGTCATGAACCCGCCGACGGGGTAGCCCCGGTAAAGCGACGTGAACAGCCCCCGGACCTGATCGTTGTTCCAGACATACCCGCGCTGGAACTCCGGAAGCGCGATGTCACCTGAGTCCACCTGATGGAGCAGGTCGCTTACCTTCATTGAGGGTTCCTTTCTGAGGAAGAGTCGCGCATCGGCGATCGCTCTGCCGGAGGGAGTAGTTTCATCCCATCAGCCTTTCGAGGTACACCTCGGCTGCGCCGCGCGAGAGCTGGTTGTGCCACTTCTGATTCGAGTAGGTGCGGAGGCAGGAGCTGCAGCTCGTCTCCGGTCCGCACTCGCAGGTCGCCACGATCTCCAACGCGCGCCTCAGGACAGACTCCATGTTCTCCGCAATCAGGACGGCGTAGCCCGCACCGCCCGGAACAGTGTCCATAAGCACGAGCTCCGGCATCCCGTGCGCGAGCCCTCCCGTCACAGAGCCATCGACATTGTCGCGCGCGATCTGCAGCGACTCGCTGACACCTTGGAGAACCGAATACAGCACGGAGTACGCCATCGCGTGTCGCTCCGCGACCGTCGAACCGGACCAGGGAACACCAAGTGACATCCGGACGACGTCTGTCTCGTACCTGTGCCCGAGCGTCCAGGGATGGAAGTGCCCCCCACACGGTTTCTGGGTTCGCACGTTGACGTGGGACTTCGGCGCCTCGGCAATCCCTGTTACGCCGGCCCCGCACCACTCGCACAGTCGGTACCCGAGCTCGCCTGGCCCAAGGTTCAGTCGCACGAGGCGCGCTCGCTCCTGGACCTCGCACTCGACAGGAGCTCCTCCGAGGGTGAGAGTCCTCTTGAATGTGCTCTTTCCAGGCTCAGCCACATGAGTTTCGCCTCGCCAGCTTGTTCGCGGGGGCGCGTCCCCTGGTTTTCCAGGGGTAGGCGCTGTGATGAACCCGAAGCGCGGTTCCATGTACTTTCGCCGTGCTCCGTCGGGCGCAGTCGCGCAGTCAGGGCAGGCACCGAGGTCCTCGCCGAGCTTCTCCCAGTAGCGGCCGCAGTTGTCGCATGTCGCGAAGAAGAACGGCTGCCACTCTCGGTTGTGGCGGGTGGCGACACCCGCCGAGGTCCACAGCTGCCCGCCCGCGATGATGGCGGCGCCGGGTGCATACTCGAAGATCGCTTGCGAGAGGTCGCGGGTGAGATCGAGATCGGATGCTGCGCCAGGCGCACCGAGTGGCGGCTTCATTTCGACGGTGTCCACGGGGAACCCGTACTTCGGGATCAGATTATGGTTCGCAAGATAGCCCAGCAGCGCGGCACTCCGGATCGTGTCGAGGATGCGGCCGTACCGGTCGCCGAGGAATCCCTTTCGTGCTTGGTATGCGGCGAGCGATTCATCCTCGTAGAACTTCGTCTCGTCACGATGTTCCTGCTGAACCGCGGCAAGGAGGTCCCGGAGCTCTGCGGACCAACCGTCCCAACGGGTGAGGTCGGTGCCACGAATGGCCGCGGGCAACACCCGCTCGATCGAGGCCACGAGCTCAGCATCGGGCATCTCGACGAAGGCAGCGAAGAGCTCCGCGCCTGTTGGCTGGCCAGGCGCACTGTCGAAGAAGTCACCCACGGTTCGATAGATGGTCCCAGCGTGAGCGAGCTGATCCCGGAAAAAACGTGCGAGCGCAATCGAATAGATATGACGCTCAGCGATGCGGTCGTTATCGATCGGGACCACAGGAGGCCGCACGGCACCGCTGATCATCTGCTCGGGGCGCGCGAACGCCGCCAAGTCATGCGGCCGCCGTTGTGCGTAGGTCACCGCGAGCGCAGCGTTGTCCGAGCGACGTCCGGCCCGGCCAGCGCGCTGAACGTAGTTCGAAACGGTGGGTGGAACGTTCCGCAACACCACGGACTGCAGTTCGCCCACATCGACACCCAGCTCGAACGTCGTGGAGCATGAGAGTACGTTCACGCGTCCGTCGATGAAGTCCTGCTGGATCTCTGCCGCACGTTCGGTGCTCCACTGCGCGGTATGTTCCATCGCCGACAACGGGATGGGGTCGAGCTGACGATAGAGGGTTCGGTAGTGGTCGTCGTCATCATGCGCAGTGGCAGGCAACCATGGCTCGAGCGATCCTGCGCATCTGTAGGTCGGGCAGACCCCGCGCACGTTCTCGGAGGAGACGGACCGGCACACTGAGCATCGCCACACGCCCGCGGCTTCCGTCACAAGCCGCGCTTCGAACATCCTCGGGTTGAGTCGGAGCAACTCTCCGAGCACCGAGTCGATTGTTCGCTCGAACCACACGGATGTCGCTGCTGTCGAATGGGTAAGAGCGTCAAAGATGCCCTCGAGGAACCCATCTGCCGCCGCTGGATCCGCACCGGCCGCAGCGAGCACGCGGCGGAGGTAGTCCGATCGCGCATTTCTGCCTCGCGTTGGCACCCAGCTGAGAATCTTCTTCTTCGCGTCAGACCCACGCTTGCGTGCATAGATCGGTCCGAGCCGCGGTTCAAAAATCGCGTCCTGAAGGTTCACGTACTCGAGCCCCGCAACGGCACCCTGGTGCCGCAAGGAGTCAAGCAGCGTCTGGCACAGAGAACGAATCTCTTCCGCGCTGAAACCCAGCGCCGTCAATGGTGGCATCGGCGGAAGCGTGCCGACGTCTCGCAATCGCCACCCGACCAGCCCGACGCCCTCGAGAGAGATTCGTCGGTCAAGACCCATGAGCTCTGCCTGCAGCCAGGTCTCTGCAGTGCGTTGGCGCGTGAGGTCAGTTTCCAGGGAGTCGAACACACCCGCTCGTGACGCCAGGTCGCTCGAGATCGCGGCAATGTCCTTGCTTGCCGCCGCCTGCCCGCCGAACTGACCTTTCTGAATCGCGGTGAAGAGAATCCTCCGCTGAAGTAGCCGACCGTAGGAGTCCTCCAGGTAGGGAGCGAAGAAGGCTGCCTGCTGACGGCTGTCGCTGAACGCCAAGAGCTTTCGCCCTCCGCCAGGCATGCCGACCTGGTCCACGGACGGAGCGGGCAGTTCGGGGTAGAGCGCGGTCACGAGCACCGAGACGGACGCGTCGTTTCCGCTTTCGAAGCGTCGGATCAGGCGTGGTCTGCTGCCACCACACTGCACGCACTTGCGGGGGCTGTCCGCAGATCGGCCCACCTGCACGATTGTTCGCGTTGCTGTTCCCGCGCATTCCCCACTCATGCAGGGGCTGCCCACGTTTTGGCTGAGTGCTCCGCACCTCGGGCAGAGGGCGAGCGCCGCGCCAGCGCCCGAGCCCGAGCCCGAGCCCGAGTGCGCCTCGTCCAGCAGGACGACGTCCTCGTCGAATTCGGCTTCGTCCCCCGACCCGAGGGCGAACCACGCGATTCGCTGGTCGTCACCGCTCTTTGGTGACAGCCTTCGTGTCTTCCCTGTGATCTCCACCGACCCGACGAAGTGGACGGCACCGCACATCTGGCACGCGGCCATCTCGAACACCTGCCAGTCGCAGGTGGCGCACCGTTCGTGTCGGCTGAGCGTCACATGTGGGCCTGCGGGCGAGAGGCACAGGAAGGCGCCTTCAGTCGCTCGAGCGAACAAGTGGTATTTCGCGGAGAGCACTGGTTCGCCGTCGGGCATTCGCTGGCTCGCCCCCCAGGTGACCAGGCGCGTGATCTCCGCTACCGACGGCGGAGCGACCAGATCTAGCCGATGTGCGATGTCGCCGACAGTGCGGGCACGATCCCCCGCTAGAGCGCGGATCCCCGCGAGTCGCTCTTCACCGACCAGAGCGCCTGCGAAGTCCTTCGCTGCGCTCCCACGTGCATGTGCCGCAGCCAACAGCGAGTCAGCCGATTCAGTTGCCAGCTCTGCTGCTGTGAACCGTCCCCACGTCGGAGTCCCGCCGAAGTCCACGCGACGTGCAGAGATGACGTCCGCCGGGCCAGTCTCGCCCGCTGCGAAGGGCAGACCGAACAGATCCTCGGCGAACCGTGCCGCGCGGGCGGAATCGTTGCCTACCGTCGCACTCGTCGCAATGGCTTGAATGCGAGAACTCGCACCGACGCGCTCGCGCAGTCGGCGCAGCAGGAATCCGACTTCCGCGCCCGACGCGCCGTCGTACACGTGGGCCTCGTCGACAACGATGAATTGCCAAGTACTCTTGCCGCCGGGCGACGCGAAGAGCTCCATGTCTTGCGGACGGAGCAGCAGGTACTCGAGCATCGCGTAGTTCGTGAGAAGAAGATGCGGCGGCGTGGCACGCATCTGCTCACGACTGAGCAGCTCGTTGGGCAGCATCGGCTGCCCCGGGAACTGCTTGCTGAACCTCTTCTGGGCGTACTCTGTGGTCTGCTCGGTATCCCCCGTGTACCGACCGAAGGTGATCTGAGGCGTGTTCGCAAGCAGCGAGCGCAGTCGTTTCAGCTGATCGTTCGCCAGCGCGTTCATGGGGTAAAGAAGGATCGCGCGCACCCCTGCGCCCAGCATCCCGGCCTCGTGTTCACGGAGCAGCCGATCGACGACGGGGAGGAGAAAGCTCTCGGTCTTTCCCGAACCTGTCCCGGTTGCGACGACCACGTTGCGGCCGGCATGGATCGCACGGATCGACGATTCCTGGTGCGAGTAGAGCGGTCTCTCGAGAGGGAACGACGGTGAGGCCAGCGATGCAAAGCTCTCACACAGTATGCCTTCGGCGATCAGATCCGCGGGCGCAGCGCCCTTAACGAAGGGTGGGGTCGCCTCCAGATAAGGTCCTTTGACGAGCTGCTGGGCCGCCTCAGTCTCGATCGCCTGATGCAGCGCAGTCGCGATCGCAGCGTCGTTCGGCGTGACGAGGGAGCGGAGATAGCGCCGGTACGCGGATGAGACGGTCGCAGAGACGGCGACCGGATCAATTGCTGTTGTCATGTTCGTTCCACCTCGTGATCCAGAGTTCAGCAAGGCCGAGGTCCTGCTGGACGATGTCGGGAGCTGCCTCCGCAAGTCGCATGTATGCCTTCCTGAGCCTGGAAAATGCGCGACCGGACGCGACTCCGCCGCGCGCGGCAGCCCGCGCTACAAACGCGCACGCCAGCGACAACACGGGCAGACTCATCCATCCGTCTTCGCTCGCGCGCACGTCGATGGGCGTCGTCGCGTACGCGCCCATATCTGCGGCCACCGCGGCGCGGGCTTCGGCGATCAACGAGCGGGACACCGCAATAACGGCGTCCATCGCCAGATCTCTTCTTCGGTCGAAGAGCTGCTTGCTGGCCTGCGCTCGCGAGTCCTTGTCGAGCAGGCCCTGGGGCAAGAGGTTGGCGACCGCCATCATCGCGTCGATGCGTTCTTGCGGCATCCGATCGAGCGCCCGAGTTGCCGGTCCGAACATGCCGACGGTCGCGAACGGGTCGACGCCATCGTCGAGTATCGCTAGAGATGGCGCGCCCGCGTACGCAATCAGGTTCGCACGGAACTGCTCCCGCCCTTCCCCGATGTGCTCGTCCGTGTCTGCCACGATGCCGAGAGCCGGGCTGAACGACCACAGCAGGTCTGACGACTTCCAGGCCTCGCGCGGTACTGTGACGACATCTGCTTCAACGAACAGTCGGAAGAGGTCGTGTGCATCCGCCTGCGAGTGGAGCACAGCGTCGACGACGTGGGCACGGCTCGACCTCACTGCCTCGGCAAGTTCGCTTCGGAGCTGGTCGACATCCCGTCGCATCGCGAATCTCGGTACCAGCGCGTACACCTTCAGAGCGATGGGCAGGCTCATGTCCGAGGCCGGACATGGGGCGCGACCGGCGAGCCAGCTTCTGAATCCAGTCTCGGGGCGGTCGACTGGCTCGATCGGATCGGCCCACTCCGCCGAGAAGGCGTTTCGGGTGGACCAGTCGGCGAGGTCGGGCACGTCGAACGGCACCCACGGATTCGCGACGTAAACCACGAACGTCGCCGCGCCCTCCCGGAGCACCGATTCTGGCAGGACTGCGCTTGTCTCGCCCGCCGCAATGTCGATGCGGACCGGCGGCTGCCACGGCGCAAACCGTCCGTAGGCAAGAATCATCAGCCCCTCGACCGGCGTCGCCTCCGCGAGCGAAAGGATGCCGTCGCTCACAGTAACGCCGGCAGCGAGCTGCCGAGGGCGCACGTAGGCGACGGGAATTGAGCGGTCGTCCGCAATGAGCCTAAGCTGCGCAAAACGGTGCGCGTCGAGGGTGTCGCTCAGCTGCCCGAGCGAGAACACCCGAAACTCCCCGGTGTGCTGAGTGGAATCGATCACCTGCACGAGTCGGTCCCCTGCGACCGCTGCAAGTTGGGTGCGACGGGTCCCCGGCGGAACATCGACGCGGAGCGTGGTGTCGCGCAGCAACTCAAGGTCGAGAGGAATCGGGCCACCTGACTTCCCGCGGGGGATCGTTCCGGCAGCGCTGACGGCCATGGAAGGCAGGCGAGCTGTGAGCTGGAGCTCGCCAGCTGAGGACCGCAACGTCGTGGCCCGCCGCCAGCGGTGAGGCTCGAAGGCAATCCCCAAGCCTTTGACGCCGTCTTCGCCCGGCCGGATGCGCAGCTCGGCGTGCTCGAGTCCTTGCCCATCGGACCGCATCCAACGGAACGCCGTAGAAGGTTCCGTAGAAAATCCCTGTGCAACGGCCACGGGAAGGACTGCGCCTCGCCCCCACGGACCGCGAACGGTGATCAGAAAGTCGCCGAGAACAGGCCCGGCATCTGCCGGCCACGGATCGACCATCCGAGCCCCACCGGCGACCGTGAATTCTCGCGCCACCAGCACCTCACCATCGATCGTCGCAATTGAGACGTGCCATTCAAGTGTGCCTTCGCTCCCTGTCCCCGGGAGTTCCACGCGTGGCAGGGTGCTGAGCACCCGTCGCCCATCGCGGGTCTCCAGATGCGGGATGCTGTCGCCCTCAACGAGCCGCGGGCGCCGCGTCGTCGAGACGTAGCGCGCGCGTATGGCATCAACAAGAGAAAGCCGGGCAGCGGTGGATAGGTCGAGCGCGGCGAAGCTCCATCCATGCCACCCATTCGGCGCGGCAGTCTCCTCGACTACGACGATCGGCGCATCAGAGCTGAGCCGGTCCGCGATCGCCGCGCCGTCGTCGTTCGGAAACGCCACCCATACACGCCCTCGTGGCAACGTGTTTCGTGCGGGGATCAGCTGCTTCGACTCACCATCGAAGACCAACAACGGGTCGTCGACGTCAACGACGTCGAGGTCCCACGTCTGGTCTGATGGCGACACGTGCACGACGACGCGCTTCACAGGAGCACGGAGACCGATGAATTTGGGCTCCACGAGGTCGCCCGGCCACGGTGCAGGAGACTCGATGCGTTCTCCCATCCCGTCTGCGCTCACCAGCCAGTCCACGTCCGACTCGGTGCTGGCCTCGAGCGGCGGGAGGCGGACCTGAACGCCGCGCTGGGGCGAGAACGAAATGATCGGGGCGGAGTCCAACGCCCTGCGACCGCGGTCGCGACCGCGTGAGCGGGAGTTGGTTCTGCCGACCGCATCTGCGATTTCGGATAGGACCGCCGGCGCTAGGCCCGTGTCGCCTCCGCTGGGGTGCGCGAGTTGATCGAGGGCAACAAGGCACCGCTCCACGAAGTCCTCAGCGATCTCGCCCGTTTCCGTGAGAAAAAGCCACGTCGGCACATCGATTCCGCGCGAGATCGCAACCTGTTGAGAGGAGCCCGTAATCCACGTGACAAAGCTGCGCGCGTCGCCTGAGGGATTCTGATCGTCCCAACGAGCCAACACCGTTGCGAATGACCGGGTGCTCTTGATCGGGATGCCGCCGTGGAGCAAGATCTCGCCGACATGCCGACGCGTCGGCAGCGTGAATCGGGAGAGCCCCAGTGTCTTCAGACCGTAGCGGAATGACTCCGCCAGTTCGGACTGACGGTTGCCGTCGCTGCGCGCGTCGAAGGCGGCGAACGCATGATCCCAGTACGTGCCGGAATCGTAGTCGCGGGCTCCCACAGCACACAGGCCTGCGAGGAGAACAGCACGGTAGGTGCGAGCAAGACGTGTGCGTTCGCGGGCCGACGTCAGTCGTATCCAGTTGAGGCCGAAAATGCGGAACGCGGCGAGGGCTTCCTCGGGGTTGACGTTCGCTTCCGCTACCAACGAACAGCCGACCATGCGTTTACGCCAGTCGCTTTCCCACTGGTCGAAGATCTCGTTAGTCACGACCACCATGTCGCTTGCCCCCGCTACCGCCGCTACTTCGCTGGACCCGAGTACTCGATCGCGAACTCGCCGTCGTAGAAATCGACCACCCGCCCGGCGCCGTCAAGGATCGCTCGCTGCAGGCCTGGGTTTTTGAGGTCGAGCGACCTCAGCGCCGAACCGCTCGATCCATTGGCGATCGCCTCGATCCGGTGGAAGTGCTTCCCGTAGTCCCGGGCGAACTCCGCCAAACCCTTGAGCTTCACGAGCGCGTCGTCAAGGTGATGCCCGTGCGGGTCAATGATTGATACCTTGACCTCACCGTCGACCTCGTGGAAGAAGAGGAAGTCGGGATGCATCGACCGCCAGTTGCCGAGCACATCGCGGTACGTTACGCCCAGCGCATCGACTGCGGCTCGGGCAGGGTTCCGGTACCACCCGAGACACGTACCAGAGGCGAGTTCGGCAGAGAGGACCTTGCGCTCCCATTCGTTGAGCGTGCCAATCGGGAACCACCCGTCGGCATCCGACATCAGGTGAAGCTCCGCCAACGGCGCCGCGACGATCTGCTCGCTCGCGTCGACCATCTTCCAGTCTTCTATGCGGTTGCGGGGGCGCCGCAACTTGCCGGGCTGCGGGACGGTCGCAAGCGTCCAGATCTCGAGATACTGCTCCTGTCGCTCGTCGTTCAGCGTTTCGATCGCGTCGCTGTACTCGGCGAACCAGTCCTTCGCGATGGACTCCGACACCGCGTCGATCTTCTTGCGAAGCTCGGGGATGTACGCGAGTGCGGCCGCCTTCACATACGCCTCGGTGAGCCCATCGTCGTCGGCGTCCTCGTCGTCAGGTCCTGCGAGGTGGTCGACGTAGGACTGCGCGATATCGGCCCCGAAGGCACGCTTCGCGTCTTCGAAAGCGACGCGGATGGCTCGGGCATCAGCTCGCTCGACAAACTGGCGATACGACACCCCCGCCTTTCCGGTCGTCGCGACGAGGTTGAGCACGTGGACTTCCCACACCTCGTTCACCGCAGATGCGAGCAGATCGGGGTACTGATCGGCGAACTCGTCGAGCACCGTGTGCAGCTTCGACTCGATTTCGGCGAGGGCACCGTTCCGCAGTCCGTCGCTCGAGAGCGCTTGGGCGAGCGCAACCAACCGCTTCACCGGCCGCGCTCCCTTCACCGGCACGCTCAGCGACGGCAGCGCGTCCCAGACCTTCCACACGGCCTCGCCGACGTTCGGGTTTGCCGACATCTCGTGCGGCTCGATCACGACCTTGCGCGATGAGGTTCCGCCTACCTCCTCGATCTGCCCCGTCATGTACTTGACGACCTTGCCCGCCATCGTCTTGTCGAAGAACGGGAGGATACAGTCCACCGAGTTGAGCCGCTCGTCGCCGGGCACGCGCCGAGCGAGAGGATTGCGCACCATGCGACCGAGCAGCTGGGTGATGTGCGTGTGGTCCTTCGCCGGCCGGAACGACACCAACACCTCGGCGCGGGGGCAGTCCCAACCTGTCGAGATGCCATCCTTCGCGATCAACACCTTGACGTGAGGGGTGTCCTGAACTCGCTGTGGCTCGATGTGATCGATGTCCCAGCTGCCGAACGTCTGTGTCTTGTGGTCTCCGAGCACATGCCGCACCGCGCTGCTCGGCAGCCCGCCCAGCTCATCCGCGATCGTGTCGAGCGCGACGCCCACGTCGTCGTGCTCCGGCACGTTCGGCACCTGCACAACGAGTAGCGGCTCCACCACGTCGGCGAGGCCTTCGTGCTTCGAGTACGCATGCCAGACCGTGGTGGACTCTTTGAGCTTGCGCGCAGCGCGCCTGACGAGCACCGAGTCGAAGTTGCCGACCTCATCGGGGATGTCGAGCATCACGGTGTCTTTGACGAGACCCGACTCCTGCACCTGCCACGGATGCACGGCAACCTGGTCAAGCACCTGGCGCTTGTCGCTCGCCTGCGCTTCCTTCATCGCCTGGGCGAAGCGGTCAATCGTCGCCGAGATGCCCATGACGATCGGGATGGGCGGCTGATTGCCTTCGCCATTGACGAGTCGCTGCACGATGGTCTTGCGGTCACTTGAGGTCTTCGTGTCGAAGCCACGGTGGGCCTCGTCGAGCACGAGGTAGAGCGTCTTGTCGTCGTTCGAGATCGTGTTGCCGATGGTCTCCCAGATGTTCCAGGCGAGGTCATCGGGGGTGGCGACGTGGTCGAAGATCTCGTCCGCGGTCGGCACATAACCTCGTGTCAGCAAGGAGTTCTTCGAGAGTCGCTGGGTGTTGAGGAAGTAGACCTTCCCCGCCTCGAGCTCCGGAATAGCGAACGGCGGCTTGATCGTCACGAGATCGCCCGACATCAGCTTCTCCGACGCCTGCATCAGTCGCGTGCGGCTCTGCTCGTTGAGTGCGGGGCTGTCCGAGAACCAGATCACGACCGCCCCCGGGTCGGGATCAAACTCGAACGTGTCGCTTCCGTAGAAGAGCGCTTCGATGGATGCCGCTGCCATGACCGTCTTGCCGGCACCGGTCGCTGCGGTCAGGCTGAACGCCACCTCGGCGCCATCGCGCCGGTACGTGCTGCGCGCCTTCTCGAGGTTGGTCAGAACCTTGTCGACAGCCTCTGCCTGGTAGTCCTTGAGCGTGTACTTCATCGCTCGGCCGCCCTCCGCGCTTCGATCTCGAATGTTCGGAGGTACGCCTCGTACAGTCGCACGGGTTCGACGTGTTCGGGAAGCTCACGCACGAGCGCTTCGAACAGGCGGTCCTCGTCGGTGATGATGAAAGCGATAGACGCCTCGGGCGCGGCCGCGATTGCCTGAGCGAACTGCTCCGAGTTGTCGAGGTCCGAGATCACACCGTACGTCTCCGCGACGTCCCATCCCGCTGGAAGGACGTCGATTCTACGACCCTTCGACCCGGCACGGAGCCAAAGGAGCGGCGCGATACGCGAGAATTCCCGGTTCGCCTCGATGCGAAGCGGGGACTCGTAGGTGAGAGAGAAGAATTCGACGTTTTCTTCGAAGCCTTCAGCCATGGGGAACTCGTCGGTGAACTTGTAAACGCCCTTGATCGGAGCGCCGTCGGCAGTCTCCCCCGTGATGGCCGCGCGAATGCGCGGCTTCGTGATGAAGTCGCAGATCCCGATTTGCTCCCATTCGGTGTCGCCAGGGCGAAGTCCGCGCTTGCGGAGGTTCACCTGCTCGTCGGAGGAGACCTCGTTGTTCGTGACCGCGATGCAACGCCGAGCTCCACCAGCCTGCTTATTGATTCGCATAACCGCATGAGCGGTCGTGCCCGAGCCGGAAAAGAAGTCCACGACAAGCGCAGACGGTTTGCGAAGAATGAAGAACCGCAGTGCATCTTCGACCGCATACAGCGACTTGGGGAAGGGGAACCGCCTGGATGGGATGAAGGCACGCAGAAGGGTCGAGCCGAACTCGGCAGCGGAATGGGATAGCAGTGACCATTGCGTAGTAGGAAGGGCAAGATTCCCCTCAGCACTACCCTCTACCTCGATATGCCCGGCCTTCCCAATCACTGCCGCGCCGAAGACACCCTTTTCCACTTTCGATTGTTCGCCACTCTTGAGGTACGCAATCGCGGTCCGGTCGCCGGCAAACCGACCAATCTTTAGGTAGCCCTTCGGGACAAGCGCCGCAGCGCTTTCGGGCCCAATCTGCCAGCGTCCCTCCGATCCGTCCGTTCGAATTGGCCAGATTGCAATCTGACCTGCCGGCGCCACATACGAATCGCGAGGGGCATCTGGACTGAGGGCCGCACCGATAGCCAAGAGCTTGCTATCTTGGGCGTCGAGAAGAATCGGGTAAAACATCCCAGGCCGGTCCTGTCTTCGGGCTTCGGTCCCGGACCGCATCAAGCCGTTCCAGCGGAGCGAGCCGGTTGAGGTTGACCTTCTACCCAGCCATTCCTCTCCGAGGCGGATCGGAGTGGGAGCGGCCGATCCGATAGTCACGAAGTAGATGTACTCGTCACTTCGGCGGAATTCCTGCCCTCGAGCCATACCGGACGGGCTGATCGATGAGGAAATCATCTGTATTGTCGCCTCCGCGAACAACTGTTCCAGCAGCATCCCGAGCCGCAGGTACTCCTTCTCATCGATGGTCACGATGAGCACCGAGTCATCCGGGTTCAGCAACTCCTTCGCGAGCAGCAGCCGCCGCTCCATGAACGCGAGCCACTTCGAGTGGCGGTAGAGATCGTCGCCCTCGACGTAGTCGTTGTTGTACTTCCAGTCCTTCGCGCCGGTGTTATATGGCGGGTCGATGTAGATGCAATCGACCTTGCCGCGGTGCGTGAAGAGCAGCGCCTGTAGCGCGTGGTAGTTTTCGGCATTGATCACCGAGTGGTACGGCTTGTCACCGCCGCGCTCGACCTTGCCGGTCGAAACAAGCCCTGGGTAGATCGGGTCGCGGAACTCCGCAACGACGACGAGGTCCTCGATGGCGACCTCGACAATGGCTTCGGCGTCATCCAGAGCCTCGATCGCCGCAACGCGTCCGTCGTCGGTCGTGGCGATCTCGCGGACCTTGAAGAGCCGCTCGTTCTCTTTCTTGGGCATCTGGCCCCGCGGAGGCAGGACACGCACCTTGTCGCCGCGACGCACCTTGCGCCCGGGCAGTTCCACCGCCTCGGGCTGGTGGCGCTCGAAGTTGAGGCCGAACGCGCGCCGATCCTGGAGCGCGGTGACTTCGCGCTCGATGTCGCGCGCGAGTGCCTCGTCCTTCGTGGCAAGTTGACGGATGAGGTCGTTCAGGTGTGACAACGCGAAGTCCTTAGGCGTCAGTGGGAGTGAGATCGAGGGTGCCGCGAGCGAACGTCGCGAGAATTCGCTGGTGCGTCTGGCGGGGAAGCGTCCGGTTGCCAGGCTCACCGAACGGCGTCCCCGGCCGGGCCGGAGCCTGCTGGAGCAGGGTATCGAGCCCCGGCCTGGCGACGAGAAGCAGTCCGTGCGTCGCTCGGGTGCACGTGACGGCGAGCCGACCGAAGGCAGAGTTGAAGTCGTCGAGCTTCGCCGCGCCGGTCAGCGGGTGGAGCGCCACGGTGATCCCGTTCGTCTGCCCCTGGTACGAGTCGACGGTGGAGCTCACGAGGTCGTTGTCCGCGAGTTCGTGCTTCTCGCGGAGACGGGCGACCATGTCGGCCGCATCATCCACTGCCTGGTTGCGGGTGGCGAGGACGGAGACGATCGGGTCTTCGTGCACGGAGCCCGCTTCGGTTGTCGTCACGGAGCCGTCAGGCGTGGCGGTTTCGTCGTAGTTCGCGTGTCCGAGCGATACACCGGAGGTGAACAGGTGATCAAGCAGCGCCTCGATCGCATTCATCAGCGGGAGGTCGACGTCCGGCGCCTCGGCGGGATCGAGACCATCGATCTCGAGGAGCGTTGGAATTCCTGTGGCGACCTGGTCCCAGACGGCGCGCGCTGCCTCGGCCGTGACAGGTGGGTGCGTTTCGACTCGCTTGGCTTTCTCAACGACCGGGGGACTAGTACGGCTGATCGTGCGGTCACTGGGTGCGGCGACGCAGTTCAGCTCCGCCCACTCGGGGTAGAACGCGCGCCACAGACCGAGCTGCGCGGCGTTCGGCCGCCACACGGCCGGAAGCTCACGCGACCAGGTGCGGGCATCACCTTCGTAGTCGGTCGGCCAGGCGCGGTAGGGGTTGTAGCGATCGTCACCGCGCCACGGATTCGCGCCAATTTCGAGCGGTGGCAGCTGACCGACGTCGCCGACGCCGACCCAGATCGGCGCCGCGCGGGTGATGTCGTCGAACAGGTGGTGAGGAATCTGCCAGGCCTCGTCGACGAATAGCACGTCGAACGTGCGCTCGCCGTTCGCGCCCTTGCCACCGAGCGCCTTCTCCATCTCCCACAGCTCCTTGGGAGCACGGAGCATCGCGACGGTCGAGATCATGACCTGCGCGGTCGACGGGATCTCCTTGCGTGCGGCAGCAACCGTCACGGCATCCGCCACATCGGGGGGTACGTCACCGGCGCCCTTAGCGCTCACGCGCAGGCAGACCCGGTCCTTGCCGAGCAGTTTGCCCAGCGAACGCGCGAGCGGTCGCGTCTGCTTGTTGGTGAATGCGACGATCGACACCTTCGTGCACTGAGGGTGCTCGAGCGCTTCGGCGACAAGTCGCTTGAGCACATAGGACTTGCCGGCTCCTGCGGCAGCCTTGAGCAGGATTCGGTCGATCGGGGCGGTGCGAGAAAGCGCGTCGCGGAGTGCGCGGGCCGCAGCATCCGCCACCGCCGCATTGCCCGCGGCCGCAGCCTCGTGGTGCACTCCGCTGGCGGGCGCCGTGAGGGGACTCGTGAAGTCGATCACCGGGCTCACTCCACGTCGTCCAGTGTCACGTCGACCGGCGGCTGAGCCGACGGAGTACGTGTGGCGTCACCCTCAGGCAATCCGCCGGGCGACACCTCGAAACCATCGAGATCTCGGACCGGCGGCCACACCTCCGGGTTGAGCTCGCCGCGCGCGCGGCGTTCGGCGAGCTGGTCGGAGAACTCCGACTCGTTGGCGACGTGGGACTTGCAGCACCACTTGTGCGCTTCGGGATCCTGTCTGTAAGAGTCGCGCGTGCAATCGATCTTGGGTGCGCCGTACTCGTCGGCCTTCGGTCGGGCGAGGTTGAGACGCTTGCCCCACGGCGCCGACGCGAACCAGCCGACATCGGCCACAACGAGCTCATCACCGAGAGCCAGATGCGGCGCGACCTTCGGCATCCATCGGAATTCGCGTTCGGGGCGCGCTTCGTCGATGCCGTCGCGGGAGAGCGCGCCGATGCTCACACCCTCAATCGTGAACGCACCCGATGTCAGTGTCACGGAGGCACCGACACCCTCGACGCACGGTTCGCCGTTGATGTGGAGCAGCACGATCTTGCTGTCGGCGACGATGCGGCGCGAGTCGATCTTGATCTCGAGGGGCTCGACAGACAGCACCGTTGCGTGTGCGAGGTGGCGCGTACCGGCATCCGTCGCCATCTCGGCTGCTGAAGATGGGTTGGTAAGGGCGAGGAGCTGATCGTGACACTTGGCGTCGGCCTCGATCACATTGACGAGCGAGTTGCGCCAGCGCCGATATGTTCGGCCGAAGCGCACGAGGTCGGACGCGTTCAGCGAAAGGCGACGGCGCCACACAGCCTGGGCATCGCCCTCGACCGCACGGTACGCGTCTCGAAGCTCGGACACTTCCAGCGGTTGGAGCGCGTCGAGCGCCACATCCAACACCTCGGCCTTGTACGCGAGCTCCTCCCGTGTCAGCCGATCGTGGAGCGCCGGGTCGGGGTCTACACCGTGCGCCCGTCCGCGCGGTGCGACCCCGGCGAGAGCCTGGTGCAGCGCATCGGATCGCGTCTTCGTAAGCCGGGCACCAGGGGTGTACTCGTTCTGCTCGATGCTGTCGCCGTAGGCGCGGTGATCTATGGGCTTGCTGCTCGCAGCCCACTCCACGACGTAGTCGAGGCGGAGGGCGTTGACGGCCGGGCCGCCCGCGATGATGTGCCGCGACAGCACGGTGCGCAGGTCGATGATCGGGCAGCGGACGCTTAGCGCGCGGGCGCGGTCCTCCTCGAGCAGGAATGACACGGCCGTGCGAGCCGTCTCGCGCAGCGGGCGCGGGACCTCGGCGGGTTCGCCGTCCCACGTGAGCGCCGGGCGGTGCTGATCGAGGTCGCGCTCCCAACGGAGACGGCTGAGCTCGACGCCGGCAAGGTTGTCAGCGATCGACGTCAGAAGGTCTGCCGTCGCCGAGTCAGGCACGACGAGATGGATCGGGCTTGGGCCATCCGGGTTTGCCTTGCGCTGATCGCGCATGGCGTCTTCGATCGCGACGCCGAGGTGCCGCATGACGTTGCGACGGGTCTCGGGTGACTGTGGGTTCGCGAACGTCTCGAACTTCCACCTGCCTCGCCCCGACTCCGACACGCGCTGGATGCCGATGCCGTGGACGCCCAGTGCCGCCGCATCGGACTTCGCGAGGACGATGTTGATCGTGCCGGGAAGCCCGGCCGCATCAATGCGACGCTGACCCGTGTGGACCGCGGTGCCGGCGAGCGTCGCGCGGACCATGGCGACGATCGACTCGGGCGCCGAAACGTGAGCACCGGGGTCGGCAATGAGCGGGCGGACGTGAGTGCGCATCGACGGATCAATCCCGATCTCAACCAGCAGGTCTTCGGGGTCGGCCGACCCGCGCAGCTCCTCACGACAGAACGAGAACATGTTGCACGTGGTGCACGACGACGGATCGAAAGTTGCCGTGAGGTGAGCTACGTAGTCGGCGAGCACTGCGTCTTCTTCGAGCTGTGCGGCCTGCGCCTCGGCGCGGCGCTCAGCGACCCGCATCCGCACCTCTTCGCGATGGTCGTGGAGGTCTTCGACGATGGCCATGGGCTGGAGGAACGCGTTGCGAGGAACCGCGAGGATGCCGTGTGTGTGCACCGTCATGTCGTCGGGCACCCGCGACCACGCCTCGAATGCCTCGGCACCGAGCGCGACCTGAAGGAAGCCCTTCAGCATCCGTCCATCGTCGATGCGGGAGCGCACGCGCTCGTAGTCCTTGGCATCGCCGACGATCAGCCACGACCCCGAACCATCGCCCGCGGTCGGGGCAACGACGACATAGTCGGGCTTGACGTCGGTCGCATCCTTGCCCTCGAATCCCGGGAAGGGCAACGCGGGCTGGTGGATCAGCGTCGCTTCGCCCTTGCGCACTGCGCGATCGTGCGCAGCGCTCAGCGCAGACGCCGTTTTTTCGGCATCCACCCTCACGTCGATGGTGACAACCGAGGTCGGGCGGTCCAGGCCGAGCGCTCCCACAGCTGAGGTGGTGACGCGACTCGCGAAGGCTCTGTCCCGGACGAGACGCTCGAAGGTCATCGCACGCATCCAGCGTGCCTCGGGGATTCCGACGCCGAGGTCTTCAAACCCGATCTCGGCAGCGAGCTTGCGGCGCGGCCGCCCGGTGATCAGCGGATCGGTTCCGCGAAACCGTGCACACGCCGCGTGAGCGGATGCCGCGACGGCACTCGATCCCCCACCCGTCGAAATCATCGCTAACTGAAACCCTTCCCAGACGCGAGCCTAGCCCGCGAGCTCCTGATCGCGCCGCCGGCCCGGCGTCAGTGCGCGACACTCCCCAGTGCTCGACACGCTGCCAGTGACCTCCGACATCGGCGAACCGAAGGCGGAGATCAGGCAACGCTCCCGCTATCGTGACAGACACTGTGGACGCCAACGAAACCGACATCCCGACCCTTGAGGGCGATGCTGCGGATGCCGTCGCTCATCGCGGCAGCCACATCCAGATCATCGCCGCGGCTGGTTCGGGCAAGACAGAGGTGGTTTCGCAGCGCGTCGCCGACCTCATCGCGACCGGCGTCGAACCGCGCTCGATCGTCGCGTTCACGTTCACCGAGAAGGCTGCCACGGAGCTCAAGGAGCGCATCCGCCAGCGGGTGACCGCCCGCGTGGGGCATGCCGCCGGCGACAAGCTCGGCCAGCTTCAGGTGAGCACGATCCACGCCTACTGCTTCCGACTGCTCCAGACCTACGACCCTCGCTTCGAGGCGTGCTCGCTGGTTGATGAGAATCAACTCGTCGCGCTGATGTCGCGGGAGGGGAACCGGCTGAACCTCAAACGGTTCGGGCGCGGGCTCTTCGACGGCATCAAGAACTTTCTGCGCAGCGTCGATGTGCTCGAGAACGAACTGATCGAGGTCGACGACCTTCCCGACGGTGACTTCAAGGAGGCCGTCCGCGACTACTACGCCGCGCTCGACCGCTACCGCGTGCTGACATTCGGCCAGCAGATCGTGCAGGCGGTCCGGGCGCTCGAACACCCAGCGATCCACGCGGCCGTCACGGCGGTCGTCGAGCACCTCATCGTCGACGAGTACCAAGACATCAACCCCGCCCAGGAGCGGCTGATCTCGCTGCTTGCATCGCCGACCGGCCGCGCGGATCTGGTGGTCGTCGGCGACGACGATCAGGCGATTTATCAGTGGCGCGGGTCAGCGGTCGACAACATCGTGACGTTCACCGAGCGCTACCCGGACGTCGCGCAATTCCGCCTGCTCACCAACCGTCGTTCACGGCCGGGGATTGTCACGCTCGCCAACGAGTTCGCGGGGTCGATCCAGGGTCGGCTCGAGAAGGAGATGCTGCCGTTCCGACCGGCATCGGGTGAGTCGGTGAAGATCACCGTGGGTTCCGGCACGGAAGCGGACGAGGCATCCGAGCTGGCCAAGAGTATCGCGGAGCTCAACGCGAGCGGTGTGCCCTTCCGGTCCATCGCGGTGTTGGTGCGCGGCAAGGCCGCATACCCGAAGATCATGGACGCGTTCGCGGCCCATGACATTCCTGTTCAACCCGGCGGACGCACCGGCCTGTTCGAGCAGCCGGTCGCCGACGCACTGGGGTCGGTGTACACGTGGCTCGCCGATCTGCAGTGGAAGTTCGCCGGAACCAAGGCACGCGTTGACGTCACGCTCGACGAAGTCGTGCTCGCACTCGTGCGCGCGTTCACCCTCAACCGGCGCTCGCTGCAACTCGTGCGGCACCATTTGACCGAGTGGAAGGCGATGGCCGCGACGACGTCATCGTCGGTCGATCTGATCGGTGACCTTTACGCGCTGCTCGGCCTGCTCGGGGTGAAGGACTGGAATCTCGACGACCTGCTGGTACGCAACACGCTCGGCACGATCGCCCGCTTCACGCAGGTGCTCGCGGATTACGAATCGGTGCAACGTCGATCGCGCAGGGATCCCGCGAACCCGGGCGAACAGGTCGGCACTGCATGGACGCCTTGGTACTACAAGAGCCTCGCCATCCTTATGGTGAACTATGCCTCGGGCCAGTACGACGACTTCGACGGCGAGGAGGATCTCGCCGGTGACGCCGTCCCCCTGGGAACGGTGCACGGGGCGAAGGGGCTCGAGTGGCCCGTCGTGTTCCTGCCGTCGCTGACCAAGAAGCGATTCCCCTCGATGAGGACCGGCTCGCAACAGAAGTGGCTGGTGCCGCGGGAAATGTTCGACGCCGCCCGCTACGAGGGATCGGATGCTGACGAGCGACGCCTGTTCTACGTTGCGGTGACTCGCGCGCGCGACTGGGTCTCGCTCTCGTCGCACGCGCGCGTCACCAAGCAATCGGGTGCACCGTCGCCCTACCTCGAGTCGGCGCGCGCGATCGCCGGCGTCGGGGGCCACGCCGAATCGCTCGATGCGAAGTCGCTCGAGATCCCAGACCTGCGACTGAGCTACAGCGACGTGGCGGCCTACCTCGCGTGCGGGCGCAGCTACCTTCTGCGCTCACGCCTCGGCTTCCTTCCGCCGGTGCGCGACGAGCTCGGGTACGGCAACGCTGTGCACCACGTCATGCGTGTGCTCGCGGAGCGCACCAAAGACACGGGCGAGGTGCCCTCAGCATCCGACATCGACGCGCTCGTGGACTCGGACTTCTTCCTGCCCTTCGCAAACAAGCCGGCGCACAAACAGATGAAGGCGCGCGCCCGAGCGCTCGTGCAGACCTATCTCGACAGTCACCCGGAGGAGTTTCTGCGGACATGGGCCACAGAGCGGCCCTTCGAACTCTACCTCGACGGGGTTGTGGTCGCGGGGCGTGCTGACGTGATCTACGACGAGCACGATGGCGTCCCCTCCAACCTCGCCATCGTCGACTACAAGACCGCGACCGGGCCGGAGATCGAGCCGCTTCAGCTGCAGATCTACGCGGACGCCGGTCGACGTGAGGGTTTGACGGTCTCGGCAGGTTTCGTCCACGACATGGGGAAGGGTGTGCGCCGCTCGGTGGATGTATCGGACGGCGCGGTCTCGGCTGCGGAGGGACGTGTGCAATCGGCCGCCGCCGGGCTGCGTTCGCTCGCGTTCACGCCTTCGCCCGCCAAGGAGAAGTGCACGCACTGCGATGTCCGACTCCTCTGCAAGGATTCGGCATCGTGAGCGACTCACTGTGGACCGACGTTCTTTCCGCGTGGTCATCGTTAGCGTCGGCCCTCATCGGCCTCGCAGCGCTCGCCGCAGTCGTCGTTGTCGGCGTGCAGATCCGTCTTCAGCGGACACAGCTCCACCGCGAACTGGAGAACATGTACGTGGCCCACTACTGGGCCATCATGGATCAGCTCGCGGAGTCAGAGCTATCGCCACGGAGGGAAGGGTTGAAGCGACGCGCGCTCGCTATCCGTTCCTACCTACGACTCAGCGGAGATGAATGCGACCTTCGCGCCGCAAATCGAGTGACGGACGATACGTGGCCTGAGTGGCTTGCAGGCATGCGCACGCAGCTCGCAGAACCAGGGTTTCGCGAGGCATTGGATTCGGCGCCCCAGGATCAGTTCCGGAATCTGAGGAAGCTAGTCACGAGCGACCTTACCTTCGAACCGTCGCAGTCGAGCGTTCGAGAGCGTCGACGGGTGGGTCTGTAGATGGCCCGCATGATCCCGCCGGCGATCGCCGATGGTGCGGCGCCCGGGGAGAAAGCAGCATTCGCTGCGCTTCGCGATGCACCCGGCACCGACGACTGGACTGTCTTCCATTCCCTCGCGATCGGCCGGCATGTCACCCAGCGGGAGGGTGAGGCTGACTTCGTGGTGATGGCACCGGGTCTCGGCCTTCTGGTGATCGAGGTGAAGTCTCATCTGCGCATCCAGACAGACTCGACGGGCAGGTGGAAGCTGGGCAACGACGACTGGACGGAACGTTCGCCGTTCGCGCAGGCTAGCGGCGAGTTCCACAGCATCGTTCGGTTCCTTCGGCAGCGCTCGCTCGATCCCATCGCTTTCCCGACCGGATACGCAGTGTGGTTCACCGCGATCGCGAAGCAGAACATTCCGCCGGCGATCGGCTGGCAGGAGTGGGCGGTCCTGGACGCGGGCGACCTCGCCCAGCCCGCTAGCGCGGTTCGGCGAGTACTGTCGTCGGTAGATCGGGACACGGCGGCTAAGAGCACTGGGTACAAGCACGTCGCCGGCGAACCATCGGCCAAGCGCGTCGAGCGAATCCGGGATGCTCTCTCACCAAGTTTCTCAGCGGAGATCAAGCCCACTGAGCTGAGGCGCCGCCGCGAGCAGGAGCTGGCGTCATTTACCGCTGATCAAGTTCGAACGCTCGACCTGATCAGCCGGGTCCCACGCGTGCTCGTCGAGGGTCCGGCCGGCACCGGCAAGACCTACATCGCCGCTGAGGCGGCGCGACGCCACGCGACCGTAGGCGAGCGGGTCCTCGTGGTCATGTTCAACCGTCTCCTCGAAGATCACCTCCAAACGGCTCTCTCCGGCGTCGACGGCGTCACAGCCACGCGTCTCCACGCAGAAATGGAGCGTGTCGGTGGTGTCACCTCGCCGGCGAACGGAATCGCCGACTGGTACAATACCGAGCTTCCTCTTGCAGCGCTTGAGAAGGTGACCGAGTCAGGATTTCATCCTCCCTATGACTACCTCATCGTCGACGAGGCGCAGGACATCGCCTCCGATATCAACCTCGATTTTCTCGACGCCGTGCTCGTCGGCGGCCTCAGCAATGGGCGAATGCTTCTCCTCGGCGACTTCTCAAACCAGAACATCTTCCGAAGTGGCATAGACGACGGGCGCGAGACAATCGAGCATCGGGTCCCCGGAATCGTCCCGATTGATCTCGACACCAACTGCAGGAATCGGCGAGAGATCGGCGAATGGGCGGAACGCGCCAGCAACCGCTCGGGTATCTGCAAGGAATTTCGTCGTGATGCCGCATCCGGCGACGCGGTCGAGGTTCGACTGTTCTCGTCGAAGGACGAAGAGGCGAGCATGCTCGACGACGTCGTCCGTGGACTACGGGCCGAGGGATACGGACCGAAGGACGTCGTCATCCTCGCTCCCTACCGGGACTCGGCCGCGCGGCGTGCGACCGACCAGAAGATCACGGTGTCAACGCTCGGATCCGGCATCCGCGACACGTCGTACATCCGCTGGGGGACGATTCATGAGTTCAAGGGAATGGAGGCGCCGGCTGTCATCCTGACCGACATCTCGGGGACGAGCGAACGCTTGCCCGATCTGATCTACGCCGGCGCCACAAGAGCCCAGGACCGATTGGTCGTGCTCACCTCACTTGAACACCTCGTCTCGATCTAACGACCACACGAGCCAGAATGGATAGATGAGCGATCTGCTTTCGGTCTTCGATGACAACGACGACTCAGAGTCGGCCAGCGTTCGCCCGCTCCAGATGACCGACCGCCAGCGGTCCGAGATCCGGGAGCTGTTCGCGCGCCTCGACATCCCTACTGCCGCGCGACAGTTCGAAGTCACGGCCGAGCTCACAGGCGTCCGAATCTCTTCGGTCGGCGAGCTGGACGCGGCGACCGCTCATCGGTTGATCGGAGCACTCAAACGGCGCGCGGAGGCCTTGGGGCGTGTAACGACCGGGAACTCGTGGGACGACCGCGAAGAAGAGACCTGGATCGATAGGTTGTAGGCGCGCCTGGGGACCGAGAGCCTTAGATTGGAACCGTGCCGCGATACTCCGCTCTCACTAATCGCTCGGCGGTTGCTCAAGCGCTCGCAGAGTTCGACCGGATGGGGCGCGATGCGTTTCTACACAAGTACGGCTTCGGCCCAGCGCGCGATTACCTGCTCGTGACTGAGGAGGGCAGCTACGACTCCAAAGCAATCTTCGGCGTTGCGTACGGGTATGAGCATGGCACCGCCCTAACGGCCGATGAGTTCAGCGGTGGAAGGGCGGGGGCAGCAGGCCGCCTTGCTGAGCTGGGTTTCACTATCACGGGGATCTCATGATGAGAAGCCGCGACGAGGAGCGGGCGATCCGAGCGGACATCTTCCGTTGGCTGGATGAACAGTTCATAGGACAAGGCGGGTACGAGATCCACAGCTCAGTTCTCCGCAGTTATCGCTTCGGCGGCGAGCCGATCCCATTGCTCGATCGCGGCAAGGGAATACGTAATCCCGCGACGTTCTCATCGACGTTGTCGATCATGTCTGGCTGGAAGGCAAACAAGTACTCCGACTACGAGTCGGATGACGGCTGGGTGACCTATCACTATCGCGAGGGTGAGGGCGGCGATAACACCAAGCTCGTGCGAGCCTGGGCGAACGGCGACCCCTTGGTGTACTTCCGGGCGGTACGTGAGGGCTTCTACATCCCGTACTACCCCATCGTGATAGCCCACAACGATCCTGTCGCCCGAATCGTGCGCTTCCCGCTCGATCAGGCTCTCTCGTTCCTTGGGGACCCGCTCTCCTACGACGAGCAAAGGCGTCTCTACGCCGAGTCGATCGTGCGCACTCGACTTCATCAGCCAATCTTTCGTGCGCGAGTGCTCCACGCCTACGCCGGAGCGTGCACCGTGTGCGATCTCCGGCACTCGGAGCTGCTCGACGCAGCACACATCATCCCTGACGCGGAAGAGCACGGCGTCGCCCACGTCACGAATGGCCTCGCGATGTGCAAGATCCATCACGCTGCCTACGACCGCTCCCTACTGGGCATCACACCCGACTTCGAGGTTCGGATCGACCAGGAGCTGCTGGACGAAGTGGACGGACCAATGCTTCGACACGGACTGCAGGACATGCATGGAAAGCCGATCCGGCTTCCTTCGAGCCGTCGTGCGCGTCCGGACCGCGACAGACTGGCGCAGAAGTTCGAATTGTTCGCGCAGCGATAGAAGGGTCGGTGAATCGGAACCATGAGCATCACAAGCTGGAGCGACGCGCAGATTGTTCGCGCTATCAATAGCGGGTCGATCCCGTCCGAGGACCTGGTCAGCCGCGACGGATGGAGTCACATCTGCCGGGTACGCGGCCGCAACTTCCGGCAGGTCGACGAAGAGGCCTGGCAAGATCTCTGCAGCGAGCGCGGCTATCTTCAGAACCGTTCGAACCCGAGGGGCTTCTGACCTCGGTCAACCGATGTCGGCCTCTAGCGCGGCCGCGATGTACTCACGAAGTTCGCGGGGTCGCACACGTAATCCCGGCACCGGGTACGTGCGCGACGCCGGATCGGCGGTTACCCGCGTGGACAAGGCGGACCGCGACGAGCGCATTCGGGCGGAGGAAGCGTTGGACGCGGCGATGCGGCGGGCTCTCCGGATTCGAGACTGACGCAATTCGGCGAGCATCGCGGCCCGCTCAGCTTGCGGCAAAGCGCGGGTCGCCCTCGCGGACGATCACCGCCCTACGACGCCGAGTCGTGCCACGCACCAACCACGCGGCGCGACAGCCAACCGAAGAAGACGAACACAGCAATACCGAGCAAGGCGGCAGCGATGATCGCTGCGAAAAGCGGCGGGCCCTGCACCATCGCTTGGTAGCGGCTGATGGCCGTACCGATCCCAGCTGTGCCCTGCCGGAAGAAGAAGTCCGCCACTATCGCGCCGACTACGGCCAGCCCCGCCGAGATTCGCAGACCGGCGAACATCGCCGGCAGCGCCGCAGGCAGCTCGAGCTTGAACAACACCTGCGCGGACGACGCCCGCTGCAACGCGAAGAGATCCCGCATGCGCGGATCAACAGAACGAAGCCCAAAGAGCGTGTTCGACACGATCGGGAACAGTGCCATCAGTGCGCACACGATCACCCGCGCGAAGAAGCCGAACCCGAACCAGAAGCCCACGAGCGGCACCAGCGCGAGGATCGGGATGCACTGCAGCAACACCGCGTACGGGAAGAGCGAACGCTCGGCCCATCGCGCCTGAGACATCGCGATCCCCCACGCGACACCGACCACGACGGCGACGCCCAAGCCGACCGCCGCGACCAGCGCCGTCTGCAGCAGCCCGGTCAATATCGTCGGGCCGGCGATCGGGTCGAAGAAGCCGCTGACGACAACCTCGTGAGGAGGCGGCAGGAGGAAGCGACGCTCGGGCGCCAGCGCGAGGTACGACACGGCGTACCAGCCCGCCAAGACGAGAGCGAAAACCACAACCGGCGGCCAGATCGCGGCCACAACGCGCCGTGCCCGGGCGCCGCGCTTGCGGGTCACAGGAATAGCTGCCACCGCCGCTGCGCGTGCGGGCTTCGCGACAGAAATGGAAGTTGTCATTTGCTGGCCTCTCTCAGCAGGCGGCCGACCTCAGCCACCGACGATGCGAACTCGGGTGTTTCGCGTAGCTCGGGCCCTCGCTCCATACCGAACGGCACGTCGACCTCGGCCACGATGTGTCCCGGCCGACCGCTCATCACCACCACTCGCGTCGACATCGCCACTGCCTCCCGCACGGAGTGCGTGACGAACAGCCCAGCAAACTGATGCTCGGCGAACAAGGAGAAGACGAGGTCGTTGAGGCGATCGCGCGTGATCTCATCGAGCGCACCGAACGGCTCATCGAACAAGAACAGGTCTGGCTGCAGCGTGAGCGAACGAGCCAGCGAGACACGCATGCGCATGCCCCCGCTGAGCTGGTGCGGCAGATGCTTCTCGAATCCCGTCAGGCCGACTGCCGCGAGCGCAGCATCCGCGAGCTCTCGCCGCTCCGCATGCGGGAGTCGGCGCAGCTCGGTGAGCAACTCGACATTGGCGCGCGCCGATCGCCACGGCAAGAGCGTCGCGTCCTGGAACACATACGCCACATGATCCGCCGACGTACGCACCTCCCCCTCCGTCGGCGCAGCCAGCCCCGATGCCAGCCGAAGGAGCGTGCTCTTGCCGCACCCCGAAGGGCCGACGAGCGACACGAACTCCCCTCGGTCGACGCTCAGTGATACTCCGGCGAGCGCGGTCGTTCCGGTCGGAAACGTCAGCGCGACGTCATCGAAGGCGGCAGCCGGCGCGGCTGTGGTGGTGTGGGCAGACATGCGGTCAGCCTTTCGGGGAGGTGGAGGATCAGGTGCGGCCTTCCGACCGCACCCGATGGTCACTACGGCAGAGCGATGCTCGAGTCGAGGAACTCGTTCGTCGCCAGATCATCGGCGGTGAGGTCGTCCGCCGTTGCCACCCCCTTGTCGGCCATGATCGGCTCCACGATCTCCATGACCGAGTCGACGCGTGCCGAGTCGAAGGATCCGAACGTCCCGTCCGCGCCGTTGGCAGCGAGAGCCAACTCCTGCTGCTGCGTGGTCGAGTTCGCGGCCTCTTCCGCCGGGTACACCCAGCCGTTGTCGTAGGCGGTGACCGCGTCAACGAGAAGCGCGTTCGCTGCCTCGGGGTCGGCGAAGTAGTCGACGGTCGCTTGCTGCACGACGGGGATCAGCGCGCTCAGGCACTCTGCCTGCTCGGTGACGTCGGCGGTGCGCACCGAGAGCGCCACGGCGTAGATCGGGTAACCGGTGTCAGCAACCAACTGGTAGTCGACCGGCTTCATCCAGCCCTCGATGGCGTTCTCGTACACCCACGGCTCGACCGTCGCGAAGCCCTGCTGCGCGTCCGCGCCACCCGCCGCGATGAAGTTCGCGGGTGTGCCGTCGTACGATCCGTCGACCTGGTCGGCGCGCAGCTGGCCGCTCCCGATCAGGTAGTCCATGTAGGTCGTTCCGTCAAAGTAGCGAACCGTGGCGTCGGTGTCGGCGAGGTCAGCGATCTCGTCGACCTCGGGGTAGGTCTCGGGGTCCCACATCACGATCCACGGCGCCTTCTCGAAGGTCGACATCACGGCCGTGGTCGGGCGCTCCGCGGAGTTCGCGATCGCCTCGTCGGTTTTCACCCAGCCCAGCAGAATGTCGGGGTCGGTGTACATCTGAGCGGGCACGCCGGTGAATCCGATCGCGGGACCTCCAGCGCGGATCTCGACGTCAACGCCGGTCCACTCCCCCGAGGAGACGAGCGGTCCGCTCACGCGCTTGGTCGCCGCGTCGATCTGAGCGTCTTCGCCGACGAGGTTGAACAGCCCGCCTTGCTCTGCCTGCGGGTTCCAGTCCGTCTGGATGACAACGGTCGCCGGGCACACACCAGACAGATCGACCGCGCCGATCTCAAGGTCGGATGCCGCCTCGGGCGTCGCAGTCGGGGTGCTGCTGGCGCATCCCGCGACGGTGACGGCGGCAAGGGCGAGTGCCGTGATGCCGCTCGCGCGGCGAATGAACGTGGTGGACATGATGTCTCCTATATGGGGAGTCGGATCAATTGACGGTGGAGCTCGGGTAACGCGGGTCGGTGGTGCATCGGTCAAAGAGCGGATGCCGGAGTCCGGCGGTCAGAGCGAATCGATCGTGGTGCGGGTGGGCGCTCCGGCGAGCGCGAAGCGGTCTTGCGTGGTCGTGTAGAAGCTCGCCCCGAATCGCCCAACCGGGGAGTAGTCGCCGAGGTTCACCCGCCACAGTTCGCGATCGATCAGTCCGTCGCGAGCGTGCAGGCGACGCACTTGGCCGAAGTAGATGTGGCGGCTCGGAATCTCGAGGCGTTGCCATAGTTCGCACTCGAAGGCGACTGGAGCGTCCGCGATGATCGGCGCACCCACCACCTCGGCAGGGCGTGTCTCGATGCCCAACAGCTCCAGTTCGTCGACCTCGGGCGGGTGGGCTGCGCTGCAGGCGTCCATCGCCTCGACGAGCGACTCGTCGGCGAGGTGGACGACGAACTCCCCCGTGGCGTCGATGTTCACGGCGCTGTCTTTCGAGTTGCCTTCCTTGCGCCGGTCCATGCTGACCATCAGCAGCGGAGGTTCTTCTCCCACCATGGCGAACATCGAGAAGGGTGCAGCGTTGGCGACGCCATCGGCCGACCGCGTTGTGACCCAGGCGACCGGTCGTGGCACGATCAGGCTCGCCATCATCTTGTAGCGCTCGTATGGCGCGAGCGCGTCGAAGTCGATTACGTCAGGCATGGCTGTCGACCCACCAGCCGAGCACGAGGTCGCGCAGGGCCGCGTCGCTGTCATCGCCGTACAGATCGCGGCGCGCGTGGCGGTCGAGCAACGCCTGGGCACCGGCATCCAACTCCACCGATACTTCGTGGGTGACGATCGGCGTGCGCGAGAAGTGGGGCACGTAGTCGGGATCGCGCTCGAGCGAACGCTCGGTTCGAATGTGCGGCTGCGCGAAGTCGGCCGGGGTGCGCTGGGTCGGGTACGCGCGCAACTCGGGCACGGCGGCCAAGTCGTCGTCGGCGGCGTCCATGACCGTCAGGTCAAGGGGGCGCAACGCATAGTTGCTCGTGCGGAAGATGTCGTTGCCGCACGTGTTCGGCACCGCGAGCACGTCCATCAGGGCCAGCAGTTCGACGTAGTCGTCAGCCGACGTCTGCTGGTGAACCACTGAGCAACTGCCGTCGTCGTTGACCGTCGTTCCCATGAACAGGTTGAACGAGTCGTGCACGTCGTCCGGCGTCAAACCGAATTCACGCTGGGCCTCGGCCTGCATGTCGGCGCAGTTGGTGTGATCCGCGAACCCGAACATCGACTCGTACATGTTCGCGCTGCATCGAGGGAACAACGTGTCGTTGAGCCCCGCGGTGTCGTTGAGAATGAACATCATGGCGCGCTCGCGCGGCGGCGCTGACCACAGGAAGTCCCCCGCGACCGGGTGGATGCCGTGCAGCGTGCGGGTGCGTCCGACGTGCATCGCTTCGCGGTAGTCGGCCAGGCTGAAGACGTTGAGGTCAGCGCACTGATTGCCCTCCACCTGCGCCACCCGCAGAATCTGACCGGCACGGACGATCACTGCGCGCCCGGTACCCGGCTCGAGTCGGTGTTCCCACCGCACGACACGCTCGGTGGACGGCGTGAACGCGATGTCGTCACGCCAGCGGCGGATGCTGCCCGGGTCGCCCGGTATCGTACGGGGGCGAATGCCACTGTCGTGCTCCGCCAGCGCCAGCATCACGAGTGCGTGGACGTCGGCGGCTTCCCCCGCAGCAACGGAACGGTCGAGCAGCTCTTTCTGCTGATGGGTGAGGGTGAGAACAGCCATTCGGGCAACTCCTTTTCGGGATACACAAGTAAAGCTATTCGGTATACAGAAAATTGGTGTTGCCGTCATGTAAAGACCATGTTTCGCGACTCTGTGCCGGAATTTCAGGGCGAGGATGCCACGCTCACCCGCTTTTCCGTATACATTTCTGCTGTGCCCATCGATACCGAAAGACCCGCTGAGCGCGCAGAACGCGCCTACGTCTCGCTGCGTGCCGCGATCATCGAGGGCGCACTGACACCGCGCACCAAGTTGGGCGAAGAGAGCCTGGCGTCGCACTACGGCGTGAGCCGCACGCTCATCAGGAACGTGCTCAGCCGCCTCGTGGGCGAAGGCCTGGTCGATACCGGCCGCGGCAAGTCGGCCGAAGTGGCCGAGCCCACTCTCGACGAGGCGCGCGATGCATTCGCCGTGCGCGCCGCGCTCGAGCGCGAAGCGATCGATGTGCTGGCCGGATGCTGGACCCCAGCCATCGCGGCGCGACTCAACGCGCACATCGATGCCGAGCGCGTGGCATGGAGCTCGAAGAACGCGAAGGCGTCGGCTCGCCTGGGCGGACAGTTCCACATTGAACTGGCCGCGGCGACGGGCAACGCGTTGCTGCACCGCTACGTGTCAGAAGTCGTTTCGCGGACGGCGCTGATCCTCACCGTCTACGGGCGCGACATCGATCAGCAGAGCTCCATCGACGAACATCAACAGCTCGTCGATCTGCTCGCGGCCGGCGACCGCGATGGCGCTCACCGCCTGGCGATGTCGCACCTGGGCGAGGTAGAGCGAAAGACCCTCCGCGCCCCTCAGTCCGACGCGCGATCGCTCGCGATGATCCTCGCGCAGTACTGATCCGTTCGCCCGGGGTGGGGCGCTTCGTTGCTTTCGCATTCTTGCGTCTGCGGCCTGCGCACTGTTCCGATGCTTACGGTCCTGCGCGAGGCGGTCCCGGATCGCCTGCTGATCTGCCGGCAGGTGTATAAACCGTTCGGCAGGGAACCCTCGTCGTTGAACCTCGCGATCACAGCTCCCGCAGATGGTGGTGTGTTCGTCGAGCAGATCAAGAGCCCGCTTGCGGCCGAGTTGCTGGGCGTGAGTGCGGTCGAGTTCAGCACCGCACAGCGCAACGGCATGCCGAGAGGCGGCACGGTGGAGCAAGCTACCGCTGTGAATCCAGCTGGGGGCATCCATGTGGCCAGTCTCGCACGCCGCGGCGGCGGCGGCAGCCGTACCCGGGACCAATCTTCGCGCGAGCTCAAGTCGGCGCCCGGAACTCAGGTCGATGGGCGTAGCGACGCCGTTGCCCATGAGATTGGCAGAGCAAACGGCCTCACGGATACGTGATTCGCCCTGAATCTCGTTCCGCCCTTTGCGACGTTGACAATCCCCGGCAACGCGGAAACCTCGCCGAAGAATGGCGAGTCAGTCAAACTTACGGCGTGAGTACCTCCCCTTCCCCGGTCCAGTCCCCGACGGGGCCGACCGCTACGCCTACGCCCACCGCAGTCGTCGTCCCATCCGATAGCACGACCCCCAATGCCACGCCGACACCGCTCGAGACACTTCTCGTCAGCGTCGTGCCCGACGACCCATCTTCCTGGGAAGTGCTCACGGGCGTGACGATCCCGGTGATTGCGGCCGTCGCATCAATCGCGCTGGCGCTCGCCGCACTCTTCGTAGCGATCGCAGCTAATCGACACGCAAAGACCGCACTGACCGTCTCTCGTCAGATCGCGAAAGAGGAACGTGAAGAACGCCAGCATGACCGCGAACGCGAGCTACGCGCGAAACGAGCGCGGGTGGTCAAGTCGACGCTGAAGACATTCCGCGAGGAGATGCTGGCGGAGCCTGCACCACAGGAGCCCAACGACGCCTTCGCCCGTGCTTTAGTGGTCGTCTCCAGGATGCGCGCCGCACTGGTATCAGAGGGCTTGCCTCTGGATGTGGATGCGCTTCATAAGTGGCTCTTCAAGGTGACAGACGAGACAATCGAGGCGGTCTATCGCCCCACAGGAGAATGTGATTCCGATAGAGACCGCGCGTGGCGCAAGCGCCGGTGGCGAGTCCTAGAAGTGACTGTGGGTTGGCAGCTCGAGGGCTGGCAACAGACAGGCGAGATCGACGCCGAGCTCAGCGCCAGACAAGTGAACGAGATTATGACTCTCCCGGAGGAGCTTGTCGCAAGTGTGAAAGCGGAGCGCGACATGCGCCTCAAGAATATGCGACCGAGAGACGACGAAGCTCAGGCCTGAGGGGTCATCCCGATCCGTATACGGGCAGTGCACGCTTGAGGGGTGCTTGCCTGCGCCGGGCCGACTGTGTCGCTCCTACTGCTCCGAGGTCGTGGTCGCTCGACGTGCGTTGATCAGGTGAGCAACCTGGATCACGAACTCTGCAGCGATCTCGGCGTCGCTGGCGGACCACCCCAGGGAGAACGGGTGGATGGTCTCGTCTTGATAAGTTCACCCGCGGTACTCGTAGATGAAGATGCTCGGGTGCTCGGGTTTGACGGACAGCTTGAGCTCGTAGCTCCAGTCGATGTCCGGGAAGTGGTAGGCGTTCCAGGCCACACCCTTTGACCCGCTGTGCGACTCCCAACCCACGACGAAACCAGCGTCCTTCAGTTGTGTGTCGATAAGCGGCTCGAGCCTTCTTACTCGAGCGCGAAGCGTTCGCTCGACGTTGCTCCGTGCCGTTAGGAACTGGCTCACTGCGTCCCCGTGCTTTTCGAGCAGCGCACGCCATTCGTCGATCCGTGCGGCGTCAACTGTGTTGTCGGACATGCTCCACCCTTCAGTTCGAGCTTCCATGAATTGCTGCAACAGATCGAGACTCCGCCGTTGATTGGTGTCGACAGGACTGAGCAGGTGATCGACTAGGTCCGCTGAGGAACGGATCTGGGCGCGAAGTTCCGCGTAGGTGATCGAGCGAGAGTGCCAGGCGGCTTGCGGCTCCGGAGCAACGCGGTGTTGAGGCGCGAGCGTCGCAACCAGCACTGCGTCGACGCCCTCCTCGGAGAGGGCACGCCGGGCGTAGGCATCGAGGGGATTGTTGAGTACGTGACCGATCTTGTTTTCGACGACGAGCGCCAACCCGCTCGTGCGGTTCACAGCGAGGACGTCAATGTAGTCGACCTGACTGCCGAGCTCCCACTCGTCAGATCCAAGGTAGGTTCCGGCATCGAATGGGACTCCGGTTCCGCCGCGGGCGCCAACGAGATCGGCTCCATCCAGAAGGGTGAGCAGCGCGTCGATGACCAGTGACCCGAGGCCGTGGCGCTCGTTCGGGTCGAGGAAGAAGAGCAGGGTCATGTCCACCCGTGTCTCCCGCCAGCCTTCCCGAAGGATGTCGTAGACGTTCACAGGTCGGGCCGGCGGCGCCGCGAGTCCCAAGGGGACGGTGAGGAACGAGATGTCAAGCGCCACGGGACCACAGTATCCAGTCGGGTCTGCGAGCGCGCCGCTCGCGATCCTCTTGCGGGCACTGCACGCATGGGGCTCCCCGTCGAGCACCATCGATCTTTCTTGGCCGATACGACCGGCCGATCCCCTATCCGGCGCTGCGCGCTCGGGGGAGCTTTGGCACTCCTCCACGGTCAGCGCAGAAGCCCGAAGCGCTAGCGGTGTCGGGATCCCCCGCTCAGTTAGGAGCGCCGCCTCCAGGTCGAGGAGCGAGCCACGCTGGCCGACCATCCAGCGGCGACAGTTCCTGAGAAGGAACTTATTCATGTCGAGGTCGTCGGGCAGATCATCGCCGGTCACGAGCAGCTGGGTAGGCGAAAGAGGGAATGTGATCGTCGACAGGTCGGCCTCGTAGCTGGGCCGCCGCAGCAGTACAGCACCATCGTCCGATCTTCGAGTTCAAGCGTCGACAGCCGGAGCGTATCCGGAATCTGCTGCGCGAGATACAGCATGTCACCCAGCTTCAACTCCGCGTCCTGAGCGCTCCGATCTCTCACTGGCAGCTTTGCCGGAACCCGAACTTCGGCCCGGTCGGCATACCGCCCACGGTGAAGATGCATGTCAAGGAACGCGATCGTGGCCTCCTGCTCTTCGCGCGTAACGCTCCGGCCCGCGCGGAGTCTGGCGATGCCGCAACGCCAGCATCCTCAATGAGCCCGTACTCGCGCTCGAGGTCAATCGTCATGACCTCGGAATCGCAGACGTAGCTCACAACCGAGGCGTTCTCGATTGAGGACGGGTACCCGCGCGCGCCCTGGAGGTCGAAAACGTCAACCACGTTCTTATCATCGGCCCAGGCAGCGATGTAGCCCTTGGTCACAATACGCCCGCGTCTCGTGATCGAGCCAAGACTCGTTCTTCGGGCGGAGCGCGCATCGCCTGGTGGCTTGTTGGGATCGTGCGACATCGCGCCAGGATAGGCGGGCCACGCTTGGCAACTCGGAGCGGTTCTGCGCGATCACACGATCAAGGGATGCGCCGAGACTTCGTTTGCGATCGCATACAGGCATCGCGCGGTTGTGTGACTGGGCGAGCGCTCTGGGTCCCTCAACCGGTGGATCCAAAAGTCGCGAACCGATTCTCAGTCAGCTAGACCTCGGGCGCCGTAGCAGTGTCTGCGTCTGGGATGACATGAGGTGATCCGCCGGAACCATCGATTCAATCTGCCCCCCGACCAGGCGATGGTGTGCAGCCCCAGGCAGTAGCGCCGGATCTAGCTGTACGGGGTCAGGACGTTGGTTGCAGTCGGCTGATCGGGGGGTTGCCTCCGAGG
>NZ_JAPEHV010000076.1 GCF_028823665.1 Microbacterium sp. C7(2022) | reverse complement strand
GCTCAAAAAGGGATAAGGACTATGGGATGGTCATCCGCATATACAAATCAAAGGGTTAATTCGAGCATAAGAAATCCGTTATATCCAACAACACCTCTACATAAGACTAAGGCGGGGGCCAAGACATCTCCCGGGCTCACCCTCAAATCAAATACTCAAAAATATACATATTCAAAAGAGAAAGCTAGAAGAGGCTGGGTGTTGTCCCCGAACGTGGAGGACTCACCAATGGCTGATTGTCGAACAA
>NZ_JAPEHV010000075.1 GCF_028823665.1 Microbacterium sp. C7(2022) | reverse complement strand
TGAACTCGCGACACCCATAATCTAGACCCACAACTAGGGTTGTGGGAACCATGACGCTTTAACGAAATAGGCTAATTTTAGGGTTTTGTTGGGAATTGTTTTGCACGTATTGTGATGTCTTTCATAAAAAAGTATTTCTTTATGAGTGCACGCATAGAGAACATGCCCGTATTCGTTAGTTGTCCGCGAGGAAATTAATGATTAGGAAAAAGAATTCACAACGGTAGATAGGAGCAATCGACCTAAAA
>NZ_JAPEHV010000073.1 GCF_028823665.1 Microbacterium sp. C7(2022) | reverse complement strand
TTGACTACATTCGTGTGGGCTAAAAGTAGTCTAACCACTTACTTAAGTACATTTCCTTTACATTTGGGGATGAATGTTCCCAAGGGGGAGATATTGTAAGGCCTCACAAGTTGGAATGGGAAGAAGTGTAGAAATGTTCTGAAAATTCACTGTAACATATTCCACAAGGCACTTCACGGGCCGTATAACGTTTCACGAGCCGTGCAGTTGTGTCATAAAACCTGTCCAGAAGCTAAAGTTTTAGACCCTCA
>NZ_JAPEHV010000072.1 GCF_028823665.1 Microbacterium sp. C7(2022) | reverse complement strand
TTTGCCATATCTTTAATCTGAGCCTGGAAAGTAATGTTTGTCCCCACACCTGGAGAGAAGCTAAAGTCAAATCATTACCCAAGAATGCTTGGACTTTGCAAATGCGTATTAGTCTGGAACCTCTCAGTTCATTTTTGATTTCCAAGGGGCGTTATCGACAGGCGGAGACAACCAATCAGAGCAACAAAACACCGGCAAACAAACATTTCTTATCAACATAAAGTTTAAGTGCAGTTGTTTGTTCTTCTTTTAGAG
>NZ_JAPEHV010000070.1 GCF_028823665.1 Microbacterium sp. C7(2022) | reverse complement strand
AAGGATGTATCTATCATCTCGTACGAGTCAAGTCTGACGATATTGAGCCCTCTACTATTGAGTCTGTCCAGATTGTGAGTGAGTTTCCTGATGTGTTTCCTGAGGATTTGCCTGGAGTCCCTCCCGATAGGGAGATTGACTTTAGAATTGATGTTCTTCCCGATACCCAGCCTATTTCTATTCCTCCATATAGAATGGCTCCTGCTGAGTTGAAAGAGTTAAAAGAGAAATTGAGGGATTTGCTAGAGAAGGGATTCATAAG
>NZ_JAPEHV010000069.1 GCF_028823665.1 Microbacterium sp. C7(2022) | reverse complement strand
CTCTCCCGGATGATTTTCGCCTTCTCCATGGATTGGTGAACTAAATCGGGTCCAATTAACTCTGCCTCGTCCACCTCAAACCAACCAATCGGTGATCTACATCTCCTCCCATAAAGTGCCTCATATGGGGCCATCTAAATACTCGAATGATAGCTATTATTATAAGCAAACTCAATTAAAGGCAAGTGGTCCTCCCAATTACCTTTGAAATCGATGATGCAGGCTCTTAACATATCCTCCAAAGTCTGAATAGTGCGCTCTGC
>NZ_JAPEHV010000068.1 GCF_028823665.1 Microbacterium sp. C7(2022) | reverse complement strand
AGCTAGAAGGCGAGTCACCTATGTACTTAGCTTAAATGGGATAGGTAGATGGGGAAGATTAATTCATACATGAGTAGACTTATTTGAGGTACAATAATTTAAGTCAAGAGAAAAGAAAATGAAAATAAGGCCCAACACCAAATTTGTCCAAGTCCGAAAATGAACGAAGCCCAAGCTAAGGGTGTAATTGTAGCCCATTATTTAGCATCATAAAGGGCCAAGATTGTCAGCCCAACATGGATATAAAAAAGGTCCAAGTATAG
>NZ_JAPEHV010000006.1 GCF_028823665.1 Microbacterium sp. C7(2022) | reverse complement strand
CTCGTGACGAGGGGGGTCTTCTCGGCGAGGGGTTGGATATTCCGTACCGGCTCGACGCGTCGGATGGTTTGATGTTGCAGGGCATTGACGGGGTTGGGTTCGATCTTGTTGATCCCAAGGGCGTGTCGGTGTTCTGGAGTCCGGTGTCGTTGATGTGGGATTCTTCGGCGGATGTTGCGGGTGGGCCGCGGGAGGAGCGGATTGAGTTTCCGTTGCCGGGGGATCGGACGGCGACGATGGATGTCACGATCGAGGATGCCGACGGTGGCGATGGTGTCGCGGTGGTCTCTCCCGATGAGGACATGTTGACCAGCCCGGATACGGTGTGGCCGGTGCGGGTGGATCCGTCGTTGGGGACTCGTACGCCGGCGGAGTGGGTGGCGATTCGGACGGGTGGGTTCACTAGTCCGTTGTACAAGTGGACGGATACGACGGCCCGTCAGGGTGAGTCGATGGGGCATTGCTCGTTGTCGTGGACGAGCGCGTGTGTGACGACGTTCACGTCGCGGCTGGTGTGGGAGTTCCGGGACAGCACGGGCACGGATGGGTTGGCGGCGTGGTTGCAGAGGCTGGCGGGGGCGGACATCGTGTCGGCGTCGAAGCCGGCGCAGGCGTCGGGCGTGAACGCCGCAAACACCGGAACAACCGCGTCGCGAGTCTCAACGCCGCTTTGGACTGCTACGAAGTCGAAGTCGGCGGCGCAGAACGCATTGAGTCACTTCAACAAGCATGGTGCGGATTTCCCGCAACTGAACAATTCGCTCGAGTACGTCGCAGAGGCTCAGAGCTTCCTGCGAAGCCCGACGGCCTCAACGCTCACGAAGGTGCGCGGTAGTGGAGATATTGTTCGCTACGACCCAGTGACGGACGTGTTTGGCGTCATGGATAGGTCGGGAGCCCCACGCACCTTCTTCCGCCCCGATCCTGCGTCACACGGTTTCCCGACCAACCTGGACTACTTCAATGCACAGTGACGAGAACGCCTACTGCCGCGTCTGCGGCTATGAACCCGCGGACGCCCCGTGGGGTGCCGACGGCACCGAACCGTCGTGGGAGATCTGCCCCTGTTGTGGAGTCGAATTCGGCTATGAGGACGCCTCCGCTGCGGGAGTCAGAAAGTACCGCGAGCGATGGGTCGCCGCCGGCGCGCCTTGGTCTGATCCCACGACGCCCCTCGACGATCTCGAGCTGAATGAAAGGCTCGCGCGTATATCGCCGAGATATCTCGGATGACTCACGTGCGGCCGGCTCTCAGCATCGAGGATGTGCTGGGTGGCACGAGGGGAAGCACCCGGACATCTCGCTGACCAATACGCGCGCGGCATGGACGTGCTCGCGCAGATTCGGAAGGGGCTGGGTCTGATGCTCCTATTGCGTGTCAAGCGGCGATGAGCCATTCGCGGTAGCGGTGGGCGAGATCGTCGTTGGGTCGTCTGCCGAGCTCGAGTTCGCCGATCCGTGATGGCCAGACACCGAGGTGTTGGGCGGCTGCGGTGAGGGTGAGGTTCTTGGCTCGGCGGGCCGGTCGGAGGTGGCTGTAGTCGGGGACGACGCAATGCCCGTTGAGCGCTTGGAAGATCTCTCGTGCGATGGCGCGTTTGAGGGCGCGGAATACTGCGCTGATCGTCCAGCCCTTCTCGAGATGCCGGTCCCGGTAGTCGCGTGTGGTGGGGTCATACGACATGCGAACCTTCACGATGTGATGCAGGGCCGCGTTCGCTTGTCGGTCGCCGCCGCGCGAGAGCCGGTGACGATCGGTGCGCCCGGACGAGACCGGGATGGGTGCGGTGCCGCAGAGCGCCGCGAATGATGCGGACGAACGCAGCCGGTCGGGGTTGTCGCCAGTGGTGATCAGCAGCTGCGCGCCAATGACGGGTCCAACACCCTTGATCGCCATGAGCGCCGGGTTCGTCGCCGTCGCCCGCGCGCGCATGTGTTCCTCGAGGGAGCTGATCTCCTCGCCGAGCGTGAGGTAGCGGCGGGCGAGGGACCGCAGCGCGAACATTGTGGGACGCGGAAGGCGAACTCGCCTCCGTCACCGGAGGTGGCGACACCCTCACCAACGTGTACGACGCGGATGGTTCCCGTCTCGCACGCGTCGACAGCACCGGGGCGACGGTGTACCTCCCCGGCGGGCAGGAAGTCCACGCAGACCCGGACGGGGTGACCGCGACCCGGTGGTACACATTCGCGGGCAAGACCGTCGCCGTCCGCACCGGGATCGGGTTCGCGGGAGTGTCGAGCGTCGTCACCGACGCGCACGGCACCCCGGTCGCATACATCGACAACCTGGAATGGACCGCCCCGATCGAACGGATCCGCACCGACCCGTTCGGTGTCGCGCGTAGCGAACATACCGCCGCGTTGCAGGGGCACGGGTTCCTTGGTGCACCCGCCGACCCGACCGGTCTCGCGCTCCTCGGCACCAGGTATTACGACCCCGGCACGGGCACGTTCGTCAGCCCCGACCCGCTCCTCGACGCGGGGACACCGGCACAGTTCAATGCGTACGTGTATTCGGGGAACAACCCGATGACGTGGGCGGACCCGTCCGGGATGAGCTGGTTCGGTGACGCGTGGAACAACGTCACCGGGTTCGTGAAGAAGCACCAGGCAGAGATCGGCGGATTCGTCGCCGGTGCCCTTGTCACTGCCGGGTGCATGGCGATCACGGCAGGAGCCGGAAGCGTCGGCTGTTTCATCGCCGGTGGCGCGGTCGCGGGCGCCGTCACGAACGTGTGGAAACAGTCCCAATCAGGGAAGAAGTTCGATGTTCGCAGCTTCGTAACCGACACCCTCATTGGCGGCGCACTCGGCCCGGCCGTCGGCGCCGCCGGGAAGGTGATCGCTCCCGCCGCGTCACGACTGGCAGGAGTCGTCGGAAACGCATTCAAACCCGCCGCCAGCGTCGTGCAGAAAGCCGCTTCATCGACAAAGTCGTGGACATCGTCGCTCACACGCCCGATCTCGCAGGGCGCAGCGAAACCGGCACAGGCGTCTTCCTGTCTGACCAACAGCTTCGTGCCGGGAACCCTGGTCCTCCTCGCGAACGGCAGCAAGGCACCGATCGAGGACATCCAGGTCGGAGATCTCGTCACGGCGACCGACCCGGAATCGGGCGAAACGACCGCCGAGCCGGTGATCGCGACGATCACCGGTACTGGGGAGAAGGATCTCGTCACGATCACCGTGGCCGGCCCGGACGGCCACGGGACTGTGATCGCCACCGCGGGTCACCCCTTCTGGATTCCCGACCGCGCCGAATGGGTCGACGCTGGTGACCTGCTACCGGGGAACTGGCTCCGAGCATCGTCCGGTATCTGGGTGCAGGTGTCAGCGATCGAGCATGACCACCGTGAACAGACGGTCCACAACCTCACGGTGGCGACCACGCACACGTTCTACGCATACGCAGGCGACGAAGCGGTGCTTACCCACAATTGCGGGGCCGGGGCCGTAAATAGCGGGCCGCGCGGCTGGAGCGTAGGCGGCGATATCTACTCCGCCACGAGGGGCGGCAATTCGCCCGCGTGGTCAACCGTGCGAGCGCGGTTCTGGAAGAACGAAGCCGCCAGTCCTCAGTACGGCAACTGGAGTGAAGGTCAGCTTTCTCGGATGAGTACGGGTGGAGCACCGCAGCGCTACAACCCGGATAAGGGCGGTATAGAGTCGATGGAATTGAGCCACGAGCCGATTCCATTCCGCGATGGAGGCAATGCTGTAGTTCCGCGATGGCCACAAGACCATGCGGCCGTCGATCCTTACCGGAGACCGGGGTACTAGCATGAGCACCGACTTATCGACTCTCTTTGCCGAGCAGCAGACCAACGTGATCGACTGGCATGGTCCCCTTTACAGCCTCTACGATCTGCCTGCGACCGCTGCTGGTGTCCACATACAGTTCGTGGCGGCGGCGAGCGGTCGCCCCCAGGGGTTGCGACTGAGGGTGCGCGGAGGAGCATTTCAATTCGGCGATGTGACGCACACCGATTTGTCACTTTGGTGCGATACCGCGCCGGATCGCTTCACGATCCCGATTAGGTGGAGGGCGCGCGGAGCGCGCAGCCTGCGGATCTGGAACGCCTGGCGAGTAGGCGAGGTCACACAGGCTTGGATTGGAAATGCGGGCATGCGCGTTTCTGAGGATGAGCCGGGCCGTCTCACGCTCAGGTGCTCGGACGGCGAAGGACCGCCCGACTTCGATGACCTTATTGCGGTGGTGACTTTGGTTTGAGGCATCCAGCGCCGCCGCGCGGAGCTACTGATGTAGCGCCCCGGCGTGTCCGGAGACATGATTCCTTGGAAGGATCTGCCTCATGGGACGTCCCAGTAAGTATCCGCGCGAGTTTCGTGAGCGCGCTGTCCGTATGGGCGCCGATGCACCTGGAGGTGGAAGTTCACCACCAGGAACGGTGGACTTTCGATCAAGATCCGTGGAGGTGGCCAATGACCCTGGAGTCTGGCAGTGCTAGAGGTCTCACCCGTGACGGGCTCGCCCAGTTCCTTGAGCGTCTCGCCTACTCCTATTGGGGGCGCGTTGGGTGCGCTCGGTCCGGCCGTGGGTGCGGTGGGGAAGGTGATCGCACCGGCCGCGTCACGACTGGCAGGAGTCGTCGGAAACGCCTTCAAACCCGCCGCCAGCGTCGTGCAGAAGGCCGCGTCGTCGGCGAAGTCGTGGACAGCGTCTTTGACGCGCCCGGTCTCGTAGGGCGCCGCGAAACCCGGACAGGCGTCCGGCGTGAACGCCGCAAACGGCGGAGCGCAGAGTGTTGTCTCAGGAACCCAACTCAGTCTTCGGCTCGCGTCCGAGCAACAATTGGGCGAGGCTGGTACGCGAATCATCGGAGCCGGCACCGGGCGCGCCCTCCTTTCCCAGACCACCACGCGCTTGACGAGCCAATACGGCGGGGTTGCCGATGATTGGGCGAAGATGACGTCTTCGAGCTTCACGGCGCGCAACGGACTCACCATCGAAACTCACTGGTACGAGAACCTGTCGAACGGTCTCCGGGTTGAGCCCAAGACCAAGTTCTGGTGGCAGGTGAGCGCAGGGTGAGGGCAGACGAATTTATCGACCTCTATGCATTGCGCCAGGTCGGCGAGGTGTCCGAACGCGAGGTCGTCGAGTGGGGCGAGCTGCGGGTGACCGATGATGATCGGGTCATGCCGATCGCTATTCTCTCAGCGTCCGCACTCCAGCACGAAGTCGACGCGGCCATCGAGCAAGTAGCAGCAGCAATGTCCGTTGCCCTGCCCGCCGAATCGATGGTCGCACTTCTTGCCATCCTTGCGCGTTGTCGGCAGATTCGCGACGGCGCCGTGACTCCGATTGCGGGTTCGAGGTCACTTGCTGCGATCGGGCGACGGTTCCCCGACGTGCAGCAGTCGGTCGCAGTGTTCATCGGGATTCTCGACGACTACGATGACCGTCTCCTATCGGAGGAGGACGTGACTTCGCAGGTTGTCGATCATGTCCGCCGACTGATCACGCGGGCCGAGAGTTGAATGCGCGGCGCACGGGCGAGGATGGCGGAGTTGGTCTGCATGACTCGAGCGATCCGGGCTGCACGAGGCGTTGGGGGACGGAGCCCGGTTCGTACCGTCGCCGCGCTCTTCGCGGCATATGTTCTGTGCGTCCGGCCAATACTAACGTCACGTCGATCACCGCGATCAACCCGTCAAATGGGGGCACATCCGTGATTTGGAGACGATGATAGTGGTGGATGAAGAGCTGAGCTTCGCTGTGGTGACCTGGACCGGCTGGGGACGTGCCAGCTTCCCCGCCCGAGATGACGATCTCCTGACTGCGACCTTTGGCTTTGCCCGGGCTATCGACCTGTTGCCGCAAGTACACGAGCTGGAGGAGGATTTCTTCCGGTCGAACGCTCACATCACGGCACCGGATCTACAGTCCATGGGCGGGCAGGCCGCCGATGAATTCCGTTCCGCTCATCCCGAGGTGACCGAAGATGCCGTCCAAGCACTGGCCTGGTGCTACACCTATGACTACAAGTAAGTCCCGGGGGCCTCGGTCGCCCACGTGTTCTTCGTCCCCGGATGGACGATCAACGGAGTCTCGATCAAGCCATGACCGACGACGGTGACATCGGCCTGAGGCTCATCCCATGACCGGCCGGAGCAAGCGGTCGGGGACAAGTGCTATCGATCTGATCGCAGAGCTACAGAACGATCCGGATTATCAACGCAAGGTTCAGGCGGCAGAGGCCGAGCGTCAGACGCGAGCCCAACTACTCCGTGAAGCCGAGCAGCCAATTGTTGCTGACCTGCGCGCGGCTGGCGTCGAGGTCAACTCGGTCTGGGATCTGGTGAACACATCGGATCCATACCCCGCAGCGCTACCGGTGCTGATGGAGCATCTGGAACGCGGCGGCTATCCCGAGCGGGTGATGGAAAGCCTCGGCCGAGCACTCGCAGTCAAACCGTCTGTTGCTTTCTGGGAGCGGCTCAAGACGCGCTGGCTTTACGCCCGAGGCTTGGGCGAAGAGGACGGCGCTGCCGTCGCACTGGCGGCGTGTGCGACCAAGGCTCAGGTCGACGATCTGATCGGGTTTCTGTCTGTCGCGGAGCGCGGGCAGTCGCGGATCTACTTCATCCGACCGATCCTCATCCTGGGCGGCGATCGTGGGCGCCAGGTCATCGAGGCGCTTCGCAACGACCCGGTTCTTGGGAAGGAAGCGACGGCGTTGCTGAAGCGTCGTCGGAAGTAGCCGTCAGCTGGTTTGGCGAGTCGGCGTGCTTGGTGGCGTAGGAGGGCGCCTTCGATGAGGGCGCGGATGCTGTTGCGTTCGTCGGGGTCGAGTTGGTCGAGTGCGGCGAGGTGGAGTCGCAGGCTGTCGTCTTGGGGGCCGCGTTCGTCTTAGCCTCGATCCACCGATGAGTCTTCGGCGGGTGACGCTGGCGTGATCGATGTGACGTGATGGACCGCGGGCAGGGGTGAGTCCCGGGCGTCGCATCCCGGTCGTCCACGGGGTTCTCGGTCGTGCCGTTGTTGCGGCGGTGGTCAGGTGGTCACGGCCTGCGGTGGTGCATGCGTTGCTGTGAAGAGACGGTCGAACGCGGCCTGCCAGGGCCAAGCCTCCGGCAAGTGCATCGTGATCCGACGTGCGGACCGGGCGAGGCGGGCGGGCACTGTGACGAGGGTGCGGCGGATCGTCGCGGTCGTCGCTCTGGCGAGTCGTCCGGCTCGGTCGGCGATCAGCCCGGCGCTCCGGGTGAGGTTGAACGCGATCACGGCGAGGACGAGCCAGGCACTGTTCGCGGTGAACACCCCGGATGGTAGGTGAGCGAGCGGGCCGGCTTTGAGGTCGGCGTGGACTTGCTCGATGATCGCGTGACCGCGGTGGGTCTTGTCCGCGACGACGGTGCCCATCGACTGCTTGTCGGTGGTGGTGAAGAACGCGCGATGCCGGAACACGTCGAACAGGGTCGGCTGCTCCACCTTGTTCGGGTTCAGGTCCGGGATCCGCCGCACCACCAAACGTCCTTCGACGCGTTCGGCGAACTTCCGCGACCGGAACGCGGTGAAGGGCACTTCGGCGACCTCTGCCTTCGAGATCCACCGGCCCGGGGCCTCGTCGCGGATCGCGTCGGTGTACTCGATCGTCTCCCACGCATCCTCGGGAATCGTCGCGATTGCTGCCTTCACTGCGGGGTCCATCCGAACGGTGACGGACACGTCCGCGCCGGCCTTGATCGCCGTGCCGATGGTGGCGTGGCCGTAGAACGCGGAGTCCGCTCGCAGCAACGGGCGGAGGGTGCTTCCGGAGTTCGTGCGGCGGAGGGTTGCGAGGGTGTCGGCGACGATCCTCGTGGCACCCTTCGGGGAACCGGTCTTTCCCTGCCGCAACCGCTGGGCGAGAATCACCGGCGCCGAGATCGATGTCGACGCCGTCGCGATCAGCGCGTTCAGGCCACGCACGCCGGAGTACCCGAACGACGCGCCCTGCTTCTTGTATCCGTGGACCTCGATGATCGTGTCGTCCAGATCCACCATCACCCGCTCACCGCCTCGGGCCTGCAGCAGCGGCGCGGAAGAGGCGAGATTCACCAGCGTCCGGGAGGCGACGGCGTCGAGTTGACGGGCGTGACCGAACCGGAACTCACGCAGGAACGATCCCAGCGTCGACGGCGCATACGTCCGGTCGAACAACCGGCCCATCCCGCCATGACGCAGCACGTTCATGTCGTCGATCGAGTCCGCCCCCCGAGCATCCCCGCGACCAGCGCCATCACCTTCGCCCCAGCATTCGCGCCCTTGTCCGTCGCGACGGTCAACCGATCTTGAGCAAGCCCTGCCAGCCCGGAATGCTGCGCAAGGCGGAGTATCGGCACCAACCCCGCAGCCGACACAGGATTCGGGTCATCAAACACCGCAGACACAGCGGCAGGAGCGTGCTTGAATTGCATCTACGAGATGCCTCTCCGACTCGGTGAATAGGACCTTAGACAAGCTCTATTCTTCCCGGTCAGAGAGGCATTTCACTGTCACGACGCCAACTCAGCACGCCTCCCCATCGGTGGATCGAGGCTTAGGGGGTGCCCCTGTGTAGTTCGTCAAGTGCAGAGCGACCGTGACTGGCATCGACCGGCTCGCGTCACGGCATCTTCTCAGGAGTGCGCGAGGGGTGTGGGGTGTGACACTTTTCGTAGACAGTCGTTACCAGGAAGGGTCGACGGGAGTCGATGTCTACGAATCGCAGGAAGTTCACTCCGGAGTTCAAAGCTGACGCGGTCCAGCTCGTGGTGGTCGGAATCGGCCGATCGCGCAGGTCGCTCGCGAGCTCGAGATCAATGAGAGCTCGCTGGGCTATTGGGTGAAGACGTACCGCCAACAGCACCCCGATCCTTCGACCGCGCCGTTGCCAGTCGAAGCGGCGCGCATCGCGGCATTGGAGGCCGACGTGCGGCGGCTGGCAGAGGAGAACGCGTTCTTGAAAAAAGCCGCGGCCTTCTTCGCGAACACGGAGATGAGCCTCCGCTACGGGCGTCTGTTCGACCACACCGTCCGTACCGAATACGAACGCGCCCTCGACCTTGCGAAACAGAACACCCCTGTCGTCGCTGCGGGAGACACAGGCGGGCGCACCCAGCTGCCGCTCACCATCATCACCGGCGGACGCGACTGGAAAGACACCCCGCTGCTGAAGTCCCGGATGGCTGGCGGATTCTGCCTCCGCACCCCAGCGCAAGGCGCATGCAGCTACGCGAACATCTGCGAGCACTGCCCGTCCTACCTCAGTGCCGCGCGATCTGCGCACTTCAGGTGTTGAGAACAGCCGCTCGTACGCCGCCCGGGTTCAGCTCTTGTCGAGGTCGTCGAACATCTTGCGCTGCTCGGGCGTGAGGCCGTCGCGCAGTTCCTTGCGGGCCGCGGCCTTCTCGGCGGACTCCGCCGCCGTGTTCGCCACGGTGTTCGTTGCCGTTTCACTCGCGGGTCGCACCGCGGGGCCACCACCCGCGCGGTCGTAGAGTTCGCCGGCGCGCTGCTCGAGAGAGCCGCTGACCTTGGCGTAGATCGCCCAGCCGATCGTGATCAGGATGGGCGGGAGTACCCACGCCCAAAACCAACTGCCACCCGCGCTCACGCCGCTCAGCAGCAGGGTGAGCACCCACACGATCGCCGCAACGGCCAGCACGAGAAGGCCCTGCACGATCGCCTCGCCGGCGCGCGTCCGGCGGTGCACGCCCTTCGATGCGGACGAGCGGAACATCTTCAGTACGAGCGGCTTCACGAACAGCTCGAGCAGCGCCATCAGCGCGGCGGCCCAGAAGACCGCCCACCCCACGCTCGCGGGCGTGAGCAAGCCGATGACGAGCAGGACGACGACGTTGAACACGTACAAGGTCGCGAAGCGGACGATCCAGGTCTTCATCGCTCTAGCGTGGCACGGCCGTGGCGTGCGCGTCACGCATCACGCCGCGGGGCTGACCGCTCGCTCGCGTTCGCGAGTGCTCCGGGATGCCGCTGCGTCGCGCCGTGCGAGGCCCCCCATACTGTCCACCCAGCGCTCGCGTGTCGCCGCGGAGACATGACGTACCTCGGCGAGGCGAGTGATGCCGGCCGTGCGGATGCCGCAGTAGGAGAGGATCGCGTTCTTGAGGCTGATTTCGGCGGCATGGCGGTAGCGCAGCGCGTTCCACAGGCGTGGCGAGTCCATCGTCATCACGATGCGCGCGGTGCGGCCAGTCAGCAACGGGTCCCACAGCTTCCCGGTGGGGCGATACCGGAACGCGAATCCCGACAGGAAGACGCGGTCGACGAACGCCTTGAGTGCGGCGGGGTACGTGCCCCACCACTGCGGAAAGAACAGCGCGAGGTGATCGGCGTTGGCCACACGTGCCACATAGTCGGCGACGTCGGGATCGAGCGGGCGGTCGTCGTCGGTGCGCGGTGCCCGTAGCTCGTTGCGCGACGTGGGGTGGGCGGGGATCGGATCGGTCGCCAGATCGATCACGTCGACCTGTGCGCCGGCCTCGCGCGCCGCCGTGGCATACGACTGCGCGAGCGAGTGGGTCAGTGAATCGGCGATCGGGGTGCCGATCACGACGAGGATGCGAGTCACGAGGAGGAGCCTTTCTCGAGCAGAATCGTGGTGAGCAGATGCAGGTGGGTGTTGAGGGCTGTCGCTTCGATACCGGTCGCGGACAGGCGTGAGTCGGTGAACAACGCCGTGAACTCGGCTTCGAGTTCGCCACCCGCCACCTGAACGAGGTCAGCGGCGCGCGGCGTGAGCGAGACCATGACGCGGCGCTTGTGCGTGGGATCGGCGCTCGTCGTGAGCCACCCGCCCTCGACGAGCGCCGGCACGCGCTTGCTCACCGCCGCCTTGGTGACGCCCAGGCAGCGAGCCAAGTGCGTGATGTCGACCGGTTCGACGTCGGCGACGACGGCGAGCACCTGAAACGTGTTGAAGCTGACGCCGTGATGGCGTTGTAAATAATCGTCGGCGTACGCGTCGAGTTCGGACACCAAGTGGTGGAGAGTGACGGTGAGGCGTTCATTCACACCAAGTAGTCAACCTGTTGACACCGCGAATGTCAACAGGTTGACACTTGCGCTCACGAGTTCACGCGAATGATCTCCTGTTGGTACGGAGCGATCACGTCTCCCGAGATGCGGCAGTCGAGCACGAGGAAGGATCGGGATGCCGCATCCTCGGCGGCCCACGACTCCAGGCGATCGAGATCCGACAGGTCGCGAACCACCACGCCCTCGGCACCCACGCCGGTCGCCAGTGCCGCGAAGTCCACTTGGGGGATCATCATCGGCGCCTTCGCAAGCCCCTTGAGCCCGTACAGGTTCACCTCGGCGCCGTACGCGGCGTCGTTCCATACGACGGCCAGACCGCGACCGGCAGCCGTGCGCACGGCCGTCTCAAGATCCGACAGGGCCATGAGCCCGCCGCCGTCGCCCGTGGTGAGCACCACCGTGGCATCCGGTTGGGCGAGAGCAGCGCCCGCGACCGACGGCCACCCGAGCCCGATCGACTGGAACGCCGTGCCGACCATCATCATGCGATCCGGGGACGCGACCGGCCAATACATGTTCGCCCACCCGATGAAGTGCCCGCCGTCCGAGACGACGACGCGGTCGGCCGGCAGCAGTTCGCCAATGCGCGCCGCGACCGATCTCGGGTCGAGCCTGCCGTCGGCGGCGAGCGCGTCGCCCGCCGGATACTGCCGCAGCGCCGCGATGTCGATGCTCTCTCGCCAGCCGCTGGGTTCTGCGCCCATTTCACTCAGCTCGGTGACAATTTCGGCCGCGGCTGTGGCGGCATCCGCTCGAACGAATCCGGCGACGTGCGGGTGCGTCGCCGTCGGTGCCACGTCGATCTGGAACACGCGCGTTCCCGGCGCGAACAGGTCGCCGAATCGCATCGTGAATTGGTTCAGCGACGCGCCGAACACCACCGCGACATCGGCCTCGCGCACGAGGTCCATCGCGCCCTCGGCGCCGAAGCCTCCGGTGACGCCCAGGTCGTATTCGCCGCGCGGAAAGATGCCGCGCGCAAGAGCGGTCGACGCGGTGACGGCACCGGTGAGGTCGGCGACGTCGCCGAGCGCGTCACCGGCCCCGGCGATCCACGCTCCGCGCCCGGCCAGCAGGAAGGGGCGGCTCGCCGTAGCGAGAGCCGATGCCACCTCGCGAAGGGAAGCTTCGGCGAACGGGCCGCGGGCGATCAGCGGCGCGGGCAGCACCGGATCGGGGGCGGCGGGGACGTCGCCGGCGTCAAGGGAAGCGACGTCATACGGAATCGCCAACACCGTGGGTACGCGGTACGTGAGCGCGTGCTCGATCGCAATCACCGTGGTGGCCGCGGCATCCGTGCGACCGACCGTGTACGTGCGAGCGCCCACCGCCGAAGCCATGGCGATCTGGTCGACGTCCCACGGGCGCGGGCCCGACGTCGGTTCGTCGCCGACGACGAGGATGAGCGGAACGTGGGCCTGCACGGCTTCGGCGAGCGCGGTGAGCGTGTTGGTGAAACCGGCGCCGTATGTTGAGGTCGCGGCGGCCAGCTGGCCCGATGCGCGGTGGAACGCGTCGGCGGCCACGACACCGCCCGCTTCGTGGCGCACCGCGGTGAAGTGCACGTCGGTCGCGCGTTCGAGCGCGTCGAGAAAGTAGGCGTTGCCGTTCCCCATCACGCCGAAGACGTGATCGATGTGGCGGGCGAGGGTGAGCGCGACGTGCGCAGAGACGGTAGGCATGACAGCTCCTGCGAGATGAAACGGATGTGAAGGCCGTATGTGTCTCGCTCGCGCCACCGTGCGCGGCTGCGTGCCCATTTTTCGAGCACCGGCGGCAGATGCGCCGGACAGGGCAATTATATGTCGCCCGGCTCTGCCCGACGGACGGGCATGATGGGTGCATGAGAACCGTGCAGCTGCGCCGATACACGCTGGTCGAGGGAGAATACGACGCGTTCGTCGCGTGGTGGAACGAATGGATGCCGAAAGTGCGCCCGGCCGCAGGGTTCGCCATCGACTTCGCGTACGGGTTGCCCGAGACGAACGAGTTCGTGTGGGCTGTGTCGGCCGAAGGTGACGCCGATGCGTTCATCGCGCTCGAAGAGACCTACATGGCCTCGGCAGCGCGCGCGGAGGCCTTCGCGGGCATCCCGCAGCGCGTCGCGGACTACAACGTGAGTCTCGTCACCGACGTCTGCGCCTGAGGCGGGGCGGGGGAGCGGGCCCGTCAGTATGACGCGCGCTCGCCGGGGGTCTCGTCGTCGGATGCCGCCACAAAGCGCGCCGCAAGTGCTTCTGAACCGCGCGCAAGCAGGGCAACGTCTGCGCCCACCAGAATGAATTCCGCGCCCGCGCGGAGATACTCGTCTGCGACCGCCGGATCGAACGCGTTGACCCCGACCGGCTTTCCGTTGGCGTGCACCGCCTCGAAGGTCGCTCGGACGGCGCCGACGACATCGGGGTGCGTCTGCTGACCCAGCAGCCCCATCGACGCGGACAGATCGCTCGGCCCCACGAACACGCCGTCCACGCCGTCGACGGCTGCGATCTGCGCCGCGTGAGCGACAGCATCCGCGGATTCGATCTGCACGAACAACGACACGTGGGCATCCGCATCCACGAGGTAGCCATCGACGCGGTTCCACCGGGCAGAGCGCCCCAGCGCCGAGCCCACACCTCGCCTGCCCCGAGGCGGGTATCGCACCGCTGCCACGGCGGACGCGGCATCCGACTCGGACTCCACCATCGGCACCAGGATGTTCTGCGCTCCGAGATCGAGAACCTGCTTGATGGTGACCGCGTCGTTCGCGGGCACGCGCACCACCGGGGTCACCGGGTACGCGGCCACCGCCTGCAGTTGCGCGAGTACCGATTCGAGGCCGTTAGGTGCATGTTCCATATCGATGAGAAGCCAATCGAGCCCTGCGCCCGCGCAGATCTCTGCCACGAGCGGGGAGTTCGAGCACACCCACATGCCGGCCAGGGGACGATCAGCGCGCGAGAGCGCGTCGCGGAAGGTCGGCGTCAATCGAAGCGGCATGCGATGGTTCCCATCTCTCGGTAGTCGCACAGCACCTCGTCGCCGCGCTGCACCCACATGGGCCGCGTGAACGACCCGGCGAGAATGATCTCGCCCGCCTCGAGTCTGGCACCGTGCTGGTGGAACTTGTCGGCGAGCCACGCGACGCCGCGCGCCGGGTGACCCAGCACTCCGGCAGCGACACCCGTCTCTTCGATCTCGCCGTTGCGCGAGAGCACGCCGGGAACCCACCGCAGGTCGATCTCGTCGGGCTTCATACGCACGTCACCCAGCACCATCGCCCCGTAGGCGGCGTTGTCGGCGATCGTGTCGACGATCGTGCGGCCAGCGAGTTCGATGTGGGAGTTCAGCACCTCGAGCGCGGGCGTGACGTAGTCGATCGCGTCGAGCGCCCGCTCGAGCGTGCAGTCGCCGCCCTCGAGGGGCGAGCGCAGCACGAAGGCGAGTTCGACCTCGATGCGCACGTTCGAGAAGGCGTCGAACGGGATCGTCGACCCGCTGGCGTATACGGTGTCGTCGAACATCACCCCGTAGTCGGGCTCGGTGATGCCCGTCGCCTGCTGCATCGCCTTGGAGGTCAGACCGATCTTGCGCCCGACCAGGCGACGACCGTCAGCGATCATGCGGTCGCGCCACACGCCCTGGATCGCGTAGGAGTCCTCGACGGTCGCTTCGGGGTGACGGGCGGTGATACGCGGAATCACGCCGTGCGAGCGGTCGGCTTCGGCAAGCTCAGCGGCAAGCTGCTCGATGGTCTCGGGCGACAGCATGGGTTCTCCTCAGGCGCGACTCAGTGATTCGGGATGCTACAACTGGTGGCCGAGCTTGTATTCGCCCTGCTTGTACTCGGGCATCGCATGCTCGTCGCCCGGGCGGGTGTAGCTGAACCCGTCGGCGCCGATCGTCACCGCCATCTCGCTGTCGTCGGTGCGCGCCACCACCGGCTGCGGGTTGCCGTCGAGGTCGAGCACGAGCGAGGCCTCGGTGTACCAGCTCGGCACGACGGGGTTGCCCCACCAGTCGCGTCGCTGATTGTCGTGCACGTCCCATGTGACCACCGGGTTGTCGGGGTCACCGGTGTAGTAATCCTGCGTGTAGATCTCAACGCGGTGTCCGTCGGGGTCGCGCAGATACAGGTAGAACGCGTTGGACACCCCGTGGCGGCCGGGGCCGCGCTCGATCGCGTCCGAGCGGCGGAGCGCCCCGAGCTTGTCGCAGATCGCCAGAATGTTGTGCTTCTCGTGCGTGGCGAAGGCCACGTGGTGCATGCGGGGGCCGTCGCCACCGGTCATCGCGGTGTCGTGCACGGTGGGCTTGCGGCGCATCCACGCGGCATACACGGTGCCGGCGTCATCCTGGATGTCTTCGGTGACCCGGAACCCGAGATCCTGCATGAACTTCACCGCGCGAGGCACGTCGGGGGTGACCTGGTTGAAGTGGTCCAGGCGCACCAACTCGCCGGGCGTGTGCAGATCGTAGCGCCACGACAAGCGCTCGACGTGCTCGGTCTGGAAGAAGAACTCGTAGGGGAACCCGAGCGGGTCGGTGACCCGCACCGAGTCGCCGATGCCCTTGGTCCATCCGCCCGTGCGGCGTTCGACGCGGCATCCGAGTTCCGAATAGAAGGCGACGGCCTTGTCGAGGTCTTCCGCCGACCGGACGCGGTAGCTGAACGCGGCGACGGCGGCGACCTCTCCCTGGCGCAGCACCAGGTTGTGGTGGATGAACTCCTCGGTCGAACGCAGGTAGATCGCGTCGCCGTCCTCTTCGGTGACGTAGAGGCCGAGCACGTCGACATAGAACTCCCGCGACGCGGCGAGGTCGGTGACAACGAGTTCCATGTACGCGCAGCGCAGGATGTCGGGAGCGGGGCTCGTCGGGGTCGGCACGGGGTTGTCGGTGCGGATCGGTGCTTCCTGGCTCACGAAGTAGCCGGAGGAGGTGCGGGTCATGTCTTTGCGGTCGGTCATGTCAGCGTCCTTGCTTACGGTGCGTATGGGGAGTGTGGTGCCTGCGCGTAGTGCGGGTCAGGGCTGTGCGTGATCGGCCTTGCCGAACGTGGGATTGTGAACCTTGCCGAGCGTGATGTGCACGGCCTGCTGGTCGGTGTAGAAGTCGATCGAGCGGTAGCCGCCCTCGTGCCCGAGGCCCGACGCCTTGACACCGCCGAACGGGGTGCGCAGGTCACGCACGTTGTTCGAATTGAGCCAGACCATTCCCGCTTCGATCGACTGCGAGAAGTTATGCGCACGCTTCAGATCGTTGGTCCACACATATGCGGCGAGTCCGTACTTGACACCGTTGGCGAGAGCGAGGGCCTCGTCGTCGGTGTCGAACGGGGTGATCGCCACGACCGGCCCGAAGATCTCCTCCTGGAAGATGCGGGCATCGGGGGAGACATCGGCGAAGACGGTCGGCCGCACGAAGTTTCCGGTGGCGAAGCCCTCGGGTCGATCACCGCCTGCCACCAGGCGTGCCTCGGACTTTCCGATCTCGATGTAGCTCATCACCTTGTCGTAGTGCTCGGGGTGCACCAGCGCCCCGACTTCGGTCGCGGGGTCGTGCGGGTAGCCGACGACGACGCGCTCGGCTTGAGCTGCGTAGCGTTCGACGAACTCGTCGTATACCTCGCGCTGCACGAGGATGCGACTGCCCGCGGTGCAGCGCTCGCCATTGAGGGAGAACACCCCGAAGATCGTGGCGTCGATCGCGGCATCCAGATCCGCGTCGGCGAAGACGATGGCGGGGGACTTGCCGCCGAGTTCCATCGACAGGCCCTTGAGGTACGGGGCCGCATTTCCGAAAATGAGCTGCCCGGTGCTGCTCTCGCCCGTGAACGAGATCAAGGGCACATCCGGATGCTTCACCAGGGCGTCTCCGGCGGATTCGCCGAGCCCGTTGACCAGATTGAAGACGCCCTGCGGAAGGCCTGCCTCCTCGAAGATGCCGGCCCACAGTGACGCCGACAGGGGAGTGAACTCGGCGGGCTTGAGTACCACCGTGTTGCCCGTTGCGAGGGCAGGGGCAAGCTTCCACGACTCGAGCATGAAGGGCGTGTTCCACGGCGTGATGAGCCCGGCGACACCGATCGGCTTTCGATTGACGTAGTTGATCTGGCGACCCGGCACTTTGTACGTGTCGTCGGCCTGCGCGACGATCAGATCCGCGAAGAAGCGGAAGTTCTCCGCAGCGCGACGGGCCTGACCGAGAGCCTGGGTGATGGGCAGCCCCGAGTCGAACGATTCGAGTTCTGCCAGCCGTGCGTCGCGCGACTCGACGATGTCGGCGATGCGGTGCAGCACGCGGCTGCGCTCACGGGGCAGCATCCGGGGCCACGGTCCCTCGGTGAAGGCACGCCGCGCGGCCGAGACGGCACGGTCGATATCGGCTTTCGTCCCCGACGCCGCCGTCAGATAGGTCTCGTTCGAGACGGGGTCGAGCACGTCGAACGTGCCCCCGTCGATCGAGTCGACGAACGCACCGTCGATGTAGTGCTGAATGTGGTCGGGCAGGTCTGCCGGGGTGTGGCGCTCGCCGGTGAGCGTGGCGGTGTCAGACATGGGGTCCCTTTCGGAAGAGGCGGATGCCGGAATCAGAAGGCCGGAAGGCCGAGAGTCTCGTCGGGGTGCTCGTGGATCATGTACGCATCGAGCGTCGCCGCGCGGTGTCGGCGGGCGGCCTTCTCGATCTCGCCGAGCGGTGCGGAGTTCTCGATGAGTTGCAGGATGCTTTCGTGCTCGCGCACCGACTCGGCGGCGCGACCCGGCACGAAACTGAACGTCGAGTCGCGCAAGTGTCCGAGGCGCGCCCACTCTGCCTCGACGAGTTCGAGCACGCGCGGGTTGGCGCACGGGGCATAGAGGGTCGAGTGGAACTCGTGATTGAGGCGGGTGAAGGCGCGGGGATCGAAGTGATCGAGTGTCTCGATCATCAGGGCATTGATCTGGCGGGCGCGACGAACGTCATCTGCCGTGATGCGCCGCGCGGCGAGTGCGGTCGCGGTGCCTTCGAGGATCGACAGCGCTTGCATGCTGAAGCGATACTGCGAGTCGTCGACCATCGAGACGCGCGCGCCGACATTGCGCTCGAAGGTGACGAGGCCCTCGGCTTCGAGCTGTCGCACGGCCTCGCGCACGGGCACCACGCTCATGTCGAGTTCGCCGGCGATCGTCCCGAGCACGAGTCGGTAGCCCGGGGTGTATTCCTGCGACGCGATGCGCTCTTTCAGCCAGTGGTACGCGCGCTGCGACTTGCTCTGCGTCTCGTCGGGCACGCGGGTCAGGTCAGTCATTGGCCGGTCTCCTCGCGGTAGCGGCTGCGCCATTCGGCGTTCATCGGAAAGAGCCCGTCGACGCCGTGGCCTTCTTTTACCCGATCGGCGATCCACGCATCCTCAGCCTCTTGCTCCAGGGCGGCATCGACGACGTCTTCGACCATCGATGCCGGGATGACGATGACGCCGTCGGCATCGCCGACGATCACATCTCCGGGCTGGACGCTCGCCCCGCCGCACGCGATGGTGATGTCGGTGTCCCACGGCACGTGCTTGCGGCCGAGCACCGCCGGATGACGTGAGGCCGAAAACACCGGCAGCCCGATCTGCGACACGGCGTCGCTGTCGCGGACGCCGCCGTCGGTGACCACGCCCGCGGCTCCCCGCGTGAGGGCACGCAGAGCAAGGACGTCGCCGAGTGTGCCCGAGCCGGTCTCGCCGCGCGCTTCGATGACGATGACCTCACCCGGGCCCACGGTGTCGAACAGGCGCTTCTGTGCGTTGTATCCGCCCCCGTGCGAGGCGAACAGGTCTTCACGCGCCGGCACAAATCGCAGTGTGCGTGCCGTGCCGATGATCCGAGTCCCCGGGGTGAGGGGCGTGACGCCGTCGATGCTCACGTCGTTCAGCCCGCGCTTGCGCAACTGCGCGGACAGCCCGGCAACCGGTGCGGCCTCGAGTTTGGTTCGCAGGTCGTCCGACGGGCCGGAATCGCGGGGAGTGCTCTGGATGCCGGCGGACTCCTCGTCGCCCCACGCATCGATCCTCTGGGCATCATCGACAGCGGGCAGGGCGCCGAGCGATGCGTCGAACGTATGCGCGCCGTCGGTCACGACGCTCAGCAGTCGGCCGCTCGAGGGCGCGCCTGCCGCGGTCGGGGCATCCACTTCGACCTCGACTTTCTGCCCCGGGACAACCACCGATGACCCCGCGGGCGTGCCCGTGAGAATCACATCGCCGACCTCGAGGGTGGCGTGTTGCGCGAGATCGGCGACGATCTGGGCGAACGGGAACAGCAGGTCGCCCGTGGTGTCGTCTTGTACGAGCTGCCCATCGACCCACGTGCGCACCCGCAGGGCCGCGGGATTCACGGCGCGTGCGTCGATGAGCGCCGGACCGAGCGGAGTGAACCCGTCGCGGCCCTTCGAGCGGACGTTCGAGCCCTTGTCTGCTGCCCGCAGGTCGTACACCCCGAAGTCGTTCGATGCGGTGACCCAGCCGACGTGGCTCCACGCGTCCTCGACCCCGATGCGGTGCGCTGCGCGACCGATGATGAGTGCGATCTCGCCTTCGAAGGCGAGGAGTTCGGTGCCAGCGGGGCGCTCGACGGTTGCGCCGGAGGCGGCAATCGAGCTCGAGGGCTTGAAGAAGTACGACGGATGCTGCGGCCGCCGCCCGCGCTGGTCGGCACGCGACGCATAGGCCAGATGCACCGCGATGACCTTGCCGGGGCGGCAGGGCAGTGCCGCAAATCGCGGGTCTGCGGTGCTGGGGGATGGGCTGTCGATGGTCATGAGCTCCCTCGCTCTTGCGTCGTATCCGAAATCGTATATGATCGGTCGGCAGAGGGCAAGCGCTTCGGCCGACCGCCCCGACACTGACGTCACACCGCACCACTGGGAGCACGAAGATGAGCACATCCCCTGCAGCCTCACCGGCCGGATTCACTCCGACCGGCACGATCGCGTCCACCACCGATCGACGACGGGTCGTCTTCGCGACGATCGTCGGCACCACCGTCGAGTGGTACGACTTCTTCATCTACGCCTTCGCGGCCGGCCTCGTCTTCGCGCAGTTGTTCTTCGCCCCCGCGGGCGAGCAGTTCGCACAGATTCTGTCGTTCATCACCGTCGGCATCAGCTTCTTGTTCCGCCCGCTCGGCGCCTTCCTCGCGGGGCACTTCGGCGACAAGTACGGCCGGCGCCTCGTCCTCATGCTCACCCTCGTTCTCATGGGCGCGGCAACGACGATGGTCGGCCTCTTGCCGACGTATGCCGCGATCGGCATAGCGGCCCCGATCCTTCTCATCGTGCTCCGTGTCCTTCAGGGGATCTCGGCTGGCGGTGAGTGGGGCGGCGCCGTCTTGATGGCGGTCGAGCACGCGCCGAAGTCGCGGCGCGGCATGTTCGGGGCCTCGCCCCAGATCGGCGTCCCGCTCGGACTGCTGCTCGCCTCGGGTGTGATGGGACTCATGGCGCTCATCGCCCCCGGCGACGCGTTCCTCGAGTGGGGGTGGCGCGTGCCGTTCCTGCTGAGCTTCGTGCTCATCATCGTCGGCTACTACGTGCGCCGTCGCGTCGAGGAGAGCCCCGTGTTCACCGAGCTTGCGCAGCGCAAAGAGAAGGCGCAGATGCCGATCGTGCAGTTGTTCCGCAAGCATGCGCTGCTCGTGATCATCGCGGCGCTGGTCTTCGCCGGCAACAACGCCGTGGGCTACATGACCACCGGCGGCTACATTCAGCGCTACGCCACCGACCCGGCAGGCCCGCTGGGGTTCACCACGGCCGACGTGCTCGGCGCCGTGACGCTCTCGGCGGTGTCGTGGCTGGTCTTCACGTGGATCGGGGGCTGGATCTCTGACCGCATCGGGCGCCGCACGACCTACATCCTGGGCTGGGTGCTCCAGCTCGCCGGAGTGTTCTTGCTGTTCCCGCTCGTGAACAGTGGCAGCATCGCGCTGCTCACCGTTGGCCTCGTCGTTCTCACCGTCGGCCTCGGGTTCACGTACGGGCCGCAGGCGGCACTGTACTCGGAGCTGTTCCCCGCCAGCATCCGCTTCTCGGGCGTATCGATCTCGTACGCGATCGGCGCGATCCTCGGTGGCGCGTTCGCGCCCACCATCGCCCAGGCGCTCGTGCAAGCGACCGGTTCGACGGATGCCGTCACGTGGTACCTCGCCGGCATGACCGGTCTCGGGCTCGTGGCCACGCTCCTGCTGCGTGACCGCAGCGGCATCCCGCTCGGCCCCGATCACGAAGCCGAGCAGTCACGGAGCCCGATCTACGGGCTCGCGAAGGCCTGACGGAGACGCGCATGCAGTTCCATCACCACGGCTACGTTTCGGGCGAACCCCGCGCGCAGCAGGCGGCAGGGGTCGGCATTGACCGCCCGGCCGAGTTGCCCGATGCCATGGACGTGCTCATCGTCGGCTCGGGGCCGGCGGGCATGCTCCTCGCGGCGCAACTGTCGCAGTTCCCCACGGTGTCGACCCGGATCATCGAACGTCGGGACGGCCGCCTCGAACTGGGCCAGGCAGACGGCATCCAACCTCGCAGTGTCGAGACGTTCCAGGCGTTCGGGTTCGCCGAGCGCATCGTTGCAGAGGCGTACAACATCGCCTACATGAACTTCTGGAACCCCGACCCGGACAATCCCGATCAGATCGTGCGCACCGCGCGCACCGAGGACTACGCGTTCAAGATCAGCGAGTTCCCCCATCTGATCGTGAACCAGGCGCGAGTGCTCGACTACTTCGCCGAGGCCGCGCGCTTCGGCCCGGGGCGCATCGAGCCGGACTACGGTCTCGAGTTCGTCTCCCTGCGCGTGCTCGAGAGCGATACGCATCCGGTCGAGGTGCGCGTGCGCTACACCGCTGGCCCGCGATCGGGCGAGGAGCGCACGGTGCGCGCGAAGTACGTGGTGGGGTGCGACGGTGCGCGCAGCGGCGTGCGTGAGGCCATCGGGCGCACCCACGTCGGCGACCACGCTGCCCACGCGTGGGGCGTCATGGACGTCTTGGTGAACACCGACTTCCCCGACTGGCGGACCAAGTGCGCCATCAACTCGCGCGCGGGAAACATCCTGCACATCCCGCGCGAAGGTGGCTACCTCAGCCGCATGTACATCGACCTGGGCGAGGTCGCGGCAGATGACAACCATCGGGTGCGGCACACACCGATCGACGAGATCATCCGGCGTGCGAACGAGATCCTGAATCCCTACACTCTCGACGTCAAGCAGGTCGCGTGGCACAGCGTGTACGAGGTGGGGCATCGCGTGACCGACCGGTTCGACGACGGTGATCGCGGGCGCGCGCCCCGGGTGTTCCTTACCGGGGACGCCTGCCACACGCACAGCGCGAAGGCAGGCCAGGGCATGAACGTGTCGATGCAGGACGGCTTCAACATCGGCTGGAAGCTCGGCCACGTGCTCTCGGGCATCGCGCCCGAGAGCCTGCTCGAGACCTACTCCGCGGAGCGTCAACCGGTCGCACAGCAACTCATCGACTTCGACCGAGAGTGGTCGTCGCTGATGGCGCGCAAGCCCGAGGACATCACCGACTCGCAGGAGCTCGCCACGTTCTACCTGGGGACCGCAGAATTCCCCTCGGGCTTCATGACGCAGTACTCGCCGTCGATGATCGTGGGACCGGACGATCACCAGCAGCTGGCCGCGGGATTCCCCCTGGGCAAGCGCTTCAAGAGCAGCGAGGTCGTACGCGTGTGCGATGGGAACGCGGTCCACCTCGGGCACCACGCGCGCGCGGACGGTCGCTGGCGCATCTATGCGTTCGCGGATGCTTCGGAGGCTGGTGCGGATTCGTCGCTGGCGGCGTGGGCAGAATTCATGTCGACCGACGATTCGCCTCTTGCCCGTCATACGCCTGCCGGCGCGGACGTGGATGCCGTATTCGACGTGAAGGTGATCTACCAGCAGTCCCACACCGACGTGGACATCACGCGTGTGCCGTCGCTCTTCCTGCCGCGCACCGGTCCGCTCGCCCTCACCGATTGGGAGAAGGTGTACGCCGCTGCGCCGAGCGCATGGACCAGCACCGACATCTTCGAAGAGCGCTCCGTGTCGCGCGGCGGCGCGGTCGTGGTCGTCCGGCCCGACCAGTATGTCGCGGCCGTTCTGCCCCTCGACGCGACGGACGAGCTCGCGAACTTCTTCGCGCGGGCACTCGTTGACCAGTCGGTCGCCGTCGGCTGAACCGACATCGTGTCCATTCCTGCCATCGCACTGTACGACGCGTATATCGGCGCCGTCGGGGGAGCGCGGCACAATGGGCCCGAACCCCTCGGCACTCCCGCGCGCGGCTGCGGTGAGATGGATGAGGATCACACCCCGCACGATGTCGCCCCGCGGCATCCGCTCGATGAAGGAGTCCGGCGTGACCGACAACCGTGAGACCGATCTGCTCGCTTCCGTCCCCGAAGGGCTGTACATCGCCGGTGAATGGCGGGCGGCCGCCGGTGCCAAGACGCTGAAGGTGTACGACCCGTCGAACGGCAACGTCGTCAAGGAGATTGCCGACGCGTCACCGGAAGACGGGAAGGCTGCGTTGGATGCCGCTGTCGAGGCATTCCCCGCGTGGGCCGCGACGCCTGCCCGTGAGCGTGCGGAGATTCTGCGCCGCGCGTTCGATCTTCTGCAGGAGCGCAAGGAAGACTTCGCCCTTCTCATGACGGTCGAGATGGGCAAGCCCCTCGCCGAGGCGCGTGGCGAAGTCGCCTACGGCGGCGAGTTCTTGCGCTGGTTCAGCGAAGAGACCACGCGCGTGCAAGGCCGCTACGGGGCGAACCCCGAGGGCACCGGCCGCATGATCGTGTCGCAGCACGCCGTCGGGCCGTGCTTCCTCATTACGCCCTGGAACTTCCCGCTCGCGATGGCGACTCGCAAGATCGCGCCGGCGCTCGCTGCCGGGTGCACGGTCGTCATCAAGCCGGCCGAACTCACCCCGCTCACCACCCTGTATTTCGCGCAGCTACTCGAAGATGCGGGAGTGCCGAAGGGCGTGGTGAACGTGATCACCACCTCGACGTCGGGTGCTGTGTCAGAGCCGATCATCCGCGACCCGCGCCTGCGCAAACTGTCGTTCACCGGATCGACGCCCGTCGGGCAGAAGCTCCTCGAACAGGCGGCGCAGGGCGTTCTGCGCACCTCGATGGAGCTCGGCGGAAACGCGCCGTTCGTCGTGTTCGACGATGCCGACCTCGATAAGGCGGTCGATGGGGCAATGCTCGCGAAGTTCCGCAACATCGGTCAGGCCTGCACGGCGGCGAACCGCTTCATCGTGCACCGCTCGGTCGCCGACGAATTCGCCCGCCGCGTCACCGAGCGCGTGCAGGGTATGAAGATCGGTCGCGGAACGGAAGACGGTGTGCAGATCGGACCGCTGATCGATGATCGCGCGGTGGCGAAAGCATCCGCTCTGGTCACCGATGCCGTCGAACGCGGCGCATCCGTGCAAACGGGCGGGAAGGCGGTCGAGGGTGCGGGAACGTTCTACGAGCCCACGGTTGTCACCGACGTAAAGCCCGGCAGCGACATCCTGCGCGAGGAGATCTTCGGGCCGGTGCTGGCGATCATCCCGTTCGACGACGAGGACGACGCCGTGCGCCTCGCGAACGACACCGAGTACGGCCTGGTGTCGTACGTCTTCACCGAGAACCTCGCCCGCGGGCAGCGCATGATCGACAAGCTCGAGACCGGCATGATGGGCCTCAATGTCGGCGTGGTGTCGAACGCCGCGGCGCCGTTCGGCGGATGGAAGATGTCGGGGCTCGGCCGCGAAGGCGGCGCCGAGGGCATCCACGAGTACCTGCAGACCAAGTACACGCTGACGCCGAACCCGTTCTGATTCGGCGGGGCCGGCGCGGCTGGCGGGGCCGGCGGGGCTGGCGGGGCCGGCAGCTGAGACACGGTTCGCGCGCCGAAACACGGTGGCTGCCGCCGTGTCTCGGCGCACGCGCTGTGTTTCGGGCGCTGGGCGGGGCGGCGGGCGCCGCGCGCTACGCGTGCCGGGCGCTGGGCGGGGCGGCGGGCGCCGCGCGCTACGCGTGGCGATCGAGGAAGGCGTACACCTCGTTGTCGTCGACACCGGGGAACGACCCGCGCGGCAGCGGCGAGAACATCTGCATGTGCACGCGTGCGCTCGGCCACGCCTTGCCCGCCCACCGCGCGGCCACCTCGGCAGGCGCGCGGCGGCAGCATGACTCGTCGGGGCAGGTCGACGTCGCGCGCTTCTGTGTCTCGCGCCCGCGGAACCACCGCGCATCGTCGAAGGGCACGCCCACGGTGATCGAGAACTCGCCATCGGCGGTCGACCCGGTCTGCGTCGAGCACCAGAAGGTGCCGGCGGGCGTGTCGGTGTACTGGTAGTGCTCGGTCGTGCGGTTCTGCTCGGCGAACGCCGCGCGCGCCGAGAACTTGCGGCACGCGACCTGGCCATCGACGGCGCCGGTCACATCCGACGGCAGCGGCAGGCCGTCGTTCTCGTACACCCGCGAGATCGCGCCCGATCCGTCGACCCTCAAGAAGTGCAGACGGATGCCGAGGTGCACGGTCGACAGATTCGTCAGGCGCATCGCGGCGGCCTCATGCGTGACGCCGAACGCATCGCGGAAGTCTTCGACCGCGAGGTTTCGATCCTTCTTCGCCTGCGAGAGGAAGGCAACGGATGCTGTCTCCGGCATCAAACAGCATGCGGCGTAGTAGTTGATCTCGAGCCGCTGCTGGAGGAAGTCCGCGTAGTCGGTCGGCCGCGTGTGCCCGAGGAGTCGGTGGGCCATCGCCTGCAGGGCCATGGAGCGCAGGCCGTGTCCGCCGGGGATCGAGGCTGGCGGGAGGTAGATGCGGCCGTTCTCGAGATCGGTCACCGAGCGTGCGGAATGGGGGAGGTCGTTGGCGTAGATCAGCTCGAAGCCGAGCTGTTGAGCCATGATGCTGACTGTCCGGTGTGTCAGTGCTCCAGTGGCGTGTCCGGCTGACTTGAGCTGCTTCTCGGCCAACTTCTCGATGTCGCCGAGGTAATTGTCTTGCTCCCTCATGCGCAGGCGAAGGTCGGTGTTTGCGCGCCGTGCCTCTTCGGGTGTCGCGATCGCCTCGCGCTCGCGGCGCTGGAGTTCGCGATGCAGAGCGAGCACCGACTCGATGGTCTCGTCAGGGGTGGACTTGGTGACCTTGATGGCGGGTGCGCCCAGCTGTCGGAACACCGGGCTGCTTTGTGCCCGTTCGAGTTCGATCTCGAGCGCCGCTCGCCGGTTGGGTGGCTCGGTCGACAGCAGTTCGGCGACGTCGACGCCGGTCGCCGAGGCGATCGCCTGCAGCAGCGAGAGCTTGGGCTCGCGCTTGCCGTTCTCGATCAGACTCAGCTGACTGCCGGCGACACCGACGAGCGCGCCCAGCTCGTCGAGGGTGAATCCGTGGGACGTGCGCTGATGGCGAATGCGGTGACCGAGGGTCGACAGTTCGATCGCTGTGGGGGGCATTCCTTGAGGATAGCGAAAGATTCGCCATTCTTGACGCGGATTACGGCAAGAAATGGCATCCGAATTACCTCATTCTGGAGGAGAACCTTCCCCACGCTGACGCAGAGGAGCGCACCATGGCGATCGCCGACATCTCTACACGACCCGCCGAGCCCACCGCGGCGCCCGTATCGACGTTCGGTGGACTGCCCGCGGTCTACGGCGAAGGAATGGCCGAACTGATGGAGTGGGTCGACGAGATCGCGGCGCTCACCACGCCCGACCGCATCCACTGGATCGACGGCTCGCGCGCCGAGAACGACGCGCTGCTGCGCGAGATGGTCGCCGAGGGCAAGCTGATCAAGCTCAACCCCGAGTGGCGACCCGGGTCGTACCTCGCCCGATCGCACCCCAGCGACGTCGCCCGCACCGAAGGCCGCACGTTCATCGCGTCGGAGAAGGAAGAGGATGCCGGCCCCACCAACAATTGGGCGGCGCCAGACGCCATCCGGGCGACGATCACCCCGCTGTTCGCCGGATCGATGAAGGGGCGCACGATGTACGTCGTGCCTTTCTCGATGGGCGCCGTCGGGGGGCCGCTGTCGCACATCGGAGTGCAGATCACCGACAGTGCGTACGCCGTGGCATCCATTGGAATCATGACGCGCGTTGGATCCGACGTGCTCGGCGAGATCGCACAGGGCGCGCCGTGGGTGAAGACTGTTCACTCGGTCGGTGCGCCGCTCGCGCCAGGCCAGGAGGACGTCGCGTGGCCGTGCAACGACGAGAAGTACATCGTGCACTTCCCCGACACGCTCGAAGTGTGGTCTTACGGATCGGGCTACGGCGGCAATGCGATCCTCGCGAAGAAGTGCTTCGCGCTGCGCATCGCCTCGGTGATCGGCCGCGACGAGGGCTGGCTCGCCGAGCACATGCTGCTTATTCGCGTGATCTCGCCCGAGGGCAAGGCGTACCATGTCGCTGCGGCGTTCCCGTCGGCGTGCGGCAAGACGAACCTCGCGATGCTGCGCCCGACGATTCCCGGGTGGCGCGTCGAGACGCTCGGCGATGACATCGCGTGGCTACGCCCGGGAGAGGACGGCCGGCTGTGGGCCATCAACCCCGAGGCAGGCTTCTTCGGCGTGGCGCCGGGAACCGGGGAATCGACCAACGTCGCGGCCGTCGAGACCCTGTGGGGCAACACCATCTTCACGAACGTCGCGCTGCGGCCCGACGGCGACGTGTGGTGGGAGGGTCTGACCGACACGCCGCCGGCGCAGCTGACCGACTGGGAGGGCAACCCCTGGACCCCCGCGTCGGGGCGCCCCGCCGCTCACCCGAATTCGCGTTTCACCGTGGCCGCCGCGCAGTGCCCGCAGATCGCTCCCGACTGGGATGCGCCCGAGGGCGTGCCGCTGGATGCCATCCTCTTCGGCGGTCGGCGCGCGACCAATGTGCCGCTCGTGGTCGAGGCGACCGACTGGACCCACGGCGTGTTCATGGGCTCGAACATCTCGTCCGAGCGGACTGCTGCGGCGGAGGGGACGGTCGGCGAGCTTCGCCGTGACCCGTTCGCGATGCTGCCGTTCTGCGGCTACAACATGGCCGACTACTTCGGGCACTGGCTGAAGGTCGGGCAGAAGTTGCGCTTCGATCGCGCGCCGCGCATCTTCCAGGTCAACTGGTTCCGCAAGGGCGACGACGGGCGCTTCCTGTGGCCCGGCTTCGGCGACAACGCGCGCGTGATCGACTGGATCATCCGCCGCGTCGAAGGCTCGGTCGGAGCCGTCGAGAGTGCGGTCGGCCGTCTGCCGCGCACGAGCGACCTGAACCTCGAGGGCATTTCGGTTCCCGAGGCCGACCTCGACGAGCTGTTCTCGATCAACACCGAGTCATGGATGCGCGAGACCCAACTGACCGAGGAGTTCTACCAGACCTTCGACGGCAAGGTTCCCGCGGCACTCTGGGCCGAGCTCGCCGCGCTGCGCTACCGCCTGCAGCGCGTCTGACGCGTTGCGGGTGTGGCGTCGCTGCGCTTCGCCTGCCTCGCTTCGCCCGCCACCACCCCTTTTCGCTCCGCCCGCCACCACCCCTTTCGCTCCGCCCCCAAGATCTGCACCCGTAGGTGACAGATCCTGGGGGCGGAGCTCGTTGGCTCGTGGTTCCGCCCCCAGGATGTGCTTTTGCGGGGAGCAGTTTCTGGGGGTGGAGGTGATTGCGGACGAGGAGGTGGTCGCAGACTTCCCAGCGGGGTTCCGCCCCCAAGATTTGCGAGCGCCTGATACTCCGCCCCCAGAATCCGCGCCGGCGAGTTGCTCCGCCCCCAGAATCTGCACCGGAAGGTGACAGATTTTGGGGGCGGAGCGCGCCGACGAGTTGTTCCGCCCCCCAGGACGTGCGCCGGTGGGGTGCAGATTTTGGGGGCGGAGCGGGCGGAGCGGGCGGGCGGAGCGGGCGGGGCAGAGGGGGCGGAGCGGGCGCACGGAGCGAGCTGCGGCCGGGTGGCCCAGGCGCTGGCGGGGCCGGGATGGCGCCGCCAGCGCGGCGCTCAGACGAGCAGCTGGTGCTTCGCCAGGTCGCGGTACAGCGGCGTCGATGCCACCAGCTCGGAGTGCGTGCCTTGGCCCACCACACGGCCACGGTCGAGCACGACGATCAGGTCGCTGTCGACGACCGTCGACAGGCGGTGAGCGATCACGATCAACGTCCGGCCGGCGGCGACGGCGTCGATCGCTTCGCGCATACGCTGCTCGTTCAGGCCATCGAGTGACGACGTCGACTCGTCGAGCAGCAGGATCGGGGGCGCTGCCAGCAGCGCGCGGGCGATCGCCAACCGCTGACGCTCGCCGCCCGACAGCCTCACGCCCGATTCGCCGACCGGAGCATCCAGCCCGAGCTCACTGCGGTCGAGCACATCGCCGAGATTCACGGCTCGCAGCACCTGCTCGCACTCGTGATCGGATGCCCCTGGCGAAGCCAGCCGCAGATTGTCGGCGAGGGTACCCGCGAGCGTGGGGGCATCCTGCTCGACGTAGCCGAGCTGTGCGCGCAGGTTGTCGCGGTCGATCGTGCGAACGTCGGCTCCGTTGAGGAGGATTGCGCCACCCGTGGGATCGTAAAAGCGCTCGATCAGGGAGAGCGTCGTGCTCTTCCCCGCGCCGGACGGCCCCACCAGGGCGACTCGGGCGCCGCGAGGCACGCGGAACGAGACACCACGCAGGACCTCGTCGGCGTCGGCGGCCTCGGGGCGGGTGGTCTCGTCGGGGCGGACATCACCGGCCTCGGCGCTCGCTGTGAGCGTGGAGGGTGGCACGTGAGCGCTCTCGAGCAGAGCGAGTGCCTCAGAGGTGGCCCGAGCGCGCGCGTCGACGACGGACGACGGGTAGGCGAAGCGCACGTCGCGGAACTCCAGCGCGACGGCGGGCTCTGCATCCGCGGTATCGGAGGTATCGGCGGCCACAGGGCCCGGCGCACCCGCACCAGCCGCGTCGCTCGCACCAGCCATGTCACTCGCACCAGCGGCGTCACCCGTACCAGCGTTGCCGGCCAGCACCGCCGCCGCGATCGCTGCATCGTCTTGCGTTTCGGTGGGCAGATCGAGGATCTCTTGAATGCGTCCCAGCGCGCCGAGGGCTTGGTTCACCGACGTGATAGCGCCGAAGAATGTGGCCAGGGGCTGGATGAGGAAGAACAAGAACATCACGAACGTGACGAGGCTCGCGATGGTGATGGCTCCGGATGCTACGCGGAACCCGCCGATTCCGAGCACCGCCAACAACGAAAGTTGAAGCGCGACGCCCGCGATGGGCACGACAAGCGCCGATGCCTTGGCGACCTTCACGCCGGCGTCGTACGCCTCGGTCGCCGTGGCGGTGATCGCCTCGCGCTCACGCTCGCCGGCGCCGGAGGCGCGGATCGTCCGAATCGAACCGACGGCACGCTCGACGCTGGAGGCGAGTTCGCCGACCTTTGTCTGCTGCACCTCGGTGGCGCGCCGGATGCCGCCACTAATGATGACGACAACCCCCACCGACACGGCGATCACAACGGTGATCAACAGCAAGAGCAACGGGTCGATCAGCAGCATCGCCACCAGAGCGCCGAGGAAGATGAGGCCGTTGCCGACGGCATCCGCGAGTCCTTGCGTCAGCACGGCGTAGAGCAGGGTGGTGTCCGTCCCGACGCGTGAGACGAGATCGCCGGTGCGGCGCGAGTCGAACTCGCGGATCGGCAAGTGCAGGATGCGGGCGATGAGTCGCCGGCGGCTCGAGAGAACGACGGCCGTACCCGTGCGCTGCAACAGGTAGTGCTGGTACCCCGAGATGAGCGAGGCGATGACGACGAGCGCCGCGATTCCCCACGCGAGTGCTCCGAGCGGCTCGCCTTCTTGCACGAGCGTGATCACCTGGCCCACGAGCAGGGGCTGCGCCAGCGTCGCGACGGCGCCGATGACGCTGAGGATCGCGACCGCCACGAGGACTCCGCGGTGTTCGCTCAAATACGGCAGGAGTTGCCGGAACTTCGCCCGGGGCCCCTCGGGCGTGCGGCGGCGGCCGCGCGCCGGGCGTGCGGGGCGCGTGGCCGAAGACGAGAGTGACGACGAGGGGGCGGGGGAGGACACTGCAAGACCTGCTTCGTGGAGGAGTGAGGGAGTGGGGTGGGGTAGCCCGGGGCGCACAAGCGAGAGGCGCGAGCAGGCCTACCCGGTGCTCATGCGGGGTTCGAGGGGCCCGAGGGCGCCGAAGGCTCGGTGGGCCCAGATGGCGCAGGCGGCGCAGAAGGCTTGGAGGGCTCAGAGGATGCCGCGGCAGCCACAGCCGGCGGCGTGATCCGCATCTGCGGAAGGCGAGCGACCGCCAGCCATCCCGGCAGCACCAGCATGCAGAGGATGGGAATGAGAGTCGCGTCGCCGACGACGACCCCCGCGATGAACAGTGACAGCCACCCGTCGCGCACGACGACCAAACAGATGCCGAGCACGCCGGCACCGATCGCCGTCGCGAGCGGGATCTCGGGGAAGACGGCGTACGCAAGAATGCCGATCGCGGCGCCGATGAAGACGGTGGGGAACACGCGGCCACCACGGAACCCGGCGGCACCGGCGATCGCGAGCGCGGCGACCTTGATCAACACGATGCCGGCGAGTTGCCACGGCGTGAGGTTGTCAGCCTCGGCCACGAGCTCCTGCATCTGCGACAGGCCTTTGAACATGGTCACTTCGCCGCCGATCGCGCCGAGCACACCCAACATGAGGCCGGCGATCGTGAGCGGAAGAACGGGCCCGCGCCAGCGGTGGAACAGGCGGTGCACAGTGGGGAAGATGCCCAGCAACACGAGACCGACACCGATTCCCAGCGCAAGCACGACGACACCGACACCGAGGTGCACCAAGACGTTCATCTCGGACTCGGGCACGTCCAACGACATCGAGTGACTGCTCAGCAGCATCATGACAATCGACCCAGATGCAGCGGACGCCAACGGCAGGAACAGGCGGTCCCACAGCAACTCTTTACTGGCGACGGATGCCGCGACCGACGTCGCGAGCAGGGCAGCGCCGATCGGCGAGCCGAAGAGTGCTCCGAAGGTTCCGGTGACGACCATCAGCACGACCAGTTGCGTGGGTACCTGGGGGAGAACCTTGGTGAACACCCACACGGCCAGCGCGACGTTGATGGTGATGATCGGGGCTTCGGGGCCGAGGCTGACACCGGTGGCCAGGGTGATGATCGCCGCAGCGGCGAGGCCGGGCACCACCGAGAGCTTTTCGGGGTGGGGGAAGAAAGACTCTGTGGCGGGGTCGGGGCCCGCGTGGCCGGGTGCGAAGCGCACGAGCAGACCCGTTGCGAAGCCGGCCACCGTGAGGACGGCGATCACCCACCACCACACCATCGGTTCGAAGCCGATCGATTCGGGCAGCAGATCCCACAGCACATGATCGAGGCCCTCGGCGAGGAGGTCGAGGATGACCAAGCTCAGTGCGCTGCCGATTCCGACGAGCAGCGCCGGGACTGACATCATCAGCAGGCGGCGTGTGGGGCTGGGATCGGCCGGCATGGCGCGATCGTTCTTGCGGCCGAACTCGGGTACGGGGCGCGCCGGTGTGGTCTCGTCGCTCATGGTCGCCTCTCGTCGGGTCCTCGCTCCGGCATCCAGAATATGGCGCGGATGTCGGAGCGGGGAATTACAGTAGTGCGGTGCCTGAACCTGTGATCGCCGCCCATCATCTCGTCAAGACCTATCCGGTCAAGGGCAAGCCCGACTTCGTCGCGGTTGACGACCTTTCGTTCGAGGTAGCCCCGGGGGAGTCGTTCGGCCTCCTCGGGCCCAACGGCGCCGGTAAGTCGACGACGATGAAGATGATCGGCGCGGTGTCGACGCGCACGAGCGGGAATCTCAGCATCCTCGGCCTCGACCCCGACGCCTACGGCCCCGAGATCCGGTCGCGCCTGGGGGTCGTGCCGCAGCAAGACAACCTCGACGGTGAACTCAACGCCCGAGAGAACCTCTACATCTACGGCCGCTATTTCGGGTTGCCCGGCAAGGTTTGCGCCGAGAAGGCGGACGAGCTGCTGGCGTTTGCGCAGCTCGAAGACAAGGCGAAAAACAAGGTCGACCAGCTCTCGGGCGGCATGAAGCGACGCCTCACGATCGCGCGCGGCCTCATCAACGACCCGCGCATCCTGTTGCTCGATGAGCCAACGACCGGGCTTGATCCGCAAGCGCGCCACGTGCTGTGGGACAGGCTGTTCCGGCTCAAGGAGCGGGGGACGACGCTTGTGCTCACGACCCACTACATGGATGAGGCCGAGCAACTGTGCGACCGCCTCATCGTGGTCGACAAGGGCAAGATCATGGCCGAGGGCACGCCATCCTCGCTCATCCGTGAGCACTCGAGCCGTGAGGTGCTCGAGGTGCGCTTCGGCTCGGATCGCAACAGCCAGGCGGCAGAGCAGTTGCAGGGGCTCGGCGACCGCGTCGAGGTCTTGCCCGACCGGGTCCTGGTGTATACCCAGGACGGCGAGCACGCGCTCGAAGAGCTGACGGCTCGCGGTCTTACGCCGATCACGAGTCTGGTCCGCCGCTCGAGCCTGGAAGACGTGTTCCTCCGGCTCACCGGAAGGTCGCTGATCGAATGAGCGAGCCCACAGTCATCGAGCACCCGTCCCTCGATCAGCTTCGTCAGGAAGCCCTCGAATGGGGACGTGCCCCGCGGCGACGCGGCGCCTGGTACGTCACCGAACACATGGTGCGCGCGATGCGCGCCTACGGGTGGACGATCATCGTCGGCGCGCTCGGTCAGCCGATCCTCTACTTGCTCGGCTTGGCGGTGGGGCTTGCTGCGCTTATCGATGCGCCGGTGTCGGACGGCGGCATGGAGGTGTCGTACCTCGTGTTCGTCGCACCTGCACTCCTCATGACGGCAACGATCTCCGTCGCCAGTGAGGAGTTCACCTACCCGGTGATGTCGGGGTTCAAATGGCGCCGCTACTTCTTCGGGTTCAGTGCGTCGCCGCTGTCGAGCGGGCAGATCGCGACGGGCGTGACGTTTGGCGCGGCGGCGCGCATGGCGGTCGTCGCCGTCGCGTACACCGCCTTCCTGTACCTGTTCGGTGCCATCCCGCAGGGGGCGTCCGGGCTGCTCACGATCCTCGTCGCGATGCTCGCGGGCCTGGCATTCGGCGTGCCGCTCATGGCATACGCCGCATCGATCGAAGACGACAAGGGCCAGTTCGCTCTCGTGCAGCGCTTCATCTTCATGCCGATGTTCCTGTTTTCGGGCACGTTCTACCCGCTGGTCACGCTGCCGCTGTGGCTGCAGTGGATCGGCTGGATCTCGCCGCTGTGGCACGCGAGTGAACTCGGGCGGATGCTGACTTATGGGCGGCCGCTCAGCCCCCTCATGATTGCGATCCATCTGGGGTACCTCATCGTGCTCACGGTCGCCGGCTACCTGATCGGGCGCCGTCTGTTCGAGCGGAGGCTGGCCAAATGAGCGCCGAAGCTGTCGTCATCGACACCCCTCGCCGCGCCGGTGGCGTGCGTGCGCTGTGGGCGGGGAACCCATGGGCTGTCGTGCAACGCGGGCTCATCGCGGCGCGCTCGTCGAGCTGGGTCGTCGTGCTCTCGGGCTTCTTCGAGCCGGTGTTCTACCTCGCCTCGATGGGCATTGGCCTGGGCGCGCTCATCGGCGACGTCGAAACCTCGTCTGGCTTGGAGGTGTCGTACGCCGCCTTCATCGCTCCGGCGTTGCTCGCCGTCTCAGCGATGAACGGTGCGATCTACGACTCGACGTGGAACGTGTTCTTCAAGCTCAACTACGGCAAGCTCTACGAGGGGATGCTCGCGACCTCGCTCGGCCCGCTCGATGTGGCGCTCGGCGAGATCCTCTACGCGCTTCTGCGCGGCCTGCTCTATGCGACCGGTTTCATGGTGATCATGCAGTTCGCCGGCCTCAACCTGGCGTGGACCGCGATCCTCGCCCTTCCCGCGGTCATGCTCATCGCGTTCGGCTTCGCCAGCGTGGGGATGGCGGTGACGAGTTACATGAAGGCGTTCCAGCACATGGACTGGATCAACTTCGTGCTCCTGCCGATGTTCCTCTTCTCGGCCACGCTGTACCCGATCACCGTGTACCCCGAGCCGATCCAGTGGCTCGTGCAAGCCTTCCCGCTGTGGCACGGCGTCGAACTGGTGCGGGGCCTCACGACCGGGGCGCTCAGCCCCGACATGCTGTGGCACGTCCTCTACTACGTCGTCATGATCGCGGTCGGGCTGGTCTTCACGACCAAGCGCCTGCGCGCCCTCTTCCTCGGATAATGACGGATGCCACGCCCCGCAGACTGCGCGGGCGTGGCATCCGATCGAAAACGAGAGGACGTTAGCGCCAGATTGTGGCGATTGCGGCGTTGGCGGCGGTGAGGATGCCGATCAGCCAGAAGATCGCGGGCGGAACGGCGCCCGACTTGCGCTGGCGGCCGCTTCCGATGCCGAGGAGTGCGCCGATCGCCACCAGGATGACGAGTTTGGTGCCGATCTTGGCGTAGTTCAGGTCGTACTCGATGCCCCACGGGGCGGCGAGGGCGAGACCGGCGACACCGGCGATGAGCAGGCCATAGCTCATCAGGCGGGTGATTCCGCGACGGCCGTTGAATAGTTCGACGGCCCATGCGCCGAACAGCACGGCGAAGCCGATGAGGTGAATGAACAGCACGACGTGACGCAGGATCTCCATGATCGTCACGGTAGGCGGAATTCTCCCGGTGCGCCAGCAAGGTCTGCCTCACACCGATTGCCCGATGCATCGGAAAGCTCGATCTGCGCGCGATTGGTCTGGTACCCCGTGGGGTCCCTGTCGAACGTGACTGATACGAATCAGGTTCAGGAGCGCAGCGCGCGAAGGAGCAGTGCGGTGCGCACCGCGGCATCCGCTGCTTCGAACCCCTTGTCTTCTTTCGAGTGCTCCAGGCCTGCGCGATCGAGGCCCTGCTGCTCGTCGTCGAGAGTGAGCACGCCGAACCCGACAGGCTTGCCGGTGTCGAGCGCGACGCGCGTGAGGCCGTCGGTGGCCGCGGAGGAGACGAACTCGAAGTGGGGCGTGCCACCGCGGATGATGACGCCGAGCGCCACGACGGCGTCGGCACCGGCCTCGAGCGCCGCCTTCGCCGCAACGGGGAGCTCGAACGAACCGGGAACGCGCTCGACCCGATAGGTCGCGCCGAACTGCGACAAGGCACGCTCGGCCCCGGCGATCAGTCCGTCGGTGATGACGTCGTGCCACGTTCCCGCGATCACGATCACGTTGAGGCCGCGGGCATCGGGTGTTTCGTCGGGGCGCGGGGCTCCGGTACCGCTCACTTGTCTGCTCCTTCGTGCATCTGTGCCACGGCGTCGGCGAGATCGCCTTCGTCGATGATGTGTCCCATTCGATCACGCTTGGTCGCGAGGTACTGGTGGTTGTTGGGGCCGACCCCGACCAGCAGCGGAACCTGCTCGACGATGCCGATGCCGAACTCGCGCAGCTGCGCGACCTTGTCGGTGTTGTTGGTGAGCAGGCGCAGTTCGTCCACGCCCAGGTCAGCGAGGATGCCGGCTGCGGCGGCGTAGTCGCGCGCGTCTGCCGGCAGCCCTAGAGCCAGGTTCGCATCGACGGTGTCGAGGCCTCGTTCTTGCAGGCTGTAGGCGCGCAGCTTGTTGATGAGGCCGATACCGCGGCCCTCGTGGCCGCGCATGTAGATCACAACGCCGCCCTGGGTGGCGATGGCGTCGAGCGCGGCATCCAACTGGGGGCCGCACTCGCACTTGAGCGAGTCGAACGCTTCGCCCGTGAGGCACTCGGAGTGCACGCGCACGAGCGGCGGGTTGTCGTCCAGCTCGCCCGCGACGATGGCGAGGTGGTCAGTACCGGTGATGCGATCCTTGTACGCCAAAAAGCGGAACTCGCCGTGCGACGTCGGCACGTTGGCTTCGGCGCGCAGGCTGACACGACGCCGGTGTGCCGCGGCGGGCGTGCTTTCGACGGGGTCGACCTCGTTGAGATAGGCGATCAGCTGCTCGATCGTGATGACCGGGACGTCGTCACGTTCTCCGAGTTCGAGGAGCCCCGGCATCCGCATCATCGATCCGTCTTCGGCCACGACCTCGGCGATCGCGCCGACGGGCTCGAGCCCTGCCAGACGCATGAGCTCAACCGCAGCTTCGGTGTGCCCGCCGCGCTCGCGCACGCCGCCGTCGACCGCACGCAGGGGCAGGATGTGGCCCGGGCGGATCACGCTTGTGGGGGTCGACGCCGGGTTCGCGAGCACATTCAGGGTGTGCGCGCGGTCAGATGCGCTGATTCCCGTCGACACGCGGTCGGCGGCGTCGACGCTGACGGTGTACGCCGTGCCGCGCGCGTCTTGGTTCGTCTCGACCATCGGCGGCAGGTCGAGCCGGTCTGCCCAGTCGGCCGGCATCGGCGCGCAGATGAAGCCGCTCGACCACCGGACTGTCCACGCGATCCACTCGGGGGTGGCGAGCTGGGCCGACAGGATGACGTCGCCCTCGTTCTCGCGGTTCTCATCGTCGGCGACGATGATGGGACGCCCGGCGCGCAGGGCGTCGAGGGCGTCGGGGATACGGGCAAGGCTCATCGTGAGCCCCCTTCTTTCAGAGTGCCGGGAATGCTCTCGGCGGGCGCGAATGCGATCAGGCGCTGCACATGGCGCGCCAAGATGTCGGTCTCGAGGTTCACCGCGTCGCCGACGACGCGTGCCCCGAGAGTGGTGGCTTCCAAGGTCTCGGGGATGAGGGACACCTCGAACCAGTGTTCGGCGGCGTCGGGAGCACTGGCGGCGCTCACCGTGAGCGACACGCCATCGACGGCGATGGAACCCTTGTCGACCACGAGCGGTGCGAGCGAGGCCGACAATCCGATGCGGATCACTCGCCACTGTGCGCCCGGCCGCACCTCGAGCACCTCGCCGGTGCCATCGATGTGGCCCTGCACGATGTGTCCGCCGAGGCGGCCGTGCGCCGCCGTCGCACGCTCGATGTTGACGGGACGGCCCGCGGCGACTCCCACGAGCGTCGACATCTCGAGCGTCTGGCGCATGACGTCGGCGGTGAAGCTGATCTCATCTTGTGCGACAACGGTGAGGCAGACGCCGCTCACCGAAATAGAGTCGCCGTGCGCGGCATCCGACACCGCCCGCGGGGCGCGCACGGTCACGCGTACGCCGTCGCCGGACGGGGTGACCTCCGTCACGGTGCCGATTTCTTCCACGATTCCGGTGAACATCACGTCTCGCTTTCGTCGAGGGGGTGCAACACGATTAGGGCGTCGTCGCCGAGTCGTTCGATGGATGCCAGGTGCAGGCGCCGTGCTTCGGTGATCGTCGACACGCCGAGGTCGCCGATCGCCACTCGGTCGCCCCCGAGAAGCATGGGCGCGATGTACACGAGGACCTCGTCGGCGAGGTCGGCGGCAAGGAAGGCGCTGGCGACCGTCGGCCCACCCTCGACGAACACTCGGTGGACCCCACGCTCGCGCAGATCGGTCAGAGCGGCGTGCAGGTCGCGGCCGTACTGCAGCATCGCGCAAGGGTGGGTACGCACCTGTGCGTTCTCGGGCACCTCGCGCTCGCCGATCACGACGGGGATCGGCTGGTCGGTGGCCAGCGAGCCGTCGGAGAGGCGTGCGGTGAGCGCCGGGTCGTCGGCAAGGATCGTGCCCGTGCCGGCGACGATCGCATCGGCGAGCGCACGACGGTGATGCACATCGGCGCGGGCGTGCGGGCCGGTGATCCACTGGCTCGTTCCATCGGATGCCGCGGCACGGCCATCCAGGCTCTGAGCCCACTTGACGGTGACGTGTGGGCGTCCCAGTTGCTGGACGGTGAGCCACGATTCCAGAAGGTCCCGTGCGCCGGGGTCGTTGGTTTCTGCGACGACATCGACGCCGGCCGCGCGCAGGCGCTCGCCGCCGCCAGCGGAACGCTCGCCCGGGTCGGCGATCGCGTACACGACGCGCGCGACACCGGCATCGATCAGCGCCTCGGCGCACGGGCCGGTGCGGCCGGTGTGGTTGCAGGGCTCGAGGGTCACCACGGCGGTAGCGCCGCGTGCGGCGTCGCCCGTGAGCTTCGACAGGGCATCGACTTCTGCGTGAGGAGTTCCGGCGCCGCGATGCCAGCCTTCGGCCAGGACGTCGCCTGCGGGGGACAGGATCACCGCACCGACCTGCGGGTTGACACCCCGCGGACCGTTGTGCGCGACACGCACCGCGCGACGCATCGCGTCGCGCTCGATGTCGGTGATCGCCATTCTCTTTCCCGTCTACCTGTTGCTCCAAGGTAGGGAATGACACCACACGCGATGCGCGAAGCACCGCCGTGCTGCCTCCCTTCCGGACTCGCGAGGCTTCCCTCGCATCACCGTCGGTTCCGGAATTCCACCGGATCGGCCACAGCGGCATCGATCGGATGCGGATGCTGTGGTTCGCGGACTGTCACCGCCGGTTCGGATTCTCACCGACCCCGGAGCACGTATTTCTGCTCACGAGTCTACTCAACGACACTTGGGCGTTTTCATTCCCAAGTCGCCGGGCGTGATCAGTCGACCAGCGCGCGTGCTGTGGCTTCGTCGATGACGAGGTCGGTCGCGAGATTCGCGGCCAGAGCGCCACGGAGGCTGACGAGCTTCGACACCCCCGAGACGACGCATACCCGCCGCGCGGCACGGCGCAAGACGTCGAAGTGCGGGCCGGTCGCGCGTTCGTTCAGGGCTATCCCGTCGCTGGATCCATCGGCGCGGAAGAAGACGGTCGCAACATCGCCCACGACACCCTCCGCATCGAGGGCCGCCAGGTCGCTCGGCTCGAGGTAGCCGCCCGAGTAGACGTGCGAGGGAACGCGAGAACCGGCAGATCCGGTGCTGAAAACAACCAGATCCATCGCTGCCTGCATCGAGAGGATCCGGCGCGTGCTGCGCTCGCGCCACATCGCCTGCTTGGTCAGCGGGTCATCGAAGAACGCCGGCACGGGAAACTGCTGAGCGCTCCCGCCATAGGCTCGCGCGAACCGGCTCAGGATCTCGCTGGCATACAGAAGGCCCGTGGTGTGGGTGTTCCCCGACCCGTTGAGTTGCACGAATGTCGTGTTGTGCACCTGCTTCGGTGCCAGGCGACGACTCACTTCGGCGGTTGTGGAACCCCACGCCACGCCGATGGTGAGGTTGGAGTGCACGAGATCGTGCAGCAGGTGGGCGGCGGCGACGGCAACGCGCTCCAGCCGTTCGACCTCGTGGGCGTCGTCGGGGACCGGCACGACGTGCCCCACGATGCCGAAGCGCGCCGCAAGGCGTTCCTCGAGCAGCCGCGGGCCCTCGAACGGAGAGCGAATGCGGATGTCGACGATCCCCGTCGCGCGGGCATGAGACAGCAGGCGCGACACCGTGGAGCGCGAGGTTCCGAGTTCGCGGGCGATGGCATCCATGGTCCGGTTCTGCACGTAGTAGAGGTGCGATGCGGTGAGCGTTCGTTCGATGCTCGGGCTGTCGGATGACTCATCCATGGGGTTAGTGTGCACATATGTGCAGACGGTCTGCAACATTACCCAGCGATGTCATGATGGGTGCACGCCACGGTGCGCACGGTGCGCCAGGGCGACGAGGGGAGCATCATGACCGACGCAGAAGACCGCCGCAACGACCGCGAGGCAATCGTCGCCCGGCCCTACGCGGACGTCCTCATCGTGGGTGGGGGGATCAACGGACTCGCGACCTTCCGCGACCTGGCGATGCAAGGCATCGACGTAGCCCTCGTGGAGCGTGACGATTTCATCAGCGGCGCGTCCGCTGCGTCGTCGCACATGATCCACGGCGGCATCCGCTACCTCGAAAACGGCGAGTTTCGTCTCGTGCACGAGGCGGTCACCGAACGCAACTCACTGCTGAAGATCGCGCCGCACTTCGTGCGGCCGCTTCAGACGACCATCCCGATCTTCTCCACGTTCTCCGGGATCTTGAGCGCGCCGCTACGATTCCTGCGGCACGGCGCCGGAGCGCACCGCGAGCGCGGGGCCGCGCTGATCAAGATCGGCCTGGTGATCTACGACTCCTTCTCGCGGGGCGGCGGCTCGGTTCCTCGGCACACATTCCATGGGCGCACCCGGACCAAGCGCGAGCTGCCCGACCTGCACCCGGATGTGAAGTACACCGCGACCTACTGGGATGCTTCGCTACACGACCCTGAGCGCCTCGCCATCGACATCCTTGACGACGGGCGCAGGGCCGGTGGCGACCGTGCGCGGGCCGCGAACTACCTCGCGGCCGTCGGGACGGAGGGCGGCCGCGTGCTGCTGCGCGACATGGTGACCGGTGAAGAGCGCCCGTTTGCGGCATCCGTGATTATCAACGCGTCGGGGCCCTGGACGGATCTCACCAATCAGGCGCTGGGCGACCCGACACGCTACATGGGCGGCACCAAGGGCTCGCACATCGTGCTGGATCACCCCGAGCTGCTTGCGGCAACGGGCGGGCGCGAACTGTTCTTCGAGAACAAAGACGGCCGCATCGTGCTGATCTACCCGCTCAAGGGTCGCGTGCTCGTGGGCACCAGCGATCTTGAACACGACATGGCCACGCGCGCGGTGTGCACCGAAGACGAAGTGGACTACTTCATCGGTCTGATCTCGCAGGTGCTGCCGGCTATCGCGGTCGATCGCTCGCAGATCGTCTACCGGTTCGCCGGTGTGCGTCCGCTGCCCGGTCATGGCGATCTTGCGCCGGGCTTTGTCTCGAGGGACTACCGCATCGAGGCGGAGCCACTCACCGGAGGCGACGCGACCGTGCTGAGCCTGGTCGGTGGCAAGTGGACGACCTTCCGCGCCTCGGCCGAGCACCTCGCCGACCGCGCGATGGCCGTGCTGAATCACCCGCGACGCTCGAGCACGAAGGGTGTCGCGATCGGGGGCGGGCGCGGGTTCCCCACCACCGAACGCGCTCGCCATCAGTGGATCGCGCGCTACAGCGAAGAGATGGCGCACACGCGCGTGGCCACGTTGCTCGACCGATACGGCACGGTGGCGGCATCCGTCATCGACGCGATTCTGAACGACGATGTCGACACGCCCCTCGAGAACGCGCCGACCTACAGCACGGCCGAGCTGCGGCACCTCGCCCTCACGGAGGACGTCGCGCATCTGGACGACCTGCTCATGCGCCGCACGAGCCTCGCTTTCGTCGGCCACGCGACCCGCGCGACCGCGATCGAAGTGGCCGAATCCGTCGCCGACGTGCTCGGCTGGGATGCCGCTCGCATCGACGCTGAGGTCGAGCGGGGGCTCGCACGGGTTCACGCGGCCGATCCCACGTGGCTGGATGAGCGGAATCTGGACGCCGCCGCAACGGCTGTGGCGCACGGCGGCGTCGAGAGCGCCGAAGAGTCGGCCGGAAACAGCGAGCGATAGTCTGACCGCGGCCGCGCTCGCGCGGCACTGTGCGAGACGAGGATGCTCGCGAGAAAGGAGATCCCCGTGGCAGACCACGTGTTGGCCATCGACCAAGGGACGACATCGACCCGCGCCATCGTCTTCAACGCGGGCGGGGCGATCGTGTCGGTCGCGCAGCGCGAGCACGAGCAGATCCTGCCGCGTGCAGGCTGGGTCGAGCACGACGCCGTCGAGATCTGGACCAACACCGAATGGGTCATCGCCTCGGCGCTCACGCAGGCGAAACTCGGCGCGGGCGACCTCGCCGGAATCGGCGTGACGAATCAGCGTGAGACGGCGATCGTGTGGGACAAGCGGACAGGTCGGCCGGTGCACAACGCCATCGTCTGGCAGGACACCCGCACCCAGCCGCGGATTGACGAGTTGTCGGGCGGCACGCGCGAGGGCACGTTCCGCTTCTCTGAGCAGACGGGGCTGCCCCTGGCCACCTACTTCTCGGCCTCGAAGGTGGCATGGATCCTCGAGCACACGCCGGGGGCTCGGGATGCCGCTGAGCGCGGCGACCTGCTGTTCGGAACACCCGACACCTGGGTGATCTGGAACCTGACCGGTGGCAGTCGTGGTGGCATCCACATCACCGACGTCACCAATGCCAGCCGGACGCTGTTGATGGACTTGCAAACGCTGGACTGGGATGACGAACTGCTCGGCGTGTGGAACATTCCGAGGGCGATGATGCCGACGATCACCTCATCCAGTGGCGTCGTTGGCGAGACGCAACTGCCGGGTGTCGCAACGGGCGTGCCGATCGCCGGGATCCTGGGCGACCAGCAGGCGGCGACGTTCGGGCAGGCGGCGTTCGACGCCGGCGAATCGAAGAACACGTACGGCACGGGCAACTTCTTGCTGGTGGGAACGGGTACCGAGATCGTGCGCTCCAACAGCGGACTGATCACGACCGTGGCGTACCGCTGCGGTGACGAGCCGGCGCACTATGCGCTGGAGGGCTCGATCGCCGTGACAGGCTCTCTCGTGCAATGGCTGCGCGACAATCTGGGCATCATCGATCGATCTGAGCAGGTGGAATCCCTCGCGGCGACCGTCGCCGACAACGGGGGAGCGTACTTCGTCCCCGCGTTCTCGGGCCTGTTCGCGCCGTATTGGCGCCCCGATGCGCGCGGCGCTCTGGTGGGACTCACGCGCTACGTCAACAAGGCCCACATTGCGCGCGCGGCGCTGGAGTCCACCGCGTTCCAGACGCGTGACGTCATCGAGGCCGTCTCGTCGGACGCCGACCTGGCCCTGCACGAGCTGCGGGTGGACGGTGGAATGACGCGCAACGACACGCTGATGCAGTTCCAGGCTGACATCCTCGGCATCCCCGTGGTACGACCGAAGGTCGTGGAGACCACCGCTCTCGGCGCCGCGTATGCCGCAGGCCTTGCCACCGGCGTTTGGCGAGACCGGGCGGAGCTACGGGCCCACTGGCAGGAGGATGCTCGCTTCGAACCCCGCATGAGCGAGGACGAACGCGAGCGCCGCTATCGACAGTGGCAGAAGGCGGTCACTAAGTCGCTGGACTGGGTCGACGACGATGCACGCGAACTTATGGGTACCCGCGCAGAGGACTGATCACTTCAGCAGGCGCGACAATCGGCGGTCGGCGAGAATTTTGCCGCCGGTCTGACACGTGGCGCAGTACTCGAGGGAATTGTCGGCGAAGAACACGCTGCGCACGGTGTCGCCGCACACCGGGCACGCTTCCCCGCGTCGGCCGTGCACATGCATGCCGCGACGCTTGGCGTCCTTGAGTTCTGCCGGGGGCTTCCCGGTCACGGCCGTCACAGCCTCGGTGAGCGTCGCTGACATCGCGGCGAACAGCGTATCGATCTCGTCATCGGTGAGAGTCGCAGCGAGGGCGTAGGGAGACATCTTGGCGGCATGCAGGATCTCGTCCGAGTACGCATTGCCGATTCCCGCGACCACGCTCTGATCGCGCAGCACGCCTTTGATCTGGGTACGCCGACCCGACAACAGTGCCGCGAGAGTCGCACGCGTGAACGAAGCGTCGAGGGGATCGGGTCCGAGGCGGGCGATCCCCGGGACATCGCCCGTGTCGCGCACAACATGCACCGCCGATGACTTCTTCGTCCCTGCTTCGGTGAGGTCGAAGCCCGCCCCGGTCGAGAGGGCGACGCGCAGCGCGATCGGCGTCTTTCCGGGGCGGATGACGGTCTGCGGCAGGTGGTCGTACCAGCGCAACCAGCCGGCTTTGGCGAGGTGGAAGACCAGATACAGACTCTGATCGGTGCTGCGGGCTACGGCCACCACGAACTTGCCTCGCCGCTCGACACCGGTGATCTCGGCACCTTCGAGCGCGTTCACAGCCGGGTCATACGTCTTGAGCGCCGCGATGGCGGCGACCGAAACCTTGGTGACGGTGGTCCCGGTCATCGCGCCTCGGAGGAACTCGACGAGCCCCTGCACTTCTGGCATCTCGGGCATGCGCCCATCCTGGCACGCGGGTTCGCGGCTGTCAGCCTTCGAGGACAGGCCAGGGGTGGGGCATCCGATCATCCTCCGCCAAGAGGCCGGCGACCCAGCCGTCGTCACGCCCGCGCGGGCTCGTCAGCGCCTGGCGCAGTGTTCCCTCGTAGCGGAAGCCCAGGGCGCGCGCAGTTTTGGCAGACGGCACATTGCCCACCACGGCCCGCCACGACAGGCGGCGCATGCCGATCTCGGGTGAGAACGCGAAGTCGATCACCGCTCGGCCGGCCTCGGTGAGGACGCGCTGGCCACGGGCATCCGGCGACAGCCAGAACCCGATCTCGGCCGAGCCGCGCGGGGTGACTTCGTGTAGGCCAATCACTCCGGCGAAGGAGGACCCCAGGCGGATCGTCCACACGTACTGGGCGTCGTCGTGCCACCACGTGGCGGTCTTCGCCACGAACTCTTCGGCGTCGGAGCGTGCGTAGGGGGAGGGCACCGTGGTCCAGCGAGGAATCTCGGGATCCTGGCACGCCTCGAAGATCGCCTCGATGTCGTCAGGCCCGGGGGCGCGTAACGTCAGGCGCGTCGTCTGAAGGTCGACCGGCTGCATCGTGTGGTCCGAGCGTCTACGCGCGACGCAGAAGCCCGACCTTGTCGTAGACGTCGGCGAGCGTCTTGTTCGCGACTTCTTCTGCCTTGCCCGCGTTGACGGCCAGCACACGGTCGAGTTCTGCCGGGTCGTCGAGGAGCGCCAGAGCGCGCTCGCGCACCGGGCCGAACTCGTTCACCACGACCTCGGCGAGACCCTTCTTGAAGTCGCCGTAGCCGCGACCGGCGTACTCATCCTCGATCGAGGGGATCTGGCGTCCACTCAGGGCCGCGTAGATGACGAGAAGGTTCGACACACCGGGCTTGTTCTGGCGGTCGTACCGCACCGAGCCCTCGCTGTCGGTGACGGCGCGCATGATCTTCTTCGCCGACTTCGACGGGTCATCGAGCAGCCACAGCACGCCGGCGTCGGTCTCGGCCGACTTCGACATCTTCGCCGTCGGGTTCTGCAGGTCGTAGATGCGCGCGGTGTCCTGCTGAATCACAGGCATCGGCACCGTGAACGCCTTGCCGTAGCGGCTGTTGAAGCGCTCGGCGAGATCACGCGTGAGTTCGACGTGCTGCTTCTGGTCATCGCCCACGGGGACAAGATCGGTCTGGTAGAGCAAGATGTCGGCGGCCATCAGCACCGGGTAGGTGAACAGGCCGACGGAGGTGGCATCCGTGCCGTACCGCGAGGACTTGTCTTTGAACTGCGTCATCCGCCCGGCCTCGCCGAACCCGGTGACGGTGGAGAGAATCCACGCGAGTTCGGCGTGGGCGCTCACGTGCGACTGCACGTACAGCGTCGAGCGCGACGGCTCGATGCCCGCCGCGATGTACTGTGCGGCCGTCCGGCGGGTCTTCTCGCGCAGCTCTGCCGGGTCGTTCGGAACGGTCAGGGCGTGAAGGTCGACGACCGAGAAGAACGCGTCGTACGACTGCTGCATTTCGCGCCACTGCATGAGCGCCCCGATGTAGTTACCGATCTGGAGGGAGTCGGCAGAGGGCTGCATTCCGGAGTACAGGCGCGGTTTAGTCACTCGACAATCCTAAGCGTGCGCGTTGCGCCGTTCGATTCGGATCGGATGCCGCGCACGGCGGCCCGCGCGATCAGACGTCGTAGTCGACGATGACCGGCGCGTGATCACTCCACCGGGTGTCCCACGAATCGGCGCGGACGACCGTGTAGCCGGACGCGCGCTGGGCGAGCGCGGGAGTGGCGAGGTGGTAGTCGATGCGCCACCCGGAGTCGTTGTCGAACGCGCGGCCGCGCATCGACCACCACGTGTAGGGCCCGTCGACGTCGCCGTGCGCCGCGCGCCCGACGTCGACCCACCCGAGCCCGGTGCCGGTGGTGCCGTCCACGGCGGCGACCTCTTGCCCAGCCGCCCCGAGGAAGCGGTCGAAGTACGCGCGCTCACGGGGGAGGAAGCCCGACTTTTTCACGTTGCCCTTCCAGTTGCGGATGTCGAGCTCGCGGTGCCCGACGTTGAGGTCGCCCATGATGAGGGCGAAATCTGCGTGCGCGGCGAGCTGCGGCATCCGCTTCTCCATCGCGTCGAGAAAGGCCCACTTGGCGTCTTGCTTAGGGCTGTCGGCTTCGCCGGTGTGCACGTAGGCACTGACGACCGTGAGGCGCGTGCCGTCGATGTCGAAGTCGGCCTCGATCCAGCGGCCCGCGCTGTCGAGGGGTTCGGGGGAGAGGACGCGGCGGACGTCTGCTGACGGGAGCCGGGATGCCACGGCCACCCCCGCGCGACCTTTCGCGAGGGCTTCATCGTTGACGATCTGCCATCCGGGGACGGCAGCGCGCAACTCGGCCTCGGTCGCCCGTACTTCTTGAAGCGCCATGATGTCGACGTCGGCGTGTTCGAGCCAGTCGAGCATTCCCTTGCGGACCGCTGCGCGGATTCCGTTGACGTTGATAGAGGCGATGCGAACCCTGCGAGACATCTGATCAGCCTAACGACGGGCACAGACATCGCTGACCGTGATGGACTCGGATCATTCGAACAGGGATGACGCCTTCTTCGGCGGGGCCGGCGTTGCTTCCTCGACCTCTTGCAGTTCGCGCTCGGCGTCGCGCACGGCGAGATCGGCCCGCCAGCGTCGATGCCACGGCGCCGACTCGCGCGCCTCTTGTGCCGTGCGCAGGCGTACCTGGGCCGCGAGGAGGAGTGCGCGGTGCTCGGCGGCGAGACGCTCGGCCTCTGTCTGCGGGAGCAGGGGCACGTCGCGATCGCGCGCCGAGACGGCCACCCACGCCGCGGCCACCAACATGATGATCCCGATGATGCGGAACCACAGCAACAGGCCCACGAAGATCGCGAATGTCGCCAGGAGGGCGTTGGACGGGGTGTAGATGAACAGCCATCCCGTGAACAACTGCAGGACCGTGATGGCCCCGCCGCCGAGGAGTGCGCCCGGCCAGATGCGTCGCCAGGGCAGCTTCGTCCCGGTGAGGAAGCGGATGAGTCCCAGCAGGGCCGCGCTGAACACGATGAACGAGATCAGAATTGTGCCCACACGCACGGAAATCCCGTACCAGCTCGAGGTGTCACTCCAGCCAAAGAACCCGAACACCAGGCCGAGCGCCCATGTGCCCACGGAAATCGCGGCGAAGCCGATCACTAGGGCGATGGCGAACAGCACGGCACCGAGGAAGTCCCGCGCCTTCAGCATGAAGTAGCTGCGCAGATCTGGCGGCAACCCGAAGATGTCACGGATGGCGCGTCGGATGAAGGTCACGAAGCCGATCGCGGTCCAGATGAGGGTGCCGAGGGCGATCGCACCGGTGATGCCCAGCACCCCAGCGCTGCTCGTGGCGATATCGGCCACCTGAGCGGGAGTGAACAGGCCATCGTCCGCGATCAAGCCAGGGATGTAGGTGTTGATGAGCGCGATGAGGCCGTTGATGGCGTCTTGGCTGCCCCCGAGCCAGAGCCCCGCGATCGCGAAGGCGACATAGATCGCGGCGAACGTTGCGAAGAGGGCCTGGTAGCTCACCCCCGCGGCCAGCAAGAAGCCGTTGTGCTGTAGGAAGTGGCGCCAGACACGCACGGGGAACCACGCCAACGTCTTTTGTGTCAGTCGGGTGGCGCGATGAATGGGCTCATCGAATCGCTCGCGCAGCGACTCTTGTGTCGATTCCCACCGCGCGCGAAGCGTCTCCTCTTCGCGCTGAGCGACATCGGCCGCGGCACGAGCGTGCTGGGGGCTTCGTTCACTCACCTCGCCAGGTTAGCGGGGTGAGCCAGAGCGTGCCGACATCGCCGCTGGCGTCGCCCGGAAACGGGGGAGCACCCACAGCACCGCGAACAGCGCGAGGGCGGGCAGCGCGAACGCCACCGCGAGCCCGGGGCCATCGGCGAGCAGGCCCACCACGACCGCGCCGAGGATCGCGCCCGCGTAGTTGAAGAGGTTGACGCGCGCGATCACCTGGTCGCTGTGTTCGGGCGAAAGGTCGCCCGCGGCGCCGAAGGTCACCGGTACGAGGACGCCCGTCGCGACGCCGGCGAGGGCGAATCCGAGGACGGCGGCGACGGCGAAGGGGAGGAGCACGACCGCCAGCAGCCCGGCGGCAGAGATCACCACCGCGATCGCCACGAGGCGCGCGCGCCCCCACGCACCCACCAGTCGATCGGTGACCAGTCGTGTCACCAACACGGCCGCCTGGTATGCCGCGTAGCCGAGCGGGGCGACCCACGCGGCCGTCGCGAGGTCATCATGCAGATACACGGTGCTCCAGGTCGATACGGCCGAATCCACGACGAACACCGCGAGGATCACGAAGCCGAACGCCCAGATTCCTGCTCGCGGGAGCCGCGCTCGCTCGGTTGCCGGCAGCGCGTCGTCCACCGGCACATCGCGCAGGAAGAACCACCGCCCGACGATCCCCACAGTCGCGGCAGCGACGCCCGCGACAGTGAGGGCGATTCCGGCGGCAAGGGCCGTGGCGGCGACGGCCGAGACCAGCAGAGCACCAGCGATCGCCGCAGCAGTGAGCGCGGCGAAGAACCTGCCGAGCAGCGGGTGGCCGTGGCGTCGCTGCACCGCAACGCCCTGCATCGCGACGCCGGCGTCGACGCACCCGAGCCCCACGCCGAAGAGGGCAAAGGCGGCCGCGAACACCGCGAACGGCGTTGGCAGGGCGATGAGCGGCAGGGCGATGCCCTGCACGAGAAGGCCGAGCGAGAGCGCGGAGCGCGAACCCCAGTGCACGGCGACCGCGTTCGCCAGCACCGATCCGACGGCGGCCATGAGCGCGACACCGAGGACCAGGATCGACACCATCGTGTCGTCCACGCCCTGACGTTCCTTGAGCGCGGGGAGCGAGGTCACCACCACGGCGTACCCGAGGCCCTGCGCGGCGTACGCCGCAGTGACGGCGAAGCGGCTCACCCGAAGGGGGTGAGCCGCTTGTGAGACGTGCGGGTGCGGCATCCGCTCATCGCTCGGCGATGCGCTCATGCCGCGGAGCCTCAGGCCTTGCCGCGCAGAACCGCCTGCTTGACTTCGGCGATCGCCTTCGTGACCTCGATACCGCGGGGGCATGCTTCGGTGCAGTTGAAGGTGGTGCGGCACCGCCACACGCCCTCTTTGTCGTTCAGGATGTCGAGGCGCACATCACCGGCGTCGTCGCGCGAGTCGAAGATGAAGCGGTGCGCGTTGACGATGGCGGCAGGACCGAAGTACTGGCCGTCGGTCCAGAACACCGGGCACGACGAGGTGCATGCCGCGCACAGAATGCACTTCGTGGTGTCGTCGAAGATCTCGCGGTCGACGATCGACTGCTTGCGCTCCTTGCCCTTCTCGGGCGTCGAGTTCGCGATGAGGAACGGCTGCACCTCGCGGTACGACGCGAAGAACGGCTCCATGTCGACGACGAGGTCCTTTTCCAGCGGCAGACCCTTGATCGCCTCGACGTAGATCGGCTTCGAAATGTCGAGGTCCTTGATCAGCGTCTTGCAGGCGAGGCGGTTGCGACCGTTGATGCGCATCGCGTCGGACCCACAGATGCCGTGCGCACACGAGCGGCGGAAGGTGAGCGAGCCGTCGACCTCCCACTTGATCTTGTGGAGGGCGTCCAGCACGCGGTCGGTCGAGTACAGCTCGACGTCGTAGTCGACCCAGCGCGGCTCGTCGTCTACCTCGGGGTCGAATCGCCGAATGATGAAGGTGACGAGATAGGACTGGATGCCGGTGTCTGCCGGCGTCGCGGTGTCCGGCGTCGACTCGGTGGGGGTCTCTGCGGCAACGACAGTCGACATCAGTACTTCCTCTCCAACGGCGGGTAGCGCAACTCGCCGGCCTCGTTCTTGGTGAACACGACAGGCTTCCAGTCCAGACGGATGTGGTCCTCCGGGTGCGACGAGTGCGCGTCGCCCGAGAGGTACGCCATCGTGTGCTTCATGTAGTTCTCGTCATCGCGCGTGGGGAAGTCATCGCGCATGTGGCCGCCGCGGCTCTCCTTGCGGTTGCGGGCGGTGACGACGACGACCTCGGCGATGTCGAGGAGGAAGCCCAGTTCGACGGCCTCGAGGAGATCGGTGTTGAACCGCTTGCCCTTGTCGTCGACGTGGATGTTCTTGTAGCGCTCGCGCAGATCGGCGATGACGTCCATGACCTCGGCCAGCGACTCGTCGGTGCGGAACACCTGCGCCTTGCGGTCCATTTCGTCCTGCAACTTCTTGCGCAGCACAGCGATCCGCTCGGTGCCCTGGTTGTTGCGCAGGCCTTCGATCAGGCCGCGCACTTCGGCAGCCGGGTCTTCGGGCAGCGGCACGAACTCGGCCGTCTTGACGTACTCGACGGCGTTCTTGCCGGCGCGCTTGCCGAACACGTTGATGTCGAGCAGCGAGTTGGTGCCGAGGCGGTTCGAGCCGTGGACCGAGACGCACGCGCACTCACCGGCGGCGTACAGACCCGGCACGACGGTGGTGTTGTCGCTCAGCACCTGCGCGTCATTGTTGGTCGGGATGCCACCCATGGCGTAGTGCGCGGTGGGCATCACCGGGACAGGCTCGACGACCGGGTCGACACCGAGGTAGGTGCGGGCGAACTCGGTGATGTCAGGGAGCTTCGTCTCGAGGACTTCGGCCCCCAGGTGCGTGCAGTCCAGCAGCACGTAGTCCTTGTGGGGACCCGCACCGCGCCCTTCGGCGACCTCTTGCACCATGCAGCGGCTGACGATGTCTCGCGGCGCGAGGTCTTTGATCGTGGGCGCGTAGCGCTCCATGAAGCGCTCACCCGACACGTTGCGCAGGATCGCGCCTTCGCCGCGCGCGCCTTCGGTGAGCAGGATGCCGAGGCCAGCCAGGCCGGTCGGGTGGAACTGGAAGAACTCCATGTCCTCGAGCGGCAGGCCCTTGCGCCAGATGATCCCGACGCCGTCACCCGTGAGGGTGTGAGCGTTCGAGGTCGTCTTGAAGATCTTGCCGAAACCGCCGGTCGCGAAGATGACGGCCTTCGACTGGAAGACGTGCAACTCACCGGTGGCCAGGTCGTACGCCACGACGCCGGCGATCTGGGTGCTGCCGTCTTCGGCTTTGACGGTCACGAGATCGAGCACGTAAAACTCGTTGAAGAAGTTGATGCCGAGCTTGACGCAGTTCTGGAACAGCGTCTGGAGGATCATGTGGCCGGTACGGTCGGCCGCGTAACACGCGCGACGTACGGGCGTCTTCCCGTGATCGGCGGTGTGTCCGCCGAAGCGGCGCTGGTCGATCTTTCCCTCGGGCGTGCGGTTGAATGGCAGACCCATGTTTTCGAGGTCGATGACCGCGTCGATCGCCTCTTTTGCCAGGATCTCTGCGGCGTCCTGGTCGACGAGGTAGTCGCCACCCTTGACGGTGTCGAAGGTGTGCCATTCCCACGAGTCCTCTTCGACGTTGGCCAGGGCCGCAGCCATGCCGCCCTGTGCGGCGCCGGTGTGCGAACGCGTGGGGTACAGCTTCGAGATGACGGCGGTCCTCGCGCCTGGCCCGGCTTCGATGGCCGCGCGCATGCCGGCACCGCCGGCGCCCACGATCACGATGTCGAACTGGTGGTAGTGGACGCCGTCCTTGACGTAGCTGTCCGCGGTTTCGGTAGTCACAAGCAGTGCTCTCGGTTTCTCGATGTCTCGTCGTCGGGGAGGGTGCGCGTTACGCGCACTCCGCCAGCAGCCAGTCCGCGCTCGTGTCGGTGAGGCCCAGGCACGGGTCGAAGGTGAAGACGACCAGCGTGCCGAGGACGATGAGGAAAGCCGCGGCCACCCAGATCGCTCCGACGAGCACCTTGCGGGTCGTCTCGCCCGTGACGTAGTCGTTCACGATGGTGCGCATGCCGTTGCCGCCGTGGATCAACGCGAGCCACAGCATGAGGACGTCCCACCACTGCCAGAACGGCGAGGACAGCTTGCCGGCGACGAAGGCGAAGTCGATGCCGTGAATTCCTTCGCCGAGCATCAGGTTGACGAACAGGTGGCCGAAAATCAGCACGACGAGCAGAACGCCCGATACGCGCATGTAGATCCAACCGGCCTTTTCGAGGTTGGGGCCCTTGCGGCGCACAGCCTCACGCGGGGCGCGGGGGTCGGCGATGGTGGCGGACATCAGTGACCTCCTCCGATCTCGGCGAACACGATCGACAGGTGGCGGACGCTGAAGGGGATCATGGTCGCAAGCCAGAGCCCGAGCACTCCCCACCACAACTGGCGCTGGTGGCGAGTCGCCCACGTCCAGGCGTCGACGGCGATGATGCGCAGGCCGTTGTACGCGTGGTAGGCGACGGCGCCGACCAGGACGACCTCGCCGATGCCCATCACCGGGTTCTTGTACGAGCTCATCACGGCGTTGTATGCCTCGGGCGACACGCGGATCAGTGCGGTGTCGAGCACGTGGACGAGCAAGAAGAAAAAGATCGCGATGCCGGTGATGCGGTGAAGCACCCATGACCACATTCCTTCGTTCCCGCGGTACAGGGTGCCGCGGGGAGTCTTGGAAGTGGTTTCAGATACCGACGGTGTGACGCGTGCTGGTGCAGACACGGTCGTCCTCCCTGGATCGAAACATGGTCGGGGGCGAGGTTCGATGCCCCGAAAGTGGGCCGATCCCACAGGGATGCGGTCCTTGCGTCACGCGGGCGCTGACGTCAATACTATTCCCCGGTTTGCGAGCGAGGCGACGAAGGACAACCTAAGTCGAGCTCTCTTGACGTCGAGACAAATCCGCCCGTTCTTTCGCGCATCCGGGCAGCCGAGGGTGCGGCCGGTACGCTGGCTGGCATGCCTGAGCCGATCAAAGACTTCTACGCAGTGATCCCCGCCGGCGGCATCGGCAGCAGGCTGTGGCCGCTCTCTCGTGCCGACGCGCCCAAGTTCCTGCATGATCTGACTGGCTCTGGTCACACTCTGCTGCGCGACACGTGGAATCGCCTCGAGCCGCTGGCTGGCCCCGATCGGATCGCCGTGGTGACGGGCCGGGCGCATCGCGCAGCGGTGGAAAGCGAGCTTCCCGGCATCCCGGATCTGAACGTCATTCTCGAATCTGAGCCGCGAGACTCGACGGCCGCGATCGGGCTGGCCGCCGCAATTCTGTCTCGACGTGAACCCGACGTCATCATCGGGTCGTTCGCGGCCGACCATGTCATCCGGGTGCCGCACCTGTTCGACTGGGCGGTGCGTCAAGCCGTCGCCGTCGCGCGCGAGGGCTATATCTGCACGATCGGCATTCAGCCTTCTGAGCCATCCGTGGGATTCGGGTACATCCGCAAGGGTGGGGAGTTCGTCATCGACGGTGCGCCCGAGGCGGCAATGGTCGATAGCTTCGTCGAGAAGCCCGACCTCGACACTGCCCGCGAGTATTTCGCCGACCGTTCGTATTTGTGGAACGCCGGCATGTTCATCACGCGCGCTGATGTGTTGCTTGGGGAGATCGCTGAGCAAGAGCCGCAGTTGTACGCCGGTCTGATGGATTTGGCCGAAGCGTGGGACGACCGCGACGCCCGCGGACCGGTCGTGGACCGCGTGTGGCCGACGCTCAAGAAGATCGCGATCGACTACTCAGTGGCCGAGCCTGCCGCTGCGAAGGGGCGGCTGGCGGTCATTCCCGGTCACTTCGATTGGGATGACGTGGGGGACTTCGCGAGCCTGGCGAAGCTCAACTCGCATGGGCGTAAGAACGATCTGGCGATCCTGGGCGAGAACGCGAGGATTTTGTCGGATGCCGCGAGCGGCATCGTGGTCTCGCAGACGTCTCGAGTGATCAGCCTCGTCGGCGTGCGCGACATCGTCGTGGTCGACACGCCGGACGCGCTGCTGGTGACCACGAGCGAGCACGCACAGCGCGTGAAAGGTGTGGTTGATGCGCTCAAGCTCACCGGACGGGGCGATGTGCTCTGACGTTGCCGTCATGTACCAGCAGATTGCGTCTTTGTAACCATTCGGCGTCCAGGGCCGATCTGGCATGCAAGCAGGGCGTCACACAGGGTAACTTCACTCCAGCACCCGCGAGGTACGCGGGCCTTTGTACGTGGAGGCTGAGTTGACCATTTCCACCCGTAAGCGACTGCTTGGCGGCCTTGTTGGCGCAAGCATGATCGTTGCCCTCGCCGGTTGCGCCTCGGCACCCGAAGAGACCACCGACGAGCCGACCGACAGCACCGCATCCGCCGTTGAGGGCTTCAAGCCCTGCATGGTTTCGGATGCCGGTGGCTTCGACGACAAGTCGTTCAACCAGCTCGGTTTCGAGGGTTTGACCCGTGCCGCTGAGGCGTTCGGTGTCGAGCCGGTGACCGTTCAGTCCGACTCTGAGTCCGACTACGGCCCCAACCTGACCGCACTCGTCGACCAGGACTGCTCGGTTATCGTCACGGTCGGCTTCGCGCTGGCATCGGCAGCAGCCGAGTCCGCTCTGGCGAACCCCGACATCGAGTACGTCTCGATCGACGATGTCGTGGACAACGACTTCGACGGCGAAACTGACGCTCCGAACATCAAGCCCATCGTCTTCGACACCGCGCAGGCCGCGTTCCTCGCCGGCTACGCCGCAGCGTCGTACTCCGAGGCCAAGAAGGTCGGCACGTTCGGTGGAATGAACTTCCCGACCGTCTCGATCTTCATGGACGGCTTCGCACAGGGTGTCGAGTACTGGAACGAGCAGAAGGACGACTCGGTCGAGGTCTTCGGCTGGGACGGCGAGGACGGCGTGTTCACCGGTGGCTTCGTCGCCAACCAGGACGCCATCAACTCGGCTCAGGGTCTGGTCGACCAGGGCGTCGACGTGCTGCTGCCCGTCGGCGGACCGATCTACCAGTCCGCAGCATCCGTCATCCGTGACTCGGGCCGCGACATCGCGCTCGTCGGTGTCGACGCCGACGTGTACGAGACCGACCCGTCGGTCGCCGACCTGCTCCTCACCTCGATCCGCAAGGGCATCGACGTGGGTGTCGAGGAGGCTGTTACCGCAGCCGCTGAAGGCAGCTTCGATGTCACGCCGTTCGTCGGCACGCTCGAGAACGAGGGCGTGGGCCTTGCTCCGTTCCACGACTTCGAGAGCATGATTTCGCCCGACCTGCAGGGTGAGCTCGACGAGATCACCGCCGGCATCATCGACGGATCGATCCCGGTCACGTCGTACCTGGCGGGCTGAGAAATCCAGCATCGCGTGTGGGGAGGCCGGTTCGCCGGTCTCCCCACACATGCGTCCGGACATCGCGTGCCTTTCGTGCACGCCTCTTACTAGGATCTGCAACATGAAGCTCGAACTCCGCGGCATCACCAAGCGGTTCGGCAGCCTGGTCGCCAACGATCACATCGACCTCGTGATCGAACCCGGCGAAATCCACTGCCTGCTCGGTGAGAACGGTGCCGGCAAGTCGACCCTGATGAACGTGCTCTACGGTCTGTACCAGGCTGACGACGGCGTCATCCTGCTCGACGACCAGGTGCAGTACTTCCAAGGACCGGGTGACGCGATGCGCGCGGGCATCGGCATGGTGCACCAGCACTTCATGCTCATTCCCGTGTTCACGGTCGCCGAGAATGTCATGCTCGGCCACGAGTCGACCAAGGCGGGCGGAGTTCTTGATCTGGATGCCGCGCGCGAACGCGTGCGCGAGATCTCGGCGCGCTTCGGGTTCGATCTCGACCCGGACGCCGTGGTCGAAGACCTCCCGGTGGGGGTTCAGCAGCGCGTGGAGATCATCAAGGCGCTCTCCCGTGACGCCAAGGTGCTCGTCTTCGACGAGCCCACCGCGGTGCTCACCCCACAGGAGACCGACGAGCTGATGGAGATCATGCGCCAGCTGAAAGAGGCCGGCACCTCTATCGTCTTCATCACCCACAAGCTGCGCGAAGTGCGCGAAGTCGCCGACCGCATCACCGTGATCCGTCTGGGCAAGGTCGTCGGCGAGGCATCGCCGACCGCCACTAACGCCGAACTCGCCGAGCTGATGGTGGGTCGCGCCGTCGAGCTCACCGTGCAGAAGAACCCGCCCTCACTCGGCGAGAAGTCCCTCATCGTGCAGAACCTCACGGTCGTGGACTCGAAAGACCAGATCGTCGTCGACGGCGTCGACTTCGACGTGCGCGCCGGTGAGATCGTCGCGATCGCTGGTGTGCAGGGCAACGGCCAGACCGAGCTCACTGAAGCGCTCGTGGGCCTGCAGGAGCGGGTGAGCGGCTCTGTCGTCCTCAACAACACCGAGCTCGTCGGCAAGACCGTGCGTCGCATCCTCGACGAAGGCGTGGGCTTCGTGCCCGAAGACCGCAAGGAAGACGGCCTGGTCGCTCCCATGACCATTGCCGAGAACCTGGTGCTCGACCGCACCACAGGGGCCCCGTTCGTGCGCGGCGGCGCGTTGCGCCTGAGCTACATCTCGGAGTTCGCCGAAGAGAAGTTCCACGAGTTCGACGTGCGTGCCCAGGGTGTCGATACCCCCGTCGGCACACTGTCGGGCGGCAACCAGCAGAAAGTCGTGCTGGCACGCGAGCTCAGCCGTGACCTGTCGCTGTTCGTCGCCGCACAGCCCACGCGCGGCGTCGACGTGGGATCGATCGAGTTCATCCACAAGCGCATCGTCGAAACGCGGGACGCGGGGATCCCGGTGATCGTCGTCTCCACAGAACTCGACGAAGTGACGGCACTGGCCGATCGAATCATCGTGATGTATCGGGGAAAGATCATTGGCATCGTCCCGGGTGACACCCCCCGAGGAACGCTGGGCCTCATGATGGCCGGCGAAGCCCCGACCGGAGAGGCAGCGGCATGAGTGAGAGTCTGACCGGCGGAGGAATGCAGCCGGACTCGCAGTTTGATCTCCCGAAGCAGAAAGCCCCCGAGGCCCAGAAGCCCTCGAAGTGGCACGACACGTTCGTGCAGATCACTCAGGGCAACGCGCTTATCTCGGTCCTCGCCGTCGTTCTGGCGCTGATCGTCGGCGGAATCATGATCGCGTGGACCGATCCCGCGGTGCGGGAAGCCTCGGTCTACTTCTTCGCCCGGCCCGGCGACACGTTTGCCGCGATCTTCGCAGCGGTGGGCGGTGCCTACAGCGCGCTGTTCCAGGGCGCGATCTACAACTTCGGCGCAGACTCGTTCGCGCGCGGCATCCGACCCTTCACCGAGACGCTCACCTTCGCGACGCCGCTGATCGCGGCAGGCCTCGGTGTGGCGCTCGCCTTCCGCATCGGAATGTTCAACATCGGTGGGCGCGGCCAGATGCTGATGGCCTCCGCCGCGGCCGGCTGGGTCGGGTTCTCGCTCGACCTGCCGTGGGGAATCCACATGGCCGTGGCGCTGCTGGCGGGCCTCGTGGCCGGTGCGCTGTGGGCCGGTATCGCCGGTGTGCTGAAGGCGCGAACGGGCGCGCACGAGGTGATCGTGACGATCATGCTCAACTACGTCGCGTTCTATTTGGTCTCGTGGATGCTGCGCACACCGGGCCTGCTGCAAGCCCCGGGTTCAGCCAACCCGAAGACGCCCCCGATGAAGGAGACCGCGGTCTTCCCGTTGATCCTGGGCGACCAGTACAACCTGCACTTCGGGTTCGTCCTCTCCATCGCGGCGACCATCTTGGTGTGGTGGATCATCAGCCGCTCGAGCCTCGGGTTTAAGTTCCGCGCCGTGGGGGAGAACCCGCACGCGGCGCGCGTGGCGGGTATCAACGTGAAGGGCATGTACGTCTACGGCATGCTCATCGCCGGAGCGCTGGTGGGTCTCGCCGGTGTCGATCAAGTGCTCGGCACGATCACCACCGGCTTCTCTGCCGACATCGACGCGGGCATCGGCTTCGACGCGATCACGGTGGCACTGCTCGGCCGCTCCACCCCGTGGGGAACGTTCGCGGCTGGCATCCTGTTCGGTGCATTCAAGGCGGGTGGTTTCGCCATGCAGGCTGGCGAGCAGATCCCCATCGAGATCGTGACGGTCGTCCAGTCGCTCATCGTGCTGTTCATTGCGGCGCCGCCCCTGGTGCGCACGATCTTCTTCCTTCCCTCGAAGGAGCGCGACCAGCGCAAGCGTGCAAAGGCTCGTGAGAAAGAGTTGAAGGCCGAGATGATGGCGGTGTCGAAGTGAGCACGGTGACCACTCCGGACGGGGCCATCGCCCCCATCGAACTGCAGAAGGCCGACGTGCGCAGCTGGAAGGCCCCGATCGCGCTGGCTATCTTCGCCGCCCTCTACGCGCTGCTCATCGTGGCTGCACCGCGCAGCGGTGACACCACGTTCCGCCTGTCGACGGGCAGTGACGCCGTGCAGCTCGGCGACATCGTTGTTCCCGTCACCCTGACCGTGTGGGTGGTGTTCGTCCTGCTGCTGGTGCTGACCGCGCTGGCAGCGTGGTTCGTCCGCGCACGAGGAACGACGCCCCTGTGGGTGATCGCGGCGTACATCGTGATCCTCGTCTACGGCTTCCTCGCATGGGCGGCCTCGGGCGCTGCGATCCCCGTCACGGGCCTCCTTGCCGGCGCTGTCGCTCTCGCGATCCCGCTCATCTACGGCGCCCTTACCGGTGTCATCGGCGAACGCGTCGGCGTGGTCAACATCGCGATCGAGGGACAGTTGCTCGCCGGTGCATTCACGGCGGCGGTCGTGGCAACCGTTACCGGACTCCCGATCCTCGGGCTGCTCGCGGCTATGGTCGCCGGCATGCTCGTGGCCTTCGTGCTCGCGGCGTTTTCGATCAAATACCTCGTCGAGCAGGTCATCGTCGGTGTCGTGCTGAACGTTCTGGTGACGGGCCTCACGAGCTTCTTGTTCTCCCAGGTGCTGCAGCCCAACGCCGCAACGCTCAACACTCCGCCTCGCTTCGACCGCATCGCGATTCCTCTGTTGTCGGACATCCCCGTGCTCGGGCCGGTGCTGTTCCGCCAGACGATCATCGTCTACTTGATGTACCTCGCCGTGGCGTTGGTGTGGTTCGGCATGTTCCGTACGCGCTGGGGTCTGCGGCTGCGCGCGGTCGGCGAACACCCGCAGGCCGCCGACACCGTCGGCATCCGCGTCAACCCGACCCGGTTCTGGAATGTGCTCCTCGCCGGGGCGCTGGCGGGCCTCGGTGGCACGGTCTTCACGATCGGAAACGGCATCGCCTTCAACAAAGAGATGACTGCCGGCGCGGGCTTCATCGCGCTGGCCGCGGTGATCTTCGGCCAGTGGGACCCGATCAAGGCGACACTCGCTGCGCTTCTTTTCGGGTTCGCCTCGAGCCTGCAGAACACCCTCAGCGTCATCGGGTCGCCCGTGCCCAGCGAGTTCATGCTCATGCTTCCCTACGTCGTCACGATCTTTGTGGTCGCCGGTGTCGTCGGGCGCTCTCGAGGGCCAGCCGCAGCCGGGTTGCCCTACGTAAAGGGCTGACGTGGCATCCATCACCATCACTGTGCTTGCTATCGGAGGAGTCGCGTGACCGACATCGATTGGGACGAACTGCGCGCGGGGGCTACCGCCGCCATGGAGCGGGCGTACGCGCCCTACTCGCGCTACAAGGTAGGGGCTGCGGCGCTCGTCTCGGACGGGCGGATCGTGACCGGATGCAACGTTGAAAACGCCTCGTACGGGGTCGGGCTGTGCGCCGAATGCGGGCTTGTCAGCGAGCTTCAGATGTCGGGCGGCGGGCAACTGGTCGCCTTCGTCTGCGTCAACGGACTCGGCGAGACGATCATGCCGTGCGGGCGATGCCGGCAGCTGCTCTATGAATTCGCGCTGCCCGGGATGCTGCTCGAGACGGTGTCGGGAATCCGGACGATCGACGAAGTGCTGCCGGACGCCTTCGGGCCGCGCGACCTCGAGGACGCCGCCCGATGAGCGTGGAGCCGTTCGACGCGGTTGACGTGATCCGCACCAAGCGCGACGGCGGCGTAGTCGCCGAGGACGCGCTTCGCTGGATGATCGACGCGTACACCCGCGAATACGTGGCCGACTCGCAGATGGCGGCCTTCGCGATGGCCGTTCTGCTCAACGGCATGGAGCGCGACGAGATCCGCGTGATGACCGATGCGATGATCGCGTCGGGGGAGCGCATGAGCTTCGCCGGACTCGGCAAGGCCACCGTCGACAAGCACTCCACCGGTGGAGTGGGTGACAAGATCACGTTGCCGCTCGCGCCACTCGTCGCCGCGTTCGGGGTTGCGGTGCCGCAGCTTTCGGGGCGCGGGCTCGGTCACACCGGGGGCACGCTCGACAAGCTGGAGTCGATTCCGGGGTGGCGTGCGGCACTGTCGAACGACGAGATGTTCGCGCAGCTGCGAGACGTGGGTGCGGTCATCTGCGCCGCGGGCTCAGGTCTCGCACCGGCTGACAAGCGTTTGTACGCCCTGCGCGACGTGACCGGAACGGTCGAGGCTATTCCGCTGATCGCGTCGAGCATCATGTCGAAGAAGATCGCCGAAGGCACCGATTCGCTCGTGCTCGACGTGAAGTTCGGCTCTGGCGCGTTCATGCAAGACATCGGCAAGGCGCGCGAGCTTGCAGAGGCGATGGTAGCGCTCGGCACCGACTCGGGTGTGTCGACCACCGCCTTGCTCACCGACATGAACACGCCGCTCGGCCTCGCGATCGGCAACGCCAACGAGGTGCGCGAATCCGTCGAGGTGCTTGCCGGCGGCGGCCCGGCCGACGTGGTCGAGCTGACCGTCGCGCTCGCGCGCGAGATGCTGGCGCTGGCTGGCCAGCCTGATGCCGACGTGGAGGCGGCGCTGCGCGATGGGCGCGCGATGGACTCGTGGCGCGCCATGATCAGCGCGCAGGGTGGGGACCCGGATGCCGCATTGCCTGCGCCGAATGAGACGCACACCGTGACGGCGCCCGAGGCGGGATTCGTCACCCGGATGGAGGCGTTGCCGTTCGGTATCGCCGCCTGGCGACTGGGTGCCGGGCGTGCACGGGCACAGGACCCCGTGCTGCACGAGGCAGGAATCGATCTGCACGTGAAGCCGGGCGATCAGGTGGCAGCCGGTCAACCGCTGTTCACTCTTCTCGGGCATGATGGATCACGGTTCGCACGAGCGCTCGACGCCCTCGACGGCGCGTGGGAACTCGGGTCGTCCGCGCCGGCCACCTCGTCGATCGTTCGCGAACGCATCACCGCCTGACCGCGGCATCCGCTTCACTTCTTCCTACTCACCCCTTCGAGGAGAACACCATGGCCATCGATCAGTACGGCGACGCCGTTCTCGAAGGACTCTCGATTCGCTCACTGCCCAAGGTTTCGCTGCACGACCACCTGGATGGTGCGGTTCGCCCGGGCACGATCATCGAACTCGCCGATGACCTCGACCTTGAGGTGCCCGAGCAGGAGGCCGACGCGCTCGGCGAGTGGATCGCCGATAAGAGCGACTCGGGCTCGCTTGTGGAGTACCTGAAGACGTTCGACCTGACGACGTCGGTCATGCAGACCCGAGAAGGCCTGACGCGTATCGCGCGGGAGTTCGTCGAAGACCTCGCCGCCGACGGTGTGATTTACGGCGAGGTGCGCTGGGCGCCCGAACAGCACCTCGGACGCGGTCTCTCGCTGGATGACGTCGTCGAGGCAGTGCAAGAGGGCATCGAAGAGGGGGAGGACGCGGCCGAGAGCGCCGGGCACGACATTCGGGTCGGGCAGCTCATCACCGCGATGCGACACACCGACCGTTCGCTTGAGATCGCCAAGCTCGCCGTGCAGTGGCGTGAGCGTGGTGCCGTCGGCTTCGACATCGCTGGGCCTGAAGATGGCTTTCCCGCGTCGAAGCACAAGGCTGCGTTCGACTACCTCGCGTCGCAGTTCTTCCCCGTGACCGTGCACGCCGGCGAGGCGGCCGGACTCGACTCGATTCGCGGGGCGCTCATCGATGGGCGCGCCCTGCGCCTCGGCCACGGTGTGCGCATCGCCGAAGACCTCGAGGTTGTTTCGCGCGCGGGCGAGGACGTGCTGGTGCAGTTCGGTGACCTGGCGCGCTGGGTGCGTGACCGCGAGATTCCGCTCGAGCTTTCGCCGTCGTCGAACCTGCAGACGGGTGCGATTGCGGCGTGGGGCGAGAACCTCGAGGACCACCCGTTCGATCTGCTGTACCAGCTGGGTTTCTCGGTGACGGTGAACGTCGACAACCGGACGATGAGTAGCACCTCGCTCACGCGTGAGCTGGCGCTGTTGGCGCAGACATTCGAGTACGGGCTCGACGACCTCGAGGCCTTCCAGCTGAATGCCGCGGCGGCGGCCTTCCTGCCGACCGAGGAGCGCGAGGAGCTCATCGAGCTGATCGCCGACGGTTTCGAGCGCTGAGCGCGCCGCGGTGGCCGCGCGCTGCGCGCGTTCTCCGCGCCGCAGCTGCTGTCCTCCGCCGCTCCCCGCCGCGCCGAGGCGCGCTGTCCTCCGCCGCTCCCCGCCGGGCCGTAACTCCTGAGATCGGGCGCCGCTGGCCGGTTTCGCGCCGATGTGGGGCACTGGACGCCCAGATTTCAGGAGTTGCGGCACGTGCGGTCAGCAATCGCGGCCCGCGGCGGCCTGAGCTGGGTCTGTCACGCGAGCAACGCGTAACGCCCAATGCCGCGCCGTAACTCCTGACAACTGCTGCGGCTGGCCTGATTTCGCGTGGGCGGATGGCAGGTGGGCGGTCGAACTTCCGGAGTTACGGGGCGCCGCGCTATGGCGCTAGCGCTGGAATTGACCGCGCCGCAAGAGCCCAGCGATGGCACCGCGCACATCGTCGCGGTGCCACATGATGTCCTCGGCGAGCAGCCTGAGCGTGACGTAGCCGCGTTCGGCCGCCATCCGATCACGTCGAAGGTCGCGCTTTCGCGCCGCCCAGTCGGAGTGGAACGCCTGGCTGTCGCACTCGATGATCAGCCAGCCGTCGACGAGAAAGTCGACGCGGCCGATGCCGTCGATACTCACCTGCAGATCTACCTGGCATTCCAACGTGCGCAGCACCAGTCGCACAAGTGTTTCGGGGCCTGACTCGCATCGCCCGTCGACGAGGTCTTTCAGCACGCCGTAGCGCCGGGGCAGTCTGGCAAAGATCGTGGCCAGTCCAGCCTTGTTGATGATGCCGAGATGGAGTGCACTGTCGAGTGTTGCGATGGCTGCTCGCGCCTCCTGGCAACGCACCGCCTGTGCGAGCGCTTCGACGATCGGGACAGTCAGGCACGCGGGCGGGGCCATGCTTGCTCGCCAGTGCGCGGTGACGGCAGCGGACCGCCGGGGCAACCGGCTCGCGTCTGGCTCGAGCTGAACGTGAAGTCCAGCGGCGTCTTGGACGAAGACGCCCAACTCCTGCAGAAGTGTCACGCAGTCTAACCGACCGCCAAGTCGTGCCGCACTGAGGAGCGTTGGCGCGCAGCCCGTTTGGACGTATCGGCCGCGGCGAACCCGGATGAGTTCGCCGCTCATGACCGCAGCCCGAAGAGTTGAGCGGTTGTACCCGTTCGTGGCCAGTTCCGCGGTGCTCCAATAGACCCGCTGCGTCTGTGGTGGCGGAGTGGGGATGGCGGCGAGTCTAGGAGCGGGCGTGCCGGGGCGGGAGGTCTGGACCTGCATCACGCCAGTCTTGGGGTGCGGTGCTGGCTCTGCCCGGGCTTGGTACAGCCTGTGGGAAGTCGGCGCGACGCGGACACATGGGGAGGAGTGCGCGGCGTGGCTCGCCGTCGGTGGGAGCGGCGACCGTGCGCAACTCCTGAGAATTGTGTCGTCAGCCGCTGAGGGGGCGGCCAAATCCTGCAGGACGGCGCGAACTTCCGGAGTTAGGGCAGGAGACAGGCGGGCGGCCGCCCGCCAGGCTTCTCGTGGTGGAGTTCTGCGGGTGGGCCGGGTCGGGTGACGGTGGAGGGCAGCAGCCGCGGAGGAGGCCCAGCGGCCGCGCGCAGCCCGGCGAGGCTCAGCCGCGCGCGACGCCGGGGTGGGATGCCAGGTAGGCCTCGAACGCCTCGGCGCTCGTCATCGCGGGGGTGAACCCGAAGTCCTGCCGCAACGCGGTGTTCGCCAGCACCGGCCGGTGCTGCAGGAACACCACCTTCTCGGGGCCGTGAACCGTCAGCCGCAGGGCCTGGCCCACACGCAGGGCGAAAGCCAAGAGCCCGGCCGGCAGTGTGAGTAGCGGCTTCCCGAGGCGCTGCGCGATCTGCTGCACCGACAGACACCCGTCGCCGGCGACGTTGTAGATTCCGGGCGGGCCGTCGGTGGCCGCGCGGGCCATCGCCGCGGCGACATCGTCGACCCAGATGAAGACGAACGGCGACGCCGAACCGCGAATGGCCAGGATGCGTGACGAATCCCACAGGGCCGTGATCTGGTTCTGCACGGTCGGGCCCAGGATCGTCCCGATGCGGAACACCACCTGCTCGAGTTCGGGGTGCATCTCACGGTATGCGCCGAGGAGCTGCTCGACAAGACGCTTGTGCTTCGAGTAGGGGAAGGCGTCGTTTCCGTGCAGCGGGTCAGATTCGGTCAACCACTCGGGGTTGTCGGAGTGGTACCCGTAGGCTGCCCCCGAAGAGGACACCACGATGCGACGAACGCCCGCTTCGATGCATGCTTCGAGCACGTTGCGTGAGCCATCGACGTCGACGCGGTACTCCATGTCGTGGTCGCGCCCCGGCGAGACGATCGCAGCCAGATGTACCACGACATCGATCGCGTGGCGCGTCAGCAGCGGGGTCAGCGCCCCGGCGCGCGTGACGTCGCATTCTTCGTATGCCACGGATTCGATCGGATGCTCGGGCCGCCGCACGTCACCGGCGACGACGAGGTCGACGCCGGGGTGAGCGACCAGCGCACGAGCGACGTGGCTGCCCAAGAACCCTGCGCCACCGGTAATGAGCACCCGCACGCCGGTCACGAGGGCTCTCCAAAAGCGCTGTCAGCGCCACCGACGCGGGCGTGGCGGCTGGCGTCGCCCTTGATCGATCCGGTGCGGCGCTTCGTGCGCGCCGCCCACAGGCTCGCGAGGATGAGCCCGGCGATGATGTCCCACACGCCCCACCATCCCGCGACGATGGCCATGCCACCGAGCCCGTCGAAGAACGCGAAGATCAGGCCGAGCCCGAGTCCGGCGTTACGGATGCCGACCTCGAACGTCATCGCCTTCCGTTCGCGGGTTCCGAGGCCCCCGGCCACGGCCGTGCCGTAGCCGATCGCGAGAGCCACGGCGTCGTGCACGGCAACGACCAGGAGGATCACGCCGAGGAACGCGATGAAGTACTGCCAATTGCCGGCCAGTGCGGCGACGATGAAGCCCACGAGCGCGATCAGCGAGAACCACTTCACGAACGGCTGCACCGTGCGCGAGAACTTCTCGAAGCGGTTGCGGATCAGAAGGCCGACGATGAAGGGCAGGCCGATGATGAGGAAGACATCGAGAAGCATCTGCCACGGGTCGAGCGCGACGGTCTCGAGGAGAGTGCTCGCGGTCGGGTGCAGCGATCCCCAGAACGCGATCGAGAGCGGCAGCATGAAGATGTAGATGACGTTGCCGACGGCGGTCATCGACACCGACAGGGCGACGTTTCCGCCCGATCGATGGGTGAGTACCTGCGAGATGTTGCCGGGTGGGCAGCAGGCGACAAGCAGCATGCCGAGCGCCATAGATGGCGTCACGGGCAGGATCAACGTGAGCCCGAACGTGACGGCGGGCAGCACGACCAACTGGGCAAGAATCGCGACGACGAACGGCTTGGGTTTGCGCAGGACGATCTTGAAGTCGTCGACTGTCGTGTCGAGCGCGATCCCGAACATGATCAGGCCGAGCACGACGTTCAGTAGCAGGAGCGAACCCGGATTGAAGTTCAGCAGGACGTCATCGGGATTCATGCGTCGACTTTCTGCTGCGTAGCTCGCGACGAGCTGGCGTGCCCGCGGCTGGTGAGCCGGGGGAGTCGGATGCCGCGACGCGGCGCATCGGCCGCTTCGGCACGCAGTGCGGTGCGCGCATCGCGCACGGCCGACCGGTACGCGTCCTTGTTGACGTAGAACGACATGCGTTCGAGCCCGAGGTAGTGGTAGCCGCCGGTGAGGTCTGGCCACGGTTCGTCGGCGATGCGCTGGCGGAAGGCCTCAGCGCGCTCAGGGGCGTCCTCGGTCGCGCGCAGGTATTCGGCGATGAGCTCCGCCTGCTCGTAGCGGCCCTGCCAGCCGATCCCCGACGCTTCGATCATGCCCATGACGTACAGACCGTTGAACGACGGGGGGAACACGTTCAGGAACAGCTTCGGTGACCAGCCGGTCCAGTGCAGGGCGTCGCGCTCGACGAACGGGTAGTCCAGCGTGTAACCGGTTGCGAGGAGGATCAGGTCGTATTCGCCCTGCGAGCCATCGCGGAAGTGTACGGTGTGGCCGTCAAACCGGTCGATGTCGGCGCGGATGCTGAGATCCCCCTGACCGAGGTGGTTCAGGATCAGGGTGTTCACGATCGGGTGCGACTCGTAGATCTTGTACGCAGGTCGGGGGAAGCCGAAGTGCACCGGGTCGCCGGTGAAAGCCTGCAGAACGCGCTTGTCGATGAACTGCTTGATCTTCGCGGGCAACGGCTTGCCCTGGTTGAGGGTGTCGGCCGGCTTGCCGAAGAGGTAGCGAGGTACGAAGTAGTAGCCTCGGCGCACGCTCATGTCGACGGATGCCGCGTGGTGCACCGCGTCGACGGCGATGTCGCACCCGGAGTTACCGGCGCCGATGATGAGGACGCGCTTGCCGGTGAGCTGGGTCGCCCGCTTGTAGGCGCTGGTGTGCATGATCTCACCGGCGAACTCGCCGCGGAAGGTGGGAATGTGGGGCTCGGCGAGCGTGCCGTTGGCGAGGATGACGCCGGTGTAGCGCTGGCTGATCTCGCCGTCCGGGCCGGTTGCGCGCAGCATCCACTCACCGTCGTCGTCGCGGGTGACCGCGGTGACCTTGGTTTCGAACCGGAACTGGTCGGTGAGCCCGAAGTGATCGGCGAAGTCGCGGAAGTATCGGATCAACTCGCGATGGCTGGGGTAGTCAGCGGTGGACGCCATCGGGTACTCGGCGAACTGTGTCGTCGTCCGCGACGAGATGAGGTGGGCCGACTCGTACATGGTGGAGCGGGGGTTCTCGATGTCCCACAGCCCCCCGACGCCACGAGAGGCTTCGTAGCCGTCGAATGCGATGCCGGCCTTCTGCAGGGCGCGGGCGGCCGATAGTCCGGACGGTCCGGCGCCGATGATGGCGTAACGGTGCTCCATGTTTCCTCTTTTGCACGACGATGTGACGTGGCGGGGCGCCGCCAGCGACCAATCGTAAGCGTTAGTTGGTATTAACTGAAATCCCGTGTGGCATCCACACAGTCTGGTCCTATGCGAACAGCGTGACAATGCCCCGGACGAGCACGACGGTGGCGCCGGCCCACGCAATGGACAGCATTCCGATGCGCGCAATGCGCGCGGGGACGAAGCGGCTGAGTAGCGTGCCGATCGCGATGCCGAGAGCAGTCGCAGCGACGAGCAGCCACACGTCGCCGGCGGGAGAGGCGGGAAGACCACGCAGAGCGACCGACACGGCGCTCAGAACGACGAAGATCACTTGCACACTCGCCGCGAATCGGCGCTGCTCCCATTTGTCGCCCACCGCGTACGCTGCCAGCGGCGGACCGGACAATCCGCTCGCCACATGCATGAATCCCGCGGCAGACCCGGCGACGATAGCCCCGGTCTTGCCCCGCAACGAAGCGGCAAGCAGCGGGATCCAACCCGCGACCAGCGCGAAGTAGGCCATGGCCGCGATAAGGATGAGCAGGGCGGCTTCGGGCAACGCCGCGACGAGCATCGCGCCGAAGGGAGCCGCAAGAAGGCCCGGCCAGATGAGCCACCACGCGCGTCGCCATTCGACGTCTCGCCAGACGAGCGGCACGGCCGTCATCGAGGCGACCAGTGCCAGCAGCACGCCGATCGTCACGCCCTCCAGCGGTCCGTAGAGCAGGACGATGGGGCCGAGCAACACGAGCACGAAACCCAAGCCGGTGATGCGCTGGATGACGGCAGCGATGAACGCGGCCAGGCACGCGAAGAGGACGGTCACGGCGGGAGAGTCTACGTGCCCGCCGTGACCGATCCGAATCGGTTCGGCGCGCGGGTCGTCAGGTCCGCAGAGTCTGCTGACGTGCGGTGACCACGTCGACAACGGCGGAGAACAGTGGATGCTGCGCCGAGAGGCCCGTCACCGAGGCGGTGAACTCCGTGGCGTCTTCTTCGCGCAACCGCTGCTGCATCTCGACCGATTGCACGTCTTCGGGATCATTGAAGGCGAGCGCGGCGCCGATCGCCGAGACGAGCGCATCGGCGCGGAGGCCGCTGTCGACGGCCTCGGCGGCAGGCCCGATGAAACGCTCGTGGCGCGAGAGTTTGCGCAGCGGCTGCCGCCCGACTCGCCAGACAGTGTCGGGGAGCTCGGGGTTGCGGAACCGCTGCAGGATCGTCGCGCGGTACTCGGCCTGAGTGGCCGGATCGAGGCCGTGCTTCTGCACGAGCAATGCCGATGTCTCTTCGAGCACCGCTTCGACCTGGGCAGCGATGGCGTCGTCGGCGAGCGCGTCGGAGATCTTCTCGACGCCGGCCCGCGCGCCGAAGTAGGCCGTCGTGGCGTGACCGGTGTTCACGGTAAACAGCTTGCGCTCGATGTACGGCTCGAGGTCGTCGACGAAGTGTGCGCCGGGGATCGACGGCAGGTCGTCGCCGAACGGTCCCTTCTCGATCGCCCACTCGTAGAACGGCTCGACCGTGACATCCACGCCACCACCGGCAGGTTGCCCCGGCACGATGCGGTCCACCGCGGTGTTGGCGAACACGGCGCGTGAGGACAGAGCCTCCCACTCCGCGCCAGCCGCGGCGGCAATCTCATCGCGCAGCAGATCGGTCGCGCCGATGGCGTTCTCGCATGCCATCACCTGTAGGGGGCTGCGCGCGGCATCCCGGCTCCGGAGCCCCGCGAGGATGTGCGGCGCAATGAATTTCAGCACGGTCGGGCCGACGGCGGTGGTCACGACATCTGCCGCTGCCACTTCGGCGACAACGGCATCGGGGTCGGTGGCGGAGTTGAGCGCGCGGAACCCGGTGACCACAGTGTCGCGCCCGCCGTCGCCGACCTCGTGCACGGTGTAGCTGTCGACGGCGTTGATCGCGTCGACGAGCGGCGCGGCAACGTCGGAGAAGACCAGATCGTAGCCGCCTTCGTGCAGCAGAAGACCGACGAATCCGCGTCCGATGTTGCCGGCGCCGAAGTGGACGGCCTTCATCACACGCCGGCCTGTGACACCAGGGCGAACAGCTCGTCTGCGGTCGTGGCCGACTTCAGCGCGGCCACTTCGTCCTCGTCAGAGAACAGCACCGCGATCTTCGACAGGATCTCGAGGTGCTCGTCGCCCTTGCCCGCGATGCCGACGACGAAGGTCACGTGCTCGCCGTCCCAGTCGACGCCGCCGTCATAGCGGACGACGGAGAGCGCAGAGTCGAGGATCGCGTCCTTCGTCTCGTTCGTCCCGTGCGGGATGGCGAGTTCCATGCCCATGTACGTCGACACGGTCTGCTCGCGCAGCTGCATCGCTTCGTAGTAGGCGCTGGTGACAGCACCGGCAGCCTCGAGGATGTCGGCGGCTTCTTTCATCGCTTCCTGCTGGGTGGCACCGTCGGCGTGAATGCGTACCTGCGCGGCGGTGAGTACTTCATCTGCCATCTTCTTGCCCTTCTCTCGATGGGGCTGCAGGGCCGGAGGCCTCTCGCCGTCCGACCCTGCAGCGGTCGTGGGATGCTACTTGTTCTCGTGCTGGTCGGCGACCATCTGCACGACCTCTTCATATCGCGGAGAGTTCATGAAGTTGTCGACCGAGATGTGGATCGCCTCGGGCGTCTGCTGACGCGCGCGGTCGGTGAGCTGGTTCTGTGTGATGACCAGGTCGGCCGACGAGTCGAGGTTCGCGATCGCCTTGTTGGTGACCGAGACGTCGTCGAAGCCCGCCTTCTTGATCTTGTTGCGTAGGACGCTTGCACCCATCGCCGACGATCCCATTCCGGCGTCGCACGCGAACACGATGTTCGTGATCGTGCGCTCGGTCATCGTGGCAGGCTCCACGCCCCCGTCTGCGGCCGTCGCGGCGCCGCCGCGGAGGCCCGACAGTGCGTCCGAAGACTTACCCTTGGCTGCCTCGGTCTGCGTGATCGCCGCGCCGAAGGCGTCGTCGGTCGCGCCCATGGCGGCAAGATCGCGCTTGCGGGATGCCCGGAGGATGACGCCCGCGATCAGGAACGTCACGGTTGCCGACAGCACCACCGACAAGATGACGGCGAAGTACGCGCCGGTCGCGGTCTGTGCGAGCACCGCGAGGATGCTGCCGGGGGCGGCCGGTGCGCGCAGGGCGCCGCCGAGGAGCATGTTCGTGGTGACACCGGTCATTCCACCCGCGATCAGCGCCAGAATGGTGAGCGGCTTCATCAGCGCGTATGGGAAGTACACCTCGTGGATGCCGCCGACGAACTGGATGAGCGCCGCACCGGGGGCCGAGGCCCGTGCCGCGCCGATCCCGAAGATCGCGAATGCGAGCAGCAGCCCGAGGCCGGGGCCGGGGTTGGCTTCGAGCAGGAACAGGATCGACGAGCCCTCGTCCGCGGCCTGCTGAATGCCCAGCGGGGTCAACACACCGTGGTTGATGGCGTTGTTGAGGAACAGCACCTTCGCAGGCTCGATCAGGATGCTGGTGAGCGGCAGCAGGTTCGCCTCGACGAGCCAGTTCACCGCGTTGCTCAGCGTCTCCATGAGTCCGTTGACCAGCCACGCGATCGGGTAGAACCCGACGACAGCCATGACGAAGCCCCAAATGCCGGCGGAGAACATGTTGACGAGCATCTCGAAGCCCGCCTTGATCTTGCCGTCCCACAGGCTGTCGAGCCACTTCATCGTGTACGCGGCGAGCGGCGCCATGATCATCGCACCAATGAACATGTGCACCTGGCCGAGCTGGTTGTCGGCCGGCAGGTCAGCATTGACCTGCGCGATCAGCAAGTCCGACCCGGCGATCGCGCCCATCGTGGCGATCGAGGCGACGACGCCGCCTCGGACTCCATAGACGATGGTTCCACCGGTGTAGCCGATGATGATCGGCAGCAGATAGTGGATGAACGGCCCGACGATCGTCGCCAGGTCTTCGTTCGGGGTGAAGCCGTCGGAGATGAAGAACGCGGTGAAGATACCCCACGCGATGAGCGCCGGGATATTCGGCATGATCATGCCGGAGAGATACGTTCCGAAGCGCTGGACCCCGACTCGTACCGTGCTGCCGCCCGAGGTGGGCGTAGACGCCGTTGTCATTGCTGTGTCTCCTTTGTGTGGGCCGCGGCCTGGTGGGCTGCGGTTCGTGCGGATGCCGCGTCCGCGGCGGACAGGGCCGCTTCGGCGATCTTTCGGGCATCGTCGAAGGTGTGATCGAGCAGAGTGGCGCGCACGTCGGCGAGCGCGGTGGGAGCCATCGACAGGCTGGTGGCCCCGAGGCCGACCAGGACGACCGCGAGCAGGGGATCGGCTGCGGCTTCGCCGCAGATGCCGACCGGTTTGCCGAGGGTCGCTCCGGCGGACCCGACGTCCTTGATCAGCCGTAGGACAGCCGGATGCCACGGATCTTGGAAGCCCGCGACCGAACCGAGCAACCGATCGGCGGCCATCGTGTACTGCGTCAGGTCGTTCGTGCCGATAGAGGCGAAGTCGGAAACGGCGAGCACGCGGTCGGCCAGGAGTGCCGCCGCGGGAACCTCGACCATGACGCCGGCCGTCTTGATGCCGTAGTCGCGAGCGAGATCGGTGAAGTAGGCGGCTTCATCGACCGTGGCGACCATGGGCGCCATCACCCACAGATCGGCGCTCGTGGCGGCATCCGCCTCGGCCAACGCCGTGAGCTGTTCGCGCAGGATGTCTTCGCTGGCTTGAAGCGCACGGATGCCGCGTAGCCCGAGCGCCGGGTTCTCTTCGTGCGCGTCGTTGAGGAACGCGAGAGGCTTGTCAGCACCGGCGTCGAGCACGCGCACGACCACCTTTTTCCCGGGAAACGCCTGCAACAGTTCGATGTACGCCTCACGCTGCTGCTCGATCGTCGGGGCCTGGCTCGAGCTGAGGAAGAGGAACTCGGTGCGGAACAGGCCCACGCCCTCGGCGCCGAGAGCGACAGCATCGGCGGCGCCCTTGGGGTTTCCGAGGTTCGCCAGCAACGGGATCGCGGTGCCGTCGGCCAGGGCGCCGTCGGTGATCGGCGCCGATGCGGCTTCGGCACGCTCGGCAGCGCGACGCTCGGCGCGCGTGAGTTCGTCGTCGCTCGGTGAGGTGACGACGACGCCGGCCGCGGCATCCACGATCACTGTCTCACCGTCGCTCAGCTGTGAAGCACCCCCGGCGCCGACAACGGCGACGATCGACTTCTCGCGCGCGAGGATGGCCGTGTGCGACGTGGGCCCACCCTCGGTGGTGACCAGTGCCAGGACCTTGTCGAGGTCGAGCAAGGCGGTGTCGGCCGGGGCGAGGTCTTTCGCGATGAGGACGAACGGATGCCCCGGGTCGGGCACACCGGGGGCGGGAACACCGCGCAGATGAGCGATGACCCGCTGTGCGACATCATCGAGGTCGGCGGCGCGCTCGCCGAGGTACCCGCCGATCGCCGTGAGCTGGTCACGGAACGCGGCGAACGCGTCGTGCACCGCCCATTCGCCGTTCTTGCCTTGTGCGATGCGGGCCGCGACCTCGTCGGCGAGCATCGGATCTTCAGCCATCATCGCCTGTGCCTCGAGCACGTCGCGCGCGGCGCCGCCGGCTTGCTCGCCTCGCTGCTCGAGTTCGCGCGCGACGGCCTCGACGGCTGCGGCGACGCGGGAGGTTTCTTCGTCGACGGAGAGTTCTGACGGCTCGTCGGTCGGCGCCGCGAGCGGCTCTGACATGCGCGCGACGGGACCCTGGGCCACGCCCAGGCCGATCCCTACTCCACGGATTTCGGGCATGGTGCTACTCCGCATCGTGATCGGTGGTGAGCAGCTCGCTGAGAAGGTCGAGCGTGGTCTCGGCACCGTCGCCGTCGGCCGTGAGAGTCACGTAGTCGCCGTGTTCGACGCCCAGTGAGATCACACCGAGAATGCTGGCCGCATTCACGGGCGCGCCCGAGCCCTTGGCGATCGTCACGGGAATACCGGAATCCTTTGCCGCTTGCGCGAACAGCTTCGCGGGGCGCGCGTGCAGACCGTGTGACGATCCGATGTGGACCGTGCGGGAGATGGCGGACATGGGGTGACCTCTCTGTCGTGTCGTGCGGTATTCGTTCGTGTCAGCCGGACGTCGGGGTGGTGTCGGCGGTCGGGGAGAGCCCCCCGGTCGTCCCGACCGCATCGCGCACGAGCCGAAGCGTGCGCGAGCCGTCCCGATCCGTGAAGATGTCGGGCGGCAACAACACCACCGTCGTGCCGCGGGACTCGGCCGCGTGTTCGATCTGATCGAGCACGTGAACGAGGTGGGGACCCACCAGCACGACATCAGCGGCATCGAGGTCGATGGGGAGCGACTGCTCGGTGCCGGCGAAGGCGGTGTACGAGAACCCGTGTGATGCCGCAGCATGACGCAAACGCTGCGCCACGAAGGTGCTGGACGCACCAGCACCGCACACCACGAGAATCTTCATCGATCGCCTCCAGAATTCATTGTGCGCGGGGGCTGGGAGGCGGACAACCAGTCCTCTTTCCGCAGGGGCGGAAAGCCGCCGTTCCCCGCGGAACGCGTGGTTGACTGGGGGTGGACCCGAATGCGACGTCGGGCGGAGGAGAGTGCCATGACCCGGGCGAGGCAAGACCGCGTTCTCGGTCTGCTCGTTCGCGCCGACGAGTGGATGACGGCCGCGGCCCTCGCCGACGTTCTTGGTGTGACGCCGCGAAGCGTTCGCTCGTATGTCACCGCGATCAACGCGCGTGTCGCGGACGGGGTCGCCGTCGAATCGGGGCCGCAGGGCTACCGTGCCGGCCCGGCAGCGGCCGCCGCCCTGCGCAGCGGCAACGACGGCGGCACGCCGCGAGACCGCCTGCACCAGGTGGTTCGCGCGCTGTTGGACTCACCCGACGGAATCGACGTCTTCGCTATCGCGGACGAGATGTTCGTGTCGTCGGCGACGGTCGAGTCAGACCTCGCGCGCGTGCGCTCTCTGCTCGGTGGGACCGAGCTCACTCTCGAGCGCGTCGGCCCACGCGCACGGTTGCAAGGAACCGAGGCCGCGCAACGGCGGCTGCTCAGCAGACTCATCCACGACGAGATGGACGACGGCTCCTTCGATATCGCCGCGTTGCGCCGCACCCTCGGCGAAGATTCTGCTGGCGCGCAGTCGCTGGGAGCGTTCAAGACCGATCTCGTCGACCGCCTGGGAGGGCGCGGCTGGTTCGTCAACGAATTCGGCATCACCGACGTGGTGACCGGCTTCGCGATCGCCGCGGACCGGGTGTCGCGCGGTCGTCCGCTCGATGCCGTTGTGGCAGAGCCTTCTGCGCGCCGCCAGGAGATCGCCGACATCATCGCCGAGCTCGCCGAGCAACACCTCGGGGTGCAACTCGGGGCAGGCGACCAGCACCACCTTGCAACGCTCGTGCTGACGCGCGTCGTCGCCCCGGACTCGCATGCGAGTGATGTGGCGGACGCGGCATCCGTCGACTCCCGTGTCGAAGACGCCGTGCGCGATGTCGTCGCTCAGGCGGCCGAGCAGTACCTGGTCGACATCGCGCACGAAGATTTCGTCCGGCGGCTGACCGTCCACATCGAGAACCTCTTGCATCGTTCGCGAGAGCAAGCGTGGTCGCGCAACCCATTGACGCGTTCGCTGAAGTCCACCTTCCCGATGATCTTCGACGTCGCGGTGTTTATTGCCAGCGCGCTGCACGAGCGCCTCGGGATTCCCCTTCTCGACGACGAGGTCGCGTACATCGCGATGCACATCGGCGGGCGCCTGGAGCGCAGTCGCCGACCCGATCACCACCTCACGGCAACGATCGTGTGCCCAGGGTTCTACGAACTGCACGAACTGCTGCGCTCGAGCGTCGACCGCTCTCTCGGGCAGGCCATCGACGTGGTGTCTGTCGAGACACGCGTCGATCCCGACTTCGCGAGCATGCAGACCGACCTCGTGCTCACCACGATGGACCCGCCTGTGCCGAGCGATCGGATCGTTCGGATTCAGCCGTTCCTCACCGAAGCCGACATTGAACGGGTGCAGGCGGCCGTGGGGCGCATCCGGCGCGCGCGGCGCCTGGCAAGGCTGCGCACCGAACTCGAGCGCTACTTCGTTCCCGAGGCATTCGTGCGGGGAGTGGATGCCGCAGCCGGCGTGCACGGAGTCATTCGCGAACTGGGAAGTCACTTGGTGCGTGAGGGCGTGATCGACGACGAGTACGTGTCGCAGGCGATTGAGCGAGAGGAACTGTCGTCAACCGCGTTCACCGACGCGCTCGCCGTGCCGCATGCGATGGGGATGACCGCGACCCGCACCGCGATCGCGGTAGGTATCGCCGAACCGTCGATGACCTGGGGTGACGGGCGTGTGCAGGTGGTCGCCCTGGTCGCTTTTTCAGAAAGCGACCGAGAAGCTTTCCAAACCGTGTTCGAGCAGTTCGTCGAGGTGTTCTCCGAGCGGGAGAGCGTGCAGCGCATCGTGCGCCGCAGCACCGACTTCGGGGGCTTCCTCGACGAGCTCGTCGCCGTCATCGACGGCTGAGTGGCGCCTTCAGGCGCGGCGCAATCGCTCGGTGAGGCCCAGCCGGACTGCGGGCCACTCGTGCGGGAGGATCGAGAACACCACCGTGTCGCGCAGCGTGCCGTCGGGGCCGATGCGGTCGTTGCGCAGTACGCCGTCCTGCTTCGCGCCCAGGCGTGCGATTGCCGCGCGTGACTGCCGATTGTGCCAGTGCGTGCGGAACTCCACCGCGATCGCATCGCAATCCTCAAAGGCATGGCCCAGCAGAAGCAGCTTGGCCGCGGTGTTCACCGCGGTGCGCTGCGCACTCGGGCCGAGCCACGTGTACCCGATCTCGACGTGGCGGTTTGCTTGGTCGATGTTGCAGAAGGTCGTCATGCCGACGGCGTCGCCCGTGTCGAGGCGGCGCACCGCCCAGGGGTTCATGACCCCGGCATCGTGTCGCCGTTTTCGCGTCTCGATCTCGTCGTACATCGTGTCGGGGGACGGCGCGGCGGTGTACCACGCGTGCTCGAGACCCACGCAGGCGCGCGCGAGGTCCTCGGCGTGATCATGGCTGAGCGGCTCGAGGCGCACGTGTTCGTTCTCGAGCGTCACTTGCTCGGTCAGCAGCATCTTTTGAGCCTAGAGTGCGTCGCCGTCGCGCGTGTCGTCCGGCGTGGGTGCATCGTCGTCCATGACCGCGGCGACCGTGGCGGCCGCGACTGCCGGATCATGCGACGTCATCTGTGACGCGGCGCGCGCGGCGGCGAACGCCCGCCGCCCTGCCGGGAGGAACACTGCGCCGGCGATCACGACAAATGTGAGCACGCCAGCGGCCACGAGTAGCGTCTCGATCGGGACGAGGTCGGCAAGTGGCCCGAACACCACCATGCCGATCGGCATGGCCACGGCCATGACGATCCCGACGAAGCCGAACACGCGCCCTTGGCGCTCGGGTTCGACCGTTTCTTGCAGCAGCGTCATCGACGGCGTCGAGAAGAACGGTACCGCGAGGCCCACCAGGAACATGAAGGCGAAGAACACCCACATGTTGGGGGACAGGCCCAGGCCGATCGACAGCACTCCGAAGACCAGTGAGGACGAGATGATCATGCCGATGCGGCTGCGCGAGGCGAAGAACGACGCCACCACGATTCCGCCGAGCATCATGCCCACGCTGAACGAGATTTCGAGGATGGCGAGGTTGATGACATCCTGCTGCTCGCCGGCGGGGAACGAGCGGACGAGCATCAGCGGGGTGAGGTTGCTCGGCGCGACCGTGAGCAGGAAGATGATCGCGAACAGCACCAGTAGCCACCGCACGAACGCGTGGTGCGCGACGTAGCGCACGCCATCCACGAGGTCGGCGAAGTAAGGCGTGTGCGCGTCGGCAGCGCGGCGGATAGTGGGTACCGCGATGCCAGCGAGGATCCCGATACCGATCAGCGCGGTGACCACATCGATGAAGAAGATCGGGACGAGCGAGGCGGACGATCCGCCGTTCGCCGCCGACGCCCAGGCATAGATCGCTCCGGCAGCGGCGGGTGCGAGCAATGCCATCGCCGACTGGATCGAACCGTTGATTCCGTTGATGCGCATGAGGTGCGCGGACGGTGTGATCTGCGGGATCAGCGCCGAGACGGCGGGCATCTGGATGCCGGCTCCCGCCGACCGGATCGCGAGCGCGGCGAAGATGACCCACACCGCGTCGTACCCGGTGAGCATGATGAGCGCCAAGATGAGCGTCGTGGCCGCGATGGCGGCATCCGCCCCCATGATCAGCAGCTTCCGGTTATGACGATCCGCCCACACGCCGCCGAAAATCGAGATGACGGCCTGTGGCAGGAAGCCGAAGAGGGCGGCGAGCGTCATGATCCAGCCCGACTGGTACGTGATCGTGAGGTACCAGAACACCGCGTACTGCACGAGCATCGAGCCGAACAGGCTGACAGTCTGGCCGCTCAAGAAGAGCACGACCTTCGTCAGCCAGCGCGACGACCCCTCGGGGGAGGGCGCGTCGCTCATCGGCTGCGGACTGCTATCGCTCATGGTGTCTCTCTCTGATCGGCCACCAGATTCTCGCACGACCGACCGACACCGTGTGACTAGCCGTGTTGCTCGAGAAGAGCCCGCGCGCCCGCGCTCAGCGCTGCAATGCGCTCCTGGGCGAGATCTGCCGAGTCGCCACGCACGTCGAGGTATAGCTTGAGCTTCGGCTCCGTGCCGCTGGGGCGCACGATCAGACGCGACCCGTCTTCGAGCCACACCCGCAGTACGTCGCCGGGCGGAAGACCGTCGGCCCCGTCGAGGAGATCGTCGATGCGATCCACCGCGACCTCGCCGATCGCTGTCGGCGGCTGGGCACGCAGTGACGCCATGATGCGTCCGATTGTCGAGACGTCATCGACACGCAACGAGATCTGGTCGCTGGCGAAGGCGCCGAACGTTTCGTCGAACTCTGTGAGCAGGTCGGCGACAGTCTGCCCGCGGCCGCGCGCTTCCGTGACCAGTCCGAGCATGGCGACGGCCGCCGAGATTCCGTCCTTGTCGCGCACGGTCTCGGGGTTCACCAGGTAGCCGAGGGCCTCTTCGAAACCGAACGCGAGGTTGGGTGCGCGCGAGATCCACTTGAACCCCGTAAGGGTCGCGTGAAAGTGCAGTCCGTAGTGGGATGCCACGGCAGCAAGCCCCGGCGACGATACGAGCGAGCACGCCAACGACGCACTGTCGGCGTCGCCGCGCGCGGCCACGAGCTGCGCTGCGCGCCAGCCCAGGAGCAACCCGATCTGGTTTCCCGTGAGCCGACGCCATCCTTGAGCGCTCTCGGAGTCGGGAATGGCGACAGCCAGTCGGTCGGCGTCGGGGTCGTGGGCGATGATGATCTCGGCGTCGCTTTCGCGCGCGGTCTCGAACGCGAGATCCATCGCACCGGGTTCTTCCGGGTTCGGGAACGCCACGGTGGGGAACGCGCCGTCCGGCGCGATCTGGGCGCTCACGGGCGTCGGTGCGGGATACCCCGCCTCGTCGAGCACGCGCGAGAAGGTCTCCCCGCCGACGCCGTGCATCGCCGTGTACACCCAGCGCAGGCCCTCGGCGCCCTCGGGCGCCGGAGCGACGGCCGCGGTGGCGGCGACGTAGGCATCAACGACGGATTCCGGTGCGACCGAGAAGGCAAGCGAACGGGGGAGCGTCGTGACATCACCCTGGTCGGCCACGCGCTGGATGTGCGAGGCGATCTCGGCATCCGCCGGAGAAACGATCTGCGAGCCGCCGTCTGACCCGCCGAGGTAGACCTTGTAGCCGTTGTCGTTCGGCGGGTTGTGGCTGGCGGTCACCATGACGCCCGCCGCCGCGCCCAGATGGCGGACGGCAAAGGCGAGCACCGGCGTCGGCAACAGTCGGGGCAGCAGCACCGCGCGTAGCCCGGCACCGGCGAACAGTTCGGCGGAATCCCGCGCGAACACGTCGGAGTTGCGCCGTCCGTCGTAGCCGATCACCACCAGGGGTGCGTCGTCATCTGTCTCCGTGGAGGCGTGGTCGAGCACGTAGGCGGCCAGGCCCGCCGCTGCCTGCGCGACCAGCACCCGATTCATGCGGTTGCTGCCCGCCCCGAGTTCCCCGCGCAGTCCGGCGGTACCGAACGCCAGGCGGCCGTCGAAGCGGTCCGTCAGGTCGGCAATCGCCGCAACGTCACCGGATTCCGCTGCGGCAATGAGCTCGCGCAGTTCCGCCCGCGTCTGCCCGTCGGGGTCTTGCGCCAGCCACGCCTGAGCCTCGGCGATCACGCCGGGGGTGGCATCCGCTCCCTGGGCTTCCTCGTCGCTCACAGTTCGCCGATCACTCGGGCCAGCAGCGACGAGATCACGGGCTCGGCCTCGCGGCCAGCGTCGATCACTTCCTGGTGGCTGAGCGGTGTGGTCTGGATGCCCGCGGCCATGTTCGTGATGAGCGAGAACCCGAGAATCTCCATGCCGGCCTGCCGCGCCGCGATTGCCTCCAGCGCGGTCGACATGCCGACGATGTGCCCGCCGATCGTCTTCGCCATGCGTACCTCGGCCGGGGTCTCGTACTGCGGCCCGCGGAACTGGCAGTACACACCCTCGTCGAGGGTCGGGTCGACACGCCGGGCGATATCGCGAAGCCGAGTCGAGTACAGATCGGTCAGATCGATGAACGTGGCGCCCTCGAGGGGTGAGTCGCCGGTCAAGTTGATGTGGTCGCTGATCAGCACCGGCTGCCCCGGGTTCCACTGGGCCTTGATGCCCCCGGCGCCGTTGGTGAGCACCATCGTTCGCGCTCCGGATGCCGCGGCCGTGCGCACACTGTGGACGACGCGGCGCACGCCGTGACCTTCGTAATAGTGAGTGCGCGCCCCGATCACCAGGACGTTCTTCCCCTTCGGAGTCTTCACGCTGCGCAGCGTGCCGACGTGCCCGGCGAGCGCGGGCGCACTGAAGCCGGTGACCTCAGTCGCAGGGAACGATGCGGTGGTCTCGCCGATGAGGTCGGCGGCCTTTCCCCAGCCGCTACCGAGGGTCAGCGCGATGTCGTGGCGCTCTACTCCGGTGATGCGGGCGATATCGGCGGCGGCCGTCGCAGCGACCCCGAACGGGTCAGTGCGAGGGTCGTCGAGGGGGTGTGATGAGGTGTCGGACATACCCCCACTTTAGGAACTGCACGACGCGGGGGCCAGTAGGGGGAGAATAGACATCATGTCCTTGAGCTTCGAGCGCACTCAGAGCGTCGCCATCATCGGCGGCGGACCCGGCGGCTACGAGGCGGCGTTGGCCGCCGCACAGCTCGGCGCGGAGGTGACTGTCGTCGAACGCGCCGGTATCGGTGGATCGGCGGTGATCACCGATGTGGTGCCGTCGAAGACGCTCATCGCCACAGCCGACGCGGCGGTGGCGATCGCGGGTGCGAGCGACTTGGGCGTGCAGTTGTTCGCGAAGGGCAAGGACGGCAAGCCCCTCAAGCCCGAGATCGCCATCAACCTGTCGGCGATCAACAAGCGTCTGCTTTCGCTCGCTCGCCAGCAGTCGGACGATATGCGCGCCTCGCTTGCTGAAGCGGGAGTGCGCATCGTCTCGGGTTATGGGCGTCTGGAGGGGGAGAACGCCGTGGTGGTCTCGACTGAGCCCGGCGGCACCGACTTCGACCGCATCGAGGCGGACACGTTCGTCATTTCGGTGGGAGCGTCCCCGCGCGAGCTCGCCAGCGCGAAGCCCGATGGTGAACGCATCCTCACCTGGACTCAGCTCTACGACATGAAGTCGCTCCCCGAGCACCTCATCGTCGTCGGGTCGGGTGTCACCGGCGCCGAGTTCGCCGGCGCGTACATGAACCTGGGGGCGAAGGTCACGCTGGTTTCTAGCCGCGATCAGGTGCTTCCCGGTGAAGACAAGGATGCCGCGGCCGTGCTCGAGCGTGTGTTCAAGCGCGGCGGTATGCAACTGCTGTCGAAGGCCCGCGCCGACAAAGTCGAGCGCGTCGGCGACGGCGTGGTCGTCACCCTCAGCGATGGCCGCGAGATCGAAGGCAGCCACTGCCTCATGGCGGTCGGCTCGATCCCGAACACCGCCGGCATCGGTCTCGAGGAGGCGGGCGTCCAGATGACGGATTCCGGACACATTCAGGTCAACCGCGTCGCGCGCACGTCGGTCCCGAACATCTACGCCGCCGGTGACTGTACGACGTTCGTGCCGCTCGCTTCCGTCGCGTCGATGCAGGGCCGCACCGCGGTCTTCCATGCGCTGGGCGACACTGTCATCCCCCTCGAACGTCGGCGCATCACCTCGAACATCTTCACCGCCCCCGAGATCGCCACTGTCGGATGGCAGGAGAAGGACATCGAGGACGGGCTGATCAATGCTGTGGTCCACAAGCTGCCACTGGCGGCCAACCCACGCGCGAAGATGATGGGCATCAAAGACGGCTTCGTCAAGCTGATCGCTCGCCGCGGATCGGGAAGTGTCGTGGGAGGTGTGATCGTGGGGCCACGTGCCTCCGAGTTGATCTACCCGATCGCGATCGCCGTCGAGCGTCGCCTGACCGTCGACCAGGTCTCACGCGTGTTCGCGGTGTATCCGTCGCTGGCGGGCAGCATCACCGACGCGGCACGCGCGATGCACGTCGTAGACCACCAGATCTACGGGGCCTGACCCCCGGTGGCGGTTGCGGCACCGATGAGGGGATGCCGCAACCGCAGATCACGAGATGGTGAGCAGCTGGTGACCGGCTGACACCGTGGTGCCGGGGTCAGCGTTGATGCTGCCGATGATGCCGTCCTTATGAGCCTGGATGGGCTGCTCCATCTTCATCGCCTCGAGCACGACGACCAGGTCGCCCTTGACGACCTGCTGGCCCTCGGCGACGGCGACCTTGACGATGGTGGCCTGCATCGGCGACTTCACCGCGTCACCCGACGCGCCGGCGACCACGGTGGTGGCGTGCGATCGACGCGACGGGGGAACAGCGACAGGGCGACCCTGCGTGGGGGTCGTGGTGACGACGCGATCGGGCAGGCTCACCTCGAGGCGCTTTCCGCTCACCTCGACGACTACTGTGTGCCGCGACTCGGTGGGCTTGGGAGCCTCGGCCTCGCCATCCCACGCGGGAATGTCGTTGACGAACTCGGTCTCGATCCACCGCGTGTACACGCCGAACGTGCCGTCTTCTGCGGCGAAGGCCGGGTCGCGCACCACCTTGCGGTGGAAGGGCAGCACCGTCGGCATTCCGGCGACTTCGAACTCGTCCAGAGCCCGCCGCGACCGTTCGAGCGCTTCGTCGCGTGTGCGACCGGTGACGATGATCTTGCCCAGCAGTGAGTCGAACGCGCCACTGACCGAGTCGCCTGCGGTCACGCCGGAGTCGAGTCGGATGCCGGGGCCGCCGAACGTCTTGAACACGTGAATGGGGCCGGGCTGCGGGAGGAATCCGCGACCGGGGTCTTCGCCGTTGATGCGGAACTCGATCGAGTGGCCGTCGGGCTGAGGGTCGTCGTAGCCGATCTCTTCGCCTTCGGCGATGCGGAACTGCTCGCGAACCAGATCGATGCCGGTGACTTCTTCGGAGACCGGGTGCTCCACCTGCAGGCGCGTGTTCACCTCGAGGAACGACACGGTGCCATCAGCGCCGATCAGGAACTCGCACGTGCCCGCACCGACGTAGCCCACTTCGCGCAAGATCGCCTTCGACGAGGAGTACAGCAGGGCGTTCTGCTCGTCGGTGAGGAACGGAGCGGGTGCCTCTTCGACGAGCTTCTGGTGCCGACGCTGCAGTGAGCAGTCGCGCGTGGAGATCACCACGACGTTGCCGGCGGCATCCGCCAAGCACTGAGTCTCGACGTGACGCGGCTTGTCGAGGTACTTCTCCACGAAGCATTCGCCGCGCCCGAAAGCGGTGATCGCCTCGCGCGTCGCGGACTCGAACAGTTCGGGCACCTCTTCGATGGTGCGAGCGACCTTCAGGCCGCGTCCGCCGCCACCGTAGGCGGCCTTGATGGCGATTGGCAGGCCGTGCTCTGCGACGAAGGCCAAGACATCGTCGGTGCCGTCCACTGGCCCGGGAGTGCCCGGGGCGAGGGGCGCGCCGACCTTTTCAGCGACGTGCCGCGCGGTGACCTTGTCACCCAGGGCTTCGATCGCCTCGGGCGAGGGGCCGATCCAGACCAGGCCCGCAGCGATGACCGCGCGCGCGAAGTCGGCGTTCTCGGCCAAGAACCCGTACCCGGGGTGCACCGCGTCGGCGCCCGAGCGGCGGGCGACCGAGAGGATCTTCTCGATCGACAGGTACGTCTCGGCGCTCGTCGAGCCTTCGAGCGCGTACGCCTCGTCGGCGAGGCGGGCATGCATGGCATCCCGATCCTGATCGGCATAGACCGCGACGGACGACTTTCCCGCGTCGCGAGCGGCGCGGATGACACGGACGGCGATCTCGCCGCGGTTTGCGATGAGCACCTTGGCGATCTGAGGCATGGTTGTCAGCCTATCGAGCACCCCGCGCGCGCTTTTGAGCGCTCCCTACAAGAACCTCGCGAAAACATCTGCCACCGCCTACAACGCGGCGGTCGTGCCGTGCTCGGTAAGTGAGGGATCGACACTGCCCCACAGTCCCGTCCATTCGACCCCGAGTTCGCGGATCAGCGTCCGCAGGGTCGACAGCGACATCCCCACCACGGTCGAGGGGTCGCCGTCGATGCGGGTGATGAACGCCCCGCCCAAACTGTCGACGGTGAACGCCCCCGCGACGTGCAGCGGTTCGCCGGTGGCGACGTACGCATCGATCTCGTCGTCGGTGATGTCGGAGGCAAAGGTGACGGATGCCGCGGCGACGGCGTGCACCTCACGCGGCGGTTGCCCGGGGATGAGCCTGACGACGGCGTGGCCCGAGTGAAGCACTCCGGTCTCGCCGCGCATCTCGAGCCACCGGCGCCGGGCGTTCTCGGGAGTGTGGGGCTTGCCGAGCACCTGACGGTCGATGGCGAACATCGAGTCGCCGCCGATGACGATGCCGTCGAAATCGGGGATGTCGTCCACCAATCGGGCAGCCACATCTCCGGCCTTGCGCCGAGCAAGCAGGAGCACGTGCTCTTCTGGCGACAGAGTGCGCTGTTCCGCGGCCTCCACCGCCGCGACGACCGCTTCTTCATCGACATCCGGGGCGAGAGTCAGTGGGCGGATCCCGAACTGGTCGAGCAGCATGAGGCGGGCGGGGGATGTCGAAGCGAGGCACACGCGCATGCCTCCCACCGTAGGCTCTATGCGTGGATGATTCGATGAACCCGGGCGACAGCGTCGAACTCGATGTGTCGGCGGTGGCGCACGGCGGCATCTTCGTCGCACGGCACGAGGGCCGCGTCGTGTTCGTCTCGGACGCGATCCCCGGCGAACGGGTGCGCGTCCGCCTAACCGATACGCGCAAGAAGTCGTTCTGGCGCGCAGACACCGTCGAGATCCTCGATGCCTCGCCGCACCGTCGCCCACACGTGTGGTCTGCCGCTGACGTGCATGTCGCTCCGGAAGATCGCCCGGGCGGGGCAGACTTCGGGCACATCGAGCTCGGGCACCAGCGTGCGCTCAAGCGCGAGGTAGTCATCGACGCGCTGCGACGCTTTGGTGGGCTCGACGTGCCGGTGGACATCTCCCCGGTCACCTCTGCCTCGGGCGAGGGCGGCACGATCGACTCAGAGAACGCCGAGGGAACTCGGTGGCGCACGCGCGTGAGCCTCCACGTCGACCCCGACGGGCGCGTGGGGCCCTACGCGGCGCGCAGCCACCGCGTCATCGAAGTCGATGATCTGCCCCTCGCGACTTCTGAGATCGCTGCCGTCGCCCGCGAGATTCGCTCCGGTGCGCCCGGACGCATCGATTTGGTTCAACCGTCCGATGGACGTGTCCGCGTGCTCGCGCGACCTGAAGAACGACCGCGATCGAAGCCCGGAATGCGCTCGCGTACTCCCGAGGTCGTGATCGAGTCTGTCGCTGGGCGCGACTTCAGAGTGGATGCCACGGGCTTCTGGCAGGTTCATCGCCTCGCGGCGCACACTCTGACCGGCGCAGTGCGCGACGCGCTGCGCGGCATCCGCTCTGATTTGCCAGGCGTCGATCCCGACGGCTGGCACCTGGATCTGTATGGGGGTGTCGGGCTCTTCGCCGCCACGCTCGGTGAGCTCGGCGGGCCGTCCACCCGGGTGACCAGTGTCGAGAGCGATCCACGAGCGACCGAACACGCCGGTGAAAACCTCGCCGAATGGGTGGGAGCGCGCGCCGAGACGGCTCGGGTCGATCGTTGGCTCGAAACACTCGCCAGTGATGCGACCGCCCGTGAGCGCGAGCGGCTGGCCCGCGGAGTAGTGCTGCTGGATCCGCCCCGGGCGGGCGCGGGGCAGCGAGTCGTCGACGCCGTCGCATCGCTTGCGCCATCGGCCGTCGTCTATGTCGCATGCGACCCCGTCGCCCTCGCGCGGGACCTCGCAACCTTTCGTGCCCGGGGGTACGAGCCGGCGCGCGTGGACGCATTCGATCTCTTCCCGAATTCGCACCATGTTGAAGCGGTCGCCGCCCTCACCCGAGTCGGCGACGGCGAGGGCCCGGCGCGATGACCCGTATTGCGCTGATCGATGACCACGAGTCCGTGCGGCTCGGACTCGAGGCGGCCTGCGCGCGCAGCGACGGAAAGCAGGTCGTCTTTTCGGGCAGCTCTGTGATCGAGTATCTGCGCTGGCGTCGAACTGGCGGGGGCGCACCGGCCGATGTTGTCGTGCTCGATCTCACGCTGGGCGACGGAACGACCGTGTCGGAGAACGTCACGCGCCTCGTGTCGGATGGTTCGAGCGTGATCATCCATAGCGTCGCTGATCGCCCCGCGGCTGTGCGCGAAGCGCTCACCTCAGGTGCTGCCGGAGTGGTGAGCAAAGCATCGCCGATCGACGATGTGATCGGCGCGATCCGCGCCGTCGCGCGGGGGGAGCTGCTCAACAACGTCGAATGGGCGAGCGCGATCGATGGCGACCGCGACTTCGCGGATGCGCAGCTTTCGGCGAGGGAGCGCGACGTTCTGCGTCTGTATGCGGCTGGTTTGCCGTTGAAGGCTGTCGCCGATCGGCTCGGGATTGCCTACTCGACGGCGAAGGAGAACATCACCCGCGTGCGCGTGAAGTACGTCGAGGTCGGGCGACCAGCCCCGACCAAGGTCGATCTCATGCGACGCGCGCTGGAGGACGGAATCCTGGCGGAAGCCGGTACGAACTCGGCGGAGGCGGCTCGTGAGCGCTGACGAGCAGACCCTGCTCGAGAGGGCGTGGGATCACATTCCCTCCACGAGGGAATCGACCCAGGGGATCGGTTCGTTCACGAGAACGCGCGTGGAGCGCATCATCTCGCTCGCCGCAGGGCTCGGTTCGCTCGCGCTGGGCACGCAGGCATTCGTCGAAGCGATCGGCTCCACCGATGCGTTGCCGGCCTGGCAGCTTCCGCTGATGCTCGTCGCGTTCGGCACGCTGGCGGTGATGGTGTTGGCGTGTTTCGTGGGCCGTGGCGTCCGGCTCGGAGCAGGCGCGTTCGCCGTGTCCTATGTGCTCGTGCTCACCGTGTGGCCGATCGCCACCCAGGGGCTCATCCCGACGAGCACCCACCAGCCATGGATCTGGTTCCTCGTCAACATCGCCACGCTCGCCGCGGTGCTGGCATTCCCGATGCCTCTGCAGGTGGTGTGGACGATCATCGTTCCGCTCTGGTACGGAATCGTGCGCGTGATCCAGGGCGAGTTCGCTCGGGAGACGATCTTCGCCACCGCGCTCGATGTGTCATTCGCGCTCATCCTGGGTGGGGTCATTCTCACGCTCGGGTGGCTGTTTCGCTCCATGGCAGCGAACGTCGACGGGACCCGCGCCCGGGCGGTGACGTCCTATGGCGACGCGGCTGCCGCCGATGCCGCCGAACACGAGCGCGCTGAGGTTGCCGCCCTCATGCACGACAGTGTTCTCGCCGCGCTGATCGCCGCAGAGCGCGCGCGTACCGACCGCGAGCGTACCCTCGCCACCGCGATGGCGCGGGATGCGCTCACCCGGCTTGCGAACGCGGAGAACGATCCGCGCGAGGGCAGCGATGACCCCTCGGATGCCGCGACCGTGGCGCACGACCTCGAAGCCGCCGCACGCGACCTGGGGCGCCCTGTCGAGGTCGAGGGCGGGGCATCGAGCGGACTGATTCTGCCCGGTCGAATCGGACGCGCGCTGACGCTCGCCGCGACGCAGGCGATCGCCAACTCTCTGCAACACGCCGGGGGAGAGGGATTGCGCGTCGCCGTGTCGACGACACCGACGAGGATCGAGATCACGGTGTCGGATGCCGGAAGTGGCTTCGACGTGCACGCGGTTCCGGATGATCGCTTGGGAATCAAGGCATCCATCATCGCCCGCGTCGCGGCCGTCGGTGGTCGTGCCTCTGTCGACTCAGGGCCGCACGGCACGCTCGTCGTGCTGTCGTGGGGAGAGGATGCCTCGTGATCAGCGTAAGAAACGTGCTCATCGCCCTCGGGCTGGCGTTCTCGGTGTACCTGGCTGTTCGCGGACTCTGGTGGACCGAGCAACCCGCTCTGCCGTGGCTCAGCCTGTGCGCACTGGCGCTGTACCTGACCACGGTGCTCATGTGCATTCTGTGGACTCCGCGCACGGCGCCGACGCTCTCGCGGGATGGGCGCCCCATTTCGCCGGACCGACTGCCTCTGACCGCCCAGGTCATGGCGCTCGGCAGCGCCGCGGTTGTGCCGTCCGCCGTTGAGATCGCCGCCGGGCCGGATCTGCGCGCCGCGTCGTTCGCCACCTGGTACCTCGGGGGCATCGGCGCGCTCATGGTCGTGGTGATGATTCGTCACCGCCCGGCCACCGCATGGACGGGAATCGGGCTGCTCGCCGTCTCGTCCATCGCGTGGCTGGGCCTCACCCGTGCCTTCGCCCTGGGCCTGCTCGGCTCCATGGTGTGGGTGCTTGTCGCGCAGCTACTCGTTCGTTCGATCGATCGCGCGGCGCGCGACACCGACAGGCTCACACAACTGCAGCGCGCCGCCACGGCATGGCAAACCACGCATGTCGTGCGCCAGCGCGAACGGCGTGTGCAGGTGCAGCGCGCGCTCGCCGTCGCCGGGCCCGTGCTTTCTCGCACGGTAGCCAATGGTGGCAACCTCGACGAAGCGGACCGTCTAGAAGCGCGTGTCGCCGAGGGGCGGCTGCGGGACGAGATGCGCGGACCGCGGCTGATCGATGACGCGGTGCAGGCGGAACTCGAGAAGGCGCGCCGCCGCGGGGCGACCGTGACGGTGCTCGACGAGGGCGGCCTTGATGGTCTCGATGATGCATCCTTGAGGGCGATCCGCGGCCAGCTCGCGACTGTTCTGCAACGCGCCACCTCCGACCGACTGTACATTCGCACGTCCACCAATCCGGCCGTGGCCGTCACAGTGGTGGGTCGTTCGGGCGCATCGGCGGGGCTCAGCGACGAGGACTCAGTGGACCTCTGGCACGAGATTCCTCACGCCACCAGCTGACGTATCGCGGAGACGGGAATCACCCAGCGTGGGAAGACGCGAGGGGTGAGAGAGGCGAGGGGCGGCGAAGCCGCCCGCCCCTCGCCATGCGGACGGTTACCCGAAAACCGTCCGCGGGGCCGAACCTGAGCTTTCGTCAGTGCGAGAAAGCAGGTCAGCCGAACGCAGAAGCGTTCCAGCAATAAGTAGTCTGCCGGGCGTCAACGGGTTTGTATGTAGGTATTTTGGGGGACAAATTTCCTCCCCGAGTCTCGATGTCAGCCGTGCACCCAGCCGCGTTCGCGGCGGAGCGGCTGACGCAGCCCGCGCTGTGCGTGCGACCACGCGCTGCGGGCGGGGGTGTCCTCCACAACGGCCGACTCTGCCTCGGCGACATAGGCTTCGCGCACGACAGCGATGAGCGCGGCGAGTTCTTCCTCGGTCGGTGCGCCGCGGAGGACCTCGATGTGCACCGGAGCAGGCTGGTCGTCACTCACAGTGGGATGTTCCCATGCTTCTTCGGCGGCAGGCTCGCGCGCTTGCCACGTAGTGCTCGCAGCGCCTTGGCGATCGAGACGCGCGTCTGCGCGGGCTCGATGATTCCGTCCAGCTCGCCGCGCTCGGCCGCCAGGAAGGGGGAAGCGACGTTGTAGGTGTACTCGTTCGCCAACCGAGTGCGAACGGCAGCGACGTCCTCGCCGGCGGCTTCGGCGCGCTTGATCTCGCCGCGGTACAGGATGTTCACCGCGCCCTGTCCGCCCATCACCGCGATCTCGGCCGTGGGCCACGCCAGGTTGATGTCTGCGCCCAGCTGCTTCGAACCCATGACGATGTAGGCGCCGCCGTAGGCCTTGCGCAGAATGACGGTCACCAGGGGGACCGTGGCTTCGGCGTACGCGTACAGCAGCTTGGCGCCGCGACGAATCACGCCGGTCCATTCCTGGTCGGTGCCGGGAAGATAGCCCGGCACATCGACGAGCGTCACGATGGGAATCGAGAAGGCGTCGCAGAACCGCACGAATCGGCTGGCCTTCTCGCCGGCCTCGATGTTGAGGGTTCCGGCCATCTGAGAGGGCTGGTTGGCGATGATGCCCACGCTGCGCCCTTCGATGCGGCCGAAGCCGATCACGATGTTCGGGGCGAACAGCGGCTGGACCTCGAGGAATTCCTCGGCGTCCACGATGCCGCGGATGACGGTGTGGATGTCATACGGCTGGTTGGGGGAGTCGGGAATGATCGTGTTCAGCGCGCGGTCGGCGTCGGTGGTCTCGAACTCGAAGCCGCTCTCGTAGATCGGAAGTTCGGCCATGTTGTTGTCGGGCAAGAAGCCGAGCATCGTGCGCACGTAGTCGATCGCGTCGTCTTCGTCGTCGGCGAGGTAGTGCGCGACACCCGACCGGGTGTTGTGCGTGTACGCGCCGCCGAGCTCTTCCATCCCGACGTCTTCACCGGTGACGGTCTTGATGACGTCGGGGCCGGTGACGAACATCTGGCTGGTCTTGTCGACCATTACGACGAAGTCGGTGAGGGCGGGGGAGTACACGGCGCCGCCCGCGGCCGGGCCCATGATGATCGAGATCTGCGGGATCACACCCGAGGCCTGCGTGTTCAGCCGGAAGATCTCGCCGTACTTGCCGAGGGCAACGACGCCCTCCTGGATGCGCGCGCCACCCGAATCGAGGATCCCGATGATCGGGATGCCGCTACGCAGTGCGAATTCCATGACCTTGATGATCTTCTCGCCAGCGACCTCGCCGAGCGAGCCGCCGAAGGTGGAGAAATCCTGCGAGTAGACGGCGACGGTGCGACCGTGGATGGTCCCGACGCCGCTGACGACGGAGTCGCCATAGGGGCGCGAGCGGTCCATTCCGAACGCGGTCGTGCGGTGACGCACGTACTCGTCGAGTTCGACGAAGCTGCCCGGATCGACGAGGAGTTCGATGCGCTCGCGGGCGGTGAGCTTGCCCTTGGCGTGCTGCTTCTCGAGGGCCGTCTTCTCGGCGTCGACGACGGCCTCTTGGTATCGGGCGCGGAGGTCGGCGATCTTGCCGGCGGTGGTGGAGAGATCGGGCTGGTCGGTCACGCGTTCCACACTATCGGCGGTGAGGTTCGGTTCGTTGGAGAGAACGCACAAGGGCTTCGAGGCTGTGCTGTGGAATCGTCCAACCAGTAGGTTCTGTGGTGTGTCAGATCCTCTGCAGAGCTTCCCTCGTGCGTCGGCGCTCAGCCCGCGCCTGGAAACCCTCGCCTCGACCGCATCAACGAACGCTGACCTGCTGCGGGCTGTCGCGGGAGATCCGGGCACGTGGCCGGATCTGTCGGTGATCCTCACGACAGATCAGCGTGCGGGGCGGGGAAGGCTCGACCGCGTGTGGACGGCCCCGGCCGGGACGGCTCTTGCGGCATCCGTCGTCGTCGACTGCACCGGGATCCCGATGGCGGTGCGAGGGTGGGTGCCACTTCTTGCTGGCGCCGCGATGACCCGCGCGGTATCTGAGCAACTGCCCGGCGAAGGGGAGCGGGTCCGGCTGAAGTGGCCCAACGACGTACTCGTCGATGGCGCGAAGCTGTGCGGAATCCTCGCCGAAGTGGTCCCCGGGAATCCGGATGTCGTCGTGGTGGGCTCGGGCGTCAACACCGCAATGACGCGCGACCAGTTGCCGGTCCCGACAGCGACGTCGTTCGCCGTCCTCGGCGTGACCTGCGACGTCGATGCTCTCGTGGCGTCATATCTGACACACCTCCGTGCGCAGATCGGCGCACTGCGCGGGGCAGACGGCAACGTCGAGGCACTCGTGCGAGATATCGAGTCGTTGTGCGCCACCCTCGGGCGCGACCTCACCGTCTCCCTTCCTGACGGCACGGTATTGCGCGGAGTCGGGCAGCGGATCGAAACAGACGGGCGCCTGGTGGTCGCAACCGGCGACCGCGAGGTTGCTGTCTCAGCGGGTGACGTGGTGCACGTGCGCTGACGCGGCCGCGCACACCCGAGTCAGCGCGCCGGGGCGTGGCATCCGTCGATGTCGTCACCTCGCGCCAGAATGGGACCATGACCGAACCGGTGGGCGTAGGGGGCAGGCCGCTGCTACCGGCGCCCGGCATGCCCGCCGCGGCTGAGATGCGCATCGCGACGATTCGTGCGCACGCGCGCCGCCTGTTCTGGTCGGCGCTGATCCTGATCGCTGTCGCCGGCGCGTGCGGCTACTTCTATGACAATCTGCCCGCCGGTCTCGAGGATTGGATGCTGTTCTCCGCCGCAGGCGCCGTCGTGCTGCTCCTCGTCGTCATCCCGTTCGTGCGTTGGCGATCAAAGTCGTGGACGGTCACCACCGAGCGCGTGCTCGCCCGATCCGGCGTCTTGCGTGTGCGGCGCCGCGAGCTGCGTCACGTACGCGGCTACACGATCGCGGTGCGCCGCGGCCTTCTGCAGCGGATGTGGGGCGCGGGGACCCTCACACTCTCGAACGGCGTCGACGAGCCGCTGCGCATGACCAACATCCCGCACGTGATGCTCGTGCACGAGACGTTGGTCGATCAGGTCGAGGTGAGCCAGATTCTCGCCCATCGTGATGCGCAGTCCGCACCCGACGAACCTGAAATCCCGCCGCGTCCGCCCGCGCCGCCAGCTCCGGTGGTCTGACGAGGCTCGTGATTCGCCCTCCCTCGTCGGTAGGGGAAGATGGAGGCATGTCGCTGAAAGTCGGAGTTGTCGGGGGCGGCCAGCTCGCCCGCATGATGATCGCACCCGCCGTCGAGCTGGGTGCTCACATTCGCGTGCTGGCCGAAGCCGAGGGCATGTCGGCCTCGCTTGCCGCCAGCGCCGTCGGTGACTATCGCGACGCCGAAACGGTGCTCGCCTTCGCGCGCGACGTCGATGTCATCACATTCGACCACGAGCACGTGCCGCAGGACGTGCTCGCAGCCCTCGTCGATGCCGGAGTTTCCGTGCACCCCGGGCCGCATGCGCTCGGCGTCGCGCAGGACAAGCTCGTCATGCGCGCCCGCATGGAGGAACTTGGGATGCCGCAACCGGACTGGGCTGCCGTGACCGGGCGCGACGAGCTGCAGGCGTTTCTCGACGACCACGGCGGACGGGCGGTCGTGAAGACTCCGCGCGGCGGCTACGACGGCAAGGGCGTGCGCGTCGTGTCGGCAGCCACCGAGGCGGACGACTGGTTCACGACCCTCGCCGAGGATGGCAACGGCGGTGCGCTTCTCGTGGAAGAACTCGTCGACTTCTCGCGCGAACTCGCCCAGCAGGTTGCTCGCCGGCCCTCGGGGCAGATGGCGGTGTACCCGGTGGTCGAGACCGTCCAGCGCGGCGGAGTGTGCGCCGAGGTCATCGCGCCCGCGCCGCGCGCGGGTGAACGGCTCGCCGAGGTCGCCGCCTCCATCGGCACCGCCGTCGCGGAGGGCTTGGGCGTCACGGGCATGCTTGCTGTTGAGCTCTTCGAAACCACCGACGAGCGCCTTCTCATCAACGAACTCGCCATGCGCCCCCACAACAGCGGACACTGGTCGCAGGATGGCGCGGTCACGAGCCAGTTCGAGCAGCACCTGCGCGCGGTGCTCGACCTTCCGCTGGGTGACACGTCGCCGCGCGCGCCGTGGTCGATGATGGTCAACATCCTCGGCGGGCCGGCCGAGGCATCCCTCGAATCCCGCTTCGCTTCGGTGATGGACGAGCACCCCGCGGCCAAGGTGCACACCTACGGCAAGGCGCCCCGGCCAGGCCGCAAGGTCGGCCACATCAACGTTTCGGGTTCGGATCTCGACGACGTCGCCTACCAGGCGCGGGCGGCTGCATCCCACTTCGAAGACTGATTGTGGGCGCTGCCCGAGCGCGCCGTTGCGGGGTTCTTCCAGTCTCTCGCCCTACCCTTGACGAGTGACAACGCCACTGCATTCTTCTGACGCCCCGCTCGTGGGCGTGGTCATGGGCTCGGACTCCGACTGGCGCGTGATGAGCGACGCGTCGCAGGCGCTGACAGACTTCGGCATCCCGCACGAGGTTGAGGTCGTCTCGGCCCACCGCACGCCGGACAAGCTGCTGCAGTACGGGCGTGAGGCGCGCGGGCGCGGACTGCGAGCGATCATCGCCGGAGCGGGAGGCGCCGCACACCTGCCGGGAATGCTGGCTTCTCTCACCGCTCTACCTGTGATCGGGGTGCCGGTGCAGCTGGCGACCCTGGACGGAATGGACTCGCTGCTGAGTATCGTGCAGATGCCCGCCGGCATTCCCGTGGCCACCGTATCGATTAATGGTGCGAAGAACGCCGGGTTGCTGGCGGTGCGGATGCTGGGTGCCGCCGACCCCGCGATCGGTGACGCTGTGGAAGCGTACGCTCGCTCGCTGGAGAGCCAGGTCGAAGAAAAGAACCGGCGGCTCAAGGAGTCGCTGTGAGCGTCCTCAGCCCGCCCCGCACCACCGCGTCTGCTGCGGCCCGCCGGGGCATCGTCGAAGAGCGGCCGCTCCGGTACCCGGATGCGTCGTCCCCGGACTTCATGAGTAAGCGCGGGTGGTGGCTGGTCCTCATGAACTTCTTGGTTCCCGGGTCTGCGCAAGTACTGGCGGGTAACCGGCGCCTGGGCCGCATCGGACTCGGCGCGACCCTCGCAATGTGGGTGATCGTCATCCTCGCGGGCGTGACCGCGCTGCTGTGGCAACAGGTCTTCTTCGCCATCGCCACGAACTGGTTCGTGCTGCTTCTCGCGCAGGGCGTCTTTCTCGCCTATGCCGGGCTGTGGATCGTGTTGACGGTCGACACCCTGCGCCTCTCGCGGCTGGTGAAGATGCGTCCGTTCGCTCGCATCGGCACCGCCGTGCTCGCCACCGCGTTGCTGGTTCTGTCGAGTGGTGGCGCGGTCTACGCGGCATCCGTCGCAGGAACCACGCGCGACACGTTGGGAGCCATCTTCGGTGCGAGTGGTCCGTCTGTTCCTCCCTCAGACGGTTACTACAACATCCTGCTCTTGGGTGCCGACAGCGGCGAGGGTCGCGACTCGATGCGCTTCGACAGCATTTCGGTGGTCTCGGTGAACGCCGAAACCGGGGCGACGACGATCACCGGCATCCCTCGAGACATGCCGCACTTCCCGTTCTCGGAAGGCCCGATGCAGGAGAAGTACCCGGACGGACACGCCGGCCACGCCGACCCGAACTGCGGATGGGGGAGCGGCATCAACCAACTGCGTACCGAAGTCGAAGTCTGCCAGGACGGCGATCTTTTGTACCCCGACGCTGTCGCGAACGGCTCTGCCCCGGGCATTGAGGCGACAAAGGATGCCGCAGAAGGCATCATGGGGATCGAGATCCCGTACTACGTGTTCATCGACATGCACGGGTTCGCCTCGCTCATCGATGCGCTCGGCGGCGTCGACATCACTGTCGCGGAGCGTTTGCCCGAAGGAGGCGGCCCGAGCTACGACGGCCAGCCCGCCTCAGAATGGGCAACGGGATGGATCGAAGCCGGCGAGCAGCACATGGACGGCGAGACGGCCCAGTGGTACGCCCGCTCGCGGTATACGACAAGTGACTTCGACCGCATGAAGCGTCAGCGTCAGCTGCAAGAAGCGATTCTTGCGCAGTTCACGCCGCAGACGGTGCTGACGCGGTTCCAGGACGTCGCTGCGGCCGGTGCCGACATCGTCGAGACCGACCTGCCGCAGTCGCTCATTCCCTTCCTGGCCGATCTGGCGCTGAAAGCCCAGGAGCAGCCGGTGGACACGATCGAACTCACCCCCGAGGGTGGCATCGACGAGACGAACCCTGACTACGAGTACGTACGTGAACTGGTGAATCAGTCGTTGCATCCGCCGACACCGTCACCGTCCGCGGAGGAGTAAACATGGTTGCCACGCTGCGCGTGATGCTCGATCAGGTGGTCTCGCCGATCGATGCCGACCTTGCCGAGGCCTCGTCAGAACTCGCGCGGGCGCTGATCCGCCGCGCACCCGAGCATTGCGTCGTCGAAGGCATTGCGCCGGCTGGCGGGGGAGACCTCGACGCGATCGCGGGGTTGGGCGGTGTGCGGCGCACGGCACTGGCGCGGCGCGAGTTGGCCGCAGCCCTGCAATTGGGTGTGGGCACTGGCATCGGCGGGGGGATGATCCACTCGCCGAGCCTGTTCGCCCCCTTGGTCAAGCATGATCGCGTGCACGACAACGACCAGACGGTGGTCACGGTATGGGACCTGGGCCCGTGGGAATCACCCGACGAGTACTCGCGCAGTACCGTCTCATGGCACCGGGCTATGCTCAAACGGGCCGTGAAGCATGCGGATGCCGTGGTGGTGCCCACTCACGCGCTCGCCGCGCGACTCGGTGACATCGCAGCGTTCGGGCGTCGAATCCGGGTGATCTCGGGGGCATCGCCGCAGGGGTTCCGCGTGCCGTCCGACGAGATCGGGCGCCGGCGCGAACTGGGGCTTCCCGAAGGCTTTGTACTGCTCGCTGGCGGGCCGATGCCGTCCCACGCGCTCGAGACCGGATTCGGTGCGATCGCGGCATCCGGCGTCGACCTTCCGGTCGTTGTCATCGGTTGCGAGGAAGGCCTCGAGCCTGCCGTCGCCGACCTTGCTTCGTCGGCAGGTGTGCCCGAGCATCGCCTGCACGTGCGCGGTGCCCTCGAGGCCCATGATCGCGCCGCTGTGTACGGTGCGGCGCTCGCCTTTGTCGCGCCGTCGAGGCGGGCCGCTTTCCCGTGGCGCGTCGTCGACGCGCTCACCCTCGGCGTGCCCGTGGTTGCCGCGAGTTCCGCCGGTCACGCGGAAGTGATCGCAGACGGCGGAGCGGTGGTCGAAGGGCAGGATGCCACGACCTTGCGCGATGGTCTCGGCGATGCACTCTCGGCAGTGCTGGAGTCAACGCAGTCGGCCGATCGCGCGGCCGTGCTTGCGGCTGACCGAGGGCGGGCGTTCTCGTGGAACGAGGCTGCCGAGCGCGTGTGGCAATTGCACGCTGACCTGTAGCTTCTGGTTCGCCGCGACACGCGCGTCGTGACGACTGAATCGACACACGTGTGGTAATCGCCAGTCACATCCGCCACAATGGCCACATGAGTTCCCCCACCGCAGGCGCGCGCCCATCTCGTTTCCGGGCCCTTGCCCTCGTGTTGGTCGGGGTCCTCACGGTGGCCATGCTCGCGGTGGTTCCGGTCTCCCGTGCGGATGCCGCGGAACTCCCGCCATCGATTCTCGAGGGCGGCTACATCATTAGTGACGAAGCGTTCTTCGACGGCGACGCGATGACGACGGCACAGATCCAGTCGTTTTTGAACGAGCGTGTGAAGACATGCACGACGGGGTATACGTGCCTGAAGTCCTACAAGGCCGACATCGCGGCGAAGTCGGCTGATCGCTACTGCTCGGCCCTCTCCGCTCAGAAGAGCGTGAGCGCGGCATCCATCATCAATCAGGTCGCGCGGGCGTGCGGAATCAGCCCGAAAGTGCTGCTGGTGATGTTGCAGAAGGAGCAGGGGCTCGTGACCTCGACCTCTCCATCGGAGTCGCGCTACGGCAAGGCTATGGGGCAATCGTGCCCTGACACGGCCGCGTGCGACCCGCGCTACGCCGGCTTCTTCAACCAGATGTACGGCGCGGCACGACAGATGCAGGTGTACACGCTGAACCCGAGCTCATTCAGCTACAAGCCGGGCCAGGTGAACACCATCAAGTGGCACCCCAAGAGCTCGTGCGGCACGTCGAAGGTCTACATCCAGAACCGTGCGACGGCGAACCTCTACATCTACACGCCGTATCGCCCGAACGTCGCGGCTCTGGCTGCCGGCTACGGGACGGGCGATGCGTGCTCGAGCTACGGCAACCGCAACTTCTACAACTACTACGTCGACTGGTTCGAGCCTTCGGCGTCGTCGTCGTCGGGTGCGCCCGCGCAAACGGCGGCGTGCCAGCTACCGCTGACCGCGGATGTGGCCAGCCGCGCGGGCACGGCGACCGTCAAGATCGACAACCTCAATGTCCGGACGGCGCCGACACTGAAGTGCAGCGCGGGAATCACACAGCTCGACAAAGGCGCGAAGGTGACCGTTACCGGCGCCTATGGTGCGTGGACGCGCGCGAGCGTGAGCGGCAAGACCGTGTGGATGTACTCGACCTACCTTGATGTGCCCACTACGGGTGCTCCGGCTGGCAGTGTGAGCGCGTGTGCGCAGCCCGCAGAGTCGAGCATTGCGTCGGCCGGGGGAACGCTCACGGTCACTACTGCGTTGCTTAATGCGCGGCAGGCACCGGCGACCTCGTGCAGTTCGGGCGTCATCCAGTTCACGCAGGGCACCGAGGTGACCCGAACCGGAATCTACGGCGACTGGGTGCGCGTGACGCGCTCGGGGACGACCTATTGGGTGCACGGCGACTATGTGGCAGAGGTGAAGGCTCCGGAGCCCGCGCCCGAGCCGGAACCCACTCCTGAGCCGGAGCCCGAGCCCGAGCCCGAGCCCGAGCCGGAACCGGAGCCCGCGCCGACGCCCGAGCCGGAGGTGACGGCGACCGCCATGGTGACCACCGTTGCCGTGTACTTCCGCACCTCCCCATCGACGTCGAGCTCGGCGATCAAGCTACTCGCAAAGGGGACCAAGGTGTCGGTGATTGGCACTTCAGGAGACTGGAAGAAGGCGGTGGTCGGCACCCGTACCGGGTACATCCACGGTGCGTATCTCACCAAGCCGTCGACGAGTGCGCCGTCCACAAGTACGCCGACGAAGACGTCGATGGTGACGACTGCTGCGGTCTACTTCCGCTCGAAGGCGACGACGTCGAGCTCGCCGCTGGCACTCCTCGCCAAGGGCACGAAGGTCACGGTGATTGGAAGTTCCGGTGCGTGGAAGAAGGCCACGGTCGGCTCTCGTACCGGATACATTCACGGGGACTACCTGAAGAAGGCGACCACCACATCGACGTCGTCAACCACGAAGACAACGACGGCCGCCGTGAATTTACGATCGGCTGCGTCGACCAAGAGCTGGATTATCACCGTGGTGCCCAAGGGATCGAAGGTCAAGGTGGTGTCGTCCGCCGGCGTGTGGCGCAAGGTGACGTTCGGCTCTCGCACGGGGTGGCTGCACTCCGCGTACCTCAAGTGATGCGCGCCGAAGGAAACGGGCATTGAACTTCCGCGTTGCTCAGCCGGTTCGCAGGACAGAGTCCGTTAGGATTGCCGATGGCCAGTCACGGGTAGGGAATCCGGCGGCCGCAAGGATCTCTCTGTGACCACGATCGACTACAGCGCCTTCGACACGCCAGGGCGCGGGCGCGGACTGCTCGATGTCTTCCGGTATCGCTATCTGCTGAGGCTGCTCATCGGGAAGAGTACATCGCTGCGCTACCGCAACTCGGTGCTCGGTTGGTTCTGGTCGTACGTGCGGCCGGCGGTGCAGTTCCTCGTGTACTACCTGGTTGTTGGTCAGGTTCTCGGGATGCACAAGAACGTGCCGTCGTTTCCCCTGTACTTGTTTAGCGGCATTGTTCTCGTGAATCTCTTCAACGAGGCGTTCGGTGCGGCCACGCGTTCCGTCGTGGACAACAAGGCACTTGTGCGAAAGATCTACCTCCCACGCGAACTCTTCCCGATCGCTGCAGTCGTGGGCTCGTTCATCCACTTCCTGCCACAACTGGCGATCCTCGTGGTTGCCAGCCTCCTGTTCGGATGGCTGCCTGACCTCGCATCGATCGGATTGATGCTCGCGGGCATGGCGATTGTGTTGGTTTCTGTGCTTGCTGCCGGGCTATTCTTCTCCGCAGTGAATGTCCGGTTCCGAGATGCTCAGAACCTCGTTGAGATTGTCAGAACCATTGCAACGTGGTCGGTGCCGATTCTCTATACGTGGGTGATGGTCAAGGACGTCACCGAGAACATTCCTTGGCTGTTCCACGTGTACATGTCCAACCCTTTGGCCGTGGCCGTTGAACTCTTCCACCACGCCTTCTGGGCGCGCTTGCCTGATGTTGCCGCAGCGAGCCCGGCCCCCGAGAATTTGGCGTGGCCGGAGTACTTCGGCATCTACGCGACGGTCGCGGTCGCGTTGTGTGCGTGCATCTTGGCCATTGGTCAGTACGTCTTCCGCCGCCTCGAACGCTCTTTCGCTCAGGACCTGTGATGTCTACCGATACAGTGATCGCTACCCCTCGGATCGTCGTGGACCACGTGTCCAAATGGTTCAACAAGCGCACGACTCGATCGATGAAGGATGCTCTCATCAACGGGGTGCGCCGCAAGCCGGTGAGATCACGTCAGTTTCAAGCACTGAACGACGTATCTTTCACCATCGCCGAGGGTGAGTCGGTTGCCGTCATGGGATTGAACGGTTCCGGAAAGTCGACGACGCTCAAGCTCGTTTCTGGTGTGCTCGAGCCTGACGAAGGACGCGTACTGACACGCGGCAGAGTGGCGGGCCTGATCGAGGTGGGCGCGGGCTTTCACCCCGACCTGACAGGACGTGAGAACGTGTTCCTCAATGCCGCGATCCTCGGGATGAGTGAGAAGGAGACGAAAGAACGATTCGACGAAATCGTCGCGTTCAGCGAGATCGGCGACTTCATCGAGCAAGAGGTCAAACACTACTCATCGGGTATGTTCATGCGCCTGGCGTTCAGTGTCGCTATCCATGTCGAGCTCGACGTTCTCTTGGTTGACGAGGTGCTCGCTGTGGGAGATGCGCCTTTCCGCGCCAAGTGCAACGCGAAGCTGAAAGAGCTATCGGCTCGGGGCGTCACGATGATGGTGGTGAGCCACAGCAAGGGTCAGGTTAAGGAGCTCTGCAGCCGTGGCATCGTCATCAAGAAGGGTAACGTCGTCTTCGACGGGCCCATCGATGATGCGCTGAAGGTGTTGGAAGGCTAACGCGCCCGCTACGGACGTCCGGAGCGCATGGCTTCGACATTCACGGTGACGATTTGGCCCGTGAAATCCGACCCCACAACTTCCAGGGTCACCTGGGCGACATCCTCGGGATCGAGCAACGTTTCTGGGGGTTCATCTCCAAATGCGGAGGTTCGCATCGGAGTTGCGGTGCGCTGGGGATTGATGCAGTTGATACGCACTCCTGAGTCTGCCCACTCCTCCGAAAGGGCCTGCGTCAGATTCACCACCCCAGCCTTTGTCGCAGAGTAGGTGCTGTAGTTCGCTCGACCCCGGGTGTAGGAACTTGAGGTGAAGAGGACGACTTGGCCTCCGGTTCGCTGCAAGTAGGGATACGATTCCCGCGCAATGGCCGCAGGGGCAATCAAGTTCGTGTGAATTGTGTCCTTGAGTTCGCGTTTCGTGGTCTCCATGAGCGGAGCGATGCGCAGTATCCCCGCGGTGACGATCACAGCGTCGATTCGCCCCGTGTCAGCCGCCACTTCTGCGAGTGCGGCGCGCACCGCTTTGTGTGAACGCACATCCGTGCCGGTGGTCGATCGGCTGAACTCGCGGACGTGAGCACCAGCGTCCGCCGCCTGTCGCGCGATGCTGTGCCCGATGCCGTAGCTGCCGCCGAAGACGACCACTGTCTTGCCAGTGAGATCTACGCGACCTGAGGCGGCACTCAAAGTGAGGCTCGCCGACTGCAATTGAAAGAGCTTGTCAGCGATGTGCACATCGATGGGCTCCGTGACCTTCATGTTCTCAGGGGTGCCCTCCACGACGTAGATGGGCACCTCTGGCAGGTAGGTGAACACGACGCCGCAGTCATCAGTCGCCTTGAACGCGGGGTCCCCTTTGGCGATCTCGTATGCCCGACGAATCGTGGCCAATCGAAAGCCCTGGGGGGTCTGGCCGCGGCGTAACGTCGAGCGATCCGGTATTCCCGTAATGTGGCGTTCTTCGTTGATCTGGATGATCGTGTCCGCAGAGGGTATCGCTGTATCAACGGCGTCGAATCGATCGAGGGCGTCGACGCACTCCTTGATGATTCTCTCGTCGATGAACGGGCGGACGGCGTCATGAAAGAGGACCTTGGTGTCCTCCCCTTCGATCGCGGCAATGGCCTTCTGCGTCGTCTCGTTGCGCGTGTCGCCGCCGGGGAGGATGCGACTGAGCTTGTGAAAACGTCCACTCGTTCGTAGATGATCGAGTTCGGAGATTGAAGCCTCGTTCATCATGATGATGACTTCGTCGATGTGCGCGCTGTCGTTGAGGGCTTCCAGCGTGTGCTCCACGATCGCCTTGCCAGCGATCTTGATGAGCTGTTTGGGGATGCCGAGCCCGACGCGCACGCCGATGCCTCCGGCGAGCACCACGGCGACGGTATGGGTGTTGCTACTCAAGTCGGTGTTCCTCCCGCAAAACTCCGGCGAGCGATGCCCGAGTGCGTCACTATGTTATCCGCCGAGCTTCGGACTACCGGGACGCGCTCCTCAAAGTCGGCGCGTAGACTGCGCCCGTGCGCTCTGACTTCATTGACATCGGAATCAGCGTCGTCATCCCGATGTACCGTGTCGCCGAGTATCTTCCCGACCTCTTGCGTTCGATGAGCCGCCAGCGGGTCGGTGGCTACCGTCTCCAGATTGTGTTTGTCGACGACGGCTCACCGGATGACTGCGCGGCCCTCGCGCGTGATTGGCTTGCCGCGTCCGATCATGCTGGCACGGTCATCGTGCAAGAAAACGCGGGCGTGAGCGCCGCGAGGAACGCAGGAATCGACGCTGCGCACGAGGAGTGGGTGACGTTCCCGGATTCTGATGACTATCTCGCGGATGACTATTTCTTCGAGATTGCTCAGTTCATTCGCGTCCACGGCGAGAAGGCAACCATCGTGTCGGCTCGGTTGCTGCGACTGATGGAGCCTGCGCCCACGCCACAGAATGTGCACGCGCTGAGCTTTCGATTCGCCGGGGGAAATCGTGTGGTGCCGATGGAGAAGTACCCGGACTTCTTTCAGCTCAACGTGGCGTCAGCGTTCTTCCGCACAGCGGAAGTGCGCCGCTATGGGCTCCGCTTCGCGGCAGGGCTTCACGCGTCAGAGGATGCCCTGTTCACGGCAGCGTTTCTCCTGACGCAACGTGAGCCGTCTTTGGGTCTGGTCGCGAGTACGTCCTACGTATACCGACGACGGGCGGCCGCAGACTCAGCGGTAGACCAATTTCGGGAGAACCCTCGTACCTACATCGACCGTTTCCGTGACGGGTATGCGCCCCTGCTCGAGCGCACAGCTCGAAGTGGAACGGTGCCTGACTGGCTCCAATCGATGTTCTTGTACGAAACGCAGTGGATTCTTCCCGTTCAATTGGACGAGTCCCGTCGCGCTGTCGTCCTCACCGAAGCACTTCAGAAGGAGGCGCTGGGAGCGCTCGCGATGTGTGCCCGGCACGTCACACGTACGCGTCTGTTCGAGTACGATGCGACGGCCTTGCCGATGGAGTCCCGACTGCTGCTCCTTGCGATCACGGGGCGCGCGCTTCCAGAGTGGCTCGGAGCCTATCGCGCAGCGAACCATGCTGGGGGGAAGCGATTCACCTACTCGCTGGGAGAGCCATCGGTGATCTCGGACGCGCGAGGAAGGCCGATATCCTCGCGTGATTGGAATGCCGACTATCCGGACTACTTTGGTCAACGCGTCTTGTCGAAGGTGTTCGTAGGTGTAGCCGGAGAGCCGGATCTCGTTGTCGACGGAGTGCGCCGCCGCGAATTCAAAGGGCGGGGGCGATACACGGAGAGCCAGTTGTTGGACGAACATCGCCGTGCGGCGACGAGCAGTACTCCACGCGCCCTCCCAGCGAAGACCGGAGAGGTGCGAGTGTGGAAGCCGGTTGTCGGTCCGAACGCATCGATCCGGACTCGGGTGATGAGAGAGGTGCGGCTCGCGCGCCGCCGGTGGAAACGTTGGCGTCGTGGCGGACCCTAATCAGCGCGTGAGGCGTGCGATAACCAGCGCCGCGATGTGATCGGCGCAGGGCGCGGAAGACTGGTCGTCGTCGGGAGTGGCCACCCATTGCTCAGCGAATCGGCGTACTTGTTCGCTGGCCGAGTGCGCCGCCGTGATGTGCGAGGCAAGTTCTTCGATGCTCTCCACGACGGGGCCCGGGAGATCTGCGCGGTAATTCACGTACAGATCGCGGTGCGCCAAATACTCTTCGAGGTCCGGGGCGAGGAAGTACGTGTCCAGTCCGACAACGGCGGCTTCGAACAACGCTGATGAGTAGTCGGTGATGAACATGTCGGCCACATGCATCAGGTCCTGGGTGCTGTAACCGGGTGCGGTCAGCACTGCCTGGCCGAATGTTGAACTCATCAGCGGGTGAACTTTCACCAAAGTGACGATGCCCTGGTCGGCAAGAGCCGAGTGCAAATCTTCTGCTGAAATCGCGACGCGTCCGTCGAGCCTGAACGTGGGCGCGAAAAGTGCGATCCGGGTGCCCTCGAGATGCGGGTACTCCTCAAAGAAGCGCTCCCGAATGGACCCTCGCGCCGCGCGGTCCCTGAGCCGATCCACTCGAGGCAATGGTGCAACGACCACGCGCGAAACATCTGTGTTCAACGCCTCGGCGAAGGGCGCCTGGGCTGACGGGCCGCTAGCGAGTACGAGGTCGTAGCCCTCGTGCATGCGCATGGCGCGTGCGAGACGTCGGTCGCGGCCCTCCTGTTGGCCCAAGATGCTCATTCCAAACTTCTTGAACGCGCCGAGGGCATGCCACATTTGGATAACGCTCAGCGATGGCTTGTGCGTCAGCATGCTCGCCACCATCGAGTAGGTGTCGACAATCAGCACCTGTGCAGTCGCTACCTCGTACAGCTGGCGTAGTAGGTGCGCAGCGTAGCCGATCTTTCCCACCAGCCCCGGCGGCACCATTCGAACGAGTATCACGACCTCAACGGCTTCATCTGCCCGCTTGATCGCCGCCCGTAGGTCGATGAAGTCAGCGGGCACATCACGATGCTCCCGACTGATCATTACGACTTTGCGTCGCTGGGGGAGCAGTTTGAGTGGAGCGTAGACAAGTCGTAACGCTGTCCGCGCAGTGTGCGCGGCGACCAGGCGCAGGACCATAGCGCCAGACGCCTGGGTGGGTGCAGGATCCGGCCCGCCGGGGGCGACCGATGTCGTCAGCCTGGCACTGCGAGAGGGTCGAGGAGGCGTCAGAAACAGCTCACGCACGATTCTTTCTGACGATCGCCCATCGAGTGCGCCGCAGAACTCATCCAGAAAGCCGTTGAGTCGGTCGTCATCTACCGCGGCTGTCTGGATTGCTGTGGCCAGTTCGGCTTCATTCTGAACGACGGGTCCGACGGCGTAATGGTCGAACTCCCGGTAGAAGGATCGAGCGGCTGTGTACTCTTCCAAGTCGGGGACAAAGAAGACGATGGGGCGCCGGAGCAGCGCGAACTCGAAGATCGACGAAGAGTAGTCCGTGATTAACACGTCGGCCGCCATGAGCAGGTCATTCATATCGGGTTCAGAGCCGCTCAGCACATTCGACGGCAGCGGGGGAGCGCTCTTGGCTGTGAACGGATGCATGCGGATGACAACGCGATAGTCGTCGCCGAGCTCGTCCGCGATTCGAGCCCAGTCTGCGCTTTGGTCGACCGAGGCACTCAGCTGCCCGTTGCCGCGAAATGTCGGGGCGAATAGGACGAGCCGTTGTCCGGGTCCGATGCCGAGCTCCGAACGAACGCGGGTGCGAACGCGATCCGCATGGCCCGTGTCGAAGAACGAATCGGTACGGGGCACGCCCAAGGCGCGCACGTTCGCCACATCAATACCGAACGCCTCGGCGTAGTCAGCGCGAATGCTTTCTGCGCTGACGACCGCGTCTGTGTAGTTTCGGTGGATGTTGCTCGACGGCGTGGGACCCCCGGGTAACCCGGACCGGCTGTGGCCGACTTGCTTGAACGCCCCGGCAGCGTGCCATACCTGCACGAGGCGACTCTTCTTGCGGATCCGGAGAGGGTAGATCAGGGGATAGAAGTCGTCGAGGATGATCGTGCCGCTCGTCGCGAGTAGGTGCGGTAGCCGCACCATGTCTCGGACTCGGCGGGGAGCCCGGAGCGACGGCTTGAAGATGCCGCGTACGTCCGCGTGCGGCATCTGGCGGAGGAGTTCCGTGCGCAAGAAACGGAAATTCCCGGAGTAGCCGTCGTGCGAGTCGGAGAGGAAGAGGAATCGGTCGCGGCGGACAGGCAGCAAGAGTGACCACAGCCGGTAGGGGATCGCGTAAGGAAGGAACCGTAGTGCTCGAAGCACTCGGCTTCGCCGGAGGAACTCGCGCAACATGTGGCTCGCAGACATCTAGGAAACACCGGAACGTTGCATTCTACGCGAGTCGTAGGGCGCGCCACCGAGATGAGCGCTGCCTGTGAGTGGCGCAAGCGTCCGCACGTAAACTGATCATCGGTGCACCGTCTGCGTGCGACTCTGGAGGATCTCTTGGCGTTCATGTTTTCTGTCGTGTCTCCGATGTACAACGTGGGAGAGTATCTCGACGACTACTTTGCATCGCTGGAAGCGCAGACGTTCGGTCTCGACCGCGTCCAAATCGTGTTGGTCGACGATGGCTCGACCGATGACACGCTCAATCGGGCGAAACGGTTCGCGAGTCGTCATCCCCAGAACGTCGTCGTCATCTCGAAGCAGAACGGTGGGCAGGCGAGCGCTCGAAATGAGGGCCTTTCGCATGCGCACGGCGACTGGGTAACGTTTCCCGATCCCGACGACACTCTCGGGAAGACCTACCTCGCGGATGTGGCGGCTCTGATCGAATCCGATCAAGGCGCCTCCTTGGCCATGGTGACCGCACGAATCGAGATGTGGTGGGAGGCTGAAGACCGGATTACCGACCGGCACGCTCTCGCTTTCCGATTCTGGCAGGGCACGCGCGTGATCGATCTCGATGAGTGGCCGGACTACGTCCAGGCGCACGTCACCACAGGCTTCATGCGTACTGCCGTCATCCGTGACGAAGGAATTGCTTTCGATGAGCGACTTCGACTGCGTTTTGAGGACGGTAAATTCGTCACGAGTTACCTGCTGGGGCAGGAACGCAGGCAGGTTGGGATGGTGGCCAGCGCGATCTATCGATACCGGCAGCGGAAGGATGGCTCATCGACGATTCAGTCCAGCGTGGCCGACAGTCGCAAATACACGGACACGATCCGGTACGGATATCTCGAGATCGCGAAGTTCTCACACGCCCACGGAACTGACCTCCCGCGTTGGGCGCAGAACCTGATCTTGTATGACATCTTCTGGATCCTTCGTTCTTCGCAGAGAAAGCCGACCCGCGCCGCGGTGTTCTCGCCTGAGATGCACGCAGAACTGCGAGAGTTGCTACCTCAGATCCTGAGCGAGATGGACGACGAAGCGATCCTCGAGTTCAGCGTCATGCGGACCTCTCGGTGGATGCGCGAAGCGCTATGCGTGTTCAAGAACGGCTCTGGCTACGGACGCCTCGAGCAGCGCGCGATCGATCATGATCGTGGACTTACTCGCCTGGCGTATGTCCATGGCGCGCAGCCGCCCACCGAACGTCTTCGCATCAACGGTCACGTCGGGCGCCCACGGTACGACAAGGAGTATGCGCTCGAGTACGCGGGCCTGGTGATCGCCTGGCTGAGGTCCATCTGGGTGCCAACCGACCAGGACGTCCGCGTGTGGTTCGACGACGTGGAGCAAGGCATCTTCGGCTGGCGCGCGGAACGTCCAACGCCTGGTGTCGTTGCGGAAGCGCCATCGAGCGGCATCATCCCCAATACGCAGCAGGAGGCGGCGGAGCTTCCCAACGCCCATCGGATCCCGGTGCCCCGAACGCCGGCATCGTCCAGCGACACCACACGCGAACGCGTCGACAAGCGCACACTACGCGTCCGAAAGCGACAACGTTTCTGGAAGCGGAACGCGAACCCGGATGGACTCCGAAAGCTCATTACGTATCTTCTGCAGCACGTGCCCTTCATCTCGCGCCACTACCGCGACGCGTGGGTATTCCTCGACCGGGACGTCGACGCGAACGACAGCGCTGAAGTTCTCTACAAATGGGTAGCACGAAACCGCCCGGAGGTAAACGCGTTCTTCGTCGTGCGAAGAGGTACGGATGACTGGCGCAGATTGCGGAAGGAGGGGGTGCGCGTCGTCGGATACGGAACGATCCAGGCAAATCTACTTTTCTTGAGCGCGATACATGTCGCTTCGAGTCACGCTGACCGATTCGTCAGCAACCCGCTTCCGAAAGTCTTCGGCAAACCTCAGTTCACATTTACCTTTCTGCAACACGGGGTGATCAAGAGTGACATCTCGAACTGGCTCAACTCAAAGCAGATCGACGTGTTCGTCGCATCAACGCAAGCTGAGTACGACTATTTGAGTGGCCCGTCGCCCTATCGTTTCGGCGCGAAGGAGGTGCGACTGACGGGATTGCCGCGATTTGACGACCTGCTGGCGCAGTCGGAGGCTGTGAGCGCCGAACAGCGCCGGATACTGTTGATAATGCCCACGTGGCGGGACTATTTGATGGGCGACATGCAGTCGACATCCGCCGACCGAAACAAGAGCGAAGCGTTCTTTGATTCTCCGTATCGGCGGAACATACAGGGCCTGCTCGCATCTGCCCGACTCCGCGAGCTCTGCGACACTCATGGCCTGGAGCCTGTGTTTATGCCGCATCCGAACATGCGGATTTATCTGGATGACTTCGACGTTCCAGATTGGATCACAGTGCAGAGTTACGCGGATGTCGATGTTCGAAGTCTGATCGCGCGGGCGCAGATGCTGATCACCGACTACTCCTCGGTGGCCTTCAACTTTGCTTATCTGTACCGCCCGACCGTCTACTTCCAGTTTGATCAAGAGGAGTTCTACCAGAACCACACGGAGCGGCCGGGGTACTTCGACTACCGCGAGCATGGCTTCGGGCCGGTAGCAACGACTGTGGAACAGGCAGAATCCGCGGTCAAAGCACTGCTCGCGGACGAAGCAGTTGCATTCAAGTATCGCGAGCGCGCCAGGGAGACTTTTCCTGTCAGGGATGGCGCGAACTCTAAACGTGTGTTCGAGGCGATGATCGAGGCTCGGAGTGTGCACACCGTCGCACAACGATCGACACGAGCCGCGCTGGATTCTTGGGAGTCGTTGACGGCCGCTCACCCATAGACTGCGGTGCATGCAGATCGAGCAATACAGCGACTCACGCGGGAATCGGATCGAGTGGTCCGGTGAGCCCATCGCGAACACCGAGGTGACTTTTCGCGGAAGCGGTAACCGCCTGGTCGTTCATTCGCCCGTCAAGTTCGGCCGAGTTGCGATTCAGTTCGATTGTGACAACGGTGTGGTCGAGATCTCTTCGAGCGTGGGTGTGCCCGCGTTCATCGCGACGATTCGGGTCGGACAGGACTCAACTGTGGTGATCGGTCCGAACGTTTCGACGACCGGATCGCTCGGTATCTCAGCGACCGAAGGAACCACCGTTTCGATCGGCGAGGACTGCATGTTTGCGATTGGAGTCCAGCTCCGAGCGGACGACGGGCATCCCATTTTCGACGTCGCGACTGGCCATCGTGTCAACGTCTCGCGAGACATCGTTGTGGGAGATCACGTATGGCTCGGGTACAACAGCACGGTGCTCGGAGGCGTATCGATTGGTTCGGGCGCCGTGATTGGGTTTGGGTCCATTGTCACCAAGGCGGTGCCAAACAACTCCGTCGCAGCTGGCAACCCGGCGCGCATCGTGCGGCGAGACATTGCCTGGGAGCGACCGCACCTTTCCTTGGTGGAGCCGTACTACAAGCCGGATGCTTCCACGGTGGAGAAAACGCGCTGGTGGGCAATGAGCGACGACGAGGCTGTTCCCGTAGCCCGCGGGGTTTCGAGCCGCACGGTCGAAAGTGATTCTCCTCGACTGGAAGAGGAGCGAGCGAAGTCGAAGTCAACCTCCGCTCGCACCTGGTGGCGCCGCTGAAACGCCCGCCTACTCAAACAGCCAAGCGGCGGTGCTCTCCAGTGCGTCCCTGAGAGGGGTGGCGAGGGTAGCGGAGTACGTCGCAGTCATGTGGTCTTGGTCGCGGTAGACCAGCACGTTGCCGACCACCGCCTCGCACACTTGCGGTGTGCAGAACGCGTCCGTTAGGTCGGGCAGTGCCGTACCGTCGGGAACGGACTCGAACTCGACAGGCGAGACTGGCGCGAAAATGTCGTCTCGGTTTCGGCCGCACTCCGCGGGATCGCCGCCGCTGAGTTCTATGCACTCGGGAACGCGGTCGAAGAACCGGGGCGTGTCGCGTACCGCGATGACCGGCACGCCCGCCGCTTGAAGCTCAGCCCAGGCCGCCACTTGGCCGGGGTAGGCGATTTCTACCGCTCCGGGTTCTTCGGGCGTTTTCGTTGCCACGGTGAAGACGGCATCGGGGTGAAGATCGATGATCGTGGGAATCGCCTCATCATTCCATCGGTGGCATGTCTCAGACAGGCCATCCGCGTCTTCTGTGCGCGTAGTGAGGCGGCAGCCGTCCTTGTCGACCACGACGACGGCCCAGTTCAATTCATCCGCGATCGCGCGCAGGGCCGGATACCAGTGGAGAACGTGCGATCCACCCGACATCACGATCGTCTTCGCGGGCGAATCCGTCGACTCGTCGGGACAGATGAGGACCTCGTCCATGCCAGGTTCGCTTCGCCAGTTCTGAACGCAACCTTGATCGTAGATCGGTGGGAGGTCGGCGTTCGCCGTCTCTGCTGAGGGCCGGAAAGGCACTGACTCATCCCAGGTCATCGCCGGCGTCGTGAGCGCAAGTGCACCCGGATGATCCGGGGACGGCGCGTTGGCCGCCGCGAGTGCCTCCGCTTGCGCCTCATCGATTCGCCACACGGCAGCCGCTGTTGTGAGTGAAACAACGAGGAGCGCGCTACACGTCACGGCGATGACCCGCGGGCTGGGGTACTTCAGTCCACGGGTGAGGACAGGCTCCGCCACCCAGCGCTGCGTCAGCCAGGCTGCCGCCAAGGAGGTGAGGAAGACGACGGTCGCGCCGGCGATGCCCACCTTTTCCTGATGCCTGAACTGAATGTAGAAAATGAGAATCGGCCAGTGCCAAAGGTACAGCGGATAGGACACCCGCGCGAGGAAGGTGAGGGGTCGCCACTGCAATACTCGGTCCGGCCCCCACCGAGTAGCGGCGCCTGAACCGAGAATGATGAGCGCAATACCGATGAGTGGCCACAACGTCCAGGGACCGGGGAACGCGTGGGCTCCGTCTATCACGAACCCGCAACTGACGATGAGGAGCAACCCAACCCAGCCCAGTACCATTCGCGCGAGGGCGGGGAGTGCGAGAGCCGGCATTAGCGCGAGGAGGGCGCCCGCGCCGAGCTCCCAAAAGCGGCTGAAGGAACTGAAGTATGCAACGGGTTGATCGAGCTGAGTCAGAATCATCGCGTACACGAAGGATCCGGCCGTGGTGATCGATGCAAACGCCAATACCCAGGGGCGCACACTCTGCCCGGCCCGAAAGGCGAGCCACGCTAGCCCCACGACTGCGAGAGGCCAAAAGAAGAAGAACTGTCCTTGGACCGACAGGGACCAGAAGTGTTGCAGGGGGCTCGTGTTCGGACCGGCCGCACCGTACGAGAGCTGTGAGGAAATCAGCTCCCAGTTCTCGTAGTACAACGCTGACGCGATGACCTCTCGACCAGTCTGCGCCCACGTCGAGAGCGGGGATATCACCAGCGTGGCACCGACAGTGAAGATTAGAACCACCAGAGCGGAAGGAACCAGACGCAGCAAGACTCGGCCGTACTGCGCCGTGAGAAATGGTCCACTACGGTCCTCCGCCTTGCGCACAATCGAGCGCGTGAGGAGAAACCCAGAAATGAGGAGGAAGACATCCACGCCGCCTGAGACGCGACCTTGACCGAACAAGTGAAAAAGGACGACGAGCGTCAGCGCAAGGCCGCGAACGCCCTCGATTTCGGCTATGAAGCCTGCGCGGCGGGGTGGAAGGGTGGTAGCGGCCATGAACGGCAGATCCAAACGACGGGGACTGGCGGGCGTGCACGACCCGCAGCGAACCGTGTCATCATACGCGGCGTTCTAATGCAGCGCCGGAGCGGGGGGACGATCCAAGTGCGCTTCACTCCGCCAGCCGCGCACGAGCGACGCCTTCGTCGCGCATACGACCAGCAGGAACCACCCGAAGTCGTGAAGGACGGCGCTCTCGATCACCGAATCGAACAGCAGGACGATGAGGATCAGCGCCGGCCACGTGTAAACGGTCGAGCGGCGTTCGGTCGCCGTCAGCCAGGCTCGTGAGAGCGCCACGAGAGCGAAGGCGCCGAACAGCACCAGTCCGACCCACCCGGCCTGCAAGAGTATGTCGAGCAGCGCGTTCAGCGCGGATGCGTGGTCGCGACCTGTGATGGCCCTGATCACCGAGAACGGCACGGTTCCCGAGGGCCATTCCCCGTACCAACCCCACCCCTGGACGGGGCGAAACTCGACCATGTTGAGTGCGGCGTTGCGTAGCCGCGAGCGTGCCAGAAAGTCTGGCTCCGCGTTCAAGCGGTCGATGATCGCCTGGCGGAAGACGTATGCCGACAGCGCCCCGATCCCCAGCACCGCAGCCAAGCTCCACTGGGCCGCGCGACGTCGAGCCGCGGGCAGTCGGCGAATCGCAGCCAGAATGCCGGTGGCGGTCGCGGCAATCAGAGCCATCAGGAACACGATGGGGGATGCCGTGAACACGGCCATCATGCCCGCCAACACCAAGGAGAAACCGGCGACCCGAGGAGTGACCGATCGCGTGCGCCACTCGACCAGGAAGCTGATGAGAGCGATCATCGTCACGAGCCCGAGCCGCGTACGGGTTCCGAACACGCCCTGAATCGGCCCACCCTCGGCGAGGTTGCCCGCGATGCCCAAGAACCGAATCGGCATGTCGATGAGCATGCCGCTGAGGATTTCGACCACGAGCGAGGTAACCAGAAGCACGCGCAGCACATCGCCTGTGGATCGCACGATCTGCAACGTGTCGCGCGTGTGAGCGACCACGAGCGCGATGACCGTCGGCGCGGCGATTGCCACCCACCCCGCGAGTGACTCCAGCGGCTCGCGAGCCCAGAAGACGGTGACGAGCAGCCAGCCCAGAAACACCAAGAGCGTCGTGGGGATGACCTGCACGATGCGGATCTCGCGGCGTCGCACGATCAGCATCGCCACGCCCAGAGCGCACAGCCCCGCGACCATCGCGCCAAACCCGGCATCCCCGATCAGACGCGTGAGGAGATGCGAGCAGAACAGCGTCCCGATCGCGGTGAGCGCGTACGCCGACGCGAACATCGACGAGTCGAGCAGGGACAGCAGCCTGCTGCGCAGCGACATCTGATCAGGCCCCGTCGCGCGCGTCGGGCCCGTGCGTCACATCTCCGCGCTCGATGGCGACACGCTGCTCGATGGGGCCTTCGCCCACGAACGGCGACTGCTTGATCTTGCCGCCGAACATCACGATAAACATCCAGCCCCACAGCATGAGCGGGTTCGATTCCGCGAGTCCCTGCACCAGCAGCACACTGCCGATAAGAGTCGGCAAGAGGGTGATCGTCGAGTACGGCCGGTCGGCGCGAAGATCCCAGCGTGGCCGGTCGACCGCGAAGAACCATGCGCGCCAAATGAAAGCGAAGAACACCATCCCGATCAGCACGAGACCGACGATGCCGAGCTGCAAGTAGACGTCGACCCACATGTTGTGCGCTTGCATCACGCTCTGGTCGTGGTCGATGATCCATCCGCTGAATGCGGGTTCGCTGGTCACCCACGGGGTAGAAAAGCCCCAGCCGGTCCAGGGGCGCTCCGACGCTCGTTCGATGGCAGCCTCCCAGATTCGCTCTCGGCCGGTGAGATCCGAGGTGCGTCCGAGTGCGGTGAACACCCAATCGCGGAACGCCCAGAACACGACGGCAGCGATGACGGCGACGGCGCCGTATGCCACGTAGTAGCGGGTGCGCTCGCCGGGGCGGGTCGCTCGCCGCATGAGCATGACCGTGATGAGCACGACGGCTGCGGCGCATCCAGCCACGATCGCGGTGGCCGATGCCGCTCGATACTCCATGTACACGGCCAGAGCGAGCCAGGCCCACAGCAGGAACGAGCGCGGAGGACGCGACGCGAGACGCAACGCGAACACGATGATCGCGACGAGGGCGACCGCTCCCAGCAGGTTCGCATTGCCCATGATCCCTTGAATTCGGCCGCCGTCGAGCAAGTTGTCACGGGACCAGTACAGGATCGGGTCTACGGGTTCGACACGCGGCACGAAGCCGGGCAACACGGGCACGCCAACGAAGATCGACACCCACAATTCGAAGATGAGTGAGAGCCCCAACACCCATTTGAGAGCCGAGGCGATCGCGCGCACCAGTTCGTGCCATGTCAGCACGCTGCCGACGAAGAGCGCCTGCATCGTCGTGATGTAGAGCAGGAGGAGAGTGGATGCCGTCGCCGCCGGCCACGCAGACCAGATGATCGATGCGGTTGCCCACACGACATATGCGACCACGTACCAGGGCATGCGCTGCACGTTGAACGGCGGGCGGATCGTCAACCAGAGCACGGCGGACACCAGTGCGCCACCGACGGTGATCACGACGGCCGCCGGCATCCCGAACGCATTCACCCATGCCGTGCCGGCGAGCGCGCTGAAGAGCACGAAGATGCACCACGCGCGCAAGAGAAGGTGCCGGGTCGTCTCGCGAATCGGAGCGCTCGGCGGAGCGGATGCCGGATGCTTCGAATAGACGCCCATGGTGCATTCAGGGTACCGGGGTTGAGGCACGACTGTTATCACAGCGCGACACGCCGTCGGCGCGTCGCGAAGGTTCAATGCATGCTTGAGGCTTTAATATCTGCGACTTGACCTTCGGGAACTACACGGGTGTAATTACTCGTACACGCGGCCCAGCGTGAATCGGGGGGACCACGGGGGGAAGTTGGAAATGACGACATCGCAGTACCGATCGGGTGTACCCGACAATTGGTTCGTCGATCCCGTTCAGCTCGGGGTTCCGGGCGTTCGACGACCTGCCGAGACCGACGAAGACAGCCAACTCTCGTGGCAGGCTGACGCGCTGTGCGCGCAGACCGACCCAGAGGCTTTCTTCCCCGAAAAGGGCGGTTCAACGCGTGATGCGAAGCGCGTCTGCGGGACGTGCGACGTGCGCGCGGAGTGTCTCGAGTACGCCCTGCAGAACGACGAGCGCTTCGGCATCTGGGGTGGCCTCAGTGAGCGCGAGCGGCGCAAGCTGAAGCGCCTCGCCGGCTGAGTGCGAGCAGAAATCTGCGGCACTCTAATCTGCGGCACTGTCGCGTGGCACATGGGTCCGCGCCAGCGGTGCGCTTAGTCTGACCTGGTCATGCCCGCCCGAGTCCACGCCGTCATTGTTGTGCGACCGGACGGCCGCACCCCGGCCGCCCTGCACGTGCGGCGAACGCTCAGTGCCCTCCGCGCGCAGCGTACGCCCGTTGCGCGAACGACCATCGTCACGTGCTTCGGGGAAGACGCCGAGGTCGCAGCCGCGCTGGACGAGTTCCGCGTCGACGAGGTGGTTTCTTTGCCCGCATCCACCGGGTACGCCACCGCGGTCGACGCGGCCGTCGAGGCGGCACCGACCACTGACGACGCGCTCTGGCTCCTCGCCCAGGACACTGCTCCCGACGTAGACGCGCTCACTCATCTGAGTGAGGCGTTGGAGCGCTCGCCGTCCGTGGCATTCGTCGCGCCCAAGCTGGTGCGCTGGAACGACCGTTCGCGCTTCGTCTCGATGGGGGTCAGCATGACACGCTGGGGCGCCACCGTGGACTATGCGGCGGGGCAGTTGGACCAGGGTCAGCACGACGCGCACGAAGACGTGATGGGGGCCGACGTGCGAGGCCTGCTCGTCCGCGTCTCGGCGTGGCGCGAGCTCGAGGGTCTCGACCCTGCACTGCTGGGGGCGGATCAGGGTCTCGACCTCGGTGTGCGCGCGCGCCTGGCAGGCGGTCGCGTCGCGGTGGCACCGCGCGCGTGCGTGGCGACGTCCGGCGACGGTGTCGCCGGTGTTCCCGCGCCGCTGAGCGCTGCGCGGCGTCAGCGAGCGGCACTCATCACCCGCACCGCGCAGCTGCATCGCCGTTTGGCGTACGCCCGGGTGTACATCGCGCCGTTGGTGTGGCTGTCGATCCTGCCCCTGGCCGTGTGGCGCACCGTCCTGCTGCTGTTCCGCAAGCAGCCGTTGCTGATCGGTCCCGAGTGGGCCGCGTCCTTCATTGCGATCGGTCGCCCGTTTGCGCTGATCCGTTCGCGACGCCGCCTGAAAGCGGTCAAGCGCGTGCCCTGGTCGCAGCTCACGCCGCTGCGCGTGACCGGCTCGCAATTGCGCAGTGCGTTCGGTGTGGACGAACACGGAGATACGCCGGGCGGTGCGGTGCGCACGGAGCTCCGGTTCTTTGCCGGAGGGGGTGCATGGCTCGTCCTCGGGGCACTCATCACCTCGCTCGCGGCGTTCCCCGCGCTCTTGGCGTGGCCGGTCCTCGGCGGCGGCGCGTTGCAACCTCTGCGCTCGACCGTAGAACGATTGTGGTCGGATGCCGCCTATGGGCAGCGCAACCTTGGGTGGGATCTCGTTGCCCCGGCGGATCCGTTCTCGTCGCTGATCGCTCTGGTCGGTTCGGCGACCCCGTGGAGCCCATCACAGGCCATCGTCGCCCTGTGGATCCTCGCGCTCCCGCTCGCCGCGTTGGGTGGCTGGTTCGCCGCGACGCGGGTCACCGAGCGTGCGGGCCTGCGCATTGTGGGCGGCACCCTCTGGGCGCTGACACCGACTTTTCTGGTGGCTTTGGTCGACGGGCGGCCGACAGCCGTGCTGACCCACCTTCTGCTGCCTTGGCTCTTCTATGCGGCGTCGGTCGCGCATCGCTCGTGGGCGGCTGCGGGAGCGGCATCCGTGCTCCTCGTGGGCGTGCTTGCCGCGTCGCCATCGGTCGGTCCCGCTGTCGTTGTGATCTGGCTTGGCGTGCTGATCTTGGTGCTGGCGGCACGCAACGGGCGCGGCACCTCACGTCTGATCTGGCTGCTGGTACCGACGGCCGTTTTCTTCGCACCGCTCATCTGGCATGCCATCGCGGTGGGCGACGGATGGGCGCTCATCGCGGACCCGGGAGTCGTGTGGGCGGGACCCCAGGTCGAGCCCACCGCGTCGGGCCGCGCGCTGCTGGCAGCCGGGATTCCGACGGACGATATCGCCGGATGGGTGGGGTTCCTCTCTGGTGCTCCGAGTTGGTGGGTTCCCTTGCTCGCGGCGCCCCTCGCGCTCGTGGCGTTGGCGGCGCCGCTCACCCAGCGCTGGGCGGCCGGCATTCTGTTGCTCGGCGTCGCCGCAACGGGCCTCGCGACCGCGTTCGCGGCGGTCGGGGTGGCGGTGCAGTTCACGCAGTCCGAGACGGTGGCGCTCTGGCCGGGGTCCGGGCTGAGCCTGGCATGGCTGGCGGCGATCGGCGCGGCGCTGGTCACCGTGGACGCGGGCGTGGCGCCGCGTGGCAACATCGTGCGCGCAAGTGTGGCCGCGGTCGTCGTGGTGGGGATCGCGGTCCTGGCGATTCCTTCGCTCACGGCGCTCGCCCGCGGCGTGGCGACCATCGATCGGGGCGATGCTTCGACGCTGCCGGCCTACGTCGCCGTCGAAGGGGATGACGACCCCGACGTGGGCACCGTGATTCTGTCGCCTCAAGACGACGGGGGTCTCGCGGCGACATTCGTCTGGGGCGGCAGCGAGACACTGGGCGGGCAGTCGACCGTCGCCGACACGCGCACGGCACTCGGGCCCGATGACGTGCGGATCGGTGGACTGGCGGCAGACCTCGTGACATCGGGCGACAACGCGCCCGTCGAAGATCTCGCCGACCACGGCATCAGCTTCGTGCTCCTGGCGCCGGGCTCAGACGATGAGGCCCCGGCGGCCCGCACGATGCGCCTCGAAGCGGCGACGGCGCTCAACCAACGAGAGAGTCTCGAAGCCGTCGGAGAGACCGAAAAAGGCCTGCTGTGGCGCGTGTCGATTCCCGTGGCGGAGCGCTCGCCGGAGTCCGCGGACGTGACGCGTATCGCGGGTGTAATCATGGCGCTGCAGATCGGTGTTTTGGGCATCGCCTTGTTGCTGGCCGTGCCGACCTCGGTGACGCGGCGCGAGGCGCGCCGACTGCCGCGTGTCGTCGGACCGTATTGGCAGGAGGGTCGATGAGCGACAAGCGGATGTTCCGATTCGCCGGCACGAGCACACGCATGCTCGCCGGAAGCATCGTCTCGATCCTCGCCGTCGTCGCCGTGGCGACTGCGGTGACTCTGCCGTGGCCGGCGATCACCCACGAGCCGGTGTCGGTCAGCGCTCGACCGGCTCCCGCACCGACCTTGGTGGCGTGTACCGGAGGATTGCTTGCTCTCGGGTCGGATGCCGAGGACGCCGCAGGTCTTGCCCTGGCGGCGCGCCAGAATGTGACGGTCGGAGTGGGGGAGGGTGATCCCGAGCCGGAGGAAGTGCGGCTGGAGTCGTCGGCCGCCGTGGGGAACAACGGTCCGTCGGCGTGGACTGCTCCGCCTCAGGATCGCGTGCGTACGGACGTCGCGGCTTCGGGTTCGTCCACGGTGAGTGGGAGCGACCTGCGCGGGTATGCCGCGTCCGCGTGCCGACCACCACTCCTGGAGTCATGGCTCGTCGGCGGCTCAGCGTCTACGGGCGCGGCCGACCTCGTTCTGGTGAGTAACCCGGGTGAGGTCGCGGCGACGGTCGATATCGCCGTATTCGGCGCCGAGGGCATGGTCTCGCCGCCCGGCGGGACTCAGCAGGTGATCCCCGCGGGCAGTCAGCGTGTGTTTCCTCTCGCCGGGCTCCTCCTCGGCGAAGAGAGCCCCGTGATCCGGGTGACGGCTACCGGTGCTCCCGTGCTCGCATCATTGCAGGCGAGCATCACCCGCACGCTCGTCGCCGGGGGTGTGGATCAGGTCGACGCGATCGCGCAGCCGTCCCGCGAACAGGTGATCGTCGGTGTTCCGGTCGCAGCGCGGGGTGGCGATGTGGATGCGACGGAGAGCACCAGCATCCTGCGCGTGCTTTCACCGAGCGCGGACACGACTGCGTCGATCACCGTTTCCCGCACGGGTAGTACCGAGCCAGCCACTGTGATCGCTGAGGTCCCGCTCCCGGCAGGTGTGCCCGCCGCGATCGATCTCGGTGCCCTCCCCGCGGCCGTCTACTCCGTGAGCGTGGTGGCAGAGGACCCTGTGGTCGCAGCCCTGTGGCAGTCGACGGGATCGACCGTGAGCGACGACTTCGCCTGGTTCACATCCGCGCCGGAGGTATCTACGCCGACTCTCTTCGCGTCGCCGGCAGGTCCCGCGCCGGTGCTCACGCTCGTCAATGACTCCGAGAACGCCGCGGATGTCATTCTCACCTCGACAGATGAGACCTATCGCCTCGAAGTGAGAGTCGGCGCGGGGCAGAGCACATCCGTCAGGCTGACGTCACGCACCGTGTACCAGCTCGACCCTGGCACGGGGGCTGTCCGCGCGAGCCTGTCCATGTCGGGCGACGGTGCACTCGCGGGGTTCCCGGTGTGGGGGGCGGATGCCGCGGCGCGGCCTATCACGGTGTACCCGTGACAACTACCTCTTAGGAGAACCGAAAGCGCTCGGGCCCGAGATCCCACGGGTCGCGATCGAGATACTCGGCGGCGGCGCGGAACACGCACCCCTCGATCATCATGCGTCGGTGAAGATCGTCATTTCGGTGCAGGTGACTGAGGCGCTCGATCGGGAGCCGGTACAGGATGATGCGACGGGCATCGCGCAACACCGTCCACCGGGGGATGCCCTTCTCATCGCTCGCCTGCGGCATATCGGCGACCTCGAAGCGGACTTCGCGCAGTTCCGGCCACGCCGACCGAAGGAACTCGGCGGAGGTACCCACGGCAAGATCAAAGCGCTCCATGCGCGTTTCCAAGGGAGGCAACGGCGGGCGGACCACCGGACTGCGACCGATGCGGCCATGCCGGCCGTGTCGGTCAGGGCGTCGTGCCGGTGCCGCCGACCCTCGTGTGCGTCGCCAGGCCATGGCTCCATCCTAGGCGCGCGTCCGGCGGCGGCGCGGCATACCTGAGTGAAGGCTGAAAGCGACTAGCCTGGACCCGATGCGCCAGAGACTGTGTTCCAAGGTGGGCTGTGCCCGCGAAGCGGTGACGACCCTCACCTACGACTACACCGACCAGATGGCGGCGTTGGGACCCCTTGGTCTGGAAGTCAACCCGCACGCCCACGACCTGTGCGCGATCCACACCGAACGCTTGTCGGTGCCTCGCGGGTGGACCGTCGTTCGGCACGAGACGCTCCGCGTCTGAGGTCGGTGCATCCGGCAGGTGCCGGGTGGGAGAATAGGGGAATGCCGAACACTTCAGCCCCCGTGGCATCCGCACGCCTGATCGACTACGAGATCGCCGACATTGCGCTCGCCGAGGCGGGTCGGCACCAGTTGCGTCTGGCCGAGAACGAGATGCCGGGGCTGATGGCGCTCCGCGAAGAGTACGGCGAAAGTCAGCCGCTGAAGGGCGCGCGCATCGCGGGCTCGCTACACATGACGGTGCAGACGGCGGTGCTGATCGAGACGCTGGTGGCGCTCGGCGCGCAGGTGCGCTGGGCGAGCTGCAACATCTTCTCGACCCAGGACGAGGCGGCCGCTGCCGTCGTCGTCGGCCCCACCGGGACGGTGGATGCTCCCGCTGGCGTGCCCGTTTTCGCGTGGAAGGGTGAAACGCTCGAAGAGTACTGGCGCCTCGCCGACCGCATCTTCGATTGGTCACGCGAAGGTTTCGACGGCCCGAACATGATCCTCGATGACGGCGGGGATGCGACCCTCCTCGTGCACAAGGGCGTCGAGTTCGAGCGCGAGGGCGCGGTTCCGGATGCCGCACCCGGCGACCCGGAAGAGTACGCCATCATCCTCGAAACCCTGCGTGCGAGCATCGCGAACGACGCGCAGCGGTTCACACGCATGGCCGCGGGTCTGCTCGGCGTCACAGAAGAGACGACGACCGGTGTGCACCGGCTGTACGAGTTGGCCGAGGCGGGGGAGTTGCTCTTCCCGGCGATCAACGTGAACGACTCGGTCACCAAGAGCAAGTTCGACAACAAGTACGGCATCCGCCACTCGCTTCCCGATGGCATCAACCGCGCCACCGACGTTCTCATGGGTGGAAAGGTCGCCTTCGTCTGTGGTTACGGTGACGTCGGTAAGGGCGCCGCCGAAGCGCTGCGGGGGCAGGGTGCTCGTGTGATCGTGAGTGAAGTGGATCCGATCTGCGCACTCCAGGCGGCCATGGACGGCTATCAGGTTGCACGGCTGACCGATGTGGCAGACACCGTCGACATTCTGATCACCGGCACCGGAAACAAGGATGTCGTCACGGTCGACGACATGCTCGCGCTCAAGCACCTGGCCATCGTCGGCAACGTGGGGCACTTCGACAACGAGATCGACATGGCGGGGCTGGCTGCGCTGGCGGGCGTCGAGAAGGTCGAGATCAAGCCGCAGGTGCACGAATGGCGGATGCCCACGGGGCGCAGCGTGCTCGTGCTCAGCGAAGGGCGTCTGCTCAACCTGGGCAATGCCACCGGGCATCCGTCATTCGTGATGAGTGCGTCGTTTACGAATCAGGTGCTCGCCCAGATCGAGCTGTACGTGAAGCCCGACGAATATCCGACCGGCGTCTACGTGTTGCCCAAGCACCTGGACGAGAAGGTCGCCCGACTGCACCTGGACGCCCTAGGCGTACAGCTCACGCAGCTGAGCGAGGACCAGGCGGCGTACATCGGTGTGCCGGTGGAGGGGCCGTACAAGCTCGAGCACTACCGCTACTGAGGCGGTCTGTGCGGCACTGAATCAGAGTGCGGCGTCGTCGCTGCCCCCACCAGGGAGGCGACGCGCGCGTTCTCGAGTTCGATCGCCCGGATCTCGCGTGCCCTACGAACGGCGGCCACGGCTCGGAGGAACGTCTCAGGGTCGGCGTCGGGCACGGGGGAGACGAACTCGGACGCCTCGTGTGCGAGCGAAGTCGCGAGGCGACTGCGCGCGGGAGCTTCGAGCTTGTCGGCGGAGCGAGTGAACTGTGCGATGCGTCTGGACAACCGGTCAGGGAGCCGTCCCACATCGGCGACGTTCGCCCAGTGAACGAGCGGTGCGGGGACTCCGCTCGGCGCCGGCGGGAGGGCTGGAGTGCGCGTGCGTTCGGAGTACGTGCCGGCCAAGAGGTCCCCGAGCCGCTGCGATCGCGGCGTGAACGCGCCGACGAGTGCCGCGATCGCGCCGAAGGTGAACCACAACTCTAGGACGCCGACGAGTGCGCGAATGAACGCGTGGCGGAAGCCCGCCGCGCCTCCATCGACGCGCACGATGCGCCCGCCCACCGCGAGTCGGCCGAGGCTGCGCCCCCGCGTCGCAGTCTCGATGGTTGTCGGCGCAACGACCATCACGAGTACCGCGATCACGATCGTGACAATGGGGATCACATCGGCCCCGATCAGCCCGAGCGTGCCGAGCCAGGTCGTTGCCAGCACGAATGCCAGGATGACGATGATGCTCGCCAGCATGTCGATGATGACGCCGAGCGCCCGCATGAAGAAGCCGAGCGGCTGCACGTCGAGGGCGACGGCCTCACCGGTGAGGATCTCGTCTTGATGCACGTGGGTGATCGTCGTTTCGGCGCCCGGCATGCGTACAGTTAACCGCATGGACCCCGACGCCCTGGCGGCTGCACGCCGCGCCGAGTGGGAGCGGCTCGATGAACTGAGTCGTGCGCATCGGCTGTCGGGTCGCGAGATCGACGAACTCGTGGTGCGGTACCGGGCTGCCGCGGCTGATCTCGCCGAGGTCAAGACTGTCGCCGGGCGTGATCGCGTGGCCGATCACATCTCGACGATGCTCGCGCGTGCGCGCCTCCGGCTTACGGGCGCCTCGGAGAACGTGCTGCGTCATGTGCCGCGATTCTTCGTCGATCAACTCCCGGCGGCGCTGTATCGCGTGCGGTGGACGACGCTGATCATCGCGATTGCTTTCGTAGCTATCGGTGCGCTGGTGGCGTTCTGGATCTCGGGTGACCCCGCGCTCGTGGCGAGCCTTGGATCGCAAGCACAGCTGGAGCAATACGCGCAGAACGACTTCACCAACTACTACAGCGAGAACCCGGCGGCTGTGTTCGCGGGAACCGTGTGGACGAACAACGCGTGGATCGCGGCGCAGTGCGTCCTCTTCGGGGTCACGGGCATTTGGCCGCTCATGGTGTTGGTCCAGAACGCGGTGGGCGTGGGAACGGCGGCGGCCGTGATGCTCGCGTTCGACCGCGGTGATGTTTTTCTGCTGTACATCCTGCCGCACGGCTTTCTCGAGCTGACGTCGATCTTCGTCGCCGGCGCGGCCGGACTGCAGATCTTCTGGGCGTGGGTCGCTCCTGGCCCGCGTAAGCGCTCGGCTGCCCTCGCACACGCGGGAAGGTCGCTCGGCACGATCGCGATCGGGCTGGTGATCGCGCTTGCAGTCGCCGGGCTCGTCGAAGGCTTCGTCACGCCGCAGCCGTGGCCCTGGCCGCTGAAGCTCGGTATCGGCGCGGGTGCGCTGGCGCTGTTTCTGGCGTACATGCTCGTTCTCGGTCGGCGCGCGCACCGGCGTGGCGAAACCGGAGATCTCGACGAGTGGTCCGCGGGCACGCCGACGCTGGTGGCCGGGTAGGCGCGGCATCCACTCTCCCTGCACGCGCTCTTTTGAATGAATCAAAAGTGGCATATGATGGAGTCATGACGTCGACCGCGGATCTTGGGCCATTCGAGCCCGCCGCACTCATCCGGAACTCGGGGCTACGCGTCACGGATTCACGCTCTGCCGTCGTGGACGCCTTGCGCGTCAAGCCGCATTCGAGCGCGGAGGATCTGTACCGCGTTGTCGCGCTGTCTTTGCCGCAGACGAGCCTCCAGTCGGTCTATAACGCGCTCAGCGACTTCGTCGATGCGGGCCTCGCCCGACGCATAGAACCCGCCGGGATGCCGCGACTGTATGAGCTGCGGGTGAGTGACAACCATCACCACCTCGTGTGCACCAGGTGCGGCGCCGTCGAGGATGTTGACTGCGCCGTCGGTGGTGCGCCGTGCCTCGAGCCGTCACAGGGTCATGGCTACGTGGTGCAGACGGCCGAAGTCACCTTCTGGGGCGTCTGCCCCGCGTGCGCTGATGACGTACCCCTTGCGTGAGATCACTCCTATCCACTGCTGTCAGAAAGGAAGAACATGACTGAGAACGAGTCCTTGAACGGGGTCGGCGGCGAGACCGAGGTCGACCAGGCTGTCACCGTCACCGACGAGCCCGACGCCGCGGGTGGCTGCCCGGTCGTCCACACGTCGCAGCCCCACCCCACGGCAGGCAACGCGAACCGCGTGTGGTGGCCCAACCAGCTGAACCTCAAGATCCTGGCGAAGAACCCCGCCGTCGCGAACCCACTGGGCGAGGAGTTCGACTACGCGGCGGCGTTCGAGGCGCTCGACCTCGCTGCGGTGAAGGCAGACATCGCCGAGGTACTCACCACCTCTCAGGACTGGTGGCCCGCAGACTTCGGTAACTACGGTCCGCTGATGATCCGCATGGCCTGGCACAGCGCAGGCACGTACCGCGTCACCGACGGTCGTGGCGGCGGTGGTGCTGGCCAGCAGCGCTTCGCGCCGCTGAACAGCTGGCCCGACAACGTCAACCTCGACAAGGCCCGCCGCCTGCTGTGGCCGGTCAAGAAGAAGTACGGCCAGAGCATCTCGTGGGCGGATCTCATGATCCTCGCCGGTAACGTCGCGCTCGAGTCGATGGGCTTTGAGACGTTCGGCTTCGCCGGTGGTCGCCCTGACGTCTGGGAGCCGGACGATGACGTGTACTGGGGCGGCGAGACCGAGTGGATGGGGAGCGATCAGCGCTTCATCGAAGGCAGTGACCGCAAGCTGCGTGGCAACTTGGGTGCGACGCACATGGGGCTCATCTATGTGAACCCCGAGGGCCCCGAGGGCAAGCCCGACCCGCTGCTTGCCGCACACGACATCCGTGAGACGTTCGGCCGCATGGCGATGAACGACGAGGAGACAGTCGCGCTGATCGCCGGTGGTCACACCTTCGGCAAGACGCACGGTGCGGCATCCGACACGCACGTCGGCGACAACCCTGAGGCTGCCGGTCTCGAGGAGCAGGGTCTCGGATGGAAGAGCTCGCACGCATCGGGCAAGGGGGACGACACGATCACCTCGGGCCTTGAAGTGACGTGGACCTACCACCCGACCCGCTGGGACAACGAGTTCTTCCACATCCTGTTCGCCTACGAGTGGGAGCTCTTCCAGAGCCCCGCTGGTGCACACCAGTGGCGGCCGAAGAACGGTGCCGGCGCCGACCTGGTCCCGCTCGCGCACTCGGACGGTCGTCGCGAGCCGCGCATGCTGACCACCGACCTGGCGCTGCGCTTCGACCCGGTGTACGGGCCGATCTCGAAGAAATTCGCCGAAGACCCGGACGCGTTCGCCGACGCGTTCGCGCGCGCATGGTTCAAGCTCACGCACCGCGACATGGGCCCCATCGAGCGCTACCTCGGCCCCGAGGTTCCGAGCGAACCGCTCATCTGGCAGGACCGCGTGCCGGCCGTCGACCACGAGCTGATCGATGACGCTGACGCAGCGGCGTTGAAGGCACAGATCCTCGACAGCGAACTCACCGTCTCTGAGCTGGTCGCGACCACGTGGGCGGCGGCGTCGTCGTTCCGCGGTAGCGACAAGCGCGGGGGCATCAACGGTGCACGCATCGCCCTCGCACCCCAGAAGGACTGGGAAGTCAACAACCCCGCCCAGCTGGCGAAGGTGCTCGACGTTCTGCGCGGCGTGAAGGCGTCGTTCGACGAGGGCCGCACCGACGGCAAGAAGGTGTCGCTCGCGGACCTCATCGTGCTTGCCGGTAACGCCGCGGTTGAGAAGGCTGCGGCGGATGCCGGTGTGCCGGCCGAGGTCGTGTTCCACCCGGGACGCACCGACGCCACGGCTGAGCAGACGGATGCTGACTCGTTCGCCTGCCTTGAGCCGGTCGCCGACGGCTTCCGCAACTACTACGGCCCGCTGGCTGAACTGCCCGCGGAGTACCTGCTGCTCGATAAGGCGAACCTGCTCACGCTGTCGGCTCCCGAAATGACGGTGCTGATCGGCGGGCTGCGTGTGCTCGGAGCCAACTACGACGGTTCGGCGTACGGCGTGTTCACCGATCGCGCGGGCGTTCTCACGAACGACTTCTTCGTCAACCTGCTTGATCTGGGCACGACCTGGAAGCCGCTCGACCCGGGCTCGCACGCGTTCATGGGTACGAAGGACGGTTCGGGCGACAAGGTGGGTGTCGGCACGCGCTCCGATCTCGTCTTCGCGTCGAACTCCGAGCTTCGCGCTGTGGCCGAGGTCTACGCCAGCGACGACGCGCACGAGAAGTTCGTGCGTGACTTCGTGGCCGCGTGGGGCAAGGTGACCGAACTGGATCGCTTCGACCTGCGCTGAGCGCGACCCCGCGTGTTGTAGAAGAACGGCCTGCCCCCATGGGGGCAGGCCGTTCTTCGTTGGTCGATGACGGAGCGTCAGGGCTCGACGCGTGCAGTCTCCTCTGCCGGCGGTGCCGGTGTCTTTTCGAGAAGCGCCCGGTGCAGCAGACCCGCGATCAGGCCACCCACGATCGGGAACACGATGAACACCCACAGTTGGGCGAGGGGCTCGGCGCCGCCGTAGATCGCGGCGGCGATCGAGCGTGCCGGGTTCACCGAGGTGTTGTCGATCGGAATCGAGATGAGGTGGATAAGCGTCAACGTGAGGCCGATCGCGAGCGGCGCAAGAAGTGCGTTTCCGCGAGTCGGGTGCGTAACGCCGAGGATGATCATGACGAAGATGGCGGTCAGCAGGATCTCGGCGACAATCGCGGCGCCCAGCCCGAATCCACCGGGCGAGCTCTCACCGAACCCGTTCGAGGCGAACCCGCCGTTCTGCGCGCTCGAAAGCCAGCCCTCGGGGCCGAACGTACCGATGAGGACGATCAGCGTCGTCGCCACGACGCCACCGATCACCTGCGCGATGATGTAGCCGATCGTGTCCTTCCAGGGGAAGCGACCCGAGGCTGCCAAGCCGAGAGTGATAGCGGGGTTGAAGTGCCCGCCCGATACGGGGCCCCACGCGTACGCGCCGACGACAACGGTCAGACCGAAGGCGAGTGCCACGCCGACGAACCCGACGCCGAGCGGATTGGCGGGGTCGTCATAGGGGAATGCGGATGCGAACAGCGCGGTGCCGACGCCTCCGAAGACGAGCAACAGCGTTCCAAGAGCCTCGGCGACGAGCTTCGTCGCCATTTTCGGCTCGGTGGTGGTATCCGACATGGCGGACTCCTTTCCTCGACGCGAGCGTAGCGCGCCTTACAGCGCATACTCAGGAACGCGCGCGTGTGTCCCCGTGCTCATGCCGTCGTAGCGAGAGAAAACCCAGGTCAGAGCCGTCCGGCCGCCTTCAGTGCGAGATAGCGATCGGCGATCCTCGGGGGCAGCGCGTCGGGATGATCCACGATGGCTTCGGCGCCCGCACGTGCGATCGCGGCGGCGACGATCTCCGCGTCGTGCGCGCTGCGCGCGTAGGCAGCCTCTCGATAGACGTCCTCGGCGCTGGCGCGCGGGGGCGTGCTCGCCGGATGGTCTGTCGCCGTGCCGATCACCACCGTGGCGCGTCGCGCAAGGGCGGGCAGGGATCCCAGAAAGCCGCGCGCGGCATCCACCGCATCCTGCGCAGTGAGGACCACGATCAGGTTGGGGCGCGACGTGAGGCTGCGCGCCGCGCCGAAGGCCGCATCCCAATCGGTGTCGATCAGTTGAGGCTCGACCGGTGCCATCGCGTCGACCATGGCGGGCAGAAGGCCCGGACCGTCCACGCGGGTCACGCGCGCGCGCATTACGCGATCGAACATCATCAGGTGCACATGATCGCCCGCACGTTGCGCGAGCGCGGCGAGGAGCAGCGACGCCTCCATCGCGGCATCCAGCCGGACACCGTCACCGACGCGCGCGGCTGACGTGCGCCCGGTGTCGATAATGATGACGACGTGTCGATCGCGTTCTGGTCGCCACGTGCGCAGCATGGTGGTGCTCGATCGTGCGGTGGCGCGCCAGTCAATCGAGCGGACGTCATCACCGCGCACGTACTCGCGCAGGCTGTCGAACTCGGTGCCTTGTCCGCGTACCTGCACGCTCGTGCTCCCGTCGAGCTCGCGCAAGCGCGCGAGGCGCGAAGGCAAGTGCCTGCGAGCGGTGAACGGCGGGAGCACGCGGATCGCGCCGGGGGAGTCGATGCGGCCCTGGCGGCCCGCCAGTCCCCACGGCCCTGCGGACCGCACGATGACGTATTCGCTGCGCAGCTCGCCGCGGCGGCGTGGGAGCAAGGGGACGCGGACGACCCGGGATTCACCCGGAGGGATCACCACCGCATGGCGCGTTCCGTCGGCGCCGGCGGTCGGTTGCCAGGCGTCCCGCACGAGGCCGCGGATCGTGCGTTCGCCCGTGTTCCGCACGCGCATTTCTGCGGCGACCGCCCGCCCCAGCGCGACGCGCCCCGGTATCGTACGGGTGATGGTGAGGCGACGCGGATCTGCCGCGAGCGCGGCATCCGTCCCCGCGACCGCGACGCACACGACGATCCACACCAGGGTCGCCAACCACGGGGCGACGCCAGCCGTGGTGAGGAGCACCACGGGCACCGCCCCGAGGGCGACCAGGAGCGGCAGTCGGCCGGTGACGTACATCTGATCAGACCGGGACGCGTGTTTGCTGCATCACAGACCCCAGCACGGCATCGACCGAGACGCCTTCGAGTTCGGCGTCCGCGCGCAGACGGATGCGGTGGCGCCACGTGGGCACGACCATGGTCTGCACGTGGTCAGGGGTGATCGCGGGGTATCCGCCTAACCACGCCCAGGCTTTGGCGGCAGCCAACAGTGCGGTCGACGCGCGCGGACTAACACCGAGTTGCACTGACGGACTGCGTCGCGTCGCCTGAGCGAGGTCGACCACGTAGCCGAGGACATCGTCCGAGACGGTGACGGATGCCGCCGCGTGACGCGCTGCGCGCAGGTCGTCGGCCGTCGCCACGGCGCTCAGCCCGGCGCCCGCGAGATCACGAGGCGAGAACCCTGACGCGTGTCGACGCAGCATCGCGAATTCGGTGTCGCGTGCGGGGAGTTCGACGATCAGTTTGAGCAGGAAGCGGTCGAGTTGCGCTTCGGGCAGCGTGTAGGTTCCCTCGTGCTCGACGGGGTTCTGAGTGGCGGCGACGAGGAAGGGATCCGGCAGTGCGCGCGTGACACCGTCAGTGGACACTTGACGCTCTTCCATCGCTTCCAACAGTGCGGACTGCGTCTTGGGCGGGGTGCGGTTGATCTCGTCGGCGAGCACGATGTTGGTGAAGATCGGTCCCTCACGGAACTCGAATTCGCCGGCGCGCGCGTCGTAGATCAGCGAGCCCGATACGTCGCCCGGCATCAGGTCAGGGGTGAACTGAATGCGAGTGGTATCCAGGCCGAGCGCAGTCGAGAAGGCGCGCACGAGGAGGGTTTTGGCGACGCCGGGAACACCCTCGAGCAGCACGTGCCCGCCCGCCAGCAGTGCGATAAGAAGTCCGGTGATCGTGCCGTCCTGGCCGACGACGGCCTTGCCGACCTCGCCGCGCACGCGGTTCATCACCTCGCGCAGTGCCGCATCGTCAACGGCGGCGGAAGCATCGCTCATGGGTTCATCCTTTCGGGGTGGGCGGCGGCGTTCACCGCGGCCTCGAGGCGTGAGAGTCTTTCGAAGACAGTGACGAGTTGCGCGTCGTTGTTAGGGACATCGTCGATCAGGAGTGCGTGGACGCGTGCGCGGTCAGAGCCGGTGAGGGATGCCGCGGCGTCGGCGATCGCGCGTCGGTCGGCCGCCGCGCCCAGATACATCGATCGTGCCAATCGCGCGGCACTCGCATGCCGGAGTTGTTCGGCGGCATGCGCCGCATCGCGTGACTGGGCGTAGAGGCGGGCACGTCCCTCTGTCGTCTCGGAAGCACGTACGGTGACCGGCAGACGTTCGGCAACGAGCGGGCCGAACCGACGCCCGCGCCAGATGGCTGCACACACTCCCGAGAGTAGGAGGAGCACGATGACCGGGCTCACCCAGTCCGGGGTCAGCTCGCCGAGAGACAGCTTGGTCGCCGGCAGATCGGTGTCGCCGGCGCCGGGAATGTACCAGACCAGCCTCGCGTGCTGGCCCATGAGTCCCAGCGCAAGAGCAGCGTTGCCCGCGTCGGCGAGCATGTCGTTGGTGAAAAGCACGCGACCATCGATCGCGCTGACCCTTCCGTCGCCGTGCGGGGCCGTGACCAGCCCCCAACCGGCATCCGTGGTGTAGCATCCTTCGCCCGAACCGGCGGTGAAGGTGGCGCCGGGAATGATCGACCCGGCGCGTGCGGCGACGTCGAAGGCACAGTCAGGCTCGAGGGGGAGATCCGCGGCGTACCCCGCCGGGGCAGAGCCCGGGATCAGAAGATCGAGCGTGCGGGCGCGAGGGTCCAGCAGCACGACATCCGTCGCAGCATCGGTCAACTGTTCGACGCCGTCGTCGGAGAGCGCCGGAGTGTCGAGCATCACGAGCGTGTCGGTGCCTGAACCTAGCGCGCCCTCAGCGGACTCGTGGTCGCGGACGACGCGAACATCCACACCGTGATCCCGCAGGATCTCGACCAGCGCGCGAGACCCATTCGGGCCGGCGGATTCGGGGTCAAGCACCGTCCGCTCGTCCCATCGGCCCTGTGCGGCGAGAAGCGCGCCCAGCGCACCGATCACGAGCGCACCGAGACCGATCGCCGTCCAGATGGCTAGACGCGTGCGCCTGCGCGGCGGAGAGGGGTCGATCGCCGTGTTCATACGCGCTCAAGATCGGGACGGCGACCATCGGTCGATTCGTCGTCGATGAGCCGAGGACGGGAGGATGCGACGGCCTCATCAACGGCGGCAACCTGCTGATAGAGCGACGAGTTACCCGGACGCCGCAAATAGCGGACGTCGTCAAAAGTGCTGGCGGCCGTTTCGAGGTCGGCCGAGAACTCGGGAAACACGGTGCCGGCGCGGCGTGCAAACGCGTGGACAGTGGCGCCGGGAGGGAGATTCACCACTCCACGCTCGGCACAGCCTCGCGCGACCGCGCGGAAGCGATCGATGATCGCGGCATCCCATTCACCGGCGCGCGCTGCCGCGATCGCTGCGGCGCGCAGCTCGTCGGCGGAGCGCTCGTCATCTCCGTCGAACAGGACCGTGCTGGATCCACTCGTGCGGTGAATCGCGCGCGGCCGTCCCCAGATCACGAAGGCCAGTGCGATGAGCGCGACGACGACCACGGCCGCGATGATGGCGACAGCGGGCCCGACCGTGGACGGAAGCTCGGGGGAGAAAAGGTTCGCGATGAAGTCGGCTACCGCTTGTGCCAGGCGATCCAGCGGGGTGGGTTCCGCGATGTCGTACACCGGGTTCGACAGCTCGTCCTCCGCCCACCGCTGGGCCTCGTCGCGGTCCGGGTCCAGCGGTGGCACGGACGCGGAGACGCTCAGAATCAGCGCACGAGGCGTCACGGCGTGTTCTGGCCGTTCGGCTGTTCGGGCGACGGGGACGTGCCCGGAGCAGCCCACTGCGTTGCCGACGGCCCGGATTCTTCAGGGGCGGTCTTCGGGGGCGTGGCAGCGGGAGGTGTGTAAGGGGGCGGCGGCGCGTATTGCTGCGTGGGCGCTGTATACGCCGGTGGCGGCGCGTACTGCGGTGGCGGTGAATACTGTGGCGGTGCGCCGTACTGATGTGGCTGCGCGTACTGCGCCTGAGCGCCGTACTGAGGGTACGCGGCGTACTGGGGGTACGCGGCGGTCGGTGCCCCGGCCACACCGCGCGGCGCAATTTCACGCCCGATGTGCACGAGGTACGGGTCATCCAGGTCGTGGCCACCGGCATCCCGCCGCTCGACATGCGCCATGAGATCGAGGTCGAGGCCTTCACGGCGCATTCGCGCGTCGATGTAGATGATCGCGGTCGCGGTCGATTGCACCACGAGCGCGACCGATTGGAGCACCAGAGTCAGCGCCTGGGCGAGCAACGATGCGACGATGATCGCCACGATCGCGGAAGGCTCGGGATCGCCGGTCGGGGCGATGACCGTCGTGATGCCGGAGGAGAGCAGCCCTAGCGGCAGACTGACCACCTGACTGACCGCGCCGAAGATGAGCGAGATCACGAGGATCAGGCCGAGGGTCCGCCAGAACCGACCGCGCGTGAGAACCCACGAACGCCGCACAGCGTCGGTGATGCTCTGGCGCTCGATCACGATCGCCGCGGGAACCAGCAACAGTTTGATCATCAGCCACCAGGACACCGGGATCGCGCCGAGCACGAGCAAGATGCCGAGCACCACGGCCAGGGGTGCGATCGCGAATCCGAGTGCCACGAGTCCGCCGACGATGATCGTCATCGCCACAAGGACCGCCGTGATCACCAGCACGCTGTAGCCGAACAGCCGCCATACGACGGGTTTCACTTGCTGCCAGAGTGCGCGCAGCGTGAGCTTCTCCGCCACCGCGGAGTGCGAGACTTCGGCGATGACCACGGCCTGCACGATGATCGTGAGTGCGCCGACCCCCAGGCCCAGGACGATCGCCGAGATCGCGGTGATCGTGACCGACCCTGCCATGATCGCGTTGAAGTCATCCGAACCGGGGACGACGGTATCCAGTCGCGAGAATGTCGCCCACGCGACGGCCGCAAGCACCGCGGTGAGGACCAGATATGCCACCGACTGCGCGATCAGCGCGAATCCCAGCAGCACGCGCGGGTTTGCGCGCAGGGCCGCGAAGGAGCGCCCGAGGATCGTGCCGAAGCCGAGGGGATAGAGCGGGATGATCCCGGGGCGTGACGCGGGCGTCCACGTCGGGTACGAGCTCACCGATTCATCCCTCCTGGCGCGGGCAGGTCGTGCGCGCGCGACGCCCCTATCGTGACACATTCCCCCGACACTGCCCGTGAGTATCGGGGGAATGCACGGTTGTGCCCGCGCGTTCGGCGCATGGTCCGGCCGGGTCGACTACTCTGTGACAAGCGCATGGGGACGGCGGTGTGGTAGCGGTCCCTGCCCAACGCAAAGGAAGACGCGTTAGATGACTTCACGCATCCTGGTGGTCGATGATGACACCGCTCTCGCCGAGATGATCGGCATCGTGCTGCGCACGGAAGGATTTGATCCTGTCTTCTGCGCTGACGGTGCCATCGCGGTGGACACATGGCGCAGCGAGAAGCCCGACCTCATCCTGCTGGATCTGATGCTTCCCGGAATGGACGGCATCGAGATTTGCACGCAGGTGCGCGCCGAATCGGGCGTGCCCATCATCATGCTCACCGCCCGCACCGACACCGCTGATGTCGTGAAGGGCCTCGAATCCGGGGCGGACGACTACATCGTCAAGCCGTTCAACCCCAAAGAACTCGTCGCGCGCATCAAGACGCGCCTCCGCCCTGGCGGGCAATCGGGTGGAGATGCCCTGCGCATCGGTGATCTTGTGGTCGATGTGTCGGCTCATGAGGTGAGGCGCGGGGAGAACCGGATCGCGCTCACGCCTCTCGAGTTCGAACTCCTGGTGGCGTTGGCGTCGAAGCCGCAGCAGGTGTTCTCACGCGAAATGTTGCTCGAGCAGGTGTGGGGATACCACTACAAGGCCGACACGCGCCTGGTGAACGTCCACGTGCAACGCCTGCGCGCCAAGGTCGAGCTCGATCCCGACAACCCCAAGATCGTCACCACGGTGCGCGGCGTGGGCTATCGCGCCGGCGCCGTGGTCTGACAGCCCGATGACAGCCGCGCAACCGGGAGCCTCGGCGCCGCAGGTACGGCTCACGGGCTGGCGCGACGTGCGCACGTGGCCCGCGAGCCTGCGGCGACTCTGGAAGCGCTCGCTGCGGTTCCGCACCCTCTTGGTGACCCTCGCGCTCACGGCATTCGCCGTCGTCATCGCCTGCGTGTGGATGGCGCTGGCGATCCAGAACGATCTGTTCGTCTCGCGCAAGGATCAAGTCCTCGTCGATGCGCAACGCGCCACGGCGGCCGTGCAAACGACCCTCGACAGTGCCGCCGTCCAAGGCGATGTCGTTCAGCTTCAGAACCTCATGACACGCGTGCGCACGACGTTGGCCCAGCAGTCGTCCAACGACGGCTGGGCGACGTTCCGCATCGGTCCGCCGTCCGCTCTGGCCCCCCAGAACTCGGCCACCGATCCCGCGCTTGAGGAACTCATATCGCCGCAGATGCGCGCGAGCGTGCGCGCAGACGCCGACCAGCAGTACTGGCAGTCTGTCGCCTTGCCGTCAGACGACGGAGAGATCCCAGGGATCATCGTCGGGCAGCAGATCGAGGTTCCGGATGTCGGCCCGTACGAACTGTACGTCGCCTACGACCTCGCGAGTGCCCCGCAGACGCTCGGGTTCATCCACGGCACGCTGTGGATCGTCGGCGTCAGCCTGGTCGTACTCATCGGCGCGATCGCGTGGTTCGTCCTGCGGTCGGTGACCAGGCCCATCGCAGAGGCGGCCGACACGAGCGCCAAGCTCGCGGCGGGGGAGCTGGGAGTCAGACTGCCGGTGCACGGCGAAGATGAGCTGGCCGTGCTCGGACGCTCGTTCAACGCGATGGCTGACAGCATCGAATCGCAGATCAAAGAGCTTGCCGATCTGTCGCTCGTGCAACAGCGCTTCGTGTCGGATGTGTCGCACGAGCTGCGTACGCCGCTGACGACGATCCGGCTGGCGGCCGACATGATCAACGACCAGCGTGACGAGTTCGAGCCGTCCACAGCCCGCGCCGCGGAGCTGCTGAACGCGCAGGTCCAGCGGTTCGAGACGCTCCTCACCGACCTGCTCGAGATCAGCCGCTATGACGCCGGCTCAGTGCAACTCGAGCTCGAACCGACGGCACTGGCAGCGCTCGCCGAAGACGTGATCGAGTCCATGGCGCAGCTCGCCGAGCAGCACGGGACCGATGTGCGCCTCGTGGCGCCGGGAGGATATTCCCCCGTCGACATGGACCCGCGGCGTGTGCGCCGAATCGTTCGCAACTTGCTCGGCAATGCGATTGAACACGGTGAGGGCCGGCCGATCGTCGTCACGGTCGACAGCGATCAGCAGTCCGTCGCGATCGGAGTGCGCGACTACGGACTCGGTATGCGACCAGAGGATGCCGAGCGTGTGTTCGACCGATTCTGGCGAGCCGACCCGTCCCGCAAGCGCACGATCGGCGGGACCGGCCTGGGGCTGTCGATCGCGCTGGGAGACGCGCGCCTGCACGGCGGGGAGCTGGCCGTGTGGTCTGAGCTCGGTCGCGGCACTAACTTCGTGCTCACTTTGCCGCGCACGAGCGTACGGCTGGCCGCGCCTTCACCTGTGCCGGTGGATCCCGGAGACGATTCGGTGGCGGCCGTGGACGATCTGGGACTCACGCAGCCTCTCGAAGTTCTGGGCACTGCCGCGGTGAGGCGCGATGCCGTCGCCCGTGCACGGGAGAAGGAGGAACGACCGTGAGCGTGCGTCGTATGCGTGCAGCCCTGGCCCTCCTGGTCACAGCGGTTCTCGCGCTGACGGCGTGCGCCGGGTTGCCTTCGTCCGGACCTGTCCAGCAGGGACTCGGACCCGATTCCTCGTCGGGCACGCCGGACTTCTCGTTTCTTCCCGATCGCCCCCAGCCCGGTGCGTCGCCCGAAGAGATCGTCGAGGGCTTTATCCGTGCCGGGTCTGGCCCGGGAGCGCTCGGCCGATGGGAGCGCGCGCGCGAGTTCCTCGCCCCCGATTTCGCAGAGGTGTGGCGCCCCGAAGCCGGCGTCACCGTCGACACACCGGGCGACCGGGTGTACTCGGAAGGAGATGACGGTGACGTCACGGTCTCTGTGGTGGCCGTGGCCACCGTGGACGACAAGGGCTCCTACCAGCGCGCAGAGGCGGGTCCCACGGATCTTCCGTTCGCCCTCGAGCAGCAGGACGACGGCGAGTGGCGCATCACGTCGGCGCCCGACGGTGTGGTGCTAGACCGAGACATTTTCCCCAACGTCTTCCACGAGTACGCGGTCGTTTACTTCGACCCGTCGTGGCAGTACCTGGTTCCTGATGTTCGGTGGTTCCCGACGGCTAACGCCGCGACCCGCATCGCTGATGCGCTCGTCAACCGCAGTCGCAGCGTCTGGCTTGAAGAATCGGTCTCGACCGCGTTCCCCGAGACCGTGACGTTGCTGGCGTCGGTCCCCGTCAGCGACAGCGGGGTGGCTGAGATCGACCTGTCGGCCACCGCGCTCGACGCCGACAGCGTCACGCTCGACAGGATGCTCACTCAACTCACGGCGAGTTTGGCGACGGCCGGTGCATCGTCGGTCGAGCTGACCGTGGCATCCAGCCCCATCGACGCACAGACCGTCACGACCCGCAGCACTCGCGTCGCTTCGCTGCCGTTGGTCCTGACGGACGACGGATTCGGCTTCCTCAACGGCGATGCGCTCGAAGAGATCCCCGGGCTTTCGGAATCGGTGATGGATGCCGCTCCCTCGGCAATCCAGGTCTCGCCAGACCGCCGCTACGCCGCGGTCACGGTCCCCGGTGGTGCGGCGGCGCGCGTGGGTGCCGATGGCACCCTGGCAGTCGTCGACGAGCGCCCAGGAGTGGTCGCCCCGACGATGGACCCGTTCGGCGTCGTGTGGACGGTGCCCGAGGATGCACCCGGCGCGGTGCGCGCTTCGCAGCTGGATGGCACCACCGTGCAGCTCGAGGGCGCGTGGGCCGAGGCGACGGCAATCTCGGCGATGGCGATCTCGCGTGACGGTACGCGCATGGCAGCGATTGTGTCGGCGGCGGGACGCGACGCCCTCTGGGTCGCAGGTGTCGTGCGCAGTACCGATGGTGTTCCGATACGACTCGGAGAGCCGATCGCGATCGGGCTGGTGCCTGGGTCGGGGACGGCGATCGCCTGGCTCGACGAGTCGACGGTGGCCGCTCTCTCAGCGGGGGAGGAAGCATCCACCGTTCTCGAGCAAGTGATCGGCGGCCCCTCGTCGGTGACGGCGGCCGCGCAGGGCATGCGCTCGCTGGCGGGAGGAGCGACTGTTTCGGTGATCCGTGTTCACGACGGCGATGCCGTCTATGCCAAGCGGGGCACGAACTGGGAGCAGATCGCCACCGGCGTGACGGTGCTCGCCACGCAGCAGGGCATACCGCAGTAGCGAGCGGGGAGGTGCGGGAGCCCCTCCTCCCCAGATCCGTGTGCCGGGGGTCCGTCCACACGTGTCTCGACGTGCCACCGTCACAGCCGCGACGGTGGCACGGTAGCGGTATGCGCGACCGATTGGCAGAACTCGTGCGTTCGGCGTTGAGCGATGCGTTCACTTTCCTGTTCCCCGTCGACTGTGCTGGCTGCGGGGTGCCCGATGTTGAGCTCTGCGACGCCTGCGTGGCATCCCTGGCGCCGGACCTCGTTTCCGGCGTCCTTCCGGGCTGTGCCAGCAACGTGCGCGTATCGAGCGGAGTGAGGTTCGAGGGCGCGCCGGCCAGGATCGTGCGCACCATCAAGGAGGACGGTCGCACCGGCCTTGTGAGGGCGCTTGTGCCGGTGCTGGATGCCGCGATCCGCCGCATCGACGACACTGCCGTGCTCGTTCCGATGCCCACCTCGCGCGCGTCGTATCGCACGCGAGGCTTTCGGGTTCCCGACCTGCTGGCGCGGGGCACCGCGCGGCCGACCGCCCGTTGGCTGCGTGCCGTGCGGCGCAACCGAGATCAGCGCGGCCTCACCCGCGAGCAACGCGCCGCGAACGTGGACCACACGCTCCGTGCAGACGCCGCGGCACACGGAGTGCGCGTGATCATCGTCGACGACGTCGTGACGACGGGGGCGAGTCTGGCCGAAGCCGTGCGGGCGCTGCGGAAAGCGGGAGCCAGAGTCGTTGGTGCGGCCACCGTGGCGGCCACCCCGCGACGCCTCTCGTGACCTTCACGCGGCCGATACGCTCACCGCGAACGACACGCGACAAACTGGTGGGTGACATCCCTGGGCGGCGCGGCTACGGTGGTGTGCACAAGGCGACTCAAGGTCCGCCCTTGACCGGGAGGACCGGAACAAGGAGGTCAGGGATGGAAACCAGCATCGTCGGCGTGGGTGTGGGGATCACGGATCGATTCCGCACAGTGGTCGAAGAAAAGGTTGGCCGCGTCGAGCACCTGGCACCCCGCGCGCAGCGGGTCGAAGTGAAGGTGACGCATCGCGCCCACCACAACGGTCGAATGGAAGACGACACCGTCGAACTGACCGTCGTGGGCAAGGGCCCCGTCGTGCGCGCTGAGGCAACAGATGCCGACAAGTTCACCGCACTTGATCTCGCGGTTGACAAGCTGTGCGAGCAGTTGCGCCGCGCCAAGGACAAGCGGGTGGATGCACGGAATCATCCGCGCGGGGCCAAGTACGAAAAGGGCAGCGGCTCGCTGTCTGGCATCGATCTGCAGCCGGCCTCCGCCGATGTGCTGCACGCGGTCGCCACGGGCGAGATTCCGATCCTCACGGGCAACGAAGACGAGCCCGACTACACCCCCGTCGTGATCCGCACCAAGGAATTCCAGCCCGAGTGGATGAGCGTCGAAGAAGCCGTCGACCGTATGGAGTTGGTCGGCCACGACTTCTTCTTGTTCGTCGATGCCCGCACCGACCACCCGAGCGTCGTCTACCGTCGTAAGGGATGGGACTACGGTGTCATCTCGTTGACGACACAGGCAGCCCCGGCGGCTGTTGCGTCGTAGCATCCAGTTTCTTCAAACAGAGTGCCCCGGCCGTGTGGTCGGGGCACTCTCATATGCCAGATCCTCAGTCGAACATGCCGTCGAGCAGGCTCCCAATGACGAGACCGCCCAGAATGCCGCCCATCAGGTCGGATCCGCCTCCTCCGCGGCGACCTCCGCCGCCCCAGCCGCCACCCCACTGATCGGGCCCACCCGGGGGACGGGAGTTGTTGATGTCGCGCTGCGCGAGCTGCAGAGCCTCGCCGGCGAGGAACGCGATGCGCCTGGCCATCGCGAGTGCCTGTTCGCGGTGATCTTCGTCGATCGTGGTCACCATCGACGCGGAGGCCCCGAGGTACTGGTCGAGGTCAGCGCTCAGGCGGTCAGCCTCGGCCAGACGGGTGCGAGCATCCGCGCCGATCCATCCGCGGTGTCCGGCGATCACATCGCGAGCAACGGCGAGTTGCCGTGCGGCATCGTCCATGGCGTGCCGCACGTGTGCGAGGTCTACAACCGGACGGGCGGCGCGTTCGCGGGCAGCCGCCACTGCGGCATCCAACCCCGCATTGGCCTCGCGCAACCGTGACAGCTGAGCAAACGGATCGGTGTTCACGCCCGCAGCCGGCAGAGCGCGCAATGCTGCCAGCAGCGCAGCCGTCGCCTCGACGACCGCCGGTGATTGCGGGGCCGTGCGAACGGCCACGAGGTCTTCGCGGGAATCCTCGATGATCGCGGCAAGCGTGGACTCGGCGCGCAGGGCTTCCACCTCGAAGGTCTCGACCGCGTCGATCAGTGTGTGCGCGCGGCGCACCGACTCGGTCGCAGCCTCGAGTGCCAGGTTCGCCTGCTCACGCTGGCCCGCGTCTCGGCGCCGCTCGGCGATGCCCGCGCTGTGTTCGGCGAACCCGAGGAGCTGTTCGGCTTCGGCGGGGTTGGAATCGACCTGCTCGAGCGCCTCGGCGGAGTATCGTGCGGCCAGACGCTGCACCGTCTCACGGGCGTGCGGGACGCGCGTGCGCAGCTGTGCCGCGTCGGCCCGCACTTTGGCGATGATCTCGGGTGCGCGGCGTGCGCGCTCGATGGGTCCCGCGAGAGCTTCGGTGCGGTCGTCGAGCAGCTCTTCTGCCCACTCGCACAGCTGGACGATGCGTGCGTTCCGCGTGCGCAACTCTTCCGGGGTATCGGGGATCTCGTCGTGGTTCAGCTGGTGCAGGTGGAACGCCTCAGCCATGTGCGTGCGCACCGCGACGAGTGCCTCGCGAAGGTCCTTCGTCGAGGTGGGCCCGAGCTCTGCTTCGGCGAACGCGAGTTCGTCGGTGGTGGTGCGGATGCGCTCGTCGGCTTCTACGAGCGCTGTGCGCGCTCGGCGCGCAAGGTCGGCATCCTGCGCCTGCAGTTCTTCTTGCTCACGTTTGCGCTTGCCCCAAAAACCGGCCATGCATCGATCCTAAGGTTTGCTCGCGGGGTGTCTGCCCGGGGTGTGGATGCCGCGCGCGGCATCCACAAACCCGTACTCAGTAGCGGTCGTTGCGCTTGTGCCGCGGCTTGCGGTCCTCGCGCGGCGGGCGATCGCCACGGTCGTCGCGCCGACGGCTCGGGCCGCCCGTGTCGAGGCGGATGTCGATCAGCTGACCCGAGATGCGGGTATCGACCAGCCGGCGCAGAGTGTCAGCGGACAGGTCGGCGGGAAGCTCCACGAGCGAGAAGTCGGGGCGAATCTGGATCGCGCCGAAGTCGCCGCGGCTCAGGCCGCCTTCGTTCGCGAGCGCGCCGACGATCTGGCGAGGTTCGACACGCTGACGCTTGCCGACCGCGATGCGGTACGTCGCCATGTTCGGGTTGCTCGGGCGCTGCCGGCGCTCACGCTGGCTGTCACGCTCCTGGCGGTCGAAGCGCGAGCCACGATCGGCATACTCGCGCTTCGGGCGCTCGGGCTCCGGCTCGAGCAGGAGCGGCGACTCGCCCTGGGCCACGACGGCGAGGGCCGCGGCAACGTCGACCTCGGGCACGTCGTGGTGACGCACGTAGTGGGCGATGATGTCACGGAAACGCTCGATGCGCTCGGTTTCGCCGAGTGCCGCGGTGATGCGGTCGTCAAAGCGCGACAAGCGCGTGACGTTGACCTCGTCGACGCTCGGCAGCGACATTTCGGTGAGCTGCTGGCGCGTGGCGCGTTCGATCGCGCGCACCAAGCCGCGCTCGCGCGGAGTGACGAAGCTGATCGCGTCACCGCTGCGGCCCGCACGGCCGGTGCGCCCGATGCGGTGCACGTACGACTCAGTGTCAGTCGGGATATCGAAGTTGACCACGTGTGAAATGCGCTCGACGTCGAGCCCGCGGGCTGCCACGTCGGTCGCGACCAGGATGTCGAGCTTGCCCGATTTCAGCTGGTTGACGGTGCGCTCGCGCTGCGGCTGCGCCACGTCGCCGTTGATGGCTGCCGCCGAGTACCCGCGAGCGCGCAGCTTCTCGGCGATCTCTTCGGTGACGCTCTTGGTGCGACCGAAGATGATCATCCCCTCGAAGTTCTCGACCTCGAGGATGCGAGTCAGGGCATCCATCTTCTGCTGGAACGACACGATCAGGTAGCGCTGCGTGATCGTCGCCGACGTCGTGGTCTTGGTCTTGACCGTGATCTCTTCGGGATCGTGCAGATACTGCTGCGACATGCGGCGGATCGCCGCGGGCATGGTGGCCGAGAAGAGGGCGACCTGCTTCGAGTCGGGGGTGTCGGCGAGGATGGTCTCGACGTCCTCGGCGAAGCCCATCTTGAGCATCTCATCGGCCTCGTCGAGCACGAGGTACTTCAGCTCCGACAGGTCGAGCGTGCCTTTGTCGAGGTGGTCCATGATGCGACCGGGCGTGCCCACGATGATGTGGACGCCGCGCCGCAGCGCCGACAGCTGCACGCCGTAGCCCTGCCCGCCGTACACGGGAAGGATGTGCACGCCGCGCAGGTGCGACGCGTATTTTTCGAACGCTTCGCAGACCTGGAGCGCGAGTTCGCGCGTGGGGGCGAGCACGAGAGCCTGCGGGTTCTTCTGGCCGAGGTCGAGGCGGTCGAGCACGGGAAGGGCAAACGCTGCGGTCTTCCCTGTGCCGGTCTGCGCGAGACCGACCACATCGCGGCCTTCGAGCAGCGTCGGGATGGTCGCCGCCTGAATCGCGGAGGGAGTCTCGTAGCCGACGTCACGGAGGGCCTTCAGCACCGCATCGCCCAGGCCGAGATCAGCGAACGTCATCTCGGCGGGCTGCTCGGGAGCCTCGGCCGCGATCGGGGAATCGGTTTCGGTCACAGTTCAGGGTAGTGGGTGGCGCCTGTGAGGCGACAGGATGCCGCGCCCGGCATCCGGGAACTGCCCGCATCCCTGTCTTCGCCCACCCTGGGGGAGGAGATCCATGTTCGGGAGGAGGTCCACCCCACACTTCGGGAGGAGGTCCACCCCACACTTCGGGAGGAGATCCACCCCACACTTCGGGAGGGGATCCACCCCACCCTGGGGGAGGAGATCCATGTTCGGGAGGACGAAGGCGGCGCCGATCCTGCGCCCGAATCTCGATTTCCTCCGGAGCGGGGGAGTTTTCGGGATCGGAGCACCTGAGCGCACCCGTGTTGCGCTCACGCGATCGCGGTGCGACGGGTGAGATCCGGATGCCGCGGGGGCACGAGCCACGCGACAAGGGTCACTCCGACCTCCTGATCCGTGAGGTCGACCCCGGACAATGCCGAGACGGCGGTCTCGCCGGAGCCATACTGCTGCGTCACGCCCACCAGTCGCAGCACCGTCGCGGTCATCGAGTCATCTCTGCCGAGCGCCCGGCCCCGGAGGAGATCGCGCCCTCGGAGGAGATCCCGGCCCCGGAGGGCGAGCCCGTGGCATCCGATCCTCCCGAATCGAGATCTCCTCCCGAAGCAGTGCGCAATCGCGCGGGGCGCCCACGCTTCGGGCGCTCGGTGGACAGTTCCAGCGCCATGGTGTGCTCAGGATGCAACGCCAGCCGCTGCTCGGTGTGATCGAGCCACCGCACCTCGGCCTCGGCCGCGAAGATCATCGAGTCGACGACGAGCGACCATGCGAGTTCTTCCGGCCCGTCGGGGCTGGCGCCGGCGTACTTCGCGCGGTTGAGTTCCTGCAGTTGCGCGAGGGACGCGCGTCGCTGCGCGTGGATGATCTGCGCCACATCGACGCCGGGGAGAGTGGATGCCACGGCCAGCTTGATCGCGAGTTCGTCACGCGTGCCGGAGGCGCGTTCGACGGGGGAGGACAACCATTCGCGGACTTCGGCGGAACCGGCATCCGTGATCTCCCAATACACGTGGCCCTGGTCATCGGTGTCACCCTTTTCGACCAGGCCATCGCGTTCGAGGCGATCGAGCGTGTTGTAGATCTGCCCGACATTGAGCGGCCATGTCGACCCCGTGCGGCGATCGAACTCGGTGCGCAATTGGTAGCCGTAGCAGGGGCCCTGGTCGAGGATCGCCAACAGGCTCTGTTTCACTGACATCAACGTCTCCGATCGCGCATACTGGGTATGTAATTGCTGAGTATATACATACCGAGTAGGCCCAGGGTGCGCAATGTCCTGGTCGCTCCGACTCCGACCGTCCAGCACATGCCAAGGTCACGGGCAGATAACATGGGCAGGTATGCCTGGACTGGGGTCCGGGCGGCATCGACGCCAAACTGCGTCGAACCCGACAGATGGAGACACTTCGTGGCAAACCCCCTCGAGAAACTGCTTCGTGCCGGCGAGGGCCGCGTGCTCCGACGGCTGCAGCAGGTCGTCAAGGCCGTCAACGCCCTCGAAGAGGACTACGCGCAACTCACCGACGAGGAACTGCGCAACGAGACTGCCGAGCTTCGCGCCCGGCACGAGGCCGGCGAGACCCTGGACCAACTGATGCCGGAGGCCTTCGCCGCTGTGCGCGAGGCCGCCAAGCGCACGCTGGGGCAGCGCGCCTACGACGTCCAGCTGATGGGTGGTGCAGCGTTGCACCTCGGCAACATCGCCGAGATGAAGACCGGTGAGGGTAAGACCCTCACGGGTGCCTTCCCGGTATATCTCAACGCGATCGCGGGCAAGGGTGTGCACGTCATCACCGTGAACGACTTCCTCGCCTCTTACCAGGCCGAGTTGATGGGTCGTATCTATCGCACGCTGGGCATGACGACCGGCACGATCGTGTCGGGCCAGACTCCCGAGATCCGTCGCGAGCAGTACAACGCCGACATCACATACGGCACGAACAACGAGTTCGGATTCGACTACCTGCGCGACAACATGGCGTGGCGCAAGGAAGACCTCGTGCAGCGCGGTCACTTCTTCGCCATCGTCGACGAGGTGGACTCGATCCTCATCGACGAGGCCCGCACACCGCTCATCATCTCGGGGCCTTCTTCGGGTGAGGCGAACCGCTGGTTCGTCGAATTCGCCAAGATCGCCAAGACCCTCGAGGTCGGCGTCGACTACGAGGTCGACGAAAAGAAGCGCACCGTCGGTGTGCTCGAACCAGGCATTGAGAAGGTTGAGGATTACCTCGGCATCGATAACCTGTACGAGTCAGCCAACACGCCCCTCATCTCGTTCCTCAACAACTCGATCAAGGCGCTCGCCCTGTTCAAGCGCGACAGCGACTACGTCGTGATGAACGACGAGGTCATGATCGTCGACGAGCACACCGGGCGCATCCTCGTCGGTCGTCGGTACAACGAGGGCATCCACCAGGCCATCGAGGCGAAGGAAGCCGTCCCCGTCAAGGCCGAGAACCAGACTCTCGCCACGGTGACGTTGCAGAACTACTTCCGCCTGTACGACAAGCTCGCGGGTATGACCGGTACCGCCGAGACCGAAGCGGCCGAGTTCATGTCCACCTATCAGTTGGGTGTCGTGCCGATTCCCACCAACCGGCCGATGGTTCGCAAGGACCAGCCGGACCTCGTCTACAAGAACGAGCAGGCGAAGTTCGCCCAGGTCGTCGAAGACATCGCCGGTCGGCACGAGAAGGGCCAGCCGGTTCTGGTCGGCACCGTGAGCGTCGAGAAGAGCGAATACCTCTCGCGCCTGCTCGCGAAGAAGGGCATCAAGCACGAGGTTCTCAATGCGAAGAACCACGCGCGTGAAGCAGAGATCGTCGCCCGTGCGGGTCGATACGGCGCCGTCACCGTCGCCACCAACATGGCCGGTCGCGGTACCGACATCATGCTGGGCGGAAACGCCGAGTTCCTCGCCGTTCAGGAGATGAAGGCCAAGGGTCTCGACCCGGTCGAGACGCCCGAAGAGTATGAAGCCGAATGGGATGCCGTCTACGAGAGCACCCGGGAGACGGTAACCGAAGAGGCTGCGAAGGTCACCGAGGCGGGCGGTCTCTATGTGCTGGGTACCGAGCGTCACGAGTCTCGACGAATCGACAATCAGTTGCGCGGTCGCTCGGGCCGTCAGGGAGACCCCGGTGAGAGCCGTTTCTACCTCTCGCTGACCGATGATCTCATGCGCCTGTTCCAGTCGGGTGCTGCCGAGGCGATCCTTGCGCGCACGAACTTCCCCGACGATGTCGCGATCGAATCGGGCATGGTTTCGCGCGCGATCAAGTCGGCGCAGAGCCAGGTCGAGAGCCGCAACGCCGAGATCCGCAAGAACGTCCTCAAGTACGACGACGTGCTGAACCGTCAGCGCGAGGCGATTTACTCGGACCGCCGGCACATCCTGCAGGGCGATGACATCGCCGATCGCGTGCAGCACTTCATCGAAGATGCCATCAACGCAGTGATCGATGACCACACTGGTTCGGGTCACAGCGAGAACTGGGACTTCGACTCGCTGTGGACAGAGCTGAAGACCCTGTACCCGGTGAACGTCACGATCGACGAGGTCGTCTCAGAAGCGGCGGGTCGTCGCGGCGGCATCAACGCAGACGGTCTCAAGCGCGAGATCCTCTCGGACGCACGCATCGCGTATGAGAAGCGTGAGGAGACGCTGGGAACCGCCGCGACCCGCGAGCTCGAGCGTCGCGTTGTCCTCCAGGTTCTTGACCGCCGCTGGCGCGATCACCTCTACGAGATGGACTACCTCAAGGACGGCATCGGCCTGCGCGCGATGGCTCAGCGCGACCCGCTGATCGAGTATCAGCGCGAGGGCTACCAGATGTTCCAGTCGATGATGGGCCAGATCAAGGAAGAGTCCGTCGGGTACCTCTACAACCTCGAGGTCGAGGTTCGTCGTCAAGGCGAAGGTGGTACCGAGGTCGAGGCCAAGGGTCTCGGCGCGACACCGATCGAAGGCCAGCGACTGGAGTATTCGGCAGCGAACGACGCCGGCGAGGTCGAGGTGCGCAACGAGCGCGGGCAGGTGCAGCAGTCGGCGACGTCTCGTGTGCGCCAGGCCGCAGCCGCTGCCTCCGCCGCTCCCGCTCAGGCTCAGGAAGCAGATGCTCCGCGCGGAGCGTTTGGGCAGAAGACGGATGCCGCGGCAGCCGCTCCGCTCAACCGTGCACAGCGCCGCGCAGCAGACAAGAACAAGTGAGCATCGCTGCCCTCCTCATGTCACGCGCACGACGCCGACGATGAGGAGGGCGGCCCCCACGGTGAAGAGCAGCACCGCGGTGACGAGGGTTCCGCGCGCCACAATCCAGTCGAGTACGCGTTCGAGTGGCCGCGGTCCACGCGCTGTCGATTGGCCACCCGGCGTCACCGATATCCTGAGGCGATGAGTCCACTTCGCCCTCTCGATCAGTCCAGCAAGCTCAAGGACGTCCTCTACGAGATCCGAGGGCAGGCACTGGTCGCGGCGGACCGCCTTGAGGCAGAGGGTCATTCGATCCTCAAGCTCAACACGGGAAATCCTGCGGTCTTCGGCTTCGAGGCGCCCTTTCAGATCGTGCGCGACATGATCGAAGCGGTGCCTCAGGCTCATGGCTACTCCGATAGCCGAGGGATCATGTCTGCTCGCCGCGCGGTGGTGTCGCGCTACGAGGAAGATCCCACCTTCCCGAAGGTCGACCCCGACGACGTGTACCTGGGAAACGGGGTGTCGGAACTCATCACGATGGTGATGCAGGCACTGCTGGACGAAGGCGACGAAGTTCTCATTCCCGCCCCCGACTACCCGCTGTGGACAGCGATGACGAGCCTCGGTGGCGGGACGCCGGTCCACTACATCTGTGATGAAGAGAATGGGTGGCAGCCCGACCTCGAAGACATCCGCTCGAAGGTCACCGAGCGCACGAAGGCCATCGTCGTCATCAATCCCAACAATCCCACCGGCGCGGTGTACTCCCGTGAGGTGCTGGAGGGTCTCGCCGAGATTGCGCGAGAGCACTCGCTTCTTGTGCTCTCAGACGAAATTTACGACCGCATTCTTTTCGATGACGCGCAGCACATTCCGATGGCGTCCGTGGCTCCTGACCTGCTGGTCCTGACCTTCAACGGGCTATCGAAGACCTATCGCGTGGCCGGGTACCGTTCGGGTTGGCTGGTCATCACCGGCCCGAAGTCGCACGCATCGGGGTTCCTCGAGGGGATCACCCTCCTGGCATCCACTCGACTTTGTCCGAACGTGCCGGCCCAGTTCGCCGTTCAAGCGGCGCTGTCAGGAGTGCAGTCGATCGATTCGCTCATCGCACCGACGGGGCGATTGCATGAACAGAGGGATGCCGCGTGGCAGACCCTCGAGTCGATCCCCGGCGTGTCGTGCGTCAAGCCACGGGGGGCGCTCTATGCGTTCCCTCGGTTCGATCCGAACGTGCACGAGATCCGCGATGATGCGAAGTTCGTCTACGACTTCCTCATGGCCGAGCATGTGCTGCTCGTGCAGGGCACCGGTTTCAACTGGGCGACGCCGGATCACGTGCGCATCGTGACCCTGCCCGAGGCTCGCGTGCTCACCGAGGCCATCGAACGACTGGGGAACTTCCTCGCGTCCTACCGGCAGTGATGTGCCCTGTCGCGCGGCGTGAGGTGACGAACGGAGCCGACCACATCGTTGGGGTCGGTTCCGTCGCCGGCAGGAAAGTCAGAGAACGCCGACCGAGGTGGCACGCCAGCGGCCGTCCATGCCCTCGAGGCGAATGGCGACAGCACGCACGCGCGTCGGCATTTGAACGATGACGGTTGCTTCCACCACGCTGTCTGCGGGGGAGGTGTGGTGGATCGACATCAAGCGGTGCGGCGGACGCGCCGCGGGGACGCCGCGCGCGTTGCGCGCTCGCGCTGACAAGTTGGCGCGCGTGACCAGCTTGCGAAACGGCTCCTCCGTGAGCCACCTCGCCAGTTGATCGACCTCGCGCACCCCGGCGAGTACCTCGAGCACGCCGATGGTCAGGTTCCGAAGGAAAGGCTCGACTTCGGGCAGATCTGTGCTGGGAGTTCGTTGCGGGGCGAAGAACTCAGAGAGTCGCCATGCCTCATCCGATGCTCGATATGCGCGGGAAGTGCCCGCGGGCAGCGTTGCCATGGGATACCTATCTCGACAGTGGGGGATCGTCTGACGGCTAGTAGAACACACGGCGAACTCTCAGCGAGAGACGAAAGCCCCGGTTGTGGATAACTTCTCATCGACTTGTAATCCGTGCTCTACTCTCGGCGAGTGCGTTGGGACCGCTTTTTTGATGATCTAGAAGATCAGCTCGCCTCTGAATGGGAGGCCGAGAGAGCTGCGCTCGACACCGAGGCAGAGCGACTGCGCCTCTCCCGCGTCGAGTTGCGCGACAGGCTCACCATGCTGACATCGCGCGAGGCAACTAGCGATCCGCCGACATTTCACCTGTGCGACGGGACGGTGATCCAGGCCGCGGCCACAGCCGTCGGCGTGGATTGGGCCGCGCTCGATCCTCCAGGCCCGGGCGAGATGCTCGTGCCGCTTGCGTCGATTGAAGGGGTCGGGATGCCGCACGCCGACATCCTTCGCAGTGCACGGCCCGCTCCCGAACGCAGTGCGCTCGCCGAAAGAATGACGTTTGGTTTCGTGCTGCGCGGGCTGGTGCGCCGTCGTGTCGGAGTCGCCGTGCAGTTGCGTCGCGGGGGATCCCCGCTCACCGGAACGATTGATCGAGCGGGTGCAGACCACCTGGATATCGCGCTGCACGACGCCGGGGCGCCCCGGCGATCCGGTCACGTCACCGCGTTCCGCGTGATTCCGTTCAGCGCGATCGCGTGGGTGCGCCTCGAATCGCCCGCCGTCATCTGACGCCGTGGCGGACAACGCTGTCGCCTGACGCGGTGGTCGGGCGCCGCCGTCGTGTGGGCACGCCGTCAGTCGGAGTGGCGAATGACGTTCTGGCCCCACAGCTCGGGAAAGCTCGCTGTGCTCGATTGTCGCCACAACGCCATCCGCCGAGCCTCTTCGGCCTGGTCATCGAGATACTCCGCGACGCTGGCCTCTTCGATTCGCCAGCGCGCCGGCGCACCCGCGCGCAGCCCCCGCAGGCGTCCTTCCATGACAAGCGCCATCACTTCGTCGACCGATATCGACAAGAGCTCGCCAACCTGCGCGGGCGCAAGAAGGCGCGCGTCGTCGGCGAGGTTTTCGGGCATGTCCCCATTATTGCGCGCACGCGTCAACCTGGGTCGCGACCGCCACGCCTGTGGATAACACTCCGGACGCAACTGCGAAGTACGTGACGATGGACCCATGACCGCTCCCGATGCTTCCCGTGCGCCGCACCGTTCGGCGTGGGTCGACGTTCGTCTTGTGCTCGGTGTGATTCTCGTGGTGGCATCCATCGCTGGCGTGTGGTTCGTCGTCGCCGCAGCGCGGCAGACGACGCCCGTTCTGGCGGCCGCGCACACGATCGTTCCCGGCGAGGTGGTGACGCGCGACGATTTGCGCGTGGTCGACGTGGCGCTGGGCGCGGCATCGGACACGTACATGATCGACAGCGTCTTCGTCGAGGGAGTCGTCGCGACTCGCACCATCGAAGAGGGGGAACTCGTGCCGCACGCAGCCGTGGCTACGGCCGACGCCGTGAGAACGGCAAGCGTTGTCGTGCGCACCAGCGCGGACGTCCCCGCGTCGATCGACGTCGGCGCCGTCGTCGAGCTCTGGAGTGCCCCCTTGGTCGATCGCAACGTCTATGACACGCCGCGAATCCTCGTGGCCGACGCCACCGTGGCCGCGCTGACCCGCGACGACTCCGCGATCGGGGGTGGTGCGGTGTCGGTCGAGCTCGTGGTTCCGCGCGCAGATGTGGCCGTCGTACTCTCCGCGATCGCCGATCAGTCCGCGCTGTCGATCGTTTCGGCCGGAGTGCGCTCGTGAATGTCGTCCTCGCGATCGACGACGGGGATGCCGTCGCCCACGCCCTCGCGCGTGAAGGTGTCTCGGTGGTGGCGATCGTGGCCCCGACCGCGCTGGCCGCCGCTGCTCAAGATGTCGCTTGGGGTTCGGATTCCGAAACGGTCCTGCGGGCGGTAATGGACGCCGAAGCAGTGCTGCTCGACGTGAGCAAGGACAGTGTCACCGCCCAGGTCGTCGCCATGTGCGATCGAGCGAGCGTACGGGTCGTGCCACGGTGCGGGGATGCTGCAGCGGAACGTATCGCTTCACTGTTCGGATTGGAGCACCCGATCGCTGCGAACGTGGAGCCGTGGGTGCTTGCCGATCGGTTGCGAACTGCTCCCGTTGCGATGCGTGAGCCCGTGGCATCCGCTCCCCGCGTCATCACGGTGTGGGGAGCGAGCGGTGCACCTGGTCGCTCGACCGTCGCCATCGAACTCGCTGTCGAACTCTCGCGTGGTGACAGGCATGTTGCGCTGATCGACGCCGACTCGCATTCACCCTCGCTCGCTCTCAGCCTGGGGCTCGCCGACGAAGGCCCAGGCTTTGCGGCGGCGTGCCGACAGTTCGACGCGGGCACGCTCGATGCGCGGGAGCTGACGCGAATCAGCCTGCGGTTGCCCGGGACGAATGTCGAAGTGCTGACGGGACTGAACCGACCGTCTCGGTGGCCCGAGCTCACCCATCGACGTGTCACTGGCGCGCTGGCTCAGTGCCGCGCGTGGGCCGACTATACGGTGGTCGATGTGGCGGCCTCGCTGGAGCGCGACGAAGAGATCATCAGCGATGTAGACGGACTGCGCCGCAACGACGCGACACTGGCCGCCGTGCACAGCGCTGACCTCGTGGTGGCAGTCGTCGGTGCCGATCCGGTCGGCGTCGCGCGATTCGTGCGTGGATACGCGGAGCTGAGATCTGAGATCGGCTCCACACCTGTATTGGTCTTGGCGAACCGGCTGCGCGCGGGATCGCTGGGTATCGATGCCCGTGGCCAGGTGCGACGTACGCTCGACCGGTTCGCGGGGATCACCGACGTGTCGTTCTTGCCCCAAGACCCGCGGTCGGCAGATGCCGCGCTCCTCGCGAGCCGGCCGATCGCCGATATCGCGCCCCGGTCGCCGTTCACTCTCGCGCTGAGGCGCTTCGTGGGGGAGCACGTCGTGGGCGCGCCGGTTCTGGAGCCCGCCCGTGGTCGCCGCGGCACGCGACGTCGCGCATCCGCGATGGCATGAGGGCGGCACAATAGGCTGGACTCGTGTCGACACTTAGTGACCTCGTCTACGCCCAAGGCCGCACTACCGCTGATGACGTCGAATGGCTTCATCGCTTGGCAGGTGATGGTCAACTCCTCGCCGATCTGGCGTTCGCCGACATCGTCTTGTGGGTGCCGACACCCGACGATTCCTTCATCGCGGTCGCCCACACCCGGCCGAGCGGAGCGGCGACGCTGTTCTACCGTGACATCGTCGGCGACCGTGTGCGCCCGCAGTGGACCACGCAGGTTCGCGAAGCGTACGGTACGGGCCGAATCATTGATTCGGCGTCGCCGGACTGGTTCGAAGAGACACCCACCCGCGTGCGTGCGGTGCCCGTGGTGCGGTCGATCAGCGGTCAGGCGCCACAGACGCTGGGCGTGCTCACACGCCACACCAACCTCGGAGAGACACGCACCCCCTCGCGTCAGCAGATCACCTTCAACGATTGCGCAGACGACCTGTTCGGAATGGTCGCGTCGGGGGAGTTTCCCGATATGTCAGCTCCGACGTCCCCGCGACGCGGCGCTCCGCGCGCATCGGACGGGTTGGTGAGGTTGGACGTCGATGGCGTCACCACGTTCGCGAGCCCGAATGCGCTGTCAGCGTTCAACCGCCTCGGATTCGTTGACGAGCTCGAAGGGGAGTCGCTGGTCGAAGTGGTGACGCGCATCCTGCCGAACAAGCGTCAGTTCGACGAATCGCTTCCGGTGGTGGTGACCGGTCGTGCTCCGTGGCGGGCTGACATGGAGGCGCGCGGCGTCACGGTGTCGTTGCGGACGATTCCGCTCCGCGATCACGGCACTCGTGTCGGTGCCATTTTGCTGTGCCGCGATGTGACAGAAATTCGCCATCAAGAGCAAGAACTCATTACGAAAGACGCGACGATCCGCGAGATCCACCATCGCGTGAAGAACAACCTTCAGACGGTGGCCTCGCTCCTGCGTATCCAGGCGCGGCGTTCGCACTCCGAAGAGGCGCGCGAGGCTCTCACGCACGCGATGCGTCGTGTGGCGGCGATCGCCGTGGTGCACGACACGCTGTCTGAGGGGCTCGCGCAGAACGTGGACTTCGACGATGTGTTCGCGCGCGTGCTCAAACTGGTCGCCGAAGTCGCGGCTGCACCGAACACGCGTGCACGCACGCGCTCGTCGGGAAGATTCGGCACCTTGCCCAGCGAGTACGCGACGCCGCTGGCTCTCGCGCTGACCGAGCTCGTCACGAACGCCGTGGAGCATGGCTTGGCGGGTCAAGAGGGCGACGTGGAAATCGTCGCCGACCGTGACGAGGAACGCCTCGAAGTGCGCGTGCGCGACACCGGATCAGGCCTGCCCGAGGGGCAAGTGGGCAACGGTCTCGGGACGCAGATCGTGCGCACGCTCATTCAGGGTGAACTAAGTGGCACGATCGACTGGCATACGCTGACCGGCAGCGGGACCGAAGTCACGATCGAGATTCCGCTGCGCTATATCGCCAAAGACTGACACGAAGAACGCCCCTCTCCATCTGGAGGGATCTCCGATCGAGAGGGGCGTGTCTGCGTGTGTCAGGAGGCGCGACGAGCGCGTGCCGCGCGGCGCTTGAGGGCGCGGCGCTCATCCTCGGAGAGCCCGCCCCACACGCCGGAGTCCTGGCCGGTCTCGAGTGCGTACTGCAGGCACACCTCGGTAACGGTGCACTTGGCGCAGACGGTCTTCGCCTTTTCGATCTGGTCAACGGCCGGACCGGTGTTCCCCACGGGGAAGAACAGTTCGGGGTCAACGGTCAAGCAGGCGGCCTTGTCGCGCCAGTCCATGGGGGTGCTCCTTGATAACGGGGTGAATGTGTGACGAGAGTCCCGGTTCGGGTCCGGTACCCTGTGGGGAGTGCGAGCGATGCTCGCCCCACGTCGCTGTGGGAGCACACGGCTTTTTCAATCGTCCCATAGCCCATAACGTGAATCAAGGGATGAACGGGATGTTTCTGGACGGTTACCTGAGCATTCGCTCGGTGATCTAGAGGGTTCACACAACTCATGCGGCAGTACGGCAAGGGAGAACGGCGAATGCTCACAACACTCTGGGATCGCCTCTCGGCGATCGTGGTCGCGCTCGAAGGGCTTGGGCTCGCCGTCCTCGTGGGGTGGGAGGTCGTCGCACTGGTGACGGGCGACACCGGCATCGTCAGCACCGCGCTGGCGCTCTTGGTGCTTTCGGCTGTGTTCGCTGCCGCAGTGATCGCCTTCGCCGTCGGTCTGTGGCGCGGACTGAGCTGGGGCCGCAGCGGCGGCATCGTCACTCAGTTGCTGATCCTCGCTGTGGCGCTCGGGGCAGCGACGGGGCAGTACGCAGAGCCTGTCACTGCGCTGTGGCTGGCGGTGCCGGCTGTGATTACGCTCACCCTTCTCATCTTCGCCGTGCGAGCGTCGGGGCGATCTGCGCGCGAGTGATGATGGTCGGATGCCGGGTCCAGCATCCGACCATGTTCATCACACTCCGACGAGGGTGCGCACCCGCGCGACGTGCCCTGTCGCCTTGACGTTGTAGAGGGCGTGAACCACGGTGCCGTCCGCATCGAGGACGAAGGTCGACCGGATGACGCCGGTGACCGTCTTGCCGTAGTTTTGCTTTTCGCCCCACGCGCCGTACGCCTCGTGTACCGAGTGATCCGGGTCGCTCAGCAGGTCATAGGTGAGGCCATCGCGCTCACGGAATTCGCGGAGCTTGGCTGGTTCATCGCGCGATACGCCGAGAACGGTGTATCCCGCGGCCTGAAGCGGTGCGAGGCTGTCGCGGAAGTCGCACGCTTCGGTCGTGCAGCCCGGTGTCATTGCGGCGGGGTAGAAGAACAAGATCACGCCCTGGCCGCGAAGATCGGCAGCCGAAACGGCGGTGCCGTCCTGATTGACGAGGGTGAAGTCGGGGGCAGGGGATCCGGTGGCAAGGCGCTGAGTCACGTCCACCAGCCTACGGGGTGGGGAAGGTCAGGTCTTGTCCGCGAACGTCTGCAAAAGGCGCTGGAGGGAGTCCACGCGGGCGGCGCCACGTGGTCCCAGCCGCCCCTCGTCAACAGCCTCGGGTAGAGCGCAGTCGGGGGCGCTCTTGAGGTGCGTGCATCCACGCGGGCACTCCAGCGCGATCTCCGCGAGGTCCGTGAACGCGCGCAGGATGTTCGCGGTGTCGACGTGCCCCAAGCCGAAGGAACGAACGCCCGGGGTGTCGATGACCCACCCGTTGCCGGCATCACCGCGATACCGCAACGACACCGTGGAACTCGAGGTGTGACGCCCGCGCCCCGTGACCTCGTTGACGTGGCCCGTGGCGCGACGTGCGTCAGGGACAAGCGCGTTGACCAACGTTGATTTCCCTACGCCGGAGTGACCGACGAACACCGTGGAGTGCCCGACGAGCGCAGCGCCGATCTCGTCGAGCGGCATGCCCCCCGTGGAAAGCCCGCTGGTGAACACCTGCAGATCGTCGAGTGCGTCGAAGTGTGCGAGGAACTCGCTCGGGTCGGCGAGATCGGTCTTGGTGACGACGAGGAGGGGCTTCATGCCCGCATCGAGCGCTGCGATCAGGTACCGGTCGACCAGGCGTTCGCGCGGCTCAGGGTCTGCTGCAGCGACCACGACGAGCATCTGATCGGCATTGGCGACGATCACGCGTTCCACCTGATCGGTGTCGTCGGCGCTGCGTCGCAACAGGGAGGAGCGATCTTCGATGCCGACGATGCGCGACAACGTGCCCTCCTCGCCCGAGGTGTCCCCGACCACGCGTGCGCGATCGCCGGTCACGATGGGCATCTTGCGTAGTTCACGCGCTCGGGTGGCGAGGATCGTGCGTTCCTCGGGTCCGTCTTCGTCCACCAGCACGGTGTAGCGGCCACGGTCGACGCCAAGCACGCGAGCAATGCGGGCGTCCGCATGAGCGGGGCGGCGCTTCGTGCGCGGCCGGTTGGCTTTCGGGTTGGGCCGGACGCGCACGTCAGCCTCGTCGAACCCCGGTTCGTCGTCGTCGAGATCGTCGAGCCAGCTCACGGTGCCTCTGCGGCGGCGGGTGCGGCCGCCGAATCATCGAGCATCCGCTGCCAGATTTCGGGGAACTCGGGCATGGTCTTGGCCGTAGTTCCGATATCGTCGACGATCACGCCCGGGACGGCGAGCCCGATGAGCGCACCCGTGGTGGCCATGCGGTGATCATGGTGTGCCCGCCATGTTCCCGCCCGGAGCGGTGCCGGGACGATCCGAATGCCGTCCTCGAGCTCATGCGCTTCGCCGCCCAGGTTCCGCAGTTCGCCAACCAGTGCCGCGATGCGGTCAGTTTCGTGGCCGCGGATGTGGCCGATCCCGTACAGAGTGGTCGGTGAATCCGCGAACGCAGCCAGCGCGAAGATTGTCGGCGTGAGTTCACCGGCCGCCGAGAGGTCGAGATCGACTCCGCGGATGCCGCTGCCCGCCGTGACTGTGAGTGCACCGCCGCGGCGGCTCACGCGCGCACCCATGACGGGCAGGATGTCGCTCAGCATTGCACCGGGTTGAGTTGAGTGCGCTGGCCACCCGGTGACGGTGACCGAGCCCCCGGCGATCATCGCCGCAGCGAGGAAGGGGGCCGCATTGGATAGATCCGGTTCGATCGCGACGTCTTTTCCGCGAATCGGCCCGGCTGGAACGATCCATTCACCGATGCTCGGACGTTCGACATGCACGCCGCGATGGGCGAGCGCCTCGACGGTCATATCGATGTGGGGAATGCTGGGGAGGCGCTCGCCTGCGTGATGCAGGTGCAGACCGACATCGAACCGTGGCGCGGCAAGAAGCAAGCCGGATACGAACTGACTCGACGCGCTCGCGTCGATCGTGACCTCGCCGCCGCGAATGTGGCCGTGGCCGCGGACGGAGAAGGGCAGCGTCCAGCGTCCGCCGTCATCGATGTCGACACCGATGTCGCGGAGCGCGGAGATCATGACGCCCATCGGGCGGTGCAGAGCACTCTCGTGCGCGGTGAGGGTCACATCTCCCTCGGCGAAGCCGGCCAGGGCTGCCACGAAACGCATGACCGTGCCGGCTTGCCCGGAATCCACCGTCGTGGCGCCAGCAAACGGGCGGATCGGGGTGACTTCGATGTCGTCGCCATAGGGTCCTTCGCCGGGAATGAGTTCGACGCCCACGCCGAGTGCGCGCAACGCATTAACCATGCGCACGGAATCATCCGAGTGCAGGGGTGCGCTCAGCACACTCGGGCCGTCGGCCAGCGCAGCGAGGATGAGCTCACGATTGGTCAAGGACTTCGACCCCGGGACGGTGACGCTCGCATGGAGCGGCCGCGGCGCGAGCGGCGCGCGCCAACCTCCGCCCGTCGATTCGGCGGCGGAAGGAGCAGGGGAATACCCGTCGACTGTCATCGCGTTCTACCCTACTGAACCGGTGCGACCCCGCCGGTGCGCGAACCGCGATCGTCGAAGAGGAGAGGAACTCATGGCCCTGGTGATGCCGGACGAAACCTTGACCATCGACCCCGACGAAGCGTTCACCGGTATCGCAGAGCGCGCGGCCATAGACTTGCGCGTGATGAGCGATCACGAGAACCACGCCGAAGAGGCGCGCCGTCAGTTCGAGGAGCAGGCGCTGCCCTTCATGGATCAGCTGTATGCGGCGGCGATGCGCATGACGCGCAACCCCGCGGATGCCGCCGATCTGGTGCAGGAGACGTTCGTCAAGGCCTTCGCGTCTTGGCAGACCTTCACGCAAGGCACGAACCTGAAGGCCTGGCTCTACCGAATCCTGACCAACACCTACATCAATACCTACCGCAAGAAGCAGCGCGAGCCGTACCAGGGAACGATCGACGAGCTCGAGGACTGGCAACTGGGTGGGGCGGAGTCGACCACCGCCAGCACGACTCGCTCAGCAGAAGCAGAGGCGATCGACCATATGCCGGCGTCCGTGGTGAAGGATGCGCTGCAGGCCATCCCCGAGGACTTCCGGCTTGCGGTGTACCTCGCCGATGTCGAGGGGTTCGCCTACCAAGAGATCGCCGACATCATGAAAACCCCCATCGGCACCGTGATGAGCCGCCTGCATCGAGGCAGACGAATGCTCCGCGAATCACTCGCCGACTACGCGAAAGAGCGCGGCATTCAGTCCGCCACGAGGAGCACGAAATGAGCGATTGCGGCTGCGAGAAGGCGCGGCGTGACCTGGAGGAGTACCTGCGGCACGAGGTGTGCAAGACCAAGCACACCGACATTGCCGAGCATCTGGAGAACTGCCCCGAGTGCCGTGACGAAGCGCTCGTCGCGACGACGTTGACCGATGTCGTTGCGCGAGCATGCAAAGAAGCCGCACCCGAAGAGCTGCGCGATCTCGTGATCGCACGGCTCCGTGAGGCACAGGCGTCACACTGACGATGTGCGTGGGCGTGCTGGTCGGGCGAACACGCTCAGCATCTTCGGCTCGACGTTGACGGTGATCGGCAGTTCTCCCACTCGATCCCCGTCGGCGTAGCCAGCGAGCCCCGGCGAGTCGACCGTGACGCTGCGGACCCGGTAGGTAGAGACGATGGACTCGCTCTCATGCGCACCGCGGTACACCTTGCCGAGCAAGCGCAGCAGGGCGAGTCGCCCGGCGGGTCGCACCAGAACGAGGTCGAGCAGTCCGTCGTCCATTTCGGCGGCAGGGGCGATGGGGATACCGCCGCCATACGTGGGTCCGTTCGCCACCGCGGCGAGCAGGAGGCCACCGCGGTACGAGCCGGTTGTCCCGTCGCCGTGCTCCCAGTCGACCTGATAGGTGTTCGCTCGTAACACCAGGAATTCGATCAGGATCGCGAGAGTGTAGCGAGCGCGGCCTCGGGGCCAGCGCATGGTGTTCGCGCGGTCGTTGACTTTCGAATCGAAGCCCGTCGCGAGGATCGTCCCGTACCGCTGAGTGGAGCCGTCGGCGGAGCCGATCCGTGCCACGTCTACCGTGCGGACGTGGTCGGCGGCGATCGTGTCGGCAGCCGCATGGGCGTCCCGCTCGGGGATTCCCATCGCCAGGGCGAAGTCGTTTCCGGTGCCAGCAGGGATGATGCCCAGGGGGATCGCGGTGCCCGCGAGCTCGTTGATGGCAAGGCCGACTGTGCCGTCGCCGCCCATCACTGCGACGGCATCAGCGCCTGCGGCGATGGCAGCACGAAGCAGTTGCCGAGACTCTTCCGCGCTCCCGCCGCTGAGCATGCTCACCTGCACGCCCTGCCCTCGCAGATGGCGGGCGGCTTCTTCGGCGATGTTCGTGTGCGCGCCCGCTCGGGCGGCGGGATTCACCAGGAGTGCGAGATTCATGGGTGGTCGTGAGAGGGAGAGAAGGAAGTCCCGGATGCCGTGGCATCCGGCGGCGGCGGGCTGCCCCCCCGCCGACTTCCTCCTCTGGCGATCAGCGCGTGGTGAGCGCCTTCTTCATGATTTCTGCGTGCTCGACGGCGTGTACCTTCGGTGACCCGGTCGCGGTCGAAGCGGCCGCAGCGCGCGAGACGCGGCGGATCGTACGACCGTGCAGGTGCTTGACCACCTCGAGTGCGATGAACGGCCACGCGCCCTGGTTCTCGGGCTCGTCCTGTACCCACACCAACTCGGCGTTCGGGTACTGGTCGATGATCGCGTTCAATTCGCTGACCGGAGCGGGGTAGAACTGCTCCACGCGAACCAACGCGATGTCGGGGTTCGGGTTCTTGTCGAGTTCGGCGCGGAGATCCCAATGGATCTTGCCCGAGTGCAGCAGGACGCGCGTCACCGCGGTCTTGTCGACGCCGCGGTCATCATCGAGAACCGGCTGGAAGGTGCCGTCCAGGAAGTCCTCGACGGGGCTGGTTGCCCCGCGAAGGCGCAACATCGCCTTGGGTGTGAACACGACCATCGGCCGACGCGGACGCGAGTACGCCTGACGGCGGAGCAGGTGGAAGTACGACGCGGGCGTCGACGGGCGCGCAACGACCATGTTGTCCTGTGCGCACATCTGCAGATAACGCTCAATGCGTGCCGAGGAGTGGTCGGGTCCCTGGCCCTCATAGCCGTGAGGGAGAAGCAGGACGACGCTCGACTGCTGCCCCCACTTCTGATCGGCCGAGGAGATGAACTCATCGATGACCGACTGTGCACCATTCGCGAAGTCGCCGAACTGGGCTTCCCACAGCACGAGAGAGTCGGCACGCTCGACTGAGTAGCCGTACTCGAAGGCCATGGCCGCGTACTCGCTCAGCAACGAGTCGTAGACCCAGAAGCGCCCCTGGTCGTCGTTGAGATTGCCGAGCGGGATCCACTCCTGCCCGTTCGCACGGTCGTGCAGCACCGCGTGGCGCTGCACGAACGTCCCGCGCCGCACGTCCTGGCCAGCGAGGCGGACATTGGTCTTCTCCAGCAAGAGTGAACCGAACGCCAACAGTTCGCCGAAGGACCAGTCGATGTTGCCGTTGCGGCTCATATCAGCGCGCTTGTCGAGCAGCTGCTGCAGCTTGGTGTGCACGGTGAAGCCGTCGGGCTTGTTCACGAACGCGTCGCCGACGAGCTGAACGACCTCGCGTGAGACGCCGGTGGTCTCGGGGGCGCCGACAACCTGCACTGAGCTGGTGTCAGGAGCCACGATGCCTGATGCGCCGGTCTCGGCTGCATGAGTTTCGGCGAAGGCGACTTCGAGGCGGTCCTGGAAGTCGCGCTTGGCCTGCTCGTATTCTTCTTCTGTGATATCACCGCGTCCGACGAGCGCTTCGGTGTACAGGCGGCGTACGGAGCGCTTCGCCTCGATCAGGTTCGTCATGAGCGGCTGCGTCATCGACGGGTCATCGCCCTCGTTGTGACCGCGGCGGCGGTAGCATACGAGGTCGATCACGACGTCGCGGTGGAACTTCTCGCGGTACGCGAATGCCAGCTGCGAGACGCGCACCACAGCTTCGGGGTCATCCCCGTTGACGTGGAAGATCGGCGCCTGGACAGTCTTCGCGACGTCAGTGGAGTAGATCGACGAGCGACCGTCCTGCGGGGTGGTGGTGAAGCCGACCTGGTTGTTGACGACCACGTGCACCGTGCCGCCCGTGCGGTAACCCCGCAGCTGCGACATCTGCAGCGTCTCGACCACCACGCCCTGACCTGCGAACGCGGCATCGCCGTGAACCAGAATGGGCAACCACGAGAAGGTGCCGATCGGCTTGCGGTCCTGCTTGGCGCGCACGATGCCCTCGAGTACGCCGTCGACCGTCTCAAGGTGTGAGGGGTTGGCAGCCAGATAGACCGGGAGTTCCTCCCCGCCGTCGGCGACGAACGTGCCTTCGGTGCCGAGGTGGTACTTGACATCACCCGATCCGCTCTTCGAACCGATAGCAACCGCACCCTCGAACTCGCGGAAGACCTGACCGTACGTCTTTCCGGCGATGTTCGTCAGCACGTTGAGGCGACCACGGTGGGCCATACCGATCGCGGCACCGTCGAGCCCCGCTTCCGCGGCGCCCTGGAGCACCTCGTCCAGCAGTGGAATGAGAGACTCGCCACCTTCGAGGCTGAACCGCTTCTGTCCGACGTACTTTGTCTGCAGGAAAGTCTCGAACGCCTCGGCCTGGTTGAGCTTGTCGAGGATGCGCATCTGCTCGTCGTGGCTGGGCTTCTGGTACTTGACCTCCAGAATCTCCTGGAACCAGCGACGCTGCTCCGGGTCTTGGATGTGCATGTACTCGACGCCGATAGTGCGGCAGTACGAGTCACGCAGCACGCCGAGGATGTCGCGCAGTTTCATGAGGCGCTTGCCGCCGAAACCGCCGGTGACGAATTCGCGGTCAAGGTCCCAGAACGTCAGGCCGTGCTGCTCGATCTCGAGGTCGGGGTGGGTGCGCTGGACGTACTCCAGCGGGTCCGTGTCGGCCATCATGTGGCCGCGCACGCGGAAGGAGTTGATGAGCTCCTGGACGCGAGCCTGCTTGTCGACGCGCTCAGCGAGGTCGACGTTGATGTCGGTGGCCCAGTGGATGGGCGCGTACGGAATGCGAAGCGCGGCGAAGATGTCGTCGTAGAAGCCGCGCTGCCCGATCAGCAGTTCGTGCACCTTCTTGAGGAATTCGCCCGAGCCAGCGCCCTGGATGACGCGGTGATCGTACGTGCTGGTGAGGGTGATGGTCTTGCCGATGGCCATCTCGTTGAGCGTCTTCGCGCTCGCACCCTGGAACTCGGCCGGGTACTCGAGCGCTCCGGCGCCGACGATGCAACCCTGACCCTTCATCAGGCGTGGCACGGAGTGAACGGTGCCGATACCGCCGGGGTTCGTGAGCGAGATCGTCGTGCCCTGGAAGTCTGCTGCGGTGAGCTTCCCGCCGCGGGCGCGGCTGACCAGGTCTTCGTACGAAGCGAGGTATTCGCTGAATGTGAGGGTGTCAGCGCGCTTGATGCTGGGCACCATGAGCGCGCGGGTGCCATCCGGCTTGGGTAGGTCGATCGCGATACCCAGGTTGACGTGCGCGGGCGCGACTACCGACGGCTTGCCATCGATCTCCGCGTAGAAGACGTTCTGACTCGGGAACTCCTTGAGCGCCTGAATGAGCGCCCAGCCGATCAGATGGGTGAAGCTGATCTTGCCGCCGCGCGTGCGCGACATGTGGTTGTTGATGACGATGCGGTTGTCGATCATCAGCTTCGCTGGCACTGTGCGGACGCTCGTCGCCGTCGGGACGGTCAGCGAGTCGTCCATGTTGGCAGCCAGGGTCTTTGGCATCCCGCGCAGGACAGTGACCTTGTCTTCCGCCGGCTCATCCGAAGCCGTGGGCGCCAACGTCGGCGCCTGGGCGGGAATCGGCTGCGGTGCGGCGGGGCGCGCGGTCGTGCGGGCCACGGGTTGAGCGCTGATCACCGGCACGGGGGCTGTCACGGGCTTGGGCTCCTCGTGCTTGTCGCCGGTCGATGCCGGCGCTGCGGTGTCGGCATCCCCGGACGATTCCTTGACGGGGTGGTACGCCTCGAGAACGGGCCACCAGGCCTTGTCGACGGAGTTCTTGTCGACTTTGAACTGTTCGTACAGTTCGTCGACGAGCCATTCGTTGGCTCCGAACTCTCCTTCGGTCGAAACCCCGACGCCCGTCACCTGGCTGGACACTCTCGATCGCCTGCTTTCTTCGATGAAGATCGGTCTCCTACCGGGAGTCTGAGCACCCATGCGTAGGCGTGTTAAGCGTAGCCCAGTTATTCCGCACCATTCCGGCATCCGGACCCGTCAGCCTGTAAAGATCCTGCATCCTTACCTGTGCACCAAGCGGACAGTACCGTGGAGTCATGAAGTTCATCGGCGAAGCGCCCAGTGTGGATCTGACGTACTCGGATGTGTTCCTCGTGCCACGCCGGTCGGCGGTGACCAGCCGCCTCGACGTCGACCTGTCGCCGTGCGACGGCACGACGGCGACAGTGCCGTTGGTCAGCGCCAACATGAACTCGGTCACCGGCCCGCGATTGGCCGCCACGCTCGCACGCCGCGGCGGCCTCGGGGTCTTGCCACAGGACATGCCGCTGCAGGAATTGGATGCGGCGATCCGATGGGTCAAGGATCAACCTGTCGTGTGGGATACCCCGCTCATCCTTTCGCCCGACACCACCGTGGCTGAGGCAGCGAAGCTCCTCCCCGCCACGGTCGGGCACGGCATCGTCGTGGCTTCTTCCTCTGGCCCGACTCTCGACGTCGCGGACGTGCAGGGGATTGTTCCCGCATCTCGGTTGGGGACCGCGCTCCCCGACGCGCGGTTGGGGGACCTTGCGCGGGGGCGCACAGCATCCATCGACGCGGAAGACATCGACGGCCCCCGGCACGCTTTCGACGTGCTCGTCGCTGCCGAGGCCGAAATGGTCTGCGTCGTGCATCACGGTCACGTCATCGGTACGCTCTCGCGCCGGTCAGCCCTCCGCTCGACGCTGTACCGACCCGCGGTCGACACGTCGGGCCGGTTGATTGTCGCCGCTGCTGTCGGGATCAACGGGGACGTCGCCGCGAAAGCCCGGGCGCTCGCCGCGGCCGGCGTTGACGTGATCGTCGTCGATACCGCGCACGGTCATCAAGAGGGAATGCTCCGAGCGTTGCGCGCCGTCGACGAGTTGGGGCTGGGGATTCCCGTCGCGGCAGGCAATATCGTCACCTCGGACGGTGTCGATGACCTGGTGCAGGCGGGCGCATCGATCCTCAAGGTTGGCGTGGGGCCGGGTGCGATGTGCACGACGCGGATGATGACCGCGGTCGGGCGGCCGCAGTTCTCTGCGGTGCTCGAGACCGCGGAGGCAGCTCGTGCGCACGGCGCCCATGTGTGGGCGGACGGCGGCGTGCGTTACCCCCGAGATGTGGCCCTGGCGCTCGCGGCGGGGGCGGCATCCGTCATGATCGGCTCCTGGTTCGCCGGAACCATCGAAGCGCCGGGCGAGCTCCGCGTCGATGGCGACGGCCGCGTGTACAAGGAATCGTGGGGGATGGCGTCGACAAAAGCCGTGCACGAGCGGTTCGGGCGGCTGGATCCCTACGAACTCGCCCGAAAAGAACTGTTCGCCGAAGGAATCTCGTCGTCGAAGATCTACCTTGACCCGCAGCGCCCGGGCATCGAGGACCTGCTCGACATGATCACCTCGGGCGTGCGTTCGTCGTTCACCTATGCCGGCGCGGCGAGCGTTCCAGAATTTCACGAGCGCGCTCGCGTCGGACTGCAGTCAGCCGCGGGATACGAAGAAGGCAAGGCGCTGCCCGTCAGTTGGTAGTGGCGTTGCGGTTGCGGTTGCGCGAGCTACTCAGCGGGGCGGTGTCGGGGCCTGTGGGGTCACCGCTCGTGAGCACGAAACCTGCGACTGAGCGTCCTTTTTCTGTCCGTTTCGCAGGTTTCATGCTCATTCGTCGGGTGGAGGCGCCGCGAGTGGGTGCGTGAGCAGGGCAGTGGGGTGCGCAGTCGCGGCGCGTGCGGGCCGCGACGCGGCGCAAGCGCAGGACGCGGTGCAAGCGGCGAGGCGGGGCTTCAGCGACCGGGGCGCGGACGGGACGAAGGCAGCCCGGCGCCCGTCAGCGTGTCATACAGCCGCTGGGGGTGCGTCAGCATGGGCGTTCGCCATCGCGAGAACCGACTCACCAGGCGACGCAGTTCGTCTTCGCGATCTTTCTCTGCGATGAGCGCCTCCTCGGGAGTGCGCCCCCGCAGCAACGCGGGATCGCGGTACTTGTCGAGTCCGTCGAACTCTCCGATATGAGAATGCTCTGGCCAGAAGAAGTCCGAGAACGCGTCGCGGCCGTTGGGTAGCATGAACCGTTGTTGCAGCCGCGGTTCCGGGAACCCCAGCGTCGCCAGCACGACGCGGCTCTGCGACTCGCGCACACTGTCGGCGCCGCCGCGCGCGAACGCCGTCACGCGGCGGGCTCGCCCGCTGCCGCGTCCGGCGGTGCTCTCCGCGAGAAATGCCAGGTCAGCGGGGTGGGCGAGCGGGCCTCCTCGGCGCCGTGTCCATAGCACCTGATCCGCGACGGCGACGCCCTCGACGAAAGGCAAACACGCGGCCAGATCGAGCGCAGTTTGCGCGGGGGTCGTGACCGCGTGCGTGCCCCACGGCTGAACCGCAGCGCCGTCGATGACCCGACTGTGCCGACGGATCGCGCCGCCGGAGCGAGTGGCGCGCGAACGATCAACGCTGACGTCAACGGCGTCGGGCCATGCGCCGAGGATGTGGATGCCCCAGAGAGCGGCGGCCGACAGGTGGGAGAACACCTGCCCGGGCGCCAACCGTGCGGCCGCTTCCCACACCCGCTGCGCGTGCTGGTCGCCCGTGAGAGGGCGCGCCAGGACACGGTGTCGGCGTACGAGCCCGGAGCGATACGCACGACAGCGCCTGCGTCGAGCTGGTGCCGCACGCGTCTGTCGTTGACGGGCTCACCATCGTTCTCGCGGCGACGGTAGACGGAGTCGAGCGGGGGATGCAGCATCCAATTCACGCTCTGATGCTTGTGTATGGCGGGTGTGCGAGGTGCTGCTGAGTGAGGTTTGTGGATGCTTCGCCCCGGCGCGCCGCTGGGGAGGAGGCGCCGCGCGCTGCGCGCGGCTACGTCCGCGAGCACGTTTCCTGCGAATGAGTACGAAAGTGGATGCTCGGATGCAGGATTCGTGCTCACTCGCGGGATTTTTTGGAGGGGCGAGGGGCGAGGGGCGAGGGGTGGGGCGACCGCGGCGCACGGCGCCGCGCGGGTGGCTTAGGATGTGAGGACGATGGACGACCCTCCTAGTTGTAGACGCTTGCCCCACCGACCTGCCTCCGCTGTGAATGGAGGTGATGCGTGATGGACTACGTCATGTTAGGCGTGGGGCTCCTCCTGACAATCGGAACGGGCCTGTTCGTGGCCTCGGAGTTCGCGTTGGTGAACCTCGACCGTGCCGATCTCGAAGCGCGACGGGATGCCGGTGAGTCGCGCCTCGCGCTGACTATCAGTGCTCTGCGCATCACCTCGACGCACCTCTCCAGCGCGCAGTTGGGTATCACCCTGACCACGCTCCTCACGGGTTACACCATGGAACCCGCGATCTCGAACCTGCTGCGTCCGGTCCTCACCGGCTGGGGGCTACCGTCGGCGATCGTCACCCCGCTCGGCGTCGTGATCGCCATCACCCTCGCCACGATCTTCTCCATGATCATCGGCGAGCTGGTGCCCAAGAACTTCGCCCTCGCGATCCCGCGGCAGACGGCCAAGCTGGTCATGCCGTTCCAGGTCGCCTTCACGACGGTGTTCAAGCCGGCGATCGTCGTCCTCAACGGCAGCGCCAACGGCGTGCTGCGCGCCATGGGCATCGAGCCCAAGGAAGAACTGTCGGGTGCGCGCACCGCCGAAGAGCTTTCGAGTCTCGTGCGCCGCTCGGCGAGCGCTGGTGTGCTCGAGGAAGACACCGCAAGCCTGCTGGATCGTAGCCTCACGTTCACCCGCCTGTCTGCCGCGGATGTCATGACGCCGCGCCCGAGCATCCATGCGCTCGCCGTCGAGGACTCGGTCGAAGAAGTCATCCAGCTTGCCCGGCGTACCGGGCACAGCCGCTTCCCGGTGTACGACGACTCGATGGACGACATCACGGGCATCGTTCACTTGAAAGCGGCCGTGAGCGTGCCGCGCGACCGCCGTGCGGACGTGCCGGCTGCGGCCATCGCCACCGAGCCGCTGCGTGTTCCCGAGGCCGTACACCTCGATGTCCTGATGGCGGAATTGCGCGCCAAGGGGTATCAGATGGCCGTCGTCGTCGATGAGTACGGCGGCACAGCTGGCGTGGTCACCCTCGAAGACCTGGTCGAAGAGATCGTCGGTGAGGTGCTTGATGAGCACGATCGGCGCCGGGCGGGGGTGGTGCGGGTTGCGGACGCGGTCGTGTTCCCCGGTGAACTGCGCCCGGACGAGCTGGTCGATCAGACCGGCATCCGAATTCCCGAAGGGGACGTGTACGACACGGTCGGCGGCTACATCATGAGTGTGCTCGAGCGCATTCCGCGCGTGGGCGACACCGTCGACATCGAAGACGGAAAGCTCGAGGTGCAGCGAATGGACGGGCGTCGCGTGGATCGCGTGCGGTTCACCGCGGTCGCTCCACCCAGCGAGGCTGATGCCGTCACCGGCGATGCCGTGAGCGAGGGGGGTGCACGATGAACGATTGGGCGGGAATTGCCTGGCTCGTGGTGCTGCTCATCGCGAATGCCTTCTTCGTCGGCGCTGAGTTCGCCGTCATCTCCGCTCGCCGCTCGCAGATCGAGCCGCTGGCTGAAAAGGGCTCCCGCGCGGCGAAGACCGCGCTGTACGCCATGGAGCACGCGACGCTCATGCTGGCCACCAGCCAGTTGGGTATCACGATCTGCTCGCTGCTGATCTTGAACGTGTCCGAGCCCGCTATTCACCACCTGCTCGCCGAGCCGTTGGGGCTGACGGGCTGGTCTGAGGCTGCGGTCGACACGGTCGCCTTCGTGATCGCCCTCGTGGTGGTGTCGTACCTGCACGTCGTCTTCGGTGAAATGGTTCCGAAGAACCTGGCGTTCTCGGTGCCCGACCGTGCGGTGCTGATGTTGGCAACCCCGCTGGTGTGGGTGTCGAAGGTCTTCCATCCGGTGATCGTCACGCTCAACTGGATCGCGAACCACATCGTGCGGCTCTTCCGGGTCGAGCCGAAGGACGAGGCCGCGTCGACCTTCACGCTCGAGGAGGTTGCGACGATCGTCAACCAGTCGCGTATCGAGGGCGTGCTCGACGACACGTCTGGCGCGGTGGCGGCGGTGGTCGAGTTCACCGACAAAAAGGCACGCGACATCGCGGTGCCGCTGGCAGACCTCGTCACACTCGACGAATCGACGACGCCTGACCAGATCGAGCGCTCGGTCGCCAAACACGGCTTCTCGCGCTACGTGATCGTCGACGGCGAGGGCGAACCTCTCGGGTATGTGCACTTGAAGGACGTGTTGCGGGCCGCAGAGGGTGCGAGCGCGACGAAGGATGTTGTCGCGCCGATCCCGGCCAAGCGCATTCACCACATGGTGCCGGTGCTCGAGACGACCGACCTCGAGGACGCACTCGCGCTCATGCGTGAAGCCGGACGTCATTTGGCCCGCGTGCGCAACGCGAAGGGTGAGACCACCGCCGTGCTCTTCCTCGAGGACATCATCGAGGAGTTGATCGGTGAGGTCCAGGATGCCACGCGTCGCGGCCTGCGGTGACGTCGCGTCCCGCACGGCCTGCTCGTGTGTGTGAGCTCGCCGGGATGGCCGGCGAGCTCACACGCGGAGCCGAAGGCTCAGCGGCGGGCGCGCACGTACTGCTTCGGCCAGTAGTCGATGTCGTCGCCGAGTTCGCCCGCCGCGCGCAGGGCGTAGTGCGGGTCGCGCAGCCACTCGCGCCCCGCCATGATCGCGTCGGCGTGGCCTGACTGCAGGATCTGCTCAGCTTGGGCAGCATCGTCGATCATGCCGACGGCGCTCACCCTCACCCCAGCTTCGCGCCGCACGTGGGCGGCGATGTCGACCTGGTACCCCGGTCCGGTGGTGATGCGCTGGTGGGCGACGAGTCCGCCGCTGGAGATGTCGAAGAAGTCCGCGCCGTGGTCGGCGGACCAACGGGCAACCGTGGTGGTCGCCTCGACGTCCCACCCGCCATCGGCCCAGTCCGAGCCCGAGAATCGCACGAGGAGCGGGATGCCGGGCGCGGCATCCTTCACCGCATCGATCACGCGCAGCAGCAGGCGCGCGCGATTTTGGAGGCTACCGCCGTACTCGTCGTCGCGCTGGTTGGACAGGGGCGACAGGAACTGGTGCAGCAGATAGCCGTGCGCCGCGTGGATCTCAAGCAGCTGGAACCCCGCAGATACGGCGCGCCGTGCGGCCGCCGCGAAGTCGGCCACGACGGCATCGATACCGGCCAGGTCGAGCGCTTCGGGGGCCACGAAGCCCTCATAGGCCACGGGGGAGGGGGCGACGGTCTCCCAGCCGCCGTCGGCGGTGCTGACCGAACCTCGGTGACCCGAGAACGGCGACCACGTGGAAGCTTTGCGGCCGGCGTGGGCGAGCTGGATCCCCGCCACCGCGCCACGCGCTCGAATCCCCGCGACGATGGGCGCCCACGCGTCGCGCTGCGTGTCGTTCCATAGACCGGTGTCCTCGGGCGAGATGCGGCCCTCGGGCGAGACCGCTGTGGCCTCGGCGATGATGAGCCCCGCGCCACCGTTGGCGAATTGCGTCAGATGGGTGTGGTGCCATTCACCGGGGACGCCGTCGACCGCGCTGTACTGGCACATCGGGGCCACCCATAGGCGGTTTCGCACGGCAAGGTCAGCGATCGTGAGGGGCGTGAACAGCAGCGACATCAGGAGATCTCCGCGGGTAGGGTGTCGCCATGAGCGGCGAATGGACAGCAGCAGACACGGCGACGTGTCTTCGAGAGCCAACGGCCGCGGATGACAAGTATTCCCGAGGAGTCGTCGGGCTGCGCACAGGCTCGGAGCAGTACCCCGGGGCGGCGGTCCTCGGGGTCGAGGCGGCCTGGCGCACCGGCGTCGGCATGGTGCGCTACCTCGGGCCCACCGTCGCCACGTCTCTCGTATGGGCGCGGCGGCCTGAGACGGTGTCGGCCTCGGGTCGCGTGCAGTCGTGGGTGATCGGATCGGGCACGGATGCCGCGACTCGCACCCCTGAGGAGTCCCGAGCACTACGTGACATCACCAGCGGAACGGTTCCGGTGGTCATCGATGCCGGTGCTCTGGACCTCGCCGTGGGAGCGAGCGCACCCGTGGTCGTCACGCCCCACGCCGGGGAGCACGAGCGACTGCGTGCTCTGCTGGGACTCTCGCCGGTCGGCGAGCGAACCGACGACGCGCTCGATGACGCGGTGCGCGAGAGCGCGGCATCCCTCGGCCATGTCGTTCTCCTGAAGGGAGCCCGCACGCGCGTCGCAACGCCGGGGGGTGACCTTTATGCCGTCGTTGCGCCGACGTCGTGGCTGGCGACGGCCGGGTCCGGTGATGTCTTGGCCGGTGTCATCGGCGCGGTGCTGTCGGGAGTGGTCGCCGGTGTCGAACAGCGAATGGATGCCGCGTCGGTGGCGCGCTGCGCTGCCGCCGGTGCGTGGCTGCACGGCCAGGCCGCGGCGCGGGCATCGGTCGCGCGAAGCAGTGGGCCGGTAACCGCGCTCGACGTTGCGGAGGAGTTGCCCCGCGTCGTCGCCGGGGTTCTCGCGATGCGTGGGGACGGCGCGCGCACGGCGGGCCCCTAAGCTAACAGGGTCGGGCCCCTAAGCTAACAGGGTGTCGAGGCGGGCGGTGCTGTGGGTGGCGTTCGTCGTCGTCCACGCCGTCGTCGCGATCCTGGGCTTCGTCTGGCCGAGCCAACCCATGGGCGATGTGTATTTCGTCTACGAGCCGTGGTCGCTCAGCGCCCTGAACGGCGGAGCCATCGTCGGTGTTACCGAAGCGTGGGTGTACCCGCAATGGGCCCTGGTGCCCATGGTGCTCGCGCACGGTTTCGCGTGGATCGCGGGCTACGAAGTCGGCTGGGCGCTGCTTGTCACCGGGGCGAACGCGCTTGCCTTCGCCATGGTGGTCGGTCGCGCTCGGTCGGTCGGTCGGGTCAGCGCAGCATGGTTCTGGCTGGCGTTCATCCTGCTGCTCGGGCCGGTGGGGATGTATCGATTGGATGCCATCACCGTGCCGCTCGCGGTTGCTGGCTGCCTGTGGCTGGTCGGACGCCCCTTCGTTGCGTCACTGCTCTTGTCGGTTGCGACCTGGATGAAGGTGTGGCCGGCAGCACTGCTTGCCGCCGCCGTGGTGGCGGTGCGGCGGCGTGCGCTGATCGTCGCCGGAGCACTCGTGGTCAGCGGCTGCACCCTGGTTGTCGTCGCGCTCGCTGGGGGTGCGGCCCACGCGTTCGGCTTCATCTCGGGGCAGACCGAGCGCGGTCTTCAACTCGAGGCTCCGGTGAGCATGTACTACCTGTGGCGTGCGGTCGCGGGGATCGAGGGATCGTTCATCTTCTACGACCCTGACATCCTGACATTCCAGGTGACCGGGCCGCAGGTCGACCCCGTGATCGCGCTCATGACGCCCCTGCTCGCGATCGTGGTCCTCGCGATTTGCGGCGTCGGTGCGTTCGCTGCGTGGCGCGGCGCGCACTTCGTGACGTTGTTCCCACCCCTGGCCATCTCGCTCGTGCTCGCCCTGTGGGCTGTCAACAAGGTCGGCTCGCCCCAGTTCTTGACGTGGCTGATCGCACCGATCGTCCTTGCGCTCGTCGTCGACCATCGCCGGTGGCGCGGATTCGCGGTGACCGCGCTCGTGGCGGCGGGTCTCACGCAGATCATCTACCCGTTGCTCTACGACCAACTGCTTCTCGCCCAGCCCGTCGCGGCGGCGGTGCTCACCGCCCGAAACCTCCTGATGATCGGGATGCTCGGATGGGCGCTCGCACGCCTGGTGCGCGTCTTGTGGCCTGCCCGGCGCACACGCCTGCTCGAATCCACCCACTGACTCGGAGGTCTCTCATGCTCGTCGCTTTCTCTGTTGCTCCCAGCGGTACCCCCCACGCAGACGGTTCCGTGCACGACGCGGTGGCCGCGGCTGTGCGTGTCGTGCGCTCAAGCGGGTTGCCGCACCGGACGACGTCGATGTTCACCGAGATCGAGGGCGAGTGGGACGAGGTGTTCGACGTGGTGCGTCGCGCGACCGAGGCCGTCGGGCAGTACGGATCCCGCGTCTCCCTCGTACTGAAGGCGGACATTCGCCCCGGGTACTCGGGTGAACTCGATGCGAAGATCGAGCGCCTCGAAGCGGCGATCGACGCTCAGGCCGGCGCCGTGGGGGAGGCTGATCGCGCGGAGTGACGCGCGCGGCATCCACGATCTTCGAATCGATTCGACAGTGCGAGGCCCGCTGCGAGTCAGTCGGCGAGCAGGCGTCGCAAGTGCTGCCCGACGAGCGGGGTCTCGATCAAGAAGCCATCGTGCCCGAAGTCACTGGTGAGCACGACGGCGCGGTCGCCGTCGAGGGTGTTCGGGATGCCGCGGGCGATGCGATGCTGCCCATCGATCGGGAAGAGTCGGTCGCTGTCGATGCCGAGCACCAGCGTGCGTGCGGTCACCGCGGCCAACGCTTCTTCGACGCCCCCACGATCGCGTCCGACGTCGTGGGAGTTCATCGCTTCGACGACCGTGATGTAGCTGTTGGCGTCAAAGCGCCGCGTGAACTTGTTGCCGTGGAAGTCGAGGTACGACTCGACGGCGAAGCGGCCGCCGCGCCCGAGGGGGCTCACGCCCGACTGCCATGAGCGCTGAAAGCGTTGGTTGAGTTCTGTGGGGGAGCGGTAGTTGAGCAGCGCCATGCGCCGTGCGAGCGCCAGCCCGCGCGTGGGTCCGTCGCCGTCAGCGGCGTCGTAGTACTCGCCACCCGCGAAGCGAGGGTCGATGCGGATCGCTTCGATCTGCACCGAGTTGAGAGCGATCTGGTCGGCCGTGTTCGTCGGGGGCGCCGACAGCACCGCGAGACGCTCCACACGCGACGGGAGCCCCGCCGCCCACTCGAGCGCGTGCATGCCGCCCATCGACCCGCCGACGACGGCAGCCCATGTCGAGACTCCGAGGCGATCGGCCAGCAGCGCTTGAGCGGACACCTGGTCGCGGATCGTCAGGTAGGGAAAGCGGGCCGCCCACTCGTACCCCGACGGCGCGATGCTGGCCGGACCGGTCGATCCCTGGCAGCCGCCGAGCATGTTCGGCGCGACGACGAACCACCGGTCGGTGTCGATCGGGGCGCCGGGCCCGACGATGTCCTCCCACCAGCCCGACGTGGGATGGCCGGGGCCAGCAGCGCCGCGGACGTGGCTGTCTCCGGTCAGGGCATGGAGGATGAGCACGGCGTTGTCGTGTGCGGTGTTGAGCGTGCCCCAGGTTTCGTACGCCAGCCGGAAGGACGGCAGAGTCCCGCCGCTCTCGGTCGTGAACTCGCCGAACGTCGCGAACAGTCGGTCACCGGCGGGGTCGCCGTCCCGCCACGCTCCCGTCGCTGGCGGGCGACCGAGCAGAAAACGTGCATCGGCTTCGGTCACCGGCGACGAGGGCACCGTGTCCTCTGACGTCTGCCAATCCATTCGACCATTCTTTCCGACGAACCAACACCGAGTGTCCGTGTTACACCGTGGACGGCAGAATGCCTCGACCGGGTCGGTCGAGGCATCCGCCGTCCTTGCACGGGACTAGAGGCGCGCGGCCTCCGACACACGTCGCGCAGCGGCGAGTGCCTGCTCGAGGTCGGCCTTGAGGTCGTCGATGTTCTCGAGACCGACCGACAAACGGACCAGCCCGGGGGTCACGCCGGCCGTCAGTTGCTGCTCAGGCGTCAGCTGCGAGTGCGTGGTCGAGGCGGGGTGGATGACGAGGGAACGAACGTCGCCAATGTTGGCGAGGTGGCTGAACAGCGACAACGAGTTGACGAACGTGCGCCCGGCCTCGACGCCGCCCTTGAGCTCGAACGACAGCACTGCTCCCACGCCCTTCGGTGCGTACTTGTTGCCGGCGGCGTACCAGGGCGAAGTGGGAAGCCCGGAGTAGTTCACCGAGGCGACATCGCTTTGGTTCTCGAGCCACTCGGCGATCTCCTGGGCGTTCTGCACGTGACGTTCGATGCGCAGCGAGAGCGTCTCGACGCCCTGGATCAACAACCACGCGCTGTTGGGCGAAATGGCGGCGCCGAGATCGCGCAGCAGCTGCACGCGAGCCTTGATGATGTAGGCGAGTGCGTCGCCGACCGCCGTCGTGTAGCTCGCGCCGTGGTACGACGGGTCGGGCTCGGTGAGGCCGGGGAACTTCTCGACGTTCTTCGACCACTCGAAACGGCCGCCGTCGACGATGACGCCGCCGATCGTGGTGCCGTGGCCGCCCAGGAACTTCGTCGCCGAGTGGATGACGATGTCGGCACCGTGCTCGAACGGCTTGATGAGGTAGGGCGTTGCGATCGTGTTGTCGACGATCAGCGGGACACCGCTTTCGTGCGCGACGCCGGCGACCCGCTCGATGTCGAGGACGTTGATCTTCGGGTTGCCGATGGTCTCGCCGAAGAAGAGCTTGGTGTTCGGTCGAACCGCCCGACGCCACTCGTCGATGTCGTCCTGGTTCTCGACGAACGTCGTCTCGATTCCGAGCTTGGCGAGGGTGTACTTGAACAGGTTGTACGTTCCGCCGTAGATCGATGACGACGACACGATGTGGTCGCCGGCTTCGGCGATGTTGAGGACGGCATTCGTCGCCGCTGCCTGACCGCTCGACAGCAGGAGGGCACCGGTGCCCCCTTCGAGGGCGGCAATGCGCTGCTCGAGGACGTCCTGTGTGGGGTTCTGGATGCGCGTGTAGATGTTTCCGAACTCGGCCAGCGCGAACAGGTTCGCGGCGTGGTCGGTGTTGTCGAAGACATACGATGTCGTCTGGTAGATCGGCGTGGCGCGCGCCTTCGTCACCGGGTCAGGCTGAGCGCCGGTGTGGATCTGCTTGGTCTCGAAACGCCAGTTCTCGGGTGCGGACATGGCCAACTCCTGTGCTTGCGGACTCCGGCGGATGCCGGGAACGATTTCACAGTACGGATGCGACGGGAGCGCGCCAAGGAATCGGACACGCGGCGTAACCTCGCCGAGTCCTCATGCGCCGCGGGATGGGTAGCGTGGGGGACATGACAGTCAGACGCGCAGTAGTCACCGGGGCGAGTTCAGGGATCGGCGAGGCGGCGGCCCGCGCCCTTCGCGAGCGGGGATGGGACGTGGTTGCCGTGGCGCGCCGTGCTGATCGGCTCGCGGCGTTGCAAGAAGAAACGGGTGCCGTTGCGTTCGCTGCGGATCTGACCGTGGGTGCTGACGTCGACGCTCTGGCGGCGTGGCTCGCCACCAGTGGCGACGTCCACGCCCTCGTGCACGTGGCCGGCGGCGCACGCGGCGCCGATCGGGTCGAAGACGGGAAGCCCGAGGATTGGCAGTGGATGTTCGAGGTGAACGTGCTCTCGGCGCAGCGCCTGGTCGCTGCCCTCCTGCCGCTGCTGCGCCGCACGAGCGCGACCGGCACGCACGCCGATGCGCTCTTCGTCACGTCGACAGCCGCGCAGACGGCGTACGCCGGGGGTGCGGGGTACAACGCGACGAAGGCGGGGGAGAGCATGCTCGCCCACGCGTTGCGACTCGAACTCAACGGTGAGCCGATCCGGGTCGTGGAGATCGCGCCCGGCATGGTCCTGACGCCGGAGTTCACGCTCAACCGACTCCGCGGCGACGCGGCGGCGGCTGAGCGCGTCTACGACGGTGTCGAAGCCCCGCTTCGGGCGCACGACGTGGCTGATGTCATTGCGTACGCCCTGGATGCACCGGGGCACGTCAACCTCGATCTGGTGACCATGCGGCCGGTGGCGCAGTCGGCGCAGCACCTCCTCGCACGTGGCCCGCTGCACCCGCGGGCAGTCGAGTAGGGACTCGGTTCAGAGCACCTTCGGTTCCACAGCCTCTTCGGCGGTGCTGTCGGCGAAGGCGACCTTCGGCACGAAGAACAGCAGGACGGCGGCGAGGAACCCGCCGGCGGCGCAGATCGACCACACAGCCAGGTAGCCGCCCAGCGATGCCGCGGTTTGGCTCGCGATGGTTCCGGCACCAGCGGCGAGGACCACACCGAAGATCGCCGACGCGAACGTGCCACCGATCGTCTTCGTCGTGTTTGTGAGGGCGGATGCCACGCCCGTCTGGCCGCGAGGGGCAGCGGCAGCTGCCGCTGCCGGCAGGGCGCCCACGAGCGCGCCCGAGCCGATGCCGGCGATCGAGAGGTTGAGAAGAACTTGCCAGAGCTCCTGGTGGAACGGCAAGAACAGTGTGTACCCGATGCCTACGAGCGCGCTGGCGACGATGAGGATCACACGAGGGCTGGCACGACGCGACGTGAGGGCGAAGATGATGGCGCCGACGATCAGCGACACCAAGTACACGCCGATCACGTTCGAACGTGCGGACGCGTCCAGGCCCAGCCCGTAGCCGAGCGACGAGTCGGTTCCCGCGTACGTCGACAGCGGCCCTTGAGCGCCGAGCAAGCTGATTCCGACCAAGAATGCCGTCGCTTGCACGGGCCACATCTCGGGCTTGCGCAGCACGCGGATGTCGATCGCGGGGTCGTCGCGGCGAAGCTCGAAACGCACGAACCACACGAACACGGCGACGCCGGCAGCCAGGAGCACAGCGACCCAGATCCACGCTTCTGCACCGAGGGCGAGTTCGTTGATCATCCGCATGTAGACCAGGGCTCCGGTCGCCAGTAGCAGGCCCCACGCCAGGATCACGAAACCCCATGTGTCGAGCTGTCGGCCCGGGAGCGGCTCAGACTCGGGAACCGCCAACCAAATCACCACCGCCGTGATCGTCACAGCGATCGCGGGCACCATCAGAGTCGTCGTGAGATCCCCGGTGGCGGCGAAGATGCGGCCGGCCGCGAGCGCGCCGATGATGGCACCTGCTTCGAGCCCGACCACGAGTAGACCCGCCGCGCGACGCGTGATTGACACACCGTGGTTCTGCCGGCGACCGCGCTCGAAGATGAGCGCGATTTCGAGCGGCAGCCACACGACGTAGAAGCCCTGGAGAGCCCACGCGATGAGGAAGCTCCAGAAGTCTCCGGCGAACGCCAGCCACCAGCTCGCCGCTGCCGTCAGGATCGCGGCGGCCAGCAGCACCTTCTTGTGCCCGTACATGTCGCCGAGCTTGGCCATGATGGGCACGACGAGCGCAGACAGCAACAGTTGCGCGGCTTCGAACCAGTTGACGTCGGAGTCGTGCACGTCGAGCGCGATCACGATGTCGCTGAACAGGGGGACGTAATACCCCTGCAGGATGCCGCTGGTGACTTCGACGAAGATGAACCAGCCGATCAATCCGGCGGTGATGCCCAGCGCGGACCCGCGCAGGCGGTCGGCGGTGGCTGCGGTGCGTGACACGCGGGAAGACTAACACCGCCGCGCCCGTAGTCTGGTGGCGAGACGGGCACCGAGGACGCCGGCGAGCGAAGCCGGAGCCTGCGGGCCGGAGGAGGAGCGGTACATGACATCGACGCCCAGCGAACGCGAGACCCTGACCTGGGAGGGTTTCGGCGCCGCCTCGCGAGACATCGCGCGCGAGATCGTGGCCTCGGGGTTCGTCCCCGAAGTTGTCGTCGCGATCGCTCGCGGCGGACTCCTGCCCGCCGGAGCGATCGCCTACGGCCTTGGAGTGAAGAACTGCGGGGCGATCAACGTCGAGTTCTATACCGGTATCGGTACGGTCCTCGATGCGCCGGAGGTGTTGCCGCCCGCGCTCGACATGACGTACCTCGACGGGCGCCGCGTGCTCCTGGTTGATGACGTGGCCGACAGCGGACGCACGCTCGCGTTGTCGGTGAAACTGCTCAGCGATCAGGGTGCCGATGTGCGCTCCGCGGTCATCTACACGAAGCCGACGACCATCATTCGACCGGACTATTCGTTTAAAGAAACCGACCTGTGGATCGATTTCCCGTGGTCGTATCAAGGGTCGGTCGTCCAACAGGACAACGGTCTGGAACCGACCGTCTGACATGCCCGATGTCCTGAGCTCTCTCGTAGATGAAGGGCGCGTGGATGCCGGATGGGGCCGTGCGCTGGCCCCGTTATCGAGCGATATCGATGCGATGTATGGATGGGTGCGCGCGGAGGGTGATGTCCTTCCGCGAGAAGAAAACATCATGCGCGCCTTCCGTGAGCCGATCGAGCGGGTGCGCGTGCTGATCGTCGGTCAGGACCCCTATCCGACGCCCGGGCACGCGATCGGGCTCTCGTTCGCCGTCGACCGAGACGTGCGCCCCCTCCCGCCGAGCTTGCGCAACATCTATGCCGAGCTCGAGAGCGACCTCGGTGTTCCGCGGCCCGCCCATGGTGACCTCAGCGCGTGGAGCGCGCAGGGAGTCCTGCTGCTCAATCGCGTGCTCACCGTCGCACCGGGAGCAGCGGGTTCGCATCGGCGGCGCGGGTGGGAACAGGTGACGGCGCACGCGATTCGCGCGCTGGCGCAGCGCGGCACGCCTCTGGTCGCGATCCTTTGGGGGAAGGATGCCGCCGACGCGGGTGCGCTCCTTGCCGGAGTGCCGGTCATTGCATCCGCCCACCCCTCGCCGCTCTCTGCCCGGCGGGGGTTCTTCGGATCTCGTCCCTTCTCGAGAGCGAATGACGCGCTGATTGCTCAGGGAGCCGAACCGATCGACTGGCACGCGGTCGCCTCGGCGTAGGCTTTCGATCATGCTCGAAGAGGAATACGACCGCGATCGCCGGGTTCTGCCCGCGCACCTGCGTCGCCAGCCCGAGCCCGAACGCCCATTCACGTATGAGATTCGTCCCGTCGAACCCGGCGACATCCCCGACATCCGCGAGATCTACAACTATTACGTGACGAACTCTGTGGTCACCTTCGATGAGAAGAAGTGGACGCTGGCGCAGTGGAAGGACAAGGTGGCCTACCTGCAGAAGCTCGACCTTCCGTTCTTGGTCGCGCAGTCGCCCAGCGGGCAGATCCTCGGTTATGCGCTCGTGCAGCCCATGTCCTCCAAATCGGCGTATCGATACTCCGTGGAGAACTCGATCTACCTCGGTCAGGCGGCGGCGGGCAAGGGACTGGGGCGTGCGCTCCTCGAAGCTCTGATCGCGGCCAGCGAAGAAAAGGGTATCCGTCAGATGGTCGCGGTCATCAGCGACAAAGGCGCCGAAGCATCCGTGGCGTTGCACGAGAAGCTCGGGTTCGTCGAGGTGGGACGAATGGGCAAGGTCGGGTTCAAGTTCGGTCGCTGGCTCGGCACGATCTACCTGCAGAAGAGTCTCAAGAGCAAGAAGAAGTCTCGGCGGCGCTGAGGCTAGCGCGCGCGATTCTCGTGTTCGGTGGCGCGCACGGCGTTGATCAGGGCCGCCCAGGGGCCGGTCACCGCATCTTCGGGCAGCACAGCTTGGCGCTCGTCGCACAACGGATGCTGTGCGCGCACGTGCCACATGAATCGATCTGCGCCGTCCACGAGAGAAGTGTCGGCCGTGAGCTCTGCGTCCGGCCACGGGCATGCATCGATCAGCGCAGTCCAGTGGGTCGCGCTGTCGCTACCCGCCGTGACCGACCACTGACGGGTGAGCCCGGCGAACCCACCCGTCCGCCGCACGTCCACCGCGACCGGCGCCGTCGGTTCCTCCGGTGTGTCAAGCATCGTCGATGACGCCGGTGTCGAGCCATCCGGCGCGAACCGCGGCGACCTCCTCTGAGCCCTCACCATACTCCGCGCGTGCGGTGGCAAGTGTGGCGTGGGCGAACTGTGCGAAGTCGATCGTGGGGGTGAGGACGCCTGAGGTGAGAGTTCGATACCAGATGGCTCCGGCGCGCTCCCACGCGTATCCCGAGAGGGCGAGAGCGGTGGCGGCGAAGGCGCGGTTGGGGATCCCGGAGTTGATGTGCACCCCGCCGTTGTCGTTCTGCGTCACGACGTAGTCGCGCATGTGCGCCGGCTGTGGGTCACGACCGAGCACATCGTCGTCGTACGCCGTGCCGGGGGCGACAAGTGAGCGCAACGCCGTCCCCTGCACGGTGGGACCGAAGATGTCCTCGCCGATGAGCCATGACGCCTGCTCGGCGGTGTGACCTCGCCTGTGCTGGTCGGTCAGCGCGGCGAAGACGTCGGCGATCGATTCGTTGAGGGCGCCCGACTGGCCGTGGTAGATCAGTCCGCCGGATGCGTCGATGACGCCGTGGCTGAGTTCGTGCGCGATCACAGTGAGCGAGTGCGCGAACCCCACGAAGATCTCGCCGTCTCCGTCGCCGAAGACCATGCGCTCGCCGTTCCAGAAGGCGTTGTCGTAGTCGCGGCCGTAGTGCACGGTCGCGCGCATCGGGGACCCCGCCCCATCGAGGCTGTTGCGGCCAAACGCCGTGAGGTACAGGTCGAACGTCGCCCCGAGTCCGTCGAATGCTTGGTTCACCGTGGCATCCGCCGACGGGGGATCGTCTTCTCGGCGCGCCAGCACGCCCGGGAGCTGCTCGCGGGACTCTGCGTCCGAGATCTCGCGATCAGGCGCGGCGGCGGTCTCTGCGACCAGCGAACCGGACGCATCGATCGACAGTCTCAGCTGGGCGCGCGATGGGCGTGTGACGAGATCGACGGCGAGCGTGGCGCGCGCGGCCGTGGCGGCGTGCGCGTAGACCGGCTCCTGTACCGAGGCGATGCGGGCCAGCAGATACGGGGGGACAAACGCGACGGTCATACCGCGAGGCTAGTGGTGGCATCCGACGTCGCAGGAGCAGTGGCCGCAGATACTCACCGCTGCCCGGGGTCGATCACGGGTATCGAGGCGAGCAAGCGGCGTGTGTACGCGGTCTGTGGCTCCCACAGCACTTTCTCCGTCGGCCCTTCTTCGACGATGCGCCCCTCGGTCATCACGATCACGTCGTCGCACAGGTTCTGCACGACGCCGATGTCGTGCGAGACCATGAGCAACGTGAGGCCGTCGCGCGCGCGGAGTTTCACCAGCAGCTCAAGGATCTGCGCGCGGACAGTGACATCCAGGGCAGACAGCGGTTCATCGCCCACGAGCAGTCGTGGGCGATGAACCAGAGCGCGAGCGAGCGCGATGCGCTGACGCTGGCCCCCCGAGAACTCGTGCGGGTAGCGGTCGACCATGTCGGCGTCGAGGCCGACATCGACCAACACATCGGCGACGCGCGCTCGGCGATCACCGTCGAACCCCAACGCCCACAACGGTTCGCTGACGATGCGGCCGATGTTCATCCGCGGATCTAGCGACGCATACGGATCCTGAAACACGATGCCCGTCTGCCGCCTCAGCCAATGAAGACTTCGCGCGCTCGATCGCGCGTCTACCGGTCGTCCGTCGAAGGTGACACTGCCTGCGGACGGAACATCCAGGCCCAACAGCAGGCGCACCAGCGTGGACTTGCCGGATCCGGATTCGCCGATGACGCCGAGCGCCGACCCTTCGCGCACATCGACGTCGGCGTCATCGAGAGCAGTGGTCTCGCCGCCCCGCGCGAACAGTGACGGGCGCGGGGACGAAAAGCGACGGGTCAGTCCGCGCGCGCTCAGGAGGGCCTCACTCATTGCGTCCTCCCGGATGCCACAGCGTGGCCGTCGCATCTCGCACCAGCGCCTGCGTGACGGGCGACTGAGGCTGGGCGAGCAGGGTCTCGACGGGTCCGGATTCTGCGACGCGACCCTCGTCGAGCACGACCGCGTGGGTGGCGACGTGAGAGAGGACGGCAAGGTCATGGGTGATGAACACCAGAGACATTCCGTCGTCGCGAACGAGAGCGCGCAGCAGGTCGAGGATTTCGGCCTGGATGGTGACATCGAGCGCGGTCGTCGGCTCGTCGGCGATGAGTAGACGCGGTCGGCAGGCCAGCGCCATGGCGATGGCCACGCGTTGGCGCTGACCGCCCGAGAGTTGATGCGGGTACCGGCGCACGATCTCTGCAGGATGGGGGAGCGCGACGCGCGCGGCCTCGTCGATCGCCCGCTTCGCGGCATCCGCTCGAGAAAGCCGTTCATGGATGCGTATGGACTCGGCGATCTGGCGACCCACCGTGCGAATCGGGTTGAGGGCGGTCTGTGGTTCTTGGAACACGATGCCGATCTCGTCGCCGCGCAGCGCCGCAAGAGTCGCGTCGGGCATGCCGAGGATCTCGACGCCGTTCCATCGGACGCTGCCGGAGGCACGGGCGCCATCGGGCAGGAGCCCGAGCACAGCGAGCGCCGTCAACGATTTACCGGATCCCGATTCGCCGATGAGTCCCATGCGGCCGCCGTCGGGTACCGAGAAGGACACGCCATCGACGACGCGTCGACCGTTCACATCGATCGCCAGATCGGTCACTTCTAGGCTCATGCGACCACCTCGGGAACGTGAGCGCGAGCGACGCCGCGTCGATGAGCGAGGGTGGGGTCGGATGCTTCGCGCAGCCCGTCGCCGAGAAGGTTCAAACCCAGCACGGTGATCGTGATGGCCAGGCCCGGCCACAGCACAGCCAGGGGATAGACCGTGAGATAGCTTTGCAGTTCGGCGAGCAGCAGCCCCCATGACGGCTCTGTCACGGGCGCGCCGAAGCCGAGATACGACAGGCCCGCCTCGGCAAGGACAGCGACGGCCATGCCCCACGACAACTGCACGATGAATACCGGTGCCACATTCGGAGTGAGGTGACGCCAGAGGTTCTGCACCGGGGTGAGGCCGACGGCTCGCGCGGCGAGGACGAAGTCACTGTGGAGTACGCGCCGCAGTTCGGGGCGCGTCACGCGCGCGATGTTGACGCCGAACCCGATGCCGACCGACCAGATGACTACCCACAGCGACCCGCCCCACACCGCGGCGATCATCATCGCGATGATCAGCACCGGGAAGGCGATCAGGATGTCGACGAGCACCGCGACCGACTCGCGGATCCCGCGCGGAGTGAGCGCGCCGAGGGCAGCGAGCGTCATGCCGAGAACAGTTGCCACAGCGCCTGCCCCTACAGCGACGAGCACCGTGGTGCGTGCGCCCGCCATGAGCAGGCTCAGGATGTCGCGACCGGACGCATCCGTACCGAGAAGATGGGGCCACCCTGGGGGCATCCACCGATCACTGATCTCGACCTGCTGCGGGTTGAAAGGAGTCCACAGCAGAGAGACGAGTGCGGTGACGAGAATGACCGCGACGACGATCAGCCCGAAACGGCTCGTCGAGACATGCCATGACCGCGCGAGGAGCGTAGGGCGTCGCTGGGTGCTCATGTCGCCTCCCGCTGTCGGGGGTCGATCGCGCGATGGAAAAGATCGACGAGGAAGCCGACGATGAGAACGAAGCCGGTCAGCACCAGCAATTCACCCTGCACCTTGGGCAGATCACGCGCGGCCACGTCGGCTACCAGCATCCGTCCGATTCCCGGCAGCGAGTACAACTGCTCGATGACGACGGCACCGACGATGATCCCGGCGACCTGTAGGCCGAGGACGGTGACGATCGACAGTCCGACGACGGGGAGTCCGTGTCTCACAAGCGCGGCGTTTCGCGTGCGTCCCTGCGCTGCGGCCGTGCGCACGAAGTCCTGGCTCGCCGCTTGCAGTGTGGCGCTGCGCACGAAGCGCATCAGCATGGCGCCTTCGACAATGCCGATGGTGAGCGCCGGCAGAATGAGCGCCCGGATTGCGGCCGCAGGATCCTGCCAGCCAGCACGCGGGAAACCCTGCGCGGGGAGCCAGCCCAGCCACACGGCGAACACGACGACCAGCATCATCCCCGCCCACACGACCGGTACTGCGGCAAGGGTCTGAGCGCCCACGCTGAGCGCGGTGCCGTCGGCACGACCCCGCCTCATCGCGGAGAGGACCCCCAGCGGCACGCTGAAGAGCACCGCGATGATCAGCGACATGATCCCCAGCGGGACGGTCACCTGCGCCTTCTGAGCGAGTTCGCTCGTCACACTCGCACCCGTGAGGAGGGAACTGCCGAGGTCGCCGCGGAACACTCCCGCGATCCACGTGGCGTATTGCTGCCAGAGCGGGACATTCAGGCCCATGGACTCGCGGATCGCCGCGGTCTGCTCAGGGGTGCCGCTCGTGCCTGCGATCAGCTGCGCGACGTCCCCGGGGAGGACGCGGAGCGTGAAGAAGATCAGCGCACTGGCGACGAACAGCCCGACGAGCAACAGGGCCGATCGTGTCAGCGCGTACCGAATCACCCGTCGCTCTTGCCGATTTCCGCGAGATTGAGACGCTCGTTCACGTTGGTCGAGGGCATACCCGAGATGTTAGTGCCCACCGCCAGTACCGAGGCGCCCGTGTACAGCCAGTCGGCTGCGGCATCCTCCGACACGATTCGAGCGGCCCGCGCGAGCAGTTGCGCGGCTTCTGCCTCATCGGTTGCAGCGAGCGACTGCGCGTACAGATCCTGCACCTCGGGGTTGTCGTACGTGAAGTAATAGTCGGGGTTGGCCCAGTTCTCGAAATCGCGTGCTTCGGTGTGCAGCACGAAACTCAGGTCGTAGTCCTTATTGAAGTACACGTCGTTCAACCAGGTCGAGAAGTCCACCGACTCGATCTCGAGCGTGATCCCCACTTCGTTCAGATCCGATACCAGGATCTGCGGCACGGTCGTGGGGTAGAAGTTCGGGATGGTGAGGGTGAGCTCGAGATCTTCTTCGCCTGCCTCGGCCAGGAGCGCCCGAGCCGCCGCCGGGTCGTAGGGCGCGACATCGGACAGATCTTCATAGCCGGGGTCGAGCGCCGGAATGGGGCCGTACTGCACTTCGCCGGCGCCCTGGGCTTCGATGAACGAGGTGTGGTCGATCGCTTGACGGATCGCCTGGCGCACGCGCTGATCGGCGAGCGGGCTTCCCTCGGTCTGGTTGAACGCGAGCGTGCCCTTGTCGGTGGACTGGCCGAGGACCAGCGCGAAGTCGCCGTTCATCTCGATCTGTTCTTGAAGATTGGCGTCGAAGCCCGTGAGTACGTCGATCTCGCCGGCCAGCGCCGCGTTGAGCGCGGCCTGGTTGTCGGGGATGTATGACAGGACGACCTCGGCGGCACCCGGGGCGTCGCCCCAGTACTCGTCGTTACGAGTGAGCGTGATGCTGTCGCCTTCGCGCCAGGACGTGAGGACGAATGGTCCGGTCCCGTTCGCTTCGGTCTGGTAGTCGACTTTGTCGCCCTTCTTGAGGACGAGGCCTGCGCGGCCGGTCAGGTTCCACAAGAGGCTCGAGTCCGGCTCGGCCAGAGTGAGAGTGATCTCCTGCCCTTCCGCAGTGATCGACGTCACATTCTGCAGGCGCGACGAGTCACTCCACTCCGGGGTGTCCTTGCGTGTGGTCAGCGACCAGACGACATCATCGGCGGTGAGCTCCTGCCCGTCGTGGAATGTGACACCTTCACGCAGCGTGAAGACGTACGTCAGTCCGTCGGGTGAGATCGTCCACTCGCTGGCTAGCGCCGGCACGATGTCCTGTTCGGGCGTGCGAGCCGCGAGGCCCTGGTAGACGTTGTCAACCAGGATTTGGTCCAGCGATGCGCCGGAGGTCTGACGGATGTCGAGGTTGCTCGGTTCCAGCACCAGTCGGATGCTGATCGACGCGTCCGGATCGGGTGCCCCGGTGGGGGTCGGGGTTGCTTCGGGCGTGGCGGCGCAGGCAGAAAGCGTGAGGGCGCCAGTAACGAGGATCGTCATCGCCATGGCGAGGGGAGTGCGACGGAACATGTCGGGGGGCCTTTCCGGGTGGGTGCGCGCACAGCGCATGCACCGGCGCGCGGTCCTCTGCGCGCGGTGCAAAAGACAAGCCTAGGCAATTCCGCGTGGTGGGGGGCTTGTGCCCCCCGAAATCGACATGTAAGCGTTAGGCGCCGGCGACCGCAGATCGTACGATTGCCGCCAGTTCAGCCGGTGCGTCTTCTTGCACGTTGTGCCCCGCCGAGACGGAGATGACGGATGCCGTGGGCAGCCGTCGTCGGAACTCAGCGGCGTCTTCTGCGCCGACGAATCCGCGTTCTGCGCGTACCAGGGTGATCGGTGCCCGCACGGCGTCCAGGTCGTCCCAGCCGTCGGGTGCCGCGGACGGGCGCTGCGCTGTGGGAGCGTCGTTCGGTGCTGCTGCTGCGACGTTGGCCAACCGGGCGAAGTGGTGCTTCCACTCGACGCGGCCGTCGTCGCGCACACGGGAATTGAAGTACACCCCACGCGCGACCTTCTCGCGGGAAGCCCCGCCGAGCCCGAAGGCGATTGCGCGATCGACGAGTTCGTCGCGGCTCGCCCAGTCGGTCGGTCCCGCGAAGAACTGTTGAAGTTGCGCGGGCCCGGCGCTCATGTCGATGCCTGGCGTGATGTCGACGATGACCAGAGCGCGCACCAGATCGGGGCGCGCGGCGGCCAGAGCTGCAGCCGTCCAGCCGCCCAGTGAATGACCGACGACCACGAACGGAGCGCCGGAGACGGCATCCAATCCCCCCGCGATGTCCGCCGCCAATGGCCGCGCGGTATAGGCGAGGTCGTCGCGCCACGACGAATCACCGTGCCCCGGGAGGTCGAGCGCGATCGCCGACAGGCCCAGGGTGAGGATCGTGGCATCCCACGTGTGCGCGTTGAGTCCGGCGCCGTGCAGAAATACCACGGGCGACGCCGTGTCGCGTGCCGTCGGTGCAGGGGCGGATGCCGTGGTGTAGTGCAGTGCGCTCAGGCGGCGACCGTCTGCGAGTGGCGTCGTGCGGCGCTCTGCCCCGGGAAAGGTGCCCGTGACACCCACCTCCCGTGCCTGCTCGGGGAGGAAGGAGAACTCGTCGATACCCTGATCCACCCCGCCATTGTGTCTCATGCCGCGACAGGGGCGCCGCGTTAGGCTGACATCATGACCGAAGCTCCGCGCGTGCACCTGTCGCGTTCCGCACCCACGGCCTATGCCTCACTCGCGTCGTTTTCGAAGACGGTGGGCGCGCTCGCGGAAGACGGCGGCATCGACGCGCGGCTGCTCGAGATCGTCCAAATCCATACGTCGCAGCTCAACGGCTGCGCCTTCTGCGTGCGGGTGCACGTGGATCGGGCACTCGCTGCGGGACTGGATGCCGACGTCGTCGCCCAGATCCCGGTGTGGCGCGAGTCCGGGGTGTTCAGCGCACGGGAGCGGGCCGGGCTCGAGCTTGCCGAGTGCTTCGTGCGCATTCACGACGGCGGCGTTCCCGACGATGTCTACAACCGGGTGGGAAGCATTCTGCGTGAAGATGAGTACGTGGCGCTGTGCTGGGTGCTTGTGTCCATCAACGCGTTCAACCGGGTTGCGATCGCCGGACGCTACGCGGTGCCGCCGCGGAACGGCGAGGCGTGACCCAGTCGGCGGTATCGGGGGCGCTGAACTTCCGTGACACCGGTGGGCTCGCGGCAGGTGTCGCCCTCACGCGCCGCGGTGTCCTCTACCGCTCGGGGAATCTTGCGCGCATCGACGACCAAGGCGTGGCGGACCTGCATGCGCTGGGCTTGCGCCGCATCATCGACCTGCGTGCCGACGACGAGGTGCGATACGAGCCCAGTCGAACGGAGAGTCTGGACGCGGTGACGCAGCGGGTGCCACTCTTTCTCGGCTCGGTCGCATCGATTTTTGACAACGACATCAGCCTCGACGAGATGTACCGACAATTGGTGCATGGATCAGCGGACGGCGTCGTGGCTGCCGCGCGCGGCGTCGTCACCGACCAGCCGGTCCTGGTGCACTGCACCGTCGGCAAAGACCGCACGGGCGTCACTGTCGCGCTGATCCTCGCGGCGGCCGGAGTGGACGAAGAAGCGATCATCGCCGACTACGCGCGCACCGAGGGCCTACTCCCAGCGTCGCGGAACGCCGCCGTCATCGCGCACCTGAGGGCGCGGCATCCTGATGCTCGATATATCGAAGATCTCGCGACGCGCTCGCCGGCGCCGGTGATGGCGGGACTGCTGCGCACGGTTGCCGACACCTTCGGCTCGGCGGGCGATTACCTGCGTGCTCACGGCATGGGGGACGATGAGATCAGCGAGCTGCGTCGCGTTCTGATCGACTGAGCAGGGCCTGTTTCGAGTGAGGTTAGGCAACCCTTTGCTCAAGGCGTATAGTGAAGAGCGTCATGACCACGTTCTCCGAGCACAACGCCGCTGCCTGCCGCGCATCGCGTCACACGCGCGTGCAGCACCTCATCACCGCAGATGAGGCGTCGCTCAGCGAACTCGAAATGGTACTCGCGACCCTGCCGGTGTGTTCGACTGGGCGGGTCTTCATCGAGATTCCCGATGAGTCGTGGCGTGTCGAGATCACCGCGCCCGCGCGCATGGTCGTCACCTGGCTGGATCGGTCGGTTCGCTCGGGTGCTCCGGGGACCAGCCGCGGCTGCGCCACCGGCGAAGCGCTTGCGCGCGCGGTGGGCGCATGGGCAGACGAAATGCTCTGCGACGAAGACGACCAGACGCGGATTCAGCTCCTGGGCGGGTACATCGGCACCGCAGACATCGTCGACCACTTGGTCGCTCTCGGCGTGGACGAGCAGGCGATTCATACGCCCGAGCGTTACGGGCTCTCGACGCGCCGCTGAGCACGCCGCCGCGGCACATAGTTGCCGTCCTCGAGGCCCGCTTCGATTTCGAAGCGATTGCGCAGCGGATTGCGTCCGGCGAATCGGTAGAGAATCGGCATCAGGAAGCCGTACTTCTCCCATTGCCGCTTGTGGATCGCTTCGTGGCGCAGCACCGTCGCTGACGGCGTGACGTCGCCGGTTAAGTAGCAACCGCCCGCGCACACGCCGCCGCGAGGGTAGCTCCAGTCCGGCATCCCGCGAAAGACCCAGAGCCCGTTCATCTTCTCGATACGTCCCGTGCTCCACACGGTGCCCCACACCCAGCCGACCGCCGTTCCGTACCAGTAGCCGACGCGGCTGATGGGGGAGTCGAGCAGCACTCGCGGAATAAGAGCATCCACACGCCTGCCGCGTTCGAGCATGAGGTCGGCGGTTTCGCGCCAATCGGGCGGTGGAGCGGTACGAGTCATGCGAGTGCGCCGATGATGCGCAGGATCGAGCCCTGATCCTCGACGGCTTCGGCCGGTGACGCGGGCGCGAATCCGCACAGACTGCTGCCCACGAGCGGCAGGCGCGCGCGTACTGCCGCGATGACGCCCACCACGCTCGCGACGCTGCAGCCGAACGGCACCGGTGCAGTCACGCCGGTGATCGCCGAAGGATCGAGGACATCGAGATCCACGTGGATGTACACGTGCCGAGCACCCGTGGCCACGACGGCGTCGACGACGGCCTCGGCGCGGGAGATCTCCTCCACGCCAACAATCGAGACACCGGCGCGGGCGGCGCTCTCCCGCTCGTCGTCGTCCCACGCTCTGGCCCCTGCGATGACGATTCGACTCGCGGTGATACCGCCGTTGAGCGCCTTGTCGACCTGCCCGGTCGCGGCCCGCGTTGCCATTCCGGCGAACGCTCCGGAAGGAGACGTGGACGGAGCGTGGAAGTCGCCGTGGGCGTCGAGCCACAGCACGGCCAGATCCGGGTGTCGCGTCGCGGCATGGGAGATCGCGCCGATCGCGACGCCACAATCCCCACCCACCGTCAACACAGGCTCATCCGCGGGGAGGGTGGCCAGCGCCGCGTCGATGGATTCGCGTACGCGAGCCAGGGTGGTGAAGCGACGGATGCCGGTGTCTTGCGCCTCACCGGCTTCGACAGGGACGTCTACCACCGTGCAGGCGGCGCGCGGTAGGTCACCGGCGATCGCCTGGGCACCGTCGATCAGTCGCATCGAGCGTGAGGACGGCGACCCCTGCCACTGCGGCACGATCAGGAATCGGGTCATTCACCCATCTTCGCCCACGGCAGGGCCGCACGCACGACTGTGGCTCCGCTCGAAGCCGAACGGAGCCACAGTCAGACCCGTCCTACGGGGTGTACGGCGCGCTGGGAGCGTTGATCGCGGCCTGCGACGTCCCGCCGCTCTTCAGCGCGGCAAGGCGCGCCTCGACTTCGGTGAGTTCCCCGACGTCTTCGAGGCTCTCGAACTGCGCGTCCAGGCTCGACGCAGCGAGTTCCTGCTTGCCTGCAGCGAGTGCTTCCTGTCGACGCACCTTCTCTTCGAAGCGTCCGAGTTCGCTCGTGGGGTCAAGCACGTTGATCGACTTGACGGCGTCGTGAACTTTGTTCTGCGCTTCGGCGGTCTTGGCGCGCGCGAGCAGCTCGGAGCGCTTGGACTTCAGCTGCTCGAGCTTCTGCTTCATGCCGTTGAGGCCGTCCTTGAGCTTGGCGACGACCTCGGTCTGCGATGCGATCGTGGGTTCGACCGCACGTGCCTCGTTCTCCTCGCTGATCTGGCGCTGAAGCGCGATCTTTGCGAGGTTGTCGAACTTGTCTGCGTCGGTGGTGTTGCCCACCTGGCGCAGTTCGTCGGCCTTGCGGCTGGCGGCGAGGGCCTTGTTGCCCCATTCTGCGGCCGCCTGCACGTCCTCCTGGTGATCCCGCTCGAGCAGGCGCAGGTTGCCGATCGTCTCGGCGATGGCGGACTCGGCATCGGCAATGGAGTTGGTGTAGTCGCGCACCAACTGGTCGAGCATCTTCTGCGGGTCCTCGGCAGAGTCGAGTAGCGCGTTGATGTTGGCCTTCATGAGCGTCGAAATGCGACCGAAGATGGATTGTTTGGCCATGGGATTTCCTTCCTAGCGGACAGTACGGGTACGGATGAGATCGAAGGGATGCTGTCGGTGCAGCGTGTGCGGGGGAGAGCTCAGAAGCGACCACCGCCTCGCCGAGCGCGGGTCCCCCCGCCGCCGAAGCTTCCGGCGCGCATGCCGCCCGAACGGCGCGAGCCGCCGCCGAACGAACCGCCGAATCCGCTGCTGCGTCGCGCCGAGCCGCCGCCCCCGCCACCGCCGAGGAGCGAGTTGATGACGATTCCGCCGAGGACGGCGCCCATCATGTTGCCCCCGCCGTTTGAGCCTGTGCCCATCGGACTGCTGGAGAACGCGCCGACGTCCCGCTGGGCAAGCTGCGATGCCTGTGCAGCGAGCTGATTCGCCCGATGAGCGTGCTGCAGGGCCTGCTCGGGATCACTGTTCTGCAGTGCACTCGCGCGCGCGAGGCTTGCTCCGGCTTCGGCGAGTCGCGTGCGCGCATCGGCGCCAACGGCACCGCGTCGAGCGGTGATGTAGTCCTCGGCGGCCGAGACCTGGGCCTGGGCTTGCAGGATCAGCTCGCCGACGTGGGCGCGCGCACGTTGTGCCTGAGCAGCCGCATCGCGCACACCCTGCGTCACCGCGTCAATGTGCGCGTTCGCCTGTTCGAGGCTCTGCAGGGCGAGCAGCGGGCGGCGCGCGGAGCCTTCGAGCTGTGCGCGGGCGACGCCCATCTGATGGGTCGTCGCCGCGATCGCGGCCGCAACCTGGCCGCCCTCGTCAGGCAGGGCGGCCGCCGCGCGCACATCGGCGTCGAGTTCGGCGAGCACGGCTGCGGCGCGCTGCTCGGCGGACGCCAGGTCGCGCGCGAGCGTCACGATCGCCTCTTCGAGGAGCGCTGCCTGCCCGACGGCGTCTTCTGCCGCACGAATGCTGACGGCGGCGTCGCTGGGGGAACCTTGCGTCAGGGCGGCCTGAGCGGCGGCGATCTGCTCATCGGCGAAGGCGATCCGCGTCGCGGCCTGTTCGGGGTTGTCTGCGACGGTGGCGAGGGCTTCGGGTGCGTAGCTCTGCTGAAGGGTGGCGAGCTGCGCCGTTGCGGCGTCGAGGTCGCCGGCGACGTCGGCACGACGCTGCGTCACCTGCTCGAGCGCCTCGGGTGCGCGGCGCTCGAGTTCCCGCAGAGCGTCGAACTCGGCGGCCTTTGCGTCTAGGCCGGCATTCGCCTCCTCGCACAGGGCGATGATGCGCTCATTCCAGGCGCGCGTGTCGGCCGCGGCATCCGGAATCTCGTCGTCGAGCTGTTGTTTCAGGGTGAACGCGGCATCCAGGCTCTCTCGTGCCTGCGCGATTGCGGTTTCGAAGGCAGCGGCAGCCTGGTCGCCGAACTGCGCCTTGGCGAAGCCGAGTTCTTGGACGCTGGTCTTGATGGCATCGTCGGTCTCGATGAGCGCGGATGCTGCGTCCTTTTCGAGCTGTTCGATGGGCACTTGCGGGGCTCCGCCCGCGCTCGCACCGGCCGCAGGCGACGCGCCCCGGCGCCGCCTCGCCAACCACACGATGAGGAAGACCACGCCCCCGACCACGACGATCCCCAGAAGCACAGGGAAGAACCACCCGCTTCCGGTGGAGCCGGTGTCGGTTCCGGTCCCAGGGATCCCCGTTCCGCTGCCGTCGCTTTCCCCGTCGTCGCCGCCGAGGCTCGCGGTCGTGAATCCGTCGGCTGCGGCGTCAATCGCCCCCGCCCAGTCGTCGTTGCGGAGCGCGGGTTGAATGTTCTGCTGCTCAATCGCCGCGAGCTGATCGAAGGTCAGGGGGCCTTCAGAGTCGCCGGAGACGTAGTACTGCCGGGCGTCGGTGGCGACTGCCAACAGGTACTGGGTAGGCCCGAGGCCGTTGTCTTGAGCGGTCGTGTTCGCCCAGTCGGCGGAGTCCGACGGGTTCGTGAAGTCGTCGACGAAGACAACCCACAGGTCGAGTCCGGTCTCTTCGCGCAGTTGCACCAGGCGCTGGTCGGCGGCGGTTTCTTCGTCGGGGGTGAGGACGTCCGAGTCATCCAGCACGTAGCTCGAGCCGAGGGGCACGGGGTCGGTCGCCCACGCAGCGCTCCCGCCGACGCTCATCGCGGCGCCGATCGCCAAGGTGAGCGTCACTCCCCATCGCGTACGCATCAACTTCCCCTCCGAGGGGTCATGCGCGACGCCCCCGCGAGCGAGTCTATTCAGCCGCGCCGACACAGGGTAGTCCGCGCGAGAGTCCACTGTGTCGTGCGGGTCGCTCGGGCGGGATGGACGCCGGAGCGCTAGGGTTTCGCTTTCGAAGGGCTCGGTTCTCGAGCTGGGAGATCGCGCGGAGGATGCATGGACGATCGGTACGGCGCAGGGGATCGCTACGGAACTGATGTGCTCGCGCCGGGATGGCGCACGCGCCATGCGAAGCAGATCGCCCGAGTGGAAGCGACGAAAGATCTCGTTGTCGAAGTCGCCGACGACGGCTTCTGCGGCGCCGTGACCGCCATCACCGCTGCGACGGTCGAACTCGAAGATGGCCGTGGTCGCCGCCGGCTGTTTCCGCTCGGAGGCGGCTTCCTGATCGATGGCGAACCGGTCACCCTCGTCGTGCCGCAGCGCGCGGCATCCGGACCCCGTCGCACTGCATCGGGCTCGTTCGCCGCCGCGGACAGTCGCGCCCGCGTGGCTCGGGCCAGTCGCATCCTCGTCGAAGGACGGCACGATGCGGAACTCGTCGAGAAGGTGTGGGGCGACGACCTGCGTGCCGAAGGTGTCGTCGTGGAGTACCTGCAGGGAATCGACCTGCTCCCCGAACTCCTCGAGGCAGAGCCGCCCTCGGCACAACGCCGCTACGGCGTTCTCGTCGACCATCTGGTGCCCGGGTCGAAGGAGTCCCGCATCGCGCAGCAGATCGAGCGCGGGCCCCACGGCGCGCACCTTCGCATCGTCGGTCACCCGTGGATCGATGTGTGGCAGTGCGTCACGCCGAAGGCGATGGGCATCAGCCGCTGGCCCGAGGTGCCGCGCGGCACCGAGTTCAAGGTGGGCGTCTGCCGTGCGTTCGGGTGGCCCGCCGAAGACCAGACCGACATCGCCCATGCATGGCAGCGCATTCTGTCGCGCGTGCGCACGTATCGGGATCTCGAGCCGGCTCTGCTGGGTCGGGTCGAGGAATTGATCGACTTCACGACGTCCCCCGCGGCGTGACACGCCCAGCGCGGCGGGCGGCGTCTACGGCACTGGGTAGCCTGGAGGGGTGAGCCAGCCCGTACCCGCGTCCGACGACACACCGCGCTATCGCGATCGCCCCGTTTCGTTCGTCCGGCGAAGCGGGCGCATGTCCGACGCGCAGGAGCGCGCGTGGGAAGAGCTCGCTGGCTTCTACGTGATCGATGCTCCGCGGGACGCGGCGGCCACCAGCATCCGCCCCTCATCCACGATCGAGCCCGGATCGGTGTGGACGCGCAGTGCGCCCCTCATCGCCGAGATCGGCTCAGGCCAAGGCCACGCGATCGTGCACGCGGCACAGTCGGCGCCCGACACCGACTTCCTTGCGATCGAGGTGTTCCGCGCGGGGCTCGCGCGGACGATGCTCGACGCCGATCGCGCGGGCGTGCGCAACCTGCGCCTGGTCGAGGCAAACGCCCCCGAAGTGCTCACACATCTGCTGCCGCAAGCATCGCTCGACGAACTGTGGGTGTTCTTCCCCGATCCGTGGCACAAGAAAAAGCACACCAAGCGGCGGCTCGTGACGACAGAGTTCGCAGCCCAGGCGGCCGGTGCCCTGCGAGAGGGAGGGATGCTACGCCTCGCCACCGACTGGGAAGACTACGCGCTTCAGATGCGCGATGTGCTCGATGCGGCACCCGACTTCGAGCGCGCGTTCGAGGGGGAGTGGGCCCCTCGGTTCGACGGTCGTGTGGTCACCGCCTTCGAGCGGAAGGGCGCGGCGAAAGGCCGCGACATCCGCGACCTCGCGTATCGGCGCCGCGCGCAGGGAGACTGAATGCCCGCGCACCCGACCGCGTACACGTCGACGTCGTCGCGCTCGTGGGGCCTGCTTCCGGCGCTCGCCGTGTGCTTGGCCGCACCCGCGTTCTTCGTATCGCGGGTGCCGTGGGCAGGATGGGCGCTACTGGCCATCGGGTTGATCGGCGCGTGGCTGCTGTCGAGGCGGGATGCCGCGGGCGAGCCTGGCGCGGCGCGTGGCGCGGGTGCGGCTGGCGCGGGCGTGCGCTCGCCGTCGCTGCTGCGTGACCTGTCGCTGATCGCGGTCGGACTGCTCATCGTGAGCGTCATCGATCTGAAGGCCGAGCTCGACAACCTGGCGATGTTGCGGTTCACCGTCGCACTCGGAGGAGCCGTGCTCGTGCCCTACGCGATTTCGCGCTGGGTGTATCGGGATCGCGCGACGCGCTTCCCGTGGCGCGGCGGCGGACGGTGGACGGCATTCCAGTGGACGTGGCTGGCGGCGGTGCTGGTGCTCGGCTGGCTGATTCTGCCGTTCTACTTCATCACGTCGGGCGTGTATCTCAACTGGCCGGTCGTTGACACTCCCGACCTGATCGCGCGCCTTTTCGTCGGGGTCGGCGCGGTCGGCATCTGGGACGAACTCTTCTTCATCTGCACCGTGTTCGCGTTGCTGCGCCGTCACTTCGTCTTCTGGCAGGCGAACGTGCTGCAAGCCATCGTCTTCGTGTCGTTCCTGTGGGAGCTCGGCTACCAGGCCTGGGGGCCGCTGCTCACGATCCCGTTCGCGCTGCTGCAGGCGTTCATCTTCGCCAAGACGCGCTCGCTCGCCTACGTCGTGACGGTGCACCTGCTGTTCGACGCGGTGGTCTTCCTCGTGCTGGTGCACGCGCACAACCCCGGCGTGCTCGACGGGCTGTTCTTAGTCTGAGCCGCGCCGCGCCCGCACGCCGCACCTGCAGCCCGCCACCTACGCGACTGAGCATGAAACCTGCAAGTGTGCATCAGATTGGATGCTCATCTGCAGGTTTCATGCTCATGTGGCCAGCCGCGACGTGACACCGAGCGCGCCGCCCTCAGGCACCGAGCGGCCCACCCGCGACGCGAAAAAGGGCCGCCCGAATGGACGGCCCTTCACCGGTGGTGCCCCCGGCGGGAATCGAACCCACGACCTTTGGTACCGGAAACCAACGCTCTATCCCCTGAGCTACGGAGGCGCACCGATCGAGATTACCACCCGCGCCGCGCCGCGCCGTTCACGGAGCGATCGGGGTGGGGCTCACGGGCGCGTCCGCGATGACGTCGCTCGGAGCGGTGATCGCGGACAATGCCGCCATCACACGCTCGGCGAGGTAGGCGTGGCCCGCGGTTGAGGGGTGATCGTTGCCCGCGCCGGTGTCGATGACCTCGAGGTAGTTGTCGGGTGAAATCCATGCTTCCCGCACTGGCGAGATGTACCACCAGCCGCGCTGGGCGGCGAGATCTGCCAGGTCGCGGTCGATCGCGGCGGTACCGGCCTCGACGGGCAGTACCTGCGGTGCCGGCCCCAGGATGACGATGGATGCCCGGGGGTACGTCGCAGCGAGCGCGTCCCATGCCGCGTTCACGGCATCCCGATACACATCCGGCGCGTACCGCTTGCGATCGTTGATCGATCCTTCGACGAGCACCAGCGAGGGCGTGGCCTGCGGATCCAGGGCGGCGATGCGCTCGCCGTAGGCCGGGCCGTCGATACCCGGCTTGAGGTAACCGCTGCCGCGCACGCCGTCAACGGTCACGGTCCAGCCGAGATTTTCGCCTAGCCGGTAGGCGAAGCCGAGCTCGGGAACGATGGCCGCGGAACCGTAGACCCACGAATCTCCGAACACGAGCACCTGCGCGTCATCGTCGATCGTGAGCAGTTCGGCGCCTGCGGCGACCGGTTCGTCACCGCCGGCAGCCGGCACCGACGTCTGCAGCCACGGGCGCCACAGCGCCATCGTGCACACCACGGCGAGGGCACACGCCACCGCGGTCAGGACGAGCCACGGCCGAGGGGCGTGGAGTCTGCCGCGTTCGCGCATTCCCCGAGAGTACGCGAATTCGTAGGGCTCGGGGCCGTCGATGTGGAGAGCGATCGAGTGCGGCAGAGCCGACCATTCTAGGCGCCCAGCCGGCGTCGAGCACCCGTGCAGTGAGTGCACGATTTTGCGTGCGAGGATACTTCGGTGCAACGCGTGGTGACAGCTGAACTCGACCTCGAACTGGGGTCATCGGTCGACCTCATTTTTCAGGTGACCGCGGCACAGTCGATGCCCCTCGCAAACGAGTTGCTGACCTTCACACAGGGGGAGCGGGTCTACACCCCGACAGAGATCGTCGACCAGTCCGGCAGTCGCCTCCATCGCCTCACGGGCGAGGCGGGCCGGCTTGAAGTGCGCTACGAGGCGACCGTCGATGGGCGAGCGGCGACGAGCCGTACGAGCGACCTCGAGGCGATCACCTACCTGCGTCCCAGTCGCTACTGCCAGTCGGACGAGGTGTTCCAGCAGGCGCGTCGGCAGTTCAAAGGCCTCTCGGGCCACGACCTGATCGCCGCTGTGTCGGAGTTCGTCGCGACCAGCACCACCTACACGCCAGGGCTCAGCCAGGGGACGGATAGCGCCGTCACCACGCTCATGACAGGCCAGGGCGTGTGCCGTGACTATGCGCATGTGGTGATCGCGCTCCTGCGGGCGATGGATATGCCCGCGCGCTATGCCGCGTGCTTCGCGCCGGGACTGCGTCCCATGGACTTCCACGCGGTTGCCGAGGCCTACCTCGATGGCGCCTGGTACGTGATCGACGCCACCCGCCTGTCCAACCGCAACTCGCTGGTGCGCATCGCCACCGGTCGCGATGCAGCCGACTGCGCATTCTTGAGCTTTCACGGTGGATATGTGGGTCTGGAGCACCTGCGCGTGGACGCATGGGTCATGCCCGAGGACGCGACGCTGGACGGGCTCGACACGCTCCCCGAGCTCGCTGACCCCGCGCACGATGACTTCGCGGAGCTCGTGCAGATCGCTTGAGCGGCGCACGGCCTGACTGGCGCACGGCCTGACCCACGCGCGAGGTGACCGGCGCAAGAGGGAAGCGCACGCAGAAGAGGGCCAGGCCGCGCAACTAGACTGGTGCGGCTATGAATCCTGATGCCCTTTCCGCCGTACTGCTCGCCGCCATCGTCCCTCTGATCGAGGCGCGACGCCCCGGTGCCAGCGATGGCCTCACGGCGGACGACTTCCCGCTGGAGCGTCCGAAGTCCCGCGACCACGGTGACTGGGCGTCGAATGCGGCGCTGAAGCTGGCCAAGCAGGTCGGTGCCAACCCGCGCGACCTCGCCACCGAGATCGCGGCGTCGCTGACGGTCGTCGACGGAATCGCCAGCGTGCAGGTGGCCGGTCCCGGATTCATCAACATCAGATTGGATGCCGCGGCTGCCGGCGCGCTGGCGAAGACCATCGTCGAGGCCGGGGCGGCATTCGGAACCAACGATTCGCAGCGCGGTAACACCATCAACCTCGAGTTCGTCAGCGCGAACCCCACCGGGCCGATGCACATCGGTCACACGCGCTGGGCCGCGCTCGGTGACGCGATCGCTCGACTCCTGCTCGCCAGCGGCGCCACGCTCGTGCGCGAGTTCTACGTCAACGACGCGGGAGCACAGATGGAGCGGTTCGGACGCTCGGTCCTCGCCGCGGCGAAGGGCGAGCCCACTCCTGAGGACGGCTATCCGGGGTCGTACATCGATGACCTCGCCGAGCGCGTTCTTGCCGTCGTGCCCGACCTGCTGTCGCTCCCCGACGACGAGCAGGTTGCGATCGCGCGCGACCGGGCGTACGAGTTGCAGCTGGGTGATCTGCAGGCCTCACTCGAGAAGTTCAACGTTCACTTCGACGTCTTCTTCAGTGAGCGGGTGCTGCACGCCCCCGGCCCAGATGGCGCGCCGAGCCTGGTCGATGAAGCGGTTGACCGACTGCGCGAACAGGGCCACGTCTTCGATCAGGACGACGCGGTGTGGGTGCGCACGACCGACTTCGGCGATGACAAAGACCGCGTGATCCGCCGCTCGAACGGCGAGTACACCTATTTCGCCGCCGATGCGGCGTACTACTTGAACAAGGGCGACCGCGGGTTCGCGCACAAGATCTACCTGCTGGGCGCTGACCACCACGGCTACGTACACCGCCTGAAGGCCCTCGCGGGTGCCGCCGGAGATGACCCCGAAAAGGACATCGAAGTTCTCATCGGCCAGCTGGTCTCGGTCAACGGTGCGCGACTGAGCAAGCGGGCCGGCAACATCATCGAGCTCGATGACCTGCGTGAGTGGCTGGGCACAGACGCGCTGCGCTATTCCCTTGCGCGCTACCCCGCGGATTCGCCTCTCACCCTCGACCCCGAGATTTTGCGCAAGCGCACCAACGACAACCCGGTCTTCTACGTGCAGTACGCGCACGCGCGCACGCACAACGTCGGCCGCAACGCGCAGGCCTCTGGTGTCGACCGCTCGCAGTTCGCTCCCGAGTTGCTGACGCACGAAACCGAGTCCGCGCTGCTGGGTGCGCTCCAGGAATTCCCTCGCGTCGTGGCGTTCGCCGCCGACGTTCGCGAGCCGCACCGCGTCGCCCGCTACCTCGAAGAGCTCGCAGGGCTCTACCACCGCTGGTACGACAACTGCCGTGTGGTGCCGCTCGGCGACGGAGAGATCGAACCGATTCACCGCACGCGGCTGTGGCTCAATGACGCCACCGGTCAGGTGCTGCGCAACGGACTGGACCTTCTCGGCGTGAGCGCCCCGGAACGGATGTGACATGAGCCCCCACGACACGCAGCCCACGCAGGTGTTGCCCGAGTGGGGGTACGCAGAGCCGCCGAAGAAGAGGCGGTGGCCGTGGATCATCGTGTTCGGCCTCGTGCTTGCTGGGGGAGTGGCCGCATGGTTTCTCGCCGAAGCTGCGGCCCGCGACATCGTCGAGAACACCATCCGCGACGGCATCACCGACCAGCTCGACCTGCCGGCAGATCAGCAGATCGACGTCTCGGTGGCGGGTGTCGTGATTCCCCAGCTCATCGTCGGCACGGTCGATGAGATCGACATCTCGTCGGAGGATGTCGCGCTCGACGGGATCTCGGGCGACGTTCGCGTGAACGCGCAGGAGCTTCGCATCCGTGAGCCGCACACCATGGGATCCGCGAACGCGACGGTGAGTATGGACGAAGAGCAGCTGCGCACGCTGCTCGCCACGGTCGACGGCTTCCCCTCTGAATCGCTCGGACTCGATGATCCGAACGTGACCATGTCAACCGAGCTGTCGTTCCTGGGGCTGGAGATCCCGGTCTCGGCAGCGCTCACACCTTCTGCCGTCGACGGGGAACTAGTGCTGTCCCCGGCGTCGTTCACGGTGGCTGATGCCGAGGTGAGCGCCGACGGCCTGCGCGACCAGTTCGGTGTGGTGGGCGAAGTCGTCCTGAAGGACTGGCCGGTCTGCATCGCGTCGTATCTACCGGCGGGCGTCGCGCTGACGTCAGCTGCGGTCGACGGGGACCTGCTGACCGCCGACTTCGACATCGACCCACGTCTCCTGGCTGATACCGCACTGCAACAGAACGGCACGTGCGAGTGAGCCCACGCCATCGAGCGTCATACGTCGCGGGCGCGGCATACGAGGTGCTCTAGACTTCAAGCACTGCCCGGCGCGTGCGTCGACCGGCCGCGGCATCGGCACTGTCCCGGGTGTTCGGGCAGTGCCGAACCCACGATTCCACTGATTGGTCTGCCTGTGTCTGCCGTATCGCACTCGTCCGCGTCGGCTCCGCCGTGGCTGAGCGCGCCGGACGACGCGAACGCTCTCGCGCCCCTCGTCTGGCCACAAAACGCCGAGCGTGACGCTGATGGTGTGTTGCAGCTTGGTGGCATCCCGGTGACAACGTTGCGCGAGTCGTTCGGCACTCCGCTGTGGATCATTGACGAAGACGAAGTGCGCGCGCGAGCACGGCGCGTGCTCGATGCGTTCCGCGCTGCCGCGGGCCGTTACGGCGCGCAGGCCCGCGTGTACTACGCGGGTAAGGCGTTCTTGAGCGCGGAGATTGTGCGGTGGGTCACGGACGAGGGCCTCGCTGTCGACGTGTGCACGGGCGGCGAACTGACGCTCGCGCTCGCCGCGGGCGCAGATCCTGCGCGCCTGGGTTTCCACGGGAACAACAAGAGCGTGGCCGAACTGGAGGCTGCGGTCGCGGCGGGTGTCGGGTCGATCGTGATCGACTCCCTCGTCGAAATCGAGCGACTCGCCGCAATCATGCAGCGCCGGGGCGGGTCGCAGTCGGTGCTGTTGCGGGTCAACAGCGGCGTGCACGCTGAGACGCACGATTTTCTCGCGACGGCACATGAGGACCAGAAGTTCGGTTTCACACTGGCGGATGCCACGACCGCCGCCGCGCGCGTGCGCGATGTTCCCGGACTTACCCTGGTCGGTCTGCACTGCCACATCGGTTCCCAGATCTTCGGCACCGCCGGCTTCCGTGAGTCTGCGGGCCGGTTGATCGAGTTGCATGCGGCGCTCCTCGAGGGCGGCGACCTGCCCGTTCTCAACCTGGGTGGGGGATTCGGTATCGCCTACACATCGGTAGACCAGCCGACCGAGATCGAAGACCTCGCCGAGGGGATCGCGGATGCTGTCGCACACGAGTGCGAGGTGCGCGGCATCCCGATCCCGAATCTGGCTTTCGAACCCGGTCGCAGTATCGTCGGCCGCGCCGGGGTGACGCTGTACGAGGTCGGCACGACGAAGCAGGTGATGCTCGAGGGCGACGCGACACGCACGTACGTGAGTGTCGACGGCGGAATGAGCGACAACGCTCGTCCGTCGCTGTATGGCGCACAGTACTCGGCGCGCATCGCGTCACGCGTCAGCTCCGCACCGGCAGCGCTGTCGCGTGTGGTCGGCAAGCACTGCGAATCCGGCGACATCGTCGTTGACGCTGAATACCTGCCCGCCGACGTCGCGCCCGGTGACCTGTTGGCCGTGCCCGCGACCGGCGCCTACTGCTTCTCTCTCGCGAACAACTACAACTTCGTCCCCCGCCCGCCCGTTGTGGCGTTGCGCGGGGGCCAGGCGCGCGTCATCGTGCGCGGTGAGACGGTCGATGACCTGCTCGCCCGCGACGCGGGCCTGCATGCACCACCGATGGAAGGCAACGAATGACCGATTACCGCCGTCTGCGCGTCGCCCTGCTCGGCGCCGGCTCCGTGGGCTCACAGGTCGCCTCTCTGCTTCGCCAGCACGGCGATGAGTTGGCAGACCGTGCGGGCGCGACACTCGAACTCGTCGGCATCGCCGTACGTGATGTGGATGCTCCCCGCGATGTCGACCTGCCCCGCGAACTGCTCACCACCGACGCCGAAACTCTTATCGTCGGCGCGGACATCGTCATCGAACTCATGGGCGGCATCGAGCCCGCGCGCGAATACCTGCTGCAGGCGATCAACTCAGGTGCCGACGTGGTCACGGCGAACAAGGCCCTGCTCGCGACCCACGGGCCCGAGATCTTCGACGCGGCCGATCAGGTCGGCGCACAGGTCTATTACGAGGCCGCTGCCGCCGGCGCGATCCCGATCATTCGGCCCTTGCGTGATTCACTCGCGGGCGATCGCGTGCAGCGCATCATGGGCATCGTCAACGGCACGACGAACTACATCCTCGATCGCATGGACAAAGAAGGCGCCGAGTTCGGCGACGTGCTGGCCGATGCGCAGGCGCTCGGATACGCCGAGGCTGATCCGACGGCCGATATCGAAGGCTACGACGCCGCGCAGAAGGCCGCGATCCTCGCGAGCCTCGCCTTCCACACGGCCGTGCCGCTGGACGCGGTTCACCGTGAGGGCATCACCCGAATCGACGCGTCGATGATGGATGCCGCGCGCAAGGCTGGCTACGTGATCAAGCTGCTCGCCGTGTGCGAGCGTATGGTCGCCGACGGCGACGAGACCATTTCGGTTCGCGTGTACCCGGCGCTGGTCAGCCGCGAGCACCCCCTCGCTTCGGTGCACGGCGCAAACAACGCCGTTTTCGTTGAAGCAGAGGCAGCCGGGCCGCTGATGTTCTACGGTGCAGGTGCCGGGGGCGTGCAGACCGCGTCTGCGGTGCTCGGCGACGTGGTGTCGGCGGCTCGCCGTCACATCGCCGGTGGTGTGGGCGTGGGAGAGTCCACACGCGCGAACCTTCCGATCGTTCCGATCGGACACGTCACCACGCGCTACCAGATCACGCTCGAAGTGAACGACCAGCCGGGCGTACTCGCCACCATTGCGGGCATCCTCAGCGACGGCAACGTGTCGATCGCAACGGTCGAGCAGACAGTCATCGGCGACGACATCGAGGGCGCGGGCACCGCGCGGCTCGTCATCGGTACGCACAAGGCACGGGAACAAGATCTCAGCGACACCGTCGACACGCTCGCCCAGAGCGGCGTGGTCGAAAAGGTCGCATCAGTACTGCGGGTAGAAGGAGACTGAAATGGCACACCTCTGGCGCGGAGTTCTCCGCGAGTATGCAGATCGTCTGGGCGTCACCGACGCGTCGACTGTCGTCACGCTGGGCGAAGGTGGCACGCCGTTGCTGCCGGCACCGTCGCTGTCGCGTCGCACCGGGGCGGATGTCTGGGTGAAGTTCGAAGGAATGAACCCGACGGGTTCGTTCAAGGACCGTGGCATGACCGTCGCGCTGTCGCGCGCCGTGGAGCACGGCGCGAAGGCCGTCATCTGCGCTTCCACGGGCAACACCTCTGCCTCCGCGGCCGCCTATGCCGCTCACGCCGGCATCACCGCCGCGGTGCTGGTGCCCGAGGGCAAGATCGCGATGGGCAAGCTGAGCCAGGCCGTCGCCCACAATGGGCGGCTGATCCAGGTGCGCGGAAACTTCGACGATTGCCTCGAGATCGCTCGCGAGTTGGCCGACCACTACCCGGTTCACCTGGTGAACTCGGTGAACCCCGATCGCATCGAGGGGCAGAAGACCGCTGCGTACGAGGTCGTCGAGGTACTCGGCGAGGCCCCGGACTTCCACTTCATCCCCGTCGGGAACGCCGGCAACTACACCGCTTACTCGCGCGGCTACCGCGAGGAGGCAGAGCGTGGCGTCTCCACGCGTGTGCCGCGCATGTTCGGCTTCCAGGCCGAGGGCTCGGCGCCGCTCGTGCGCGGCGAGGTCGTGAAGAACCCCGACACCGTTGCCAGCGCGATCCGCATCGGCAACCCCGCGTCGTGGGATCTCGCCCTCGAGGCGAGGGATGCCACTGACGGTTACTTCGGTGCCATCGACGATGCGCGCATTCTCGCGGCTCAGAAGCTTCTCGCTGGTGAGGTCGGAATCTTCGTCGAGCCGGCATCGGCCATCAGCGTTGCGGGTCTACTCGATCGCGCAGAGGCCGGGGTCGTTCCGGCGGGCTCGAAGGTCGTCCTCACCGTCACCGGTCACGGACTGAAGGACCCGCAGTGGGCCCTGCGCAACGCCGACGGGACCGATGTGGCGCCGACGGTCGTTGACGCCGCAACGTCGGAAGTGGCATCCGTTCTCGGCCTTTCTCCGGTCGAGGCGACCGCGTGAACGCAGCTCTGACACCCGAACCCGGGCGACGCGTTGTCGTGCGGGTTCCGGCGACGAGCGCTAATCTCGGTCCCGGTTTCGACACGCTGGGCCTCGCGCTGAGCGTGTACGACGAGCTTGTCGTCACCTCGTTGCCCGAGGGTGAGCTCGACATCGTCCTCACCGGCCAGGGGATGGACGACGTTCCTCGTGACGCGTCGCACCTGGTGGTGCGCACGATCGCCTACGCCTACGAGGCGGTGGGGCGCCGTATGCCCGGTCTGCGACTCGAGGCGTCGAACGTGATTCCCCACGGGCGAGGTATGGGGTCCTCGGGGGCCGCGGTCGTGGCAGGACTGCTCGCGGCGAAGGGTCTTCTCGAAGGAGACGTCGAGCTCGGCGACGACACGCTGCTGCGGTTGGCGACCGAGCTCGAGGGTCACCCCGACAACGTCGCGCCGGCGCTCTTCGGCGGACTCACGATCGCGTGGGTGGATGAAGCCGGGCCGCAGCACAAGAAGCTGCTCGTGCACCGAGGCGTCGCGCCGTTGGTGTTCGTGCCCGAGTTCACGATGTCGACCAGCGTCGCGCGCAGCCTGCAGCCGCTTCACGTGCCGCGAGAAGACGCCGTGTTCAACGTCTCGCGCTCGGCGCTGCTCATCGCAGCTCTCACCCAGAGCCCCGAGCTACTCCTCGCCGCCACAGAAGACAAACTGCACCAGAACTACCGGGCTCAGGCCATGCCCGAGACTGATCGTCTAGTGCAGGCACTGCGTGCGCAGGGCTTCGCCGCGGTCGTTTCGGGCGCGGGGCCGAGCGTGCTCGTCCTGGCGGACGGCCCTGGGCAGCGACTGCGGGCGGCCGAATACGTGGCGACCTCGATCGACACCCCGTGGGAGGCGCTGATGCTCGCCGTCGACTTCAAGGGTGGTACAGTGAGGGAGTACGCGGAGGGTTCCACGTGAATCACGTGACTCTGGCCTCCGTCGCAAATCTGCGAAACCCCCGCACGGCCGTCTGATGACGAACTCTGACCATCACTGCGGTTTCTGAGCTGTCTCCAGCAGGTGCATGCCCCCGCATGCGCTCCGTGCGTTCGTGCATATTCCATTCGTTTGACATAGGGAGAACTCGTGGAGTCCATCTCCGAGATCCACACCACCGACACTTCGGCTGACGAGCGCACCGACGCGCTTGAAAGCCCCGAGACGGTGACCACCGACAACGCATCGACGGGCGAGGTCGTCCAGGATGCACCCGCCGAGGCTGCAGAGGCCGCCGAGGCGCCTGCCGAGAGCGCGACCGAGGCTGCGCCCGCTGAGGAGCCGGCACCCGCGAAGGCGCCGCGCAAGCGTGCCCCCCGCCGCGCGAAGAGTGCAGACATCGCACCCGCCGAGGCCGCGCCCGCCCCCGAGGCGGATGCTGCCGTCGAAGCGCCTGCAGCCGAAGAAGCGGCTGCGGAGGCGCCCGCAGAAGCCGCAGCCGATTCGCCCGCAGACGATGCCTCGCCGGCCGACGCTCCCGCAGCCGACGACGCTGCTGCCTCGGCACCCAAGCGCAAGCCGGCGACTAAGAGCCGCTCGCGCGCCAAGAAGCCCGTCGAGGCACCCGTAGAGGAGTCGGCCGACGCTGCTTCCGACAGTGCGGCAGCCGATGCGGCCACGACCGACAGCGCCGCCACGGGCGACGCTGCGTCCGACAGCGGCGAGAAGTCCGATGCTGAGACGAAGGATGCCGAGAACGCGGCATCCGACTCGTCTTCTTCGGACTCCAGCGCTGAGGGCGAGCAGGCGAACGAGGGTCAGACCTCGGGTCGTAGCCGTAGCCGTAGCCGCAACCGCAATCGCAACCGCAACAGCAACGCGCAGGGCCAGAACAACCAGGGGCAGAACAACCAGAACCAGCCTCAGGCGTCGTCGGAAGAAGGTGACGATCAGGGGCAGGGGAACGGTCGTGGCCGTCAGCGCAACAAGCGTCGCGGTCAGCCCGGTGACGAGTTCGAGACCGAGATCGGCGAGGACGACGTCCTGATCCCGATCGCGGGCATCCTCGATGTGCTCGACAACTACGCCTTCGTGCGCACGTCGGGCTACCTGCCCGGCACGAGCGACGTCTACGTCTCGCTCGGTCAGGTGAAGAAGTACAACCTACGCAAGGGTGACGCCGTCGTCGGCGCCATCAAGCAGCCCCGCGAGGGCGAGCAGTCGAGCCGTCAGAAGTACAACGCGCTCGTGAAGGTGGACGCCATCAACGGGCTGTCGGTGGACGACGCCGCGACCCGCGTGGAGTTCAACAAGCTCACGCCGCTGTACCCGCAAGAGCGCTTGCGCCTCGAAACGGCGCCCGAGAAGCTCACTCAGCGCATCATCGACCTCGTCGCCCCCATCGGCAAGGGCCAGCGTGGCCTCATCGTCGCGCCGCCCAAGGCAGGCAAGACGATCGTTCTGCAGCAGATCGCCGGTGCGATCGCCCAGAACAACCCCGAAGTTCACCTGATGGTCGTGCTCGTCGATGAGCGACCCGAAGAGGTCACCGACATGCAGCGCACGGTCAAGGGTGAAGTCATCGCCTCGACCTTCGACCGGCCGGCAGAAGACCACACCACGGTCGCTGAACTCGCCATCGAGCGCGCCAAGCGCCTGGTCGAGCTCGGTCGCGACGTCGTCGTGCTGCTCGACTCGATCACGCGACTCGGTCGTGCGTACAACATTTCGGCACCGACTTCGGGTCGAGTGCTCACCGGTGGCGTCGACGCGTCGGCGTTGTACCCGCCCAAGCGCTTCTTCGGTGCTGCGCGCAACATCGAGAACGGCGGATCGCTCACGATCCTCGCGACGGCGCTCGTGGAAACCGGGTCGAAGATGGACGAGGTCATCTTCGAAGAGTTCAAGGGCACCGGCAACAGCGAGCTTCGCCTCAGCCGTCAGCTCGCCGACAAGCGCATCTTCCCCGCGGTCGACGTCAACGCGTCGAGCACCCGCCGCGAAGAAATGCTGCTGTCGACCGACGAAGTCAAGATCACGTGGAAGCTGCGCCGGGCGCTCGCTGGCCTCGACACTCAGCAGGCGCTGGAAGTCGTGCTCGGCAAGCTCAAAGAGACGCAGTCGAACGTCGAGTTCCTCGTGCAGATGCAGAAGTCGATCCCGGCACCTGCATCGGGCGGCGGACACTCCCACGCGAACGACAACAGCATCCGCTGATCTGATTCGGAGCACCACGTGTTCGATTCCGTCAAAGCGCTGATCGAAGAGCACAAAGCCGTTCAGCTCGAGCTCTCGGACCCCGCTGTTCATGCGGATGCTGGGCGCGCCAAGAAGGTTAACCGGCGCTACGCGGAGTTGAGTCGGATCGTTGCCGCCAACGACGCGTGGGTGGCGGCATCCGACGACCTAGAAGCAGCACGCGAGCTCGCCAAGGAAGACGCGGCATTCGCCGAAGAGGTGCCCGCTCTCGAGGAACAGGTGGAGCAGACGCAGGAACGCCTGCGGCGGTTGCTCATTCCTCGCGACCCCGACGACGCGCGCGACGTGATCATGGAGATCAAGGGCGGCGAAGGGGGAGCCGAGAGTGCTCTGTTTGCGGCCGACCTGCTGCGCATGTACATCCAGTACGCGGCATCGAAGGGTTGGAAGACTGAGCTTCTCGAGCGCAACGAGTCGGACCTCGGCGGCTACAAGGATGTTCAGGTCGCGATCAAGGGCTCATCGTCGGACCCTGCGCAGGGCGTGTGGGCGCACCTCAAGTATGAGGGCGGTGTGCACCGCGTGCAGCGCGTACCGGCAACTGAGTCGCAGGGGCGCATTCATACCTCGACGACGGGCGTTCTCGTCTTCCCCGAGGTCGACGAGCCCGATGAGGTCGACATCAACCCCAACGACCTGAAGATCGACGTGTTCCGCTCGTCGGGCCCCGGCGGTCAGTCGGTCAACACGACGGATTCGGCCGTGCGCATCACGCACATTCCCACCGGAATCGTCGTGTCGATGCAGAACGAGAAGTCGCAGCTGCAGAACCGTGAGGCCGGTATGCGCGTGCTGCGTGCACGCCTGTTGGCCAAGCAGCAAGAGGAGTTGGATGCCGCGGCCAGCGACGCACGGAAGTCGCAGATCCGCGGGATGGACCGTTCAGAGCGGATTCGGACGTACAACTTCCCCGAGAACCGCATCGCGGATCACCGCACCGGGTACAAGGCGTACAACCTCGATCAGGTGATGGACGGCGCGCTGGATCCGATCATCGAATCGGCGATCCACGCCGACGAAGAGGCGCGTCTGGCTGCGCTCGCATCAGACAGCTGAGCCCCGCTCGTCTCGCGGACGTACGGGGCTCAGGAACGCTCGGTGCCGGTGCGTTAGATCTGATACTCGGGCGCGGTCAGAAGTGAACGCGTGTCCTCGTTCTTCTTCGCGGCGCGTGGCTTGGCCGGCACACCGACTAGAACGCTGTCTGCGGGAGCATCCTTCGTCACCACGGCGTTGGCCCCGATGACGGAACCCGCGCCAATGGTGATCGGGCCGAGGACTTTGGCGCCCGCCCCGACGGCCACGCCGTCTTCGATCGTGGGGTGCCGCTTGCCGCCCTCGCGCTGACGACCGCCGAGAGTGACGCCGTGGTACAACATCACATCGTCACCGATCTCGGCCGTCTCGCCGATCACAACACCCATGCCGTGATCGATGAAGAAACGGCGACCGATCGTCGCGCCCGGGTGAATTTCGATACCGGTCAGCCAGCGGGTGACCTGTGAACCTGCGCGTGCGAGGAAGCGTGCCCGGCGGATCCACAGCGCATGCCAGACGCGGTGCGCCCACAGGGCGTGAAGCCCCGGGTACAGCAGCGCGATCTCGGCCGTGCCGCGCGCGGCAGGATCCCGGAGTTTCGCGGCGGTGAGATCTTCGCGGAAACGTGCGAAGACGCCGATCCTTTCGGTCACGCTGATTCCTTCCGGTAACGGACGAGCGGAGCACGCGACATGGCCGCGCGCTCCGCTCGTCGAGGCATTATTCGGCGCTGAGGTCTTCGAACAGCACCGTCGAGAGATAGCGCTCACCGTTGGACGGGATCACCACGACGATGTTCTTGCCGGCAGCCTCGGGACGTGCGGCAACCTGGAGAGCTGCCCAGACGGCCGCACCCGAGGAAATGCCCACGAGGATGCCGTCCTTCGTGCCCACGGCGCGCGCCGTCTCTACCGCGTCGGAGAGTTCGACGTCGATGACCTCGTCGATGACGCCCTGGTCGAGGATCTCGGGAATGAAGTTCGGGCCGATGCCCTGGATCTTGTGGGGACCGGGCGTGCCCTTGGTGAGCAGCGGCGAGTCGGCCGGCTCGACGGCAATCACCTTGGCGTTCGGGGCCTTCTCCTTCAGGACCTGGCCGACACCGGTGATGGTGCCGCCCGTGCCGATGCCGGCGACGAAGTAGTCGACCTGCCCGTCGGTGTCGCGGAGGATCTCCTCGGCGGTGGTGGTGCGGTGGATCGCTGCGTTGGCTTCGTTCTCGAACTGGCGCGCCAGGACCGCACCCGGAGTCTCGGCGACGATCTCGGCAGCCTTGGCTACCGCACCCTTCATGCCGAGCGCGGGGTCGGTGAGGACGAGTTCCGCGCCGTAGGCCTTGAGAAGCAGGCGACGCTCGATCGACATCGACGAAGGCATGGCGAGGATGACCCGGTAACCGCGTGCCGCACCGACCATGGCGAGGGCGATGCCCGTGTTTCCGCTGGTGCCCTCGACGATGGTTCCGCCAGCAGGCAGGTCGCCCGATGCTTCTGCCGCGTCCACGATGGCGATACCGAGGCGGTCCTTCACCGACGAGGCGGGGTTGTAGAACTCAAGCTTGGCGAGCACGTTGCCCTCGACGTCTTCGGCGATGCGGTTGAGGCGAACGAGGGGGGTGTTTCCGAAAGTGGAAGTGATGTCGGGGTAGATTCCGGGCATGTCAGAGGCCTTTCACGGGTGAGAGTCGCGTGCGAGAGAAAGCCTAAGGGAGCGATCCCCACGAGGGCCTTGTATGACGATTCAATTCATTTCGCGGCCGCATGCACGCGGGCATAGGGTGTAAGACGCTCATGACTTCTGTGTATTCCCCCCGCCCGCTGTCGGCGTCGCTGCGCCGTGCGGCCGATCGTCTTCGCCGTGCCGGAATTCTTGACCCGGACGTTGATGCGGAGCTTCTTGCGGCACACGTGCTCGGAGTGAGCCGTGGCGGCGTGCAGGCCGCTTCCGTGCGCGGGGACACGCTCGATGAGATTTCGATGTCGCGTTTCGAAGAAGCCGTCGCACGACGAGCAACGCGCGAACCGTTGCAGCACATCACCGGGGTGGCACCGTTTCGGCACCTCGAACTGCGCGTGGGCCCCGGGGTGTTCGTGCCTCGTCCCGAGACCGAGATGGTCGCTCAGCTCGCGATCGATGCGCTCCGCGCCGCGGCCGTCCCCGAGCCGATCGCTGTCGACCTCGGTACCGGAAGCGGCGCCATCGCACTGGCCATGGCCACCGAAGTCGCCCATGCGCAGGTCTTTGCCGCGGAAAACTCCGTCGATGCCTTCATCTGGACGAAGGAGAACTTCGCGTCGGTCGGTGCCGACAATGCGCACCTGGCATTCATCGATCTCGCCGATGCGTTCGGGGACCTCGACGGAAGGGTTTCGGTCGTGGCATCCAATCCGCCCTACGTGCCCGATGAGGCGGTGCCGCGCGATCCTGAAGTGCGCTACTTCGATCCCGAGCATGCCCTGTATGGCGGGTCTGACGGACTGGATGTCGTGCGCGTTCTCTCACGCGTCGGCCTCAGGTTGGCCCATTCCGGCGGAACGATCGTCATCGAGCACGGGGAGTGGCAGGGCGAGCAGATCCGCGAACTTCTGCGGACTGACGGCTGGTTGGCCGCAGCCACACACCCCGATCTCACCCAGCGGGACCGCGCGACGACCGCGATCCGTCCCTGAGGCGGATCAGGTGTTCGGCAAGGTTCACAATTAGACTGGCCCCGACATGTCCCCCATCTTCGATTGCCGGGACGAGGATCAGGTCCTCACCGGCATGCGCCAGGCGCGCCAGGCGATCAGCCGCGGCGCCCTCGTTGTCATCCCCACAGACACCGTCTACGGCGTCGCCGCGGATGCATTCGATGCCGCAGCCGTGCAACGTCTTCTGGATGCGAAGGGTCGCGGGCGCCAGTCGCCACCGCCTGTGCTCGTGCCCGGAATCAACACCCTGCGCGCGCTCGCCGCCGAGGTGCCAGAAGCCGTCGAGCGGCTTGTCGAAGCTTTCTGGCCCGGGGGGCTGACCCTCGTCCTCCCCGCCCAGCCATCGCTCACGTGGGATCTGGGGGAGACGCGCGGAACAGTTGCCGTTCGCATGCCCGCCCATCGCATCGCCCTCGAGCTGCTCGAAGAGACCGGCCCGCTGGCGGTCTCCAGTGCGAACCTGACCGGTCAGGCCGCAGCGGTCCGCGCCGAAGACGCACGCAGCATGCTGGGTGAGTCCGTCGATGTATACCTCGATGACGGGCCGAGCAGCACGGGAGTGGCGTCGACCATTCTCGATGCCACCGCGCTCATCGGAGCTGCAGGCGAAGGCCCGGAGCGCGTCGTCCGCGTGTTGCGTGAGGGCGCCATTGATCGCGCGGCGCTTCGCGAGGTGCTTGGCGAACTCCTGGAGCCGGATCCCGAGTGAAGCAGTACGTCTTCACCATCCTCTTCACCGCCACGCTGACATTCGTTCTGTCGTGGGTGGTGTGGCGGGTGAGCATCCGCTACAAGCTCTATCCGGGTATTCGCGAACGCGACGTGCATAAGACGCCGACGCCGCGACTGGGCGGCGTGGCGATGTTCCTCGCGGTGCTGACCGCGATCCTGATCTCGTCGCAAAATCCGTACTTTGCCATCGTGTGGGCTGAGCCCCAGCGCGTGTGGGCGATCCTCGCGGCCACAGCGCTCATCGTGTGCATCGGGTTGGCGGATGACCTGTGGGACTTGGACTGGACCATCAAGCTCGGTGCACAGTTTCTCGCCGCCGGGATCATCGCCGGGTGGGGAGAATTGCAGATCGTGTCGCTCCCCATCGGGGGCCTGGCCGTGGGGTCGAGCTGGGTGAGCTTCACGCTGACCGTGTTTTCGATCGTGATCGTCATGAATGCGGTCAACTTCATCGACGGACTCGACGGGCTGGTGGCAGGAGTGTGTCTGATCGCCAACAGCGTCTTCTTCGCGTACTCCTACATGTTGGTGCGAGACATCGGCGCCAGCAGCTACTTCAACCTCGCCTCGTTCCTCGCCGCCGTGCTCATCGGCGCGTGCGCGGGATTCCTGCCGATGAACTGGAACCCCGCCAAGCTATTCATGGGGGACTCCGGTGCACTCATGCTGGGTCTGCTAATGGCGTGCTCGGCAATCGCGATCACCGGTCTGGATCCGGCACTCATCGGCGACAACGACCAGTTCGGCCGTTCGCAGTTGCTCGGTGCCTTCATCCCGATCATTCTTCCCGTCGTCATCGTCCTGCTGCCATTGCTGGACTTTGGGCTCGCGGTGATCAGGCGCATGGCCGCAGGAAAGTCGCCGTTCTCTCCCGATCGCAAGCACTTGCATCATCGGATGCTCGACATGGGGCACTCCGATCGCGCCGCGGTCCTGATCTTCTACTCATGGACGACGGTGTTCTCGTTGGCCGTCCTGCTCATGTACATCGGTACCCAGCAGGGGTGGCCGGGCAACTACATGATCGGAGTGGCATTCGGTGTGCTGGGTACCATCGCCTGCTTGATCGTCACCTTCATGCCCTCGCACCATCGCGCACCCGCGCCCATTCTGGAGGACGCCTCGTGAGCCCCAACCCCGTTTCGAGTACGCCGATCCTGAAGACCACCTTGCTGTGGTCCGGGGGAGTAACCGCGGTGCTCGCCATCGCGGCATCCGTCATCGGTTTTGCGGTCGATGGGCAGCGCGGTGTGTGGAGCGCGCTTGCAGGCATCATCATCGCGGCGCTGTTCCTCGCTATCACCGGCGCCAGCATCCTCATCGCGAACCGGTGGTATGGCGATGCGCTGTACGTGCCGATCTTCTTCGGCATCGTGCTGGGGGGATGGATTCTGAAGTTCGTCCTCTTCCTGATCGCCATGCTCGTGCTGCGCGATCAGCCGTGGATCAACCCCACGGTGTTCGTGCTTTCCATCATTGCGAGCGTCCTCGCGTCGCTCGTCGTTGACGTGGTCGTGCTGCTGAAGATGCGTGTGCCCCATGTCAGCGACGTCGAATTGCCCACCGATCCGGAACAGGGCGACCAGACGGACTCAACCGCTCCGTGAGTTTGATAGGCTAATCCCGCGCCCGCCACCGTCTGCCCCGCAGATACTTGCGGAGTGACGCTCACCGACCATCGTCGCAACGGTCCTAGACCGGTGCCCCGAAGCTGGAGCCCGCGCTGTTTACTCAAGCTGCGACCCTGATCGCCCACGCCACCGCTGACGGAGGTGCCGAATTCCACGGCCCCTCGATTGAAGAGTTCTTCCCCGAGGTTCTCTTCGACGCTTTCGGTGTCGTCCCGATCACGCGAATCCATCTCATCCAGTTCCTCGCGACTCTCGCCGTCGTCCTGATCTTCTGGCTCGGTACGCGCCGCATGAAGGTGGTTCCAGGGCGATTCCAGAGCATCGTCGAAATGGGCCTGGACTTCGTCCGCGTCAACATCGGCGAGGACCTCCTCGGCAAGAAGGACGCTCAGCGGTTCCTGCCGATTCTGACGACCATCTTCTTCATGGTCTTGTTCATGAACATCACGGGAATCATCCCGTTCCTGAACATTGCGGGTACGAGCATCATCGCGGTGCCGCTGACGCTCGCGATCATCAGCTACGTCACCTTCATCTACGCCGGTATCAAGAAGAGTCCGAAGAACTTCTTCAAGAACTCGCTCTTCCCGTCCGGTGTGCCGTGGCCCATCTACATCATCGTGACGCCGATCGAGCTCATCTCGACCTTCATCATTCGGCCCGTCACGCTGACGCTTCGACTGCTCATGAACATGATGGTCGGGCACCTGCTGCTGGTGCTGTTCTTCGCAGCCACGCAGTTCTTCGTTGTCGACCTCGGTGGCTGGTGGACCCTGTTGGGCGCCGGCAGCCTCGCGTTCGGCTTCGTGTTCACCTTGTTCGAGATCCTGGTGGCCGTCCTCCAGGCATACGTCTTCGCTCTCCTCACCGCGGTCTACATCCAGCTCGCGGTCGCGGAAGAGCACTGAGCGGGTCGGCCGCAAGCCGCCCTTAACCGAAAGGAAAACCCCGTGGACGCAACTACGGTTATCGCCGCCCTCGAGGGCAACGTCGCAACGATGGGCTACGGCCTCGCCGCCATCGGACCCGCCATCGGCGTGGGCATCGTCGTCGGAAAGACGATCGAGGGTGTCGCTCGTCAGCCCGAGCTGGCTGGCCGCCTCCAGGTGCTGATGTGGATCGGTATCGCCTTCACCGAGGCGCTCGCCTTCATCGGCATCGCGACCTACTTCATCTTCGTCTGATCGACTGACCCCCAGCCTTAAGGAGACAGGATGCTCAACGCTCTTGTCGCGTACGCCGCGGAAGAGGGTGCGACGCACAACCCCCTCATCCCCGCGTGGTACGACATCATCTGGTCGGCCGTCTGCTTCGTCATCATCCTCATCATCTTCTGGGTGGTCGCCCTCCCGAAGATGAAGGCTCTGCTAGACGAGCGCGGCGCTGCCATCGAGGGCAACATCGCCAAGGCTGACGAAGCGCAGCGCAAGGCTGAAGCGGCACTCGAGGAGTACACCGCTCAGCTCGCTGACGCTCGCAAGGAGGCCGGTGAGATCCGTGACGCCGCGCGTGAGGATGGCAAGAAGATCCTCGCCGAGGCAAAGGACGCAGCCTCCACCGAGGCCGCCCGCATCACGGCTTCCGCACACGCGCAGATCGAAGCAGAGCGCCAGTCGGCTCTCGTCTCCCTGCGCGGTGAAGTGGGCACGCTCGCACTCGATCTCGCCGGAGGCGTGATCGGGGAGGCGCTCACCGACGACGCGAAGGCGCAGGCCGTCGTGGACCGCTTCCTCGCGGACCTCGAAGCGTCTGAAGCGCAGAAGGCTTCTCACTAATGGGCAGCGCGACCACTCAGGCACGTGAATCGCTGACGAGCGCCCTGCGCGCGACGTCGAGCATCACGCTCGACGTCGCCGGGGAGCTTTTCTCGGTGGCGCGCACGATCGGCGAGTCGTCGCAGCTCAGCGGCGCCCTGGCTGATTCCGCTGCAACCGCCTCTGCGCGGCAGGGCGTCGTCGCCGCTGTGTTCGGCGGATCGGTCTCCGCGACGACGGTCGGATTGGTCGACAGTGCTGTTGCGCAGCGTTGGTCGTCAGCATCCGACCTCGTTGATGGGATCGAAGAGCTCGCCGTCCGTGCTGCGGCGATCGCGGAGCCCGGTGCAGACGTCGAGTCGGAGCTGTTCCAGTTCTCTCGGACTGTGGCAGCCAACCCGGAGCTTGAGCTGGCTCTGGGAAGCCGGCTCGGAGAAGCATCCGCTAAGGGTGCTCTCATCGAGCGGTTGCTGTCTGGCCCGGCTAGCGCGGCGACGACGACCATCGTGTCTGCGCTGGTGCGTGCGCCGCGTGAGCGTCGCGTGCGTCAGCTGCTGTCTCGTGCGTCGCAGATCGTCGCCGACCAGCGCGGGCGCACGGTGGCAACCGTGGTCTCGGCCGTGCCGCTGCAGAGCGCGCAGGCCGACCGTCTCGTCGCAGCCCTGAGTGCCCGCTACGGGACTGACGTGACGCTCAACACCGTCGTCGACCCCACGGTCGTCGGTGGACTCCGCGTGCAGATCGCGGACGACGTAATTGACGCGAGCGTGTCGGCTCGACTGGCAGACCTTCGCCAGCGGCTGGCCGGCTAGCACAGACTTCCCCGCCGCTGGCGGAGAGACTTCGGGGCACCGCCCCACCGAGAAAGATTGAACATAAAGGGAAGACAATGGCAGAAATCTCAATCAGCCCCGACGTCATCCGTGACGCGCTGAAGGACTTCGTAGCTGCCTACGAGCCCACCGGCGCTGCGGCGACCGAGGTCGGCACGGTCGTCGACGCGGCCGACGGAATCGCGCACGTCGAGGGACTCCCCGGTGTGATGGCCAACGAACTCGTCCGCTTCGCGGACGGCACCGAAGGTCTTGCGCTCAACCTGGACGAGCACGAGATCGGTGTCGTCGTGTTGGGCGACTTCTCGGGCATTGAAGCTGGTCAGCAGGTCACCCGCACCGGTGAGGTGCTCTCGGTGGCTGTCGGCGACGGCTACCTCGGTCGTGTTGTCGACCCGCTCGGCAACGCCATCGACGGCCTCGGCGAGATCGCGACAACCGGCCGTCGTGCTCTCGAGCTGCAGGCACCCGGCGTGATGCAGCGCAAGAGTGTGCACGAGCCCATGCAGACTGGCATCAAGGCCATCGACGCGATGATCCCCGTTGGTCGTGGTCAGCGCCAGCTCATCATCGGTGACCGCCAGACGGGTAAGACGGCGATTGCGATCGACACCATCATCAACCAGAAGGCCAACTGGGAGTCGGGCGACGTCAACAAGCAGGTGCGTTGCATCTACGTCGCCATCGGTCAGAAGGGTTCGACCATCGCTTCGGTGAAGGGCGCGCTCGAGGAAGCCGGCGCCATGGAGTACACCACCATCGTGGCTGCTCCCGCATCCGACCCCGCTGGCTTCAAGTACCTCGCGCCGTACACCGGCTCGGCGATTGGTCAGCAGTGGATGTACGAGGGCAAGCACGTCCTCATCATCTTCGATGACCTGTCGAAGCAGGCCGAGGCCTACCGTGCCGTTTCGCTCCTCCTGCGCCGCCCGCCGGGTCGTGAGGCATACCCGGGTGACGTCTTCTACCTGCACTCGCGTCTGCTCGAGCGTTGCGCGAAGCTGTCCGACGAACTCGGTGCAGGTTCGATGACCGGTCTGCCGATCATCGAGACGAAGGCCAACGACGTGTCGGCGTACATTCCGACCAACGTGATCTCGATCACCGACGGTCAGATCTTCCTTCAGTCCGACCTGTTTAACGCGAACCAGCGTCCCGCGGTCGACGTGGGTATCTCGGTCTCGCGTGTGGGTGGTGACGCTCAGGTCAAGTCGATCAAGAAGGTGTCCGGAACGTTGAAGCTCGAGCTGGCGCAGTACCGCTCGCTCGAAGCATTCGCAATGTTCGCGTCCGACCTCGACGCGGCATCGCGTCGCCAGCTCGCCCGTGGCGCGCGTCTGACCGAGCTGCTCAAGCAGCCGCAGTACAGCCCGTACCCCGTGGAGGAGCAGGTCGTCTCGATCTGGGCCGGTACCAACGGCAAGCTCGACTCGATCGAGGTTGAGGATGTGCTCGACTTCGAGCGTGAGCTGCTCGACTACCTGCGTCGCAACACCACGATCCTCGACACGCTGCGCGACACCAACGTCCTCGACGACGACACGGTGGCGGCGCTGAGCGCGAAGACCGACGAGTTCATTCTCGAGTTCCAGGCCGGTAAGGGCCAGGCGATCTCGAAGCCCGGCCACGAAGAGGTCGCGGCGGCTGAGGCTGCGGATGTGAACCAGGAGAAGATCGTCAAGGGCCGCCGCTAAGGCGCGGTCGGGCAGGAACCATGGGCGCACAACTCCGGGTCTACAAGCAGAAGATCAACTCTGCACAGACCACCAAGAAGATCACGAAGGCGATGGAACTCATCGCTGCCTCGCGCATCCAGAAGGCGATGACGCGCGTCCGCGCGTCGTCGCCCTTCGCCCGCGCCGTGACTCGTGCCGTCTCCGCAGTGGCGACGCACTCGAACACTGACCACCCGCTCACGCAGGAGCGCGAGACGATCCACCGCTCGGCGGTTGTGATCTTCACGTCGGATCGCGGTCTGGCTGGGGCGTTCAACTCGCAGATTTTGCGAGAGGGACTTCAGTTGGCGGAGCTTCTGCGGCAGCAGGGCAAGGAGCCGGTGTTCTACCTGGTCGGACGCAAGGCCGTCGGGTACTTCCAGTTCCGTCGCATGCAGAGTGCCGCGGAGTGGACGGGTGACACGGACACCCCCCACTTCTCTACCGCGGAAGAGATCGCAGCCGTCCTTCTGGAGGCCTACGATCGCGGCGGTGTTGACGGGGGAGTGGACGAGATCAACCTCGTCTACAACCGTTTTGTCAGCATGATGACGCAGTCGCCTGAAACGGTCCGACTGCTTCCGCTGGAGGTCGTGGAGTCCGACGCAGAAGACACGTCGGCGCAGATTTACCCGCTGTACGAGTTCGAACCGGACGCCGAAACAGTGCTTGACGCACTGCTGCCGGTGTACATCCAGAGCCGTGTCTTCAACGCACTCCTTCAGTCATCGGCAGCCAAGCACGCCGCGACGCAGAAGGCGATGAAGTCTGCCTCGGACAACGCCGACAAGCTCATCACCGACTACACCCGCCTGCGCAACAACGCGCGTCAGGCCGAGATCACGCAGCAGATCGCCGAGATCGTCGGCGGCGCCGACGCACTGGCATCGGGCAAGTAGAAACACGAAAGAGAAGAAGCCATGAGCCTCACCGAAGAGAAGACCGTGTCCACGGGCGTCGGGCGTGTTGCCCGCGTGACTGGACCCGTCGTCGACATCGAGTTCCCGCACGACTCGATTCCCGACATCTACAACGCGCTCAAGACGACCATCACGATCGATGGTGAGTCCAACGAGATCACGCTCGAGGTCGCACAGCACCTCGGCGATGACCTCGTGCGCGCCATTTCGCTCAAGCCGACTGACGGTGTCGTCCGCGGGCAGGAAGTCCGCGACACCGGGGGGCCCATCACGGTGCCCGTCGGCGACGTGACCAAGGGCAAGGTGTTCAACGTCATCGGCGAGGTGCTCAACGCAGCACCCGACGAGAAGATCGAGATCACCGAGCGCTGGGGTATCCACCGCAAGGCCCCGAACTTCGACCAGCTCGAGTCGAAGACGCAGATGTTCGAGACCGGCATCAAGGTCATCGACCTGCTTACGCCCTACGTGCTGGGTGGAAAGATCGGTCTGTTCGGTGGCGCCGGTGTTGGCAAGACCGTGCTCATCCAGGAGATGATCCAGCGCGTGGCGCAGGACCACGGTGGTGTGTCGGTGTTCGCTGGTGTCGGTGAGCGCACCCGTGAGGGCAACGACCTCATCCACGAAATGGAAGAGGCTGGCGTCTTCGACAAGACCGCGCTTGTCTTCGGCCAGATGGACGAGCCGCCGGGGACGCGTCTTCGCGTCGCCCTGTCGGCACTCACGATGGCCGAGTACTTCCGCGACGTGCAGAAGCAGGACGTGCTGTTGTTCATCGACAACATCTTCCGTTTCACGCAGGCCGGTTCCGAGGTCTCCACGCTGCTCGGTCGCATGCCCTCCGCCGTGGGTTACCAGCCCAACCTGGCAGACGAGATGGGTGTTCTGCAGGAGCGCATCACCTCGACGCGCGGTCACTCGATCACGTCTCTGCAGGCCATCTACGTGCCCGCCGACGACTACACCGACCCCGCTCCCGCGACCACGTTCGCACACTTGGATGCCACGACCGAGCTCTCGCGTGAGATCGCGTCGAAGGGTCTGTACCCGGCCGTCGACCCGCTGACGTCGACGAGCCGCATCCTGGACCCGCGTTACATCGGTGCCGACCACTACCGCGTGGCGACCGCTGTGAAGCAGATCCTGCAGAAGAACAAGGAACTCCAGGAGATCATCGCGATCCTCGGTGTCGACGAACTGTCCGAAGAGGACAAGATCGTCGTGTCCCGCGCGCGTCGTATCCAGCAGTTCCTGTCGCAGAACACCTACATGGCGAAGAAGTTCACCGGTGTCGAGGGCTCGACGGTCCCGATCAAGGAAACCATCGAATCGTTCGACGCGATCGTCAAGGGCGACTTCGACCACGTTGCCGAGCAGGCCTTCTTCAACGTCGGTGGTATCTCCGACGTCGAAGAGAAGTGGGCTCAGATCCAGAAGGAGAACGACTGACATGTCGTCGCTCAACGTGAGCCTGGTCTCCGCGGATGCGGAGGTCTGGTCCGGTGAGGCGTCGCTCGTCGTCGCGAAGACCGTGATGGGTGAAATCGGCCTCATGCCCGGGCATGAGCCGTTGCTGGCGATCCTGGCCGAAGGCCAGGTGCGCATCACCCAGGCCTCGGGCGAGAAGATCGTCGCGAACGCTCAGGACGGATTCCTCTCGATGGAGGGCAACGAACTCACCATCGTGGCGGGCAACGCGGCGCTCATCGCCTGACAGAACCTCTCGTTTCGATCGGCCAGTCCCTTGGGGCTGGCCGATCGGCGTATGTACGGACACTGAGATGCTGATACTCCTTCCCCCCTCTGAGACCAAGCGTGACGGCGGTCGTCGGGTACCGCTCGACATGACGTCGTGGCACTACCCGTCACTTGCGGGCGCGCGTTCGGTCACCGTCGACGCCCTCGTCGAGTTGGCGAGCGATGAGGACGCGTGCCGCCGCGTTCTGCGTCTGGGGCCCTCACAGGCGGGCGAGGTGGCGGTGAACGCTGCATTGCGCACGTCGCCCACGATGCCGGCGATCGATCGGTACACGGGTGTGCTGTACGACGCGCTCGACGCGAGCAGTCTCGACGCTCCTGCGCGTCGGTGGCTCGGTGCCCACGTGCGCGTTCACTCTGCGCCCTTCGGCCTGGTGGGTGCACTTGATGCTATTCCGCGGTACCGGTTGGGTGCCGGTGTGTCGTTGCCTGGCCTTGGGTCTGCAGCGCGCGTGTGGCGGGATGCCACGACGGCCGCGCTGGGCGCCGAAGCGTCGCGGTTCATTCTGGATCTGCGATCAGAGGCCTACGTCGCGTTGGGCCCGGTCCCGGCCGCGACGCCGTCCGCCTACGTGCGGGTGGTGACGGAGTCGGCTGACGGGGCGGTGCGCGCGATGAACCACTTCAACAAGCACGCCAAGGGTGCCCTCGTGCGCGCGCTTGCGATGTCTCGCCCGCGGGTATCGACGCGCGCCGGCTTCCATCGGTGGGCAGAGGAAGCGGGTTGGCGCACACGCGACAACGACCGCGGCGAAGTCGAGCTCTTCGCCTGACACCGCCGCGGAGAATCCGGGGGAAAGCCCCCGGATTCGTGTTTTGGGCTGACACGCTACGGGGCGCATCGCTAGCATGTGAGGCACGGGGCGCCGGCCCCGTCGCACGCGTGGCGTAGACCGCGCACGTCTGGGAGGTCTTCCGATGGAATACGACTATGGATATGGGGGACTGGTCGCGCTCTGGCTGGTCTTGATCCCACTGCTTCTGATCTTCGCGCTTGCCGGGTACATCATCGGCGCCATTTTCTTGATGAAGCTGTTTGAGAAAGCAGGCGTTCAGGGGAAGTGGCGGGCGTGGGTTCCCGTGTACAACACGATGATCTTCGCGAAGCTCGGAGATCTGTCGCCGTGGGTCATGCTGGGCGCCGTTGCGGCGTCCGCTTTGCTGGGGCAGATTCCCGCCATCGGGTGGATTCTGTCGTTGGCTGCCGTCGCCGCCGGCGTCATGGCCGGTTGGCGCATCGGGCTGAAGCTCTCGAAGGACTGGCCATTGCTTCTGCTGTGGATCATCCCCGGCATCGGAACCTTGATTTGGCTGGGTATTCTCGCGTTCGGCCGATCGACCTGGAACCCGAGTGTCGCACCTGCGCCCTGGGCGAACTCGTTCCTGAAAGACACCACGGTGTGGGACGGCATCCCTGTTCAGGCCGGCGCCGCGCCCGCTCCTGGTGCATATCCGCCCCCTGCCGGTGCATACCCGCCGCCGGCTCCGGGCGCATATCCTCCGGCGGCAGCAAATCAGCCTCCCGCGCCGCCGGCGGCTCCTCCGGTCTATCAGCCGCCCGCCGCCGAGCCGCCGGTCGCACCGCCACCGGCAGCAGAGCCGCCTTCGACGTCGCCCGCCACGGAGCCGCCCGCCACCGAGCCTCCGGCGAACGAGCCACCGAAGGCATGATGTGACCGAATGCCCCTCGCCCACGGCGAGGGGCATTCGACGTGAGGGCCTCGGGTCGCGGTAGCGTGAGGGTATGAGCGAAGCCGTCGAAGTTCCTCTGCGCCGTGTCGGAGAATCGGGTTTGACCGTTTCGGCGATCGGATTGGGCTGCAACAACTTCGGGCGCACCGGGACTCGGTCCGAAAGCCTGGATGGCACACGGGCGGTCCTCGATGCCGCCATCGATTCGGGTGTGACATTCCTGGACACCGCTGACATGTACGGCAAGGATCCGGGGCTGTCTGAGACTCTCATGGGGGAAGCGCTCGTGGGGCGTCGGGATCGCGTGACGATCGCGACAAAGTTCGGACACTTCGGCCGTGACATGGGGTATCCACCCTCTGGCGCGAAGGCTTCCCGCGGCTACGTGCGGCGTGCGGTCGAAGGGTCGCTCACCCGGCTGCGTACGGAGTGGATCGACCTCTACCAATTGCACACTCCGGACCCGCACACGCCGATTGACGAGACTCTGAGCGTGCTCGGCGACCTGGTGCGTGAGGGGAAGGTGCGCTACGTCGGGCATTCGAATCTGTCAGGTTGGCAGATCGCGGAAGCGCACTACGTGGCAGCGGCACGTCATGAGGTGCCGTTCATCTCGGCGCAGAATCACTACAGCCTGTTGGCACGCGCGGCGGAGCGTGAAGTCCTCCCTGCGGTCAGCCGGTTCGGCCTGGGGTTCTTCCCGTTCTTCCCTCTGCACAACGGCCTCCTCACCGGAAAGTTCACGCGCGAGCACGCGCCGGAGGACTCCCGGATTTCTCGCCAGCGGCCCCACGTGTGGCAGGACGCACCATGGGATGCGCTCGATGCCTACCGCGCATTCTGCGATTCGCGCGGGATCACCATGCTGCAAGCCACGTACGGCTGGCTCCTCGCACAACCGTCGATATCGAGCGTGATCGCCGGCGCTACGAGCGCAGACCAGGTGCGCGCCAACGCCGCCGCGGCGACGGCGTGGACGCCCACCTCGGAGGAACTGAGCGAGATCGACGCTCTCTTCCCGCTGCCTGAGGATCCCGGCGCCAAGGTCTGATCTCGCGCGATCTGGCGCGGCGCGTTTGTTCGATGTCCGACAACGGGCGTAACGTCTGTGTGCGCGCAAACCGCAGTGGCGGAGCACACGCGCGCGAGAAAGGATAGCCGTGCTCGGCACTCTCCTCGTTCGCTACCTCAGACCCGCATGGCCCCTGATCGTTGCCGTGGTCATTTTTCAACTCGCGCAGTCGATTGCCTCGCTGCTCTTGCCGACGCTGAATGCCGACATCATCGACAACGGCGTCGTCACCGGCGACATCCCCTACATTTGGTCGACCGGCGGTGTCATGCTGGCGATCAGCGTCGTTCAGGTCATATGCGCCATCGTTGCCGTGTACTTCGGATCGCGTCTTGCGATGGGAATGGGACGGGACCTGCGCAGTGACCTGTTTCACCGGGTGGTCGCATTCTCTCAGCGAGAGGTGGGCCAGTTCGGCCCGCCGTCACTGATCACGCGGAACACCAACGATGTTCAGCAGGTGCAGATGCTCGTGCAGGTGTCGGCGACCCTCATGATCTCGGCGCCGATGCTGGCCATCGGAGGCGTGATCATGGCGGTACAGCAGGACGCGGGACTCTCGTGGCTGATGGCAGTCGCGATCCCGATCCTGCTCATCATCGTCGGCTTGATCGTCTGGCGAATGGTCCCGGCATTCACTCAAATGCAGAAGCGCATCGACCGGGTCAACCAGATCATGAGAGAGCAGCTCACCGGGATCCGCGTGGTGCGCGCATTCGTGCGGGAGGGCGAGGAACGCACGCGATTCACGGCGGCCAGTGATGACGTGATGGACACCGCACTGCGGGCGGGAAACCTGATGGCACTGATGTTCCCCGCCGTCATGCTGGTCATGAACGTCTCGAGCGTTGCCGTGATCTGGTTCGGGGCATTCGAGGTTCAGAACAGCGGCGTCGAGATCGGCACGCTCTTCGCCTTTCTCACGTACCTGATGCAGATTCTGATGGGCGTGATGATGGCCACGTTCATGTTTGTGATGATTCCTCGCGCCGCGGTCTGCGCGAACCGTATCGGCGAAGTGCTCGACACGGCCCCGTCCGTGGCCGCGCCCCTCGCGGCATCCTCCACTCCCATTGTGCAGGGACGCATCGAGTTCCGCGACGTCGACTTTGCCTACCCGGGCGCTGACGATGCGGTTCTCCACGGCATCAGCTTCACCGTTGAGCCGGGCACGACCACCGCGATCATCGGGTCCACTGGCGCGGGGAAGTCCACTCTGATCGGCCTGGTGCCGCGATTGTTCGACGTCACTTCGGGTTCGGTGACCATCGACGGCGTGGATGTCCGGGAGTATGACCCGGACGAGCTCTGGCGGCGCATCGGACTTGTCCCGCAGCGGGCATTTCTGTTCTCGGGCACGATTGCCGACAATCTCCGCTATGGACGCAGCGACGCCTCGGACGACGAGTTGTGGCGCGCGCTCGAGATCGCGCAAGGACGCGACTTCGTCGAGGAGTTGCCCGAGGGACTCGACGCGCCGATCGCACAGGGCGGCACCAACGTGTCGGGTGGCCAGCGCCAGCGCTTGGCGATTGCGCGGGCACTTGTGAAGCAGCCAGCCGTGTACGTGTTCGATGACTCTTTCTCAGCCCTGGATCTGCGGACGGATGCCGCGCTCCGCCGAGCTTTGGACCGGCAACTTCCCGACGCTACCCGACTGGTTGTTGCGCAGCGAGTGTCGACTGTGCAGGGCGCCGATCAAATCGTGGTGCTTGATCACGGGCGCATGGTGGGCCTGGGCACACACGAGGAGTTGGTCGAGTCGTGTGAGACTTACCGCGAGATCGTCGAATCCCAGCTCGCGGCGGAGGAGGCGGCATGAGCGGCAACAACACGGCACCCGCTCGCGGCCCGGGAGGCGGCCGAGGGCCCGGTAGCACCAACCTCGCTCCCGTTTCCAAGGCGCAGAACTTCGGCCCCAGCGCGAAGCGGCTCCTCGGGACACTGCGCACGGATCTCCCGCAGGTGATCCTCGTCCTCGTGCTTGGTGTGCTTTCCGTCGGGCTGTCCGTCACCGGACCCAAGCTTCTCGGTGAGGGCACGAACATCGTCTTCGCGGGCTTCGTGTCGTTGCAGGTGCCGGCGAACGCAACGAAAGCCGAAGTGATCGCAGGTCTCGAAGCTGCCGGCCAGCAGGAGCAGGCCGACATGCTGTCGGCGATGGACTTCACTCCCGGCGCGGGAATCGACTTCTCGTCGCTGGCGTGGATCCTGGCGTTCGTCCTTGCCGTGTATGTCTTCGCAGCACTGTTCGGATGGCTCCAGGCTCGGATTCTCAACGGCATCGTTCAGCGAGCGATGCATCGCCTGCGGTTGCAGGTGGAAGAGAAGGTGCACCGTCTTCCGCTGTCCTACTTCGATCGCGTACAACGAGGCGAGTTGCTCAGCCGGGTCACGAACGACGTCGACAACATCGGTCAGACGATGCAGCAGACCCTGTCTCAGGTGGTGGTATCGCTCCTGACGGTGGTGGGCGTGATGGTGATGATGTTCATCATCTCTCCGCTTCTCGCGGTGATTGCGCTGGTGACGATCCCGGTGACGATCCTGATCACCGTTCTGGTCGCGCGGCGGTCGCAGAAGCTCTTCGTTGCCCAGTGGAAGAGCACGGGCATCCTCAACGCACGCGTCGAGGAGACGTACTCGGGGCACGCGATCGTGAAGACCTTCGGGCACCAGCGAGAAGCAGAAGAAGCATTCCGCGCTGAGAACGAAGAACTCTACAAGGCGAGTTTCGGCGCTCAGTTCATCTCGGGCATCATCATGCCTTCGATGATGTTCGTCGGCAATCTCTCGTACGTCGCGATCGCGGTTGTGGGCGGATTGCAGGTTGCGGGCGGCCTGATCTCGATCGGAGACGTGCAAGCGTTCATCCAGTACTCTCGGCAGTTCACGCAGCCCCTCAGCCAACTCGGGTCGATGGCGAATTTGCTGCAATCGGGCGTGGCCAGCGCCGAGCGTGTCTTCGAACTGCTCGATGAACCGGAGCAGGAGCCCGACGCAGCCGAACCGGAGACGGCAGCGGCCGACGCTGGTCGCTTGACGTTCGAGGACGTGGCATTCCGGTACGTGGCCGACAAGCCGCTCATCGACTCGCTGTCGCTCGAGGCTACGCCCGGAAGCACCGTCGCCATTGTGGGACCCACCGGCGCCGGCAAGACGACACTGGTGAACCTCATCATGCGCTTCTACGATGTGGACTCCGGTCGAATCTTGTTGGACGGAGTCGACACGCAGGCGATGACGCGCGATGACTTACGTGCACGCACCGGGATGGTCCTGCAGGATACGTGGCTCTTCTCAGGCACGATTCGGGAGAACATCGCATACGGTCGGCCCGGGGCGACGGAGGAAGAGCTCATCGCTGCGGCGACCGCGGCATACGTCAACCGTTTCGTCCATGCCCTCCCAGACGGGTACGACACGATGCTCGACGACGATGCGACCAACCTCAGCGTCGGTGAGCGGCAGCTGGTCACCATCGCTCGTGCCTTCCTCGCCGACCCGCGCATCCTGATCCTGGACGAAGCGACGAGTTCGGTCGACACTCGCACCGAACTCTTGATCCAGCGGGCGATGTCACGCCTCCGCGCGGATCGCACCGCGTTCGTGATCGCTCACCGGTTGTCGACGATTCGCGACGCGGACCTCATCCTTGTGATGGAGAGCGGCGCAATCGTGGAGCAGGGCACGCACGACGAGTTGCTTCAGGCCCGCGGCGCGTACTGGCGGCTGTACAACGCCCAGTTCGAAGCCGCCATGGAGGAGGACCCTCCCACGGGTGCGCTCGACATCGTTGCCGGAGCCGTGGGCACGCCGGACGACGTCACAGACCAGGGAGGCGAAGACGTACCCACTAGGATGTGAGGACGCGCGGCGTCGACTGGCGTTGCGGCAGTGACCACTGAGGGGGAGGAACACGGCATGCCCGAAGTGTCCACCCACTCCGCCTCTGTCGAGACTGCCAGAGGACCGGTTCACCTGAATTGGGCATCCGTCACAGACACGGGCAAGCGTCGCGAGGTGAACCAGGACGCAGTCTTCGCGGAGTACCCGCTCTTCGTCGTCGCAGACGGCATGGGTGGGCACGTCGGCGGTGAGATTGCGAGCGCGAGCACGATCGAGCGGTTGAAAGCCGTTGCGGCCGCGGGGGCAGTCACTCCCAAAGCCATCGAGAAGGCACTCACGCTGGCGGTCAGAGATATCGCCGCACATCCGGAGGCGACCGATGACGGCACGGGAACGACCGTCACCGGTGTCTACTTGGATTCTGTCGACACGCAACCGCACTGGGTCACTCTGAACATCGGCGACTCTCGTGTGTATCTAGTACGCGACGGCGCAATCGTCCAGATCACCACTGACCATTCCGTTGTGCAGGAGCTGATCGCGTCGGGGCGGCTCAGCCCGGAAGAGGCCGAGAACCACCCGTATGGCAACGTGATCACTCGCGCTGTCGGCCCCACAGACGGCGTCACGCCCGACTACGTCAAGCTCGACATCGTCGACGGGGATCGTTTCGTGGTGTGTTCCGATGGTCTCACCAAGGAGCTCACTGACTACGGCATCCGGCACTTTCTCGAAGAGAACACCGACCCCGCCGACGCGGTCGATGCGATGTTGAGCGCCGCGCTGGAGAACGGTGGCCGCGACAACATCACCATCATCGTTCTCGATGTCACCACGTCGGCGGACGCGTCCGACGACTGAGCAGGCTCCTCCCCAACGCGCCGTACGCGGCGTGTTATCCACAGCGGCAACGGACTCCCGATCATCGGTTCCCGTCTCCGCTGAACTGGGCGGGTGCCTCCTTCGTTCCCTCCCGCTCCCGCCGGACATCGTGCGTCTTCGTTGACGTTCGACGCGCTGGTACACGATGATCACGAGGATGAGATCCTCGCCCTGCCAGAGCCGTGGACGGCGCCGCCGCGACCGCCGCTGCCGCTGATCGCTTCCATCGTTCCGCTGATCGGCGCCGTGGTGCTGTGGGTCGTGACGGGTTCGCCGATGATGCTGTGGTTTGCGCTCCTGGGCCCATTGATCGCGGTAGCGGCGCAGGTGGATGCGGCACGGGGCGCGCGGCGGGGAAGGCGAAGAGCTGAAGCGGATGCCGCGACCCGCCGCGCCGAGATTGAAGCCTGTATCGAACGTCGGCACGTGCACGAGCGCCGCCGTCAGTGGGCTCACCACCCCGACATCGCGGCGATCGCGGCCGATGACGCAGAGATTTGGCGCGCGACGCCCGAGCGCGCAGACGTTTTCGTGATTGGCCGTGGTGCGGTACCGAGCTCTGTCCGCACGAGCGGGGGCGGCAGCGATCCGGACTCCCTTCGGCTGCGTCAACGCGCAAGCTCGCTGGCGGACGCACCCGTCCTAGCATCGACTCGCGGGGGAGCGGTGGTGCTCGGGCCGGACCCTCTTGCGGCTGCCGTTCTCCGAGCGTGGGTGATGCAGGTGTGCGCGATCGTGCCGCCCGACGTCCTCCGCATCACGGCTGATCTTTCCGGGGAGCATTCGTGGGCCGCACATCTTCCTCACTGCGATCCGCGATTCCACGCGCAGCGGACGCTTGCCTTGGTCTCACCCGGCGGTGCCGTGCCGGACGCCGACATCGTGTTCGCTCGTGCGCGGCCAGGTGATCCGCTCCCGCCCCGATGCGCCGCCGTGGTCACCGCCCGTGAACCGCGCGTGGCCTGGCTGGAAGCAGCGGGCAGTCGAATATCTCTCTCGCTTGAGGCGCTGAGCGCAGAGCAAGCGGGCGCCTTCGCGCGGGTCCTCGACCAGCGAGCTGAGCTCACGTGGGCAGGGGACGTCGGCGGCGCGGCACCGGTGATGCTTGGCGATGTGCTGGCGGAGGGCTCCCGCGCTGCATCCGGAACACTTGCTGCAGCACTGGGGCGCGGCGAGGAGGGCGTGCTCGTCCTCGACCTGGTGAGCGACGGCCCTCATGCCGTGGTGGCCGGTGTCACCGGCTCCGGGAAGAGCGAACTGCTGATCACATGGGTCCTTTCCCTCAGTGCGACGTACTCCACCGCCGAGGTGAACTTTCTCCTGGCGGACTTCAAGGGCGGGACTGCGTTCGACTGCCTGATCGACGTGCCACACGTGACGGGTGTGATCACCGACCTCGACGGTACGGGAGCACGCAGGGCGATTGAGAGCTTGCGCGCCGAGGTACGGTGGCGTGAGGCGGTTATCGCTCGCGCCGGGGCACGAGATGTGCGCGACCCTCGGGTCGAGCTCGCGCGACTCGTGGTCGTGGTCGACGAGTTCGCCGCTCTGCTGGGCGACCATCCTGAACTGCATGCCGTGTTCACAGATGTGGCCGCGCGCGGTCGAGCACTCGGCATCCATTTGATCCTCGGCACTCAGCGCATCACAGGAGTCGTGCGAGACAACCTTCTGGCGAACTGCCCGCTACGTGTGAGTTTGCGTGTGACCGACCCGGCAGATAGCCGCGCGATTCTCGGGGTGGAGGATGCCGCCGCGCTGCCGGGCGGGGAATCCGGCCGCGGCCGCGCCCTCGTCCGCCGTGCGGCAGACGTTCGGTGCCACAGCCTTCGTGTCGCGCTGTCCCACCAGGCGGACGTCGACGCGGTACGAGACCGGGGCGGTGCGCAACCCAAGCGCCCGTGGCTGCCCGAGTTGCCACGTGAGGTGTCCCTCGCTGAGCTGCGCACGCGCTTTCCCGATGCCCCCGGCATCCTCCTGGGCCTGGCCGACGAGCCCGCGCGTCAACACCAGGGGCCAGTCGGCGTGGACGTCACCGATCGGGGCATCCTGTTCCTCGGTGCGCCGGCAAAGGGCAAATCGAACGCGCTCGCACTGGTCGCGTCGCAGGCGCCCGGCGACGTCGTGTGGGTGCCGCGCTCGGCCGAACACACATGGGATGTTCTATCCGAACTCGTCGATCGTCCTCCCGCGAGCGGAACGATGGTGGTCATCGATGACCTCGACACGATTCCTCCCCGGTTCGGCGCGGAGTACGCACCGGCAGTGGTAGAGCTCCTCGAAGAGGTGGTCCGAGGAGCGGGAGGGCGGGGACAGCTCGTCGTTGCCAGCGCACAGCGCCTCACGGGAGCCATCGCGCGCGTCGCCGATCTGTTTCCGCACCGCGTGATCCTGCCTATGGCCTCGCGCGGCGAGCACCTGGCGGCGGGAGGGGAAGCCGAGCACTACGCGCCGGACGCGCCCCCCGGCCGCGCGATTCACCGAGGCGTGCCGATACAGGTGGCGCGTAGCGCACCTCGGGAGCGCACTGAGTCGGTCGCGTTGCCGTTCCCGGAATGGTCACCAGAAGGTCTGCTGACCGGTTTCGTGGCGCGCAGGTCGCCCGCCGCGAGACAGGCGCTCAGCCAGTGGCAACGTCATGGTGTGATCGTGTGCGGCGTCGACGATTACGCGCAGCGGGCTGAGGTCTCCGATGAGCGCGTGCTGGTGGTCGGTGAGCCGGATGAGTGGCAACGTCATTGGCGACTTTTGACAGAGCTTCGGGGCGAGCACGACTTCGTGATCGATGCGTCCTGCGCACCCGAGTTCCGTTTGCTTGCGGGGCAACGCGCTCTTCCCCCGTTCCTTGAGGCAGGTCGAGGTCGGGCCTGGCTGCTGCGGGCGGGAGCTGACGCGAAGCGGATCGTCCTGCCCACAGACTGATCTGGGTCACACTGTCGTTCGGGGGCCGTTGACCGCCGACGGGCATGCACATAACGTCATCACGTGGCCACATCACCTATTGACCTCGACCGCACCGGTGGCAAGGGACTCGCGACCGGAACGCTCGGGCTGTGGGGTTCCACCGTGATCGGCTTGGCATCGACCGCGCCCGTCTACTCGCTGGTCGCCACCCTTGGATGGGTCGTGCTGGCGGTCGGCGCGCAGGCACCCATTGCGTTCGTGCTGGCATTCGTGCCGATGCTGTTCATCGCCTTTGCATATCGCGAGCTGAACAACGCGGTTCCCGATTGCGGTACCACTTTCACGTGGGGGACGAAGGCGTTCGGACCATGGGTGGGCTGGATGGGCGGCTGGGGCGTCGCGGTGGCAGGCATGGTGGTGCTGGCCAACCTGGCGCAGATCGCGGGGATCTACTTCTGGTCGTTGTTCGGCGATGGCACCTTGAGCGAGAACGTTCCGCTGGTCACCGGGACCGGCGTCGCCTTCATCGCCGCGATGACATGGGTGAGCTGGCGCGGCGTCGAGATCGGCGAGCGAGTGCAGAACATTCTGTTGGCGATCCAATACATCGCGCTCGCCATCTTCGTTGTGGCGGCGCTCTGGCAGTACTTCGACGGCTCCGCGCCCAATCCCACGGCATTCAGCTGGGAGTGGTTCAACCCGGCGGCGTTCACGGACTGGAGCGGGTTCACCGAGGCTGTTCTGCTCGCCCTGTTCATCTACTGGGGGTGGGACACGTGCCTGGCACTCAATGAAGAAACGAAGGACCCGAAGCGTATCCCCGGTCGCGCGGCGCTCTTGACCACGGTCATTCTGCTCTTCACGTACGTCACCGTCACCGTCACCGCCATGATGTATGCCGGCATCGGCGACGACGCCCTGGGACTCGGCAACGAAGCCAACGCAGACGACTTCTTCCTGGCGATCAAGGACGGATTGCTGGGTCCGTTCGGCTGGGTGCTCGTCGTCGCCGTACTCATCTCGGCTGTCTCTTCCACCCAGACGACCATTCTGCCGACGGCGCGCGGCACGCTGGCGATGGCGGCCTATCGCGCGCTCCCGCGCCGGTTCATGACGGTCCATCCGGTCTACCGCACGCCGTCGTTCTCCACGCTCGTGATGGGTATCGTTGCGAGTCTCTACTACATCGGCATGACGCTGATCAGTGACAACATCCTGCAGGACTCGATCCTCTCGCTGGGGCTGGCGATCGCGTTCTACTACGCGATCACCGGGTACTCGAGCGTGTGGTTCTTCCGCAAGGATCTCTTCCGATCGACGCGCGACTTCTTCTACAAGGGTCTGCTGCCGCTGCTGGGTGCCCTCATGTTGACCGGGGCGTTCGTGCAGTCGGCCATCGACATGTACGACGTCGACTACGGGTACACGGTGTTGTTCGGCATCGGCGGGACGTTCGTGCTCGGTGTCGGATCGCTGGCGGTCGGTGTGCTGCTCATGCTGCTGTGGTTCGCCTTCCCCGCCGCGCGGCCGTTCTTCCGCGGGGAGAGCCTCAACAGAGATACTCGCGTGCTCGTTCCCGAAGACGGCGCCCAGCTTCGCGACACCGGAGAGTCCCGCGGGTAGGTCGACCCGCGAGACGCTCCCCGACGCAGCGGAGTCGCTACTGGTTCAGAGCGTCCGCGAGCGAGTGGACGGGTAGGTCGTGGGCGAGCGCGACACCCGCATTGACGACGGTGCCCTCGACGGTGTTGAGTCCCGCCGCGAGTCCCGCGTCGTCGCGCAGGGCTGAACGCCACCCCTTGCGTGCGAGCTGCCGCACGTAGGGGAGAGTCGCGTTCGTGAGCGCGGAGGTCGATGTGTTGGGGACGGCACCTGGCATGTTGGCCACGCAGTACAGCACACTGTCGTGAACACGGAAGGTCGGATCGTCGTGTGTCGTCGGACGTGTGTCTTCGAAGCATCCACCTTGATCGACAGCGATGTCGACAAGAACCGAGCCGGGGCGCATCCGCGACACCATCTCGTTCGTCACGAGCTTGGGTGCCTTCGCACCGGGGATCAGCACCGAGCCGATGACAAGGTCTGAGCCTACGACGGCTCGATCGAGGTCAAGAGGGTTGGATGCCGCTGTCTTGACGCGACCTTGGAAGTGATCATCGAGGTACCGCAGCCGCTGCACGTTCGTGTCGAATATTGTGACATCGGCGCCCAGCCCCACGGCAATCACGGCGGCGTTCGCGCCGGCAACGCCTCCGCCGATGATTGTGACTGCGGCCGGACGTGTACCCGGAACGCCCGACATCAGCAATCCCAGGCCTCCGGCTGAGCGAAGCAGGGTCGAAGCGCCCACCATCGGAGCCAGGCGGCCGGCGACCTCGCTCATCGGGGCGAGCAACGGCAGGCCGCCGCCCGGTGCTTGCACGGTCTCATACGCGATCGCCGTGACTCGGTCGTCGATGAGACGCTCGGTCAGCGGCCTGTCGGCGGCAAGGTGCAGATAGGTGAACAGCGTCAGGTCCTCGCGGAAGTGCCCGTACTCGGAAGCGATCGGCTCCTTGACCTTCAAGAGAAGCTCCGCGCGCTCCCAGACCTCGGCTGCCTCCTCCACGAGCACCGCGCCGGCTGCGCTGTACTCGGCGTCAGGCATCGAAGAGCCTGCGCCCGCTCCGCGCTGGACGAGCACTTCGTGCCCGGCCGCTGAGAGATCGTGCACGCCAGCGGGCGTGAGTGCCACTCGGTACTCGTTGTTCTTGACCTCGGTAGGAACACCGATTCTCATGTCGCGATCCTTTCCGCTCCGTCGTTGGAGCGAACGGGCTCCTCGGAGGAGCGTTGCTAGAAGGCGGGGCGGATGGCCCCGACGTCGTGTCCGCCGCCGGTGATCGACAGCGGGAGCATGGAGGTCGCGGCGGAAACGTGGGCCGCGTTGAGCGCGCCGGCGCGCTCGAGAAGCCGAAGGGCGACAACGGCGCCGACCCGGCTGCTTCCATCGATGATCTTGAGTGCGACGGTGGTGCCATCGGGGGCGACCATCACCTGCACGCCTTCGGCGCCGTGTTTGCTGAACGCTCCCGTCTGTGCGGTAACGATCGAGTCCGGCAAGTCCGGGCCCTGAATCGTCCACGGATTATCGCGGACGGCCTGTACCAGGGTGCCGGCACTGCGATGCAAAGCGAACGGGGACGTGGTCGAGGAGTTTCCGATGCGGTGAATGGCTCGGGCCAGACCGAACAGTGTCATGGCGTAGACGGGAGCGCCGCATCCATCGATCGCTGTCGCAGCGACCTTCTCCCCGGTGAGGCGTTCAACGACCTCACGGATGTACGCCTGTAGCGGGTGATCAACGTCGAGATAGCTCGTCGTGTCCCACCCGTTGGTCGTGCAAGCCAGAAGCATGGCCGCGTGCTTGCCGGAGCAATTCATCCGCACGCGTTGGGGTGCCCCCAGTTCGCGGACGATCTCGTCTCGCGTAGTGCGATCGCCGGGCCACGACGGTGGGCACTGCAAGTCGTCCTCGCCCAGGCCGGCGACAGCGAGGATGTCGCGAACAACGGCCGCGTGTCGATCCGTGCCGGAGTGGCTCGCCGTTGCGAGGCCCAGGCGCTCACCCTCCAACGGTGCCCCCGCTGCCAGGCAGGCGAGTGCTTGCAGGGGCTTCATGCTCGATCGGGGAAGGATCAGCGATCCAGGGTCTCCGAATTTTTCGGCGATGGTGCCATCAGGGTTCAGGACGATGGCGATGCCGGAGTGGCGTGACTCGACGAATCCGCTGCGTTCGACGACGGCGAGTTCGACAGCATCGGCTGCGGCGAAAGTCTGCGGCACGCTCACAGCCTACCGCCGTGCCGTGGTGCTGCGTCATGACAGACTGTGCATCATGTGGGGCGAGCACCGATACTCCGTCCGAGCGACGTGGACGGGTGACCGCGGAACGGGCACGTCGGGATATCGCGACTACGACCGTGCGGTGACCCTCGAGATTCCAGGAAAGCCGGATCTTTTGGCGTCAGCCGACAGGCCATTCCGCGGCGACCGTTCGCGCTGGAACCCCGAAGATTTGCTGCTCGCGGCGCTCAGCGAGTGTCACCTGTTGTCGTACCTGCACGCATGCGTGGGTGTGGGGGTCGTCGTCGTCGACTACCACGACGAGGCATCCGGAACGATGGTCGAAGACGGTCGCGGGGGCGGTGCGTTTCGAGAGGTCGTGCTGCGACCGATGGTGACCGTTACCGACGAGTCGATGGTGGATGCTGCGCGTACCGCCCATGTTCAGGCACACGAGTGGTGCTTCATCGCGAACTCGGTCAACTTCCCGGTTCGCCACGAGCCCACTATCGCCGTTCGTGGGGCAGAACCTGCTTGATGCGTTCCATCGGGGTCTGTGCGGGCACTTCGTTGTAGGTGCCCGCGAGTTCCTGGCCTGACAGTGCGTGGATCGCCGCCATGATGTCGTCGGTGGCAAGCCGACGCGCGCGTCCTGACGTCGCCGGCCCGTGGTGTCCAAGTTCGAGAGGCTTCCCAAACTTCACGGTGATGCGGTGGCGCAGCGACGGCATTTTGGCGCCAACAGGCATGACCTTGTCGGTGCCGATGAGGCCGACGGGCACGACCGGAGCGCCGGTCTGCAACGCAAGGAATGCGACACCGGTGCGACCCTTGTACAGGCGCCCGTCCAACGAACGCGTGCCCTCGGGGTACAGGGCGACGGCGCGGTCGCCGTCAAGGAGGCGTCGCTGCTGATCGAGAGCATCGAGTGCGGCTTGGCCGGCACCGCGTTGGACGGGGATCGCACCGATCGCGCGGAAGAACTGATTGGACGCCCAGCCCGACAGACCGGATCCGTCGAAGTAGCTCGACTTCGCCAAGAAGTGCACGGGGCGAGGTGCGGCGACAGGGATCGCAATGGAATCGATGAACGACAAGTGGTTGCTCGCGAAGATCACCGGGCCGGTCTTCGGCACATCCGCGCGGCCTTCGATGTGGGGGCGATAGATGACGCGCGCGAGCGGCGTGATCACCATGCGGCCCAGCGCATAGGTCGCACCCATGCGCGTTACAGCCTCATCGGGCGTGGATGACGCGGCGTCTTCAGCGGCCGGATCGCCATCGATAGCAGGGTCAGAAGTCACCCATCGAGGCTACCCCCGTTCGCATGCACGCAATGGCATGGCGACTTTCAGCCCATGAATAGGATTCTGAGGGAGGATGGAAACTCACCCCTGACAGCTAAGAGGTAATCATCGTGCGCATTCGCCCGCTCGCCGCCGCATCCATCGCGGCTCTGTCCGTCGCCGTCCTGGCTGGTTGCACGGCGTCTGACACCGAAGCAGACCCCACGTCGACGGGAGACGCGGCCGGAGACCTGTGCGCCGCAGCTGTCGCATCGGGTTCGGTGAGCGACTCGCTCACCGTCGAGGGCGAGGTGGGCGAAGCATCCACCCTTTCCTTCGACGCTCCGCTCGAGGTCGAGGAACTCCAGCGGACGGTGGTCGTCGAGGGATCAGGTGACCCGGTCAGCGATGGTGACCTCGTCAGCTACGCGCTCACGGTGTACAGCGCCGAGACGGGTGATGAGATCGGCTCGTTCGGATACGACGACAGCACCGCCCTGCCGCAGCAGATCACGGCGGACAACCCGCTTGGCCAGCTCTTCGGCTGCGCCACCCCGGGAACCCGTGTCGTCGCCGCATTCCCCGCCTCGGACGATGGGGCTGCTGCAGAGGTCTACATTCTCGACTTGCTCTCTGTCGTGCCCGCCGCTGCGTGGGGCGAACCGCAGGAGCCGGTCGCGGGCATGCCGACGGTCGAGCTCGACGAAAGCGGTGCTCCCACGATCACGATTCCCGACGAGGAGCCGCCGACAGATGTCGAGATTGCTGAGCTCAAGGTCGGTGGCGGCGAGGTCGTCGCCGAGGGCGACTCGGTCATGGTCCAGTACACGGGTGTGAAGTGGTCAGATGGCACCGTCTTCGACTCGAGCTGGGATCGCGGTGCACCCACGTCGTTCTCGACATCTGGGGTGGTTGCGGGATTCAGTCAGGCGCTCGTCGGCCAGACGGTCGGCTCGCAGGTTCTGGTGGTCATTCCGCCGGAGTTCGGATACGGGGCAAGCGACGGTCACGAGCTGCAGGACGAGACCATCGTCTTCGTCGTCGACATCCTCGGCACGCAGCACGCCGCGTAGGCGAGCCGCTCAGTAGGCTGAGCAGATGCGTCGCGTCCTGATCCTCGGTTCCACTGGCTCCATCGGTACACAGGCACTCGACGTCATTCGGGCACACGCCACACGATTCGATGTCGTCGGGCTCGCCGCCGGGACAGATCGCGCTGGCGTTCAGGCGCAGGCCGATGAGTTCGGCGTCGAGCACGTCGCGCTGGGTGCCGACGAAGCGGAGCAGCTCGTCCGCGATGTCGACGCGGACGTGGTCCTCAACGGCATCACCGGCTCCGTCGGCCTCGGGCCTACGCTCGCCGCGCTCGAGTGCGGTCGAACGTTGGCGCTGGCGAACAAGGAGTCATTGATCGTCGGGGGAGACCTGGTGACGGCGCTCGCTGCGCCTGGCCAGATCGTGCCCGTGGATTCGGAGCATTCGGCGATTGCGCAGGCTCTGCGAGCCGGGGAACGGTTCGAAGTGCGTCGGCTGGTTCTCACCGCATCGGGCGGGCCCTTCCGAGGGCGTACACGCCAGGCGCTGCACGGAGTTACGCCGAGCGAGGCACTTGCACACCCGACGTGGGACATGGGGCGCGTCGTGACGACCAACTCCGCCACATTGGTGAACAAGGGGCTCGAAGTGATCGAAGCGCATCTTCTCTTCGACGTGCCCTACAGCGAGATCGACGTGGTGGTGCACCCTCAGTCGATCGTGCACTCGATGGTCGAGTTCACGGACGGCTCCACCATCGCCCAGGCCTCGCCGCCAGACATGCGCTTGCCGATCTCGCTGGGGCTGGATTGGCCGCACCGAGTCTCAGGAGTCGGCAGACCACTGGACTGGACGCAGGCAACGAGTTGGACGTTCGAACCGCTGGACGAAGAGGCATTCCCCGCGGTGAAGCTGGCCAAGAAGGTCGGGCGGGCGGGTCGGACGTTCCCCGCGGTGTTCAACGCCGCCAACGAGCAAGCGGTGGACGCCTTCCACGACGGTGCACTGAGCTTCACCGGCATCCTCGACATCATCGAGCGAGTCGTCGATGCACACGAGGCCCCCGAGGTGCTCTCGCGGGAGTCGCTCGCTGATGCGGAGGAATGGGCTCGCGCGGCGGCGGATGCTGCGATCCGCGCCGCGCAGGGTTGAACGTTGTGGTGATCGGCGCTCAGTACCGCGGGCGCAGCGGGTCGGAGACCGGAGTTTCGTCGTCAGGGTAGGGGACGGGCCACACCGGATCCGGGACGGGCCATCCTGCTTCCGCCAGTGCGCGGCGTGAGAGTTCCCGTGCCGAATAGGGGGTGCGCACGCCCCGAATGTCGCGATAGTCCTGGTGGCCGGGTCCGGCCCACAGAATCGCGTCGCCGTCGCCGACCAAGGCGATGGCCTCGATGATCGCCCGCTCGGGTGGCGAGAACTCGCGGATATCAGCGTCCGGCCGCGCGCGGCGAGCGCCGTCGATGAGGGTGGCGCGAATGCTGTCCGGGTCTTCGTGTCGGGGGTGATGATCCGTGACGATGAGAATGTCGCTCCCCTCGACGGCGGTCCGACCCATGTCGTGACGCTTGGTTGCGTCGCGATCGCCGTCCGCACCGAACAGCATCACCACCTTGCCCGGAGTCACGCGCCGCACGGCAGCGAGTGTTTTTTCGAACGCATCGGGCGAGTGGCCGAAGTCGACGTACACGGCGGGTCCGCTCTCGCCGGAGACGCGCTGTGTGCGTCCGGGCAGGTAGGCATCGATCCGGCGGCCGTCGAGACGGTCGACGATCAGATCCCACGCGTAGCCGCCCTCGAGGATCATGACGATCGCGAGCGCCGCATTCGCGGCCATATGGCGCCCGATCACCGGAACCGTGGTCGTGAGGGCGCGGCCGTCGCGGCAGGTCAGCGTGAACTGCGTCCCGTCCTGACGTTCTTCAACGATGTCGACGACCCAATCGGCGGCTGCCGCGGCATCCGGATCGGAAGCGATCGCGGGCGTTCCCACGGTCACGGTCGGCACTTCGCTGCGAGCGACGACCTCGGCGCCGGTGGCGGCATCCACGCATACCACCGCTCGACGCGACCGATCCGCGCGGAACAGGGGCAACTTCGCCTCGAAGTATTCGCGCATGTCGCTGTAGTCGTCGAGATGGTCATGAGTGAGGTTCGTGAAGCCCGCGACGTCGAACACGATGCCGTCGACACGGCGTCGGCTCAGCGCTTGGGCGCTCACCTCGACGGCGACAGCTTCGACGCCGCGCTCGCGCATGAGCGCCAGCAGGGCGTGCATTTCGTAGGCTTCGGGTGTCGTCAAGCGCGACACGATGATCTCGCCGGCGATGTGCCGCTCGGCCGTCGATGACAGGCCCGTCACGGCGCCCAACTGGCCGAGAATGCCCTCGAGGAGGTGCGACACGCTGGTCTTGCCATTGGTGCCGGTCGTGGCAAGCAAGGTGGGGAGCGCGTCGTCGCGCCCCGTTGAGTAGACCCACGCCGAGAGCGCCCCAAGCGCAGCCCGGGGATCCTCGACAAGGAGGACGGGCACACCGGCGGCTCCCGCGGCATCGGCTCCCGCGGCATCCGTAATGATCGCCACCGCACCGCGCGCGACAGCATCCGATGCGAACTCGGCACCGTGACGATTGACACCCTTGACGGCGACGAAGACGTCGCCGGGGCGCAAGTCAGCGGTAGCGAGACTGATGCCGGTCAGGTTGATGCCCGAGACGTCGCCTCGTACGTCAGACGCGAAGCGCGACGCCAGATCAGACAACGCGTGCGTCGGCGGGGACTGGGGGCGCAGAACCGGCGGAAGGTTCGAAGGCGTGTCATTCGGCATGGCTCGTCTATCTTCTCACCCCGCCTGGTGCGCGAAGAGCAGGAAGTGCCCGGCGCGGCTGGCCACGATCGGCCAGCCGCGCCGGGCGGCCTGTCAGCCCCGGCGCGTGCGGCCGCGCACGAGCGCGACCACGAGTGCAGCGACCGCTGCGGCCAGTGCTCCGGCTGAGAGCCACAGCGCGGCCGTCGTTGCCGCGTCGCTCTCGCTCGCAGAGTCGGATGCCGCGTGCTCGTGCGACTCGTCGGAGTCGCTTGACTCCGCTGCCGCGTGGCCGTGGCCGTCTTCCTCGGTGAAGTCACCGACGCTGACGACCGGTGCCGGTGTGTCGAGGGCGTCCGCGTCTTCACCCTCAGCGGCGACCTGGCCCCAGACCGTTTCCCCTTCGGCGCACTGCTGCGTCACGGGGAAGGCCACATCGGAGTTTGCCGCGGCCTCACCGAAGGTGACAGCCATGCTGGCCGTCGCCTTGAGGCCGTCCTCGACGGGTGTGAGAGCGGTGAACGTCACCTGCGTGGCGATGCCGTCGTCGCCGAGAACACGGTCGATACTCCACGCGCCGTCGACGATGGGAGTCACCGTGGCAACGGCGTCGGGGATGTCGATCACCAGAGCGGTGGTGGGTGAGCCGTCGCACCCGTGAGAGAACGAGAACGTCAGGGTTTCGGACGATCCCGCCCCGGCTTCGCTGGGATCGACATGGACGTGGGCCGAAGCTGCGAGCGGGACTCCGAGGGCGAGGGCGAGGCCTGTGGCCACTCCAGCGGCAGCGAGGGTACGGCGGCGGACAGGGGTCGATGATGCAGTGTTCATGGTTGTCTTTCGTCACCGGCGCGCCGTGGGCGCGCCGAACTGTGTGCGAGCGCGGCGGATGCCGGCCCGAGTATGTCGCAGCGTCAGTGCGCTGCGGTGACGAGGAGTGGCGGCCCGCGCCGCGAGACATCGGAAAGAGCGGTCGCCATCGCGACGGCGACGACGACGGGTGAGGAGAGCGGTCGGCGGGTGACGACCTCGAGCGCTGCGCCGACCTCAGCGCGGGCCAGGACGGATCGCACCCCGCGGGCGATTCGGCGGAGCATCCGCTCGCCGAAGTACAGCGCGAGCAGCGTGAGCACCGCGGCCGCCAGGTGGCTGACGAGCATCGCCGAGTCGGGGATCACGAACGCCTTCGACGACGCGTCGAACGTCACCAGGCTGTGGTGGGCACCGCTATGCAGATGAGAGATTCCCGCCGCGTCGTCACCCCTGACACCAGCCGCGGTGAGGGAGAACACCCCATGGAAGAGCGTTTGGCTCGCGATCACGGTCAGCGCCACGCGCCACACCGAAAGTGTGCGACCGACCAGCGCGACTGAGAGCGGTGCGCTCAGAACAGCGAGCGCGAACACGAGGGCCGGCGACGGTGCGCCGCCCCCGGCGATCGTGTGAGACGTGGCGGCCAGGAGGGTCGCGACGGTGCCCGCGGATGCGCCGCGGAGCGCGCGCAGACGACGTGCGTGCATCGATTCCTCCCCGCCCAGACTACGTGGTGGGCGAGGCAAGTCTGGGCCAACTCGTAGGTTGGGGCAGGTACCGTGAGCGTGTGGAAATTGTCGCGTTCATTGTCGGTGTCGTCCTGCTCGTGGTGGGGCTAGCCGTCTCGATCGCGCTCCACGAGATCGGCCACCTGGTGCCGGCGAAGAAATTCGGCGTGCGCGTCGGGCAATACATGGTCGGCTTCGGCCCCACGCTGTGGTCTCGTCGCCGCGGTGAGACCGAGTACGGCATCAAGGGCATCCCGCTCGGTGGCTACATCTCGATGGCGGGCATGTATCCACCGGCTGCGTCGGCCAGCGCCGAGGGGCGCGCGGGCGGAGGCTTCTTCGCGACGATGGTGCAGGATGCCCGGGCGGCGAACGATGAAACCTTGATCGGCGACGATGACGATCGCGTGTTCTATCGACTGCCTGTGTATAAGCGGGTCATCATCATGCTCGGTGGCCCCGTGATGAACCTCCTGCTGGCGATCGTGCTGTTTACGATCCTGCTGTCCGGCATTGGAATCCAGACCGCCACGACGACCGTGGCCAGCGTGAACGAGTGCGTGATCCCTGCCGATGCCGGCAGGACCGAGTGCGCGGCGAGCGATCCGGTCGCGCCGGCTGCATCGGCCGGATTCGCTGCCGGGGACGAGATCATCGCCGTCGACGGCGAGCCGGTGTCGACGTTCACCGAGGTATCTGATGCCATCAAGGCATCGCCCGATGAGCGCATGGAAATCGTCGTGCTTCGTGACGGCGCTGAGTACACCCTCGTGATGACACCCGTGGCCGTTGAGCAGCAGGTGTACGACGATAACGGTCAGCCCGTGGTTGCCGACGACGGTACGCCCGAGACCGCGGTAGTGGGAGTGGCGGGCATCCGCCAAGAGGTGGGCTTCGAGCGCCAGCCGATATGGGCCGGTGCCCAGATGGCTGCCGATAACGTCCAGGCCGTAGCAGGAATCATCTGGCAGCTCCCGGTCAAGGTCTGGGAGACGGGGGTCGCTACCGTCACCGGCCAGGAGCGCGACCCGAACGGGCCGCTGAGCGTCGTGGGTGCGGGCGTGATCGCGGGGGAGGTCGCCGCCGCTGACGCGCCGGTGCTCAACCGCGTCGCGGGACTACTGTCCCTTCTGGCGTCCTTGAACATCGCGCTGTTCGTCTTCAACCTCGTGCCCTTGCTTCCGCTGGACGGCGGTCACATCGCCGTCGCGCTCTGGGATGGCATCAAGCGAACGTGGGCGAAACTGACGGGCCGACCGGCGCCCAAGCCCGTCGACGCGACGAAACTCGTGCCTGTCACCTTCGTCGTGGTCGTCGGACTGATCGTGATGAGCGCTGTGCTCATCATCTCGGACCTGGTGAACCCGCTGTCGCTGTTCTGAGCCTGAGCACTCAGCGGGTGGCCGCCGGGGCGAACGCCACCCCGACGAGGCGCTCGAGAGTCGCCATGCCGTCGCGGGACAGGATGGACTCGAGGTGGCCCTGCACCGATGCGAACCCGGGCCCCCGGAGCGCGTACACGGCGCCGTCCTCGTCGGCCGACACCTCGGCCACGCCCACGCGGTCAGTTCCGGGCGTAACGTGCGCGGTGAAGGTGTTGTAGAACCCGATCGACGCGGGGACACCGAAGACATCGACCGACTTCTGCAGACCTTGGTGGGGAGCAGCAAGGGGGCGGAGATCGATGCCGAGCGAGTCAGCCAGAATCTGGTGGCTCAGGCAGACGGCGAGCAAGGGCGCGCCCGACGATCGCCGACGTGCCACGATTTCGCGCATGCGGCGCATGCGGGCGCTCGCCTGATCACGCGGGTCGCCGGGGCCGGGCCCCGCGACGACGAGTTCGGCCGCGTCGAGGGCCGCGTCGGTCACCTCGTTCCATGGCGCGATGCTGACGTCGAGGCCGAGGTGTCGCAGCTGATGGGCGAGCATCGTGGTGAATCGGTCCTCTGCGTCGACAACCACCGCGGATCGGCCGGCGAACGGGCCGGCTGCGTCTTCTTGCGGATTCAGCCAAAAGGCTGCGAGCCGTGCGTTGCGGGATCCCAGCAACGAGGCGATGGCAGGATCGTCGGCAAGACGTCGAGGCTGGGGCGCAGGAGCGTCTTCGTCGATCACATCGGGCGATGGAGCGAGAACTTCGCGGGGAATTGCGCCGATCGCACCAAGGACGCCGGCGGCCTTGCCATGGGTTTCGCCGACTTCGCCGTATGGATCTGAGTGACGAACGAGGGTCGCACCGACGGGAACCCGCAACCGACCGTTGACGAGATACGCCGTGCGGATCAGGATCGGCGCGTCCAGGTCATGGGTGGGATCTGCGGGGTCTGCGACCGCGCGCGGCGTGAACAGTGCGGCGACACCCGAGTAGTAGCCGCGTGCCGTGCGTTCGTGACGGGTGATCACCGTGCATGCGTTCTGCATGGGGGAGCCGGTGACGGTCGGCGCGAACATCGTCTCGCGAAGGATGTCGCGCGGGTCGAGTCGGCTCCGGCCACGCAGGACGTACTCGGTGTGCGTGAGGCGTGACATCTCTTTCAGATGCGGGCCGGTGATGCGCCCGCCGTCCGAGCACACGGCGCTCATCATCTTGAGTTCTTCGTCGACGACCATAAACAGTTCTTCGGTCTCTTTCGTTGACTCGAGGAACTCTGTCAGTGTCTCGGCTGTCGCGCCGCCGGCGGGGTGACGGAACGTGCCCGAGATCGGGTTCATGGTGACGACGCCGTCTTGCGCGCTGACGTGCGCCTCGGGGCTCGCGCCCACGGCCACGTGATCGGCGGTGACGATGGCGAATGTCCAGTACGCGCCACGCTCGTGCTCGAGAAGGGCGCGAAACCACGTCAGTGCGGCGGTCGCGGCATCCGCCCCCACTCCCGCAACGAAGTCGCGGCGAATGACGAAGTTCGCTCCTTCGCCACGGCCGATCTCGTCTGCGATGACGCGCCGTACGATGTCGGCGTATTCTTCGTCGGGGATGTCGAAGCCCGGCTCATCAAGCGGGATCGACGCGTTCGGAAGCGCCTCGATCACCGCGGCTCGGCCCATCGCGACGTGCTCGTTCACGACAAGGCAACGCAAGGGCGCACCGTCGTCGTGGCATTCGAACCCGCGCTCGCGTACTTGGCGGAACGGCACCATCGCGAGGACTTCACGGGGCGTTCCTGCAGCATCGATGAGTGGAATGTCGGCGAGGTGCTCGACATCGACGACGTCGCCGAGTAGCAACTCCACGGTCGTCGCATCGCGCGCGATGAGGGCGAACGGCGCGCCGCTGGCGGCCAGTTCGGAGAGAGAGGAGGGGGTGTACCCGGTCATCGTCGATCTTTCGTCGTGGGGGCGGCCAGCCCTACGAAAAAGACCGCCCGGAGGCGGTCTGTGGTCGCACGAACCCACCGCCTATGCGGTGAGCCACCATGACGTGTGCGTGGACATGCGCCGAACCTACCACACCGACCCGCCCCCACCAGATCCACGTCGGCTCCCGGCCTGGGCGCGCGACGCGGCGTAGGCTGGGGATGTGCCAGCCGTGAATCTCGGGATGCCGAAGATCCCCGAAGTCCTCGCCCCGCGTCGTAAGAGCCGCCAGATCAAGGTCGGCAAAGTGCTCGTCGGGGGCGATGCTCCCGTCAGCGTGCAGTCCATGACGACCACGCAGACCACGAACATCAACGCGACGCTCCAGCAGATCGCCGAATTGACCGCGTCGGGGTGCGAGATCGTTCGCGTCGCGGTACCGCATCAAGATGACGCCGATGCGCTGAAGATCATCGCGGCGAAGAGCCAGATTCCGGTGATCGCCGACATCCACTTCCAGCCGCGGTACATCTACACCGCGATCGACGCCGGCTGCGGTGCTGTGCGTGTCAATCCCGGCAACATCCGCGAGTTCGACGGGAACGTGGGGCAGATCGCCGCTGCGGCGAAGGCGGCGGGTGTCTCGCTGCGCATCGGCGTCAATGCGGGTTCGCTCGACAAGCGACTGCTGCAGAAGTACGGCAAGGCGACGCCCGAGGCACTCGTAGAGAGCGCCGTGTGGGAGGCATCGCTATTCGAAGAGCACGACTTCCACGACTTCAAGATCTCGGTCAAGCACAATGACCCGGTGATCATGGTGAAGGCTTACCGCATGCTTGCCGAGCGCGGCGATTGGCCTCTGCACCTCGGCGTCACCGAGGCGGGCCCGGCTTTCCAGGGCACCATTAAGAGTGCGACAGCCTTCGGCATCCTGCTCGGGGAGGGCATCGGCGACACGATTCGTGTGTCGCTCTCGGCGCCTCCGGCCGAAGAGGTCAAGGTCGGCCACCAGATCCTGCAGTCGCTCAACCTGCGTGAGCGCAAGCTCGAGATCGTCTCGTGCCCGTCGTGCGGTCGCGCGCAGGTCGACGTCTACACCCTCGCTGACAGCGTCACCGAGGGGCTCAAGGACATGACGGTGCCTCTGCGCGTCGCGGTTATGGGCTGCGTCGTCAACGGGCCGGGCGAGGCCCGCGACGCTGACCTGGGCGTCGCTTCGGGCAACGGCAAGGGTCAGATCTTCGTCAAGGGCGAAGTCATCAAGACGGTTCCCGAGGCCGAGATTGTCTCTACGCTGATCGCAGAAGCCAATCGTCTGGCCGATGAGATGGGACCGGATGCCGCACCCGGCACCGCACAGGTGATCACCGCCTGATTCTCCCCACGGCCGCGCGTGGCGTTAGCGTGTGGCAGTGACCTCATCTGCGTCGACCTCGCTGGCTCGCCCGATCACGGCTGGCATCGTCACCGCGCTGGTGGGAGTCACCAGTTCGTTCGCGGTTGTCCTCACCGGTCTCGCCGCAGCGGGAGCAACGCCGGCACAAGCTGCCAGCGGGCTCTTGGCGCTCTGTCTGACCATGGGGCTCGCCTCGATCGTGCTCGCGTGGCGGTATCGCATGCCGATCACGGTGGCGTGGTCAACCCCCGGGGCAGCGCTTCTCGCCGCCACCGGCGTGGTCGAGGGTGGGTGGCCCGCGGCGGTGGGCGCTTTCCTCGCCGTCGCCGGCATGATCCTCTTGACGGCGGCCTGGCCGTCGTTGGGGCGGCTGATCGCGCGCATTCCACCGTCGATCGCTCAAGCGATGCTGGCCGGCGTGCTCCTGCCCTTGTGCCTCGCGCCCGTGGGAGCACTCGTCGCCGACCCGTGGGCGGTGGCTCCGGTGATCCTCACGTGGCTGGTGTTCGTGCGCTTCGCGCCGCGGTGGGCTGTGCCCCTCGCATTCGTTGCGGCCTCGATTGTCGTTACGGTGCACCTGGCCCGGACGGGCGAAGCGCTGGCGGTGGCATCCCTGATCCCGAGTATCGAGCTGACCATGCCGACGTTCACGTGGGGCGCGATGATCGGGATCGCCCTCCCGCTGTTCCTGGTCACGATGGCATCGCAGAACGTGCCTGGTGTCGCCATCATGCGCAGCTTCTCGTACGACGTGCCCTGGCGCCCGTCGATGCTGGTCACCGGGCTCGGTACCGCGCTATCGGCACCGGCGGGTGGCCACGCGATCAACCTCGCGGCGATCAGCGCCGCGCTCGCCGCCGCGCCCGACGCCGACCCCGACCCACGCCGACGCTGGGTGGCGGGAGTGTCGACCGGTGTGTCGGCGATCGTGCTCGGCGCGTTGTCCGCGGCGTTCGTCGCGCTCGTGGTGCTGGCGCCGGAAGGCGTCATTCCCGCGGTGGCGGGGATCGCGCTGTTCGCAGCCTTCGGCTCAGCGATTCAGCAGGCCATCGACGATGCGGGGGAGAGGCTTCCCGCGGTCGTCACCTTCGTCGTCGCCGCATCAGGTGTCGCGATCGCAGGCGTGAGCGCCGCGTTCTGGGCGCTCGTGGCGGGACTGATCGTGCGGTTCGTCATGCACGCGGGCCGGCGCCGCCCGATCAGCTGATCGCGCCGCCGGTGACGTGAATGTCGACCGACCGGTCCACGCTGATTCGCACCGCGATCCGGAGCGCGCGAGCGATGTCTTCCAACGGCAACTCGGGTGCGTTCTGAGAGCCTTGCCCGGTGGCATAGGGAACGTGGATGAACCCGCCGCGGCGCCCGGGTGCGGCATCCGCCCACTGCATCACGTGCGCGAAGACGTGATTGCACACGTAGGTACCCGCCGAGTACGACACCTCGGCGGGGATCCCGGCGTCGCGGATCGCGCCGGCAATCGCCTTGACGGGCAGGGTGGCGAACGCCGCAGGGGGCCCGCCTGGGACGCTCTCCTGGTCGACAGGCTGAGCGCCGTCATTGTCCGGGATGCGGGCGTCGGCGAGGTTGATGGCCACGCGCTCGGGCGTGACAGCCGAGCGCCCGCCGGCCAGGCCGGTCGCGATCACGATGTCGGGGGAATGCCGGTCCAGCAGAGCGTTCATCTGCTCGGCCGCACCACGGAAGCTGACCGGGAGTGTCGCTGTGACGAGTTCGTCGGGGCCGGTCCATGCATCCGCCACGAGCGCGACCGCGTCACCGGACGGATTGACGGTGTCGCCGCCGAAGGGTTCGAAGCCGGTGAGGAGGATGCGGGCCATCATTTCAGCCTACGGGGGTGAAGAGCGAGCGGGGTCGCCCGGACCTCCGCGGCATCCGTAGACTTGACCCTCGTGGTCACACGTCTTTCGAATTTCTTCCTCCGCACGCTCCGCGAAGACCCCGCCGACGCTGAGGCGATCAGCCACCGGCTGCTCGTTCGCGCCGGGTACATCCGCCGCCAGGCTCCGGGAATTTTCGCGTGGCTGCCGCTGGGCCTGCGCGTGAAGAACCGCCTCGAGACGATCGTGCGCGAGGAGATGTCACGCGCGGGTGCGCAGGAGGTGCACTTCCCTGCGTTGATGCCGCGTGAGCCCTACGAGGCCACCGGCCGGTGGGAGGAGTACGGCGAGGGGATCTTCCGCCTGAAGGATCGCAAGGACGCCGACTACCTGCTCGCGCCCACGCACGAAGAGGCGTTCACGCTGCTCGTGAAAGACCTGTACTCGTCGTACAAGGATCTGCCGCTGACGATCTACCAGATCCAGGACAAGTACCGCGACGAAGCACGTCCGCGCGCGGGTCTTCTGCGTGGCCGCGAATTCACGATGAAGGACGCGTACTCGTTCGATCACACGGATGCAGGCCTCGACGCCAGCTACATGGCGCAGCGCGACGCGTACGAGCGCATTTTCCAGCGCCTGGGCCTGGAGTACGTGATCGTTCAGGCGGATGCGGGCGCCATGGGCGGATCTCGCTCGGAAGAGTTCCTGCACCCGACCCCCGTCGGGGAAGACACCTTTGTGCGCTCCGCCGGCGGCTACGCGGCGAACGTCGAAGCGTTCACCACGCTCGCCCCCGAACCTCTGCCGATCGATGGACTGGCCGAGGCGGTCGTGTTCGACTCGCCGAACACGCCGACCATCCAGACACTGGTGGATCACTGCAATGGGCACCTCGGCGCCCCGGCATCGGGCATCGCAGGCCCCGCGACCGACGGCGCCCACGAGTGGACCGCCGCCCACACCCTCAAGAACGTCGTGCTCGCGCTGACGCACCTCGACGGCACGCGCGAACTCGTCATTGTCGGCATCCCCGGTGATCGTGACGTCGACGACAAGCGCGTCGAGGTGGCGTTCGCCCCCGCCACGGTCGAAGCGGCCACGGAGAAGGACTTCGCTGAGAACCCCGGTCTGGTGAAGGGCTACATCGGCCCGTGGTCGCCGGAGGGTGCCGTTCTGGGCGAGGAATCGACCACCGGCATCCGCTATCTCCTCGACCCTCGTGTGGTCGAGGGCACCTCGTGGGTCACCGGGGCGAACATCGATCAGAAGCACGTGCACTCGCTCGTCGCCGGGCGCGACTTCACCGCGGACGGCGTCGTCGAAGTAGCCTCGGTGCGCGAAGGCGACCCCGCCCCCGATGGGTCGGGCCCGGTCGAGCTGGCACGCGGCATGGAGATCGGCCACGTCTTCCAACTCGGTCGCAAGTACGCGGAGGCGCTCGGGCTGAAGGTTCTCGACGAGAACGGCAAACTGGTCACCGTCACGATGGGCTCCTACGGCATCGGCGTGACGCGCATTCTCGCGATCATCGCCGAACTCAACAACGACGACAAGGGCCTGATCTGGCCCGAATCCGTTGCGCCGTTCGACGTGCACGTCGTCGCGGCCGGTCGCGATCAGGTGGCATTCGATGTCGCTGAGTCGCTGGCTCGTGAACTGGATGCCGCAGGGCTCGACGTCCTGTACGACGACCGGCCGAAGGTCTCGCCGGGCGTCAAGTTCGGCGATGCCGAACTCGTGGGCGTCCCGCACGTCGTCGTCGCCGGCCGCGGCGCCGCTGATGGCCAGGTCGAGGTGTGGAACCGTCGTGCGGGCACTCGCGACACGATCGCCGTGGGTGACGTCTTCGCGCGCCTGCGCCCGTAGCGGCTCACGGACGTGACACGCTGGGGGCATGTCCGATAGATCTGCCATCCCCCCGGAAGTCACGGATGATGTGCGCCGCCTCATTGAGGATGCGGGCATCGAAGGCAACGTCGATCTGATCGCCCGCATTCTCGCGACGGGTGTCGGCTTAGGGCTCGACGATACGTCGCGCCTTGATCTCAAGATCACCTCGGCCGCGTTGACCGAGATGCGTGCCGCGTTTCAGCTCTTCGCGCCGTATCAGGACATCCCGAAGGTCACGATTTTCGGGTCTGCGCGCACGCAGCCGCATGATGCGCTGTACCGACAGGCGACGCAGGTCGCACGTGCGCTGGCCGATCAGGGGTGGATGGTCGTCACCGGTGCAGGCCCGGGCATCATGCGTGCCGCGGCCGAGGGTGCAGGAGCCGCCCGCTCCATCGGTGTGTCGATTCGCCTGCCCTTCGAGGACAAACCGAACGCCATCGTGGCCTCCGGCGCAAACGTGGCGATGAAGTACTTCTTCACCCGGAAGCTCATGCTGGTCAAGGAATCCCGCGGTTTCGTGTGCGTGCCGGGAGGGTTCGGGACGTTGGACGAAATGTTCGAACTCCTCACGCTGCAGCAGACCGGCAAGGCTGACCCGGCGCCGATTGTGCTGCTGGATGCACCGGGCGGAACGTTCTGGAACGGACTGCGCAGATTCGTCGACGAGCAGCTCGCGGCATCCGGAGTCATTTCTCCCGATGACTTCGACCGCGTGCTCGTGACGGATTCGGTGGATGCCGCAGCCGCGGCGATCACGGGGTTCTGGCGAAACTATGACTCACTGCGCTGGGTCGGCGAGCGGCTCGTGTTGCGCGTGCGTATGCAGCCGACCGACGAACTGGTCGCGACGCTGAATGAGCGCTTCGGCCACCTGCTCACCGAAGGGCAGATCGAGTCGCGCGGCGCGCTGCGCGCAGAGATCGATGATGGCGACCGCGTGGACCTCCCGCGGCTGGTTCTGCACCTCAACCCCTACAAGGTGGGATCGCTGTATCGCATCATCGACGCGATCAACGACGCCGCGGCCTAGAGCCTCGCGAACCGCGCGCGGAAGCCGCAGAACACTCCGTACGCCACAAACCCCGCCCCCACGATTCCCGCGAGGGCGGGACCGGCGGGGAGGGCGAGCAGCGCCTGGATCGCGCCATCGAAACCGCCCGCGATCGTGGGCTCGACGGTGAACGCGGCCGTCACCAGCAGCACGCCGACGACGGTCAGTGCCACACCCTTGGCGACGTATCCGATGACCCCTAACGCTCGGACCGCCGTGCCCAGGCGCGTCTGCGGAAGGTCGACATACTTCTCGAACCCTCGCCGCGTCCCCACGATCGCGAACGAGACGCCTCCGATTCCGATCCCTAGCCCGAGCGCGCCCAGGACGAACAGACCGCCGGGGAGCGCGAGAAGACGACCGCTCCACGTCTCGGTGGTCGCCTCCCCGTCGGGCCGCGCTCCGAGAGCGACGGCGGCAGAGATCACGCCGAGGGCAGCGTAGATAACGGTCTGACCCCCGTGGGAGATCCGCTGCGCCCACTTCTTGAGCATGTTGCGATCTCGTACGAGTATGCCTTCGAGGGCCTGCCATGCAGCTAGACCCCAGAGCGCGACAGCCAGTGCCCACAGGGCGATGAAGCCTGCAGGCACGGCCGCGACAGCCTTGAACGCTCCGGCTTGATCGCTCTCGGCATCCCCACCGATAGCGACGACGAGCACGATCGCTCCGATGAGCAGGTGAACGAGCCCGTTCGCGACGTATCCCGCGCGCGCAAGCCCGCGCAACGCCGATGAGGTCTGCGCCTCGCGTGCCAGCTCTTTCGCGTCGTTCCCGCTCTGCGTCACCTGCCGAGCATAAGTTGTCGCAGCGCTTTACTCGCTCCGCGGGGCACCGTGGAGGTGGTCTCGGTGCTTTTCTGCTTCGTGTTGCTTGGTGACGATGTCGAGCGGGCCGGTCACCGACAGTTCGTCCTCCCAGACCTCGATGCCCTTCACATCAGGCATGCGATCACGAGTGAAGACGGGGTTTCGGCCCGCGCGCCGCTGTTCGGTGTAGTCCTTCAGCAGTCGGAAGGCCAATCCCGAGAGCAACGCGATCGCGACGAGATTGGTAAGCGCCATGAGACCCATGACGCCATCGGCGAAGTTCCACACCAGGTCGGCACCGACCACAGACCCTGCCAGGACTGCGAGGACAACCATGATCCGATAGCCCGTGAGGATGCCACGGCGCGGATTGATGAATTCGATGTTCGATTCGCCGTAGTAATAGTTGCCGAGGATGGACGAGAACGCGAGCAAGAAGATGATGATGCTCAGCGCGATACTCGACCAGTCGCCGAGGGACGATACGAGTGCCCCCTGGGTGAGATCGATCCCACGTTCCGCATTAGCGAGGTCTGGCACCGACACCAAGATGATGAACGCGGTGATCGAGCACACCAGGAAGGTGTCGAAGTACACACCGAGGGTCTGGACGAGGCCTTGCTTGACCGGGTGCGTCACCGCTGCGCTTGCCCCCGCGTTCGGGGCCGAGCCCAAGCCCGCCTCGTTGGAGAACATGCCGCGCTTCACACCGGTGAGCACGATGTAGCCCAGCGTGGCACCCACGACCTCGTTGAAGCCGAACGCCTGGGTGAAGATCGAGGCGAACACCTCAGGCAGACGCTCGATGTTGAGTGCCACGACCGCAAGTCCAAGCAAGAGGTAGGCGAGCGCCATGATGGGCACGAGCAGTTGCGTGACGGATGCAATGCGACGGATGCCGCCGAAGACGACCAACGCCGTCAGCGTCGCGACGACGCCGCCGATGACCCAGGGCAACCACACAGGGGAGTCGTCGCCGATGGTGGCGGTGATCGTGGCCGCGATGGTGTTGGCCTGGAGCGAACTGAACGCGAAGGGGAAGCAGATGATCAGGATGATCGCGAACCAGATGCCCAGCCAGCGGGCGTTCAGGCCGCGCTGCATGTAGTACGCCGGGCCACCGCGGAAGCCGTCAGCGTCGCGCACCTTGAACAGTTGCGCGAGGGAGGACTCGATGAAGCTCGATGCGCCGCCCACGAAGGCCATCAGCCACATCCAGAACACCGCGCCCGGCCCGCCGATCGCGATGGCCGTGCCCACGCCCGCAATGTTTCCGACGCCGACGCGTGATGCTGCCGACACCGTGAACGCCTGAAACGCGGACACCGACTGCGGCTTGCCGTCGGTGGTGCGCGGCGTCTTGTCTGTGAGGGTGCGGAACATCTCGGGGATGAGCCGGAACTGCACGACGCCCGAACGCACCGTGAAGTAGAGGCCCAGCAACACGACGACCGGGAGGACGAGCCACGTCCACAGCCGGTCGCCCCAGAACAGCAGCCATTCGTTAACGACGTCCATTGCGTCAGTATGGGGGTCGCCCGGAGCTTTGACCAGTGTCTTCTCAGGGTGTCGCGCGACGGCATCCTGTAACGTTGTAGGGTTCCGGCGGCCGTGTGGCGCTGGAGAGAGCTGAATACGGAGGCCCCTGTGGACATCGATCTCGGACTGTTGCGAACCGTCGAGCGCGAGAAGGAGATTCCCTTCGAAGAACTCGTGCGCATCATTGAACAGGCGATTCTGACCGCCTACGCCAAGCACACCTCGCCCGCGGGTGAACTCCCCGAGGGTGCGCGCGCAGAGCTCGACCGCAAGACCGGTCACGTCGCTGTCATGATCCCTTTGCGTGATGACGATGACGTGATCATCGGCGAGGAAGAGAGCACTCCCGAGGACTTCGGACGAATCGCGGCGTTCGCCGCCAAGCAGGTCATCAGCCAGCGTCTGCGTGACATCGCCGACGACGCGGTGCTGGGGGAGTTCCGTGGCAAAGAAGGCGACATCGTCGCCGGCATGATCCAGCAGGGGCCGAACCCGCGCATGATCCATGTCGACCTCGGCACGGTCGAAGCGATCCTGCCGCCCGAAGAGCAGGTACCCGGAGAGGAATATGCTCACGGCTCGCGTTTGCGCGTGTACGTCACGAGCGTGTCGAAGGGTCAAAAGGGCCCGCAGATCACCGTGTCCCGTACGCACCCCGGCCTCGTCCGCAAGCTGTTCGCGCTCGAAGTGCCCGAAATCGCCACCGGCGTCGTCGAGATCGTCTCACTGGCACGTGAGGCTGGTCACCGCAGCAAGATCGCGGTGAAGGCGAACGACCCGAGCATCAACGCGAAGGGCGCGTGTATCGGGGAACTGGGGCGCCGCGTGCGTGCCGTCACCGAAGAGTTAGCGGGCGAGAAGATCGACATTGTCGACTACGACGCCGACCTGCCGAAGTTCGTCGCGAACGCACTGTCTCCCGCGAAGGTGACGTCGTCATTCGTGCTCGACGCGTCCAGCAAGGCCGTTCGTGCGCTCGTCCCCGACTACCAGCTGTCGCTTGCCATCGGCAAGGAGGGCCAGAACGCGCGTCTGGCAGCAAAGCTCACCGGCGCGAAGATCGACATCCAGCCCGACAGCATCCTCGAGGAGGGCTGACGGGCGGCACCGCGCCGCCTGGGTGTACGATGGAACCCGTACGAACGTGCGTCGGATGCCGCACGCGTGCTCCTCGGTCGGCCCTCCTCAGGGTCGTATCCATCAACTCCGTACTCGTCATTGACGAGCGCGCAGTGATGCCGGGGCGCGGCGCGTGGGTGCACGAGACGGCGAAGTGTGTGGATGCCGCCATTCGGCGCCGCGCATTCGTGCGGGCACTCCGCGTGTCAGGCCCGCTTGACACGCAGACCATCGAGAAACGGCTAAACGGCTATGGAAACAAAGTGAACGGCTCGAAATGAGACCCGTCCGCGACTAATGGTCTGCCCTGCCTGGGGAGACCTCAGACAGGAGAATTGTGGCAAACGCCAAACCACGCGTACACGAGATCGCTTCCGAACTCGGCGTCGACAGCAAGGTGGCCCTCGCCAAGCTCAAGGAGCTCGGCGAGTTCGTGAAGAGCCCAGCGTCGACCATTGAACCTCCGGTGGCTCGCAAATTGCGCGCCGCCCTCGAAGCAGACGGAGCGGGCGCTTCCGCTCCCTCCAGCGCCCCGGCAGCGGGGGCCGGTGCTGCACGCCCCGGGGCTGCGAAGCCTGGCGTTGCAAAGCCCGGTGCAGCAAAGCCCGGTGCAGCAAAACCGGGCGCGCCCACTCCGGGCGCGCCGAAGCCCGGTGCTGCGAAGCCCGGCGCGGCACAGCCCGCGGCTCCGGCCGCTGAGGCCGCACCCGCTGCTCCGGCCGCTGACGCCCCGTCGGCGAAGCCCGCGGCTCCCGGTGCACCCACTCCCGGCGCAGCGAAGCCGTCTTCCTCGGCTCCCACTCCCGGTCAGTCGGCACCGCGTCCCGGTGGCGCGCCGCGCCCCGGGAACAACCCCTTCGCGTCGTCGCAGGGCATGGGACAGCGCCCCGCTGGCCCACGCCCGGGTAACAACCCGTTCGCGTCGTCGCAGGGCATGGGCCAGCGCCCGACGCCCGGCAACATCCCGCGCCCGCAGGCTCCGCGTCCCGGTGCGCCCCGTCCGGGTGCGCCTCGACCCGGTGGCGGCGGACGCGCCGGTGGCGGCGGTCGTCCCGGCGCTCCGTTCCAGCAGCGCTCCGGCGGTCCGGGTCGTCCCGGTGGTGCCGGCGGCGGCTTCCAGCGTCCGGGCGGTGCTCCCGGTGGCGCTCCCGGCGGTTTCGCGGGTCGTCCCGGTGGCGGTGGCCGTGGTCGTGGGCCCGGCGGTGGTACCGCGGGGGCCTTCGGTAAGGGCGGCGGCAAGTCCAAGCAGCGTAAGTCGCGTCGGGCGAAGCGGCAAGAATTCGAGATGCGGGATGCCCCGACGGTCGGCGGCGTCAACGTTCAGCGCGGTAACGGTGAGGTCATCCGCATGCGTCGCGGCGCGTCGATCGCGGACTTCGCCGACAAGATCGAAAACTTGACGGGCTACACGGTCCAGCCTGGAACCCTCGTCACCATCCTGTTCAACCTGGGTGAAATGGCGACGGCGACCGAGTCTCTCGACGAAGCCACCTTTGAGGTGCTGGGTGAAGAACTCGGCTACAAGATTCAGATGGTTTCGCCGGAGGACGAGGACAAGGAGCTCCTCGAGGGCTTCGGTCTCGACCTCGAGAAGGAACTCGCCGAGGAGAGCGACGAAGACCTCGAGATTCGTCCTCCTGTTGTGACTGTCATGGGTCACGTCGACCACGGTAAGACGCGACTGCTCGACGCCATTCGCCAGACGAACGTCGTGGCGGGCGAGGCCGGCGGCATCACGCAGCACATCGGTGCCTACCAGGTGTGGACCGAGCACGAAGACATCGAGCGCGCGATCACCTTCATCGACACCCCGGGTCACGAGGCGTTCACCGCCATGCGTGCCCGTGGTGCCCAGGTCACCGACCTCGCCATCCTGGTGGTCGCCGCCGACGACGGCATCATGCCGCAGACAGTGGAGGCGCTGAACCACGCGCAGGCGGCGAACGTGCCGATCGTCGTGGCCGTCAACAAGGTCGATAAGCCCGATGCCAACCCGGCCAAGGTGCGCCAGCAGCTCACCGAATACGGCTTGGTGGCCGAAGAGTACGGTGGCGACGTGATGTTCGTCGACGTCTCGGCTCGCCAGGGAACCGGCATCCAGGATCTCCTTGACGCCGTCCTCCTCACCGCCGACGCCGGACTCGACCTCACCGCGAACCCGAACAAGGCAGCGCGTGGTGTGGCGATCGAAGCCAAGCTCGACAAGGGTCGTGGTTCGGTGGCGACGGTGCTGATCCAGTCCGGAACGCTCCGCGTCGGCGACGCGATTGTCGCGGGTACGGCGTACGGCCGCGTGCGCGCCATGATCGACGAGAACGGTGAAGCGGTGGCAGAGGCTGCGCCCTCACGCCCGGTGCAGGTGCAGGGCCTCAACTCGGTGCCGCGTGCCGGTGACGTCTTCATCGTGACCGAAGAGGACCGCCTGGCGCGACAGATCGCTGAGAAGCGTGAAGCGGCCGAGCGCAATGCACAGCTGGCCAAGGCCCGCAAGCGCATCTCGCTCGAAGACTTCACCCGTGCGCTCGAAGAGGGCAAGGTCGAGTCGCTCAACCTCATCATCAAGGGTGACGTCTCGGGTGCTGTCGAAGCGCTCGAAGAGTCGCTGCTCAAGATCGAGGTCGACGAGTCGGTGCAGCTGCGCATCATCCACCGCGGTGTGGGTGCGATCACCGAGTCCGACATCAACCTGGCCACGATCGACAACGCCATCGTGATCGGCTTCAACGTGCGCCCCGACACCAAGGCGCGCGAGCGTGCATCGCGCGAAGGTGTCGACGTCCGGTTCTACTCGGTCATCTACAACGCGATCGACGACGTCGAGCAGTCGCTCAAGGGCCTGCTCAAGCCGGAGTTCGAAGAGGTTCAGTCGGGTGTCGCCGAGATCCGCGAGGTGTTCCGCTCCTCGAAGTTCGGCAACATCGCCGGTGTCATCGTGCGCTCGGGAACGATCACGCGAAACGCCAAGGCACGCGTCATCCGCGACGGTGTTGTGCTCGCGGATGGCCTCGCCATCGAGTCGCTGCGTCGCTTCAAGGACGATGTCACCGAAGTCCGCACGGACTTCGAGTGCGGTATCGGCCTCGGAAAATACAACGACATTCAGGTCGGCGACGAGATCGAAACCACGGAAATGGTGGAGAAGCCGCGCGGCTGATCCCGCGTCCAGGGTGCCGTGCTCCTCGTGAGCGCGGCACCCTGACCCATCGCCGCGGGGTTGTCCCCGCGTCGAACGAGAAAGAAGACAGAACATGGCAAGCGAACGACAGGCGCGACTGGGCGACCGTATCCGCGTGATCCTCGCAGAGCGGCTCGAGAAAGGGCTGCGCGACCCGCGACTCGGGTTCGTCACGATCACCGATGTGCGTGTGACGGGCGATCTGCAGCACGCGTCCGTGTTCTACACGGTGTTCGGCACCGACCAGGAGCGCGCCGATTCGGCTGCGGCGCTGAAAGCAGCGACCGGAATGCTGCGCTCTGAGGTGGGCAAGCACCTGAACGTGCGCCTCACCCCTTCGCTGGAGTTCATCCTGGATGCTCTTCCCGATAACGCCGGTCACATCGCCGATCTGCTGCGCGAGGCGCGCGAGCGCGATGAAGCGGTGACGGCCATCGCTTCGGGTGCCAGCTACGCAGGCGACGAAGACCCGTACGTCAAGCCGCGCGTCGTTGCGGACGAGGACGAGCCCTCAGACGAGGGCGACGCGCGCGCCTGAGGGTGCTGAGCGCGGGTGCCTGCGCCCTGCTCATTGCGGCAGGCGCAGCATCCCCGCATTCGCCTCGGCGAGGCCGTCGGCGATAAGTGAGTCGATCGCACGATCACGCTGGCGCGGGTCGGGCCATTCGGCGATCACCGCATCGATTGCGATCGTGTGGTCTGTGGCATCCCGCAGCATTTTCAGCACCGCACCTCGCGCCTGACGGTCGCTCCCTTCGTACCGCGCCTGCTTGCGGCGTTCGTCGCCCGTATCCGGGTAGCCGGCAGAGCGCCACGCGCACTCGCCAGCGATGGGGCACGCCTCGCATCGGGGCGATCGCGCGACGCAGATCAGCGCGCCGAGTTCCATCATGCCCGCGTTCACGATCGCGGCGTCCTCATCGCTGTCGGGGAGGATGCGTTCCATGTCCTGAAGGTCGCGTCGTGCCGCGTTGCCCGGCTGTGACCGCCCGTGTACCGCGCGCGCCAGAACGCGACGCGTGTTCGTGTCGACCACGGGGTGGCGCTGGCCGTACGCGAACACCGACACGGCGCGCGCCGTGTAGTCGCCGATTCCCGTGAGAGCCAGGAGTTCGTCGACGTCGTCCGGGACAACGCCGTCGTGACGGTCGCGGATCTGCACGGCTGCTTGGTGAAGCCACAGGGCACGCCGGGGATATCCGAGATTCGCCCACTGGCGTACGGCGTCGGCGGGGGAAGCCTCGGCCAGTGCGGTCGGCGTCGGCCACCGGAGTAGCCAGTTCTCGAGCAAGGGGATCACACGGGTGACGGGGGTCTGCTGCAGCATGAACTCGCTGACCAGGACGCCCCAGGCTCCGAATTCCGGATGCCGCCACGGCAGATCCCGTGCGTTCTCGCGGTACCACGCGATCACGGGCGTGGCGAGGTGCGGCATCCGATCAGCCTATGCGTCTGCGCGACAGCGTTGGTGCCGCGCATGTGCGCCGCATTGGGGCCCGGCGCGCGTGGCCAGCGTGTGGAGTGTGTGATCTTGCGTGTCGCGCACGGCGCCCCGGCCATGATTCTGGGGGAGGAGAATGTGCCTTCGGGAGGATCACGCGGGCACATCACATCCTCCCGAAGCGCGAGCTCCTCCCGAAGCGCGATCTCCTCACGAAGCGCCTTCAGCTCGCGCGGTGAAGGCCCTGCGCTACGGCCCGCATGATTTGGTCCTGCACCTCGTGCCAGCGTTCGACGATCTGCCCGTAGGAAACGCGAACGACCGTGTAGCCGAGCAACCGTAGGTGCGCGTCGTGGGCGATATCCTCAGCCCGTTGCCGACCCACATGATGCTTGCCATCTATCTGGAGCACGAGCCTGTCTCCGATGAGAAAGTCGACGCGGTGTCCGGCAATCCAGATTTGCGGGCGAATGGGTAGTCGAAGCCAGAGCAGCCGGGGGATGACGAGCGTCTCTAGTCCCGAATCCGACCAAGGGGTCGCATCCTTGAGGAGTCTGCGACCCTGTGGTGGAAGTCGCAGGCCAGCAAGCACCTGGCGATCGACGAGTCCCTGGCGCAGCGCAGATTCCCAGATCACGAGCGCTTTCTCATAGGGTTGGCATGCGGCGACGATCGCCAGAACGTTCTCGATCGGGTCGACGAGCGATCCCGGATGCCGCGGGATGGCCGGCTCGCACCAGTGCACGTGCGCGCGCTTCGGATCAGCGGCGACCCGCCCGGAGCGCGCGGGCGCAGCGACGTGCTTCTCGAGTTCATCCAACACCCAGAGGCCGCGCCGCCGCGCCTCGGTGATGCAGGTCAGGACCACGCCCGCGCGCGCCGCAGCGATGAGTTCAGGGTCCGCCTCGGTGTCAGCGAGCCAGCCACGGCGCGGTCGCGTTACGGCTCCAGCAACCATGGCCGCGCGCACACAGTGTGGGCTGAAGCCGAGGTCGGTGACGGCGCTCGCGCGCATCACCCCGCCGGTGTGGCGTAGCGCTTTCGTCAGTTCCGCGATCTGCTGGGCGGGGGATCGGCGCGTCATCGCTCCAGCATGCGGTCGCGGAACACGTGCGAAGCGAGTCGCCGGTGAATTGTGCTGAAAGCGGCGTGCTGGCGGGCTTGGGGAGGAGCCGGGGCTGGCGACAGGGCTGCGACGGCGACACGCTTGCGATGCAGAGCCGCGACGCGCGGAGGAGATCGAGGTTCGGGAGGATGCCGAGGCCGGGGAGCATCCTCCGTATCCTGGATCTCCTCCCGTGCGTGCGTGTGTCCCGTGCGTGCGCGTGTCCCGTGCGTGCGTGCGCGTGCCCCGTGCGTGCGTGTGTCCCGTGCGTGCGGACAGGGGTGCATGGGGGGCGGAGCTAGCGCGGGGAGGCACAGGGAGGTCCCGCGCACGACAGGCGCGTGCGCACCGACACGCGGAAAGTAGGCTGGAGGCCGCGAGAAAGAAGGACACTCGGTGACACCCACCCGCACGACGCCCGCGCCCGGCATCCTCCTGGTCGACAAGGCCGGGGGCATGACTTCGCACGATGTGGTTGCCAAGGCGCGTCGCGCTCTTGGCACTCGCAAGGTCGGACATGCGGGCACCCTCGACCCCATGGCGACCGGCTTGCTTGTCCTCGGAGTCGAGGGCGCGACGCGCCTGCTCACCTACATCGTCGGCCTCGACAAGACGTACGAGGCCACGATTCGTCTTGGCGTGGCTACCGACACAGACGACGCCGACGGTCAGACGGTTGCGGTGTCGGATGCTTCGGCCGTGGCATCCGACGAGATCACCGCCGCGATCGCGGCCCTGTCGGGGGAGATCTCGCAAGTGCCGAGCACCTACTCGGCGATCAAGGTCGACGGCAAGCGCGCCTACGACTTGGCGCGCGCGGGGGAAGAGGTTGAACTGAAGGCACGCCGGGTGACGGTGTCGCGCTTCGAGGTGCGAGCGGAGCGGCGAGCGCACGGAGTGATTGACCTCGATGTGGTGGTCGATTGCAGTAGCGGCACCTACATTCGGTCGCTCGCTCGGGACTTGGGTGCAGCGCTTGGGGTCGGAGGACATCTGACGGCCCTGCGTCGCACCCGTATCGGTCCATTCGACGTGGCGGACGCGACGTCGATGGATGATGTCATCGAGGCCGCCGCCTCGCAGGCCGAACCCGCGGGCACGCCTCGCCTCACCCTGCGCACGCCGGCCGATGTGGCCACAGCGGTGCTGGGACGCTTCGATGTTTCGGAGCAAGAAGCACGCGATCTGCGCCACGGCAAGCGTCTGAGTGGTGCCGCAGCGCGGCTCACGGCGAACCCGACCGCGGCGATCGATCCATCGGATGCTCTGGTGGGCATCGTGGAGAAGCGCGGCGATGACGTCAAGAGCGCGATGAACATGCCCGAGGGGGCAAGCCGATGATCATGTGGTTCACCATCGTGCAGGTGGTTGTTGCGGTGGCGGGAGGATTGTTCTGCATCATCGCCGGTCTTGCGGGGCGCCGTCCGAGCGACTTCACTGTCGGAGCGCTGGCCCTGCTCGAGCTGCTGCTCATCGCGCAGGTTGTGATCGCGATCATCGCGCCACTCGCCGGAAACCCGCCCACCGGAAGTCTGCTCGAGTACTGGGTCTATCTCGTATCGGCGGTGCTGCTCCCACCGGCCGGTGTGGCATGGGCGCTCGTCGAGCGCAGCCGCTGGAGCACCGTCATCATGGGTGTCGCGGCGCTGGCCGTGGCAGTCATGGTGTGGCGTATGCAGGTGATCTGGACGATCCAGATCGCCTGAGCGCCGATCATTCGGCCCCGCAGGCCCCCTGTCGCACGCGGGCCATGGCGCTCGCCGCCACGTAGGATTGTGACGTCATGTCGCCAGATACTCGCCCCCGTATGACCGGCATCGGCCGAGTCCTCGTGATCGTGTACGCGATCATGGCGCTCGCCGCCACCGGTCGCTCTTTCGTTCAGATCGTTCGCGAGTTTTCCGACGCGCCATTGGCGTACTCGCTGTCGGCACTGGCAGCGCTGGTGTACATCGTCGCCACGCTCGCCCTGGTCTTCGCGGGTTCGAGGGCGTGGTACCGCGTCGCCTGGATCGCCATCGTGTTCGAGCTGGCTGGTGTGCTGATCGTCGGCACCCTCGGCCTCGTCTTGCCGGAATGGTTTGCGCACCCCACCGTGTGGTCCTGGTACGGCATGGGGTATCTGTTCGTTCCGCTCGTGCTGCCCTTCCTGGGGCTCTGGTGGTTGACCACGCACCAACCGGCGACCCACCGCATCTCGGTGGACGCATGATCGTTTTCGAGAACCCGGCCGACGTGCCCCCAGGGTTCGGGCCCTCGGTGGTGGCGATCGGCAAGTTCGATGGCGTCCACTCGGGCCACCGTGCCGTCATCGATCGTGCGCGGGTGGATGCCGCGGGGCTCGGCGCGCGCGTGGTGGCGGTCACATTCGACCGCAACCCGCTCTCGCTGCTGCGCCCCGAGGTGTGCCCGGAGGACCTCGTCGGGGTCGAGCAGAAGCTCGCCCTGCTTGCCGACGCCGGAGTCGATGCGACGCTGCTGCTGAAGTTCGACACCGATCTGGCGTCGATGCCGCCCCGGGAGTTCGTCGAGACAATCCTGCGCGACGCGCTCGCCGCACGCACTGTGCTGGTCGGCGAAGACTTCCGCTTCGGTCACAGAGGCGCGGGAACACCGGAGTACCTCACCGAGATCGGCGCCGAAATGGGCTTCGACGTTCAGGTGGTCGGCGACGTGCGTGCCGTGGATGCGGGACGGCGTGTGTCATCGACGTGGATCCGCGAAGCGCTGACCGAGGGGGACGTCGCCACGGCGTCGCGCCTTCTGGGGCGCACCCACAGTGTCGAGGGGGAAGTGGTTCACGGACTCAAGCGCGGGCGCGAGCTCGGCTTTCCCACCGCGAACCTCTCCGAGGATCTTGCCGGGTTCGTCCCGGCAGAAGGGGTGTACGCGGGCTGGCTGATCGACCACGGAGCGGTCGACCCGGGCGCGGATCGCGCACCCGCACGCAACGCGCGGCGGAGCATCCGGTACCCCGCGGCCATCAGCATCGGCACGAATCCCACCTTCGACGACGTCGTCACTCGGCAGGTCGAGGCATACGTGCTCGATGAGACAGGCCTCGATCTGTACGGTCATATGGTCGAAGTGCAGTTCGTCTCGCGGGTGCGCGGCATGACCGCCTTCGCCGGCATCGAGGCGCTCATCGAGCAGATCGCCGATGACGTCGTAAAGGTGCGCGCCGCGCTGGCGTGATGTCGCCGCGGGCATAGACCGCTCACCCCTCGCCCGCCTACGATCAAGGCGAGTGCATCGTCGTGCGAAGCGGCACGACGATCGAGGAGGATCATGGCCACCACGTCCACGCCCGACACGATTTCACGTCCTGACAGGGCGCTCGCCCTGCTCGGCGGCTCGCCTGATGACGCCACGCTGCGTCGCTATCTCCACGGTCTGCCGGGCGTCGACGCGGTGGGCCTCGACGCACGCGCAGCCGACCTGGGAACGCGTTCGATCAAGACGACCTCGAAGGCATGGGCCCTCGATCGCATCATTTCGCTCATCGATCTCACGACACTCGAAGGCGCAGATACTCCCGGGAAGGTGCGGTCGCTCGTGGCCAAAGCTGTGAATCCGGATGCGACGGACCCGTCGTGCCCGCGTGTGGCGGCGGTGTGCGTGTACGGCGACATGGTCGAGCATGCTCGCGAGGCGCTGGGGGCGGCGCACGGCGACCCCGACGACGGCGGCGTGAGCGTTGCCGCCGTCGCCACCGCGTTCCCGAGCGGGCGGGCTTCGCTGGCGGTCAAGCTCGCCGACACCGCGGACGCGGTGGCCGCAGGGGCGGATGAGATCGACATGGTGATCGATCGAGGGGCGTTTCTATCGGGCCGATACGGCGTGGTCTTCGATCAGATCGCGCAAGTGAAAGAGGCGTGCCGACGAGCAGACGGAACGCAGGCTTCGCTGAAGGTGATCCTCGAGACCGGCGAGTTGCAGACCTACGACAACATTCGGCGCGCGTCCACCCTGGCGATCCTGGCCGGCGGCGACTTCATCAAGACCTCGACGGGCAAAGTCCAACCCGCGGCCACGCTTCCCGTGACGCTGCTGATGCTCGAGGTGGTGCGTGACTGGTATCGCGCAACCGGCGTCAAGATCGGCGTGAAGCCCGCCGGTGGCATCCGCACCTCGAAGGATGCAATCAAGTACCTCGTGACGGTCGCCGAGACGCTCGGCGAGGAATGGCTGCAACCCCACCTGTTCCGATTCGGAGCGTCGAGTTTGCTCAACGACGTGCTTCGACAGCGACAGAAGATGGCGCACGGGCATTACACCGGCGCGGATTACCTCACGATCGACTGAACGAACGGGACATCATGGCCTTTCTCGACTACGCACCCGCTCCCGAGTCTCGCGCGATTTTACGGCTGCGCGACGAATACGGACTGTTCATTGACGGCGAATTCCGCCCAGGGCAGGGTGAATCGTTCGACACGATCTCACCCGCCGACGAGTCGCGCATCGCATCTGTCGCGGCGGCGTCCGACGAGGATGTCGATGCCGCGGTGGCGGCCGCGAGACGCGCCTACGACAAGACATGGTCGCGAATGAGCGGTCGGGATCGCGGGAAGTATCTGTTCCGCATCGCCCGGCTTGTGCAGGAACGTGCGCGAGAACTCGCCGTTGCTGAAAGCCTCGACAACGGCAAGCCGATCAAAGAGAGCCGCGACGTGGACGTGCCCCTGGTCGCGGCATGGTTCTTCTACTACGCAGGGTGGGCCGACAAGCTCGACTATGCCGGCCTGGGGCCAGCGCCCCGCGCACTCGGCGTCGCCGCGCAAGTCATTCCGTGGAACTTCCCGTTGCTGATGCTCGCGTGGAAGATCGCGCCCGCACTCGCCGCCGGCAACACCGTCGTGCTCAAGCCCGCCGAAACGACGCCGCTGACCGCCCTGTTGTTCGCGGAGATTCTGCAACAGGCAGATCTGCCGCCGGGCGTCGTCAACATCATCACGGGAGCCGGGGCGACCGGGGCGTCTTTGGTGCGGCATCCCGACGTGGACAAAGTGGCGTTCACCGGTTCGACGCCCGTCGGCCGAGACATCGCGCGCGCCGTGGCCGGAACCGACAAGAAGGTGACTCTCGAACTCGGGGGGAAAGCGGCGAACATCATCTTCGACGACGCCCCTATCGAGCAGGCGATCGACGGAATCGTCACGGGGATCTTCTTCAATCAGGGCCAGGTGTGCTGCGCCGGCAGCCGCCTCGTCGTTCAGGAGTCCATCCACGACGAGGTGGTCGAGCGGCTCAAGGCCCGACTGTCGACCCTGCGGCTGGGCGACCCACTCGACAAGAACACCGACATCGGTGCGATCAACTCGAAAGAGCAGTTGGAGCGGGTGCGCGAGCTCAGTCGCATCGGCGAAGAAGAGGGGGCCGTGCGGTGGAGCGCGGACTGCGTGATCCCCGACAAGGGATTCTGGTTCGCCCCGACCATCTTCACCGACGTGCAGACGAGTCATCGCATCGCGCGCGATGAGATCTTCGGACCGGTGCTCTCGGTGCTCACCTTCCGCACTCCCGCCGAGGCGATCGCGAAGGCGAACAACACTCCGTACGGTCTGTCTGCGGGTGTCTGGTCTGACAAGGGATCACGCATCCTCGCGGTGGCTGACAAGCTGCGCGCGGGGGTGATCTGGGCGAACACCTTCAACCGCTTCGATCCCGCGAGCCCGTTCGGTGGGTACAAGGAGTCGGGGTTCGGTCGCGAGGGCGGGCGCCACGGTTTGCTGGCTTATCTGAAGGGGGCAGCATGAGCACGCGGCTGTCGGTGCCGAAGACATACAAGCTGTTCATCGGCGGGGCCTTCCCTCGGAGCGAGTCGGGACGCACGTACGAGGTGCACACGGCGAAGGGCGGCTTTCTCGCCAATGCGGCGCAGGCGTCGAGGAAGGATGCTCGGGATGCCGTGGCCGCGGCGCTCGGCGCCTTCGGCGCATGGTCGGGCGCAACCGCGTACAACCGTGGACAGGTGCTGTACCGCGTGGCCGAGGTACTCGAAGGGCGCCGCGGGCAGTTCATCGACGAGATCATCGCGCAGACCGGGGTCGGTAAGTCCGTCGCCGCAGCCGAGGTCGATGAGGCCATCGACCGGTGGGTCTGGTACGCGGGATGGTGCGACAAGTTCGGGCAGGTCGCCGGCGGCGGCAATCCGGTCGCAGGGTCGTTCTTCAACATCTCGGTACCCGAGCCCACCGGAGTGGTGGCCGTGGTCGCGCCGCAGGATTCGTCGCTGCTCGGCCTGGTTTCGGTGATCGCACCGCCGCTGGTGACGGGAAACACTGTCGTGGTGATCGCCTCTTCGCAGCATCCGCTCAGCGCCATCTCCCTCAGCGAGGTGCTTGCGACCTCGGACGTGCCGCCCGGCACGGTCAACGTGCTCACCGGTTCGCCCGCCGAGATCGCGCCCTGGCTGGCTTCGCACGCCGACGTGCATGCGCTGGATCTGGCCGGAGCGGGGGAGATCGACTGGGTGGATCTGCAGATCGCTGCTGCGCAGACTCTGATGCGGGTGCTCCCACCCGAATCGGGGACGGATGCCGCGCCCAGCCTGCAACGCATCGCGGCATTCACCGAAACCAAGACCGTGTGGCATACGAAGAGCATGAAGTAGGCCGCGCCCGCGGCGTACGTGCGAAGATCGACGAGTGTTCATCGTCGTTGCCGTGACCGGGGGGATCGCCGCCTACAAGTCTGTGCATCTCGTGCGCCTTCTCATCAAAGACGGCCACGACGTGCATGTCGTCCCGACCGAGGATGCGCTGCGGTTCGTTGGCCTGCCGACGTGGGAGGCGATCAGCCGGAACCCGGTGACGGTGTCGGTTCACGACGACGTCGCGCAGGTGCGACACGTGAGCCTCGGGCAGCGCGCTGATCTGATCGTCGTGGCTCCCGCGACGGCCAACACCCTGGCGAAGATGGCTGCGGGCATCGCCGACAACCTGGTCGGCACGACGCTCCTCGCCACGCGCGCCCCTGTCGTCGTGGCCCCCGCGATGCACACCGAGATGTGGCAACACCCGGCCACGGTAGCGAATGTCGCCACTCTGCGCGCGCGCGGCGTGCACGTCATCGGCCCCGAGTCGGGAGAGCTCACCGGGGGAGACAGCGGCGCGGGACGCATGAGCGAGCCCGAAGCGATCGCCGCCGCCGCCGTGGTCATTGCGAGCGCCGCAGCGATGCCCGTATCAGACGAGCATGCGCAGGATCTCGCGGGTCTTCGTGTCGTGGTCTCGACCGGAGGAACGCGGGAACCACTCGATCCGGTGCGCTATCTGGGCAATCGGTCCAGCGGACGGCAGGGTGCGGCCGTCGCACTCGCAGCCGCCGATCGTGGCGCCGAGGTCACCCTTGTCGCCGCGCACGTGGACGACGGGGTGCTCGCAGAAGCATCCCGTCATCCTGCGATCGAGATCCAGCGGGTGGGTACGACGAGCGAACTCGCGGTCGCGATGCGCCGCTCGGCGAGCGCTGCCGACGTGGTGGTGATGGTCGCGGCCGTCGCCGACTACCGCCCCGCCGACATGGCAGATCGCAAGATCACAAAGGACTCGGTGGGTGGGTCTGGACTCACCCTTCATCTCGTCGAAACCGAGGATGTGCTGGCCGAGTTGGTCGCCGAACGTCGCTCCGGACAGATCTTCGTGGGGTTCGCCGCTGAAACACCGGCGGAGGGGGAGTCGCTCGTCGAACGGGCGGCCCGCAAAGCGCGCCGGAAAGGTGTCGATCTGCTCGCAGTCAACGAGGTGGGGTGGCACCAAGCCTTCGAAGCCGAGGACAACACGCTGATGTTCCTCGACGCTGCGGGGGAGGTTACGGGCCAGGTCAGCGGCACGAAACGCACGACCGCCGAGGGCCTGTGGGACGCGGTTGCCGCCACTCGCAGGAATCGCGACGAAGAAAAGTAACGAAAAGGTAACAGCGCATGTAGAGTGGTCGCACCGCGTCGAAGAAGACGCGGCGAACGACCCGGAGGACATGCCCGATGCCCGACCGATTGCTGCCCGCGCGCGCCCGTGCGCAGGCACACTCGCTCCTGGTGGTGTGCGTGCTGGCCGTCGCCAGCATCGTCATCGCGTTCCTCGGTGCGAGCCCGGCGAGGGTGAGTCCGGGGGAGTTGTGGGGGGACGCGCGGAGCCCCGGCGACGAGGCATTCATCGCGAGTCATCGCGGCGGCGGTGCAACCGCGCCGGAGAACACCATTCCCGCGATTCGATCGGCGGTAGCCGGCGGTTATGGCTACGTCGAAGTGGATGTCGCCCTCACATCAGACCAGCACGCCGTGCTCATGCACGATGCGACGGTGGATCGGACGACGGACGGAACCGGATGCGTGTGCGACCTCACGCTCGACCAGGTGCGTGCGCTCGACGCGGGCTCGTGGTTCTCGTCAGAATTCACCGGCGTGGGAGTTCCCACCCTCGAGGAGGTGCTCGACTTGCTCCGCGCCTACAACGGTCGGGCGATTCTCGAACTGAAGGGCCAGTGGACCCCTGAGGCCGCGGCGTCGCTCGTTGACGCGGTCGTGGCAACAGATCTCGAGCGTCAGGTCGTCGTCGCGAGCTTCGATGCCATGACGTTGGCGGAGGTAGCGGCCGCGGATGAGCGTATCTCTCGCCTCCTCGTTCTCAGTGCCCTGCCCGATGACATCGTGGTCGCCACGAACGAGGCGCAGGTGCCGGGGATCATCGTGAGCTCCCGCGCGGTGAACGCCCGCCCCGAAATCGTGGACGAACTCCACGATGCCGGCAAGCGCGTTGTCGTGTACACGCTCAACAGCGACAGTCAATGGGAGGCGATGACGGCACTGGGGGTGGACGGAATTGTCACCGATGATCCCGAAACGCTCTCACGCTGGCAGCGCGCCTACGCGGGCCGGGAGTGAACCCCGCGGTGTTTCCGCTAGACTGAGCCGCGGAACACCACCAGGCGACGTCGCAGCTCGCAGAAGCGAGTGCCCGCGGCCGTCGGTACAGGTTCCGAATCCGCGTTCGTGACGGCACCGCCGCCCGCGGATGCACATAGCACTGTCGGCGAAGCCGGCACCCGCCGGCGAAGCCGGAATCTCACGCTCAGGAGGAGCATGCCGACCACGGCGTCCGCCCAGTCGTCCGCACGACGCAGGAAGACTTCGACCTCGCGTCGCGACGACGAAGCCCCCATCATCCCGATCCTCGCGCGCAAGGTGCGCGAGATCGAAGCGAAGTCGCAGCGCGGCAAGCTGGGGCCTACCAATCGCGTCAAGTTCCAGGTGATCGCGTTCCTCGTCCGCGAAGAGCGCGCCCGTGTCAAGGCTGACACCGAGATCGCCGAGTCCGCGCGGGTCGAACTGCTCAAGCGGCTCGACGGCGTGGCGACGATTCTCGCCAAGACCGCGGCCCGTGACACCTCCCTGATCCAACTGCTCGAAGTCGACCAGGCCACCTCGCCCGTGGCCCGGCGCATGCGCCGCGACTGGCTGCTGGAGTCGGGTGCCGAACTGCCGCCGGATGAGCTGATCATCACCGATGCGAAGCCGCAAGCCGCCCCGGTGGTGCCGGCCGCGTTGGCAGATCGACAGGTGGTTCCCGCCCAGGTCGAAGCGCGTCAAATGTCGAATCCCTTCCTCGCGCCCGACCTTGCGCTGCGCGCCCCCAAGGACACGCCGCGGCGCCGGCTCGATGGCTGGGAGCTCATGGGGCCGCTGTACAAGGCATTCGAAACCGGCGCGGGCGGTAACCATGCCTCGATGGAACTTCCTCCCGTGCCCGAGTACGACCGCCTCTCGCCCAAGGGGCTCGAGGTCATGGTGCACCAATCGCGGTTCCTCGAGTCGGTGCGTCAGGGGCATCGCACGTTCCTGCTGGCGGATGAGCCCGGGTTGGGTAAGACCGCGGAATCTGTTCTCGCGGCATCCGTCGCCGATGCGTACCCCTTACTGGTCGTCGTTCCCAACGTGGTGAAGATGAACTGGGCGCGCGAAGTCGAACGGTGGACTCCGCAGCGGCGGGCGACCGTCATTCAGGGTGACGGCGAGAGCATCGACGCGTTCGCGGATGTGTTCATCGTCAACTACGAAATTCTCGACCGGCACCTGTCGTGGCTGTCGGCACTGGGGCTTCGCGGCATGGTGGTCGATGAGGCGCATTTCATCAAGAACCTCACCTCGCAGCGCTCCCAGAATGTCCTCGCTCTGGCATCGCGCATTCGCGAGCAGGTGCGCGATCCGTTGCTCATGGCGCTCACGGGTACGCCGCTGATCAACGACGTCGAGGACTTCGACGCCATCTGGCGATTCCTCGGTTGGACCACCGGCGAAAAGCCTGGCCCGATTCTCATGGAGAAGCTCGATGAGACGGGCCTGACGCCCGCCGACAAGGCGTTCTACCCCGAGGCGCGCGATGCGGTGATCTCGATGGGGATCGTTCGGCGCAAGAAGAAGGACGTCGCCGCCGATCTGCCCGACAAGCTCATCGCCGACCTTCCCGTCGAACTGGACGACGAATTTGGCCGATCGATCCGTGCCGCAGAGCGCGAACTGGGGGAGCGACTCGCGGGTCGCTACCGGCGCATCATCGAAGCTCGCGGAGATCGCGGGTTGGCCCCGGGCGAGATCGACACCGACATCGTGCGACTGGTCGCGCAGAACGAACTCGAAGAGTCCAAGGCCGCCGGCACGGGAGCCGAGAACGTTTTCACCATGGTGCGCAAGATCGGCCAGGCCAAGGCGCTGCTTGCCGCCGACTATGCCGCGCAGCTCCAGCGCTCGGTGGGCAAGGTGGTCTTCTTCGCCAAGCACATCGATGTGATGGATGCCGCGGAGAGCCACTTCGCCAGTGTCGGCGTCAGATCGGTCTCGCTGCGCGGCGATCAGACGGCCGCGGTGCGGCAGCAGGCGATCGACGAGTTCAATAACGACCCGGACGTGGGAGTCGCGGTGTGCTCGCTGACCGCCGCGGGTGTCGGTGTGAACCTGCAGGCGGCGTCGAACGTCGTGCTCGCCGAGCTGTCATGGACAGCCGCGGAGCAGACGCAGGCGATCGACCGCGTGCACCGTATCGGGCAAGACGAGCCCGTCACGGCGTGGCGCATCATCGCGGCGCACACGATCGACACGAAGATCGCCGAGCTCATCGACTCCAAGCAGGGCCTGGCAGCGCGTGCGCTCGATGGCGAAGCGGTCGATCCTCAGTCGAGCGATTCGGTGCAGCTTTCCGCGCTGATGCACCTGGTGCGACGCGCGCTGGGCGGCGATTAACCTCGAGTCGGCACCGCCCGCCCGTGTAGCACCGAGGAGGACTCGGCGCTAATGTCGGGTGAGGCAGCGTCGCCGACCTGATTCACCCGACACGAGCGAGGACCACAGAATGAAGATCGGCATCCTGACCAGCGGCGGCGATTGTCCCGGGCTCAACGCCGTCATCCGCGGCGTCGTGCTCAAGGGCACGACGGCATACGACATCGAGTTCGTCGGCATCCGCGACGGCTGGCGTGGCGTGGTCGACGGTGACTTCTTCCCGCTCACTCGCCACGACGTGAAGGGCCTGTCGAAGATCGGCGGCACGATTCTCGGTACCAGCCGTACCAACCCGTACGAGGGTCCGCGCGGCGGCGCTGAGAACATCGCCAAGACGATGTACGGCCACCGCATCGACGGCATCATCGCCATCGGCGGTGAGGGAACCTTGGCCGCAGCCAACCGCCTCGCGAACGACGGCATCAACGTGCTGGGTGTTCCCAAGACGATCGACAACGATCTGCGCGCCACCGACTACTCCTTCGGTTTTGACACGGCCGTGAACATCGCCACCGATGCGATGGATCGACTCCGCACGACCGGCGACTCGCACCAGCGCTGCATGGTGGCTGAGGTGATGGGCCGACACGTGGGCTGGATCGCGCTGCACGCCGGAATGGCTGCGGGTGCCCACGCCATCTGCATCCCTGAGGTCCCGCAGTCCATCGACGAGATCGCCGACCTCGTCACGAAGGCTCACGATCGCGGCCGCGCGCCGCTTGTCGTCGTGTCCGAAGGATTCACGCTCACCGGCATGGAAGAGGCATACAGCGACAAGGGTCTGGACGCGTTCAACCGCCCGCGCCTGGGAGGAATCAGCGAGGTACTCGCACCCGAGATCGAGCGCATCACCGGAATCGAGACCCGCGCAACCGTGCTGGGGCACATCCAGCGTGGCGGGTCGCCGTCGGCGTTCGATCGCGTGCTCGCAACGCGCCTGGGTCTGCACACTGCCGACGCCATCGTCGACCAGGCCTGGGGTCAAATGGTGGCTATGCGAGGCACAGACATCGTGCGGGTGCCCTTCGCCGAGGCGCTCGGCGAGCTCAACACGGTTCCGCGCTACCGCTACGACGAGGCAGCCGCACTGTTCGGCTAGTCACAGCGACGACAAAGGGCGGCTCTTTGCGAAGAGCCGCCCTTTGTGGCATCCGCCTGACTATACGTCGAGAACGTCGAACATCCAGGCCAGTTCGAACGCGCGCTCGCGCCACGCGTTGTACCGGCCGCTCACGCCGCCGTGCCCGGCCACCATTTCGCACTTGAGCAGCGCGTCGGCGCCCACCTCGCGCAGACGAGCCACCCACTTGGCCGGCTCGACGTACAGCACGCGCGTGTCGTTGAGTGAGGTGACCGCGAGGATGCGCGGATACGTGACGTCGGAGCGCACGTTCTCGTAGGGCGTGTAGGACTTCATGTACGCGTAGACATCGGCGTTGTGAAGCGGGTCGCCCCACTCGTCCCACTCGATGACGGTCAGCGGCAGCGACGGGTCGAGGATCGTCGTCAGCGCGTCGACGAATGGAACGTCCGCGATGATGCCCGCGAACAGGTCCGGCGCGAGGTTCGCGACAGCCCCCATCAGCAGGCCACCGGCTGATCCTCCCTCGGCAACCATCTGCTGCGGGGTCGTGTATCCCGCATCTACCAGGTGGCGGGCCACATCCACGAAGTCGGTGAAGGTGTTGCGCTTGTTCAGCAGCTTGCCGTCTTCGTACCACTGACGGCCCATTTCGCCGCCGCCGCGCACGTGGGCGACCGCGAAGATCACGCCGCGGTCGAGTTCTGACAGACGGGCAACGGAGAACCCCGGATCGATCGAGTGCTCGTACGATCCGTATCCGTACAGGTGCAACGGGCGAGGGGTTGAGCCGGCCTCCCCGAACGCTCGCTTCCATACCAGCGAGACGGGAACACGGGTGCCGTCGGTTGCCGTGGCCCACACGCGCGCCTGTGCATAGTCGTCGGGCGAGTACCCCCCGAGCACAGGCTGTTGCTTGCGCATGTGCAGCGTGCGCGACGCGATGTCGAGGTCATACACGCTGCCCGGGGTGATGAACGAGCCGTACGACAGTCGCAGCACGGGTGGCGCCCACTCGGGATTGCCGCCACCGCCGACCGAATACAGTGGCTCGTCGAACGCAAGTTCGTCAACGGCGTGCGAGTGATAGTCGAGGAGACCCAGTCGCGCCAGACCGTCGCGCCGGTATCCCACCACGCCCCAATCGCGGAACGTCGAGACTCCCAGCAGTCGAGTCCCTGGGTTGTGTTCGATCACGGTGGTTCGCGTACCTTGAGGGTCGGATGCCGCAACTCGCACGAGTTCGAAGTCGAGCGCACCGTCGTTGTGCAGGACGTACAGCACGTCCTCGCCTTCCACGACCGCGTGCTCCGACTCGTACTCCACGCCCTCACGGCGCGGCCACACGACGCGCGGCTCGCCGCGGAGATCATCAGCGTCCAGCAGCCACTCTTCCGAGGTGATCGATGATCCGAGTCCGATCATGAGATAGCGGTCGCTGCGGGTGAAACCCGCGCCGACCCAGTACCGCTCATCCGGCTCGTGGAAGAGTTTCACATCGTCGTCGGTCGAGGTTCCGATCTCGTGCAGCCACACGGTGTCGGGGCGCCACGCGTCGTCGACGGTCGTGTAGATGATGTGCGCGCCGTCGGGGGAGAAGCTCGCCCCCGCGCCGGTACCGGCGATCTCGTCCGCGAGTTGCTCGCCGCTTTCTAGGTCGCGCACACGAATCGTGTAGCGCTCGTCTCCGGCGGTATCGACGCCGAACAGCATTCGCGTGCCGTCGTTGCTCACCTCGAAGCTGCCCAGGGAGAAGAAGTCGTGACCCTCAGCTTCGATGTTGCCATCGAGCAGAACCTGTTCTCCGTCCACCGGCACGTCGGGGGTGAGTTCGGGAGGTGTCCAGTCATCGGGAGAGGCGAGGGGAGCGCGGCATTGGATGCCGTATTGCGAGCCCTCCACGGTGCGCCCGTAGTACCACCAGCTTCCTCGGCGCGTAGGTACGGACAAATCGGTCTCAAGGGTGCGCCCCTTGATCTCGCCAAAGATCGTCTCGCGCGACTGTTCCAGGTGCGCGGTGCGCGCGTGCGTGTAGGCGTTCTCGGCTTCGAGGTGGGAGATCACGGCGGCGTCGTCCTTGTCACGGAGCCACTCGTACCGATCTTCCACGTCGTCGCCGTGATGGGAGCGCGTGGAGGGGTGAACGGAAGCGACGGGAGGAACGAGCGTGGGCTCGGCGTTTTCAGCGGTCACGACTCCACGCTACTTCAGCAGACGTCTGCGGCATCGCGCCTCGAGCCCGAGCTGAGTTGACCGCGCGGCGATGCGGTGTAAGGATTCTTCGTGGCCGGTTGCCGGTTCCTGAACACACGGTGAACTTTTCGTTCGTCACGCCGATTTCGTCGGCATTCACTCCACACACCCTACGGAAAGCGACCGGTGGAATCCGCAGCCCTCATCATCGTGCTGGTCATCGCACTCGCGCTGTTCTTCGACTTCACGAACGGCTTTCATGACACAGCGAACGCAATGGCCACACCCATCGCGACCGGCGCGCTCAAGCCCAAGACCGCTGTCTTGCTCGCCGCCATCCTCAACCTCGTCGGCGCGTTCCTGTCTACTGAGGTTGCCAAGACGATCTCAGGCGGAATGATCCGCGAAGCCGAGATCTCATCGACGTTGTTCCCCGCGATTATCTTCGCCGGTCTGATCGGCGCGATCACGTGGAACATGCTCACGTGGCTCCTCGGCCTTCCCTCGTCCAGCTCGCACGCGCTGTTCGGTGGCCTGATCGGCGCGACGCTCGTCGGCGTCGGCGTTCAGGGCATCGACTTCGGCGTGGTCATGAGCAAGGTCGTCCTCCCTGCGCTCATCGCGCCGGTCACGGCGGGTGTCATCGCCTTCACCGTGACAAAGCTCGCCTACGTGCTGACACGGCGCTACGACAGCAAACCCGACGGACGCGATGGATTCCGCTGGGGGCAGATCTTCACGTCATCCCTCGTCGCGCTCGCCCATGGCACGAACGACGCTCAGAAGACGATGGGTGTCATCACCTTGGCGCTGATCACCGTCGGATGGCAGAACTCGGCTGACCCGCAGACATGGGTCATCTTCGCGTGCGCGATCACGATCGCCCTCGGTACGTACATGGGCGGCTGGCGGATCATCCGCACCCTCGGCAAGGGACTGACCGATGTCAAGCCTGCCCAGGGCTTCGCCGCTGAGACGTCGACGGCCTCGACGATCCTCGCCTCGAGCGCGCTGGGTTTTGCGCTGTCGACGACGCAGGTCGCCTCGGGTTCGGTCATCGGTTCGGGTCTCGGGCGCCGTGGTTCGCAGGTACGCTGGCGCACAGCGGGCCGCATCATGATCGGCTGGATCCTGACACTTCCCGCCGCCGGCGCCGTGGGTGGCCTGGCCGCTCTCATCGTGGTCTTCCTCGGCGGCTGGGGCGTCCTCATCGACGCGATTCTGGCGGTGGTCATCATCGTCGGACTGTTCCTGCGTTCACGTCGCGATGCCGTACACGCCGGCAATGCGATGAGCGAGGTCGCCGATTCGGGTGCTGCCGTAAAGGTCAAGCGGAATCCGCCGCCGACGCGCCGACAGCGGGCTCTCGCCCGCGAAGAAGCGCGGCGCGCGGCGGCCCACGAACGCCGTGCCACGAAGGACGCCAAGGCGGCGCGTAAGGAGACGAAGCAGTGATCGCCATCGATTGGGGTGCCTTCCTGCAGGTGTTTGCCGCCGCTCTGCTTGCCTCGGTCGTGTTGGTGGGGTTCTACGCGGTGGGCCTGCGCCTGCTGGTCCGTGCCGGTCGTGCGCCTGTGGTGGCGCCGGCCGAGTTCACCGACGCCATCACCGTCATTTCCGAGAAGGAGGCCCGGCGAGCAGAAAAGGCCGCGGCCAAGGCGGCGAAGAAGAGCCCGCTGACCGAAAGTCAGAAGAAGTTCTCGCTCGTTCTCGCCTACGCGTGCTTCGGTGTGTGTATCGCAACGGTGCTCTACGGCATCCTGCTCATCGTCTTCAATCACTGAGCGACTCTGCCCCGAATAGGCTGGGGTTATGGATGCCACGCCCGTGCAATTCGGTCAGCATGCGCCCGCGCGTCGAACGCTGCTGCATCTGAGCGACACGCATCTGATGGCGGGTGGGGTGCCACTGGCCGGACGATACGACACGGTGGCGAACCTCGAGCGCACGTTGCAGTCCGTCCGTGAGATGCGCATCGCCCCCGATGCGATCGTGTTCACGGGCGATCTCACCGATCTGGGCGAGCCCGAGGCCTACCGTGCACTGCGTGACCTCGTCGAGCCGGTCGCTCAGGAACTTGGCGCCCCCATCATATGGGTGGCTGGTAACCATGACGAGCGCCCAGCGATGCGCAGGGACCTACTCGGCCGGGCGGCCACCGAAGACCCGGTGACGGGAGTGTGGGATCTGGCGGGTCTGCGCCTTATCGCGCTCGACAGCACTGTTCCGGGGTGGCATCACGGTGACCTCGATGACGAGCAGCTTGCGTGGTTGGGGGAGGTGTTGTCGAAGCCAGCACCGCTCGGCACGATCCTGGCGATGCATCACCCGCCGTTGCCGAGCCATATCCCGTTCTTTGACATCCTCGAGTTGCGCGATCAGTCGCGCTTCGCCTCGGTGATTGCCGGCAGTGACGTACGGGCGATCCTGGCTGGGCACCTCCACTACTCCACGAGCGGCACGTTTGCGGGCATCCCGGTGAGCGTTGCATCGGCCACGTGCTACACGATGAATCTCGCGCGCCCGGCGATGCACGTGAACGGGATGGATGCCGGTCAGTCCTTCCACCTCGTGCACGTGTACGACGACACGATCACCCACGCCGTGGTGCCGGTAGCCGGCGCCGATACCGGGGACTACTTCACACCCGAGTGGGTGGACGCGATGGCCAAATTGACGCCTGCTGAGCGTTTGGAGCGCTTTTCGCGCAAGCCGGTGAGCTGACTTCAGCGCTCCGCTCGCTCTGCGTTGTTCGCTAGCGCCATCGTGTACAGGATGTGGTCGATTCTGGCCCGTGCGTACAGCTGCCACCACCGTGTCGAGGGCTAGGCTCGTGGCATCCCATCGCCCTTGAAACTCACGAGGATTCATCACCATGGCACAGGACGCAACGACGCGGACACGAACCGAAACGGACTCCCTGGGATCGCTGGAGATCCCGGCCGACGCTTACTGGGGGGTGCACACCGCGCGCGCGTTGGAGAACTTCCCGATCTCGATGCGACCGATCTCGGTGTACAAGGATCTGGTGTGCGGGCTTGCGATGGTCAAACAAGCATCCGCCCGCGCGAACCGTGAGATCGGCGTGCTCGACCCCGAGAAAGCCGATCTGATCGACCGCGCAGCACAATTGGTCATCGACGGACAGTTCCACGACCAGTTCGTCGTCGGCGTAGTGCAAGGCGGGGCCGGCACATCGACCAACATGAACGCCAACGAGGTGATCACCAACATCGCGCTCGAGCTCGCAGGGCGTGAGAAAGGTGACTACGCGTTCCTGTCTCCGATCGATGACACCAACCGCAGCCAGTCGACGAACGACGTGTATCCCACGGCGATCAAGGTCGGCCTGAGTCTCGACCTTTTGACGCTGCTGGACGAACTCGACCTTCTGCGCAAGGCGTTCCTCGAAAAGGCGGTGGAGTTCCACGATGTTCTCAAGGTGGGACGTACCCAGTTGCAGGATGCTGTGCCCATGACTCTCGGCCAAGAGTTTCACGGCTTCGCCACCACGCTGGGTGAGGACTACAGCCGGCTCAAAGAGAACGCGTACCTCATGTACGAGATCAACATGGGTGCGACCGCGATCGGCACCGGCATCACGACGCACCCGGAGTACGGGGCCGCCGTGCTGCGCCACCTCCGCGAGATTACGGACCTCGACCTTGAGACGGCGTCAGACCTGGTGGAGTCCACCAGTGATACCGGCGCCTTCATGTCGTTCTCCTCGACACTGAAGCGCAACGCGATCAAGCTGTCGAAGATTTGCAATGACCTGCGCCTTCTGTCCTCCGGCCCGCAAGCGGGCTTCGGAGAGATCAATCTTCCGCCGCGCCAAGCTGGCTCGAGCATCATGCCAGGCAAGGTGAATCCGGTGATTCCCGAGGTCGTCAACCAGGTCGCTTTCGCGGTGGCCGGTGCCGACTTGACGGTGACGATGGCGGTTGAGAGCGGCCAGCTGCAGCTCAACGCGTTCGAGCCGATCATTGCGCACTCGATCTTTCAGTCCATCACCTGGATGCGACGCGGAATGCGGACGCTCCGCGAAAACTGCGTAGAGGGAATCACCGCCAACCGTGAACGACTGGGCACCATGGTGGGGACGTCAGTCGGCGTCGTGACCGCGCTCACACCGTTCATCGGATACGCGGCCTCGGCTGCATTGGCCAAGACCGCTCTGCTTACGGGCCGCAACGTCGCCGATCTGGTCGTCGAGGCAGGGCTCATGACGCGCGAGGACGTCACCAAGCAGCTCTCGCCCGCTCGACTATCGGGATTGGAAGCAGTCACCGCTGCGATTCCTGTGGTTCTTCCCGAACTGGCTCCAGAGGGTGCCGAGCGTCGTGAGTGAGCGCGCGCGTGGGCGTTGCACGCCCACGCGCGCGAGCGCTACGGTCATGCGTAGACCACCGAGAGGATCGCAATGACCGACCCGCAGAACCCCAACCAGACGCCCCCGAACAGCGGCGGCGCACCCCAACCTCCGGCGGAGCCCGCCAGCACGACGCCGCCTCCCGCGGGCGCGACGCCGCCGCCCGCATACTCGCAGGCGCCTTCGCCGCCCGCATACTCGCAGGCGCCTTCGGCGCCCCCGTACGGGGCAGCGCCCGGGCAGCAGCCCTACGCTTCGGCGCCACCGGCGGCATACGGAGCGCCCGTCTCGGCGTCCGTCCCCGGGCGCACTCTGGGCATCGTCGCGTTCATTCTGTCGTTCTTCATGCAGCTGATTGCTCTGATCCTGGGCATCGTGGCGCTGGTTCAGAGCAAGAAGGCGGGCGCCAAGAACGGCTTCGCGCTGGCGGCGATCATCATCAGCTCGGTACTCCTCGTGCTGGGGATCATCTTCCTGATCATCTTCTTCGCGGTACTCTTCCCCCTGATCGCCGAAGGAACCCAGCAGGTGTACGAGTTCTGCGTCACGAACGGCCCCGGCGTGTTCGAGGTCGAAGGCGTGCCGATCGACTGCACCGAAGTACTCGACATGTGAGGCATCGCGGGGGCAAGCCCCGCGATCACGTGAGAACGGCGGCCCCTCGGGGTCGCCGTTCTGCTTTCAGTCGACGATGCGGCAGTGGGTGGTGAGCGCTCCGATGCCGTCGATGCCGACGGTCACCGTGGAACGGTCCCGCAGGAAGATCTGCGGGTCCCGCGAGTAGCCAGCTCCACCCGGACTTCCGGTGGAGATCAAGGTGCCCGGAAGCAACGTCGCCGATTGCGACAGGCTCGAAATCAGCGTCGCGACGGTACGGACCATCTGGCCCGTCGAGCCGTCTTGTAGCGTCTTGCCGTCCAACACGGTCCAGATATGGAGATCTTGAGGATCGGGAATCTCGTCCGCGGTCACCACGAACGGACCGGTCGGAGTGAACCCGTCGAACGATTTGCATCGTGACCACTGGGCCTCGGAGTACTGGATGTTGCGGGCGGTGATGTCGTTCACCACCGTGTAGCCCCACACGTGCGATAGTGCGGCCTCGGCCGACACGTCCTTTGCATCTCGACCGATGATGACGCCCAGTTCTGCCTCGTAGTCGACCGCTTCGCTCAGCGCACGAGGCCACGTTGTCGTGCCCTCGTGCCCGGAGAGCGAGTTGGGCCACAGCACGAACACGGTGGGGGTGGCATCCGTCTTCAACCCGAGCTCGCTCGAGTGTGCCGCATAGTTCAGCCCGACCGCGAGGATGACCGGCGGTGCGAGGATCGCCGAGGCGAACGCCGCGTCCTGCAGCGGCACGTCGAACGAGGCCCGGGGTGCGGCGTCACGCACGCGATCGAGTAGCTCGTCGCCGCCCGCGATGAGCGCGTCCAGCGTCGACGGCGCCCCGGCGAAGAACCCGTCGACGAAGGCACCTGCGTCCTGTTCTACGGCGATCAGTCGGGGGACACTCGTCCCTGCAGGGATCACGTGGGCGAAGCGCATCCCACAAATCTACCCATGGGGATCGCTGATGAGCATTGCAGAGCGCTCGCGCCTAGGCTGATCGACATGTCGAGTGATCTGCCGGGGCGTGCACGACCGTCCCTGACTCCGCCCGCATTCGCGTCTCCGCTCGCGCAGCCCGCGCTCTCACAGGGCGCCCCCATTCCGTCACCCACGGCACTGCCGCTCGAGGTTCCGGTGGCACCGCGTGCGGGTCGCGTGGCGCCGCTGTGGCTGTTCGGGGTGTTGGTGATCGTGCTGGTGCTGCTCGTCAGCTACTTTCTCTCAGCACTCGGAGCCGCTTCCTCGATCGTCGGGGCGATCCTCGCGCTTGTGCCGCTCGTCGGTGTGGTCGTTGCCGTGCGCATCATCGACCGGTGGGAACCGGAGCCCACAGGTCTCCTCGTGCTCGCCGCCGCATGGGGTGCGATCGCGGCAGTGGGCATCGCGCTGGCCGTCGACTTCGCGATCACCGCGGTGATCGGGAACGACGGATCAGTGCTGCGCGAGGCGTTCTCCGTCGTCGTGCAGGCGCCTATCGTCGAAGAGTTGGGCAAAGGGGTCGGCGTCCTGCTGATCTTTTTGGTGGCCCGCCGCGCATTCGATGGCCCTGTGGATGGGATCGTCTACGGTGCACTCGTCGGTGCGGGCTTCGCCTTCACCGAGAACATCCAATACTTCGCGATCAGCTTCATTGAAGGCGGCGTGGCGGATGCGTCGGTGACGTTCTTCATTCGTGGCATCCTCTCCCCGTTTGCGCATGTGATGTTCACGGCGGTCACCGGCTTCGCCGTCGGGCTGGCCGCTCGCCGCGGTGCGAGCAACGGTTCGATTCTCGGTGCGTGGGTGCTCGGAATGATGGGCGCGATAGTGCTGCACGCCATCTGGAACGGGTCGGCGATGTTCGGCGACTTCTTTGCCCTGTACCTCGTGTTGCAGGTGCCATTGTTCGTGCTGTTCGTGATCGGCGTCATCGCCCTGCGAAGGGAAGAAGCGCGACTCACCCGTAGGCGTCTGGGGGAGTATGCCGAGGCCGGCTGGTTCACCGTGCAAGAAGCCGACATGCTCGCAACCCCCGCCGGTCGCAAGGCAGGGCTGGCGTGGGCGAAAAGCCTTCGAGGGGACCGTTCTGACATCATGATGGGCTTCATTCGGGATGCGACCGCGCTCGCCGCGGCGCGCCAGAGGTCGGTGACCGGTCGCGATCCGCACTCGGCCGCAGAGGAGCACGCGCTCCTGGCGCGCACGGCCGCCGCTCGCGCTGCGCTGTTTGCGCTCTGAGCTGCCACGCCCGGACGAGCCCAGACAAGACTCAACGCTCGGTGCCGCGGCGATGCCTGCGTGTCTCCCGAGCGTTGAGTTGGCTGATTCCAGGATGCCCAGGTGTGCGAGCGCTGTCAATAGGGTGATGTTCACCCGTCGTGAACACGCCATGTGCGACCGCACGAACAGTGCTTGGATGGACTCATGACGAACGATCGCACCAAGCCCGAATTCGACGCGCCCGAAGGGCCCGCACCCGCTGACCTCGTAATCCGCGACATCATCGTCGGCGACGGTGCCGAGGCGAAGCCGGGTGACACCGTCACCGTGCACTACGCGGGTGTCGAGTACACCTCAGGGGAGGAGTTTGACTCCTCGTGGAACCGTGGCGAGAGCATCCAGTTCCCGCTCCGTGGTCTCATCCAGGGATGGCAGGACGGCATCCCGGGCATGAAGGTCGGCGGACGTCGCGAGCTCGTCATTCCGCCGCACTTGGCCTATGGCCCGGCCGGTGGGCACTTTCTCGGTGGGAAGACGCTCGTCTTCATCATCGACCTGATCGCCGTGGGCTGACGACGGGTTTCACACAGTGGGGTGGATGCTGCGGCATCCACCCCATGTCGTTTCAGCCGCACGTTTTCGTGATGAGAACTTTTTCATTCATGGGAATAGATTGCTCAGGTGCGCGTTGAGACGGGGGAGCGCGTGCTCACTTTCGCTTCCACAGACAGAAGGATCACCATGACTGACGCCACCACCACCACCACCATCCCCGGCTACAAGGCAGGCACCTGGGTTCTCGACCCGTCTCACTCCGAGGTCACGTTCAGCGTGCGCCACATGATGATCTCGAAGGTCCGCGGATCGTTCGGCGTGAAGAGCGCCACGATCACCGCTCCGGAGAACCCGCTCGATGCGACTGTTGAGGCGACCGTCGATGTGGCATCGGTTGACACCAACGACGATGCACGCGACACCCACCTCCGTTCGGGCGACTTCTTCGATGTCGAGAACCACCCCACCATGGAATTCCGCTCGACGGGCGCCCGCATCGCGGGAGAGGACTTTGTCGTCGATGGCGACCTCACCATTCGCGGCATCACCAAGCCTGTGAGCTTCGACGTCGAGTTCGGTGGATTCGGCACCGACCCGTGGGGCAACTACAAGGCCGGCGCAACCGCGAAGACGGTCATCAACCGTGAGGACTTCGGGCTCACGTGGAACGCCGCGCTCGAGACCGGTGGCGTGCTCGTTGGCAAGGACATCACCATCACGCTCGAACTGCAGGGCGCCCTCCAGCAGGACTGAACGCTGTGCGCGCCATCTCCTGGTAGACTCTTGAGGTTGCCGTTTGATCGGCCGCGGATAAAGAGAGCTCGCACATCAGGTGTCGGGCACCGCGCAACGAAGAGAGAGGGGATCACCTATGGCACTGGAAGCAGACGTCAAGAAGGCGATCATCGAAGAGTACGCGACGCACCCCGGTGACACCGGATCCCCCGAGGTGCAGGTTGCAATGCTGTCGCAGCGCATCAAGGACCTCACCGAGCACCTCAAGGAGCACAAGCACGACCACCACTCGCGTCGTGGTCTGTTCCTGCTCGTCGGTCAGCGCCGCCGACTGCTGGGCTACCTCCAGGACGTCGACATCAACCGTTACCGGTCGTTGATCGAGCGTCTCGGACTGCGCCGCTAATCGCATCCAGCGTTCAATCGCGCAAAACTTCTTGAGAAGGCCGCCCCAGGTGTGGGGCGGCCTTCTTCGTGCGCGCGGGCGTGGGGCGTGAGAGTCAGCCGTTTTGCCGAGGGTCGGCATGACGGTGGCGTCGAGGGGAGGCAGCAGCCTCTGGTGGACGTCGCGAGCCTGTGGGGTCCTCGCGCCGCCCCTCTTTGTGAGCCAGGGACGAGTCGGCGAACAGCCAGCTCGGACGCGGCTCGACCACCGGTCGGAAGATGCGTCGCACGGGCTTTGTGGCCAACCCGAGCGCGATGAGAACCGAGAGCACGATGACGATGGGCAGCCAGATCCACGTGGGGTCGAGCCCGCGCAGAACGCCGGACTCGCGGAACGGGTACAACACGAATGAGTGCAAGAGGTAGACGTACATCGTGTACTGCCCGAAGTGGGTCCACCAGTGACCGCCCCGCGGTACAAGTGCGAAGAAGGCTGCGCTCAAGATCAGTGCGGCCGCCATGAGAACGAGGCGCACGCCGCCCGCCCACCATTGCGTGCCACCGATATCGGCGTAGTTGTCGTCGTAGAACAACCACTCCCGCAAGTTCATCGCGCGCCATCCGTCAATGAAGTACCAGGCTGCCCATCCCGCGATGAGGAAGCTGGCTGCCGCGGTTGCAGTTGCCCACGCGCGTCGCCGAAACAGATCGAGCCGTCGTACGATGTCGCGCTCGTGCAACCACCAGCCCAGCGCGAAGAACGGCAGGAGGCCCAGCGTGCGCGACAGCGAGAACGTCGAGTCGATGTTGGGCAGATACCCGGCGCCGATCGAAATCAGGAGGGTCCAGGCGAGAGGCCACCGCAGGAGTGCGAGGTACGGGAGGATTAGGCGGAAGATCCCCAGTGCGAGCAGAAACCACAGTGTCCAGGACGGTTCGGTGATGTTGGGGTTCGCGCGCCCTTCCACGATGAGCTTGGTGACCGTCCACAGGCCTTCGAAGATGATGTAGGGCACGACGATGTCGGTCAGCACGCGCGCGAGCTGGCGCCGATTCGGCGGATCTGACTTGGAGAAGTAGCCCGAGATGATTGCGAACGCGGGCATATGGAACGCGTAGATCAGCAGGTACAGGCCGAGGGCGATGTCCGAGTCGTATGTCAGCCGTTGGACCGCGTGCCCGAGTACGACGAGAACGATGCACGCGAATCGTGCGTTGTCCCAGAAAGGCATGCGCTTGGGGCGCGGCGTGATGAGCGTGCCGGTCGACGTGTACGACGGCGCTGGCGGGGGAGCGGACTCGGCCGCAGAAGAGGCATCTGTCATGGGCGAGTGCCACTTTAGCGCTCAGGTGGCGGGAATAGTGTGGGCTCGTTCACGTTGGATCCGGTATATTCATTTGCATATAAACCGGTATGTGTGAACAGCCGGGAGAGACGGGAGAGATCGTGAGCGACAGCAACGCATGGCAAGGGATGCAGTTCGGCATCTTCTCAGTGAGCGACATCACGCTGGACCCCACGACGGGCACTACCCCGAGCGAAGCGGAGAAGATCCGCAACACCGTCACGATGGCCACGCACGCAGAGGAGGTCGGGCTCGACGTGTTCGCCCTCGGTGAGCACCACAACCCGCCGTTCTGGTCGTCGTCGCCGACCACGACTCTCGCGTACATCGCCGCTCAGACCGAGCGACTCGTGCTCTCTACGGCGACCACGCTGATCACGACGAACGACCCGGTGAAGATCGCGGAAGACTTCGCGATGCTCCAGCACCTCTCGGGCGGTCGCACCGACGTGATGCTCGGGCGCGGCAATACTGGCCCGGTGTATCCCTGGTTCGGTAAGGACATCCGCCAGGGGCTGCCCTTGGCGATCGAGAACTACAACCTCCTCCACCGACTGTGGCGCGAGGACGTTGTCGACTGGGAAGGTCAGTTCCGTACTCCGTTGCAGGGCTTTACTTCCACCCCGCGTCCGCTCGATGGCGTGGCACCGTTCGTCTGGCACGGCTCCATCCGCACGCCTGAGATCGCCGAGCAGGCGGCGTACTACGGTGACGGGTTCTTCGCCAACAACATCTTTTGGCCCAAGGAGCACTACCAGCGGCTGATCACGCTGTATCGCCAGCGGTACGCCCACTACGGACACGGGACGCCCGAGCAGGCGATCGTCGGGCTCGGCGGGCAGGTGTTCATGCGCGCGAACTCTCAAGACGCGGTGCGCGAGTTCCGCCCGTACTTCGACAACGCGCCGGTGTACGGACACGGGCCGAGCCTCGAGGACTTCAGCGAGATGACACCCCTCACGGTGGGCTCGCCCCAGCAAGTCATTGATCGTTACGCCGCCATGCGCGAGCACTACGGCGACTACCAGCGACAGCTCTTCCTGATGGACCACGCCGGGCTTCCGCTGAAGACGGTGCTCGAGCAACTCGACATCCTCGGCGGCGAAGTCGTGCCGGTGCTGCGCAAGGAACTGGCCAAGGATCGGCCGGAGGAGGTTCCGGATGCTCCCACTCACGCATCGCGAGTGGCCGCTGCCGGAGGGGCGCGCGAAGCGCGCCCGCACGCTAACCGCGGCGACAACCTGACGGGCAGCCGGCCGTACCAAGACACGCCTGCACCCGCCGGATCCGCCTTCGGGGCGGCCGCAGCCCGAGCGGAGGCGTGAGATGACTGCACGTAGAATCGCCGTCGTGTCAGCGGGACTCTCGAACCCGTCCTCGACGCGGATGCTCGCCGACCGTCTGGCCGCGGCGACCGTGACGGAACTCGCGAGCCGCGATATCGCCGCCGAGACGGACACCTTCGAATTGCGTGATCTCGCCCACGACATCACGAACAACCTGCTCACCGGCTTCGCGCCGCCCGCGCTCGAGACGATGATCAACACCGTCGTGTCGGCCGATGCGCTGATTGTCGTCACGCCGATCTTCTCGACGAGCTACTCGGGTCTGTTCAAGTCGTTCATCGATGTCCTCGATCCGGATGCCTTGCGCGGAAAGCCGGTTTTGATCGGCGCGAACGCCGGGACTGCTCGGCATTCGCTCGCTATCGACTACGCGATCCGCCCGCTGTTCGCGTACCTGCACGCCGAGCCGGTGAGCACTGGCGTGTTCGCGGCATCCAGCGACTGGGGCGGCGCGGCCGATCAGGTTGCCCCGTTGGCGGAACGCGTGGCAAGGGGTGCGCGGGAGTTGGCGGATGCCGTCGCACGCCGCGAGAGCACGGCAGTTGACGACCCCTTCGACCCCGCGACTTACCTCGGTGAAGGCCGGTCTTTCGGTCATCTGCTCGGAGGACTCACGGGGGAGTAGCAGGCGTCCGGGCCGCGGGTCTGCCAGATGAACGGCTGTGCAACGCGCGGCGAGCATCGCGAACGAGCGCGTAGCCGGTCGGCGAGCACTGTGTGAACTCTCGCCTGAATCTGCGGCGTGTGCGCATCCAGCGCGTGATCACCGGTCAGTCTTGTGGCGTGAGAGTCGCACTCCTCGCCGAATCGTTCCTGCCCCACATGAACGGGGTGACGGGCTCCGTCCTCCACGTTCTGCGCCATCTGCGCGAGCAAGGGCGCGAGGTGCTGGTGCTCGCGCCAGGATCGCGCCCGATTGAGGCCGACCTGCACGGTGCCCGGACTCAGTTGCTGCGCTCCATGCCACTGCCGAGCTATCCCGAGGTTCGCGTTGCACTGGCGCGTGCGGGGCACCTGACGGGCGCCTTGCGCGAGTTCCGTCCGGACGTGATTCACCTCGCATCGCCGTTCGTCCTGGGCTGGCAGGGGTTGGCTGCGGCTGATGCCCTCAAAGTGCCGACCGTGGCGGTCTATCAGACAGATGTCATCGCGTACACGGAAAAGTACGGGGTGCCCGGCGCGACGGCGGCCGTGAGTGCGCACGTCGCGAGGTTGCATCGGCGGGCAACGATGACGCTTGCGCCGTCGGCGGCGTCGGAACGGCAACTCGAAGCTCTCGGGGTGGATCGGGTACGCCGGTGGGGGCGAGGCGTCGACGTCGAACGCTTTTCGCCCCGCCGGCGATGCGAGCGCTGGCGTGCGCGCGTCGCCGAGGATCGCACGGTGATCGGCTACGTCGGGCGTCTCGCACCCGAGAAGCAGGTCGAAGACCTGCGTGTCCTCGCTGACCTTCCCGGGACGCAGCTCGTGATCGTCGGGGATGGTCCCTCCAGGCCCGGCCTCGAGCGGCTGCTGCCGAGTGCTGTCTTCACCGGTCACCTCTCGGGGCCTGACCTGGGCGAGGCTCTGGCCAGCTTCGATGTCTTCGTGCACACCGGGGAGAGCGAGACTTTCGGGCAGACGATCCAAGAGGCGCTCGCCAGCGGTGTGCCCGTGGTGGCAACGGGCGCCGGGGGTCCGATCGACCTCGTACGCTCAAGCATCGACGGATGGTTGTATCGGCCGGGCGACCTCGCCGAACTGCGCACCCGTGTCGCCGATCTCGTGGGTGACCCGCGCAAGCGGCAGGCGTTCGCTGCGCAAGGCCAGGAGTCGGTGCGCACGCGAACGTGGAGTGCGATGGTGGATCAGTTGGTGCAGCACTACGCCGAGGCGCGCGAACTGCGTCCGCTGGACGATGCACTGCTCGCGCGAGGCGCCACGCGCCCTGCGGCCCCTCGTGTTGTTGCGTCGCCGGTGCGCTGGCGGCGCTACGTCGCGTTGGGCGACTCGTTGACGGAGGGGCTGTGCGACACATCGCGTGTCGCGGACGGCGGGTTTCGAGGGTGGGCGGATCGGCTGGCGGAATTGCTTGCGCACGCAGCGGGGGACCAGCCCCTGCAGTACCGCAATTTGGCTGTGCGCAGCCGGCGGGTGAGAGATCTCACTGCCGAACAGGTTCCCCGTGCCCTGGCACTCCGGCCTGACCTCGTGTCGATCCTGATGGGCGGCAACGACCTGGTGGCGTTCGGCGCCGATCCGCTCGCGCTCGCCGCCGAGGTTGAGCGGTCGGTGCGCGCACTGCGGGCAGCGGGCATCGATGTCCTCCTCGTCACACCGTTCCTCCCTCGCCGACGCGTGGCCATGGTCCTGGCGCGTCGATTCGCGGCGTTTGCGTCTCAGTTGCGCCGGATCGCCACCGACACCGGCGCGATCCTCCTCGATATGGAAGCGGTTCCGGCGATCGGGGAGGTCGACTTGTGGGCGGACGATCGGGTGCACTTGCGCTCGCGCGGGCACCGCTTCCTCGCCTATCGAGCAGCGGAAGCACTGGGCGTGCCCGATGCGGAAGCGCTCGGCGAGCTTGATGCGGCGCTGCACAAAGACGTCGAAATAGTCGCCGCGGGCACGTGGCTGCGACGCGACGTCATTCCGTGGATGCTACGGAGAATTCACGGGCGCACGGCTGGCGACGGACTCAGTGCCAAGCATGACGATTGGGTGCTCGTCGGTGGCCGCGATCCGCATCGAGCGCGAGTGAACTCGTGAGGGTGCCCGGCGAACATCCATGCACGGCGTCGTTCAGCCGCTCTTGCGCCGGAACTCCCGCTTGGTGACCGCCCCATGCGTCTCATGGATCGCTGACTCTCCGTCGAGATGAGATTCGCCCTCGCGGTGCTGGGCGTTCTTCTTGTCGAGAGCTTCCTTGAACTTGCGCTTCATGTCTTCGGATGCCGCGCCCGGCTTTTCGGTGCTCATGTGCATCACCTTAGGACGCACCGGCGCATGTGGCCAGGAAAGAGGCGAAATGCGCGGTCGCTGGTAGGCTGAATCGGGTTGCCCTCGTGGCATCCGCTCAATTCCATATGAGCTCACGGAGCAGGCTGGCAGGAGCTGGTCCCCTGTGGTGGGTTCCCATTGCACTTGCGTGCCATGGTGATCTTCTACTGGTGGCCAGCGTTGGCGATCGTCGCGGTGTGACCGCGCGCCGAGATCTGCGTGTTCCTGCTCCTTCGTATGCACTCGTGCGCCATACGGGCGTGCGAGTCAAAACAAAGAAGGAGAGACCTCTTGGAAGGTCCAGAAATCACCGCCGCCGAAGCCGTTCTCGACAACGGCCGATTCGGCACCCGCACCGTCCGGTTCGAAACCGGGCGCCTCGCGCAGCAGGCTCAGGGAGCCGTTGCTGCCTACCTCGACGAGGAGACGATGCTCCTGTCGGCCACCAGCGCCGGCAAGCACCCTCGCGAGGGATTCGACTTCTTCCCGCTGACCGTCGACGTCGAAGAGCGTTCGTACGCAGCAGGCAAGATCCCCGGATCGTTCTTCCGCCGTGAAGGCCGTCCTTCCACCGAGGCGATCCTCGTCTGCCGCCTGATCGACCGGCCACTGCGCCCGTCGTTCGTCGACGGCCTTCGTAACGAGGTCCAGATCGTCGTCACGGTGCTCTCGATCGCACCCGGCGAGTTCTACGACGCGCTCGCGATCAACGCGGCATCCCTGTCGACCCAGATCTCGGGGCTGCCGTTCTCTGGCCCGATTGCCGGCGTGCGTCTCGCGCTCATCCCCGGTCAGGGCGAGAACGCGGACCAGTGGATCGCGTTCCCGACGGTCACCCAGCTCGAAGAGGCTGTGTTCGACCTCATCGTGGCCGGACGCGTCATCACGGACGCTGACGGAAATGAAGACGTCGCGATCATGATGGTCGAAGCTGAGGCCACGGAAGGCTCGTGGAACCTCATCAAGGGTGGTTCCGTCAAGCCGAACGAGCAGGTCGTGGCCGAGGGCCTCGAAGCATCGAAGCCGTTCATCAAGCAGCTCGTAGCAGCTCAGTCCGAGGTCGCCAAGACCGCGGCCAAGGAGGTTCGCGAGTACCCCGTCTTCTTGCCCTACAGCCAGGAGACCTACGACTTCGTCGCGCACCGTGCCTACGACAAGCTCGTCCCGATCTACCAGATCGCCGACAAGCAGGATCGACAGAACGCCGATGACGAGCTCAAGGACGCCGTCAAGGCCGAACTGATCGCGGCAACCGAAGCCGGCGAGCTGCCTGCGGCCGCACCGCTCGAGTTCGCCGCGGCGTACAAGTCCGTGACCAAGAAGATCGTTCGCGGTCGCATCCTCGCCGAGGGCGTGCGCATGGACGGTCGTGGTCTGGCTGACATCCGTCCGCTCGACGCCGAGGTCCAGGTGATCCCGCGCGTGCACGGTTCAGCGATCTTCCAGCGCGGCGAGACCCAGATCATGGGCGTCACCACGCTGAACATGCTCAAGATGGAGCAGCAGATCGACTCGCTGTCGCCCGTGACGAGCAAGCGCTACATGCACCACTACAACTTCCCGCCGTATTCGACGGGTGAGACGGGTCGCGTCGGCTCGCCGAAGCGTCGCGAGATCGGGCACGGCTTCCTCGCCGAGCGTGCACTCGTGCCTGTGCTGCCCAGCCGTGAAGAGTTCCCCTACGCCATTCGTCAGGTCTCGGAAGCGCTCGGGTCCAACGGCTCGACGTCCATGGGGTCGGTATGTGCTTCGACCCTGTCGTTGCTGAACGCGGGTGTGCCGCTGCGTGCACCCGTCGCGGGCATCGCGATGGGCCTGGTCTCGGACGAGGTTGACGGCCAGACCCGCTACGCGGCTCTGACGGACATCCTCGGCGCCGAAGACGCCCTCGGCGACATGGACTTCAAGGTCGCCGGCACGTCGGAATTCGTCACGGCGATCCAGCTCGACACGAAGCTTGACGGCATCCCGTCGTCGGTGCTGACGGCGGCACTGCAGCAGGCACGCGAGGCGCGCCTGACGATTCTCGGCGTGCTCAACGCGGCGATCGACGCCCCCGACGAGATGGCGCCCACCGCGCCTCGCGTCATCAGCGTGCAGATCCCCGTCGATAAGATCGGTGAGCTCATCGGGCCCAAGGGCAAGACGATCAACGCCATCCAGGACGAGACCGGCGCGCAGATCTCCATCGAGGAGGACGGCACCGTCTACATCGGTGCGACCGACGGTCCGTCGGCGGAGGCCGCTCGCGCCCAGGTCAACGCGATCGCGAACCCCACCAACCCCGAGGTAGGCGAGCAGTTCCTCGGAACCGTCGTCAAGATCGCGACGTTCGGTGCGTTCATCTCGCTACTGCCGGGTAAGGACGGACTGCTCCACGTGAGCGAGGTTCGCAAGCTTGCCGGCGGCAAGCGTGTCGAGAACGTCGAGGACGTGCTGGGAGTCGGGCAGAAGCTGCTCGTTCGCATCACCAAGATCGACGACCGCGGCAAGCTCTCGCTCGAGCCCGTTCTCGAGGAGTCCGCTGACCAGGAGGGTCGCGACGCGGCAAGCGCCGGCCCTGAGGCACCCGCAGAGGGCTGATCCTCTCCGCGAAGTGATGCCCGCCTTCTTTCGAGAAGGCGGGCATCACTCATTGCGTGTCCACCGTTCGGGGGACACGCACGGAGTTTCCGGGTGGGATCTGCGCAAAGCGTTACCGAATGTTTATGGATCTCCGCGCGGAACGCTCATTCTGCGGCGACCCCTGCCTTAACCTGTGAATATCGCGCCGGGGGGTGCGTGTCATCACGAGGGCTTCCGCGGAAGTCGTTGTGAAGGGGGTGATGGACGTGGAGCACATCGTGAGTTCGACGATTGCGATGCCGGGGGCGGGGACCTCGGCGACCGGCAGTACCCCGGTGCACCCATCCGCGCCGATTCCCGTCCAGGGGCCGCCCCTCGGAAAGTCGCTCCGCGTAGCATTCGGCGAGACCGGAACGGACATTTTCCCGCTCATCCTCGGCGGTGGGGAGTTCGGGTGGAACGTCGATCTTGAGTCGAGCCATGACATCCTCGACGCATTCGTCGAGCGCGGCGGGAATGCGATTCACACGGCAGACAGTTACTCCAGTGGCCGCAGCGAACACATCATCGGCCAGTGGCTGAATTCGCGCGGCGTGCGCGACGACATCGTCCTGACAGTGCGTATCGGGGGCCACGCGGACAATCCCGGGCTGGGCCCGGTGAATCTCGTGCGGGCGGTCGAAGCCTCTCTGGCACGGTTGGGGACGGATCGCCTCGATCTCGTCTACCTCGATGCCACAGCGGACTCGACGGCCGCGCTCGAAGACACGCTCGCGACCGCGGAGTGGCTCGCAGAGAGTGGCAAGGTCACCAGCTTTGGAGCGATGGGGTACACGGCCGCGCAACTGGTCGAGGCTCGCATCTATGCGTCCGCGGGTTTCCCTCGACTGACCGTGCTGGACGTCCCATTCAACGTGTTGCGTCAACAAGAGTTCGATGACGATCTTCGTCTCGTCGCAGGTGCGCAGGGCATGGCGGTCACCCCGTCTCACGCGCTCGCGCACGGCTTCCTCGCGGGTCACGCGCGCACCCGGCGCCAGAGCACATTGTCCGTGAGGGGCGCGCAACTCGCGGCGAACCTGAACCGGCGAGGAAACCGCACTCTGCGTGCGTTGGATGCTGTTGGCGCTGAGATCGGGGTGCCGGATGCCGCTGTGGCGGTCGCATGGCTGCTGTCGCAGAAGTTGATCACGGCGCCGATCGTCAACGCGTTCGCCCCCGGGCAGGTCGACGAGTTCGTGCAGGGCGTCGGCGTGCGCCTGTCGCGGGCCCAGCTTGCCGACATCGCGCGCGCGGCTAGCTGACCATCCACAGGCGGTCGCCCCTGTCTCACGTGTGACGTAGGGTGGAATGGTGCCGTGCGGGCCGGTGAAGACACCCCCGCGGGCCAATGACACCCTCGATTATGGGATGACCGCCTCGACAACGGAGTGAGTTGCGTGACGCACTACATCTACCTCGTGCGGCACGGTGAGCACCAGGATGCCGAGTACGGCCTGGTAGACGGACCCCTTTCTCCTCGCGGACGCCGTCAAGCCGCCGCTCTTGCGGACAGGCTGTCGGGGTTGGCATTCGACGCGGTGTGGCATTCTCCGCTCGAACGGGCAAGTCAGACGGCACGAGCAGTCGCTGAGCGCATGCCATCGGTGTCACCGCAACCGTCGGCGCTATTGTTCGACTGCGTGCCCACGGGGATGACAGATGACACGCCGCCGGCTTTCGAGCCGTTCTTCGGCTCGATCACCGAGGCCGAGATCGATGCGGGCCGTGCGCAGATGGCGGACGCGGTGAGCGAGTACCTGGTTCGCAAGAATGGCGAGGTGCATGAACTCCTGATTACGCACAACTTCGTGATCGCTTGGTTCGTGCGTGAGGTGCTGCAGGCGCCCGACTGGCGGTGGATGACGCTCAATCAAGCTCATTGCGGGTTGACCGTGATCGCTCAGAAGCAGGGGCGACCGTGGACGCTGCTGTCGCACAACGACTTGACGCACCTTCCCAAGGAGCTGCAGACGGGCCTGCCCGACCCTCAGCCGGTCTAATCTCCGAGTGTCTTCGAGTACCAGCGCGTCGCGTTGGGGTTGCTGTTGTATGCCTCGATGCTCGTGTACCCGGCGCTGGCGTAGAGGGCTCCCGCAGCCGTCAGGGAATGGTGGGTGTCGAGGACAATCTCGCGTGCTCCAAACCCGAGCGCCCGAGTTTCCAGCTCGTCGACGATCGCACGTCCCCAGCCTTTTCCGCGTGTCGCGGGTCGCAGATAGAGGTGCTTCAGTTCGTAGCGCACACCGCGTGCGCCGGGGTCGATGAGTCGGATGCCACCACAGCCAACCGGCTCGCCCTCACCGTCGTACGCGACGACGAACACGCCATGCGGCGGAACAAACGACGCGGGGTCAGGGAAGGTGATCGTGTACGTGACATTCTGCTGGGCGAAACCCAGTTCACGCGAGTGGAAGTACTCCGTCAACAGGTCGTGCGCGATCGCGGTGTTTACGGGCGATTCGAGTAGCATGACCACGTTCTCAGCGTATGCCACGGCCGGGGTCACGCAGAGGCGCCCGCCTAGGATGGATCTATGACGACGCGCGTGGCGATAGTGGGCGGGACCGGCAAGCTCGGCGGAATCATCCGTGCGGTGGTCGATGAGATGCCCGATTTCGAAGTGGCATCCATTCTCACCTCCCGTTCAGACCTGAGCGAACTCGATGACTGTGACCTCGTCGTCGATGCATCGACACCGGCCGTGTCGATCGATGTGGTGCGTGCCGCGATCGAGCGAGGGCTCAACGTGCTGGTCGGTACGTCGGGTTGGTCGGCCGAGCGCATTGCGCTGGTGCGCCCTCTTGTCGACGCCGCGCAGACCGGAGTTGTCTTCATCCCCAACTTCTCGCTCGGTTCGGTGATGGGTTCGGCGCTCGCCGCTGCCGCCGCGCCGTTCTTCCCGTCGATTGAAATCGTCGAAGCACACCGTGAGACGAAGATCGATTCCCCGAGCGGGACGGCGGTGCGCACGGCCGAGATGATCGCAGCGGCTCGGTCGGAGGCTGGCCCCGTCGAGTCCCCGCATGTCGATCAGCGGGCGCGGGGGCAGCAAGTGGCGAGCGTGCCGATTCACTCGCTCCGCCGGCCAGGAGTCGTGGCTCGCCAAGAAACCGTGCTCTCGGGTGCGGGCGAGTCTCTCACGATCGTCCATGACACGATCGAGCCCGCGAAGGCCTATGCCCCCGGCATCCGGTTGGCTCTCGACGCAGCACGCGACGCACACGGTGTGATCGTTGGGCTGGACAGCTTCCTCGACATCGGCATCCGCCGGCCGGGACGCAAGGCCCAGAGTGGCGCGCCTTTCGACGACGGAGGAGTCCCTGGTCAGGTCGCGCAGGCGACCAGCGCATGAGCGCACGCTTCGGCGTCGCGGTGATGGCGGCGCTCCTCGTGCTTTACATCGTGTTGGTCGGGCAACGCGCGTGGGTGTTGCTCACCTCGGGCGATGGCATCGCGGTCACGATGGGCATCGCGTTGGTGGTGCTGCCCGCGATCGCGCTATGGGCGCTCGGTCGCGAGATCTGGTTCGGTGTACGGGCCGCAGCCCTGGGGCGAATCCTCCAGCAGCAGGGCGAGCTCCCCGACGATGAGGTGGCGGTGCAGCCGAGCGGCCGCATCGTGCGCGAGGATGCCGCCGCGGTGTTTCCGCGCTATCGCGAGGCTGTGGAGCGGGACGAAAGCGATTGGCGCGCGTGGTACCGGCTCGGGCTCGCCTACGATGCGGCAGGTGATCGCCGTCGCGCACGAGAGGCTATTCGTCGGGCTATTCGACTGCAGTCGCAAGCCTGACGGTTACGCGGCGGTGCCGGATGCCGGGACCGCCGCTGCAACGGCGTCAGTGACATGTCGATGCCGGAACGTGAAGCCAGAGGGCTCGAGCGCTGTCGGAACGACGTAGGCATCACTGGTGAGCAGCGAGTCGACTGCGTCACGCCCGAGCGCGAGGCGCAGGGCGAACTCGGGCGCACGGACCACGTAGGGCCGGTTCATTCGCATCGCCACGGCGAACCCGAGGTCGTTCGCTGTCGCACGTGTGGGGCCGACGAGGTTGACGGGGCCGGCGATTCGATGCTCGAGGACATGTCGGATGGCGCGGACCTCATCTTCGAGAGAGATCCACGGCCAGGACTGCGTACCGCGTCCTAGCGGACCGCCCAGACCCCATCTCGTCAGCACGAGCAGGGGCGCGAGCACGCCCTCGCGGTGCACGATCGGAGCGGTCCGCAACAGACTCACCCGAGCCGCGTCGCCGGCGCTGAGCGCCGCGGTCTCCCACTCGCCGCAGAGGTCCGCGAGGAACGTGTCGCCGCGGGGTGATTCCTCGGTGAGCACAACGCCTGGTGCGTCTCCGTAGAAACCGACCGCAGACGCGCTGACGAAATGCGGTGCGCCATCGCCCAGGGCTCGCATCGCGTGCGCGATCACCCGGGTGGGGGTGACACGCGACCACAGCAACGTGTGACGGTAGTTCGCCGTCCAGGGCAGCTTGCCGATGCTCGCGCCATTGAGGCCGACGACTGCATCGGCGCCCTCGATCACTGCGGGATCCAACGCGTCGCTGTCAGTGAGCCACTCCACCTCGCCGGGCCTTACCGGGGGACGACGCACGAGCGTCGTCACTTCCACGCCATCGGCGGCGAGGCTGTCAACCAGTGCCCGGCCGATCAGCCCAGACGAGCCCGCGACGACGACGCGTCGCACGCGGCTTTCAGGCAAGCGTCGCCTCGAGGGTGATGTCGATTCCTGCTAGCGCCTGAGAGACGGGGCATCCGGTCTTGGCATCCTGCGCGATGCGCTCGAAATCCTCCGCGGCGAGCCCGGGCACGACCGCGTTAACGTTCAGATGGCTTCCGGTGATCCCCGTGCCGGGAGTGAAAGACACCGACGCTGTAGCGTCGATCGACTCCGGGGGAGTGCCGTTCTGGCCGAGGGCGTGCGAGAGCGCCATAGAAAAGCACGAGGCGTGTGCGGCGGCGATCAGTTCCTCCGGCGTCGTCGTGGACGTCGACCCCTCGCTCCTCGCCTTCCAGTTGACGTCGAACGAGCCGATTCCCGATGACGTGAATGTCACGGTGCCCGACCCGTCGGCCAGGCCGCCCTTCCAGGCGGTGGATGCTTCGCTCGTAACCGTCATGGGTAACCTCCCGTCGTGCGCTCCGACGGATCCGGAGGGCTGTGGTCAGCCTAACGGTGCGAGCCGTCCGGCGCGACGGACTTGTCAGAAACGCCCAGGCGTGCGAGTTCGAGCTCGACGACGTGGCGGCTCGGCGCTCCGCCGAAGCGTGTCTGCACCGCGCCCGAGCGGTCGAGTACCAGCGTGGTGGGCGTCTGCATGACGTGGAAGTGGCGTGCGATATCGGGGCGATTCGTGAGGTCGATGTCGAGATGACTGACACCTGCGTGCCGGGCAGCGACGGCGGCCAGGGTGCGGTGCGCGTCCGGACAACGCGCGCCTGCTTCGGTGCTGAACTGCAGCAGCGTCGCGCACTCGCCGAGTTCCGTGGCCCCCAGTCGATGCGGCTGAATCACTTCATTGACGATGTGTTGACGGCGACTTCCGCGCCGTATGAGAAGGGCAACGCCAGCAACGACACCCGTGAGCGCGAGAAGCACAACGAGTGCGCCCATCACGCCAAGTACAGTCACAACCCCAAATCGTAACTGCTTGCGACTGCATAAATCCAGATGGTGTCAGGTGGCACCGCACGCGGCGCCACCTGACATCACCCGAATCGGCCCGAGACGTAGTCTTCCGTGGCCTGCACAGACGGCGTGGTGAAGATCGTGCGCGTCTCGTCGTATTCGATGAGCTTGCCCGGCTTGCCGGTGCCGGCAATGTTGAAGAACGCGGTCTTGTCGCTCACACGCGAGGCCTGCTGCATGTTGTGGGTCACGATGACGACCGTGTAGTCGTTCTTCAGCTCGCCGATGAGTTCTTCGATGGCATACGTCGAGATCGGGTCGAGTGCCGAGCAGGGCTCGTCCATCAGGATGACCTCGGGGGAGACCGCAATTGCGCGCGCGATGCACAGACGCTGCTGCTGGCCCCCCGACAGTCCCGACCCGGGCTTGTCGAGACGATCCTTGACCTCGTTCCAGAGGTTCGCGCCGCGGAGAGACTTCTCGACCAGCTCGTCGGCATCCGACTTCGCAATGCGCTTGTTGTTCAGCTTGACCCCGGCCAGGACGTTCTCCTTGATCGACATCGTCGGGAACGGGTTCGGGCGCTGGAAGACCATGCCAACCTGCCGACGCACGAGGACCGGGTCGACGTTCGATCCGTAGAGATCCTCGCCGTCGAGAAGGACGCTTCCCTCGACGCGAGCGCCGGGGATGACCTCGTGCATGCGGTTCAGCGTGCGCAGGAAGGTCGACTTGCCACAGCCGGACGGGCCGATGAACGCAGTGACGCTACGGGGCTCGATGTCGAGCGAGACGCCCTCCACGGCCAGGAAGTCGCCGTAGTAGACGTGCAGGTCGTTGACTTCGATGCTCTTGGACACGATTCCTCAGTTTCGGGGTGATTCGGAGAGTAGGGGGACGGATGCCGCTAGCGGCCCATTTTGGGGGAGAAGACCTTCGCCACCAGGCGCGCGATCAGATTGAGCAGCATCACGATGACGATCAGGACCAGCGCCGCCGCCCACGCGCGGTCGATGTACGCCTGGGCGGGAATGCCCTGGTTCATGTACTGCGAGTACGCGAAGACGGGGAGGGTCATCATGCGGCCCTCGAAGAGGTTGTAGTTCATCGACGTGGTGACCCCGGCCGTGAGGAGCAGAGGTGCCGTCTCCCCGATGACGCGAGAGATCGACAGCATCACACCCGTGGTGATGCCAGCGATCGATGTCGGAAGCACGACCTTGGCGATCGTGAGCCACTTGGGCACGCCGAGTGCATACGAGGCCTCACGCAGTTCGTTGGGAACCAGGCGCAGCATCTCTTCGCTCGAGCGCACGACGACCGGGATCATCAGCACGGCCAAAGCGATCGATCCCATGATGCCCATGCGGATGCCCGGCCCGAAGAACAAGGCGAACAGTGCGTAGGCGAACAAACCGGCGACGATCGACGGAATGCCGGTCATGACGTCGACGAGGAACGTGATGCCGTTCGCCAAGCGCTTTCCGGCGCCATACTCGACCAGGTAGATGGCGGTGAAGATACCGATGGGGATCGAGATGACCGCGGCGGCCAGCGTGATGAGCAGCGTGCCGACGATGGCGTGCAGGGCGCCACCGCCTTCGCCGACGACGTTGCGCATCGACATCGTGAAGAAGTCGGCGCTGATACCGGCAACTCCGTTGACGACGACTGTCCAAGCCACGGACACGAGCGGAACCATGGCGAGGGCGAACGCGCTAGTGACAACTCCGGTCACGAGGCGATCGCGACCCTTGCGAGCGCCTTCCACAAGCGCAGAGATGATAGTGATCAGCACCAGATAACTCAGCGCTGCGACGATTACCCAGCCCGCCACACTGAACTCGGAGCCATCCGAGAACGAGACGACGGCGAAGAAGAGTCCGCTGATCGCGGCGCTGGTCGCCAGCAGTGCCCAGGGTGCCCAGGTGGGCAGGCGTCCGCTGGTCAAGCGCGGCGCGTCGCTGAGGTCGGCCGGTACCGGAGACTGCGCGGGAGCAGAGGTCATGGTCATGTCAGTTGGCTCCCGAGAATTCCTTGCGGCGGCTGACGATCCAACGAGCAAGCGCGTTGACCGCAAAGGTGACGATGAAGAGGATCAGACCGGTCGCGATCAGAACATTGATGTTGAGGCCGTAAGCCTCGGGGAAGGTGAGCGCGATGTTCGCGGGAATCGTGCTCGGGTTCTCCGAGGTGAACAGCTGGAAGGTGACGACGCCCGTGGCCGAGAGCACCATCGCGACAGCCATGGTTTCGCCGAGGGCACGGCCGAGACCGAGCATGGAGGCCGATACGATGCCGCTCCGGCCGAACGGGAAGACCGCCATGCGAATCATTTCCCAGCGCGTGGCGCCGAGCGCCAGTGCTGCCTCTTCGTGGAGGACCGGGGTCTGGAGGAAGATCTCGCGGCAGATTGCGGTGATGATGGGGGTGACCATGACGGCGAGGACGATCGCGGCGGTAAAGATCGTGCGGCCGGTGGCGGAGGCGGTGCCGGCGAACAGGGGGAACCACCCCATGTTCTCGTTGAGCCACGCGTAGACCGGCTGGACCGCCGGCGCCAGGACGAGGATGCCCCACAGGCCGAACACGACGGACGGCACGGCCGCGAGGAGGTCAACGATGTAGCCGAGGCTTTGAGCCAATCGACGCGGCGCGTAGTGAGAGATGAACAGTGCTACGCAGACCGACAGCGGCACAGCCATCAGCAGGGCGAGGAGTGAGGCCCACACCGTACCGAAGGCGAGCGGCCACACGTAGTCCCAGAAGTTGCCGGACAGCAGTGACGCCGTCTCGGAGTTCGCGGTGATACCGGGGACGGACTGAACGATGAGGAAGAGCGCGACGGCGGCCAGCGTCACCAGAATCATTGATCCTGCGAAGAGCGCCGTTCCCGAGAACCAGCGGTCACCCGGCCGCTGCTTGGCGCGGGGGGCCGTGCCTGTGGTCGTAGTCATGAGGTCCTGTCTCGGTGGGGAAGTCATGGTGATACCCGATCCGGCGCTGACGCGCCGGATCGGGTATCAGGGATATTACTCAGTGACGATCAGCGAGATCGCGGCGTTGACCTGCTCGCGGAGCGAGTCAGAGATGGGCGCGTTACCGGCGGCGGCTGCCGCGGCATCCTGACCCTCAGCGCTGGCCACGTACTCGAGGTAGCCCTTGACGATCGGGGCTACGGACGCGTCTGCGTACTCTTCGCAGGCGATCATGTAGCTGACCAGAACGATCGGGTAGACGCCCGTCTCTGTAGAGGTGCGCGCCAACTCGATGGCGAGGTCGCCCTCGGTGCGGCCCTCTTCGAACGGCGATGCGTCAACGACGGCGGCGGCTGCTTCCGGCGAGTACTCAACGAACTCGTCGCCGACCTTGACCGCGACGGTGGCAAGGCCCTCTTCGGCAGCGCGCGACGCGTCGGCGTAACCGATGGTTCCGTCGCCACCGACGACCGCCGAGACGACGCCCGACGTGCCCTGGGCAGCCTCGCCGCTGTTGATCGGCCAGACGCCGTCCGGCTCGTGCGCCCACGATCCACCCGAGGCCTGGTACAGGTAGTCGGTGAAGTTCTCGGTGGTGCCCGAGTCATCGGCGCGGTGCACAGGCGTGACTGCGGTGCTCGGGAGGTCGACACCCTCGTTGAGAGCGGCGATGGCCTCATCGTCCCACGTCGCGATGTCACCGTTGAAGATGGCGCCGAGCGTCTCAGCATCCAGGTTGAGCGAGTCGATCCCGTCGATGTTGAAGATCACAGCGATGGGGGAGATGTAGGTCGGAAGCTCGATGATTCCCGAGCCCTCGACGCACCCGTCAAACGGTCCCGCGGCGATTTCATCGGTCTTGAACGCGCGGTCAGAGCCAGCGAAGGGGAAAGCCCCAGCCTGGAACGACTCGCGACCCGCGCCCGAACCAGCCGGGTCGTACGTGATCGTGACATCAGGGTTCGCGGTCTGGAAACCTGCGGTCCATGCGGCGACGGCGACTTCCTGCGACGAGGCGCCACCCGCGCCGAGCTCGCCGGAGAGAGTCGACGTGGTGTCGTCGCCCATGTCGTCAGTGGTCGTGGTGCCTTCGTTTGCGGCGCAACCGGCGAGGGCAAGGGCCGCGACTGCGGCAACAGCGCCCACCTGGGCGATGCGGGAGATCTTCACTGTGTGAATCCTTCACGTGTCAGGGTATTGAGGCCCGAGGGTCGGGCTTCGGGTACATGCCCGGTGCGGGGCACGTGGGAAACGTAGGCGCGGACTCTTAAGAGAGTGCGCTGTCGCGGTAAACGGAAGGTGAACGACCGGTCTCCATCTGTCGCGGATGTTCACGTACGTCGCGGAATTACGGCGGTCTCGTATTGAACGATCCGACACGACCGTTTACCTGTCCTCGCCAAGGTGCGACGCATGGCGAAGGCGGAAAAGGCACAGTGCAAAGCATTCGATGCGATCGATGAGGCGGCGAAGACCGCGGGCCCGCACCGCGCGCGCATCGAGGTGCACCGGGCCGTGGGGCGGCCGCACATACGGCACCGGTTGGAGATATCTGTCCCCGGAGGTACGAGGCCGCGGATCCTCGTCAATCCTTCGGAACGTGCGTCTCGATGGCGATGATGCCGGACCCGGGATTGGTTCGCGAAAGGTGAATCACCGAGAACGCCGCCGGTTCCAACGTGGCAGCCGATGCCAGGTAGGAGCCAGGAAGGGTGCCGGTAGCGAGGGCGACCTCGCTAAGAATCTCCGGGAGCACCGGCCGATGGCTGGACAGCACCGCGGGCGTACGGGCGCGCACTCGTTGACCGATGATCTTTCGCACGTCTGCCTTGCCCTTATCCCAGGCATCTTGACTCAGATGAGAGGTCTTGCGGGGTTCGATCCCCGTCACGCGAGCCAAGGGGGCGAGCGTCTTCGCGCACCGCTTCGCTGGGCTGGTGTGGAGTTCTTCCACGCCGAAGGCGCGCAAGGGCCCTGCCACCGCGCGCGCCTGCTGCCGCCCGAGGTCCGTCAGCGGGCGGTCCTCGTCGCTGCCGTCCCAATCGCTGCGCGATACGGCCTTCGCGTGACGCAGCACGATGAGGGGGAACGTGTGCAGGACTCCTTCTTCGACCAACGTGAGGAAGTTGTCAAGAATCTCGAGGTCAACCGGGTAGCTCAGCCGCTTTCGCGCCTTCTTGGCCGTCACCCATTCAATCGCCGCGATCTCTTTGTTTGGGACGAAGGCGGATGCCCGCACTGCCGCGTCGGTGGCCTCGGCACTCCAGTAGTGCACGATCTTCTGCCGCTTGCTCGGCAGGCGATATCTCGACAAGCCGACCGGGACGCCCAGCGCAGTCTTGATGCCGGTCTCCTCGAAGATCTCTCGCACGGCCGTCTCGGCGAGCGTTTCACCCGGGTCGACCTTCCCCTTGGGGAGGGTCACATCCCGATACTTCGTGCGGTGGATGAGGAGCACGTAAAGAACGTCCTCCACCACCCGCCACACCACACCTCCGGCTGCGTAGACGGCGGTCTCACTCATCGGACCGCCCGGGCGCGCCGCCGTCGCTGCACACTGGCCATCGTGCGGTCTTGCAGATCGATCAGAGGCTTGCCCTCATCGTCGGTGGCGTGGCGCACCCATTCGCCGTCGGCACCGAGGTGCCACGAACTCGTTGCGTCGCTCATCGCGCGGTCGAACAGATCTTCCAGTTCCTTCACGTGTGCGGGGGCGGCGACGCGCACCAGCGCCTCGACACGTCGGTCGAGGTTGCGGTGCATCATGTCAGCGCTACCGATGTATGTCACCGGGTCGCCGTCGTTCGCGAACGAGAAGATCCGCGAGTGCTCCAGGTATCGGCCCAGGATGCTGCGCACGGTGATGTTCTCGCTCATGCCCTCCACGCCAGGCTTGAGGGAGCAGATGCCACGCACCCACACTTCGACTTTCACACCGGCCTGGCTCGCACGATAAAGCGCATCGATGATCTGCTCGTCGACCATCGAGTTGACTTTGATGCGCACCCGAGCATCCTTCCCGGCGAGAGCGTTGTTTCGCTCTCGGTCGATCAGCCGCAGGAGGCCCTTTCGCAGGTGCAGCGGGGCAACGAGGAGGCGCTTGAACTTCTTTTCGATCGCGTATCCGCTCAGCTCGTTGAACAGGCGCGTGAGGTCACGGCCGACCTGGTCATCGGCGGTGAACAACCCGAAGTCCTCGTAGATCCGGCTGGTCTTGGGGTTGTAGTTTCCGGTGCCGATGTGGCTGTAGCTACGAAGAACGCCGTTCTCCTCGCGGATGACATGGGCGAGCTTGCAGTGCGTCTTCAAGCCGACTAGGCCGTACACGACGTGCACGCCGGCCTTCTCGAGCTTGCGCGCCCACACGATGTTTGCGGCTTCGTCGAATCGTGCCTTGATCTCTACCAGCGCGAGCACTTGCTTGCCGGCCTCGGCCGCGTCGATGAGAGCCTCGACGATCGGGCTGTCGCCCGAAGTTCGGTAGAGAGTCTGCTTGATAGCCAGGACGTGGGGATCCTTCGCAGCTTGCTCGAGGAATGCCTGCACACTCGTGGCGAACGACTCGTATGGGTGGTGCACCATCACATCGCTTTTGCGGATGGCGGCGAAGATGTCGGCGCGCTCGTTGTTGTCGCCCGGCTGGAACGCCATCGCCGTCGTGGGCACGTGCGGCTTGTAGCGAAGGTCGGGACGGTCGATTCGACCGAGGTCGAACAACCCGCGCAGATCGAGCGGCCCGGGAAGGCGGTAGACCTCTTGCGTGGTGATGTCCAACTCCTTCACGAGGAGATCGAGCGTCACTTCATCCATGTCGTCGGTGATCTCGAGGCGGATTGGTGGGCCGAATCGGCGACGCAGCAGCTCGGCCTCAAGAGCCTGGATCAAGTTCTCGGATTCGTCTTCCTCGATCACGACGTCCTCGTTGCGGGTCAGTCGGAACGCGTGGTGGTCCAGGACTTCCATGCCGGGGAAGAGATCGTCGAGGTGTTGAGCGATCAGGTCTTCCATGGCGATGTACCGCTCCGACTCGCCCACGGTCGGCAGCGGCACGAAGCGCGGGAGCATCGGCGGAACCTTCAAACGTGCGAACTCCTGTCGCCCGGTGCGAGCGTTGCGGATGCGAATCGCGAGGTTCAGGGACAGTCCCGAGATGTACGGGAAGGGGTGAGCGGGGTCTACCGCGAGAGGCATCAACACCGGGAAGACCTGTGCATGGAAGTAGTCGTACATCGCAGACCGGTCGTCTTCGGCCAGAGAGTCGAACGACACGATCTCGATGCCGGCGTCCACCAGTGCCGGACGCACGAGGGACGTCCACGCCTCAGCGTGGCGCAACTGCAACCGCTGGGCCTCGGTGGAGATGTCGGCGAGGGCGTCTGCGGGGGCGCGGCCGACGTTGGTCGGTACGGCCAGACCGGTGACGATGCGGCGCTTGAGGCCAGCCACCCGAACCATGAAGAACTCGTCGAGGTTGCTGGCGAAGATCGCGAGGAAGTTCGCGCGCTCGAGAACCGGGAGAGCCGGGTCTTCCGCCAGTTCGAGCACGCGTTGGTTGAACGCCAGCCAGCTCAGCTCGCGGTCTAGATAGCGATGGTCGGGAAGCTGCGCATCGGCCTCTTCCGTCATTTCGAAGTCGTCATCATCGTCTGCGCCGCCGAGTCCAGCGTCGAGCACCTCGTGTTCGATCATCCCCACATCATTGCAGGGACAGGTGACCTCCGTGTGAACGAGAGGTCTTGCCGCCGTGTTGTCACGACGGCGATGAATCACTTCGCGTCAGCGGACTCACGTCCCGAGGGGAGTTGATCCTCTTCGTAAACGTTGAATCGGTACCCGACGTTTCGGACCGTGCCGATGAGCTGCTCGAGATCGCCCAGTTTGGCGCGGAGGCGCCGCACGTGCACGTCGACGGTGCGTGTGCCGCCGAAGTAGTCGTATCCCCACACCTCGCTGAGCAGCTGCTCGCGGGTGAACACGCGTGATGGGTGCGTCGCGAAGAAGTGCAGCAGCTGGAACTCCTTGTACGTGAGGTCGAGGGCTTTGCCGTGCACCTTCGCCGAGTACGAGGATTCATCGATGGTGATGCCGGACGTCTGAATGCGGGTCGAGACTTGCTCGGCAGATTGGCGGCCGATGGCGAGTCGCACGCGAGCATCGACCTCAGCGGGGCCCGCGGTGACGAGAATCACGTCGTCGACGCCCCAATCGGTTGACACAGCGGTCAGGCCGCCCTCTGTCACCACCAGCAGCAGGGGAGCATCGAGCCCCGTGGTGTTCAGGATCTTGCACAGAGACTTGGCGCCGACCAGGTCGATGCGCGCGTCAACGAAGATGACATCGGCGCTGGGTGCGTTGACGAGCTGAGCGGGTTCTGCGGGGATCTGTCGCACGCGATGGCTCAGCAACTCGAGTGAGGGCAACACAGGGTTGCCGCCGGGAGCGGAGCTCAGAACCAGGAGCTGTGCCAAGGGATCACCTTCCCGGCGCGATCATGCGCCGTTCATTCCCCAGTGTAGGGCGTGGCGAGATGGCATCGATCCCGCGTGTCATCGTGAGGGCGGCGTGCACGGCGCGCTCGAGTGCGCGACAATGGTCGCGTGACCGAAACTCCGCTCGCTCCGCGCCGCTCGATGGGCACCGTCGTGGCTGTATGGGTGGTGGCGGCAATCGGGGGCATCGCGATTGGAGTTTTCGTTCCGCCCGCGTGGCGCGCCGAGTGGCTTGTTGTGTCGGTGGGGGCATGCTTGTTGCTCGCCTTCGCCATTCAACTGGGTGTTGCACAGGCGCGCGGGTTCATCGCGCGCGTCGCGATGAGTGTTCTGGGTGCTGCGGTGGTCCTCGGTGTCATCAGCCTGGGTTTCGGGCTGGCATCGGTCGTTCCCGGCTAGAGTGTTCCCCATGGATCTTGTCGCGCTCGAACTCTTCTTCGTCGGTCTGCTCGGTCTCGCGTCGCTCGCGATCGCGTTCGTCTCCGTCGTGGTGCTGAAGAACCTGTACCGCGGCCAGCGCTGAGCGAGCACGTCGTGCTGGAGATTCCGACCGACCTTCCCGCTGAACTTGCGCCCCTTTCGTGGCTGATCGGCGTATGGGAAGGCACCGGCGTCATCGACTACGACACCGAGGGACATCACTTCGCAGGTGAGTTCACCCATCGCGTGAGCTTCAGTCATGACGGCGGCACGTTCCTCAACTATTCGGCCACTGCGTGGCTCCACGGCGATGGCGATCAGCGGACGCCGCTGGTGTCCGAATCAGGATTCTGGCGGGTCGCAATCCCCGCGGCCTCTACCGAACCCGGGCCGGCGCTTCTCCCGCCATCCGAGCCCCCCGCTGCGCGCACGGTGGACGACATCGAGGCGATGCGCAACACGGGGGGTGGCTTCGATATCGAAGTCGCCCTCGTGCACTCCAACGGAGTGAGCGAGTTGTATCTCGGGCAGATCAACGGGCCGCGGATCGACATCGCCACCGATGCCATCGTGAGTCCGGCGGGCGGGAAGAACTACGGAGCGGCCACGCGCATGTATGGCTTGGTCGATGGGCACCTGCTGTGGGCATGGGACATCGCCGCTCTCGGCCACGAGTTGGCGTCACACGCCTCGGCTCGCTTGGCGCGGGCCCTGTGATGTCACTTTTCTCGGCAGTTCCCGGCGCCGTCGTCGAAGACGGCGTTCTCATTCACACGGGAAACCCGATGGCTGAGCAGCGAGCGCTGCAGGGTGGGCGAGCCGTCGCACCGCTCGAGGATCGTGCCGTGCTGACGGCGACCGGTGAAGACCGGCTGAGTTGGTTGGACTCGGTCACGTCGCAGGCTCTGGCTCACCTCCCGGCTGGCCAGAGCACCGAGTTGCTCGTCCTTGACCCGAACGGCCACATCGAGCACGCGGCGGCGGTTCTCGACGACGGCGAGACAACATGGTTGATCGTTGATCGCGCCGATGCGCAGTCACTTCTCGCGTGGCTCACGCGTATGCGCTTCCGAATGCGCGTTGAGCTTGTGGATGCCACGGAGTCGCACACGGTGATCGGCGGTACAGCCGAGGGGGTGCACGCGGCCACCTCTCCCGCGGTTTCACACGCCGTTCCGCTCGTGTGGGAGGACCCCTGGCCGTCGGTCAGCGCCGGTGGCTGGGCCTACGCCGCCGACGAAGGGCACCCCGGGTTCGATCGTGAGTGGGTCGAGGCGATCGTCACGCGTGAGGAGGCCACCGCGTTGGCCGCCCGAGCCGTTGCCGGGGAGGTGACGGTGGCGGGAACGCTCGCAGCCGACGCTCTCCGCGTGGCGGCATGGCGTCCTGGGTGGCGAACCGAGGTCGACGAACGTGCGCTGCCGCACGAGAGCGATTGGCTGCGTACCTCGGTACATCTGAACAAAGGGTGTTATCGCGGGCAGGAGACGGTGGCGAAGGTGCATAACCTGGGGCATCCGCCGCGGCGACTGGTGGCTCTGCAACTCGATGGCAGCGGTGACCTCCTTCCTCTTCCGGGTGCCGAGGTTCGTGAGGGCGACCGGTCGGTGGGCGTTCTCACCTCGGTTGCGCGTCACCACGAAGAAGGCCCGATCGCGCTCGCGCTCGTGCGGCGGACGACGGACATCGATGCGGTGTTGTTCGTCGAGACCGAGAATGGGTCGATCACGGCGGCGCAAGAGATGATCGTGCCGCCCGATGCGGGCGCGACGGCTAGTGTGCCCCGGATCACCCGTCTATCGCGGCGCGCTCGGGCCACATGACCGTGTTGCTCGGCCGGGTGTGATCGTGAACGGGCGCGGACGATGAGCGGCCCGACCACCGGTTCGCTCACCACGAGCATCCCGACCCGCTGGCATCATCGCTTCGACCCGCGACCGGGCTTGCGTCGAGTGCGTGACTCTGGCATCGCCATCGTGCAGATCGTGGTCGCCGCCACCCTGGCCTACTGGTTCGCGGCGGCTGTTCTCGGGCATCCGACTCCACTCCTTGCGGCAACGGTCACGGTGTCGAGCCTGGGCCTCGTACGCGATGCGCGTCCGGTCCGCGTGGTCGAGACGATCTTCGGCATGCTCGTGGGCATCCTCGTCGCTGAACTTCTGCTGATGCTTGTGGGGTCAGGAGTATGGCAACTGGCGTTGTCGGTGACCTTTGCCTTGGTCATCGCGCGATTCCTCTCGCCCAAGCCGAGCTTCGCGATCGCCGCCGCGATTCAGTCGATCATCGTGATGGCGTTGCCCGTGGGCGTACCGTTCGTCCGGCTGCTCGATGGCATCGTCGGGGGAGTGGCGGCCCTGTTGGTGACGTCGCTGATCCCGCGCAACCCCCTGCGGGAGGCAGCTCGCGCCGCGGAGTCGGCGTTCGTCGACTTCGCCGACGCGGCAAACACCATCATGCAGTCCTTGCACCGCGGCAGTCGCATTCGTGCGGAGCGCGGGTTGGAGAAAGCGCGCGCCCTGCAACCGGGGATCGATGCCTGGGGTGCATCCATCGAATCGGGGCTGGCGGTCGCGCGAATTTCCCCGTTCACGCGCGCCCGCGCGGTCGAGCTTCGCCGACACGAACGTGTGCATGGCGCTCTCGATCTCGCGACGCGCAACCTGCGAGTGATCGCGCGACGGGCGCTGTATCTGATGGACGACGGCCAGTCCCGGCCCGTTGTCGCCGACATCATCGGTGAGATTCTGCGGGGTGCCGACGTCATCCGCGGATCGATTGCTGACATCGCGCTCGAACTGCAGGCGCGCGAGCATCTGATCGCTGTCGCCGCTCACCTCGACCCGCGTGAGGTCGTGCCGGATGGGTCGCTGGGGGAGCAGAACCTCGTCGCCGCGCTGCGACCGCTCGTTGTCGATCTGCTCGTCGCCGCGGGAATGACCCACGCCGACGCGCGTGCCGCTGTACCGCGTATCTAGGTGCGATCGGCCACGGCCGGGAGTGCGGATTCGCCGCGCGGCGCGACGCTGGCCCACGGCACGGTGACTTCACCGAGGCGCCACCGCGAGCGCTCGTGCAGGGGCCAGCCGGCGTTGGTCATGCCCTGCAACGCGGTACGCCACCGATGCACCGGCCCGAATGGTGAAACAGACGCGGCGCGCTCCCACTCGGCATCCAGAGCCCGTAAGTACTCGTGCACGGGTTCCCCGGGCACATTGCGATGAATCAGAGCTTTCGGAAGCCGTTCAGCGGCAACGGACGGGCGTTGCAACTCGGCCAGCCGCAGCGCGATAGTCAAGGTCAGGGGAGTGGATGCCGCGTCCAGCGCGACCCAGGATGCGACGCGCCCGATCTCGTCGCACGTCCCCTCGACGAGTACGCCTCCCGGGGCCAGGCGAGCACTCATCGACGCCCAGGCATTGCGCACGTCGCCTTCGTCGTATTGGCGCAGCACGTTGAGCGCCCTGATGATGACCGGGCGTCGAGCAGAGGGGAGGGGGATCTCGAAGCCCCCGAGCGCGAACTCGACGCGCGCATCAGAGGCGAACGGCGTGCGGCCCGCGCGTACCTCGTCGAGCTGGGCGCGGGCACGAACGACGCGTTCGGGTGAGATCTCCAACCCCCGCACCTCGACGTCGGGTCGGGAGCGGGCCAGTCTTGCGTGCAGCTCGAGCGTCGTGACGGCGCTCGCGCCGAACCCGAGATCGATCACCAGAGGGTCTGTGCTGCGGCGCAGCGCGGTATGGCGGGCGATCCAGCGATCGACCCGTCTGAGCCGGTTGGTCCCCGTCGTTCCTCGCGTCAGGCGTCCGATGGGGGAATGAGCGGATGCCATCGCACCATGATGCCATCGGCATACTCGCGTGGTGTGTTGGTGGGCGCCGATATTATGGGCCGTATGACCGCTCCGTATACGTTGATCCTCCTCCGCCACGGGCAGAGCGAGTGGAATAAGACCAACCAGTTCACCGGATGGGTGGACGTGCGTTTGACCGAACAGGGGCGCGCCGAGGCCGCGCGTGGCGGCGAGCTGCTCGCGGAGTCGGGCATCCTGCCGGACGTTGTGCACACGTCGTTGCTCAGCCGAGCGATCCAGACCGCGAACCTCGCCCTCGACAGCGCCGATCGCCTGTGGATCCCGGTCAAGCGCACGTGGCGCCTGAACGAGCGTCACTACGGCGCGCTCCAGGGCAAGGATAAGGCGCAGACTCTCGAGGAGTTCGGTCAGGAGCAGTTCATGCTTTGGCGCCGCTCGTTCGACGTGCCGCCGCCGCCGCTGGCCGCGGACGATCAGTACAGCCAGGTGGACGACCCCCGCTACGCGGGCATCGACGGCGACGTGCCGCACACTGAGTCCTTGAAGCTCGTGATCGACCGCATGTTGCCGTATTGGCACAGCGACATCGTTCCTGATCTTGAAGCGGGCAAGACCGTGCTTGTCACCGCGCACGGCAACTCGCTTCGTGGACTCGTCAAGCACCTCGACGGCATCAGCGACGCCGACATCGCCGAGTTGAACATTCCTACCGGCATCCCGCTGGTCTACCGTTTGAACGCCGACTTCACCCCCGCTGGCCCGGGCGAGTACCTCGACCCCGAAGCAGCCGCGGCAGGAGCCGCAGCGGTGGCCAATCAGGGCAAGTAACGCGCAGACATCCGTCCGCACACGCAGAAAGAGAGTGGATGCTCCCCCCGGGGCATCCACTCTCTTTGTTCTGTGCGGGCACGGCGCCCTGTGCGGTTACGGGCCCTGTGCGGTTACGGCGCTTCGATGATCTCGATGGTGTCGGTGGTGACGGCCCACTCGCCCGTCGACAGGTAAGCGACCTTCTTCGCCACGGAAACGGCGTGGTCTGCGAAACGCTCGTGGTAGCGGCTTGCCAGCGTGGCGTCCACGGTGGCACTGGCCTCGCCCTGCCAGCTGTCGCTGAGGACCTTCTCGAACACCGACGCGTGCAGTTCGTCGAGCTTGTCGTCTGCGTCGCGCAGTTGCTCGATGAGCGAGAGGTCTTGTGTGCGCAGGATCTCGGTGAGCGATCGAGCAACGTCGACATCGAGCTCGCCCATCTTGCGGAACGTCGACTTCAGGCCCTTCGGGATGGCACGCTCAGGAAAACGCATGCGCGTGAGTTGGGCGATGTGCTCGGCGATGTCACCCATGCGCTCGAGCGACGCACTCGTGCGCAGAGCGCTCACGACAACGCGGAGATCTCGGGCCACCGGCTGCTGGCGCGCGAGAATTTCGATCGCGAGCTCGTCGAGCTCGATCGCCTTGTCATCGATGATCGAGTCGGCTTCGATGACTTCTTCCGCCAGGGCGACGTCGCTCGTACCGAAGGCTCGTGTCGCCTTGTCGATGGCGACTGTGACGAGTTCTGAGATCTCGACGAGTCGTCCCTGGACGTCCTCAAGCGACTGATGGAACACTTCGCGCATCTGATGCACCTCTCATGATCTGGCAGGCGTCCGCCCGCGCGACGTCGGAGATTCTCGCCAGCGAAGGTTAACGAACGGTGCCTGCCTGGTGAATAGTATTCCGACCGTTCCCGGCCATAGCGAATTGCGCACGACCGCCCCTCCGCGCACCATACGCTGTCAGCATGAACACAACGCAACTGGCGCTGGTCGCGCTTCTTGCGGGAATCATCATCGGGGCGTCGGTCGCCGGCGTGATCGTGGCGGCGTTGCGGGCGCGAGACCGCGCGCGCAGTGAGGTCTCCGCCGCGATCCCCGAGGGCGTGAGCGGCGTACTCCACGGTATGGATGACGCCGCGGTCGTCGTGGATTCATCGATGCGCATCGTGGCCGCGTCCCGCCCGGCGATCCCCTTCGGCCTGCACGAGGACGATGTTCTTCCTTCAGACGAACTCCGCGACGTGGTCCGCACGGTGCGTACCGTTGAGACGGCGACAACCGAGACGCTCAGGCTGCGCCGCGGCGCGCTGCCGGCGGAACCACGTTTGGTCGTCGTGCGCGCGACGAGGATCTCGCCACGGTTGACTCTTTTGGTGTTGCGGGACATCACCGAGCAAGAGCGTGTCGAGCAAATGCGCAGAGACTTCGTGGCAAACACCAGCCACGAGTTGAAGACACCCGTCGGGGCAGTGAGCCTTCTTGCCGAAGCGATCGAGTCCGCAGCTGACGATCCGCCTCAGGTGCGCATATTCGCATCGCGGCTTCTGGCTGAGGCCGCGCGCCTGTCGAGTCTCACGGCGCGCATCATGAGTCTTTCTCGCCTCCAATCGGGAGATGTGATCACCGCGCAGCGCGAGGTCTCCATCGACGAAGTCGTCGCGAACGCGATGGACGCGCATGCCCTGCAAGCAGAGTCTGCCGAGATCACCTTGACCCGCGGCGGAGAGCGGCATCTGTTCGTTCGTGGCGACGCCCAGGTGCTTAGTGAGGCGCTCGGCAACCTGATCTCCAACGCCATCGCCTATTCCTCCAGCGGGCTCAGCGTCGGCATCGGGGTGAGGGCCGCCGATGACATCGTCGAGATCGCCGTGACAGATCGTGGCATCGGGATCTCTGAAGCCGACCAGGCGCGTGTCTTCGAGCGGTTCTACCGAGCCGATCCTGCCCGCGCACGTCGAACCGGGGGCAGCGGCCTGGGCCTGGCGATCGTGAAGCACGCCATTCACTTGCATGGTGGTGAGGTGAAACTGTGGTCGCGGCCCGGCAGAGGGTCGACATTCACCGTGCGCCTTCCGCAGATCGAGGCGCCCGACGATCAGGCGGCGCCCCGCCCGAAACGCAAGCGCAAGAAGAAACGCGACGCCACGGCCGCTGCGAAGCAGCCCAGTCGCCCGAACGGAGAAGCACCATGACACGCGTCTTGATCGTTGAAGACGAACCCGACCTCTCGGACCCTCTCGCCTACCTGCTTCGCAGAGAGGGGTACGAGGTAGACATTGCTGAGGATGGGCCGTCCGCTCTCGTTCTTTTTCGGGAGACAGGCCCCGACATCGTTCTTCTCGACCTCATGCTTCCGGGAATGCCCGGAACCGAAGTCTGTCGCCAGATCAGGACGACGTCGGCAGTACCCATCATCATGCTGACCGCCAAGGACTCTGAGGTCGACATCGTGGTGGGTCTTGAACTCGGCGCCGATGACTACATGACGAAGCCATATTCGGCGCGTGAGCTTCTTGCCCGCATGCGCGCTGTGTTGCGCCGGCTGTCAACCGCGGAGGAAGACCTTGAGGAGCGCGTGCTCGACGGTGGCCGCGTGGTGCTCGATATCGATCGCCACTCGGTCGCGGTCGATGGCCGCGAGATCAGCATGCCCCTCAAAGAGTTCGAACTCCTTGAGGTGTTGATGCGCAACTCGGGTCGCGTCCTGACTCGCGGCCAGCTCATCGACCGGGTGTGGGGGAGCGACTACTTTGGCGACACCAAGACCCTGGACGTGCACATCAAGCGGATTCGATCACGCATCGAGGCCGATCCGGCATCGCCTACGAAACTGGTCACCGTGCGCGGATTGGGCTACCGGTTCGAGGACTGATCTTTCCCGCACGAACGACAACGCGCCCTGTGTGATGACACAGGGCGCGTTGATTCGTATGTGGCGGCGGGGTCGTCAGGGGACCAGGGGAGCCAAGTAGTCGAGAGCGCCATCCAACACGGGGACGTCGACGAGCGGGCTGCCGGTACCACCCGACTCGAAGTAGCCCTCGATCGCGGTGCCGGGCAGCGCGTCGAGCCCATCGATCAGGAGAGGCTCAGCATCCGCGCCGAGGCTGATCGTGGTGTACGCGGGAATGCGTACCGTCTCACTGATGCCACCGTCGAGTTCGATGTTCAGCGTCTGCGCCGAATCAGTGTCGTTGATCAGCGCGGCAATGAAGTTGCCCTGAGCGCCGTCCTCGGTGGCGACGATGAACGCGTTGCGTACTTCGACCGGGCCTGAGTCGGGAACATTGATCCCCTCCGCGGCCGCGTACTCGATGGTGGTCGCCTGCGGAGCGATCATGTTGCATCCGGTCGTGCTGAGCACGACGGCGGCGCCGACGGCGAGTGACGCGATGAGGCGCGATTTCACGGATCCTCCCAAAGCTGAAGATGACATCATCAGCATTCTAGGGTGTTGGCGTCCCTTCGATAGAGCCGCCACCGTCACGTGGGCGATGCGGGGAGTGGGTGGCGAACCTTAGCGCATGTTGCCTGTGGTATCCTGGAGGTTGCCGAAGGGACATAACTCCATGCTTTTTGAGGTTGGCGAGACGGTCGTGTACCCCCATCACGGGGCGGCAACGATCATCGAGGTCAAGGACCGGATCATCCGGGGCGAGACGAAGAAGTATCTGAAGCTCAACGTCACCCAGGGTGACCTGATCATTGAAGTTCCCGCGGAGAACGTCGACTTGGTCGGTGTCCGCGATGTCATCGGCAAAGATGGCCTCGACCGCGTTTTCGAGGTGCTTCGTGCGCCGTTCACCGAAGAGCCCACCAACTGGTCGCGCCGTTACAAGGCGAACCTAGAGAAACTGGCTTCCGGTGACGTGATCAAGGTGAGCGAAGTTGTTCGCGACCTGTGGCGCCGCGATCAGGACCGCGGATTGTCGGCGGGTGAGAAGCGGATGCTCGCGAAGGCGAAGCAGATTCTGATCTCGGAACTCGCTCTTGCCGAGAAGACCGATGAAGACAAGGCGAGCGTGCTCCTCGACGAGGTTCTCGCTTCCTGAACCCCCTAGAACGACGCCGGACTCCGGCGTCGTTCTGCATGTTGCGCAGGTGCGCCGCGATAGCGTGGGCATGTGAACACTGCCCCTGTGCCGACTGTCGGCATCGTCGTTGTCGCCGCCGGTTCTGGAACACGCCTAGGAGCGGGCGCTCCGAAGGCTTTCGTAGGCATCGATGGCGCGTCGATCCTTCACCACGCTTTGCGCAACGTGGGGCAGATTGCCGGCGCACAGATTGTCATCGTCGCTCCTGAGGGGCGCGAAGGCGAAGCGCTCGCGGCGGCGAGATCGGCGGTCCCCTCAGGTGCGGATCTGGTCGCAGTGGTGCGTGGTGGGCCGACACGGCAACAATCCGTCGCTGCTGGCCTCGCCGCCCTGTGGCCCTCGGTGCGCAGCGTGCTCGTTCATGACGCGGCGCGCGCGCTGACACCACCCGCGGTGTTCGAGCGTGTGATCGAGGAACTGGGGGCGGGGGCCGACGCTGCGATTCCTGTGCTTCCGGTGGTCGACACCCTCAAGCGCGTCGACGGCCAGCATGTGATTGCAGCCGTCGATCGCGCCGCGCTCGCTGCCGCGCAGACGCCACAGGGGTTCCGGCGCGACGTGCTTGATCGGGCCTATGCAGAAACCATGGATGAGTTCACGGACGATGCGGCGCTCGTGGCGGCCGCCGGTGGGCTGGTGCGCGTCGTTGCCGGTGACCCGTCCGCGTTCAAGATCACCGGGCCTGACGACCTTGCCCGGGCACGGTCCATGCTCGCGCAGGACTCGATCCCGCGAGTGGGAATCGGCACGGATGTGCATGCCTTCGGCGGCGACGGGAATCTGTGGCTGGCCGGCGTGGAGTGGCCGGGTGAACCTGCACTCTCTGGCCACTCGGACGGTGACGCCGTGGCTCACGCGGTCGTCGATGCACTCCTTGCGGCGGCGGGCCTCGGCGACATCGGAACGCATTTCGGTACTTCGCATCCGGAGTACGCGGGTGCGCATGCCGACGTGTTTCTCGCTCGCACCCGAGCGATTCTTGCCGAGGCGGGGTGGCGCATCGGGAGCGTGTCCGTGCAGTTTCAGTCCAACCGGCCGCGCTTCTCGACTCGCCGTGAGGAAGCTCAGCGTGTCCTGTCCGATGCGCTCGGCGGGGCTCCTGTTTCCGTGACAGCGACAACGACCGATGGCCTCGGCTTCACGGGGGCGGGTGAGGGATTGTCGGCATTTGCGGTAGCGGTCATCACACGCTGACACCCTGCATCGGTGTTTCGGCGCGGCGAAACCCGCGGTCGCCTACGTCCGCACAGCGCTCCGGGAAGGATCCAGGTCGAGCGTCATGAACACAGACAGCGGGTCCGGCGCGTAGTCGGCGAAGGGATCGCATTCGACGAATCCGGCGCGGGCGTAGAGGTGGCGCGCGGGTGCGAACGGAGCGCTCGAGCCAGTCTCGAGCCAGAGTCCCGTGAGCGAGCGCTGTCGCGCGACATCGATGAGCGTGTCGAGTATGGCGCGACCGACGCCGGTGCCGCGGAAGTCATCCGCAACGCGCATCGACTTGATCTCTCCTTGCGATTCGCCCCACTGTTTCAGGGCGCCGATTCCGGCGAGGCGTTCGTTGTTCCATGCGGAGAAGAAACTGATGGCCGGATGCTGCAGCTCAGTCGCGTCGAGGGCGTGCACGCTCTCGGTGGGGCACCCGTCGTGCATCTCGTCGACGTGCATGGCGATGAGAGCTCGCGTGGCGGCGGACGAAAGATCGTCGGGCTGAACGTGCAAGGACACGGACGAATCGTATCGGGGTGTCAGGCCTCGACGGGATAAGGCCCCGGATCTCTCTTGCGTGAGCCCCAGGCTAGGAGCGCCAGTCCCGCTGCCAGAACGACGAGGCCGAGTATGGCGAGAACGGAGAGGCGTTCGCCGAGCACGGTGATCCCCAGCACGCCGGCGGTGAGAGGCTCACCGAGGGTGAGCGTTGCGGCGGTTGCCGCTGTCAGCCCGTTCAGCCCCCACGTGAAGAGCACGTATGCCACAGAGATCGTTGCCACGCCGAGCCACAGCGCCATGGGCCAGCCCCCCGGCTGTGCGAGCCACGAGAGATCGACGAAGGGAAGGAACACGGCGAAGATTGCCGCGGACGTGGCCCCCATAGCGCCGACGACGGTGAACGGGTCCCAGCCGTCGTCCAGGAGTCGCCGTTGCGCGTTTGCAATCACCGCGAAGCACGCGCCCGCCCCGACGGAGCCCGCCAAGCCAGCGATGTCGGTGCCGACCGAACCCGCTTCACCTCCGAGTCCAAGAAGAACAACGCCGCCGGTTGCGAGCGCGGTCGCCATGATCCACGTGGTACTCGGGAGCCGACGGGTCAGGGCCCATTCGAGCAACCCTGCGAGGATCGGCGCTGAACCTAGCGCGATCACGGTTCCTACAGCCACACCGTTGCGCTCGGTGCCGAGGAAGAACAGCGGCTGGTACAGAGCAAGGCAGGCGCCGGTGAGGAGCATGAGGGCGCCAGCTCGCGGCGAAAGTCGAGGTGACGGCGCACCGCGGGGACGGCGTCGAGCATGTCTGGCAGCGAGGGTGAACGCGAGAATGGCCAAGCCGGTGCCACCGATGACCATTCGCATCACGCCGACCGATAGGGGAGTGGTGCCGTCAGGTCCCAATGCTTGCGCGGTTCCCGTGGTGCCGAACAAGAGTGCGGCGGCGAGCACGGCGAACACGGAGGGCACCATATAGTTCTACGGCATCGCGAGGGCACCTCGTCATCGTCCGGAATGCTCGGCAGCGGCATCCGGTTCCTATCCAGTCCCCGCCGGTAGGCTGGTGCGGTGACGGTTCGGCTCTATGACACTCAAGCGCAGGCGTTGCGCGACTTCGAGCCCCTCGACCCGCGGAACGTCACCATGTATGTGTGCGGTCCAACGGTGCAGTCTGGCCCGCACATCGGCCACCTGCGGGGCGCGCTCAGCTTCGACATCCTTCGCCGTTGGCTCGAGCACCGCTATGACCGCGTCACGTTCGTGCGCAACGTCACGGATATTGATGACAAGGTGCTGGCTAACGCCACCGACGACGAGCCGTGGTGGGCGCTCGCATATCGGATGGAGCGAGAGTTCACGCGAGCGTACGAGGCGATCGGCATTCGTCCGCCCACGTACGAGCCGCGCGCAACCGCGTCGATCACCCAGATGCAAGAGCTCATTCAGCGGTTGATCGAAGCGAATCGCGCCTATGCTGCGGCCGGCGACGTGTACTTCGACGTGCGCTCCTGGCCACGTTACGGAGCGTTGACCCGTCAATCCGTAGATGCAATGGAACCGGCCGCCGATGCCGACCCTCGTGGAAAACGGAGCCCGCAGGACTTCGCCCTGTGGAAGGCCGCGAAGGCAGACGAGCCGGAGTCGGCGATGTGGGATTCCCCGTGGGGCCCGGGCCGCCCGGGGTGGCACATTGAGTGTTCGGCGATGGCGCGCCGCTACCTGGGCGCTCAATTCGACATTCACGGTGGTGGTCTCGATTTGCGATTCCCGCATCACGAGAACGAACTTGCTCAGTCGAAGGCTGCCGGAGACGGCTTCGCGCGTTACTGGGTGCACAACGGGCTGGTGACGGTCGGCGGGCAGAAAATGTCGAAGTCGCTCTTCAACTTCATTCCCGCGGCGGACGTCCTCGGCGCTCACGATCCCCTCGTCGTGCGTTATGCGCTCGCCGCCGCGCACTATCGCTCGAGCCTCGATATCACCCCGTCGACGTTCGCCGAGGCCGAGGCTGCGGTTGACCGCATTTCTCGGTTCCTCGACCGCGCGGCACGCCTGGGCGTGGGGGAGACGCCGGACACGGGCGCGCTCCTTCCCCCAGCCTTCGCGGAAGCACTCGATGACGATCTCGGTGTGCCACAGGCGCTCGCCGTCGTGCACGACACCGTTCGCACCGGCAACGCCGCGCTGGATGCCGGTGACGAATCGGGCGCCCGGCGCGCCCGTGCCGAGGTGTTGGCGATGTGTGACATTGTCGGCATCGATCCCGAGGCAGCGCACTGGGCGGCGTCGGGATCATCCGCCGAGGCGGGTGCATTGGACCGATTGGTCGGCACGATGGTCGCTCAGCGCGCCGAAGCACGGGCCACCAAGGATTTTGCGGCAGCAGACCGCATCCGCGACGCGATCGCCGCGGCAGGGATCACGCTGGAGGACAGCGTTGACGGAACACATTGGAGTTTGAATGGCTAAGCCAGGGCGCCCCGGCGCGAGCAAGGGAAACAAGAAGGGCCCGACCAAGGGTACGGGCGGCAAGAACAAGCGTTCACTCGAGGGTCGTGGACCGACACCGAAGGCAGAGGATCGGGCGTGGCATCCGGCCGGAAAGCGTAAGGCTGCTGCAGAGCGCTACGCCGCTGCGGGCGGGAAGGGAAAGCCTGGGGGATCCGGAGGGGCGCGCCCACGCGCCGCCAAGAAAGAGGACGACACTGAGACGGTCACCGGGCGCAACTCGGTGCTCGAGGCGCTCCGCGCGAAGATTCCCGCCACAGCCTTCTACATTGCGCAGCGTGTGGAGATGGATGACCGTGTGAAGGAGATGCTGTCGATCGCGACGCATCGCGGCATCCCGGTTCTTGAGGTCACACGCCCCGAACTGGACCGCATGGCGGGATTCGACGGTGTGCATCAGGGCGTCGCGCTCAAGGTTCCGCCCTATGAGTACGCGCACCCGCAGGACCTCCTCGAACAGGTCATTGATCGCGACGAGGTGCCGTTGTTCATCGCGCTCGACGGCATCACCGACCCGCGCAACCTCGGAGCGATCATTCGATCGACGGCTGCGTTCGGCGGTCACGGCGTGATCGTGCCGCAGCGACGCTCCGCCAGTGTGAACTCGGCGGCGTGGAAGACCAGTGCCGGCGCGGCAGCGCGCATCCCGGTCGCGCTCGCTCCGAACCTGACGACGACGCTCAAGGAATTCAAGAAGCAGGGCGTATTCATCCTCGGTCTCGCCGGCGACGGCGACGTGGACTTGCCCTCGCTCGAATTGGCTGATCGCCCCGTTGTGATCGTTGTCGGATCCGAGGGCAAAGGCTTGTCGCGCTTGGTGACCGAGAATTGCGATCAGGTCGTCTCCATCCCGATTTCGTCGGCAGCGGAGTCTCTGAACGCCGGCATCGCCGCCTCCGTCGCGCTGTACCAAGTCGCCACGGTGCGAGGGCAGCGCGGCTGACCCAACGCCGGGAATGAAACGCCGGTCGCCGGACTTGGGAACCATGTACACCCCAGCGAAAGGCACAACATGACACGCATCGCCGTCATCGGAGGAACCGGTTACGCCGGGTCGCACATCGTCGCGGAGGCGGTGGAGCGAGGCCACACCGTGGTCTCGGTCGCCCGCACGTTGCCCACCGAGCGAATCGAGGGAGTGACCTACATCGAGGGCACGCTACTCGATGCACCGAGCCTCGTCAGCGAACTGACTGGGGTCGATGTGGTGATCTCGACCGTTCCCGCGCGCGGCGACATGCTGGGTCAGGTACGGCCGAACGTGGCGGCGCTCGTCGACGCGCTCCCTGCTGAGGTGCGTGTGGGCGTCATCGGCGGCGCAGGCGGCAGCTTGGTGGCCCCGGGCGGCGGGCGCGTTGTTGATCAGCCATCCTTCACCGAGGAGTACAAGCCCGAAGCGCTCGAGGCGATCGGCATCCTCGAAGACCTGCAGCGTACCGACGCCGCGCGAGACTGGTTCTATGTACATCCGGCGGGTGGCTTCGGGGCATGGAACCCTGGCGAGCGCACCGGTGAGTACCGGGACGGTGGTGATGTCCTCGTGACCGACGCCGACGGCGAATCGTATATCTCGGGTGCCGACCTCGCCGTGGCGGTCATCGATGAGATCGAGCGTCCGCGTCACTCGCGCGAACGCTTCGCCGTCGGCTACTGAGGCGGCTCAGACCAGGTCGCGCCAGTCCACGCCGTCGTCGTCTTCATCGATGACGGCGTGGCTGTCCGTGATAATCGGGAGCGAGAGCGTTTCGGTTGAGGGCGACATGAGGGTTGCCTCGTCACGGCGGTGTCGCAGCACTTCGTCGATATAGCTCGACAAGGCTTCGGCAAGAGGCACCGCGCGTCCCCGGTTCTGGGAGACGTACCAACGATGCTCGAGCACCTGGTGGAACACTTCGGCCGGTTCGAGCTTTGAGCGCAGGTCCCAGGGAATCGACTTCACCACGGGCTCGAACACCCGAGTGAGCCACTCGTGGGCTGCCATTTCTTCGTCGTCCCTGAACCGTGTGCTCCGTGCCCGGAACTCATCCAGGTCGTTGAGGAGCCGTCGCGCCTGGTTCTCCTCGACGTCCAGACCCGTCAGTCGGATCAGTCGTCGCTGATGGTGGCCGGCATCGACGACCTTGGGTTGTATGGAGACGGTCGTGCCGTCCGCTGTCGTCTCGATCGACATTTCGCCGATGTCGAAGCCTAGTTCGTTCAGCCGCTGCACGCGTTCGGTCAGTCGCCACGACTCATCCGCATCAAACGATTCGCGGTCGGTGAGCGCTGCCCACAGGGCGTGATACGCGGAGACGATGCCATCGGCGATCGCAATCGCGTCGACGCCGCCCTCGAGTCGTCCGCCAGCTTCGAGATCCATGATCTCCCCGGCGATGTTCGTGCGTGCGACATCGAGGTCGTGGGCACGTTGACCCGGAGTGAGTCCGCTCTCGTGCAGTTCGCCCGTCTCGGCGTCGACCAAGTAGGCGGCGAAGGCCCCGGCATCCCGACGGAACAACGTGTTGGATAGCGACACGTCGCCCCAGAAGAAACCGATGTTGTGAAGATGCACCAGCAAAGCGGCAAGGGCGTCGACCAGGCGGGTAGCTGTGTCGGGACGCAGCACTTGAGTGAACAGCGCCCGATATGGCAGAGAGAACTTCAGGTGAGAAGTCACGAGCGCTGCGGGCAGCGGCTTCCCGTTCGCATCCGTGCGCCCCGCGATCACGGCAATTCGCTCGACGCAGGGCACGTCGAGTCTGGCGAGGTTTCCGAGCATGTCGTACTCTCGCCGGGCCATCGCTTCGGTTGTCTCCTTAATCGCAACCACACGTCCCGACAGACTCGCGAAACGCACGAGGTGGCGCGAGATGCCCTTGGGGAGAAACACGATGTGACTGGACGGCCACTCTGCGAGGGGAGTGGACCAGGGCAGATCGAGCAGGGCAGGATCGACCCGACTGGCGGTGATGCTCAACGCGTCGGACATGATGCCTCCGGGAAATGCGAGACGGCGCGGGAGGAAGAACCACCCGCGCCGTCGCGCTTTGACAATCGTTACGCCGAAGCGATGGCCTCTTCGTTCAGGCGCTCGCCGGTCTCGGCGTCGAAAGCGTGAACGTGGCCTTCCTTCGCAGCCAAGGTGACCGTCTCACCCGCTTGCGGGTGGTTGCGGCCATCGACACGGGCGACCAGGTCGGCGCGCTTTCCGCCGACCTCGGCGTGACCGTAGAGGTAGCCGTCCGCACCCAATTCTTCGACGAGATCGACAGTGACGGCGAGACCCTTGCCGTCGGACGGTCCGACGATGATGTCCTCGGGACGCACACCGACGGTGACCTGGCTGCCGTGGGCGCGGCCCACAGTGGCGCGGTCGAGGCCGACGATCTCGGTACCGAACTCGACGCCACCCTCCTGCAGGTTCGACGTGAAGAGGTTCATGGCGGGCGAACCGATGAAGCCGGCGACGAACACGTTGTTCGGCTTCTCGTAAAGGTCACGCGGGGTTCCCACCTGCTGGAGTAGGCCGTCCTTGAGGACCGCGATCCGGTCGCCCATCGTGAGAGCCTCGGTCTGGTCGTGCGTGACGTAGACCGTGGTGACGCCAAGGCGGCGCTGCAGGGAGGCGATCTGCGTACGAGTCTGGACACGCAGCTTCGCGTCGAGGTTCGACAGCGGCTCGTCCATGAGGAACACCTGGGGCTGACGCACGATCGCGCGGCCCATGGCGACACGCTGACGCTGACCACCCGAGAGAGCCTTGGGCTTGCGCGTGAGGTAGTCCTCAAGGTCGAGCAGCTTGGCTGCCTCGAGGACGCGAGCGGCGCGCTCGTCCTTGCTGACGCCAGCGATCTTGAGCGCGAAGCCCATGTTCTCGGCGACGGTCATGTGGGGGTACAGCGCGTAGTTCTGGAAGACCATCGCGATGTCGCGGTCCTTCGGCGGAACGTCGGTGACGTCGCGCTCGCCGATGCGGATTGCACCGGAGTTGACCTCTTCGAGGCCGGCGAGCATGCGCAGTGACGTGGACTTTCCACAGCCGGAGGGGCCGACGAGAACGAGGAACTCGCCGTCGGCGACTTCGAGGTTCAGCTTGTCGACTGCGGGGCGTGTGCCGCCGGGGTACAGGCGGGTTGCGTTGTCGAACGTGACGGACGCCATATCTTCTTCTCCTTCACCGGCAGGTACGTGCCGGACGATCCGTTGTGATGGATGAGCGGGGGCATTCCCGCGCGCCCGTCATCGGGCGCACCCCCTAGTATGCCACGGACTGCGCGGGGGTCTGTGTGCGGAAGTGGAGGCTGCGTCTGGGCATTTCCCAGCCAGTCTGACTAGCATCGTCCACGGCCGTGCCCCCGCACAGTCACCGCTTTTCCGGACACGTCAGCACCGAGAGGTTCCATGTCGAGCGACGAGACACCGAACGCTTCCTCCCCCCGCGAGCGACGCGACGCGGTACGCGAAAAGGCGCAACTCGTGCGCGCCCAGCAGACGCGTATGCGACTCATTCGTGCGGCGAGCATCGCGGTCGGCGCCGTTGCTGTGATCGTTGCCGGTGCCGTGGCGATCACCATGACTGTCTCATCGGCAGCCTCTCGACCACTCTTGAAGCCGGCGAACGCCGACCATGATGGATTCGCCGTTGTCGGTGTGGAGGGCGTTGGATTGGTCACAGAGACGACCCCCGATGATGCAGCCGCCGCGAGCGCCGACGAGAGCCCCTCACCGACGCCCAGCGCGTCTGCGGAGGATGCGCCTGCTGTCGACATTCGCGTCTACGTCGACTACCTCTCGACGGGTGCGCGCGACTTCCAGCTCGCCAACGTGCAGCAGTTGTCGAACTGGTTCTCGGAGGATGCCGCGACGGTGACGTATTACCCGGTCGCGATGCTGACCTCGAAGTCGAACGGCACCAAGTACTCACAGCGCGCGGCGGCCGCCGCCGCATGCGTGGGAACCCACGCCCCGGACTCGTTCTTCGCCTTCAATAACGCCTTGCTTGCTCAGCAGCCCGATGTCGGCACCGACGGGCTCAACAACAGCGAGCTCGCCGCTCTGGCTATCGCGTCCGGCGCAAAGCAGCCCACGGTCATTCGCGAGTGCATCGAGGACGAAGACTTCACGGGGTGGGCCAAAGAGGCCACCGCCCGGGCGCTGGAAGCGATCCCCGACACCGACGATCTCGCGCTGACGAGCTCTCCGACCGTGTTGGTGAACGGGCAGCCGTATGTGGGTGCTCTCGGGGACCCGAAGGAGTTCGCGCAGTTCGTTCTCACGATTGCCAGCGACGCCTACTACCAAGAGAACGCGACCCCAACGCCGACTCCGTCCTCGTAGCCCCGTGCGAGCGAGCGTCGCTACGACGCTAGGATGGATGTTCTGCCGACCTGGCGCAATTGGTAGCGCACCCGACTTGTAATCGGGCGGTTACGGGTTCGAGTCCCGTGGTCGGCTCCATGTCCGAGCCCACACGCCCGCTATCGGGCGGCTCTGCGCCCGAGGACGCCGAGCGTCACCTGCCGCGGTGGATCGCGCTTCTCGGCGCGGCCGCCGTGGGCGTGCTGACCGCGACTCAGGCGAGAATGAACGGCGCGCTCGGACTCGCTATGGGTGACGGCATGACGGCGGCGTTCATCTCCTTTTCTTCTGGGCTCGCAATCCTGGTCGTGCTCAGCGCTGTGCTGCCGGTCGGCCGGCGCGGCGTGCGAACGCTGGTCACCGGTGTCGGTGCTCGTCGCATTCCATGGTGGATGCTGCTTGGCGGCGTGGCCGGAGCGCTCACCGTCGCAACGCAAGGTCTGGCGGTAGGGGTCATCGGTGTCGCCATGTTCACGGTGGGGATGGTCGCCGGGCAGACCGTGTGCGGACTCGTGCTCGACCGCACCGGGTACGGACCTGCAGGCGTCGTCGCCGTCACTCTTCCGCGACTGGTGGGCGGAGCGCTCGCTCTCGCCGCGGTCGGTTCTGCGCTCATCGGGGATTCAGCGCAGGGGATCCCGATGTGGATGCTGGTCCTGCCGTTCCTTGCGGGTGCCGGCATCGCATGGCAGCAGGCGACGAACGGCCGACTGCGGCAGCGGGTGGGAACACCGCTGACGGCAACCCTCGTGAACTTTCTCGGCGGAACTGTCGTGCTCGCGCTCGGTGCCGCCGTCAACCTCGCACTGACAGGTGGTCCGCGAGCGGTACCCGCCGAGTTATGGATGTACGCGGGCGGTGCGGTGGGAGTTACCTACATCTTCTTGTCGGCCGCACTCGTTCCGCATACGGGAGTGCTGGTGCTCGGGCTCGGGGCGGTTGCGGGTCAGTTGGTAACGGCAATCGTCATTGACGCGTTCTGGCCGACACAGTCCAGCCCGCCGCTGGTGGTCCAGTTCACGATGGTGACCATCGCGTTGTCGTCCGTCCTCGTTGCGTCGGTGCGCTCGCCTCGTCGGCACTGGCGCGTGCGCAAGCGTCGGTGAGTCCTCTTACTTCCGTTTCTTGCGCGGCATCCGTGAGAGATATCGACTCGGGTCCACGGCCTTGAGGCGACCGTTGCGCGCGCGCTCCGGCTTGCCTCCGACATACAGCCAGCCCAGAAGCTCTTCGTTCTTCTTGAGTCCGTGCGCTTTGGCGACGGACTTTGCTCGCGTGTAGTGACCCGTTCGCCAGATGACGCCCCAGCCCGCCTCGTCGAGGAGCAGGCTCAGCATGTGGGCGACGCCCGAGGCGACGGCTTCCTGCTCCCACCTCGGGACCTTCGAGCTCTTGCGGTAGCTCGCGACCACGCCGATGAGGAGCGGCGCCCGCAACGTCTTGTGCGAAGCGCCCTTCTTTCCCTCGGCCTTATGGATGGCACGACCCAGCACTTCCCGGTCGGCCCCTCGCAGCTCGATTAACCGCCATGGGTGCAATGACGAGTGATCGGCGACGCGGCCGGCGGCAGAGATCAGCGTCTCGAGTTCGGCGCGATCGGGCGCGGCATCCGTGACTTGTGAAAATGACCGACGCGCCAGCATCGCGTCGCGGGCCGAGGGTGTCACGCGTCTTCCGGGGTGAACGACAGCGAGATCGAGTTCATGCAGTACCGATCGCCTGTCGGCGTGCCGAACCCATCGGGGAACACATGGCCCAGGTGCGACCCGCAGTTCGCGCAGCGCACCTCCGTGCGAACCATGCCGTGGCTGGTGTCATCGATCAGTTCGACGGCCTCGGGGCGGATCGACTCGTAAAAGCTCGGCCATCCGCAGTGGGAGTCGAATTTCGTGCCGCTCTTGAACAATTCGGCGCCGCAGGCTGCGCAGGCATAGAGGCCAGCGCGCGACTCGTCGAGTAGCTCACCCGTCCAGGGGCGCTCGGTGCCCGCCTCGCGCAGTACCGCGTACTGCTCGCGGGTGAGCTCCTGCCGCCACTGGTCGTCGCTCTTGTTCACGGTGTAGTCCATGAGTCCTCCTCGATTCCCTCAATTCAACCGCACCCGAGGCGGTGTTGTTCCGCGGCTCCTGTGGGCCAGCCGCGAGAATGGGGGAGTGACCGATGCTTCGCGCGAAGACGTGGCCGCCGTCGTCGAGCGCTACGGGCGTTTTGCCCGTGACGAAGCCCCCGGTCGGTCTGCGTTGTATGCGGAGTGGGCTACGGGCGTCGCTGCGACACCCGACATCGCGAACATCGTGGCGCGCATCGCACCGACTCGTCGGCAGCCGCCGCTCGTCTTCGGCGTGAGCCGCATGCTCGGCGCGCCAGAGGAGACATTCGCCGAATGGGCCGAGTGGCTGCGCAGCCACTCGGAGGAGGTGGTCGCGGAATGCGGGCGGCGGATGCTGCAAACCAACGAACCTCTTCGCTGTGCGGCGCTGCTGCCGGCGCTCGCCGCCGTCGAGGGGCCGATCGCGCTCATTGAGATCGGCGCGAGCGCGGGCCTCTGCATGATTCCGGATGCGTACGCGTATGACTACTCGGGAGTGCGCCTCGAGCCCGCGCTCGGGGATCCCAGAGTGGAGCTGATGTGCGCCGTCGAAGGGCCGGTGCCGCTGCGGATGCCGGAGGTCGTATGGCGCGCAGGTATCGACCTTGCGCCTCTTGACGCGTCAGATCCGGGGGATCGACGATTTCTGACGTCGCTCGTGTGGCCAGAAGAAGACGAGCGACGTCGACGCATCGAGGGTGCGCTCTCACTGGCGGCTCAGCACTCGCTACGCATCGTTGCGGGGGATGCGACGGATGCCGCATTGCTGCGTTCGGTGCTCGACGAGGCCCCGCGTGATGCGACCGTCGTGGTCACGACTCCAGGAGTCTTGCCGCACATCGCGCGGGCAGGTCGCGAGCGGCTCGCGCAGACGCTGCGCTCGGCCGACGTCACGTGGATCAGCATCGAGCCGGGATGGATGCGCAATGATCCGAGTCCTGCGGCACGTGACCCGCGTGCGGGTTCTCTGTTGCTGACGAATGACCGGGCGATGGCTTGGGTGGACCCGCTCGGAGCTCGCATGGAGTGGCGCGCGGACTCGTCGGCGGCAGCGAGTTAGCGTAGGGCTGTGCCCCTTGACGATCGTGACCGCGCCCTGCTGGATTTCGAGGTGCAGTGGACGCAGCATGTCGGTGCGAAGGAAGAAGCGATTCGTGCACAGCTCAACATGGCGCCGGCGCGCTACTACCAGCTACTGGCGCGGCTGATCGACACCATCGAGGCGCAGGAGTACGACCCGATGCTGGTGCGTCGCCTGCGTCGGCAACGCGATACTCGGCTCGCGCGCACGGGCGGGTAGCATTCTCTGGTGCCCCAATCGACTCTCCCCAAGGATCGCTTCGACGACCTTCCGGACTCTGGCCGTGTGGGCGCACACCGCGCCGAGAACCCCCATATGCGGGGCTGGGTGGTGCTTCTGTGGGCCGCCCTCGCCACGATTGTGCTCATCGTGTTGGGCATTTTCGCAACGCTCATCGCCTCGGGGCGGATCGAGCTTGCTCCCGCGCCCGAACCCACGGTGGTCGAGACGCCCGCAGTCGAAGGTGTCGTCGATACGACCTACGACGTGCTGATCCTCAACGCGACCGGAGAAAGCGGTTTGGCGACGCAGTTGAAGGACGATGTCGTCGCGGCGGGCTGGGATTCTGACGCTGTGCTCGCCAGCGAAGCAGGGTCGGATGACTTCCCCGAAACCACCGTGTACTACCTGGATGCCGCGGACGAAGCCGCAGCGGTAGGTCTCGCCGACGTCATCGGCGGCGCGCGCGTCGAACAGAGCGACGTGTATCAACCCTCTGTCGAGGGTGAGAAGCAGCTGACGATTGTGATCGGTGTGGACAGCACCGGCGCTGGTGCGTCGCCCTCGGCCACGCCAACCCCGTAGTTCGCGGGGAGCAGCGTGCCTGAGCGGGTGTGAACGATGGCTCGTGTTTCCCCGCGGTAAACAGTTCGGTGCAAGCGTGTCAACACTTGCCGTGCGGCCGTCTGTGAACGGTTGCGCGTCCGTACGATGAAGCCTGTCGTACCAGCAACAGGAGATCGCATGGCCCAGGGCACCGTCAAATGGTTCAACGCCGAGAAAGGCTTCGGGTTCATCACCGTCGCCGATGGACAGGACGTGTTCGTCCACTACTCGAACATCGATATGAGCGGCTTCCGCGTTCTCGAAGAGGGGCAGACCGTCGAGTTCACCGTTGGCGCCGGGCAGAAGGGTCCGCAGGCGGAAGCTGTTCGCGTCGTCTGACCACCCGTTCCCCAGAGAAACGCCGATGCCATGCGCCTCGGCGTTTCTGCGTGTTGCGACACCCTCTCCCGCGGCTTGCACTCGATAGGGTCGAGTGCCAGAATGATTTAGCACTCGCGTTTGCAGAGTGCTAATACCGCAAGCCCACGTCCGGGAGGGACGACACACACATGGCAAAGATCATCGCTTTCGACGAGGAGGCCCGCCGCGGCCTCGAGCGCGGCCTCAACATCCTGGCCGACGCCGTCAAGGTGACGCTCGGCCCGCGCGGTCGCAACGTCGTACTCGAGAAGAAGTGGGGCGCCCCCACGATCACCAACGATGGCGTGTCGATCGCCAAGGAGATCGAACTGGACGACCCCTACGAGAAGATCGGCGCGGAGCTCGTCAAGGAAGTCGCCAAGAAGACTGACGACGTCGCCGGTGACGGCACCACCACCGCTACCGTTCTCGCACAGGCCCTCGTTCGCGAAGGTCTTCGCAACGTCGCGGCTGGTGCAGACCCCATCTCGCTCAAGAAGGGCATCGAGAAGGCCGTCGCGGCGATCACCGCTGAGCTGCTCGACAGCGCCAAGGAGGTCGAGTCGAAGGACCAGATCGCCGCAACCGCCTCGATCTCGGCCGCAGACGCCGAGATCGGTGCACTCATCGCCGAGGCGATCGACAAGGTGGGCAAGGAAGGTGTGGTCACTGTCGAGGAGTCCAACACCTTCGGCACCGAGCTCGAGCTCACCGAGGGCATGCGCTTCGACAAGGGCTACCTGAACCCCTACTTCGTCACCGACCCCGAGCGCCAGGAAGCGGTCTTCGAGGACCCGTACATCCTGATCGCGAACCAGAAGATCTCGAACATCAAGGACCTTCTGCCCATCGTTGACAAGGTGATCCAGGACGGCAAGGAACTGCTGATCATCGCCGAGGACGTCGAGGGCGAAGCTCTCGCGACCCTGGTGCTCAACAAGATCCGCGGCATCTTCAAGTCGGCTGCGGTCAAGGCGCCCGGCTTCGGTGACCGTCGTAAGGCTCAGCTGCAGGACATCGCAATCCTCACGGGCGGCCAGGTCATCACCGAAGAGGTCGGCCTCAAGCTCGAGAACGCAACGCTCGACCTGCTCGGCCGCGCACGCAAGGTCATCATCACCAAGGACGAGACCACGATCGTCGAGGGTGCCGGTGAGGCGTCGCAGATCGAGGGTCGCGTGACCCAGATCCGCCGTGAGATCGACAACACCGACAGCGACTACGACCGTGAGAAGCTGCAGGAGCGCCTCGCGAAGCTCGCCGGCGGCGTCGCCGTCATCAAGGCGGGCGCGGCGACCGAGGTCGAGCTCAAGGAGCGCAAGCACCGCATCGAGGACGCTGTGCGCAACGCCAAGGCAGCGGTCGAAGAGGGCATCGTCGCCGGTGGTGGCGTCGCGCTCATCCAGTCCGGCAAGGTTGCTCTCGACGGCCTCGAGCTGAGCGGTGACGAGGCGACCGGTGCGAACATCGTTCGCGTCGCAATTGGCGCCCCGCTCAAGCAGATCGCCCTCAACGCTGGCCTCGAGCCCGGCGTCGTTGCCAACAAGGTTGCCGAGCTGCCGATCGGTCACGGCCTCAACGCCGCGACCGGTGAGTACGGTGACCTGTTCGCACAGGGCATCATCGACCCGGCCAAGGTGACGCGTTCGGCTCTGCAGAACGCCGCATCGATCGCCGGTCTGTTCCTGACGACCGAGGCCGTTGTCGCCGACAAGCCCGAGAAGGCTCCGGCTGCTCCGGCTGACCCGACGGGTGGCATGGACTTCTAATCCAGCCAGGCAACGTCATGTTGTCCTGCCGATTGTTCGGCTACACGATGGGCCCCTCCGAGAGGAGGGGCCCATCGTTGTGTGCGACGCCGCTCAACGGAACAGGCTCACCGTGGCCATCTCGGCGTCCGCGTACTGGCGGCCTGCGACCGTCAGCGCTGCGTTGATGCTGGTGAGGGACTCTTCCACTTGTCGCTGAGTCGCGCGCCACTGCTCGACCACACCGTGGAAGGCCGATGAGGCTGAACCGGTCCACGTGGACTGGAGTTGTGTGAGCTGGGCCAGCATCGCATTCGATTCGGCGTTCAACCGGTCGATGGTGGCGCGGACCGTCGCGGTACTGGCGAGGACCGCATCGCTATCGACGGAGAAGACGGCCATGATGGTTCCTTTCTGCGGCGATGGTCGTTCCTTCACCGGCGTCTCCCACGCTAGGCGGACAGACAGCAGCAGGCGCGATCGCCATCTGGGTCGGTGGATGAAAAGCGAGAGGCGCGAACCTGGGGAGGAGGGGTCAACTCTCCTCGCGCGCGATGCGCGGGAGTGGCTGAGTCTCCAGGTACTCGTGGTCGGCAACATCGCGTGCCTGCTCGAGGGGAAATGCAACTCGGAAAGTTGCTCCACCACCGTCAGTGTCGGTGACCGTCACCGATCCGTGGAGCGCCTCGACGATCGAAGAGACGATCGACAGCCCGAGTCCGGTGCCGCCGGTCTCCCGCGCGCGGGAAGTGTCCGCACGCCAGAATCGCTGGAAGATCTTCTCCTTGATCTGATCGGGGATTCCCTCGCCGTGATCGATGATTTCGATCCAGCCGGTGCGGTCGGCATCGGATACGCCCACGCGTAGTTCGATCGGCGAGTCCGGTGGCGAAAAACGCCTGGCGTTTCCGAGCAGATTTGTGACGACCTGGCGGATGCGATTTTCGTCGCCGCTCACGATCGGCTCGAGACGTTCCACCGATGGTGGGGCCGGGGTGTCGATCGGTGCGGTGTCGGCGGAGGTCGCATCTGTGGTCTCTGCTCGTCCGCCGGCGCCTCGAGGGCGACGACGCAGCAGCGAGAACGTTGCGCCCGCCCGGGCGATCGGGGATGTGGGGGGCGTGGGCCGTGTGATCGCCGCGCTCTCGGGCGTGGAGGTGCCGGCGGCGACGTCTTTCGTTGAATCGATAACGGTCACGGGGCGCTGCGGCGAGGCCGCACGGACGTCGAGCGCGGCATCTCGTGCGATGGGTCGCAGGTCAACGGGGGCGACGACGACATCGCGTCGCTCGTCGAGTCGCGCGAGTGCGAGGAGATCCTCGACCAGAAGCCCCATGCGCACCGCTTCCTTCTCGATACGTTCCATCGACTGCGAGATCTCCTCGTCGCCGTTGATGGCGCCCATCCGGTAAAGCTCGGCGTAGCCGCGAACCGTCACCAGGGGCGTGCGGAGTTCGTGGCTGGCATCACCGATGAAGCGTCGCATTTGTTGCACGGTCGCGTCACGCTGCGAGATCGCGGCATCCACTCGTCCGAGCATCGCGTTGATCGCCGCTTTCAGGCGGCCGACCTCTGTTCGGGATGACCCGACTCTCGTCATTCGCTGGCTGAAATCGCCCGCAGCGATGGCATCGGCAGTGGATTCCACTTCGCCCAGGCTGCGGAAGGTCAGCGTGACGAGAAAGCGCGTGAGCAACGCGCCACCCACGATGGTCATGATCGCGAGCACCGAGTAGATGCCGAGGTAGGACGCGATCGTCCGGTTTACCGTCGCGAGGGGAACGGCCACCATCTGCGGGTAGAACAGGCCGCTGTTCGCGTACTCTTGCACGCTCACGGCGGCACGGTATTCGGCCGTGCCGTCACTGCTCGTCAGCGTCTTGACCTGCAGTTCCTGCGCTTGCGCACGATCGAGGGGATATTCCTCTGGGAACACGGGCTGCGGGGCGCCTCGTCCACCCGCGACGGCGAGCAGTTGACCATCCACTGGTTCGTAGGCGGCGACGAAGTACTCGGTGGACGGCGCGCTGTCCTTGGGGATGACGCTCAGCTTCCCATCGACACTCGAGAAGTCCATCAGGGGAGAGGTGAGATCGGTGCGCGCGAGTGCGTCGACCTGCGTGTCGACGGCGAGCACCAGGCTGTTCCGCAAGAACGCCATGGTTCCAATGCCGGCGGCGAACAGCCCTACGGCGAGCAGCATGACGGTGACGCCGGTGACCTTCGCGCGCAGACTGATGCCACGCCACCACGTCGTGACGGCGTCGGTCTTGCCGTCTATCGCGGCTCCCACGGGACTGCCGCCCGGATTAGGCGGTCTTCCCTGCCTTCAGCATGTAGCCGAAGCCGCGCTTGGTCTGGATCAGCGCCTCACTCGCGTGCGGATCGATCTTGCGTCGCAGGTACGAGATGTAGCTCTCCACGATGCCCGCGTCGCCGTTGAAGTCGTACTCCCACACGTGATCGAGGATCTGGGCCTTGGAGAGTACTCGGTTGGGGTTGAGCATCAGATACCGGAGTAGCTTGAACTCGGTAGGACTCAGATCGATCGATACGTCGCCGACACGCACGTCGTGCGTGTCCTGGTCCATGGTGAGTTCACCGGTGCGGATGACCGACTCTTCATCAGCCTGCATGGTGCGGCGGAGGATGGCTTGGATGCGGGCGACGATCTCGTCGAGGGAGAAGGGCTTGGTGACGTAGTCGTCGCCGCCGGCGTTGAGACCCGCGATCTTGTCTTCCACCTCGTCCTTGGCCGTCAAGAAGAGGATGGGTGCGGTGTAGCCGGCGCCGCGCAAGCGTTTGGTCACGCTGAAGCCGTTCATGTCGGGCAGCATCACATCGAGGATGATGAGGTCGGGTTCTTCCTCGAGAACCGCCGAGATGGTCTGTGCGCCGTTGGCCACGGCCCTGACCTGGTATCCGGCGAACTTGAGGCTCGTGATGAGCAGGTCGCGGATGTTCGGCTCGTCGTCGACGATGAGAATGCGCGGTGCGGTCATTCCCTCATTATGGCGAGGGAATCGTTGCGTTGTCTGGATATCGCGCGGAAAGCCCGTGAATCGTGCCTACGCGGCGACGCCGTCTGCGTCCAGGATCGTGTACGCGTACCCTTGTTCGGCCAGGAACCGCTGACGATTCTGCGCGAAATCCTGGTCGACGGTGTCACGGGCGATCAAGGTGTAGAAGCTCGCCGTGCGGCTGGTCTGCTTCGGGCGAAGCAAGCGCCCCAGACGCTGAGCTTCTTCCTGCCGGGAGCCGAATGATCCCGAGACCTGGATGGCGACGGATGCTTCGGGCAGGTCGATCGAGAAGTTCGCCACCTTCGACACGATCAGCACCGAGATCTCGCCCACCCGGAACGCTTGGTACAGCTCCTCGCGCTCCTCGATGGGCGTGGCGCCGGTGATCTTGGGGGCGTTCAGTGCGTCGGAAAGTACGTCGATCTGATCGAGGTACTGACCGATCACCAGGATTCTCTCGCCCTCATGGCGGGCAACCAGGCTCTTCACGACGCCGATCTTGGCCGGAGCAGTGGCGGCGAGGCGGTAACGTTCGTCGTCGGCCGCGGCGGCGTACTCGAGGCGGTCTCCTTCGGGGAGGTCAACGCGTACTTCGTAGCACACGGCGGGGGAGATGAACCCTTGTGCCTCGATCTCCTTCCACGGGGCGTCGAAGCGCTTTGGGCCGATCAGGCTGAACACGTCGCCCTCCCGGCCGTCCTCGCGCACGAGCGTCGCGGTGAGACCGAGGCGGCGGCGCGCCTGCAGGTCGGCCGTCAGCTTGAACACCGGCGCCGGGAGGAGATGAACCTCGTCGTACACGATGAGGCCCCAGTCCAGCGCATCGAGCAGTGCCAGATGCGCGTACTGGCCCTTTCGCTTCGCGGTGAGAATTTGATAGGTCGCGATGGTGACCGGCTTGATCTCCTTTGACTGGCCGGAGTACTCGCCGATCTCCTCTGCGGTGAGGGACGTGCGCTTGAGCAACTCATCCCGCCACTGTCGAGCGCTCACGGTGTTGGTGACGAGGATCAGTGTCGTCGTCTTGGTCTCAGCCATCGCGGCCGCGCCGACCAGCGTCTTTCCAGCGCCACATGGGAGCACCACGACGCCAGAGCCGCCCTCGGCGAAGATGTCGACGGCCTTGCGCTGGTAGGGCCGCAGGTGCCAACCGTGCTCGTCGAGGTCGATGGGATGCGGCGTCCCCGGTGTGTATCCGGCGAGATCTTCTGCGGGCCAACCGATCTTGAGCAGTTCCTGCTTGATGTGACCGCGCGCCCAGGCATCCACGAGGAAGGTGTCGGATGTGGGGTGTCCGACGAGGAGGGGTTGGATGCGCTTGTTGCGCGACACTTCTGCCAACACCGCGGCATCCGTTGATCGCAGGACCAGTTCGTTGTCATCGTTGCGCTCGATGACAAGGCGGCCGTAGCGACCCACGGTCTCGCGGATGTCGGTCGCCACGGACGGCGGCACCGGGAAGCGCGACCATCTGTCGAGGGTGGCCATCATGTCTTCGGCGTCGTGACCGGCTGCACGGGCGTTCCACAGGCCCAGACGGGTTACCCGGTAGGTGTGGATGTGCTCGGGAGCACGTTCGAGTTCGGCGAAGATCGCGAGCTCGTGGCGCGCGCTCTCTGCGTCGGGGTGTGCGACTTCGAGCAGTACGGTGCGGTCGCTTTGGACGATCAGGGGGCCATCAGCCATAGCGAGCTAGTCTACCGGCCCTGCGTGACCGTGTCGCCCGAGCGTCGCCTATGCATCGGCGGGAACGACGCTCACAATGCTCGACACCGGGAGCGTGCGCTCGATATCGGCGGCTCGATCCCGGCCGCGCAGTCGCCCGCCACCGAGACCGGTGGCCTCAAGAGTGAAGGAGCGTTCGCTGCCGTCGGGCATGCGCACGGTCACGACGATCTCGCCGCGTGCGCGCACGGCCTGTTCCAACTCCCGTTCGAGCCAGCCCGCTTCGCCATCCGTTCCGTGTCCGGTGCGCAGGGTTTTGACGAGCGGAGCGTACAGTTCGGTGGCATCGGGAATCGGACCGGTCGGGACCTCGACGGAACGGCGGCGGACAGGTTCGGCGTTACCGTCGTCATCTACCGCGACCACCGGGTACCGCGCGTCGGCCAGCGTCCAATACACCGCGTCACGACCGACCCGTGACATGAGAGCGTCTCCGTCGGGGACCAGTCCGAGCGAGCGGAGCGCCTGATCGACGCTGATGGTCTGCAGGACGGATCGCTCGGTGCTGGACACAGCGGTGCGACCGGTCGCGGCATCCGTTCGCACTTGCACGAGGCCGTGCCGCTGCGCGGTGCTGTCGATGAGGTACTCAAGAGGTTGCGGGATGCCAGTGAGCGACAATTCGCCGAGGAAGGCCCGAATCGACGCGGCAGTTTCGCCGTCGGTCATGCCCGCCGTGAGTGATTCGGCCGTGAATCGGTAGGTGGATGCTTGTGCCCGAGATTCGCGGTGGGCGACGGACCGCAACCGCAGATCGAGGGCGGGCTGCAACGGACCCGGAGCGATCGCCGTCAGATCGGCTTGAAGGTAGACGCGGTCGATCTCGGTTGCCAGCAGTGCGCCGAGCGGCGCGGTGTCGATGTCTCCACCCTCACGTAGTGGGGTCGTCCAGACCGGCTCGGCGCCGGTGGCATCGATGATGCCCCACCGTTCTGCGATGCGCTGGAAGCGTGTCACCTGCGCCGGCCAATCGAGGTCGAGTGGTCTGAGCGTTGCCCACATGCGAATGTCAACCACGCCGCCGTCTGGGGTGCGCAAGTCGGCGGGCAGCGCATCACGGATGCCCGCCACGATCTGAGACCAGCGAGACAATGTGGACGCCTCGAGCCAGGCTTCGCCCGCATCGGTCACCGTCCACACACGATCGCCGGCGCGCACGAGTCCCGCGGTGGACGCGACCAGCAGGGCGTCTTCGAGCTCGTCCGCTTCGTCGACGGCGCCGTCGTCGATGAGTCGTTTGCGATCGGCCGCGCTCACGGTGCCGGTGCCGGTGCGGGTGAACGGTCCGTGCAAGCACGCCAAGACGATGTCCGCCAGCGACCCAGACGCAGCGAAGGCGCGCTCTGCGGCAGCCGCGGATTGGGCGGAATCGGCGACAGCGGGCGCCGAGGGCGGCGCAGCCGCGACGAAAGCGTCGGGATGCTGGGCTTGCAACGTCTTCACGACTGCGGCGACCGCGCCAAAGGGCGTGTGATTCTCAGAAAGCAGGGCGAGTAGCTGAGCCCGGTCTTGGGCTTGGGGCGAGGGTGTTGCGTCGCCAGCGAGGAGCGTGAGAGTGTCGCGATCGAGAGTGACGATGAGTTTTTCGAGGGTGGCGGTATCGAGGAGCGCCTCTGCCGCGTCGAAGAAATCGTTCCATCCGCTACGAAGGCCGACTCCCCGGGCTGCGAACGTCGCGGCAAGGGCGACGTCGTCGAGGGCAGCCAGCCACGTTGCCAGTGCGCGCTCGTCGGAAGGCATTCAGTCGCCTCGGTTTGCCCGAGCCCTCCGCACGAGGCTCATGGTGAGCACGGTGAGGAGCATCGCGAACGCCAGGATCGGAGCAAAGTAGACCAGCACACCGATGGCTGGCCAGATGCCGGTCTGCATGTCGGCACCGGCCGAGCTGCCGATCATGATGGCGAAGAACGACACCACCGACAGCAGCAGCAACCCGAGCGACATGAACGCCAGAACCCGATCCAGGGTTCGGATGGGTACATCGTTCTCGGGGGGATTCGCGCTCATCCGCATCAGCCTACCGCGCCGCGCGCGTGCCCTAGGCTGGAGGGTGGGATTCTATTGATCCCCATTCGGTCATGCCCGCGCTCTGCGGCACCATCTACAGCGAGGTTTCCATGCCCACCGGCAAGGTCAGGTTCTACGACGAAGCGAAGGGCTTCGGCTTCATCGCCACGGACGACGGCCAGGACGTCTTCCTGCACGCCACCGCGTTGCCGGTGGGTGCCGCGGCGCCCAAGCCCGGGACGCGTCTGGAGTTCGGTGTCGCCGATGGCAAGCGCGGTCTCCAGGCGCTGTCTGTGCGGGTGCTCGAAGCACCGGTCAGCCTGTCGAAGCGTTCCCGCAAGCCCGCAGACGACATGGCTGTGATCGTCGAGGACCTGGTGAAGGTCCTCGACTCGATCGGCGGCGATCTGCGTCGGGGGCACTACCCGAATGCGGGTCTCACGAAGAAGGTCGCGGCAATGCTGCGCAAGGTCGCGGATGACTTCGACGCCTGAGGATGAGGGGACGGCGCCTGCCGTACCCGCGATGTCGGCAGATGTCGTGGCCGTACTGCTTGACGCCCGCGATCTCGCGCTCAGCGCGCTGCAGGAGATCACCCCCGCCTCGAGCGTGGGGGAGCCGGCGGACTACCGGGTCGAGGGTGAGAACGTGCTGTCGCTGCGCTTTCACAATCGACTCGCGGGTTACCCCGGCTGGTTCTGGACCGTGACGTTGGCCAAGGTCGACGACAGCGAACCCACCGTGCTCGAGGTTGAGTTGCTGCCAGGCACGGGCGCGCTCGTCGCGCCCGACTGGGTGCCATGGGCCGTGCGATTGGCCGAGTATCACGCGGCTCAAGAGGCGCTCGCCGAGTCGGAGAGTGACGATGACGCCGAAGGCCTCGACGACGTTGACGATCTCGATGCGTCGGATTTCGATGAGGACGGTTCCCCGATCCTCCACGCCGGCGACGTCGACGGGGTCGATATCGACGAGCTCGATGAATCGGACGACGACGACTCGGACGATGACGATGAATCGGACGACGACGACTCGGACGATGACGACTCGGACGACGACGAGTCCGACGAGGAGTGATCCTCGGTGAGGTATCGAGATCTTCGGTAGCAAGGGATACGCCAACGGCACGCTGGGGACATCGCCGACCAGGTCGGTATGACACACGCCGGCATCCTGCAGGCGTTCGTCGTTCTTTCGGCCGAGTCGGTCACTGACGACCATCCCGCCCACGAGTTCTTTCGCAAGCGCTACGAAACCCTGCGTGGGGAGATCTCGCGTGCGTTCGGAGAGATCTGTGCGCAGCGCGGCAGCGTTGACGCGCCGCAGATTGCGGCCACCACAGCATCCGTCACAGCAGTAATGGATGGTCTTCAGGTTCAGTGGCTGCTCGACAGGGAGAATGTCGCGCTCGCCGAGGCTAGCCGGTTCGCCATCGAAGCGATCGCTGCGGCTGTGCTCGCCCCGCAACCCCGAACGATCTTCGACTGAGTCAGAGTGCGTAAGTGCGGGGCGGGAACACCCGCCGAGCCGTCAGAGGTGCTCGATCACGTAGTCGATGCTACGGATCAGTTGGCGGACATCGTCGGGCTCGATCGAGACGAAGGTGGCGACGCGCAACTGGTTGCGTCCGAGCTTGCGGTACGGCTCGGTGTCGACGATGCCGTTCGCGCGAAGAGTCTTGGCCACCGATGCCGCGTCGACGGTGTCGTCGAAGTCAATGGTCACGACGACGGGGGAGCGATCGGCGGGGTCTGCAACGAACGGGGTCGCGAACGTCGCGGCCTCGGCCCATTCGTAGAGCGCGCCGGATGACTCAGCGGTGCGCTGGGCTGCCCATGTCAGTCCGCCATTGTCGAGGATCCACCGAACCTGCTCATCGAGCAGGAACAGGGTAGAGACGGCCGGAGTGTTCAGCGTCTGATTCAGGCGGGAGTTGTCGACGGCGTTTTTCAGGCTGAGGAACTCGGGAATGTATCGATCGGATGCCGCGATCTTCTCGATCCGCTCGATGGCCGCCGGGGACACGGCCGCGTACCACAGGCCCCCGTCCGACCCGAGGTTCTTCTGCGGTGCGAAGTAGTACACGTCCGCCTGCGTCACATCGAAGTCGATGCCCCCGGCAGCGCTGGTGGCATCGATAACGGTGAGTGCGCCTTCGTCGGCGTGGACACGAGTCACCGGGGATGCGACACCGGTCGATGTCTCGTTATGAGGCCACGCATACACGTCGACGCCCGCGACCGGCTCCGCGACCGCGCGGGTGCCGGGTTCGGCCTTGCGTACGTCGGGCGCCTCCAGCCACGGAGCTGCGGCAGCCGCCGCGAACTTTCCGCCGAACTCACCCGAAACGAGGTTCTGGCTACGTCGCTCGATCAGGCCGAAGGCCGCGGCATCCCAGAACGCGGTCGACCCGCCGTTACCCAGGATGATCTCGTACCCCTCGGGGAGGCGGAACAGCTCTGCGAGGCCCTCGCGCGTCGAGCCCACGAGATTTTTCACCGGTGCTTGTCGGTGCGACGTGCCGAACAGGGATGCGCCGCGAGTTGCGAGCGCCTCGAGCTGCGCGGCGCGCACCTTCGAGGGGCCGCATCCGAAGCGGCCGTCAGTGGGCAGAAGTTCGCGGGGCAACTCGACCTGAGGCATGGGCCAAGTCTATGGAACGCCGGCGAGCTCGCTCGTCACCTGTGACATGGCGTGACATCGCCGGTGTGCGCGCCGAGGTTCTACGGCGGCGCGTCCGCCGTGTCATCGCCATTGGATAGGCTGTAAGCCGCCGCTTTCGACTGTTGAGGACTTGCGACATGACTGATCTCATCGACACCACCGAGATGTATCTGCGCACCATCCTCGAGTTGGAGGAAGAGCACATCGTCCCGTTGCGCGCCCGTATTTCCGAGCGGCTCGGCCACTCCGGCCCGACCGTGTCCCAGACGATCGGTCGGATGGAACGCGATGGGCTGGTCGTCGTGTCTGAGGATCGATCGCTGCAGTTGACCGAATCCGGTCGGCAGAAGGCCGTCGATGTGATGCGCAAGCACCGTCTCGCCGAGCGTTTGCTGTCGGACGTGATTGGTTTGGACTGGGCCTACGTGCACGAAGAAGCGTGCCGATGGGAGCACGTCATGAGCGAGCAGGTCGAACGCCGACTGGTTGAACTGCTCGGGCATCCGACCGAATCGCCCTACGGTAACCCCATCCCCGGTCTCGACCAGCTGGGCGACGTCGCCGCGAACGGATTCGAGCAGGGCGTCGTTGGGCTCGTGCAGCGTCTGAATGAGGCGGGCGAGCGGGTTTCTGGAACTGTCCGGCGCCTCGCCGAACCCGCGCAGGTGGACCCTGAACTACTGCAACAGCTGAAGTCCGCGGGCGTTATGCCGGGATCCACCGGCAGCTATCAGTACAGCGAAGGTTATGTCCTCGTCGAGATGGATGGCAGCGAGGAAAGCCTGGAACTGCCCATCGAGCTGGCCTCGCATATCTTCCTGGTTGACGACCGCGTCTGAGTGCCGCACTGCGCAGCGCGCGCGATATCAAATTGCCGCGAAAGTGGCATCCCCGTGGCGTTCGCACCGTGTCAACGTGACATATTCGTTACCTTCGGGTAGCCTCGAACGGTCCACTAGGCGAGAAGCCCGCCGACGGACCCCGCACGGATTGCCTCTCTGGCTCGTCGTCTGTGTGGTGAAGCCCGCATATCGTGCCCCGACATCGAATGCCGACGAGCCAGCGCTCCGGCGCAGAGGCGCCGGAGGATGATTTGGCTGAACACAACGATTCGCCCTCGAGCGAGAATGAGAACGAGGCGGCGCTGACTACGCGTCGAGCGAACTCCCGTCGCAAGGTCGCGACGAACTCGAAGGTGAAGAGTCCCGCCGTGGCGTCTGCGCGACCTGCGGCACATCCGGCGACCCCACGACCGACGGTGAAGTCGCGCGTGGCTAAGCCGCTGCGCAGTCTTGTCGTACTGAGCATGGTCGGCGGACTCGTCGCCACGGTTGCGCTGCCGGCGTTTGCTACCGGTGGCACGGTGGAAGCAGAGCCTGTCACGGTGCAGCAGATGGCGTCTGAGGACGCACAGTCGCTCGTGGTGGCATCCGATGTCAGCGGTGATGACCTCGCGCGCGACAGCTACTCGGCCACGACCGAGGAAGAGATCGAAGAGGAAAAGGCCAAGGAGGCAGCTGCAGCGGCCGCCGCGGCTCGTGCGCGCATGACCGCGAGCGTCGCGTCGGTTCCGGTCAACGTCAACATGGTCTCACCGGGCTCTGGTGCCGTGCGATGGCCGATCACGAGTTTCACCAAGGGCCGTGGTCTGTGGGACTCGGGTTACCACCAAGGTGTCGACCTGCTCGGTTCGTGCGGAACGCCCCTCTACGCTGCGGCGAGCGGCGTCGTGCGCGTGTCGCAGGAGAGCTTCGGTGGCTACGGCGTGGCCGTCACTATCGATCACGTTCTCAATGGTCAGCAGGTGTCCACTCTGTATGGCCACATGACCTACGGCAGCCGCCAGGTATCTTCTGGACAGTCCGTCTCGGCGGGTCAGCTCATTGGGCTCGTGGGAAGCACGGGCAGTTCGACGGCATGCCACCTGCACTTCGAGGTTCACATCAACGGTGGTGTCGTCGATCCCTGGGCGTGGCTGCAGGCCAACGCTGGCTGATCAACGTCGCTGTCGAGAAGGCGTGTCGGGGCAGGTGCCGCGACACGCCTTCTTCGTCTATTCGCTTACGATTCCCCTCGTGTTGTCACGGGTGGGTTACCCTGATCCCGACGCTCGAAACGAAGCGGAGGGAAGCTGATGGCCACGACACCACGCATCCGAACCATGGATGCGCTTGGACGCCTTGTCCTTCGGCATTACACGACCGGACGGCACGGATCTTCCGTGATGTCATGGCGCTGTCTGTGAGACAGCGCCTTTTTTTGTACCCTCACGCCCCGCGGAATGCGTCGAAGTTCGAACAAGCCGAGAAGCCGTCTCGGCCATTCGAGAGGATGAGCAATGCGCACTCTGGTACTGAATGCCGGGTATGAGCCCCTGGCTGTCGTGTCGTTCAAACGAGCACTCGTGCTGGTGATGAACGAGAAAGCCTCTGTCATCGAGCACGCGGACGATAATCCCGTGTGGGGCACACGCAGATCGTATGACCGCCCTGCGGTCATCATTCTCACGCGATACGTACGGGTTCCCGGCGGTCGCAATGTTCCCGTCACGCGCCGCGGCGTTCTGCGGCGCGATGGTCATCGGTGCGCATACTGCGACAAGTCGGCCTCGACGATCGATCATGTGCTTCCGCGTTCGCGCGGGGGTGCTGACTCGTGGGAGAACCTGGTCGCTTGCTGCTTGCGGTGCAACAACATCAAGGGTGATCGCACCCCGCAGGAGATGAACTGGGAGCTGCGGTTTCTTCCGCGGCCGCCTCGCGGGGCGCAATGGACGGTACGAGGCACCGATCGCACCGATCCCTCGTGGGTGCCTTACCTTGATCTCGCAGCTTAGCGTCTGCTCTACGACTCGTAGAATCGTACATATCTGCTGAATAGCCGCGTCTCGATGTCTTAGCCCCTCTGTACTGTCGATTTTGACGATGATAGTTTAGAACATCAGTTCTAATTAGAGGGATGGCGACAGGATGCCTCAACAGGCAGAGCGAGCCGAGATCGCGCAACTTCGTGCGCAACTCGAGCGGGTTCAGGGGCGAAAGATCGATGCCCCAGTGCTGCCCGTGCACCCTGCGCTGAGCGATCTGCTCCCCGGTGGAGGGCTCCGGCCGGGGGCGGTGTATTCGGTGAGCGGGGCGATGTCGTTGCTCCTGGGGCTGATTGCGGGACCTTCGCAGGAGGGCTCGTGGTGCGGCATGGTCGGTATGCCCGAGGTGGGGATCGAAGCGGCGGAGCGACTCGGGGTCGACCTTGGTCGTGTCGTGCTGGTGCCACGGCCCGGCATACGGTGGATCGCCGTCGCCGCGACGTTGGCCGAGGTACTGCCGGTGGTCGCTGTGCGACCTCTCTCTCGTGCGGGCAATGCCGATGCCTCGCGTCTGATGGCGCGACTGCGCGACCGCAATGGCGTTCTGCTTGTACAAGGGCCGTGGCCTCAGGCCGAGGCAACTCTGGATGTGGCGGGGGCCTCGTGGGAGGGGTTGGGGCGCGGCCATGGATACCTCTCAGGGCGCTCGCTGACGGTGACGTCCTCGAGCAGGCGCTGGCCGACCCCGCGACGCCGACGACTTCTCTTGCCCGCGGGCGATGGCAGCGTTGCGCAGATAAATGAGCCACTCACCGCGGCCTGGGGCGCACGCGATGAAATCGGAGATACCCGCGCCGGGGGCGAACCTCCACGAATCCGGGCGGTGGGCTGATGGATGCCGCGACCCTGCCGGTCCGCAGTCTTGTGCTGTGGTTCGCGGATTGGCCGGTGACCGCTCTTGCGCTCGATGGTCCTGATCCGCTCAACCCTCAGCGACCGATCGCCGTCGTGGAGAACAATGCCGTGATCGCCTGTTCTGCTGCGGCACGTGCCGAAGGAGTGCGTCGAGGGCAACGCCGGCGTGATGCGCAGGCGCGATGCCCGCGGCTGGTGATCGTGCCGAGCGACGCGACGCGGGATTATCGGGCATTTTCTCCGGTGGTCGCTGGTCTCGAAGAGCGCGCACCCGGAGTGCAGATCATCCGGCCGGGCCTGTGCGCGTTGCGGGTGCGAGGCCCGGCGCGGTACTACGGAGGCGAGCGCGAAGCCGCGATGACGCTGATGGCGGCATTGCGAGATCGCGGGGTGGCGCAAAAGGGCATGGGCGGTGTGCGTGCTGGCATCGCCGACGGCCCGTTCACCGCCGAGCAGGCAGCGCGGCTGGCTGGTGAACACGACCCGGTGTGCATCGTGGCTGAGGGGGAGTCAGCGGCGTTTCTCGCGCCGCTTCCGGTAGCGGTGCTGGGCGTGGCATCCGACCTCAGCGTGAGCGCCGCGACATCGAATGGCCGGGGCCGGGCGCGCACGCCAGCACGTACCGAGGCGAAGAGCGATCTAGTGAGCCTGCTTGCCAGGTTGGGCGTGCACACCCTTGGCCAGTTCGCAGCAATGAGTGATGAGCGTGTGCGTGAGCGCTTCGGGGATCGCGGCGTACGGTTGCACGCGTTGGCCGGAGGCCGCGATTCACGGACGATCGAGCCTCGGGTACCCCCGCCTGAGTTGCAGCGCGAGGTGGCCTTCGAGCCACCGCTCGATATCGCAGAACAAGTGGCCTTCGGTATTCGTGTGGCTGTCGACGAGTTCATCGCAGGCATCGGTGCGGTTGATCTCGTCTGCACCGAACTACGGGTCGAGCTTGTCGGTGATCGAGGCGAGCGCAGCGAGCGGGTGTGGTTGCATCCCACATCATTCGACGCGGCCGCTGTGGTCGACCGAGTGCGCTGGCAACTCGGCGAAGATGATGGCCGGATGCGCAGCGGCGTGGCGCTGGTGCGCATCTCACCCGAGGCGGTGGATGCGGCACATCACCATCGTCCGGCGATTTTCGGTTCAGGTCCGGAAGAACGGGTGCACCATGCACTCTCGCGCGTGCAGGCGATGCTTGGTCATCAGGGTGTGCTCACACCGGAGGTCGGCGGCGGCAGGTGGCTGGCTGAACGGCAGGTGCTCGTGCCGTGGGGTGATCGCGCGGTCGTTGCGAAAGAGCGCGCTCGCCCCTGGCCCGGCAGTCTTCCCGATCCGCTGCCGACGACCGTCTTCTCGGCTCAAGAGGCCGTGGACGTAGCCTCACTCGGCGGGTTTGCCGTTGACGTTGATGACCGGGGCATGCTTTCCGCGGTGCCAGCGCGCTTCACTCACGGTGGCCGTACGCGCGCGATTGTCGAATGGGCTGGCCCCTGGCCTGTGATCGAGCGAGGGTGGGATGCCGCCAGAGCGCGCAGAGCGCACCGATTTCAGATTGTGGATGCCGACGGTGTCGCCTGGCTGTTGGTGTGCGATCACGGCGCGTGGCTGGCTGAGGCGCGCTATGACTGACCGGTCTCAGAGAAAGGCACGCTGATGGGCTTCAACAATCCGTCAGTGCCATGGTCAGAGATGGAGCGCATCCTCAGTGATCGTCGCCGTCCGGGTGGTCCGCCGGCCGGGGTCGATGGCGGCGACAGCCCCGCGTGGTCGCATAAGCGCGGACCGTACGTCGCGCCGAGCATCGAGCGTCCCGAAGAAGCAGTTCCCTATGCCGAGCTTCATGCGCACTCATCATTCTCGTTTCTCGACGGGGCCTCCTCGCCGGAAGACCTCGTCGAAGAAGCTGAGAGGCTGGGTCTGCACGCGCTTGCGATCACCGATCATGACGGGTTCTACGGCATCGTCCGCTTTGCGGAGGCGGCCGAAACGCTGAGCCTCAAGACTGTGTTCGGGGCCGAACTATCGTTGGACCTTCCCGCACCGCAGAAGGGGCATCCCGAACCAGCCGGTGCGCACCTGCTCGTGTTAGCTCGAGGCGAGGAGGGATATCACCGGCTCGCAAAGGCGATCACGCACGCTCAATTGCAGGGTGAGGAGAAAGGGCGGCCGGTCTACGACCTCGGCGAGCTCGCCGACCAGGGGGCGGGCTACTGGGCCGTGCTCACCGGTTGCCGCAAAGGCGCCGTGCGACAGGCGCTGGAGGCAAGAGGCGCCGCCGCAGCCGCCGGTGAACTCGATCGACTCGTCGATCTGTTCGGTCGAGACTCGGTGTTCGTCGAACTGATCGATCACGGCAATCCGCTGGATGCTCGGCACAACGACCTGCTCGTCGGGCTCGCACGAGAGCGCGGGCTGCCCACGCTCGCAACCAACAACGTTCATTACGCGGCCCCCGAGCGACAGATGTTGGCAGCCGCGGTCGCCGCGGTGCGTGCGAATCGCAGCCTCGACGAACTCGACGGATGGCTCCCCGCGCACGCGAGTGCGCATCTGCGTAGTGGAGCCGAGATGGCGGAGCGGTTCGTGCGGCATCCGGATGCCGTTTTTCGTACCGTCGAACTGGCTGACGAGCTCGCCTTCCCTCTGCGCCGGGCAAAGCCCGCGCTGCCGAAGCTGCCGGTGCCCGACGGCCATACCCCCATGTCGTGGCTTCGCCACCTGGTGTGGCAGGCGGTTCCGCGGAAGTACCCCGATCTGAAAGAGGACGATCGCCTTCGGATCGAAAAAGAGCTTGGGGTGATCGAGATGAAGGATTTTCCCGGGTACTTCCTCATCGTCTACGGCATCGTGCAAGAGGCGCGGCGGCGCGGCATCCTGTGTCAAGGCCGAGGGTCGGCAGCCAATAGCGCGATCTGCTACCTGCTCGACATCACGGCTGTCGACGCGATTGCTTACGACCTGCCTTTCGAGCGGTTTCTCTCGAGCCTGCGTGATGAAGAACCTGACATCGACGTCGACTTCGATTCGGATCGACGAGAAGAAGTCATCCAATGGGTGTATTCCACATATGGGCGTGAACGCGCGGCGCAAGTATCGAACGTCATCCAATACCGACCGAAGAACGCGGTGCGTGACATGGCGAAGGCGCTCGGGCACTCGCCCGGCCAACAGGATGCGTGGTCGAAGCAGATCGAAGGGTGGGGCGGTCTGAAGACGCTGGGCGATCACAACATTCCCGGCCAGGTGATCGAATTCGCGGCCGAACTGTTGAAGGCACCGCGGCACCTCGGTATCCACTCGGGAGGAATGGTTCTCACCGACAGGCCGGTGGGTGAGGTGGTGCCCATCGAGCACGCGCGCATGGAGAACCGCACGGTCATCCAGTGGGACAAAGACGATGCCGCGTGGATGGGTCTGGTGAAGTTCGACCTTTTGGGACTCGGGATGCTGGCGGCGCTGCAGTACTGCTTCGACATGATTCGCGCGGCGACGGGGGAAGAGTGGGAACTTTCGACCTTGCCGAAAGAAGAGCCCGCCGTGTACGACATGCTGTGCCGTGCCGACTCGATCGGCGTATTCCAGGTCGAGTCGCGGGCCCAAATGGGCCTGCTTCCACGCTTGCAGCCACGGCGCTTCTACGACTTGGTGATCGAGATCGCGTTGATTCGTCCCGGTCCCATTCAGGGTGGCGCCGTGCATCCCTTCGTCAAGCGCAAGTTGGGGCTTGAGGAAGTGACTTATGCGCACCCGAAGTTGAAGCCGGTGCTCGAGCGCACCTTGGGAATCCCGGTCTTCCAAGAGCAGCTCATGCAGATGGGCATGGCCGTAGGGGGACTCACCGGAGAGGATGCTGATCTCTTGCGCCGTGCGATGGGATCCAAGCGTGGCATCGAGCGCATCGATTCGCTGAAGGCCAAGCTCTATGCGGGGATGGCCGAGAACGGTCTCCTAGGTGACGATGCTGACGCAATTTACGCGAAGATCCAGGCATTCGCTCACTTCGGCTTCGCCGAGTCGCATTCGCTGTCGTTCGCACTGCTTGTGTATGCCTCGTCGTGGATCAAGCTGCATTACCCCGCAGCGTTTCTGGCAGGACTTCTGCGGGCGCAGCCGATGGGCTTCTATTCGCCGGCGTCGCTCGTCGCCGATGCCCGTCGTCACGGCGTGCAGGTGCGTCGCCCTGACCTGCTGCGCTCGGGAGTGGAGCCGCTCCTTGAGCCCTTGCTCGAGGGGGACGCGTCACCGCGTGAACCCACGGGGCGAGCATCGTGCGCGTCGCGCACGCAGCCACCCACGGGAGAGTTCGACGCGAACGCGCCGGACGAGTACGAAGCGCATCGTCGCGACGGGCACGTCGCGGTACGCCTGGGACTCGCGGCAGTCAAAGGCATCGGGCGTGCCGTCGCACAGCGCATCGTGGATGCGCGGGAGAGAGATGGTGATTTTCGCGATCTTCGCGATCTGGTGCGGCGTACCGATGTGAGCGAGGCCCAGATCGAGGCGCTTGCCACCGCGGGCGCATTCGAGTGCCTGGGGTTGTCCCGGCGCGAGGCGATCTGGCTCGCGGGGGCTGCGGCGCAGGATCGCGCACACTTTCTTCCAGACACGGTGATGGCCGTACAGCCCCCGCTGTTCACGGATCAGTCGAGCTACGAAAAGCTCGCGGCCGATCTCTGGGCAACAGGGATCTCGACCGATGATCATCCGATGACCCACTATCGATCGGCGCTCGATGCGCGCGGAGTGATCACCTCGCGCGGGACGCGCACGCACGAGAGCACCAGGCGCATCGAAGTGGCGGGGCTCGTGACACACCGGCAACGCCCGGCGACGGCATCCGGAATCACCTTTCTCAACCTCGAAGACGAACACGGACTCGTGAACGTGATCTGCTCGACGGGGGTGTGGAACAGGTATCGGCGAGTCGTGCGCGATGCGCCAGCGCTGATCGTCAGAGGCATTCTCGAACGCTCACCCGAGGGCGTGACGAATCTGCTGGCCGATCGGTTCGAAGACCTTCAGGTGAGCGTGCACCATCAATCGCGCGATTTTCGCTGATGCTCGACGCGCGCGTGTCGATCGTGCCAGGCTCGACCCATGAGTAACGCACAGCGATTCCTCGATGGCTACCTCGATGCGTGGCGCACGAATGACGGTGACAGTATCCGTGCACTTTTTACCGAAGACGCCACCTATCGCGGCAGCGCGCGGCACCTCGACCCTGCGACGGGAATCGACGCGATCGTGGCACTCTGGGATGAGGAGCGTGATGCCCCCGAGACCTGGAGCTACTCGGGTGGCGTCGATCTCGAGACACCGGGACACGCCGTCATTCGAGGGACGACCACCTACACTGACGGGGTCAAGGCGGGAGCGTATGCGAACGTCTGGCTCGTGCGCTTTGATGAGTCAGGGAAAGCATGCGAGTTTCAGGACTGGTGGTTTCCGCAGGAAGCATGAGAGCGGGGGAGTAGGCATGCTCGGCAAATTTTCGGTCAGCAACCAGATCCTCTTCGACCAGCGTCGCTAGGCCGCGGTGACCGAAATCGACATGGCCCGTATCGCGGCCGGAAGCGTCACGCTTCACGACGCGCGACGCAAGGTGCAACGCAGGGTTGAGCTGGAGTCGTTCGAGATCGGCGTCTTCCCCGTCACCGAAGAGCAGCTCGCCGAGATCATTGGCGAGAACGCACGCTACCCGCGCCGCCCAGCCGCTGACGTGTCATGGCTGCGCGCCATCCGATTCTGCAATGCCGCATCAGAATGGGAAGGCTTCGACCCGGCGTACACGTTCGACGGCGAAGACGTGACGTGGCACATCGATTCCGACGGCTATCGTTTGCCCACCGAAGCAGAGTGGGAGTACGCCTGCCGTGCGGGTTCCACGGGGCCGCACTATGGTCCGCTCGCCGAGGTCGCGTGGACCAGCGCCGATGGTGTCACGGCGCCGCAGGATGTCGGGGCAAAGCTCCCGAATCTGCACGGGCTCTTCGACACGCTGGGCAACGTATGGGAGTGGTGCTGGGATCTCCTCGACCCAGCGCGCTACGACTCGTACCGTGTCTTCCGCGGAGGAGGGTTCGCCGATGACGCCTGGAGTGTCAGGGCATCGACCCGCCGCGGAGGTGCTCCCCGCATGCATCACGATGACGTCGGGTTTCGTGTGGCGCGCGGCGGATTCGATGGGATGGATGCCGCGCAGGGCTGGTCCGCAGTCGCCGACCAGCAGCGGGCAGACACGGACGGTCCGCTGCCGCTGGGCTGGACGCCGCGGCGCTGACAGGAATGTGTCTCCGTGCCGGGCCGGTGTGCGAGGGTCGGTAGACTGGGTCAGGCCAGCCTCTGTAGCTCAATGGAAGAGCAGTTCCGTCCTAAGGAAACGGTTGGGGGTTCGAGTCCCTCCAGGGGCACTCGCGTGAGGGCTCAGATGTCGAGGATGCCGTTCTGTGCCGCACTGGCCGGGGGAAGACGGCGCGTGTCCAGGTCTTCCATCAAGTGCACCGAGGCGTACAGCGGTGGGATGACCCGGCCGGCTTCGTCGAACACCCCTAGCGTGCGGCGCATCCGACCATCCGCGTAGTGAGGATGCGTGAACGAGACCTCGACGCGAGTGTCGGGCCACGGGCCGATCGCCACCACCCGCGGCATGCTCAGGCCGTCGGAGAGAGGATGCGTCTCGCCGGCGTCGCCGTGCCAGAACGAGTCAAGGTCGCCAAACTCTTTGATCACGGCATCCACGGCACTTCTGATCTCATCGTGCGTCAACGTCACAAGGTCCCACGCGACGCTCGGGGCGGGCACGGGTGGATCGATCTCGTGTGGCGACAGACGCATCATCTCATCGAACATCGCATGCTCGCCGATCGCCTCTGCCTCATAGTCGCCAACCGCGATCGATGTGGGCAAGTGCCCTGCGGGGAGAGAGATTCGCGTGTACTCGTACGAATAGGACGCTCCTCCGAACCCGTCGCGTTTTGCGCGGGGCTTTCCTGAATAGAACGTGAGGTGCGCGGCATCCCCATCGACAGAGTTCATGGCGAGCGCGAGCCTTCGGTCTGTGGCGAGCGCGTGCATGGTCCCGTCGACATCGAGCACGTGAACGACTGCCTGGCATGTCCATGCGCGGTCGTCGCGCGGGTCCGGAAATGTCGCGTCGGTGAGCCAGAGCCCGTGGCATGTCGCACCCGCCGCCTGGCGAGACGGCACCCGGACGAAGCGCGTCACTTCAGCGCAGGGGTTCACGTGGATGGCCGCCCCGGTGCCCTGGTCGGGGTGCGGCGGTTCGGACTCGTCCGGCGCATAGAGCACCCACGCACCGGTGGGTGAGGCAAGGATCGTCGCAGACACACTCCGCGAACCGACATCGAGGTCGCTCCATGTCGCGGTGAGGGTGGTAGTTTCCGCTGCGCGAACCACCGCGACGGGGGAACGTGTGCTCAGCTGAATGCGGGTCGTGCCGACGCGACACTCGACCCACCGGTGTGGCGGCCGGGTCATGGGGTTCCGTCTTTGCCCGCCTCAGTCGAGCCGCTGGCACCCGATTCGACATCGGCGGGCTCAGGCGTCGCGCGCGGTCGCCCGCCCTTGCGGCTACGGGCTTCGACGATCGGTGCGATCTCTTCGATGTCTGCGGCCAACCAGACCACGCCCCGCGCGAGCGGCGCGGGTAGCACCGACGGCACGCCGCCCGTCGCCCCCGCATCGCGGTGGGTCAACCACACGCGTACGGTCGACTCGGAGACCCCGAACCTCGCGGCGACATCGGCAACGGTCATGACTTCGGGACGATCTGTGGGCATGAGCGCATGTTAGCGGCCGGGCCGCACATACGCAGAGGGCCCCGCACAGCGCGGGGCCCTCTGTCACATCTTGCGAGCTATGCCGCGCTCAGCGCGAAACGCACGGATCCGTCGTCGCCGACCTCGGCGTCAAGCACTCGGTCATCCAGCGCGGCCGCTGCTGTGGCGTCGAGGAATACCCGCGCGCCTTCCGTCACGACGACAGTGTCTTCTGACTCGGGTGCCGGAGTGACGCTGAGTTCGAACCCGGTTTCGGCTCCCGTATCGCGGATGCGAACGCCGCCGTCATCGATCTGCGGAACGCGGGCGACGATGGTCTTGACGGCTTCAGCCGCGGTCGGGGTCAGGGTGAGCATTGCTTTCTCCTTCGGTTCGCGGGTTGCGGACCGGCCACGATTCCGAGAATTCACGCGACTCGCAACCGGAGACCGCGCCGAATCACGTTATTCACACCGGATACGGAGGTTCGCGAGGGGAGAGCGCTCAGTGAGCAGCCTCGTAGGCTTCCATGACGGATGCCGGAACTCGGCCTCGTTCGGAAACCTGATGCCCGTTTTCTTTTGCCCATGCACGCACGGCGGAATAGTCCTGTTGGCCGCTGCGGCGACGCGAACGCGGAGTCGGACCGGAATTTGCCGTGCGGGATGACGTCACGCGGCGTCCCGCGTCAATATAGGGCGCGAATGCCTCGCGCAAAGCGGTGGCGTGGGCCTGGGTGAGGTCGATCTCATACGCGGTGCCGTCCAACGAAAAGGTGACGGTCTCGCCGTCGCCTATTTCGAGGATTGTTCCATCCAGATCATCGACGAGTTGGTGCACAATTCTTCGGGCCATAACGTCACCTTAGGGGATTACGGCAACACGCCAGCGCGTCGTGCCGCCGCGACAGCAGAGTGCCGCGTGGTGGCATCCAATTTCGACATTGCCGTTTGCAGGTAGGACTTCACCGTGGCTTCCTTGAGTCCGAGGCGTGTGCCGATTTCGGCATTGGTGGCGCCGACGGCCACGCACGCCAGGACATCGACCTCGCGCGGAGACAGCCGGATTTCCGGACGCGGGGGCATCGTGTGATCCGACGACAGCACAGCGAGGCGCTGTTCAATCTTCGCGAGCTCGGCGCGCAACGCGGCGTCGCTGATTCCCGCACTGACCCGCCGCAGCTCGGCGTAGCTGCAGCGAAGCTCTTCCCTCAGCGCCGGCGGCATATCGGTGCGCGCCGGCATACGGTTCACCCGCCGCTCGACTTCATCGCTGATCCGTAATTCGGTAGCCAGCTCGTCTGCCACCGCGATCGCCGGGCGAGCAACGACGTCTCCGACGGGCGATTGCCCCCACGACCCGCAGTACAGCACGCCGCGCGCATTGCCGGCGACCATGATCGGCACGGCAAAGAGCGTGGCGATCCCCTCGCCCAAAATAACGGTGTCGTAGTCGTGGGTAATTGCGCGGGAAGAGGCGTAGTCAAGGGCGAGCCGGGGGCGCTTCTCGACGAATGCGCGCCCGCCGAGACCCCGTGAGGCTTGCACGACGAGGCCATCGAGGTTGCGGGTGCGGGCGCCGCAAATCGACGTGATGTGGATCGCGCCCTCGGTCTCGAGCCCGCCGAACGCGACGGGAAACCGCGTGCGGCGCGCAAGCTCAGACACGGCGTGTGCGACCAGTCGAGGCGCATTGTCGGGGGGAGACGGCGTGATCACACGCACTACCTACTTCCGGGGGTAACGGCTGCGGTGCCGCTTTCGTAGCGTCGACCATACCACCCGGTTGGTCTCGAAAGCGGCTCTGACCGGGGAACCCCCACCGGCGCGACGTTGCGCCCTTTCATGAGGCAAGGAGGCCACATGTCAGATACCCCCCACGCTACCCAACCGCCGGGCGGCATCGATTATGTCGAAGTCGAGGAATCGCCCGAATTCGTCGAACTGAAGAAGCGTCAGCGCAGCTTCGTGTTTCCGATGGCCGTGGCGTTCCTCGTCTGGTACTTCGCTTATGTGCTGATGTCGTCTTTCGCGACCGAATTCATGTCGCAGCGCGTGTGGGGTGATATCACCGTTGGACTGTTGCTCGGGCTTGGCCAATTCGCCACCACATTCATCATCACGATGGCGTACGTGTCCTTCGCCAATCGCCGGCTGGATCCGCTGTCGAGCAAACTGCGCGATGAACTCGAGCAGAAGGAGAACGCGGCATGAATGAGTTTTTGGGCAGTGTCGATGCCGCCGTTCAGACCGTGGAAAACAATCCGATTCTGAACATTTCGATCTTCGGCGCTTTTGTCGCCGTCACGCTCTTCATCGTGATCAGGGCAAGCCGGAACAACAAGACGGCGGCCGACTACTACGCTGCTGGTCGCTCGTTCACCGGGCCGCAGAACGGGTTCGCGATCGCCGGAGACTATCTGTCGGCCGCGTCATTCCTCGGAATCTGTGGCGCCATCGCGATCAACGGATATGACGGCTTCCTGTATTCGATCGGCTTCCTTGTGGCGTGGCTGGTCGCGCTGCTTCTCGTGGCGGAGTTGATGCGTAATACGGGCAAATTCACGATGGCCGACGTCCTGTCGTTCCGCCTCAAGGAGACGCCGGTTCGCATGGCGGCTGCCATCACCACGCTCGCGGTGTGCTTCTTCTACCTGCTCGCGCAGATGGCAGGCGCGGGAGGACTGGTCTCGCTACTGCTGGGCATCGGCGACCAGGTCGGGCAGTCCATCGTGGTTGCGGTGGTCGGCGTGCTGATGATCGTGTACGTGCTCGTCGGGGGAATGAAGGGCACCACGTGGGTGCAGATCGTGAAGGCATTCCTGTTGATCGGCGGCGCCGTCGTTATGACGATCTGGGTGCTCGCGCTCAACGGATTCAGCCTTAACACGCTCCTCGAAAGCGCGGTCGCCGCGTCGACGACTGACCCGCAGGACGCCATCCTGGGTCCGGGCGTCCAGTACGGGGCCAAGCCCTGGGACTTCATCTCCCTGGCGCTGGCGCTCGTGCTCGGCACCGCGGGCCTGCCGCACGTTCTCATGCGCTTCTACACCGTTCCCACCGCGAAAGAAGCACGACGCTCGGTTGTCTGGGCGATCTGGCTCATCGGCCTGTTCTACCTGCTCACTCTCGTCCTCGGTTATGGCGCAGGCGCACTCGTCGGCCCGGAGACGATCAAGGAGGCACCGGGCGGGGTGAACTCCGCCGCACCGCTCCTTGCATTTGCTCTGGGCGGCCCGCTGCTCCTCGGCTTCATTTCTGCGGTCGCGTTCGCGACGATTCTGGCCGTGGTCGCAGGGCTCACGATCACCGCGGCAGCATCGTTCGCGCACGATATCTACGCGAACGTGGTGAAGAAGGGCAACGTGCCACCGGACGGGGAGGTCAAGGTCGCGCGGCGGACAGTCATCGTGATCGGCGTGCTGGCGATCATCGGTGGGATCGGGGTCCAGGGCCAGAACGTCGCCTTCCTGGTGGCACTGGCGTTCGCGGTCGCTGCGTCGGCAAACCTGCCGACCATTCTCTACTCGCTGTTCTGGCGTGGATTCACCACGCGCGGCGCGGTGTGGAGCATGTACGGCGGGCTTGCCGCAGCCATCGTCCTGATCGTGCTCTCCCCGGTGTTCTGGGGCACGCCGACGAGCGTATTCAAGGACGTCGGCGTGGCGATCTGGCCGCTGAACAACCCGGGCATCGTCTCGATTCCGCTCGGATTCTTCTTGGGCTGGCTCGGCTCCGTGCTGTCGAATAAGAAGGAAGATCCACGGAAGGCGGCCGAGATGGAGGTGCGCTCGCTGACCGGCTTCGGTGCCGAAAAGGCGACGGACCACTAACCAGGCGGGGGGAAATGCGGCCCGGACGGCGGGTGTCGTCCGGGCCGCATCACGTGCGTGACGAGTACCCCTGCTCCACGTCGATAAGGAACTGCTTCACCTCAGGCCGTCCGCCGTATTCGCCGAGGGAACCGTCGGCGCGGACGACGCGGTGAACAGGAACGACGATCGAGAACGGCGTCGTCGCGCACGCCGTCCCCACGGCTCGGGCCGCGCGAGGGCTACCCGCAGCGATCGCCACTTCGCCGTAGCCCGCGGTCTCCCCATAGGGAATGTCGCATACCGCCTCGAGTGCGGCGCGGGTGAAGCCGCGCACGTTACTCCAATCCAAGGCGACATCGAACGTGTCGCGCTCGCCGGCGAAGTATTCGTCGAGTTGCGCGGCGGCCTGGGCACACGTGCTGTCGTTTGCGTCTTCGTTGTCCGGTTCGAGCGGGGCGCGCACGGCCAGTGATACGCGGGCAATTTCGGCGTAGAGCGGCCCCTCGAATGGATGCAAGGTGACCACACCGTGATCGCCGGCCACGATGATGATGTCGCCGACGGGGGAGGGGTGTACCCGATAGCGGAAGGAGGTGGAGAGCGTCATGTGCCCATTGTGAGGGGGAAGTGGCATCCGCTCGCTTCAGGTGGGATCTTTGTGCGCTCCGCATTGGTGGCTCCTTCCTGGGGAGGAGGGGGCCCGCGGGATGCCACCCAATACCGCGAAACTCCCTTCGCCTGCAAGTGCTCCACGCATTGCGCGCCTAGGGTTGCTCGTGTGTGGCGAGCAGAAGGCAGCGTCGTGATAGGCGCAGATGAGGCCGAGGTGGTGGCAGTGGTAACACCGAGTGACCTCGGCATTGCTGACCCCGACGCACGGGTTGTGCACGTGGCCGACACCGAACGCGACCGACTCCGTCAGGAAGCGGCTCAACTGGGCGGACGCTCCACGTTGCTGCATTTCTCCGACGTGGATGATGCGGCGATCGAGATCACCAAAGCCCACCCGGGGAGCCTGCCGCAATTCATCACGGGGCGGTCGACATTGCTGTCGGGGCTGTTCCGCGACGAGGTTGCGCTCCGGAACGCGCGGTTGGCGGCAGAGCGAATCACCGCCAAGAACGTCGAACTGCGGACGACCCGCGGCATCGACTCCGTTCGGCTGGGCGTGGGGTTCGCGAAGTGGAGCATCGGGGGAATGGCCTGCACGGCGCCCGTCTTGCTACGCCCGTTGCGGATTCGCCGCCACCATTCCGACTTCGAGCTGAAGCTCGAGGGTATCTTCACCGTCAACCCCGAACTCATTCGCGCACTTCGGGTTCATTTCGGAATCGAGATCGATGCCGCTGGTCTCGCCGCCCTCGCCTATGACGGCGGCATTTTCAAGCCTCAACCGGTGATCGACCACCTCCGCGCGATCACCGCCTCGCTCCCGACGTTCGTCGTCGTGCCCCGTCTCCTTGTGTCGACGTTCGCAGACGTTGCCGGAGCCATGGCTCGCGACGTGACTGATCTCGATCATCCCGTGCTCAACGCGCTCGCAGGTCACGCCGACGACCGTGAGACCGTTACGACGGTGCGCGATGTCCCGGCCCCGACACCGCTCGACGAGCGCCCACCTGCCGCCGACACGCTCCTCCTCGACGCAGATTCCGAGCAAGAGCGCGTGTTGAATCGCATCATTGCGGGGCAGTCTCTTGCGGTGCACACGTTGCCGGGCACCGGCGGCACGCAAACTGTGATCAACGCACTGGGGGCTCTTGTTCGCGAGGGCAAGCGCGTCATGGTGGTCAGTCCGCGCCGTTCCACGCTCGATGGCGTACGCCACAGGCTCGCCGGAATTGGTCTTCCTGCGCTCGCGCTGTCCCCGGGCGACCTGAAGCGCGATCTGATCCGCGCAATCGGGCGCAATGAGAAGGCTCAGGCGCCCAAGGTTGCCGAGGTTGACGATGCGCTCGTGCGGCTGCGAGGGGTGTTGCGCGACTATCGCGGAGCGGTCACCGCGCGGCATCCCGAACTCGGTGTGTCGGTGCTCGAAATCCTGCGAGCGCTCGCACTGCTCGCCGAGCGGGACACGCCGCCCTCGACGACCGCGCGCTTCGACCTCAGAGCGTTGTCCAAGCTCGCGACGACGCGACAGGACGCGGCGTCGACACTCGCGGCGGCTGCGCGGTTGGGGGAGTTCCGCTTCGGACCCGACGACTCGCCGTGGTACGGCGTGTCGTTCGACACCACCGAGCAGGCGCGTGCCGCACACGCGCTGGCCGGAAAGCTGCACCGCAGCGACGTTCCGACGCTGCTCGAACGCGGATATGCCCTGGTCTCGCGTACGCACATGCGCCCGTTCACCACCATTGAGGAGCTGGGCGAGTACCTGACGCTTTTGCAGGGAATCCGCGACTCTCTGGATCGCTTCAGCCTGACCGTTTTCGAGCGGCCGCTGGGGGAACTGATTCACGCGCACGGCCCGCGCCGTGACGCGCCCTCGATGAGTGGGGCAAATCGCCGTCGCTTGCGTCGACTGTCGAAAGAGTATGTGCGCCCGGGGGTGCATATCTCCGACATGCACGACGCTCTGCTGCGCATCCAACATCAGCGCACGCAGTGGCAGCGATTCGTCGACGCGGGCGTCGTGCCCGACGTGCCGGCGGGTCTCGCTGATACTCACGTGGCGTGGCAACGGGTCGTGGCCGACCTCGACGAACTCGACCGCACCTTGGGGCGCACAGGCGCCGACCGGTTCGTCGCTCTTCCCGTCGCCGATCTCGTGCGAACGCTGGCAGCCCTGGCAGCAGATTCGGACGTGTTCGACAATTTGGTCGAACGGGCGACCCTCCGGGACGAACTCGACGCACTCGGCTTGGGCCCGCTGCTCCAAGAGCTCTCAGTACGACACGTGCCCGAAGATCACGTGGCTGATGAGCTCGAGTACGCGTGGTGGCAGTCAGCGCTCGAGCACCTGTTGCGCACCGACCGCACCTTGCTGGGCGCGAACACCGCGATCGTCGACCGCCTGGAGCGCGACTTCCGCCTTGTCGACGAGGCGCATGCCGCTGCATCCGGTCACCAGCTTGCTCACCGACTGGCCACGCAATGGCGTATAGCCATCGTCGACTTCCCGGACGAAGCGGCGGCGTTGAAGACAGCCCTGAAGTCGGGTGCCGCGACGGCACGGGAGCTGTCCCGTGTCGCTCCGAGTCTGCTGCGATCGCTTGCGCCGGTGTGGTTGGCGTCACCGTACGATGTGCCGCGCCTTCCCGACGAGCCGTTCGACGTCGTCATCGTGGCCGATGCAACATCGCTGTGTTTGGCAGAGGCGGCGCCAGCACTGCGGCGTGCCCGCCAGGTCGTGGTGCTCGGTGATCCGGTGACGCAGAAGCCGACGCCTTTCACTGTCGCTGCAACGCCCACCGCTGAGCCGAATGAACATGATCTGCCGTTCGACAGCATCAGCGTGTTCGAGCGCCTGGCCGAACTGCTGCCGGTGGAGACGCTCACCCGCAGCTACCGTGCTGGCGGGGAGGATCTCGCAGAACTGGTGAACGACGCCTTTTACGGTGGGGAGATTGTCTCGTTCCCGTGGGCGGGTTCGTACCTCGGCAGGGGAAGCCTCACCGTCGACTACGTCGAAGGCGGAAGCGGGGCGCCCGACCCGATCAGCGGCGCGGTCGAGAGCCCCGACGCCGAGGTGCGGCGCGTGGTTACTCTCGTGGTCGAGCATGCCGTCAACCGCGGCAACGAGTCGTTGATGGTGGTCACGGCCAGTCGAAAGCATGCCGAGCGCGTCCGCGCCGCCGTTGATGCGGCCTTCGCGGGCCGTAGCGACGTGGCGGATTTCGTGGGACGCGAGACCGCAGAACCCTTTGCGGTGCTCACCCTCGACGAGTCCGTGGCCGAGAGCCGCGACCGTGTGATCTTCTCGCTCGGGTTCGGCCTCACCAAGCACGGCCGAGTGCTCAGCGACTTCGGCGCCCTCTCGACCCCTGATGGCGAGCGATTGCTGACTGTGGGAATGACGCGCGCGCGTCGGTCGATGGTCATGGTTTCGTCGATCCGCCCCTCAGCGTTCGATGAGGGTCGACTCGAGTACGGTGCGGCGACGCTCATGTCGATTCTTGGCAATCTGGCCAGCCGCGCCCGCGACGCCCGGTTGGAAGACCTGGCTGATCCCCTCACGCGCGGTCTGGCCCGCGAACTTCGGCGGTTGGGACTGTCTGTCGATGTGCACTACCGCGGCATCCTGCCGCTCGTCGCTCAGTACGACGGCAAAGCGGTCGTTGTGGAGAGTGACCCCGAGACGATCGGTGAGTCGTTGCGCGAGGCCCTGCGCTTGCGCCCCCAGATCTTGCGTAGGCTCGGCTGGCACTACGTGCGTGTCCACTCGTTCGACCTCTACAGCGACACGGCTGCCGTGGCATCCCGCATCGCCGCACTTCTGGGAGTGGCTCCCGAAACGCCCAAGGCCGACAACGATACGCAGCCGCTCGATGTCTTCGAATGAGCGGCAACGCATTGAGCGGGTCGCGGGGGCGCGTCGAGCAAAGCTGACACCAGCACCCGGGACGACCGCAGAACCTGCGCCGGCAGATGAACGAGAATCGGATGCCGCGTCCCGACCGTCAACGGCGAAGGGCGCAAGCGGCCCGAACGATGCGCAACTCTTCCGAGACGTTCCGCCGCACTATTGAAGTGATCCTGGCGAACGTCGGGGCGCTCTTGCCTTAGTTACGCGCGGGGCGCCTGGCCCTGTTGGGCGCGCAACAGGTCGCGGATCTCGATCAGCAGTTCCGTCTCGGTCGGCAGCGCCGTCTCATCTGCGACAACGCCCTTCTTCGCCTCGGAACGTTCGCGTGCCTTGTTCATGGGGAGAACGAACACGAAGTAGACCACGACTGCGACTGACAGGAAGCTGAGCACCGCGGCGAGGATCGCGCCGAACGAGAACGTCGCCGTGCCGCCGAAAAGCGTGGGCACGGTGAAGGTCAGCGCGGTCGCCAGGCTGTCTGCGGCGAAGAACAAACTGACCAGCGGATTGATGAGCGATTCGACAACGACCGTCACGATCGCGGTGAATGCGGCGCCGATAACCACGGCGACTGCCAGGTCGATGACATTGCCTCGGAAGATGAACTCTTTGAATCCCTGAATCATTTTTCCCCCTGATTCGTGCCGACGAGCGTCGGACTGCTGCGTTGGTGAGACTCTACGTGGTTGACGCCGCGGCGGGCGTGGACTCGGACTTCTTGGACGATACAGCGCTCGACGACCCGCTGTCGGAAGCCGAGGTGCCGGACGAGCCGGAGGCGCGTGAATCCGTGCGGTAGAAGCCGGAGCCGTTGAAGGTCACACCGATCGACCCGTACTCCTTGCGCAGTTCGCCTGCACATTCCGGGCACTCGCGCAGCGTCGGGTCCGAAAATGACTGCACGGCGTCGAAGCGGTGTCCGCAACTCTTGCAGGCGTAGGCGTAGGTGGGCATGGTTCTCCGTGCGTGTCAGCGCCGCTCGGGCGCGAGGGTGAGGGTTCTCGTTGGTGTCACGATGCCGGTCACCGGCTGGTCGTGGAGATCTTGAGGTACGGCGTCGACGAACTCAGAGTCGAAGACGACGGCATAGACAGGCGGGCGCTGCTCCATCGATCCGAGGGTCTTGTCGAAGTAGCCTCGCCCCCAGCCCAGACGCATTCCCGTCTTGTCGACGGCTGCGGCAGGAATCACGAGGAGGTCGACGTCATCGACAGCGATCGGCCCGAGCAGCTCGCCGTCGGGCTCCGGGATTCCGAACAGGCCCTCCTGAACAGACGTGTCGTCGGTGACCACAGACCAATCGAGGAGCCCGTCCGCGCGGGTGATGGGGAGAAGGACACGGATGCCGCGCTCGACCGCGCCGCGCACGAACTCATGCGTCCCGGGTTCGCTGGGTGTTGAGAGGAAACACGACATCGACTGCACCCCCAACTCGTTGGTGAGAACATCGAGCTGCTCGCGGATGCCGTGTGCAGCCGATTCCATGGCCTGCTGTGACATCAGTTGCCGCCGTTCTCGCAGTTCGGCGCGCAGCGCGCGCTTGGCATCTGCGATGGCATCCGACATGACCTCGATTCTAAGCGGTCGCGGCAGGCTACCCGATCATGCCGCGAAACATCCGTGTCATCGGCGATGGGTAAGGTATGCGGCATGAGCTCCAAGCCCTTCAAAGCGGTTATTCCTGCAGCCGGACTCGGCACCCGTTTCCTTCCCGCGACCAAGGCGATGCCGAAAGAGATGTTGCCCGTCGTCGACAAACCGGCGATTCAGTACGTGGTCGAAGAGGCCACGCAGTCGGGTATCGAAGACATCCTGATCATCATCGGCCGCAACAAAAACAACCTCTCGAACCACTTCGACTCGGTTCCCGAGCTCGAGAGCAATCTGCTCAAGAAGGGCGACCGTCAGCGGTTGCAGAAAGTGCAGGAGTCGACCGATCTCGCCGACATCCACTTCGTTCGCCAGGGTGAGCCCAAGGGTCTGGGGCACGCGGTGCTGCGCGCACGGTCTCACGTGGGGGATTCGCCGTTCGCGGTGCTGTTGGGTGATGACTTGATCGATGAGCGTGACCCTCTGTTGACGACGATGCTCGCGGAGCACGAGCGCACCGGTGCGGCGATCATCGCCCTGCTCGAAGTCGATCCCGATCACATCCACATGTACGGCGCGGCCGCGGTCGAGCCCACCGACGCTGAGGGCGTCGTCCGCGTGTCCGCGCTGGTGGAGAAGCCGGCGAAAGAGGATGCTCCGTCCAACCTGGCCGTCATCGGGCGGTACGTGCTCCCGCCGTCCATCTTCGAGATTCTCGAGCGTACTGAGCCGGGCAAGGGGGGCGAGATCCAGCTGACCGACGCCCTGCAGGAGATGGCCGCAGATCCCGATGGCCCCGGAGTCTACGGAGTCGTGTTCCGTGGCCGCCGCTACGACACCGGCGATAGGCTGGACTACATCAAGGCCATCGTGCAGCTCGCTGCGGACCGGGAGGATCTCGGACCTGACCTGCGGCCGTGGTTCAAGGAGTTCGCTGCGACGCTCTGACGTCGCCTGCTCGAGGGGGTGGCGGTGGATGTAAGCGCACCTCGCACCCACGGTGCGACGTCGATTCGGCTCATCAAGCCGCGCGACGCGAAGATCCTGCAGCACGAGCTCCTCACGAACCGCGACTGGTTGCGCCCGTGGGAGGCGACCAACCCCGACGGTGCCGTGTCGTTCGACATGCGGTTGGGGGTGCGCCGCCTGCTCCAGCAGTATCGCGAAGGCGGCGGAGTGCCATTCGTGATGGAGCATGACGGACAGATCGCAGGTCAGCTCAATGTGTGGGGCATCGCACGGGGGTCGCTCGCCTCGGCGACGATCGGCTACTGGGTGAGCCGGCGATTCGCGGGCAAGGGCATCACCCCCACCGCTGTCGCACTGGCGACCGATGTGTGCTTCACCGAGTTGCGTCTGCACCGCATGGAGATCTGCATCCGACCCGAGAACCACGCGAGCCTGCGTGTGGTCGAGAAGCTCGGCTTCCGGTACGAAGGCCTGCGCCGACGGTTCATCCACATTGATGGCGACTGGCGCGACCACTATTGCTTCGCGCTCGTGCGCGAAGACGTGCCGCACGGTGTGCTCGAGCGGTGGGTGTCAGGGCGCGCACCGCGCGATGCGGCAGCCGTGCCGCCGAGTGACCTGATGCAGGCATAGCGCGACACGCGCATACCCCTGCGGCGTGCCGGCGCCCAGGTCGCTTACCGTTTACTCCATGGGTGGGCAGGTGTGGGGTGGAGGCGTGATCGTTCTGGTCGCGACCCTGTTGTGGTTGGTATATCTGCTCCCCTCTTGGTACGGCCGACGTCAGTACGACGCGGCCGAGCGCAATGCGGTTCGCCTGAATCAGGCGTTGCGTGTGCTCGCTGAGACGAGCGAAACACCCGCCGAAGTTCACCTCGAACTGAATGCCCGTACGGCCATGGCGCAGCAGAAACTGGCGCGTCAGGCGACCGCAAATCGCGAACGTGCGGCGCTGGAACAGTCGCGGATCGACCTCGAACATGCACGCATGGAGCGCCTCGCCGTGCGTGCGGCGCCGTCTGCACGACAGGCTCGCGCCCGCCGACGCTTCCGTCTCGCGCTCACCGTTTTCGCCGTCGTCTCGGTCGCCGTGGGCGTGTGGGGCGGCGTGCAGGTCGTCCTGACCGGCAACCAGCTGTTGCTGTGGGCCGGCGCCGTGGGCCTGGCTACGTCAGCTCTCCTGCTCAATCGGATGGCCCGCGTCGGGGCTCGCGCCGCGGTGAGAGCCGCGCCCCCCGTCGCGCGCCCCGTCGCCACAGTCCAGGATGTTGCGCTTGAGACGCAGCCCCGCCAGTGGGCTCCGCGTTCGATCCCGCGCCCGCTGACGGCGTCCGCCGGGTCGCAGGCAGCTGCCGTCCTGGACGGCGAGGCAGCGCGGGACGCGCTGCGCCGAGCTGCGCTCGAAGAAGACATACGCCAGCGGGCAGACGCCCAGAAGCCGCCGTCGATCGACACCGCCCGAGTGGCGCGAGCGGCCGCCGGCGAGGGTCGTAACGGCGACGCCGATGCCGCGCCCAGCGCCTACTCTCGCATGGGGTATGTCGATGACGCCGAGATCGAAGCGCACGTGCGCGAACTGCTCGCTCGTCGTGCCGCAGGGTGACGCACCGCGGCCTCTCGCGGTCTCAGTGCCGCGTCAGAGCGTGATAGCCTTTTCGAGGTTCACGGGCCTGTAGCGCAGTTGGTAGCGCGCCTCGTTCGCATCGAGGAGGTCAGGGGTTCGATTCCCCTCAGGTCCACAAAAGCGCCGGCTCTCGGAAACGAGGGCCGGCGCTGTTGTATGCCCGGTCGGCTATGTCGCAGGTGTCGCCTCGGCGGCAGCCTTCGCCGCGGCCGGCAGCGCATCGATGATCTGGCTCACTGCCTCGGAATCATGCGCCGCCGAGACGAACCAGGCTTCGAAGACAGACGGCGGAAGCGACACGCCCTGGTCGAGCATCGCCCGGAAGAACGCCGGGTACCGGAACGCATCCTGCGCCTTGACCGAGTCGTAGTGGTGCGGCGCCGTCGCGGTGAACTGCACCGAGAACAGGTTTCCGCTGGACTGCACCACGTGCGCGACGCCTTCGGCGGAGAGAGCGGATGCCGTCGCCTGTGCGATCAGGGCAGCCGCGGCATCGATGCGCCCGTACGCGGCGGCGTCGAGGTTCTCGAGCGTCGCCAAGCCCGCCGCAACGGCCAGAGGATTGCCGCTGAGCGTTCCCGCCTGGTAGACCGGCCCGAGAGGTGCCAAGAGGTCCATGAGCGCCGCAGAACCGCCCAGGGCGGCCAGCGGCATCCCGCCACCGATGACCTTGCCGAAGGTGATCAGGTCCGGGGCGAATGCGACGGGGTCGATGCCGTACCAGCCGGCAGGACCGACCCGGAACCCGGTGAGCACCTCGTCAAGGATGAGCAACGCCCCGTGGGCATGCGCCAGATCAGCGATGGCGGCATTGAAACCGCGGGCGGGGGGCACAATTCCCATGTTCGCGGGGGCAGCCTCGACGATGATCGCCGCGATGTCGTCACCGCGCGCGGCGAAGACCTCACCCAGCGCGTCGAGGTCGTTGTAGGGGACAACGAGTGTCTGCGCGGCGATCGGCGCCGGAACACCCGCTGAGCCCGGCATCGCGAGCGTCGCCACTCCTGAGCCCGCCTCAGCCAGAAGCCCGTCCGAGTGTCCGTGGTAGTGCCCGGCGAATTTCACCACCAGGTCGCGCCCGGTGGCCCCGCGAGCCAGGCGGATCGCGGTCATCGTCGCTTCGGTGCCCGTTGAGACGAGACGCAGCTTCTCGATGGGACGTGCGCCGTCGCGCGTGATACGGGCCTCGACCAGCTCGGCCAGCGCCGTCTCGCCCGGCGTCGACGCTCCGAATCCCAGGCCGCGGGTCGCGGCATCCTGAACCGCCTTCACGACGGCAGGATGTGCGTGCCCGAGGATTGCGGGGCCCCACGAGCCGACCAGGTCGACGTACTCGCGGCCTTCGACGTCCGTGACGCGCGGGCCGGATGCCGAGACGAAGAAGCGCGGTGTCGTGCCGACCGAGCCGAAGGCGCGCACGGGGGAGTTGACACCGCCGGGCATGGCCGCCCGGGCGCGGTCGAACTCGGTCTGGTTGGTGCTCATCGAATCCACTCCGCCACTTCTACAGCCCAATATGTCAACACGGCGTCAGCACCGGCACGGCGGATGCTGACGATCGACTCTTCGATCGCTCGTCGACGGTCGATCCACCCCTGCGCAGCGGCGGCCTCGATCATCGCGTACTCGCCTGACACCTGGTACGCCCACACCGGTACGGGGCTCGTGGCAGCGACGTCGGCGAGGACATCGAGGTAGCTCATGGCGGGCTTGACCATCACGATGTCGGCGCCCTCGTCGACATCGACCTCGGCCTCGCGGAGGCCTTCGCGGCGGTTCGCAGGGTCGAGCTGATAGGTGCGACGGTCGCCGACGAGCGAGGACTGGACGGCTTCGCGGAACGGACCGTAGAACGCCGAGGCGTACTTCGCCGCATACGCCAGGATCGGCAGGTCCGTGTGCCCGGCGGCATCGAGTGCGTCGCGCACTTCGGCGACCTGACCGTCCATCATGCCGCTGAGTCCCAGCAGCTGAGATCCCGCCTCGGCCTGCGCGAGCGCCATGGCGCGGTAGCGCTCGTTCGTTGCGTCGTTGTCGACAGCGCCGCGGCTATCGAGCACGCCGCAGTGGCCGTGGTCGGTGAATTCGTCCAGGCACAGGTCGGTCTGCACGACGAGGTCGGTGCCGACTTCCGCGGCCGCGACGCGGGTCGCGACGTTCAGGATGCCGGCCGGGTCGTCCGCGCCGGACCCCGTGGCATCCTTGTGCTCGGGAACCCCGAACAACATGATGCCGCCGATGCCGGCGGCCGCGGCGCGCGCGAGTGCGGGCTTCATCGACTCGGTGGTGTGTTGAACGACGCCCGGCATCGACGAGATCGGCACGGGGTCGCCCGACCCTTCACGGACGAACATCGGGAGCACCAGGTCGGCTGGGTGCACGCGCGTCTCGGTGACGAGACGTCGGAGGGCGGGCGTGGAGCGCAGGCGGCGCGGGCGGACGATCATGCGGAGGCTCCTGTCAGTTCAGCGGCTCCGTCGGCCAGAAGATCGCGGGCTACCGCTCCTGCGACATCGAGCGGTGCGCCGTCGTCGGGCCAGACGGCGCCGTGTGACGAGGTCAGCACGCGGGTGCCGTCGAGGCTGTAGACGCTCGCAGAGAGCAGCAGCAGCCCGGCGTCCACGACGGCGCGCGCGCCGAGCGGTGCCGAACATCCAGCCTCGAGAATCGCGAGCACGTGGCGCTCGGCTTCGACGGCGGCGCGGGTCTCAGAGTGATCGAGCGCCGCGACCAGCGACTCCTCGCCTCGGCGCACTTCGATCGCGAGCGCGCCCTGGCCGGGGGCCGTCGGCCACGCATCGGCGTCGAGGTACTCCGTCACGACGTCGGTGCGGCCCAGGCGGGTGAGCCCTGCGGAGGCCAGGACGACGGCATCCAGATCCCCAACGGTCACACGCGCGAGCCGCGTGTCGACGTTCCCGCGGATGTCGATCACCTCGAAATCGGGGCGACGTGCGCGCAACTGCGCGACGCGGCGCGGCGAACCGGTGCCGACGCGTGCGCCCTGGGGGAGCTGATCAAGGGTCAGGCCGTCGCGCGCGCACAGCGCATCCCGGGGATCCACGCGGGCGGTGATCGCGGCGATGACGAGGTCGTCGTGCGGAGCCGTGGGGAGGTCCTTCAGCGAGTGGACGATGATGTCGCACTCGTCGGCGAGCAGAGCGTCACGCAGCGCGCCGGTGAACAGGCCCACCCCACCCGCGCGCGACAGCGGCTCTTTGGAACGGTCGCCGTCCGTGGTGATGGTCACCAGTTCGGTGCGGGCGCCAGTGGCATCGGCGAGATCGTCGGCCACCATGCCGGTCTGTGTGAGGGCGAGAGCACTGCCTCGCGTACCGATACGCACGACGGAATTGCTCACGAGAGCACCTCGGCGACTTCGTCGATCGAGATGCGGCGCCCGGTGAAGAAAGGAACCTCTTCGCGCACGTGACGGCGGGCTTCGGTCTGACGCAGGTGGCGCATCAGATCGACGAGGTCGACCAACTCGGGTGCCTCGAGTGCCAGAATCCACTCGTAATCGCCCAATGCGAACGCTGCCACCGTGTTCGCGAGAACCTGGCGGTACTCCGAGCCCTTTCGCCCGTGATCAGCGAGCATGGCGCGGCGCTCGTCCTCGGGGAGGATGTACCAGTCGTACGAGCGCACGAACGGGTAGACGGTCAGCCAGGCTTCGGGCTCCTTGTCGCGCATGAAGGCGGGCAGGTGGCTCGCGGTGAACTCGGCATCGCGGTGCACGCCCATGGCGTTCCACACCGGGAGCAGCCCCGACAGCGGCTCGGCGCGTCGCAGCGTGCGCAGCGCGGCCTGCAGGACTTCGGGCTGACCGCCGTGCAGCCACACCATCAGGTCGGCGTCGGCGCGGAGGCCCGAGACGTCGTACCAGCCGCGAACCGTGACACCCATGGCTTCGACCTCGGCCACAGCGGGGGCAAGATCGCCGATGGGTGCGGGCTGAGCGCCGTCGCGGCAGAACACCGCCCACAGCGTGTACCCCGTGGGTTCAGAGGCGGCGGAGGCGTCGGCGACAGGCGTTTCGTTCATCCCTCTATCCTCGCCGCTCGCGCGCCAATCAGCCAACCGGCGGGGGAGGGGCGACGAGACCCGCGGCCGTGCGGCGAGCATGGGCGATGATGCCCGCCAACCCAGAGCCTGCGACGGTCTCGCCGACGAGAGGGAGCCCGTCGATCGGCGCGGCCGGAGCCGGTCTCGTCCACGTGACCACGGCCGCATCTCGAACCTGGGTAAGAGGCACTCCGAGGAGCGTCTGAGCGTCGGCGATGGCTGTGTCAATGGGCTGCGCTGGCGCGGCATCGTAGGACAGCCGCAAGACGTGGCGACCCTCGGCGGCGTCGCGCAGCCACGCCCATTTCGCCGTCGCGTGCGTGAGTGCACGCGCGTCAACGGGTGCCGCCTCGTCGACGAGCAGTCCGGTTCCTCGTGGTGCGGCATCCAGGGCTGGCTGTTCGACGACGAGCGTGACCAGCGTGACGCGCCGGCCCGGCCCAGCCGGCTGCGTGACGCCCGGGGCCGCGGCAACGGCAATACCCGGGAGGGAGGGCACGTCGGTGACGCGAGCGCCTAAGACGACAGTTCCCCCGTGGGCCCGCAGGTCGCGCTCGAGCGCGGGGATGAGTCGATGGATGCCGTCGCGAATCCCCGCGACGGCTGACCCTGGCGCGGCGGTGCCGCGCACTTGCGCGACCGCGGCAGTGAGCGAGCCGGTTGCGCTGAGCGCGGCGCGCAGGCCCGGATGCGCGCGTTCGAGGGGAAGGTCGTCGGGATGCTGGGAGTGCACGCCTCGCACGACGGGGGAGACAAGCGCGTCGAGGACGTCGGCGCCCAGCCGATCCCGCACCAGCGCACCGAGAGTCGCAGGGATCTCGCCGAGCGGGGCGGCGTCGGCGTGTGCCGCGCGCTCTGCCGCCGCGCTGCCGAGAACGCGCACGACGTCGTCGGCGCGGATATCGGCGGGGATGCCGAGCAGTCCGGTTCGGGGCAGGGGGACGGCTTCGCCGATTGCCGGTTGCAGCCATGCCGGGCCGGGATGCGGCGTGACGATGTCGCCCGCAAGCCCGAGCTCGCCCAGCAGCGCGGCGACGGTGTCGCCGCGGACGGCGAAGCTCTCTGCTCCCGCGTCGAGAGTCAACCCGTCGACGACGTGCGAGGCCACCGTGCCTCCGAGACGTGCAGCAGCCTCGTAGACGGTCACGCTTGCTCCCGCGCGCGCGAGGTCCCGTGCGAGAACCAGCCCGGCGACACCACCGCCGATGACCGAGAAGTCACTCATACGAGTGCACGAACTCCACGATGCGAGTGAGGACTGTCGGATCGGTCTCGGGCGGAACCCCGTGGCCGAGGTTCACCACGTGTGCAGGTGCGGATTTGCCTCGATCGAGCACGTCTCGCACGTGCGCCTCCAGCACCGACCACGGTGCGTCGAGCAGGGCAGGGTCGATGTTCCCTTGCAACGGAACGTCACCACCGAGCCGGTGCGAAGCCTCGTCGAGCGGGAGGCGCCAGTCGACGCCCATCACGTCGACGCCGACCGCCTTCATTGCCGGCAGCAGCGGACCGGTGCCGACGCCGAAGTGCACGAGGGGAGCATCCAGTCCTCGCACGGACTCCAACGCCTGCGCCGAGAACGGGGCGACGTTCTGCGTGTAGTCGGCCACGCTCAGCGAGCCGGCCCACGAATCGAAGAGCTGCCCGGCAGAGGCGCCCGCTTCGATCTGAGCGGCGAGGAACGCGCCCGTGACTCGAGCACACCACGACAGCAGGGCGGCCCATGTGGACGGGTCGGAGTGCATGAGCGCCCGCGTCTTCAATTGTTCTTTGGATGGCCCGCCTTCGACGAGGTACGAGGCCAACGTGTACGGCGCGCCGGCGAAGCCAATCAGCGGGGTGTCGCCGAGGCTCGCCACCGTCAGCGCGACGGCTTGGCGGATCGGCGCGAGCGCGGCGCGGTCGAGTTCGGGGAGGGCGGCCACCGCGGCGGCGGTGCGCACCGGTTCGGCAAGAACGGGGCCGCGGCCGGGCACGATGCGCACATCGACACCGGCGAGCTTCACCGGGATCACGATGTCGCTGAAGAAGATTCCGGCGTCCACGCCGTGTCGACGGACGGGCTGCAAGGTGATCTCGCTGGCGAGCTCGGGTTGCAGACACGCGTCGAGCATGTCGGTTCCGACGCGGAGTTCGCGATACTCGGGTAGCGATCTCCCCGCCTGGCGCATGAACCACACGGGCGTGCGTTCGGGGCGTTCGCCGCGGAATGCACGAATCAACGCGGGCGGAGTATTGCGGCGGGCGACCAGAGGATGGGAACTGTTCAGGGGCACACTGTTAACATTAGGCTCGTGCTTCTCTGTCTCACCGCGAACCATCGGAACGCGAGTCTTGACATCCTGGAGCGCCTCTCCCTCGGGGCGCCCCGAGCCGCCCGTGCCCTCGTGGATGACGAAATCTTCATTACGGGAGCCGTTGTGCTTGCCACGTGCAACCGATTCGAGGCGTATCTCGACGTTGACGAACCGCTGACGGGCGGCGATGCGGTCGCCGTCGAGTCGGTCGTCGAGGCGATGGCCGCGGCCAGCGACATCGACACCGATCACCTGCGCGCGTCGCTGGCGGTTCATCACGGGTCGGATGCCGCACACCACTTGTTCGCGGTCACGAGCGGGCTCGAATCGATCGTCGTCGGCGAAGACGAGATCTCTGGGCAAGTGCGGCGCGCACTGGATGACGCCCGCATCGCCGGCACGACCAGTGGGGAGCTGGAGCGCTTGTTCCAGAAGGCGACTCACACCAGCCGTGGCGTACGCAACACCACGAACATCAAAGGCAAGCACCGCTCTCTCGTGCGGCTTGCGCTCGAGTTGGCCTCGAGCCGCGTGAGCGAGTGGGCCCAGGCCCGCGTGCTGATCGTCGGGACGGGCAAGTACGCGTCCGTCACCGTCGATGCCGTCCGCGCACGCGGGGCCGTCGACATCGGCGTCTTCTCGCCGTCGGGACGCGCGGCGAGTTTCGCCACGCGTCGTGCTCTCAAGGTCTACGACGACTTCGCGCAGGCAGCATCCGCGGCCGACGTGATCATCACGTGCACAACCGATGCCGTGGTGCATGCAGAGGCGTTCGTCCCCGGTCGCCGCGTGCTCGTGATCGACCTCGGGCTGCCGCGCAACGTCGACCCGGCGGTGGGAGCGGTCGAGGGCGTGGAACTCCTCGATCTCGAGACGATCCGACTGCACGCGCCGCTGGAACAGTTCCGTGCGCATGATGACGCGAGAGCGCTCGTGGGCGACGCGGCTAACGAGTTCACCGCGGATCGCATTGCGGGTCCCGCGATCACGGCATTACGGGGCGAGGTGATGGGTGTGCTCGAGTCCGAACTCGCTCGTGCCCGCGCGCGCGGCGCATCCGACGATGTGGAACGTGCGTTGCGGCACTTCGCCGGGGTGCTCATGCACGCGCCCTCGGTTCGCATTCGCGAGCGCGCCGTCGACGGTCGTATCGATGAGGTGCTGACGGCGCTGGAAACGCTCCACGGCATCGACGTGCCGGGGCAACCGCCGCTCGCGGTCGACGAACGCGCGGAGTGGGACGCCTCGGCCTGACCCGTGTCGCTGCATCGTCTGTCCGTCGCCACGCCGGCGCCCGCCCGTCAGACACCCCTGGGTGCCGATGACGTGGCGGTGACCACGCGCAACATCGTCATTGGTGGCACCCCGCGCATGCTCGTGTCCGGCGAGATTCATTTCTCTCGTATTCCGCGCTCGCAGTGGCGGCGCACATTGGTCGCCGCGCGCGCCGGGGGCCTCACACACATCGCCACGTACGTGTTCTGGAATCATCACGAGCCCGAGCAGGGGCATGTGTCCTTCGACGGTGATCTCGATCTCCGGCACTTTCTGCGCATCGCGGAAGACCTCGGCCTCGGTATCGTTCTGCGCGTGGGCCCGTATGTCCATGCAGAGTCTCGCCACGGAGGGCTTCCGGACTGGCTGGTACGTACCGGCGTCACCCTGCGCAGTGACGACCCGCGCTATCTGGCGGAGGCTGAGCGTTGGTACGCGGCGCTCGCCGAGCAGGTGCGCGATATCAATCTGTTCGCGGTGCAGGTCGACAACGAACTGTACGACCGTCCTGAGCACCTGGCGACCCTTCGTCGCATGGCGCAGCGGGTCGGTGTGCGTGCACCGCTGTGGACCGCGACCGCATGGGGCGGCGCGGATGTGCCGCCCGACGTGCTCGGGATGTACGGCGGCTACACCGACTCGTTCTGGATCGACGCCTCGATCACGCATGACGAGCGCAGCGCAAGCAACTTTTACCCGACGCTGCGGCGCGACGACGACAGTATTGGCGCCGACCATCGCGAAGTGATGGGATCAGGAAGCGCGGATCTCGAGGCTACGCCGTTCGTCACATGCGAGTTGGGTTCTGGCATGGTGTCGGCCTATCACCGTCGGCCGCACGTCGTCGGCGCCGACATTGACGCGGTGGCGATGACCAAGCTCGCCTCCGGAAGCGTCTGGCAGGGGTACTACATGTACTCCGACGGCCGGAACCCGGGGGTTCGTCTCCAAGAAAATCACGCGGACGGCGACCCGAATGACTTCCTGGATATCGGGTACGACTTCAGCGCACCCCTCACGGTGGATGGCGCGCCTCGCGAGAGTTGGTACCTTCTGCGCCGGCAACACGAGATGCTTCGCACGTGGTCCCGGGCGCTCGCCGACATGCCTGCAACGATTCCCTTGGATGCGCCCGATGTCCCTGACATCGCGGGGCTGCGTTGGTCCGTGCGCTCCGACGGACATCGCGGATTCCTCTTCGGCATCGGTCACCAGCCGCATACGCTCTTGGCAGCACATCCTGATACGCGATTCGTCATCGAGACCGAGGCGGGGGCTGTGCGCTTTCCCTCGGTCGACATTCCGCAGGGGGCGACCTTCGTCTGGCCGTTCCGGCTCGCCGTGGGCGACGCGCTCATCGAATGGGCGACGGCACAGCCGATCACCGAGACCATGTGGCGTGGCGCACCGCTCGTGGTGCTGGCGGAGGTCGACGGCGTCGAGGTCGACTTCGCGGTGGATCTCGAGGCTCATCCGATGTCGATGAGTGGCCCCGGGCGATGGTGGGAAGTACGCGCTGCCGATGAATCGGGGGTACGTGCACGGATTCTCGTGTTGAGTGTGGCCGACTCGCTCCAGGCGACAACGCACGACGGCACCCTCGTTCTCACCGACGGCGTCATCGATGGGGGCGGGGCATTCGCGTACGGCGAGGTCTCGGCTCGGCGGCTGACCGAGGCGGGGTGGAGCGAGTGCGCTCGCGCGGTAGTGGACGCAGCAGAACTCCACGTCTCGCGCACCCGCGCTGCGGGAGCGGCGCCCTTACCGCGTCTTGGTCCGATGCAGCGCGCGTCGGTGCCCACCGATTGGACCGCGGCCGCGACGTTCGAGGTCGCCCTCCCCGAGCTTCCGACAGAGACCGCCGCGACCGTCGTGATCGAGTGGGAGGGCGACCTCGCGCGGGCGTGGCGCGGAGATCACCTCGTTTCGGACGCGATCTACAACGGAAACGAGTGGCGCATTCCCTGGGTCGATTGTGCGGGGGAGGATGCCGGTGCGGCACCGTCTGTCCTGCGGATAGACGTCCTGCCCCAAGCCGAAGACGCCCCCGTGTTCGTCGGTACGGGTCGCCCAGACGGAGCGCGGGTCGTTCGCGCGCATTGCGTGCAGGTCGCCGAGGTGCGACTCCCGGAGTGAGGGATACCGAGCGCGCATAGACTCCGAACATGCGATTCGGAATCTGCATCCTCCCGCAAGAAGACTGGCCCGCCGCTGCGGAGTTGTGGCGTGGTGCAGAAGAGTACGGCTTCGACCACGCATGGACGTACGACCACCTCTCGTGGCGCTCGCTCGCGGGAGAACGCTGGCACGCGACGGTGCCCACTCTCACGGCCGCCGCGATGGTAACGAAGACGATCACGCTCGGTACGTTCGTCGCGTCGCCTAACTACCGGCATCCGGTGCCCTTCGCCAAAGACATCGCGACGGTCGACCAGATTTCGGGCGGACGGCTGATTCTCGGGCTCGGGTCGGGCGGCACCGGATTCGATGCGACGGTGCTCGGCCAGGACGCGCTTACCCCGGCGGAGCGCCTGCATCGGTTCACGGAGTTCACCACACTCCTCGATCGTCTCCTCCGCTTCGAAGGGGATGACTCAGAGGGTGGCATCTCGGGCGAGGGCGGGTGGTACCAGGCAGTGGGCGCGCGCATGGTCGGCGAACCAGCCCAGAGCCCGCGCATGCCGTTCCACCTCGCGGCGGAGGGGCCGAAGGCGCTCGACTTCGCTGCGCGCGCGGGGGAGGGGTGGGTGACTACCGCCGGAACCATCGAGGATGACGCCGCATGGTGGGCGCGGGTCGCAGAACTCTCGCGGCGTCTCGATGACGCGTGCGAGCGGATAGGACGTGACACCCGCAGCATCGATCGCACTCTCTTGCTGGATTCGGACCCGCGTTACAGTCTGTCCAGCGTCGACGCGTTCGAAGACGCGGTGGGACGCGCAGCCGAATGCGGGTTCACCGATGTGGTCGCGCACTGGCCGCGCGCACACGGACTGTATGCCGGCAGTCGCGCGGTGCTCGACGAGGTCGCCGCGCGTTTGCCGTCATGGCGCTGATCCGCGCGCGCCGCAGCCGTCGTGCACGGTCTCGTAGGCTGAACGCATGAGCGCGCACCTCCCGGCCCGTAGCCGACTCGTCCACGATGCCCTTCGGGCCGCCGGAATCCCCGGAGAGATCGTGGTCTTACCGGATGCGGCATCCACCGCTGCGCTTGCGGCAGCCGCACTCGGCATCGACGTGGGCGCCATCGCGAACTCCCTCGTGTTCTGGTCCGATGGTGAGCCGCTCCTGGTGATGACCAGCGGCGCACACCGCGTCGACACCCGGGCGCTCGCCGAGCGGCTCGGCAGGGACAACATCACGCGTGCCACCGTCGAGCAGGTGCGCGAGGCGACCGGGCAGGCGATCGGCGGCGTCGCCCCCACCGGGCATCCGTCCGCGCTGACCACCATCGTCGACGAAGCCCTCGCCAAGTACGACGAGATCTGGGCCGCCGGCGGCACGCCTCATACGGTGTTCCCTCTGACCTACGACCAGCTCGTGGCGCTGACCGGTGGGACAGTGGCGCGGGTCGACTGATCTGCCAGCTCAGTGTCCGCCGATGCGGCGGGAAAGCGTGGCTGCTGCGTCGGCGGTGAGTGCCGCGAGGTCGGCGTCGCCGGCGTCATCGCTCCACGTCACCGCGATGGCGGCAGCCGGCCACCCGACGTGATCGCGCACGACCGTGGCGACGGAGCGGAAGCCCAACGTGACCTCTCCGTCTTCCCTCGCCCATCCGCTTGCCCGCACCTCACGCAGCACCTCGCGTAGTTCGCCTGGACGGCGAGGGCCGCGCCCGGTGCGGTCGGCAAACGACGAGGCGTCGGGGTACAGTGCTCGCACCTGCTCGCGCGGCATTGCCGCGAGCATGGCGCGACCTGTGGCGGTGAGATGAGCCGGGAGGCGCACGCCGACGTCGCTCACGAGCGCGGGTGCACGAGGCGCTCTTTCTTCGACGATGTAGAGCACGTCGCGACCGGTCATCACGGCGAGGTGCGCGCTTTGGCCGGCGCGGTCGGCGAGGGCGGCGACAACGGGGCGTCCGAGACGCGCCAGCGGCTCTTGACGCGAGAATCCGCCCGCAAGTTCGAATGCGGCGGTGCCGAGGCCCCAGCGCCTCTCGCTTTCGACGTGGACGACGAAGCGGTGCGCGTGCATCGCGGCTAACAAGTGGTACACCGTCGATCGTGGCAGTGCGAGGTTTTCGGCGATGGTCCGAGCCGCAACGGGCCCGCGCTGGCGCGCGAGAAACGTCAAGATACGCAGCGTCTGCTCGGCAGCCGGTACCTGGGGTCGATCACCTGGATTGTCTGGCATACCAGACACACACTGTCACGAAGCCGTGGCGAACGCCACCAGCGGGGTGTGGACTTGTGTCCATGCCTTCCCCCGCTGTCATCGTTGGCGGTGCACCGCTTCGGCCGAGCGATGTCGTCGACGTCGCTCGCCACGGTGCCCGTGTGCAACTCGCCCCCGAAGCACTGAGCCGCGTGGCAACCAGTCGCGCCATCATCGATGCACTCGCGGATGACCCCGCACCCCACTACGGGATATCGACGGGGTTCGGCGCCCTAGCAACGACATTCATCGCGCCCGAGCGCCGCCACACGCTGCAGGCGAGTCTCATCCGGTCACACGCGGCGGGCACAGGAGCGGAAGTAGAGGCCGAAGTCGTCCGGGCCCTTCAGCTGCTCCGACTCCAGACGCTGGCGACCGGGCGCACCGGCGTCCGGATCGACGTCGTCGAGACGTACGCCGCGATGCTCAACGCGGGCATCACACCCGTGGTCTACGAGTACGGTTCCCTCGGGTGTTCGGGCGATCTCGCGCCACTCTCCCACGTGGCCCTCGCCGCGCTCGGGGAAGGGCACGTGCGCGTTGGGGGCCAGCTCGTCGCGGCATCCGAGGCTCTCGCCAGCGCGGGCATCGCGCCACTGCGCCTGCGCGAGAAAGAAGGTTTGGCGCTGATCAACGGCACCGACGGCATGCTCGGGATGCTGCTTCTCGCGCTCCACGATCTCGAGATCCTCCTCGACACGGCCGATGTCGCCGCGGCGATGTCGGTGGAGTCGCAGCTCGGCACCGATGCGGTCTTCGCCGCCGATCTGCAGGCGCTGCGCCCGCAGATGGGTCAAGCGGTATCGGCCGCGCGTCTGCGCTCACTGCTGGCGGGTTCGGGCATTATGGCGTCTCACCGCGACCCCTCCGTCTGCACGCGGGTGCAGGACGCCTACTCGTTGCGGTGTTCGCCGCAGGTCCACGGTGCAGCACGAGACACCGCCGATCACGCCGCGCTCATCGCGTCGCGAGAACTTGCCTCGGCCGTCGACAACCCCGTGGTCACCCTCGATGGGCGCGTGGAGTCGAACGGCAACTTCCACGGTGCACCGGTCGCGTATGTGCTGGATTTTCTTGCGATCGCCGCGGCGGACGTGGCATCCATCTCTGAACGGCGTACTGACCGTGCGCTCGATCCCGCGCGAAATCACGGGCTTCCGCCATTCTTGGCGCACGAAGTCGGGGTCGACTCGGGGATGATGATCGCGCAATATGCCGCTGCCGGCATCGTCTCGGAGCTCAAGCGTCTTGCCGCCCCCGCATCGGTCGATTCGATTCCGTCGTCCGCCATGCAGGAAGACCATGTTTCGATGGGGTGGGCCGCGGCGCGCAAGCTCCGTCGCTCGATCGATGGTCTGACGCGCGTGCTCGGCATCGAGGTGCTCACCGCGGCGCGCGCTCTCGACCTTCGCGCACCCCTTGCGCCGGCCCCGGCGACCGCGGCAGTGCGAGATCTCGTGCGGACGGTGGCCGACGGCCCGGGACCCGACCGATTCCTCTCACCCGACATCGACGCGGTGGCTGCGCTCGTCGCCTCGGGGGCCATCGTCCGTGCTGCAGCCGAGACCCTAGACGACCTGACGAGCGTGCACCCGCTCTAGGGCAGGGCAGAAAGGTGACGATGATGTCAGAACAGCAGATCTCGGAATCAGCGGGCGCGAGTGGCCCCCGTACGGTGCGAGCCGCTCGCGGGAACCAGCGCACCGCGCGCAGTTGGGGTGCGGAGGCGGCCAAACGCATGCTGATGAACAACCTCGACCCTGATGTGGCCGAGCATGCCGAGGACCTCGTCGTGTATGGCGGCACGGGGAAAGCCGCGCGGTCGTGGGCGGCGTTCGACGCGATCGTGCGGACGCTCGACGACTTAGCGCCAGACGAGACGCTGCTGGTGCAGTCGGGTAAGCCCGTCGGCGTCTTTCGCACCCACGAGTGGGCCCCTCGAGTACTCATCGCCAATTCGAACCTTGTCGGGGACTGGGCGACATGGCCCGAGTTCCGCCGGCTCGAGCAGCTCGGCCTGACGATGTACGGCCAGATGACGGCCGGCTCGTGGATCTACATCGGCACGCAGGGCATCTTGCAAGGCACCTACGAGACGTTCGCTGCTGTCGCGCGTTCGCTCGCGCGTAAGGCCGGTCGTGACATCGATTCGGCCACTTTGGCGGGCACGCTCACCCTCACGGCCGGCTGCGGAGGGATGGGCGGGGCTCAGCCGCTCGCCGTCACGCTCAACCAGGGGGCCGTACTTATTGTCGACGTCGACGAGTCGCGTTTGGCGCGCCGCGTCGAGCACAGCTACCTCGACCGATACACCACCGACCTCGATGAGGCGGTGACGCTCGTCCTCGCCGCCAAAGACGCCGGCGAGGCGCTTTCTGTCGGGCTCGTCGGCAATGCCGCCGATGTGTTCGCCGACCTGTTGGCCCGTGGCACGCCGGTCGACATCGTGACCGATCAGACCAGCGCCCACGATCCGCTGGCCTACCTGCCGCAGGGGATGACCTTCGAAGAGTGGAAGCGTGCGGCATCCGATGATCCCGAGGATTTCGCGCGGCGCGCGAGGGAGAGCATGGCGGCGCACGTGGCAGCGATGGTCGGATTTCAGGATGCCGGTGCCGAGGTGTTCGACTACGGCAACTCGATCCGCGCCGAAGCAGAACTGGGCGGGTACGACCGTGCATTCGCGTTCCCCGGCTTCGTTCCCGCGTACATCCGCGAACAGTTCGCCGAGGGTCGCGGCCCCTTCCGCTGGGTGGCGTTGTCGGGCGACCCTGACGACATCCGCAAGACCGATGAGGCTGTCGCGGCGCTCTTCCCCGACAACGCCGGGCTCGTGCGTTGGCTTGAAAAGGCGGGGAGCACGGTGCACTTCGAAGGTTTGCCGGCGCGGATCTGCTGGCTCGGGTACAAAGAAAGACACCTCGCAGGGCTCAAGTTCAACGAGATGGTCGCCAGTGGTGAGCTTGCCGGTCCCATCGTCATCGGTCGAGACCATCTCGACGCGGGCTCGGTGGCGAGCCCCTATCGTGAGACGGAAGGCATGGCAGATGGCTCGGATGCCATCGCCGACTGGCCGTTGTTGAATGCCCTCCTCAATACCGCCTCGGGGGCATCGTGGGTGTCGATCCACCATGGCGGCGGCGTCGGCATCGGGCGCAGCATCCATGCCGGTCAGGTCACCGTCGCCGACGGCACCCCACTTGCGGCCGAAAAGATCGAGCGCGTACTTACAAATGACCCCGGAACGGGTGTCATGCGGCACGTAGACGCCGGGTACGAGCGGGCGCGCGAAGTGGCGCACCAACGCGGTCTTGTGGTGCCGATGCCATGACCTCGACGCTGATCACGCACATCTCTGAACTGACCACGAACGTAGCGGTCGCCGGGGATCAGTGCGGCACGCGGCACGATGCCGCCGTGCTCATCGAAGATGGCCGAATCGCGTGGGTGGGTGCCGCGGCCGACGCTGAGACACGGCTTGCGCGATGGGACACGGCGGCGGACAGTGTGTTTCGGGGCGACGACCGTGTCTCGACGAAGCGTGTTCCTCCGGGCGTCGAGGTGGTGGATGCCGGGGGGCGCGCCGTCATTCCCGGGTTCGTCGACAGCCATACGCATCTGATCTTCGCGGGGGACCGCTCCGACGAGTTCGAGGCTCGGATGAGCGGCACGGCGTACGCAGCGGGCGGCATTCGCCGAACCGTTGCCGCCACTCGCGAGGCCAGCGACGCCGAGCTGCGAGCGCGATTGGCCGCGCTCGTCGCGGAGCTTCAGGCTCAGGGCACCACGACATTCGAAATCAAGACCGGCTATGGACTGACCGTGGACGACGAGGCACGCATGGCACGCCTGGCCGCGGAGGTCACGCCCGAAGTGACCTTTCTCGGCGCGCACGTCGTCCCCGCGGAGTATGCCGAACGGCGGGATGAGTACGTGGCGCTCGTCGTCGGCGACATGTTGCGTGCGTGTGCCCCGCATTCTCGATGGATCGACGTGTTCTGCGAGGACGGAGCGTTCACGGCGAACGAGTCCAGGGAGATTCTTCGAGCAGGCGTTGCCGCCGGTTTGCTGCCGCGCGTGCACGGAAATCAACTCGGCTACGGCGACGGAGTCCGCCTCGCGGTCGAGTACGCCGCGGCATCCGTCGATCACTGCACGTACCTGACGGACGAGGATGTCGCAGCCCTCGCCGCGAGCGAGACCGTGGCCACCCTGCTGCCGGGCGTCGAGTTCTCGACCCGTCAGCCGTATCCGTCGGCTCGGCGGCTGATCGACGCGGGGGTCACACTCGCCCTCGCCAGCGACTGCAATCCGGGTTCGAGTTTCACCAGTTCGATGGCACTCATGATCGCGTTGGCGGTTCGAGAGATGGGGATGACCCCCGCAGAAGCGGTGTGGGCGGCAACGGCGGGCGGAGCGCGGGCGCTGCGTCGCCGAGACGTCGGGCACCTCGCGGTGGGAGCGCGCGCCGACCTGGTGATGCTCGACGCGCCCTCCCGCGTACACCTTGCCTATCGGCCCGGTGTTCCGCTGGTCTCACGGGTGTGGCGCGGCGGCGAGATCGTCACGCCGAGTGAGCGTGCGTGGGGAAGCGCGCCGTGTCGAACGCACTGATACGCGACACGTCGCGTCAGCGCGGGGTGTGATGCGACCAGTCCGCCGGGTCTACAGCATCCACCACAGCCCAGTCATCGGTGTCCCACGTGAACGTCGCGACCGCGCAGGTCGGCATGTGCTCGATGCGATCGCGGGAGAGCGCGGCGGCGAGCGCTGTCATGCCGGGGTCGTGGGCGACGACCATCACGGCTCGGCAGTCGCTTTCGGTGGCTGAGCGCAGGAGATCTGAAGCGGATGCTCCGTACAAACGTCGCTGCAGCCGGACCGGCGTGCCGAGTGCGGTGGAGAAGAACTCAGCTGTCGTGCGCGCGCGCAGCGCGGTGCTCGACAGGATCGCCTCGGGGGTGAACCCGCTCGCGGCGAACTGTTCGGCCATGCGCGGCGCATCGCTGAGTCCGCGGGCGTTGAGGGGCCGGTCGTGGTCGGGGAGGGCCGGGTCGCCCCAGTCGGATTTGGCATGGCGAACGAGCGCGAGTCGGATCATGTGAGGGCCTTTCCGGCGAGAAGTTCCAGGATGCACAGCGCCGCCAGTCGAACGGTGCGGCCGTCGGCGGCGTCGGCCGTGGCATCCACTTCAACGATGTCGGCACTGCGCACCGACGTGTGTGAGCCGATGAGTCGGACGAGCTTCCGCAATTCCCACGCAGCGAGCCCACCGGGAACGGAGGCGGGGCATCCGGGCGCGACAGAACGATCGCAGACGTCAACATCGATATCGAGATGGATGCCGCCTCTGCCCGCGCCGGCGACCGCCAGCGCCGTGTTCACCGCCGCAGCAATGCCGCGATCTCGCACATCATCGACGGTGATCACGGTGATCCCGAGTTCCTGCGCGCGACGTGCGTAGGCGGCGGAGTTCGCGAAGTCCGAGATGCCGATCTGCGCGATCCGGCGCGGGTCCATGCCGGCCTCGATCAGGCGGCGCACCGGCGAACCGTTGCTCACACCGTCACGCAGGTCGTAGTGCGCGTCGAGCGTGATGAGACCAGCAGCATCGACGCCCAGTGCCACCGGACAGGTGAGCGAGTTGTCGCCGCCGACAGCGATCACGAGTCCGCTGCGCTGGGCAAGGTCTGCGCAACGGGAGCGCACGCGTGCTTCGCCTTCGTCGCCATCGGGATCGACGATGTCTCCGGCGTCGGCGAACGCCCGCGCGTGTGTCAGATCGTGTGGCCCGGGGCTGACGAGTGCCGGACTGTAGCGATCCAGCGCCGCGCGCACCGCGGCCGGTGTGGCGTGGGCCTGGGTGGGAGAAAGCGAGGTGCGCCACGTGGGCACTCCGACGAGCACGGCGTCATACTGCGCCCCCGGTGTGACGGACGGCCATCCACCGGCGCGCGGCCAGAGCGGGTCATGGGGGAGAGCGGTCGCGTCGATGTCAGTCGCCACCGTTTCGGTCGGCGTGCGTCACCGCGACGTATACCCACGCCGAACGACCACTCGACAGTCGCGCCCAGACGCGGTGATACAGCGAGACCTCATACTCGTCACAGGCATCGAGCTCGTCTTCGGTGATCCATAGCGCCATCCCCGCGACCTTGTCGAGCGGGTTCCCGGTCGCGCGCACGACCGGATGAGTGGAGAGCCCGGAAAGATCCACAACTCGGTGGTCTTCGATTTCGGCGTAGTCGACGGTATACCCGGGGAGGAAATCGGGTTCGGCGTGCACGAGCCGCCCGAGCGTGTCGAGCTGAACTTCGGGATGTTGGAGCGTCCCGTAGCTGAAGAGGAGCTGGTCGGCGGCCACGCGCCCAGGCTACCCGCGTCGGGGTGCTATGTGCACGGTGTTCTTTGGTGCGAAGTTTCTTGGTGCGAATCATCCCCACACGGCGTGTGCAACGGCGAAGATTACCAATCCCGCCAGTGCGCCCACGATGGTGCCGTTGAGTCGGATGTACTGCAGATCGCGCCCGACCATCAGCTCGATTTTCTCGGTGGTCTCATCGGCATCCCAACGGGCGACCGTGTCGGTGATGATCGACGCGATGTCGTGGCGGTACCGCTCGACGAGGAACGCCGCGCCGTCACTCACCCACGCGTCGAGGCGCTGCTGCAATGCGGTGTCGGTCTGCAGGCGGTCGCCGAGGTCGGTCAGGGCGGCGACTGCACGCCGGCGCAGAGCACTTTCGGGGTCGTCGAGCGCGGTGAGGAGCCCGCTCTTCGCGGCGTCCCATGCGCGCGCCGCGAGCTCTCGCGTGCGCGGGCTGTCGAACACTGCCGACTTGGCATCCTCGAACCGGCCGATCGTTGCCGGATCTGACTGCAGGTGGCCGGCGAGTCTGCTCAAATAGCCGTCGATGGCGATTCGTGCGGGGTGATGCGGGTCGTTTTGCATCGCCGTAACGAAGGCGACTGCTTCCTTGTATGCGGTGTCATCGATAAGGCGATGCGCGATCGAAGGCACCCAGCCCGGAAGCCGTCGCGAAAAGAGTCCGACGAACACCTCTTGGTGGGTCGCCAGCCACGTGGCGATGTTGTCGACCGCCATGTCGACCGCGCCGTGGTGCGCATCGGAGGCGACGATCCGTTCAAGCCATTCGCCCAGCGGCGGTGCCCACTCGGGGGCGATGAGATGCTCGCGCGCCATGTGCTCGATCAACTGCTGGACGTCGTCGTCACTGAGCGCGCGCAGGATTCCGGATGCCATCACCGAGCCCTCGGCGGTGACGCGCTCCGCGTGCGCGGGCTCGGCCAGCCATTCACCCAGTCGCGCGGCAACCGCGGCGGATTCGAGCTTTTCGCGCACGACCGCTTCGCGCAGGAACTCCGTTTCGACGAACTGCCCGAGGGTGCGGCCGATTTCATCCTTGCGTTTGGGGATGATCGCCGTGTGGGGGATGGGGATGCCGAGCGGATGCCGGAAGAGAGCCGTCACGGCGAACCAGTCGGCGAGCGCGCCCACCATGCCGCCTTCGGCAGCTGCCCGCACGTAGGCGAGTGCGGGCACCTCCTGTGACCAGATGAACGAGAACACGAACACCACGGCCATGAACAGCAGCGCTCCGAGTGCGACGGCCTTCATCACGCGCAGCGCCCGCCGACGTTCTTGGTCTGCGGGGCTGAGCAGCGCGGTGGGTGTGCGTGCCATGGCGCCATCCTCGCACGGTCCTCGTCCGTCGCGGACGCGTGTCGAACGGTCGGGGTGCGGGTTAGGCTCGCGGAATGAGCGAGATCGACGACATCACCCATCAGCTCGAAAAGCTCCTTGCCGATCCGATGGCCGACGCCGTCTCCGGTCACATCACGATCGTCGCCGCTTCCGCTCCGACCGGTCGCTCGCGCTATCAGGAATGCGCGCTCGAAGTGATCGCGCGGGCACCCGGGGTGCCAGACACCACCGTTCACACGGCCGTGGTCACCTCACGCAAGTACTGGCCAACTGTCGGCGCGGTTCTGCCCGCTCGGGTCTCGGTGTCGGCACCCGAGAACATCGACGTCGACTGGGACGCGCTCGCGCGCTGATTCGAGGGGGATGCCGTCAGGCGGGCTCGATGGGGCCTAACCACGCCGCCGCTACCGTCGAATGCGCGGATTCTGGATCCGATGGGTGGAACATCCCCGCCAACACATCGCGGTAGAGGCGGCCGAGTTCCGCTCCGGCGAAGTACGACGAGCCACCCGCGACCAGCACGGCATCGTCGACGATCGCTTTGGCTGCCGTCACGGCGCGGTGCTTGACGCCCGAAAGCGCTGCGAACCACTGGGCGCCGCGATCGACGCCACTATCGAGGTCGCGACACAGCGCGTCGATCTGCGGTGGCAGGGCGTCGTAGCGGAGCGCCATGTCGGCGATGCGCCACCGGATATCGGGATCCTGGCTGTAGGTCTTTCCGCTCTTCTTGGATCGGCGGGAGTGCGCGGTCGTCACGGCAACGTCCAGCGCGCGCCGCGCGATTCCGGTGTACACCGATGCGAGCAGAATCTCGAAGACGCTGAAGATGCCGAACACAATGGGGTCCGGGTTTGCCCCCGGTTCGATGCGGCGGACGACACGGTCGGCCGGCGCGATGGCACCCTGTAGTCGCGTCGTGCGCGATTGCGTGCCGCGCATCCCCAGCGTGTCCCAGTCGTCGGCGATGACGATCCGGCCGTCGGCGACCTCGGTGCGGGGCACGAAGGCGTACACCATGCGCGGGGCGTCCGGCGATGTCGTGTCCAGTCCGTGTAGCCCCAGGTACGTCCATACCGGCGCGAGGGAGGTGAAGATCTTCGTGCCGTGGAACGTGTACGAGCCATCGGGGTGGGGTGTGGCATCCGTGTCACTGCCGAACAAGACGAGGTCGTTGCCCGCCTCGCTGATGCCGAATGCGAATACGTCGCCGGCGGCGGCCCCAGCCTGCACGAAGCGCAGGTCATCGATACCGCGATCTGCGAGGACTTTCGCCACGCCCGTCCACACCAGGTGCATGTTGATGGCAAGGGCCGTCGCGGGGGCTGCGCCCGCGAGCCGCTGCTGCAGAACGGATGCTTCCGCCAACCCCAAGCCGGCGCCTCCCATCTCTTGCGGGACGAGGATCGACAGGTAGCCCGCGTCGCGGAGCTCGTCCAGATCGGCATCGGGGAAGGTGTTGTCGCGGTCGTGGACGGCAGCCCGCGCGTGGATGCGTGCGAGAAGTTCGTCTGAGAGGTATTCGGTGGGGTCGAATCGAGCGGTCACACAGCCATTGTGACCCTGCCGGTGAGCCTTCGCGCGAATACGCGGGAACCGCGGTGTGTGCGCTGCAGAATGTGGCTATGAACGTCATCGCCCGTACGCTGATCCCGCCGTCTCAGCGCCAGCCTGCCGACGCACTCCGTGACGCGGTTGATCTTGGACGCGGCGATGCCCTCGGCAAGCGGACGGGATTCCTCATCATGCTCGTCCTGTCGGCGGTGATCGCCGGTGCGGGGGTGCTGGGGGATTCGACAGCCACCGTCATCGGCGCCATGATCATCGCGCCCCTCGGCACCCCGATTCTCGGCATCGCTGTAGGCCTCGTGACAGGGAGGCGAGGTCTAGTGGGGCGATCGTTCCTGTGGGTCATGGGTAGCGTGGTGATCGTCGTGCTGATCGGGATGCTGCTCTCGGCATATATCTCCGACCCGGCTGAACTCGACACCAACTCGCAGATCGTCGGGCGTACTTCGCCGCAACTGCTCGACCTTCTCGCCGCCCTCGCGACCGGCACCGCGGGTGCATTCGCGATGTGCCGTCGTGACTTGAGCGCGGTGCTTCCGGGTGTCGCGATCTCGATTTCGCTCGTGCCACCCCTCGGGGTCGTCGGTGTGTGCGCCGGTCAGGGCGCGTGGGACGACGCGTTCGGCGCGTTTCTTCTCTTCGCATCCAACGTCGTGTCGCTGGTGATCGCCGGAAGCGTGGTGTTCACCATCGCCGGCTACGCCAAAGAGATCGGCTCGTCGCGCACGGCCAACCGCCGACGTGCATACACGGTCGTGGCGGTGCTGACATTGGTGATCACGATCCCGCTGGCAATCAACACGTCTGTGACTGTGGCGCTGGCGCACTGGACGAATGTGATCCGCGACGTCACGGGGGAGTGGCTCGTGGATGAGCCCGACGCCCAGGTGATCGGGGTGACGTGGAGTGGAGTGACCGCGACTGTCGAAGTCACGACGAGCGACGGCGACATCCCGTCGATCGACTCGCTGCGCACCGCGCTGGACGACGAAGTTCCCGCGTACGTCAACGTGACGATCGAGGTCGCTCCGGCCGTGTCGTATCCCGTGATCAGGTGATCGTCGAGACCGGTTCGGTGTCAGGGATCGGACTGGCGTCGCGACCTCTCAGGTCTGGGAAGCCGCGCACGAAGACGATCGCGACGAGCAGGCCGACGAGAGAAAACGCGGCTGCTGCGATGTATGCGCCCTGCGGCCCCACCCCGTCGATCAGGAACCCGGCGACGGCTGATCCGGCAGCGGCGCCGATGAGCTGTCCGGTGCCGATCCACCCATAGGCCTCGGCCGTCTCACTGAACTTCACACTGACCGATGTCATGGCGAAGAGCACCGCGAAGGCCGGGGCGATGCCGATTCCCGCGATGAGCAGCGTTCCTCCTAGCCACCACACGTTGAGAGAGACGATCGTGAGGACGAGCCCCAGAGTCAGGATGCCGAGCCGGCGCGCCATCGCCCATGGCCCGATCGGGATGTGGCCGAACGCGAGGCCGCCTGCGAGGCTTCCCACGGCGAATACGGCCAAGACGAGGCCCGCCTCGAGACCGTCATGGCCGAACGTGGCCACGACGCCCGCTTCAACGGCCGCGCATGCGCCAATCATGAGGAAACCGACGATGGTCGCCAGGACGACGGGCGGCTTCAGCAGAACGCGGCCCAGCGGGCGTCGACTACGCGGAATGCGCACTCGACCGACCTCGGGCGAAAGGATGAACCACGCACAGCCGACCGCCAAGATCACGACGATGAGCAGGAGCGCCGGTACCGTGCCCGCCTGCGTCGCGACGAGAGTGATGACGACCGGCGCGAAGATCCAGATGATCTCCTGCAAGGACGCATCGAGGGAGAACAGCGGGGTGAGTTGACGTGAGGTCACCATCTTGGGGTAGATCGTGCGCACGGCCGACTGCACAGGGGGCGTGGCGAGTCCTGCGATCAGGCCCACCGCCATGTAGCCGGCCAGCACCATCGGCACGAGTGCGATCGCCGCGATCGCCAGTACGCACACGATCGTGGTCACGGTGAGGACTCGACGCATTCCCCATATGCCCATCCACCGACTCGTGACGGGCCCAGCAACGGCTTGGCCGACCGATGTTGCGGCGAGGACAAGTCCGGCAGCGCCGTATGAATCGGTCACCTGCTCGATATGCAGCAGGATCGCGAGGCTCGTCATGCCGTTGGGGAAGCGCGCCGTCAGCTGCGCCGCCATGATGCGCCCGACCCCGGGTGTCTTGAGAAGATCGCCGTAGCCCGCCACCTTTACACGTTAGCGCTGAGGGGGCCAGTGACACGACACGCCGCGACACGCCGCGCGCGCTTTCCACAGGCAGATCCGATGGCTGCGGACGCGTGGAGGGGCGAACCTGTGGATGGATGTCTGAGGCCCGAGGGAAACTGGCGGAATTCAGGCACTTTCGGCACGTCAGGCGATGTCGCGTCCTGTGGATGAAACGGTGGAGAACCTGTGTTGAACATGGGGAGAGCAGTGGAAAATCACACCGATGTAACTACTAGCCCTTGTGGTGCTATCGAATGTCGGTACCCATATGTAGTATTGGACTCCCGGTGGGGGGCCTACCGGAGAGATCACCGGATGTGAGGGGAGAACGGATCCATATGGCGATCACCGTTTACACAAAGCCTTCGTGCGTGCAGTGCAACGCGACCTATCGCGCACTGGACTCGAAGGGCATCGAATACGACGTGCTCGATCTGTCGGAAGACCCGGCAGCACTGGAGCAGGTCAAGGCGCTGGGTTACCTCCAGGCGCCGGTCGTCATCACTGATGAAGACCACTGGTCGGGCTTCCGTCCCGACAAGATCGACGAGCTCGCTTCGCGTCTCGCGTGACATCGTGGCAACCGCCGTCGCGCAGCGTGGATCGGTTGCCTCGAACGAGACCACGACGCCCCTTTTGGTGTTCTTCTCGAGCGTGTCGGGCAACACAGCACGCTTCATCGAGAAGCTGGGCGTCCGAGCGGCCCGGATCCCGTTGCATCCGTCGGATCCGGCCCTCGTGGTCGATGAGCCATACATTTTGGTCACTCCCACTTACGGGGGAGGCCAGGGGCGAGGCGTCGAGAAGGGCGCTGTCCCCAAGCAAGTGATCCGCTTCCTCAACGACGAGCGAAACCGGAGTCTCATCCGCGGAGTGATTTCCGCGGGCAACACAAATTTCGGCGAACACTTTTGTCTCGCCGGAGACATCATCAGCCGCAAGTGCAACGTGCCGCACCTGTACAGGCTCGAGGTATTCGGCACGCCGGAAGACGTAGAACGCGTAAGCGAGGGACTAGAACGATGGCAGACACCGCGGTGAGCACACCGACCTTCAAGACAGAGGCACGTTTCGAGGGACTGGATTACCACGCCCTCAACGCGATGCTGAACCTGTACGACGCCGACGGAAAGATCCAGTTCGACGCCGACAAGCGCGCGGCGCGGGAGTACTTCCTGCAGCACGTGAACCAGAACACGGTGTTCTTCCACTCGCTCAAAGAACGTCTCGACTACCTCGTCGAGAAGGAGTACTACGAGCCGGCGGTGCTGCAGAAGTACTCGTTCGAGTTCATCCAGCAGCTCAACGACCTCGCCTACGGAAAGAAGTTCCGCTTCGAGTCGTTCCTCGGGGCGTTCAAGTACTACACCAGCTACACGCTCAAGACCTTCGATGGCAAGCGCTACCTCGAGCGCTTCGAAGACCGTGTCGTGATGACAGCGCTCGGCCTGGCCGACGGTGACGAAAAGCTCGCGATCGAGCTGGTCGAAGAGATCATCTCGGGACGCTTCCAGCCGGCCACCCCGACCTTCCTCAACACTGGCAAGGCGCAGCGTGGTGAGCTCGTGTCCTGCTTCTTGCTGCGCATCGAAGACAACATGGAGTCGATCGCGCGCGGCATCAACTCCGCTCTCCAGTTGAGTAAGCGCGGCGGTGGCGTCGCACTGCTGCTGTCGAACATCCGCGAGTCGGGTGCGCCGATCAAGCAGATCGAGAACCAGTCCAGCGGCATCATTCCGGTGATGAAGCTGCTCGAAGACAGCTTCAGCTACGCAAACCAGCTCGGTGCGCGCCAGGGCGCGGGTGCGGTGTATCTCAACGCCCACCACCCCGACATCCTGCGCTTCCTTGACACGAAGCGTGAGAACGCCGACGAGAAGATCCGTATCAAGACCCTGTCGCTGGGTGTCGTGATTCCCGACATCACGTTCGAGCTGGCAAAGAACGCGGAGGACATGTACCTGTTCTCGCCGTATGACGTCGAGAAGGTCTACGGCGTGCCCTTCGGCGACATCTCGGTGACCGAGAAGTATCGCGAAATGGTCAACGATCCCCGCATCAAGAAGACAAAGATCAACGCTCGCGAGTTCTTCCAGACCCTCGCAGAGATCCAGTTCGAGTCCGGCTACCCGTACATCATGTTCGAGGACACGGTGAACAAGGCCAACCCGATCAAGGGTCGGATCAACATGTCGAACCTGTGCTCCGAAATCCTGCAGGTGAACACGCCGACGACGTACAACGAAGACCTGTCCTACGCCGAGATCGGCAAGGACATCTCGTGCAACCTCGGCTCGATGAACATCGCGTTGGCCATGGACGGTGGCGACCTCGGCAAGACCGTCGAGTCCGCTATTCGCGCGCTCACGGCCGTGAGCAACCAGAGCCACATCAGCTCGGTGCGTTCGATCGAGGACGGCAACGACCGCTCACACGCCATCGGTCTCGGGCAGATGAACCTGCACGGCTACCTCGCTCGTGAGCGCGTGCACTACGGCTCTGAAGAGGGCATCGACTTCACGAACATCTACTTCTACACCGTGCTGTTCCACGCTCTGCGCGCGTCCAACCAGATCGCGATCGAGCGAAACCAAGCATTCGACGGTTTCGCCGACTCGACGTATGCGACGGGTGAGTTCTTCGACAAGTACATCGACCAGATCTGGGAGCCGGCGACCGAGAAGGTCAAGGATCTCTTCGCCGGCATCCCGATCCCGACGCAGGAGGACTGGAAGGCGCTCAAGGCGAGCGTGCAGGAACACGGCATCTACAACCAGAACCTGCAGGCGGTGCCGCCGACCGGCTCGATCTCGTACATCAACAACTCGACGAGCTCGATCCACCCGATCGCCTCGAAGGTCGAGATCCGCAAGGAAGGCAAGCTCGGCCGCGTCTACTACCCGGCGCCGTTCATGACGAACGACAACCTGGAGTACTACCAGGACGCCTACGAGATCGGCTACGAGAAGGTCATCGACACGTATGCCGCTGCGACCCAGCACGTGGACCAGGGCCTGTCGCTCACGCTGTTCTTCAAGGACACCGTGACTACCCGCGACATCAACAAGGCGCAGATCTACGCATGGCGCAAGGGCATCAAAACCATTTACTACATCCGCTTGCGCCAGCTGGCGCTCGAGGGAACCGACATGACGGAGTGCGTCAGCTGCATGCTGTGACGCGCTGATCAGGGACTTTAGACAAGGACGACGATGGCTGAAAAGCTGCAGCTCCTGGACCACGTTCAGGCGATCAACTGGAACCGCATCCAGGACGACAAGGACCTCGAGGTGTGGAACCGCCTCGTGAACAACTTCTGGTTGCCCGAGAAGGTGCCGCTGTCGAACGACATCCAATCGTGGAACACGCTGACGCCCGAAGAGCAGACCCTCACGATGCGCGTGTTCACCGGGCTTACGCTGCTCGACACGATTCAGGGCACCGTGGGAGCAGTTTCACTGATCCCCGACGCGCTGACGCCGCACGAAGAAGCCGTCTACACGAACATCGCGTTCATGGAATCGGTGCACGCCAAGAGCTACTCGTCGATCTTCTCGACCTTGTGCTCGACGAAGGAGATCGACGAGGCCTTCCGCTGGTCGATTGAGAATCCGAACCTTCAGAAGAAGGCTCAGATCGTCATGGAGTACTACCGCGGGGACGAGCCGCTCAAGCGCAAGGTCGCATCGACCCTGCTCGAGTCGTTCCTGTTCTACTCGGGCTTCTACCTTCCGATGCATTGGTCATCCCGCGCGAAGCTCACCAACACTGCGGACCTCATCCGTCTGATCATCCGTGACGAGGCCGTTCACGGGTACTACATCGGGTACAAGTTCCAGCGCGGTCTGGAGAAGGCCACCCAGGCTGAGCGTGACGACATCAAGGACTACACGTTCTCGCTGCTGTACGAGCTCTACGACAACGAAGTGCAGTACACGCAGGATCTCTACGACAGTGTGGGCCTCACCGAGGACGTGAAGAAGTTCCTGCACTACAACGCCAATAAGGCGCTCATGAACCTCGGCTACGAGGCGATGTTCCCGGCGAGCGTCACCGACGTGAACCCGGCGATCTTGTCAGCGCTGTCGCCCAACGCAGACGAGAATCACGACTTCTTCTCGGGTTCAGGTTCGTCCTACGTCATCGGCAAGGCCGAAGCCACGGAAGACGACGACTGGGATTTCTGAGCGTTGTAGAGGTAGTTAGCCGAGGACCGCAACTCCGAAGCTCGTGACGACTGCCCGGACTTCGGTGAGATAGCGCTCGGCCTGTTCGGTGAGTGGGATCGAGGCGTGACCGATCCAGCCGATCTCGATCCGCTCATCGACGTCGAGCGGAATGGCGACGATCTCAGGATCGAGTTGATCGCTGATGATTCCGGTCGAAATCGTGTAACCGTCCAAGCCGATCATGAGGTTGAAGATCGTGGCGCGGTCGGCGACGCGGATCTCCTGCTTGCTCGACAGTGTCGAGAGGATTTCCTCCGCGAAGTAGAACGAGTTGTTCGCGCCCTGATCGAAGGTGAGCCGCGGAACATCCGCAAGATCGTCGAGCGTTACGCGCGATTGAGCGGCGAGCGGATTGCGTCGGGAAATGAAGATGTGCGGTTCGGCAAGGAACAAGGGATGGAAGGCGAGTCCGGAGTCCCGAAGCAGCTTGTCGATGACCTTGCGGTTGAAGTCGTTCCGGTAAAGGACCCCGATCTCGCTGCGAAGGGTGCGGACATCTTCGATGATGTCCCACGTGCGTGTCTCGCGCAGCGCGAACTCATACTCGATCGCGCCGGAAGCCTTGACCATTCGGACGAACGCATCGACCACGAACGAGTAGTGCTGCGCTGACACGCCGAGGAGGCGCCGTGACGGCGGTCGGCCGAGATAGCGTTGCTCGAGCAGCGACACCTGCTCAACCACTTGTCTCGCGTACCCGAGAAACTCGGCGCCATCGGTCGTGAGGCTGACGCCTCGAGCGGAGCGGACGAGCAGCGCCCGACCGACGCGAGCTTCGAGGTCTTTCATCGCTGCAGACATGGTGGGCTGTGCGACGTAGAGAAGGTCGGCTGCGGCCGAAATTGACCCTTCGGCCGCGACCTCGATGAAGTAGTGGAGTTGCTGCAGCGTGACGCCGCTCGTCGCCTTGGCCATAGGTAAAGCCTATATCTATGGATAGTTTTCGTGAGTTACCCGATGGCTTGACCGTGCTTGCACCATGGATGGACCACCTCCGCAGGCCGAGCCCGGCCGATCGACATCCACCGGATTGACACTCATGGCGAACGCCTTCACGTTCAACATCACGACGACACGCTTTGACGAGAACTATTCACCGTCGGAGAACTCCCGCGCCACCACGAACTTTGCGAACCTGGCGCGCGGAGAGCATCGCGCGCAGAATCTCAGAAACGCGCTGACGATGATCGATCGCCGCTTCAACGACCTCGCTTCGTGGGATAACCCCCACGGAGACCGCTACACGGTGCAGCTCGACATCATCTCGGTAGAACTGTGTTTCGCCGTGGCGGACGCTGATCAGCAGTTCCCACTCATCGAGGTTCTCGATGTGCAGATCATCGACACCTGGACGGGCACCCGCCGCCACGGGATTGTGGGGAACAACTTCTCTTCCTACGTGCGCGACTACGACTTCAGCGTGCGACTGCCCGCCGTCAACACCGACAAGGCGAACCCCACGATTCCGGACGACTTCGGTGATCTGCACGGCAAGCTCTTCCAGCACTTCCTCGAATCCGAGCCCTACCGGGAACTGTTCCCGCAGGCACCGGTCATCTGCATCAGCGTCTCGACGAGCCAGACCTACCACCGCACGGCGAACCGGCACCCGGTGCTCGGCGTCGAGTACCAACAGGAGGAGTCCTCCCTTACGGACGAGTACTTCGCGAAGATGGGGTTGAAGGCGCGCTACTTCATGCCGCGCGGCGCCGTTGCCCCTCTCGCGTTCTACCACCGCGGCGATCTGCTGAACGACTACTCCAACCTGCAGTTGATCGGGACGATCAGTGCCATGGAGACCTTCCAGAAGATCTACCGCCCTGAGATTTACAACGCCAACTCCGCTGCCGCAACGGTCTATCGACCGAGCCTGGACGCGCACAACCACTCGCAGACTGACATCGCGTACGACCGCGTTGAGCGCAGCCACCTGGCCGCCACGCAGGGTGCGTACACCGATGAGCACTTCATCACACCCCATCGCGAGCTGCTGGAGCAGTGGGCCAGTGACCGGTCCGTACCCGTCGGCTGATTAACGGAGCTTCTCGATCATGAACACATTCCTTCCCACCTCGATCGTCGGGAGCCTCCCCAAACCATCGTGGCTCGCGGAGCCCGAGACGCTCTGGTCCCCGTGGAAGCTAGAGGGCACGGCGCTACGCGAAGGCAAGCAGGATGCACTGCGCGTCGCCGTTCAGGAACAGACCCGTCGGGGCATCGAGATCATCAGCGATGGTGAGCAGACTCGCCAGCACTTCGTGACGACGTTCATCGAGCACTTGAGCGGAGTGGACTTCGAGCACCGCAAGACCGTGCGCATCCGCGATCGCTACGATGCGAGCGTCCCGACCGTCGTCGGCTCGGTGACCCGCGAGCATCCTGTCTTCGTCAACGATGCACTGTTCCTTCGCCAAGCCACCGATCGCCCGATCAAGTGGACTCTGCCAGGCCCGATGACGATGGTCGACACTCTGTACGACGACCACTACAAGAGCCGCGAGAAACTGGCATGGGAATTCGCAACGATCCTCAATCAGGAGGCGAGGGAACTCCAGGATGCCGGAGTCGACATCATCCAGTTCGATGAGCCCTCGTTCAACGTATTCTTCGACGAGGTCAAAGACTGGGGCGTCGCGGCGCTTGAGAGGGCGACCGAAGGACTCCGCGTCGAGACCGCCGTGCACATTTGCTACGGGTACGGGATCAAGGCGAACACCGACTGGAAAGCCTCACTCGGATCGCAGTGGCGGCAGTACGAGCAGTCCTTTCCGCTCCTGCAGCGCTCCTCCCTCGACATCGTTTCGCTGGAATGCCAGCACTCCCATGTGCCGATGGACCTCATTGAGATCCTGCGCGGCAAGAAGGTCATGCTCGGAGCCATCGATGTCGCAAACGAGGTCGTCGAGACACCCGAAGAGGTAGCGGACACCCTCCGCAAGGCCCTCGCGTTCGTCGATGCCGACAAGCTCATCCCCAGCACGAACTGCGGCATGGCCCCGCTCCCGAGGGACGTGGCACTCAAGAAGTTGAGCGCGCTGAGCGCCGGCACCGCGATCCTCCGCGAAGAGTTGGCCGCGCAGCAGCTGAGCGTTGTGTCATGAGCTCCACGGCGACCCCGGCACACGGCGATGATCCGGCATCGGCGCACGGCTTCCCGTCGTCGCTGTCGCCCGATCACTTCAAGGCTCTCTTCCGCGGGCACCCGGGAGGAGTCGCGGTCATCACCGCTGACGCGGGGGACGGACCTGTGGCGCTCACCGCCACGTCGGTCTCGTCGGTGAGTGCCGATCCACCGCTGCTGATCTTCTCGATCTCGGCCATGTCTTCGGCATCCGATGTACTCGCGCGTGCCGAGACCGTCGTGGTCCACTTCCTTGACGCGAACGACCTGGAACTGGCCAAACTCGGTGCCGAACGAGGGATCGATCGCTTTGCGGCAACGCACCGTTGGTCGCGCCTGGTCACGGGCGAGCCGGTCTACCGCGATGTGCGGGCGTGGGTGCGTTGCGCGGTCATCGAGCGAATGGATGCCGGGACCTCGACAGTCATCGCCGCCCACGCGCTGCAATCGCACATCGAGCGGGACGTGGACACGGACGAGCACGGTGAACCACTGGTGTATCACAACCGCACCTGGCACCGGCTTGGCACGCACTCTCGCATCGAGGTGTGATTCGATCGCTGTATGAAGACGGTTGCGCGATGGCTCCTGGCAGGATCGCTGGTTTTCGCCGGGATTAGCCACCTGTTCTGGGCCCGAAAGGAATTTCAAGCCCAGGTTCCTGATTGGACCACCGAGGTCACGACGCTCGACAAGGATGCCGTGGTCGTGGCATCCGGCGTCGTCGAGGTCATGCTCGGTGCATCACTGGTTGCGCTCCCGCGTTCCCGCAGTCGCATCGGACTCATTCTTGCCGCGTTCTTCGTGGCCGTCTTCCCCGGAAACATCGAGCAGTACACGAAGAGGCGCGATGGTTTCGGTTTGGACACGGATCGCAAGCGGCTGGTGCGGTTGCTGTTCCAGCCCGTGCTCGTGGCTTGGGCCTACTGGTCGACGCGTCCGTCGCGCTAACTCAGCGCTTGAGCGATGAGGTGACAGTGAACTTGCTGTTGCGCGCGATCTGCCGCGTGGGGCCGACGATGCGTTCGAGCGCGGCGCGGTACTGAAGCGGCGAGTTCCACACCACTCGAAGTTCGCCTCCGGGGCGTAGCACTCGCGCAGCGTCCTCGAACATGCGCGGCGCGATGTGCTCCGAGAGCGCAGCGCCCACATGGAACGGCGGGTTCAACGCTATGAACGACGCAGACCCTGCGGTTTGACTGGCAAGCATGTCATCGCGCACGACGTTGATGCGCTGATCCACTGAGTTGGCCCGTGCGGTTTCGCGGGCGGACGCGACCGCGGCGTACGACTGGTCGCACGCATACACCTCGAGCTCACTGTGACGTAGCGCGAGGGTAGTCGCGACGATTCCGGTGCCGCACGCGAAGTCGATGACGGTGCCGTCAATGGGGGTCTCCGCCGGCAGATTCTCCAGCAGGAATCGTGTGCCGATGTCGATGGATGCCCCGGCGAAGGCGCCGCCGTATGCACACACCGTGATCCCATCGTGCGCGGCGCGGCGCGGGACGGGGTCGCGCCCGTTGTGTGGGCCGCGGGCGATCAGCACTCGTGACTTCTGTCGTGCGTGCGTGACGTCGACCGTGTAGAAGTGCTCACGGAGCACCTCGTTCATGGCGAGCGTCATGTGCTTGATTCGTCCGCCCGCGAAGACCACGACATCAGGTGATGCGTGTGCGGCGACGAGTCCGGCGATATCGCGCAGCGCCTCAAGTGCGCGGGGGAGGCGCATGAGCACCACGCGAGCATCGCGCACGAGGTCGGGGCTCAGGGGGAGCGATTGGAACGCATCGAATCCCGCGTTTGCTGCGTTGGTAGCAAGCGCTCGTTCACCGGTGAGCGGGTCCTGATGCACGCGGATACGGCGGCCGTCACTGCGCGGAGCCGCTTTCGCTGCTCCGAGCGTGAGCGCGCCGTAGTTGTCTCCGATGACGACGATCTCGTGGGGAGAAAAGACATCGCGCGCGGGTGCGGACTCATCGAGGATCAGCCGATCCGCGGCGTCCACCGCGTGCAGGTCGGGCCCTTCGAGATCCGGCCAACGGCGCAGCGTATCGAGCGAGATTGTCACCCCTCAACGGTACTGCGGGCGGGGACGTAGGCTGAGGGCACCCGACGTTCGAGGAGAAACGTGTTCCGTACACCCCTTGCCCTTTTCCGCACTTTGGCGATCGCGGAGGCGGTGTCGTGGACGCTGCTCATCGCCGGTCTGATCCTGCGGGCGACAGCGGGGCTGGATGTTGCGGTGTCTATCGGCGGCGGGATCCACGGCTTCGTCTTTCTCGCGTACGCCGCAACCGCCGTGCTGGTTGCCAAGAACCAGCGGTGGCGCATCGGCCCCACCACGACCGCGATCGTCAGCGCCGTGATCCCATACGCGACGATCCCCGTCGAAATCTGGTTGCACCGCACCCGCCGACTCGAAGGGGAGTGGCGCATCGTCGCAACGGATGATCCCCGTGATAGCGCGTGGCACGACCGCGTGATGCGCTGGTTCCTCGGGCGACCATGGGTACTGGCTCTCCTGCTCGGCGCCGGTGTCGTGGTCGTCTTCACCGTGTTGCTGCTGATCGGGCCTCCCGGGGGACGCGACTAGTGCGAGTCTCGGGAGTTCACCCCTTGATCAGGTCGTCACCGGCCGATTGGTCAGCACCCCGGGGGTGCGACACGCCCGGGGTGTGGGGTGGATTTGTGGGTTGGTGGGGTTG
>NZ_JAPEHV010000067.1 GCF_028823665.1 Microbacterium sp. C7(2022) | reverse complement strand
GACATAGTATGATGTTTGACTTGATCTGTGTGAGTCTATTTGGGTGCAAGTACATGCTAAGTTTACTTTCTGGGCATATGTGTTATAATTGATGGGTTATTGTATGATTCCTGTTGAATGCTTGTATTTGCGCGTCGTTATGTTTTGTTTTTAGTCATCGCTTGAGGACAAGCAATGGTTCTAAGTTGAGGGTGTTGATGAGTCTGAAAATGTGACTCATACGATGCTTAAAACATAAGATTATTGCAAGTTCTTAAGCACGT
>NZ_JAPEHV010000066.1 GCF_028823665.1 Microbacterium sp. C7(2022) | reverse complement strand
ATGTATGATTTGATAAGTTTGGCACATACTACACATGATCATGTTTCAAGCATTGGACATTCATGTCATATTGAGCTCTTATGCCTTTGATTATTGATATTATGCATATTGTGACTAACTGATTTGTTTATTGTTGCATTGCACCCCACATACTAGTACATTCAAACGTACTAACGCATACTCTATGCCTACATGATTTCACCATGTAGGAACCGGAGCCTTTCATCATCATCATCACCACCCTCGCAGCTAGCAGACCGATCG
>NZ_JAPEHV010000065.1 GCF_028823665.1 Microbacterium sp. C7(2022) | reverse complement strand
AGTATCCTTTGATCACCAAGGTCGTAAGATGTCACTGACCAAATTTGATGACGTTCTGATTAATTTTGTAGGACTAGTTTGTTAAAGTATAAAACGTGTCATTTCCTGTTGCCACTAGGTGGCGCTCTGACGATGACTCAATATTGACATATAGATGTGTTCAGGGCGGGACTCTTATCAAACATGAGAAGTTTGGGGCGGATTGGAGAATGTACAGAGGAGATACAGCAACTTCCTGTTTTATGGCGAAGCATCGAAATTCTCC
>NZ_JAPEHV010000064.1 GCF_028823665.1 Microbacterium sp. C7(2022) | reverse complement strand
ATAGGGAGCACAGATAGATGAGTCTGGTGAGGGCGGAGTGCTTAAGGAAAACGGTTCTACATCATCTTTAATAGATGAGGTGAAAGACAAGCAAGACCAAGATCCCATTCTGCTACAACTAAAAGTAGATGTGCCTAAGCAAAAAGTGATGATTTTCGCCAAAGGGGGAGATGGAGTGTTGAGATACCAGAGTAGATTGTGCGTTCCAGATATTGATGGTATTCGAGGGAGGATCATGGCAGAGGCCCACAATTCCAGATATTCCA
>NZ_JAPEHV010000063.1 GCF_028823665.1 Microbacterium sp. C7(2022) | reverse complement strand
TATGTTCAGTAAAATTGTTTAATACTGGGCTTCCCTGGTGGCGCAGTGGTTGAGAGTCCGCCTGCCGATGCAGGGGACACGGGTTCGTGCCCCGGTCCGGGAAGATCCCACATGCCGCGGAGCGGCTGGGCCCGTGAGCCATGGCCGCTGAGCCTGCGCGTCCGGAGCCTGTGCTCCGCAACGGGAGAGGCCACAACAGTGAGAGGCCCGCGTACCGCAAAAAAAAAAAAAAAAAAATCCACTCCTGGAGGTGGGGTAAAAGGTAA
>NZ_JAPEHV010000062.1 GCF_028823665.1 Microbacterium sp. C7(2022) | reverse complement strand
CTTATCCTATTCCATCATCCCAGCTCCACCAAAATGTATAGAGATTTGAGGGATATGTATTGGTGGAATGGCATGAAGAAAGATATCGCCAAGTTTGTGTCCAATTGCCATAATTGCCAACAAGTCAAGGCCGAACATCAAAGGCCGGGTGGCCTAGCCCAAAACATTGAGATTCCTACTTGGAAATGGGAAGAGATCAATATGGACTTCGTGATTGGCTTGCCTAATACTTGGAGGCATCTTGACTCCATTTGGGTTGTTATTGATAGA
>NZ_JAPEHV010000061.1 GCF_028823665.1 Microbacterium sp. C7(2022) | reverse complement strand
GTTAGTCCTATAAATAAAGCTAGGTTTTCTTTATTTTACAAAATTGAATAGACATTGGATAGAAGACATTGTAGCCACATTTTGGGGCTGCTGGAACGTGAGTTCCACAGCCAAATTTCCAGATTTCATGATCAACAAAATGGCTAGACAGCAAACTTGATTTCGCGACGCTAGTTGTAAGTTTATGATTATGGTTTGATGTTTTCATTCTATGTTTTACTTCTTGTTTTCAAGTGTGAACTAGTATTTGAATTCATATCTATTGTAAGCAA
>NZ_JAPEHV010000060.1 GCF_028823665.1 Microbacterium sp. C7(2022) | reverse complement strand
CACCAATTCTCAATTCATTAGTCATTACAGCAGTAAGAGCGTTGCTACGTATAAACGGAGCGTGTCTGCACCTTACAGCCGACGACAACGCCACTATTCGCGTGACCAATCTGTCTGAGGACACCCGTGAGACGGACTTGCAGGAGCTCTTCAGACCTTTTGGCTCCATCTCGAGGATCTATCTGGCCAAGGACAAGAACACTGGACAGTCGAAGGTCAGCGCTCATCTTAAGAATACAAAGACCTGCACCTTTTTAATGTTTAAGACACAC
>NZ_JAPEHV010000059.1 GCF_028823665.1 Microbacterium sp. C7(2022) | reverse complement strand
CAGACCTCATCTCATGACTCAACTCAGACTCAACTCAGATAACTCATGCAAGTTTTTAAGTTGGAAAACATGCTTTTGAAAATATACTCATTTTATGCAACTCAATTTAAAAAACATCATATTCTTAGTAAAAAGGTTTGCTTGGAAGTTTCTCTAACCGACATACTCTCCACCCCACCATTAAATGGTGATGTACAACGAGCCGACGTCATTGCCACGTCCGTCCTAAATTTGCCAAGGTAAAGGACGAGTCAAGCCTCTACTCACTCACTCT
>NZ_JAPEHV010000058.1 GCF_028823665.1 Microbacterium sp. C7(2022) | reverse complement strand
TACTGCATCCTAGTCTATGAAACCATCACGTTTTTTCAATGTAAAATCGGAATCTGCAAACTTATCACAATAACAATCACAAATGTAGTGGAGTAAAAAGTACAGTATTACCCTCTGAAATGACTTATCCTTCGCATTCAAGCGAAGGGCAGAAATGCACGCAGAAATACACAAAGATAGCCGCCGTGATGCCGATCCACATCTATAAAAAGGCTTTTTGTTCCCTGCGCTCTTGCTTACGGCCACACCACCCTGAACACGCCCGATCTCGTTC
>NZ_JAPEHV010000005.1 GCF_028823665.1 Microbacterium sp. C7(2022) | reverse complement strand
CCCCCAACCACCCCCAGGCAACAGCAGGAATGACACCACACGACGGGACTTGACCCGCCCTCAGGAGCTTCGGCTGCGAATCCAAGCTCGCCACGGGGTCACCCAGCGCCGCGCGCACCTCCGCGGCGGCACTCGCCACGCGATGTGGCACGCCCGTGGCATCCCGAGTCCCGAGAGAGTCCTCAAGGATGCGCTCGTGGGTCGATCGGTCCCACGGCAACCCGGCGTCATGCAACTCGGCCGCAATCAGTGCGCCCGCCGACTCGGCAGCGCACAGCATGCGCAAACGATTGGGATCCGCACTCGTGTTGATGGCGCTCAGCTGACGTTGGTACTCCGCGACTGCGTCATCGATGTCGCTCGGGAGTCTGGCGAGATCGGAGTCCCAGTCGAAGAGGGTCGGTCCGCGGGTCTCCGCGGTGCGGGCGGGTACATTCCACCGCGGATCGACAAACACCTCGTCGGCAGCGCCGACCGTGGCCGCGTGGCGCAGGACGACATGAGCCAACCGGAGGTCATGGCAACGCGCGACGCGCACCCCCGCAGCAAGCAACTGCGGATACCACTCGACGGTGTCGTTCCACACCCATCGTGGCGCGCTCTCGGCCTCGACCCGGCCGATCCACTCGGCGATGGAATCGTCCGGAAGAACGACGACACCACCGGGGTGCTCGTCATTCCCCCACATGACGGCGACCTGGGCGGCATCCTTGCGACCGAGGACCACCGTGCCGCTCATTCGCGGCGGATTGTCAAAGACCGGAATCCTCGCCGCGCACCAGAATGCAGCCGCACTCAGGGCAGTGGGCGACCTCGTTCGAGTCCACGCCGCGCAGCTTCTGAAGGTCGGTGCCTGAGAGCACCATGTGGCAACCTCCACAGGTGCGGCGCACCAACGCCCCGGCGCCGGGGCCACGTGCGCTGAGCCGGTCATACAGCGCGAGGAGATCGGCTGCTACCGTCCCGGCAACCGCTTCGCGGTCGCGGACTGCGGCAACGCGATCCGCCTCCGCGGCGGCCACATGCGCCTTGGCCGCCGCGCTCAGCTCCGCGCCCTCGGCATTGGTGGTCGCGATGAGGGCCTCTTGCTCAGAGACGGCCGCTTCGGCGGCCTCAAGCCGCTCCATCACCAATATCTCGCCGTCTTCGAGCTCGTTCTTGCGACGTGCGAGAGATTCCAGCTCGTGCTCAAGCCCGGCCGCTTCCTTCGGGTTGGTCGACACCGCGAGGCGCTCGGTATCACGCACCCGGCGTGCATCGACCACGGCGACATCCGATTCGATGCGCGACAACTCCGCACGAAGGTCATCGCGCGCGCCCGAACGCACCGACAACTCCTGTGACTGCACCTGCCGTTGCGAAAGAAGTTCTTTCACGCGTGCACCCTGCGGCGGATTGGCGCGCGCGTCCTCCGCGCGACGGATACGGGCGTCGAGGTCTGCGACCTCGAGCAGAAGGCGCTGGTCTTCGGGGGTGGCGTTCACGAATCCAACCTAACCGACGCGACGCGTGTGGCCGCAGTGATCTGTGGTGCGCGCCAGCGCGAATCCATCTGATGAGAAAGCGGTGGGCCCTGCCGGGATCGAACCGACGACATCCACGGTGTAAACGTGGCGCTCTACCAGCTGAGCTAAAGGCCCTCGAGAGCAAGTGTACGAGATCGCGTCGATCGTTCGCGCCGTGGGCGCTCGCGTCGTAACGTGGAGGCGTCCGTACGCGCGATCGAGTCGCTAGGCTATCGCGTGGTGCGTTGTGTGCGGTCGACAAAGTCCGCGGCGCATTCGTAGTGATTCACTGGCACGATCTGCCAGACGACGAAAGGTCTTCTGTGACTGTCAACGATCAGGATCCGTACTCGCAGGCTCCCCTCGATAGCGATCCCGACGAAACTGCCGAGTGGCAGGAATCCCTCCAGCAGTTGGTGCAGGCGAAGGGCCACGGACGTGGCCGGGAAATCATGCTCAGCCTGCTGCACACCTCGCACGAGCTTCAGCTCAACGTGCCTCAGGTGCCGACGACGGACTACATCAACACCATCGCTCCCGACAATGAGCCCGAGTTCCCCGGCGACGAAGAACTCGAGCGTCGCTACCGCCGGTGGATCCGATGGAATGCCGCCCTCACGGTGCACCGCGCTCAGCGACCGGGGATCGGCGTGGGCGGCCACATCTCCACGTACGCATCGTCCGCGTCGCTGTACGAAGTCGGGTACAACCACTTCTTCCGCGGGCTCGATGACCCGCAAGGTGGCGACCAGGTCTTCATCCAGGGGCACGCCTCCCCCGGCACCTACGCGCGCTCGTTCCTCGAGGGCCGGCTCACCGAAGCCCAGCTCGACGGGTTCCGTCAGGAGAAGTCCCAGGCACCCAATGGGCTCCCGTCGTACCCGCACCCGCGTCTGATGCCCGAGTACTGGCAGTTCCCGACCGTGTCGATGGGACTCGGACCGATCAACGCCATCTATCAGGCGATGACGAACAAGTACCTCACCAACCGCGGCGTGAAGGACCTGTCCGAGTCGCACGTGTGGGCATTCCTCGGCGACGGCGAGATGGACGAGGTCGAGAGCCGCGGTCAGCTGCAAGTGGCCGCCAACGAGGGACTGGACAACCTGACTTTCATCGTCAACTGCAACTTGCAGCGCTTGGACGGCCCCGTCCGCGGTAACGGCAAGATTATTCAGGAGCTGGAGAGCTTCTTCCGCGGTGCGGGCTGGAACGTCATCAAGGTGGTCTGGGGGCGCGGCTGGGACCAGCTTCTCGCCAATGACGTCGACGGCGCGCTCGTCCGACTGATGAACTCCACTCCTGACGGCGACTTCCAGACCTATCGCGCAGAAGACGGCGCGTTCATCCGCGAGCACTTCTTCGGGCGCGACGAGCGTACGGCGAAGCTGGTCAAGGACTGGAGCGACGACCAGATCTGGGGCGACCTGCGCCGCGGCGGTCTGGACTATCAGAAGGTGTACGCGGCCTACAAGACAGCCCGCGAACACAAGGGCCAGCCGACCGTCATCCTCGCGAAGACCATCAAGGGCTACGGACTCGGACATCACTTCGAGGGCCGCAACGCGACCCACCAGATGAAGAAGATGAGTCTGCAAGACCTCAAGTACTTCCGCGATTCGATGCGCATTCCGGTGACCGACGCGCAGTTGGAGGAGAATCCCTACCAGCCGCCCTACTACAACCCCGGACCGCAGGACGAGACGATCCAGTACATGCTGGAGCGCCGCCGCGAGCTCGGCGGCTTCCTGCCGGAGCGTCGATCGCACCACGTGGGACTCCAGCTTCCGGGCGACGCGACCTACGCTCTGCCCAAGAAGGGCTCCGGCACGCAGGAGATCGCGACCACGATGGCGTTCGTGCGCCTGTTGAAGGATCTGCTGCGCTCGAAGGACTTCGGTCACCGCATCGTGCCGATCATCCCCGACGAGGCGCGCACGTTCGGTATCGACGCGTACTTCCCGACGGCGAAGATCTACAACCCCAATGGTCAGAACTACACCTCGGTCGACCGCGAGTTGCTGCTGGCGTACAAGGAGAGCCCGCAGGGGCAGATCATGCACGTCGGTATCAACGAAGCCGGCGCCCTCGCAGCCTTCACCGCCACCGGAACCTCGTACTCGACGCACGGTGAGCCGCTCATCCCGGTGTACGTGTTCTATTCGATGTTCGGCTTCCAGCGCACAGGCGACGCCCAGTGGGCCGCCGGCGACCAGATGGCCCGCGGCTTCATCATGGGTGCGACCGCCGGCCGTACGACGCTGACAGGCGAAGGTCTGCAGCACGCGGATGGGCACTCGCATCTGCTTGCGTCGACCAACCCGGCCACGATCTCGTACGACCCCGCGTACGGGTACGAGATCGCACACATCGTGCGAGATGGTCTCGAGCGCATGTATGGCGGGAACCACCCCGACCCGAACGTCATGTACTACATCACGCTGTACAACGAGCCCATCATCCAGCCGGCAGAACCGGAGAACGTGGACGTCGAGGGCATCGTTCGCGGTGTACACCGCATCTCGACGGGTGAGGGGGACGGACCTCGCACCCAGATCATGGCCTCGGGTGTCGGCGTGCCGTGGGCGCTCGAAGCGCAGCAGTTGCTCCGCGACGACTGGGGTGTGGTCGCCGATGTCTGGTCGGTCACGTCATGGACGGAGTTGCGACGCGACGGCCTCGCCGCGGACGAGCACAACTTCCTGCACCCGGGCGAAGAGCCGCGTACGGCGTACCTCACCCAGAAGCTGCAGGGCGCTGAGGGTCCGGTGATCGCGGTCAGCGACTTCATGCACGCTGTGCAGGATCAGATCCGCCCGTGGGTGCCGAGCCAGTTCGCCACCTTGGGCGCGGACGGCTTCGGGTTCTCTGACACACGCGCTGCCGCTCGTCGCTTCTTCAAGATCGACGGACCGTCGATCGTTGTGCGCACGCTTCAAGCTCTGGCTGCCGAAGGCAAGGTCGACCGGGCACTGTCGGCGCAGGCCATCGAGAAGTACCGTCTGCACGACGTATCGGCAGGAACGAGCGGAAACGCGGGCGGCGAAAGCTGATCGCCTCGATGCCCGCCTCCCCCGACGCCAAGACCAAGGCAGAGACGCTGGCGTGGTTGCGCCGTATCTCGGGTGACCTCGCGACTGCGACCATCACGCGTCTCGACGAAACCCTGCCCTGGTACGCCGAAATGCCGCCCGCGCGGCGGTCATCGGTCGGCCTCGTGGCGCAGGCGGGCATCTCCGCATTCATCCAGTGGTACGACGACCCGGGCTCGACTCCGTGGATTGCCGCCGATATTTTCGCCGCAGCACCCCGCGAACTCTTGCGCAGCGTCAGCCTGCAGCAAACGCTGCAGCTCATCCGCGTGACGGTGGAAGTCACCGAAGAGCGCGTGGCCGGCCGCGGCGAAGACCTACGCGAAGCGATCCTCTTGTACTCCAGAGAAGTCGCGTTCGCCTCCGCAGATGTCTACGCGCGTGCGGCGGAAGCGCGCGGCCTGTGGGATGCACGGCTCGAGGCGCTGGTTGTCGACTCCATCCTCACCGGCGAGGCCGATGAAGAGCTTCCCAGTCGGATCGCGGCGTTGGGGTGGCACGGCCACGGCGAGGTCGCTGTCCTCGTCGGGACGACCCCTCCGCAGTTCGATATCGACCAACTGCGACGCACCGCACGAAAACTCGGCGTTGATGTTCTCATCGGCGTTCAAGGTTCGCGGCTGGTTCTCGTCGTGGGGCGCGCAGAAGCTGCGACAGCCGAAGAAAAGAACGCCGAACTGTCTTTCGATGAGATCGCCCGTGCCCTCGAACCCGGGTTCGGCACGGGCCACCTCGTGCTCGGTCCGACCGTGCCGGCCCTCGTCGACGCCGGATCTAGCGCACGAGCGGCTCTCGCCGGTTTCGCCGTTGCACGGGCGTGGCGCAACGCGCCGCGACCAGTGGAGGCGGACGATTTGCTTCCGGAGCGAGCACTCGCGGGTGATCCTCTCGCAAAACACACCCTGGTCGACCGAATCTACCGCCCCCTCCAGGCTCACAGCGCCGACCTCGTCGCGACGCTGTGGAGCTATCTCGACAACGGCCGCTCACTCGAGGCGACCGCGCGCGAGCTGTTCGTCCATCCGAACACCGTGCGCTATCGACTGAAGCGCGTGTCGGAGGTGATTGGGTGGGATGCAACCGGTCCACGTGAAGCCCTCATTCTGCAAACCGCGCTCATCCTCGGGTCCGTGGGAACGGATGCCACGCGGCGACGGTCCGCCGGCAGTCGCCGACCGGCACCCTGACTGTGCGCCACGCACAAAGGGATTCGAGATTCTTGTGATGGGTTCGCCATAAAGCCCGTGCGTGCGACTGACAGTATGGATGGGTGAAGATCGCCGTATTCCCCGGACAGGGATCGCAGACTCCAGGTTTCCTCTCCCCGTGGCTCGACCGTGACGGAGCAACCGAGCGACTCGCCGCCTATTCGGAATGGTCAGGTGTCGACCTCGTCGCCGCAGGAACCGAATGGGATGCCGATCGCATCCGTGACACCGCCATCGCTCAACCGTTGATCGTCGCCGCCAGCTTGCTGTCGTGGCACGCTCTCGCCGGCAAGGAGCATGTCAATGGTGTCGCCGGCCACTCGGTCGGCGAGTTCGCTGCCGCTGTTGCAGCGGGCATCCTCACAGACGAGGACGCGTTGCGGCTCGTAGGAATCCGCGGACGCGCAATGGCGGAAGCTGCGTCGGCTCATGCCACCGGTATGTCGGCGGTCATCGGCGGAGATCAAGACGCAGTAATCGAACAGTTGGGAACGCTGGGTCTCACCCCCGCCAACTACAACGGTAGCGGGCAGATCGTCGCCGCCGGCGAACTCGACGCACTTGCCGCTCTCGCCGATGCTCCGCCGCGCGGTACCCGCGTGATCCCGCTTCAGGTCACCGGGGCTTTCCACACCGATTTCATGGCCCCTGCAGTAGAGACGCTCCGCTCGGCCGCCAGTGACCTTGTGCCGGCCGACCCGGCGCGGTCCATCTGGAGCAACCGCGATGGCGCGCACGTCGCGAGCGGGCGGGACTTCGTCGACCTGTTGGTCGAGCAGGTTGCCTCGCCAGTGAGATGGGATCTCTGCATGTCGTCGCTCGCGGATGCGGGGGTTTCGGGCATCGTAGAGCTCGCCCCCGCCGGTACCCTGGTCGGGCTCGCCAAGCGCGCGCTGCGCGGCGTACCCAGTGTCGCCGTGAAGACACCCGATGAGTGCACACCCGCGGCCGACCTGCTGATCGCACCGGCCGTCTGAGAAGAGATCACATCATGAACCCCACCCTCGTCCAGCCCACCGGCGCTGCGCACACCCGCATCTACGCATACGGCGCAGCCCGTGGTGAGAATGCCGTGACCAACGACGAGTTGGTCGGCCCCATCGACTCGAGCGACGAATGGATCCGCCAGCGCACCGGCATCGTCACACGGATGCGCGCCACCGCCGACACCGACGCGATCGACCTCGCGACGGACGCTGCACGTGAAGCGATCGAACGCTCGGGGGTCGCGGCATCCGATATCGATCTCGTCATCGTCGCCACAATCAGCAACCCGAAGCAGACGCCGTCGGTATCGGCGATCGTGGCAGACCGCGTGGGGTCCAATCCCGCGGCCGCGTACGACGTCAACGCGGCGTGCGCAGGCTTCGCCTACGGGGTGGCGCAGGCGGACGCCCTCATTCGTGCCGGCGCCGCGAAGTACGCGGTCGTCATCGGTACCGAGAAGCTCAGCGACATCGTCGATCCGACCGACCGGAGCATCTCGTTCCTCCTGGGCGACGGGGCTGGTGCGGTCGTCGTCGGCCCCAGCGACACGCCCGGTATCGGGCCGACCGTGTGGGGTTCGGACGGGTCGAAGGCAGACGCGGTCGGCATGAACCACACGCTCACCGAGTTTCGCGATGGCGCTGCCCCGTGGCCCACTCTCCGCCAGGAAGGCCCGACGGTCTTCCGGTGGGCCGTGTGGGAGATGGTCAAGGTGGCACGCGAGGCGCTGAACGCCGCCGGTGTCTCGGCATCTGATCTTGCGGCTTTCGTTCCCCACCAGGCGAACATGCGCATCATCGATGAATTCGCGAAGCAGTTGGGTCTTCCCGAGACCGTCGTGATCGGACGCGACATCGAGACGACCGGCAACACATCCGCCGCTTCGATCCCTCTCGCTACTCACCGCTTGCTCGAGGAGCATCCCGAGCTCGGTGGCGGACTCGCCCTTCAGATCGGGTTCGGCGCGGGCCTCGTGTTCGGCGCGCAGGTCGTCGTGCTCCCGGACTCGCGGGCCTGACGACCCTAGACTGACTTCCGGCCCGAACGGGTCGGGCAACCCCCAAGAAACAGGAGAAATCATGGCATTCACCAACGACGAGGTTCTCGCAGGACTCGCCGAGCTCATCACCGACGAGACCGGCATCTCTGCTGACGAGGTCGCGCTCGAGAAGTCGTTCACCGAGGACCTTGACATCGACTCCATTTCGATGATGACGATCGTCGTCAACGCGGAAGAGAAGTTCGGTGTCACCATTCCCGACGACGAGGTCAAGAACCTCAAGACCGTCGGCGACGCCGTCACTTTCATCACGTCGAACCAGGCGTAGCGCCATTCCGGTGGGGGCCGACGCCCCCACCGGCACACACAACACGAGGAATCTCTACGCATGACCACGACACGCATCGTCGTCACCGGAATCGGTGCGTCCTCTCCCATCGGAGGAACCGCGCCCGAGAGCTGGTCCGCCCTGCTTGACGGGGCATCCGGCGCCCGCACACTCGAGTATGACTGGGTGGAGCAGTATCAACTGCCGGTCACGTTCGCAGCCCAGGCCGTCGTTCGACCCGACACCGTCCTCGAGCGCCCGATGGCCAAGCGACTCGACCCGTCTTCGCAGTTCGCGCTTGTCGCGGCGATGGAAGCATGGGCGGACGCCGGCGCGCCCGACGTCGATCCTGAGCGGCTCGGTGTCGACTTCGCCACCGGAATCGGTGGCGTGTGGACCCTCCTCGATGCATGGGACACTTTGCGCGAAAAGGGCCCGCGACGCGTCATGCCGATGACGGTTCCCATGCTCATGCCAAATGCGGCGGCCGGAAACCTTTCGCTGCACTTCGGCGCACGCGCCTTCGCCCGCACTGTTGCGAGCGCCTGTGCCTCGAGCACCGAGTCCATCGTCAATGCCGTAGAGCACCTTCGTTCGGGACTCGCCGATGTCGTGATCGCTGGCGGCACCGAGTCGGCCATCCACCCGATCACCATCGCTTCTTTCGCTTCTATGCAAGCCCTTTCCAAGCGCAACGATGACCCGTCGACCGCGTCGCGACCCGCGAGTATCGACCGCGATGGCTTCGTGATGGGCGAGGGCGCTGGCGTGCTCATCCTCGAGACCGAGGAGCACGCAAAAGCGCGGGGCGCCAAGATCTACGCGGCGGTCGTCGGCGGTGGCGTCACCGCCGACTCGTACCACATCACCGCGAACGATCCCGAGGGTGCGGGGGCTGCGCGAGCGGTGCGCATGGCGCTGGAGATGGCGGATGCCACACCCGACGACGTCACGCACATCAACGCGCACGCCACGTCCACTCCGGTGGGCGATCCGAACGAGTACCAGGCTCTGCGCTCGGTCTTCGGCGATCGCGTGGATGAGATTCCGGTCTCTGCGACCAAGGCGTCTACCGGCCACCTCTTGGGTGGAACGGGCGCGCTCGAAGCGATCTTCACCGTCCTCGCTCTGCGTGACCGCGTGGCACCGCCGACGATCAACATCACCGAGCAGGACCCGGCCGTACCCTTCCGACTGTCGGGCGAACCGGTCTCTCTCGGTGACGGCGACCACCTCGCCATCAGTAACTCGTTCGGTTTCGGCGGCCACAACGCCGTCGCCGCGTTCGCGACGGTCTGACCTTCCGATACACACGAAGACGCCCCCGGGAAGCCACCGGGGGCGTCTGTCGCATCAGGCGCCGATTCACTTTCCCATCCCCCGGGACGATTGTCTCCGAGCGTCGGTAGTCGCGCCTCGTCACGCCCGAGTCGGGCGTTGCCTTAGCCCACCTTGTGGAGCCAGACAACAGGAGCGTCATCACTCGCGTGACGGAACGGTTCGAGTTCCTCATCCCACGCTGCGCCGAGCGCGATGTCGAGCTCACGACGGAGTTCGAACGCGTCGCCAGCGGAAACCTCCATCGCGTAGCGGATGCGATCTTCGCTGATCACAACGTTGCCCGCAGTGTCGGTCTGCGCATAGTGGATGCCGAGACCTGGCGTATGGGCCCATCGTCCGCCGTCGCTACGAGGCGTGGGATCTTCCGCCACCTCGAATCGCAGGTGCTCCCAGCCGCGAATAGCAGTCGCCAGCGCGGCGCCGGTCCCAGCCGGACCCTCCCAGTAGAACTCCGCGCGACGGCTTCCCGCCAGCACAGGCTGGTCGGCCCAGTCAAAACTCACCGCGCGCCCGAGGGCACGACCAACAGCCCACTCAAGGTGTGGGCATAACGCTCGTGGGGCAGAGTGGATGTAGATCACTCCACGCGCCTGTGGTGTCGCCATCATCATCTCCGTTTCTTCAGGTACGTCTTCCCCAACGACCTGACGGATTCGATTCGGCGATGTTCTTCGGTTGTGAGCCCATTATCGCCCGTGACCCGGCGAATAACAAGCGTGTCATTCTGAAGAAGAGGGGCGACGCCGGAATCCGTGGCGTCGCCCCTGTGATCTCGCGTTGCTAGCTCAGGCCTCGCTCATCGCCTGCACTGCGGCTTGCCCCTTGGCTGCGTAGTACGCAGCACGAGCAGCATCCTTACGAGCCTGCTCGACATAGCCCGCTTCGAGGATGTCCTGATCGACGTGGACACTCTCGACGTGGTTCACACCGTTGTACTTCTCGATGTACGCGTCCAACTCAGGGCCTGACGTCCACGAAGTGATGAGGTTGTAACGCGGCTCTGATCCGAGGTGTGTGGTCGCGTGCCACAGGCGCTGCGTGTCGATGATGAGTTGCGCGCCTGCCGGCAGAGCGATGCGCACCTCACCGGCCGGGTCTGTCCGGTTCTCGCGCAGGACGAAGAAGCTGTCCTTGTCGTCCGTGAGGTTGAAGAATCCGCGCACGACCCAGCCGGTCCCGTCGGGATTCAGTCGGTTGTTATCGTCCTGGTGCAGGTTGTAGAGGCAGTCCCCATACGGCGTGGGCTGCAGTTCGATCACACGGCAGCGACCGACGTTCGCTCCCGGCTCCTGGGCGCGACGGGCGAGGTTCGGAGCCTTCGCAACCTGCGAGTCGATCCATACACCGTCCTTGTCGGTGCGCGGCGGCTTGTGGTTCCAGAATCCGTTGCACTCGATGTCCCCGAAGGCGCTGGCCAGCGGAGCGAACCGCGTGTCACCCGAGGACTTCCAGTCGTTGTACTCGAGGTCGAGCCACTCCTTCGGATCGAGCTCCTGGTTGTAGCTGTCGAGCACCACATAGCCGGTCTCTTCCAGAGCGGCTGACTTGATGTAACCCATGACGAATCATGCCTTTCGTAGCGGACGAGCGCGTTTTTACTCAGTCCTACTGATGCCAGCCTACTCGGGTAGTCGCGCCCGGCCTGGGTGATTCGCCGGGTAGGCTCGGGGGTCGAAACGGCCGATTCGACCGGGCCAGAAAACCTCGAGGAACAGCGCACAGATGGTTCATGCGACGAATATCGATGCCACGGCGGTCAACACGATCGGATGGCTTTCGACCGGCGAGTGGACCATCGTGGTGCCGGTGTACCAGCGTCAGTACCGTTGGGATATCGGCGCGTGCGAGCGACTGCTCGCCGATGTCCGCACCGTGGCTGACGCGGCCCCCGAGAGAATGCACTTCTTGGGTTCTGTGCTCTCCAGCGTGAGCGACGGGGAGCGTGGCCGCGACTTGGTCCTGATCGACGGACAGCAGCGGCTCACGACTCTCATGCTGCTCGTCGCCGCGGTACGGCACACGATGACCGACGCCGATGCAATCACGCTCGGCGGGATCGATCGTGTCCTCGTCTCCGCAGCGGATGCGACGCGCACGAAACTGCACCCCCACCCCGCGTGGGCTGGCGTTTTCGAATCGCTGGTGCTTCCGCGCTCGGATCACGCACCGGAAGCGGGCGACTCGCGGTTTCATGACAACTACGCGTTCTTTCGCAGTCAGATCAGCAATGAAGAGGCGCCGCACATCTGGCGCGGCCTCCAGAAGCTCGAGCACGTCGCGATCACCCTCGGCGCCGGTGCAAATGCGCAGCAGATTTTCGAAAGCCTGAACTCCACGGGCGAGCCGTTGCGCGATCACGAATTGATTCACAACTACATCCTGATGGGGCTTTCTCACAGTGATCAGCGCAGGATCGAGGACGACTTCTGGGTGCCGATCGAGCGTGACACCGGGGAATCGATCGCAACGTTCTGGCGCCAATACCTGGTGATGGTCACCGGCCGCGAAGTGGCGTTGCTGGGCGGCCGAGGGGTGTACGACACATTCCGCCAGGTGTTTCCTCGTATCGAGGCTGCAGATCTACCAGCGTTGGCTACCCAGTGGCGCGAGTACGCGAGGATCTATCGCATCTTGCGCGCTCCGTCGCTTGCACCAGACCCTGCTATCGCGACCGAGCTTGAGGGATTGGCGACGTTCGGCACAGAGATGTATCCCCTCGTGATGGGCGACTACGCGGCGTACGAGGCAGGCTCGCTCTCGCGCGAGGAGCTCCGAGAACGACTCACCCTGCTGCAGTCACTCTTGCTACGCAGAACGGTCGTGGGCATCCCCGTTGACCGTTTGGTGGCGCGCCTGTGCCGTGCCCGCGACGAGGGCGCGGCCGCACTGTCTCGCGCGTTCGAACGCATCACACCGTCGAACGACCGTGTGCGCATGGCTCTCAAGCACACGCCGCTACCGCACCCGGCGTATGTGCTCGCACGATTGGCAGGCCTCGTCGGTTCCTCCGCCTATGGCGTCGACCACATCGCTCCCCTGGCCCCGGGCGACTCATGGAGCGGCGATGGGCTGCGAAGCTGGCTCCACCTGAACGAGGACGAGCAGAATAGCCTGCGCGCTCTCGCCCCCACTCTCGGCAATCTTGTTCTCCTCGAGGACGACCTCGCGCTCCGAGCGATGGATGCACCCTTTCTCGAGAAGCGACGTCTACTGGCCGGCAGTAGCGTGCCGATGGCTCAAGAGGTCGCAGCCACAAAAGCCTGGGGCACACGCCAGATCTCCGAGCGCTCCGCTCACCTTGCCGAACAAGTCCTCACGACATGGGCGCGCCCGTGGGGAATTGCGATCGATGACGACGGACTGACTCCGATCCTCGACGCTGTGCGACGCCGCGGCTGGCCTGCAGGCTGGCAGCGTGAGTTCGCGTACGTGGAGTACCGCGGCGAGCACTGGGAAGTCCCGGATGTGAAGTACCTTTTCAACCGGATCTTCAAGCGCCTGTGGGCGGATGATCGGCCGGCAGTAATCACCTACTCACGCGAGCATGGAGGGCCTGTCTACGCTGATCGTGCATGGAACGGTCAGTGGGATTCCCTAGACGATGAGCACTCGCTTTACATGGGATGGGACTCGAGCTACATGCTGACCGCGGTGCAGGGCGTCCTCGATCAAGCGGGCGTCGCGGCCGAAGTCTTCGTCAAGTACTCCTACATTGGCGACGCGATGAAGTGAACGACGTGGTAGGGCGGGTGGGACTTGAACCCACGATCGTCGGGTTATGAGCCCGCTGCCTTCACCAGCTTGGCCACCGCCCCCTGAGGCTTACAGCCTAACCTGCACCAACCAGGTCACCGTCCCGCGGCCGGCGGGTCGGTTTGGCCGTCGCCCTTGTCTTTGATGGGCGGATCGGGCCACACCTTTGCGACGGCTTCGGTCACGCGCACCGAGCCGGTCTTTGGTGCGGCCTCATCAACGAAAGGCTCGGAACCACGCGGAATCGGAAGCTCCTGACTCGCACTGACGACCTGAGGGTGGTGCCGCGCCAACTGGAATACGCCCCATACCGCGATTCCGCCGACGACGCAGAATGCGACGTGCGCCCAGGTTGGCGCATCGGAGGCCTCACCGAGAACGAAGATGCCGATAAGAATGGCAACAATCGGGTCGACAACGGTGAGCCCCGCGATGACAAGATCCGGCGGACCAGACGAATACGCGGTCTGCACGAAGTAGGCACCCACGATCGCTGCGGCGACGAGCGCGGCGAGACACACGAAGGTCAGCCACTCGAAATCACCGGTCTGGATTCGGCTGATGACCACCTTGGCGAGCGTGGCGACGAAGCCGTAGAAGACCCCGGCGGCCATGATGTAGAACAAGGCACCCATGCGCGAACGAAACCACGCCCACAGCGTCACGAAGACCACCGCGACTCCCAGGAGGAGCAACAGGATAGTGATCAGCTGCCCATCGGACACCGGACTCTCGGTGGCGAAAAGAGCCGCGATCGTGACGAAAACGAAGATGCCGCCTACGCACGCGGCGATCGCGGTGAGGGAACGCCCGGTGGGGTTGTGCCCGCTGATCCGCGCATTCAGCAGCGTCGTGACCACGAGCGCGATTGCGCCCAGTGGCTGAACGACGATCAGCGGCGCGAACGACAGCGCCAGCAGTTGACACACGATCGCAAGGCCGAGCATGACCGTGCCGATGACCCACGACGGTCGCGAGATCAAGCGCTTGAGCTGCGAACCGGTCAGGCCCTGCGTGGCCGCAGTACCGCTGAGCTTCTCGACCTTCGCGACGCCGCGGTGCTGATACTGGGCCCCGAAAGACATGAAGACGGCGCCGACCAGCGCGAGGGGAATGCCGATGAGAATGTCGGGGCTGGCAAACGCGCCGACGAGCTTGTCTCCGACGGTCTCCATCTCCCCCATGGCCCACATCACACATCGACCCTAGTGGGCGCGCGGCCTCGATAGGCTCAAGGCGTGGCAGTTCTACCGATTCGCATCATGGGTGACCCCGTCCTTCACGCTCCGGCAGCCCCCGTCGACGAGATCACCGATGAGGTTCGCGCTCTCGTGTCCGACATGTTCGAGACGATGGATGCCGCGCCCGGCGTCGGGCTCGCGGGACCGCAGGTGGGTGTGGCGCTGCGGCTCTACACCTACAGTTACGAAGATGACGAGGGCGCACCATGGCGCGGAGTCATCATCAATCCCGAACTGTGGATGCGTCCACTGGAACCGGGAGAGCCCGACCCCGATGAGGAATCCGAGGGTTGCCTGTCATTCCCAGGGGAACGTTTCCCCCTGCGCAGGTCAGACGAAGTGCTCGTCACGGGCATCGACCTCGACGGCGCTCCCGTGCGTATTCACGTGACCGGCTGGCGAGCACGCATCATGCAACACGAGTTCGATCACCTCGATGGCGTCCTCTACATCGATCGAATCTCCGACGGAGATTGGAAGACGGCGCAGAAGGTTGCGCGCAAGCGCGGATGGGGCAAGCCCGGGAGCGCATGGATGCCAGGAGTCGATCACCTCGACGCGTAGCCGGCCACTCAGGTGCGCGCGAAGGCACACCAATAAAACGAAGAACGGCCCCGGGGTGGAGCCCGGGGCCGATCCGCTCCCCCACTTGGACTCGAACCAAGAACCTATCGGTTAACAGCCGATTGCTCTGCCAATTGAGCTATGGAGGAATGTGCCCGCTTGCGCGAGGCAACCCCACTATCTTAGCAAAGCTCAGAGGGTGCTCGTGACCTCAGGGCACAAGAAGTTGACTTTCGTTTTCGGCACCCGGTGTCCAAAAGACGTCATCAGTGCCGTGACCGAAGCCCACCGCGTGGCCAGCCTTCATGACGAGCACGCTCGTGTCGAGCTGGCGCACGACGTCCGCGTCGTTCGTCGCCAGCAGCGCCGACATCCCATAGTCGTGGCGCCTGTGGGCAATCGCGTCCATGGCTGCTTTGCGCACCTCGACGTCCATGTTCGCGAAGGGATCATCTCCGATCAACACGCGTGGTTGCAGGACGAGGGCCCGTGCGAAGGCGACACGCTGACGCATTCCCGCGCTGAGTTCGTACGGGTACTTCGTCGCCGCGCCAAGCGGAAGCATCAACTCGTCGAGGAGTGAAGCGACCCGCACAGCCAGTGCGCGGGAGTTCACTCGACGGTCCCGACTCGTGATCGGCTCTGAAACGACTTCCGAAACGGTCATGCGGGCGGGCAGATGGGCACCGGCGGACTGCGGCAGATAGCCCGTCACATACGTCAGCACTCGGCGGGCACGCCCGGGCCGCCGAATGTTTATCCCTTCGACCTCAGCCGAGCCGCCCACGACCGCGAGACCCGATTCGTGATGCCCGGCGAGAATCGCCATAAGACTCGATTTACCCGCCCCTGTGGGCCCCATGATCGACAGGGCAGCACCGTGCGGGAGATCGAAGGTCACCCCTTCGACAACGCGAGGCGCGCCGGAGGTCCGGCCGCTGCGTGACACCGACAGGTCGATGCACCGGATGGCGACTTCTGGTTCTGCGCGACGAGCCATCTGTTCATCCTGCCGTGTGCCGGCCGTTGACACCAGCGTGTCTACTCTTCGGCGGCGATCCGCTGTCGTTCGGCGTCGATCTCACGCAGCTGCATTCGGATTGCGCGCCCCTCCTCAGACGACGGTGCGACCCGTTGAATCGCGCCCAGCAGTTCGCTCTTCTGCGAGTCCAGCGATCGCAACAGGAGCTTTCGGGCCAAGTCAGAGGCGGATGCCACGGCCGCGGCATCCGTCAACGCCGGAAAGTCCGCGACAAGCAACTCGCCGCCGAGGGAGCGATACGGCTCGCGGATTGTACCTACGGCCTCCGCGGCCCACCCGGCCCGCTGCATATCGGGCGCGGCGACGAGCGCCTGCCGCACGGCCTCCAGCGCGGGGTGGCGACAGGGAAGGGCGAGAGCGCGATCGAGCAGAGCGGTCGGCATACGATGCCCGTACTGCAGGAACGCCATCATCGCGTCGCGTTCGAGACTGACCTCGGACGAGCGCGGCAGCGTCGCCATGGTCACGCGCACAACCGGCTGCTCGGGCGCGGGTCCATCATCAGCGGGAGGAGCCGCAACGGTGCGTGCCGATTCGCGGGGTGCCGTGCTGGCACGCCCGGCGCGTTCGACCTCTCGACGAACGTCCTCTGTGTCCATGCCCAGCCGCCGAGCCAGCACGCGGACGTACTCCGGCTGCAGAAGCGGGTCGCGCAATTCCGCGACCACGGGTGCCGCGGAGCGCAACGCACCCACCCGCCCTTCGACGCTTGCCAGATCGAAACCCGAGATGCGCTGATCGAGAACGAACTCGACCATGGGCATCTTTGTCTCCACGACGGCGCGCACCGCGGCATCCCCTCGCTGCAGTCGGAGATCGCACGGATCCAACCCGTCGGGACCAGTGGCCACGTACGTTTGGGCGTTGAACCGCTTCGCATCAGCGAAGGCACGCAGGGCCGCTTTCTGCCCGGCCGCGTCGGGGTCGAACGTGAACACCACTTCCCCGGCTGTGGAGTCATCACCCATGACACGGCGGAGTACGGAAATGTGATCCGATCCGAATGCCGTCCCGCACGTTGCGATGGCGGTCGTGATGCCGGCGAGGTGGCACGCCATCACGTCTGTGTACCCCTCCACGACAACGACGCGATGCTGACGCGAGATGTCCTTCTTGGCGAGGTCGAGTCCGTAGAGGACTTGTGCCTTGTGATAGATCGTCGTTTCGGGAGTGTTCAGGTACTTAGGGCCCTTGTCGTCATCGAACAGCCGTCGGGCGCCGAAGCCGATCACCTGTCCGGTGACATCACGGATAGGCCACGTCACACGGCCGCGAAATCGGTCGTAGACGCCGCGCTGCCCTTGCGACACGAGTCCGGCCGCCGACAACTCTTCGTCCGAGAACCCCTGCGATCGCAGTGCCTGATGCATGCCCGACCAGCCCTGGGGCGCGTAGCCGACGCCGAAGTGGGCGGCAGCGCCGGCGTCAAAACCGCGCTCACCGAGGAACCGGCGAGCCATGTCGGCGCCCGGCGTGGACAACTGCGCACGAAAAAACTCCGCAGCAGCGGCATTGGCGGCAAACAGACGCGATCGGCCGGACTGCTCGGGCGCAGCCCCGCCGTCCTCGTAGTGCAGGGTGTATCCGATGCGCGCAGCAAGGCGCTCGACGGTCTCGGTGAACGAGAGATGATCCATCTTGCGGAGGAACGAGTACACGTCGCCCGATTCCCCGCAGCCGAAGCAGTGATAGAAGCCTGCTTGCGGGCGCACGTTGAAGCTCGGACTGCGCTCATCGTGGAACGGGCACAGGCCCTTCATCGAGCCCACACCGGCATTCTTCAGCGCAACCCGTTCACCGATGATGTCACCAATGTCGGTGCGCGCCTTGACTTCATCGACGTCACTCTGCCGGATACGCCCTGCCATCAGGGCGCCTCAGGCAACCGCGCGTCCGGCACTCGAGCGCCCGGTGACCAGATGCCGAGAGAGGCAGCGTCGATGTCTCCAACGAGGCTGCGATGCCAGGCGATTGCCACCTGGTCGGTGAGGCTGGCCACCTGATCGACGATCACCCGCTGGCGCGCAGCATCCGAGGCGGCCGCAGCGAAATCTTCCGCATGGAGCGCGTCGAGGGCGTCCGGTCGCTCCCACAGGGCAGAGGCCAGACGCTTGAGCACACGCCGCTGTTCTTTGTAGAGATCCTTTCGGCCGTCGATCGATACGACGAACGCGCCGATGATGCCCTTCAATACCGCCATCTCAGCTTCGATGACTCGAGGTACGACGACGTGCGCGCTGTAGCGCGTCAACACTGGCGCCGCGTACGCCTCGCGCGTGGCAGTCGTCGCGGCACGCGCAAATCGACCGATGAGATCAGACGTGAGATTCTTCAATCCGGCGAGCGATGCGCGCGTGCCATCGAATGACGAGATCCATTCCGGAATACGCATAAGTCGGAACAGCGCGTCCTCGAGTTCGTCCCGCGCGAGGTCGTACCCCACCCATGTCTGAATCGCCGAGAGAAGCGCCTCGTGTTCGTCCGGGTCTGCCAGCCTCGCAGGGTCGAGGTACCCGTTGACGACGGCATCCTCGAAATCGTGGACGGAGTAGGCGATGTCGTCGGACAAATCCATGACTTCTGCCTCGATGCACCGCACGCGCCCCGGTGCCCCCTGGCGCATCCAGTGGAAGACGTCTTCGTCCTCGGGGTACACACCGAACTTCAGCCGTCCGCCAGGATCCGGCAACGGGTTGTCGATCGTCCACGGATACTTGCATGTCGCGTCGAGGCTTGCACGCGTCAGATTGAGCCCGTGACTGCGCCCTTGCTCGTCGAACACCTTGGGTTCGAGCCGAGCGACGATGCGCAGGGTTTGCGCGTTACCTTCGAAGCCGCCGATCGCCTCTGCCCAGTCGTTGAGCGCGCGCTCGCCGTTGTGCCCGAAGGGCGGGTGCCCGAGATCGTGGTTCAGGCACGCGGTATCGACGACGTCCGCGGCGAGGGCGAGCGACGTCGCGAGTTCTCGTCCGACCTGTGCCACTTCGAGGGAGTGCGTGAGTCGGTTGCGTGCGAAGTCCGCGGGACTCGCCGGACTCAGCACTTGCGTCTTCGCCGCCAGACGGCGCAGCGCCGCAGAATGCAGGACTCGTGCACGATCGCGCGCGAAGTCATCCCGCTGCGAACGATGGCGCTCAGCGTAAAAGCGCGCCGCATCATGCTCGTCGTACCCGGGCGGCCGCATCAGCGTACGCGCCGGTTTCGACGATCGCTCAGCCACCACTGTGGTCGAGTTCCGCTTCAGCCAAAGCACACGAGGCCGCTTCACCGAGCTCGCGTGACGCGAGCCACCCGTCCGGGAGAGCCGGCCGCTTCGGCGTCCCCGCGCGGCCACGCTGACCTTCTGCAGCTGCGCCAGGGTAGGGCGCGTCCAGATCGAGCTCGGCGAGCAATTCATCGATCTCTGCGAGGGAGGATGCGGTCGCCAGACGCGCGCGCACGTCGCCCCCTACGGGGTAACCCTTGAAGTACCACGCCACGTGCTTGCGGATGTCGCGGCATCCACGCTCTTCACTCTCGAAGAACTCGACGAGCAGCTCGGCGTGGCGACGGAACGCGCGGGCGACAAAGCCGAGCGTGGCATCGACCGGCTCACCGACGGCCGCATCGGGTTCACCGAGCTCGCGCGCGAGATCACCGAAGAGCCACGGGCGCCCGAGGCAGCCTCGCCCCACCACGACACCGTCGCACCCGGTCTCGGTCATCATGCGGCGCGCGTCTGCCGCCGACCAGATGTCCCCGTTGCCGAGTACGGGAACATCGGTGACGACTTCGCGCAGCGCGGCAATCGCCGACCAGTCCGCAGTTCCCGAATAGAACTCCGCGGCCGTTCGCGCGTGCAGGGCAACGGCCGCCACCCCTGCGTCCTGCGCGATGCGACCGGCATCGAGGAAGGTCAAGTGGTCCGAATCGATGCCCTTACGCATCTTGATCGTGAGCGGCACGTCGCCGGCGGCGCGTGCAGCGCGTGTGACGATGTCGCGGAACAGTTCCAGCTTCCACGGAAGCGCCGCTCCCCCACCCTTGCGCGTGACCTTGGGCACGGGGCATCCGAAGTTCAAATCGATATGGTCCGCGCGATCTTCATCGACGAGAATCCGAACGGCATTCTCAACGGTCGTGGGATCCACACCGTAGAGCTGAATCGAACGAGGTGTCTCGGACTCATGGTGCGTGATCAAACGCATCGTCGTGGCGTTGCGCTCGACGAGGGCACGAGAGGTGATCATCTCGCTCACGTATAAACCGGCACCGTACTCGCGACACAGACGTCGAAACGCCGTGTTCGTGATGCCCGCCATCGGCGCCAGCACCACCGGCGCATCCAATGCCAGGGGCCCGATGCGCAACGTGCGCGCGGGGGCGGTCGAAACAGTCACGTCTTCCATTCTCCCAGAATCCGCCGCGTCGGCGCACTCCTGCGGGGCTTAGCCTGTGGATATGACCGACAAAACCATGACCGATGTCCGACAGATCGAGTTCACTTCCGCGCAGGGCGACACGATGACACTCGCCGACCTCGGCGACAAAGCGGTGTTGGTGGTGAACGTCGCATCGAAGTGCGGACTCACCCCGCAGTACGAGGCCCTCGAACAGCTGCAGCGGACCTACGGTGAACGTGGGTTCACGGTACTCGGCTTCCCCTGCAACCAGTTCATGGGCCAGGAGCCCGGCTCGATGGAAGAGATCTTGGACTACTGTGCGGTCACGTGGGGGGTCAGCTTCCCCATTGCCGAGAAGGTGAAGGTCAACGGTGGAAAATCCGCCGAGCTCTACAAGGCACTCCGCGAAACGCGCGACGACGAGGGCAAGAAGGGCCGCGTCGCCTGGAACTTCGAGAAGTTCCTCGTGGCCCCCGACGGGTCGGTGCGGCGCTTCCGCCCGCGGGTCGTCCCCGACGACCCTCGCATCATCGAGGCGATCAAAGCCGCACTCCCCGCCTGACCTACGTCGCCGCAGGACTCACGCCGTGGCGGGCTCGCGGTGCTCCTGCCATACCTGACGCACGATCTGCGTGAACGCTTCGGCGGGTTGCGCGCCTGAGACGCCATACTTTCCATCCACAACAAAGAACGGCACGCCGTTGATGCCGTATGTGCGCGCTTGCTCTTGGTCGGCGCGCACAGCGGCGAGGTGACGCTCGTCGGTGAGCGCTTCGCGCGCGGCATCCGCATCCAATCCCACTTCGCCGGCGAGGGCGGCAAGCTCATCGATGCGTCCCACGTGGCGGCCCTCAGTGAAGTACGCCGTCATCAGCCGTTCGGTCATCTCGGCCTGCATGCCCTGCTCTTTCGCGAAGTGCAACAGTTCGTGCGCCTTCACCGTGTTGGTGTGCTTCAGCAGATCGAAGCGGTACTCCAGTCCGGCTTGCGCAGCGACCCCCGTGACACGCTCGAGCATCTGCGACACCTGCTCGCGAGGCATGCCTTTGTGACCGGCGAGGAAGTCCACCTCATCGCCATCGAAGTCCACCGGAGTGTCAGGCGAGAGTTCGAACGAGTGGAACGTCACACGCACCTCGGGTGCATCTTCGTCGGCGGATGCCGCCGCAAGGCCCGCTTCAAGGTTCCGCTTTCCGATGAAGCACCAGGGGCAAGCAATGTCCGACCAGACGTCGATGGTGATGGGTTCAGTCATGCTCACCCCAACGCTGTCACGCTGCCGATGTATTCCGATTCAGGAAGACGAATCGGGAGAATCCACGGCGCCACCGAAACGCCGGTCGCGCGACAAGTAGCGCCCGATCGCGTCCCACAGGTCGACGCGCGTGAAATCCGGCCACAGCGTGTCGAGGAAGACGTACTCGGCATATGCCGACTCCCACAGCAGGAAGTTGGACGTGCGCTGCTCGCCACTGGAGCGCACGAACAGGTCAACGTCAGGCATGTTCGGCTGGTAGAGCCGGCGCGCGATCAGCTTCTCACTCACCGCCGAGGCTCGAAGACGACCAGCCGCGACGTCGTCGGCGATCGACCGCATCGCGTCAACCAGTTCGACACGACCCCCGTAGTTCACACACATGGTGAGAGTGAGCACGTCGTTTTCTGCGGTGAGCTGTTCGGCGAACTGCAGCTCCTTGATCACACTCCCCCACAGGCGTGGCTTGCGGCCTGCCCACCGCACGCGCACTCCCCACTCGTTGAGCTGATCGCGTCGGCGATGCAGGACCGCGCGATTGAACCCCATGAGGAACCGCACCTCATCAGGCGAGCGCGACCAGTTCTCGGTCGAGAACGCGTACACCGAGAGGTGCTTCACGCCCGCCTGAATCGCACCAGCCACCACGTCGAGCAGCGCGGCTTCGCCCGCGCGATGCCCTTCCACACGCGTCAGCCCGCGTCGGTTTGCCCACCGACCATTGCCATCCATGACGACAGCCACATGGTTCGGGACCCCGCCGGCCGGGAAAGCCGGCGGATACTGCCCCGTCCAATCCACCGGCCGGTACGGCACGGCATCGCGGTGAGTGAACGGCTTCGGGGTCATCGGGCGATCTCCTCGGTACGAGACGACACGTGCGACAACGAGCGGATCCCGCGCTCGAGGTGCCACTGGGCGTATGCGGCGATGAGACCGGATGCCGCGGCAGACGTGCCGGCGGGTGCGGCATCCACCTCATCCCATTCGCCCGACATCAAGGCTTCGAGCAGACTCACTGTGGCGGGCGCGATGCGGGCGGAACCGGCGGGGGCGCAATCGCGGCAGACCATGCCGCCGACCTGCGCAACGAAGGTGTCATGCGGGCCGGGAAGTCCACAGCGGGCGCACTGCGACAGGCCCGGAGCCCAGCCCGACAGCGCCATCGCACGGAGGAGGTACGAGTCGAGGATGCTGCGCGGAACGTGCTCGCCCTTGGCCAGTGCGCGCAATCCACCGACGAGCAACAGGTACTGCTGCGGCGTTGCTTCGGCTTCGTTGAGGCGGTCGGCAGCTTCGACCATCGCGTGCGCTGCGGTGTATCGGTCATAGTGGACGGCGATGTCTGCCCCGTACGACCCGAGCGACTCAGCCTGCTGAATGATGTCGAGGCTCCGGCCCTGATAGAGCAGCACGTCGGCGACCATGAACGGCTCGACACGCGCGCCCAGACGTGAAGATGTGCGCCGCACTCCCTTCGCCACCGCACGCACCTTGCCGTGGCGTCGGCTGAGCATCGTCACAATACGGTCAGCTTCACCCAGCTTGTGGGTACGCAGCACGACGACCTCATCACGGTAGGTGGGCACCCCTCGATTATCCTCGCCGGCGACGACATCGCGTCCGCGACAAGCGGATCACCACACGGTGTAAAGGAGATCAGGCGCGGGCTGCCGCTTCGATATCCGTCTTCCGGCGGCCGCACAGTCTGGCGCCGTTCACAACGGACGCGGCCGCCCCCAAAGCGCCCGTCCCGTTCATCGCGCCGACACCCTTCAGATCTCCCGCGTTGTCCGCGAATCGTCATGTCTTGACGTGTGGGCGTGTGGGACAGATCACAATGGAGTAGTGGACGAACCTATTTTCGTGATCCCCCTGTGGGCTGACCTGATCGCTGTCGGGCTCGGGGGGATCCAGGGAGCGCTGTTCGCGTCGGGGTTCCGGGGCGAACGCCGGCTCGACCTCCTCGGGGTCGCGATCATCGGTGTCCTGATGGGGATGGGTGGTGGCCTCATCCGCGATCTTCTGCTCAACGTCACGCCGGTGACGTTGCAGAGCAACTGGTACCTCCTCACGGCGACGGCCGCGGCGCTGACCGGCATGCTGTTGGCTGGTGTGTTGGCGAAGGTCAACGGCGTCATTGTGGGTCTGGACGCGCTCGTCATCGGGCTGTTCGGCACGTTCGGCACGAGTAAGGCGCTGTTCCTCGGCCTGCCCCTGGTTCCTGCGGTGTTCGTGGGCGTGTGCGCGGCCGTCGGCGGCGGAATCCTTCGCGATGTGATCATGGGGTTGCCCGTGGCCATCATGCACGTGGGCTCGCTCTACGCCGTCGCTGCGGGGGTTGGATGCCTCGTACTGGGCGTGACTTCTCAGTGGGGCCTGAATCCGGTGGTCGCAGCCCTCATCGGCATCGCCCTCACGTTCGTCATTCGACTCCTCGCCGTCATCTTCGACATTTCTCTGCCCGAACAGCGGGCTCTGTACCGGCGCAAGGTGGCAGTGGAAACGTCGACGATCCCGATCATCAAGCGATGACCGGGAACGTTCGAAGGAGTGCGCTCAGACGCCCGCGAGCGTGCGCCCCTCGCGATCGCGCGTGCGAATCGCACGGTTGACGCACGAGACGATCGCCTTGAGCGACGCGGTCGAGATGTCGCCGTCGATTCCCACGCCCCACAGGCGCTCGCCGTCAACCTGCAGCTCGACGTAGGCCGCGGCCTGCGCGTCGCCGCCCGAGCTCAGGGCATGCTCGACATAGTCGTAGAGCGTCACGTCGAAGCCATGCTGCTGCAGGATCGACAAGAACGCCGCCACCGGTCCGTTGCCGTGACCGGTCGCCTCTCGGCGCTCGTCGCCGTCGCGCAGCGTGATGTCCAAGGCGATGTCGCCAGAGAGGTCTGACTGCGTCCGCGTCGAGAGCAGCTCGAACCGCCCCCACCGCGCGTCTGCGTCATCGGACGGCAGGTACTCATCACGGAAGATCGACCAGATCTGGTCGCTCGTGACCTCGCCGCCCTCGGCGTCCGTCTTGCCCTGCACCACCCCTGAAAACTCGATCTGCAGCTTTCGCGGGAGGTCGAGCGCATGATCCGACTTCAACAGGTAGGCCACGCCGCCCTTACCCGACTGCGAGTTCACACGGATCACCGCTTCGTATGAGCGGCCGAGATCCTTCGGATCGATCGGCAGGTAAGGAACGGCCCACTCGATGTCATCGACAGAGACTCCGGATGCCGCGGCCGTGGCATCCATCGCTTCGAAGCCCTTCTTGATCGCGTCCTGGTGCGATCCACTGAACGCCGTGAACACCAGGTCTCCCGCCCACGGGCTGCGCTCGTGCACCGGCAGCTGGTTGCAGTACTCCGCGGTGCGCTTGACCTGGTCGATGTCGCTGAAATCGATCTGGGGGTCGATGCCTTGCGTCAGGAGGTTGATTCCGAGCGCGACGAGGTCGACGTTTCCGGTGCGCTCGCCGTTGCCGAACAGGCAGCCTTCGATGCGGTCCGCGCCCGCCATGTAGCCGAGTTCAGCAGCCGCGATGGCCGTTCCGCGGTCATTGTGCGGGTGCAGCGAGAGAATGACGTTCTCGCGGTGGGCGAGGTTGCGGCTCATCCACTCGATCGAGTCGGCGTAGACGTTGGGGGTGGCCATCTCGACGGTCGCCGGCAAGTTGATGATGACCTTGCGGTCCGGCGTGGGTTCGAACACCTCGAGCACCTGATTGCACACGTCGACGGCGAACTCGAGTTCGGTACCGGTGTAGCTCTCAGGTGAGTACTCGTAGAAGACCTTGGTCTCGGGAATGCGCGCTTCGAACTGACGGCACAGACGCGCGCCCTCGAGCGCGATGTCGATGATGCCCTGCTTGTCGGTGCGGAACACGACGTCACGTTGCAGGATGCTCGTGGAGTTGTACAGGTGGACGATGGCCTGCTTGGCGCCGGCGATCGACTCGTACGTGCGCGCAATGAGGTGCTCGCGTGCCTGCGTCAGCACCTGGATCGTCACGTCATCGGGGATCAGGTTCTCTTCGATCAGCTGACGGACGAAGTCGAAGTCGGTCTGGCTCGCGGACGGGAACCCGACCTCGATCTCCTTGTAGCCCATCTTCACGAGCAGCTCGAACATGATGCGCTTGCGCTCGGGGCTCATTGGGTCGATGAGCGCCTGATTGCCGTCGCGAAGATCGACCGCGCACCAGCGGGGCGCGGTGTCGATCCGACGGTCGGGCCACGTACGGTCTGGCAGAGAAACGGCGATCTGCTCGTGGTACGGGCGGTACTTATGAGTGGGCATCCCTGAGGGCTGCTGAGTGTTCTCCATGGTGTTGCTTCTTCCTCGGCGTCAAAACAGTGGGGGCCGACGACAAGCTCCGCGACGAGGATGGCCCTGAGATCTAGGCCTCGTCGCGGCGGCTAAGGAGAAGCAGAAAGCCTGCACGCACATGGACAGGCTACACCGGTTCTGCGGCGCGCGCCTCTCCCCAACGATGATGCGCGATGTGTGAGACGGATGCCGCGGCCGCGACACTCTGTTCACATGACACCGCATCTCTCCCCCGCTGTCCGTGCCGTCCGCGTCCTTGCGTTTTCCGCGGGCGCCGTTTGCGTGATGCTGCTCAGCGGGTGTGCCAGCGCGTCCCCCGATTCGCCTGCCTCGCCGGCATTCGGCGACGTGCGTCCGGCGCCCCCGGCGGCGGAGGTCATCACCCAAGGCACCGTTCTGGACACGGGTGGAGCAGCCGAACTCTGTCTCGGCGCGATCGCCGAGTCCTACCCGCCGCAATGCAGCGGCATCCCCCTGAGCAATTGGACGTGGGAGGGCATCGACGGATACGAATCCGCAGGCGACGTGACGTGGGGCGCATACGCGGTTCAGGGCACCTATGACGGGTCGCAGTTCACCGTCAGCACCCCGCCGATCATGCTCGCGCTCTACGACCCGATGATGCTCGACGATCCCACCGGCGGCCGCACCGGCGAAGGCGATGAGGCCACACTGTCACGAGCGTTCGACGAGGTTGCCACCGTGATGGGCGAGGACTTCCTGAGCGCGTACACCGAGAACGGCTGGCTCTGGGTCGACGTGGTGTGGGATGACGGCACGTGGCAAGACGCCGTCGATGCTGAGTACGGCGAGGGCGTGGTCATCGTCCGATCGGCGATGCGGACGACCGAGGCGTGAGCGGTCAGAACCCCAAGCGACCGAGTTGCTTGGGGTCGCGCTGCCACTCCTTGGCGACGCGAACGTGAAGCGAGAGATACACCCTGCTCCCCAGGAGCGGCTCGATCTGGGTGCGCGCCCGAGCGCCCACATCCCGCAATCGTGAGCCCTTCTTGCCGATGATGATCGCCTTCTGACTATCGCGTTCGATCACCAGATCGGCGTAGATATCGATGAGATCCGAATCCTCGCGCGGCGCGATGTCCTGCACGACAACGGCAATAGAGTGCGGCAATTCATCGCGCACACCGTCGAGCGCCGCCTCGCGGATGATCTCGGCGATTCGGTCTTCACGGCTCTCGTCGGTAACGATGTCTTCCGGGTACAGCGCAGGACCGGTGGGCATCAGCGACAGCAACTCGTCCGACAGCACGTCCAACTGATCACGCGTGAATGCCGACAACGGAATCACGGCGGCCCAGTCCTCACGCAACTGGTCGACTTCGATGAGCCGTTCCGTAATCTGCTCGCGGGTGGCGGCGTCCGTCTTGGTGACGATCGCCACCTTCTTCGCGCGCCCGTAGCCATCCAGCGTCTCGGCGATGCGGCGGTCGCCCGGACCGACCTTTTCTGTCGCCGGGACGCAGAAGCCGATGACATCGACGTCGCCGAGCACGTTCTCAACCAGATCGTTCAGCCGCTGCCCGAGGAGCGTCCGAGGCTTGTGCAGCCCGGGCGTGTCAACGATCACGAGTTGCCCGCCCGGGCGATTCACAATGCCGCGGATGGCGCGGCGTGTGGTCTGAGGCTTGTCGCTGGTGATGGCGACCTTCTCGCCGACCAGCGCGTTCGTCAGCGTGGACTTGCCGACGTTGGGCCGGCCAATAAACGTGGCGAACCCGGATCGTGTGTCCTCACTCATGACTTCTCGCCCTTCTTCGACGACACCTCGTCGCCTGTTCGCGCGTTTACGGTGCGGATCTCACCCGTGCGCGGAGACCGCGCGTACGCGTCGTCCTCGACCGGAGTACCTCGTTCGACGAAGACCGTCGAGATTCCACGGCCCCGGCCGCGCGAGGCACCGCCGGTCATGATGAGGCCGCCATAGTCTGCTGTCGCACCGGGCTGAGGCACGCGACCGAGCACCTTCCCGAGCAGCCCGCCGATGGAGTCGACGTCCTCGTCCTCCAGCTCGATTCCGAACAGATCACCGACCTCGTCGAGCCCGAGTCGCGAGCTCACCCGATACTGGCCTTCAGACAGCTCGGTCACCTCATCGGCGCGCGCGTCGTACTCGTCGGAAATCTCTCCCACGAGCTCCTCGATGAGGTCTTCCAGCGTGACGAGACCCGACACGCCGCCGTACTCATCGATCACCATGCACACATGAACGGCATCCCGCTTCATCTGCTGCAGCAGGGTCTCGGCTTTCATCGATTCGGGCACGAACACGGCCGGGCGCGAAATGCGACTGACCGGAGCATCCCGCCACTCCAGATCATTGCGGAACGCGAACTGCACGAGGTCCTTGAGGTAGAGCACTCCCACCACATCATCGGCGTCGTCGTCGACGATCGGTGCACGCGAGATGCCCGTGTCGAGGAAGATCGTCATGGCGGTGAGGGTGGATGCCTGCGAGTCAATGGACACCATGTCGGTGCGCGGCACCATCACGGCGCGCACAAACGTGTCGGTGAAGTCGAACACCGAGTGGATGAGCTCGCGATCGTCCTGCTCGATGAGCTCGTTTTCGGCGGCGTCGTCGATGATGCTCAGCAACTGCTCTTCCGAGGCGAACGTCGTCCCGCGCGCAGCCCCCGGAGTGACCCGCGTACCGAGCGCCACCAGGCCGTGGGCAAGCGGGCCGAGAATGATGCGCACGCCACGGATGATGGGCGCCGAACCGCGCAGCAGACCCTTCGCGTGCTGGCGACCGACGTTGCGTGGGCTCGCACCCACGACAACGTACGAGATTCCGGTCATGAGCACGGCTGCCGCAACGACGGTCCAGGCGACGTTGTCGAGCATCAAGGTCAGCGCAACGGTGACGAAGACGGCCGCAGTGGTCTCTGCCAGCACGCGGATGAACACCACGGAGTTCGCGTGGGTCTCAGGGTCATCGGCGACTTTCTGGAGGGATGCCGCATTGCGACCGCCCTCGGCGAGTTCGGCGAGGTCAGCGCGGGACGTGACTCCCAGCGCCGCGTCGATCGCCACCATCAGAAAGCCGAACGCCAGCAGGAGAACGGCAACGAGAAGGAGAAGGCCGCTGGTCATGCGCGTCTGCGGCGCTCCGCCGCCTGGAAGCTCACGATCAGTTCACGCTGCAAGCCGAACATCTCGCGCTCTTCTTCGGGCTCCGCGTGATCGAAGCCCAGCAGGTGCAGGAGGCCGTGGGTCGTCAGCATGATCAGTTCGTCCATGGTCGAGTGCCCCGCTGCGACCGCCTGTGTCTCGGCGACCTGCGGGCATAGGACGATGTCCCCCAGCAGCCCGGGCCCCGTGGGCTGGTCTTCGGTGCCGGGACGCAGTTCGTCCATGGGGAAGCTCAACACGTCGGTGGGGCCGGGCTCATCCATCCATTGGACGTGCAGGGCCTCCATGGCGCCCTCGTCGACAAGAAGGATGGCCACGTCTGCATCGGGGCTGACGTTCAGCTGCGCGAGATTGTGGTTCATCAGCCGGAGGAACACCGCCTCGTCGACCGCGATGCCGGATTCGTTGCCGATTTCGATGGTCATGAGCGTCCTCGCTTCGGTAGGTGGTCGCGTGGACCGGGTGCCCGGCCGCCTCGCCGTTCGACGCGGCTGGCGAACTCTGATGCTTCATCACGCTCGCGTCGGGAAGCAAGCTTCGCCTCGTCGTACTCGGTGTATGCGTCGACGATGCGCCCCACGAGTGAATGGCGAACCACGTCATCACTGGTCAGCCGGGAGAAGTGAATGTCGTCGATGTCCTTCAGCACGCGCGTGACGAGGCGAAGCCCGGACGACCCTTGGGGCAGATCGACCTGCGTGATGTCACCGGTGACGACCATGCGCGTGCCGAACCCCAGACGCGTGAGGAACATCTTCATTTGTTCCGGCGTGGTGTTCTGCGCTTCATCGAGAACGACGAACGAGTCGTTCAGCGTACGACCACGCATGTAGGCCAATGGAGCGACCTCGATCGTTCCCGAGGCCATGAGCTTCGGGACGAGCTCGGGATCCATCATCTCGTTGAGCGCGTCGTAGAGCGGGCGCAGGTACGGATCGATCTTGTCCGTCAGACTGCCCGGCAGGAAGCCGAGACGTTCTCCTGCCTCGACCGCGGGACGTGTGAGGATGATCCGGCTGACTTCCTTGCGTTGCAGTGCCTGCACAGCCTTGGCCATAGCCAAGTACGTCTTGCCCGTACCGGCGGGGCCGATGCCGAACACGATCGTGTTCTCTTCGATTGCGTCGACGTAGTCTTTCTGTCCCACGGTCTTGGGCCTGATCACACGCCCCCGCGACGAAAGAATCGCCTCGCCCATGACCTCGGACGGACGCGGGCCGCCTTCGTTCTGCAGCATCCGCTGCGAGCTGAGGACGTCTGCCGGGGCCAAAGAGTGACCGGACTTCGTCATCTCCAGAAGCTCATCGACAAGCCCGCGTGCAGCGGCGACGGCGCTGGCATCCCCAGACAGCGTGATCTCGTTGCCGCGCACGTGCACGTCGACGTCGGGGTGCTCGCGCTCGACCACTCGCAAGAGCCGATCCTGCGGACCGAGCAACTGCACCATCGCAACACCATCCGCGTAGATGCGTTCGACTGCGGGTTCGTCAGGCACCGACGCTCTTCTCCGTCAAGCCGCCCGCAAGGACGTGGGCATGCACGTGGAAGACGGTTTGTCCGGCAGAGGCACCGGTGTTGAATACCAAGCGGAAGTCCCCGTCGGCATGCTCATGCGCGACAGAATTCGCGACGGAGATCACGTCGGCCAGAAGCTGCGGATCGCCTGCGGCAAGTTCGACCACGTCACGGTACTGATCCGTGCGTGGGAAAACCACGACGTGCAGCGGCGCCTGAGGCGCGATGTCCTTGATAGCCACCACGGTGTCGGTGCTGGCGACGACCTCGGCGGGGATCTCCCCGTTCATGATGCGCGTGAACACGCTGGGCTCGCTCATTCCCCCAGTCTAGTCAGCGCGCACGTACGCGGACGGGGTCACCAGCGGCGAAGCGCCACGTTCATCACGGCAATCGCTGCCGGCCCGGCGGTGGATGTGCGCAGCACCGTTTCGCCCAGTCGAGCCAGGCGCGCCCCGGCGTCGGCCAGTGCCTCAAGTTCCTCGGCTGCGATTCCGCCCTCGGGGCCGACAACAAGCAGAATGTCGGATTCGTCCGCGTTCCACTGCAGTTCGCTGAGCGCCTCGGTGCCCTGCGGCTCGAGCACCACCACGCGGCTCGTGCGGGCTCGGGCGAGCAGGTCGGCGGTCGAGGAGAGCTCAGCCACCGTCGGCAACCACGCACGGTGCGCTTGCTTGGCTGCCTCGCGCACGATGGTGTTCCATCGTGCGCGACCCTTGGTCGCCTTGGCGGCGTCCCAACGCGACACGCTCCGCGCGGCTTGCCACGGAACGATCTCGTCTACACCGAGTTCGGTCGCTGCCTGGATCGCGAGCTCATCCCGATCGGTCTTCGCCAGTGCCTGCACTAACACCAGTCGTGGGCGCACCGGCGCCACATCGTCGCGCGATTCGATGCGCACGATGACCTCGGACGGGCTGACCGACTCGACGACACCGGTCAGCCATGCGCCGTGTCCGTCCCCGACTGTCACGGCTTCGCCGACGCGAACGCGCCGCACCTTCGCTGCATGGTGGGCCTCGGCACCGGTGAGCGCGACCTCATCGCCCGCGCTCGCGCTGAGAGGGCCTTCGAGCAGGAAGTGCAGTGCCACCGTCAGCCCCGGAAGCGGTCGCGGAGCTTCGCGAAGAGTCCTTGATGGAACTCGGCGAGCTTCGGCGACGGGGCATGGGTGCGCTTGGCGAAGTCTTCGATGAGCGCGCGCTCCTTCGATCCCAGGCGCGTCGGGGTGACGACGTGAACGCCGACACGCAGATCGCCTCGGTTGGTCCCTCGCAGCGGCGTGATCCCGCGCCCCTTGATCGTGAGGACGTCACCCGACTGCACGCCCGGGCGAATCTCGAGATCGACCTTGCCGTCGAGCGATTCGATCGAGGTCGTGGTGCCGAGGATCGCATCGCTCATCGAGACCTCGAGTGTGGCGAGCAGGTCATCACCCTCCCGCGAAAACACGTCGTGCGAGTTGACAGTGACCTCCAGGTACAGGTCGCCGTTCGGGCCACCCGCCGGGCCAACCTCGCCCGAACCGGGCAGCTGCAGTCGCAGTCCGTTCTCGACGCCCGCCGGGATGTCGAGTGACACGGTGCGCCGCGAACGCACACGACCCTGCCCCTGGCACGTGGCGCACGGGTACGGGATCGTGGTGCCGTAGCCCTGACACACGTTGCACGGCGCGTTGGTGACGACATTGCCGAGCAGGCTGCGCACCTGACGCTGCACGTGCCCGGATCCGTGACAGATGTCGCACGTGACCGGTGAGGTACCCGGCTGGCAGCACGACCCTTCGCACGTGTCGCACAACACGGCAGTGTCTACCTCGATATCACGGTGCACGCCGAAGACGACGTCACCCAGGTCGAGCGTGACCCGCACGAGAGCGTCCTGCCCACGCTCGCGACGAGAGCGCGGACGCCCACTGCGGCCGCCACCCCCGCCACCGCCGAAGAACGTCTCGAAGATGTCGTTGAAGCCGCCGAATCCGGCTGCTCCCCCGAAGCCGCCCTGGTCGCCGCCCATGTCATAGCGCGCGCGCTGGTCGGGGTCGCTCAGTACGTCGTACGCATGGGTGACGAGTTTGAAGCGCTCGGATGCTTCTTCTCCCGGATTCACATCGGGGTGCAGTTCACGGGCGAGGCGGCGGTACGCCTTCTTGATCTCGTCGGTCGTTGCTTCGCGAGAAACGCCCAGTACTTCGTAGTGGTCAGCCACGTTAGCCTTCCTGCCGCGCCGTGCGCGGGTCGTGTTCGGGTGCGAGCCTGCCTCAGCGGCTCGAGTCGTCTTCTTCCAGTAGTCGGGTGAGGTAACGCGCGACCGCGCGCACCGCTGCCATGTTCGTGGGGTAGTCCATGCGCGTCGGGCCAAGGAGCCCCACGCGCGCTCCCGATCCGGGAGCGTCGTAGTCACTGGTGACGACGGATGCTTCGCCCAGACCGAACGCGTCGTTCTCGCGTCCGATGCTGGCTGCCAGCCCGTTGTCACCGGCCACCATCTCGCCCATGAGTCGCAGAATCGTCACTTGCTGTTCGATCGCCTCCAGCAGCGGATACAAACTGCCTCGGAAGTCCGCCTCGCGGCGCGCAAGAGTCGCGCTGCCGGCCATCACCAATCGGTCCTGCCGGAATTCTTCGAGATCTTCGGCTACGGCCTTCGCGAGCAGGCTCATCGCCACGTTCCAGCGCTGGGCCGATTCTGCTCCATCGACCAGTCGCGACTCGATGCGCTGCACGCCGTCCTTCACCGAGCGACCGACCAGGAGAGCGCCGAGTTCCGCCCGCATTCGCCCAAGCTCGACCTCGTCGAACTCGTCGCGCACGAGCGACACCCGCTGTGAGACCCGCCCGGTATCGGTGACAACGATCACGAGCATCCGTCCGCCGCCCAGCTGGACGAGCTCGACGTGCGAAACGTTCGCACGTTCGAACGACGGGTACTGAACCATGGCGACCTGACCGGTCAGCTGTGTGAGCGCACGCACCGTGCGCGTGAGCGCGTCGTCGAGGTCGGCGGGGTCTTCGAGGAACGTGGCGATCGCGGCACGTTGCGCGGACGATAGCGGGCGCAGTTCTGCCAAGTGGTCGACGAAGACGCGGTACCCCTTGTCCGTCGGGATCCGCCCCGATGAGGTGTGAGGCGCAACGATCAGTTCCTCGTCTTCGAGCAGGGCCATGTCGTTGCGGATCGTCGCCGCAGAAACACCGAACGCGTGTCGGTCGACAATGGTCTTGCTCCCGACCGGCTCGTGCGTGTCGACATAGTCCTGAACGATGGCGCGAAGCACCTGGAGCCCTCGTTCACTGACCACGATGCATCCTCCCCGCTGGCACTCATCAATCGTGAGTGCCAATTCTATCCCGGACGCGCCAAGCCCCGTCCTCGCGCTCCCAGTATGGCGAGGCTGGCAGGTATCCCCCTACGATGACTCGCGTGGATGACACGCGCGCGTCGACGGCGACGGTATCGACCAGCTTGGGCACTGTCCGGGGATCGTCAGAAGGCGGCATCCGGCGCTTCCTCGGGATTCCCTACGCGATGCCGCCGTTCGGCGAACGCCGCTTCGCCCTTCCCGAACCTGTCACGGCGTGGTCGGAGGAACGGGATGCCACGGCGTTCGGCCCGACGGCTCCGCAGCATCCGTATCAGGGCTCGATCGGAGAACTGCTGTCGAGTGTCGAGATCGACGGCGACGACATCCTGACGGTCAACGTGTGGTCACCTGCCGACGCGGACGGGCTTCCGGTGATGGTGTGGTTCCACGGCGGCGCGCTCGAGCGGGGCACACCGGCCCTGTCCGCGTACGACGGGACCACCTTCGCGCGCGATGGCGTCGTGTTCGTCTCTGTCGCCTACCGATTAGGGTCGGAAGGGTTCTCGGTGCTCGATGACGCACCGCGCAATCTGGGACTGGCCGATGCCGCGGCGGGTTTGCAGTGGGTGCACCGCGAAATCGCCGCTTTCGGGGGCGACCCCGACCGCATCACTATCGTCGGAGAGTCCGCCGGCGGAGCGTTGGTCGCCGCTTTGCTGACGCGCCCCGACACGGCGCCGCTGGTGGCTGCAGCGGTCATCGAGTCGGGTCCCCTGATCGCCGAATCTCCGGGTCGTGCGGGGCGCGTCACGCGCGCGATCGCCAAGCGTCTGGGCATCCCCGCCACCCGAGAAGCGTTCTCGCAGATGCCCCCCGACCAGCTTCTCGATGCCCGTCGCGAACTGGCTGCCGGATCCACCCCGCTGCGCGGCGCCCCCAGCTTCGCTCTCGCACTCGACGACGGCTCGTTGCCGCGCTCCCCGCATGAGGCGCTCGCGTCGGTCGATGTTCCGCTCATCATCGGAACGAACACTGACGAATATCGTCTGTGGTTCCCGCCTGCAGCACTCGAGAGAATCACCCCGCTCACCCTCTTCATCGCACGCACCGCGCTCGGAATCTCGCGCCGCGCGGTCGGTGCCTACAAGTCCGCATGGCCCGGGGCCACGACCGGAGAGATCTTCGGCCAGTTGGCCACCGACGTTCTGCTTCGCGGTCCGATGGTCTCCGTCGCGCGCGCTCGCTCCGCCCCGACGTACGTCTACGAGTTCGCCTGGCCGAGCCCGGTGCGCGGACTCCGCGCGGCACACGCGCTCGAAATCGGGTTCGTGTTCGATTCCCTAGACTCCCCCGACACCCGCCGTATGGCGGGAGCACACGCGCCCCAGGCCCTTGCTGACCGGATGCACCGGGATTGGGTGCAGTTGATCCGCACCGGCGACCCGGGGTGGCCCGCCTTCGACGAGGCCGGCCAAGCGCTTCGCTACGACGAAGAGACCACCACGGTGCCGCTCCCCCGCGGCGACGCGCTCGCGACCCTCCCCGCTCCGCGCGTGCGCTGAATCAGTCGGTCACCCGACGCACCACCGCGTCGGCGAGAAGGCGTCCTCGACGAGTGAGCACCAACTGTCCGCGCAACGCGGCAGCCGCGTCGATGAGTTCGTCTGCGATGAGGGATGCCACTTCCCTGCGCCCCCGCTCGCTGAGCGACGCAATGGCCAGGCCCTCGCGAATGCGGCTGCGCAGCAATACGTCTTCGAGTGCGCGCGAATCGTGATCAGGTTGTTCACGCCCCATCGCGGGGCTATCCCCCACCCGCACGCGCTGCGCGTAGGCCGCGGGGTGCTTCACATTCCAAAACCGCACACCGGCGATGTGACTATGCGCGCCGGGGCCGAACCCCCACCAATCGGCTCCTTGCCAGTAGGCAAGGTTGTGGCGCGAACGTTGGTCGGGTGTGCGCGCCCAGTTCGATACCTCATACCAGTCGAACCCGGCCGCCTCCAGCGACTCGTCGACCACTTCGTACATGTCGGCTTGCAGATCATCGTCGGGTGCGGGCACCTCGCCTCGACGGATCTGACGGGCGAGCTTGGTTCCATCCTCGATGATCAACGCGTACGCCGATATGTGGTCGGGATTCAGCGCAACGGCGGTCTGTACCGACAGCCGCCAGTCATCGAGTGATTCGCCGGGCGCCCCATAGATGAGATCCACGCTGACATCCAGACCCGCGTCGCGCGCCGCGGCCACCGCTGTGGCAACATTCGCGGGATCGTGCGTGCGATCGAGCGCCGCAAGAACATGCGGCACCGCCGACTGCATACCGATCGATAGTCGCGTCACCCCGGACGCGGCAAGTTGGTGGGCGACCGCGGGCGTCACGGTGTCCGGGTTCGCCTCAACCGTCACCTCAGCACCGGGCACGATGCCGAATGTGTCGATCGCTCCTCGCAGCATCCGTCCGAGATCCCCCGCGGGAAGGAGCGTGGGCGTACCGCCGCCGAAGAACACGGTCGACATCGGGCGCACTCCGCCCGCGCGACGAAGCACCCCGTGAGCGAGGGCGAGCTCATGCAACACCGTGTCGGCGTACTGATCCTGTCGTGCACCGCGCAGTTCGTCCGACGTGTACGTGTTGAAATCGCAGTATCCGCAGCGTACGCGACAGAAGGGCACGTGGAGGTAGGCGCTGAAGGGCGTCTGCGGATCGATACGTGCGTCCTCCGGCAGGTCGCCGGTCGCGGGTACGGGGTCGCCCACGGGCAACGGGCCGGCCATCAGCGGATCACGCGGGTGTGTTGTACAGCGGCGAAATCGCGCGCAGGTAGCGGGTGAAGAGCTCACGGCGTCGACGACGCACGAGTGCCGGCACGACGCGGTACAGCAACGCGGAGGGTGCATCGAAAGCCCGGACGGTGAACCACACCTCGTCGTTGTCGAGCCATTCGATCATCAGGGACTCTTCACCGCTGACGACCGACTCACCCACAGTGCCGAGTGCGTAGCCGACTCGTCGTGGTTCATCCACAACGAAAATCACCCGCAACTCGGCATCCGCCCGCTGGCCGGCGACGCGACCGGCGACGCGCACAGTCGTCCCCGGAGCAACGTAGGGAGTGCCGTCGGCGTCGTAACGCAAGTCCGCCTCGGCACGACTGGGTGCGATCGGGTTCCCCTCAGAGTCGAAGCTCACTCCCGAATACATCGGGCCCGATGCGGGGCGCACGTCCGAGAGCGTAAGTCCCGCGCCACGTTGCGCAGCCCAGGACATCAGCAACTCGCCGGCGGCGCGAAATCGCGTCTCACCGCTGCCGATGCGCCACGACTGTTCCGCAGGGATGCTCCGCTCGGGAGGGTAATGCATCAGGTCGGCTGCCTGAGTCGCGCCCACAGCGGCATAGTCGACAGTGTCGTCGTTAAAACTCCCGCGGCGCATGAGAACCAGCCTACTTCTCGTTCCTGGATGACCGATCGCCCGCCGTGCGCGGGAAGCGGCATCCGATCACTTCTTCTCTTTGCCCTCGGTGTCACCGGAAAGCGCAGCGATGAACGCTTCTTGAGGCACTTCGACGCGCCCGACCATCTTCATGCGCTTCTTACCCTCTTTTTGCTTCTCGAGGAGCTTGCGCTTGCGGGTGATGTCACCGCCGTAGCACTTCGCAAGGACGTCCTTGCGGATAGCGCGGATGTTCTCGCGCGCGATGATGCGGGCGCCGATTGCCGCTTGGATCGGCACTTCGAACTGCTGACGCGGAATGAGTTTGCGCAGCCGCTCGGTCATCAGCGTGCCGTAGGCGTATGCCTTGTCACGGTGCACGATCGAGCTGAACGCGTCGACCTTTTCACCCTGGAGCAGGATGTCGACCTTCACCAGATCGGCCGTCTGCGCACCGGCCGGCTCGTAGTCGAGGCTCGCGTAACCCTGCGTCTTCGACTTCAGCTGATCGAAGAAGTCGAACACGATCTCGCCGAGGGGCATGTGATAGCGCAGCTCGACGCGGTCTTCGCTGAGGTAATCCATGCCCAGGAGCGATCCGCGGCGCGACTGGCACAGTTCCATTACCGTGCCGACGTAGTCCTTGGGGAGAAGGATGCCGACCTTGACGACCGGTTCGGAAACCTCCGCAACACGACCGTCCGGATACTCGCTCGGGTTGGTCACGGTGACCGTCTCGCCGGTATCGGTGTGAACCTCGTACGTCACGGACGGCGCCGTGGTGATGAGGTCGAGGTCGAACTCGCGCGATAGTCGCTCGGTGATGATCTCGAGGTGCAGCAGTCCCAGGAAGCCGCACCGGAACCCGAAGCCCAACGCGACCGACGTCTCGGGCTCGTACTGCAGTGAGGCGTCAGAGAGCTTGAGCTTGTCAAGCGCCTCGCGCAGATCGCCGTAGTCGCTGCCGTCGATCGGGTAGATGCCCGAGAAGACCATCGGCTTCGGGTCGGTGTACCCGGCCAACGCATCAGCGGCTGGCTTGCGCTGATTCGTGATCGTGTCGCCGACCTTCGACTGGCGCACGTCCTTCACCCCCGTGATCAGGTAGCCGACCTCACCGACGCCGAGGCCCTTCGTCGGGATCGGCTCGGGGCTCGAGACGCCGATCTCGAGGAGTTCGTGGGTGGCGCGCGTCGACATCATCTGAATGCGTTCGCGAGGCTCGAGCTTGCCGTCGACCATGCGGACATAGGTGACCACACCGCGGTAGGGGTCGTAGACGGAGTCGAAGATCATCGCGCGGGCGGGGGCCTCAGCATCGCCCCGCGGCGCAGGAATCTGCTCGACGATGCGGTCGAGCAGAGTTTCGACACCCATTCCGGTCTTGCCACTCACCCGCAGAACATCCTCGGGCGAACCACCAATGAGGTTGGCCAGCTCCGCGGCGTACTTCTCGGGATCGGCGGCGGGAAGATCGATCTTGTTGAGCACGGGGATGATCTGAAGGTCGTTCTCCAGCGCCAGGTACAAGTTGGCCAGCGTCTGGGCTTCGATGCCTTGCGCGGCATCCACGAGGAGAATCGCCCCCTCGCACGCGGCCAGCGAGCGGCTCACTTCGTACGTGAAGTCGACGTGACCCGGCGTGTCGATCATGTTGAGCGCGAAGGTCTCGCCCTCGACCTGCCACGGCATGCGCACCGCTTGCGACTTGATCGTGATGCCGCGCTCTCGCTCGATGTCCATGCGATCGAGGTACTGAGCACGCATATCGCGGTCGGCGACCACGCCAGTGATCTGCAGCATGCGGTCAGCCAGCGTCGACTTTCCGTGGTCGATGTGGGCGATGATGCAGAAATTGCGAATCTGCGCCGGAGGGGTGGCAGACGGCTCGAGAGGCTTCAGGGCGCGCGGTGACATGTCGGAACGATTCTACGGTGCACAGCGGCCACAACCGTGCCGACCAGATCTTCGCGATCTCGGAGCGCATGCCCAGGGCATCCGAATAACGTGATCTCATGCGTGTTCAGGTCGTTCTCGTACACGGCATCCGCACGTCCGCCACCATGTGGCGATCTCAAGTCGAGCACCTCGGACGCCGAGGCATTGGCGTCCACGCAGTGGATCTCCCGGGGCACGGCAGCAGGATGAGCGAGCCGTTCACCCTCGAGGGTGCATTCGCCACCATCGACGAGGCAGTTCTGCGTGCTGCCGATCGTGGCCCCGTGCTCCTGGCGGGACACTCGATGGGCGGGCTGCTCTCGATCGAGTACGCGGGCCGCGCCGAGCCGCCTCCGGTCGCCGCGTTCATCGCCGCCTCGTGCACAGCGATCCCCCGCGGCGTCGGCCTGGCGACGTACCGCACACTCGCCGGCGGCTTTGACCGACTGCCTGATCGCGGAATGTGGATGACGAACCGGGTGCTCGACCGGACCCTGCCACCCGAGACGCGCGCGGACTTCGGGGCGGGTGGGTACGCACTGGATGCTCAGGATGTTGCGCTTCGCAGCTTGTCGGTGCTCGATCTCCTGGCCGCCCTGGAGCGAATCTCGGTGCCCCTGTGGTTCATCAACGGCCAATACGACCAGTTGCGCGTGAATGAGCGTCTGTTTACTCGGGTCGCCTCGCATGCCGAGCTCATCGTGGTGCCGCGGACGACACATCTGGTCACGGCAATGCGGCCCGGCGTTTTCAACGCGCTTCTCAACCTGGCGATCACGACCATCCAGGAGACCTGATAGACTGGGTGACTGACTTGCGCGTGTGGGATTCCCATCCACACGACCGCTGTGAAGCACCCCTCTACTGCTGATCGGCACATCTCCAATTCACTCTGAACGAAAGAACGTCGACACGTGGCGAACATCAAGTCGCAGATCAAGCGCAACAAGACCAACGAGAAGGCGCGCGAGCGCAACAAGGCCGTCAAGAGCGAGCTGAAGACGCAGGTGCGCCGCACCCGCGAGGCTATCGCGTCCGGCGACAAGGCCGCTGCTGAGAAGGCTCTGGCGACCGCGTCGAAGAAGCTCGACAAGGCCGTGAGCAAGGGTGTCATTCACCGCAACCAGGCCGCGAACCGCAAGTCGGCTATCGCCAAGCAGGTTTCGAGCCTCTGACGCTTACCTCTTGAAAAGGCCCGCTCCGATTGGAGCGGGCCTTCTTCGTGCGCTCAGCCGTCAGGAACCGTACGCGGAACGAGTCGCGATGACGGTGACCAGCCTTTCGACCGCGAACACGGAGTCGCGTGACGCACCCTTGACCTCAGCGTCGGCGCGCGCCGCGGCCTGGATCGCCATCGACAAACTCGCTTCGTTCCACCCCGTGAGGTCACGACGGGCACGGTCGACTTGCCAGTCTTTGAGCCCCAGCCGCGACGCGAGCGCGGACGCCGATTCGCGATGGCCGGCCACGCGTGCCATCGTCCGCAGCTTCATGGCGATGGCCGCCACCAGCGGGACAGGGTCAGCACCGGACGCGAGTGCGTGCCGCAGCGCCACCAGCGCGTCACCGTAGCGGCCCGCGATCGCGGTATCGGCGACCGTGAACGCGGATGTCTCAACGCGTCCGCCGTAGTACCGTTCGACGATGTCTTCGGTGATGTCGCCCGGAACATCGGCGATCAGCTGTTGACATGCTGCCGCCAACTCGGTGACATCGTCCGCAAACGCTCCCACAAGGGCCCGCAGAGCAGGGGGCGCGATTCGGCGCCGTGCGGCCTGGAACTCTCCGCTTGCGAAATCGAAGCGATCGGAATCGCGCTTGATCGCGGGGCACGCGATCTCGATCCCTCCCCCGGTTCCCGCGCGCACCGCGTCGAGAAGCTTCTTGCCGCGCACACTCGCGCCGGTGTGGCGCAACACCACGGTGGCACCTTCTTGGGGCGCCTCGAGGTACGCCACCGCCTCGGCCAAGAATGCATCGGTGCATTTTTCCACGCCCGCCACACGAACCAATCGGGGTTCCCCGAACAGTGAAGGCGACGTCACCCCGAGCAGCGTTCCGGCGGCATAGTCGTCGGCACGGACGTCAGTGACTTCGAGGCTGGCATCTTCGGCCCGAAGCACATCGCGAAGCCCAGCGATCGCCCGCTCAGCGCATACATCCTCGGGGCCGGACACCAGGACAATCGGGGCGGGGCGCGGCTCACGCCACGACACCTGAGGGATGTTGCTTCGAGCGGTGCGCGATGCAGGACGACGTGCGGCGGGACTCACGGATCCAGCCTACGCGCGAGGACCGACGTCGTCCGGCACCTCACGGGTGCTCGCGCCACAAGCGGAGCTCACCCTCGTGGGCGCTGACGGCCACCACGCCGCTCTCATCCGAGCGCACCGTGCGTGCACCGATCGCATCGAGCACATCGAGAATCTCTTGCCGCGGATGCCCGTAGGTGTTCTCGGTGCCCACCGGGATCAATGCGAGAGCGGGACGTGTTGCCTCGTAGAGCTCGACACACTGATCTGCGCTGCCATGATGAGCCACCTTCACGATCGCGTACCTCGGCAGCAGTGCTCCCGTCGCACGGATCGCGCACTGCGGAGATTCCGACAAGTCACCCAAGAGCAGCACGTCGCCGAGATCCGGCGTGGTCACCTCCACCACGACGCTCGCATCGTTCCCGGCCCGTGTCGCCGCACTCGCGCGAGGCCACAGAATCCGCCATGTTCCGTCTCCAAGCGCTCCACTCGCGCCCGCCTGCACGGCCACAGTCTCGGCGCCCGCGTTGCGTAGTCGCTGCAGCGTGTCCTCCCCCTCGGGGTTGGCCGGCCCGTGGATCACGGTGTCAACGCGACCCACCACTGCGTCGGCACCGCCCACGTGGTCGAGGTCGAAGTGAGTGAGAACGAGGACGTCAATCCGTGTGACTCCGGCACGCGTGAGGCACGCGTCCAACGCGACGTCGGTCGGCCCGGTATCGATGAGCGCCACCTCGTCGGCGGAACGCATCAGAATCGCATCCCCCTGACCGACATCGCACATCAGGAGCTGCCAGTCTCGCGGAACGGTCCATGCCCCGGCGACGGACCCGAGGGAGGCAGTACCCACCATCACGCCCACCAATATCGCCAGCGTCGCGTGTGCCAGGCTGCGCGCGGCGCGGGCGCGCCCGCGGTCGCCGTGCACCGTCACTGCGAGCACGATGACGCCCCCGACCACGCACAGGAGCGCGGCTCCACCCCATCCCTCCACCCAGCCGAGCGTGCCGCCCGGCAATCCCGCGGCGGTGTGGGCGGTACCGGCGATCCACGACGCGGGCAACCAGGTCAATGCCACCAGGCCGTCACGCAACCATGGCGCCCACGGAGTAAGACAGGCCGCGAGGCCCAACACCGTGGCAACGGGCGCCGCAGGCGCGGCGAGGATGTTGGCAACGACGCCGTAGACCGGCACCGAGGGTTCGATCAGTACCAGCAGCGGTCCGCACGCGAGTTGAGCCGAGAGCGGCACAGCGATCGTGAGCGCCAGGGGCCGCGGCATCCATCGTCCTAATCCCGACGCGAGCGGACGCGCGAGGACGAGCAGTGCACCCGTGGCTGCTGCTGACAACGCGAAGCCCAGCGAGGTTGCCAGCCAAGGGTCGAGCATCAGGAGAACGGTGACAGCGAGTGCGAGTGTAGCCAGCCCCGCGCCCGGTCTGCCGCACAACAGGGCCAGCAGGGCGATGCTCGCCATCATTCCGGCGCGCACAACGCTGGGCTCTGGGGTGACCAGCAGGATGAACCCGACCAGCGTCGACGCTCCCGCCATCACCCGGAGCACGCGCCCTCCCCCGAGTGCGGCCGTCACCGCGAACGCGATGCCCACGACGAGTGCGCAATTCGCTCCCGACACCGCGGTCAAATGCGAAAGCGATGACGCCTTCATGTCGGCGTCGAGGTCCGCACCGACGAGTGCGGTATCGCCCACTGCCAATCCCGGGATGAGCTCTGCACCGCTACCGGGTAGCTCTCGGGCGGATGCCACGAGGGTACGCCGCAAGTGGGCGGTGGCCGCGAATATGCCTGTCGGAGGGTTCAGAACCTCCGCTCCCTGGGACGCACGCACATTGAGCACGGCCCGATCCCCGGGGTCGGCGTGTCGGGCCGTACCGTGCACCACGACGACGGCACCAGCATCGATGTCCGACGCCCCGGGGAGCCATTCGGGATCCAGGCGCACAGTCACCTCGGCCCACACCGCCTTCGAGTTCTCCCCCACATCGACACGGGTAGCCAGCGCGTCGAAGGCGGCCGAGCCGTCCGTGCGCCGCTCCACCTTTCCCACCACGATCACCTCGAGCGTCACCGCTCGCCCGCCGCTCACGCTCAATTCGAGGACGTTCTCGCGCTGTGGTTGAGCGAGCGCCACATGGCTCGACACTGTCGCGGCCGCGACCAGCGCCAACCCGACGACAGCCATACCCGCGTGCCGCTGCCACGTGCCTCGCCCTCTTCCCCGCATCGCAAGCAGGAACGCCCCGACGCACAGCCACGCCACCATCGCCACGCCACCCGCAAGGGCAGGGGTGAGCGTGACGAGCGCGGCTGCGGACCACGCGGCCGCCGCGACGGGCACCAGACGTGCTCCACTCACGCTCACACCACGACCAGATCGCGCAGGGCGTCGAGCATCTTCTCGCCGATACCCGGAACGGCCAGCAAGTCTTCGACGCTGGTGAACGTGCCGTGCTCGTCGCGCCAATCAATGATGCGTTGCGCGATCGCCGGGCCAATGCGGGGCAACGTGTCCAGCGCGGCGACGTCGGCGGTGTTGAGGTTCACCCGCCCGTCACCGGGAGCACCCGCCGGCTCCGCGGGTGTCGCGATCTGTTCCCCGGGCGTCGGCACATACAACTGCTCGCCGTCGGTGACGACGCGAGCGAGGTTGACCGCCGAGCGATCTGCGTCGTCCGCGAATCCGCCGGCTGCCGCCACCGCATCGACGACGCGGGCACCGGCCGCTAAGACGTACAGTCCGGGCGCACGCACCGCCCCCGCCACGTGCACGTACAGCTCCGCGGGTGCGGCATCCGGAGCCGGCGTGACCGCAGGAGCGTCCACGGTGTCGGATGCCACGGGCACAGGCTCCGTCGGCGCGAGCGCGCCGCGCACGATTCCGATCCCCACCGTGAGCGCAAGCGCCGCGAGGGCGAGCACGATGATCGTCCCCACGCCGAACCGTCGGCGAGCAACGTTCGTCGCAGAAGGGTCGGTCTCGGCCACCCGCCAACGCTATGCAGGCGCCGATGGCCCCATCCCTGTTCCGCACAAGATGTGCAGAGCTCGCACGACAAGCCCTCCCGGGGAGGAGGGTGCTACTTCGTGCTGAAGCTCACGACCTTCGGCGGACGCACCACTGCACGAGTGATCTCGCGATCCCCCAGCGATCGAACGACGCGCTCGTCGGCGCGCGCGAGACGCTCGAGCTCGGCACTGTCGATCTTCGCGGGGACGTCGAGGGTCGCCCTCACCTTGCCGTCGATCTGGATCACAGCCTTGACCGAGTCCTCCACCAGGAGCATCGGGTCGGCGTTTCGCCACGGAACCAAGCCCACGAACCCGTCGTAGCCGAGGATCTCCCACATCTCCTCCGCGGTGTGCGGGGCGAACAGGTCGAGGATCATCGCCGTCGCTTCGGCGGCCTCGCGCACGGCGGGGTCGCTGGCGCCGGCCCCGGCGTCGATGACCTTGCGCGTGCTGTTGACGAGGTCCATCAGGCGCGCCACGACGACGTTGAACTTCGTCTGGTCGATCAGTGCGGGGGCATCTGCGAGCAATCGGTGGGTGACGCGCCGCAGGGACGCGTCGCCCTCGGCCCACACCACACTGGTCTCGCTGTCGACGTCTTGAGCCACACGAAGGGCGCGGGACAGGAACTTCTGGGCGCCGGTGGTCGACACGTCGTTCCAGTCTTTGTCGTCCTCTACCGGACCGGCGAATGCCAGCGCGACACGCAGCGCGTCCGCACCGTGAGCGTCGATTTCGTCCTTGAACAACACCAGGTTGCCCTTGCTCTTGGACATCTTCGCGCCGCCCAGGATCACCATGCCCTGGTTGATGAGCGACGAGAACGGCTCGGTGAACTCGACGTATCCCATGTCGAACAGCACCTTGGTGATGAAGCGCGCGTACAGCAGGTGAAGAATCGCGTGCTCGACACCGCCGACGTACGCGTCGACCGGTGCCCACTTGTCTGCTTCCTTCGGAGGAAACGCCTGCGTCGCGTCGTTCGGCGCGAGGAAGCGCAGGAAGTACCACGAACTGTCGACAAACGTGTCCATCGTGTCGGGGTCGCGCAGCGCGGGTGCACCCGTCTCGGGATCAGTGGTGCGAATCCACTCCTCCGCGCCACCCAGCGGCGACGTGCCCTTGGGTGTGAGATCCAGCCCGGCAGCATCCGGCAGCACCAGCGGAAGCTGGTCGTCCGGGACGGGCACAATGCGCCCGTCATCGGTGTGGATCATCGGGATCGGCGTACCCCAGAAACGCTGACGCGAGATCAACCAATCGCGCAGACGGTACGTCTTCGCGGCGCGGCCGGTGCCACGCGACTCAAGCTGCTCGATCGCACGCGCGATGGCGTTACGCTTGCTCAGTCCGTCGAGGGGGCCGGAGTTGATCATGCGACCGTCGCCGGTCAGCGCGATGCCGGTCTTGGCGGGATCGATCGAGTCGAGCGAGTCCTCCTCGGTACCCGGGTCGATCGGAACGCCGTCGTCGTCGAGCTCGATCACCGGGATGGCACCGGTGATCGGCGCCGTGGTGTCGACGACGACCTTGATCGGCAGGTCGAACGCGCGCGCGAAGTCGAGGTCACGCTGGTCGTGCGCGGGGACGGCCATCACTGCGCCGTGCCCGTAGTCAGCAAGCACGTAGTCGGCGGCCCAGACCGGCAAGCGCTCACCGTTGACCGGGTTGATGGCGTAGCGGTCGAGGAACACACCCGTCTTCGGGCGGTCGGTGCTCTGGCGCTCGATGTCGGATTCTTTCTGCACGGCATCGAGGTACTTCGCGAAGCGCTCACGCACCTCGTCGGAAGAGCCCGCCACGAGCTCTGCAGCGAGATCGCTGTCGGGCGCGACGACGAAGAAGGTCGCGCCGTGCAGCGTGTCGGGTCGGGTCGAGAACACCGTGATCTTCTCGTCGCGTCCTTCGATCTCGAAGTCGATGTCGGCACCCACCGAGCGGCCGATCCAGTTGCGCTGCATCTGCAGCACCTTGTGCGGCCAAAAGCCCTCGAGCTGGTTCAGGTCGTCCAGCAGTCGATCGGCATAGTCCGTGATCTTGAAGTACCACTGCGTGAGCTTCTTCTTCACGACCTCGCCACCGCAGCGCTCGCAGTGGCCGTCGACGACCTGCTCGTTCGCGAGCACGGTCTGGTCGTTCACGCACCAGTTGACCGGGCTCTCCTTGCGGTAGGCCAGACCGCGCTCGTGCATACGCTGGAACAACCACTGGTTCCAGCGGTAGTACTCGGGGTCGCTCGTGTGCAGTTCGCGGCTCCAGTCGAACGACACTCCGTAGGAGCGGAAGCCCGCCTTCTGCTGGTCAATGTTCGCGTACGTCCACTCGCGCGGTTCTGCGCCGCGCTTGATCGCCGCGTTTTCTGCCGGAAGGCCGAAGGAATCCCATCCGATCGGGTTGAGCACGTTGTACCCGCGGTGACGCCACCCGCGCGCGACGATGTCGGAGTAGAGATAGTTCTCGGCGTGGCCCATGTGCAGGTCGCCGGACGGGTACGGGAACATCGCCAGCACGTACTTGCGCGGGCGAGTGTCTTCATCGCCTCCAGCGCGGAACGGATCGGCCTTCTCCCAACGCTCCTGCCACTTGCGCTGGATGGCGTGGGTGTCGAACCCGGTGGGTTCGGGAGCAGGGGTGTGACTCACGGGGCGAAACCAATCATGAAAGAGCTCGGGGGTGCGCGAGGCGCTCTTTCCAGATTACCCGACCGTACCCGCCCAGCTCGGCGGGAGCTCAGCACCGAGCGCGGCCAACGGCCCGCGCGCTTTGAGCGCTACTTCGGCTACCTCTTCGGCAGGATCGGAGCGCCACGTGATGCCCCCGCCAGCGCCGACGTACGCGCCGTCCGGGTGCATCACAATCGTGCGAATGACCATCGCGAGATCTGCTCGGCCGTCACCCGAGACCCAGCCGAAGCAGCCGGCGAAGATGCCGCGCGCACCACCTTCCAGAGCGTGCAGGATCGTCATCGCCGAGAGCTTGGGCGCGCCCGTCATACTGCCCGCGGGGAATGCGGCATCCCAGATCTGCCTCATCGTCACGCCGTTATTCAGTTCACCCGACACGGTGCTGACGAGCTGATGTACTGCCGGATACGACTCCACCACCAGCAACTCCTCGACCCGGACGCTTCCCGCGACGCTCACGCGAGACAGGTCATTGCGCATCAAGTCGACGATCATCACGTTCTCGGCGCGTTCCTTGGTGCTCATCTGAAGCTCGCGCGCGAGCGCCGCATCCGCGGCCGGATCCGAGCTGCGCGGCCGCGTTCCCTTGATCGGGCGGGTGCGCACGCGCCCTCCCGAAATCTCGAGAAACTGCTCCGGACTAGCGCTCGCCAGCGCGACGCCCTGGGCGCGGATCAGACCGCCGTGGTGGGCAGGCGTGACGCGACGCAATCGCTCGTACACCGCGAGCGGGTCCAGCCGGGGATCCTCAACGTGGAACCGTGTCGTCAAACACAGTTGATAGGCATCGCCGCGCGCGATCGCTTCGCGGCAGCATCCGATCAACTCCGCATATCGCTCGGCCGTGTGCCGAGCGTGGACGCCCCGGGAACTCGGCGGATCCTGGTGCACATGCGCCGCGCGAGTCCACCGGTGGCCGTGTGCGTGGTCGTCGCCGGTGGCCGCCCACCACATCTCGCGTCGCGAGTGATCGAACGCGAAGAAGAAGCGCGCACGCATCCACAGTTCGGAGGGGACGGACTCTCGACTGCGGTCAGAGAGAGGGTCGGATGCCGCGGGGGCGCCGGCTGCCGCGGCGGCCTCATCGTAGCCACGCCACCCGATCCATCCCCCACGAAACGGACTCCCCTCGGGCGGCGCTGCCGCGGTGCCCGCGCAGACAACATCACCGACGTCGGCGGGATCTTCTTCCACCTCGCCGACGCCGACCCAACTCCACCCGGAGGTCGCGTCCGGCCCGGCATCCAGCCAGAAGGTCGCCGGGAAGTCGGCCGCCAGATTCGCGTGCACGTGCGAAGGGTCCACCCAGCCCGGCCATCGAACGAGGGAAATCTCCGGCGGCATGAGTTCAGGCTACCGCCCGCACAGCGCACGCCCGGGGGCGTGCGCTGACACGTAGGCTCGTGCTGTGAACGACTCGCTGACGTGGCTTCTGGATGCCATCGCGTCGGTGGATCCGATCGCGCGAACGCTGATCGCCGGGATCGCGATCATGCTCGAAACCAGCGTGCTGATCGGGCTGATCGTGCCCGGCGACAGCATCGTGATCATCGCCGGCACCGCCGTGGACTCATGGGCCGAGGGCATTGCCCTCGGCGTCGCCGTCGTGCTGGGCGCACTCGCGGGCGAATCGATCGGCTTCTGGCTGGGGCGACTACTGGGTCCGCGTATTCGACACTCCTGGGTCGGGCGACGTATCGGTGACGAAAACTGGGCGCGCTCCGAACGCTACGTCCGCCGTCGTGGCGGGATCGCGATCTTCATTTCCCGATTTCTCCCCGTGCTCCACTCGCTCGTCCCACTCACGGTGGGCATGACGTCGTACCCGTACCGGCGGTTTCTCGCGTGGACGCTCCCGGCCTGCGTGGTGTGGGCTGCGGTGTACATTCCCGTCGCCGCGCTCGCCGCGGGGACGTATCGCGAACTTGCAGACCAGTTGCACTTTGCCGGCTACCTGTTTGTCGCGGCGATCGTCGTGCTCGTTGTCGTGGTGGTCGTCGCCAAGAAGCTGGTGCATCGCCTGGAGGCACGCCACATGGAGCAAGACGAAGCCGACATGGAAGACTGAGGGGATGCCCGAGAACGACGTCGCACCCGAGCGCGCCAAGGTCCTCTGGTTCGCCCGGATGGAGTACCGCCTGCACGCGTGGCGCGAACGCCGCGCCCGCGCCCGCGGCAAGGTTCCGACCGTCACCCCATTCCCGGGGTACGGCGGGGACGGGTGGGCCCGAGTCCTCGGACGAGCGATGATCGTTCCGCCGCTGCCCACGTCTGACTCGGGCGAACTGGCGAGCGTACGCGGATGGCGCAGCTTTGTGGCCGTGCCGATCGGCTACGCGCAGGTCAGCGTGACGATCGGCGGCGTGACCCACGACGTCGTGGCCGACCGCGGCGGCGTCATCGATGAGGTGATCCCCGCCGATCTCGAGCCGGGCTGGCAAACATTCACGATGTCGGTGGAAGGCGGGGAACCCGTGGAGTCGCGGGTATTCGTCGTCGGCTCTGACGTCCGCTTCGGCGTCGTATCTGACGTCGATGACACAGTGATGGTGACGGCGTTGCCGCGCCCGCTCATTGCCGCGTGGAACTCGTTCGTCGTGGACGTGCACGCCCGGCAGCCCGTGGCGGGCATGGCTGTCCTTTTGGGTCGGGTCGCCCAGAGCAGGCCCGGAACCCCGCTGATCTATCTGTCAACGGGAGCGTGGAATGTCGCTCCCACGCTCAGCCAGTTTCTTCGACGGCACCTCTTCCCCGCGGGGGCGCTGCTGCTGACGGATTGGGGACCGACGCACGATCGCTGGTTCCGTAGCGGTGTCATCCACAAGTCGGAGAATCTTCGCCGCCTCGCCGAGGAGTTCCCTCACGTCAAGTGGTTGCTGATCGGAGACGATGGCCAACACGACGACGCCATTTACACGGAGTTCGCCAACGACCATCCCGATAAGGTCGCCGCTGTGGCCATTCGGCGCCTCTCCGCTGCAGAGGCGGTGCTGGCCGGAGGACGGACGGCCGTCAATGACCACGCCGCAGAGAACGTTCCCTGGGTGACCGAGAAAGATGGTGCGGGTCTCCTCGAACAACTCGAAGCGCTGGAGATCATTCCGCGCTGATTGACGTTCAGGGCCGCGCGCTGATCTCCACCGCGCGCACGGCAGCCAGCACCTCTTCCGACGCCGCGAGTGCGCCATCGACGAGATCGGCGGCCGACGCGGCGCCAGTGTTCCAGTCGTCGATCGCGTCGGCTGGCAAGAGCAACGGCATCCGGTCATGAATATGGGCGAGCGCTGGTGTCGCTGGCCGCATCACGATCGAGTAGCACGTGTACTCCGCGCCGTCGGCCGTCCTGCCCGGCTGCGTGACAGCGGCCATCGCGAACAGATCGAGCGCTCCGGGTGCGAAAGAGAACCACTGCCGCTGCGGCTTCTGCATCTCGAACCACGATGTCGCCGGAACGATCGCGCGCTCCGGCGGCCGCCCCGAACGATCGCGCAAACGCTCAGACCTCGTGTTGATCGAGGGGAACCGTGCGGGTGCCCCCTGAACGAGGTAGCCCCACCACGCGAGTTCACACGTGCGGGCGCTGCCCGCCCCGCGGATAATCGGGTTCAGATTGCGGAGGTTCTTGCCTGTGGGAAGCAGGGTCTCCCCTTCATTGCGCTCCGCCCAGAGACGCAAGTCGTCGATCACCTGTGCGTCTTCACCCAAGACGCCGTCGGAATCGGTGAAACGCGGGTCGAGGCCATAGCTTGCGCACATGGCCCCACCCTAGCGACGGCCACCGACGCCGGGTCGGCGGTCGTCGAGCCTGTGTCCAGCAGCGCCGCGTACCCTCGAGGAGTGTCCGTCACCCCTGTCATTGATACGCGCGTGCTCCCGCGCGACCGATGGCGAACTCTCGAAACGGCACATCACGAGCGCGCCGATGCGCTGACTGCCGGTCATCGCGAACGAGCAGCACGCGGGCAGACGCACCCGGTCGAGGACTTCCTGTTCACCTACTACTCGTACAAGCCCGCCGTCCTGCGTCGCTGGCACCCCGGCCAGGGCGTCGAACTACGAGAAGCCGACGACACCGAGCGTCGAAACTGGCGCTGGTACGCCGAAGGCGCCGCCTCCGGCTCGCTCCGCGTCGACACCGCGGGGTTCCGCGAACGGTACGGCGCGCTGATCCTCAACATCCGCCGCATCCTCGTGGCGACGACCGGCCGCACGGCGAACTTCCGGTGCTTCGGTTTGCATGAGTGGGCCATGGTCTACCGAGAGGACGAGCACCGGCATCCGGTCCCCCTTCGACTGGGTGGGACCGGGACAGATGCCGTCGTCGAGGCGCACGACTTGGCCTGCACCCACTTCGATGCGTATCGCTTCTTCACACCCGAGGCCGTGCCGCGAAACGCGACGCCCCTCGACCGGGCCTCACAGGTCGCGCGCGAGCAACCGGGATGCCTGCACGCCGGTATGGATCTGTACAAGTGGGCGATCAAGCTCGGGCCGCTCGTGCCTGGCGACCTCCTGCTGGACACCTTCGAACTCGCTCGGGACATTCGAGTGCTCGATATGCGGGCATCGCCCTACGACCTCACCGACTGGGGATACGAAGCCGTGGCGATCGAAACCGCCGCGGGCAAGGCCGACTATGTGCGCGGGCAGCGAGGCTTCGCCGAGCGCGGTGAGGCCTTGCGCACGCGCCTCATCTCGGTCATCGACGGCGAATCGAACTGACCTCACGTTCTCAGGGAGTCAGCGCACGCCCCGCGGCCGTGAGCTCCAGGCGCAACGTGGCCACGCGCTGCGCTGCTTCGTCCAGGCGCTGTTCCGTAAGTTCTCCGCGTTCCACGGCATCGACGATCCCATCGACGATGCGTCCAGCCGTTCGAGGAGTGGAATACAGCACGGTCAACACCATGTCGTTTCCGGCTGCCAAGGCGGCAACGGCGTTGGTCACGGGGTCGTCGTAGTCCGCGATTCCGGATGCTTCGAGCATGCCGAGATCGTCGGTGATCGCCACGCCGTCGAAGCCAAGCTCTTCGCGCGCGATGCGGTGCCACTCGGTCGACAACGTCGCAGGTTCGTCATCGACCGAGGTGTACCGCAAGTGGCCGAACATCACCAGCGGAGCACCGGCATCCACACCGGTCTCGAACGGCAGCCCGTCGGATGTACGCCACCGGTCATAGTCCAGATCGGTCGAGGGGATGCCCGCGTGCGAATCCCCGGGTGCCGCGCCGTGCCCCGGGAAGTGCTTGAGCGTCGAGGCGGCCATCGCACCCTCCCCCTCAACAGCAGCAGCCACTCGAGCCGCCGCTGATGTCGGGGATGTCCCCAGCGCACGCCGGTAGATGAACATTCCCGGGTCGTCGGTCTCATCGGCGACCACGCCGAAGTTGACGCCGATTCCGGCGCGCGCCACCAGAGCGGCGCGGCCAGCGAAGGCGTCACGAGTGTTCTCCGGGGGCTCGTTCTTCAGCGTCAGCGATGAAGGAAAGTCATCCCACGGGAGCCGGGAAACATCGCCACCCTCCTGGTCGATGGCGATCAGCGGCTCGAAGGTCGAATCGACAACCAACGCGTCCGTGAGCGATCGAAGTGCGCTTTCGGATGCCGGGATGTTGCTTCCCATCAGCAGGAACCCACCGAGGCCATCCTCGGCCATGTAATCGCGCAGCTGGCTCTTGCTCTGCGTGGGGACATGCCCCATGACGACGCTGGCCGCCTTCTCGCGTAGCGTCATCGCCGCCACGCGCGCTCGAGCCGTCTCGGCGATGTCAGCGTCACTGGCAGCGACGGCGCGGACCGTCGCGGGCGGGAGTGCGGTGGCCGTGGCATCCAGATCTCCCACGTCCTCACTGGCCGCCGCTGATCCCGAAACCAGGGTCGCCATCACCGTCACCACGGCGAACGCCGTGACGGCGAGCCGTGCAGAGCCGCGCCGGTCAGCCATGCTCTCCTTCATCGGCGCGGGCGAGCGCGTATTGCTCGGCGAAGCTCAGCGGCGCCGCGGTGACGATGGCGTGCACGAACGCGAGCTTCTCTTCCACCGGACCGACGATATCGAACGGGTAGAGATCACCGAATCCCATCGACCGATTGATGCGGTTGAAGGCCTCAGACATCCACTCCCAGTCTTCGAGCAGGCGTTCGATGGACTGCTCTTCGTACGACTCGCGCGGCTTCACATCCGCCGTCCGCACAGGCGAAACGGCGGCGTCAAGGTGGACGCCCAACACCGCGGCGGTCTGGAGCGTTCCGGTGATGTGCAGGTAGTGCGCGAACGTCTCGGCGAAGTCCTCCCACGGGTGCATCGTGGCGTACTCCGAGATGAAACGGGTGTGCCAGTCGGCGGGCGCACCGACCGAGTAGTGATGTTTGAGGGCGTCCTGATAGCTCGTGCGCTCATCCCCGAAGAGTTCACGGCATCGCGCCCAGGTGGCCTCATCAGTGATGAGCACGTTCTGGAAATAGTGGCCGACCTCGTGTCGCAGGTGGCCAAGGATCGTCCGGTACGGCTCCCCCAGGCGCACGCGGAGCGCCTCTCGCCGATCGTCGAGGCTCTCGGCGAGGTCGATCGTGATGATGCCGCGCGAATGACCGATCACCACGCGACTGCCATCGCTGAGGCTCGAGAGCAGATCGAATCCCAGCCCGCCCTCCCGGGCATCCCAGGGAGTAATCGGCAGCCCCAGGTCACTCAGTTGCAGGATCAGCCGACGCTTCGCCTCTTCAGTCTTCGCGAGCTTCTCCAGAGCGATCGTGTCGTCTGCGTCGGGCTTGCGGCGGGTGAGACGGCATGAGAAGCAACGCCCCGCGGGTGCGTCGTCCTGCACCAACCAGTTACACGACCATTCACGGTTCGAACACGGGTACAGCTGGCGCTCATCGAGGTCGACGCGGCCGGATACCAGCAGGTGAAAGCGCCGTGTCACGACGTCATAGCCGATGTCAGCCCCACACCGCGGGCATGTCAGCGTGTCGAGGTAAACGAAGCGGCGACACGAAGGACAGTGGGGCTGCGAGGTCACGTGTTCACCGTAGCGCGCTCGGATGCCGCAGGTTCCCGATCCGACGTTCAGACACAGCTCGTAGAATTTCGCACGTGCCGCTCGCGAAAATCCTCCTCTACTACGTCTTCACGCCCTTGGCAGACCCCGAAGCCGTCCGCCTGTGGCAGCGCGACCTTGCCGACTCTCTCGGACTCCGCGGTCGTGTGCTGATCTCACGTGATGGCCTCAACGGCACGCTCGGTGGCGACATGGCGTCCCTCAAGCGGTACGTGCGCAAGACCAAGGAGTACGCGCCGTTCCGCGACATCGATTTCAAGTGGAGCGATGGATCGGGTCTCGATGAGGGAGGGCACAGCAAAGACTTCCCGAAGCTGAGCGTGAAGGTGCGCGACGAGGTGGTGTCGTTCGGTGCGCCGGATGAACTGCAGGTCGACGCGAACGGTGTTGTCGGCGGCGGCATCCACCTCTCCCCCGAACAAGTCCATGATCTCGTGGCCGAGCGCGGGGACGACGTCGTCTTCTTCGATGGCCGCAATGCGTTGGAAGCGGCGATCGGTCGCTTCAAGAATGCTGTCGTGCCCGATGTGGAGACCACGCGAGACTTCGTACGGCTGCTGGATTCGGGGCAGTTTGACGACCTCAAGGGCAAGCCGATCGTGACGTATTGCACGGGCGGTATCCGCTGCGAAGTGCTCTCGAGCCTGATGGTCAGCCGCGGCTTCGACGAGGTCTACCAGCTCGACGGCGGGATCGTGCGGTACGGCGAGCGGTTCGGCGACGATGGACTGTGGGATGGCTCACTGTACGTGTTCGACAAGCGCGGATCGGTTGACTTCAGCGACCACGCAGCGCTCATCGGCGAATGCCACCGCTGCGGCTCAGCGACCAATCGCACGGCCAATTGCGCGGATGCCGCATGCGACACGCAGTTCGTGCTGTGCGCAACCTGCGACACGGCGATGTGCTCTTCGCACGAGCCGGCGTCCGTCTGAGTCGCGCCCGAGGGCACAACGCACAAGCCCACTCATCGGCCGCCCCGCGGTCAGTAGGACCGACTGCGTCGGTGCGCTCTTGGCCTTCGTCCTCATCATCGCCGTGCTGATGCTGATCGTCAACCTCGGCCAGCAGCTCTAGGTCCCCCCGCCGAGCCGCTGCCGCTGCGGCATCGACGCCGAGTGAGTCACGTGAAGGGCCTATCAATCTTTTGGTTGATCTTTGTTTCAGCCTCTTCCGTGATGTTCAGAATCGCCGCCCCTGGTGGAGTTGATGGCATGTCAGGTCCTCTCGTTCGTTCGCGCTTCCCTGATCGGCTGACCTCGCGTGGTGGCGCGTGGATCGCTCTCGGCGTCGCTGTGCTCGTGATGGTGTTGTTGTTCGGTATGTTCGGCGGCGCGCAGGCACCGGCGCGCACCGGGCAGGCTCCGGTGGGTTCGGAGTCGATGCAGGTGAGCGAGCTCATGGAGCAGTTCCCGAACGCGGATCGCCAGTCGGTGCTCGTGGTGGCCTCCCGCGAGGATGGAGCGGAGCTTTCCGACGCGGATGTTGAAGCCCTCACGGGCCTGCTTCCGGTGCTCGACGCGCAGGCGGCAGGCGAGTCGTCGGGGCCGATGGTGAGCGCAGACGGGCGGGCCGCGGTCCTCGTCGCTCCGATCACCGTCGGTGCGGACAATACCGAGACTGCGGAGGTCATCAAGGAACTCCGGGGCGAGGTCAGCGCGAACGCCCCGGCCGGGCTGGTGCTGCACGTCACGGGCGGCCCAGCGTTCGGCGCGGATATCGCGGCGGCGTTCGAGGGTGCGGACTTCACACTGCTGTTGGTGACGATCCTGATCGTGGCGGTCCTGTTGATCGTCACCTACCGTTCGCCGGTGCTGTGGCTGATCCCGCTCATCGTGGTCGCCCTGGCCGACGGGCTCGCCGGACGGGTCACCGCGGCGGCGGGGTCGTTCTGGAATCTGGAGTTTGATGCAGGCATCGTGAGCGTACTCGTGTTCGGTGCGGGCACGAACTACGCCCTGCTGCTGATCTCCCGGTATCGGGAAGAACTGCAGCGCACCGAGGATGATCGAGCGGCATTGAGCATGGCCTGGCGCAAGACGGTGCCCGCGATCCTCGCCTCGAACGTCACGGTGGTGCTCGCGCTGCTCACGCTGCTGTTCGCGACCATCCCGATGACGCGCGGCCTCGGCGTTCCGGCCGCGCTCGGGTTGCTGATCGCGCTGGCGGCGGTGCTGTTTGTGCTGCCGCCGTTCCTCGCGGTGTGCGGGCGCCGAGTGTTCTGGCCGTTCATCCCGCGGCCGGGACAAAAAGTCAATCAGGGGCGGGCCTGGCGCGCGGTCGCCTCTCAGGTGTCGGAGCGTCCCGTGACGAGTCTGCTGGTGGGACTCGCGCTGCTCGCGGTCATGGCGACCGGACTGTTTGGCACTTCGGTCGGCTTGGACCAGTTGGAGAAGTTCCGGGTGCAGTCGGAGTCTGCGACAGGTTTGGAGACACTGTCGGCGCATTTCCCGCCGGGCGAGGCGCAGCCGATCTGGATCATCACTGACAGCGAGGCCGCGGGCGAGGTCGCAACAGCCGCAAGCGAGGTCGAGGGTGTCGTGCGCGCCCATCCCGCCGGCACCACAGATGACGGCTCGCTGACGAAAGTGATGGTGACCAGCGAGTACTCGCCCGGCACGGAACAGAGCCTGGCCCAGATCACCTCTCTGCGCGAGGCCGTGCACCCGATCGAGGGAGCGGACGCATTGGTGGGCGGCGCGGTCGCCACTGAACTGGATGCGCGGGCTGGCAACGAGCATGACCTGCTGCTGATCGCGCCGCTGGTGCTCGCGGTGAGCTTCCTCGTGCTGCTGCTTCTGCTGCGCTCGCTGGTCGCGCCGGTGGTGCTGCTCCTGGTGAACCTCGCCAGCGCGGTCGCTGCGATCGGGGCGGGCGCATGGCTGAGCCGGGTACTGTTCGACCAACAGGCCCTTGACCTCCAGGTGCCCATCCTTGCGTTCCTGTTCCTCGTCGCCCTCGGCATCGACTACACGATCTTCCTGGTCCATCGGGCCCGCACCGAGGCCACGCGGTTGGGGACGCGTGCGGGCATGGTCGAGGCCGTCGCGCACACCGGCAGCGTCATCACGAGTGCCGGCATCGTGCTCGCCGCCGTATTCGCCGCGCTCGGCGTGCTGCCGTTGGTCACCCTCGGACAGCTCGGCCTCATCGTCGGCATTGGCGTGCTGGTGGACACCCTCGTGGTGCGCACCGTAATCGTGCCCGCGATCTTCAGCCTCGCCGGGGATCGCATCTGGTGGCCAGGAAAGCTGCACGCCCGCCAGGGAGAATCGACTCATGAGTCTCGTACACTTTCCGTTGACGTCCACTGATCCGCCCGGCCCGGCCGTCGCGAGGGCGACGGTACGGGCGATGACGATCGGTCAGCACCTCATGGCGGTCGTGCTGACCGCCATCGGTGTCATCCGCGCTATCGGCGACGGGGTGGGGATGCCTGCGGCGATCATCTCAGGTGTCGCGATCCTCGCTTGGCACACTGCAGGCACGATCCTGCCGTCGAAGACCCGGCCACGCAGCCTGGCGGTGTGGTGGCTGCTCGGGTTCGCCGCGATCTGGATCGCCGCGGTCGCGGTCTCCGCCGAGTTCGTCTGGCTCGCGTTCCTGCTCTGGCTCCTCGCCGGGCACCTCCTGCCGCTGAAGTGGGGGCTGCTGTTCTCGGGTTTCGTGCTCGCGGTCGTGATCGTCGCCCCGATCCTGCACCACGGCACCACCAACTACGCGACCATCTTCGGGCCCCTCATCGGTGGCATCTTCGCGTTCGGCATCTCACGCGGCTACCTGCAACTCCTCCGCGACGCCACCGAACGCGAACGCCTCGTTGCCTCGCTTACCCGAGCCCAAGCCGAGACCGCCGAGCTCCAGGACGAACTCGCGCTCACCCAACGCCACTCGGGTGCCATCGCCGAACGCGCCCGCATCTCCCGCGACATCCACGACACCATCGCCCAAGCGCTCTCCTCGATCCGACTCCTCGCCCACGCCGGAGCCGGCCGCACCGAAGACGCAGACGCAGCGCGCACCCTCGCACAGGTCGAGACCCTCGCAGGCGACAGCCTCGCCGACGTGCGCCGCATCGTCGCCGCGCTCGCCCCCGCGGAACTCGACGACGACGCCCTCGCCGCCGCACTGCAACGCATGCTCGACCGTCTCCGCGACGAGACCGGGCTCCAAGGTGAGCTGCATGTGGACGACTCGATGCCGATCCTGCCGATCGAAGTCGAAGTCGCACTCCTGCGCACCGCACAGTCGGCCCTCGCGAACGTGCGCCTCCACGCCAGAGCATCCCGTGTCGTCATGAGCCTCATCGATGCCGACAACACCGTGCGGCTCGACATCATCGACGACGGCACAGGCTTCGACCAGCCCGCCTGGGAACAGGACGCCGACGCCGGATCGAGCTACGGCCTGCGTTTCATGCGAGCGCGCCTCCGCGAACTCGGCGGCGGCCTCGACCTCGAGAGCACCCCCGGTGAGGGCACCGCACTCTCCGTCCACCTCCCGATCCGTCCGGACCCAGGCTCGGTCACCGTTGCCGACGCCACCACAGAGGAGATGCCATGACCACCACCGTGCTCCTGGTCGATGACCACCCGGTCGTGCGCAGCGGGCTCCGTGCCGTACTCGATGTGGCGGAGACTCTGCAGGTCGTCGGCGAGGCCGCGACCGGGGAAGAAGCCATCACCCTGGCAGCGCACCTGCAACCCGATGTGGTGCTCTGCGACTTGCGCCTCGGCAACGGCATCGACGGCATCCAGACCACGGCCGCGCTCCGCGCCCTCGACCCCGCCCCTGCGGTGCTCATCCTGACCACCTTCGATCGCGACGCCGAAATCCTTGGAGCAATCGAAGCAGGCGCAGCGGGCTACCTCCTCAAAGAAGTCGACCCCGACGTCATCATCGACGGCATCCAGCGTGCCGCAGCCGGCGACACGGTACTCGCCCCCGATCTCGCCTCCCGGGTGCTCAAGGGCATGCGCAGCCCACTCCCACGTCTCACCGACCGAGAGATCGACGTGCTCCGTCTCCTCGCAACCGGATCGGCGAACAAGGAGATCGCCCGTGCCCTCTTCGTCACCGAGGCCACCGTCAAGAGCCACCTCGCCCACATCTTTACCAAGCTCGGTGTTGACAGCCGCTCCCGCGCGATCCATGTCGCGCAGGAGACCGGCCTGATCTGACCGCGACCAGACATCCGCCCAACGAAAGGAATCCCTGACCCGTGAAGAGACTGCTCAACGCCTCGTTCATCTACATGCTCGCCGGTGTCGCCTCCGGCCTGTTCTACCGCGAGTTCACCAAGCTCAACGACTTCCCCGAGGGACAGTTCACCCAGCTCGGCCTCGCCCATACGCACCTGCTGACCCTCGGGTTCATCGTGTTGCTGATCGTGCTCGCCCTCGAAAAGGTCTTCACGATCTCCCGCAGCCCGAAGCTGTTCGCCTGGTTCTTCTGGCTCTACAACGCCGGAGTGATCCTCACCTCCGCGATGCTCATCTGGCACGGCACCCTCACCGTCCTCGGTCAGGAATCGAACGCGATAATCGCGGGGATCGCGGGACTGGGGCACATCGCGATCACGGCAGGCATGATCGTCTTCTTCGTCGCGCTCCGCCGCGCCGTTACCGGCCGCACGCCGGTGCCCGCCGAAGCCACAGCGGCTTGACCCACCTGCGCCGCCCGCGTGGCGCTGCTCGTCAGCCTGTTCCATGCGCTCGACCCACGCGTCGATCTCGGCCTTGCGGAACCTTAGCTGGGTGCCGACACGGAATCCGTGCGGCCCGCGCCTTTGCTCCGCAGGTCGTAGATCGTCTGAACGGAGACCTTCAACTCGGCGGCAAGCTCAGCCAACGAGACATAGTTGCCAAGTCCCGACTCTGAGGTGCCACCGCTGTCCATACAGCGAAGGTGCGCGGGCGTCACCGCGCACCTTCCAGATAGCTCTAGAAGGCTCGAAAGCGCCCTGCCGCGACTTGGCGAAGTGTCCAGCAAACGACTACCAAACACTCAAACTCACTGATCAGGGAGTGAAGTTTCGGTGCTTTACCAGGAATTATGGTGGACCTGAGGGGACTCGAACCCCTGACCCCCTGCATGCCATGCAGGTGCGCTACCAGCTGCGCCACAGGCCCATCTCGTTGCTCTGACCGGAGCCGGAGCAACCCGTCTAGCTTACTACATGCGAAGGGCTGCTCTGTACACGGGTCACTCCGCGGGCGTTGCCGCGGGCAGGTCGATCGGAATGACCGGGCAGTCTTTCCAGAGACGCTCGAGTCCGTAGTAGGTGCGCTCTTCTTCGTGGAAGACATGGACGATGAGGTCGCCGAAGTCGACCAGCACCCACCGAGCTTCCTGACGCCCCTCGCGGCGAAGGCGCTTGTGCCCCGCCTCGAGAAGCTTGTCTTCGATCTCGTCCGCGATCGCGGCAACGTTGCGCTCGCTGCGTCCGGTCACGAGCAGAAAGCCATCTGCCAGCGGCATCGGCTCCGAAACGTCGAGCGCGACGAGGTCTTCACCGCCCTTGGAGTCCGCAGCAGCGGCGGCGATGCGGATCATCTCTTGGGTGGAAGCAGGTACGGTCACGAGAACACTCCAGTCGCGAAGGCGACGATCAATACGCCGACGAGCGCAAGCGCGAGGACGCCTGCGGTGATAGCCAGCGTCATCATGAGGCGGCTGCCCTTCTCGGGCACCGGGGGCTTGATGACCTCCCCCGCCGTCTTCACGGTGCTGATTGCCGCACTGGCAGCAATCGGGGTGGGCGACGAGTGCGCCGGCAGCTCGCCGTCGACCAGCACCGCGTCCGCTTCCTTACCGTCGGTGGTGCCACGCGCGTGGCCCGTCGACCCCAGGCCCTCAGGCAACTGCAGAGTGCCGGTGAGGATCACTTCCCCCGTCGACACGAGCGAACCGGTGAAGTCGGCACTGCTCGGAGCATCCGACATGATCAACGTGTTCGACGTCGAGACCGCGCCCGTCGACCGCGCGAGAATCTGGTCGAACGACGACGGCAGGTCTGTCTCGGGAGCATCCGCCGTGAGGAGGTTGGCACCCAGGGCCGGATTCACGACGGCACGCTCAGATTCACGGTCGGAATCTGCCTCGTCCGCGTCGCTGTGGTCATCCTCAGCGTCCGATGCCGCATCAGCGGCAACATCCTCTTCAGCGCTTTCCGGCGCCTCGTGCGCGTCGACGCTCGCGGCAAGCGTGGCAGTCTCAGGCGTGGCTTCGAGAACCACGTCGCGCCAGCCCTCGTTCTCCTGCGAAACGCTGTCGTCCTCGACCGGCGAGAAGTCCTCCGGCTCGAGCGTCGGCGCGGCAACCGGAGTAGCCCCCGTGCCGAAGATTGCTCGGAAGCCATCCGTGTCTGCCGCGGCGCCGGCCCCGGCATGCACGGGCTCGGGCTGACGAGCAGCCTCGGCGACATCGGGAGTGATCACGGGCACAGATGCCGTGCGAATGCGCTCTTGCTGGCGAGCCTGGCGTCGTGTCAGAGGTGCCACGCCGAGGTCAACGGAAGCATCCGACACCGGCGGAGGCGGGACGGCAACCGGGGTTGCCGCGCGGGGAAGCGGCGCGACCGACGCGGGGACCTCAGTGACCACAGGCCGCGGGGCCTCAGAGGGCGTCTCGGCTGCGGGGGCGGCGACGGGTTCAGCGACGGTCACATCATCAACGGTCGCTGCCGGTTCTGCCGTCTCATCGTCATCAGCCACGGGGATGATCGGGGTCGATCCGGTGTTGCGGATCTCGCGCATCTTCTTGCGCGTCAGCGGTGGGTTCGCCGGTTGCTCAGGTGTGCTCATTCCTCGCTCCGGTAGAGGTCGTGCTTCGCAATGTATTGGACGACACCGTCAGGAACGAGATACCACACCGGGTTTCCTCGCTCCACGCGGTCGCGACAGTCAGTGGACGAGATCGCCAGGGCCGGGATCTCGAGGAGACTCACCCCTTCGGTCGGGAGTCCGTCGGTGCTCAGGACGTGCCCTGGGCGAGAGACGGCGACGAAGTGGGCCAAGTCCCACAGTTCATCATGCTCTCTCCAACTGAGAATTTGCGCTATGGCGTCGGCGCCGGTGATGAAGAAGAAGTCCGCGCCCGGGCGTTGCGCCCGCAGATCACGCAACGTGTCGATCGTGTAGGTCGGGCCGTCTCGATCGATATCGACCCTGCTCACGGTGAATTGCGGATTGGATGCCGTCGCAATCACCGTCATGAGGTACCGGTGCTCCGCTTCGGAGACGTCTGACTTTTGCCAGGGCCTCCCGGTCGGGACGAAGACCACTTCATCCAGACCGAACGACTGAGCTACTTCGCTAGCCGCAACCAGGTGTCCGTGATGAATGGGATCGAACGTCCCTCCCATCACGCCGATTCGCGACGTGCGCGTCACCGGCATCCAGTCGGCCTAGTGGCCGTGTCCGATCTGCTGCACGTCGTTGGCGTGGGCCTTCGCATACGCTTCAGCCTTGTGCGCGTGACGGTTGGCGACGTTGCGGTACGACAGGGTGACCATGGCGAGTCCTGTGAAGACGACGAGCGCGACGATTCCGTACCACACGGTCTCCAACGCCACATTGCCGTGGTGCTCGGTCTCAGCGGCTGCGAAGACGAGGATGTTGGCGAGGGTCATTCTTGCTCCGTTCGGGTCTGCCTGGCGTGCAGGCCGGTATCAGTCTAGGCGGTCACGCGCGCACGTGCCCGGCGCCGCGCGCGAGCCACTTGCTGCTGGTGAGTTCGTTCACTCCCATGGGGCCACGCGCGTGCAACTTCTGGGTCGAAATTCCCACCTCGGCGCCGAATCCAAACACGCCACCGTCGGTGAACCGCGTCGACGAATTCACCATCACCACCGCGGCATCCACTTCGGCGAGAAAGCGCTCGGCGTGGGCTTCGGAGGCGGTGATGATCGACTCAGTATGCTTCGTGGAGTACTGACGGATGTGCGCCAGTGCTTCGTCCAGATCCTCGACGACGCGCATGGCGATGTCGAGGCTGAGGTACTCCGCCTCCCAGTCGCTTTCGTCGGCAGGAACGACATCGGATGCCAGAGCCTGCACGCTCGGGTCACCGTGCACCGTCACGCCGTCACGTTGCAGCGCGCCCACGATCTCAGGGATCACCCGCTCGGCGGCATCCCGAATAACGAGCACCGTCTCTACCGAATTGCACACGCTGGGGCGCTGCACCTTCGCGTTCACCACGATGTCGCGCGCCCAATCGATGTTTGCGGTGGAGTCGAGCACGATGTGCACCACGCCCGCGCCGGTCTCGATCACCGGCACCTGGGACTCGGTGACCACGGTCTCGATCAACGAGGCGCTTCCCCGCGGCACGAGAACGTCGACAATTCCCCGCGCGCGCATCAACTCGCCCGCGCCCTCGCGCCCGAACTCATCGACGGTTTGAATGGCCTCAGGGGTGATGCCCTGCTGCTCCAGAGCGCCGCGCATGGCCGCAATGAGGGCTGCGTTCGTACGCTCGGCAGCGCTGCCACCGCGCAACACGACGGCGTTGCCGGAGCGAAGGGCGAGCGCCGCGATGTCGACGGTCACGTTGGGGCGCGCTTCATAGATCGAGCCCACCACGCCGAAAGGCACCGATACCTTCGTCAGCGAGACGCCGTTGTCGAGCGTGCGCTGATCCAACACGCGTCCGACCGGATCCGGGAGTGCAGCGATGTCGCGCACCGCCGCTGCAAGCGCGAGCACGCGGGTGCGATCCAGGCGCAGGCGGTCTTGCAGGGCATCCGAGAGTCCCGCTGCACGCCCGCGGTCGAGGTCCTCGACGTTCGCGGCGACGATGTCGTCACACGCAACTTCAATCGCGGTCGCGATGGCCGCAAGCGCGTCGCGCTTTTCCTGATCAGAGAGCAGCCCGACGCTGCGAGAGGCGTCCTTGGCAAGGTGCATGCGCTCAAGCGCGGTTGTCGCCGTCGTGATCATCTCACCAGCCTATCGGCGTCGCGCAGCCCTGCGCCCCGCCGTAGGTCAACGAGCGGCGGGCGCAGGCGCGAACCATGTACCAACCGATTCGCCAGCGAGCGCGTCGGCGACGAGGTCGGCACTGGTGACGAGGACTCCGATTCCGGATGCCGCAGCCAGGCGCGCCGCCGACACCTTCGTTGCCGCTCCCCCGGTTCCCACCGAGTTCACCACCACCGAGCCGAACTCGAACCCCGCAAGATCATCGTCGTGCGCGACGAATCGGATCGGCTCTGCACCCGGCTCCGTCGGAGGCTTCGTGTACAGACACTCGATGTCGCTCAGCAGCACGACCACGTCCGCCGAGATCAGCTGTGCCACGAGGGCCGCCAGACGGTCGTTGTCGCCGAAGCGGATCTCGTGGGTGGCGACGGTGTCGTTCTCGTTGACGATCGGCAGGATACGAAGACCAAGCAGCCGGTCCATCGCCCGGCGCGCGTTGGACCGCGATGTGGCGTGCTCCAGATCACCGGCGGTCAGCAGCACCTGCCCGGCGACGATCTCGAACGGTCGCAGTGCCTGCTGATACCGGTAGATGAGCACGTTCTGGCCGACCGCGGCCGCAGCCTGTTGCGTCGCAAGGTCGCTCGGACGCTCATCGAGCGCGAGAAAGGGCATCCCTGTGGCGATGGCGCCGGACGAGACGAGAACCACCTCGGTACCGCGACCGTGCGCCGCCGCCAGCGCTTCGACGATGGGCTGGATCTTTTCGGCGTTCTCGCCGCTGATCGACGAGGATCCCACCTTGACCACAATCCGACGCGCCCCGGTGATCTCGGTGCGCGAGGCCACGGTCACTCGTCATCCTCCGTCTCGCCGCCTTTCGCCGCGAGACGCTCGGCCTCGAGCTCGGCACGCGCTGCCGCCTTGGCGTCCATGCGCTCGTGATAGCGCTCGCGACGCTCAGACGTGGTCCGACGGTTGTCCTGCAGGAGGCGGGGATCCGTCCCGCGCGGGGCGGTCATGAGCTCCGCCGCAGAGGTCACCGAGGGCTGCCAGTCGAAGACGATCCCGTCGCCCTCGCCGATGACCACGGTCGCCCCGGGCACGGCGCCCGCGCGATACAGCTCGGTCTCGACGCCGAGCTTCTCGAGGCGGTCGCCCAGGTAGCCCACCGCCTCTTCGTTCTGGAAGTCGGTCTGCTGGACCCAGCGCACCGGCTTCTCGCCGAGCACGCGATAGATGTTTCCGTATGAGCCGCCTTCGACGCGGATCGTGAAGTCCTTCTCGGCGCCCTTCGGGCGGATGACGATCCGCTCGGGCGCGGGTGCTGCCGCCACGGCCACGCGATGTTCGGTGACGATGTCGCCGAGCGCGAAAGTCAGCTGGCGCAGCCCGGAGTGGCTGACCGTTGAGATCTCGAACACGCGGAAGCCGCGCGCTTCGATATCGGCGCGCACGAGGTCGGCGAGCTCCTGAGCTTCGGGAACATCGACCTTGTTGAGCGCGACGAGCTGGGGACGATCCAGGAGCGGGACTTGCCCCTCTGGCACCGGGTACGCCGCCAGCTCGGAGAGAATCACGTCCAGGTCGCTCAACGGGTCGCGACCCGGTTCGAGGGTTGCGCAATCCAGCACGTGCACGAGCGCCGTGCAGCGCTCGACGTGACGCAGGAACTCAAGGCCCAGCCCTCGTCCTTCGCTCGCGCCTTCGACCAGACCGGGAACATCAGCGACGGTGTAGCGAGTCTCGCCCGCTTGCACGACCCCGAGATTCGGGTGCAACGTCGTGAACGGATAGTCGGCGATCTTCGGGCGGGCGGCAGAAATCGCCGCGATCAGGCTCGACTTGCCGGCGGACGGATATCCCACGAGCGCAACATCGGCGACGGTCTTCAGCTCGAGCTGGATGTCGCCTTCCCATCCCGGTGTCCCCAGAAGCGCGAAGCCCGGAGCCTTGCGCTTGGGATTGGCGAGCGTAGCGTTTCCGAGGCCCCCGATACCTCCGGGCGCCGCCACGAACTTCATGCCGGGCTCGATCATGTCGACGAGAACCTCACCGGAGGGGTCCTTCACGACGGTACCCACGGGTACGGGAAGTTCGAGCGGCTCACCGGCTGCGCCCGAGCGGTGATCGCCCATACCGAATCCGCCGTTGCCCGCAGAACGGTGCGGCGAGTGGTGGTACGACAACAGCGTCGTGACCTGGGGGTCGGCGTACAACGTGATGTCGCCCCCGTGCCCGCCGTTACCGCCGTCCGGGCCCGCGAGCGGTTTGAACTTCTCCCGCTTGACCGACACGCAGCCGTTGCCGCCCTTACCTGCGCGCAGATGGAGGGTCACTCGATCGACGAACGAGACCATGCGTAGCTCCTTGCGGTGCGGCCAGGGCCGAAGCCTGGAGTGTGAAGAAGAGGCGAGCCGAAGCCCAGGGTAAAGGAAAGGGCGGGCCGAAGCCCGCCCCATCCGAAAGAATCAGTGAGATCCGTGGATTACTCCGCGGCCGCCACGATGTTAACGACCTTGCGGCCACCCTTCTGGCCGAACTCAACGGCACCAGCCGAGAGTGCGAAGAGGGTGTCGTCGCCGCCACGGCCGACGTTGGCGCCCGGGTGGAAGTGCGTTCCACGCTGGCGAACGATGATTTCGCCGGCGAGAACCTGCTGGCCGCCGAAACGCTTCACGCCAAGGCGCTGTGCGTTGGAGTCACGACCGTTACGGGTGGAGCTTGCGCCCTTTTTGTGTGCCATCTCTGCGTCTCCTGTGGCTTTACTTGATGCCGGTGACCTTGACGCGCGTGAGGTCCTGACGGTGCCCCTGGCGCTTCTTGTAACCGGTCTTGTTCTTGAACTTCTGGATCACAATCTTGGGGCCGCGCTCTTCGCCGAGCACCTCGGCGGTGACGGTGACCTTCGCGAGCTTGTCCGCGTCCGTCGTGACGGCGTCACCGTCGACGAAGAGAACCGCGGGCAGTTCGATGTTGTCGCCGACCTTGGCCTTCTGACGGTCGAGAACGACAATCGTGCCGACCTCGACCTTTTCCTGCCGGCCACCGGCGCGCACTACTGCGTAAACCACTTCACACCTGTTTCGTCATGGGAGCGCACGGCTCCGAAATTGTCTTTGTGAGACTGGGAAAGTCCTGGTGCGGAAGCAAGGCTCTCGACCGTTTCGCCATTCACCTGCGAAACGTGACGCACCAAAGGACTACTTTACCGGATGCCGAGCCTATCGCCAAAAGCGCGCGATGCCGTGTCGTACACCGCTCGCAGGATCTCTGTGTGGCGATCTTGATTGACGACCCCCGCTGGCCCGCACACGGGCGGCTCTGGGCGCACCTGGTCAGCGATGCCGGTCTCGATGAGCTGCACGCCTTCGCTGCCGCACAGGGCATCCCCCGTCGCGGGTTCGATCTCGACCACTACGACGTTCCCGAAGAGCGGCATGCGCAACTGGTCGCCGCGGGCGCGCAACACGTCAGCGGCCACGAACTCGTGCGGCGCTTGATCGCCTCGGGCCTGCGCGTCACCGCTCGCGAGCGGCGCGCGCAGGGCCGATGACTAGTCCTCGGTCGTGACGTGTGCGACCGGCGTGCCGGTCAGGGCAGCCGTGGTCACGCGGCGGCGTGAGCGACCCTGCCCGGGAGCTTTGGGTTCCGGAAGAGCGTCCAGCACCGAGTCCAGCAGAACGTCCTTCTCGGTGCGCGGAGCGCCCGCCTTGGTGGCCGCGGCATCCTTATTCCGCTTCTTGCGCGGCTTCTTCGCACGTTCCTGACGCGGCTCGCGCGTCTCGGGCTGCTCGGCGACCGCCGGCAGGCCCGAGGCATCGCCCGCGTCATCCGCGTGGTGAATCGTCGATGCTGCGATCTGCGCGAGCGCGGTCTTCACGCCCTCTGTGATGACGTGGGTCCCCCCGTTGCTCTGCGAGCTCTGCTGGGGCTGCGATCCGCCGCGCGACCGGCGCGAGTTCTGCTGCGGGCTCGAGCCCCCACCCCGGTGCTTCACGATCGGGTCGTGATGCACGATGAGTCCGCGACCAGCGCACACGTCACACTGTTCGCTGAACGTCTCGAGAAGCCCGAGTCCGAGCTTCTTTCGAGTCATCTGCACGAGGCCGAGTGAGGTCACCTCGGCGACTTGGTGCTTGGTGCGATCGCGGCTCAGGCATTCGACGAGGCGGCGCAGGACCAGGTCACGGTTGGACTCGAGCACCATGTCGATGAAGTCGACGACGATGATCCCGCCGATATCGCGCAGGCGAAGCTGGCGAACGATCTCTTCCGCAGCCTCGAGGTTGTTCTTCGTAACGGTCTCTTCGAGGTTGCCGCCGGTGCCGACGAACTTGCCGGTGTTGACGTCAACCACCGTCATGGCTTCGGTGCGGTCGATCACCAGCGAGCCGCCGGAGGGCAGCCATACCTTGCGGTCGAGGGCCTTCTCGATCTGCTCGGTAACACGGTGCTCATCGAACGGGTCGCGCTCGCCCTCGTACGCCGAGACACGCTCGAGAAGATCTGGGGCGACCGACTCGAGGTACTTCGTGATCGTGTGATGTGCTTCTTCGCCCTGGATGAGCATGCGCGAGAAGTCTTCGTTGAACACGTCTCGCACGATCTTCACGAGAAGGTCGGGCTCGGAGTGCAGAAGTGCCGGTGCGCCGATCGACTCGACCTGCGCGGAAATGTGCTCCCACTGGTTCGTGAGGCGCTGCACGTCGCGCGTGAGCTGCTCCTCGGTGGCTCCTTCGGCCGCGGTGCGCACGATCACGCCGCTGGACTCGGGGAGCACCTCCTTGAGGATCTTCTTCAAGCGCGCACGCTCGGTGTCCGGCAGCTTGCGCGAGATACCGTTCATGGCCCCGCCGGGTACGTACACCAGGTAGCGGCCCGGCAGCGAGATCTGGCTCGTCAGGCGCGCACCCTTGTGCCCCACGGGGTCCTTGGTGACCTGGACCAGAACACGGTCGCCGGACTTCAGGGCGAGTTCGATGCGGCGCGGCTGATTGCCGGTCTCCACGGCATCCCAGTCGACCTCGCCGGAGTACAGCACAGCGTTGCGCCCGCGACCGATGTCGACGAAGGCCGCCTCCATGCTCGGCAGCACGTTCTGCACGCGACCGAGGTAGACGTTGCCGATCAGCGATGCATCCTGGCTGCGCGCGACATAGTGCTCGACGAGCACGTTGTCTTCGAGGACAGCGATCTGAATGCGCCCGTTCTTCGAACGCACGATCATCACGCGATCGACGGCCTCGCGGCGTGCCAGGAACTCGGCTTCGGTGACCACTGCGCGGCGGCGACCGGCCTCACGGCCATCGCGACGACGCTGCTTCTTCGCTTCGAGTCGGGTCGAACCCTTGATGCGCTGCGGCTCAGTGATCAGTTCGACCACGCGCTGGCGCGGAGCGGGCTTGTCCCCACCCGACTCGTCGCCGTCCGAACGGCCCTCACCGCCGCGCCGACGGTTGCGCCGGCGTGACGAGCTGCGGCCGCCCGGAGCATCGTCGGTGTCGTCCTGCTGCTGCGGCGATGCCGGCAGCGGGATGATCTCCGGGGCGTAAAAGTGCAGCGACGTCGACACCTGTGAGACGAAGTCTTCGGGCAGCAACCCCAGGCTGATCGCCGTCGGCGGGCCCTTCGGCGCTTCCTCTTCGACGACCGCGGGGGCTTCCGCGGCAGGTGCTTCCTCGGCAGGTTCCTGCTCGGCAGGTGCCTGTTCGGCAGGTTTCTGCTCGGCAGGTGCCTGTTCGGCAGATGCCTCGTCCGCCGCCGACTCGGGCACCACTGCGTCCTCGGGCACGGTGCCATCGGCAGGCGCAGGATCTTCCGAGGGACCGGCTGCGTCCGCTCCGGCTGACTCCCCCGCAGGCTCTGTTGCCGTGTCAGCGACAGCCGCTGTCTCGTCGCCCTCGGGCAGCGCGACAGTGTCAGGCGCTACGCCGGGCGTTGCATCCTGTTCTGTCTGGGGGTCGAGTTCTTCATGTGTGCCATCGGCCATCAAGGGCTTACTCCCTGCGGGCGGCGCCGCGCGCTACCCGGCGAAATCTTGTGCGGTGCCGCACCTGCGGTGCCGCGTACTCACTCGGTCTGCATCACGGTCTCAACGCTGGTGGTGAGTGCTCGTAATGCCAAAGGGCATTCGTCGCCCTGAAGTCTTCGGTGATGTGTGCATCGGCGCGGCCGCGACACATCGACGATCATTATCGCACTTTCCGTGACGGAATGCGCGCCGGGGTGCGGCTGCGTGTCGATCCCGCAACCGCGCAGGCCTTGTCCCCCGAGATGGGCACTGAGTTTCGAGTGCCATAATCCGAGGCATGGCTTACGTGCAGTCTCGAACCCGCCCGACCGTGATGGCCGTCTGGCTGGTGATCGCCGGTGCGGTGGGCTGGTGGGCGGCATTCCAGCTGACGCTGGAGAAGTTCCACGCTTACGAGAACCCGGGGTCCGCCGCGTCGTGCGACTTCAGCCCGCTTGTGCAGTGCTCGAAGAACCTGGATTCCTGGCAAGGAAGCGTGTTCGGCTTCCCGAACCCACTGATCGGCCTCGGCGCCTGGGTAGCGCCGATCGTTGTCGGCATCGCAATCCTCGCGGGTGCGAGGTTCGCCCGTTGGTTCTGGTGCGCCTTCGAAGCAGGGATGATCTTCGCGATCGGATTCGTGATCTGGCTGATCTCGCAGAGCATCTTCGTGCTCGGAACGCTGTGCCCGTGGTGCATGGTCACCTGGGCGGTCACGATCCCGTCGTTCTACGTCGTCACCCTGCATGTCTTGCGCATCGGCGCCGTCCCCGCACCATCATCGATCCGACGCGGTGCAGGCAGTCTGATGAGCTGGGTACCCGTTCTCACCGTGGCAACCTACGCCGTGGTCGCGACTATCGCGCAGCTTCGACTGGATGTGCTGGGGGCCTTGTTCTGAGCCCTCAGCAACCCTCCTAGAACCAGATAGCGAGCTCGCGCGCGGCCGACTCAGGGCTGTCCGAGCCGTGTACGAGGTTCTGCTGCACCGCGAGGCCCCAGTCACGCCCAAGATCGCCGCGAATCGTTCCGGGGGCTGCGGAGGTCGGATCGGTCGTACCCGCGAGTGAACGGAACCCTTCGATGACGCGGTTGCCTGCCAGGCGAATCGCCACCGACGGCCCCGACATCATGAACTCGAGGAGCGGCTCGTAGAAGGGCTTTCCTTCGTGCTCGGCGTAGTGGCGCTCGAGGGTGGCGCGGTCGGGCTCGACCAGACGGATGTCAACGAGCGAGTAGCCCTTCGCTTCGATGCGCGCGAGAATCGCGCCGGTCAGGCCACGTGCGACGCCGTCAGGCTTGACGAGGACGAGTGTTTCTTCAGTGGACATGATCTTCTCCGTTACGTTGTCAGGCTTCGTCCGACGAATCGGTCAGCTCGGCGGCCAATCGCGCATTGCGCTGGTCGAGAGCGCGCCCCTTGATGGTGGCATACGCATACATGCCGCCGAAAATGAGCGCGACGATCAGTAGCGAGGGGACGAGGAATGCGCCCAACGCCACGATGATCTGCAGGATCCAGCCGATCGCGATTCCCCAGGGATAGCGCACCAGGCGTCCGGTGACGATCATCGCGACCGCCAACACTGACCCCGCGACGATTCCCCACCACGGTGCAATCGTCTCGGGCAGGACGCCAAGGCCGTAGATGGCGAGGCCCGCGAGAAAAGCGACGATCGACTCGAACGCGAGGACAACGGATGCGAGAGACTCGGCCGCGCCTCGGGCTCGGCGAGTGCGGGGCGCGGGCGCCGAATCCGACGATGCGCTCACGACGTCCACCCGCTCTTCCAGTCTTCTTCTGCCGCGAGGCGCAAGGCCTCACCGGCAAGCACGACCGAACCGGTGATCATCACCGCACGCCGATCGCTGGCTGCCGCCCACTCCCGCGCGGCGGATGCGGCATCCGCGAGCGCATGATGAACCGTCACTGCCCCGCCGCCGGCCTCGATCACGTCTGCGATGTGATCGGCGTCACTGGCGCGATCCGAATCCGGCGCCGTAGCGAACACGTGTGCCGCGATGGGCAACAGCTCACCGGCGATGCCCGCCGCGTCTTTGTCGGCGAGCACGCCGAGCACGACACCCCATTCGTCGAAGTCGAACGACTCGCGCATAGCGGCGACCAGCGCCCGAGCACCGTGCGGGTTGTGCGCGGCATCCACCAGCACCGTCGGCGCAATTCCCGCGAGGTGTAGACGCCCCGGGGACGTCGCCTGACTGAGACCTTCGGTCAGCACATCGGCGGCGATCGGCTGCGTCCCGCCGCCGACAAGGGACTCCACGGCGGCAATCGCCAATGCGGCGTTGAACGCTTGGTGCTCCCCAAGGATCGGCAGGTACTCCTGTTCGTAGGTAGCGGCCACGCCGCGCACGGTGATCTGCTGGCCGCCGACGGCCAGTCGCTGCTCAGCGAGGGCGAAATCCGTCCCCTCGAACGCGATCGTGGCGCCGGCTGCCGCTGCGGCAGTGCGCAGGACAGCTTCTGCTTCAGGATGCTGTCGCGCAGACACCGCGGCAGCACCAGGCTTGATGATTCCCGCCTTCACTGCCGCGATATCGGCGATCGTCTCCCCCAGCCGATCGGCGTGGTCGATGTCGATCGGAGCGAACACCGCGACGTCCCCATCGGCGGTATTGGTGGAATCCCACGCTCCTCCCATGCCGACTTCGAGCACGAGCACATCGATCGGAGCATCCGCGAAGGCAACGAACGCGAGAATCGTGAGCAGTTCGAAGAACGTGAGAGCTGCGTCGTCAGCGGCGACCAGTTCTGCGTCGACCATCGTCACGAACGGCTCGATTTCGTCCCACGCGTCCGCCACGGCGGCGTCGGCGATCGGCTCACCATCGATCATGATCCGCTCGGTGAAGCGCTCGAGGTGCGGGCTGGTGAACAGTCCCGTGCGAAGGCCGTGAGCACGCAGCAGACTCTCGGCAATACGCGCCGTCGATGTCTTGCCGTTGGTGCCCGTGACGTGAATCACCCGGTAGGTCTTCTGCGGGTCCGCCAGCAGTTCCAGCACCCGCCGCGTGCGCTCGACGCGCGGCTGCACCCATTGCTCACCCTGGCGCTCAAGCAGCGCCGCATACACGGCGTCGGCGCGGGTGCGGTCACGTTCGTCGGTCATGCTGTCCCCTCGATTCGGGTCACCGACACCGCGAAGGCACCACGGTTGGCATATACCCCGGCATCGACTTCGACCGTGTGTGCCCCGGCGTCGGGCGCGCCCTCGCCGAGCGCGACCAGTTCGTGCTCAAGGGCAAGCGTTTCGCCCGCGACATCCGCGACGTCGAACGCCGACGTCACCGCTGCGGCATCCTCAAAATCAGCGAACGCCAACCGCAGGCGGATGCGGTCGCTGACGTCGAAGCCCGCAGCCTTCCGGGTGTCCTGCACGGCGCGCACGATGTCACGCGCGAGGCCTTCCGCCTCGAGTTCAGGGGTTGTCGCCGTGTCAAGCAGGACGAATCCCCCGCCGGGCAACAGCGCGAGCGCCTCACCCTCGGGGCGCCCCGACGTTTCGAGCACCAGGTCGTACTCCCCCGTCTGCAGGGCAAGCGGGCCTTCGGGTGTCTGCACAGAGACGACGCCATCGGCCTCGCTCCAGGCGCCGGCCTTCGACGCCTGGATCGCCTGCTGGACACGCTTTCCGAGGCGCGGCCCCGCGGCGCGCGCATTGACGGACAACCGGTGAGTGATGCCGTACTCGGCGGCCGTGGTCTCTTCGAGTTCGACCAGGTGCACCGCTTTGACGTTGAGTTCATCGCGGAGGATGTCGTCGAACTGACCGAGAGAGGCGGCATCCTTCACCACAACTGTGAGCTGTGACAGGGGCAACCGCACGCGCTTGCCCTCCTTCTTGCGCAGGGCATTGGCGACGCTCGAAACCTGACGGACCGCATCCATGGCCTCTCGAATGTCGGCTGCCGGAGCAAATGCATCGGCATCGGGCCAATCCGTCAGGTGCACACTGCGCCCGCCGGTGAGGCCGTGCCAGATCGTCTCGGCGACGTGCGGGATCAGCGGCGCGGCAACACGGGTGACCGTTTCGAGCACGGTGTAGAGCGTGTCGAACGCCTCACGCGACGATGCATCGTCACCGACGCCCAACCAGAACCGATCGCGCGAACGCCGGATGAACCAGTTGGTCAGCGCCTCACCGAACTCGCGCAACGCAGCCGCAGCCAGCGTCGAGTCCAGCGAATCGAGGTCGCGGGCGACATTGCGCACCAGGTCGCCGGTGAGCGCCAGGATGTAGCGGTCGAGCACGTCCGACGAGTCAGTGCGCCACTGCGCCTGGTAGCCCGTGCCGCCGGGGCCGCCGGCGGCGTTGGCATACGTCGCGAAGAAGTACCACGCGTTCCACAGCGGAAGCATGAACTCGCGCACGCCAGCACGGATGCCCTCTTCGGTGACGACGAGATTGCCGCCGCGCAGCACCGGGCTCGCCATGAGGAACCAACGCATGGCATCCGAACCGTCGCGGTCGAACACCTCGCGCACGTCGGGGTAGTTCTGCAGCGACTTCGACATCTTCTGGCCGTCCGAGCCGAGCACGATGCCGTGGCACGAGACTCCGGTGAAGGCGGGCCGGTCGAACAGCGCTGTCGACAGCACGTGCATCACGTAGAACCAGCCTCGGGTCTGCCCGATGTACTCGACGATGAAGTCGGCCGGCGAGTGATCGTCGAACCACTCCTGGTTCTCGAACGGATAGTGCACCTGCGCGTAGGGCATCGAAGCCGAGTCGAACCACACGTCGAGCACGTCATCGATCCGTCGCATGGTGCTGCGTCCGGTCGGGTCGTCGGGGTTCGGACGCGTGAGGTCGTCGATGAACGGACGGTGAAGGTCCACTTCGCCTGCACCGTTGACCGGAAGCCGACCGAAGTCGCGCTCGAGATCGGCAAGCGACCCATACACGTCAACGCGTGGGTACTCCGGGTCGTCGCTCTTCCACACGGGGATCGGCGAGCCGAAGTACCGGTTACGACTGATCGACCAATCGCGTGCGCCTTCGAGCCACTTGCCGAACTGGCCGTGCTTGACGTTTTCGGGCACCCAGGTGATCTGCTCGTTGCCGGCGAGCATGCGGTCCTTGATGTCGGTGACACGCACGAACCAACTCGAGACAGCCTTGTAGATCAGCGGATTGCGGCAGCGCCAGCAGTGCGGGTACGAGTGCTCGTAGCTGGCCAGGCGCAGCAGCCGGCCGTCCTGGCGGAGAAGACGGACGATCGGTGTGTTCGCGTCCAGCCACAGCTCGCCGGCGACATCGGTCACCTGCGGCAGGAATCGCCCTCCGTCATCCAAGCTCATGATCAGCGGGATGCCGGCGGCCTCGGTTACCCGCTGGTCATCCTCACCGTAAGCGGGCGCCTGGTGAACGATTCCGGTACCGTCCGAGGTCGTGACGTAGTCGTCGACCAGGATGCGCCACGCGTTCTGGGTGCCCCACAGTTCCGCGTCGGCGTAGTAGTCGAACAGGCGGTCGTACGCGACGTCGGCCAGATCGGCGCCGAGGAGCGTACGCTCCACAGCCTCTCGCGCGGCATCAGCCGACTCGTATCCCAGATCCTTCGCATAGCCGGCCAGGAGGTCGGCGGCGATGAGATATCGGTGCGACGTCGCCTCGATCGGATCGTCCGCGCTCCCCGTGGCGTCGTGGTGCACGTCGGCGGCGCCGGCTGGGCCCCCGGGAAGCACAACGTACGAGATGTCGGGGCCGACCACGAGGGCAAGGTTCGTCGGAAGGGTCCACGGCGTCGTCGTCCACGCGAGGGCGCGCACGCCGGTAAGCCCCAAGGCTTCGGCCTTGGTTCCCACGAGCGGGAAAGTGACCGTCACCGATGGGTCCTGACGCATCTTGTAGACGTCATCGTCCATGCGCAGTTCGTGCGCGCTCAGCGGCGTCTCGTCGCGCCAGCAGTAGGGCAGAACGCGATGGCCTTCGTATGCCAGCCCCTTGTCGTGGAGGGTCTTGAACGCCCACAGGACGCTCTCCATGTAGGTGGTGTCGAGCGTCTTGTAGCCCCGCTCGAAGTCGACCCAGCGGGCCATACGACCCACATACGCCTTCCACTCCTCGGTGTAAGCGAGCACGGACTCGCGGGCCTTGGCGTTGAACACGTCGATGCCCATCGACTCGATCTCGCTCTTCTCGGTCAGCCCGAGTTGCTTCATGGCCTCGAGTTCGGCGGGGAGACCGTGGGTGTCCCACCCGAACACGCGATCAACCTTCTTGCCCCGCATGGTCTGGAAGCGCGGGAAGACGTCCTTCGCATAGCCGGTCAGCAGATGGCCGTAGTGCGGCAGGCCGTTCGCAAACGGCGGCCCGTCGTAGAACACCCATTCGTCGTCGCCGTCACGCTGCGCGATCGACGCACGGAACGTGTCGTCCGCGTTCCAGAAGTCCTGCACGTCGACCTCGATGGCCGGAAAGCTCGGACTGGGAACGACTGCGTCAGCGGCGGGGCCGAATGACGAGAGGGGGTAAGTCATGTCTCTCCAGCAGGGTGCGATGCGTCCTGCGAGGACGACGCTTCCGGGCGGAAGAGCCGCGGTACCACCCCGCGTGACGGTTGCCGAAGCATCCGTCCTCTCTCACTGCGGCTGTGACGGGCCTGCCCCGCTCGGTTCTACTGATTCCCGCGAGCGGGAACGTTCTTCCGAGAGCTCCCCGGTGATGTCCGGATCACAGCTGCTGCGACGATTCTACCCGCATCCGGGCCGTGCACGTCAGACCAGTCCGGCGGCCAGAAGTTCTTTCGTGAATGGATGCTGCGGCGAGCCGAACACCTGTGAGACCGGCCCCTGTTCCACTGTGACACCGTCCTGCAGCACCAGCACGTCGTCAGCGATCGCTGACACCACGTTGAGGTCATGCGAGATGAACACCATCGCCAGGTCGCGCTCGCGTTGCACCCGCGCGAGCAAGGCCAACACGCGTTCGCGCACCGAGGCATCCAGCGCCGAGACGGGCTCATCCAGCACAAGGATCTCTGGCGCCGCCGCAAGCGCTCGAGCGATCGCCGCACGCTGCCGCTGCCCACCGGATAACTGCGCCGGCCGTCGCGCGCAAAGCTCCGGATCCAGGTCGACCTCGCGCATGAGCGCCTCGACCGCTCTCGCGCGATCCGCGCGTGGCACAGCACCCGCCGCGACGGCCTCGCGCAGCGAGCGACCGATCGTCCAGCGCGGGTCGAACGCCCCGAGAGGATTTTGATGCACGTACTGCACCGCACGAGCGCGACCCATGTCACCGGCGACGTGGATCTCGCCAGTGTCGGGATGCTCGACGCCGACGATCATGCGGGCGATGGTGGTCTTCCCCGAGCCCGACTCCCCCACGATGGCGAGGGTGCGTCCGGCAGCAAGGGTAAACGACGCATCGTCGACCGCGACACGGTCGAACCGCTTCGACACGTGTTCGACGCGAAGCGCGATATCGCCCCGCGCGGTGCGCGGCGCTCCGGCACGATGGCTCGCTGCGGCGACGAGGACGGCCGTGTGCTCATGTTGCGGAGCCGTCAGAACATCTGCGGTCTTGCCCTCTTCGACGATGCGGCCCGCCTGCATCACGGCGACTCGGTCGGAGAGGTGCGACACGGCGGCCAGATCATGACTGATGAACACGATCCCTACTCCTCGGTCGGCGATCGCGCGCAGCAAACGCAGCACACGAGCTTGCACGGTGGCATCCAGAGCCGTCGTCGGCTCGTCGGCGATGATGATCGCCGGGTCGCCCGCGAGGGCGGAAGCGATCAGAGCCCGCTGGCGTAAACCACCGGAGAGCTCGTGCGGATACTGTCTACGTCGCCGCTCGGGGTCGGGCATCGCGACCTGATCGAGCAGGTCCACGACGCGCTGCCGGAGTGTCGTTCGAGAGCGCGCGGCCCCGTGGATGCGCAACGGTTCCGCGATCTCCGCCTCGACGCGGCGCAGCGGGTCGAGCGAGACAAGTGCATCCTGCGAGACAAGCGCGATGTGAGTTCCTCGGATGCCGCGCCACTGGCGCTCCGCGAATCGCCGCGCATCGATGCCCGAAATCTCGAGGCGTTCCGCCGTGACCTGAGCGTGGTCACCCACAAGCCCGAGGAGTGCTCGAGCCGTCACCGATTTACCCGCCCCGGACTCCCCCACCACGGCGAGAATCTCGCCACGACGCACATGCAGACTCACCCCGTGGACGACGGGCTTGCCATCGATGCGCACGTGCAAGTCGGCTACGTCGAGCGCGCGCTCATCCATCGCCATCAGTTCCTCCGCCCCTCGGCGCGGGCACGGAGCGAGCGTCCGATCACCGTCACCGCGATCACGGTGGCGGTGATCGCAACCCCCGGGAAGACCGAAATCCACCAGGCCTGCCCTAAGACGTTCCGCCCCCCCGCGAGCATGAGGCCCCACTCGGGCGTCGGCTCGGTCGGTCCGAGCCCGAGGAACGACAGACCCGCCGCGGCGAGAATCGCCGAGCCCACCCCGATCGTCGCGAGGACACTCAGTGCGCCGACCACGCCGGGGATGACGTGTCGGGTGAACGCGAGCCCGGCGGGCACTCCGAGGATGCGCGCCGCCTCGACGTGTTCGGCGGCCACCAGCGTCCGCGTCTGCGCACGCGCGACACGCACGTACACGGGCACCGCGGCGATCGTTACCGCGATCGCGATGTTCACCGGTCCGGGGCCGAGGATGGCCACCACCACCAGCGCGATGAGAAACTCCGGGAATGCGAGCAGAACGTCGGTCGCACGCATCGCCAGCGCGTCGACCGGGCGCGGGGCGACGCCCGACAAGGCGCCCGCGACCAGCCCGATCGCGAATGCCAGCGCCGTGGCCAGGAGCCCGATTCCCACAGAACGCTGGGCCCCATAGACCACTCGCGCGAACACATCGCGACCGCTCTGGTCCGTTCCGAAGAAGTGCTCCGAGCTTGGCGAGGCAAGAGCGTTGGTCACATCGGTGCGAAGCGGATCAGCCTGAGTGAACAGGCTCGGGGCGATGATCATGAGCGCGATCAGGGCGGCGAATGCAATCGCGGCGCCCACCGCGAGTCGGCGACTGAGCCTCATCGGGCACCTCCGCCACGCGCGGAGCGTTGCCGCGGGTCGATCAGCGGGTAAGCGGCATCCACCAGCAAATTCACCACGACGAAGGTCAATGCACTGAGCAGGATCACGCCGGAAATCACCGGCAGATCACGGTCGGTGATCGCCGCAAGCGTCACCCTGCCGATGCCCGGGCGCCCGAACACCGTCTCAACCAGCACGGCACCGCCGAGCAGTGAGCCCACAAGGTACGCGGCCAGCGTCACCGCACTGGAGGCGCCATGGCGAAGCGTGTGATGAAACGTCACCCACGCGGGCCCCGCGCCGCGGGCGCGCACCGTGACGGCGAAGGGAAGGCGCTCGGCCGACTCGATTCCGTCTCGAAGGACCTGCCCGAGCAACGCGGCGACCGGAAGCGCCAACGTCACCGCGGGAAGCACGATCGATAGCGGGTTTCGTGCGCCCGACACGGGAAACCAGCCAAGGTCGAACGCGAACACGCTGAGCAGGATGAGCCCGATCCAGAACACCGGTGAGGACAGCACGACCAGTTCGATCGTCGCGGCGATCCCCCGACTCCATGGCCCTCGCGCCCACAGCGCCGTCGCGAACGCCAGCACGAGGGCGATGATCAGCGCCACCGCCGTGAGCTGAACCGTGGCTTCCAGCTGCCGCCCGATGACGTCGGTCACCGGCATCCGCAATTGATACGAAAGCCCGAGGTCGCCCCGCGCCAAGTGTGCCAAGTACGTGACGTACTGCTCCAGAACGGGCTGATCGAGTCCGAGTTCTGCGCGGATGGACGCCTTCACCTCGTCGCTGACCTGCGCCTGCGGGCCCAGCATCACGTCCACCGGATCCCCCGGGATGATCCGCACCGCGATGAAGGCGAGCGTGGCCGCACCCCAGAGGACGAAGATGACGGATGCCAGGTTTCGCAGCATCCACTCGACAACGCCGCGCCACCTCACGGAGGGCGCACTCGTCGTCATAATGCCTTCCGTTCGTCCCCCGAGGGCTACTCGACAGTGACGGAGTAGAACAGCGGGCGTCCGTACAGATCGTATTCCAGACCCGCGACAGAGTCGGTGGAGGCTGTGATCAACGACGGGCTGTACAGCGGCACGATGGCGTTGTGGTCAGCATTCCATTGCTGCACCTCGCCGTAGATCGCCGCCCGCTCGGTGGTGTCGGATGTGGCGAAACCGCTCTCGAGGAGGGCGTCGAGGTCGGCATCGCTCACCTGTGACGCGTTCTGAAAGCCTTCGGTGTGCAGGTGGTTGCGGAGCAGATCCGGGTCGACACCCGAGAATCCCCAGTCCGTTAGGTCGAACGTCTTCGGTCCATACTGCTCGTTGTAGGCGCCGGGCTCGAGTACCTCGCGGACCAGTTCGAAGCCCACATCGCGCAGGTTCGAGCCGATCGCGTTCGCCAGAGCCGTGCGGTCATCAGGCACGGGGGTCCAGGCGATCCAACGCGCCGAGAGTCGCTCGCCATCCTTGAGGCGATAGCCTTCGTCGTCGCGCTCGGTCCACCCGGCCTCGTCGAGGAGCGCGTTCGCTGCGTCGGGGTCGAACTCCCACGTGCCCTCGAGCGAAGCGTCGTAGCCCGGCGTTGTGGAACCGAGAATGCTCCACGCACGCGGGAACTGCCCGAAGAAGATTTCGTCGACGGCGGTGTCGATGTCGATCGCCCGCGAGAATGCCTCCCGCACGAGCGGGTCGCCGAATACGCCGTATTTCTCGTTCAGGTAGAGCGAGTAGGGCAGCCCCGGGTACTCGATCGAGTCGATGGTGAGCGACGAGTCGAGAGTGGAAGCAACGTTCGGCGGGAGCTGGCTGGCGAGATCCGCCTCACCGCTCTCGATGACACCTGCGCGCACCGCAGGTTCGGGCAGGATGCTGACACGAAGCGTTTCGAATGCGGGCGCTTCGGCGCCGTCCGGCCCCCACGCATAGTCAGCGTTTCGTGTGTACACGATCTCCTGATCGGGGGTGTACTCGGTGAGCACGAACGGGCCCGTACCGACGGTGATGTCCGGACCGCCGGCCTTCAGCTCATCGGCGCGTTCGGCGAGAACCGCCGGCGAATAGAAGCCGAGCAGCGCGGTGCTCGCGGCCTGCAGGAAGGGCGCGTACGGCTGCGTGAACGACACCGTCACCGTGTGCTCGTCCACAACCTCGGTGCCCGCGTAGAACTCTCCGCCCAACATGCTCGCCGCCTGGGCCGATTCGGTATTGGGGTCGGCGATGCGATCGAAGTTCGCCTTCACGGCCGCGGCGTCGAACGGTTCTCCATCATGAAAGGTCACGTCGTCACGGAGGGTGAAGGTGTAGGCAGTGCCGTCGTCCGAGATCTGCCAATCGGTGGCGAGCCACGGCGTGAATGATCCATCGGCCTCTTGGAAGACCAGCGAGTCCAAGACCGCGCGTTGCACCATCGCGGACACGTCGAGCTGGCTGGTCTGCGGGTCCATGTGACCCGCACTGAGGTTCGCGCCTTCGATCGCCCACACCACTTCGCCCGTGGCACCGGCTTCGGATGGCTCGCCCGGTGCCGCGCAGGCGCTGGCAATCAGTGCGGCGGAAAGAACAGCGGATGCGAACACGGCACGACGGCGCCAACCAGACATAGCAAAACCTCGGGAGAGTGCGAAGGGGGAAGCTCCACCGTATCGCGTTTTTGCACTCGGTGGATTTACTCCGGAGGCGCTGGTGAGCCTCGCGCGATAAGATTTGGGGCGACCCACACTCAGGCACGCTCACACAGTGCCGCACATATCGCAAGGAGACCCCATGTCTGACGCGCTCATTCCCGACAAGCCCGCCCTCGAGGGTCTCGAAGCCAAGTGGGATGCGGCCTGGAAGGCCCAGGGAACGTACCTGTTCGACCGCGTGCGTGCCACCGAAGTGGGTCGCGACGGCATCTTCTCCGTCGACACTCCACCGCCGACCGCTTCAGGCTCTCTGCACATCGGTCACGTCTTCAGCTACACACACACCGACGTCAAGGTGCGATTCGAGCGCATGCGCGGGAAGACCGTGTTCTACCCGATGGGCTGGGACGACAACGGCCTGCCGACGGAGCGCCGCGTTCAGAACTACTACGGCGTGCGTTGCGACCCCACCCTCCCGTACGACGCTGACTTCACGCCGCCGTTCGAAGGTGGCGACAACAAGAGCAGCCGCGCCGCGGACCAGATTCCCATCAGCCGTCGAAACTTCATCGAGCTGTGCGAGCGCCTTACGGTCGAGGACGAGAAGCACTTCGAAGACCTGTGGCGTTCCTTGGGCCTGAGCGTCGATTGGACGCAGACCTACCGCACCATCTCGGACGAAACCATCCGGACAAGCCAGCGGGCGTTCCTCCGCAACATCGAGCGGGGCGAGGCATACCAGGCCATGGCGCCGACGCTGTGGGACATCGACTTCCGGTCGGCGATCGCCCAGGCCGAACTCGAAGACCGCGACCAGCCGGCGGCCTACCACCGCGTGGCGTTCCACAAGACCGATGGCAGCGGCGACGTACACATCGAGACCACGCGCCCCGAACTGCTGGCTGCATGCGTTGCCCTGGTGGCCCACCCCGACGACGAGCGCTACCAGGCGCTGTTCGGCTCAACCGTGCGCACACCGATCTTCGACGTCGAGGTGCCCATCCTCGCCCACCCTCTTGCTCAGAAGGACAAGGGTTCGGGCATCGCGATGATCTGCACCTTCGGTGATGTCACCGACGTCGTGTGGTGGCGCGAGCTCGACCTCCCCAACCGCACCATCCTGGGCCAGGACGGTCGCGTGATCGCCGAGGCTCCCGATGTCATCACCAGCGACGACGCCCGCGCCGCCTATGCGCAGATCGCGGGCAAGACGGTGTTCAGCGCGAAGAAAGAGATCGTCGAACTGCTCCGCGCCTCGGGCGACCTCATCGGCGACCCGAAGCCGTTCACCCACGCCGTGAAGTTCTTCGAGAAGGGCGACCGTCCCCTCGAGATCGTGTCGACGCGTCAGTGGTATCTGCGCAACGGCGCACGCGATGCGGCACTGCGAGACAAGCTGATCGAACTGGGACGCGAGGTTTCGTGGCATCCGGACTTCATGCGTGTGCGCTACGAGAACTGGACAAACGGCCTCACCGGCGACTGGCTCGTGTCGCGCCAGCGATTCTTCGGCGTGCCGATTCCGGTCTGGTACCCGCTCGACGAGAACGGCGAGCGTGACTACAGCCGCGTGCTGACGCCGGATCACAGCGCTCTTCCCGTCGACCCCACCACCGACGTGCCCGCTGGTTACACCGAGGACCAGCGCGGAGTCCCCGGCGGCTTCGAAGGCGAGAAGGACATCTTCGACACGTGGGCAACCTCGTCGCTGACCCCGCAGCTTGCGGGAGGCTGGGATCGCGACCCCGAGCTGTGGGACCTCGTCGCTCCCTTCGATGTGCGCCCCCAAGGTCAGGACATCATCCGCACCTGGCTGTTCTCGACGATGCTGCGCAGCGCGCTCGAAGACGGCCGCGCCCCCTGGCGAGACGCCGCGATCTCGGGGTTCATCGTCGACCCCGACCGCAAGAAGATGTCCAAATCCAAGGGCAACGTCGTCACCCCGGCCGACATCCTTGAACGCCACGGCTCTGACGCAGTGCGCTACTGGGCGGCATCCAGCCGCCTGGGCACTGACGCCGCCTTTGACCCGCAGAACCCGACGCAGATCAAGATCGGCCGTCGCCTGGCGATCAAGGTGCTGAACGCCGCCAAGTTCGTTCTCTCCTTCCCCGTGCCCGAAGGCGCCGAGGTCACCCACGCGCTCGACGCGGCGATGCTCGCCACCCTTGACGGGGTGGTGCGCGAGGCAACGAACGCTCTCGAGAGCTTCGACCACGCACGCGCGTTGGAAGTGACCGAGTCGTTCTTCTGGACGTTCTGCGACGACTACCTCGAGCTGGTCAAGGAGCGGGCCTACAACCGCACCGATGTCGGCCAGGCATCGGCGGCGCTCGCCCTGCGCACCGCGCTGTCGACGTTGCTCCGGCTCTTCGCCCCCGTCATCTCGTTCGCCGCAGAGGAATCGTGGTCATGGTTCAACGACGGATCGGTGCACACCGCAGCGTGGCCGACTCCGCTCGAGATCGACGGTGACCCCGCGGTACTCACGGCCGTCGGCGAAGCCTTGGTTGGCATCCGTCGCGCCAAGACGGAGGCGAAGGCCTCGCAAAAGACCCCCGTCTCATCGCTCACGATTCAGGCGAACGCTGAGATGATCGACAGCCTTCGACTGGCCGAGGGCGACCTGCGCGCCGTGGGTCGGATCGAAAATCTCGAGCTCGTCGCCACCGGCGAGGAGTTCGCGATCGCCGACATCCAACTCGCCCCGCAGGAGGTGTGACATGCAACTCGGAACCCGCTGGACGAGCGGCGACGAGCCGCCGCGCACTCTCCCCGCTGCGCTCGTCGAAGCCGTGCGCAGCGTCGATGCTGCCCTTCCGGGCGACCAGCTCGGTCAGCCCCGACAGCGGTGGACGCTCACATGGCTGGAGGGGCGCCCGATCGCTGAGCTCGACTCAGGAATCGTCGTCACGGTAGGACCAGACGGCGCCGCGATCGTGGGGCACTCCGACGACGAGGAGTGACGTTACCTCTCCGGAGACGTGTGGCGGGATGCTTCAAGGAGCAGGCGCGCGCCGAACAAGACCGCCACGGATGTCACGATTCCTGCGATCAGGAACGGCAGACGCAGATCGATGCGGGCGACGAGGCCACCCAGGATGGTGGCAAACGGGAACAGCCCCCATGTCAAGGTTCGGCTGACCCCGAGCACGCGGCCGAAGAGTTCACCCGGCACGATGGCCTGACGAAGCGCGCCCCACGGCACGTTCCAGATCGACACCGCCGCCGCCATGAGCGCGTACGCCACGATTCCCGTGATCACTTCGGGCGCGGCCCACACCGCGACGAGGGCCAGCGCTGCGGCGACGTTCGCGCCGAGGAGCACCGGTCCACGGCCGAACTTGGCCACCAACGTCGATGCGATCAGCGAACCGCCCAGCGCGCCCAGCCCGATACCCGCGGTGACGATTCCCACCGCGGCTGCGGGAATCGCCAACTCATCGAGGAAGTACAGCAGGCTCGCCGCTTGGCCGAAGGCGAACGCACAGCCCACCACGGAGGTGAACACAACCATCGACCGCAGAAACCGGTGGTGGATGAGATAAGCCAGCGCATCACGCGTGGATGGCCGCGAGTCGGCGGCATCGTCAGGGCTCGGTGAATCACGGAGCGGGCGCGCAGCCGACAGTGGCAGGAGAATGGCCAGCACGACAGGAACGATGTAGCCCACCGATCCGAGCCACAGCGGCAGCGCCATGGAGACGGCGAACAACACACCACCGATCGGCGCTGCGATGAAACTGTCGATCGTGATCTGAGCCGCCTGCATGAAACCGTTCGCTCGATCGAGTGCCGGGCGCGGCACCACGCTCGGAACGACCGCGTTCGTGGCATTGTCGAACAGAGTCTCACCAAGCCCAAACACGAGTGTGGCTGCGAATAGCCACCACACCGTCAGCTGATCCGTCGCCGTGAGCACCGCCAGCCAGAGCGCGATCGCGCCGCGCAGCACATTGGCGAGAGCCATCACCCGGCGACGATCGAAGCGGTCGACGATCATTCCGGCGGGCAGTCCAAAGAGGAGCCAAGGGACGAAAGCAAGCGCTCCGAGGGCGGCGATCATGAGCGGGTCGTCGGTGAGTGTGGTGGCGATCAGTGGCACAGCAAGCCGGCCGACGCCGTCGGCGAGGTTGCTGAATGCCGCTGCCGTCCACAGCTTCGAGAAGTCGCGACCGAGCGTGGGGCGGGGAGGACGAGGTTCCGGACCTGTGACCGCGGCGAGGTGGTCGGTGGTCGCGCTCATCGCGACTCTCCTTCGGCAGGGAGCGGGAACACGTCGTTGCGGATCGAGACCGCCCGCACGTCGTCGCCTGTCTGATCGCGATACTCCGCCACCGTCTCGTCGATAATCGCCATGAGTCGCTCGCTGAGCGCCTGGGCCTGTTCCGGCGTGAGCCGCGCTGTCGCCGTAGAAATCATCGACGATTCCTGCCACCGCTTCGGTTCGCCGGAGATTCCCCGCACGACGAAGGTGAGTAGTTCTTCATTTCGGTCACGAAGGAACTCCGTCATCACCACCTGCGTCGCCGCACGGCCAGCAGGCGTTGTGATCGAGTCGGGGTTTGCGAACGATACCGATCCCTGCGGACGCTCCCACCAGCGCTCGCGTGCGGTTCCCCGGTCCGAACACTCTCGAATCAGGTCATGTTTGGCCAGCGCACGCAGGTGATAGCTCGTCGAGCCCGAAGACTCCCCCAACCGCTCAGCAAGCGAACTGGCGGTCTGCGGCCCGTACTGGCTGAGGATGTTGTAGATCTTCACACGAAGCGGATGAGCGAGCGCACGCAACGCACCGGTGTCGAGGATCCGCTCCTCATGCTTTCGCCCCGCCAACGATGGGCTCTCTTCCCCTGCCATGCCCTCAGAGTAAGACTGCAAAGGTTTCTTTGCAAGATTTTCTTTGCAAAAATTTGTTTGCACGCGAGGGCGATCGGTTTAGGCTCGATCCATGCCCTCCGAGAACCCGCTACTCACCCCGTCCACCCTCCCCTACGGACTGCCGGACTACCGACTCATCCGACCCGAGCACTACCTACCGGCCTTTGACGTTGCCTTCGCCCAGCACCGTGAAGAAATCAGCCGAATCACCCGCGCTCGATCGATGCCGACCTTCGAGAACACCATGGTGCCGATCGAAGAGAGCGGCAGCGCACTCGAACAAGTCGCGCACACGTTCTACACAGTCTCATCAGCAGATGCGACGGAGGAGATCCAAGAGATCGACGAGCAGCTGGCGCCCCTCATGTCAGCGCATCACGATGCAATTCAGCTGGACTCGGCGCTGTTCTGGCGCATCAAGACGCTGCACGAACAGATCGAGGCGTCCGACTGGACGGACGAGCAGCGATACCTCGTCCAGCGCCACTTCCAGGAAATGTCGCACGCCGGCGCGGCGCTCGACGAGGACGCCAAGGCACAGCTCACGCGCCTCAACCAGCGCCTGTCAGTCCTGTCGACGACCTTCGAGAAGAACCTCCTCGCCGACACCAACGACCTCGCCGTCGTTTTTGATGACGTCTCCGAACTTGAAGGCCTGAGCGACGGCGCGCTGTCCGCAGCGGCGCAGGCGGCGAGCGACCGCGGACTAGAGGGGAAGTGGCTGATCACCCTCACCCTCTTCACCGGGCATCCTGCATTGTCGTCGTTGACGAATCGAGAGAGCAGGCGACGGATCCTCGAGGCCTCGCGTGCGCGCGGTCGCCGCGGCAACGAACACGACAACCGAGCAGTATTGCTCGAGATCGTGCGCCTCCGCGCCGAACGCGCGCGCCTGCTGGGGTACGCATCTCACGCGGCGTACATCACGTCCGATCAGACGGCCGGGTCCCCCGACGCCGTCCACACGCTGTTGCGTAAGCTCGCCGTGCCCGCTGCTGAGAACGCGCGCCGCGAGCAAGAAGCGCTGCAAGCGCTAATCGACGCCGACCCTGAGCCCTTCCCTCTCGAAGCGCATGACTGGGCGTACTACACCGAGAAGGTCCGCACCGCGCGGTATGACATCGACACGGCGGCGTTGCGTCCGTGGTTCGAGGCCGAACGCGTCCTCCAACAGGGTGTATTCCGCGCCGCCACCGAGCTGTACGGCGTCACTTTCACCGAGCGTCACGATCTCCCCGCGTATCATCCCGACGCACGTGTCTTCGAACTCCACAATGAGGACGGGTCCGAGCTCGGCTTGTATGTGCTCGACCTCTACACCCGCGATTCCAAGCGCGGGGGCGCGTGGATGAACTCGATCGTGTCGCAGTCTCGACTGCGCGACAGCCGGCCCGTCGTGGTGAACAACCTCAACGTGCCCAAGCCCGCGGCCGGTCAACGCACATTGCTCTCGTTGGACGAGGTCACCACCCTCTTCCACGAGTTCGGGCATGCGTTGCACGGACTGTTCGCGACGGTCACCTATCCACACTTCGCGGGAACGAATGTCTTCCGAGACTTCGTCGAGTTCCCGAGCCAGGTCAACGAGATGTGGATCTACTGGCCCGAGATCCTCACCTCGTATGCTCGCCACATCGAGACAGACGAGCCTCTCCCGGCGGACCTCGTCACACGACTGCACGAGTCCGAGGCATTCAACCAGGGCTTCGCCACCAGCGAGTATCTCGCGGCTTCCTGGCTCGACCAGGCCTGGCATTCGCTGGCGGCCGACGATGCCAAGGCCGATATCGACGTCGCCCTCTTCGAGGCTGCGGCCCTGGCCGACATCGGCTTGGCCAACCCGGTGGTTCCCACGCGCTACTCATCCACCTACTTCGCGCATGTGTTCTCAGGCGGCTACAGCGCCGGGTACTACTCGTACATCTGGAGCGAGGTGCTCGATGCCGACACCGTCGAGTGGTTCCGTGAGAACGGCGGTCTGACTCGTGCCAACGGCGACCGCTTCCGCGAGAGGCTGCTGGGCGTTGGGGGTTCGAAGGACCCGCTCGAGGCCTACCGCGACTTCCGCGGCCGCGACGCCCGTATCGAGCCCCTCTTGGCTCGCCGCGGCCTCACCGGCTGAGACAACGCAAACCGCCCCGACCGCGAGAGCGGCATCGGGGCGGTTTGTCGTATCAGCGAGCGATCACGCGCTTTTTCGCTTCTGCCTCAGAACGAAGGTGGGCGCAGCCCCGTCTTCGACAGCGGCCTGGGTAACGATGACCTTGTCGACATCTTCGGTCGAAGGAATCTCGAACATGATCGGTCCGAGTACATCCTCAAGGATCGCGCGGAGGCCCCGCGCGCCCGTCTTCCGCTCCACAGCCAGGTCGGCGATGGCTCCCAGCGCGCCGTCGTCGAATTCGAGTTCGACGCCGTCGAGTTCGAACATTCGCTGGTACTGCTTCACCAGGGCGTTCTTCGGTTCGGAGAGGATCTCCATCAACGCCTCGCGGTCGAGAGGTGAGACAGATGCCACAACCGGCAGACGGCCGATGAATTCCGGAATCAACCCGAACTTGTGAAGGTCTTCGGGCCGCACTTCGCCGAAGAGGTTCAGGTCGTCGCCCTTTTCATGCAACTGGGCGCCGAAGCCGATGCCGTGCTTGCCGACGCGTGACGAGATGATGTCCTCGAGCCCGGCGAACGCGCCCGCCACGATGAACAACACGTTCGTGGTGTCGATCTGAATGAACTCCTGGTGCGGGTGCTTACGTCCGCCTTGCGGGGGCACAGAAGCCACGGTGCCCTCGAGAATCTTCAGCAACGCCTGCTGCACGCCCTCACCGGAAACATCCCGCGTGATCGACGGGTTCTCGGCCTTCCGCGCGATCTTGTCGACCTCGTCGATATAGATGATGCCGGTCTCGGCACGCTTGGTGTCGAAGTCGGCGGCCTGCAACAGCTTGAGGAGAATGTTTTCCACGTCTTCGCCGACGTAGCCAGCTTCCGTGAGCGCGGTCGCGTCGGCGACGGCGAACGGAACGTTCAATCGCTTCGCGAGCGTCTGCGCCAAGTACGTCTTGCCGCACCCGGTCGGCCCGAGCAGCAGGATGTTGCTCTTGGCGATCTCAACCTCTTCGGCCCGCTGCTCCGCAGACTGAATGGTTCCGTGTGCCCGCACGCGCTTGTAGTGGTTGTACACGGCCACTGCCAACGCACGCTTTGCTGCGTGCTGGCCCACCACGTATTCCTCGAGGTAGCTGAAGATCTCGCGCGGCTTGGGAAGGTCGAACTCGGCAACCTCACCGGACGCGGACTCTGCCATGCGCTCTTCGATGATCTCGTTGCACAACTCGACGCACTCATCGCAGATGTAGACGCCTGGTCCGGCAATGAGCTGCTGAACCTGCTTCTGGCTCTTCCCGCAGAACGAGCACTTGAACAGGTCGGCACTCTCACCGATGCGGGCCATGACGCGACTCCTCGTCCTGCCGAGACGACCCCGGCACTGGTATGAGCCTAACTGCTGGCGCGGACAACGCGCGGGATTGCGACGGAGAGTGTGGATGGCGGGCGTCCGCTGTCAGCGGACGCCCACCCCCGCACACGACGAAGCGCCCTCCACCGATCGGCGGGAGGGCGCTTCGGGCGACACTCGCTCAGGCGGTGATGGCACCCGGCGTGCGCTTGCGCGTGGACAGCACCTGGTCCACGAGACCGTAGGTGAGCGCCTCGTCCGCAGAGAGGATCTTGTCGCGGTCGATGTCCTTATTGACTTCTTCCTGCGTCTTGTTCGAGTGCTTGGCGAGGGTCTCTTCGAGCCACGTACGCATACGAAGAATCTCTGCTGCCTGGATCTCGATGTCCGACGCCTGGCCGTGTCCGGCCTCGCCGACCGCGGGCTGGTGGATGAGAATCCGCGCGTTCGGGAGGGCGAGTCGCTTGCCAGGTGTACCAGCGGCCAGAAGCACCGCCGCCGCCGACGCCGCCTGCCCGAGCACGACCGTCTGGATCTGCGGAGCGACGAACTGCATCGTGTCGTAGATGGCCGTCATCGCGGTGAACGAGCCGCCCGGCGAGTTGATGTACATGATGATGTCGCGGTCCGGGTCCTGGCTCTCCAGCACCAACAGCTGCGCCATGACATCGTCGGCGGACGCGTCGTCCACCTGCACGCCGAGGAAGATGATGCGGTCTTCGAACAGCTTGTTGTACGGGTCCTGACGCTTGTAGCCGTAGGCGGTGCGCTCTTCGAACTGCGGCAGGATGTAGCGGCTGCCGGGCATCTGAAGGCCCTGCGGGGCCGCGGGGAAGTTAGGGGTGTGCATGATGTGAGGTTCTCTCTCTTCGGCCTTCGTCGGTCAGCTCGCGGTTCCGCCGCCGCCGGTGACGTCCGCCGCGTGCTCGCGGATGTGATCGACGAAGCCGTACTCCAGGGCTTCCTCCGCGGTGAACCAACGGTCACGGTCCCCGTCGGCATTGATCTGTTCGACCGACTTGCCCGTCTGCGCCGATGTGATCTCAGCGAGTCGCTTCTTCATCGACAGAATGAGCTGCGCCTGAGTCTGGATGTCGCTCGCGGTGCCACCGAATCCGCCGTGGGGCTGGTGAAGCAGCACGCGCGCGTTCGGCGTGATGTAGCGCTTGCCCTTGGTTCCGCTGGTGAGCAGCAACTGGCCCATCGATGCGGCCATGCCGATACCGACCGTGACGATGTCGTTCGGAACGAACTGCATCGTGTCGTAGATCGCCATTCCGGCCGTGATCGAACCGCCGGGCGAGTTGATGTAAAGGTAGATGTCCTTCTCGGCATCCTCGGCCGCGAGAAGAAGGATCTTCGCGCAGATCTCGTTGGCGTTCTCGTCGCGCACTTCGGACCCGAGCCAGATGATCCGGTCCTTGAGCAGCCTGTCGAAGACACTCGTCGCCATAAGCGGTTCTGGCATGTTCACTCCTGTTTCGGTGGTCTTGACTTCGAATCTACCGGCGTGGCCGCGCTCGCTCGCCCGTGTTCGCCGTGGGCAGATCGGGAGCACGAAAATGGGGCGGATGCCGCAGCATCCGCCCCATCTAGATCAACACATCTCGTGCGATCACTCCGTGTCGGCGTCCGCCTTCTTCGCGGGCGCCTTCTTGGCTGCCGGCTTCTTGGCGGCCGGCTTCTTGGCGGCGGGCTTCTTCTTCGCCGGTGCTTCTTCAGCCTCGATGACGTCATCGGCCTCGGCCGCGGCATCCGCGACCTCCTGTGCCTCTTCGGCGGCCTCTTCCTCGGCGTCGTCCTCATCCTCGACGGCGACGAAGCCGGTCAGGTCGACCGTCTTGCCGTTGGTGTCGACGACGGTGACCTTGCCGAGCGCGACGGCGAGAGCCTTGTTGCGCGCGACCTCACCGACGACGGCGGGCAGCTGGTTGCCCTCCTGGAGAGCGTTGACGAAGTCCTGGGGCGACATGCCGTACTGCGCGGAGGACTGCACGATGTACTGCGTGAGCTCGTCCTGCGAGACCTGGACGTTGACCGTCTCAGCGATCTTGTCGAGGAGCATCTGCGTCTTGAACTGCTTCTCGCTCGCTTCTGCGACCTCGGCGCGGTGCACGTCGTCCTCGAGGCGACCTTCACCTTCGAGGTGGTTGTGCACCTCGTCGTCGATGAGCTGCTGCGGGACGGCGATTTCCACCGTCTCGAGCAGTGTTTCGATCAGCTTGTCGCGCGCGGCGGAGCCCTGCGTGAAGACCGACTGCTGGCTGACGCGCTCGCTGAGGCTGTCACGCAGCTCGCCGATGGTGTCGAACTCGCTCGCGATCTGTGCGAAGTCGTCATCTGCCTCGGGGAGCTCGCGCTCCTTGACAGCCTTGACCGTCACCGCAACCTCGGCCTCTTCACCGGCGTGGTCGCCGCCAACGAGCTTCGAGCGGAACGTGGTGTCTTCACCGGCCGTCAGCGAGTCGATCGCTTCGTCGATGCCTTCGAGCAGCTCGCCCGAGCCAACCTCGTACGACACGCCCTCGGCGCGGTCGATTTCCGCGCCGTCGATCGTGGCGATCATGTCGAGCTCGACGAAGTCACCAGACTTCGCGGGGCGGTCCACGGTGATGAGGGTGCCGAAGCGCGCGCGAAGCTTGTCGAGCTCCGCGTCGATCGCCGACTCGTCGACCTCGACGGCGTCGACCTCGATGGTCGTTCCCTCGAATGCGGGCAGGTCGAACTCGGGGCGCACGTCCACCTCGACCGAAACCTCGAGATCGCCCGAGAAGTCCTTCTCGGCGGGCCACTCGACGACCTCCGCGCTCGGGCGGCCCATGACGCGCAGTTCGTTGGCCTCAACGGCTTCGCGGTAGAAAGTGTCGAGACCCTCGCTGACAGCGTGCTCGAGAACGGCGACGCGGCCGATGCGCTGGTCGATGATCGGTGCGGGCACCTTGCCCTTGCGGAATCCGGGGATCTGCACGTCCTGTGCGATGTGCTCGTATGCGTGAGCAATGCTCGGCTTGAGCTCTTCCGGGGTGACCGTGATGTGGAGCTTCACCCGAGTGGGGCTGAGCTTCTCTACGGTGCTGTTCACCATGCCTGTTCGTTCTCCTCGATTGGACCGCACGATAGCGCGGCGGTTGAAGGTCTGTTTCGCGGGGATGCCGTGATGTCGGGGCGACAGGATTTGAACCTGCGACTTCCCGCTCCCAAAGCGGGCGCTCTACCAAGCTGAGCTACGCCCCGGGCGGGTTCACACGCGTTGCATGCAATTTCGGCCCCGTGCAGTCTAGCCGACGCACCCGCACTCTCGCTCCGAAGCGCGAGTACGTGCTCAGTGGCAAAGACACCGCAAAGATTCGACTACACTGTGGGATGCCGCGGATTACCGCCGCGGGGATGTAGCTCAATGGTAGAGCCTCAGTCTTCCAAACTGATGGTGCGGGTTCGATTCCCGTCATCCCCTCCACATACTCAGCCGACAGGTTCCGCGTCAGAGCGACTCGGTGTGCGCCCGCACGTGTTGCCGATAATTCTCGGCATTCGCGGTGATTCCGGCCTGCTCGTCGGGGGTGAGCGACCGCCGCACCTTAGCGGGCACACCCGCCACCAGCGACCCGGGCGGCACGACCGTTCCCTCGAGCACGACGGCACCAGCCGCAACCAAACTCCCCGCACCGATCACTGCGCCCGAAAGAACGACGCTGCCCATTCCGATCAGCGAGTCGTCACCGATCGTGCAACCGTGCACCACCGCGTTGTGACCGACCGACACATTTGCGCCGATCCGTAAAGGAGAGCCTCGGTCGACGTGAGCCGACACGTTGTCCTGAAGGTTGCTGCCCGCTCCGATGGTGATCTCGTCGCCGTCCGCGCGCACCACGGCGTTGTACCAGATGCTCGCACCCTCCCCCGCCGTGACGCGGCCGATCACCCGCGCACCGTCGGCGACGAAGGCGGTCTCATCGATTACGGGCGTATGACCGCCCACCGCCAGAATGGATGCGTGTACCGAGATGGTCATGCCAGAAGCGTAGGCCCTTGGCTCGGCCTTCCAGCGAAATCCCAGACAGAGCCAGAGTTAGCGGAGCCTTTGCTTGCTTGCGGAATGCCACCAGCTGAGTAGCGTTGCATCCAGACAAGAGGATCCGCCCCGCCCGGGGACAGGGGATCCGAAATGGAGGCGCTTTCATGTCCAAGACACAGACCACCCCCGCCACCGCCGCCGACCCGACGGCCGCTGCGGCAGCCGCACAGTTCCTTACCCCCGTCGTAATCGGCCTGCAGTCGCTGGCCGTCAACGGAAAGCAGGCGCACTGGAACGTGCGCGGCGCGAACTTCATCGCCATTCACGAACTTCTCGACACGATCGTCGCTCACGCGCAAGACGGCGCCGACACCGCTGCAGAGCGCATCGTCGCCCTCGGCCTGCCCGTCGACGCTCGTGTGAGCACGGTCGCCGAAAAGGCGCAGAAGACCGCTGTGTCGGCAGGATTCGCGCAGTGGGACGACACCGTGCGTGCGATCATCGCTGACATGGACGCCGTCATCGCTGATGTGAAGGCTGCGATCGACGGTCTCGACGAGTTCGATCTGACCAGCCAGGATGTCGCGATCGCGATCATGCAATCGCTCGAGAAGGACCGCTGGTTCCTCTTCGCGCACGTCGCCGCGTAGCAGTCCCGTCACGATGGCCCCTGACCGCTTCGGTCGGGGGCCATCGTCGTGTGATCGCGAGGGTCAGGGGCGCTGCAGGTAGGCGAGCACCGCGAGGACTCGGCGATGCTCGGTTCCTGATTCTTCGAGGCCAAGCTTGACGAAGATCGAGCTGATGTTCTTCTCGACGGCGCCCACCCCGATGAAGAGGCGCTGAGCGATGCTGCCGTTGCTGCGCCCCTCGGCCATCAGGGTGAGCACATCCCGCTCTCGCGGGGTGAGCGCGCTCATCGGATCCGGGGCGCTCGCCAGAAGGCCCTGCACCACGAGCGGATCGAGTACGGTTCCGCCCTGGTGCACGCGGCGCACCGCGTCCGTGAACTCTGCGAGGGACGTGACGCGGTCCTTCAGCAGATACCCCACTCGGCCCTCTCCTGCCGCCAACAGTTCACGCGCGTACACACCCTCGACATACTGACTCAGCACAAGAATCGCGACGTCAGGTTCTGACGCGCGTATCGCCAGGGCTGCTCGGATTCCTTCGTCCCGGTACTCCGGCGGCATCCGAACATCGAGAACCACGACATCCGCTTGTGCTTCCCGCACGCGGCGTACCGCGTCTTCGGCATCCGCCCAGGCACCCACGGGGGTGTAGCCGGCTTCCTCGAAGAGGCGCACGAGACCTTCACGAAGCAACACAGAGTCTTCGAACAGCGCAACACGCAATCCGGCTTCGGTCATGGCGTAAGCGTACGGGCCTGGGGCGGGGCCGCGAGCGGGATGTGCACGCCCACGGTGGTCGGCCCGCCGAGCGGTGAGGTGAGGGTCAGGATGCCGCGGAGCCCCGCCGCACGTCCCCGCAGACCCTCAAGACCGTGCCCTGAGCGGAACACGGCGCCACCGCGGCCGTTGTCGACGACCCACACGTCGATCCATCGCTGCGTCGCCGTCTCGGCGCGCACCCCGACCTGGAGCGTAATCGCGCTGGCAAGCGAATGCTTGACGGCGTTAGTGAGAAGTTCGGCGACAAAGAAGTAAATCGCGCGCGCGATCTCGGGCGCCGCTACGGCATCCACATCCGGGTCCACATTGCTGTGCACGTGAATCGCGGTGTTCTGCGCAATGGCTTCCAGTGAGGCCGCGAGGCCGCGATCCTGTAGGAGGGGCGGCGCAACGCCGCTTGAGAGCGCTCGCAACTCTTCGAGGGCTGACTTCGCATACGACCGCGAGTCTCGTGCCAGCTCGGCTGCGGCATCGGTGTCACCGGCATCCAAGCGTCGTTCGAGCGATGCCAAGTCCATCTGCAGCCGCACGAGGGTCTGCTGCGGGCCGTCATGGATGTCACGCTCGAGCCGCCGCAACGCCGCGTCTTCGGCCTGCACCGCGGCATCTCGTGCCACTGATTCAGCGCGCACCTCGTCTGCGAGATCGTCCGAGCGCCAGCGACCGAGCATCGCGGTCACAATGGAGTGATGCGCATGTGCAAGGCCTGCCATCACCCACGGGAGCGTGATCGCGCACAGGAGACCCGCAAGTGCGCTGAGCAAGGCCTCAACGGACGCTGGCGACCACTCCCCGAACACTGCGGGCAGACGGTCCGCGACCCACTCCCCCCAACGCGCGTCGGCGTCCGTCGGCAGGAACAGTCCCCAGAACCAGTAAGTCAGGCCCCCGAGCGCCACGCTGACCCACACGGTGGTGATGACGAACGTGATCGTGCTGACGATCGGCGAGACGATCATCCCGTGAACCAGCGCGACCCAGTAGTGCGCACTACGCAATGGGCGCGAGAACACCCTCCAGAAACTGTCGTCGCCGACAGCGTCACGAGACCAGAGCGGTTCAGAGACCTCGGGCAATCCGGTCAGCCCGAGCAGAAACCGATCGGCAACCGCAAACCCGCGCGCGACGAACAAACTGCCGACGACGATCGGCACACCGACGATGAGGATCAAGAGCCCGACGCCCGTCCAGAACAGCGACGCAAGAACGCTCACGGCCGTCATCGCCAGGATGAACACCGCCAGGATGTACAGGACCCGCCCCGGCGTTCGAGCCCACAGCGTCGCGTACGTGTTGTGCGACATCGTTTCCTCCTTCAGGATGCTTGTTCCCGTGCTCCACGGGCTCAGCTTCCTTCAGCCTCGACGAGTGCTACGACGATCTGAACCCGGCGGACACCCCGACCATACGGGGGTTCTCCCCCGTATGGTCGGTCTACGCCACGTGCGTGAGCCGTCCGCCCAGCACCGTCGCACCGACCACCATCGCGCGCAGGGCTCCGTCATCGGCGTGGAGGGGGTCCGCTGCGCACAGGACGAGGTCCGCGGGCGCACCCGGGTGGATGAGCGCGGGATCATTCGATCCACCCCGCGTCGACGCGGCGACAGCCGTACGCAGCGACACGCCTTCATCGGGCCGCCATGGCTCGCGCCCATCGCCGGTCCGGAACGCCGCTGCCGCCATGGCTGCCCACGGATCGAGGCGTGACACCGGGGCATCCGATCCGAACAGCAGGTTCGCCCCCGAGTCGGCGAGGGACTTGAGTGGATATGGGTGAGCGGTCTGATCCGCCCAGATCGTATCGGTCAAGTCCCGATCGTCGATGGCATGGGTGGGCTGCACGCTCGCGTTCACCCCGAGTCGGGCGAAGCGCGGGATATCGCTGTGCGCGACCAATTGAGCGTGCTCGATCGAGCCCCATGCGCCGGTGACTGCGAACGCGTCCAGGGCGTGCGCGTTTGCGACATCACCGATCGCGTGCACGGCACACGACAGCCCACCCGCGGTGGCGTGGGTCATCCAGTCGACCAACGTCGCAGGATCGACCGTCAGGATGCCGCGGTTGCCGGGATCACCCGGATACGGGTGCGAGCAGGCGGCGGTTCGTGTGCCCAGGGAGCCATCGGTGATCACCTTGAACGGACCGACGCGGGCAAGATCGCTCGATGCGCCACGCGCCACGTCGCCGGTCTGGAGTCCCTCGGTGAGTGCGCGGTCGAGAAACATCGGATAGATCCCGAACTCCACGCGGAGGCCGTCGAAGCCCCCGCGGATCCGTCGCGCCCACGCCTCTTCGTTCCACGCCATATCGAGATCGACCACACCCACGACACCGCGGGCCGCGGCATCCCGGGCCATCTGCGATACGAGCGGATCGCTCAGGTGAGCGGGCACGTCGTTCAGGCGGCGCGAGATCTCGAAGGCCGGCTCTTCGCGCAGAAAGCCGTCCGGCGAGTGCTCCATCTGCTCGCGGCGCAGCGCGGCCGAGTTGAGCCACACGCTGTGAACGTCGGCGTTGATCATGTACGTGGGCACGTCGCCGGTCGCGGCATCCAGGTCGGCGAGCGAGGGAGTGTCGGTCCAGAAGGCATCGCGGAATCCGTCGCCCACCCGCCGCCCGTCGGCTCCTGGAGCGACCGCGGACATAACCGCAGCAGCCTGGGCAGCGGTTGTGACGTGCCCGAGCGGCTCACGTGTGGCCGACATCGCCCACTGGGTCACGTGGACGTGGTGATCCCAGAGCCCTGGAATCAGCCACGCACCATCGGCGTCGACCACCCGCCCGTGACGTGGGAGTGCCCCGGACGGTGCAATGTCGACGATCGCCCCCTCGGCCATGTGCACGTCGACGAGCTCATCACCGAACGGGTCGAACCGCTCGGGCGCCGCAATCCGTGCGCGAGCGATCACGTCGACGTGGTCACCGTGCGACAGAGTCATCGGGCAGCCCGCCGCGCGTCGAGGTCACGCTGCATCTCGCCCGCGAGACGCGGATCTGCGTAGGGCGTGGCCGCCGCGTTCAAGTGAGCGATGATCGTCTCGACGGTCTCGTCAGGACGGTTCTGGCTGAGCTTGCGCTTGCCGACCACTCGTTGCGGGGTCAGCCGGAACCCGATCGTCCCGCGCTCGAGCTTCTCGACGAATGCGGGGTCGTTCGGTGCCTCCCACAGCAGCCGCGGCTGCGGCATCTCTCGTTCGAAACGTGCCACCAGTCTCTCCAGTACCTGCAGGTTCTCCGCCGGCGAGAGGATCTCGGGCACACCACTCAAGTGGACCGAGATGAAGTTCCATGTGGGCACATTGGCGGCTTCTTCATACCATCCGGGCGACACATAACCATGGGGGCCCTGCACGATGACGAGCAGCTCTCTCTCCCCTAGTCCCAGAATGACGTCATCCGGGCGCCCGACATGCCCCACGATCGTCAGGTCATCCCGGTCAGGGTCGAGGAGGACCGCGTAGTGGGATGCCACGAGAGCTCCGTCGACGTCGCTCACGATCGTCACCCACGGGTTCGCATCGATCAGGCGACGGATCTCGCTCACGTCCGACAGCACGAAACTGGGATTCTGACGCATGTTCACAGCCTACGAGCCCGGGGTTGCCGCCGTGCTCACGCTTGGCAGCTCGGGCACCAGTACAGCTTGCGTGACGCCGCTTCTTCAACGATGACGGCGGTGCCGCACACGCGGCACGGCAGCCCGGCGCGGTGGTACACCCAGTGCCGATCATCACGATGCGCCATGGCACGACGATAGGCGTCGGGGTCAAGGTCGTCCATCGTCATCATCTGGCCCGTCTCGACTCCGATCTGCAGGAGTCGGGTCCAGTCGCGCCACATGTCGCGCACGACCTCTTCGCGCACATCGCGGCCGGGTGTGTGCGGATTCTGTCGCGCCCGGAAGAGAATCTCGGCGCGGTAGACGTTTCCGATTCCGCTGACGACCGCCTGATCCATCAGAAGCAGACCGATCGGCGTGGGCTTACGCCGGACGACCGAAACGAACCGTTCCTCGCCCTCGGCGTGGTCATCGACCAAGGGATCCGGCCCGAGCTTGCTGATCACGGCCGCTACCTCATCGGCTGTGCGCACCTCACACGCCGTGGGGCCTCTCAGATCGGCGCACGTGGCATCCGTCAACAGACGCAGTCGCACCTGACCGACCACGGGGGGCGGCCACTCGTCGCCGTCGTCATCCAACCCTCGCGTCTGCTCACTCATCCGCACGTGCACGCGGGCGCGACGCGGCGCACCGATCGACGTCAGCGAGTTCTCCCCCGCGGCATCCAGAATCGGCGTTTCGAGATCGGTGCCGCGCTGATTCGTCTGCCCCATCCGCCCATTGGCGGCGGCGATGGTGGGGTCGACGACGATCTCGCCGGCAAAGTCCCACGCTCCGTACATGCCCAGGTGCACGCGCAGCCACACGTCATGGTCGAACTCGAGGAACATCTGCTTGCCGACCGCGCGTACCTGCGTCGGCACGCGCTGATCAAGCAGCGCAGCACCCTCGGCGAATCTCCCCTGCGGGCTCGTCGCGCGCACGGGGCGCCCGACGAAGTTGCGCTCGAACTGGCGCGCGATGCGGTGAACAGAATGCCCTTCGGGCACGGTCGATCAGCCCGCCTCGGGGTCGAAAGAGCTGCCGTCGGCGTCAAGGACTCCTGCACCGGCGCCGGCACGCGGATCCGGCTCGAGCGTCCCATCCGTCTCGTACGCCGCGAGCTGTGCGATGCGGCGCGAATGCCGTTCTTCGTTCGAGAACGGCGTCGACACGAAACGATCGATGAACTCGGTCACCTGCTCAAAGGTGTGCTGGCGTGCGCCGATCGCGATCACGTTGGCGTCGTTGTGTTCGCGCGCGAGCTCGGCGGTCGCGAGGCTCCAGACGAGCGCGGCGCGGATGCCCTGCACCTTGTTCGCCGCGATCTGCTCGCCGTTACCCGAACCACCGAAGACGATCCCCAGGGCTTCGACGCCCGCGTTTTGGTCACGGACGACGGCCTGTGCCGCACGGATGCAGAACGCTGGATAGTCATCGAGCGGGTCGTATTCGATCGGACCGTGGTCGATGACCTCATGCCCCTGCTCGGCCAGGTGGTGCTGGAGCTGCGTGGAGAATTCGAGGCCGGCGTGGTCGGTCGCGAGGTGTATGCGCATGGTCACGATCCTAGAGAAGATCAGGGGGCGATACCGGCGGCGGCCGGCTTGAAGCCGGCACGCACGTTCTCGCAGCATGCCGGGCGACACACATCGAACCAGGGGCCGAGATCGGTGGCGTGGGGTCGCTCGGCGGCGGCCGTGCCCTTCAGCCGCTCTTCGACCAGGTCGATCAGTCCGCGCACAAACGCCGGATCCACGCCGGGGGTGGGCGTGCGCACCGAGCGGAGCCCGGCCTCGGCTGCGGCATCCGTCGCTTCGGTGTCAAGGTCCCACAGCACTTCCATGTGGTCGCTCATGAAACCCACGGGAACGATGACGACTGCCTCCGCGCCCCGACCGGGCAGCTCCGCGATCACGTCGTTGACATCGGGCTCGAGCCACGGCTGCGACGGCGGGCCCGACCGCGACTGGTAGACGAGCTCCCACGGCACATCCGCGGCCTGAGGGATCTCATGCGCGACGGCCGCCATCACGACCGATGCGACCGCGAGGTGCTGCGCGGCGTACGCACCGCCCTCACCGAAGTCGACGTCCCTCGGACCGGACCGCTGCGCGTCGGCGGTCGGGATGCTGTGGGTGGAGAACAGCACGTGGATCTTCGCGGGGGCGATGTCGTCTGCGATGAAGCCCGCCACGGCATCGCGCACCCCGTCGATGAACGGCTGCACGAAGCCCGGGTGATCGAAGAACTGTCGGACTTTGTCGATCGTGACGGAGTCCTGTACTCCCGCCTGCTCCACCGCACTAGCGAAATCTTCGCGATACTGCCGGCAGCTCGAGAACGACGAGTAGGCGCTCGTGGCCAGCCCGAGAAGGTTGGTGTCCCCCGCCTGCGCGGCCTCGCTCACTGCCTCATGAAGGTATGGCGCCCAGTTGCGGTTGCCCCAATACACCGGTAGGTCGATGCCGCGGCTCGCGAGCTCGGCTTCGAGCGCGGCCTTGAGCGCCCGATTCTGCGCGTTGATGGGACTGACTCCATCGAAGTGGCGGTAGTGATGTGCCACCTCCTCGAGTCGCTCGTCGGGGATTCCGCGGCCCCGCGTGACGTTGCGAAGGAAGGGGATGACGTCTCCCTGCCCCTCCGGTCCTCCGAATCCTGCGAGCAGGATCGCGTCGTACGCGACGGGTTCCTCGACGTGGGCTGGTCCGCTCGAGGCTGCAGGGGACGCGTGCAACACCGGCGTGACGTCGGCGACGGGCGGGGGAACTTCACTCGGGGTGTGCGAACTCACGCCTCCATCCTCGCACCGCACTGCAGCGATGAGGTTGTGTGGTAGGCGCGGCGCTGCGCGCGCCCTGACGTAGGCTGGTGTGGTTGTCGTCGACGCCATCACTGCCGACGGCTGCCCCCGACGGACGCGGGATCGCCGCCCGTCCCCCATCCCACCCCTACCCACGGGAGAAGAGCAGTGCCTGGAGAGAACCTCACCCGGATCGAAGCGCAGGAGCGCCGCGCGGTCGTCGACACTCAGTCGTACGACATCGCCCTCGACCTGACGAAGGGCGCGCAGGTCTTCGGATCGCGCACCGTGATCCGCTTCGCCGCAACGGCCGGAGCATCGACTTTCATCGACCTCATCGCGCGGGACATCCGCGAGATCACCCTCAACGGACAGAGCATCGACCCCGCGACCGCCTTCGCGGACTCGCGGATCGCGCTTACCGGCCTGGCCGAGTCCAACGAGCTGATCGTCGACGCGGACTGCCTGTACACCAACACTGGTGAGGGCCTCCACCGCTTCGTCGACCCGGTGGATGGCGAGGTGTACCTGTACTCGCAGTTCGAGGTACCCGACTCGCGCCGCGTGTTCGCGGTGTTCGAGCAGCCCGACCTCAAGGCCACCTTCGCATTCACGGTGACCGCCTCGGCTGAGTGGAAGGTCGTCTCCAACTCCCCCACCCCCGAGCCCACGCCTCAGGGCGACGGCGTTGCGACGTGGGCCTTCGAGCCGACGCCGAAAATCTCGTCGTACATCACCGCACTGATCGCTGGTCCGTACGAGTCGGTGTCGTCCGAGCTCACCAGCGCCTCGGGCCGCGTCATTCCGCTGGGCGTGTTCGCCCGCAAGAGCCTGTGGCAGTACCTCGACGCGGACTACATCTTCGACAAGACCCGCGAAGGGTTTGCCTACTTCGAGTCCAAGTTCGGTGTTCCTTACCCGTTCGCGAAGTACGACCAGCTGTTCGTCCCCGAGTTCAATGCGGGCGCGATGGAGAACGCCGGCGCGGTGACTTTCACCGAGACCTACGTCTTCCGCTCGAAGGTCACCGATGCCGTCAAGGAACGCCGTGTGGTGACGATCCTGCACGAGCTGGCCCACATGTGGTTCGGCGACCTGGTCACCATGAAGTGGTGGAACGACCTGTGGCTCAACGAGTCCTTCGCCGAGTGGGCATCGACGATCGCCACGGCAGAGGCCACCGAGTGGACTGGCGCATGGACCACGTTCAACGCGATGGAGAAGACCTGGGCCTACCGCCAAGACCAGCTGCCGTCAACGCACCCCGTCGTCGCCGAGATCAACGACCTCGATGATGTGCAGGTGAACTTCGACGGCATCACCTACGCCAAGGGCGGATCGGTGCTCAAGCAACTGGCCGCATGGGTCGGAATCGAGGAGTTCTTCGCTGGCGTCGGCGCGTACTTCCGCAAGCACCAGTGGTCGAACACCGAACTGAGTGATCTGCTCACCGAACTCGAGGCGACGAGCGGGCGCGACCTGTCGACGTGGTCCAAGAAGTGGCTCGAAACGGCAGGTGTCAACACGTTGTCCCCCGAAATCGTCACGGATGCCGCGGGACGCATCACGCGCTTCGCCATCGTCCAGACGGCCCCCGCGGACTATCCCACGATCCGCCCGCACCGCCTGGGCGTCGGGTTCTACCAGCTCTCCGGCGACGCGCTCGAGCGCGTGCACCACATCGAACTGGACGTCGACGGAGACCTCACCGAGGTGCCCGAGCTCAAGGGCCTCGAGCGCCCTGATCTCGTCCTGCTGAACGACGACGACCTCGCCTACGCCAAGATCCGCCTCGATGACCGCTCGCTCGAGACGGCCGTGAGTCACCTGGCGCGCATCACCGACCCGCTCGCGCGCTCGTTGGTGTGGGGTGCGGCGTGGGATCAGACTCGGGATGCCGAAGCCTCCGCCAGCGACTACGTCGACCTGGTGCTTCGCAACATCGGGAGCGAGACCGAATCGACGACCGTCCGCACCACGCTCGCGCAGCTGCAGCTCGCCGCCAACTCCTATGTCACGCCCGCCGCACGCACCGCGACGCGCGAGAAGGTCGCCGATGCCCTGTGGCAGCTGGCACAGTCAGCGGATGCCGGGAGTGACAGCCAGCTGCAGTTCGTCACCTCGTTCGCTAGCGCCGCGTGCACGCCCGCACACTGGCAGACCGTCAGCGGCATCCGTTCCGGAGAGATCGTCCTCGATGGTCTCGAGATCGACACCGACCTGTCGTGGCAGCTGCTGGTGTCCCTGGCCGCCGGCTCCCTCGTCACGTCGGAGGACATCGACGCCGCTCTGGCGGCCGACAACACGGCCAAGGGCGGCGAGTTCGCCGCTCAAGCACGCGCGTCGATTCCGACACTCGAAGCCAAGCGCGCCGCGTGGTCTTCGTTGATCGACAACGCCGACCTGCCGAACACGATCGTGCGCATGAGCGCTCTCGGCTTCACCAGCCCCGCGGGCGTCGAGGTGCTTCCCTCGTTCATCGAGCCCTACTTCGACATGATCCTGCCGATCTGGAACACCCGCACGTACAAGATCGCGGAGTACCTGATCGCGGGCCTGTACCCGGCAGCCCTCGCCAGTGTCGAGTTGCGCGATGCCACGCGTGCATGGCTTTCCGCACATGCGGATGCCGCTCCCGCCTTGCGCCGACTGGTCGCCGAGAACCTCGCCGGCGTCGAGCGCGCACTCAGCGTGCAGGACCGCGACGCGCAGTAGTCGATCGAATCGGATGCCCCGGCCCGCACTCAGGTGCGCCCGGGGCATCCGTCGTTAGGATCAACTCGATGCTCCGCACTTCTGCTCCCGACGTCACCGACCCGGTCCTATGGACCCAAGTCGGCGACTTCTTCATCGACGCCGGGTGGTCACTGATCAAGGTGACGGCCGTCGTCGTCGTCGCCGTACTCGTCTCGTGGATTTGCCGACTGATCATCCGCCGTGTGGTTGATCGCATCGTCTCCGGCGCCAAGTCGAAAGCTCGGGTGGAGGACACTCAAGCACTCGAGCGCTCGCCACTGGCATCCGTGCGTCTCGTGCAGCGCACGCGCACGCTCGGCTCGATCCTGAGCAACATCGTGAACGTGGCGATCGTCATCATCGCCGCCCTCCTCATCGTCACGATCCTCGCGCCCACCGCCTTGGGCTCACTCACGCTGCTGACCGCCGCAATCGGGGCTGGCCTCGGCTTCGGTGCGCAGAACATCGTGAAGGATGTCCTCAACGGAATATTCATCGTCGCCGAGGACCAGATCGGCATCGGCGACGTGGTCGACGTGGGCCTGGCATCCGGAATCGTCGAATACGTCAGCGTACGGGTGACGCACGTTCGCGACGTCAACGGAACGCTGTGGTACGTACGAAACGGCGAGATCACCCGAATCGGCAACCTATCGCAGGGATGGTCACGCGTGATCATCGATCTTGCTCTCCCCCTCGACGCCGACACCGTCGCTGCCGAGGGCGCACTCCTCGATGCCGCGAACGAACTCGCGCGCGACCCGAAATGGCGCACCCGGATCATCGAGCAACCCGAGATCTGGGGGCTCGAGTCGATCACCGGCGACGCGATCATCGTGCGCCTGGTGATGAAGACCCGTGCCAACGCCAAGGACGACGTGGCGGCCGAACTGCGGCGACGCCTGAAGAGCGCTGCGGATGCCGCGGGCCTGTCCCTTCCGGGAATGGCGAGCGTGATACCGACGGGCATCGACGGCGCCCAGCGAGTGCGCGGTGCCAACCCACCCAAGACCAAGCCCCAGCCGATTGCCGTCGCTCCCGCCGCGCGCCCCGTGTGGAAGCCCAAGCGCGGAACAGAGACGCCGGCGGCACCTGAACCTGATGAGGGTGCCGGGCCTAGTGGCAACGCTGAGAAGGAGAAGTGATGGCTGAGGATGCAGAAGGGGTCATCTCGTTCTACGACGAGGTCGGTGGACGAGAGACGTTCGCACGCCTCGTCGACGGCTTCTACCGCGGAGTCGCCGAGGACGAGGTACTGCGGCCCATGTACCCCGAGGAAGACCTCGGGCCCGCATCGGATCGCCTGCTGATGTTTCTCGAGCAGTACTGGGGCGGACCGACCACGTACAGCCAACAGCGGGGCCACCCTCGCCTGCGCATGCGCCACGCCGGGTTCCACGTGAACCCCGACGCACGAGACCGCTGGTTGCTGCACATGCGACGCGCTGTCGACGAGCTCGATCTGTCACCGCTTCATGAAGCCACGCTGTGGGACTACCTGCAGCGGGCGGCACACGCGATGGTCAACACGTTCGAACCCACCGGCATCGGACCGACCGCCGGCGGCCGCACGACCACGTCGCTGCCTCTGAACCCCTCCACAGACCCGCCACGCTGATCCCACGAGTACGCACACCCCCTCCCCTCGACGAAGGAGTCGATATGCCCGCAACCCGCACCACTGAACGCACCGACATCCTCGTCATCGGGTGGGGTCTGGCTGGATTGGTGGCCGCCGCCGAAGCGGTGGCGACGGGGAAGAGCGTCACGATTGTCGACCAGGAGCCGCGCTCGAACCTCGGCGGGCAGGCATGGTGGTCGTTCGGCGGCCTCTTCTTCATCGACTCGCCTGAACAGCGAAGAATGGGAATCCGCGATTCGCTCGATCTCGCGCGCCAAGACTGGCTGGGTAACGCCGGGTTCGACCGGCCAGAAGATGCGTGGCCGCGGAAGTGGGCCGAGGCCTACCTGGAGTTCGCTCACCAGGAAAAGCGCGCCTGGCTTCGCGAGAAGGGCGTCGGATTCTTTCCCGTCGTCGGTTGGGCCGAGCGCGGCGGTTACTCGGCCATGGGACCCGGGAACTCCGTTCCCCGCTTCCACATCACGTGGGGCACCGGCCCGGGGGTGGTCGCACCTTTCCAGCGCGCAATTGAGGCCGGGGAAGCCGAGGGGCGTGTGACGATCCTTCCGCGCCACCGGGTGCGCTCGCTCATCGTGACAGACGGAGCCGTCGTCGGTGCCAGCGGAGATGTGCTCGCCCCCTCGGGTGCGACCCGGGGGTTCGCCACCTCGCGCGACGTCGTCGGCGACTTCCAGATTCACGCGGGGGCGACGCTCGTTGCTTCCGGCGGCATTGGCGGCAATCACGAGCGGGTGCGCCAGAACTGGCCGGAGCGGCTCGGCTCCGCGCCTCTCACCATGATCACCGGGGTACCCGAATACGTCGACGGAGCCATGCTCGATACGGCGGCTGGCGCGGGCGCGCACCTGATCAACGGGGATCGCATGTGGCACTACGTCGAGGGCATCCAGAACCACGACCCGATATGGCCCGACCACGGCATCCGGATCCTTCCCGGCCCTTCCTCGGTGTGGCTGGATGCCACCGGCGCAAGACTGCCCTCACCGCTGTACCCGGGGTTCGACACGCTGGGCACGCTCGCACACCTGCGGCAAACCGGTCACGACCACTCATGGTTTGTGCTGTCGCAGAAGATCATCGAGAAAGAGTTCACGCTTTCGGGCAGCGAACAGAACCCCGACCTCACCGGCAAGGACGTTCCGCTGCTGCTCCGCTCACGGTTGGGGAAGGGCGCGTCCGCACCGGTACAGGCATTCATGGATCGCGGTGCAGACTTTGTGGTCAGAGACACCCTCGACGAACTACTGACGGCGATGCGGGCGTTGCCGGGAGGGGACGCCCTCGACGTCGATCACGCCCGCCGCGAGATCGAAGCGCGCGACCGTGAGATGGACAACGACTTCACCAAGGATCCGCAGATCGCGATGCTGCGCTCTGCGCGCGCCTACCGGGGCGATCGTCTGATCCGCACGGCGGACCCGCACCGTCTGCTCGATCCGGCCTCCGGACCGCTCATCGCCGTGAAGCTCCATGTCCTGACGCGAAAGTCCCTCGGCGGGATCGAGACGGATCTCAGCGCCCGCGCACTCGGAGCCGGTGGCGAGCCGATTCCCGGTCTTTACGCGGCCGGGGAAGCAAGTGGCTTCGGTGGCGGCGGCGTGCATGGCTATCGTGCGCTCGAGGGCACGTTCCTCGGGGGCTGCCTCTTCAGCGGCCGTACGGCAGGACGCGCGATGGCTGCCGCACTGTGATGTGAAGCGTCAGGCGGCGCCCGTGGGGCGCACCGCAGTGAGGCCGGAACGGCCCGGGCGACGCACCAGCACGTGCCCGCGGTCCAGGGTGATGCGCGCCCACGCGGCCGCCGTGCGCACGCGCGCCTGCTCCTCACCGGCGATGAAGCCGAGCGCGAACGCAGCGAAGGCGGCACCCAACGGAAGCCCGTCGAGCGCCTCGTCGGGCGCGCCCCACACTTCGGCACGCACGGTCCGCACGACGTCCTCACCCGGGTTGGCAGGAAGCGCCTCGGCCACGGCTGTGATCCCCCACTGTGCGCGCGAGGCGAGAACCGACGCGGATATTGCGGGCTCGATCTCCCACCCGCCTCGCGGCGGCGTGACGCCCGTCCAGGACGGAGATACGGCCGTTTCGGGCAGCGTGATCGCGGAGGAATCACCTTCCGCGCCGCGCAAGGTCGCCGCGTCGACGGTCACGTCACACACCAACTCGGGGTCGATCGCGAGTGTGCGCATCGCGAGCACCGTCGGCGTTGTGTCGAACAGCCCCCGTGGCGCAAGGGGTGCCGTTGTCATCACGAGTACGCCGTCTGCCGCGCGAAGCCGGACCGTCCCGTCGCCGAGGGAACGGGCACGCCCCACAAAGGTCAGAGCGTCGGCGGCGGCGTCCGGCTCGGGAAAGATCAGTCGCTGGGGCATCCGCCTAAAGTATCAAGGGAACGCGGTGTCACCACGTCGTTCGACGCACAGCGAAGGAGAGCATCTTGTCCGAAGATCGCGAGCACCCTACGTCGGATTCTCTGAGTGGGGACGACACCGTCGACGCGTTGCTGAACGTCCTGGACCTATCAGGATCTGAAGCTCGCACGCGCGAGGACATCTTCACCGGACGCTCTCAGAGCATGCCACTCGGCCGTGTCTACGGCGGACAGGTGCTTGCGCAAGCGGTGGTCGCTGCCGAGCGCACGATTCCCGATGATCGCACCATCCATTCGATGCACGGCTACTTTCTGCGACCGGGTGATTCCGCTCAAGGGATCACGTTCTCGGTGGACCGCATCCACGACGGACGCTCGTTCTCGACGCGCCGCACGCAGGCATATCAAGGCGGCGTTCCGATCTTTTCGATGATCGCCTCCTTCCAGGTCGGCGACCCCGGGGTCGAGCACGCCGAGCCCATGCCCGAGGGTGTGCCCGCCCCCGAGACCCTCGCTGACGTCGAACAGACCCTGCAGGGTCTGCACCCGATGACGAAGCGACTGTTTCTCGACCGTCCGGTCGAGCTGCGCCGCGTCGAACCCGCGATCTACCTGGAGGCGAGCAAAGAGAAGCAACCCCGTCAGGCGGTCTGGATGCGTATTCGGCGGCCCCTGGGTGACGATCCCTCACTGCACCGCGCGATCTTGGCGTACCTGAGCGACATGACCATTCAAGAGCCGATCCTGCGTGCGCACGGAGTGGCATGGTCTACCCCCGGGCTGAAAGTCGCGAGTCTCGACCACGCCATGTGGTGGCATCGCGCCGGCCGAGTCGACGAGTGGATGCTCTACGTCCAGGACTCCCCCAGCGCCCGCGGCGGGCGGGGCCTTGCGACCGGGCGCATCTACTCTCGCGACGGGGCGTTGATCGCCAGCGTTGCGCAGGAAGTGATGGTGCGGATCCCGTCGGCGATCGACGAGGAGTGAGGCCTCACGCCGCCTTACGCCCGGTGCGCGAAACTGATCGGCGGCCCCACGTAGGGTGACCAGGCGGCACGCTCAACGGCGCTCAGCCGTACCGGGGCACCACTGGCGGCATCCACCTTCACGATGACCGCGCTTGCCCGCGCGTAGACCTTCTGGGGCTGGCCGCCCGCCGTCTCCTGAGGGCTGCATACCTCGTAGCACACGTGGACGCTGGAGCCACCCAGCCGACCGAACCACATCTGCACGTCGAGGGGATCACGCTGATACGGCACGGGCTCGAGGTACTCGATCTCCTGTCGCGCAATGAGCGTCAGCACGCCCGAGGCGAGGCTGGAATCGATGACCGCCGTATCGGGGGCAATCTCACCCCCGACCGGCATCCAGAACGCCCGTACGCGTGCTTCTTCGAGGAGTTTGAGCATCGACGTGTTGTTCACATGGTTGAACGCGTCGAGATCCCCCCACCGCAGGTGGATCGGAACGTGGAGGCGAACCCCCTCGTCAGTCACGGGTCAGCTTGCGGTGCGTTGAGCGGTGGGGGTTGGCGGCATCCGGCCCCAGACGTTCGATCTTGTTCGCCTCGTACGCCTCGAAGTTCCCCTCGAACCAATACCACTGGTCGGGCGCCTCGTCAGTGCCCTCGTACGCGAGGATGTGCGTGGCAATGCGGTCGAGGAACCACCGATCGTGTGTGATGACGACCGCACAACCGGGGAACTCCAGCAGCGCGTTCTCAAGCGAGCTGAGGGTCTCGACGTCCAGGTCGTTCGTCGGCTCATCAAGGAGCAGCAAGTTGCCTCCCTCTTTGAGCGTGAGAGCCAAGTTCAGGCGGTTGCGCTCTCCGCCCGAGAGCACGCCGGCCTTCTTCTGCTGGTCCGGCCCCTTGAAGCCGAACTTCGACACGTAGGCGCGCGAGGGGATCTCCGTCTTGCCCACGGTGATGATGTCCAGACCGTCCGAAACCACTTCCCACAGCGTCTTGTTCGGATCGATGTTCGCGCGACTCTGGTCGACGTAGCTGATCTTGACGGTCTCGCCGATCTTCAAGTCTCCGCCGTCAAGGGGCTCGAGGCCCACGATCGTCTTGAACAGCGTGGTCTTTCCGACGCCGTTCGGGCCGATCACGCCGACGATGCCGTTCGGCGGCAGGCTGAAACTCAGACCGTCGATGAGCGTGCGGTCGCCGAAGCCCTTGTGCAGCTTCTTCGCTTCGATGACGACGTTACCCAGGCGCGGACCGGCCGGGATCTGGATCTCTTCGAAGTCCAGCTTGCGGGTGCGCTCAGCCTCAGCGGCCATCTCCTCGTACCGCTGCAGACGTGCCTTCGACTTGGTCTGGCGTCCCTTCGCTGAGGAGCGCACCCATTCGAGTTCGTCTTTGAGACGTTTGGCAAGCTTCGCGTCTTTTTTGCCCTGAACTTCGAGGCGCTCGCCCTTCTTCTCAAGGTAGGTCGAGTAGTTACCCTCGTATCCGATAAGACGACCGCGGTCGACTTCGGCGATCCATTCGGCGACGTTGTCGAGGAAGTAGCGGTCGTGGGTGATCGCGATGACCGCACCCTTGTAGGACTTGAGGTGCTGCTCGAGCCAAAGGACACTCTCGGCGTCGAGGTGGTTCGTAGGCTCGTCAAGGAGCAGGAGGTCCGGCTTCTGCAGCAAGAGCTTCGCCAGTGCAACGCGACGACGCTCACCACCGGAGAGCTTCGTGACCGGCTCGTCTCCCGGTGGCGTGCGCAACGCATCCATCGCCTGCTCCAGCTGAGAATCCAGGTCCCAGCCATCTGCCGCGTCGATGTCTTCCTGCAGGACGCCCATTTCAGCCAGGAGCGCATCAAAGTCGGCATCCGGCTCCGCCATGAGAGCGGAGATCTCGTTGAAGCGGTCGAGCTTGGCCTTGATCGCCACGCCGTCCTGGATGTTCTCGAGCACCGTCTTGGACTCGTCGAGTTCGGGCTCCTGCATCAGGATGCCGACGGTGAAACCCGGGCTCAGTTTCGCTTCACCATTGGAGGGAGTGTCCAGGCCCGCCATGATCTTGAGGATCGTCGACTTTCCGGCGCCGTTGGGGCCGACCATGCCGATCTTCGCGCCAGGCAGGAACGCCATGGTCACGTCATCGAGGATCAGCTTTTCGCCCACCGCCTTGCGGGCGCGGACCATGGAGTAGATGTACTCAGCCATGCGGATGTGCTCTCCTTGCAGAATCGACGTCAGCGACCCAGCCTACCGGCCACAGCGTCACGTGACCGTCGTGCACATGGGCATCGATTCGACCGGGGCGGCGAAGACTCACCAGTCGATGTCGCGCGTGTCCCCGATCAAACATGTTCCCCCGGCCAGAGCAGGGAGAATCGTCGCGACGGGGTCACCGGTGGCCGGGCCCACTTGACCGACGAGGCAGTCCTCGCCCCACAGCACCGAGAACTGGATGCTCTCCGCGTGGTTGCCGACCGTCGAGTAGTCCTCCGTCACCTCCATGTCGGAAATGTCGAAGCCCACGGCGACGAGCGCATCGATGTACGCTCGCCCCGCTTGGCGATCGTCAGACTCCCAGACCTCACCAACGACGAGCGCGAACACCGGAAGGTTGTCCTCCGCCGTGCCGTCCGCATCGAATTGCGGCTCGGTCGGAGTCGGGGTCGGGGTCACTGAAGGCTCAGCAGTAGCGCTGGCCGAGGGCTCCACCGTCGTCGGGGTCGGCTCCGGCTGTTCCGACGTGCATCCCGCGAGGGCGAGCACTCCGAGAGCGATCGCGGCTACCGCGCTTCGGCGCAACGAACGCGCAGACGGCCTTGTGGCGAAGTGTTCGGACCTGCGATGCACACCCCCGAGTCTACGGGCGACGACGACGGGTCTTTCTCGCGCGCACGGATCAGAACGGACCTGACGACGCCGACGCATTCTCCCCCAGGCCGCTGCCCGCCCCGACAAGTGCTCCCGCCTCGGCTGCCGTGCCACCGTCAGCGACCGCCGCGGATTCGTTCGCCTGACCGAGTGCCGCCGTCTCCCATTCCTCGGTTGCGCCTTCCACCTTCCACTCGCCGTTCTCGCCTGTTGACGCCTCCCCGGCAGCCGCACCCTCGGTGGCGGGTTGCCGTTCCATCGTCACCACACCCCACCGCAGGTCGTGCCCGATGGCTTCCGCCTCGATGTCAGCCGACGTGCGCATGGTGCCATTCGCGTCCCACGTTCGCAGCACGAGCCGACCACTGACCACCACGGGGCTGCCCTTGCGCAGCGAGTGGAAAGCGTTCTGCCCCAGACCACGAAACGCCGACACGCTGTACCAGTTCGTACTTTCGTCGGTCCATGTTCCCTGTGCGCGGTCGAATCGCCGCACGCTGCTTCCGACGCGGAAGTTGACCACGGGCACGCCCTGGCTGGTTCGTCGCATCTCTGGGTCTGCGGCGAGATTCCCGGTGATCGTGATGGTGTCGTTCATGTGGTCGCCTTTCATGCGGTTCCCCTGAGGCCATCTCAGGGATCCACCGGCGCCCGCGTGCCCGGCGAGCGCCGGTGGTTTCTCCACCATGGCTCGCCTGTCCATCCCCCTCTTCGCTGCGGACGGCATATGTGGATGGGCGACCCAGCAGTGCCCTCTGGGGAGGAGCCTCTAGACCACGGCCTCGATCCCCGGCGCCCACGACACGGGGGCACCAGCCCGCACAGACTGCCACGACTCAGCCAGAGCGCCGATCGCCCGGCGCGTGTCCTCCGTGGAGGCCGTGAACGGGATGCGCAAATGCCGGTCATGCCCGCCATCCACCGAGAAGCGCGGTCCGGCTGAAAGGAGAACGCCTCGGGAGCGGACGTCCATCACGAGCGCTGAACTGAGCGGCGCGTCGAGCTCCACCCACATGGCAACGCCACCGGGAACGTGAGGGACGTTCCACTCAGGCAGCAGCGCGCGCAGTTCGTCTGTCGCGGCATCCCGTCCTGCCCTAAGCAACTCGGCCCGTTGCGGCAGCACATCATCGAGGCCGCGAATCAGGCGCGTCGCGACCGCTTGTTCGAATTCGGGGGTTCCGAGATCGTGGGTGGATCGTGCGGCAACCAGCCGCCGGATGAGGCTGTCGTGGGCCCGGATCCAGCCCACTCGAAGCCCGCCCCATACGGTCTTTCCGAGCGACCCCACACGCACCACCAGCGTCGGATCGATATCGTCGAAGCCACGCTGAACCGGTCCGCGGTCGATGTCGAGATCTGCCGTAGTCTCGTCGAGCACCAGGAGCGTGCCCGCCCGTTCGGCCGCACGCGCGAACACCGACCGCTCGTGCGCTGACATGCTTCGCCCCGTCGGATTCTGGAAGTCCGGCATCAGATAAGCCATCACGGGCAGGGTTCGCGCAAAGGCTTGCTCGGCGCGGTCCACGTCCCAGCCCAAGAGTGTGTCCACCGGTATCGCGCCCAGTCGCGCGCCTGCCTTGCGTAGCGCATCAGCGGCGTGCGGGTATGTGGGCGTCTCCATGAGCGCACGATCGCCTCGGCCGAGCATGACGGTCGCCAAGAGGTGAATGGCGCTTTGTGCGCCGGTGGTGACCAGCACCTCACTCGGATCGGTCGGTAGTCCCCGCTCGCTGTATCGCCTAGCGATGGCCGATCGCAGATCGTACCGACCGAGCACGTCGTAACCGACGCGTGCGACGAGTGCCGCACTGTCGCCGGCAGCCTCCATCAGCACGCCAGCCAATCCTGGCCATGCGGAGGGGCTTGCCTGCTGCAGATCGATCACGCCGTCGGTCGGACTGGTCAACCCCGGATCATGCCGCTGCAGGGCGAGAGTGACGCTACCCGAACCCCGCACGCTAAGGATGTGACCGGTGTCGCGCAGACTGCGGTACGCAGCGGCTACCGTGCTGCGGCTCACGTTCAGCGCACCGGCCAGCTCCCTCTCAGCAGGCAATGTGGTCCGGGCAGCAATGCGATTGTCGAGGCAGAGGAGGCGGATACCGTCGGCCAACGCCTCGTACACCGGTTCGCGATTGCGCCACCCGCCCAGGGCACTGGCCAGCGCGCGAGCAGAGATGCGGGAATCCATCCAGCCACTGTATGCGAATTGGCATACCTCCCACATGCCAATACTGCTATTGGATGGCGCCATGCCTCGAAGAATCGTGCAGCTCCTCGTGGGTTTGCTCATGTACGGCGCCGGATGCGCCCTGACCGTGCGCGCTGGCCTCGGTGTGGACCCGTGGACCGTGTTCGCTGAGGGTTTGTCCCTTCACACCGGCATCGGCATCGGGTGGATCACGAACATTCTCGGTGCGCTCGTCCTCCTCGCGTGGATTCCGCTACGCCAGAAGCCCGGCGTCGGAACGCTCGCCAACGTGCTCATCGTCGGCACGAGCATGCAGGCGACCCTGTGGCTCGTTCCGCCAATCGAAGGCTTCGGCGCACAATTCGCCGTACTGATGACGGGCATCGGCACCGTGGCCGTCGCATCGGGCCTCTACCTCGGCGCGCACTTCGGACCAGGACCTCGCGACGGGCTGATGACCGGCATGCACGCACGCTGGGGATGGCCGATCTGGCTCTGTCGCGGCGGGGTTGAACTCACTGTGCTCACCGCAGGCTGGTTTCTCGGCGGCACCGTCGGTATCGGCACCGTGCTGTTTGCCGTCTTGATCGGCCCGCTCGTTCAGCTCGCGTTGCCGATCCTCGACGTCAATGCTCGCGGAACTCGGGCCAATCGCTCCCCGGTGTCATATGAGAGTGCAGCGCACTCTTCGCCACTTCCATCGTCGGATACGTCCCGGTCGCCTCGTCGGCTCCGGCCATAGTGACGGTGTAGCCATCCGCGTCCTTGCGGATACTGCCCGCCACTCCGCCTCGCCCGTATGCGATCCAGAGTGCGTGGTGTGTCTCGGTGGTGCTCATGACAGAACTCCTCTCGTGATACTGCTCTGACGCTACGCCTGTCTCAGTGGGACCGCCAGGGGCCAAGCGTCCATCGCATCCCTCACCGAGCAGGTAATCTGGATGCACCTTTCCCTCCGTAGCTCAGGGGACAGAGCGAGCGGTTTCTACCCGCAAGGTCGGGGGTTCGAATCCTCCCGGGGGGGCAAATCCGCGGCGGCGACCAGCACTCGGCGCACATGGCAGGCATGGCTGTCGGATGCGACCAATAGGCTGTGTATATGGCTGCCGGTTCCAAGAACGATCGTCTCGTATGGATCGACTGTGAGATGACGGGTCTCGATCCTTCGATCGACGAACTCGTCGAGATCGCCGTCGTCGTCACCGACTTCGATCTCACCCCTCTCGACCCGGGATTCCAGGTCGTCATCAAGCCCGACAAGTCGGCGCTGGAGAACATGAACGACTTCGTGCGCAACATGCACGAGAAGTCAGGCCTGCTGACGGAAATTCCCCAAGGTGTGAGCCTCGCCGATGCCGAGTACCAGGTGCTCGAGTACATCCAACAGTTCACAGCCGAGGGTAAGTCTCCCCTCGCGGGCAACACCATCGGCACTGACCGTATGTTCTTGGCCAAGTACATGCCGAGAGTCGATCGGTGGTTGCACTATCGCAGCGTTGATGTGTCGAGCGTGAAGGAACTCGCTCAGCGCTGGTACCCGCGCAGCTACATTCACGCGCCCACCAAGGACGGTGGCCACCGCGCCCTCGCCGACATCCTCGAGTCCATCCGCGAACTGGCGTACTACCGGAGCATCGTCTTCGTTCCCGAACCCGGGCCGACCAGCGACGAGGCGAAGGCGGCCGCTTCCGTCGCAGTGTCATCATTCGCCTCCAGAATGTGAGAGAATATTCTGGTTGCCCGCTGATGCGGGAGACATGGTGGGTATAGCTCAGTTGGTAGAGCGCGGCCTTGTGGTGGCCGATGTCGCGGGTTCGAGCCCCGTTACTCACCCCAAGCGTCGGAGTTGCTGATGGAAATGGATGCCGCAGCCTTCGAACAACTCGTGATCGATGAACTCGATCGGCTTCCTGACGACATGGTCGACGGCTTAGACAACGTGATCTTCGTCGTCGAAGACCGCAGTGATGAGGCCGACGGAGAGCTCCTGGGCCTCTACGACGGGTGGGCTCTCACCGAACGCGATCGCTACGGAGTCGGCGAGCTCCCCGATCGCATCATCGTCTTTCGCGAAGCCCATCTTGCGGCGTGCGATGACGAGGCCAGTCTGCGTGACGAGGTTCACACCACACTCGTGCATGAAATCGCGCACTTCTACGGGATCGACGACGCGCGTCTCCACGAACTCGGGTGGGCATGATGGCGCCGCTCGCCGTTCCCGACATTGACCGTCAGAGTCTCGTGGACCACCACGCGAAACGACCGTGGCAAACGGTCGTGTGGGATGACCCCGTCAACCTGATGAACTACGTCACGCACGTGTTCCAGACGTACTTCGCGCTTCCTCGGCCCGCCGCAGAGAAACTCATGCTCGCCGTTCACCATGACGGGCACGCGGTCGTCGCGGAGGGCGCCCGCGAGCAAATGGAACTGCACGCTCAGGCGATGCATGACTACGGGTTGTGGGCCACCGTCAGAGAGGCACCCCAATGACGCAGATCATCATGCTCGAATTCGCTCGCATCGAGGCCGCGCATCTCGCCGGGCTGGTGGGCCAGTTCATCGAACTCCTCGATGACTCTGCGTCGGTCGACGAAGATGCTGCCCTCGCCCGACTCGTCCCGGATGCTTATCGTGACGATGACGCCGCCGCGCAGGAATTCCGTGACCTCACGCAGGACGACCTTCTCGCGCGTCGTCGATCGGACGCAACATTGGTACTGCGTGACCTCCCGCGAGCCAACGACCTTCCCGACAGCCCGGACGATGCCGCGATGCTCGAACAGATCACCATCGCGCTGAGCCACGCCGAAGCGCAAGCGTGGATGCGAACGCTGGCCGCCGTTCGACTGGTACTCGCGACCAGGTTGGGGATCACTGACACGGACACCCATGCCGAATCGGACCCGAGATTCGGCATCTACGATTGGTTGGGCTACCGCCTGCACGTGCTGGTCGAGGCCCTCGAGGCACACTAAGCCGCTACGGAATTGCGAACACGAGCGACGCCAACGCGCTCGGATCATTTTGCGCGACATGGCGGGCCTCTTGCCGCGCCCAGCGCTCCCAGTAAGGGCGATACGTTTCTCCGTCACGACGCAACGCACGCTCACGGCGAGATGTCGCTGGCGATTCAAGCCACACTCGAACGTCGGCGAGCCGTGCCGTCTCCGGGGTGAGGATGCCGACTCCTTCGACAATCAACGGCAGGGATGGGTCGACGGCGTGTGCTTCGGCAGGTTCGGCACGTTCCCAGTCCCATCTCTGCCACACACCGATCAGTCCCCGCGCGTGCGGTCGGAGAACGTGCTCCCGCGCGACGGCTACACCTTCGGCGAGCCCATCCCACCCGGGGTACAAGGAGTCAAGTGCGACAAGCTGCACCCGTCCGGCCTGCGGCCAGCGCGCGACGAGCAGTCGCGCCAGCGTGGACTTCGCCGCGCCGCTGCGACCGTCGATAATGACCGCTGGGTTCGTGGCGCCCAACTCACCGATAGCGTCCAACACCCCCCGCGCCGCGCGCGCAATGGCGGCACCGACGGGGTCGTCACTACTTTTTGAGGGTGCGGATGACACGTGAGAACGTGCGCCCGGCAACAAAAATGAACGGAATCGCCACCGCCAGAAGGGAGATGATGTTGGGTTCGAAGCGAATGTCGTCCCCGCGGCGAATGTATGCGCCGATCGGCACAGCCCATCCTCCCGCGCCGCCACCGCCGTTGCCCTCGGTGTCTTCGCCTCCCCCAAACCCGCTGCAGGCGAGCGCCACCGGGATCATGCGCACACCGTCCACGTCCACCTGCTCACCGTAAATGCTGTGCACGCCGAGCGAGGCGGTCTGCTTGCCGAGTTCCAAAGCGATGTTGGGCATGAAGCCACGCTACCGCTCGAGCGCCTTACTGCCCAGTCCCGGCCTCGCCGCCGCCTCGAGGCGGGCGTGGGTTAGACGGCAGCGAGCCCCCCGAACGACCGGTGCCAAGGAGGGCCGCTCGAGTGACGACACCCCGCCCGAACCGCGCCGTCGCATCGTCCACTGCGCCTTCGACCCGGCGCCACTCCGCGTCCTCGTCCCACAGGGCCAAGGGCGCGGCACCCGCCGGCTGAAGTCGTTCAGCCCGCACACCGATCAGCCGCACGGGCAACAGCCGTTCAAGCGACCCGAACAGGTCGTGCGCGGCATCCCCGATCCGTTGCCCCACAGCCGTGGGCTCTGCGAGGACGCGTGAGCGCGAGACGGTGGAGAAGTCCGCGAAGCGCACCTTCACGGCGACGGCCTGCGCTTCCCATCCGCCGTCGCGAAGCCGTGCACCGACCCGGTCCGCGAGCCGCCGCAGTTCTGTGCGGAGAACAATGTCGTCGGCGATGTCTTCGAGGAACGTCTCTTCGTGACCGATGCTCTTCTCCGCACGCTCCGTCTCGACGCTGCGCGCGTCGATCCCTCGGCACAGCTGCTCCAACCGAGACGCCATCGCCGCCCCGACCGCGCGTTCCAACGATGAGTGCGGAGTGTCGAGGATATCCCGCACCGTATGGATACCACGCCGCTCCAGCGCCTCCGCCGCCTTGGGCCCGACGCCCCACAGCGCCCGCACCGGTCGCGGCTCGAGGAAAGCTGCGGTGTCGCGCTCCGCGATCACTAGCAACCCGTCCGGCTTGCTCAGCGTGGAGGCCATCTTGGCGACGTGCTTCGTCGCGGCCACCCCGATGCTGCAAGTGAGGCCGGTCTCTTCGTGCACCCGCCGCCGCAACCCCACGGCAATCTCGCGTGGACTGCCCCACAGCCGTCGCGCGCCGCGCACGTCTAGGAATGCTTCGTCGATCGACAGCGGTTCCACCAACGGTGTGATGTCGCGGAAGATGTCCATGACCTGCGAGGAGAACGCAAGGTACCGATCGAAGTGAGGCGCGACGACGATCGCGTGCGGGCAGAGGCGCAGCGCCTGCCCCACGGGCATAGCAGCACGCACCCCGTAGCGACGTGCTTCATATGAGGCGCTCGAGACAACGGAGCGACTCTCGGGCGCGCCGATGATGATGGCCTTGCCGATCAACGAGGGGTCGTCGACTTGCTCAACGCTCGCATAGAACGCGTCCATATCGACGTGGAGGATGCCGGTGCCTTCATCGTCTGCGCCATCTGGCGACACGATGCGACCGCTGCCGTCCCCACGTCCCATGCGCCTATTCTCCCCCGCACCTCAGACATCGACGCGACCGGCGGAGGGCCTCGTGGCGAGGTACGCAGGGCGACCCCGCCACGAGTCCGAATCTACTGTGCAGCGCGTTCGATGATCAGTTCGCGGACGCGTGCGGCGTCTGCCTGGCCGCGCATCGCCTTCATCACGGCGCCGATGATTGCGCCGGCCGCTTGAACCTTGCCGTCTCGAATCTTTTCGAGCACGTCCGGCTGCGCAGCCAGTGCGTCGTCGATCGCCGCGAGCAGTGCTCCGTCATCCGACACAACCGCCAGTCCGCGAGCGTCGACAACTTCCTGTGGAGTTCCCTCGCCCGCAATCACTCCCTCAAGCACCTGACGTGCGAGCTTGTCCGTGAGGGTGCCCGCGTCCACGAGTGCTTGCAGCGCGGCGACGTCAGTTGGCGTCACGAGTTCACCGGGTTCGCGCCCGTCCGCATTGGCCAGGCGCGTGATTTCGCCCGTCCACCACTTGCGTGCGGCGGCGGGTGCGGCCCCGGCCGCGATCGTCTCTTCGACCTCGACCAGCAGACCGCCATTTGCGACGTCCTGGAACTCGAGATCGGTGAATCCCCACTCCGTCTTCAACCGGCGGCGGCGCGCGGCCGGGGGCTCCGGAAGTGCCGCGCGCAACTGCTCGATCAGCTCGGTCGACGGCGCGACGGGCAGCAGATCCGGCTCTGGGAAGTATCGGTAGTCATCAGCATCCGACTTCGGCCGTCCCGGTGACGTACTGCCCGTGTCTTCGTGCCAGTGGCGCGTTTCTTGCGTGATCGTGCCACCGGCGGCCAGGATCGCGGCCTGCCGCTGGATCTCGTAACGCACGGCACGCTCGACCGACCGCATCGAGTTCACGTTCTTCGTCTCGGTGCGTGTCCCGAGCTTCTCCTGCCCGCGCGGGCGCAACGACACGTTCGCGTCGCATCGAAGGTTGCCGCGTTCAAGACGCGCCTCGGAGATTCCGAGGGAGAGGACGATGTCACGAATCGTGGCAACGTATGCCTTCGCGATTTCAGGCGCGCGATGCTCCGCCCCGAAAATCGGCTTGGTCACGATCTCGACCAGCGGCACCCCGGCTCGGTTGTAATCCACGAGTGAGTACTCGGCACCCTGGATGCGGCCCGTCGAGCCACCCACGTGAGTGAGCTTTCCGGCGTCCTCTTCCATGTGCGCGCGCTCGATCGGAACCGTGACGACCTCGCCGTCGGAGAGCTCAACCTCGATGCTGCCTTCGAAGGCGATCGGCTCGTCGTATTGCGAGATCTGATAGTTCTTCCCAAGGTCGGGGTAAAAGTAGTTCTTGCGCGCGAAACGACTTGACGGCGCAATCGAGCATCCGAGGGCAAGTCCCAGGCTGATCGAATACTTGACTGCTTCAGCGTTCACCGTCGGCAGTGAGCCGGGCAACCCCATGTCGACCGGCGCGACGAGCGTGTTCGGCTCGGCGCCATGGTGGTCCGCATGCGCGGGGTTGGCCGCGCCGGAGAACATCTTGGTGCGCGTGTTGAGTTCGACGTGCACCTCGAAGCCGAGCACAGGCTCGAACATCTCAAGCGCCGCGTCGAAGTCCATCAACTTGTCCTTCGCCATCAGAAGGCACCCCCTTCACGGGCAACGAGCGCGGGTGCGCGGTCCAAGAGCGGTCCGCCCCACGCATCGACCAGCAAGGCCTCCAGCGCCGCGCCGACACGGTACAGGCGCGCGTCCTCGTAGGCGGGCGCGAGGAACTGAATGCCGACGGGCAGGCCGTCATCCTCGGCAAGACCCGAGGGAATCGAGATGCCCGGCACCCCTGCAAGGTTCGCAGGAATCGTGGTGAGGTCGTTGAGATACATCTGCAGCGGATCGTCGATCTTCTCACCGATCCGGAAGGCGGTAGTCGGCGCCGACGGCGTCACGATCACATCGACATCGGCAAACGCCGCGGCGAAGTCCTGCTGGATGAGCGTGCGCACCTTTTGTGCCGAGCCGTAGTACGCGTCGTAGTATCCGGCCGAAAGCGCGTAGGTGCCAAGAATGATTCGACGTTTCACTTCGGGCCCGAATCCCGCGTCGCGGGTCGCTGCCATCACGTCTTCCACGGTGCCGCCGGGAACATCAACCCGCATACCGAAGCGCACCGAGTCGAACTTCGCCAGGTTGCTGGACGCTTCCGCCGGCAGGATCAGGTAGTAAGCAGCCACCCCGTACTCGAAGTGCGGCGCGCTGACCTCGACGATCTCTGCACCCTGTGCCTCCATCGCAGCAAGCGACGCGCGGAAGGATGCCGAGACTCCCGGCTGAAAGCCCGAGTCAGGCAGCTCCCGGACGACGCCCACGCGAAGCCCCTTCAGCACGTCACCGCGCGCTCCCTCGCGGGCGGCGGCGGCGAACGACGGCCATTCGCGGTCGATCGATGTCGCATCGTGCGGATCGAAGCCCCCGATCACGTCGTGCAAGAGCGCCGAGTCGAGCACGGTTCGCGAGACGGGACCGACTTGGTCGAGGCTGGATGCCAGGGCAATCGCACCGTATCGACTCACCCCGCCGTATGTGGGCTTGAGACCCACGGTGCCTGTGACGTGCGCGGGCTGACGAATCGACCCACCGGTGTCGGAGCCGAGCGCGAGCGGCGCTTCGAAAGCGGCTACCGCGGCGGCGGAACCACCACCCGAGCCACCAGGAATGCGGTCCAGGTCCCACGGGTTTCGCGTCGGGCCATAGGCCGAGTACTCCGTGGAGGACCCCATGGCGAATTCGTCCATGTTGGTCTTGCCGAGGGGCACCAGACCGGCGGCCCGCGCACGCGCCACGACCGTCGCGTCGTACGGCGACATGTACCCTTCGAGGATCTTCGAGCCGCTCGTGGAAGGCATGTCCGTTGTCACGAGCACGTCCTTGATCGCGAGGGGCACCCCCGCAATCGGGCCCAGCTCCTCGCCCGCCGCGCGACGACGGTCGATGTCGGCCGCGACGTCAAGGGCGTGGTCGCTCACGTGCAGGAATGCGTGGATGTCACCGTCCACCGCCGCAATGCGGTCAAGGTGCGCCTGCGTGGCCTCGACGCTGGAGACCTCTCCGCCTGCAAGAAGGTCGGCCAGGGCTGCGGCGCTGATTCGAGTCGTATCTGTCATGCGAACTCCTACTGCTCTTCACCCAGAATGGCGGTCACCCGGAAGCGGCCGTCGGCGGCATCCGGCGCATTCTGCAACACCTGCGCCGTGGTGAGCAGATCTCCGACCTCGTCGGGGCGGAACACGTTCTGCATCGGGATCGGGTGGCTCGTCGCGACGACGTCAGGGGTGGCCACCTCCGATACCTTCGCGATGTTGTCGACGATCGCATCGAGCTGTCCCGTGAGGCTACCGACCTCGTCGTCGCTCAACTGGATCCGGGCGAGCACACCGAGGTGGCGCACGAGTTCAGGGGTGATTTCAGACACCCGTCAAGTCTAGGCGCTCTCACTCGACGCCCATGGGCACGGGGAATCAACGGGCCTAGGATGAACGGGTGACGACGTACGATCCTCCGCGCCCATGGACCGCCAGCTACGCCGAGGGAGTTCCGGAGGATCTCCCGCCGGTCGCGGGATCTCTCGTCGATATCGTTGACGCCTCAGCCCGCGACTATCCGGACGCCCCGGCGCTGCAGTTCTTTGGCCGCGAAACGACGTATCGTTCACTGCACGCCCAGATCGAGCGCGCCGCAGCCGGCTTGCGCGCCCTCGGCGTACGCGCCGGTGACCCCGTGGCCCTCGTGCTGCCCAATTGCCCGCAGCACATCGTCGCGTTCTACGCCATCCTCCGCTTGGGTGCCGTCGTCATCGAGCACAACCCGTTGTACACACCCCGCGAGATGCGCAAGCAGTTCGAGGATCACGGCGCAAAGGTCGCTATCGTGTGGACGAAGGGCGTGAAGACGATCCAGAACTTCCCGGCCGATCTCACCGTGCCGACGATCATCTCGGTTGATGTCACTCACGCGATGCCCGTCACGACTCAACTGGCGCTCAAACTCCCGGTCGCGAAGGCGCGCGAGGCACGCAGCGCGCTCACGGAACGGGTGGATTCCACCGTCACGTGGCACACAGTAATGCGGGCTGAACCGCTCGCAGCGTCGCACCCTCGCCCCGCAACGGACGACCTGGCGTTGATCCAGTACACGAGCGGTACGACCGGCACGCCCAAGGGTGCCGCCCTCACACACCGGAATCTGCTGTCGAACGCCGCGCAGGCGCAGGCGTGGGTACCTTCGATCACGCGAGGCACCGGCTGTGTGGTCTATGCCGTCCTCCCGATGTTCCACGCGTACGGTCTCACTCTGTGCCTCACCTTCGCGATGTCGATGGGCGCGCGGCTGGTGTTGTTCCCGAAGTTCGATCCCGACCTTGTACTGGCGGTGACGAAGAAGCATCCGGCCACCTTCTTGCCGTTGGTGCCACCCATCGCCGAACGGTTGCTTGCAGCCGCCGCGGAGCAGGGTGTGTCGCTTGCTGGTACTGAGGTCGCGATCTCGGGAGCGATGGCACTTCCCCACGAGCTGGTTGTGCCTTTCGAAGAAGCGACGGGTGGCTTCCTCGTGGAGGGCTACGGACTGAGCGAGTGCTCACCGGTCCTCATGGCCAACCCGGTTGCCGACAACCGCGTCCCGGGCACGGTCGGGTTGCCGTTGCCTGGCACCGAGTGCCGCGTCGTTGATCCGGACGATCTCACGCGCGACGTTCCGCCCGGAGAACGCGGCGAGCTCGTCGTCCGCGGGCCTCAGGTCTTTTCTGGGTACTACGGCAAGCCCGAGGAGACCGAGAAAGTCTTCGTGGACGGCTGGTTCCGCACGGGCGACATCGTGCAGATCGACGAGCACGGATTCGTCCGCATCGTGGATCGCATCAAGGAACTCATCATCACGGGCGGATTCAACGTGGCGCCCACCGAAGTCGAAATCGCCTTGCGCCAGCATCCCTCCGTCGAAGACGCCGCCGTCGTCGGCCTGCCGAGTGGCCATTCGGGTGAGGAAGTCGTGGCAGCCATCGTCCTTGCGCGCGACGCGGAACCCGACGTCGAGGCGATCCGCGAGTTCACACGGGGAATTCTGACGCCTTACAAAGTGCCCCGCCGGGTGTTCATCGTCGACGAACTGCCGAAATCCCTCATCGGAAAGGTTCTGCGCCGCCAGGTGCGTGAGCAGTTGCTCACGCGTTGAGGGCCTCGGGCCCCTCGGTTACCAGCAGATGGAACTGGGCCGCATCGATGATGCGCAGGCCCAGCTCTTCGGCTTTGGCAAGCTTTGAGCCGGCCCCGGGCCCGGCTGCGACGAAGTCGGTCTTCTTGGAAACGCTGGATGCCGCTTTGCCACCGGCACGCAGGATCGCCTCCTGAGCGCCCTCACGGGTGTAGCCGTCCAGCGACCCCGTCGCCACCACCGTGAGACCGTCCAGGACACCCCCACCCGAGGTTGCCGCGCCTGGACCTGGATGCCCCGGTGTCGCCCACTGGACGCCCGCGGCGGCCCAGCGCGTCACAATCTCATCGTGCCAATCCACCTCGAACCACTCGACAACGGAGTCGGCGATGATTCCCCCCACACCTTCGACCTCGGCCAGCTGATCACGGTCGGCTGCCCGAATCGCCTCCAGCGATCCGAACCACTGCGCCAGCGCACGCGCGGCCACGGGCCCCACGTGACGGATGTTCAACGAGACGAGCAGACGCCATAGCTCTTTCGTCTTGGCGCGTTCGAGTTCAGCAAGGAGCTTGACGGCAAGACTCGAAGGCTGCGGGCCCGTGGTGCCGTCCTTCTTTTCGGCGGCCGTGGGGTTTCGTCGGAAGGGGGCCCGCATCTTGGTTGCGCCCGTGTCGTCTTCCTTTGGCAGACCGGTCTCGGCATCGCGAACGACGACTTCGATCGGAACAAGCTCTTCGATTTTCAACTCGAACAGCCGCGCTTCGGTAGGGAGCGGGGGTGCCGCGGGGGACGCGGGCTGCGTGAGCGCTGCCGCCGTAACCTCGCCGAGCGCCTCGATGTCGAGTCCCCCGCGTGAGCCGATGTGCTCGACTCGGCCACGTACCTGCGCGGGACACGTCCGCGCGTTGGGGCAACGCAGGTCGATATCGCCGTCCTTCATCGGGCGGAGCGGCGTCGCGCATTCGGGGCACCGCTCCGGCATCCGCCATGCACGTTCCGTCCCGTCCCTGCGTTCCACTACCGCTCCGAGGATTTCGGGGATGACGTCGCCCGCTTTGCGCAGCACGACGGTATCGCCGATGAGGACGCCCTTCGCCTTGACGACCTGCTGATTGTGGAGCGTCGCTTGTCGCACAGTAGAGCCGGCCACTTTGGTCGGTTCCATCACCGCGTAGGGCGTGGCTCGCCCTGTTCGCCCCACGCCGACGACGATGTCGAGCAGCGTGGTGTAGACCTCTTCCGGCGGGTACTTGTACGCGATCGCCCAGCGCGGCGCACGACTGGTGGCCCCCATTTCCGCGTGGAGCGCGAGGTCGTCGACTTTTACGACGATGCCGTCGATCTCGTGGTCGACATCGTGGCGATGTTCGCCGCGTTCAGCGACGAACTCGGCCACACCGTCGATCGTGTCGAAGACGCGCGAGTGCGGTGACACGGGTAGCCCCCACCCCGACAGGAGAGCGTAGATCTCAGACTGATTGGCGAGGGGTGGGTTCTCCCATGCCCCGATGCCGTGCACGTAGAGCGCAAGCCTGCCCAGGCGATCCCGCATCAGATCGAGTTGTTGCGGGGTCTTGTTCTCGGCGCGCTGTCGGATGCTTCCGGCCGCCGTGTTGCGGGCGTTGGCGAACTCGGGGAACCGTGTGGGCACCGAGGCGGCGTCCCGTCCGCGCGCTACCTGGTCGGCGAGGAATTCGGCTTGCAGCGCATGTTGGCGTTTGTTGAGCGCGTCGAAGTCCTCCCTGCTCAGGAACACCTCGCCCCGCACCTCGAAGAACTCGGGAATGCCATCTCCCGTGAGCCGACGCGGGATCGCGGGGATGAGGTCGACGTTCTCGGTGATGTCTTCGCCCACACGTCCGTCGCCGCGGGTCGTCGCGGTTTCAAGAACGCCGTCACGATACGCAAGGCTGATGGCAAGACCGTCGATCTTGAGTTCGCTCAACCAACGGACCGCTCGCCCCGCCGATGCCTGGGTCTTCGCCGCCCAGTCGCGAAGTTCGTCGAGGCTGAACACGTTGTCGAGGCTGAGCATGCGTTCGGCGTGCTCATGCGGCGGAAAACCCGCCGAGACGATCTCGGCACCGACCTGCTGGGTCGGACTGTCTTGCGTGACCAGCTCGGGAAACCGGGCCTCCAACGCCTCCAACCGACGGATCTCGGCGTCATACTCCGCGTCACTGACCAGGCTCGAGCCCTCGGAATAGTAGGTGGTCCGATACCGGTCGACCCGTTCGCGAATGGCATCCGCCTCGTCGCGTGCCGTGTCGAAATCTGAGGGAAGCGCGTCGGGCTCTGTCACACTCTCAGTCTAGGAGTGGCCACCGACATTCACGCGGGCTGCGGGACCGCCGAAACCGTGTGGTCAATCGTGAACTGACCCATCACTCGCGTGCCGTCGTAGATCACGGCCGTCTGCCCGGGCGCAACACCCTCGAACGGCTCTGCGGGCACCACCGTGATGGTTCCGTCCGCCAGCGTGGCGCGCGCCGGAACAGGGTCGGCGTGCGCGCGAATCTGCACCTCGCAGTCGAACGCCGCCTGCTCGGGGGCACGCCCGGCCCAGGTGAAGCGCGACCCGGCGATCTCTCCGATGGCGAGAGCCTCTTTCGGGCCGACAACCACGGTGTTCGTCACCGGCCGGACCTCGAGAACGAAGCGAGGCTTACCATCTGCCGCCGGCACGCCGAGCGCGAGCCCGCGCCGCTGACCGACGGTGTACGAGTGAGCGCCCTCGTGTGCGCCGACGACCGTCCCAGATCGGTCGACGATGTCACCGCTGGCGGTGCCGACCTTCTCAGCCAGCCACCCCTTGGTATCCCCGTCGGGGATGAAGCAAATGTCATGGCTGTCGGGCTTCTGCGCCACCGTCAGGCCACGCTCCGCCGCCTCCGCGCGCACCAGGGCCTTCGAAGGGGTGTCTCCGAGCGGAAAGTAGGTGTGCGCAAGCTGCTGCGCGTCAAGAACGCCCAGCACATACGACTGGTCCTTCGCAGCATCCGATGCCCGATGCAGTTCAAGCCCCTGGGGGCCGTCGACCAAGCTCGCATAGTGACCAGTGCACACGGCATCGAATCCGAGCTCGATCGCGCGCTCGAGGAGTGCGGCGAACTTGATCTTCTCGTTGCAGCGCATGCACGGGTTCGGCGTGCGCCCCGCGCGATACTCACTGATGAAGTCGTCGATGACGTCTTCGCGAAAGCGCTCGGAGAAGTCCCACACGTAGAACGGAATGCCCAGTAGGTCAGCCGCACGACGAGCATCCATCGCGTCTTCGATGGTGCAACATCCGCGGCTCCCGGTTCGCAGCGTGCCGCCCGCACGAGACAGTGCCAGGTGTACGCCGACTACCTCATGACCTGCGTCGACAGCTCGGGCCGCAGCCACAGCCGAGTCGACCCCACCGCTCATCGCCGCCAGAACTCGCATCAGCCCAGTCTACGAGCGCACGCCTGGACGGGGGCCGGATGCCGCGCGCGCACGCTCTACGGCGGCAGGCAGCGCAGCGACGAACGCATCCACATCATCGTCGGTCGACGTGACACCGAGCGACACGCGCAGCACCTGACGCGCCTGCGCATCGTCTCTTCCCAGTGCCATCACCACGTGCGAAGGCTCCGGCACGCCGGCTTGGCACGCCGACCCCGTCGACACCGAGACCTGGGCCTGGTCCAACAAAAACAGCAACGTCTCGCCCAGCGCTCCGGGAATCCACAGATGCACGTTTCCGGGAATGCGAGCGTGCGGGTCGCCGAGCATCTCGATCCCGTCGACACGCTCGCGCAGCGCCGCGACCATGCGCTCACGCAGGCCCCTCAGTCGCTCGGCCTCGGCCTCGCGTTCAGCCACGGCAAGTTCCGCGGCAACCGCGAAGGCGGCCGCCCCGGCGGCATCCTGTGTTCCCGCACGAAGCCCGCGCTGCTGACCCCCACCGTGCAGAAGGGGCGTGAGGCGCGCGTGTCGAGAAACGACCAGCGCACCTGTGCCGGCCGGTCCGCCGATTTTGTGAGCCGAAACGCTCATCGCCACCAATCCGTCGTGTGCGCGCGCGTCACCACGCCACCCACGAAACGACACGGGCACGTGCCCAAACGCGGCGATCGCGTCGATGTGCAGGGGCACACCCGAGCTCGCGGCGCGCCCGGCCAAGCCGGCGACATCGTTGACCGTACCGACCTCGTTGTTCGCGGCGAGCGCCGTCGCACACGCCGCCGACTCGAGCGCATCAACAAACGCCGCTTCGCGGATGCGCCCGACCTCGTCCAATGCGACGGGGCGGACGTCGGCCTGCTCTCGCGTGCGTAGCCACTCGACCGCGTCCAGCGTTGCGTGATGCTCGCCGTCGGGCAGCACGATGCTGTCGCTCCCCGGGTCTCTCGCCCACCACAGCCCTTTGAGCGCGAGGTTCACCGCTTCGGTGCCGCCCGACGTCAGCACGACCTCGATGGGGTCGCAGTCCAGAGTGGCCGCGAGGCGCTCGCGCGCGTCTTCGAGTTCGCGCCGCGCCGCCTGGCCGCTCTCGTGGATCGACGAGGGATTCCCGACGTTCGACGCGACGCGCAGCCACTCGTCGCGGGATTCTGGGCGCAAGGGGGTCGTCGCCGCATGGTCGAGGTAGTGACGCATGGATTCCTCCGCCCTGTCGTAACGCGATGGACTCTCGGCGTTACTACTGTAGATCGCATGCCCAGCCCGAAGGCCCCTGCAGCCGCTCCCGCTGCTCCCGAGAATTCACCCGGACTGCTCGATCCCGCGCTCGATCGATTGGGCGTGACCTATAGCGATGGCAGCGGAACACTGCGCGTCTGGTCCGCTCACGCCAGCGAGGTGGAACTGGTGATCTTCGATGATTCCGATCTGGACTGGATCGTCGACACCGTGACCATGGAGCCCGCAGGTTCGGGCGTGTGGCAGGGCACGACGCCGTTGCTGAAACCGGGCGCACGGTACGCCGTCCGCGCAGACGGCCCGCACGGCCCTGGCAACGTGTTCAACAACAACTCGCTGCTGATCGACCCGTATGCGCGTGGTTTGATCTCCAGCGGCCACGGCGAGTGGCGATCAGTCGCCGTGGATGACCAATTCGATTGGGGCGACGTGCGCAAGCCTGCGATCCCGATGGACCGCACGGTGATCTACGAGGGGCACCTCAAGGGCATGACGAAGCGTCATCCCGACGTCCCCGCGGCGCTCCACGGCACCTACGCGGGTCTTGCCCATCCGGCCATGATCGAGCACTTCCACGCGCTCGGTGTGACCACGATCGAGCTGCTACCCGTGCACGCGTTCGTCACCGAGCCACGCCTCCTGCAACATGGCCTCGCCAATTACTGGGGGTACAACACCCTCAATTTCTTCACTCCGCATGATCTCTATGCGACGGCCGAGTCTCGAATGCAGGGGCCGGATGCCGTGCTGCGCGAGTTCAAGGGCATGGTAAAGCTGCTGCACCAGGCGGGGCTCGAGGTGATTCTCGACGTGGTGTACAACCACACGTCGGAAGAGGGCATCGGCGGCCCACGCACATCGCTGCGCGGACTGGACAACCGCTCGTACTATCGCCAGCAAGAAGACGGCGCCTACATTGATGTGACCGGCTGCGGCAACTCTGTGAATACTTCGACGGATGCCGCGGCCCGGCTGATCCTCGATTCGCTGCGCTACTGGGCCAACGATGTGCAGGTCGACGGCTTCCGCTTCGACCTCGCGGCGACGCTCGGGCGCGACGGTGCACACACCTTCACTCCCGATCACCCCCTGCTACGCGCGATTATCGACGACCCGGCGTTGGCGGGGGTCAAGAAAATCTCCGAACCCTGGGACATCGGCATGGGCGGATGGCAGACCGGCAACTTCGGCGACGGCTGGCACGAGTGGAACGATCGGTACCGCGACCGTGTCCGCAACTTCTGGTTGAGCGACGTCGACTACGCCCGGCGGGCATCGACATCTCCCGTGGGAGTGGGCGGCTTCGCCACGCGTTTGGCGGGCTCCTCGAACACCTTCAGCCAAGAACGCGGGCCGATCGCAAGCGTCAACTTCATCACCGCCCACGACGGCTTCACGCTGCGCGATCTGGTGTCGTACGACGTCAAACACAATCTCAGCAACGGCGAGCAGAATCGGGACGGCGCCGACACCAATCGTTCTTTCAACCACGGCGCCGAAGGTCCCACGGACGATCAGCGCATCCTCGCGACGCGCCGCAAGGCGATGCGAAACCTGCTCGGCACACTTCTCCTCTCGGCCGGGGTTCCCATGCTGACGGCGGGAGACGAGTTCGGCAGGACTCAACGCGGTAACAACAACGCCTACTGCCACGACTCCGCACTGACGTGGCTGTCATGGGATCACGCGCCCTGGCAGAAAGAACTGTTCGCGCACGTGCAGACGCTCATCCGCCTGCGCCAAGAGAATCCCGCGTTGCGTCCCACGCGCTTCGCTCGATTGGAAGAGCACACGCCCTCCGCGTCGATCATGGAGTGGTACGACGAGCGCGGCGAGACGATGTCTGCTGACCGTTGGACATCGCCGACCCACCGCACTCTGCAGTACGTCGCGGCATCCACACCCGAGTTCGAAGACCCCAATCGCATCCTGCTCATCGTTCACGGCAGCGAGACCCCGATCGACGTAACGCTGCCCATGCTCGAGGATGCAACGCGGTTTGTCCCGCTGTGGTCCAGCGACAGAGAGTCACCGTCGAATTCCGGTGATCCTTCCTTGCCGGGCGACGTCCTCGCCGTTCCTGGCACGTCAATGCGACTGTTCCGAGTGGAGTGATCGACGTGCCAGGTCACTGCCGTGCGCGCGGCGTAGGCGACGCGCGTGAGCAATCGCGATAAGTTCGACACGTGGCTAGCAACAAGCTCTCCCCCGCCCCCTCGTGTCGCAGCACGACGCAGATTCCGCTCCGACCGGCACTGCCCTGGCAGCCCGAGCGAGACACCGCTGCACAGCGCATCCCGCTCACGCACGAGACGCCCACTGTTCCCTGGGGTGACTACGCCCCCACCGCGTTCGCTGGGGAGGTCGTGCCGTTCACCGTCACGGCCTTCCGCGAGGGCCACGACCTCATTGGGGTCCATCTGCGCCTGACTTCCCCCACGGGCGTGGAGTCTCTCCACCGCATGCGGCCGCTGCGCGACGGATTCGATCGGTGGCGGACCGAGGTCGCTCTTCATGAGACCGGCACCTGGCGATTCCGATTCGAGTCCTTCGCAGACGACTTCGCGACATGGCAGCATGCCGCCCACATCAAGATCGCCGCGGGCGTCGATGTGGACGTCATGCGGGAATCCGGCGCGAGGCTGTGCGATCGTGCGGCGAAGGAACGCACGCGCCCCACCGCAGACCGGCGCATGCTCACCGCGGCGGCCGAGACGCTGCGCGACGCTGACACGGAGATTTCCGATGTCCTGGCCCTTGTCGAGGCGCCCGCGCTGACGCAGAGCTTCCGTGAGCGCCCGCTCATGTCGCTCACGAGCATCGGCGATGACCGGAAACTCCTCGTCGAACGTGAGCGCGCGGGCGTGGGCGCCTGGTACGAATTCTTCCCACGGTCCGAAGGCGCGCGGCGCTTCAAGGACGGCCGCATCAAGAGCGGGACGTTTCGCACGGCGATGAAGCGGCTCCCCGAGGTTGCCGCCATGGGCTTCGATGTCGTGTACCTCCCGCCGATTCACCCCATCGGCACGATCAACCGCAAGGGACCGAACAACACCCTCACTCCGGGCCCCGGCGACCCCGGCTCGCCGTGGGCGATCGGCTCGGCGGCCGGTGGGCACGATGCCGTGCACCCGGACCTCGGCACGCTCGCAGACTTCCGTGCCTTCGTGCGGGCCGCGCGTGCCGAGGGCCTGGAGATTGCCCTCGATCTTGCGCTACAGGCCGCACCAGATCATCCGTGGGTGAGTGCGCACCCCGAGTGGTTCACGACCCTTCCCGACGGCAGCATCGCCTATGCGGAGAACCCGCCGAAGAAGTACCAAGACATCTACCCGATCAATTTCGACAACGATCCAGAAGGCATTCGGGTCGAAGTTCTGCGTATCGTGCGCCACTGGATCGCGCAGGGCGTCTCGATCTTCCGGGTCGACAATCCCCACACCAAGCCCCTGCAGTTCTGGGAGTGGCTCATCGCGACCGTCACCGCCGAGAACCCCGACGTGATCTTCCTTGCCGAGGCGTTCACGCGCCCGGCGGTGATGCAGTCACTTGCGGCAGCGGGATTCCAGCAGAGCTACACGTACTTCACGTGGCGCAACACCAAAGAGCAACTCGAAGAGTTTCTGACCGACATCAGCACGAACACCGCCGACTTCCTGCGCCCGAATCTCTTCGTCAACACGCCGGACATCCTCACCGAGTATCTGCAGTTCGGCGGTCGCCCTGCCTACCGCATTCGCGCAGCCATCGCCGCGACGGCGGCTCCCGTCTACGGGGTGTACGCAGGGTACGAGCTCTACGAGAACGTCGCGCGACCGGGCGCCGAAGAGAACATCGACAACGAGAAGTACGAGTACAAGACACGCGACTTCGCCGCGGCGGAGGCCGCGGGCGACTCGTTAGCGCCGTACCTGCGCAGGCTCAACGAGATTCGGCGCGAGCATCCTGCTCTCCGCCAACTACGCAACGTCTCGATGCACTGGAGCGATGACGACGCGATTCTGGTCTACTCGAAGCACCTCGCGGCGGAGTTCTCCCCCACGGGTCAGGCCGACACGCTGATCATCGTCGTCAACACCGATCCGCACTCGGTACGCGAAACCATGGTCCACCTCGACACTCGAGTCTGGGGAGTGACCCCCGGCGACGCGTTCGACGTCCACGATCTACTCACCGGCGCGGTGTGGACATGGGCCGACCACAACTTCGTCCGCCTGGACGCCTTCCATGAACCCGTACACATCCTTCACGTCAGGACACGCGCATGACCCTCTCGCCTGATCTCCTCGACGCTGTCGCCGCGGGCTCCCACCACGATCCGCACGCAGTCCTCGGGTTGCACCATGAGGGAGACCATTGGGTCGTGCGCGCTCGCCGCCCGTTGGCCCGAAGCGTCACCGCGGTCTTTCGCGATGGCAGCCGCGCCCCGATGGAGCATGTGCGCGCGGGGATCTGGGAAGGCTCCCACGCGGGCGAACCGAGCGCCTACACCGTGACCGCAACGTATGACGATGGCTCGAGCCACACCGCGGACGAGGCGTATCGCTTCGCTCCCACCATCGGCGAGCTCGACCTGCACCTGATCGGCGAGGGCCGCCACGAAGAGCTGTGGCAGGCACTCGGCGCCCACGTGCGCGAGCTGGACGGCACTCGCGGCACAGCGTTCACCGTATGGGCACCCCATGCGCGTGCAGTCAGGGTGGTCGGGGATTTCAACTCGTGGGACGGCCAGAGCCATGCCATGCGCTCGATGGGCCGCAGCGGAGTCTGGGAGTTGTTCGCCCCGGGCGTCACTGAGGGGTCGACATACAAGTTCGAGATCCTGACCACCTCCGGTGCGTGGATCATGAAGGCCGATCCGATGGCCCGCGCAGCCGAAGTTCCTCCCGGCACGGCCTCCGTAGTGACCGAGAGCGCCTACCGTTGGTCGGACGACGCCTGGCTCACACACCGCACCAAGCAGACGCCTCTGAGCGCCCCCATGTCGATCTATGAGCTGCACCTGGGCTCATGGCGCGCAGGGCTGGGTTACCGAGACGCGGCCGACCCCCTGATCGAGTACGTCACCGCACAGGGCTTCACTCACGTCGAATTCCTGCCTCTCTCTGAGCATCCGTTCGGCGGTTCCTGGGGGTATCAGGTCTCCGGCTACTACGCACCCACGAGCAGGTTCGGCTCCCCCGACGATCTGCGCTACCTCATCGACCGACTCCACCAAGCCGGCATCGGCGTCGTCATGGACTGGGTGCCCGGGCACTTCCCCAAGGACTCGTTCGCATTGGGCCGGTTCGACGGACAGGCCCTGTACGAGCATCCCGACCCGCGACGCGGAGAACACCGCGATTGGGGCACGTACATCTTCGACTACGGGCGCAACGAGGTGCGCAACTTCCTGGTCGCAAACGCCCTCTACTGGTTCGATCAGTTTCATGTCGACGGGCTGCGCGTCGACGCGGTCGCGTCGATGCTGTACCTCGACTACTCTCGCGAAGCCGGCGAGTGGGAACCGAACATCCACGGCGGGCGCGAAAACCTCGAAGCGATCCAGTTCCTGCAAGAGGTGAACGCCACGAGCTACAAGCGGTTCCCCGGTATCGCCATGATCGCCGAAGAGTCGACCAGCTTCCCCGGGGTGACTGCCCCCACAGACCACGCCGGACTCGGGTTCGGATTCAAGTGGAACATGGGCTGGATGAACGACTCGCTCGAGTACATCAAGCGTGACCCGATGTACCGGTCGCACCACGAAGGTGAATTGTCCTTCTCGTTCGTGTACGCCTTCAGCGAGAACTACATCCTCCCGATCAGCCACGACGAAGTCGTGCACGGCAAAGGCAGCCTGATCGGACGCATGCCCGGCGACCACTGGCAGAAACTCGCGAACGTTCGCGCGTACCTCGCGTACATGTGGGGCCACCCCGGCAAGAAGCTGCTGTTCATGGGCCAGGAGTTCGGGCAGATGGCGGAGTGGTCTGAACAGAGATCACTGGATTGGTGGATGCTGGAGCAGCCGGCCCACGCACAGTTGCATGCTTTCGTCGCCACCATGAATGCCACGTATCGCGAGCACGCGCCGCTGTGGGCGCGCGACAGCGACGGTGCCGCGTTCACGCGGCTGGGCGCACCGGAGTGGAATCCGAACGTGATCGCGTTCGCGCGCCGGGACTGGCACGGCAACACCGTGGTGGTCGTATGCAACTTCGCGGGAAACCCCATCAATCGCCTCACGCTCGCGTTGCCCGAGCCGGGTGCGTGGCACGAGATTCTCAATTCGGATGCCGAGTCATTCGGCGGTTCAGGCGTGGGAAACCTGGGAATGGTGCATGCCGACGCTGACGGTATCGCTCACCTCACGGTGCCGCCACTGGGAGTGCTGTGGCTACACCACCGGTCGCCAGCGCACATCCCGTCCCCGACACGGGGCTGATCCACACCCCACCAGCCCGTCGAACGAGTGCGGGATGTCTCGCTCAGAAGAGGAGGGACGACAGACTCCCGCGTGCCCGCACCACGCGGGAGTCGGCGTCGCCCACGAGCCCGAACAGCTCGAGCAGGCGCTCACGCACGCGCGGACGCTCCTCACCGGGGAGCCCGGCGAAGAGATCGAGCAACCGTTCGAACGCGTCGTCTACGTGGCCACCGGCGATGTCGAGATCTGCCACGTCGAACTGTGCATCGATGTCGCCGGGTGCGGCGGCTGCCGCTGCGCGGGCCTCGGTGAGGTCGAGCTGTTGCACGCGCTGGAGGAGCCGAACCTGACCGAGCCCCGCTCGCGCATCCGCGTCGCGAGGGTCCTCCGCCAGAGCAGCCTCGTACGCGGCCATGGCACGCGGATAGTCGCCCTCCTCGATCGCGGCGAACGCCTCGGCGTGCAGCGGCGGCAACGCTGGTTCCTGAGGCTCGGCGTCCTCGCTCGGCGCGCCGTCCACTGGCATCGTTCCGGTGACACCGTGCTGGGCGGCGAGTTGCAGGAACTGTGCGAACACATCACGCACCTGCTGCTCCGGCACCGCGCCGTTGAATAGCGGAACCGGCTGACCGGCGAGCAGTCCGACCACCATCGGGATCGACTGCGCACGGAACGCCTGAGCAAGCTGCGGGTTGGCGTCCACGTCGACCTTGGCGAGCACCACGCGCCCGCCGAGCTCGTTGACAACCTTCTCTATCACCGGGCTGAGTTGCTTGCACGGGCCGCACCATTCCGCCCAGAGATCGATCACGATCGGTACGTTCCGCGACAGTTCCATCACCTGAGGGAACGTCTCATCTGTGACGTCGAATACGAGCGCGGGCGCTCCCCCGTCGGGCGAGGCCTGAGAGCCCGCGTGTGCTGGGGCTGCCGGAGAGGACCCCCCGGCTGCCGGTGTCGCGGGGCGGTTGCGGAGAGAGGAGAGATCCACGGCGCCGCGAAGCGTCGCCGTGTTCAGGGGGTCTGTCACTTGATCACCTTTGCGCCGAGAATGTCACTGCTGAATCCGAGAAGACGGATCTTCTCCGTCGAGCCCTGCCCGGGCACGTAGAAGAACACCTGATCAAGGTAGTCGGTCGTGAACCCTGTCTGCGACTCGTCCACCCCCGCCAACTCTTCGACCTGCGGGTTTTTCTCGAGCTTGATCACGGCATCATCATCGGTCGGCTTCACGTTATCGGACTCGACGATAGTGACCGCCACGATTGCACCGCTCTCGAGCGTGGCGAGCGCGAACGGCGGGTCGTCGCCCGCTCGTGTTGAGAACGTGAGCTCGCCCGTGTTCGTGGCCGTCTCGTTGAACTCCTTGAGGCGGGCTGCGCGCTCTTCGTCGATCTGTGCGCGGAGCACGTCCGTCTCCTCGTCGAAGAGTCCGTAGTACTCGCTGTCTTCACCGTTGTTGATGACATCCGCATAGGCCGTTGCGAGCGACTCCGGAGGAAGGATCAAGAACGGAGAATCCGGCTGAACCTGAGGGGCTCCAATGTACGCGGGAGCGAGGGCGGGAAGCGACGTAGAGGCTTCGAGTCGACCCACGGTCGACAGCCTGTAGTCGGCCCAGGGGTCGTCCTGCGTGAGCACCATGATTGTCGCGATCTTGCTCGCTTCGTCATCGACGACGGCCATGAACGAGCGCGGCCACAGGTCGTACGCCTGCGGCAACACAATCTCCAACGGCTTGCTGAGGATCGGGTCGGGCGACGCTACGTCGTCCAGTGCATCCCGCAGGGTGTAGTTCGTGTCACGTGTGGCCAGTGCCGGGCCGCTCATGCGTGTCGCCGCGAGGTCATCGTCAAGCGCCTCGTCGGCTTCGGAGATCGTCGCCGCCACCTTCGTCAGAATGCGCTCGGCCTGTGCTTTGGTCACGGCGGGCGCCTGTTGGCCCTCGGGGGCGACAATCGTGGCCGTCGGTGTCGGCGTCGGCTCCGCGGTGAACTGCGGCCAGACGTCAGGGGCGCATCCGGTGAACAACAGTGCGGAAACAGCGACAACGGGGAGGACGGCGAATGCTCTGCGACCGCGGGTGATGCTCTTCCTGGTCGGGGTGGAGCTGATCACGCCCTTGCCCTCGTCGCCCAAGGCACCCACCGCAATCGGCTCAGTCACCGGGAGCGGGAGTCCCTTGCGTCGCGGTCCGCGGGAGCGCCGCACATGCTGGATGCCCAGAATGTAGAGGAAAACGCCCACCGCCATCAGAACGCCGCCCAAGGCTATGAGTGGCCCCGCCAACGGCGTCGAGTTGTCGATGGGCCACGACACCGAAATGTCCGTCGGCGCGGGGGTGGTCCCGTCCATCGCCACCAGGACGCTCATATCGGCGGGCACCTGCATCGACGCGATCAGCAGATCACTTTGTTGGAACTCGTCTAGCCACAGATCGGAACCCGCAGGATTGCGCCCGGGCGCCAGCTCAGAGTCCTCCGCCGCGTCTTCCTCGGCGGCGGCATCCTCTGACTCTTCGTCAATCACCGCCGGCTCAGGCTCCACCAACGTGGTCTCGATGGTCCCGTCATCGGTCAACGAAACCTGGTTGTACGTGGCATCGGCCATCCACGCATCCATGTCAGCGGTGCGCCCATAGGCCGCGAGAATGTCACCGTCTGCGTGAGCACGCAACGTCTGCGCACCGGGGAGGGAATTGAACACCGCGCCGTCGATGACGACGTACGGCGCTGGCTCCTCCACCTCGATGGATGCGGTCTGGGTCGGGGGACCCTGGAACACCGTTCGCTGGGCGATGCCTGCGACGATCAGCACCGTCGCCAGCACGAATGCTGCCACAGCCCATACGAAACGCACGAAGAAAACACCTTTCCGAAGCCGGTTCGCAGGCAGGAGCACCTCCGACTCGACGTTTCAGACTAGCGAATCGCACCTGAAAGGCGCCGCAAAGCCGACACGGCCACGCCTGAGCGTCTTCGATGCGTATCCTGACTTCTAGATGCATGATCAGCCGTCGAGAGGACGCGCGTGAAGTTCCACAATCCGTTCCGGACGGCGTTCGTTGCGACGTTGGGCGTCGGTTTGGGCCTCCTCTTCATCAGCGGAATCCAGACCCTCTCCACGATCCTGCTCTACGTCGGCACAGCGCTCTTCCTCTCGCTCGGTCTCGACCCGGTCGTCGCCTGGCTCGAACGGCGGAAGTTGCCCCGATGGGCAGCGGTACTGGTCACCATCCTTGCGGTGCTCGCCGCATTCACGGGGATCATCCTGATGGTGATCCCGGTAATCGTCGGCCAGATCAGTCAACTCGTGACCGAAGTCCAGCGCCTGGTTGAGAACGGCACATGGGACCCGGTGCCGCAGATTAAAGAGTGGTTGCACGCGACCTTCCCCCTGCTTCTGGTCGACGATGTGTTCGCATACATCGAAGAATGGGTCGCGGGCCTCGACTTCGGTGAGATCGGGGGCAACATCGGCGGCGGAATTATCGCCATCGGCGCCGCCGTGATCACCGGTCTTGGCGGCGCGTTCATCGTGCTCATCCTGACGATCTACTTCACGGCGTCGACGCCGCACCTCAAGCGGGCCGTCTACCAGGCGGTCCCGGCGTCAAAGCGCGAGCGCTTCATCGACCTCGCAGAGCAGATCACAGACTCCGTGGGCTTTTACGTCATCGGTCAACTGAGCCTGGGCGTGATCAACGGCATCCTGAGCGCGATCTTCCTCTCCATCATCGGCGCCCCCTTCCCCGCGGTGCTCGCTGTGATCGCGTTCTTCTTCTCGCTGATCCCGTTGGTGGGAACTCTCACGGGATCGACCATCATCGTGCTCACATGCTTGATTCCCGGGCTCGGTTCCCCGAGCCTGGCACTCATCGCGGCGATCTACTATTTGATCTACATGCAGATCGAGGCATATGTGATCTCCCCCCGCATCATGGGCAGGGCGGTGTCCGTGCCGGGCGCCGTCGTGGTGATCGCGGCGCTAGCTGGCGGATCGCTGCTCGGGCTTCTGGGCGCGCTCGTCGCTATTCCCGTGGCCGCGAGCGTGTTGATCATCTATCGGCAGGTACTCATTCCGCGGCAGAACGAGCGTTGATGACGCTGCGGCTGCGCGTCACGCAGCGTCGTCGGGCCACTCCACGGCGAGCGGGAGCTTCTGCGGCGCCACAGCCGCCACGATTTCGGTGAGGACGCGCCGCGTCTGTGACTCGCCCACCCACAGATGCTTGCCACCGTCGACGGCGATAAGCGTCGCGTCCGGAACGGACGCGAAGCGGCGGCGTGCTTCATCGGGTCGCAGATAGTCATCGAACTCTGGGACCAAAATGACCATGCGACGCGGATCGTTCGCCCACTCCGACACTTCGTCGTCGGTCGCACGGTGTAGCGGGGGCGACAGCAGAATGACGCCCTCGATGTCGTGGTCCCGACCATACTTCAGAGCGAGCTCGGTACCGAACGACCATCCGACGATCCACGGCGCCGGCAGCCCACGCTCTCGAACGAAGTCCATGGCTGCGGCCACGTCGAAGGCTTCGGCGCGCCCACCATCGAAAGCGCCCTCACTGGTTCCGCGCGGCGAGGTCGTACCGCGCGTGTTGAAACGCAAGACGGCAAGATCGGCGAGGGCCGGCAGCCGCGCTGCCGCTTTACGCAGAATGTGCGAATCCATGAAACCGCCGGCTGTCGGCAGAGGATGCAGGGTCACGAGTGTGGCGAGGGGCGTCGAGTCCTTCGGAGTCGCCAACTCCCCCACCAGTGTCAGTCCGTCCAGGGTTGACAGTTCGATGTCTTCGCGATGAGCGGGAAGCATCATCGGCCCGCGAATCTCCACTAGCGCGTCCTCCAACATCCTGTGTGCCAATGCCGACGCGCGGCGAGGTCTGCGTGGTCGCCGAGTACGCCGTCCGCGCGCCACACAACCAGGTGTGCGGTACCCGATGGAATCATGCGTCCGCATCCTGGGCAGGTGTACTGTTTCTGCGCCTGCGCCGCCGACACTGGCTGCACCGTCCACTCCCCGCCGCCGCGTGTCTCAGTGCGCTTCCACCCTGCGAGCAACCGCTCGAAGGAGTCGCCGCCGGTGGGATCCGGGCGTCGCCTGTTCGACCGCGGCATCCGCTCAGTACCACCCGACTCGGGTCGAGTGGTCCCACGCACCGCACGGCGACCCATAGCGTGCGGAAATATAACCCAACCCCCAGGCGATCTGCGTGGCGGGGTTTGTTTCCCAGTCCGCGCCCGCGGAGGCCATCTTGCTTCCGGGCAACGCTTGAGGAATGCCATACGCGCCGCTTCCGGCGTTGTACGCATTGACGCGCCAGCCGGATTCCTTCTTCCACAGCGCTACCAAGCATGCGTATTGGTCGTTTCCCCAACCGCGCGCACTGACCATATCGAAGGCGATCGCCTGCGCAGATCCCGGGTTCGGCGTTACGAATGGAGGTTGCCAACTGCTTCCCGTCGAGCCAACTGAGGCGGCTACAGGAACCGGAGTCGGCGTCGGTGTCGGCTTGACGAATACGGTGTACCCGTCGCGTTCGATCTCTGCGGCGGACTCGACGGCTTCGCTGATGGTGACGCTCTGGACGTCGCTCGACGAGTGAGCGAACAGCGATACTGTGGGTGTCTCCGCCGCGGAGGCCTGTGGAATCGCTGCTCCCAGCGGACCGATGTACGACGCTGCGAACGCCGCGACGGCGAACACCGCGAATGCGCTCATCACGCCGCGCCTCCTCGACCAGCGAGGCTTGGGAGCATGGCGCGCGGCCTGCATGCGCTCGCGCTGTTCTGCCCGCGTCGTCGCCGGGGGCGAGGATGCGGGCACACGCGTCACATCGGTTCCGGAAGTCACAGTTCCCCGATTCTAGTGCGAGCGGATGACACCCGTCACCACCGAGCGATCGGATCAGCGGACAGCGAGCATCACCTCGACGACGGCGTCCAGCACCGCGTCAACCTGTGCTTCGCTGTATCCGCGCCGCTGCATTCGAAAGGCGACCGCGCGCACCTGCTCGACGCTCACGCCTTCACCCGTCTGCAGGAAGGCGGCGAGTTTGTCGGCGACCAGATCCACTTCATCGATGCGATAGCCATAGCGCAAGCCACCGACTCGCAAGAAGCGCTTCCCGCGCTGCCGCTGCAATCGATCCAGAACCTCCTGGGCAGCGTCCCTGCTCGAGGTCACCCACTCGTGGGCTGAGCCGGCCGCCAACGCTGCGTCACGCTCACGTGCGGCGAACGCGTCCTCGATGCGTCCGAGCGCAGCATCCACCGCCGAAATCGTGTACCCGCGCTTGACGAGGGGAAAAGCAACCTGGCGGATCTCCGCAGCCGTCAGGGGCTCGGTTCCCGACTCGAACGCCTCGCGTGCACGAGCAATGAAGTCATCCACATCCGTCGGGCGGTAACCCTTCTCGCGCCCGCGCGTGCGAGGAAATGCGGATACGGAGGAGTCAACAGTCGTCATAGGGTCACCATCGGGGAGAACAGGTAGTACAAAGCCAGTGCCGCCGTCGTCGACGGGAGGATCGAGTCCAGTCGGTCGAGCACTCCACCATGCCCGGGCAGCCACGAACTCATGTCTTTGATGCCCAGGTCGCGCTTGATCATCGACTCGCCAAGGTCCCCCAGTGTGGCTGTCAGGAGAATTGTGATGCCCAGGATGATCCCGAACCACCACGGCAAGCCCAGAAGGAAGATGCCGACGAGAATCCCCACGCCGATCGATGCAAGCACCGCGCCGCTGAACCCTTCCCAGGTCTTGTTCGGGCTGATCCGCGGTGCCATCGGGTGCTTGCCGAACGAAATCCCGGCGGCGTACGCGCCCGTATCCGCCGCAACCGCCACGCAGATGAAACCGAGGACCCACCACTCGCCGTTCTCCTGGCCCACCAGGACGATACACACGCTGGCGAGGAAGGGAACGTAGAGCTGCACCAGCGCCGAAACCAGCACATCGGTGAGCACGTCTGAGTAACGGCGCCCGTCTGCGGCCATCATTTGTGACAGCAGTCGACAGACAATCACCGTCGCCACTGCTACGAACACGGCGATCCAGTGCACCCACGCGTCGAAGAAGTACGCCGCGAGGATGAGCAAAGCGCCAGCGATCAGCTGCGGCACAACGTCAACACGGTACCGCGCGGTGTTCATCGCCCGAGTAAGTTCGAACGTCGCCAGCCCGGCTGCCGCAAGCGCGAAGACAACGAACAGACCCTTGATGAAGATCAGTGACAGCACGAGCGCTGCGCCGATCGCCAAGGCGATCAGGATCGCAAGGATCAGGTCACGACCCGTGCGTTCCTTGATCTTCTCGTTGCGCACTTCGAACTCGGCGCGTGCGTGAGCAACCTGACTCTCGAGTTCGGTGCGCGCCGCCCGCAACTGCGCGTGTAGCGAGGCATCGGTCGACGAACCAGCGAGGTGGGGGCTGTGCCCCTCAGCACGCGTGCGCCGGGCAGAATCCTCTGCTCCCGGCCGTTCGGAATCGTCGACCATCGATGTCGTCCTCAGACTTCGAGAAGCTCAGTCTCTTTACGCTTGAGCGCCTCGTCAATGGCATCGACGTGCGCTCGCGTGATCGCGTCGAGTTCCTTCTCCGCTCGCGTGAGTTCGTCTTCGCCGACCTCGCTCTTCAACGCGTCGAGGTCATCCTTGCTCTTTCGGCGGATGCCACGAACGTGCACCTTTGCGTCTTCGCCCTTGCTACGCACGAGCTTGACGTACTCCTTGCGACGTTCCTGAGTGAGTTCGGGCATCGTGATGCGCACGATGTTGCCATCGTTGGTGGGGTTGGCCCCCAAGTTCGGCATGTCACGGATGGCCTGTTCGATCGCCTTGAGCGCCGACTTGTCGTACGGCGTGACGATGATGGTGCGCGCCTCGGGATTGTTCAGCGACGCCAGCTGCGCCAGCGGCGTGGGGCTACCGTAGTAGTCCACCATGACCTTCTGGAACATCTGGGGGTTGGCACGGCCCGTGCGAACAGTCGCGAAGTCCTCCTTGGCCGCCTCAACGGCACGATCCATGCGGGTTCCGGTATCGGTCAAGACGTCCGCGATCACAGTGTCTCCTTCGCGTTGTTGGGCAGGGCAAGTCTACTGGGCACGCGCGCTCAGGCGGTGACCAGCGTGCCGATCTGCTCTCCGAGGAGGGCGCGCGTGACGTTGCCCTCGGGCTCCATCCCGAACACGCGCATGTCCATCTTGTTGTCCATGCACAAGCTGAATGCCGTTGAGTCGACCACCTTGAGGCCGCGCTGCAATGCGTCCAGGTATGTAATGCGGTCGATCTTCGTCGCCGAAGGGTCCGTCTTCGGGTCGGCGGTGTACACACCGTCCACTCCGTTCTTGGCGACAAGAACCTCGACGGCGTCGATTTCGAGCGCGCGCTGCGCGGCAACCGTATCGGTGGAGAAGTACGGGAGCCCCGCACCGGCGCCGAAGATCACGACTCGCCCCTTCTCGAGGTGTCGCTCGGCACGTCGAGGGATGTACGGTTCCGCGACCTGGGTCATCTCGATGGCCGACTGCACGCGGGTTGCGGCGCCGGCCTGCTCGAGGAAGTCTTGCAGGGCGAGCGCGTTCATCACGGTGCCGAGCATTCCCATGTAATCCGCACGCCCGCGGTCCATTCCGCGCTGGCTGAGCTCAGCACCGCGGAAGAAGTTTCCGCCGCCGACGACGACCGCGATCTCTACACGATCCACGGCAGCAGCGATCTCGCGTGCGATTTGACTCACGACGTCGGGGTTCACGCCCAGCTGACCGCCCCCGAACGCCTCACCTGACAGCTTCAAGAGGACGCGACGGCGTCCGGTCACTTCGTTGATCACGGGATTCCTTTCGTTGAGCACAACCTACCCAAACGGCATAGGAAAGGCCCGCATCAACGTGTGATGCGGGCCTTTCGAAAACGCTACGCGCCGACCTTGAAACGAGCGAAGCCCGTGAGGGTCAGACCGGCGTCCTGAGCGACCTTAGCTACAGACAGCTTGTTGTCCTTGGCGTAGTCCTGGTCGAGCAGCGAGACCTGCTTGAAGAACGCGTTAACGCGGCCTTCGACGATCTTCGGCAGCGCCGCTTCGGGCTTGCCTTCGTTGCGGGAGATCTCGGTAACGATCTCGCGCTCCTTCTCGACGTCGGCCTCGGGAACCTCGTCGCGCGACAGGTAGGACGGGTTGGCGAACGAGATGTGCTGCGCAAGGCTGCGCGCCGTCTCGGCGTCCTCGCCCGAGTACGCCAGAACGACGCCAACCTGGGGCGGAAGGTCCTTGTTGGTGCGGTGCAAGTAGATCTCGATCTTCTCGCCCGAGACCGTGCGCACACGGCGCAGCTCAACCTTTTCGCCGATGATGGCGGCCTCGTCGTCGATCAGCTGGGCAACGGTCTGCCCGCCCGCGTCGGCGGCAAGGGCAGCCTCAACCGAGTCGGCGGCGACGGCAGCCGATGCGTCCGCGACCTTCTCCGCAAGCGCGATGAAGCGGTCGTTCTTCGCCACGAAGTCGGTCTCGCAGGCCAGCTCGATCAGCGTCACGGCGCCATCGTTCTCGCGAGCGGTAATGAGGCCCTCGCTGGTCGAACGGTCAGCGCGCTTAGCGTTGCCCTTCGCACCCTTGAGGCGAAGGATCTCGACGGCCTTCTCGACGTCGCCGTCGGCCTCTTCGAGTGCCTTCTTCGTGTCGACCATTCCCGTGCCGAGCTGCTCGCGCAGCGCCTTGATGTCGGCGATCGTGAAGTTTGCCATGGGTAGCGGCTCCTTGATTTTCGTGAGTGTGGGATGCCGCGACGGAAAGGCTGTGGCGCCCTTCCGTCGCGGCTACAGCATGAGCCGAATTACTCGGCGGCGGCCTCTGCAGCCTTGTCCTCGGCGGGAGCCTCAGCCGCGGCGGGAGCCTCAGTCTCGGCGGCCGGAGCCTCGGCAGCCTCAGCAGCGGCCGCTTCCGCAGCGTCTTCAGCAGCGGGCTGCTCGAGGAGCTCGCGCTCCCAGTCGGCGAGCGGCTCAGCGTCGGCAGCCTCTTCGGTGGGCTGGTGGCGCTGGATGAGGCCCTCAGCAGCGGCGTCGGCGATGATGCGCGTCAGCAGGCTGACCGAGCGGATCGCGTCGTCGTTGCCCGGGATCGGGAACTGGAACTCGTCCGGGTCAGCGTTGGTGTCGAGGATGCCGATGACGGGGATACCGAGCTTCGAAGCCTCGTTGACTGCGAGGTGCTCGCGCTTGGCATCGACAACCCAGATCGCCGAAGGCGTCTTGCTCATGTTGCGGATACCGCCGAGCGACTTGTGCAGCTTGTCGAGCTCGCGCTTCTTGAGAAGCAGCTCCTTCTTGGTGAAGCCGCTGGCCGCGGGGTTCTCGAAGTCGAGCTCCTCAAGCTCCTTCATGCGGGCGAGGCGCTTCGAAACCGTCTGGAAGTTGGTCAGCAGACCACCCAGCCAGCGCTGGTTGACGTACGGCTGACCCACACGGGTCGCCTGCTCGGCGAGGACTTCCTGCGCCTGCTTCTTCGTTCCGACGAAGAGAATGGTGCCACCGTGGGCAACGGTCTCCTTGACGAACTCGTACGCCTTGTCGATGTACGACAGCGACTGCTGAAGGTCGATGATGTGGATGCCCGAGCGCTCGGTCAGAATGAAGCGCTTGACTTTCGGGTTCCACCGGCGGGTCTGGTGTCCGAAGTGAACGCCGCTGTCGAGCAGCTGGCGAATGGTAACGACGGCCATGGCCGTTCTCCTGTTCTGGCGCGCGGGCGCCCTGTGCGGTTGAATTACCGACGACTGTCGGTGTTCCTGGTGCCCGGCGCACTCCCACTCTCCGACACGAAGTGTCGCAGAGACCGATGGGAGTGGATGCCACTTTTCGTCGCGGACGACGAGCCGCTGTGGGCACGCGTAGTCACCCCGATGAACGAGGTGCGGTACCCAGTGTACCCCACAGGCTCCTCCCCCGACGCACCTGATCATCGCGCTCTGCACAGCTTGCGCCGCCGACGAATCGGGTCATGGCCTGCGGCACACGATGGACGAATGACTCGATATCCCCGGCGTCGCAAAGCGCTCGTGCCCCCGAAACTGATCGCTGCGTGCGTCGTCGTGAGCGTACTCCTGTGGATGCCGCATCCTGTCCTGGCCGCACCGGCCGCCCAGAGTGGGACATCGGGGTGGAGATGGCCGCTGGAAAGCTTCACCGTCGCGGTCGCGTTCGAGGCGCCAGCCCACGCCTATGGCCCTGGGCACCGCGGTGTCGACATCATTCCACACGACCCGGATGCCGAACTGATCGCACCAGCCGGTGGGACGATCGCGTTTCGCGGGGTCGTCGTCGACCGCGCGGTGCTCACCATCGATCATGGCGGCGGGCTCGTCACAACCTTGGAGCCGATTATCAGCACCCTCGAGCCGGGATCGACGGTGCGGCAAGGCGACCCTGTCGGACATGTCGACGGCGGTGGACACTCGCCAGCGGGCGCGGTTCATGTCGGGGTGCGTCTTCACGGCACATACATCAACCCCGCGACGCTCGTCGGGAGCGTCCCGCGCGCAGTGCTGTTGCCCTGCTGTTGAGTATCAGTCCGTGCGGATGTGGTTGCGCTGGCCGTTGTCGGCGACATCGCCAAGCTCTCGCGCTTCGATCGAGTTGTCGTTTCCGTTGAGCACGACGCTTCCCAGGATTCCTTCTATCTCGACGTCGTTGCGGTCCCCGGCGATCGAAAGACTGCCCAGGCTCATGGCCTCAACGTCCGCACTCTGCCCTTCAATCTCGAGGGCGGTCAGATCTCCTGCTTCGATCTCATTGCGATCACCGCGAACGATCACCGACCCCACCTGGGCTTCCTCAACGGACACGTCGAGATCGTTTCCGGAGATCGAGACGGTCGGGCAGATTCCGCGAAGGATGTAGTCGCGGTCGCTGTCCGCGATGGTGGTGTCACGCCCATCGCATTCGATGACCTCGTCATCCCGCGAACTGCCACCACGCGAACCGTCGCTCGTGTCGGTCGGGTCGGTGGCTCCTGACGATTGCGGGGTGGAATCCGCGGGTGTGGTCAACGAGCATCCACTGACCACGAATGCCGCCGACATCACCAATGCGGTTAACGAAAGTCCGGTTCGCGGGCTCCTCATGGTGAGAAGCTACTCGACGCGGACCAAGCCTGCATCGTCATGCGCGAGGATGAGCCAGTCGGTAGGATGCAGCGATTCGCTCATGCGAGACGTGGGTATAGATCTGGGTGGTCCCCAAACTGGCGTGCCCGAGAATCTCCTGGACCGCGCGCAAATCGGCGCCCCCGTCAAGGAGGTGCGTCGCCGCAGCGTGGCGCAAGGTGTGCGGCCCACCACCCGCCCCGCCGGTGATCCCGGAAAGCGCACGTGAGACGACGTCGTAGACCGCGCGCGGGCCCATGCGAGCCCCCCGCGCGCCGAGGAAGAGTGCCTGGCTCGCAGAGGTCGGCCCTCGCCCCAACAATGCGGGTCGACCTCGCACCACGTAGGCGTCGAGCGCACGAGCGGCAGAGCCACCGAAAGGCACGATGCGGTCTTTCGCGCCCTTCCCTGTCACCCGGGCGGTGCGTTGCACGCGATCGAGGTCATCGAGATCGAGGCCGCAGAGCTCGGACACGCGCAACGCGCCACCGTAGAGCATCTCGACCAGCGCGTGGTCCCGCAGCGCGACGGGGTCTCCAGCCTCAGCGCTGCGGGCCATCTCATCCAGGCGCTCGCCCAGGGCTCGCTCGGGCGCCACCCGGGGCAGAGCGCGGCCGCGTTTGGGTGCGACGAGCCGAAGGCTCGGGTCGACTGTGACGAGACCGTGTTCGTGCGCCCATGCGAAGAACCCTCGAACAGCCGCAGTCCGCCGCGCCAGGGTCGAGCGCGCGTCGCCACGCTGGGAGGCACGCCACAGCCAATCGCGAAGAACCTCGATGTCGACATCGCCCACGTCCGCGCCGGGCGCTGCCGTGGACAGATCGGCAAGATCGCTCCGGTACGCGCGCACGGTAGCCGCAGACAGCCGCCGCACGTCGCGCACATAGCGCGCGTATTGATCGGCGGCGGCCTCAAGCTGCATCCTCCCAGCATGCACTCAGCGCACCGTGGCGCTGGTGCGGCGCACCGCGGGGAGCCTCATCGACCACTCCCTCGCCGCCAGCCGATGAGCGAGGCCTCTGCGGTGCCCTCTAGTGCAAGGAGGCCGAGAATCGTCTCCACGTCGTCCTGCACCATGCCTGCACGGCGGGCGACCTCGGCGGTGGGGTACCAGGTGCGGGCGCTGAGCGCATCGCGCACGCGCGTAGTGTCGTCCGTGCGCGAATCGGGCCGCGTCGCGGGCGCTGCCACCTCGACCCCGAGAAGTTCGCGCACGTCGTCGGCCCCTGTCACACAAAGCGCGTCGTATTCACGCATCAACCGATGACAGCCAACGGACGTCGCCGACGTGACCGGCCCCGGCACCGCGCCGAGCGGTCGGCCTAACGCCATCGCATGCCCGGCTGTGTTGAGCGAACCGCTGCGCCATCCCGCTTCCACGACCACCGTGGCCGCTGAGAGTGCCGCGATGAGTCGGTTGCGCTGCAGAAAGCGCCAGCGTGTCGGGGTCGATCCCGGTGGCACTTCGCCGATGATCGCGCCCTGCGCTCGAACGCGGTCCAGTAGCGACTCGTTGCCCGAGGGGTAAGCTCGCTCGACGCCGCCGGCGAGCACCGCAACCGTGGTGCCGCCCACGGCCAACGCCGCACGATGAGCGGCTCCGTCGATCCCGTACGCGCCGCCCGAGTAGATCCGCGTGCCATCAGTAGCCAACTCGCCCGCGATCTCGGCCGCGACGTGCTCACCGTACGATGTCGCTGCGCGAGCGCCGACAACCGCCAACGACACGCTGGGTGCGATAAGGGTGTCGACCTGGCCTCGCCCCCATATGCACAACGGTGCATGGTCGCCAAGGTCCGATAGCCCCGGGGGCCACTCGGGCGAGCCCGGAACCAGCACGCTGATGCCGACACGCTGCGCCACGGCGAGTGACTGCTCGACGTGCGTCATCGACAGACGCGGGTGCCACCTCCCCAGTGCGTTCTTACGCTCTTTCGCGGTAAATCCTTCGGGCCATGCCTCCTGTCGGATGACGATGCCGAGCGCATCCGCAGCGCCGCACGCGCCCACGAGCCTGCCAGCGACACTGTCGCCGGGCTCGACGAGGTGGCTCCACACGATGTGCGCCACGATCTGCCTGGCCTCCTCTGCGTCCCGAGGGGCGGACGCCAGCCCCGTCAGCGCGCGCGAGATGAATCCGCGGTCGAACGGCTCACGTGTGTTCATGCCGCCACTCCATTCTTGAGGTACATCGCGCGCCCGATGTCGTCGCTCGTAAGGCGGTCTCGACCACCCAAATCGGCAATCGACCAGGCGACTCGCAACACCCGATCGAAGCCGCGGAGAGTGAGGGCACCTCGGTGCAAGGCGGCATCTAGCGGGCGGCGTATCTGCATGTCTGGCGCGAAGGGACCATCCCGCAACCACGCCCCACTGACATGCGCGTTGCACTGCCACGGTGTCTCCGCGAGCCTCACTCGCGCGCGAGCACGCGCTTCGGCAACCATCGACCGAGCCTGCGCAGTGGTGATCTCACGGGACGTTGGTGTCGAGCGAGTGTGAGAGACGCGTGCCATCGCCAGCTCGATGTCGATCCGATCGCGCAGCGGACCCGACAAGCGGCCCAGATAGCGCCTGATCGACATCGGCGGGCACGTGCAGGACGATCCCCTCACGCCATAGTTGCCGCAGGGGCACGGGTTGGTCGCGAGCACGAGTTGGAACCGCGCCGGGAAGACCACGCGGCTCCCGGCACGATCGATGCTGATACTCCCCTGCTCCAGCGGTTGCCGGAGCGCATCCAGAGCCCCCGAATGGAACTCGCCTGCCTCGTCGAGAAAGAGCACACCCTCCGATGCACGCGCGATCGCGCCGGGGCGCAGAATGCGCGAACCACCACCAACCAACGCCGCCACGCTCGCACTGTGATGAGGCGATTCGAACGGCGGCGTGCGATTGAGTGCCGTCACGCGTGCGCCGCTCAGACTACGCAGCGACGCGGCCGCAAGCGCAGCATCGTCATCGAGCGGCGGAAGGATGCCGGGCAGTCGCCGGGCGAGCATGGTCTTCCCCGCCCCCGGCGGGCCGCACATCAGCAGGTGGTGGCCTCCAGCGGCCGCCGTAATCAAAGCGTGTACGGCATCCCGTTGCCCGATGACGTCCGCGAGTTCCGGGGGCGGTTCGTCCGTCGACCCAGGGTTCGAGAGCGCGAGTGGGGTGTCATCCCGCACCTCGACGGAAGCGCCGTGCCACGCCGCCACTTCCGAGAGGTTGACGGCGCCCAGCACCTCGATGCCATCCACGAGCGCCGCTTCGGCAAGGTTCGCGTGGGGCACCACGGCGTGGGTGTAGCCGGCGCGCGCAGCACTGAGCACCGCCGGAAGGACGCCCGCGACAGGGCGCAATCGACCGTCGAGCCCAAGCTCGCCGACATGAACTGTCCGCGCCAGGGACGCGGCATCCATCGACATTCTGGTGGCCAATGCTGCGACGGCAATACCCACGTCGAAGGCAGAGCCATGCTTGGGAAGGCTCGCCGGCGACAAATTGATCGTGATCCGGCGGCGAGGCAACTCTAGATCGCTATTGGCGCATGCGTTGTGCACCCGCTGCACGGCCTCCGCCAGCGCCTTATCGGGAAGACCGATGATCCGAAAGTCCGGCGTCTGATTCGACAGATCGGCTTCGATCTCGACCAGTTCGCCGTGGGCGCCGACGAGCGCAACCGCCCACGTGCGGGCGAGACTCACCGCGCATCCACGTCGACGAGGTGCTCCACCACTGCCGTGGACGGGTCGGCGCCGACGAGCCCGATGGCGTCGACTCTCGTACGGCACCCCTGCACGGCGTCGCGATGCGCCGCGATCCACGCCATACTGACCCGCCACAGGCGCGCACGCTTTCGCACATCAAGCGCCTCGAACGGGTGCCCAAACCCCTCGCTGGTGCGTGTCTTCACCTCGACGAACACCACCTCATCCCCGCGCCGGACGATCAGGTCGAGCTCACCGGATGAGCAACGCCAGTTGCGATCCAAAACTTGATAGCCCTGCTGCACGAAGTACTGAGCTGCTCGATCTTCGCCTGCGCGCCCGAGGATGTCTTTGTCTGCCATCCCTCGATGGTGTGCGTCAGGAGACCTCGGGCGTGGCGATCTCGATCAACCTGTGAAATCCTGCGTCGCGACGCCCGCTGGGGAGGAGGGGACGTGGCGCATGCTCAGGAGTCGAGCGAGAGCTCCTCAGGCAGGTGGAAGTCGCGGCGTGAGAGCTCCTCGACGTTCACGTCCTTGAACGTCAGCACGCGCACGGCTTTGACGAAACGGTCCGCCCGATAGATGTCCCAGACCCACACGTCGGACATCGAAATCTCGAAGTAGAAGTCGTGCTCGGTGTCTCGTCGGACAACATTCACGTCGTTCGCAAGATAGAAGCGTCGCTCGGTCTCTACGACGTAGGCGAACTGACCCACGACGTCGCGATACTCGCGGTACAGCGCCAGTTCGAGCTCACGGTCGTAGTCTTCGAAAACCTCGTCATCCATGGTGTGTCCATCCTAGGGCGGAGTCAGAACAATGTCGGCGCGTCTGCGATGGCCCACGACCGTCGGTGATGATCGCTCAGTCCGTGTGCACGGATCGCATCGCGGTGTTCTGCACTGGCATAGCCTTTGTTTCGCGACCACTGATACGGGGGAAGCTCGTCATGGAGTTCGCACATGAGTGCGTCTCGCGCGACCTTTGCAATGACGGATGCCGCTGCCGCCGAGGCGCAATCACGGTCCGCTTTCACGACCGGGCGCACCTGGAGTCCGCTCGCGCCCGCAGGCGTGATGTAGTCGTGATTGCCGTCCAGCAACACCAGCGCCTGCTCGACAGCAACTCCTTGGGCTCTGAGTTGGTCGAGCGCGCGAATCGTCGCAAGCCCCAGCGCCCGCATGATGCCTACGTCGTCGATGTCTGCTGGGCTCGCCCACCCGACAGCCCCCGCCGAAGTCCATGCGGCCGCCCGCTCGGCGACCTCCGCTCGTCGCGCAGCCGGCACCAGCTTTGAGTCTCGCAGTCCGCGGGGCACGCGCTTTCGAGCCCGCTCGGCGTCGATGACCACCGCACCAACGGCGACAGGGCCGGCGAGAGCGCCGCGCCCCACTTCGTCGCACGCAATCAGAAGAGGGTACTCCTTCAAGATTCGCCGCTCCGTGGTCAGCGTCGGTTCGATCACCGTCATTGATCGCCGCTCTGCGAATCGTCCGGCTCGACTTCCGGCACGGAGGAGAAACGGTCGTGGTGAAAGTCGAGCAGGCCAAACCTGTCCAAAGGCCAGGTGATCAAGAATGCGCGCCCGACCACGTTCTCGACCGGAACGAAACCCTCACCCGGCTGATCGGTGTTATAGCGCGAGTCCTTCGAGCGGTAGCGGTTGTCACCGAGCACCCACAGGCTACCCGCGGGAACGGTGACATCGAAGTCGTCGCCGGAAGCTGCCGCATCGGGCGTGGGCACCTTGATGTAGGCCGACTCATCGATGGCGACACCGTTGACCGTGATCTGACCCAGGTTGTTGCAACACACCACGTGGTCGCCGGGTAGCCCGATGACTCTTTTGACCAGATGATCTTCGCTATCTGACGTCGACAACCCGACGAGCGACATCAGCCAGTCGATTCCTTCGGCAAGAGGCGACTGCGCGACCTGCTCCTGCGGCGGCAGCCACCCACCCGGGTCTTCGAAGACAATCACGTCGCCGCGAGCGAAGTCGCTGAAACGCGGCGTGATCTCATCGACGAGGATCCGGTCGTTCACCTGCAGAGTGTCTTCCATCGACCCGGACGGGATGTAGAAGGAACGCACCAAGAACGTCTTCACCAAGAAAGAGACGAGGATCGCGATCAACACGATCACCACAACATCGCGCGCGAACGCCAGCCACCCTCGCGAGCGGCGCGCACCGCCCGCGCTCGGTGCGGGTGACGTTGCCGCGGCCGACGCAGACTGCTCGCTCGTCATCGTTGTTCCTTCAGCCCGGCTCCGCACTTCAGAGCGCCCCTGACAGGTTCGCACACTCGAGATGCTCCCGAGCGCATGCGCGACCAAACGACGAAGCCCCCGGCACACCGAAGTGTCCGGGGGCTCCGCGTAGATCAGGTCAGCGGTTGTCGCGCTTCTCCTTGATCTTGGCCTTCTTGCCGCGCAGGTTGCGCAGGTAGTACAGCTTCGCGCGACGCACGTCACCGCGGGTAACAACCTCGATGTGATCGATCACCGGGCTGTGGACGGGGAAGGTACGCTCGACGCCCACCTGGAAGCTGATCTTGCGAACGGTGAAGGTTTCGCGAACACCGTCGCCCGAGCGGCCGATGACGATGCCCTGGAAAACCTGGATACGCGAGCGGTTACCTTCGGTGATGTTCACGTGCACCTTGACGGTGTCACCAGCGTTGAACGAAGGGATGTCGGAGCGGAGCGATGCCGCGTCGACAGAATCGAGGATCTGCATGATCGTGTTCTCTCTGCAGCCGCCACAGGTCGACTACGGGAAGGATGTGAAAAGGATGTCGGTGCCCGAAGCCGCAGGCGATTGGCCACACAGCTGATTCCCCTGAGGCAGAACCTGGTCAGGGCACAAGCATCCATTCTGCCACGGATGCCGCGCCCGGCCAAACTCGCCTAGGACGCGGGTGGACGCTCTTTGAGGATAAATACCTCTTCGTCAACCGAACTGGCCGGCGAGGTGCCTTCGTCGCGAGGCATGGAGACGTACGCAACCTGCTCTCCGCCGCGCAGGACGATTCGCGCGGGCTTGGCCTCGCGCCACAGCTGCCATAGTTCGAGCCAGAACAGGGCCACGGCCACGATCACGGTCGCCACGAACGTCTGGGCCCACCACTGCTCGTTGAAGAAGCCCAAAGAAATCGTCAGCGCGTGCCAGACGCCGATGCCGAGGACGTCCCACCAAGACACCGCACGAGTAGCGCGAACCGTGCCGCGAGCGCGCACAAGCAACGTGAGGATGAGCTGGCCGATGAACACGGACGGAATCGCAAGGAGCAGAACCCAGAGGAACGCCCACCCGCCCGCGTTGAAGACGCCCCAGCCGATGAACAGCCACAGAGGCAAGACGAAGGCAGCGGGAATGAGCCACCCGTAGAACGCCCTACGCAACCACATGGTTCGATGCTACGCCTCCCCCGCCCCGCACGGGGCGAGAGCACTGCGTCCCCAAGCATCCTCCCAGGGCCACGAAAGGACATGCGCCAGAATGGTGCAGACGAAAGGAGCCGCAATGATCGAATTGCGCACACCCGCTGAGATCGAAGCGATGCGCCCCGCGGGGAGGTTCGTCGCCGAGACTCTCGCGACGCTGCGCGATGAGACGAAAGTCGGCACCAATCTGCTGAGCATCGATCGACGGGCGCACGATCTCATTCGACGCGCCGGAGCCGAGTCGTGCTACATCGACTACCACCCGTCGTTCGGAGCCAGCCCCTTCGGCAAAGTGATCTGCACGTCGATCAACGATGCTGTGCTGCACGGGCTCCCTTTCGACTACGCCCTGCGCGACGGTGATCTCGTCTCGCTCGACTTCGCTGTCTCAGTAGATGGATGGGTTGCCGATTCGGCCGTGTCATTCGTGGTCGGATCGGCGAGGGACGAGGATCTCGCCTTGATCGAGACGACCGAGAGAGCATTGGATGCCGCGATCGCCGCAGCCACCGTCGGTAACCGCATCGGCGACATCTCTGCGGCGATCGCCGCAGTCGGGCACGGCGACGGTTACTCCATCAACACCGATTTCGGCGGGCACGGCGTGGGTCGCGTGATGCACGGCGACCCACACGTTCCCAACGATGGGAAGGCGGGTCGCGGGTATCCCCTGCGTGCTGGACTCGTCGTCGCCCTCGAACCGTGGTTCCTGCAGTCGACGGACGTCCTGCGCACCGACGACGATGGATGGACTTTGCGCAGCGCCGACGGATCACGCGGCGCTCATTCCGAGCACACCGTCGCGATCACCGAGGACGGCCCGATCGTGCTGACCGACCGGTCTTGGCTCGGCGTGGACTGAGACTCTGAGCGTTCGCCGGCAGCGATCTCACATCCGCTCGCAGCGTTCAGTGAGAGAAACGTTCGCTCGGGGTAACGACAAGCCGCCGCGGACGGAAACACCGCGCTCCTAGCGTGTGGGACACCGAAAGTCGTCCCGCGAGCAGGAGCTGTCATGCCCGAGGCCACACCCCCCACCCGTCACACGGACGCCGGCGACGGCACCACTCACGTCGTCGTTGTCGGCGCCGGCATGGTGACTCATCGCTTCGTCGAGAGCCTGTTGACCCGCGCGGACCAGAGTTGGCGCGTCACCGTTATCGGCGAAGAGGGGCGTCACCCGTACGACCGGGTCGGGCTTACCGGCTTCTTCTCGGGGGCCACCCCGGAAGACCTGACGCTCGAGCGTCGGGCGTTCGACGATGAGCGCGTGCGGTTCGTACCCGGTGATGCGGCGGTGCGTATCGACCGCGCAGCCCGCCGGGTCACGATGCGGAGCGGCAACAGCGTCGCGTACGACCGACTGGTGCTTGCGACCGGATCTTACGCGGCCAAACTCGCCGTCGACGGCTTCGGGCTCGAGGGCTGCTTCGTATACCGCACACTCGACGACGTCAACCGGCTCCGCTCGTTCGTCGAGCGCCGCTCCGCAGAGCTCGGTCGCCCCCTGACCGGTACCGTCATCGGCGGCGGCCTCCTCGGTCTCGAGGCCGCCGGCGCGCTCCAGGGGCTGGATATCGACTGCACCGTCGTGCAGTCCTCAGACCGCCTGATGTCGGCCCAACTCGACCTCGCCGGCGGCAACGCTTTGAGTCGGTTGATCCAGTCGCGCGACATCCGGGTGCGCACGAACGCCGTCACCACTCGCCTCGATCCCGATCGCACCGGCCAGGTTGCCGGGCTGGAGTTCCGCGATGGCAGCTACGAAAACACCGATGTCGTCGTCTTCACGGTGGGAGTCCGCCCACGGGATGAACTCGCTCGGAACGCCGAGATCACGACGCACCCGCGCGGCGGGGTGGTCATTGACGCCGGGTGCCAGACCTCGGACCCGCGTGTGCTCGCAATCGGCGAGGTAGCGAACTACGACGGCATGTGCGTGGGTCTCGTCGCCCCTGGCTATGCGATGGCCGAAGTCGCCGCGACGCGTCTGCTCGGCGCGGAGGCGCAATTCCCCGGTTACGACCTGTCCACGAAACTCAAGCTGTCAGGCGTCGACGTCGCCAGTTTCGGCGACGCGTTCGGTGAGACCCCCGGGGCTCTGGACGTGGTGTATTCGGACCCCGTCGCTGGCGTCTACAAGAAGCTCGTGCTGTCCGACGACGCGCAGACGCTGCTCGGTGGCATTCTCGTCGGTGACGCATCCGCCTACGGCTCATTGCGCCCCCTGGTCGGGAGCGCTCTGGGCGGTGACCCCGCTGCGTACCTCATGCCCGAGGGCGGAGTCGCTGCACCCACCGGTGACCTCCCCGACGAAGCGCTGGTGTGCTCGTGCAACAGCGTGTCGGCCGGTTCCATCCGCTCCGCAGTGCACGACGAGGGGTGCACTGATGTCGCCGCGGTGAAGGCTTGCACCAAGGCGGGCGCCGCATGCGGCTCGTGCGTGATGATGGTGAAGAAGATCGTCGGCACCGAGTTGCAGAAGTCCGGCGCGACGCTCAGCAACGCCCTGTGCGAGCACTTCGACGTCTCTCGCCGGCAACTCTTCGACGCTGTGCGCGTATCCGGCCTGACCACCTTCAGCGCGGTGATCGAGCGCTTCGGCCGTGGGCGCGGATGCGACATCTGCAAGCCTGCTCTGGCCAGCATCCTGTCGACGCTCACAGGCACTCACGTGCTCGACGGTGAGAACGCGACTCTGCAGGACACGAACGACCATGTGATGGCCAACCTCCAGAAGGATGGAAGCTACTCGGTCGTCCCTCGCATCCCCGGCGGCGAGATCACCCCCGACGGGTTGCTCGCGATCGGCCAGGTGGCCAAGGACTTCGGTCTGTACACGAAGATCACGGGTGGGCAGCGAATCGACCTTTTCGGCGCGCGCCTCGAGCAGCTCCCCGACGTATGGACGCGACTCGTGGATGCAGGCTTCGAGTCGGGTCACGCGTACGGGAAGTCGCTCCGCACCGTCAAGTCATGCGTGGGGTCGACCTGGTGCCGCTACGGGGTGCAGGACTCGGTCGGCATGGCCGTCCAACTCGAGCTTCGCTATCGCGGGCTGCGCTCACCGCACAAGATCAAGCTCGGCGTGTCAGGGTGCGCGCGCGAGTGCGCGGAGGCCCGAGGCAAGGATGTCGGAGTTATCGCCACCGAAGCCGGCTGGAATATGTACGTCGGCGGCAACGGTGGGTTCACTCCACGCCACGCTGTGCTTCTCGCCGAGGGGCTGAGTGACGCCGAACTGCTCACCGCGATCGACCGCTTCTTGATGTATTACATCTTCACCGCCGACCGGTTGCAGCGCACGGCACCGTGGTTCGAAGATCTCGAAGGCGGCCTGGATGGCCTTCGAGCGGTCATCTTCGACGACAGTCTGGGAATCTGCGCCGACCTCGATGCCGCCATGGCGCGGCACATCGAAGGATACGAAGACGAATGGAAAGCAACTCTCCAGGATCCCGAGAAGTTGCGTCGCTTCGCATCGTTCGTGAATGCGCCGACCACGCCCGATCCATCGCTCGCGTACGTCGCGGAGCGCGGTCAGGTGCGACCGGCGACAGCTGCGGAGCGCGAATCACCCGTCCTGATCGCCGGAACGGTCCTGGAGGTACGCCGATGACTCTCGTGGATGCCACGCCTGACCAACTCGCCGAGCACCCCGGATGGGTGCGGGTATGTGCTCTGACCGATCTCGAGGTCGAGCGCGGAAGGGCCGCCCTTTTGGGAAGCACGCAACTCGCACTCTTCTTGCTGCGCGACGGCCACGTGCATGCCGTGTCGAATCTGGATCCTTACAGTGACGCGCATGTCATTTCGCGCGGCATCGTCGGGACCCGGCAGGATGCACCGTCTGTCGCTTCGCCGATGTACAAGCAAGTGTTCGATCTGCGCACCGGCATATGCATGGATACCCAGGGCAAGGATGCTCGTTCTCTGCGGGTATGGCCCGCCACAGTGAGCGCGGGTGACGTGTACGTGCGATGGGATGCCGGCGCATGACGACCCTGCTCGGCGTGTCGCTCGCGGGGCGCCGTGTCGTGGTTGTCGGTGGTGCTGCCGGGACGGCGCGCCGCATCGAGCGCTTCGTGCGGGACGGCGCGCGCGTCGCGGTCTACGCCCCGCGCGTGGCCAGCGAGGTCGAAACGCTCATCCGCGCGCACGCTCTCCCCTGGGTGAGGCGACTCCCCCGCGCCCGTGACCTGCGCGGCACGTGGCTGGTTCACGCAGCGAGCGGCGATAGGCGCACCGATGCGCGTATCGCGGCTCTGTGCGAGCAGCGACAAATCCTGTGCATCAACGCGAGCGCAGCAACACATGGAACAGCTCGGCTGGCCGCAGAGACGCGCTCCGGCGATGTCGTCGTGGGTGCAGTCTCAGATTCGGGCGCGGATCCGCGCCGTGCCGCGCGAGTTCGCAACGCGATCGGCGAGCTTCTCGACCGAGGTGCCCTACCGGTACGGCGTCGACGCAGCAGCGCACCGGGCCGTGTTGACCTCGTCGGTGGCGGCCCTGGCCCCATCGATCTGCTCACGATCCGCGGTCGACGTCTCATCGCGGAGGCCGACGTGATCGTCGCGGATCGACTCGGACCCGTCGACGTGCTGAAAGAGCTGGAGCCCGACGTCGAGGTGATCGACGTCGGGAAGCGACCGGGAAGCCACCCGGTTCCCCAGGAGGAAATCAATGCGCTCCTGGTCTCCCACGCACGTGCGGGCAAGCGCGTCGTGCGTCTCAAGGGCGGCGACTCGTTCGTCTTCGGACGAGGCGGCGAAGAGGTCCGCGCGTGCCACGAGGCCGGGGTTCCCGTCGAGGTGGTTCCGGGACTCACCAGCGCGGTCTCGGTCCCTCAGGCGGCCGGTATCCCCGTTCTGCATCGGGGAACGGCGTCACAGCTGTACGTGATGCACGGTCACGGAGAAGTGACAGAAGCCGCACTTGAAGCCATGCGCCAATACGACGTGACGTGCGTGATTCTCATGGGGGTCGCTGAAATTCCACGCCTCGCAGCGACGGCTCTCGCCGCAGGAGTACCTGCGGACCGCCCCGTCGCCATCGTGGAAGCGGGTCACACCCCGCGACAGAGAACCACCCGCACTACGCTAGGGAAAGCGGCATCGGATGCCGCGGCCGCAGGAGTCGCGAACCCCGCAGTGATCGTCATCGGGCACGTCGCTCGAGAAGGTCTGCTATACCCCCAGCCGTCGACGAACGCACACACTCTGGCAGGTGACACGCACCGGTGACTCCCCCCACCCGATCTCCCCTCTCGGCCGCACTCGAGGGATGCACGATCCTCATCGCCGTTGATCGCCGCTCCCTCGAACTGACGGCCGCCCTTGAACGGCACGGCGCGACAGTGCGCACCGCCCCGGCGCTGACGATCGTTCCGCACATCGATGACGACGCGCTGCTCTCCGCGACACGCGACCTGATCGCGAACCCGCCCGCGGTGGTTGTCGTCACCACGGGAGTGGGATTCCGCGGATGGATGGAGGCCGCCGACGAAGCGGGTGTCCTCGATGACCTTCACGCGGCACTCGAGGGGGCGCAGATCGTCGCCAGAGGCCCCAAGGCTCGGGGCGCGATCCAGCAGGCCGGGTTGGTCGCAGATTGGGTCGCCGAGTCAGAGACTTCGGCCGAACTCGGCGAGTACCTGCTCGCGCAGGGTATGGAGGGTCGCCGCGTCGCCGTTCAGCACCACGGATCCGGTGCTGACGGTCTCGACGACCTCTTTCAGACCGCGGGTGCCGATGTCGTCAGCCTCACGGTGTATCGCTGGGGCCCACCCCCCGACCCCGAAGTCGTCCGTCGCTCTGTCATCGCCACCGCTCAGGGTGAGGTGGATGCTGTGCTGTTCACCTCGGCACCCGGAGCAGCCGAATGGCTTGCCACCGCGCGCCGCGAGGGCGTCCTCGATGACATCGCTGACCTGAGCGACACCGGTCGCATTCTGATGGCCTCGGTCGGCCCCGTCACCGCCGGCCCCCTTCGACGAGCAGGAATCGAGCCATTGGTCGCCGATCGTGGTCGCCTGGGATCCCTCGTCCGGGCCGTCGTCACCCATTTCGGCAGCGGGCACGCCGCGCATTTGCCGACGGTCGCCGGTCGGTTGGAGATGCGCAGCACCGGCGCGATCCTCGCCGAATGCCACATCCCCCTCTCCCGCACCGGGGTCGATGTTCTGGCGGTACTCTTCGATGCCGCCGGCGGTGTCGTCTCTCGCGCGCGACTTCAGGATGCCCTGCCTCGTTCGGGAGCCAATACGCATGCCGTTGAGATGGCCGTGGCCCGGGTCCGCGAGGCGTTGGGCGCGCCCGACGTCATCAAGACCGTCGTCAAGCGCGGCTACCGCATCAACGTGCTCGATCCGGCTGACTGAATCAGCCCACTCTCACTCGGTCTGCGCGGGCAGAAGGTCTGGGCGCACCCGGCGAGTGCGTTCGAGGCTCTGCTCACGTCGCCACGCGGCGACGGCCCCGTGATTGCCACTGAGAAGCACGGGAGGAACTTCGAGCTCACGCCATACCGCCGGCTTCGTGTAGCTCGGGTACTCCAGCATCCCGTCCTCCTCGTGCGATTCCTCCACGAGACTCTCGGGATTGCCGACCATGCCCGGAATCAACCGTGAGACCGCTTCGATCATCGCGAGCGACGCCACCTCGCCGCCGTTGAGGACGTAATCCCCGAGGCTCATCAGACGCACCCGCCCGCGCGCGGCGTAGTGATCGACCACTCGCTGATCGATTCCTTCATATCGACCGCAGGCGAACACCAGGTGAGACTCGGATGCCAGTTCCCGCGCGATCGACTGAGTGAACCGCTCCCCGGCGGGCGACGGCACGATGAGCACCGCATCGTCGGTGATCACGGAGTCCAGGGCTTCACCCCATGGGTCGGGCTTCATGACCATTCCCGCGCCACCCCCGTAAGGAGTGTCGTCGACGGTGCGGTGGCGATCGTACGTCCAGTTGCGCAGATCGTGGACGCCGACGTCGAGGATGCCACGCTCGCGGGCCTTGCCGAGCAGCGAGACGTCGAGCACGTCGAAGAAGGCAGGAAAGATCGTGACGATATCGACTCGCATGACTTCGAGTGTAGGCAGTGCCCGTGTTTCGAGTGTGTGACGACGCACTAACCCCGTGACCATCGAGGCGGTGAAGCGAAGTTGATCCAGAGGTAACCCGCCGGGGGCAGGCCTGGAAACACGTCGTCCGTAGCGTGAGCAACACCATTCCTCAGGAGGCGTCATGACTCAGACCGTCACTCCGTCCACGACGGACATCGCTGCTCCATCCTCGGCCGACACCGCGGTCGTGCTCACCCACAGGCCCGGCCGCTGGATCGATGGCTGGAACCCCGAGGAGCCCACGTTCTGGGCAACCACAGGAAAAGCCATCGCTCGCCGCAATCTCGGGTGGTCGATCTTCGCCGAGTTCCTGGGCTTCATCGTCTGGCAGCTGTGGAGCATCGTCGTCGTGATGCTTCCTGCGGCAGGCTTCACCCTGACCAGCTCCGAGCTCTTCTGGCTGATCTCGTTGCCTTCTCTTGTCGGGGCGACGTTGCGGTTCCCCTACACGTTCATGGTCGCGCTTGTCGGCGGCCGCAACTGGACGATGATCTCGGCGGCGCTGCTGTTGATCCCCGCGGTGCTGCTCGGCATCGTGGTATCGAACCCCGAAACGCCGTTCGGCGTCTTGTTGCTCGTTGCCGCGCTCGGTGGCGTCGGCGGCGGTAACTTCGCCAGTTCGATGGCCAACATCACCTACTTCTTCCCGCAGAAGGAGAAGGGTTGGGCGCTCGGACTCAACGCCGCCGGAGGCAACCTGGGGACGTCGGTCGCGCAGTTCGCGGTCCCGATCGCGGTCACCATCGGCGCCGGCACGGTCCTCAACATCTCGCTCGCCGGCTGGATGTGGATTCCGCTCATCCTCGTCGCCATCTGGGGCGCGTGGAAGTACATGGACAACATCTCATCGGCCAAGGCGGATTTCGCCGGCTCGGCCGCGGCGCTTCGCGAGCCCCACCTGTGGGTCATGGCGCTGCTCTACATCGGCACCTTCGGATCGTTCATCGGCTTCGCCAGTGTGTTCCCGAAGCTGATCGCGGATCAGTTCCCCGAGTTCTCCACGTTCCAGGTCGGTGGGGCCGCCGTGTCGCTGGCATTCTTGGGCGCCCTGATCGGCTCGCTGGCACGCCCCTACGGAGGCAAACTGGCCGACCGGTTCGGCGGTGCGCGCATGACCGTTAGCGCCTTCGCCGTCATGGCACTCGGTGCTCTCTCCCTGGTGCTGACGTTACCCCTTCAGAACTTCTGGGTGTTTCTCGGATGCTTCTTGGTGCTCTTCGCCGCGACCGGCATGGGCAACGGGTCGACGTACCGCATGATTCCAAACATCTTCGCCGCACGAGGGCTGGCAACCGGAGCCCTACCCGGAACCCCGGAGGGCCTGAAGATGCAGCGCAAGTCGGCCGCAGCGCTCGGTTTGATCTCCGCAATCGGCGCGTACGGCGGATTCCTCATCCCCCAGATCCTCAACGCATCGCAGTTGACCTCGGGAAGCTACAACGCCGCGTTCTACGGCTTCGTCATCGGATATGTCGTGCTGATGGTGCTCACGGCTGTCATCTACATGATTCCCCGCCGCGCGCTGGCTCAGCAGCGGATCTGAGCGACGCCACCCCACACAAATGGATGGCCCGCACCTCTGAGAGGTGCGGGCCATCCGTTCGTTGGTCAGTACACGTCGCGGGCGTAGCGCTTCGCGCTGACGAGATCCGCCTTGTAACGCACCGCATCGTCGTGCGACATCGACCCGTGCTGCTGAATGATCTGCACGAGCGCAGCGTCCACGTCTTCGGCCATCCGCGACGCATCGCCGCACACGTACACACACGCGCCGTCTTGCAGCCATCGATACAGCTCAGCCCCGTGCTCGATCATTCGATCCTGCACGTACACCTTCTGCCGTTGGTCACGCGAAAACGCGAGATCAAGCCGCGACAGCACGCCTTCTGCGCGGAACTGCGAGAGTTCGTCGCGATAGTAGAAGTCCGTCGCCTCGTGCTGCTCACCGAAGAACAGCCAGTTGCGACCGGTCGCACCCGTTGCCCGACGCTCCTGCAGGAACCCACGGAAGGGCGCGATGCCGGTACCCGGGCCGATCATGATTGCCCGCGCAGCGGGATCGACGGGCGGACGGAAGTGTGTCGAACGCTGCAAGAAGATCTGGACCTCATCGCCGAGTTGGGCGTCCGCGAGGTATGCCGAGCCCACACCCCCTCGGTGCCGCCCGCCCTCTGTCTCGAACCGAACGACCGAGATGGTCAACTCGACGCGGTCGGGATCGTGCGCGGAGCTCGACGAAATCGAATACTGACGCGGCTGAAGCTTCTTCAGAACACTCAGCCACTCCGCCGCGGTAGCATGCACCGGGAACATCCGCAGCAGATCCATCGCTTGCATGCTCCACACGAACCGCGCCAAGCCGCTCTTGTGGTCACGGCGCAGCAACGTGTTCAGGTGCGGGTCACCATGCCGTTCGGCGACGAACGCCAGCAACTCCGGAGTGATCCTCGTGATGTCGAACACGCTGCGCGCGGCATCCGCCATGTAGTACTCGGTTCCATCGACCTCGACGACCGTGCGCGGCGACAGCCCGGTGACCTCGAGCCACTCCCCAACGACGGCGTCGCTGTGCGGGCAGATCACGCCAAGCGAATCGCCGGCTTCGTATACCGCGCCCGTGTCGGCGAGGTCGAATCCGATACGGCGCACCTCCTTGGCTGAACCGGGCAACGTCAGCAACTCGTTGACGACCAGTCGTGCCGAGATCGGGTTCGTACGTGTAAAGAGGCGGGATGTGGCCACCGGCATCACAGGCGTCGTGACCTCATCCGATCCACTGAGGATGCGCGACATGTCATCGAGCCATGCCATGGCTGCCCGCTGATAGTCGGGTTCGCAGTCCACCCGGGCACGCATCGACGTCGCTCCCAGCTCCGCGAGGCGTTCGTCCAGCTTCCGACCGTGTCCGCAAAACTCGTCGTAGTTCGAATCGCCGATCGCGAGGACGGCGAACTGAAGGCCGTCCAGACGCGGCGCGTCCGCGCGAGCGAGCGCGCTCCACAGCCCCGAGCCGTTATCTGGGGGGCCTCCGTCGCCGAACGTCGAGGTGACCACCAGAACGCGGCACTTCCCCTGCAGCTCTGCCACGGAGTAGTCGGCCATGCTGATGGATCGTGCAGCGACGCCGCGATCGGTCAGAGTGGATGCCGTCAACTCGGCGAGCTCTTCGGCGTTTCCTGTCTGCGACGCCCACAGGACAACGACCTCGTCGGCGCGGGCCGTCTCACCGGCAACATCCCCGGCCGTCGCAACCGTCGCACGCGAATACAAGCCCGCCAGCACCCCGTCGAACCATGCGCGCGCCGGGGCACGCAAGGGCGCGCCATCCGGCAGGACGGGGACGACACCCGGCGCCAGCACCGTACCTTCGAGAGCGGACAGAAACCCCGAGAAGTACGCATGCTCGCGTTCGTCGAGATCAGGGGCCACACCCACGCGCACGCCCGCACGATCGAGCGCTGCGCGCGCGCCCGACATGTCCAGGGCCGCAGGAGTCGCCGCGGACGTCGGCGCGGGTCCGACTCTGCGGAGTGATACCGCGGCGAACTTGAACTCCGGCTGCAGCGACGCCGCGTCGACAGCATCGCTGGTCACCGCATTCACCGTGAGGTACTCGCCGTGCTCATCGTTCCAGTGGAATGGCGCGAAGCAGCATCCGATCTGCACCCGGTCACTGACCTTCGCCGGAAGAACCACGCGGCCCCGCCGCGACGTGAGCTCCACGTCGTCTCCGTCGGCGATGCCGTGCGCCTGCGCATCGTGGGGATGGATCTCAACGAACGGATCAGGATGCAGCTTCACGAGTTTGCCGACTTTGCCCGTCTTCGTCATGGTGTGCCACTGGTGCTGCAGGCGCCCGGTGTTGAGGATGAACGGATAGTCATCGTCGGGAAGCTCGGCGGTGCCGAGATGGGGGCGCGCGAAGAACTGTGCGCGCCGGGACGGCGTAGCGAATGCCAGCGGCGGCACGGATCCATCCTGCGCAACGTGAAGGTGCTGGCTGACGCCATCGTTGAGGTATCGAATGGGATGCCGCGCCGCGTCATCGCCCGGAGGCGACGGCCATTGCACGGGCCCGGTTCGCAGCCGGTCATAAGTGACGCCTCTGATGTCCCAACCGGTTGCGGGGTTGGCGAACCGGCGGATCTCGTCGAAGACCTCTTCGCTGGAGCGGAAGGAGAACGCTTCACCGAATCCGAGCGCCTGCGCCACACGGCAGATCAATTGCCAATCAGGCTCGGCGTCACCCGGCGGCGTCGCTGCCTGCGCCGACAACGTCATGTTGCGCTCGCTATTGACGAGCACTCCGTCAGCCTCGACCCAGAGCGTCGCGGGGAGCAGCACGTCGGCGTACTGGTTCGTCGCCGTCTCGGCGAACACGTCCTGCACGATCACCAGCTCGGCCGCTTCCAGACCCGCGATCACGGTGCGCCGGTTGGCGACGGACGCGACCGGGTTCGTGCAGATGATCCACGCGGCCTTGATCTCCCGGGCGGCCATACGCTCGAACATGTCGATTGTGCCGGCACCGGCGTCGGTTCGGATCGTGTCCGCCGGAAGTCCCCACACCTCCTCGGTGAACGCGCGATCAACAGCGTTGAACACCGCTCGTTGGCCCGGGAGACCCGGGCCCATGTAGCCCATCTCGCGGCCACCCATGGCGTTGGGCTGCCCGGTGAGCGAGAACGGCCCGCTCCCCGGACGACAGATCGCTCCGGTGGCCAGGTGCAGGTTGCAAATCGCGTTGGTGTTCCATGTGCCTTGCGTCGACTGGTTCAACCCCATCGTCCACAGCGTCATCCACTCGCCGACTTCCCCGATCCATTGCGCTGCCGTGCGAATGTCATCCGGGTCCAGCCCCGTGATCGCGGCGACGCGCTCCGGCGTGTAATCCGCGAGAAAGTCGGGCATCGCGTCCCACCCGTCGGTGTGCGTGGCGATGAACTCCTCGTCGATGTCGCCGCTTCTCACCAAGAGATGCAACAGTCCGTTGAGCAGTGCCAGGTCCGTCCCGGGCGCGATCGGCAGGTAGAGATCGGCGCGGTCAGCTGTGGCCGTGCGTCGCGGATCCACCACAATCAGGCGGGCACCGCGCTTGAGTCGATCAGCCATTCGCAGGAACAGAATCGGATGGCAGTCCGCCATGTTCGAGCCGATGACGAAGAACAGATCAGCGCGGTCGATATCGTCATAGGAACCCGGTGGACCATCGGCCCCGAGCGACTGTTTGTAACCGGTGCCAGCCGAAGCCATACACAGACGCGAGTTCGATTCGATGTGGATGCCGCCGATGAAGCCCTTCATCAGCTTGTTCGACAGGTACTGCGCCTCGATGGACATCTGCCCGGACACGTAGAGGGCGACGGCGTCGGGTCCGTGTTCGTCGATGATCGCGCGCAGCCGCGTCGCGGCATCCGTCACCGCATCATCGAGGGAGACCGGTTCGGGCTCAGCGTGGCGGGCAGGCCTCACATGGGCCGAGGTCAACCGGCCCGGCGCGGCCATCACTTCGACGTGAGTGGCGCCTTTCGTGCACAGACGCCCGTGGTTTGCGGGATGCTCGGGGTCACCGACCGTGCGCGTGACTGTGCGGACCCCACCTTCAGACGAGGAGGTGACGCTCATGCCGCAACCCACGCCGCAGTACGAACACACGCCGCGCACAGTGGTCGTCGACGCCTCGTGAAGCGTCGATGCGGAATCTGCCACCAGCACCATGTGTCGATGATCCCGAAAGGATGTTCCGCCGACGGTGCGCGTGTGTTTCGAACGCGTCACATGCATCTCACGCCGACGAATAGCGGCGCGTGAGCAAGAAGATCAGTCCTGGTCAGGAGCCTCTTCGACACCGTCGCGGGTTTGAGCGGCATCCGCTTCGCCGTTATCGGCGTCGTCGATGTCCTCGAAGAGTCCCGCGGGAGGCGTCACGACAACATGGCCTGCGACGACATCAACCTCGGGCACGATCGCCTTGACGAAGGGAACGAGCACCTCGCGCTCGCCGCTGCCGTCGCCTACCACGCGAATCACGAGCAGGTCTTGCGCGGGGAGATGCTCGACACGGACCACACGGCCCACCGTCGCACCGTCACGCACGGCGGAAAGGCCTACCAGCTGGTGGTCGAACCAGGCATCGTCTTCCGAAGGCGATGCGGCAGGATCCTGATCGATCCACAGAATTGCGCGCACCAGTTCTTCCGCGCGAGTGCGGTCATCCACGCCCTCGAAGAAGGCGACGGGGTGCGAGTTCATCCACCGGAACTCGCGAACGGTCAGGGGCTTACCGTGCCAGGGCGACGAGGTGGGCACTTGGAGTGTGAACACTGCGCCGGGGACGAAACGGCCCTCGGGATCGTCGGTGTACAGCTCGAGCTTCAGCGCGCCCTTGAGGCCGTGCGCCTTGACCAGGCGCCCGACTCGCAGCTGCGTCTTTCCGCCCGGAGCGGGAGCGAACGAACCGTCATCCGACGGCTCGCTCGCTTCCGCTGCAGTCTCGCCCGCGTCAGTCATCTGCGACGTCTACGCGAACACGACGACCGTCCGCGAGTGCACTGATCACTGTGCGCAGGGCTTTGGCCGTACGGCCGCCACGCCCGATCACACGACCCCGGTCATCGGGATGTACGTGAACCTCGAGAACCTCTCCGCGAGCGGAGGTCGACGAGTCGATGCGCACGTCGTCGGGGTGATCCACGATCCCCTTGACGACGTGTTCGAGCGCGGCAGCCAGCAACGGACTACGCTTCGGTGGACTCAGCGGACTCGTCGCCCGCTTCGGTCTCGTCAGCAGCCGGAGCTTCGACCTTCTTCTCAGCCTTCGGCTTGATGACCGACTTCTTGTCGGCGTCAACGGCGAACTCGGGCTTGGCCTCACGGGTCTTCACCGTGGAGACAGCATCCTTGTCACCCTTGAAGCGACCCCAGTCGCCGGTGAGCTTGAGCAGAGCGCGCACCTGCTCGGTCGGCTGTGCACCAACCGACAGCCAGTACTGCGCGCGCTCGGAGTCGACCTCGATGAACGAGGGCTCCTCGGTGGGGTGGTACTTGCCGATCTCCTCGATGACACGACCGTCGCGCTTGGTGCGCGAGTCGGCCACAACGATGCGGTAGTACGGCGCACGGATCTTGCCCAGGCGCTTGAGACGAATCTTGACAGCCACGATTCTCCTGAATGTGTGGAAAGTGAACGAACTGGTCGCCTGGAGCGTGGGGTGCACACCCGGCGGAAGCTCTGAAGGGAGGACCGCCACGCTGGATAGAGGGTCGAGCGGGTGATCCGACCCTCTATTCTGCCAGATGAGCGGGGATGCCGCGAACTAGCCGATGCTGCGGCGGGGGAAGGCAGCCACGTGCGAAACTGTGGCCATGACGGTGCCCTTCGCCACCTCCGCGAGATCGACAGTCGGGATCGAGTGGGAACTCATGCTCGCGGACGGTCGCACGGGCGATCTCGTCCCCCGCGCACCCGATGCACTCGCTGCACTCGAAGAGGCCAGCGCGCTCGAGCGATACACCGTCACCGGGGAGCTCCTCACGAACACCATCGAAGTCACCAGCGGCGTCGGTGACACCGTCGCGATGGCGGTAGACGATATCGCCGACGCGATCGCATCGGTGCGCTCGTTCACCGACTCCCGTGGCATCGAATTGCTCTGCGCCGGCAGTCATCCTTTTGCACAGTGGTACGAGCAGGAAGTCACCGACAAGACCCGGTATCACGCTCTGATCGACCGTACCCAGTGGTGGGGGCGGAACATGATGATCTGGGGAATCCACGTGCACATCGGAGTCGAGGACGTCAACAAAGTGCTGCCGTTGATCGGCGCGCTCTCGACCTACTTGCCCCACTTCCAGGCGCTTTCCGCGTCGAGCCCGTTCTGGGCCGGCGACCGCACGGGCTACGCATCGAACCGCGCACTGGTGTTCCAGCAACTGCCGACCGCCGGCCTTCCCTGGCCGCTTGAAGACTGGGCGCAATTTGAGGCCTACCTCGATGACATGGTTCGCACCGGAGTGATGGCCGATTCCACCGAGGTGCGGTGGGACATCCGACCGGCGCCGAGGTGGGGCACGATCGAAGTTCGCGCGTGCGATGGGATGTCCACGCTCCCCGAACTGGCGGCCGTGGCCGCGCTCGTCCAGGTTCTGGTCGAGCACTTCTCGCGCCAACTGGATGCCGGGCAGACGTTGCCGACAATCGCACCCTGGTTCGTCCGAGAGAACAAGTGGCGCGCTGCACGTTATGGCCTCGACGCGCACGCGATCATCGACAGCGCGGGCACACAGCGTCTCGTTCGTGAACACCTGCGTGACATCGTGGTCGAAATGACCGATGTCGCCGACGAACTTGGCTGCTCACGCGAACTGGCGGGCGTCACCGCAATCCTCGACCATGGCGCAAGTTACGAGCGGCAGGTTCAGGTCGCTGACGCCGCCGATGGCGACCTCCGGGCTGTTGTCCAGCACCTCATCCACGAGTTCCGCGCAGGCCCTACCCTGCGCGATCACCTCGCGCGCACCTGACCTGGGGGGCTGTGGTCACGCCCCAAACGCGCGCCAGGCGCGTCCGAAGCGCCGCACTCCCGCGCGATACGTGTCGCGCAGATCACGCGAGCGCCGCGGTCCGGCAGCCAGATCGAGCAGCGCCCGACCGAGCGGGACAGGGGCCCCGCCGGGCAGACCCGCCGAGGTCAGAATGGCGGGATCGAAATACCTGCGACGCTCTGATTCCGGAGCCTGAGCGACGAATTCGGCGGCTCGCGACCTCAAGTGAGCCATCTGCACCGGCTGCATGCAGTAAGCCACCGCGTCCAGAAGTTGTTGCAAGTGCGCGGAAGTGCCGTACGGTGATCGTGGCCGGTTCAGAGCGTCGACCAGGGTCACCGGGATGCGGTTGCTGTTTTCGTAGGGATCGAGACGGTGAAGCAGCACGTCATTTCCGACGGCCCGCGTGGGCACGTCCAGCGTCGCGGCGAGAGTCGGAAGCGCTGTGGAAAAGCCCGCCACCGCACCGATCGCGTGTCCGCGCATGGCAACCACCTCTGCTGGCAGGGATCCTGCATAGTTCACGAATTCCACACCCAGGTGGCGCGCGACGCTCCGAGGCCCGTCTACGGTGGTCGGAGGCGCCGACGGATGCGCTTTGAACACGACACGCTCGGCCCCGAGCGCCACGGCCTCACGGACCATCTCGCGTTGCATCCGATCTTCTTCTTCGGCACTGATGAGGTCGAGCGCAGCAAGATACTGCCCGAGGACCAGGCCGGTGGGCCGCTGCGGGATGCTTGGGAACGAAAGAGCATGCTCGGTTCGCTCGACCGAACGGTGATGGGTGCGTTGGCCATCGGCATCGGGATGCCGTTGCGGGCAGCGGTACTCCGCGTGCGGTCGCGCACCAGCACGCAGGGTCACTACTCGTGGGGTGAAACCGAGAGCGACATCACCGTGACGCCCGCTCCCGCCCAGGAGCCGCTCATTCGCGAACGCCCGCGGGCGCGCATGGCCGTCCGCGCATAGCGCGCACGCCTTCACCCGACAGTCAGCCTGGGGCGCCCGCTAGCCCTTTCCGAGCATCTTCTGCAGCTCGGCGAGATCTGCCTCGGTGGGCGCATTCTTGCCGCCCAGACCGAATCCCGAGCCTGTCGGTGCAGCAGGAGTTGCGGCAAGCCCGGCGTTCTCGGCGGCGCGCTTTGCCGGGTTGCCTGAACGTGAGCCCTTGGCCTTCTGCTGCTTCCCGCGCTTCGACGATGCACCGGGCCGCGCGCCCGGCATCGGCCCCATGCCGGGAATGTTCGGGACACCGCCGCGAGCGACGGTCTTCATCATCTTCGCCGCCTGGTCAAAGCGCTGCACCAGCTGATTGACGTCCGTCACCGTCATCCCCGAGCCTCGCGCGATGCGGAGGCGGCGCGAACCGTTGAGGATCTTCGGGTTTCGCCGCTCCGCTACGGTCATCGAACGGATAATTGCTTCGGTGCGATCGATCTCGCGCTCATCGAAGTTGTCGAGCTGGTCCTTCATGCCTCCCATGCCCGGGAGCATCCCGAGCATCTTCTTCATGGAGCCCATCTTCTTCATCTGCTGCATCTGCTCGAGGAAGTCTTCGAGCGTGAATGTTTCGCTCGCCAGCTTCTCGGCGACCTTCAGCGCTTCTTCCTCGTCGAATGCCTGCTGCGCTTGCTCGATGAGAGTGAGAATGTCGCCGAGGTCAAGGATGCGCGACGCCATGCGGTCGGGGTGGAACGCCTCGACGTCGTCGAGTCCTTCACCCGTCGAGGCGAAGATGATCGGGCGCCCGGTGACAGATGCCACCGACAGCGCCGCACCACCGCGTGCATCACCGTCGAGCTTCGACAAGACGACACCGGTGAAGTCCACGCCGTCTTGGAAGGCCTTCGCCGTGTTGACCGCGTCCTGACCGATCATGGCGTCGATGACGAAGAGCACTTCGTCCGGTTGCGTCGCCTTGCGGATGTCTGCGGCCTGCTTCATCAGTTCGGCATCAACGCCCAGCCGACCAGCGGTGTCAATAATCACGGTGTCGTATTGCTTTTGGCGCGCGAATTCGACGCCGTCGCGCGACACCTTGACCGGATCGCCGACACCGTTGCCCGGCTCGGGCGCATAAATGGCTGCGCCAGCCCGCTCTGCGACGACCTGAAGCTGATTGACGGCGTTCGGTCGCTGCAAGTCCGCGGCGATGAGGAGAGGTGTATGACCGTCCTTCTCCAGCATCCGTGCGAGCTTGCCGGCGAACGTCGTCTTACCCGAGCCCTGAAGGCCCGCAAGCATGATGACCGTCGGCGGGTTCTTGGCAAACTCGAGTCGGCGTTGCTGCCCACCGAGGATGGCAACGAGCTCCTCGTTTACGATCTGCACGACCTGCTGCGCGGGGTTGAGTGCGCGGTTGACCTCGTCGCCCAGCGCCCGTTCGCGCACCTTGGCGGTAAATTCTTTGACGACCGCCAGCGCGACGTCCGCGTCCAGGAGCGCCCGGCGGATCTCGCGCACGGTGCCATCGACGTCAGCCGGGGTGAGCTTGCCCTTCGTCCGCAGATTGCGGAACGTCTCGGTAAGCCGGTCAGAGAGAGTGCCGAAAGTCGCCATGATGTCCCGATTCTACGCGAGAGCCGACGCGCCGCCCTCCCTCTCTACCCCGGCACGCCTCCCACGCTCCACCCCCGGCACGCCTCGCACGCTCCACCCCCAAGATCTGCGCCTGGGCGCCGCACATTCTGGGGGCGGAGCGGAGGGGGTGAAGCGGCGCGGAGCGGCGGGGTGGCGGGGTGCGAGCGAATGAAGGGGCGCGGAGCGGGCGCAGGTTAGGACTCGGGGCCGAGTTCTTGGAACACCGTCAGCTGCACGCCCGCAGCCCCGCGCAGGCGCGCGTTACGGGAACGCCACGGAGTGGCTCGAGCGGATGCTTCGACCGACGCTCCGGCGTCGGCAAGCCGCGCTACCGCACTATCGGCATCCTCCACCTCGAGCGCGAGACGGATGGGATCGCTCGGGGCGTCGCCGTCAGTCTCGACACGATCGATGAAGTCCACTTGCTGGGTGTTCGCAATCTCCAGCGTTGCACGCCCCGCCTCGAGGATCGCTACGCGCGCCCCGCCCTCGGCTTGGTACGCCGCGCTCTGCGGCATCCCTGCGGCGTCTCGATACATCCGCAGGGCACCTTCGAAGTCTTCCGCATGCACGACGACACGCAACTGCATCACATCACCGCGCCTGGAGGGTGACACGGCCACGGCGATGTCGGCCGCGCGCGCCAGGAACCTGCGGAGCGACGTCCGGCCTGCGCCGTCATGCGCCCAGGCCTCGATCGCCGCCAGGACCGCACCGCCCCAGGCCGCCGCCGCGACTTCCGCATGGAGTCGCTCAGCACCGTGACGCGCCAACGCGTCGGCAACGGCCCGGGCGATGCGTGCGCGCCGCAATGCCGACTCGCGCGCCAACTCGTCATCCAGGCCCATCGCCGCAGCATTCACCATGCCCAGAGCAAGGCTGTCTGGTTCGAAGCCGTCCGCGAGCGCCAGTACCGCCGCGCGAACGCCTTCGACCGCGCGCTCGCCTTCCCATGAGGTGAGCGACGCCTCGAAGTGCGCAAGCTGCGAGTCCAGCCCCGACCAAAGAATGTCTGATTTCGAATCGAAATAGTTGAAGAAACTCGATCTGCTCACGCCAGCGCGCGCCGCGATGTCGGCGATCGACGTGTCGTCAAACCCTTGCTCGAGGAACAGTTCCGTCGCCGCCTCGGCAAGGGTCTCTCGCGACGAGGCACGGGGGCGTCCGATTCCACGACTCATGCTCTCAGCCTATGGGCAACACCTTTGGCGTGGGCCGCGGTGCGGCCACCCGATCCGCTATTGTTGGACGCAATCCAAGAAGGCACCTGCGGAGGCCTCATGCTCGATATTCACACCGTCGGTCTTGCTCCCGACCTGGTTCCCTACAACGACGGATGGGAGATGCAACGGCACGTCCACGCCGACGTGTGCGCCGGGATCCGCCCCGATACGTTGCTGTTGTTGGAGCATGAATCCGTCTACACCGCCGGGGCACGCACCGCGAGGCATGAGCGGCCGACCGACGGCACGCCGGTGGTGGATGTCGACCGTGGCGGCAAGATCACGTGGCACGGCCCCGGGCAACTCGTCGGCTATCCGATCGTGCGGTTGCCTGAACCTGTCGATGTCGTGGCGCACGTCCGCCGGCTCGAGTCCCTCCTGATCGAGGTGCTCGCACGTTTCGGCGTGACGTCGTACAGAGTCGAGGGACGAAGCGGCGTGTGGGTGCGCCGCCCGCTCGGCGAAGACAAAGTCGCGGCCATCGGTGTACGAGTGCAGCGCGGCGTCACCATGCACGGCTTCGCGCTCAATTGCGACAACAGTCTTGCCGCGTTTCGTACGATCGTGCCTTGTGGAATCGCGGATGCCGGTGTCAGCACGCTCAGTGAGGTCGCCGGCGCAGAGATAGGCGTGCGCGATGTCCTTCCGACCCTCCAGAGCATCTTCAGTGACGGCTTCTCGAGTTCGAGCGCCGCTCAGGCCCACGAGAACCGCTCTCTCGAGGTCCTCGTATGAGCGTCTGCGGCACCGGTAGCACTACGCAGCGCAACACCGCCACGGCCCCCGACGGGCGGCGCTTGCTCCGGCTAGAGGTGCGCAACGCCCAGACTCCGATCGAACGCAAGCCCGAGTGGATCAAGACCCGCGCCCGCATGGGACCGGAGTACCACGCACTGCAGACGCTTGTGAAGGACGAGGGCCTGCACACGGTTTGCCAAGAGGCGGGTTGCCCGAACATCTACGAATGTTGGGAAGACCGCGAGGCCACGTTCCTCATCGGTGGTTCGCAATGCACCCGCCGATGCGACTTCTGTCAGATCGACACCGGGAAGCCCGCAGAATACGACGTTGATGAACCGCGCCGAGTCGCCGACAGCGTGGCCCGCATGCAGTTGCGGTACGCGACCGTCACGTGCGTGGCGCGCGACGATCTCCCCGATGGCGGGGCTTGGCTCAACGCCGAGACGATCCGGCAAATTCACACGCGCAATCCCACGACGGGCGTCGAACTCCTTGCAACCGACTTCAATGGTGATCCCGAGCTGCTTTCACAGGTCTTCGATGCTCGTCCCGAGGTCTTCGCCCACAACGTCGAGACGGTTCCGCGGCTGTTCACCCGCATTCGCCCCGCGTTCCGCTACGAACGCTCACTCGACGTGCTGACGCAAGCGCGCAATGCCGGGTTGATCACCAAGTCCAATCTCATCCTGGGCATGGGAGAAGAGCCAGACGAGGTGGTGCAGGCGCTCCACGACCTGCGAGCTGCGGGCACGGACATCGTCACCATCACGCAGTACCTGCGACCTTCGCCCCGACATCTGCCGGTTGCGCGCTGGGTGAAGCCCGACGAATTCGTCGAGCTCAAGAGCGAAGCAGAGCGCATCGGCTTCCTCGGCGTGCTGGCGGGTCCGCTCGTGCGCTCCTCTTATCGGGCCGGACGCTTGTGGGCGCAGTCCATGATGTCCCACGGCCGCGAAATCCCGCCGCACCTGTCACACCTCGCGAGAGAGGCGGACGGCAGCTTCGCCCAAGCGGTGTGAGTTCGCCCAAGCGGTGTGAACCCCGTCACTCCGCGCTTGTCACGGAAAGCACGTCTCCGTCTGACCCCAGGTTGACCAAGAGAACATCGTCGGTGGCATCCGGATCGAGGGCGTATTCGAGCACGGCGAAGGGGTCAGCCCCACCGTGTTCGTCGGCGAGGATGGTCATGCTCATGAGCTGCAACGACCGAATGACATCGATGTGGGTATCACCCGAAATGTCAACGAGCAGATCTTCCAGTTCCTCACCCAGCTCTTCCTGCTGCTGCAGGATGTACTCGGTCACCTCGCTCGTGCGTTCGCTCAGCTCGTTGACCATCGCGTTGCGCGCACTGCGATCCAGGTCCTCAATCGCAGAGATGAGGCCCGCTGCGACGTCGAGCGCTGCGGCCGAGACATCGTCCTGATCGGGCGCCGTGAGATCGACGGTGACCGATTGGTCGCCGAGTTCTACGTTCTCCGACCAGAAGATGGATCCGTCGGGTCCGGACTCGAGAAGTCCGAAGTAATCGTGCTCGATCGCCATGCCCCCATAAAACCAGCCCGCGCGCCCAGACGGTAGTCCGCATAGGCGCGCCGTCGATGTCGATTCGAGATCAGTCCACGAGAGACGACGCGAACACGTGGGGCGTGAATCCCGTGAGGTCGCCGATCCCCTCGCCCTGCCCGAGCAGTTTGACGGGAATGCCCGTCTGCTCTTGCACCGCGAGGACGAATCCTCCCTTGGCGGACCCGTCGAGTTTGGTGAGTACCAACCCCGTGACTCCCGCGTGCTCGAGGAAGGCCTGCGCCTGCATCACGCCGTTCTGCCCGGTTGTCGCGTCCAGCACCAGGAGCACCTCCGAGATGGGAGCTTGCTTCTCGATGACGCGCCGGATCTTCGTGAGCTCATCCATCAGCCCACCCTTGGTGTGCAGACGCCCTGCCGTGTCGACAAGCACGATCTCGGTACCGGTCAGCTTGGCATGCTCGATGGTTTGAAAAGCGACGGATGCCGGGTCCTGGCCCTCATGTTGCGGGCGCACGATCGTCGCGCCGCCCCGCTCGGCCCACGTGGCTAGCTGATCGACGGCGGCGGCACGGAAAGTGTCGGCGGCCCCTACAACCACGGAGCGCCCGTAGCGCTGCAAGAACTTTGCGAACTTGCCGATCGTCGTCGTCTTGCCGACGCCATTGACACCCACAACGAGGACCACGGCCGGCCGCTCGGTGAGTTTCAGCGTGGTGTCGAACTTGGCAAAGTGCTCCTCGAGAGTCTCCTTGAGCATCCGCTGGAGGTCGCGAGGATCCGTCGTTCGATACTTCTCGACTTTCTCACGCAGTTCGTCGATGATTCGCTCGCTGACGTCGGGCCCGAAGTCCGCGGTGAGGAGAGCCGTCTCGAGGTCGTCCCACGTCGTGTCATCAATGGTGGGCTTGACGAACATGCCGCGCAGGGCACGACCTAGCGACCAGGAGCTTTCAGCCATGAGTCCAGCCTACGACGCGGCGCGCTCGGCAATGCGCTGGCCGACCACCGCCGAGACACCGTCCTGACGCATCGATACGCCGTACAGCGCGTCGGCGATCTCCATCGTGCGCTTCTGGTGAGTGATGACGATCAGCTGACTTGACTCACGAAGCTGTTCGAACACGCCCAGGAGTCGCCCGAGATTGGCGTCATCGAGCGCCGCTTCCACCTCATCCAAGATGTAGAAGGGGCTTGGTCGCGCCTTGAAGATCGCCGTCAGGAGCGCCACGGCCGCGAGCGACCGTTCGCCACCCGACAGCAACGACAAGCGCTCGATCTTCTTCCCGACCGGCCGCACCGAAACTTCGATCCCGGTCGTCAACGGGTCTTCAGGGTTGGTCAGGGCGATGCTGCCCGATCCCCCCGGGAAGAGAACGGGGAACACCTCGTTGAACGCGATCTTCGTGTCCTCGAACGCTGCGAGGAAGATGACCTGCATCCGCTCGTCGAGCTCGTCGATGATGGTGACAAGGTCGGCACGTGTCTTCGTGAGGTCGGCTAATTGCTCGGTCATGAACTTGTGACGCTGCTCTAACGCGGCGAACTCCTCCAGCGCGAGCGGATTAACGCGCCCTAACTGTCCGAGTTTGCGTTCCGCCTCTTGCAGCCGCTTCTTCTGTGCCGTGCGATCGTACGGCACAGCGTCATCCTCAGTCTCGCCGGGCGCCGCCTGATCTGGACCATATTCCGCAATCAGAATATCCTCGTCCAACCCGAGCTCCGAGGCGACTCGCTCCACCAGCGAAGTCACGTGGAGCTTCTTCTCGTGGATCTGAAGTTCCAGGCCGTGCACTGATTCCGTCAAAGCCCCAACGCGCTCGCGCACCGACGCCTCGGTACGCCGCAGCTCGGAAAGCTCTCCAGTGATCGCGGTGCGCGCAGACTCCGCTGCCGCAAGTTCGACGCGAGCCTGAGACAAGGAACGATCGATCGCGTCCAGCAGGGCTGGCAGTTCGGCCGCGACGCTGGCTGCCACATCACGTTGCGCGCGTCGGATCACCGTTCGTCGCGCGGCTTCCGCAGCAGCTTCGCGCTCGCGTTCGCGTTGGCGCTCCAGCGACTGCACACGCCCCTCGCCCGCACGGATGCGCTCGCGCAGCGTCTCGACCTCGAGACGCGAACGCATTTCCGCGTCGCGGGCGTGCTCGAGCGATGCCAAGAGTCCATCCCGCGCCGACGCATCGAGGATGGGCCGCGGCGCTTCGAGCGCAGCTGTCAACTGGTCGTCGGTCACCCGAACGGCACCCTCGGCCTCGGCAACGGCCGACTGCGCCTGCGCGAGTCCGGCCGACAGTCGCTCGCATTCGGCGACGGCTGCCTCGTGGCGCACGGTCGCGCGGTTCACTTGTTCGGTGTGAGCAGCCAGCGCGGCGTCGTGCTCGCGAAGCGTCGTGAGTGCGGCCTTCGTCCGTTGCCGGGCCTGCTCGTGCGCCTGCGCAGCATCGGCGAGCGACTCTCGCAGCGCGTCAGCGACAACCGCGATCTCGTCTCGGCGCTCCGCGGCTGCATCCCGCTCGGCGACCAGTTCGAGGCGCGAACGAGACGACCCGGCGCCTGCGCGGAGCGAGTACGGGGTGTAGACCTCGCCCGCACGCGTGACGAAGGTCCAGCCCGCGTGCGCGTCTTCCCACTCCGCTACCGCACTCCGGGCGGCTGCGAGATCGTCGACGATGAGTGCGCGTGCGAGCAGGCCCTGCACACCAGGTGGCCCGGTCACGACCTCCCGTGCCGGCGTGAGACCGTTCCCGCTCAACGGGGTTGCTCCGGGCGCCGGCGTGTCCGCAATCACCATGTCGACGACACCGAGATCTCCCGCACGCAGGTCATCGGCAAGCGCCGCGGCGGCGTCGGCGTCATCGAGAAGCAATCCCTCTGCAAAGGACCCGAGCAACGCCGCGATCGCCGCCTCGAATCCCGGCGTCACCGCGATGGTATCGCCGACGATACCGCGGACGCCGGCTCGCCCCTCGCCGAGGATCGTCGATGCCGCGTTCTTCACATCGAGGGCGCGCGAGAGCGCGGCGGTCTGCGCGGTGAGCGCATCACGCTCGCGCTCGGCAGCATGAAGGCGCTCACGCAGTTGCGCGAGCGTCGCCTCAGCATCGGATGCGACGCGCTGAGCCCTCTCATACGCGGTCGCGTACTCCGCCGCACTGCCCTCAGGGACCAGCGAGGGATCCACCCCAGCGAGTGCTTCCTCAGCCTCGGCGCGCCGAGCCAACGCCGCATCGAGTGCACGTTGCTGACGCTCGACCGCAGTCTGGACGGCGGCAAGTGCGGAAGCCGCGGCATCCGCAGACCCGCGAAGCGCGGTCAGCTTCATGTCGTGTTCAGAGACCAGAGCGCTCTGAGCCGCAATGTCCGTGTCGAGCGCATCGAGCTCGCCTCGCGCGCGAACCACGCCCCGAGCGGCCTCCGCGGCAGCATCCTGGGCATCACCGAGGCCCGCGGCGATGTCGTCGATCTCTGCTCGCGCCTCGTCGATCATGGCCTGCGAGACCGTCGTGAGTTCGAGCCGCTCCTCGTCGTCGGCGGCACCGAGGAGCGCCAGGCGTTGCCCGGCAAGCGAATACAGTCCTCGCGTGCGCTCCTGGACGCGTTCGAGCGCGAAGGTGACTCGACGCGCTTCGTCCACAGCCTCGGAGCGCTGCTCGCCTTCCAGCTGCTCGATCCGGGCGCGGGTGTTCTCGAGCTGGTCCTGCAGAACGAGGCGCTCCGCGTGGCGCTCGTGCTCGCTCTGCGCGTACTGCGCGAGCTCGCGGCGCAGCCCCACGAGATCATCTGCCATCAAACGTGCCTTGGCATCGCGAACCACCGCGGCGATCGTCGCGGCTTCACGGGCGATTTCCGCTTGGCGCCCGAGCGGCTTGAGCTGGCGCCGCAGCTCTCCGGCCAAGTCACTCAGCCGCGTCAAGTTCGCCTCCATCGCGTCAAGTTTGCGCAGCGTCTTCTCTTTGCGGCGGCGGTGCTTGAGGATGCCGGCAGCTTCTTCGATGAAGCCACGTCGATCTTCGGGAGTAGCTTGCAGGACGGTATCCAAGCGCCCCTGACCGACGATGACGTGCATTTCGCGACCGAGGCCCGAATCACTGAGGAGTTCTTGCACGTCCAGCAGACGGCAGGTCTCACCGTTGATCGCGTACTCGCTCGATCCGTTGCGGAACAGGGTGCGACTGATCGTGACCTCGGCGTACTCGATCGGCAGCGCACCGTCGCTGTTGTCGATGGTCAACTGCACCTCGGCGCGCCCCAAGGGGCCCCGCGTGGCTGTGCCTGCGAAGATGACGTCTTCCATCTTGCCGCCGCGGAGCGTCTTCGCGCCTTGCTCGCCCATCACCCACGCGAGCGCATCGACGACGTTGGACTTTCCGGATCCGTTCGGACCGACAATGCAGGTCACGCCGGGCTCGAGCGCGAAGGTCGTCGGCTGCGCGAACGACTTGAACCCTTTGAGCGTCACGCTCTTCAGGTGCATACTCGCGTCCTCCGCCCGCTGGTCCTGCCCTTACGGTACCCGAGGTCGGCGCGCACACCGCGCAAGCCGACGGATCGGCGCGACACGCCATGCAGACACGAAATCTGAAAGAAGGCTTGACGCGAACACGCCTACGGCGCTAGTGTCGCCTTTTGCATCCGAAGTCGAGCGAAAGGAGGTTTCCGATGTTGTTCAACACCACTGCTGTCTTCACTCCCACGGGAGTAGCCATGCGTGCGCTCCTGCCCGGAAACCGCCGCTCCTTCTCAGCGATGCAGGGTTCCGTCTCCGTCGCCTGACACCCGCCCCGGTTCGCGAATACGCGTCCTCCCCCGGCTGATCTGAGAGATCAATCGAACTCCCACCCGTGCGTTCTGCACACCGACCGTGCGTCATCTGCACGACCGACCGCTCACGCGCACATCACTTGCGCGAACGGCCATCATCTTCATTTCGAAAGCGCATCATGCATCCTTCACCTCTCGCCGTGGCGACGGCTCCTGTCGCGGCATCCGACATTTCTCATCTCCTCGACGATCGCCCTCGGCCGACGTTGATTCACCGCACTACCCACCGAATCGCGCTCGCACTTCTCCTGTGGAGCGTGAGACGGAGCATCGTTGATCCCCGCGACCACCAGCGACGCCATCGCAATCGGGCCGCGCAGCTTCAGCGCGAACACCACGCACTCTCACTCGAGCCGTATCTGGCCCACCGCCACTGATCGCGCTCTTTTCCAGAAACGAGAACATCATGACCACCACGACCGCCGACATCACCCTGCGGCGAATGCACGTACCAACAAGCCTCACCGATGCCGACGCAGCGGACTTCCTCGAGATGGTGCGCGTGCGAAACGAGATCTACGCCGAAATCTCGGGGCACGAAGACGAGTCGGTCACGCCCGAGGCCCTCCTCCCTCACTACCAGCCGGATCCAGACTCCCTGCGGTACGTGTGGGTGATCGAAGCGGAGGGGGAAATCATCGGCCGGGTCGGTGTCGACATTCCTCAGGAAGCCGACTCCGTCGTCGCGCTGTGGCTCGTGGAAATCCTGCGGGCATGGTGGGGCCGCGGGATCGGAACGACGGCGTATCGTTTGGTCGAACAAACGGCCCGAGCCCACGGCCGACTCACGCTGCAATCGTGGGCGCAGCACATGCCCGGGGATGAGCCAGCAATAGAGGCGCCGACCGGCTTCGGTCGAGTTCCGAAAGATCACATCGCACACTTCTACCTCCGTCACGGCTACACGCTTGAGCAGGTGGAGCGAAGCAGCGCGTTCGATCTGCGTGCGCCAGCGACGCGGCTCACGCAACTACTCAGTGAGGCCACGGCCGCATCGACGGACTATCGAATCGTGCAATGGGAGGCACCGACTCCGCCAGAACTGATCGACGGGTATGCGTGGATGAAGTCGCGCATGTCGACGGACGTTCCGGCTGCGGCTCTCGACGTCGATGAGGAGGTGTGGGATGCCGCGCGCGTGGCACGCCACGAAGCGCGACACCTCGACGCGAGCTCTACATTGCAGGTGACCGCAGCACAGCACGTCGAAAGCGGCATCCTCTGCGCGTTCAACGAGTTGATGATCCCTGTCGATCACACCGCGGCCAGCCACCAGGAAGACACGCTCGTCTTGAAGGAGCACCGCGGCCACAGGCTCGGGATGCTGGTGAAGTGCGCCGGTTTGCTGAAGTGGCGCGAGCGCATGCCACTGTCACCTCGCGTGCTGACATACAACGCCGAGGAGAACCGTCCCATGCTCGACATCAACGAGGCTCTGGGCTTCGAGCCGATTGCCTACGTCGGCGCGTGGAAGAAGACCCTCACAGCTTCTGACAGCGCGGGCAATAGTGACTCGAGCGGTTCGTGAATGCCACGCGCACGATCGCACGGCCGCACCGGGGGCAGGGTTGCCCGGTGCGGCCGTACGCGTTCAGCGAGTGCGCGAAGTACCCGGCCTGGCCGTTGACATTCACGTACTGAGCATCGAAGCTGGTGCCACCCTCAGCCAACGCCTTGTGCAGCACACCGCGGATCTCACTGAGAAGCCGCGAGACTCGTCGCGTCGAGAGGTCTCGCGCAACCGTGTCCGGGTGGATGCGGGCAGCCCAGAGCGCCTCGTCTGCGTAAATGTTTCCTACACCGCTGATGCGCGTCTGATCCAGGAGCGCCCGCTTAATCGACACCGCGCGCCCACGTAGGCCGTCACGAAAACCTTGATCGGAGAACGCCGGGTCAAGCGGGTCTCGCGCGATGTGCGCGACTTGGCCTGGCACGACGGGCGATTCGTCACCGAACCCACCCGGAGCACCCTCGACGGTGGGGAGCAGCGCGTCGACGGCCAGCGAGCCGAACGTGCGCTGGTCGGAAAAGACGACCACCAGTTCGCCGTGCAGCGGATGGTGCAGGTCGATCCGAACACGCTCGTGACGTTCGCGTTCGGCCCCCGGTACGCGCAGGAGCATCTGGCCGCTCATCCCAAGATGGGCGACGACTGCCTCGGTGGGCGGACTACTTGCCCCGGGGGGTGACAGCGGGAACCAGAGGAACTTTCCGCGACGAACGGCCGCGGTGATGCGGCGTCCCGTCACCGCGCCCTCGAAGGACTGAGTGTCTCCGCTGTGCCGCGTGAGTGCGCGAACATCCCACACCGAAACCGCTGTCACGGTAGCCTCCGTCACAGCCGGGGCAAGGCCGGCGCGGACGACTTCGACCTCGGGAAGCTCAGGCACGAGCGCTGAGCTCGTGCCACGCGCACAGCGCGGCGGCCATCTCGGCGAATTTCTTACTCGTGCCCGCGCCAGTACCGGTCACGTCGCCCACAGTGACCGTGGCGGTGAAGCTGCGATCGTGGTCGGGACCGGACGCGGTCACAGAGTATGTGGGCGCGCCCACACCACGTCGCGCCGCGAGCTCTTGAAGGCTGGTCTTCGGGTCCATCGCCGCACCGTAGCGCTCGGGGTCTGCGAGCAACGGCTCGACGAGCCGCAGAACCAGGGCGCTCGCAGCCTCGGGCCCCGCGGACAGGTACGCCGAACCGAAGACGGCTTCCATCGTGTCAGCGAGGATCGAGTCCTTGTCCCGCCCACCGGTCTGATCCTCACCCTTGCCGAGGCGGAGGTACTCTCCCAGGCCGATGCCCCGGGCGATTTCGGCCAGCGCGACCGTCGACACGACGCTCGCGCGACGCTTGGCCAAGGAGCCCTCGTCGAGTTCAGGGTGCCTGGTGTAGAGCCGAACGGTCACCGCTTGCCCGAGCACGGAGTCGCCCAAGAACTCGAGGCGCTCGTTGTGCGGGCCCTGACCGTTCTCGTACGCCCAGGATCGATGCGTCAATGCCAGCAACAGAAGCTCGGGGTCGATATCGACTCCGAGCTTCTGTGTAAGTTGTTCAGTCGCGCCGTGCGCAACCGGGACGTCAGTCAACGTCTTCGCCGTTCCGGCGAGATCAGACGTCGGCGACCTTGCGGCCCTTGTACTCGAGGAACAGTTCCGTGCCCTGCGAGTCCGTGACGACCTTCGCCTGGTGAGGACGGCTGTAGACGACCTTGCCGTTCTCGACCGTCTTGACGAGCGTGGGGGCCTCGGCCTTCCACTGCGCGCGACGTGAGCGCGTGTTGGAACGGGAGACTTTCCGCTTCGGGGGGTTGCCTGCCATAGCTAGCTCTCTTCTGTGTGGTCGACGCCAGAGCGCGTTGCTTCGTCGTCGTGGTCTGTGGTGAAGTCCTGGAGCGCGGCCCAGCGAGGATCGAGGGGCTCACGCTGCTCTGGTTCGGTGCTCACGGTCAGTCTCTCACCCGTCATCGGGTCGAGCCCGGGGCAATCCGGCTGACACACCGGCTGAAACGGAAGCGACAGGACCATCGCATCCCTGACCAGAGTTTCAAGATCCACGTGGTCGTCTTGAACCTCGAAGTCAGTTGCTTCCTCACCAGGATACGCGAAAAGCTCTTGAAACTCGACTTCGACGTCCTGCTCGATCTCGGTCAGGCATCTCCCGCACTCCCCGACCGACTCTCCGGCGGCTGTCCCCGAGACGAGAATTCCCTCGTGAACGGACTCGAGTCGCACCTCGACGTCGATCTGGGCACCCTCGGGAAAGGCGACAAGCCCTTCGCCCCACTGCGCCGTCGTAGGGACGGCGATATCGAACTCGCGCATCTCGCCGGGGCGATTGACGATGTCACGAACGGGAAACGCAAAAGGGCCAGGACGGTGAGTTCTCACGATCACCCATGCTACCCGCGCGGGTGCCGACGTGGCGGTCAGATACCCCGCGCGCCGGTGTCGAGGAACCTGGCCACGGCGGGCGGCACGAACGGCGACACGTCACCGCCCAGGGACGCGACCTGCCGCACGAGCGACGACGACACCAGCGCGTGCGAGGGATCCGGCAACAGGAACACGGTCTCGATGTGCGCGAGGTGCCGGTTCACGATCGCCATGGGGGTCTCATACGCGACATCGACCTGGGATCGGATGCCCTTCACCAAAACGCTGGCGCCGACATCGGTGGCGTAATCCACCAGGAGTCCGACGCTCCACGACGCCACCACGACGTTGCCCTCGATGTCGCTCTCCGCGAGAGACTGCTCGATCAACGACAGTCGCTGGGCGATCGGCAGCATCGCTTCTTTGCCGGGATTGTGCACGACGAGCACGTGGAGTTCGTCATACAGCGCCGCGGCACGCTGGATCACGTCGAGGTGTCCGAGCGTCGGCGGGTCAAATGATCCGGGGACGACAGCGATCCGGCGAGTCATGCACCCAGACTAGCGGGAGCCGCGCGGGGCACCGCGCCGTCAGTTCTTGGCGAGGGCGGCGCGCTCGTGAACGCCCACACGTCGCTCGATTGCGGCCGCGACGCCCGGGTGGTCACGCAATGACGGGTCCTGCTCCAGCAGACGGGCCGCTGCGACACGGGCCTCGGCGATGACGTCGGCGTCCGTCGCCACGCGCAGCAACCTCAGCGACGAACGTGCGCCGGCCTGCACGTCACCGAGCACATCGCCCTCGCCTCTGAGATCGAGGTCGATCTCAGCGAGCGCGAAGCCGTCGAGAGTGGCGGCGACAGCATCCACTCGATCACGAGTGCGTGTGCCTGCGAGAGCTTCGGTGACAAGCAGACAGAGACCGGGTGCGGACCCACGCCCGACGCGACCTCGAAGCTGATGCAACTGAGAGACCCCGAACCGATCGGCTTCCAGAATCACCATGGTCGAAGCGTTGGGCACATCGACGCCGACTTCCACGACAGTTGTCGCCACGAGCACGTCAATCTCGCCGCGGGCGAATGCCTGCATCACGGCGTCCTTCTCGTCACTCGCCATCTTCCCATGCAGGATCTGCACTCGGATGTTGGAGAAAGCCGGATGCCGCGACAGCATGTCGGCGGCTTGCACGACGCCCCACCGCGTGCGCTCGGCTGCGGGCTGCTCCGCCGTCGGGTCTGCCGTGTCGTCGCGCGTGAGCGCCTCGGCGTCGATGGCAGCACAGACGACGAACGCCTGGAGGCCTTGAGCGACTTCCTCGGCCACACGCTCCCACACGCGAGAGAACCAGGCAGGCTTCTCTGCGACAGGGGCGACGAACGTCTGGATGCCCGCGCGCCCCGGGGGCATGGTGCGAATCGTCGACACGTCGAGATCGCCGAACACCGTCATCGCGACCGTACGAGGGATCGGCGTTGCGGTGAGCACGAGCACGTGAGGCGCCGCCCCCTTGGCCCGCAGCGTCTCGCGCTGTTCGACACCGAACCGGTGTTGCTCGTCGACGACGACCAAGCCCAGGTCGGCGAAGGTCGTCGATTCGCTCAGGAGCGCGTGCGTCCCCACAACGATGCGCGCTTGGCCGGATGCGACGCGCAACGCTGCTTTGCGTCGCTCTGGTGCCGACATCTGTCCCGTCAGCAGGGTGGGCATGAGTTGCGGAGCGAGCTGTGGCCCCAGCATCCGCGCAATGGATCGCAGGTGCTGGGCAGCCAGCACTTCGGTCGGAGCGATGAGCGCCGATTGGCCGCCTGTCTGGGCGACTTGGAGCATCGCTCGCAGCGCGACGAGCGTCTTGCCCGAACCGACTTCCCCCTGCACGAGGCGGTTCATGGGCCATGGCTGTTGCACGTCAGACGAGATCTGGTCGCCCACCGTGATCTGATCGGGCGTGCGCTCGAACGGCAGTGCCGCATCGAACTGTTCGAGAAGATCTCCTGCTTCACGACGGGTCGCCGACAACTCACGCACAGCGGCGCGTTGCTGCAGGAGCGCGGTCTGCAGCACGAACGCTTCTTGCATGCGCAACGTCGCGCGCGCCGGGTCGATCTGGTCGTCATGTGCCGGGCGGTGGATGTGCTCGATGGCGATGCGCGCATCGAGGTAATGCCCACGGCGCCGGACGTCGTCGGGCAGGGGGTCAGGAACATCGCCGAGGCCGTCGAGGACGAGCGCGATGATCTTGGCGATCTGCCAGCTCGCCAGCGAACTCGTCGCCGGGTAGATCGGAATCGGCAGGTGGGCGTTTCGTTCGGCTTTCTCGCGGGCCGATGCCTCGTCGTCGAAGAGCTCGTAGTCGGGATGGGTGAGCTGCTTCGACTGACGGTACTCCCCCACCTTTCCCGCGAAGATCCCACGCCGACCGGGCACCAGTTCCTTCGCCCGCCAGGTCTGGTTGAAGAACGTCAGTGAGAGCGTGCCCTGCCCGTCGCTGATGACGACTTCGAGGATCGACCCTTTGCGTTGTTGCATCCGTCGTTCGCTCGCGCGCAATACTTCGGCGACGATTGTCACCGGCTCGCCAACCGGCAGCGAAGAAATCTCGGTGAGCTCACCGCGACGCGCATAGCGCCGCGGATAATGTGCCATGAGATCACCCACGGAGTGCATACCGAACGCGCGCTCCAGGGCTTTCGCCGTCTTTCCACCCACCGCGCCATCCAGGCGCGACTCGAGTGAGAAGGATGGCATGACTCTGAGTCTACGAGCGCGCCCCGACATCGGTCAGCCGCGTGCCTGACCTACGCAACGTTCAGGAACGCCGCGTACCGTGAAGAGGTGATCCGATCTTCTCTCGCGCGCCTCTACTGGGCGTGCAGCCGTTGGAAACTGTCGACGACTCCCGCGCCGACGGAGCCGTCGATTCTCATCGGTGCCCCGCACACGTCGAACTGGGACTTCGTGCTGATGCTCGCCATCGCGTGGCGTCTGCGAATCCGGACGCACTGGCTGGGCAAGGACAGCCTCTTCCGGGGCTGGCGAGGGCCCATCATGCGTGCTCTGGGCGGCATCCCGGTCGATCGCCGTAATCCGCAGGGCCTCGTTGCCGACATCGTCGAGCGCCGCCGCTCGGGCGAGATGTTCTCCTTGGTGGTCACACCCGAGGGCACACGTGGGTCGGGCACCTACTGGAAGTCGGGTTTCTATCGGATCGCACGCGATGCTGACATGCCGGTCGTACTGGGATACGTCGATCGCACGACGATGACCACCGGGCTCGGGCAGACGGTCCACCTCACCGGCGATGTCTCGGCCGACATGGATGTCGTGCGGGCGTTTTACGCCGACAAGTCGGGCATGCGCCCGGAACTGCGCACCGAGCCTCGGTTGCGCGAGGAAGACACCGCGTCCACGCACGCCGGATAGATTGTCGGTGTGACCCGCATCATTGCCGGCCGCGCCGGTTCTCTCACCCTCGAGGTTCCCGACGCCGGAACCCGCCCGACGAGTGATCGCGTCCGAGAGTCCGTGTTCGGCGCTCTCGACTCTGCCGACGCCGTGCGCGGTGCGCGAGTACTGGATCTGTACGCCGGCTCGGGTGCACTCGGTCTCGAGGCGCTCAGTCGGGGCGCCGCGTCAGCCGACCTTGTCGAGAAGGCGCCGCGGGCGGCGCAATGCGCTACGCGCAACGCGCGGCGTGTGGCGACGGCACTCGGCGGACGTGCCGCAATCGACGTGCATCGCCTGTCGGCGGAACAGTATCTGCGCACATCCCGCGGCCCGTTCACGCTGGTGTTCATCGACCCGCCCTACGACCTGTCCGAAGTGCACCTGAGCGAGACGCTGGCTCTCCTGGTGCCTTCCCTCGACACCGACGCCACGGTGATCATCGAGCGCGCGTCGCGCTCGCCCGAGCCCTCGCTCCCCGATGGTCTACAGCCTGTGCGATCGAAGCGCTACGGCGACACCACGATGTGGTGGGTAGCTCCCGCGCAGCCCGAGGCCCGCGTCTAGCCTGCCGTCGCGTCCCAGTCCCGGTAGGGATCCCACCCGCCTCGCTCGTCGAAGGGCGCGTCGTCCACCAGGACCGCTTCGCCGGATCGCGGGATCACCCGACCGATGGCCCGAAAACCTTCGGGCAAGTCGACGTCACCGGCGAATGTCGCAAGCAGCGCGTGATCTTCTCCCCCACTGAGCGCCGAAGACGGGTCAGTGCCGAGGCTGCTCGTCGACACGGCGATTGTGACTCCGGATGCCGCAGCCATGCGCCGCGCGTCGAGAACTAGTCCGTCGGACACGTCCATCATCGCCGTCGCACCCGCGCGCGCGGCCACGACGCCGGCGGTGACGGGCGGTGCAGGCCGCAGCTGAGCGCGAAGCTCATCGCGCTGCTCTGAGGTCAGTGTGGCTTCATCGACCGGGATCGGCCGGCCCGCGGCATCCCGAAACCGCTCAAAGAGCAGGGCGAGCCCTCGCCCCGCTGACCCGAGATCCCCGCAGACCGCGACGACATCTCCGGGCTGTGCCCCGCCGCGTGTGACCGGGTGTGTGCCGTCCAAGCTTCCGAGCGCCGTGACAGCGATCGTGAGCGTCGCTGAGACGGTCAGGTCGCCGCCTTCAACCGCGCACCCCGGCGCCAGGGTGTCACAGGCATCCCGAAGACCGCGAGCGATGTCCGTGACGAACGACACGCGCGTCTCGTCGGGCATCGCGAGAGCGACGAGCAGTGCTGTCGGACGGGCACCCATCGCGGCAACGTCGGCGAGATTCACCGCCGCGGCCTTCCACCCGAGGTCGTAGCCGCTGGTCCACGCGAGGCGGAAGTCCGGACCGTGCACGAGCGTGTCGGTCGTGGCGACCACACGGCCGTCTGGCGCCGCGATGACGGCCGCATCGTCGCCGGGCCCGATGAGAGCGTTCGACCCGCCGAGCGCCGTCAAGATCTCGCTCAGCACCGTGCCCTCGCCCCACTCACCGACGGTCGGTTCCGCTGCAGGCACGTGCTGGTCGGTCATCCCCCCACGGTAGCCTGGTGAGGTGGTCTCGGCGCGTCGTCTCTCAGCTCTTCCCCTCTTGGCGACGTTCGGGCTCGTGATCGCGGGATGCTCGACAACTGTGCCGATGGAACCGGCAGCCGACGCCAACGACCCCGCGTGTGCCGAGGTCATGGTGCGCCTCCCCGGCACCGTCGACGGCCAAGATCGCCTCTGGACTGACGCGCAAGCCACGGCCGCGTGGGGCGAATCCGGCGCGAGCGCGGTGCTTCTCACGTGCGGCGTGACACCCCCTGGTCCCACGACCCTCCCCTGCCAGTCGGTGAACTCCGTCGACTGGATCATCGACGACTCCGATGCACCTCGTTACCGCGTGACCACATTCGGCCGTACCCCGGCCGTCGAGATCTATCTCGACAATGAGGTCGTCTCGAGCGCAAGCGTGCTCGAGCGACTGTCGGGCCCGGTGTCGCTGATCCCCGTGGAGGGGGTCGGATGCCTCGACCGCCCGAGCGGCGAGGATGACGCTCAGGGCTAGACGCGCTCGCGCGCGGTGTCGATCAGCTCAGTGATGAGCTCCGAGTACGACAGTCCCGAAGCGATCCAACACTTCGGGAACATCGAAATCGGCGTGAAGCCAGGCATGGTGTTGAGCTCGTTCACGTATAGGCCGTCCTCGGCGAGGAAGAAGTCGACGCGTGCGAGGCCACGCCCATCGACCGCCTGGAAGGCCTGCACCCCGACCTCCTGGATGCGCGTGATCTCCTCAGCGGTGAGATCGGCGGGGCACACGACGTCGGCCCCATCGGCGCCGAGATACTTCCCCTCGAAGTCGTAGAACTCGCGCGTGGTGAGCACGATCTCGCCGGGCAGCGATGCCCGTGGCTGCGCTCCCCCGCGTCCTTCGAGGATTGCGACTTCGATCTCACGGCCGACGATCGCCGTCTCGATCAGGACCTTGTCGTCTTCGTCGAACGCCACTCGAAGGGCATCGGCCAATTCCGACGGGTCGTGCACCTTCGACACGCCGACGCTCGAACCCGCACGCGCGGGCTTGACGAACGTCGGTTCGCCGAGCGCTGCAGCATCCGCTCGCACGCCCTCGGGATCGCGCTCCCACCGCTCGCGTGTCACCGTCACCCAGGGCGACACCGGAACTCCGGCGGCCTGGAGGACGATCTTCATGAAGTGCTTGTCCATGCACAGCGCTGAATCCAACACGCCCCCGCCCGCGTAGGGCAGTCCGAGCGTGTCGAAGAATCCCTGCACCGTGCCATCCTCGCCGTGGAGGCCGTGCAAAATCGGCAGGACCACATCGACCTGGCCGAGCTCACTGGTCACGCCGTCTGCGTGCCGAACGCGCAGGATGCGATCGGCGCCACCCTCGGGCCACAGAACCCGAGTTCCGTTGTCGACGACCTCGGGCAGGCTGCGAGCATCCAGAGCGAACTTGTCGGGGTCGTCGTCTTCGAGCACGAAGACCCCGTCGCGGGTGATCCCCACCGGAATAACCCGGTATCGCTCGCGGTCAATCGCCCGCAGAACTCCGCCCGCCGTTGCGGAACTGATCGAGTGCTCGCTGGAGCGACCTCCAAAGAGCACCGCCACCGCCGGCCTGTCCATTCTGCGTCCTCTCGCCTTGGGGAGTGTCGTCGTCGGTCGTGAGATGCGGCGCGATATCGCGCGGATTCATCGTGCCGTCCAGCACCATCTTGACCTGCTCGACGATCGGCATCTGCACCCCCACCTCGCGGGCCAACTGAAGTACCGGCGCCACCGACGCGAGCCCTTCAGCGGTCTGGTTCATCTGCTTAACCACGTCATCGAACCGGTACCCCTGCCCGAGCAGACGTCCGGCGGTGTTGTTCCGACTGAGCGGTGACTGGCACGTTGCGATCAGGTCGCCGAGCCCCGCCAGTCCTTGCAAGGTCTCGGGGTGCGCGCCTTGCGCGACCGCGAAGTCGGTCATCTCGACCAACCCGCGCGTGATGATCGACGCCTTCGTGTTCTCGCCGTATCCCACACCGTCCACGATGCCGATCGCGACAGCGATGAGGTTCTTCAGCACACCGCCGAACTCGGTGCCGATCACGTCGGTGTTCACGAACGAGCGAAAGTACGCGTTGCGAGCGCGACGGGCGACCGCCTCGGCGGTGTCGTGGCTGATCGACGAGATCACGGCCGCCGTGGGCTGTTCGCGCGCAATCTCGAGCGCGAGGTTGGGGCCGGATGCCACGGCGATGCGCGCCGGATCGCAATGCAGCTCTTGCTCGATGACCTGGCTCATCCGCAGGCCCGAGCGCCGTTCGACGCCCTTCATGAGCGACACGATGGGGATGTCCGTGCCCGAGACCAGGGGACGCACCGCCTTCAGGTTCTGACGAACCGCCTGGCTCGGAATCGACAGGTACACCTGCTCGACCCCATCCAACGCCTCAGAGAGATGGTGCGTCGCCGACATGCTGCGCGGCAGATTGATGCCGGGCAGGTATTGGCTGTTGCGCTTGGCCTCTTGGATCTCTCCGGCAAGTTCCGGACGGCGAGCCCACATCACGACATTCGCGCCGCCGTCGGCAAGAATCTTGCCGAATGTGGTCCCCCAACTACCCGCGCCGATGACGGCAACGCGGGGCTTCGCGGCATCCGACTTACGACTCAAGGCGCCCGGTCTCCCTCTGTCCGTGGTCGGACGGGTTCCAGCGCTCCGCGGGCGCGGTCTCGCCCCGCAGACCCGCCAGGAGTTGCGAGATGTCAGCCATGATCACGTCCGTGGCGGCGATGAGGGTTGCCGTCGAATCATCCGCACCACGATGAGCGCTCAGATCTACGGGGTCACCGATCACCACTCGCACACGACGGCGTAACGGCCACAGGCGCAGCTTGCCGTACCGAGGCATGATCTGTTGCACGCCCCACTGTGCCATGGGGATGACGGGGATATCGCCGGTCAGAGCGAGTCGCGCAGCGCCGGTCTTCCCTCGCATGGGCCACAGATCGGGCTCACGCGTGAGCGTGCCCTCAGGGTAGACGATCACGCCGCGGCCGTGTTCGACGAGGGAGTTCGCCGAGGCGAGCGTCTGTTTCGAGGCCGTCGAGGATGATGACCGCGCGACCGGAATCATGCCGGTCGAACGCAGAGCCCACCCGAGGACCGGAACGCGGAACAAGCTGTCCTTCGCCATGAATCGCGGTGCGCGCCCCGCGCGCCACACCGCTACCGCGACCGCGAGCGGATCCAGCTCGGAGTAGTGGTTCGGTGCGAGGATGTATGCGCCCTCGCGGGGAAGTTTCTCGGCGCCGATCAGCTCGATCTTCATGATCACGCCGACCAAGGGCACGACGATCGCCGCGAGCGGCCAGAACATGGACGGCGTCGTCTTCTCTTTCGACGCCCGTCGACGCGAAGTCATCATCGTTCAGCCGATGACGTCGAAATCAGCGCCAAGGGCGTCGAGCTTGGCGAAGAACTTCTCGTAACCGCGGCGGATGATCCCGACATTGCTCACAATCGACTCACCCTCGGCTGCGAGTGCGGCAATGACGTAGCTGTACCCGCCACGAAGATCGGGCACCTCCACCTCTGCGGCGCGCAACGGGGTCGGGCCATTAATCACGGCCGCTTGCTCGAGAGCACGACGCGGGACCCGACGATCCGGGCTCGCGATGCCGTCGGGGTGCACGACGATGTCCGCCCCCATGTGAACGAGGGCTTCGGTGAATCCCAAGCGGTTCTCATACACCGTCTCGTGCACGATCGACTCACCCTGCGCCTGAGTGAGAGCGACGATGAGCGGCTGCTGCCAGTCCGTCATGAACCCGGGGTGCACGTCGGTTTCGACGATCACCGGCTTCACGGCGCCATCGCGGCGGAACTGGATGCCGTCCTCGTGGATGTCGAACCAGCCGCCGGCCTTGCGGAACACGTTGAGGAACGTCAGCATCTCCTGCTGCTTCGCACCCCCGACGAAGATGTCGCCATCGGTGGCGAGCGCAGCGCACGCCCAGGACGCCGCCTCGTTCCGGTCGAAGATGCACCGGTGGTCGTAGCCGCGGAGCGAATCGACGCCCTCGATGAGGATCACGCGGTTGGGCTCGTAGGAGATGATCGCGCCCATCTTCTGCAGCACGGCGATCAAGTCCATGATTTCCGGCTCAATGGCCGCATTGCGCAGTTCAGTAATGCCCTTGGCGCGCACCGCGGTCAGGAGCACCTGCTCGGTGGCTCCCACGCTGGGGTAAGGAAGTTCGATCGACGCTCCGTGCAGGCCGTTGGGTGCGGTGATGCGGATGCCCTCGTACGACTTGTCGACGACGGCACCGAACGCGCGGAGCGCGTCCATGTGGAAGTTGATCGGGCGGTCTCCAATGCGGCATCCCCCGAGATCAGGAATCAACGCTTCTCCGAGGAGGTGGAGGAGCGGTCCGCAGAACAAGATGGGGATGCGCGATGCGCCCGCGTGCGCGTCGATCTCTTCGAAGTGAGCGGAGACGGCGCCAGCAGGGTCGAGATGCAGAGTGCCTTCGTCTTCCCCATCGCGCACCGTCACACCGTGCACTTCAAGAAGTGACCGCACGACCTGGACATCGCTGATATCGGGAACGTCGCGCAGGACGCTCGGCGTCTCGCCGAGCAAGGCTGCGACCATGGCCTTCGTCGCGAGGTTCTTCGCGCCCTTCACCTCAACACGCCCGGTGAGCGGGCGGCCGCCACGAATGGCGAGAACCTCGCCGGTGACTTCCTTCTTCTCTCCCAAGGGAGTTTCTCCCTTCACGCCGAGAAGCGACTTCATCCGGTGGACCTCACTTGTGTGTTCAGAGGGGGGCTGGTGCGGTCGCCGCCCGGGTGGGGCAGCGCTCGCGCGACTATCGGACAGGCAGTGTCCGTGGCCGCCACGCCTCACGGCGCGCCTCGAACTGCGAGATCTTGTCTTCGTTCCGCAGTGTCAGCCCGATGTCGTCGAGCCCTTCGAGGAGCCGCCACCTAGTGTAATCGTCGATCTCGAATCCGACGCTGAACGTGCCCACAGTCGCCGTGCGGGCGACGAGGTCAACGGTCATCGCAGTGCCCGGCTCCGCCTCGAGGAGCGACCAGATCTGCTCGACCTCGGCCTCGGTGATGACGCCGGTCACGAGCCCTTGCTTGCCCGCATTGCCGCGGAAGATGTCCGCGAACTTCGGGCTCAGGACCACGGAGAAGCCGAAATCGCGCAGTGCCCAGACGGCGTGCTCGCGGCTGGATCCGGTACCGAAGTCAGGTCCGGCCACCAGCACGCTTGCGCCTTGGTAGGCGGGCTGATTCAGCACGAACTCCGGATCTTGGCGCCAGTTGGCGAACAGGGCATCCTCGAATCCGGTCTTCGTCACGCGCTTGAGGTACACGGCAGGGATGATCTGGTCGGTATCGACGGCCGAGCGGCGAAGAGGCGCGGCCACACCGGTGTGAGTGGTGAACTTCTCCATGTCAGGCCTCCACTGTCTGCGTCGAAACGGTCTCATCGATGGGCGCGAGGTCGCTGGGGCTTGCCAACGTGCCCTTCACGGCGGTCGCCGCCGCGACCAGTGGCGACACCAGGTGCGTGCGCCCGCCCTTCCCTTGCCGGCCCTCGAAGTTGCGATTACTTGTCGAGGCGCAGCGTTCTCCGGGGGCGAGCTGGTCAGGGTTCATGCCGAGGCACATCGAACATCCTGCGAACCGCCATTCGGCGCCGAACTCGAGGAAGACCTTGTCCAATCCCTCCGCCTCGGCTTCCAGCCGCACACGTGCCGAGCCGGGCACGACCATCACTCGCACTCCGTCTGCCTTGGTACGACCGCGGATCACCGATGCGAAGGCGCGCAGATCTTCGATGCGACTGTTCGTGCACGAGCCCATGAAGACGGCGTCGACCGGAACTTCCTTGAGCGGGGTGCCCGCCTGAAGGTCCATGTATTCCAGCGCGCGCTCGGCTGCGACGCGCTCATTGGGGTCCGTGAAGGATGCCGGGTCCGGCACCGCGGCGCTGAGTGACGCTCCTTGACCAGGGTTCGTTCCCCACGTCACGAAGGGCTCGAGTTCGCCCGCGTCGAGGAAGATCTCGGCGTCGTAGACAGCGCCTTCGTCGCTGGGAAGCGTGCGCCAGTAGGCAACAGCCTCGTCCCAGTCGGTGCCGGTGGGAGCGTGGTCGCGACCCTTGACGTAGTCGAACGTGGTCTCATCGGGCGCAACCATGCCGGCGCGCGCGCCCGCCTCAATCGACATGTTGCAGATCGTCATGCGACCTTCCATCGACAGGGCACGGATCGCGCTGCCGCGGAACTCCAGGACGTAGCCCTGGCCGCCGTTGGCGCCGAGCTTCGCGATGACGGCAAGCACGATGTCCTTGGCCGTTACACCGGGGCGCAACTCGCCCTCGACGGTGATCGCCATCGTCTTGAAGGGCTTCAGCGGCAGGGTCTGCGTCGCCAGGACGTGCTCGACCTCACTCGTGCCGATGCCGAACGCCATCGCGCCGAAGGCGCCGTGCGTGGAAGTGTGGCTATCGCCGCAGACGACCGTGATGCCCGGCATCGTGAGGCCAAGCTGAGGCCCGACGACGTGGACGATGCCCTGCTCCTTGTCGCCCAGGGAATGCAGACGAACGCCGAACTCCTCGGCGTTACGACGCAGAGTCTCGATCTGGGTGCGGCTGGTGAGATCAGCAATTGGCTTGTCGATGTCGAGCGTCGGCGTGTTGTGATCTTCGGTCGCGATCGTCAGATCGAGCCGTCGCACGGGGCGCTGCTCGGCGCGCAGGCCATCGAAAGCCTGTGGGCTGGTGACCTCGTGGACGAGGTGCAGGTCGATGTAGATGAGATCGGGTTGCCCGTCTTCGCCCTTCACGACGAGGTGATCTTCCCAGACCTTCTCAGCGAGAGTACGGGGACGATCGGGGATGACGGCGTCAGTGGTAGTCATTGCTCTGTTCTCCAGGAAGAGGGAATCAAGCCCGCGACGATACTCCGCGACGAGGGAGGCCTGGGACTAGGACTCGTCGCGGCCGCTAAGGAGAAGGCGAGCGATCCGCACGGTGCCAGGCTACCACCGTCCCGACTCCGGCTGCACCGCGCCAGATGCGGACCCCTACTTCTGTTCGCGCGGCCCCTCGTCGGGCGCGGCGGCCACATCCGCGATCGCGGCATCATCCACAGTGGATGGAGTGCCCTTCTCTTCCGCGACGGCGGCCGCCGCGGCATCCGGAGTCACTGCCGCCTGCTCCCGACGAGAGGCCACGAGGCTCGCGATGGTTGCAACGGCCATCGAGACCACGATGACGCCGAGCGATGCCCACGTCGAGATCTCGGGAGCCCACTCGATGTGCTCGCCGCCGTTGATGAACGGGAGTTCGTTGACGTGCATCGCATGCAGCACGAGCTTCACACCGATGAATCCGAGGATGAAGGCGATCCCGTAGTGCAGGTAGCGCAGGCGATCGAGCAGGTCGCCGAGCAGGAAGTACAGCTGGCGCAGGCCCATGAGCGCGAAGATGTTTGCCGTGAAGACGATGAACGGGCTTTGGGTGATGCCGAAGATGGCCGGGATCGAGTCGACGGCGAACAGCAGATCAGTGACTCCGATCGCGACGAAGACGATGATCATCGGCGTCCACATCTTCTTGCCGTTCACCACCGTGCGAATCTTCGCCCCGTCGTAGTGGTCGGTGATGTCGATCGTGCGCCGCAGCATCCGAACGATGAAGTTCTCTCGTTGCACCTCGTCGTCATGGTCGCCACCAGGGAACGCTTGACGCCAAGCCGTCCAGACGAGGAAAGCCCCGAAGATGTAGAACACCCAACTGAACTGCTCGATGATTGCGGCCCCGGCGAGGATGAACAGGCCGCGGAGGACGAGCGCGATGATGATGCCCACCATCAGGACTTCCTGCTGATATCGGCGCGGTACCGCGAATTGGCTCATGATCAGCACGAAAACGAACAGATTGTCGATCGACAGGCTGTACTCCGTGAGCCACCCGGCCACGAACTGCCCCGCGTACTCGCCGCCAGCGAAAATCCACATCAGCAGCGCGAACACGAGGGCGAGGCTCACGTAGAACACCACCCACAGCGTCGACTCTTTCGCGGAGGGGATGTGCGGGCGCTTCAGGATGATCAACAGGTCCGCGACCAAGATCAGAGTGAGCACAACCAGCGATCCGACTTCGAACCACAACGGAAGTTCCAGGTCCACAGCGGGCCTTTCGAGATGGGGGCAGGTGCGACGATTCGCCGAAAGTCTCTCCCCCGCGCCGACCGGCACGGTGCGCGCCCGGGGAGGTCTGGGCATCCCGTGATGACGAACGCGCGATTGACGGGATACTCCCTCTCGCTCGCATCAGGATACAGGGGACGGCGCCCGGCCGATCGCGAAATCAAAGTGAGACGGATGCCACACACCGGACACTTCAGCGGTGAGAGACAATGAGGCCACGACGTAAGGGCGCGGCGAAGACAGGATGACGATGACCCAGCCGAGCGGGATCGATGACGCAACACTCGTGGCAGAGGCCGCGAGCGGGAGCGATGTCGCCTTCCGAACGCTGTACCGCGCGTACGTGCGGCCGGTGTACTGGCTCGCGCATCGGCTGGTCGGAAATGCGTCCGATGCCGAGGACGTGACGCAGGAGACCTTCCTGGCCGCGTGGCGCAAGCTCCCCGGCCTCGAACTGGCTGGAGAGTCGCTGTTGCCGTGGCTGGTCACGATCTGCCGCTTCCAATCGGCAAACCGTATTCGTCGTCAGCAGCGCGACCGCACGCACACCACCGCCGCGGCCGAGGAAACGCTGCCGGCGACGATCGACGTCGAGCAGCAGGTGATCGACGCCGACTTCGCCTCACGCATCGTGCGCGAGGTCGCGCACCTGTCGGCGCTGGACCGCGACATCTTCCGATTGTGCGCGACGGAGGGGTACGCCTATCAAGCGGCCGCCGACGAACTCGGCATCAGTCACGGCGTCGTGCGCAATCGTCTCTCCCGCATCCGCACGCGCCTGCGGACATCCCTCGAGGAGAGCTCATGAACGACACCCCTGAAAGCGCCACTGGCACTTCGCGAGAGCATGAAGACGCTCTCCCCGAACTGTCGGATGAGCGCGTCGACCAGATGGAGCGCGCACTGTTTTCCTCGATCGCCGCTGACCGCAAGGCCCGCCGCGCGCGCCGCGGTCGATGGTGGCTCGGCGGCGCGGCTGCGGCCGCTGTCATCGTGGTCGCCGCCGTCATCGCTCCGAGCGTCACCGGGCTCGTGACCGGAACGTCGTTCTCCAGCAGCGACGAAGCAGCCGTCGCGCCTGACATCGGCGGAATCGAGATCGAGAGCATGCCCGGTAGTGGCATCGTCGCCGAAGACTTGAGCGGCGCGGACTCATCGATGTCGACGGCGAGGGAGGAGTCCCTCGATGGCGGGATGCCCGGTGCAGCGGACCGCGAGATCATCGCCACCGCCTCGGCCACGGTGGTCGTCGATGACGTCGAAGACGCAGCTATCACCGTCGCCGACGCCGCCCGCGACCGAGACGGCTACGTCGAGTCGATGAGCGTTGGCTCGTCGAGCGGGCGGGCATACACCGACGATGCGTCGGACTACGTCTCGATGCCGTATCCCTATGTGCAGGACGGCGCTTGGATCTCGGTCCGCGTCCCGGCAGACGAATTGGATGGAATGGTTCGCGAGCTCTCCGCGATCGGTGACGTGACATCGACCTCGGTGGATCGCACGGACGTCACAGACCAAGCTGTCGACCTGCGCGCCCGCATCGACGCAGCCGAGGCATCTGTCGACCGCCTGCTCGCGCTGATGTCCGAGGCGGAGGATGTCGCAGACCTCCTGACCGCAGAGTCGGCCCTCGCGGAGCGCCAGGCTCTCCTCGAGTCCTACCAGCAGCAGCTGGAATATCTCGAGGGTCAGGTCGCGATGTCGACGCTGACCGTCACTCTCGTCGCCGAGGAAGAACCCGTCGAGGCAGACCCCGCCGGGTTCACCGACGGGGTCGTGGCTGGATGGAACGGCCTGATCGCCACGCTCAACGGGATCGTGATCGCCCTGGGGTTCTTGCTGCCGTGGCTCGCCGTCATCGCGATCGCCGGCCTCATCGTCTGGCTTGTCATTCGTGCGCGCCGCGCTCGACCGACGTCAGATCACGCGGCGACGCCGGCCGCATCGACATCGACCCACTCAGACGAGGAAGGCGACGCCGATCAGCCAGCGAAGTGACCGTGATGCCTACGCACCCTGTCGCTGGGGTAATACCCATCCCGCTCGCGGGAAGTGGCACGTGTACCCGTTGGGGTAGCGCAGCAGATAGTCCTGATGCTCGGGCTCTGCCTGCCAGAAGGGGCCTGCGGGCTCGATGGTGGTGACAGCGGCGCCCGGCCACAGGCCCGACGCATCCACGTCGGCGATGGTCTCGCGGGCCGTCGTTTCTTGCTCAGGTGACAGCGGGAAGATCGCGGAGCGATAGCTGGTACCGATGTCGTTGCCCTGACGATTCAGCGTCGAGGGATCATGGATCTGGAAGAAGAATGCCAGAATGTCGCGGTACGTGGTCTTCGCCGGGTCGAAGACGATCTCTACGGCCTCGGCGTGACCCGGGTGGTTGCGGTAGGTGGCGTGATCGTTCTGCCCGCCGGTGTAGCCCACTCGCGTCTGCAGGACACCTGGCTGTCGACGGATGAGATCCTCCATACCCCAGAAACAGCCTCCGGCGAGGATGGCGGTCTCGGTTCCCGGCGTGCGCGTGATGCTTCCGGTGTCGGTCATGTTCACTCCCGTGTGTCGGTCTGTGAGGGTCAACGGCGGTCGTGCCCGTTCTGTTCCCGGCGGGCATCGTGTCACGTCTTCGGCGCTTCATGTTCGAGCAGAAGAACGGCGGGGAGATCCGGCGCGGCCCATCTCACCTCGCGTAACTCATCGCGGCGGAGCCAACGCATCGCGTCGTGATCGGTGCTGCTGACGGGCAGCGCACCCTTGAGCGTCGCACGAAAGCACACGAGGCGGATCGTGCGCGATCCGAGACGCGTGTCGTCGGTTGTGAGGTGGGCGCCGACGTGAATTTCGACCCCGAGTTCTTCCCGGATCTCGCGGATCAGTGCGTCCGCCTCGGCCTCACCGTCTTCGACCTTGCCACCCGGGAACTCCCACAATCCAGCACTCGTCCGTCCCGGCGCGCGACGGCACGCCAACACGCGCGCGTTGTCGGTGACCACGGCGGCGACGACGATCAGCGGCTGCGGGCGCGTGGTGGACACGCGCCCAGGCTACGCCGACCGCAGCATCCTGGCGGCCTTGACACCGCACGACGCCCGGTCCAGGCTCGGGCAGGGGCACTATGAGCTATCAGACGCCGGGCGTGTATGTCGAAGAGGTTCCCGCCGAGCCTCAGCCGATCCCGGGCGCACCGACGAGTGTCACCGCGTTCATCGGGCAGGCCGAACGCCCATCGAGCGCCCGCCTCGTCACATCACTGAGGGATTTTCAGCGAAGCTGGCCAGGGGACTCCGTGCTCGGACGCGCCGTAGAGGATTACTTCGCCAACGGCGGTGCGGTCACCTGGATCGCAGCTGTCGCCGCTGTCGACGCACACACCGTGCGTCGCGCCGCGGAGCAGCTCTCCGACGACGTGAGCCTGGTCGCGGTGATCGCCGATCCTCCCCCGGACCCCTCGGTGATCGCTGCCGCGGCCGCCGGCGCCGCGCGTTGTGGAGCGATGCTGCTGGTCGAGAAGGATTGGGCGGATGCCCGGGCAGCGCACCGCGCGCTGCGAGGTGGTGCCGACAGCGAGCTGGGCGCCGCGGGCGCCGACGTAGCGCTGTACTGGCCTCGCCTGCGTCGTCGGGCGTCTCACGCCGCGAGCACCGGCCTGGGCGCCGTGGCAGGGGTCATCGCATCGACGGACCTCACTCGCGGCGTGTGGGCGGCTCCGGCCGGTCGGGATGCCCGGGTGTGGAGCGCGGAACCGGCGCGGACCGTCAGCAGCGACGAACAGGCGCTGCTGACCCCCTTAGGTGTCAACGTGATCCGACACTTTCCGGGGACGGGCACCGTGCTGTGGGGTGCACGCACAACGGCATCCGATCCCGAATGGCGCTACATCGCCGTTCGCCGAACCGCGCGGTACGTCGAACGAAGCGTGGCGCGCGGACTTGATTGGACGGTGTTCGAGCCGAATGACCAGCCCCTGTGGGTGCGCGTGCGAGCGAGCGTCGATGCGTTCCTGGATGAACTCTATCGACGAGGCGCGTTCGCGGGAGGCACCCGGGACGAGTGCTTCTTCGTCCGCTGCGACCACACGGTGATGACCGTGGTCGATCGAACGAACGGGCGGCTCATCGTGGAAATCGGCCTGGCGCTGCTCAGACCCGCGGAGTTCACCGTGATCCGCGTCGTGCTCACCGCAGCCAGGCACTGAGCGGGAGTTGCGTGATCCGTGCACTCACACAACGTGCGCGATCAGGCGTGGTGTGCACCCGCCAGCGAAGACAGCGCGTCGCCGTCGAGCCGCTGCGTGGTCCATTCGTCCATCGGGGTCGCGCCGATCGACCGGTAGAAGGCGATCGAGGGCGCGTTCCAGTCGAGGACCGTCCACTCCAGACGCGAATAGCCACGTTCGGCGCACACCGACGCCAAGGATGCAATGAGCGCCTTCCCGTAGCCGCGGCCCCGCTGTGCCTCATCGACGTAGAGATCCTCGAGCCAGATGCCGTGCCGTCCGGTCCACGTCGAGTAGGTAAGAAACCAGATCGCAATACCCACGATCACACCTTCGCGCTCGACGACGTGCGCGTACGCACGCGGCTGCTCGCCAAAGAGCGTCTCGCTCAACAGCTCGACGGTGTTCTCGACGGCATCCGGCTCGCGTTCGTAAACCGCGAGCGCATGGATGCACGACAGGATGCCGGCGGCATCATCCGGGCGCGCTTCGCGCAGTGTGCTGGTGTCATCGATCCAGATCGGTTTCACCGTTCGAGCCTACCCAGCGAGGGCCTGACGAAACGAAACAGCCCCGGCCCGGGGATCCCAGGTCGGGGCTGTTCATTCTGTGCGCGAGGGGGGACTTGAACCCCCACGCCCTATACGGGCACTAGCACCTCAAGCTAGCGCGTCTACCTATTCCGCCACCCGCGCAGGTGGTGTTTTTCGGTTTTGCAACCGAGGAACGACATTACCATGAGCCGGGCGCGAGAACGAATCGGCGACGCATGACGGCGGTCGCGCGCAGCCTACGCCGTCGACACGCCGAACAGCAGACCGAGCGCGTAGGTGACCGCCGCTGCGGCGAAGCCGATCGCGAGCTGACGCAACGCACGCTTCAGGGGCGGTCCGCCCGAGAGCACACCCACGGTCGCGCCCGTCGCCATGAGCGCAACACCCACCAGGACCAGCGCAAGAATGATCGCTGCGAGACCCGAGAGCCCGAGGATCCACGGCAGAACCGGGATGATGGCGCCCGAAGCGAAGAACAGGAAGCTCGACGTCGCGGCGCGCCAGGCGCTTCCCACCACCTCGTCGTCGTCTTCACCGTCGACCACGACAGGCTCAGGGGCGGGCGCGTGGCCGCCCTGGGCATCCCCCACTACGACTCGCGCGCGTTTGAGGGCTTCTTCGGGCGCCATCCCGCGGGTGCGATAGACGAGCGCCAGTTCATTCGCGTCGAGATCGAGGTCGTTCAGCGTCGCATTGGCATAGTCACTGGGCTGTGTCGCCGCCAACAGCTCACGTTGCGAGCGCACCGAGACGAACTCACCCGCTCCCATCGACAACGCGCCTGCGAGCAATCCGGCGACACCGCTGAACAAGACGAACTGCGGCGCAACCCCGGTCGCCCCGATGCCCATGACGAGAGCCAAGTTGCTCACGAGACCGTCATTCGCCCCGAACACCGCAGCACGGAAGGTACCCGACAGTCGGCGTCGCCCACGGGCAGCCAGGCCGCGCACGACCTCGTAGTGCACTTTCTCGTCGGCGGCCATCGCCGCCGTGGCGTGCGGGTCGTCGTCATACGGCGAGCGAGCCTCGGCGTTTTGCGCCAACGCCAGCACAAAGATCGAACCGAAACGTGAGGCCATCCAACCCAGCGCCCGTGTACGCAAGCCCGGTGACGGCAGTCGCGCGGGCTCTCCCCCGAGCAGCTCGAGCCAGTGGGCCTCGTGACGCCCCTCGGCCTCGGCGAGCGCCAGTAGAATCTCGCGCTCCTCGCCGGTGCGACGATGCCCGAGTCGACGGTAGACATCCGCCTCGGAGCGCTCGTCGACGAGGTAACGCGCCCAGCGGCGGCGGTCAGCGGGCGTGGGCGCACTCGCAGGAAGTGCGGAGGCGTTCATGGGTCTCCTTGGTCTCGGTAGGTCGCTGATGTGCATGCCCAGCGACGGCATCCACGCTACTGATCAGCCCGAGGCAGAAGGCTCAGAACAACCCGATTGCCAGCATTTCGGATTCCCGAACGGCTCCCTCAGGAACGGATGCGACCGCGCAGCAGATCGATGCGGGATTGCAGCTGCGCCACCGTCGCGTGAGAGACCGCTGGCCCGCCGCAGACGCGACGAAGTTCGGCGTGTACGAGTCCGTGCGCTTCACCTGACTGGCGCGCGTACAGTCCCACAAGACTGTTGAGCAACTGGCGCTGTTCTTTGAGTGTGCGGTGCAGCGGAGCCGGGATCGTATCCTCGCTCGCGGGGGGCGCCCCGCCGGCTTCGCTCGCTTCGCGCGTGCGTCGGTGGCGGCTCTGGCGTGACTGCCGCTGCATCAGGAGCTCATGCACGTGTTCCGGCTCGAGCAGGCCAGGAAGCCCGAGGAACTCTTCTTCCTCGGGAGTGCCGGGAACGGCGAGTTGACCGAACTCCTTGCCGTCGAACAGGACGCGATCGAAGTGCGCGAGGGAACCGAGCGGCTGATACGTGAACTCTTCGGTGAGCGCGTCCGATGCCTTGTCCTCACGCTCGGCCGCGTTCATCAGGTCTTCTTCGGCGTTCCACTCATCGCCGTCGCTCTCGCGATCCAGCGCGTGATCGCGCTGACGTTCAAGCTCGTTGGCCAACGCGAGCAACTGCGGCACGTTCGGGAGGAACACGCTCGCCGTCTCGCCACGGCGACGCGCGCGCACGAAGCGTCCGATCGCCTGCGCGAAGAACAGTGGAGTGGATGCCGAGGTGGCGTACACCCCAACGGCGAGCCGAGGAACATCGACGCCCTCCGACACCATGCGCACGGCGACCATCCACCGAGCGTCAGAACCGGAGAACGTCTCGATCCGGCTAGACGCCTCGGCCTCGTCCGAGAGGACGACGGTGGGGCGCTCCCCCGTGATGCCGTGCAGTATCTCGGCGTAGGCGCGCGCTGCGGTCTGATCGGTCGCAATGACGAGACCGCCGGCGTCGGGCACCTGCTCTCGCACTTCGGTCAGCCGCCGGTCGGCGGATCGCAGCACCGCCGGGATCCACTCCCCTTCGGGATCGAGAGCCGTGCGCCACGCTTGAGACGTGATGTCTTTGGTGTTGTCCTGCCCCAGATGGGCTTCCATCTCGTCGCCGGTCTTCGTGCGCCATCGCATGTGGCCCGCATAGACCATGAAGATCACCGGGCGGACGACGCCGTCCTCGAGCGCACGCCGGTACCCGTAGGCGTAGTCGGTGCGTGAGAGACGGATGCCCTTGGCGTCCGGGTGATACTCCACGAACGGGATGGGAGCGGTGTCGCTGCGGAACGGCGTTCCGGACAGCAGAAGTCGGCGCGTGGCGCGCCCGTATGCTTCGCGCAACGCGTCGCCCCAACTGAGCGCGTCTCCCCCGTGATGCACCTCATCGAGGATCACCAGAGTCCGGGCATCCATCACCAAACGCTGGTGGACCGACGCCTTCACGGCCACTTGCGCGTAGGTGACGGCCACGCCGTGGTACTGACGTGCCGGAGCGAAGTGGCGATTACTGAACGCGGGGTCGAGACGGATCGATACGCGCGCTGCGGCGTCTGCCCACTGCGTCTTCAGGTGCTCGGTGGGGGCGACGACGACGATCCGATCGACGACGCGTCGGCGCAGCAGTTCACTGGCCAATCGCAGAGCGAATGTCGTCTTGCCAGCGCCCGGCGTTGCCGCAGCAAGGAAGTCCCGCGGCCCGTTCCCCACCCCGTCGGGGCCGTCTGACTCGAAGTAGAGGTCGAGCGCTTCTGCTTGCCACGCGCGCAACCGTTGCGCGGTACCCCACGGCGCACGCTGCGGGAACGAAGGCGACAGGTGCTCTGCAGCGAAGCTACCGATGTGCGGCTGCTCGTCGCGGTGCTCCCGCGCATCTTCCTCGTGCACCGCACCTCCCCCGACAGCAGACAACGAGTCACCACAATAAACGACGTCGCAGACATGATGCGCGATAGCCTGAGCATCGGTTACGAGCCGAGGAGCATCATGAACGACCGCGACGACAACCGCAGTCCGTACGTCCCCAATGAAGAACCACACCCGTGGCGTCGCTACGTCGCTCTGGGCGATTCGTTCACGGAAGGGATCGGCGATCCCGAACCCTCAGCACCGGGTGGGCATCGAGGGTGGGCGGACCGTGTCGCCGAGGTGCTCTCGAGCCAGGTCGACGACTTCGCCTATGCGAACCTCGCCATCCGCGGCAAGTTGATTCAGCAGATCATCGATGGCCAACTCCAGGCGGCCGTGGACCTGCAACCCGATCTGGTCACCTTTTCGGCGGGCGGAAACGATGTGATCCGCCCGGGCGGTGACCCCGACCGCGTCGCGGAGTTGTTCGAGGACGCCGTGGTGCGTCTGTCCGAGGGCGGAGCCACCGTTGTCGTCTTCACCGGCATCGACACGAACTTCACGCCGGTCTTCCGCGGCATCCGCGGCAAAGTCGCCATCTACAACGAAAACATCCGCGCGATTGCCGACCGATACGACTGCATCGTCGCCGATCAGTGGGCGCTCAAAGAGATCCAGGACATGCGGTTCTTCGACGACGACCGCCTGCACATGAACCCACTGGGGCACCACGAAGTCGCGCGCATGGTCCTGCGCGCCCTCAACGTGCCGAACGACCTGCAGCCGATGACCCCGGATCCCCTTCCCAGCCAGACATGGCGCGAGGCCCGCGCGGTCGACCTCGTGTGGGCGCGGACCCACCTTGTTCCGTGGGTGCTGCGCCGCCTGCGTCACCAGTCGTCGGGGGATTTCGTGAGCGCAAAGCGACCGGATGCCGCGCCGTACGTCGTGCTCGACAGCGCGGACGACGCGCCGGACGCACAGGAGTAGCCGCGCCTCGGAGGGAGCGCCACCTTAGGAGGCGCTTGGCCGCAAAGCCCACAGGGCGACCGCGCTCGCCGCGGCCACGTTGAGGGAATCCACCCCGCCGGCCATCGGGATCGTCACAACGGTGTCGGCCGCGGCGAGGGCGCGCGGACTCAGTCCGTCACCTTCGGCACCCAGCATGAGAGCGACTCCCTGGGGTCGGTTTGCGACGAACTCATCGAGGGACACCGCATCGTCCGACAGCGCAAGCGCGGCCAGGTGCAGACCCGCATCGTGCAGCATGCCCCGCGCCTCGCGCCACTCGGGAATCCGCGTCCACGGCACTTGAAAAACCGTCCCCATGCTCACGCGCACCGACCGCCGATACAGGGGATCGGCACACCGTGGGCTCACCAACACGGCATCGGCCCCGAGGCCGGCGGCCGCACGGAAGATCGCACCCACGTTGGTGTGATCCATGATGTCCTCGAGGATGACCACCAGCCGCGCACCCGCCACGACGTCCGTGACACGGGGCAGCGCAGGCCGGTGCATTGCCGCCAATGCGCCGCGGTGCACGGTGTAGCCGGTGATCTGTTCGGCGATCGCAGATGACACCAGGTACACGGGGATGTCTGCGTGCTGCTCCAACAGCGCGGCAACGTCGGGCAGCCACTTCTCTTGCGCGAGCACTGAGCGGGGCTGGTGGCCAGCGCCCAAAGCGCGGGCGATCACCTTCGCGGACTCGGCGATGTACAGCCCTTCCTCGGGTTCGCGCACACGCCGCAATGCGACATCCGTCAAGTCGCGAAAATCGGCGATTCGAGGGTCATCGGCACGGTCGATTGGCACCACGGGCATCCCTCCACTGTGACAGAGCGAAACGCCGCCGCGTAACATCCCCGAAAAGCAACGGGCATACACTCGGGTGCGAAGGGGGAACGCGCGTGACGATGGTCTCTCCACTCGACGCCGAACTGGCGGAAGTGATCGCCGACGCCGCCGCGGCATTGGACGGCCGGCGCATCGCCGTCCTCACCGGAGCGGGCGTCTCGACAGATTCGGGCATCCCCGACTATCGCGGGCAGGGTGCTCCCACCCGCACACCCATCACGGTGGATCAATACCTCTCCAGTGAGGCTGCGCGGCGCAGGTACTGGGTGGGTTCGCACTTGGGTTGGCAGGCGTTCGCCGGGGCTGATCCCAACGAGGGCCACCGAGCGCTCTCGCGCCTGGAGTCGCATGGCATCGTCACCGGTGTCGTGACCCAGAACGTCGACGGACTGCATGTGCGCGCAGGCTCCCGTCGCGTCGTCGAGTTGCACGGCACGATGCGCCGCGTGTTCTGTACGCGTTGCGGGCAGGTGTTCGACCGCCGCGATCTCGCTCAGCGCGTCGAGGCCCAGAACCCGTGGATCATGGTCCCCGAGAACGTCCCGCTCGGCCCGGACGGCGACGTCATCCCCGAGAGCACCGACGGTTTCATCGTCCCCGACTGCAGCGTGTGCGGCGGGATGCTGAAGCCCGACGTCGTTTTCTTCGGCGAGTACATTCCCGCCGAGAAGTTCCGCGAAGCCGAACAGTTGGTTCACTCCAGCGAGGCGCTGATCATCGCGGGGTCATCACTGGTCGTCAACTCGGGCATCCGCCTGTTGGAGCGCGCGCGTCGGCGACGCCTGCCGGTGGTGATCATCAACCGGGGCATCACTCGGGGCGACAACCGGGCGACGGTCAAGGTGAACGCGGGAACAAGCGAAGTTCTGGGTGCTCTTGCCAGGATGCTGGGCGCAGCATCCTGACTTTCTCAAGGCTCCAGCGCTCTGCCAGCGTGCGCGGGTAGGCTCGCCCGGTGACCGCGCTGACTCTCATCCGCCATGGCGAAACCGACTGGAATCTCGACCAGCGAATCCAGGGTTCCACCGACATCCCCCTCAACGACACCGGTCGCGCGCAGGCGCGTGAGGCGGCGAACCTGCTGAGGACAAGGGCCGAGACCGAACACCTGGTGGTCGTCTCGAGCGACCTGTCCCGCGCGCGCGAGACGGCCGAGATCATCGCCCGCGAACTCGCGCTCGAGGCGCCGCGGCAGTATGCCGGGCTTCGCGAGCGCTCGTACGGCGAAGCAGAGGGCGTGCGCACAAGCGAGTTCGCCGAGCGCTGGGGCGACTGGCACCGCGCTGAGGTTCCCGGCGCCGAGCCCTGGCCAGCGCTCCGCCGGCGCGCGCTCCAGGCGCTCGGCGCGGCGGTGACGGATCTTCGACGTCAGACAGCGCCCCGTCAGGCATCGCTGATCGTCGTGACACACGGCGCACTGATTCGCGAAGTCATGCGACACGCCAGCGCGGGGGCGTTCCCACCCGTCGGACAGCGACTGGCCAACGGATCAGCGCACGAGTTCTTGTTCGAGAAGTCCTCGCTGCGGCTCACGCAACCGTCGAAGCCCGAACCCGCGCGGGTCTGATCCCATCAGGTCGCTCTTAGCGAGCGTGCACCGCCCGCTGCAGCACACTGCGTGCGTGACGGAGGACGGGCTCATCGACCATGCGACCCTGATACGCGAATACTCCCGGCGCGTGGGAGGCGGCATCCAACACCCCCTGCGCCCACGTCACCTCTTCCGGCTTCGGACGGTATGCGCCCCGGATCACCTCGACCTGAGCGGGATGGATGCACGCGGTCGCCGCGAATCCGGATGCCGCCGCGTCCGCGGACTCGGCAGCCAGCCCCTGCGCATCGGCGATGTCGAGATGCACGGCGTCAATCGCGGCCTTGCCGCGCGCTGCCGCCTCAACGAGCACACGCGAACGCGCATAGCGGGCGACGTCGCGATACACGCCACTCTCGGTGCGACTCGACGTACCGCCGATGCTCGCGACCAGATCCTCTGCACCCCACATCAGGGCCACGACGTTGTCGGCCGCCGCGAGCCGGTCTGCACGCGCGACTCCTCTCGCCGTCTCGCACAGCGCGATGACCTCGAACCGCGCGTCGATGCGCGACACACGCTTGGGGGATTCTGCCTTGGCTACCATGATGCGGCGGAAGTCGGTCTGCGACAGCGTCGCCATATCGGCGGCAAAGTGTTCGGAGTCCAGGGCATTCACACGCACGATGACACGCTCGGGGTCGATTTCGGCCTCGATAAGAGCACCGCGCGCGGCCACCTTTGCACCCGGGGCGACGGCATCTTCAAGGTCGAGGATCACGGCATCGGCACGCTCGGCCGCCTTCGCGAAGCGTTCGGGCCGGTCGGCCGGGCAGAAAAGCAGCGCCGGGCCCAGGTCGAAGGCTGCGCCGCTCATGACGACGCCTCGGTCGTCGGCGCAGCATCCGAGTACCACATCAACGCGGTACGCGTGGCCTCCGCCACAACGGTGCCGTCTTGATTGCGACCGATGTGTCGCATCGTGACGATCCCCTGTCCCTCGCGCGATGCCGACCGACGGATCTGCGTGATCTCAGTCTCGGCGTACAGCGTGTCCCCGTGAAAGAGCGGTGCGGGGAAGCGGATGCCGTCGAGCCCGAGTTGTGCAACCAAGGTGCCCTGGGTCACCTGCGACACCGACGCCCCCACCAACGTGGCGAGCGTCCACATGGAGTTCATGAGCCGCTGTCCGAAGGGCTGGGTGGCGGAGTACGCCGCATCCAGATGCAGCGCCTGCGTGTTCATCGTCAGCGACGAGAACAGCACGTTGTCAGCTTCGCTCGCGGTGCGTCCGGGGCGATGCGAGAAGCGCATCCCCACCTCGAGTTCGTCGACGTACCGCCCTCGCTGCACAAGTTCACTCACGATTCTCACGCTACCCCGAGCGATCGTGCGATCACGAGCAGCTGCACCTCGTTCGTCCCCTCCCCGATTTCGAGGATCTTCGAGTCGCGGAAGTGGCGGGCAACCGGGTACTCGTTCATGAACCCATTGCCACCGAAGATCTGGGTCGCGTCACGGGCGTTGTCCATGGCAGCATCGCTCGCCGTCAGCTTCGCAATCGCCGCTTCGGTCTTGAACGGCTTGCCCGCGTCGCACAGGCGCGCGGCGTGATGCCACGCCAACCGCGCGTTGTGCACACGCTGCTGCATGCGCGCGAGGGTGAACTGCGCGCTTTGGCGGGTCGACAGAGCTTCGCCGAAAACCGTGCGCTTCTGCGCGTAGTCGAGGGCTGCCTCCAAGCATCCCTCTGCGGCACCGGTCGCGAGGGCGGCGATCGCGATGCGCCCTTCATCGAGGGCGTGGAGGAAGTTGGCGAACCCACGGCCGCGCTCACCCAGCAGGTTTTCTTCGGGAACACGAGCGTCGGTGAACGTGAGCGGGTGGGTGTCCGACGCGTGCCAGCCGAGCTTGTCATACGCGGGCCCGACCTCGAACCCGTCGGTGCCGGTCGGCACGATGATCGTCGAAATCTCCTTGCGACCGTCGGCCTCACCGGTAACGGCCGTGACAGTGACGAACGAGGTGATGTCGGTGCCGGAGTTGGTGATGAACTGCTTGGATCCGTTGATCACCCACTGTCCGCCCTGCAGTCGCGCCGTGGTGCGGGTCGCCCCGGCATCAGAGCCCGCCTCGGGTTCGGTGAGCCCGAACCCGGCGAGCGCACGACCCGCGAGCAGGTCCGGCAAATAGCGATCCTTCTGCTCCTGCGTCCCGTGCCGGTAAATCGGCATCGCGCCCAGGCTGACGCCTGCTTCGAGGGTGATTGCGATGGACTGATCAACGCGCGCGAGCCCTTCGATGGCCAGGCACACGGCGAAGTGATCGCCGCCCTGTCCGCCCACCTCCTCGGGGAACGGCAAGCCGAACAGCCCCATCTCTCCCATCTGCGCCACGACGTCCAGCGGGAGGGTGTGTGTTCGGTCTGCTTCGTATGCGACGGGCGCGACGACCTCGTCGGCGAACTGGCGGACGAGTTGAGCAAGTTCGCGCTCTTCGTCACTCAGGCTGTAGTTCTGCATATCTCCTCGATTCAGGATGACGACACCGGCGTCGGATCGACTTCGGCGTCGGGGGAATGCGTATCGGTGGGAAGGTTCTCGGCGGCGTCGATGTCGGCGAGCACCTGGTCGCGGCGCACCTGATCGCCCAGCGCGACGTGCGCGCGAGCGGTTCCGCTGTGGGCCGCGGTGACGGTGTGCTCCATCTTCATCGCCTCGATCGTCACGACTCGTGCGCCCGCCTCCACACGCTCACCGTCCGCGACGTGCACCGCGACGACGGTGCCCGGCATCGGCGCGCGCAATTGAGGGTCGGATGCCGCGGCCTGGCGTTCCCGTGCGGCCAGGCGGCGCTGTGCAGCCTCACGCCGAGTCAACGCGCGGAGGCGGTGTGTCTCGCCGTTCGCGTAGATCCACGTCCATCCCAGTGGATCCTCGGCGACAACGGCCCCGGCCGGGACGAGGGCGTCGTCCTCGTGGAGAGTGATCACCTCGCCCGCGTCGGTCTCGACATATCGAGCGATGGGCGCCCGGTCGCCGCCCAGACGCCACCCCGATGCCGTCGTCCATAGCCCTCCCACGGCCGGGCGAGCACACGCGGCACCCCTGTCGGTCGCGCGGGCCGAGTCATCGTCGGCACGCATACGCGCGGCAAGTACGCTTTGCACGGCAGGCCCGGGCTCGCTGGCGGGCAGTGGCGGCATCCGATCGATCAACCCGGTGTCGAGATCGCCCGCGCGCACGTCATCGTGCGACAGCAGGGCGCGCAAGAACGGCACATTGGATTCGACGCCCAGAAGCACCGTGTCCTTCAGCGCCATATCGAGCTGTTCGAGGGCCTGGAGGCGGTCATCAGCGTGCGCGATGACCTTCGCGATCATCGGGTCATAGTCGGCCGTGACGACGCTGCCGGTCTCGACGGCGGAATCGGTCCGCACCCCGCCCGGTGGGCGCCACGAGATGACCGTGCCCGTGGCGGGGAGGAACCCGCGGGTCGGACTCTCGGCATACACACGCGCCTCGATCGCGTGCCCGGTCAATCGGACGTCATCCTGAGTGAGTGACAGGTCCTCGCCCGCAGCGATGCGAACCTGTTGTTCCACAAGATCGATTCCGGTGACGAGTTCGGTGACGGGGTGCTCGACCTGCAGTCGCGTGTTCATCTCGATGAAGAAGAAGTCGTCGGGCCGATCCCCCGCGACGAGGAACTCGACGGTGCCGGCACCGCGATACTCGACGCTGGCCGCCGCGGCGCACGCTGCGGCGCCGAGCCGCTTCCTGGTTGGTGCGTCGATCACGGGTGAAGGGGCTTCCTCGATCACCTTCTGATGACGGCGCTGCAGCGTGCACTCGCGCTCGCCCAGGTGGATCACGCGGCCGTGGTCGTCGGCGAGAAGTTGCACTTCGATGTGCCGAGGTGAGTCGATGAGACGCTCCAAGAGCAGCGAATCGTCACCGAACGCCGCCGAGGCTACGCGACGCGCGGTCTGCAGGGCGTCGGCGAGGTCTGCTGGTTCGCGCACGACCTGCATGCCTTTCCCTCCCCCGCCTGCCGACGGTTTGACCAGCAGCGGGTACCCCGTGCGATCCGCCGCGTGAGCGATCTCCTCGTCGGTGAGCCCCAGGGCGCTGAACCCTGGCACCGTCGGTACACCATGGGCGGCCACGTGCTCTTTCGCACGGATCTTGTCGCCCATCACTTCGAGGGCGCCCTCGCCCGGGCCGATGAAGACGATCCCCGCCTCGCGGCACGCGCGAGCGAAGGCCGCGTTCTCTGAGAGGAAGCCGTACCCCGGGTGCACGGCTTCGGCACCTGTGCCGCGGGCCGCCGCGATCACTCGCTCGATGTTCAGGTAGGACTCGGATGCCGCGGCCGGGCCGATCCGCACGGCGTCGTCGGCTTCGCGCACGTGCGGCGCATCGGCGTCCGCGTCGCTGAAGACGGCGACCGAGCGAATCCCCATGTGGCGGAGAGTCCGGATCACTCGACGTGCGATCTCGCCGCGATTGGCCACCAGAACGGTGCGGAAGGGTGGAGAGGGAACTGTCGACATCGCGATCACATCCGAAAGAGGCCGAAGGCCGGGTCAGAAAGCGGAGTGCGAGAGATGACGTCGAGAGCGAGACCGAGGACATGCCGGGTGTCGAGCGGATCGATGATGCCGTCGTCCCACAAACGCGCGGTCGCGTAGTACGGGTTTCCCTGTTCTTCGTATCGCTCGCGAATCGGGGCCTCGAACGCGGATTGTTCCTCGGACGTCCACTGGTTGCCCTGAGCCTCGACCTGGTCGCGCTTGACCGTCGACAGCACCGAGGCCGCCTGAGGGCCTCCCATCACCGAAATGCGGCTCGCGGGCCACGTCCACAAGAAGCGTGGCGAATACGCTCGGCCGCACATCGAGTAGTTCCCCGCACCGAACGAACCGCCCACGATGACCGTGAGCTTGGGCACGCGGGTGGTCGCCACGGCGGTGACCATTTTGGCGCCGTCCTTCGCGATTCCGCCAGCCTCGGCGTCGCGACCGACCATGAATCCTGAGATGTTCTGCAGGAACACCAGCGGAATGCCTCGTTGGTCGCACAGCTCGATGAAGTGCGCACCCTTCTGCGCCGACTCGCTGAACAAGACGCCGTTGTTTGCGACGATGCCGATCGGATGCCCGTGCAGCCGCGCGAAGCCGGTGACGAGTGTGTCACCGTACTCTCGTTTGAACTCGTGGAACTCGCTGGCGTCGACCAGCCGTGCGATGACTTCGCGCACGTCGTACGGCTGGTTGACGTCTACGGGAACAACACCGTAGAGGCCCGCCTGGTCGATCGCCGGTTCCTGGGCTGGACCGACATCCCACGCGGGCGCGGCTGGCTGCGGAAGGGTCGCGACGATCTCGCGCACGATCTCGAGAGCGTGTTCGTCGTCCTCGGCGAGATGGTCGGCGACCCCGGAGCGACGTACGTGCATCTCGCCGCCGCCAAGCTCCTCAGCCGTGACGATCTCGCCGATCGCCGCCTTCACGAGGGGCGGGCCACCGAGGAAGATCGTGCCCTGCTCTCGCACGATGACGGTTTCATCGCTCATCGCCGGCACGTACGCGCCGCCAGCGGTGCAGGACCCCATCACGGCGGAGATCTGCGCGATGCCGGCCGCCGAGAGCCGTGCCTGGTTGAAGAAGATGCGTCCGAAGTGGTCCCGGTCGGGGAAGACGTCGTCCTGCATCGGCAGGAAGGCCCCACCGGAGTCGACGAGGTAGATACACGGCAAGCGGTTCTCGAGCGCGATCTCTTGGGCGCGCAGGTGCTTCTTGACAGTGAGCGGATAGTACGTACCGCCCTTCACCGTCGCGTCGTTGCAGACCACCATCACGTGGCGTCCCTGCACGATACCGATTCCTGCGATCACACCCGCCGCGGGCGCGGCGCCGTCGTACATCCCCTCGGCGGCAAGCGGTGCGATCTCGAGGAACGGACTGCCCTCGTCGAGCAGGCGGGTGATCCGGTCTCTGGGCAACAATTTGCCACGGGAGACATGACGCTCACGAGCGGCATCCGACCCCCCGCGCGCAACCCGGTGCTGACGATCACGCAGGGCCCGCGCCAGCTCGGCCTGCGCGTGTGCGTTCCGGTCGAACTCGGCGTCCTGTGCGGCGCTCGTGGACAACACTGTCATGCACATCTCCCTCGACGTCAAGATCCCGTCACGCCGCTTGTCGCGTCGGGACCAGGTTGGTTAGTGTTCATTAACCGGATTTCCACGTTAGCGAGGATTAACTGAAATGACAAGCGGTGCCACCGACCGCGATCGCGCGAAAGCCGACCGCTCTGACGCCATCCTCCGCGCGGCCGCTCGGCTGTTCGCCGAACGGGGGTTCAGCGGCGTCAGCCTCGAAGAACTCGGGAACGCGGTCGGCATCACTGGCCCAGCCCTGTACCGCCACTTCGCAGGAAAGCAGGCCCTTTTGGGCGCGATTCTCGTCTCGGTCAGTGAACGGCTTCTCGCCGGGGGTCGCGAGGTCGCGGCATCCGAGATTCCCGCCGATGAGCGCCTGCGAGAACTCATCCGCTTCCACGTCGACTTCGCCGTGACCGACGCGGACGTGATTCGCGTGCACGATCGCGACCTGGCGAGCTTGACCGATACCGACCGACACACCGTGCGCCGTCTGCAACGCGAGTACATCGACGTGTGGACAGACACGCTCGGCGCGATCCATCCCGACCGCGCACACGACGAACTGCGATTGCGCGCTCACGCAGCGTTCGGGCTGATCAACTCCACCCCGCACAGCGTGCGTGGCATCGCCGCCCCGAACGATGCAACGGTGCGGCGGACGCTCGAATCGATGGCGTACGCCGCCCTGGTGTGCTGACCGCTCAGGTCAAGAGCATCGCGCGGCCGGGTTCCCGCAACACCGCGCCGACTTCGGCGAGGAATCTGGCCCCTTGTTCACCATCGACCAGGCGATGATCGAACGACAACGCCAGGGTCATGACATCGCGAAGGGCGATCTCTCCGCGATGCTCCCAGGGCATGCGCCGCACGGCCCCCAAGGCGAGGATGCCCGCCTCTCCGGGATTGAGGATCGGCGTACCGGCGTCGACCCCGAACACCCCGACGTTGGTGATCGAGAATGTGCCTCCGCGCATGGCATCCGGCGCCGACTTACCCGCGCGGGCCGTCTCGGCGAGCGCGGCGATCTCATCAGCAAGCTCGACGAGCGTCAGATTCTGCGCGTCGCGAATGTTCGGGACGACGAGGCCGCGCGCTGTCGCGGCCGCGATGCCGAGGTTCACGTAGCGGTACTCGACGATCTCGTCGGCTTCCGCATCCCACCGTGAGTTCAGTGACGGATGCCGCATGAGCGCTGCCACGCATGCTTTGGCAGCCACGGCCATGATCCCGATGCGGCGCCCGCTCAGTGCGGAGTCATCGCGCAAACTGGCGATCAGGTCCATGGACGCGGTGACATCGACCGTCAAGAACGTCGTCACGTGCGGGGCGGTGAATGCGCTGGCAACCATCGCGGCTGCCGTGTGCTTGCGCACTCCACGTATCGGCATGCGCACTTCGCGTTCGTTCGCCGCCGTGGGGCGCGCGTCCAGGTGCTCGTCGTAGCCGACGGGTGCGGTCGCCGCGGCCACGTTCGATGCGGCGGCCGCCGCCGCCTCCACATCCTCACGACCGATGACCCCGGACGCATCCGAGGGTGTCACGGTTGTCAGATCGACCCCGAGTCGTCGAGCGAGCGCGCGTACCGGCGGCGTCGAGCGCGGCCGCTCATGTGGATCCGCAGCGCTCTCGTCGTGGGGATTCTCCTCGGCGATGACGTCGTGGGGGGCAGCCTCCAGCACGGCAGTGTCGGTCGTGATTCGCGAGTCGCCGCGGGTTGGCTGCAACCGCCCCTGCCGCGCACGGCGGCGCGGGCGATCGGTGCTTCGAGGCGCCGCGCCATACCCGACGAGATTCGGCCCGGGGGCGGCATCCGCATCATCGTCTTCTGTCGGAAGCGCAGCCGGTTTCGGCTCGCGATCTGACGCCGGCTCCGCGCCGACGCCGATGGTGATCAGCGGGCTGCCGACCTCGATCACCGCGCCAGCCTCAGCGTGAAGCGTCTCGACGATGCCGGCAAACGGCGACGGGAGTTCGACCACCGCCTTGGCTGTCTCGACGTCCGCGAGCGTCTGGTTCAAGCCGACAGTGTCACCCTCGGCCACATGCCACTGCACGATCTCGGCTTCGGGGAGACCTTCACCGAGGTCGGGAAGACGAAACACCTCGCTCATGAGCGCACCTCCGTCGCGGTGTGGTGGTGATCCATCACACGATCCACGCCGTCGAGGATGCGATCGAGATCGGGAATATGCAGGTTCTCAAGCTTCGCGGGCGGGTAGGGAATGTCGTGGCCCGTCACACGTACGGGCGCGGACTCGAGATAGTGGAAGCACTGCTCGGTGATGCTCGTAATGATCTCCGCGCCGACGCCCGCCTCCCGTGCGGCCTCGTGGGTGACCACGACACGGCCGGTCTTGCGCACCGACGCAGACACCGTCCGATAGTCCACCGGGGACAACGAGCGGAGGTCGATCACCTCGATCGAGACACCCTCGTCCTCCGCCGCGACGGCAGCGTCGAGCGCCGTGCGCACCATGGCGCCGTATGTGACCAACGTCACGTCACGCCCCTCGCGGACCACCCGCGCAAGGCCCATCGGCGCGGCATCGGCAAGATCGGTCTCGAGATCGACGTCACCCTTGGTGTGGTACAGCCGCTTGGGCTCGAAGAACACCACGGGGTCATCGCACGCGATCGCCTGACGCAGACACGTATAGGCGTCCTGCGGATTGGATACCGCGATGACACGCAAGCCCGAGGTGTGAACGAAGTACGCTTCCGGCGACTCCGAGTGGAATTCGGCGGCGCCCACTCCCCCCGCCCAGGGGATGCGGATTGTGATCGGCATCTTCACGTTGCCACGGGTGCGGTAGTGCTGCTTCGCCACCTGACAGACGATCTGATCGAACGCAGGGTAGACGAACCCGTCGAACTGGATCTCGACGACCGGTCGGAATCCGCGGAAGGCGAGCCCCACAGCCGTGCCCATGATTCCCGACTCGGCGAGGGGTGTGTCGACGACCCGGTCAGCGCCGAACTCGTTCTGGAGTCCGTCCGTGATGCGGAACACCCCGCCAAGCTTTCCGATGTCCTCGCCCATGAGGAGCACCTTGGGGTCATCAGCCAGCGCCCGACGAAGTCCCTCGTTGAGCGCTTTGCCCATCGTCATCGTGCTCATTGCTGCGCCTCCTCCGTCTCGAACCCATCGAGGTACTCGGCGAACTGGCGGCGTTGGTCGTCTAGCCCGCTGTGAGGCTCGGCGTAGACATGGTCGAACACGCCGAGCGGAGCCCGGCGAGGCGCGTGCAGCGCAGCGTTGCGCATGTCTGCTGCGAGCGCATCAGCTTCAGCGGACACCGATGCGACGAAGCCATCGTCGATCACAGCCTCGGCGCGCAGCAGGGATTCGAAGCGATCGATCGGGTCACGTCGAGCCCAACGCTCGACCTCTTCACTATCGCGGTAGCGCGTCGGGTCATCTGACGTGGTGTGCGGCCCCATGCGATACGTGACCGCTTCGATGTACGCCGGCCCCGCGCCCGAGCGCGTGCGCTGCAGAGCCCAGCGCATGGCCGCAAAGCAACCAAGGACGTCGTTGCCGTCGACCCGCATGCTGGGAATGCCGAAGCCCGGAGCGCGATCAGAGAGCGGATGCCGCGCCTGAAGGCCAACGGGCTCTGAGATCGCCCACTGATTGTTCGAGCAGACGAACACCACGGGTGCGGTGAAGGATGCGGCGAAGATCATGGCCTCGTTGACATCACCCTGGCTCGTCGCACCGTCGCCGAAGTACGCCACCGCACTCTCGTCGGAACCGTCGCGCTGGATTCCCATCGCGTAACCGACGGCATGCAGGGTTTGGGCGCCGATGATGATCTGGGGCGTGGCGACGTTGAGGTCGTAGGGGTTGAACGTGGAGTGCTCTTCGCCCCGCCAGCTCACGACGTAGTCGGCTGCTTTCGCACCGCGAGAGACGAAAACCCCGAGCTCGCGATAACTCGTGAAGACGAAGTCGTCCGAGCGGAGGGCGTGTGCCGTGCCCACTTGTACCGCTTCCTGGCCTCGACACGGGGCCCACAACCCCAATTGCCCTTGCCGTTGCAGGGCGACTCCCTCGATGTCGACACGACGCGTGAGCATCATGTCGCGGTACAGCGCACGCAATTCTTCGGCGGTGATCTCCGCGGCGAACGCGTCGAGTGTCGGATCGTTGACGCGGCGGCCGTCGGAGGCGATCAGCCGGGCCACGTGGTCGACGTCGGACGCGGTGTCAGCATCCGTGGTCTGGGTGTACGTCATCGTCATCCCTCCTTGCGCCCGGAACCTCGTGGGGGTGGGGCTTCGCGGGTCGTCGCGGCATCGTCGCCGCTCCCCCTGACGATACGTCGACATGGCACCTCGCTCAAGCATCCGGAATCCTGTTGAGCATGTTGCGTAGTATGACGCGTTTTGTGCGTGCTATTGTTTCGCACTATGGGGAATCTCGACCGCGTTGATCGGGAGTTGCTGAAGGCGCTCTCCGCCGACCCACGCGCCACGGTGGTCGCACTGTCAGACACACTCGGACTATCACGCAATACCGTGCAGGCCCGAATGTCGCGGCTCGAACAATCCGGCGCCCTGCTCTCCTACGAGCGGTCGATATCAACTCCGGCCTTGGGTTTTCCGATCGAGGCGTTCATCAGCGTCCTCGTCCGCCAAGCCGACCTGCCTCGTATCACCGCTGAGCTGGATCGCGTACCCGAGATCGTGCAAGCCCATGGCCTGTCAGGCCAGGTCGATCTGCTCGTGCGCGTCGCGTGCCGCGACACGCAGCACCTTTTCGACACGGATGCTCGCATTCTCGCGATCGAAGGTGTCGAGCGAACGGAGACCTCGCTGGTCATGGGAGAAGTCATCCCCCACCGGGTGGCCCCCCTTATGGAGCTGGCACAGCGGGGAGAGTAGGAGCCGGCGGCTCGGAGGCATCACGGCGCGACCGTGGAGCACGCGTGATGCCTGCACCCTCGGCATCCATTCGCACGAGGACGACTCCCACCAAGATCAGTGCACCTCCGAGGAACTGGACGGGTGCGGGGACCTCGGCCAACAACACCCAGGCGAACCCGAGCGCGAACAGCACCTCTGACAGGCCGACAAACGACGCCACGCGCGACCCGATGCGAGGCACGGCCTGTACGCCGAGCCCGTAGCCCAGGGTGGTAGCGACGCCCGCGACCAGGAGCAGCGGAACAAACCATGGCGTCGTCCAGCCGTCTGCGAGGCCGACGACTGCGACGCCGTGTACGTGGACTATTCGAAGAATCGATCCAAGCGCTACTGCGACACCGGTAACTGCGGCAATCGCATGAACGTCAACGCGTACCGCGCTCGGAAGGCGCGACGAAAGAAGTGATCGCCGCCGCCGCCTGATCGGGCGTCTCGTAGTGGATCAGATGGCCCACGTCGTCGATCTCGACGAGGTCGGCGTCTGCGAAGAGCGATGCCAAATGCCGCTCTGCCTCAATCGGCGTGATGTCATCACGCACGGCAGCCACCAGCAGGGTGGGCTGCGAAATCGCTGGCGCGCTCGCACGCACATCGTTCGACACCGAGGTGACGAACGCCTCGTGCAGCACGTCCCGATCGGCGAACCGCGAGAAGTACGTGTCGTGTTGATCATGGATGAACCGACGCAGCGCCGGGTCGGACGTCTTGGCCATCGACACGCTCATGACACGCACGATCAGCCCGTTTCGCAAGAGCGCATCGCCGAGGCGCGCGGGCAACTTGGCTCCCGCCCAGTAGTAGAACACGGCCAAACGCGTGAGCACGCCACGCGGCCCTTCGAGCGCGGGTGCTCCGATCGGGTTGATGAGGATCACGCGCGGCGTGTCCAATCCCCCCGACACCGCGGCCGCCACGACGATCGACCCGAACGAGTGGCCGAGCATGATCGAGCCAGGAGCAACCGCATCGACGAACGCGGTCAGCCACTGTGCATACGCATCGAGGTCGTGCGTACGACCCGGAATCGGCGGCGTCTGGCCGAACCCGGGCAGGTCCGGGGAGATGACGCGCACGCCAGGCAAATACGCGACGACCGGTTCGAGGCCGTGGTGGTCACCGCGGAACCCGTGGACAGCGATGATGGTCGTGGCCGCACCCTCGTCGCCATACGTCCAGTACGCAGTCGGCGTTCCGAGCACTTCGATGACGTCTTCGCGCACGGGGATCTCGGCCAGACGGGCAGCGTACGGATTCGCAGGTGGCACCCCTTGAGTCTACGAGCCGCAAGGCACACACGCGTTCGGCGGTGCGCCTCGCGAGCCATGTCGGACCCTCCCCCTAGCCTGAACGCATGCAGTCCTGGCACGCGACACCCCTGCCGCTGTTCGACGTTCCGTCCTGGACGCGCGTCATGGGTGTGTTCGACCTCGAGACCACCGGCATCGAGGTCGAGAGCGATCGGATCGTGACGGCCCACGTCGGCCTCCTCGATGCGGCAGGCAACGTGATCCGTGCAAGAGATTGGCTGGTCGACCCCGGCACGGAGATCCCCGAGGGCGCGACGGCTGTGCACGGCATCACGACCGAGCACGCTCGTGAGCACGGGAGCCCAGCACGAGGTGCGATCGGCGAGATCGTCGACGAGCTCCGTGCACTGCTCGACGCCGGCATCCCCGTCGTCGCCTACAACGCCCCGTTCGATTTCTCTCTACTCAAGCACGAAGCGAACCGCCATGGCGTCGACCCCATCCACGCACCCTCGCCGGTCATCGATCCGCTCGTCGTCGACAAAGCGCTCGATCGCTACCGACGAGGGAAGCGAACCCTCGAGGTCGTTGCGGCGCACTACGCGATCCGCCTGGACGGCGCGCACGAAGCCTCCGCAGACGCGGTCGCGGCGGGTCGCGTGGCGCAGGCGATCGCCGAGCGTTATTCGACGCAACTGCCCAGCGACCTCAGCGTGCTGCACACCCAACAGATTTCCTGGGCGCGAGCTCAAGCAGTGAGCCTTACCGAGTACTTCATCAAGATTGGACGAATCGAACCCGACGACCAGGTCGACGGCAGCTGGCCGATCCGCTGAGAAACGCAAAAGGCCCCGCCGAAGCGGGGCCTTTTGTCGCGGCTGATTACTTGCCGAAGTTCTTGAAGCGCTGGTTGAACTTCTCGACACGACCGGCGGAGTCCATGATGCGCTGCTTGCCCGTGTAGAACGGGTGCGAAGCCGACGAGATTTCGACGTCGATGACGGGGTACTCGACACCGTCGAGCTCGATCGTCTTGTCGCTGGTCACCGTCGAACGGGTGAGGAACGTTTCGCCCGAGCCGAGGTCGCGGAAAACGACAGCCTTGTAGTCGGGGTGGAGGTCAGTCTTCATGGGAAGTCCTTTGAGAAGTGGTGCCCTGGATTTTGCCAGAACGTCAAAGTCTGAGGTGCGAATGCACCAAACAACTACTCTACCAGGCTTCCGGCCGCGTACAGAATCTGCGCTCAGCCGGCGTGCGTTCAGTGCTCGGCGCGAGCGGCGTAACGACCGTTGTCCTCACTCAGCACAATGCGGGCGCCGAACGTCTCACTCAGCGTCTCAGCGGTGAGGTTCTCCGCCAGCGGGCCCGAAGCCACCGCCCGCCCGTCCCGAATCAAGAGCACGTGCGTGAATCCCACGGGGATCTCTTCGACGTGGTGGGTCACCATGATCATCGCGGGCGTCGTCGGCGCTTGCGCGTACCCGCTGAGCAGAGCGAGCAACTCTTCACGCGCTCCGAGGTCGAGGCTGGCGGACGGCTCGTCCAGCAGGAGCAACTCGGGGTCGGTCATGATCGCGCGCGCGATCTGCACGCGCTTCTGCTCCCCATCACTGAGCGTCCCGAACAAGCGGTCGGCCAGGTGATCGAGCCTCCACTCGGCCAAAACGCGCAGTGCGCGGCGCTCATCGATGTCTTCGTAGTCCTCGCGCCACCGGCCGACCACCGAGTAGGCGGCGGTCAGCACGACGTTGAGTACGGTCTCGTCGACAGGGATCTGGCGCGCCATCGCGCTCGATGCGAACCCGATGCGCGGGCGCAACTCGAACACATCGGTTCGGCCGAGCTGCTCGCCGAGCACGGCCACTGTTCCCGAGGTGGGATGCATCAGAGTGTCAGCCAGTTGCAGCAGCGTGGTCTTGCCTGCACCGTTTGGCCCGAGGATGACCCACCGCTCGTTGTCGGCGACCGACCACGAGAGGTGGTCGACGATATTGCGGCTGTTTCGGCGGACGACGACGTCGGAGAACTCGAGCACCTGCGGCATGCTGTCCAGCCTAACGGCCGCCGCCGGTCACCTCTGCGTACAGCGCCGCGGTTTGCGCCGCGATCGCCTCCCAGCTGAAGGCTTCTGTGGCTCGGGCGCGACCGGCCCGACCATATTGGGCGGCAAGATCGGCATCCGACACCACCTCAGTGAGAACGCGAGCCAAGTCATCGACAAACCGATCCGGGTCGATCGGAGTGCCCGTGCCGTCCTGCACTTGAAGGATCGGGACGAGCCGCCCCGTCTCACCGTCGACGACGACCTCCGGGATTCCGCCGGTTGCGGTGCCCACCACGGCGGCGCCACACGCCATCGCCTCGAGGTTGACGATTCCCAGCGGTTCGTATACTGACGGGCACACGAACGTTGTGGCCGCGGTGAGAATCGCACTGAGCTCGTCCCGAGGCAACAGCCGGTCGATCCAGATCACACCCTCGCGGGTGGACTGCAGCCCACGCACGAGCTCTTCCACTTCAGCCAGAATCTGCGGCGTGTCGGGCGCCCCCGCGCACAACACCAGCTGCACGTCTGCAGGCAGCTGTTCTGCGGCGCGCAGCAGATACGGCAGTCCCTTCTGCCGCGTGATGCGACCGACGAACACCACCGACGGCTTCGCAGGATTCATTCCGATGGAGTCGAGGAACTCGGCATTTTCGGTCGGATGCCACGCCTCGACGTCGATTCCGTTGTAGATGACCCGCACCTTGTCGGGGTCGAGAGTCGGGTAACTACGCAAGATGTCTGCGCGCATCCCCTCGCTGACAGCCACGATGGCGGCCGCTCCCTCGTATGCGGTCTTCTCGATCCAGCTCGAAACCGCGTATCCCCCACCCAGCTGCTCGGCCTTCCAGGGGCGCAGCGGCTCGAGGCTGTGGGCAGTCAGCACGTGCGGGATGCCGTGAAGCAGCGATGCCAGGTGCCCGGCGAAGTTGGCGTACCAGGTGTGGCTATGCACGACGTCAGCGCCGGCGGCATCCGTCACGATCTGCAAATCGGTGCCCATTGTCTGCACCGCGGCGTTCGCGTCAGCGAGCTCGACGGGCACTGCATACGACGTGGTGCCGGGCTCCTGGCGCTCGGCACCGAACGCCCGCACGCGGACGTCCACATGTCGAGCAGGATCACCAGCTTCGGCGCGCATCGCACGCACCAGTTCCGCCACATGGACGCCAGCGCCACCGTAGATCTCAGGTGGGTATTCCTTGGTGATGATGTCAACTCGCATGTCACGAACGCTAGTACACGCCGAAAGGGTCCTAGTGTGGTGCCATGCAAACTGCACCGAAGGTCTTCGGAATCATCCTCGCTGGCGGCGAGGGCAAGCGCCTCATGCCACTGACGGCAGATCGCGCAAAACCCGCCGTTCCGTTCGGCGGGCAATACCGCCTGATCGACTTCGCGATCTCGAACCTGATCAACTCGGGTCTCAGACAGATCGTCGTACTCACTCAGTACAAGTCGCATAGTCTCGACCGCCATATCTCGCAGACGTGGCGGATGTCGGCACTCCTGGATTCGTACGTGGCTTCCGTCCCTGCGCAGCAGCGCCTGGGGAAGCGGTGGTTCACCGGCTCAGCGGACGCGATCCTCCAAAGTCTCAACCTCATCAACGATGAGCGCCCCGACATCGTCATCGTGATCGGTGCGGATCACGTGTACCGGATGGACTTCCGCCAGATGTTGGCAGCCCACATCGAATCCGGCGCGCGCGCTACGGTCGCTGGCATTCGTCAACCGCTCGAGCTTGCGAACCAGTTCGGCGTGATCGATGTCGACAAGAACGATCCCACGCGCATCAATCAGTTCCTCGAGAAGCCGCAGAATCCCGAAGGTCTGGCAGATGCGCCGCACGAAGTGCTCGCCTCGATGGGTAACTACATCTTCGACACGGACGCACTGATCGAGGCCGTCGAAGCCGACGGTGAACTCCCGACGTCGAACCACGACATGGGCGGCGACATCGTGCCGTACTTCGTCGACCGCGGCGAGGCCGGCGTATACGACATGAATCGCAACGACGTTGCCGGGTCGACCGATCGCGACCGCTACTACTGGCGCGACGTGGGAACCATCGATTCGTTCTTCGACGCCCATCAGGACCTGATTTCGACGCTGCCGATCTTCAACCTGTACAACATGGACTGGCCGATCCACTCACAATCTGTCAACTCTCCCCCGGCGAAGTTCGTTCGCGACAACGTCGGGCGGATTGGCAACGCGATCGACTCGGTCGTGTCCTTGGGGTCAGTGTTGTCCGGAACCCATCTCGAGCGCAGCGTCGTCGGCCCCTGGACATTGGCCGCCGGTGGATCGACGATCACCGACTCCGTCCTGTTCGACTCGGTGCGTGTCGGCGTCGGAGCACGGATCCACCGTGCCATTCTCGACAAGAATGTGGTGCTTGCCGACGGTGCGACCGTCGGAGTCGATCGCACACGAGATCTCGAACGCGGATTCACCGTGACCGACTCCGGGATCACGGTGGTCGGCAAGGGCGTACACGTCGACCGCTGATACCCAGTCCGCCCTCGATGGGCGGGGACGGCCTCGTGCGGGCGCTAGCGTTAGAGAATGCCCGTTCACGCTGCGCGCTTCCTCGTCGTCCTTGACGCCGACTCCACCCTCATCCGCAACGAGGTCATCGAACTGATCGCTGACGAAGCCGGACGGGGCGCCGAAGTCGCTGCGGCCACCGACGCAGCAATGCGCGGTGAGGTTGATTTCGCGAGCAGCCTGCGCTCGCGCGTCAACGCGCTGGCGGGTGTGCATATCGACTCGTTTGCGCGTGTTCGCGCGCGGATCGAGCCGACCCCCGGGGTGAGGGAACTGATCGACGAAGTGCACCGTCGCGGTGGCCTCGTCGGCGTGGTGTCGGGTGGTTTTCACGAGATCCTCGACGTCATCGCGCCCGAACTGGGCGTCGACGTATGGCGCGCGAATCGACTCACGGTCGCAGACGGCAGACTGAACGGCGCGGTCGACGGCGAGATCGTGGATGCTCAGGCGAAAGCCGACACGCTACGCAGCTGGGCCTCCGAAGCCGGTGTGGATCGTCGCCTCACATTCGCTATCGGCGACGGCGCCAACGACCTGGTGATGATGGGCGCAGCCGCTCTCGGCATCGCATTCAATGCCAAACCGGCCGTCCGCGAACGCGCCGACATCGTTGTGGGCACGGTTGACCTGGCTGAGGTGATCGCGCTCCTGCCCGTGCTCGAGCAGGCCCGGTAGCAGCGCTCAGTGCCCCATGCCGAGGCCGCCGTCGACCGGAATGACCGCACCTGAGATATAGCCCGCGTCGTCGGATGCCATCCACGTGACGACTCCGGCAACCTCATCGGCCGTCGCGAAACGGCCAGCAGGAATGTTGCGCTTGTACTCCGCTTGGGTTTCGTCGGGCAACGCAGCGGTCATGTCGGTCTCGATAAAGCCCGGCGCGACGACGTTGGCGGTGATCCCCCGGCCTCCGAGTTCACGTGTCAGGGAGCGCGCGAATCCGACGAGGGCGCTCTTGGATGCCGCGTAGTTGATCTGGCCCGCCGAACCGTACAATCCGACCACGCTGGAGATCAGGATCACGCGACCCCAGCGGGCACGGAGCATCCCCTTTGAAGCGCGCTTGACCACACGGAACGCGCCGCCCAGGTTCGTTGCCACCACGCTGTCGAAGTCGTCCTCCGTCATCCGCAGCAACAGCGTGTCTTTCGTTACTCCCGCGTTGGCGACGACGATCTCGACGGGTCCGAGTTCTCGCTCGACCTCGCTGAAGGCCGCATCGACTGCCGCAGCGTCAGTGACGTCCGCACGTACTGTGAGCGTGCCTTCAGGGCCTTCTCCCGAGCGGGCCGTCACGGCGACGCGGTATCCGGCGGCGACGAATCGCTCGGCGATGGCGCGGCCGATGCCGCGGTTTCCACCGGTGACAAGAACGACGCGATCCGTAGACATGGGGCCTCCGAGCGGGGTAGGGGAAACGATCACGAGCGATCAGCCGCCCGTACGAGGTCGATGCCCATCCTGTCACGGTCGACCGACCCCGGCATCTCGTCACGCCGAGAGCCTCGAAGAACCAAGGCATGGCGCGCGCGGCGTATCCTGGAGGAACCGTGAAGAGCACCAAACGGACGCCGTCTGCCACCTCCCTCCCTCGCGCCCCGCGCGATGACGCTGGCGCGCGATCGAAGCGGTACTTGATCATGATGTCGATCCGCCTGGTGTGCTTTATCCTCATGGTCGTCATCACCCCGTACGGCTGGCAGACATGGTTGTTCGGCGCAGCCGCGATCTTTCTCCCCTACGTCGCCGTCGTGTCGGCGAACAACGGCGAGGCGATGTCCGCGGGTCCGGTCGAGAACCCCGAGCGCATGCTCGAAGCACGCGGTCCCGAGCGCAGCGATACCGCTCCCGAAGCGCCGGCGTTCTACCTGTTGAAGGAATCCGATAGGCCAGCGCCGCCGTCCGACGATGATGCGGGCACGCGGCAATGACCGAATCCGCTATCTGCTCGCGCGCCGGATGCCGAGACCACGCTGTGTGGCGCGTCGAATGGCGCAATCCGCGCATCCACGCACCCGATCGGGTGAAGACCTGGGTCGCGTGCGACCAGCACCGCGCATTTCTGCACGACTACCTGGCCGCACGAGACTTCCCCGTTTCCGTCCGACCACTCGACGATGCGGACGAGACCGCGGAGTGGGATCGATGAGTCGGGCCCGCAGCATGCAGAGCCTGCCGAAGGCCGGCAGATGGGCCATCTACATCGCCCTCGCAGTCGTGTTCGCCATCGCGTGCACGTTCTTGTCACATTGGCAGTTCACTCGCAATGAGGACCGATCGGCACAGCTCGCTCTTGTCGAGCAGAACTACGATGCTGCCCCCGTGCCGCTGGCCGAGGTTATCCCCGCCGGGACCGCGCTCGATCCTGACGATGAGTGGCGCCCCGTCGAGCTCGTCGGTACCTATGTCCTCGAGGACCAGGTGCTTGCCCGCAATCGTCCGCACGGCGGCACCGCGGCCTTCGAGGTGCTGGTACCGTTCGAATTGACCGACGGCCGAGTCTTCCTGGTCGACCGTGGCTGGGTTCCACCCGGCGACGACCAACCCGAACCCGACGCTGTCCCCGCTCCGCCGGACGGGGAGACCACGGTCATCGTGCGGTTGCGCCCCAGCGAACCGCTCCCGTCATCGGGCCGCTCCGCACCCGAGGGCCAGGTTCCGACCATCAACGTGCCGCTGGTGGCAGAGACGGTCGACGCGGCGACCGGCGAAGCAATGGATACCAGCGCTTACGGGTTGATGGTGTCCGAAGATCCCGCCGCGGCAGTGACTCCCGCTGCACTGGAGGCGCCGTCCGAAGATCCCGGCCCGCACCTGTCGTATGCGATCCAGTGGATCTTGTTCGCGATCATGGGCTTCGTCTTCATCGGCTACGTCATCAGAACCGAACGCCAGCACCGGCGAGAAGACGAAGAGGATGCCGCCGCAGAGGGCGCGGCCGCGGCATCCAGACAACCGACCCCTCGCCGAGCGCAACGCCGCCGCGACCGTGATGCCGACGACGAGGATGCCCTCCTCGACGCGCTGCAGTAGCAGGCAGCCTCAGGCGAGCGTGATGAGATCCGCGTAATCGCGACCCCAGATGTCTTCGACACCGTCGGGCAGGATAAGCACGCGTTCGGGATTGAGCGCTTCGACAGCGCCCTCATCGTGCGACACGAGAACGACCGCGCCCTCGTAGTGCGCCAGGGCCCCGAGGATCTCTTCTCGCGAGGCCGGGTCGAGGTTGTTCGTCGGCTCATCAAGCAAGAGCATGTTCGCACTCGAGACGACGAGTGTCGCCAGCGACAACCGAGTCTTCTCGCCCCCGGAAAGCACCCCCGCAGGCTTCAGCACGTCGTCACCCGTGAACAGGAACGACCCGAGCACCTTGCGCGCCTCTGTGGCATTGATGTCGGGCGCTGCCGACATCATGTTCTCCAACACCGAGCGATCGACGTCGAGGTTCTCGTGCTCCTGCGCGTAGTAGCCAACCTTGAGCCCGTGACCCGGCTCAAGTTGCCCGGTATCGGGCTGATCGACGCCGGCAAGAATGCGCAGCAGCGTGGTTTTTCCGGCGCCGTTGAGCCCGAGGATCACGACTTTGGAACCGCGATCGATCGCGAGGTCGACATCGGTGAAGATTTCGAGTGAGCCGTACGATTTTGACAGACCGGATGCCATGAGTGGCGTCTTGCCGCACGGAGCAGGCTTGGGGAAGCGGAGCTTCGCGACGCGCTCTTCCTGGCGCACCTCGTCAAGCCCTGACAGCATCTTTTCTGCGCGTGCGACCATCTGGTGTGCCGACGCCGCCTTCGAAGCCTTCGCGCCGAATCGCGCAGCCTGCAGTTGCAGGGCTGTCGCCTTCTTTTCGACGTTGACGCGCTCCTTCTTGCGGCGCTCTTCATCGGCGACGCGCTGGCGAAGGTAGTTCTTCCAGTTCATGTTGTAGACGTCTATGACCTGACGGTTCGCGTCCAGGTAGAACACACGGTTGACCGTCTCGCCGACGAGTTCCACATCGTGACTGATGACGATCAGCCCGCCCTTGTAGTTCTTCAAGAACTCACGCAACCACACGACGCTGTCCGCGTCGAGGTGGTTGGTCGGTTCGTCGAGGATCATCGAGTCGGCGTCCGAGAACAGGATTCGCGCGAGTTCGATGCGCCGTCGCTGTCCGCCGGAGAGCGTCTTCAGCGGCTGGTCGAGAATTCGGTCCGGGAGCGAGAGGTTGTGCGCGATCGACGCCGCTTCTGCTTCGGCTGCGTAGCCGCCCTGCGCCTCGAATCGCTCGGTGAGGTTCGCGTACTTGCGCATCGCGCGGGCCGCAACCTTCTCGTCGGGGTCTCCCATCGCCAGCGATGCCTCGCTCATCCCCAGCGCAAGAGTGCCGAGTCCACGAGCATCGAGGATGCGCGTGCGGGCGAGCATCTCAGGGTCACCCGAACGAGGGTCCTGAGGCAGATAGCCGAGTTCGCCGGAGCGGTCTACCCGCCCCGCAGCCGACAGCAGGTCGCCGGCGAGCACCTTGGTGAGCGTCGTTTTCCCCGCGCCGTTGCGCCCAACGAGGCCGACCTTGTCGCCAGCCGAGACGCGGAACGATACGTCCGACATCAAGACGCGCGCGCCGACGCGGATTTCGAGGTCGTGCACGGCAAGCACAGCGAACGTCCGTTCCGTAGAAGAAATGGGAGACCTGACCGAATGGCAGTCTTTCCAGTATAGGTCGGCGTACCTGAGCGTCACACGAGGTCACTCTCGATTCGCACGTTTCGCTTCACCTAACTAATGTAAGGCTTGCCTTACTGACCGAATCGAAGGATGTCTCGTGCCTCGTACCCGTACCGCCGCCGCTCTCGGCCTTGCCGCCACCGCTGCGCTCGTCCTGAGTGGCTGCTCCACCTCCTCCTCCGAGACGGCGTCCGCGCCCGAGGTGGTGTCGGGTGACAGCTTCCCCGTGACCGTCACGCACGCTTTCGGCGAGACAGTGATCGACGAGCAGCCCGAACGCGTGGCCACCATCGCGTGGGCAAACCACGAGGTCCCGATCGCTCTGGGCATCGTTCCCGTCGGCATGAGCAAGGCCACCTGGGGCGACGACGACGGCGACGGCGTCCTCCCGTGGGTCGAGGACGCCCTCGACGAGCTGGGCGCCGAAACCCCCGTGCTGTTCGACGAGACGGATGGCATTGATTTCGAGGCTGTCGCCGATACCAACCCCGACGTGATCCTCGCGGCGTACTCGGGTCTGACGCAGGAGGACTACGACACACTGTCGAAGATCGCTCCCGTTGTCGCCTACCCCGAGGTCGCATGGGGCACCTCGTACCAGGACATGATCCGTCTCAACTCGCAGGCCCTGGGCCTGTCTGTGGAGGGCGACGCACTCATCGCAGAACTCCAGGGCGAGGTGGATGCTGCGCTCGCGAGCTACCCCGAGCTCGCCGAGTCGTCGGTGCTGTTCTCCTACCTCGACCCCGCGGACTTCAGCCAGATCGGGTTCTACACCAGCCTCGACACGCGTCCGGCATTCCTGACGGAGTTGGGCCTGCCCGAGCCTGCGGTCGTGACCGAGGAATCCGAGGGCTCGGACGCGTTCTACCTCACCGTGAGCGCTGAGGAAGCTGAGCGCTTCGACGATGTCGACGTCTTCGTCACCTACGGCGACGCCGACGGAGCGATCGTCGACGCGATCCAGGCCGACGCACTGCTGTCGAAGATTCCGGCCGTTGCAGCCGGCCAGATCGCGGTGCTCGAGAACAACACGCCTCTCGCTGCTTCAGCGAACCCATCTCCGCTGTCGATCGGCTGGGGCATCGACGACTACTTCGCGCTCCTCGCCGGCGCACTGAACCAGGACGGGTGAGCATCACCCAGCCTTCTCCATCGTTGTCGACCGTCGCACAGGTGCGGCGGCCGACAACGGTGCGTCTGGCCTGGCTGGTCGGGCTCGTCGCACTGCTGATCGTGCTGTGCGTCGCATCGGTCGCGTTCGGCGTCCGTTCGGTCTCACTCGGGGAGATCATCGCCGGCGTGACCGGGGATACCTCGGGTGTCGCCGAGGCGGCGGTCGCCGCGCGGATCCCGCGCACCGTGCTCGCCATCCTCGTCGGCGCGGCCCTGGCACTGTCGGGCGCCACCATGCAGGCGGTCACGCGCAACCCCCTGGCCGACCCCGGCATCCTGGGGGTGTCAGCGGGCGCAGCGCTTGCTGTCGTCATCGGCATCGCGTTCTTCAGCGTCACGGCCCCCTTGGCAACCATGGGATTCGCGATTGCTGGTTCCGCTGTCGCAGCCGTGTTCGTCTACATGGTCGGTTCCCTGGGCCGCGGCGGCGCGACTCCTTTGAAACTGGCGCTGGCGGGCGCGGCGACGTCGGCGGCGTTCATGTCGCTCGTGAGCGCGATCCTGCTCCCCCGTGTCGACATCCTCGAGACGTTCCGTTTCTGGCAGATCGGCGGCGTCGGCGGCGCAACATGGGATCGCATCACCCTGGTGCTGCCTGTCCTTGCCATCGGCGCCCTCATCTGCTTCGCGTGCGCGCGAGGCATGAACTCACTCGCCCTCGGCGATGATCTCGCCACCGGGCTCGGCGAGAACGTCGCGCGCACGCGGATCATCGCGTCCGCCGGCGCGGTGGTTCTGTGCGGCGCCGCGACCGCGGTCGCTGGCCCCATCGCATTCGTCGGGCTGGTCATCCCCCACTTGTGCCGGCTACTCGTCGGCACGGACCACCGGTGGCTCCTCCCCTTCACGGCGATCGCGGGCGCCGAACTGCTCATCCTCGCCGACGTCATCGGTCGTGTGATCGCTCGTCCGCAAGAAATCGAGGTCGGCATCATCACCGCGTTCATCGGCGCGCCCTTCTTCATCTGGATCGTGCGCCGCCAGAAGGTGCGTGAACTGTGAGCGCCCTCGCACAGAAGACGTCGATCATGGATGCCGCGACCGTGCGCCACGCTCGTGCACGCCGAATGCGCCGCAACGGTGCCGTCGTCGGCGCACTTGCTGCCATCCTGCTCGCGGTCTTCGCGGTCAGCCTCATGATCGGCAACACCTTCTACACCCCGGCGGAGGTTGTCGGCGTCATACTCGGGCAGGATGTGCCGGGTGCGTCGTTCACGGTGGGTGAACTGCGACTTCCTCGCGTGGTGCTCGCCATCCTCGCGGGACTGTCATTCGGAATGGCCGGTGTCACGTTCCAGACGATGCTACGCAACCCCCTGGCATCCCCCGACATCATCGGAATCAGCTCGGGCGCAAGTGCCGCGGCGGTGTTCGCGATCATCGTCTTGGCTCTCGATGAAACGTGGGTGTCGCTGTTCGCCCTCGCCGGCGCGCTGATCACCGCCACCGCCATCTACCTGCTCTCCCACAAGGGCGGCATGTCGGGTACCCGACTGATCCTGATCGGTATCGGCGTTGCCGCCATGCTCGACTCGCTGGTGACCTACCTCCTGTCGCGGGCACCGGCGTGGGACCTGCAAACAGCCATGCGCTGGCTGACTGGCAGCCTGAACAACGCGAGCTGGGACATGGTTCTCCCCGTCGCCATTGCCTGTGCAGTGCTCGTCCCCGCACTGTTGGGTCAGACCCGAAACCTCACCGCCCTCCGCCTCGGCGATGACTCGGCCGCCGGACTCGGCGTCCACGTCAGTCGCACACGAATCGTGCTGATTCTCGCTGCCGTCGCGCTCCTGGCCGTTGCGACCGCAGCGACCGGACCGATCGCGTTCGTTGCGTTCATGGCGGGCCCGATCGCCGCGCGCCTGGTCGGCGGCGGGGCGTCCTTGCTCGTGCCAGCGGGCCTGGTGGGCGCCCTGCTCGTGAGCATTTCGGATCTCGTCGGCCAGTTCGCCTTCGACAGCAGATACCCGGTGGGTGTCATCACGGGTGTCCTCGGCGCGCCCTATCTCGTCTACCTGCTGATCCGCACCAACCGGTCTGGAGCATCCTTGTGACCCGAACACACCAGCTCACCGCACACGACGTCACACTCGCCTACGGCGACCGCACGATCGTCGACAGCTTGGAACTCGCGATCCCACCCGGGTGCATTACGGCGATCATCGGCGCGAATGGCTGCGGCAAGTCGACGCTCCTGCGTGCGCTGTCGCGACTGCTGACTCCGAAGACCGGACAGGTTGTCCTTGATGGCCATGCCATCCACACCCGCCCCTCCAAGGAGGTCGCGCGCACCCTGGGCCTGCTTCCGCAGAGCCCCGTTGCCCCCGAAGGCATCGTGGTGAGCGATCTGGTCGGCCGGGGACGTTACCCCCACCAGAAGCTCCTCGCTCGATGGAGCGCCCACGACTACGACGTCGTGGCGCAGGCGCTCACGGCGACGGGCACCGACGATCTGGCCGATCGCAGCGTGGACGAACTGTCCGGGGGCCAGCGCCAGCGCGTCTGGATCGCGATGGCGCTCGCGCAAGAGACCGACATCCTGCTGTTGGACGAGCCGACGACCTTCCTCGATGTCGCCCATCAGATCGAGGTGCTCGACCTCCTCACCGACCTAAACCGTGATCGCGGCACCACGATCGTGATGGTGCTGCACGATATGAACATGGCAGCCCGCTACGCCGACCATGTGTTCGCACTGCGCGACGGGCGCATCGTTGCCGACGGGCCACCAGCCGAGGTGATGACGGACGGACTGATCCGCGACGTCTTCAACATCGACGCCATCGTCATCCCCGATCCGGTCTCCGGATCCCCCATTGTTCTCCCCCGCGGCCGGCACCACGTGCAGGGCGCAACCTCGGCCTCCACCGAATAGGAATCTCGTGTCCTCCCCCACCAGCCGCTTCTTCCGCGCACGTGTAAGCACCATCACGGACATCTCACCCAGCTTTCGCCGGTTCACCTTCACCGGCGACGACCTGGATCAGTACGGCGACCCCGGCTTCGATCAACGCGTGAAGATCGTCTTCCCCTCGGCGACGGCACCCCTAGAGGCTATGCCGACCGACGAGAACTGGTATCTCACCTGGCGCGACATGCCGGAGGAATCGCGTCCGCCCTTCCGCACGTACACGACGCGGGCAGTGCGGACGTCGGAGAAGGCGGTCGACATCGACATGGTTGCGCACGACGTGCTCGGTCCGGCATCCGCCTGGATCGCGCAGGCCCAGGTCGGCGACGAGGTGCTGATCTTCGCGCCCACCACGGCGCACAGCGGCGTGAGCTTCGGCGTCGACTTCGTGCCACCCGCGAATTCCGACCACATCCTGCTTGCCGGGGATGAGACTGCTGCACCGGCGATTGCGGTGATCCTGGAACAGCTTCCCGCCGACGCACGCGGCGTGGTGGTGCTCGAACTTCCACATCCCGACGATGCGCACTACCTTCCCTCGCACGCGGGGTTCGACATTCGCATCGCGGCACGCGGTCACGAGTCCGACCGACACACCCACCTGGTGCGCTCGGTGGAGGAAGCCGTCGCCGAGCTTGCCCCGTCCGGTCGCGGTGCCGACGTGGAGGAGATCGATATCGACACCGACATCCTGTGGGAGGTCCCCCGCACAGCCAAGGGGGGCGCCGCGCTGAAGAGTGCGCCGCTGTACTCGTGGCTGGCGGGTGAAGCTGGCGCCATCAAGACCCTACGGCGCCACCTGGTGAGCGACGCCGGCGTCGACCGCCGCGCGGTCGCCTTCATGGGCTACTGGCGACTGGGCAAGGCCGAGGTCTAACCTGACACCGAAGCGCGTGCTCGCACGACTGCGCCGATGCGCTCGATCGCCTCGCGGAGCACCTCGGGCGAGCATCCGAAGTTGATACGAATGTGCCCTTCGCCTTCGTCGCCGAACGACGGTCCGACGTTCACCGCGACCCTTGCCTCGCGCAGAATGATCGCGGCCGGATCCTCGCTCCAGCCCAGCGCGTTCAGGTCGATCCACGCCAGGAATCCGGCATCCGGAATCTCATAACGTGCCCCGGGGACGTGCTCAGCGAGCAAGTCAGCGAGCAGGTGACGGTTCTCATCGAGGCGCGCAAGCAGTGAGTCGAGCCACTCGTCGCTGGTGGGATCGAAGGATGCCACGGCAGCCATGGCTCCGAGGAGGCCCGTGCGCCACTCGACCTCCTCCGGGATCGCACGGACGACCGCAGCCGTGCGCTCATCCGCCGTAACGATTTGGGCGCACTTGAGGCCCGCGGTGTTGAACGCCTTGCTCGCGCTGGTGACCGCGTACCCCACGGCCGCGGCGGTGTCGGATGCCGCCAGAAACGGAGTGAATTCCACGCCGGGCTGCACCAGCGGCGCGTGGATCTCGTCGCTGATCACCGTCGCGTCGTATCGCGCGGCGATCTCTGCCAGCTGCGCGAGCGACTCTCGCGAGTGCACGGTGCCGGTCGGGTTATGCGGGTTGCACAGCAGCACCGTTCGCGCGCCGCCCGAAAGCGCCGCCTCAATTCCCGGTAGATCGAGGCGCCACCCGTCTGCGTCGTGCAACAGCGGAACGCGCTCGATCTCGGCCCCGGTTTCGAGGGCGGTGTCGAAGAACGGCGGGTAAACCGGCGGGGTGATCACCACGCGGTCGCCCGGCGACGTGACGGCGCGCAGCAACTCGACAACGGCCATCATCACGTCGCATGTCCACCGGACGCGCGCGGGATCAACGTCCCATCCGAATCTGCGCTGCGCGAACCCCACGAACGCTTCGCGGATGCCGGGCTCGGGCGGGGTGTATCCGGTGTCGCCCCTCTCGACGGCGCGCACGAGAGCTCGGGTGATCGCGGGGGCGAGTGCGAAGTCCGTCTCGGCCACGAACAGCGGAAGAACATCCGCGTCGTACCGCCGCCACTTCGTGCTGCTCCGCTGCCTGAGCTCTTCGATGGGCAACGCGTCGAGGGGTGTCACAGTCACCCCTCGAGCCTACCGACGGGACAGACTCCCGTCAGTGACCGCCGTCACACACCGTCGCTGAACGAAGACCCGTCAGATCGCGAAGCCGAGCGCGCGCATCATGTCACGCCCGTCGTCGGTGATGCGCTCGGGGCCCCACGGCGGCATCCACACCCAATTGATGCGGAACCGATCCACGACGGCATCCAGCGCCTGCGCCGTCTGCTCCTCGAGCACGTCGGTCAGCGGGCAACCCGCCGACGTCAGCGTCATGTGAATGACGAGCGCGTCGTTCTCGTCATCCCAGCTCAGATCGTAGATGAGACCGAGGTCGACGACATTGATCCCCAACTCGGGATCCATGACATCCTTCAGCGCCTCGGTGACCTCGTCGTACTTCTCGGGAGTGAGCGTTGCGGTCATAGTGACGACTCTACGCCTGCGCGTCCACCGCAGGCTCGGAAGCCGGCTCGATGAAGCGGTCGTAGCCCTCGTTCTCGAGGCGGTCGGCCAGCTCGGGCCCGCCTTCTTCGACGATGCGACCGGCAACCATCACGTGCACGAAGTCCGGGCTGATGTATCGCAGGATGCGCGTGTAGTGCGTGATGAGAAGAACACCGAGACCGGTCTGCTCCTTCGCGCGGTTCACACCCTCGGAGACCACCTTGAGCGCGTCGACGTCGAGACCCGAATCGGTCTCGTCGAGGACGGCGAACTGCGGCTTCAGCAATTCGAGCTGCAGGATCTCGTGGCGCTTCTTCTCGCCACCCGAGAATCCCTCGTTGACGTTGCGCGCCGCGAACTTCGGATCCATGCGCAGGTCCTTCATGGACTGCTTCACGTCCTTCGTCCACTGACGGATCGACGGCGCCTCGCCGTCGATCGCGGTCTTGGCGGTACGGAGGAAGTTCGTGACAGTGACGCCGGGGATTTCCACCGGGTACTGCATCGCGAGGAAGAGGCCCGCGCGCGCACGCTCGTCCACCGACATCTCCAGGACGTCTTCGCCGTCAAGCGAGATCGATCCGCTCGTCACGGTGTACTTGGGGTGGCCAGCGATCGTGTAAGCCAGCGTGGACTTGCCCGAGCCGTTGGGACCCATAATGGCGTGGGTCTCGCCCTTGCGGATGGTCAGCGACAGTCCGTTGAGAATCGGCGTCGTGCCATCCTCGGTCTCGACCGTCACATGCAGGTCGCGGATCTCGAGTACAGACATCAGATTTCCTTCTTCACGTTCGGGTCGATGAGCACGTCGTCGCCGTCGATGGTGACGACGAAAACGGGGACGGGCTCATACGCGGGGAGATTGAGGGGCTTGCCGGTGCGCAGCGAGAACGCCGAGCCGTGAGCCCAGCACTCCAGGGTGTCGCCGTCGACGAATCCGTCGGCGAGCGAGATGTCACCGTGCGTGCAGGTGTCACCGATGGCGTGCACCTCTCCGGCGGAGTCCAGGACGACCGAGATCGCCACACCATCGACCTCAACACGCTTGGCAGCGTCTTGTTCGAGTTCGCTGAGTGCGCACACTTTTTGAGCGGTCATTGTGCTGTCTCCTGGGCAAGTTCATCTTCGATCGCCGAGATGAGTTCGGTTTCAAGCGAGGGGATGCGGATCTTCTGGACGATCTCGGCGAGGAAGCCGAGGACAACCAGTCGGCGTGCCTCTTCTTCGTCGATGCCGCGCGCCTGCAGGTAGAACAGCTGCTCGTCGTCGAAGCGCCCCGTGGCGCTTGCGTGACCAGCGCCGCGAATGTCGCCAGTCTGGATCTCGAGGTTGGGGATCGAGTCGGCACGCGCACCCTCGGTGAGGACGAGGTTGCGGTTCGCCTCATAGGAATCGGTCCCCGTGGCATCCGGTCCGATGAGCACGTCGCCGATCCACACGCTCCGTGCGCCCTCCCCCTGCAGCGCGCCCTTGTAGAGCACGTCACCCGAGGTTTCGGCACCCTTGTGGTGCAGGTACACCTGGCTCTCTAGGTGCTGACCGGAGTCGGAGTAGCTGAGGCCGTAAAGTTCGCCGTGCGAGCCGGTTCCGGCGAGTTCGACGCTGGGGTTCACTCGCACAACACCGCCACCGAAGCTCACAACGATGTGACGCAGGCTCGCATCGCGGTCAACACGCGCTTGGTGCGCGGCGATGTGAACGGCATCGTCGTTCCACTGCTGGACCGAAACGACATCGAGGTTGGCACCATCGCGCACAATGATCTCGACGTTCTGCGCGAACTGCGCGGTGCCGCGATGGCGCAGCAGCACAGTCGCACGTGACTGGGGCTGCGCCTCGATCGTGAGGTGCTGGTGGCTGAGGCCCGGAACGCCGTCGATGTCGACGACGACCGGCTCAGCGACCTCGATGCCGGCCGGAATGCGGATCGACAGCGCCTCGTCGCTGCGCGTCCACGCGAGCGCTGCGGTGCGATCTTCGGGAGTGAACACTTCACCACGCGGAGCGTCTTCGGTGCCGAGGCGACCGACCTGCACCGCATCATCAGCGTGCACTGAGACGGATGCCGGGGTCGATGCCGCGTCCGCGTCGAACAACGCCGACACGCGAGCAACGGGAGTGTGCTTCCAGTTGACCTCACGCCCCGTGGGCGTGTCGAAATCCGCCGGCGCGTACGAGCGAGGGCGCTCCGAACGGGTCTGGATCGGGATCACCGACCATGCTCCGTCAGTGTGCGAGCGAGAACCCGGCACCTGCGCGGGTGCCTGTGTTGTTGCCGTCATCTAGCCGACACTGCCTTCCATGCCCATTTCAATGAGCTTGTTGAGTTCGAGTGCGTACTCCATGGGCAGCTCACGAGCGATCGGCTCGATGAAGCCGCGCACGATCATCGCCATGGCTTCGTCTTCGGGCATGCCACGGGACTGCAGGTAGAACAGCTGCTCTTCGCTGACCTTCGAGACAGTTGCCTCGTGACCGAGCTGCACGTCATCCACACGGATATCGATCGCCGGGTACGTGTCGCTGCGAGAAATCGTGTCGACGAGCAGGGCGTCGCACCGCACGGTGTTGGCGGAGTGATGCGCGTTGGCGTCGACACGCACTTCTCCGCGATAGCCCGCACGACCGCCGCCGCGCGCGATCGACTTCGAGACGATCGACGACTGCGTGTACGGCGCCATGTGGATCATCTTGGCGCCGGCGTCCTGGTGCTGGCCCGGGCCCGCGAAGGCGACAGAAAGGGTTTCACCCTTGGCGTGCTCCCCCATCAGGAAGATCGACGGGTACTTCATCGTGACCTTCGAGCCGATGTTGCCGTCGATCCATTCCATGGTGGCGCCCTCGTGGGCGACGGCACGCTTGGTGACGAGGTTGTAGACGTTGTTCGACCAGTTCTGAATCGTCGTGTAGCGCACACGAGCGTTCTTCTTCACGATGATCTCGACGACGGCGGAGTGCAGCGAGTCCGACTTGTAGATCGGGGCGGTGCAGCCTTCGATGTAGTGAACGTAGGAGCCCTCGTCGGCGATGATCAGCGTGCGCTCGAACTGACCCATGTTCTCGGTGTTGATGCGGAAGTACGCCTGCAGCGGGATCTCGACGTGCACCCCGGGAGGCACGTAGACGAACGAGCCGCCCGACCACACTGCGGTGTTCAGCGCAGCGAACTTGTTATCGCCAGCGGGAATCACCGTACCGAAGTACTCCTCGAAGAACTCGGGGTGCTCGCGCAGAGCGGTGTCGGTGTCCATGAAGATGACACCCTGCTTCTCGAGCTCTTCGTTGATCTGGTGGTAGACGACTTCGGACTCGTACTGCGCAGCGACGCCGGCGACCAGACGGGCGCGCTCAGCCTCGGGGATTCCGAGCTTCTCGTACGTGTTGCGAATCTCTTCGGGCAGGTCTTCCCAGGACTGCGCCTGCTTCTCGGTGGACCGAACGAAGTACTTGATGTTGTCGAAGTCGATCTCCGAGAGATCGGCACCCCACGTCGGCATGGGCTTGCGGCCGAACAGTTGCAGACCCTTCAGGCGGGTATTCAGCATCCATTCGGGTTCGGACTTGAGAGCCGAGATGTCACGAACGACAGCGTCGCTCAACCCTCGCTTTGCACTGGCACCCGCCGCGTCGGCGTCATGCCAGCCGAATTCGTAAACGCCCAGACCATCTAGTTCCGGGCGATCGATCAGCACATCAGACATCGTCACGTTCTCCTCCGGACCCTGGCGGTGTGATCCGCTCCGACATTCCTGCTCCTCCGATGGAGTTACCGGAGAGGGATGCCGCTGGTGGGCCCTGCTCATGCGGCGCTGTCCATCGCGCCTAGACTGTCAGTGGTGAATATCGCGCGGACCGCGCGCACCCGACCTGTCGATTCTACAGGTATCCCCCACCCGCCGGGCCCACACCGTCACGCGCGAACACACGCCGTGCGGCGAGGGACGCCAGTACAGGAGGCCCCGCCCGATGTCCACATTGCCGCCGGCCACGCGACCATCTCCGCTGCGACGGATCATCAATGCACTCCCGACCAGCGTGGACCGCCGCGTGATCGCCGCGGCCTGGGCCACACTCGTGGTGCAGATCGGCATCGTCGGCACGGGCGGACTCGTACGCCTGACGGGTTCCGGGCTCGGATGCCCCACGTGGCCCCGATGCACGCCTGAATCGCTCGTCGCGACCGAAGAGATGGGCATTCACGGCGTCATCGAGTTCGGCAATCGCCTCCTCACGTTCGTACTCGTCGCCGTGGCGATCGTCATGTTCCTTTTCGTGGTGCGCATGCGGCGCCAGCGCCGGGACCTGTTCTGGCTGTCGCTCGGCATCGGGCTGTACGTGCCGCTGCAGGCCATCATCGGCGGTATCACGGTACTGACGAACCTGAATCCCTACGTCGTCGGCCTGCACTACTTCGCCTCGGTGATCCTGGTCGCCCTGTCGGCCGTCCTGGTCGTGCGGGTGTACGAGGCTCCCGGGCCTCGAAAGCGCGTAGTGCCCCGCTGGTACGCGATCACGACCCATGTGACATCGCTCGCCGTCGTGGTGACCGTAGTAGTGGGAATCCTCGTCACGGGGTCCGGTCCGCACGCCGGCGACGGCGGCGCCGCGCGCAACGGCTTGAACCCCGAGTTCATGCAGCACGTGCACTCGTGGCCCGCCTACGTCACTCTCGCGCTCACCGTGGTCCTCTTCGCGTTCGCGGGACGGATGCCACGGCCCCAGCGCTTGGTTCTATGGACCGGTCTGCTACTCGCCACCGAGGTCGTGCAGATGATCGTCGGCCTGTGGCAGGCGCGCACGGGCCTACCCATCGTGTTGGTGAACATCCACATGGTGCTGGCCGTCATCCTTGTCGCGGCCATGACCGTCGTCGTCATGAAACTGAAGGCCCCGTCGATCGCCACTTCATAGCGAATTCATGGCATTCGCATACCGCCAGTCCACGCGAGTAGTTCATGCTGGTCACTTCGCGGGGCCGACCGCGCCCTCAGAAGGAGACATCATCACCATGAACACCCGCCCTCGTCTGGTCCGTAGCATCCCGTTCTGGGCTCTCATCGCCGGATCCGCGGCCACGCTCGCCTACGGCGCATCGCTCGTCGCCGACAAGCTCGCGATCATGACGGTGACCCTGACCGATGGCTCAGCGACCGGTGTCGAGGTCTACGTGGGTCAGTCCGTCGCCCTGTTGGGCTCGGTTCTCGTGGGCGTCGGCGTGCTCGGTCTGTTGATCGCTCTCGCCATCGCAGCGGCATCGACGTTGCGGCCCCATGCACCTGTCGAGGTCGTCGAGCCGATCGACTGGAGCAGCGACGCAGAAACGGCCGCCGACGACGACATCGCTGACGCGGAACCGGCATTCTCCCCCGAGGCAGAGGCTGCCCCCGCCGACGACGCCGCCGTCACGAAGGATGAAACCGTGAGCTCCTCGCGCTGACCTCTGAAGCAACGAAGAAGCCCCCCGCGATTCGCGGGGGGCTTCTGTGCATCTGATCGTGGCGATCAGAACGGCAAGAGTGGATCGACGGCGATCGCGACGAACAGCAGCGTCAGGTACGTGATCGACGCGTGGAAGACGCGCATGGGCCGCGGCTCGATTCCCTTGACGGCCCTGTTGTACAGCACGTGCGACTCGTACACGAACCACCCACCGAACACGAGAGCCGAGACGGTGTAGACCAGGCCCATGCCAGCCACGGGCACAAGCAACAGCGAGCACGCCAGGGTCGCCCAGGCGTAAAGAATGACTTGGAGGCCGACCTGCGAACCGTTTCGCGTGGCGCCGAGCATGGGCACGTCGACCGCGTCGTACTGCTCCTTGTACTTCATCGACAACGGCCAGTAGTGCGGTGGCGTCCACAGGAACACGACGGCGAACAAGATCAACGGCGGCCATGCCAGGGATCCGGTCACGGCGGTCCAGCCGATCAGCACCGGGAAGCATCCCGCAATCCCGCCCCACACAATGTTTTGCTCGGTGCGGCGCTTGAGAATCATCGTGTAGATCACGACGTAGAAGAAAATGGCGACGGCCGACAGTGTCGCGGCGAGCCAGTTCGTCGTCACGAGCAACCACAGCGTCGATCCGACCGCGAGGACCCACGAGAACACCAATGCCCCTCGCGGCGTGACCTCTCCCGTGACCAGCGGACGCCCGGCCGTGCGCTTCATGTGCACGTCGATGTCACGATCGAGATACATGTTGAAGGATGCCGCGGCCCCGGCGCTCATCGAGCCGCCGATGACCGTCGCAAGCACCAGCCACAGATTGGGCAATCCGCCGGCGGCGAGAATCATGACGGGCACAGTGGTCACGAGCAGGAGCTCGAGAACCCGTGGCTTCGTCAACGCGACGTAGGCACGGATCGTCGTTCCCACACTCTGACGTGTGCGAGGTGCGTCGAGGGATGCTTCGGCGCCAGCCGTCGTCTTGATGTCCATCGCCCCCGCTATACCGTTGCCCAGAACCCGGTCAAGTCTAAGGCATCTCATCACCCGCCCCGCGTGACGGAGGGGTTCACCGCGCGGATGCTCACAGCACGGCAGGGACCGCGGTGAGCGAAACGTCACGCGGGTGACATTGCACCGCAACGCGCGCGGCGGAGCGTTTCGCAAGACTCTGTCACACAGCGGCTCACATCGCCGGGACGGAATACCCCTTCGATATGCTGAGACCGCACGCGCGCCTCGCGCCGAATCCTCCCTCACCCACCCGGGACGTGGACCGGGATTCAGCCATGTGCCGGGCGCTCCTCGAGAAAGGCCTTCAGTGTCGGAACTGCGTTGGGAAGAAATCGATCGGCGTGCGGTGGACACCGCCCGCGTGCTCGCGGCGGATGCCGTCGAGAAGGTCGGAAACGGCCACCCGGGCACGGCCATGAGCCTCGCACCGGCCGCCTACCTGCTGTACCAGCGCGTGTTGCGCCACGACCCCACCGACACGGACTGGCTCGGACGTGACCGATTCATCCTTTCCGCCGGGCACTCGTCCCTCACGCAATACGTCCAGCTGTACCTCGGCGGTTTCGGTCTCGAGCTCGACGACCTGAAGTCGTTGCGCACGTGGGGCTCGCTCACTCCTGGCCACCCCGAGTATGGCCACACCAAGGGCGTTGAAATCACGACCGGCCCGCTGGGCCAGGGGCTCGCCTCCGCTGTGGGCTTCGCCTACGCCGCCCGCTACGAGCGCGGTCTGTTCGATCCCGAAGCCCCGGCGGGTGAGTCGCCGTTCGACCACTACGTGTATGCGATCGCCGGCGATGGCGACATTCAGGAAGGTGTCACCAGCGAGGCAGGCTCCCTCGCCGGTCACCAGGGCCTTGGCAACCTCATCGCCATTTACGACTCCAACCAGATTTCGATCGAAGACGACACGAACGTGGCGTTCACCGAGGACGTCGCCGCCCGCTACGAGGCGTACGGCTGGCACGTCCAGACCGTCGACTGGAAGCAGTCCGGTGAATACGTCGAAGACGTCGCCGAACTGTTCACGGCGATCGAAGCTGCCAAGGCCGAGACCGACAAGCCGTCACTCATCGTCCTCAAGACGATCATCGGATGGCCGGCTCCCGGCAAGCAGAACACCGGCAAGATCCACGGTTCCGCTTTGGGCGGCGACGAACTCGCCGCAACGAAGAAGGTGCTCGGCTTCGACCCCGAGGAGACGTTCGCCGTCGCAGACGACGTGATCGCCCACACGCGCGCGCTGAAAGATCGCGCCGCCTCGGCCCGCGCCGAGTGGCAGGAGCAGTTCGATGCGTGGGCCGCGGCGAACCCTGAGCGTAAGGCGCTGCTCGACCGCCTCGAATCTGGCGACCTGCCCGAGGGCATCGCTGGCGCCCTGCCGGCGTTCGAAGCAGGCAAAGACGTGTCGACCCGCGCAGCGTCGGGAACGGTCATCAATGCTCTCGCCGCCGAACTGCCTGAGCTGTGGGGCGGCTCGGCCGACCTCGCAGAGTCGAATCTGACGACGATCAAGTCGGCCAAGAGCTTCATCCCGGCGCAGTGGTCCACTCACGAATGGTCCGGCGACCCGTACGGTCGCGTGTTGCACTTCGGCATCCGCGAGCACGCGATGGGCGCAATCGTGAACGGCATCGTGCTCCACGGTAAGACCCGCGCCTTCGGCGGCACGTTCCTGATCTTCTCCGACTACATGCGACCCGCCGTGCGCCTGGCAGCTCTCATGAACATCCCCTCGGTGTTCGTGTGGACGCACGACTCGGTCGCGCTCGGCGAGGACGGTCCGACGCACCAGCCGATCGAGCAGTTGGCCACCCTGCGCGCTATCCCGAACTTCGCCGTGGTGCGCCCGGCCGACGCGAATGAGACCTCGGCCGCGTGGCTCGAGATCCTGCGTCGCCAGGAAGGCCCCGCAGGTATCGCGCTGACGCGCCAGAACATCCCCGTGTTCCCGCGTGGCGAGGACGGCTTCGCCACCACCGAGGGTGTCGCCAAGGGCGCGTACGTGCTCATCGATGCCCCCAACGGAACGCCCGACGTCATTCTGATCGCGACCGGTTCCGAGGTTCAGCTGGCGGTCGCTGCGCGCGAAACGCTCGCAGCCGACGGCATTCACGCCCGTGTCGTTTCGGCCCCCTCGCTCGAGTGGTTCGCCGAGCAGAGCGATGAGTATCGCGAGTCGGTCCTCCCCGCCTCGGTCACCGCGCGCGTCAGCGTCGAGGCCGGTTCGGCCCTCACCTGGCGAGGCATCGTCGGCGACAAGGGCCGCTCGATCGCCATCGACCACTTCGGTGCGTCCGCCGACTACAAGACCCTGTTCCAGAAATTCGGCATCACCGCCGACGCCGTCGTCGAAGCGGCACGCGAAACCCTCAAGGAGAACGCATGAGCACGCCCACCGAGAACCTCGTCGCCGCCGGCGTCAGCATCTGGCTGGACGACCTCTCCCGTAGCCGCATCACCAGTGGCAACCTCACCGAACTGATCACCAGCCGGAACGTCAGCGGCGTGACCACGAACCCGACGATCTTCGCCGGCGCGCTGACCAATGGCGAATCGTACGCCGAGCAGGTCGCCACCCTGGCGGCGGCGAACACCAGCGTCGACGACGCGATCTTCGCGATCACGACGGATGACGTGCGCGACGCCGCCGACATCTTCCGTCCGGTCTACGATGCCACTCACGGTGTCGACGGCCGCGTGTCGATCGAAGTCTCACCCGACCTCGCCCACGACACGGATGCCACTGTCGCCCAGGCGAAGGAACTGTGGGCACGGGTCGACCGCCCGAACGTCCACATCAAGATCCCCGCCACAAAAGCAGGGCTCCCCGCGATCACCGCTGTGCTCGCGGAAGGCATTTCGGTCAACGTCACGCTGATCTTCAGCTTGGACCGCTACGCAGAGGTCATCGAGGCCTACCTCGAGGGTCTCGAGAAGGCACAGGCCGCAGGCCACGATCTGTCGACGATCCACTCCGTCGCATCGTTCTTCGTCTCGCGCGTCGACACCGAGGTGGACAAGCGTCTCGGCGGCTACTCCGACCCCGCGGCGGAAGAGCTGAAGAGCAAGGCGGGCGTCGCGAACGCGCGCCTGGCCTATGAGCTGTTCGAAGAGCTGTTCGCCACCGACCGCGCCAAGAGCCTGGTCGCGGCAGGCGCGAACGTTCAGCGCCCACTGTGGGCATCCACCGGTGTCAAGGACCCGTCGCTGCCGGACACGCTCTATGTCACAGAGCTGGTTGCCCCGGGGACTGTCAACACCATGCCCGAGAAGACTCTCGAGGCGACGTTCGACCACGCAGAGGTCACGGGCGACCGTGTCACCGGTGAGTACGTCGACGCGCACGGCGTTTTCGACGCTCTCGCCGAACTCGGCGTTGACTTCGCCGACGTGACGCAGACCCTCGAGGACGAAGGCGTCGAGAAGTTCATCGCCTCGTGGCACGAGCTGCAGGCGACCGTTCGCACCGCCCTCCAGGACGCGCGATGACGTTCGCCATCCACCTGAGCGGTCACGTCAAGGCGGTGGTGGATGCCACGCTCCCGGCGTTGACCTCTTCGCTGGTCGCTTCGGGAATCACCGCGGGCGACGCAAGCCTGTGGGGCTCGGATGCCGAAACCGAAGCCGCGCAGCGGCTCGGGTGGGTGGAGGCGGTCAGCGTTTCTCGTCCGCTCGTGCCCGAGATCGTTGCACTCCGCGAGAGCCTGAGCTCTCGCGGAGTCACGCGCATCGTTCTCGCCGGCATGGGTGGCTCATCGCTCGCGCCCGAGGTGATCACCCGTACCGCGGGAGTGCCTCTCGTGGTGCTCGATTCGACGTCGCCGGGCCAAGTGTTGGCTGCCCTCGACGGCGATGAGTCAGGATCCCTCGCTCAGACCGCCCTGGTTGTCGCCAGCAAGTCTGGTTCGACGGTAGAGACCGACTCCGCGAAGCGCGCATTCGAGGCCGCCTTCCGCGACCTCGGCATCGATCCCGTCGAGCGCATCGTTGTTGTCACCGATCCGGGCTCCCCCATGGAGACGGCCGCGCGAGCCGACGGATACACCGTCTTCACGGCAGACCCGACAGTGGGCGGTCGATACTCGGCACTGACTGCTTTCGGGCTCGTCCCTTCGGGCCTCGCGGGTGCGGACATTTCCGAGCTGCTCGATGAGGCCGAGGCCTCGATGCTCGAAGTCGCGATCGACAGCCCCGACAACCCCGCGCTCGTCCTCGCTGCGGCGATTGCTGGCGGAGGAGCAGACCGCCGCGACAAGCTCGGGCTCGTCACCGACGGGACTCACATCGTCGGTCTTCCCGACTGGATCGAGCAACTGGTCGCTGAGTCGACCGGTAAGGCCGGGACCGGCATCCTGCCCGTTGTCCTCCTTCCGGTCTCACCCGAGCTCGACAATCGGCCCGCCGACCTGCAGATTGTTCGACTCGTCGATGAAGCGAACGAGTTCCACCTGTTCGAACACCACGAAGGCGAAGTACTGATCAGCGGCTCCCTGGGCGCTCAGTTCATCGTGTGGGAGTACGCGACCGCAATCGCCGGTCGCATGCTGGGCATCAACCCGTTCGATCAGCCCGATGTGGAATCGGCCAAGACCGCTACCCGCGGCCTGCTCGAGGAGCGACCGGAGCCGACTGCTCCCGCGTTCGTCGTGGACGGAGTCGAAGTGCGCTCTACCGACGAGTCGCTGCTGGCCTCGGGGACGATTGCTGGCGTCCTGGACGCGCTGTGGGCTCAGATCCCCGACCGTGGCTACGTCGCCGTGCAGGCGTACGTCGATCGTCTCGCACTCCCCCAGCTGCAGGGGTTGCGCGAGCTCGTCGCCGCCGACTCTGGTCGCCCGACCACGTTCGGTTGGGGTCCCCGCTTTCTGCACTCGACCGGACAGTTCCACAAGGGCGGCCCCGCAACGGGAGTCTTCCTTCAGATCGTCGAGCAGACGGACACCGACGTGGAGATTCCGGGCCGTCCGTTCACCTTCGGTGAGCTGATCCGAGCACAGGCCGCTGGCGATGCCGCGGTCCTCGCGGCATCCGGGCGCCCCGTGGTCACGCTGACTCTCACCGACCCTCAAATCGAAGTGCTTTCACTCTTCGAAGCCGCCCAGTAGGAGCCCCCTCTTCATGACTATCGAGATCTCGCGCGGCAACAACCCGCTGCGCGACCCCGGTGACGGCCGTCTGAATCGCATTGCCGGCCCGAGCGCCCTCGTGATTTTCGGCGTGACCGGCGACCTGTCCCGCAAGAAGTTGATGCCCGCCGTGTACGACCTCGCGAACCGAGGTCTTCTGCCGCCAGGATTCGCGCTCGTGGGTTTTGCCCGCCGCGACTGGGAGGACCAAGACTTCGCCCAGGTCGTCCAAGACGCCGTGAAACAGCATGCGCGAACCGAGTTCCGCGACGAAACCTGGCAGCAGCTGCTTCAGGGCATCCGCTTCGTCTCGGGCGAGTTCGGGGATCCTGAGGCGTTCCGTCGCCTGCGCGAGACCGTCGAGAAGCTCGACACTGAGCGAGGCACGATGGGGAACCACGCGTTCTACCTGTCGATTCCGCCCAAGGACTTCTCGCAGGTCGCCGAAGAGCTGAAGGCGTCGGGGCTGGTCGATGACACCGCCGACCAGCCCGAACGGTGGCGTCGCGTGGTGATCGAGAAGCCGTTCGGACACAACCTCGAGACGGCACAGTCGCTCAACGACGCGCTACGCACTGCGTTCCCTGCCGACTCGATCTTCCGGATCGACCACTATCTCGGCAAAGAGACCGTTCAGAACATCCTCGCCCTGCGCTTCGCCAACGAGTTGTACGAGCCACTATGGAACGGCAACTACGTCGACCACGTGCAGATCACCATGGCCGAGGACATCGGCGTGGGAGGACGTGCCGGTTACTACGACGGCGTTGGGGCCGCGCGCGACGTCATTCAGAACCATCTGCTCCAGCTGATGGCGCTTACCGCCATGGAAGAGCCGATCTCGTTCGATGCAGCACATCTGCGCGCCGAGAAGGAGAAGGTCCTCGCCGCCGTCACGGTGCCCGAAGACCTCGCCAAGTACACCGCTCGCGGGCAGTACGCCGGCGGCTGGCAGGGTGGCGAAAAGGTCCGCGGCTTCCTCGAAGAAGACGGAATGGACCCCGAGTCGACCACGGAGACGTACGCCGCGATCACCCTCGAGGTCAATACGCGCCGCTGGGCAGGTGTGCCGTTCTACTTGCGCACCGGTAAGCGCCTCGGCCGCCGCGTGACCGAAATCGCTGTCGTTTTCAAGCGCGCGCCAGAACTGCTGTTCTCTCGAAGCCAGACGTCCGGTCAGGGCCAGAACGCCCTCGTGATCCGCGTACAGCCCGACGAAGGTGTGACGATCCGCTTCGGCTCGAAGGTCCCCGGGGCTGGCGCACAAGTTCGCGACGTCACGATGGACTTCGGCTATGGTCACGCCTTCACCGAGGCGAGCCCGGAAGCTTACGAACGACTCATCCTCGACGTGCTTCTCGGTGACCCGCCACTCTTCCCGCGCCACGAAGAGGTCGAACTCTCGTGGAAGATCCTCGATCCGATCGAGGAGTTCTGGGCCACGCAGGGTGGCCCGCTCGAACAGTATTCACCCGGGTCCTGGGGCCCGGCATCCGCGGACGAAATGCTCGCCCGCGAAGGACGTGCTTGGAGGCGCCCGTGATCGTCGATCTGCCCGACACCACCGTCAGCAAGATCTCTCGCGCGCTGGTCAACGTTCGTGAAGAGGGCGGCGCGGTCGCCCTCGGGCGCGTACTGACGCTGATCATCCTCACGCGCCAAGGCGCCGCCGAAGAGGTGATCGAGGCCGCAAACGATGCCTCACGTGAGCATCCGATGCGAGTGATCGTGCTCATGATCACCAGTGGCGATGATCTCCCCTCCCGCGTGGACGCGCAGATTCGCGTCGGCGGGGATGCCGGTGCGAGTGAAGTGGTCACGCTTCAGGTCCAGGGTGAGGTGGGTGACCGCAACCTCGAGTCGCTCGTCACCGGTCTACTGCTCCCCGACGCCCCCGTTGTCGTCTGGTGGCCGAACAAGACGCCCGAACTGGTGTCGAAGACGTCCATCGGCAAGATCGCACAACGTCGCATCACCGACGCGGCCACCAAGTCAGATCCTGCCGGATGGGTCGCGGGCCTCGGCGCTCAGTACGCGCCAGGCGACACCGACCTCGCGTGGACGCGCCTGACGCGCTGGCGCGAGCAACTCGCAGCGATCCTCGACCAGCCGCCGTACGAACGCGTCACGGGCGTTCGCGTACGCGGCGCCGCCGATTCACCGTCGACGCCGCTGCTCGCCGCGTGGCTGCGGCTCGCGCTGGACGTGCCGGTGGACTGGGGATACCTCGACCCGTCGGAGTGGCCGCACGGCATCAAGTCGGTCACGCTCGTGCGCGAGAGTGGCGACGTTGTGCTGGAGCGCCCCTCCTCGGGTGTCGCCGTACTCACCCAGCCCGGGCAGCCGGTACATGACCTCTCGTTCCCGCGACGGTCTCTGCGCGAGTGCCTCGCGGAAGAACTGCGCCGGCTCGATCCCGACCTCCTGTATGGTCGAGTGATCACCGAAGGCTGGGAGTTGCTGGGTCCACCGACCACAGGAACGCCAGTCGAGCCGACGCAGGAGTGAGTGGAATGGTCGAGGCCTGGGCCGAGAAGTTCGTTGTTATCGGCCCTGATCCGGCGACGCTCGCGTCGTCGGTCGCAGACCGGTTTCTCGATCGCGTTATCAAGCGCACCTCAGCGGGAAAGCACGCCCACGTGTCGCTGACCGGTGGATCGATGGGTTCCGCGGTCCTCAGGGCCGCCGCATCCAAGCCCGCCGTCCAAGAGATCGACTGGGCTCTGGTGCATTTCTGGTGGAGTGACGAGCGCTTCGTCGTTCGCGGTCACGCCGACCGCAATGACCAGCAAGCCCACGATGCGCTGCTCGGCACGCTCGATATCCCCACCGACAACATCCACTCCATGGCGGCGAGCGATGATGGAATCGACCTCGACCAGGCCGCCGAGGCCTACGCCTCAGAACTCGCGCGCTTCGGCGCTGGCGATCGTGCGTGGCCCTCGTTCGACGTGTGCTTCCTCGGCGTGGGACCGGACGGGCATATTGCGTCGCTCTTTCCCGATCGCTCGGACATTCACGTGACCGATCGCGCGGTGGTCGCAGTGCGCAACTCCCCCAAGCCGCCGCCCGAGCGTGTGACCATGACTCGGCCCGTCATCAACGACTCGAAGCGCGTATGGATGGTCCTCACGGGAGCCGACAAGGCCTCGGCACTCGGGCTCGCTCTCGCTGGCGCTAGCTATTCGAACGTCCCGGCAGCCGGCGCCAAGGGCCGCAAGCGCACGGTCTTCTTCGTCGACGAGGCGGCAGCCGAGAAAGTCCCGTACGAGTTGATCGATCGCGAATACTGATCGCGTAAATGAAAAGACCGGATGCCACGTGGCATCCGGTCTTTTCATTCTGACGTCGGTCAGGACTGGCCGCGTCGCTCCCGCAGCTGCGCGAGCGCGTCGTCGAGCAGCGAGTCAGCCTCTTCTTCGCTCCGGCGCTCTTTCACGTATGCAAGGTGAGTCTTGTACGGCTCGGTCTTAGCCAGAGCCGGCGGGTTCTGCTTGTCGCGACCGGCCGGGAGTCCTGAGTGCGGGGAATCGATGGTCTCGGGAATTTCTTCCTCGGGAATGCCAGCCGCAAAGTAACGGACGGTCTCGTTGCCGAGCGCGTCCCAGTAAGAAATCGCGACACGATCGGCGTGGAAGCCGTGGTCCTGCTCGCCCATCGGGCCCGCACCGACGCGAGTACCGCGGATTGCGTTGCCACCGGTAGCCATCAGATCACCTGGAATTTCGTAATCAGGCCCAGCGCGACAATCGCGACGAACCACACCAATGCGAGGACGATGGTGAAACGGTTGAGGTTTCGCTCGGCGAGCCCGGAGGAACCCAGCGCCGATGTCATACCGCCGCCGAACATGTCGGACAAACCGCCACCGCGCCCCTTGTGGAGCAGGATGAGGAGGGTCAGCAGGAGGCTCGTGATGCCGAGGAGCACCTGCAGGACGAACTCGAGGATCTGCACAGTCTTTCAAGCCTTTCGTGGCGATCAGTCGCCGATCGCACAAGGGTCAAGTATACGACGCGACGGCTGGTGGTGCGGGACTACCGCGCCACCAGCCGTCAGCAATCACACTCCGACGTGTTTCTGGAACCGGATGATCGAGGCGAACTCGTCGACGACGAGGCTCGCCCCGCCCACCAGAGCGCCATCGACATCGGGCTCGCGCATGAAGCTCGCGATGTTGCCGGACTTCACCGATCCGCCGTACAGCACACGAGTCTTGGCTGCGACGTCAGCCCCCAATGCCTCGGAGATGACTTCACGCAATGCCGCGCACACTTCCTGAGCCTGCTCGGGCGAAGCCACCTGACCGGTGCCGATTGCCCAGACGGGCTCGTACGCCACAACGAAGTCGTCGTCGGCCGAAACGGCTTCGAGTGCGACGCGCAGCTGAGCCACCGACACAGCGGTGGGCCCGGACTCTTCCCGCTGCTCGAGCGTCTCTCCGACGCAGATCACAGGAACGATGCCGTGCTTGAGCGCGGCGCGCACCTTGGCAGCGACGATCTCGTCCGTCTCGTGGTGGTACTCACGACGCTCGGAGTGCCCGATGATCACGTATCGGCAGGACAGCTTCGACAGGAACGCACCTGACACCTCCCCGGTATATGCGCCGGAGTCATGCGTCGAGATGTCCTGAGCGCCGAAGGCGAAGGGAATCTTGTCTGCGTCGATGAGCGTCTGCACGGTGCGGATGTCGGTGAAAGGCGGGAAGACCGCCACCTCGACCGACCCGTCTTCGTGCGCGGCATCCTTCAACGTCCAGTGCAATTTCTGCACGAACGCGACCGCCTGAAGGTGATCGAGGTTCATCTTCCAGTTGCCCGCAATGAGCGGGGTGCGTGCTACTGCCATCCGAGGACCTCCAGTCCGGGAAGTTTCTTGCCCTCGAGGAACTCGAGGCTCGCGCCCCCGCCCGTCGAGATGTGACCGAACTGGTCATCGGCGAATCCGAGCTGCCTTACGGCCGCAGCGGAGTCCCCGCCACCCACGACCGAGAGCCCATCGACCTCGGTGAGCGCGTGCGCCACCGTCTTCGTGCCCGCGGCGAACGCGGGCATCTCGAACACACCCATGGGGCCGTTCCAGAAGACCGTCTTCGACCCGCGGATTGCATCCGCGAACAGCGCTGCCGTGCGCGGTCCGATGTCGAGTCCCAAGCCGTCCGCCCCGAAGGACGTCGCCTCGAGTGCATCAGCATCGGCGACTTCGTGCGCCGCGTCGGCCGAGAAGGATGCCGCAACAACGGCATCCACAGGCACGACCAGCTCTACGCCCAACTCAGCCGCCGTGGCGATGTAGCCGCGCACCGTGTCGAGCTGATCCTCCTCGAGGAGGCTCTTTCCGACGCTATGCCCTTGTGCTGCGAGGAACGTGAACATCATTCCGCCGCCGATGCACAGCTTCTGCACGCGCGGGAGCAGGTGGGCGATGACGCCGAGCTTGTCACTGACCTTCGAGCCGCCGAGCACGACCGTATAGGGGCGCTCGGGATTCTCAGTCAGACGGTCGAGAACGTCGACCTCTTTTTCGATCAACGATCCCGCTGCAGAGGGCAACAATTGGGCGAGGTCGTAAACCGACGCCTGCTTGCGATGTACGACACCGAATCCGTCAGAGACGAGCGCGTCGCCCAACTGGGCGAGCTCCTCCGCGAACGCGTGACGCACCGCGTCATCCTTCGCCGTCTCGCCCGGGTTGAACCGCAGGTTCTCAAGGACGGCAACCTCACCGTCTTCGAGCGCATCCACCGCTTCATGAGCGGACTCGCCCACGGTGTCCCGCGCGAACGCGACGGGCTTGCCAAGAAGCTCCGACAGGCGCTGCGCGACGGGCGCGAGGCTGTACTTCGGATCGGGTGCGCCGTCGGGGCGCCCCAGGTGCGAGCACGCGATCACGCGTGCTCCCTGGTTGATGAGCTCGTTCAGTGTGGGAAGAGCTGCCCGGACGCGGCCATCGTCCGTGATGACGCCGTCCCGCAACGGGACGTTGAAATCAACACGGACGATGACACGCTTGCCGGCCAGCGAACCCAGGGAGTCCAGGGTGCGCAGTGCCATGACGATCGCTTAGAGGCGCTCGGCGACGTACTCGGTGAGGTCGACCAGGCGGTTGGAGTAACCCCACTCATTGTCGTACCAGGACGACACCTTGACCAGGTTGCCGCTGACGTTGGTCTGACCAGCGTCGAACACCGAGGAGTGCGGGTCGAGCTGGATGTCCGTCGACACGATCGGGTCAGTGTTGTACTTCAGGTAGCCCACCAGGCGACCGTCGGCCGCAGCCGCTTCGTACGCAGCGTTGATGGCTTCCTTGGTGAGGCCCTCGGTCGGCGTGATGATCGTCAGGTCGACAATCGAGCCGGTGGGAACCGGAACGCGGTAGGACGAACCGCTGAGCTTGCCGTTGAGCTCAGGCAGCACCAGGCCGATGGCCTTGGCTGCACCGGTCGACGCGGGGACGATGTTCAGCGCCGCAGCACGCGCGCGGTGCAGGTCGCCGTGGGGGCCGTCCTGCAGGTTCTGGTCAGCGGTGTACGCGTGCGCCGTCATCATGAAGCCGCGCTCGATGCCGAAGGCGTCGTTGAAGACCTTGGCCAGGGGCGCGAGGCAGTTGGTGGTGCACGACGCGTTCGAGATGATGTGCATCGTCTCGGGGTCGTAGGTGTCCTCATTCACACCCATCACGAACGTGCCGTCGACGTCCGTGCCGGGGGCCGAGATGAGAACCTTCTTGGCGCCACCCTGAATGTGCTTGCCGGCGTCTGCGGCGTTGGTGAAGCGGCCGGTGGACTCGATGACGATGTCCACACCGAGCTCACCCCAGGGCAGGTTGGCGGGGTCGCGCTCTTCGAACACCTTGATGCTCTTGCCGCCGACGGTGATCGAGTCACCGTCGTACGAGACGTCTTCGCCCAGACGACCGCCCACGGAGTCGTACTTGAGCAGGTGTGCGAGCGACTTGTTGTCGGTGAGGTCATTCACCGCCACGATCTCGAGGTCAGCACCCTGTGCGAGTGCAGCCCGAAGGTAGTTACGTCCGATACGGCCGAAGCCGTTGATCCCGATCTTGACAGCCACGGAGTTTCTCCTGAGAAGTGTCGTGCGCGAGTGCGCGGTTGGTGCGATTCAGACAATGGACAACGGCGTCCCGACGGACGAACCCGCCGGGACGCCGTCATTGGCTATGACAGTACCAGCAGGCCCGAGGTCTTCTCACGGGCAGCGGCGAAGCGATCCTGAACATTGCCCCAGTCGGCGATGTTCCAGAATGCCTTGACGTAGTCGGCGCGCACGTTCTTGTAGTCGAGGTAATAGGCGTGCTCCCAGACATCTAGGAGCAGCAGCGGCACCGAGCCGGCTGCGAACTGCGACTGCTGGTCGAAGAACTGCTGGATCAGGAGGTTCTCCCCGATCGAGTCCCAAAAAAGACCGGCCCAACCCGAACCCTGCACGCCGAGGGCGGCGGCGGTGAAGTGCGCCTGGAACTTGTCGAAAGAACCGAAGTGGTCGTCGATCGCCGAGGCAAGATCACCGGTCGGCTTGTCGCCGCCGTTCGGCGAGAGGTTCGTCCAGAAGATCGAGTGGTTGGTGTGGCCGCCCAAGTTGAACGCGAGGTCCTTCTCGAGCTTGTTGACGTTGGCGAAGTTGCCCGCGTCGCGGGCTTCGGCGAGCTGTTCGAGAGCGGTGTTCGCACCGGTCACGTACGCCTGGTGGTGCTTGGAGTGGTGCAGCTCCATGATGGTCGCGCTGATGTGCGGGGCCAGAGCGGAGTAGTCGTAGGTGAGTTCGGGCAACGTGTAGGCAGCCATGTCCTCTTCTTCCAATCGGCGCCGCGCCGGACTCCCGAACGCGACGGGGTGTGTTCCCTCATCCTAGTGAGGCTTGATGGCTCACAGGGCGGGATTGCGTCACGTCATGACACGTGACAGGATCAGTCGCCCATCCCGGGGGGAACGGCGGATTCGGTACCGGGAATGCCATCCGTCTCGGCCTTCTTGTCGGCCATCGCCAACAACCGGCGGATGCGCCCCGCCACGGCATCCTTCGTCAACGGCGGGTCTGCGTGGTGCCCCAACTCGTCGAGACTCGCGTCACGGTGCGCGAGACGCAGATCACCGGCTTCGCGCAGGTGATCGGGCACTTCTTCGCCCAGAATCTCCAGGGCTCTCTCCACGCGCGCGCACGCGGCGACGGCCGCTTGAGCGGACCGACGGAGGTTGGCGTCGTCGAAGTTCACCAGACGGTTGACGCCCGCGCGCACTTCCCGCCGCTGCCGCATTTGATCCCAGTCCGAAGCGGCGCGTTCGGCGCCCATCGCCGACAGGGCGGCACGAATGGCCTCAGCCTCACGCACGACCACGCGCGGGATGGCGCGTACTTCGCGTGCTTTCGCGGGAATCCCGATCCGGTGCGCTGCACCGACCAGTGCCATCGCAGCTTCGGACGAGGGGCACGTGATCTCGAGGGCCGCCGAACGACCGGGGTCGCTGAGGGTACCCGCGGCCAAGAACGCACCGCGCCAGATTGCGGTGAGGTCTCCGCGGGAGCCCGTCGTGAGCTTGTTCGGGAGCCCCCGCACCGGTCGGCGGCGCTGATCGAGCAGGCCGGTCTGCCGTGCCAGTGTTTCGCCGCCTTCGATCACGCGCACAGCGTAGAGATTGCCGCTGCGGCTGCCCGAGCTCTGCACGAGCACGAGTTCGGGGCGCACGCCGTAGAGCTCCATGAGTTCGCGGGCCGTGCGCCGCGCGAGCGGGTCGGAGTCGAGCTCTGCCTCCACGGCCACACGGTTGGCGATCGAGTGCAACCCACCCGAGAAGCGCAGGATGGTGGTGAGTTCCGCCACCCGAGCGGTCGGGCGAGGGTCTCGCACCGTGATCAACTCGGCTTTGACGTCGGCGGTCAGCGACAACGGAACTCCTTGCACTCAGTCTGGGGGACGATCCAGCCTACTCGCGGCTGACATCATTCGCGGCCCAGATCACGATCCTTCACGCGCACCGCGACATCGGGGACGACGGAGAGTCGCTCCGCGAGTTCCCGGGCCATCACGACGGATCGGTGCTTGCCCCCCGTACACCCGACTCCGACGACGGAATGCCGCTTATTCTCACGTTGATAGCCGTCGAGAACGGGGCGCAGCGCTGCGGCGTAGGCGTCGATGAACTCGGTGGCACCGGCTTGAGCCATCACGAAGTCGCGCACTTGAGAGTCCTTCCCCGTGAGCGATCGCAGCTCTTCACTCCAGAAGGGGTTCGGCAGAAAGCGCATGTCCGCGACGAGATCGACATCGGGCGGCAAGCCGTACTTGAACCCGAAACTGAGGATCGTGACGGTGTGTTTCGGCGCGCCCTGCACAGCGAACAGGTCAGCGACCTCGGTGGAGAGCTGGTGAACGTTCCTCGCAGAGGTGTCGATGATGACATCGGCACTTTCGCGCAACACCGTCAGAACGGCGCGCTCTCGCGTGATGCCGTCGAGAATGGTGCCATCGCCCTGCAGGGGGTGCGGCCGCCGCACGGCCTCGAAACGTCGGACGAGCACGTCATCCGAGGCATCGAGGAACATCAGGCGCACCTGCCTGCGTTCCCGCACTGCTGCCATCGCCGCAGGAAGCTCGGAGAACAGGTCTCGCCCGCGAACGTCGACGACGACTGCCACGCGGGGTAGCGCAGCGGCGGCCCCTTCGGTGAGGTCCATCAACGGTCGCATCATCTGGGGCGGCAGGTTGTCGACGACATACCATCCCAGGTCTTCCAGCGCGTTCGCCGCGGTCGATCGTCCCGCACCCGACATTCCGGTCACGATGAGCACTTCGCTCGCGCCGTCCGGCATCCCCTCGGTCATGACCACCCCCGTCGCGTCCAGCCTATCGATCCGATAGGTGGGTGTGTATCGCCTGCGCCAGCGCAGGCCCGATTCCCGGAAGTTCGAGAATCTCGTCTCGAGAGGCGTTCTTGAGCGCTGTGACCGACCCGAAGTGCTTCAGAAGCGCTTTGATACGCGACTCACCGAGCCCGGGCACCTCGGCCAGAACGCTCTGGATGTCGCGCCGCCGCCGTTTTCGCTGATGGGTGACGGCGAATCGGTGCGCCTCATCGCGGAGCCGCTGCAGCAGGTACAGCGACTCGGAAGTGCGCGGCAGAATCACCGGATACTCCTCCCCCGGCAGCCACACCTCCTCGAGCCGCTTCGCAATGCCGCACAGCGCGATCTCGGTGTGACCGGACTCTCGCAGAGCGCGAGCAGCTGCTTCCACCTGCGGACGCCCGCCGTCGACAACCAGCAACTGCGGCGGGTACGCGAACCGCCGACGCTTGCGCTCGGGAGCGACGGGCTCGCCCTCGCTCTCGGGCAGCCCCGCGGGAGCATCCGCCTCGTCCTCTTCTGCACGCCCCACATAGGCCAGTCGACGGGTAAGGACCTGGTAGATGGAATCCGTGTCGTCGGTCGTCTCGGCGATCGAGAACGAGCGGTATTGGTCTTTGCGCGGCAGTCCGTCTTCGAAGACGACCATCGATGCGACAACGTTCGTGCCGCTGAGGTGCGACACATCGAAACACTCGATCCGGAGTGGGGCCGTGTCAAGCCCCAGTGCTTCCTGCAGGTCCGTCAGCCCCTGCGTACGCGCGACGTAGTCGCTGGTGCGTCGCGTCTTGTGGAGCATCAGCGCCTGCTGGGCATTGAGCGACGCAGTACGCATGAGGTCGGCCTTCTGCCCGCGCTGTGCAACCTGGATCGACACGGACTTCCCGCGCTTGTCACGCAACCACGTCTCGAGTTCGTCCGCGTCATCCGGCAGATGCGGAACCAGCACCTGGCGCGGAATGTCCGCACCCGACGCGTTACCGTAGGTGCGCTGCAGCACCTGGTCCACCAGGTCGCCGGCACTGATGTCGAGTTCTTTTTCGATGGTGCTCGCCCGAACACCGCGCACGCGCCCACCGCGAATCACGAAGTGTTGTACCGCCGCCGCCAGCTCGTCCTCTGCGATGCCGAACAGGTCGGCGTCGATGTCTTCGGCAAGAACGAGCGCGCTCTTGCTCAGGACGGCATCGATCGCCTGCAGCCGATCGCGGTAGGTGGCTGCGGCTTCGTAGTCCATGGCCGCCGAGGCCTCACGCATCCGAGCGTTCAGCTGCTTGGTGAAGCGTTGATCACCGCCCGCCATGAAGGCGACGAAGTCGTCGACGATCGCGCGGTGTTCCTCGATGGTCACCCGACCCGAGCACGGCCCGCCGCACCGGCCGATCTGCCCGGGAAAGCACGGCCGACCGGTTGCCATCGCCTTCTTGTACGACGAGTCGCTGCAGGTGCGGATGGGGAACACCTTGATCATCAGGTCGATGGTGTCGTGAACCGCCCATACCTTCGGGTACGGCCCGAAGTATCGCGCCCCGGCGATTCGCCGATTGCGCGTCACAATCACCCGCGGCGCTTCGTCGGCCAGGGTGATCGCCATGAATGGGTACGACTTGTCGTCGCGGTAGCGCACGTTGAACGGCGGATCGAACTCCTTGATCCACATGTACTCCAATTGCAAGGAGTCCACGTCGCTATCGACAACGGTCCATTCAACCGAGGCGGCGGTGGTCACCATGCGCCGCGTGCGTTCGTGCAGCGTGGGCAAGGGTGCGAAGTAGTTCGACAGGCGAGCTCGGAGGTTCTTCGCCTTCCCGACGTAGAGCACGCGCCCATCGGCATCCCGAAATCGATACACGCCCGGGTTCGTGGGGATCTCCCCCGGCTTGGGTTTGTATGGCAGCTCGGGCCTCGCGCGCCGCGAGGATGATGAAGCGGATGCCACGTCAGCCCGCCTTGCGGGCAGGTGCCGTTCCGAGCACCTCCGCCAGGAAGGCTCCCGTGTGGCTTCCTTCCACCCGAGCAACCTGCTCAGGGGTTCCCGTGGCGACGATCTGCCCTCCACCGGCGCCACCTTCAGGCCCGAGATCGATGATCCAGTCGGCCGACTTGATCACGTCGAGGCTGTGTTCGATCACGATCACGGTGTTGCCCTTGTCGACCAGTCCCCCGAGAACTTCGAGAAGACGCGCGACGTCTTCGAAGTGAAGGCCTGTCGTGGGTTCATCGAGGACGTAGATGCTGCGCCCGTTCGAGCGCCGCTGCAGTTCGGTGGCGAGCTTCACACGCTGCGCCTCACCACCCGAAAGCGTGGTCGCCGACTGGCCCAACCGCACGTATCCGAGGCCGACGTCGACGAGGGTCTTGAGGTAGCGGTGAATCGCTTGGATCGGCTCGAAGAACTCGGCTGCCTCCGAGATGGGCATCTCGAGGACTTCTGCGATGTTCTTGCCCTTGTAGTGCACGGCGAGCGTGTCACGGTTGTAGCGCTTTCCGTGGCACACCTCGCAGTCCACGTAGACGTCGGGCAGGAAGTTCATCTCGATTTTGATCGTGCCGTCGCCCGAACAGGCGTCGCAGCGGCCGCCCTTGACGTTGAAGCTGAATCGACCGGGCTGGTAGCCGCGCGCTTTCGCTTCGAGTGTCTCGCTGAAGAGAGTGCGGATGCGGTCGAACACCCCTGTGTAGGTCGCCGGATTCGAACGAGGCGTCCGACCGATGGGCGCCTGGTCCACGTGGACCACCTTGTCGAGGTTGTCGAGCCCGGTAACTCGGGTGTGCTTGCCGGCGACGCGGCGAGCACCGTTGAGCCTGGTGGCCAGGACTTCGTACAGGATGCCGTTGACCAACGTGGATTTGCCCGAGCCACTCACGCCCGTGACAGCGGTGAGGACGCCGAGGGGGAAATTGACCGTGACGTCCCGCAGGTTGTTCTCTCGCGCCCCGACCACCGTGATCTGGCGTTGCTTGTCGATCTTGCGACGCTTCTTCGGTGTGGCGATGGCGCGCCGCCCGGCCAAGTAGTCACCAGTGATCGACCCGCGGTCTTCGAGAAGCTCGGACAGCGGTCCGGAATGAACCACGTGGCCACCGTCGACGCCCGCGCGCGGACCGATGTCGACCACCCAATCCGCGGCATGGATCGTCTCTTCGTCGTGCTCGACGACGATGAGTGTGTTCCCGAGGTCGCGCAACTTGACCAAAGTGTCGATCAGGCGACGGTTGTCGCGCTGGTGCAAGCCGATCGAGGGTTCGTCGAGGACGTACAGCACGCCGGTCAGACCCGAGCCGATCTGCGTGGCGAGACGAATGCGCTGCGCCTCACCCCCGGAAAGTGAGCCAGCCGCCCGACTGAGGCTCAAATAGCTGAGCCCCACCTGCAGGAGGAATTCGAGGCGCGCGCGGATTTCGCGGAGGACTTGAGCCGCGATCTTCGCCTCGCGGTCTGTCAACTGCAGCTCGGCGAAGTAGGCCTGCGCATCAGCGAGGCTCATGTGCGACGCCTCGGCGATCGAGCGGTCGTGGACCTTGACAGCCAGCACTTCGGGCTTGAGTCGATCGCCGTTGCACACCGGGCACGGCACTTCGCGCAGGTAGTCGGCCCAGCGCTGTCGCTGAGTGTCGCTCTCTGCCTGCAGGTACTGGCGCTCAATGTAGGGCACCACACCTTCGAATCCCGACGCGTATCGCATCTCGCGGCCGTAGCGGTTCTTCCACTTGACCGTGACCTTATAGTTTTCTCCGCGTAGGACGGCCTGACGAACGTCCTCGTGCAACGCGTTCCAGGGCGTGTCGAGCGAGAAATCCAGGTCGCGAGCGAGACCCTCGAGCAACCGCTCGTAGTACTGGAAGAGCCCCTTGCCCTGCGTCGTCCAGGGAATGATGACGCCTTCTCGGATCGACAACTCTTCATCGCCGAGCATCAGATCGACATCCACCGACATCCGCGTCCCGAGCCCCGAACATGCGGGGCACGCCCCGAAGGGGGCGTTGAACGAGAAAGTGCGCGGCTCGATCTCGGTCAACTGAAGCGGATGCCCGTTGGGGCACGCCAGCTTCTCGGAGAACGACTGCCACGCGGCATCTCCCTCCTCGTCGACGAAATTCACCTGCACGAGCCCGCCGGTGAGGCCGAGAGCAGTTTCTACGGAGTCGGTCACTCGGCCAAGGATGTCGCCGCTCGCGACCAATCGGTCGACCACGACGGCGATGTCGTGCTTGTAACTCTTCTTGAGTGTCGGTGGTTCGGCCAGCTGAATCAGGTCGCCGTCGACGATCGCGCGAGCGAACCCCTTCGCAGCGAGTTCCTTGAACAGGTCGACGAACTCACCCTTTTTCTGCGAGACGACCGGTGCGACCACCTGGTAGCGCGTGCGCTCGGGGAGCTCCATCAGTTGATCGGCGATCTGTTGCACGGTCTGACGCTGGATCACTGCACCGCAGTCAGGGCAATGCGGCACGCCGATGCGGGCCCAAAGCAGACGCATGTAGTCGTGGATCTCTGTGATCGTTCCGACGGTCGATCGCGGGTTGCGGTTGGTCGACTTTTGATCGATCGACACCGCCGGGCTCAGACCCTCGATGAAGTCCACATCGGGTCGGTCGACCTGCCCGAGGAACTGCCGCGCATAGGAGCTCAGAGACTCGACGTAGCGCCGCTGCCCCTCGGCGAAGATCGTGTCGAACGCCAGACTCGACTTCCCCGACCCGGATAGGCCGGTGAAGACCACGAGCGAGTCGCGGGGAATGTCGAGATCGACATCCTTGAGATTGTGGACGCGGGCCCCGCGCACACTGAGCTTTCCACTGGTGTGACCGGGGATATCAACGGGGACAATAGGCACCCGTCAAGTGTAGGCGCGGCCTCAGACACCGGCGCGGGTTCGCGCTCAGCAGGCTCCAGTGGTAGAGCACGGACGGCAGCGGATGCCGCAGGTGGCGCTGCGGCATCCGCCTCTCATCCGTTACCCGTCATGGCGCCGAAGGAATACTGAACTGACCTTCAGGCCCGAAGCGGCGGTACGTGTCGTTGTCGATCGTGAGGTCCGGATAGTTGTCCGCGGTGATGACCCCGACCTCGGCGACCCAGTCCGCGAGGGCCGCCTGATATGTCACGCCCAGGGTGGTGAATGGCACATCGTCCAGTGGATAGTTGTCGCCGCCGCGGAACGTGAAGTCGTTCGTCACGAACCAGAATGTCTCATCTGGAGCGACAACCTCGCCGCCCGCGACGAGCGTCACACGCGTGCCGTCTGCTCGGGTGACGACGGCTTCGCGGATTCGTTCACCCGGCGTCAGAATCGTTGTCGGAGCCTCGAAGACCTGCGCCTGCGCTTCCGGATCGTAGACGAATTCCACGCCGCTCCACTGGCCGAAACGTCCGTTGCCGGCGGCGGGCAGCGAAGAGACGCTGTGCTCGAGCACCTCCTTGAGCTTCTGCCCGTCGATCTCGGCGATCGACACGAGGTTGAAGAACGCTCCAATGTCGAACGTCGTCAACTCAGTGACGTCCGACCCGGGAGCGAGCTGAACGTTGTTTCGGATGCCGCCGCTGTTGAGCAGAGCGATGTCGGCCTGACCGACGCTATACTCGGCAGCCCGATCGCGCGCTGCTTCGCGCATAGCATCGGTGAACAGGTCACCGACATTGGTCTCACGGAAGCGAACCGGGGGATTCGCTCCGTCCAGCCACACATCGGTCTCGGCGATCACGCTTTCGGCCAGAGCTGCGACGTACTGCTCGACCGGTGCCTCCACGTTCTCCGCCGTCCATGAATCGCGCGGACCGTCAAGGGCAACCGGCACCAACGCGGACGCCTCTTCGACGACGTCGGTCACGTTGCCGAGCTGGTCGAACCGCAACACCAGCTTGCCGATGTCGCGATAGTTCCCGACGGTCGTGACGACCGGAATCGACTTGCCATCAGCGTCGGTCGCGGCGGCGGGGAACGGGTCTAGCCGTTCGACGCCGCCACCAGCGATGGCAGCGTCCACCCCTGTGATCTCACTGATCAGTTCGACATCACTGTCGATGCTCTGCAGGTGGCTCGAGAGGATGATGATGTCAATCCCCTCGGCTGTCAGCGCGTCAACCTCCGCCTGCACGGCTTGTGCAGCATCCGACGTCGTCACATTTCGCGGACTCGAGATGGAGCGCAGATCCTCATAGATGGCGCCGACGATTCCGATCTCGCGACCTGCCTTCTCGACAACCGTGCTTCCGGCGATGCGCCCCGCGTCCGCCAGCGCGGCGAGCCGCGGCTCGCCCGATACATCGAGGTTCGCCGAGACGAACGGAATGTCACCGGCTGCCTCGATGAAGTCCGCCAGCACGTCGGGGCCGCGATCGAACTCGTGGTTGCCGATCGTGATCGCGTCGAAGCCGCCCTCCTCGTAAAGAAGTGCATCGTAGAAGGTTCCGTCCGGGCTGTTCAGCGATGCGTTGAGCCTGGGTCCGGAGAGATAGTTGTCGCCCGACGAGATCGTCACGGCGGCGCGCGGCTTCAACTGCTGCTGCACACGCTTCGCGCGTTCACTCGCCTGCGGCGGGAGCGCGCTCTCGATTGCTTCGGCCTGGAGTGCTTTGAGGTCGGCGACGAATCGCGCAGCCCCGGGATCGCTCGACGTCGGCAGCAGGGCGGACTCACCGTCGTTCACGTGCAGGATGGTGAGCTCGAACGACTTCGGCTTGGCCGAGGGCAGCTTCGCACCGGCGGCACTCTTGCTCTCTCCTTTACCGCGGGCGCCGGAGTCTGTGGGCTGCGCCGCCTGCGCGGGTGCTACTCCGCCGAGAGCCAGCGCGAGCGCGGCAGCACCCGCGACGACGGCGGAGGTCCTCCGGCGCACTGATGTGTCGAGTTCGAATGAAGGTCGGGAGCATGAGCGAGATCGCATAACGCGTCCTCTCTGTCGGAACATGGGACAAGGGGTACGGCCCATCGCTTGCCGAGCAGCGCTGCGTCGACCGGTGGCGCACCTGCCCCGAGCCTAGGTTTCCGACCCGCCCACGCAAAGGAAATGAGAAAGCCCTCATGCACAGCGGGCACGCGCACGTGCCTGTCAGGGGAACTGAGTCCGCGCCCCCGAGAACGGTGCGAGCGCGTCCCGGAGCGCTCGCAGCGCATGTTCGTCGGCCCCCACCCGCTCCATGACCTGCGCGGGCACCATGAGCGCACGCGCGCGGAGTGCCGCGCCTTTCTCAGTGACGCGCACGTCGATCACGCGCTCGTCTTCGTGCCGCCGTTCGCGCGCGATCAGCCCTTGGGCTTGGAGCCGCTTGACCAGAGGAGACAGCGTGGCAGGATCCAGTGCGAGCTCATCAGCAAGCTCCCGCTGCGAACGCGGTGACTGCTCCCACAGCGCGAGCATGACGAGGTACTGCGGATGCGTCAGGCCCAGCGGTTCCAAAATCGGCCGGTAGATCGACACCACGTTGCGGGCAGCGGTGACGATCGCGAAGCACACCTGATTGTCGAGCGCGAGCAGATCGGCTGAGGATGCTTCCGTCGTCATCGCACGATCGTATCGTTAGTTCCCTATTCATTAGTACACTAACGAATATGGCCGATGACAACCCCACCCGCCTCCCCCTGCGTCAGCGCATCAAGGCCGCCGGTGGCTGGTACGCGTGGGCGAACGCTTCGCTGATCCGCGTTGCCGGTCCGGCGTCCGTGGGACCGTATGAGACCACACCGCCACCCACGGCCTCCGAACGCGCGGAACGACCGTGCCCGCTGTGCGGTCAGGCCATCACGGCCCACACCTTCGATCGCTCACGCGACAAGCCGATCATGCACTGCCCATGACCGGTCAGGCGTGCCCCGCTCGCTCCATCGCACGCAACTCTTTCTTGAGGTCCTGGACCTCGTCACGCAGACGCGCGGCCAACTCGAACTTCAACTCCGACGCGGCGGCGAGCATCTGGTCGCTGAGATCGGCGATCGTCTCCTGTAGCTGCTGAGCCCCTTCTGCCGCAATCCCCTCGCGCCGCAGTTGCGGCGTCGGCGACTTCCCACGGCCCGACTTGGTCTTCGCAGAATCCTTGCGCGACAGCAGATCGCGCGTGTCGGATGCTTCTCGAGCGAGCACCTCGGTGATGTCAGCGATCTTCTTCCGCAGGGGTTGCGGGTCGATGCCATGCTCAGCGTTGTAGGCGATCTGCTTTTCTCGGCGACGGTCGGTCTCCTCGATCGCATTTCGCATGGAGTCGGTCATCGTGTCGGCGTACATGTGCACTTGGCCCGAGACGTTTCGCGCCGCGCGCCCGATCGTCTGAATCAAGGATGTTCCGCTGCGCAGGAAGCCTTCCTTATCGGCATCCAGGATCGACACCAACGACACTTCGGGCAGGTCGAGACCTTCGCGCAGCAAGTTGATGCCCACGAGGACGTCATAGACGCCGGCCCGCAGTTCACTCAGCAGTTCGACGCGACGAAGAGTATCGACGTCGGAGTGCAGGTAGCGCACCCGCACGCCGTGCTCACCAAGGAAGTCGGTGAGCTCTTCCGCCATCTTCTTGGTCAGCGTGGTGACGAGCACACGTTCATCGCGCGCGGCACGGACCCGAATCTCTTCGAGCAGATCATCAATCTGTCCCTTGGACGGCTTGACGATGATCTCCGGGTCGACCAGACCGGTCGGGCGGATGATCTGCTCGACCACCCCATCGGCGATACCCATTTCGTAGCGCCCAGGCGTGGCCGACAGGTACACGGTCTGGCCGACGCGCTCTTTGAACTCGTCCCACCGAAGCGGCCGATTGTCCATGGCACTGGGCAGTCGAAACCCGTGCTCGACGAGCGTGCGTTTGCGCGAAGCATCCCCCTCATACATCGCACCGATCTGCGGAACAGTGACGTGCGACTCATCGATGACCATGAGGAAGTCATCCGGAAAGAAGTCGAGCAGCGTGTGCGGGGGTTGTCCGGCCGATCGACCATCCAAGTGGCGCGAGTAGTTCTCGATTCCCGAGCAGAACCCGAGTTGTTGAAGCATCTCGAGGTCGAAGGTCGTACGCATGCGCAGCCGCTGCGCTTCGAGAAGCTTGTTCTGCGTTTCGAGTTCCTTCAACCGCTCCCCGAGTTCGTCCTCAATCGTGCCGATCGCCCGTTGCACGGTGTCGGTAGCGGCAACGTAGTGCGACGCGGGGAAGATCGGAACCGATTCCATCTTCTGGATGACTTCACCGGTGAGGGGATGCAGGGTGTAAAGCGCCTCGATCTCATCCCCGAAGAGCTCGATGCGGATCGCGAACTCCTCGTACACCGGAATGATCTCGATGGTGTCGCCGCGCACACGGAAGTTTCCGCGCGAGAAGTCGACGTCGTTCCGGTTGTACTGCATGGCGATGAACTTGCGGATCAGCGCATCGCGGTCATATCGCTCGCCGACCTGCAGAGCGACCATGGCCCGCAGGTATTCCTCCGGCGCCCCCAACCCGTAGATACACGACACCGTGCTCACCACGACGACGTCGCGCCGGCTGAGGAGGGAGTTCGTGGTCGAGTGCCGCAGCCGCTCGACTTCGGCGTTGACCGAGGAATCCTTCTCGATGAAGGTATCTGTCTGCGGAACGTACGCCTCTGGCTGGTAGTAGTCGTAGTAGCTCACGAAGTACTCGACGGCGTTGTTCGGCATCAACTCGCGAAACTCGTTCGCCAGTTGGGCCGCCAGCGTCTTGTTGTGAGCGAGTACCAAGGTGGGGCGCTGCACCGCCTCGATCAACCACGCCGTGGTCGCCGACTTACCCGTTCCCGTCGCACCGAGCAGAACCACATCCGTCTCGCCCGCGTTGATGCGCGCGGAGAGCTCCGCGATCGCCTGCGGCTGATCGCCCGATGGCTCGTACTCGCTGATGACCTCGAAGGGGCGCACCGACCGTGTGGGTTGCATCCCACCAGCGTACGGTGGGGCTCCGACACTCGGCGCGAGATCAGGAACGTCGCGCGATCTCGGCCCACAACTGGTCCACCTGCGTCTCGGTCGTCGCCAGGTCACCCGTCGTGTCAATCACGATGTCAGCGATCGCCAGGCGCTGCTCGTCAGAGGCTTGCGCGGCGATCCGAGCATCCGCTTCCCCTGCCGCCATCCCCCGCAGGGTGATGAGCCGCTCGCGGCGCAGGGCTGCGGGGGCGTGCGCCACCACCACAAGATCCCACGGGTCATCGACCCGAGCTTCCACGAGCAGCGGCACGTCATAGACCACCACCGCGTCGGGATTGGCCGCGAAAGCGTCCGCGAAGCGACGCGCGGATTCTTCACGAACGGCGGGATGCACAATGCCATTCAGCCGCGCGATCGCCGCGTCGTCCCCGAAGACGCGCGCTCCCAGTTGGGCACGGTCGAGGGATCCGTCGGGGCGAAGCATCCGCTCACCGAACTCATCGACGATGCGCGCCAGCACCGCAGAACCGGGTGATTGGACGTCACGCACGATCTGGTCGGCGTCGACGATGACCGCGCCCCTCTCAGCCAACAGACCAGAGATCGTCGATTTGCCTGAGGCGATTCCCCCGGTGAGCGCCACGAGTGTCATGGATCGAGGATGCCACGTGTGTGGCCGCGCATGAACCTTGGCACGTCCTGAGACTCGCCTGAGGTTACCTTGAGCACCCGCACCTACGCTCGAAGTAACCCGAAAAGAACACCACGAAACCGCATCAACAAAGTCTGGGGAGGCGGACGATGGTCACCCATCCCGAGTCGCAAGACTGGGTGATCCTCGTCACCGGGGAGTCGCGCCGCACATCAACTCCGCGGTGCACGCGGCGTCGTGGTCAGCGTGGTGGGGCGGCAGCTCTTGGGGGGACTGCCGCCTCACTCACCCCTCACATGCTCGTACGTCGACAGGTTCCGCACCCATGACCGCTACCCGACGCAATTTCGAGTCGGCTCTCTGGGGTAGCATGACGGTCGATCCGGCATGGGAGTCGATCCTGCCGGAGCGGGAGGGTGCACCCATGGACGCCACGCGCACGGCGGTCGTCATCGAGGATGAGCAAGACATCCGTTCCCTGTTGATGGCTGTGCTCGAACAGGCGGGCTTCGAGGTGTACGGTGCCGAAACGGGCGCCGAAGGGATCGAGCTCGTGCGGACGCATCGCCCCCTGGTCACGACGCTCGATGTCAACATGCCCGGCATGGACGGCTTCGAGGCGGCCAAGCGCATTCGCTCCGAGAGCTCGACGTACATTGTCATGCTGAGCGCCCGCACCGAAGAAATCGACGCCCTGCAGGGGCTCGAGGCCGGCGCCGATGACTACGTCGCGAAGCCGTTCCGTCCGCGCGAGTTGCGCGCCCGCATCGATGCCATGCTCCGCCGCCCGCGCCAGCATGTCGATGCGACGCCCACCGAAGCGCCTGCCCCCGTGTCAGCGGGCGACCCGGTGCTCAATCACGGCGGTCTGCGGCTGAGCAAGGCCACACGGGTGGTCACGATCGATGACCGCGACGTCGATCTGACGCGGAGCGAATTCGACATCATGGCCGACCTGCTCGAATCCGGCCGACGAGTGCGCAGCAAGTCCGAATTGGCACTCATGCTGCGCGGCGAGCAGTACACCGGCATCGAGTACGTCAGCGAGAGCGATGCGCGCGCCATCGAGGTCCACGTGGCGAACCTGCGCCGAAAACTCGGCGAGTCGCCGTCTGAACCGCGGTGGATCGAGACCGTACGAGGTGTCGGTTATCGCTTGACGCCCGGGTAGTCCGCGGCCACACTCGCGTCTTCTCCACCGATCAGCACGGAGCTTTCGATGCTTCGGGATGCTTCTTCCGCCGCTGATTCGGCCAGAGCGATCAGCGCACCGGCGTCGAAACCCGCCGTACTGCTCAACCCGACGCCCACCCCCAGCACGGGAATCACTCCCCCACTGACCGAGCCGAGGTCGTCGAACAGGCCGCGGTAGATGGCCCCCGCCTGCCGGCGGGCTTCCGCGGGCGACACCACGAGCACGCCAACCGACATCATCGGCGGACCGTCGCCGCCGACGAGCGCATTGCTCGGCGCATGCGCGCGGATGCCGCCCGTCCATACGCCCGTGATGGTGCGGACGACGTCACTCCCGAAAGCCGTGGAGATCTGATCCAAATCGCCGACTTTCACACTGATCACGCCCACGAGTTCGCCGCGCACGGCCGCGCGCGCACACAGCGAGTCGACTGCCGATCGAAAGTCCTCAGAGGACAGGATGTCGTCACCCGCGGCACGCGCGGTGCGCACCCCTTCGTATCCCCTCACGGGTGCACGCGCGGCACGCAGCACCGAGGTCACCGACAACGCGACGATGCTGACGATCACGGTGAGCATTCCGGTATTCGTGGTGCCGAACCACATGTCGAACAGCGAACTGTCGGGGCCCGAACTGATGAACGCGGACGTGCGCGCAACAAAGTAAAGGAACTGCACAACGAGAACGCCCGCAAGAATCCACGCGGTGCGCTGGGCAGCGATACTTCCGCGGGCGCACTCGATCGCTCCCAACGCGCTGAAGGCGAATACGCCGACGAACATCCAGATGGCGCCGGCCCAGTCGCCACCATCCGGGCCCGCCACAGCGACCGACCCGATACACACCGCTACCGCGGCGATGACGCACCACATGGCCCACGCTGTGTGCCGACCGTTGTAGTGCCGAGAGCCGAGCCACAGCAAGCCACCCGCGGCGACCACCGCACCGTTGCCGACGGCCACCGCCCACCAGGCACCGTCCAGTGCGTACCAGATCACATACGAAATCGTCATCAGCATCGACGCGAGAAAGCTGAGCGACCAGATCCGCCCCGACCCGCCATCGCGCCGCAACAGGGTCTCGACGATGAAGATGATGCCGCAGACGTTGACCACGAGCGCCACCATCACGTAGACGGAGAAGGCATCCATGTCGGCCATCATGCGTCCGTCTCCATGGGCGCAGCGGGAATCTTCACGATGAACGTCGATCCGACGCCGACGGACGTGTGCAAACCAAGTTCTCCTCCATGAGCACGCACGATGTCACGCGTGATTGCCAGACCGAGGCCGGTGCCGGTACGGCGGGCCGCCCCCGCCTTGTAGTAGCGCTGGAACAGTCTCGTCCGATCATCATCGCTGATGCCCGGGCCGGTGTCGCGCACGAGCAGCCATGTTGATGTCCCGTCTGTGGTCGACCCGAGGTACACGGTGCCCCCGTACTTGTTGTAGCGGATCGCGTTCGCGAGCAGGTTGTCGACCACCTGTCGAAGCCGGAGCGGATCAGCCCACGCGGTGGCCTCTTCCAACCCCGTGACGTCGATCGTGAGCGCGCGAGACTCGGCATGGGTAGCCATGTCTGCGGCGGCATTCGCGAGCAGTTCCCGTACGTCCACCGCACGCGGGGCGATGGATGCTTCGATCGACGACGACGACGAACTCGACGCTGTCAGAATGTCGGCGACAATCCGCAGCAGACGTTCGGCGTTGCGTTCAGCGATATCGAGGTTCGCGCGCACCTTCTCAGGGGTCTCAGGGTTCTCGATCGCAAGGTCGAGGTACCCCAGGATGGAGGTCAGTGGGGTGCGCAGTTCGTGCGATACCGAAGCGACGAGCTCGTCCCGGGCGCGGAGCGCGCTCAGCTCATTGGTCACGTCGCGCGAGACCACGACCGCGCCGACATTCTTGCCGCCACTGCCTGTGAGGCGACGCGCGGTGACGCTCAGAGCCTGCCGGGCATCGGGCTCCTCCCCGAACCACACGACCTGGTTTTCGAACGCCTCACCGCGCAGCGCGCGTTCAAGGGGTAGCTCTGCCAGTGGCAGCGGCGTCACGCCATCGTCACGAAACGCGGGCACGTGCGATGCGCCACCATCCCCATTCGTCGCCATCTGCAGACGCGCGTGAGCCTCGTTCGTTACGGCCACGCGGCCGCCGGCACTGATGCGTATGACGCCGAAATCGACGGCATCCAGAACCTCCGTCACCTCTTGTTCTTGACGTCGGGAGTGCTCGAGCACCCCGCGCAGCAGTTGCGCCTGTTTGTCGAGCAAGGAGCGTTGTGCTTGTGAACGTCGGGTGTTGAGGTAGCTGGTCGCTGCGACAGCGAGAATCGCCAGCGGCAGCAGGATGGTTGCGTGGCGCGTTCCGGTCGTCCCGGTAAGGGCCAGGAAGACGATGAGCATTGTCACGCCGATGACGACCCCAGCCAGACCGATCAGCCCGAAACTACCGGCAAGCCAGAGCGCGGGAAACACCCAGAGCAGTCCCATCGCACTGTCGGGCATCGCCACACGCATGAGAGCGATCGCGATGATGTCGAGCGCGGGGATCACGGCGACCCAGCCGTATCGCAGGCGATTCCAGGGAATGATCAGCGTGGCGCCGGTCAGGGAGAACACGGCAACGACACCCCCGAAGAACATCGGCGGGTTGGGCGCCGATCCCTCGACAACGATCACCAGGCCGACGACGAAGACCACCGAACCCAGCAGGAGCTGATTGAGGATCGCGGCGCGTTCCCACGTGCGATCCACGATCGGGGGCTCATGGAGCAATGACCCTGTCGATGAGCGTCCGCGCGCACGCGGTGGATGCTGCGTCACGGCCATACAGCGACGGTAACCGATACGCGAGCACGGCGTGCGATTGCAACGAAAAAGGGCCGGAACCCGAAGGTCCCGGCCCAATTTCAGTGCTGTGAGATCAGCGGCCCGACAGCTTCTCGCGGAGTGCCGCGAGAGCCTCGTCGTCGGCGAGGGTGCCGAACGAGCTGTTGTCGGAAGTGAACGACGATGCGTTCGACTCGACGGCGGGGGCAGCAGCTTCGGCCTCGATCGCCTTGGCGACAGCAGCCTTGTGCGCTTCCCAGCGTCCCTGCGCAGCGGCGTACTCGGCTTCCCATGCGAGACGCTGCTCGTCGAAGCCTTCCTTCCACTGGTTGGTCTCAGCGTCGAAGCCCTCGGGGTACTTGTACTCGCCGTTCTCGTCGTACTCGGTGACCATGCCGTACAGGGCCGGGTCGAACTCGGTGCCGTTGGGGTCAACCGACTCGTTGGCCTGCTTCAGCGACAGCGAGATGCGGCGACGCTCGAGGTCGATGTCGATGATCTTGACGAAGACCTCTTCGCCGACCGACACAACCTGCTCGGCGAGCTCGACGTGCTTGCCCGAGAGCTCCGAGATGTGCACGAGGCCCTCGATGCCGTCTGCGACGCGGACGAACGCACCGAACGGAACGAGCTTGGTGACCTTACCGGGCGCAACCTGACCGATCGCGTGGGTACGGGCGAACACCTGCCACGGGTCTTCCTGCGTTGCCTTGAGCGAGAGCGACACGCGCTCGCGGTCGAGGTCGACCTCGAGGATCTCGACGGTGACCTCCTGGCCAACCTCGACGACTTCGGATGCGTGCTCGATGTGCTTCCACGAGAGCTCCGAGACGTGGACGAGACCGTCGACGCCACCGAGGTCGACGAACGCACCGAAGTTGACGATCGACGAGACGGTTCCCTTGCGGACCTGGCCCTTGTGGAGGTTGTTGAGGAACGTGGTGCGCGACTCGGACTGCGTCTGCTCGAGCAGAGCGCGGCGCGAGAGCACGACGTTGTTGCGGTTCTTGTCGAGCTCGAGGATCTTCGCCTCGATCTCCTGGCCGAGGTACGGCGTCAGGTCGCGAACGCGGCGCAGCTCGATGAGCGATGCGGGGAGGAAGCCACGGAGTCCGATGTCAACGATGAGGCCACCCTTGACGACCTCGATGACCGAACCGGTGACAACACCGTCGTTCTCCTTGATCTTCTCAACGTCACCCCAGGCACGCTCGTACTGTGCGCGCTTCTTGGAGAGGATGAGGCGGCCTTCCTTGTCCTCCTTCTGGAGAACGAGGGCTTCGACCGGGTCGCCGACCTTGACGACCTCGTTGGGGTCGACGTCGTGCTTGATGGAAAGTTCGCGCGAGGGGATGACACCCTCGGTCTTGTAGCCGACGTCGAGGAGAACCTCGTCGCGGTCGATCTTCACCACGGTGCCTTCGATGAGGTCACCGTCGTTGAAGAACTTCAGGGTCTTCTCGACCGCGGCGAGGAAGTCCTCAGCGGATCCGATGTCGTTGATCGCGATCTGCTTGGTAGCCGGGGCGGTCGTTGCGGTAGTCATGTAGTGGGTTGTCCTTGTTGGGTTGGGTGTTCGGGCCGCGCCGACAGGCATGCAAATGCCAGGTGGCGAAGCAGTTGGATGTGGTTTCGAATCGCGCGCGCGCTCGTAGAGCCAGACGCGTGACACCTCAGGATATCAGAATCCCGCCGCCGACCGGGAGTTACGCGTCAACCCGGCTTTCGCTCCGGCGCGACTTCTTGCGCCGCCGTCGGGACGACAGGTCGACGAGCCCGATCAGGAACGTCACGGCGAGGAACAGCGCCGCCGACAGCATCCCGAAAGCGTAAGCGTCGTGGAAGACGACGAGGTCGGCCTCGGAGCCGGTCTCGCGATAGATGGTGGCGTAGAACAACGACAGCGCGACGGCCGTGCCGATCGCTGTTCCGATGCGTTGGCCGAGTTGTCCTACCGAGCCTGCGACCCCACCCTGTTTCACGGGGATCTCGGCGAGCGTCAGTGTCTGGTTGGGCGAAATCACCAGCCCTCCCCCGAGGCCACCGATGGTCATGATCGCCGCCATGATCCACGGCAGCCACTCAGGCGGCGCGAACAGCGCAACGATCACGAGCCCGATGAGCGAAACCAGAACAATGGCGGTTCCCCACACCACGAGCGGCCGGCCGTATTTCCCTACCAATGAACCGCCGATCCAAGACGTGATCGCACTCGCCACTGCGAAGCCGATCGTCACCATCCCCGCGTACACAGGCTCGAGACCGAGGCCTCCCTGAAGGTAGAGCGTCGTCAGCAAGAACATCGCCGGCAGCGCAGTGAAGTAGGTTGCAACGATCAGCGTGCCGTTGCGGTAGGACGCGATGCGGAAGAGTTTCAGCGGAATGAGCGGAGCTCGACCGGATGCTTCGTAGCGACGCTCCCACGCGATGAATGCCGCCGCGAAGAGAACGAATGCCACGAGCAGCCACCACCGCAGCGGGTTGTCGTCGGGCGATCCGGTGGTGAACAGGAAAGGAAGCATCAGCGACAGCACGGCCAGTCCGAAGAGCAGCACGCCAAACGGGTCCAGCGCCAGCGGGCGACGGGTCCTCTTGTGGAGCTTCGGGAGGAGGAAGATCGCCAACGAAATCGCGATGAGCCCGAGGGGGACGTTCATCCAGAAGATCCAACGCCAGCCGTCTTGCACTCCCCCGAGGGCGATCGCGAGCCCCCCGATGGTGGGGCCGAGGGCGGTCGAAATCCCGATGATCGCGCCGAACCGCCCAAACGCGCGTCCCCGGTCGGGGCCGCGGAACAGTTCCTGGATGAGCCCAATGACCTGCGGCATCTGGATGCCCGCGGCAACGCCCTGAATCAGCCGACCGATCAGCAGCACCTCGATGCTCGGCGCCAGAGCGCACACCAAGCTCATCAGGGTGAACAGGCTCAGACCGATGATGAACAGGGCACGCCGCGAACGCTGATCGCCGAGCCGGCCCATGGGGACCAAGACGAGGCCGAAGGCCAGCACGTAACCCGAGACGATGAAGCCCAGCTCGGTGGAGCCCGATCCGAAGGATGCTTCGATCGACGGCAACGCGACATTGACCTTCGTGAGGTCGAGGATCGTGAGTGCCGCAACACTCACGCACACCCAGAACGCGCGCCACTGATGCGAGGGCGACGCGACGGGAATGTCTTTGGTCTCGGTCGGAGGTGTTCTTTCGTTCATCGGGCGTCTACGGGCGGAGCATGACCTTGGTCGCGCGGCGCTCATCCATGGCCGCGTAGGCTTCTGGCGCTTCGCTCAGAGGCAGCACGAGATCGAACACCTTGCCCGGGCTGATTGCCCCCGAGCGCACATCGGGCAGAAGCTCTTCGATGTACCCGCGCACGGGAGCGACTCCCCCATTCACCCCGACGTTGCGACCGAACATCTGCCCGATCGGGAGTTCAGGCCCGCCGTTCGGGACACCGACATAGCCGACCATGCCACCGGGGCGGGTCGACCGCAGTGCCTGGTCCATCGACTCTTTGGTGCCCACGCACTCGAGCACCCGATCGGCGCCGACGCCGTCAGTGAGTGCGCGCACGGCCTTCACACCCTCGTCGCCGCGCTCTTCGATGATGTGGGTGGCGCCGAATTCGCGCGCAAGCTTTTGCCGTTCGGGATGCCGCGACATGGCAATGATCGTCGTCGCGCCGAGCCGCCGGGCGGCGATGATGGCACACAGCCCCACGGCCCCGTCACCGACGACGGCGACCGTGTCGCCGGCGGTGACACCGGCCGAGACTGCGGCGTGGTGACCGGTTCCCATGACATCGCTGAGGGTCAGAAGTCCCGCAATCTCGTCGTCCGCAACAGGCCCCGGCACGACAGCCAGAGTGCCATCCGCAAGCGGTACGCGCACGCGTTCGCCCTGACCGCCATCGGCAAAGCCACCGACTTTGTCGTCGCTACCCCACCAACCGCCGCCCAGGCACGACGTGCTGACGCCGTTGCGACAGTTCACGCAGGTGCCGTCGCACACGTAGAACGGCGCGATCACGAAATCGCCGACACGCACCGATTCGACCTCCGGGCCAACGGCTTCGACGACGCCGACGAACTCGTGCCCAATTCGATGGGGTTCGCTGGTCTCGGTCACACCGCGATACGGCCACAGGTCCGATCCGCACACACACGCGGCGACAACTTTGACGATCGCGTCGCCACCGGTGGAAAGCACCGGATCGGCGACTTCTTCGACACGGATGTCACGGGCGGCATGAATAACGGTGGCAAGCATATGACGAGCCTATTGCCGACGCCGGACAGCGGCATCCGACTCGATCAGTCCGCGTGCGCACCCTGATCGCCGACGTCGCCGTCGAGGTAGTACCAGCGCGACCCCACGCGTCGGAACCTGCTGGTCTCGGCCAAGATTCCCCGCTCGCTGCTGTACCGCCAGAACGCACGGAACCGCACGATTCCCTGCGCACCGTCTTCCGATGCTTCACTGACCTCGAGACCTTCCCAGCGCTGGTCGGGATCGAGTACGAGATCGTCGGGCAACGTGCGCGGGTGCCATGTGTCCGCGAGATAGCGCGCGTTGCCGACCACGAATGCCGAATAGCGCGAGCGCATGAGTCGCTCTGGCGACGGGGCTACGGCCCCGCGATGCAATGGCGCGCAGCACTCTCCGAAGGTCGCTTGCGTGCCGCACGGGCAGGGCTGGGAGTCTGTAATCCGCGGAAATCGAGGGTCGATGGATGCCGCAGCCGGGCCGAACGACATGAATACCTCCGCGGTGAGATGGGCGCCTGAGGACAACGCGCTCAGGAAGCACTCACCGGGCTCCCTGCTGGCGTGCACCTGAGACCGATACCGCTCCCAGGTCGCGGGTCCATTGTGATCTATATCACCACCGGAGTGCTTTCCCCCAGACGCATCCGGTGGTCCCCCATGATGACAGGGTCATCCCGGGACCGCGTCTTGTGCTCAACCCCCTGGGCACAAGGGGCGGTCCTGTTCGGCCCGCTCTGAGCCGGCGACCAATTCCCCCCGAGGTCGCCGGCTCTCTTTCATGACGGCGCCTGTGGAGAACTCGCATCCGCTGCTTCGCCGTGGCGCTACCGTTGTCGCGTGAATCCCCGTCGCCTTCGAGCCGTCAGCGTGAGTATCGCTAGTGCCGCACTGGCGTCGATCGCCCTCTTGGGCTGCGCACCCGAGCCCGAGCCCACGCCGACCCCCACTGCGCTGTTCTCTTCAGATGAAGAGGCCTTCGCCGCTGCCGAAGCCACCTACCGCGCCTACGTGGATGCCCTCAACGAAGTGGATCTGAGCGACCCAGAGACATTTGAGCCGGTGTTTGACCTCAGTACGGGTGATCTCAACGCCGCAAACCGCGAGACCTTCTCGGAGATGCACGCGAACGAACTCATTGTCACCGGCGACACCGAGATTGTTCTTCTCCAGCCCAGCGGAACGCAGCCCGACGATTTCCCGTCGACGGTCTGGCTCGACGCTTGCATCGATGTCTCTGAGATCGATGTCCGACAACAAGACGGTTCGAGTGTAGTTTCTCCGGAACGCACGGACATCCAAGCCATGCGGATTTCGGTAGCCCAGTCCGGCCCACGAGGAGTCGCTGAACTGGCGGGGCGCGACGACGGAGCCTCGTGTTCCGAATAGCGTGCGCCGCCGCAATCGTGTCCGTGCTTGCTCATGTCGGCCCCCTGCTTAGTGCGACAAGTTGCTCAGACGTCAACGCTTGGACCTGCAACGCTGAGAATTCGGGCTCGTCACTGGACGTGTCGGTGTCCGAGACGGTACCCGGCGGTGGCGGCAACAACGGGGGCGAGTACTCCGGAGGTGGTTCGGGATCGAACGGCATCGCGGCGCCATCGCCGACCGAGATTCCGCGTAGCTATGAGACGAACGAGTGGTGCTCCGAGGCGCTTACCCCGTGCCGTGAGCCCGACGACCCTGCCGAACCGACCGCGAGCATCGAAGACATCACGCTGAGCGATCTCGCGTCGTTCCGCCCCTCCGTCCCGACGCTGACTGGAGAACCGCTCGGATTCGCTTTGGTCGGCGCGCCCACCAATGTCCTCGGCAGCGCGACCGCAGATCAGTTCGGCGCCACATTGCTCGGACTCAACGTCACCGTGCGTTTCGAGCCCGATGAATATGTGTTCACCTACGGCGACGGCAGCGGCGCGGCATACCCAAGCGGTGGTGAGAGCTGGACGGCATTGCGGCTCCCCCAGTTCACCCCCACCGACACGAGCCACATCTACACTCAACCCGGCGAGTACACCGCATCGCTGACGGTGAACTACGCGCCGTATGTCACGCTCGACCCGCAGGCGGGCTGGCTTCGCGTACCCGGGTACATCACGGCATCCGCCGGCTCATACCCGGTGCGCGCGGTCGAAGCCCGAACCGCCCTGGTCGATCAGACGTGCGAGCAGAACCCGTCCGCCGCCGGATGCTGACCTCGGCAGCGTCGTAGCCGCGTGACAGGATGGCCTGGTGACCGACCGGCTGATGCTCCTCGACAGTGCCTCCCTGTACTTCCGCGCGTTCTACGGCGTTCCCGACACCGTCCGCGCGCCCGACGGCACGCCCGTCAACGCAGCACGCGGATTTCTCGACATCATCGCCAAACTCGTGACGGCGTATCAACCGACACATGTGGTCGCCTGTTGGGACGACAATTGGCGGCCCCAGTGGCGCGTCGACCTCATCCCCACCTACAAGACGCATCGCGTAGCTGAGGTCGTCGAAGGCGCCCCCGACGTCGAAGAAGTGCCCGATCCGCTCGAGGTCCAGATTCCCGTCATCCGCGCGACGCTCGACGCACTCGGGATCCCGATCGTCGGTGCTGCCGATCACGAGGCCGACGATGTGATCGGCACACTCGCGACTCAGTCGTCGATGCCCGTCGACATCGTCACGGGTGACCGCGACCTGTTCCAACTCGTCGACGATGCGCGAGGCGTTCGCGTGATCTATACCGCTCGAGGCATGAGCAATCTCGAAGTCGTGACCGACGCCACGGTCACGACGAAGTACGCCGTACTGCCGTCACAGTACGCCGACTTCGCCACGATGCGCGGTGACTCGTCCGACGGCCTTCCGGGGGTTCCCGGCGTCGGCGAGAAGACCGCCGCCACTCTCCTCGCCGCCCACGGAGATCTCGCGGGCATCCGGGCCGCGGCCGCCGAAGGCACCGGGATGACCGCGGGCGTGCGGAACAAGATTCTGTCCGCCTCGGATTACCTGGACGTCGCTCCCCAGGTTGTCGCCGTCGTGCGTGACCTCGATCTTCCCGACGTCGACGGACGCATTGCCCAGTTCGACGATGCGCGGCGGGCCAGAGCCGAAACTCTGGCCGCTGCCTGGTCACTCGGCAGCTCCATGGAACGCGCGATCACTGCCCTGGCGGGCTGACCGCCGCCATCATCGCGCGCCACGGGCGCTGGTGAAAACGGCACCCGCCAGCGCCGCGCAGTAGGCGACCGCGCACGCCAGCATCACGACGAGTGCGAGGGACCACCCACCCGTTGCCTCGTGCAGAGCACCCATCGCGGGCCCACCCAGCGCACCGATCGAGTAGCCGGCGCCCTGAACCAGGGCCGACAGCCCGGCTGCTTCACGATCCGAACGAGTTACCGCGACCAACGTCGAGAAGATGACGACGAATCCGCCCGCGTGACCGATTGCGCCAATCGCAAGCCAGCCCCACAGCCACTCCGGGGCGACGATGAGCCCGACCGTCACGGCCAACCACGATGCGCAGATGACGACAGGAGCCACCCAGCGCGGCGCGAAGCGAGCCAACACAGGAACGACGAAGGCGCCGGCGATTCCGGCACCTTGGAAGATGGATGCCACGGCCCCCGCGGCAGTCGGACTCAGGCCGAGTTCGTCGGTGGCGATCGTCGGCAGCCACGTGGTGAGCCCGTAGTAGATCGTGCACTGCAGGCCGAACGCCGCGACCAAAAGCCACGAGACTGGCCGCCGGACGATCGACCGTGTCGAGCGTGCGGCACCCACGACCGGCATCGGCCCGGTAATCGTCGCGGCATCCACACCACCCGCAGTTTCGCGCGACGCCGCATCGCGAGTTCCAGGCGACGGCTGAAGGCCTGACAGCCCGTCATCCGTGCCCCGCGACGTGCGCATGTGCACCGCCCACAGTGCGATGCCCACGACCGTCAGCACCGACCAGGCCATCAACGCCGCGTGCCACCCGATCAGCCCCGCAAGTGGCGCCGTCCCAAGAGAGGTGACCAGCGATCCGACGTTCAAGGTCGCCGCGTACATGGCGGTGACGAACGCCACTCGCTCGGGCGGCACGTCTCGTCGAATGACAACCGGGATCACGACGTTGCCGATCGTGATGAACGCGCCAATGACGAACATGCCCGCGAGCATCCAGCCGAACCCCGGCAGCGCGCGCACGAACGTTCCCACCAGCACGCCACACAACGACAGCAACAGGGCGAGCTCCGCGCCGGCACGTCGAATCACGAGCGCCGCCAGCGGCGTCAGCATCGCAAACATCAGGACCGGCGCCGAGGTGAGCAATCCCGCCGCCACCGATCCCACGTCGAGGTCTGCCTCAATATCTGAGAGCACGGGCGTCGGCGCGACAATCGGCCCCCGCAGGCTGATCGCTGCTACGAGCACACCCGCAACGACGAGCCACGGCATCCCCCTCCTCATCGCGGAGGAAGAAGAGGAAGACACCCGTTGAGTCTATGGCGACGGATGCTCCTCCCCCGGCGCCCGTTCGTCAACACCGGTGGATGCTACGGCGCGGCATCCCATCGCTCACCTCGTGGTCGCGATGTCCACTCACGAAGGCGCTCCAACGGCCAGGTCGTGACTATTCGCGACGCGGGAATACCGGCGCGCTCCGCGCGTGCCGCCCCGTAGTCGAGGAGCGCGAGTTGACCTGGCGCATGTGCGTCGGAGTCGATCGCGAACAGGCAACCAGCCTCGAGCGCGAGAGCGATCAAGTCATCCGGTGGGTCCTGACGCTCGGGCCGAGAGTTGATTTCGACGGCAACCGCGTTCGACGCGCACGCTTCGAACACCGCGGCAGCGTCGAACGTCGACGGCGGACGGGTCCCGCGCGCCCCTTCGACCAGACGCCCGGTGACATGACCGAGCACATCGATATGAGGACCCGAAGCGGCCGCGACCAGGCGCCTGGTCATCGGCCCACTTTCCATGCGTAGCTTCGAGTGAGCGGATGCCACCACCACATCGAGTTCGTCGAGAAGGTGTTCCTCCTGATCGAGCGAGCCATCGTCGAGGATGTCGACCTCGATTCCGCTCAGCAAGGTGAACCCGTCACCGCTCATCTCCTTCACCACCGCGAGCTGGTCCCGTAGGCGCTCGGGTGAGAGCCCGTTCGCAACCCGCAACCGGGGTGAATGGTCGGTGAGAGCGAGGTACTCGTGTCCGAGGGCGCGGGCCGCGTCGACCATGAGGTCGATCGACGTTAATCCATCAGACCAGTCGCTGTGGCAGTGCAAGTCCCCGCGCAGGTGCGAGCGCAACGCGGACTTTTTGCTCACCCCGGCTTTGGCCCTCAGGTCGGCCAAGTACTGCGGAACCTCGCCTCTCAGCGCTTCTTGGATCACGGCGAATGACGAGTCGCCGACCCCTCTGCGACGGCGCAGGGCCGCGGCATCCCGAAGCTCTTCGTCACCCACCCCCTCGATCGCGCGTGCGGCAGTTCGAAACGCCTTCGATCGATAGCGCGACGCACGCTCACGCTCGAGCAGCGTTGCGATCTCGTTCAGCGCATCGAGCGGATGCATGCGCTCACGCGGCGTAGGACGCCTTCTTCACGATGACCGGGGCGAGAGCGAGGCGGCGCAGTGCCCAGCCGAACATGATCGACAGAACGCCCATGCCCATCGCGAAGGCCGCGACGCCGAACGAGACGACCGAGGTGAACAGCGACGCCCGCAGGAACGACGCGTCCATGACGGTCGCCCGGATGGGATCGTCCATGGGCAACTCGGCATATGTCTTGCCGTCGGAGAGACCGAGTGCGTGGTGCTGGATGATGTCGGCCTGCACGTAGGCCGTAAACGGCCCGGCAACGGTGGCGCCTTGGAACGCCATCGCATCGTCAGGAACGACGATGTTCTCGGCGCGCAATTGCGCCGAAACGACGATCCAGACCACGATTCCGGCCACGATCAGTACAATCCCTGCCAGCATGCCGAGCCACCCGACAACCTTCACACCACCCAGGCTGCGTGCGGGTGGTTCGATGGTCGCCGCGGTCGCGTCGCTGTCACCGCTGAGCGTCGTGTCATCGGTCATGGTCTTTCCTCCGGTAGGCAGCGTTTGGCGCACACGCTACCGGTGCAGGGCGCGCCGGTGGAAGACACCGCGCCGAAATTCACCTCCCCGTCCATCGGGGCTGAGTTCACGCTCCAAACGATTGCGTCGCCCTGACCCAGCGGTCCAGGGTCGCCGACGCCTCACCGGTGTCGATCGCTGATGCGGCATCAGCCATCGCCTCTGCCAGCCGGCTCACGATCGGGCGCTGTACTTCGCTCGCGTCTTGGAAGAGCCGGTACGAAACAATCCCCGCTGCGGCATTGAGAAGCACGATGTCGCGCACCGGACCTGTTTCTCCCCCAAGAACACGCCGAACCACGTCCGCATTGTGATCAGGGTCGCCACCCAACAGATCGTCGATTCGCGCAAGGGGCAGGCCCAGGTCGCGAGGATCAAGGTCATGCTCGTGGATGTCACCACGGCTGACTTCCCACACGCGACTGTGGCCGGTCGTCGTCAGTTCGTCGAGGCCGTCATCGCCGCGGAACACGAGCGCCGTAGCCCCACGGGTGCGGAAGACTCCAGTGATCAGCGGCACGCGGTCGAGTTGCGCCACACCGACGGCGTTCGCTTCTGCGCGCGCAGGGTTGCACAGGGGCCCGAGGAAGTTGAACACCGTCGGGACGCCAAGTTCGCTGCGCGTGGCTGCGGCGTGTCGGAACCCGGGGTGGAACGCGGCCGCGAAGGCGAAGGTGATCCCTGCAGTGTCCAGCGTCTGCGCGACGCGCTCCGGCGAGAGAGTCAGGTCGACGCCCAGCGAGCGAAGGACGTCCGACGAGCCGGACGACGAGCTCGCAGCACGGTTTCCGTGCTTGACGACGGGGACTCCGGATGCCGCTGCCACCAGAGCCGACATGGTGGAGACGTTCACGGTGCCGAAGCGATCGCCACCGGTGCCGACGATGTCGAGCACCGCGGCATCCACTGGCAATGGCAGCGCCGCTTCGAGAATCGCGTCCCGGAATCCGACGACTTCATCGACGGACTCGCCCTTCGCGCGCAGCCCGACAAGGAATCCCGCCAACTGCGAGGGAGTTGCTTCGCCGCTCATCACCTGCCGCATCGCCCAAGTGGACTGCGACACTGTCAAGTCACGCCGATCGAGCAGCGTCGTGAGAATTTCGGGCCAGGTGTAAAGCTCCGCCATAGCTCAGAAGCCTACTGGCGTGTCTTAGTGCGCATAACGCCCGAGGCAGCCCGCAGGGGGATTATGCGCGCATCGGGACTTCCTGGCGGACTCACGGCATTCTTTTAGGCATACCTAAGTTCACATCAAGGTAAATCAGTGCGCCTGGTTGGGAATATGAGCGCGCATCATCCGACATAATGGTGGGGTGACGACCTCTCCAGCGACCTACTCCCAGGCGATGCGGTCCGTCAAGCGACCCGATCCGGTCGCCGTCGGAACCATCGTGTGGCTCGGCAGCGAAGTCATGTTCTTCGCTGGCCTCTTCGCCATCTATTTCACGCTTCGAAACGCCTCTCCGGAGCTGTGGGCAGAGCGCACCGACCTGCTGAACGTGCCGTATGCGTTCGTGAACACCGTCATCCTGGTGCTGTCCTCGGTGACCTGCCAGATGGGTGTGTTCGCTGCCGAACGCTTCCAGCCGTACAGCACGAAGAAGCGCGGCTGGCTGGGCTGGGGCATGGTCGAGTGGTTCTGGCTCACCTTCGCGCTCGGCGCCATCTTCGTCTCGGGTCAGGTGTGGGAGTACGCCCAGCTCGTCTACGAAGGCATGCCGATCACCGCGGACTCGTACGCCTCGGCTTTCTACATCACCACCGGCTTCCACGCCCTGCACGTGACGGGTGGCCTGATCGCCTTCCTCCTCGTGATCGGTCGCGCGTACGCCGTCAAGAACTTCGGACGCAAGGAGATGACCTCCGCGATCGTCGTGTCGTACTACTGGCACTTCGTGGACGTCGTCTGGATCGCCCTGTTCGCCGTCATCTACTTCCTGAAATAGAGCGGAGCTGATTTCCCCCATGGCACGTGACACTTCGCGCCGCTCCTCCGGTCGCCGCAGCCCTTGGGCTGCCGCCGCACTCATCGGTATCGGTCTGCTCATCACCGGCGGCGTCTACGCCGGTGCATCCGCAGCAATGGCCGCCACCGACGAGACCACGGTCGCATCGACCCTCACGGTCGAAGACGGCCAGAAGCTGTTCCAGGCGAACTGCGCAACCTGCCACGGTCTCGACCTGCAGGGCACACCGGATGGCCCCTCGCTGTACGGCGTCGGCGAACTCGCCGTTCACTTCCAGATGAGCACCGGCCGCATGCCGCTGCAGGCGCAGGGACCGCAGGCACCTCAGAAGCCCGTCCAGTTCACCGACGAGCAGATCGTCGCGATCGGCGAGTACATCCAGTCGGTTGCTCCCGGCCCGAGCTTCCCCAGCGAAGAGATCCTCGACGGCGAAGGCGACGAGTCTCAAGGTGGCGAACTCTTCCGCATCAACTGCGCGATGTGCCACAACGTCGCCGGTGCCGGCGGTGCACTGACCGAAGGCAAGTACGCTCCGGCGCTGCACACCACCACTCCCCTCAACATGTATGCCGCGATGGTCACCGGACCGCAGAACATGCCGGTCTTCAACGACATGACCCTCACCACCGAGGAAAAGCGCGACATCATCACCTACCTCCTCTATCTCCAGGACAACGAGTCGGCCGGCGGTTTCTCGCTCGGCTCGCTCGGTCCGGTCTCAGAGGGCCTGTTCATCTGGATCTTCGGCATCGGCTCGCTGATCGCCATCACCGTGTGGATCACGGCGAAATCCAACTGACAATCACGACACGTAAGCACTGACGAGGAGCAGCATGGCACACGAGGACGACGCCCTCGAGCACGAGAGGGCTTCATGGAAGCCGTCGCCGGGGCTCGCGGTCGCGGTCACCGACCCGGTGCAGAACCCGGGGTTGCCGCCACACCGCACCCGGATCACCGACCAGGACCCGGCCGCGATGAAGCGGGCCGTACGGACGGTGTACACGCTGTTCTACATCTCTGTCGCGGCGAGCGTGTGGGCGGTCGCCGCCTACATGCTCTTCCCGATCGAGAGCGGTCGGATCATCGACATCCGCCACAACAACCTCTTCATCGGACTCGGCATCGCCCTCGCGTTGCTCGCCATCGGAATCGGTGCCATCCACTGGTCCAAGGCGATCATGTCCGACAAGGAGTTCATCGAGCCGCGTCACGCCACGCGTGGCCGCGACACGACGCGTGAGGCTGCGATCCAGGTGTTCGCCGACGCGAACGAGGAGTCCGGTTTCGGACGCCGCACCATGATCCGCAACTCTCTCATTGCGGCAGTCGTGGCATCCGTCGCCCCCGGAATCGTGCTCTTCCGCGGACTCGCGCCGCACAATTCGCCCGACCACCCTGAGGCCGGCGACCCTGTGGCACTCCTCAGCCACACCATGTGGAAGGAAGGCTCACGCCTCGCCCACGACCCGACAGGCAAGCCCATCCGCGCGGCCGACCTGACGCTCGGCTCGGCTGTTCACGTGATCCCCGAAGAGCTGGCGTCGCTGTCGCACCACGACGGGTATCTCGAAGAGAAGGCCAAGGCCATCGTTCTGCTGATGCGTCTTCTGCCCGACCAGCTGATCGAGGCCGACGACCGCAAGGACTGGTCCTACAACGGCATCGTCGCGTACTCGAAGGTGTGCACGCACGTCGGTTGCCCGGTCGCCCTCTACGAACAGCAGACGCACCACCTGCTGTGCCCCTGCCACCAGTCGCAGTTCGACGTCACCGACCACGCGAAGGTGATCTTCGGACCCGCTGCCCGGCCGCTGCCCCAGCTGCCGATCACGGTTGACGATGAGGGCTACCTCATCGCACGCAGCGACTTCCAAGAACCCGTTGGCCCGAGCTTCTGGGAGCGCCATTGAGTACCGTCACCGAGCCCCAGTCCCCCGCCGCCGCGCCCGCGGCGCGCGAGAAGCCGCTCGGCGGCCGCTTCGTCGGCGCCGCGTCGAACTACATCGATGAGCGCACGAGCATCTCGGGTTTCATCAAGGAACTCGGACGCAAGATCTTCCCCGACCACTGGTCATTCATGCTCGGCGAGATCGCCCTGTGGGCGTTTGTCGTCGTGTTGCTGTCGGGAACGTTCTTGACGTTCTTCTTCGACGCCGCCATGGTCGAGACGCACTACTACGGCGCGTACCTGCCCATGCGCGGTATCGAAATGTCGGCGGCCATGGCATCCACGCTCGAGATCTCCTTCGATCTCCGGGGCGGACTGCTGGTACGGCAGATCCACCACTGGGCTGCGCTCGTATTCGTGGCCGGTATCGGTGTGCACATGTTGCGCGTGTTCTTCACGGGCGCCTTCCGCAAGCCGCGCGAGCTCAACTGGGTGATCGGCTTCGTCCTGTTCGTCCTCGCCATGGGCGAAGGCTTCACGGGCTACTCGCTCCCCGACGACGTTCTCTCGGGTAACGGCCTCCGCATCATCGACGGCATGATCAAGGGAATCCCGCTGATCGGTACATGGACTTCGTTCCTGTTGTTCGGGGGCGAGTTCCCCGGTACTCAGATCGTCGGCCGCCTTTACTCGCTGCACATTCTGCTGCTTCCCGCGATCCTGCTCGGACTGCTGGTCGTGCACCTCATGTTGATGATTGTCAACAAGCACACCCAGTTCGCTGGCCCGGCGCGCACGAACAGCAACGTCGTCGGGTACCCGATGATGCCGGTGTACATGTCGAAGATGGGTGGCTTCTTCTTCATCACCTTCGGCGTGATCGTTCTTGTCGCCTCGCTATTCACGATCAACCCGATCTGGAACTACGGTCCGTACGACCCCTCGCCGGTGTCGGCAGGTACGCAGCCCGACTGGTACATCGGCTTCGCTGATGGCGCACTGCGCCTGGTTCCCCCGGGCTGGGAGTTCGTGCTGTTCGAGCGCACGTGGTCGTTCAACATCATCGCTCCGCTGCTGGTGCTGGTGGTCTTCATCCTGCTGGTCATGCTGTACCCCTTTATCGAAGCGTGGGTCACGGGCGACAAGCGCGAGCACCACATCGCTCAGCGTCCCCGCACGGCAGCAACGCGCACGGCCATCGGTGCCGCGGGTGTGGTCTTCTACGCGGTCCTGTGGGCGGCAGCTTCCTCCGACATCATCGCCACGCACTTCCACCTCACGATGGAGGGCGTCATCCACACGCTGCAGGCGCTTCTGATCCTCGGACCAGTCATCGCCTACTTCGTGACGAAGCGGATCTGTATCGCACTGCAGAAGAAGGATCGCGAGATCGCCCTGCACGGATACGAATCGGGTCGCATCGTGCGCCTCCCCGGTGGCGAGTTCATCGAAGTTCACCAGCCGGTCGACGAGTACGACCTGTACAAGCTGGTCGACGTCGAGACGTACGAGCCGCTCGTCGTGCGTCCCAACGCACAGGGACGCATCCCGTGGCACGAGAACCTGCGTGCATCCATTTCACGCTGGTTCTTCGAGGATCGCTTTACACCGATCACGCAGACCGAGCTCGAGGCTGCTCGTGCTCACCAGCACCACGAGCTCGAGCACGTGGCTGCCGAAGAGGACGCCGAGATCCAGGGCGCTCACGAGCGAGCAGGTGTTCCGGATGCCCCGCACGTGCCGATCGACGATGGCCATAACTCCGAGACTGCCGTTCGCCCGTCGAACGTGATCGTTCCGGAGCCCGAGGCAGGCACCAAGGCAAAGAAGAACCACGAGAAGGAAGACGGCCAGTAGCCTCTCCCTCCCCCAGAAGGGCCCCCGAACTCGCGACGAGTGCGGGGGCCCTTCTTGGTGTGCGGATGCGAACAATCGCGCGTGCACGGCGCTCGGCAGGATTCAGGCGGTGGTTGTCGTCACAGAACGCTGCGCCAATCCACCATGACGACATAGCGTGTCCGGTATGACAGATGCTCTCACCTACTTCACCGCCAAGCTCACCCATGAGACGGATGCGTCCGACGTGTACGCGGCTCAGAAGGCCGGCAGCACCGCCGTACTGGTCGATGTCCGCGGCGACGACGCGTGGCAACAGGGCCATATTCGGGGTGCCATCCACATGCCGTATCGCGACATCGCGTCCCGCGCTCCCTCGGAGATCCCGCGTGACACACCGGTGGTGGTGTACTGCTGGAGCCCCGGCTGCAACGCGGGAGCAAAAGGCGCGCGCGAGTTCGCTCTGCTGGGCTACCAGGTGCGTGAGATGATCGGCGGCTACGAGTACTGGGTTCGCGAGGGACAGCCCGTGGAGAATGACTCAGGCCCACTCCCGCGGGTGTTTGATTCGCAGGTCATGGTCGTACGCACTCCGCTTCAGGACGGCTGACCCCGCGCGCTGTAGCGAGCATGCGTCGCTCTCGAACGTGCGGGAGCAGCGCACGAAAAGGGCCCCTTCCATCAGGAAGGGGCCCCTTTCGGCTCCACGCACCCGTCAGCGGGCGAAGTGACCGCGGTAGTACTCGTAGACCCAACCGACAATGGCAACCAGGAAGACGCCGATACCGATCGGCATCATCCACGCCCCGACCGCCAGGCCGATCATGGCCAACGCTGCCGAGAAGGCGAGCACGATTGGCCACCACGACCACGGGCTGAACTCGCCGAGCTCAGGATCGCCATCGTCGATGTCCGACGTGAGGATGTCCTCGGGCAGCTCGCCGCCCTGCGACTTGTGAACCTTGCCGATGTAAAACGCGATCAGCGCGGCCATGAAGGCGGTGAACAGCAATGCGATGCTTCCGACCCACTCAATCGCGTTGTACCACGGCACCGGGTGAGCGATGATGTTCCAGGTCGTGTAGACGACGGACATCACCAGGAAGAATCCGCCGAGCAGCCACCACAGGCCGGTATTGGTGCGCACTTACTTCACCTTTCCATCGGCGTTGTCGACAACCGGAGCCTCGGGTGCGTCCTTCGCAGGCCCGACCCCACTGGGAACCCCTGCCTCGGGGTGGTTCAGGTCGAATGCCGGCCGCTCACTGCGGATGCGCGGAATCGAGGTGAAGTTGTGGCGCGGCGGCGGGCAGGAGGTCGCCCACTCGAGCGATCCGCCGTAGCCCCACGGGTCGTTCACCGTGACCTTGGGCGCCTTGCGGGCGGTGATCCAGACGTTGAAGAGGAACGGGATCATCGACGCACCGAGGATGATCGCACCGATCGTCGAAACCTGGTTCTGCCACGTCCAGCCGTCAGCAGCGCTGTAGTCGGCGTAGCGACGTACCATGCCGTCCACACCCAGCCAGTGCTGGATCAGGAAGGTCATGTGGAAGCCGATGAAGAGCATCCAGAAGTGCACCAGACCGATGCGCTCGTTGAGCATCTTGCCGGTCCACTTGGGCCACCAGAAGTAGAAGCCCGCGAACATTGCGAAGACGACGGTGCCGAACACCACGTAGTGGAAGTGGGCCACGACGAAGTACGAGTCGGAGATGGCGAAGTCCAGCGGCGGCGAGGCGAGGATGACGCCGGTGAGGCCACCGAACACGAACGAGACGAGGAAGCCGAGCGAAAAGACCATCGGAGTCTCGAAGGTCACCGATCCTCGCCACATGGTGCCGATCCAGTTAAAGATCTTCACACCCGTTGGCACGGCGATGAGCATGGTCATCAGGGCGAAGAATGGCAACAGCACGGCGCCCGTCACGTACATGTGGTGCGCCCACACCGCAACCGACAGTGCAGCAATGGCGATCGTCGCGTACACGAGGGTCTTGTAGCCGAAAATCGGCTTGCGGCTGAATGCCGGGAAGATCTCCGAGACAATGCCGAAGAACGGCAGCGCGATGATGTACACCTCGGGGTGACCGAAGAACCAGAACAGGTGCTGCCACAGCAACACGCCGCCGTTGGCGGGGTCGTAGATGTGGGACCCGAGCACACGGTCGCTTGCGGCCGCGAGGATGGCTGCGGCCAGAACCGGGAACGCCATCAGGATCAGGATGCTGGTGACCAGCGTGTTCCACGAGAAGATCGGCATGCGCCACATGGTCATGCCCGGTGCACGCATCGTGATGATGGTGGTGATGAAGTTCACCGCGCCGAGGATCGTTCCGAAACCACTCATACCCAGGCCGAGCATCCACAGGTTTCCACCGGCACCCGGGGAGAAGGAGGCATTCGCGAGCGGCTGATACGCGAACCATCCAAAGCCGGCGGCACCCTGCGGCGTCAGGAAGCCGGCAACGGCGATCGTGGAGCCGAACAAGAAGAGCCAGAACGCGAACGCGTTCAGACGCGGGAACGCCACGTCGGGTGCGCCGATCTGCAGCGGCAGGATCGCGTTTGCGAACCCGGCGAACAGGGGTGTCGCGAACATGAGGAGCATGATCGTGCCATGCATGGTGAAGAGCTGGTTGTACTGCTCTTTCGTCGGGATGATCTGCATGCCGGGCTCGAAGAGCTCCGCACGGATCAGCAGCGCCATCACGCCACCGAGCATGAAGAAGATCACCGACGAGATGAGGTACAGGTAACCGATCGTCTTGTGGTCAGTCGAAGTGATCCACTTGACGATGATGTTGCCCTTTGCCTCCACGCGGGATGAGCTGAGCAGCGCCGCCTGACGCGGCGGCAGCGTAGTCGGACGTGCCGATGGCCCTTGTTCGAGGGGAACCGTTGTCGCCATGGTCAGTGGTCTCCTTCTTCTTCGGAGCCGTCACCGGACGCACCGGTACCGGGCAAGTTCTGCAGCCGGTCGTATGCGTCGGTGATGTCGCCGGTGTTGCCCTGCGCCTTGAGGTCGGCGAGGTAGTCCTCGTACTCGGCCTCGCTGACGACCTCGACATTGAAAAGCATCATGGAGTGGTACTCGCCGCAGAGCTCGGCGCACTTTCCGGCGTACGTACCCTCGCGAGTCGGCGTGAACGACCAGTAGTTGTCCTTGCCGATGTACATGTCCTTCTTGTACAAGAAGTCGATGATCCAGAACGAGTGGATGACATCACGCGACTGAAGGGTGATCTTCACTTCTTTGTCGACCGGAAGCACGAGCGTGGGCAGCTCGTTGATGATGTTGCCCTTTTCGTCGGTCTGTGCCTGCACACCCATCGTCCACACCGTGTCGGCGTCCGAGTCGGCCGTGTACTGGAAGTCCCACGCCCACTGCTTGGCGATCGCCGTGATCTCGACGTCGGGATCCTCGTACTGCGTCTCGAGAATGGTCTGGTCGCGCGCAGTGAAAGCGAAGAAACCGATCACGAGGATGAGCGGCACGATCGTGTAGAAGATCTCGATCGGCATGTTGTAGCGCAACTGAACCGGAAGTCCGGTTTGGCCCTTGCGGCGACGGTATGCGATCGCCGCAAAGCCCATCAGACCCCACGTGATCACACCGACGATGAGCAACACGATCCAGGAGTTCACCCACAGACCGGCAACCATGTCGGTATGGTTCGTCGCGGGCGTACCGTCCTCGACGAAGCCAGGGAGATAGCCGTGCAACTCCGTAGGGGTGCATCCGGCAAGCACTGCTGCCGTAGCGATCCCCAAGGGAAGTACGGCCCAGCGGAGGCGGCGTTTCGAAGGCACGGTGCACCTTTCCGGGTCGCGAACAGAACTCAGATCAGTCTATGGCAACCATCCAGCCGATTCAGGCCATCCGCCCAGTTTCGTTCGAGAATCATCGCTGAAAAACGACGAACCCGGGACACTCTACGAGTGCCCCGGGTTCACAAAATTGCGTCGCGATCAGTGGAAGCTGTCTCCGCACGCGCAGCTGCCAGCCGCGTTTGGGTTGTCGATGGTGAATCCCTGCTCCGAAATCGTGTCCTTGAAGTCGATCTGCGCGCCGTCCAGGTACGGCACGCTCATGTCATCGACGATGACCTCGACGCCGTCGAAGTCGACGGCCTTGTCGCCGTCGAGGAAGCGCTCGTCGAAGTACAGCTGATAGATCAGTCCGCTGCAGCCACCGGGCTGCACCGCGACACGCAGTCGCAGGTCGTCACGCCCTTCCTGAGTCAGCAGGCTCTTCACCTTCTCAGCGGCGGCGTCAGTCAATGACACGCCGTGCTCACGCGTGGGGTTGTCGGTCGTCAGCGCGGTGTCTGTCATGGCACTCCTCCGGACGGGCCGCGATTGCGGCGGGTTCGCAACGATTGTACGCCGCTTACCTGGCTCGGGGGCCGAAAGATCTCATGCCCCTGCGGCGCCCGAGTCCAAGGACGCCAGCAACAACGCCTCCGAGAGGACGGCATTGCGGAACGTGTCAAGGTGCAGCGACTCATTCGGGCTGTGGGCCTTGGCATGCGGGTCTTCCACACCGGTGACAAGGATCTGGGCTCCGGGGAACTCGCGCACAAGGTCCGCGATGAACGGGATCGACCCACCCACGCCGATGTCGACCGGTTCGACGCCGTAACCTGCGGCCAGCGCTTCGCGCGCACGGGAAACAGCCCACCCGGAGGTATCTACGAGGAACGGGTCGCCGAAGTCCTGGTCGTGGAAGGACAACTGGGCGCCAAAGGGCGCGTGCGCGCGAAGGTGAGCCTCCACGGCCGCATATGCCTCGGCCGCGGGCTGGCCAGGGGCGACACGCGTGGAGATCACTACCGAAACTTCCGGGTTGAGCGTGTTCGAAGCGTTCGCCACGGAGGGCGCATCAATGCCCGTGACGGTGATCGACGGCTTGTTCCAGATGCGGCTCAGGATCGTTCCGCGGCCGATCGGGGAGACCCCCTCGGGAAGGCCCGCCTCGTCACGGAGCGTCGCTTCGCTGTACTCGGGAGTCGGGGCATCCCGCTCCCCCAAGCCTTCCACCGCGACTGCGCCATCGTCGTCCCAAAGGGTGGCAAGGAGACGCACGGTGGCCATCATCGCGTCCGGGACGGCACCGCCGAACATCCCCGAGTGAGACGCGTGCTCGAGCGTGCGTACGGTCATCGTGAAACGCGCATTGCCGCGCAGCGAGACCGTGAGAGCGGGGGTCGTGGCATCCCAGTTTCCCGAGTCAGCCACAACGATCACATCTGATTTCAGAGCATCGGCGTTGTCGGAGAGGAACTGCGCGAACGACCGCGACCCCGCTTCCTCCTCCCCCTCGAAGAACAGCACGACCCCGAGATCGAAGTCAGTCCCCACGGCGTCCGCAAGGGCACGCAACGACGCGATGTGAGCCATGATGCCCGCCTTGTCGTCGGCAGCCCCACGCCCGTAGAGGCGACCGCCGCGAACGGTCGGCTCGAATGGCGCGGACTCCCACAGCGACTCGTCACCCACGGGCTGAACGTCGTGGTGAGCGTAAAGGAGGATCGTGGGCCGACCGTTACGAGCCGCGCGGCGCGCGAGCACCGCCGGCTGACCGTCCTCTTCACCGCCGGCCACCTTCGCCGTGAGAATGTCGACCGATTCGAACAGGCCGGTCTCGCGTACGAGGGTCGCAACAGCCTCTGCGCTGCGACGCACCGGTTCGGGATCGAAACCCGGGAACGCCACCGAGGGAATGCGCACCAGAGAACCCAGATCGGCGAGAGCGGTAGGAATAGCGGATGCCGCAGCCTGGCGGACGGCGTCCTCACGGGAAAGCTCAGAAGTCATGCGGGTAATCTTAAGCGCGCACCCCCATTCACCACACCTGAGGAATCTCGTGGCCAAGACACCCGCCGAGCCGGCACCCAACGACGCGTCGACCGAGTCGGTGACGGGCAAGGGTCGCCCCACCCCGTCGCGCGCTGAGCAGGAGGCCGCCCGCAAGCGACCGCTCGTTCCTGACACCAAGGAAGCCAAAGCACGGGCGCGCGCCGAACTTGCCGCGCAGCGTGAGAAGGCACGAGTCGGCATGGCCGCCGGCGACCCGAAGTACCTCCCGGCACGTGACCAGGGACCGCAGCGCAAGTTCGTCCGCGACTTCGTCGATTCAGGCTTCCACCTCGGCGAAGCCGTGATGCCCGCGATGGTCGTCGTCATCCTTGCGACCTTCATCCCCAGCCGCGACGTGCAGTTCTATTCCTTCGTCGCCCTGTGGATGTTCATCTTCTTCGTCGTCGGCGACATGATCATCACGTCGATCCGCATCAAGCGGGCTGCGAAGGCGAAATTCGGTGAGGACCGCGTGGAGAAGGGCTTGGGCTGGTATGCCGCCATGCGCAGCATCCAGATGCGGTTCCTTCGCCTCCCGAAGCCGCAGGTGAAGCTCGGCGGGCGTCCGATCAAGTAACCCGAGCGCGGATTATTCGGCGCTCCGCGCCAATCCGCGGTTGATCTGATGGGCCCACAGCGGGCCGCGGTACAGGAATGCCGTGTACCCCTGCACGAGGTTCGCCCCCGCTGAGAGGCGCTCCCGGACGTCGTCCGCCGTATCGACGCCACCCACCGAGATCACGCAGAATTCTGCAGGTACGGCCGCACGAACGATGCGCAGCACTTCGAGGGAGCGTTCCCTGAGGGGTGCTCCCGACAAACCGCCCGCGCCGGCAGCCTCGATGACCGAGGCATCGGTGCGCAAGCCGTCGCGAGCAATCGTCGTATTGGTGGCTATGAGGCCCGCGAGGCCCAGATCAACGGCCAATTGCGCGATCGCGGTGACCTCATCATCGGGCAAGTCCGGGGCGATCTTGACCAGCAACGGCGTCGTCCCGGCCGCTTCGCGAACGGCCGAGAGCAACGGGCGAAGGGTCTCTACGGCCTGCAGCCCGCGCAATCCGGGAGTGTTGGGCGAAGACACGTTGACGACAAGGTAGTCAGCGAGCGGCGCCAGAAGGTTCGCGCTCCGTACATAGTCGGCCGTGGCATCCTCAACCGACACCACACGAGACTTCCCGATGTTGACTCCGAGCACAGCGCGCTTGGGCGCCTTACGCAGCTTGCGCAGACGAGCGGCGGCCTGCTCCGCGCCCAGGTTGTTGAACCCCATGCGATTGACCACCGCGCGGTCCGGGATCAGCCGGAACAGCCTCGGCCGTGGGTTGCCCTGCTGCGGAATCGCGGTGACCGTTCCGACCTCGATGTGCCCGAACCCGAGGGCGTGCAGGCCGCGCGCCCCCTTCACGTCCTTATCGAATCCGGCGGCGACGCCGAACGGCGAGTCGAAGCGCAGCCCCAGCGCAGACGTCTGAAGCTCGGGTGCGGGAGCCGTCAGTGCGCGCGCCGCCCACGAGAAGGGACGGACGCCGAGGACTCGAATGACCGCCATGGCCGCGTGGTGCGCGGTTTCGGGGTCCATGCGCGACAGAACCGTGCGGAAGAGGAGAGGATACATCGCTTCCAGGCTAGTCGCTCGCGAAGACCCGACCGTGCCCGTTCACTCGAGCGTGCGGCCCTCCGAGCTCGTCTTCGCTCGATGCGAATGGTCATTGCGAAGTTGCCCGATGGCCGATTCGAAGTCCTCGAGAGAGTCGAATGCCTGGTAGACGGACGCAAATCGCAGGTAGGCAACCTCGTCGAGCTCGCGCAACGGCCCCAGGATGGCCAGGCCGATCTCGTTCGCGTCCAACTGCGAGGTGCCGGTCTGGCGAATCGATTCCTCCACCGTCTGAGCGAGCACCGCCAGGTCAGCCTCGGTCACCGGGCGACCCTGGCAGGCCTTGCGCACCCCCACCATCACCTTTTCGCGGCTAAAAGGCTCGACCACGCCAGAACGCTTGATCACGTTGAGGCTCGCGGTCTCAGTCGTGGTGAAGCGCCCGCCGCACTGCGGGCACTGGCGGCGCCGGCGAATGCTGAGACCGTCATCGCTCGTGCGAGAGTCGATGACGCGGGAGTCCGAGTGGCGACAGAAAGGGCAATGCATAAGGACGCCAGACTACGCCTCGAAACGCGCCGTGATGGCCTCACCGTGCGCAGGCAGGTCTTCCGCCGTCGCCAGCGCGACGATCGCAGCGTGCACGTGTTCGAGGGCCGAGCGGTCGTACTCGATCACCTGTTGAGGGCGCAGAAAGGTGGATGCCGAAAGCCCGGCCGCGTAACGCGCTTGTCCACCCGTCGGGAGGACGTGGTTGCTTCCCGCAAGGTAGTCACCGAGGCTCACCGGGGTGTGCGGCCCCACGAAGACCGCACCCGCGTGGATGAAGTCCTCTGGGTGGGGATCGGCGAGGTGAAGTTCGAGGTGCTCGGGCGCGTAGGCGTTGCTGAAGGCGGTCGCTGTCGCGATGTCATCGACGAGAACGATCGCCGACTGCGGACCAGAACACGCGACAGCGATGCGGTCGGCGTGTCGGGTGAGAACGGCGCGTTGCGCCACCTCGGACTGGACGGCGTCGGCGAGCCGGCCGGATGTCGTCACCAGGACAGCACTCGCCTGCTCATCATGTTCGGCCTGACTGATCAGATCCGCCGCGACCAGCACCGGATCCGCTTCGTCGTCGGCAACAATCAGGATCTCTGTCGCACCGGCCTCAGAGTCGGTGCCTACCAGCCCCGCGACGGCGCGCTTGGCCGCAGCGACATAGTTGTTGCCGGGGCCGGTGATGACATCTACCGGCGCAAGTCCCAACGACGGTGCGCCATGCGCGAAGGCACCAATCGCGCCGGCCCCACCCATCGCGTAGACCTCGGTGACTCCCAGAAGGTGGGCCGCGCCCAGGATGACAGGATGAACGCGCCCACCGAATTCCTTCTGCGGCGGCGATGCGAGGGCGATCTCGGTGACGCCCGCAACTTGCGCCGGGACCACGTTCATCACGACGCTCGATGGATAGACCGCCTTACCACCGGGTACGTAGAGTCCCACGCGACGAACGGGCTGCCAGCGTTGGGTGACCCGCGCTCCGGGACCGATCTGGGTCGTGACAGGCGGAGGAACCTGTGCAGAAGACGCCTGCCGCACGCGGCTGATCGCCCGCTCGAGGGCCTCGCGCACGGCAGGCGTGAGTGCCTCAACAGCCTCATCGAGGTGAGCATGGGGCACGCGGATGGCGTGCCCCGAGACGCCGTCGAAGCGTTCCGCCTGCTCCCGCAGCGCCTCCTCGCCTCGCTGGGCGACGTCGTCGACGATCCCGGCCGCCGTCGACACCGCTTCGCTCCGCGCGGCAACGGCGCGGGGAACGACAGCAAGGAGCTCAGCAGGATCGAGGGTGCGACCTCGCAGATCGATGACGCGCAACATCAGCCGCGAGTCACACCCGAGACGTCGTGCAAAATGCCGGTCCGGCCGTCCTCGTGGCGCACCACGAAACTGTCACCACGGTCCTCAATGACCAGAGCCCACGCTGTCGGTCCGATGCGGAACAGCGGCAACCCGAGGTCATCGACCACGTCACGCTCTTCGGGAACGAGCGCCCAGAAGGCCTGCACGCGCGCCGGCGCAGCCGCGGGTTCGTCGTCAGACTCCGCGGCTGCTTCTGCGTCCTCGGCGGGCTCGTCCGTGACGGCACCCGCGTCGGCGCTCTCGCCGCTGGCCTCGATGCTCTCGATCACACTCGCATCTGCGTCTGCGGCGTTGTCGGCCGGCACCGCGTCCACCTCTGCATCGTCGACGTCGATGACGCCGGTGGCGTTGCGATCTTCGGCGGTGCCGGGCTCGGATGCCTGAGCGGCGGCGACAGAAGACGCGTACGGATCTGCGGGGTCAAAGCCATCGTTCGCGACGGGGTACGTCTCTGCAGGACGATCATCTTCGGCAGACTCGTCCGCTTCAGCAACAGGAGCCGGGGCGCTCACGGGACGCGCGACCACAGGGCGGATCGGGCGTGCGTTGCGGTGTGCGGGGACTTCGTCACGGCCAGCGAAGTCTTCATCGAAGGGTGCGATGAACGGGGCGAACACGGTGAGGAATACCCCTGCCACCATGAGGAAGAACGACACCCAGATGACCCACGTGCGGACCCATTGCCCCGTCTGAGACGCGAACGCAACGGTCTCCCAGATCATCTGCAGCCACACGATGCTCGAGACGCTGAAAGCCACCGATGCGAACTGATCGATTCCCAACGATCCGACACGACGGATTCCCTGCGGCGACAGACGACGCAGCACGAGGAGGAACACGGCGGCCGTTGGCACCCCGATGGTGAGGATCCACGAGATACCCGAAGTCCATACCGAGTCGAAGCGCACGACGCTGATCGAGAAGAACGAGACGACGAATGCGACGATCCACACGCCCAGCAGGGCGACTTCCCGCACCGAGAAGGGCCCCACACCGTACTGGGGCGCGTGATCCGCGGTGGCCGTTGTGGTCTCAGACACCGGCGCGTCGGGGGAATCGGGAGTGTGGGTAAACGTGTCGTCCGTCACGGTGCTTCCTTCCGGCCGCTTCGCGAGCGGCATACGTCCCCACGATCCTACCGGCGGCAGCGCGTCGTGCAGATGAGGGTGAGATGAGATGGCGATGAGATCAGCCCAGACACTGCGGACCGAGGAGGCCCTTCAGCTCTCCGAACAAATCCGCGCTCACTTCGACCGGCATGGGCACTTCGAACACCTTCGCGCGACCGCCCTGATGCAGGCGTAGCGATACCTCGGTGTCGCCTCGATGCCGTTGAAGCACCTGCGCGAGATCGCCGACCAACTGTTCGGTCGCCCGACGTTCCGGGACCACCAACGTGAGCGGGCCTGACGGATCGAGAGACCCGAGATCAGGAGCGAACGCCGACTGCGCATGGAGGTTCATCCCGTCGTCGCGGCGCGAGACACGACCGCGCACGACGAGAATCGAGTCGGCGATGAGGAGCGACGAAAACTCGGTGTACGTCTTGCCCATGAACATGATCGTGATCTCACCGTTGAAGTCCTCGACGGTGATCATGCCGTAGGGATTGCCGCTTGCCTTGGCCACGCGGTGCTGCACGCTCGTGACGAGACCGGCAACCGTCACCTGGTCTCCATCGTCCACGGTTTCCGATGACAGCAGATCGTGGATGCTGGTCGAGGCATGCTTGGCCAGCGGAACTTCGAGGCCCGCCAACGGGTGATCCGAGACGTACAAGCCCAGCATCTCGCGCTCGAACGCGAGCTTGTCCTTCTTCGTCCATTCCGGTCGCTCCGGCACTTTCGCTGCCTGCTGGGGCTCGTCATCGCCCCACAGCGAATCGAAGTCGAACCCGACCTCGCCGTGGGCCTCGCGACGCTTGTCGAGTACGGCCTGCTCCGTGGCATCCTCATGAATTTCCATCAGCGCGCGTCGCGTGGAGCCCAGCGAGTCGAAAGCGCCGGCCTTGATCAGCGACTCGATGGTGCGCTTGTTCGCCACGTGCGCCGGCACCCTCGACAGGAACTCGTGGAAGCCACCGTATGGGCCGTCCTGACGTCCGGCGATGATCCCGTCGACAACGTTCGCGCCGACGTTGCGCACCGCGCCGAGCCCGAAGCGGATGTCTTCACCGACGGCGGCGAAGAAACGGATCGACTCCCCCACGTCCGGCGGCAAGACCTTGATCCCCATGCGGCGACACTCGTTGAGGTAGACAGCCATCTTGTCTTTGGAGTCGCCCACACTGGTGAGAAGTGCCGCCATGTATTCGGCCGGGTAGTGCGCCTTCAGGTACGCCGTCCAATACGACACCAGTCCGTATGCGGCGGAGTGCGCCTTGTTGAAGGCGTAGTCCGAGAAGGGCAGGAGGATGTCCCACAGCGCCTTGATGGCGTCGTCCCCGAACCCGCGCTCTTTCATCCCCCCGGCGAAGCCCTCGTATTGCTTGTCGAGTTCGGACTTCTTCTTCTTTCCCATGGCACGGCGGAGAATATCTGCCTGTCCGAGGGAGAACCCGGCCACCTTTTGGGCGATAGCCATGACCTGCTCTTGGTAGATGATCAGGCCGTAGCTGATGTCGAGAATCTCGCGCAGCGGCTCCTCGAGCTCAGGGTGGATGGGCGTGACTTCTTGCTGCCCGTTCTTTCGCAAGGCGTAGTTGATGTGCGAGTTCGCGCCCATCGGCCCTGGGCGGTACAGCGCGATGACGGCGGAGACATCTTCGAAGTTGTCGGGCTTGAGCAGGCGCAACAGCGAGCGCATCGGCCCACCATCGAGCTGGAACACCCCCAGCGTGTCGCCGCGCGTGAGCAATTCGTAGGCGGCACGGTCGTCGAGTTCGAGATGCTCGAGGTCGAGTTCTTCGCCTCGGTTCATGCGAATGTTGTCGAGCGCGTCAGAGATGATCGTGAGGTTGCGGAGCCCCAGGAAGTCCATCTTGATCAAGCCGAGCGTCTCGCACGACGGGTAGTCGAACTGCGTGACGATCTGGCCGTCCTGCTCGCGGCGCATGATCGGGATGATGTCCAGCAGCGGCTCGCTCGACATGATCACACCGGCAGCGTGCACACCCCACTGCCGCTTCAGGCCTTCAAGGCCGAGCGCACGGTCGAAGACGGTCTTCGCTTCGGGGTCGGTGTCGATCAGTGCGCGGAACTCGCTGGCCTCTTTGAAGCGCGGATGCTCCTTGTCGTACATGCCGCTGAGGGGCATGTCCTTTCCCATGACGGCGGGCGGCATCGCCTTGGTGAGCTTCTCCCCCATGCTGAAGGGGAAGCCCAGCACCCGACCCGCGTCCTTGAGCGCCTGCTTCGACTTGATCGTTCCGTAGGTGACGATCTGCGCAACACGCTCGGAGCCGTACTTGTCGGTCACGTAGTCGATGACTTCGCCGCGACGACGATCGTCGAAGTCGACATCGAAGTCGGGCATCGACACGCGGTCAGGGTTCAGGAATCGCTCGAAGATCAAGCCGTGCTCGAGCGGGTCGAGGTCGGTGATGCGCATCGCGTAGGCGACCATCGAACCTGCACCCGATCCACGTCCTGGACCGACCCGGATGCCGTTGTCCTTCGCCCAGTTGATGAAGTCCGCCACCACGAGGAAGTAGCCGGGGAATCCCATCTGAAGGATGATGCCGGTCTCGTACTCGGCTTGTTTGCGCACCTTGTCGGGGATGCCCGCCGGGTAACGGTAGTGCAGCCCTTTCTCGACCTCTTTGACCAGCCAGCTGTCCTCGGTCTCCCCGTCGGGGACGGGAAAGCGCGGCATGTAGTTCGCCGCGGTGTTGAACTCGACCTCGCAGCGCTCGGCAATCAGCAGAGTGTTGTCACACGCTTCGGGGTGGTCGCGGAAGATCTGACGCATCTCTTGCGCCGTCTTGATGTAGTAGCCGTCGCCGTCGAATTTGAACCGGTTCGGATCGTCCATGGTCGACCCGGACTGCACGCACAGCAGCGCCGCGTGGGCATCGGCTTCGTGCTGGTGCGTGTAGTGCGAGTCGTTGGTGGCCACCAGCGGAATGGACAATTCCTTCGACAGGCGCAAGAGGTCGGTCATGACGCGGCGCTCGATGGAGAGACCGTGGTCCATGATCTCGGCGAAGTAGTTCTCTTTGCCGAAGATGTCCTGGAACTCTGCCGCCGCTGCCCTTGCGGCGTCGTACTGGCCCAACCGCAGGCGCGTTTGCACCTCGCCCGAGGGGCATCCCGTCGTCGCGATCAGTCCTTTGCCGTACGTCTGCAGCAGCTCACGGTCCATACGGGGCTTGAAGTAGTAGCCCTCCATGCTCGACAGGGAGCTCAACCGGAACAGGTTGTGCATACCTTCTGTGCTGCGGCTCCACATCGTCATGTGGGTGTACGCGCCCGAGCCCGACACGTCGTCGCTCTTCTGTTCGGGCGAACCCCACGCAACGCGAGACTTGTCACTGCGGTGGGTGCCGGGGGTGACGTACGCCTCCAACCCGATGATCGGCTTGACTCCTGCGGCCTTCGCCGCGTTGTAGAACTCGAACGCCGCGAAGGTGTTGCCATGGTCGGTGACGGCAATGGCCGGCATGCCGTATTCGGCGGCAGCCTGTGTCATTGCGCCGATCTTGGCGGCACCGTCGAGCATCGAATATTCGCTGTGGACGTGCAGGTGTACGAAAGAGTCGGATGCCACCCGAAGAGTCTACGGTCGGGTACCGACGGGGGCCCGGGGCACCGCCGTTGTCTCACGAGGTCGGCTCAACCTCGACTTCAGGGTGAGAGTGGGCGCCCGGTTAGGCTGACGTCATGGCTACTCCCGAGTTCGTCCTGGCGCTGCGCGAAAAGATCGGGCACGCCCCTCTGCCCCTCGTCGGTGTCACCGCGGTCGTCTTCAAGGACGAGAAGATTCTGGTCGGTCGCCGCGCGGATAACGGATCCTGGCAGTGCGTGGCCGGCATTGTCGAGCCCGGCGAAGAGCCCGCCGACACTGCGGTGCGCGAGTGCCTCGAAGAAGCGGGAGTCAAGGTGCGGGCGACGCGCCTGGCCCTCGTGCAGCAACTGCCGCGCACGACGTACGCCAACGGCGACCAGGTCGACTATATCGATCTGGTCTTCCGCTGCGACTGGGTCGACGGCGATCCGCACCCGGCCGATGGCGAACTGACCGAGGTGGGCTGGTACGGCCTCGGCGAGCTTGCCCAGGTCGAACAGTCGCATCTGCGCAAGATCGCGCTGGCCATCGCGGAGGACGACCCGGCGTCATTCTCAGGCGGTCGCTGACCGCCGGAGTTCACTCACCGCGCAAGACTTCCAACGCGTGGGCGAGATCGGCAGGATAGGTCGACTCGAACGTGACCCATTCCCCCGTCCCCGGGTCGCTGAACGACAATTCGTGTGCGTGCAGCCACTGCCGGGTGAGCCCGAGCCGCGCAGAGATCGTCGGGTCTGCACCGTAGAGCGGGTCGCCCACGCACGGATGACGATGCGCGGCCATGTGCACGCGGATCTGGTGCGTGCGCCCCGTCTCGAGGTGGATCTCGAGCAGTGACGCACCGCGGAACGCCTCGATCGTCTCGTAGTGCGTGACCGAGTCTTTCCCGTCGGGTGTGACGGCGAACTTCCACGAGTGGTTCGGGTGCCGCCCAATCGGTGCGTCGATGGTTCCGGCGAGCGGGTCGGGATGCCCCTGCACGACGGCGTGGTAGATCTTGTCGACCTCGCGCTGCTTGAAGGCGTGCTTGAGCGCCGTGTACGCCCGCTCGGACTTGGCAACGACCATAAGTCCGCTCGTCCCCACGTCCAACCGGTGCACGATCCCCTGTCGCTCGGCCGCACCCGTCGTGGCGATCCGATATCCCGCGCCGGCCAGGGCACCGAGGACGGTTGGCCCCTCCCAGCCGAGGGAAGGATGTGCTGCCACGCCGAACGGTTTGTCAACAACCACGATGTCTTCGTCGTCGTGCACAACGCCGAGTTCGGGCACAACGACCGGGATCACCCGCGGGTCTTCCTTCGGCGCCCACTGGACGTCGAGCCATGAACCTCCGCGCAGCTTGTCGGACTTGCCGAGCGTCCGGCCATCCATCACGACGCCGCCGGCGTCGGCGACATCGGCGGCGAAGGTGCGGGAGAAACCGAGCATCTTCGCCAGGGCGGCGTCGACGCGCGCACCATCAAGCCCGTCCGGGACCGGAAGAGAGCGAGATTCCACGTCAGCCCTTCGTGGGGTCCGTCGACGCGTCCGACGCGTCGTTGGCTGTGGAATCGGATGCCGCACGAGCCGCTGCATCGAGCTCTGCCTTGCTCGGCTCACGCGTACCGTCGAAACGGAACCCGAACAGCACGAGAGCGGCGACGCAGATCATCATCGTCACGATGAAGATGTCCGCGACGTTGTAGATGGCGGGCATCATCCAGGGTGTGTTGATGAAGTCGATCACGTGTCCGACGGCGAAGCCTGGCTCCCGAAAGATGCGGTCGGTGAGGTTTCCGAGGACGCCGCCGAGCAGGAGCCCGAGAGTGACGACCCACAGTCGCGAACGAACGCGCGTTGCGGCCAGCCATACGATCGCGACGGCAACCGCCGCCATCGCGAGGGTGAAGATCCAGGTGACCTCCTCGCCCATCGAGAACGCCGCGCCGGGGTTCTTCGTGAGGTAGAAGATCAGGAAGTCACCGATGACGTGCACCGACTCCTCGTACGGAAGGTTCTCGAGCGCAAGGTACTTGGTGAACTGGTCGGCGGCCAGCACCAGCACCGCGAGGATCGCGATGATGGAGCCGGCCGCCGCCTGTCGCAAGGGGGGACGAACCGTCAAAGGTCCGGCCTAGAGGCCGATGGCCGACACCGGAGTCGAACCAGACGACGTGCCCGTGGTTTCGAGGTCGCGCAACTTGCCCTCGATGTAGCCACGCAGCTGTGCGCGGTAGTCACGCTCGAAGTTGCGAAGCTCGGTGATGCGGGACTCGAGGCCCGCGCGCTCGCGCTCGAGCTTCTCCATCTCCTCGCGACCGCGGGTCTCAGCCTCGGAGACGATGGTGGCGGCCTGCGTCTGCGCCTCACTGATGAGCTTGTCGCGCTGGGCGACACCCTCGGCGACGTGCTCGTCGTGAAGGCGCTGTGCGAGCTCGATGATTCCTGCCGATGCGGCTGCACCCTCGGGTGCTGCCGCGGCGGGAGCCGGAGCTGCGGCCGGAGCGGGCGTCGGCTCCGGCTCAGCGACAGTTGCCGCGGCGGTCTCGGTCGACGGTGCGGCGCCAGATTCGAGTTCGGCGATCTTCGCCTTCAGCTGCTCGTTCTCAGCGAGGGCCTTGCGCCACTCGACAACGATCTCATCGAGGAAGTCGTCGACCTCATCGGGGTCGAATCCTTCCTTGAAACGGACGTGCTGAAACTGCTTCGTGACGACGTCATCGGGGGTCAATGCCATGGTGATTCCTCTTTCGAGCGCTCCGGTCGCTGGCCGATGTCGGTGATACGTCCCCCGGCGGGGGTCGCATCAGGCCAGCATAGTCGCGGGGTCGCGACGGTGTCGAAGCAGTTGCGCGTGGTCGTGGGTGTTGTCAGATATTTGCCAGCACACGCGTGACGCTGAGCAGGATGAAGCACAGCAGCATCGTCAGCGCGAAGCCGAAGTCGATCGCGATTGCGCCGATGCGCAACGGCGGGATAATCCGACGGAAGAACTTGATGGGCGGATCAGTGATCGTGTACACGATCTCGGCAGCAACGAGTCCGGCACCGCGGGGGCGCCACTCCCGGTTGAACACCGGAATCCACTCGAGGATCAACCGAGCCAGAAGAACGAACACATACAGCAGGAGCAGCGTGTTCAGGATTGATGCAATGAGGTTGATGAGTCCCACGTCAGTTTTGAGTAAACGGCACGGCGTCGGCATCCGCCTGAACGACGGAGCCATCGCCCGACACGGCGACATTCTCGGGCGAGAGCAGGAAGACCTTGCTCGTCACTCGTTCGATGCGACCGTACAGACCCAGCGAGAGTCCACTGGCGAAGTCGATCAGACGCCGCGCGTCGGCATCGCTCATCTGCGAAAGGTTGATGATGACCGGGATGCCGTCACGGAAGTTCTCGGCGATCACCTGCGCGTCGCGGTACTGCTTCGGGTGCACGGTCAGAATCTCGCTGACGGCACTGGGCGCCGGTTGACGGACCACGGCCGGGCGGTGCAGCGGCGTCACCGGCGCAGCCGCCTTCTCTGCGGCAGGCGCAGGCTTTCGCGCGGGTTGCGGCTGCTGCGGCTCGTCATACGCCTCTTCTTCGTCGGCGAGTCCGAGGTAGACCATGGTCTTCTTGAGCGGGTTCGACATCGCATCCTCCGTAGTGCTCATCTGTTCTGAGGTTAACCGTGTTCTGGGCGCGGGCCCGTGATTGCTGAGCCGATGCGCAGGTGTGTCGCGCCCATCGCGATCGCATCGGCGAAGTCCGAGCTCATCCCCGCTGACATGCCGTGTGCGTCTGGCACCACGGTGCGCACCGCCTCACCCGCGGCCCGCAGACGTTCGAAGGCGCGAGCCGGCGCTTCGTCGAGCGGAGCGACAGCCATGACCCCCCTGACGCGCAGCGTCTGGCATGCCGCGGCATGCTCGGCGAGGGCCTCCACTTCGGACGGGGCGACTCCGCCGCGGCCCGGATCCTCGGTCAGGTTCACCTGCAGGAAGACATCCAGCAGCGGGGCGCCAGGCTCTGCGGCCGCGTCCAGCGCATTCGCCAGACGTGCGCGATCGAGAGAGTGCACGGCGTGGGCCGCGGCCCGAATCGCGCGGGCCTTGTTGGTCTGCGCCTGACCGATGAAGTGCCAACGCAGGCCCTCGAGCGCGCCGATTTCGGCGGCCTTCGCGCTGAATTCCTGCTGTCGATTCTCGCCGACGTCGCGCACGCCGAGCCCGTGCAACTCTCGCACGAGCTCGGCGGGATGAAACTTCGTGACGACGATGCGCGTGATCTGTTGCGGGTCGCGACCAGCCGCTCGTGCCGCCTCGGCGATGCGCGCGTCGATGTCGCGCAATCGCACGTCGAGATCAGTCACGTCACTTCAAGAAATCGGGAATGTCGAGGTCGTCGTCTCCGAAGGACGAGTCGTATCCAGAGTCGAGTGAGGCGCCCACCGACACCGGGGCGGGCGTTGCCGGACGCTCGGGCACGTCAGTCGATGCCTCCTCATCGGCGCTGACCGCGGGTACCGCGGGCGTCACCCGCGCCGCCGTGATCGGCTCGATGCGCGCCTGCGGCTCACCGCCGTCGAAGCCGGCCGCAATCACCGTCACGCGCACTTCGTCGCCGAGCGTGTCGTCGATGACCGTGCCGAAGATGATGTTCGCCTCGGGGTGTGCGGCTTCCTTGACGAGTTGAGCGGCGTCGTTGATCTCGAAGATGCCGAGGTTCGATCCACCCTGGATCGACAGCAGCACGCCGTGGGCACCCTCGATCGAGGCTTCCAGCAGCGGCGACTCGACGGCGAGCTCAGCGGCCTTGATCGCGCGATCAGCGCCTCGCGCCGAGCCGATACCCATGAGCGCCGAACCTGCGCCCTGCATCACCGACTTGACGTCTGCGAAGTCGAGGTTGATGAGACCGGGGGTCGTGATGAGGTCGGTGATGCCCTGCACACCGGCGAGCAGTACCTGGTCAGCGGTAGCGAACGCCTCGATCATCGAGATGCCACGATCGCTGATCTCCAGGAGCCGGTCGTTGGGCACGACGATGAGCGTGTCGACCTCTTCCTTCAGGCGCGCCACACCCGTCTCAGCCTGCTGCTGACGGCGGCGGCCCTCGAAGGAGAACGGCTTGGTCACCACACCGATGGTGAGAGCACCGATCGACTTGGCGATCTTGGCGACGACGGGGGCACCACCGGTTCCGGTGCCGCCTCCCTCGCCCGCGGTGACGAACACCATGTCGGCTCCGCGAAGGGCCTCTTCGATCTCTTCGGCGTGGTCCTCGGCAGCGCGGCGCCCCACCTCGGGGTCGGCCCCGGCACCGAGGCCGCGCGTGAGTTCGCGCCCGACATCGAGTTTGACGTCGGCGTCGCTCATGAGCAGCGCCTGGGCGTCGGTGTTGATCGCGATGAACTCCACGCCGCGCAGGCCGAGCTCGATCATGCGGTTGACGGCATTCACGCCGCCCCCGCCGACACCGACCACCTTGATGACGGCGAGGTAGTTCTGGTTCTGGCTCATGCCGGCCTCCGTAGCGCTGCCCCATGCCTTCTGACCTGGGGTAAACCTTCAACCTCTAGTAGAGGTCTAAAGAATTGCTCGGTATGCAATTCCTGAATTGAAGGTAAGTCGAGCACGGCGCGCTGACGGGAACAGCGTGGGCGTGTCGCGACATCGCCTCAGGAATTTGAGAATCGGATGCCCGGAAGGGCGACCGACAATGCTCAGCGAACGACGACGACCGTCGGTGATGACACGTCGTACACCGAAACGTCTTCGGGGGCGCGGGACTCCATGATCGTCTCGAGGTTCAGCGCTTTGAGCGCGGAATCCTCCGCGCTCCCCCACACGACGTCCGTTCGTGTGTCGCCGAAGCGGAGAGTCACATCGTTCGGTGACGTGGCAGACACCTCGGTGACCCGAGCGCGGATGCTCTCCGGTAGCGTGCGCATCACCAGGCCGATCGCCGCGAACGCATCCGACCCGATGCCTCCGGAAGCCGTCACCAAGGGCTCGTCCCCCTCGCGCTCTTCGGTCGTGGCGAGCGCCACGCCCGCTGCATCGACGAGCGTGAAGCCAGCCGCGGTCTCGACCACTCCGACCGGGGTGCGCTCGACGAGCTTCACCACGAGTTCGTGGGGCGGGCGCGCTTCGAGTGTGTACGACTCGATGAGCGGAAAGCTCACGAGAGCAGACTTCACCGCGCTCTCATCGACGAGTGGCAGCGGCGTACCGACTTCACCTGCGAGGGCCTGTTCGATCTCCTCGGCGTCCAGGCGTTCCGCACCGACGACCGTGATGTCGCGTACCGCAAGGAGCGGACTGTACGCCGCACCGAGCGTGGCGAGCACCAGCAGCACGACCGCTGAGGCCGATCCGATCCACACCATGCGGCGACGACGCTGACGCCCCGTGAACCGCCTGACCTCTGCACGCAGCGCCTTCCGGCGTGCGCGAGACGCGCTCCACACGTCACGCATGCGCACCGCGTCATCGCCCGGCCGCGTCGTCGCAGTCTCGTCGGCCGCGCCCGCGGGCGCGGCATCCCCGGGCACTGTAACGGGCCCAGTGATCGGGATGACGGGGGCCGTAGCCCTGTCCGCTGCGCGTTCCTCACCCGTCGGGGGCGATGACGACGGGGGCAACGGGGACGGTCGACGCATTCGCGGGTCTACTCCGTGGACGGCGCCGTGGCGGCATCCGTGAGCGAAAGCGATTCGAGCACCTGCGGAACGATCAGGTTGACGTTCCCGCAGCCGAGCGTGATCACGAAGTCACCATCGCGAGCGACCGACGCCGTGTAGTCGGCGGCCTCTTGCCAGTCGGCGACGAAGTGCACACGGTCGGGGTCGGCGAACGCCTCGCTGACGAGCGCGCCGGTGACGCCTTCCACCGGGTCTTCTCGAGCGCCGTAGACGTCGAGCACCACGGTGTGATCGGCGAGTTCTTCGAGCACGTCGGCGAACTCTTGGAACATCTCCTGCGTGCGTGAGTAGGTGTGCGGCTGGTGAAGGGCGATGATCCGCCCTTCCCCCACAACGGTCCGCGCAGCCGACAGCGCCGCGGCCACTTCGGTCGGGTGGTGCGCGTAGTCGTCGTAGACGCTGACGCCGCGGCGGGTGCCGTGCAGCTCGAACCGACGCGCCGTCCCTGCGAACGTCGACACCGCGCGGGCTGCCGCGGCGAGGTCGTGGCCGAGCGTAACCAAAACGGCGATCGCACCCGTGGCGTTGATCGCGTTGTGCGCGCCAGGGACGGCCAACTGCACATCGACCGTCTGGTCGCCGTGCGTCACCGAGAACGCCACGGGGCCGCTCGTGATGATGTCGTGCGTGCGGAAGGTGGCATCCGCCGACTGACCAAACGAGACGGTGTTCGGGTGCGTGATCTCGCGCGCAACGCGCAGCGCACCCGCATCGTCGGCCGAAATCACCACGGCGTCGCGGGCCGCGTTGGCGAACGCCGCGAATGCCGCGTAGAAGTTCTCCCGCGTGCCCCAGTGATCGAGGTGATCGGGATCGACGTTGGTGATGAGTGCGATCGACGTGTCGTACAACACGAACGTTCCGTCGGACTCATCCGCCTCGATGACGAAGACGTCGTCGGTGCCGCTGCCGCTCGACACCCCGAGCTGCTCGATCACGCCGCCGTTGACGAACGTCGGGTCGACCCCGACGCCCTGAAGCCCGGTGACGATCATGCCGGTCGAGGTGGTCTTACCGTGTGCCCCGGCGACCGCGACAAGGTTCTGCCCGCCGATGAGCCAGTGCAGTGCCTGAGAGCGATGGATCACGGGTAGCCCGCGCTCCTTGGCGAGGAGAAACTCGGGGTTCTCAGGCCAGATCGCCCCGGTGTGCACGACAGTGTCGACGTCATCTGCGAGGTTGCTCGCGTCATGCCCCACGTACACCGTCGCCCCGAGGGCTTCGAGCTGCCGGATGTAAGTACTGTCGGCACGGTCAGATCCCGAGACGCGGATGCCGCGCTCGAGGAACATGCGTGCGAGCCCCGACATGCCAGAGCCGCCGATTCCGATGAAGTGGGCGGCCTCGATGTGCTCGGGGATGGGGAGAGTGAGGTCGGGTCTGATCATGACCCGTCAATCCTAGGTCGATGATCGGATGCCATCCTGTCGGCGCGCTGTGTGGTGCAGGCACGGCGGGTGCGAGAGGCTGGAGCGACCGGCGCGGGAAGGACATCACCATGTACACAATCGACCCCGAGGCACCCGAGCCGCCGTTCGAACAACTCCGGTCGGGCATCGTCGACGCGATCGCTACCGGGGCCCTCGCCCCGGGGGCGCGATTGCCGACGGTGCGGGGACTCGCCGAGGAGCTCGGGGTGGCCGCCGGGACGGTGGCGCGAACGTATCGCGAGCTCGAAGCATCCGGAATCATCGAGACCCGAGGCCGCAGCGGAACCTTCGTGGCCTTCGCCGCCGACCCTGCCCGGCGCGAGGCCGAGCGGGCCGCCGCGGAGTACGCGGAGCGCGTGAAAACGCTGCGCGTGTCGCCCGAGGACGCGCTCGCGCTCGTCGCCGTCGCGCTGGGCGACCCCGCGCCCCGCACCTGAGTCACGCCACCCAACCCGCACGCACCCGTGGTGAGGCGGACCGTGGTGCGTGCCCCACCCGCCCTGCCCGGAACCCGCCGCAACCAGCATGACGTGAAACACGCTCGGTGCGCCGAAACACGGCGGCAGCCGCACCGACTCGGCGCACGGACTGTGTCTCACCATCGCGCACGGCGCACGGACTGTGTCTCACCATCGCGCGCGTCGCGGGAGCGCGCCGCGGGGCGGCGCGTCAGGCCGACAGCGCCTCGTCGATCATGGCGACGACGTTCTCGGCACCGGTGCGGGTGCCGACGGCGGATGCCGCGACCGCCATGCGGTGCTGCCGCTCGCGGTCTGCCAGCAACGGGAGTACTTCCGAGCGCACTCGGTCGCCCGTGAAGTCCGCATCGGCGATGAGCACCGCCGCACCCGCCTGGACTGCCGATGCCGCATTGAGCGCCTGTTCGCCGTTACCGACCGCGTACGGCACGTACACCGTCGGGATCTCGAGTGCAGAGATCTCGCTCACGGTGGCGGCGCCGGCGCGCGAAACGATGACGTCGGCGATCGCGAACGCCAGATCCATGCGATCGACGTAGCGCCTCACGACGTAGCCCGGCGCGCCAGGATCGGGCAGCTCGGAACGCTCACCGGTCACGTGGAGCAGCTGCCAACCCGCGGCGATGACGTCACGCCACGCGCCGTCCTGCCCTTCGCCGAACGCGGTGTTCAGGCGCAGCGCCCCCAGCGAGCCGCCGAAGACAAGGAGGGTCGGGAGGGCGGCATCCAACCCGAAATACTCCGCGGCCTCGGCGCGTGCCGCAGCGCGATCGAGGTCGACAACCTCGCGCCGCAGCGGCATGCCGACGAATCGTCCGCCTGTGATGGGCGTGCCCTCGAACGCGACACCCACCCCGGCCGCCCACCGGGCACCGAGAACGTTGGCAAGGCCCGGCTTGGCGTTCGCTTCGTGGATGATCACCGGGGTCTTGGTCTTCCGGGCGGCGACGTACGCTGGCGCCGAGGCATAGCCACCGAAGCCGACGATCACGTCGACGCCGCGCTCTGCGACGTACTCCCGCACCTGCGCGACAGCCCGCCGGAACTTGCCCGGGAAGGCGATCGCCGCCTTGTCTGGCCGCCGAGGAAACGGCAGCTTGTCGATGAACAGCAGCTCGTACCCGCGCTCGGGCACGAGACGGGCCTCGAGACCCTCGCGGGTACCCAAGACGAGGATCGTGGCGTCGGGCTCGCGATCGCGCAGAACATCAGCCACGGCGAGCAACGGGTTCACATGCCCCGCAGTACCGCCGCCGGCGAGGAGGTAGGTCGTCACCCGGCGAGTCTACCGGCGAGGCTTCGCGCGACCCGCGGGTGCAGGAACCGGCGCGGTCTGCTTCACCGGGAGTGAACGTGCGAATGCCAAGAGCACGCCACTGGCGATCAACACCGACACGAGCGATGTGCCGCCCTGCGACATGAAGGGCAGGGGAACACCCAGCACGGGGAAGACCCGCAGCACGACGCCGATGTTGATGAGCGCCTGACCGACGATCCACACCGTGATGCCACCCGCGACGATGCGCACGAACGGGTCATCGGTCTTGCGAATGATGTGGAACGCACCCACGGCGAACAGAGCGAACAGCCCCAGCACCACCGCGCAGCCGATCAACCCGAGCTCTTCACCGACGATCGCAAAAATGTAGTCGTTGGCCGCCGCGGGCAGCCAGTCGTACTTCTCCCGCGAGTTGCCGAGGCCCACACCGAACACTCCCCCGCTGGCGAGCCCCCACACGCCGTGCAGCGGCTGGTAGCAGTCATTGAAGTAGTCGTCGAGACAGTTCGGGTTGAGAAAGCTCATGAAGCGACGCATGCGGTCAGGGCTGGTCACGGCCAGCACAGCAACGGCCAGCGCGGCCCCGATCGCGGGGAGGATGAACACCCGCAGACGCACGCCCGAGAAGAACAGCGCGCCCAGCGCGACGAGCACGAGGATCATCGCGGTGCCGAGGTCGTGCCCCGCCAGGACGGTCCCGATCACGAGGGCCGCCACCGGCACGAGCGGGATGTACACGTGCTTCCAGGACCCCAGCAACGTGCGTTTGCGGAAGAGCACGTACCCGATCCAGAGAGCCAGAGCGAGCTTGAGGAACTCGGATGGCTGCGCCTGGAAGCCCGCGATCTCGATCCAGTTGCGGTTTCCGTCGTTCGAGACGCCCAGCGGCGTGAAGACGAGAAGCTGCAATACGGTCGCGAGAATCAGCGCGATCCAGGCGATGCGCTTGTAGAACAGCACCGGCAGGCGGCTGGCGATGAACATCAGCGGCACACCGATCATCGCGAACACGAACTGGCGCCACACCTGCTCATAGGGTGGCTCGCCCGCGGCCGTGGCGATGGCCGAGGTCGCCGACAGCACCATCACGAGCCCAAACACGGTCAGCATGAGTGCCGTCGACGCGATCAGGAAGAACTCGCTCGGCACCGGCGCAAAGATTCGTCCCAGCGAGACCCGCGCCGCAAGGCCTCGTGTGTCCGTAGTGGGCGCGACGGATTCAGCGGGTCGGATCGTTCGTGGGCGCGGAGGTGTCGTCGTCATTCCCGGCCCCCGTTCCGACTCTGTCTCTGACGGCTGCTTGGAATCGGCGGCCGCGGTCTGCGTACGAGGTGAACTGATCGAAGGATGCCGCGGCGGGGGCGAGCAACACGACGTCCCCATCACGTGCAATCCCGGCGGCCAGTTCGACCACCTGCGTCATGACGTGTTCAGTCTCTGCTGTGTCGGCCTCGAACACCGGCACCGCCGGCGCGTGTCGCGCGAACGCCGCCACGACCTCGCCGCGTTCAGCGCCGATCACGATGGCCGCCTTCGCGCGCACGCCCGAGCCTGCGACGAGCGCCGAGATGTCGACCCCCTTCAGCAGACCGCCGACGATCCACACCGCGCCGGGGTACGCGGCCAGCGATGATGCCGCCGCGTGAGGGTTCGTCGCTTTGGAGTCGTCGACCCACGTCACCCCGGCCGCGCGCGCGACGATTTCGATACGGTGCGGGTCGAGGCGAAACTCGCGGATGGCCGAACGAATCTGCTCCGGCGCCACGTCCAGCGAGCGCGCGAGCGCCGCGGCGGCCAGAATGTTCGCGGCCATGTGGGGGGCCGCGAGCCCCTGCGCATCGAGTTCGGCGAGCGTGGTCAGCTCGAGCGCGCTGGTGGCGCGATCTTCGAGAAAGGCGCGATCGACCAGAATCCCGTCGACGATACCCACGTCGCTCGGCCCGGGAACGCCGAGATCGAAGCCGATCGCTCGCGCGCCTTCGACGACGTCGGCCTCTTCGACCATGCGGCGGGTAGCGGCATCCGCCTTGTTGTACACACATGCCACTCGCGTGTTGTCGTACACGTGCGCTTTCGCGTCGCGGTACGCGTCGAAGGTTCCGTGCCACTCGAGGTGATCGTCGGCGAGGTTGAGACAGACGGCCGCGTGCGGCGAGACCGGCGCGGCGCTCGTTTGCAAGCCGAGGTACCAGAGCTGATGGCTCGACAACTCGACGACGAGCACGTCGAACCCGCCCGGGTCGCGTACGGCGTCGAGCACCGGCGTGCCGATGTTGCCGACGGGCGCGGCGCGCAGGCCGCCGGCGACCAGCATCGTCGCTGTCAACCGCGTCGTGGTGGTCTTGCCGTTCGTCCCGGTGATCAGCACCCAATCAGCCGGCGAGCCATCCGCACGGGTGACCTTGTCGCGGACGCGCCACGCGAGCTCGATGTCGCCCCAGAGAGCGATCCCGCGCTGCCGCGCCCATTCGATGATCGGATGCCCGGGCGAAAAGCCCGGCGATGCGACGATCACGTCGGCCTCGAAGTCGGCCAGCTCGCCGGGCACACTCGCGAGCGACCCCACGTGCAATCGCGCACCGATCACGGGCAGCAGCCGCGCGTATTCTTCGTCGGCGCGTTCGGTGACGACGAGGACGTCCGCGCCGAGTTCGGTCAGCGTGTCGGCGACGGAGAAACCGGTGACCGACAGTCCGAGCACCGCCACACGGAGACCCTTCCAGTCCGCGTGCCAGCTCGTGAGCGTATCCAGGCGTTCGGCGCTCATACGCGCGAGAGCCACTCGACGTAGAAGATGCCCACGCCCGACACGGCGAGCATGCCGGCGATAATCCACATCCGCACGACGATCGAGACTTCGGACCACCCGCGCATCTCGAGATGGTGATGCAAAGGACTCATGAGGAAGAGGCGCTTGCCGCCGGTGACTTTGAAGTACAGCCGTTGCAGAATCACCGAACCGGATGCCACGACGAACACGCCAGCGACGAGCACCATCAGAAGTTCAGTGCGCGTGAGGATCGCCATCGCGGCGAGAACGCCACCGATCGCCATCGAGCCCACGTCTCCCATGAACACCTGCGCTTTGGGCGCGTTCCACCACAGGAACCCGACGAGCGCCCCGACGAACGCCGCAGAAACGATCGCGAGATCGAACGGATCACGCACGACGTAGCACGCGGATTCGGCCCCGTCGGCGATCACCCGCCCGCCGTAGCACGCCTGGTTGAACTGCCAGAACGCGATGAGGCTGTACGCGCCGATCACGAAGATTCCCGCACCGGCAGCCAACCCGTCGAGCCCATCGGCGACGTTCACCGAGTTCGAGGACGCCGTGCCGATGAAGGAAATCCAGCCCAGGTAGAGGATCCAACCGATGATGGGCCCCAGCGCCATGAATGACAGCACCGGAATATCTCGGAAGAACGACACATATGGCGACGCGGCTGTGGCTCCGTAGGCGTTCGGGTAGTTCAGCGCAACCACCGCGAACGGGATCACGACGATGACTTGACCGAGGATCTTGCGCCACCCCGACAGGCCCAGGCTGTTCTGCAGACGCACCTTCATGTAGTCATCGATGAACCCGACGACTCCGAAGCCGACCATCATCCAGACGACCAGCCAGCCCGACAGTGTCGGTGGGTTGTTGCCGGTGTACGCGCCGATGACGTAGCCGACGATGGTGCCGGCGATGAAGATCGTGCCACCCATCGTGGGCGTGCCGCGCTTGGTCGAGTGGCTGGGATTGTGGATGTTCTCGGGAGTGCGGATGACCTGCCCCCAGCCCCACTTGCGGAACAAGCGCAGAAAGACCGGGGTGAGGAACAGGGTGAACGCGAGCGAGATCGCCGCTGCCGTTAGAAGTGATCTCACGAGAAGGATTCTCCCAGACGATCGCCCAAGAACCGCAGGCCAGCCGAATTCGACGACTTCACCAACACGCGATCGCCGTCGCGGAGCTCGCCGAGAAGGTAGTCGTATGCTTCATCCGCGGTTTCGAAGAACACCGCTTCGGCGTCCCACGACCCCTGCGCGATGGCTTCGAGGTACATGCGTCGTGCGGGCGCGCCGACAACGACGATGCGCTTGATACCCAGACGCACGGCGAGCAGCCCGACACGGTCATGCTCTTCCTCGGCGTACTCGCCCAATTCGCTCATGGCGCCGAGCACGGCCACCGTGCGTTCGTTCGGCCCGGTGATCTGGGCAAGCGTGCGCAAAGCCGCCGCCATCGAGTCGGGGCTGGCGTTGTAGGCGTCGTTGATGATGCGCACGCGATCCGATCCGAGCGGCTGCATCCGCCAACGCTCGGCGATGTCGACCGATTCGAGTCGCTCGACGCACGCGTCCAGCGGAACACCCCACGCCGTAGCCGCTGCGATGGCCGCGAGCGCGTTCATGACGTGGTGTTCGCCGAGCACTCGCAGGTGCATCGCGCGGGACTCCTCACCGATGACGACCGTGCACTGCGTACCGTCGGCGGTCACCACAACATCATCGGCCCGCACATCAGCGGTCGAGTTGCGGCCGAACCAGCGGACGTTCACGCCACGTTCGGCGGCGATCGGCGCCATGGCCGCGACCCGCGGGTCGTCGGCGTTGAGCACGGCGAGCCCGCCGGGTCGCAACGCGCGCACCAGTTCGGACTTCGCATGGAACGTCGCCTCGATGCCACCGAATCCTCCGGCGTGCGCCATCCCGACCATCAGCACGATGCCGAGGTCCGGTTCCACGAGTCCCGCGAGTCGGGCGATTTCGCCAGGCGCGCTCGCACCGAACTCGCTCACGAGGAACCGGGTGTCATCGCTCACGCGCAACATCGTGAGGGGCGCACCGACCTCGTTGTTGAACGACGCGCGCGGCGCGACCGTCTCACCCTCGGGCTCGAGAATGCGGGCAAGCAGATTCTTCGTCGTCGTTTTGCCGTTCGAACCCGTGATCCCGGCGATCCGCAGGTCACCCCGTGCGCGCACCTGCGCGACGACAACGCGTGCGAGATCCGCGAGCGCCGTCACCGCGTCCGCGACGACGATTTGTGAGATGGATGCTTCGACCTCGCGTTCGACGATGGCCACCGCCGCTCCCGCGGCAACTGCCGCGCCGACGAACTCGTGCCCGTCGGTCACCTCGCCCGGCTTCGCGACGAAGATGCCGCCCGCGGAGATCTCTCGCGAATCGGTATCGACGAGTCCCGACACTTCGGTGTCGGGTGTCTGTGCGCCGGCGAGTCGAAGATCGCCGCCGACGGCGTGGGCGAGGTGAGCGAGGGAAAGTGTGATCATGTGTTCTCCGGCCGAGTTGCCAGGTCACCCGAATTTGGGCAGTTCCTTCGGCTCCGCGGTAGAGGGCATGACGCGGTAGGTCTTGAGCACCTGGGTCATCGCCTCTTGGAACGCGGTCGCGTTGGCCGAGGAAGACTTTACCTTTTGCGGCTCGTCCAGGGTGACGACGACGAGGTACTCGGGGTCGTCTGCGGGGGCGAAGCCGATCATCGTCGTGTAGTACGCGCCGACCTTGTAGCGCCCGTTCTCGTCGGACTTCTCACCCGTTCCGGTCTTCCCCGCCACGCGGTAGCCGGGAATCTTCACCTGATCGGCGTAGGAGGCCTGCAGGAAGACGTTCTCGAGCATGAGTTGCGTCTGTTCGGCGGTTTCTTCGCTGATCACGCGGGTGGGCTCGGGCAATTCAGGGGTGATCACGGTGCCATCGGCCAGTGTGCACGATTCGACGAGGGAGAGCGGCATACGCACACCGTCGTTCGCGATCGCGTCGTAGGCCCCGGCCAGCTCGGGCATCGTCGTCGTAAGACCCTGACCGTATGACGTGTTGTAGATCGTCTGGTTGTCCCATTGATCTGACGGGTAGACGAGTCCAGACTGCTCACCCGGGAAGTCGACGGCGCTGCCGTCACCGATGCCGAACTTCTTCAGGTAGTCGTACCGCACCGAGGGCGACACGCGCTCGCTGAAGCGCGAGATACCGGCGTTCGACGAGTCGATCAGAACACCCGCGAGTGTGTACTCGTACGCCTCATGAGCGAACGCGTCGCGCACGCGCGCGCCGTTGTCGAAGGTCTCCAGGCCGGATGCCACGACGGTCGACGTCGGTGTCTGTCCACCCGCGTCGATCAGCGTTGCGGCAGTGAGCGCCTTGAACGTGGAACCCGGCTCGAACCAGTCGTTGAAGATGCGGCTGCGGCGGTCGTCGGTGTCCGAGGCGGCGGGATCGTTGGGGTCGACCGTCGGGTACTCGGCCGCTGCGCGAATCTTTCCCGTCTCGACTTCGACCACCATGATCGCGCCACTCTGCGCGCGCATGTTCTGCACTTGCTCACCGATCAACTGCTGCATGTACCACTGCAGGTCGCGATTGATCGTCAACTGCAGGGTGCCGCCGTTCGTGGCGGGGACTTGCCGTTCGGTGCCGGGGATGACGACGCCATCCTTGCCCTTTTGGTAGGTGCGGGTGCCGTCTGTCGCCGCCAGGCAGCTGTCCTGCGAGAGCTCCAAGCCTTCGAGTGCTCCCTCAGTTCCCATGAAACCGACGAGATTGCCGCCGACAGCACCGTCAGGGTAGGCGCGCGAGGGGTGCGAGAAACACGCGATGTACGGCATGCCGAGGTCCGCCAGCTCACGGTATTCCTCGGTCGAGACGCTCCTCTTGAGGTACGCGAAGCGGGTCTCCGGGTTCTCGGCCAACGCGTCACCGACGATGGCGCGCACATCGTCCACCGACATGTCGACGATGGCGGCGGCATCCACGGACACCTCTTGCCAGGGCCGTCGCTCGGACTCTCCCGCAGCGATGTCGGCGTCGATCTGCGTGATCAGCAGCGGATCGAGCTGGCAGTCGTACAGGAAGATGCTGCCTGCGAGGGTCTGACCTTCGGAATCGATGATGGTGCCGCGCGTGCCGTAGAGCGGCTGGCTGGTGCCGAACGCGCGATCCATCGAGTCCGCCACGTGGTCGTCAGCATTCACGACCTGGATGTCGACGAGTCGAATGACGAATCCCACCAGGATCGCCAGGACCACGGCGAGAGCGACGACGGTGCGCCGACGGGGACTACGGGTTGCCTTCGTGGTCATGTGCTCAGTGTGTGCTCGGAGTCGGTAAACCGTCGGTGATCGGCACCGGAGTGTTGCCGACTCCGGTTCCGGTGACTTCGGTCGAGGCGGGCTCGCCGGCGATGGTCGCATCGGGAGACGTCACCAAGGGTGTGTCCTCGACGAGGGCGTTGGGCACGACTCCTCGTCCGATGGCATCGATCGAGGACGATCCCACGGCGGATTCCTCCGCGCCCAGCACGGCGCCGTCGCTCAGTCGCAGGTAGCTGGGCGACTCTTCGATCACCATGCCGAGCGCCGCCGCATTCGCTGCGAGGTACTGCGGCGAGCCGAGACCGGCGACCTCGTCGTAAAGGATCTGCCGGTCGTACTGCAGATCGCGCTGTTCGCTCGAGAGACGCTCGATCTCGTACGTCGATTGCGTGGTCATGATCGACAGGACCATCTGCGCGCCGCCGATCACGAAGGCGCAGAGCACGGCGACGACGCCGTACAGAAGCTTCGGCCGGCGACGGCGTGCGGGTGCCTCGACTGCCCTCAGCCCGCGCCGAGGTGCCGGGGCCGGATCAATCCGCGGCGCGCGTGCGGGCGCCGTGGCGAGTGCTCCGTTGGTCATCGTCATGAGTCGCTCCGCAGGCGTTCTGCCGCGCGAAGCCGCACGGGTGTGGCGCGCGGGTTGACTGCTCGTTCATCTTCAGGTGCGAGCTCTGCACCCTTGACCAGCAACCGGAACTTCGGTGCGTGTTCGGGCAACTCGACGGGAAGACCAGCCGGTGCGGTGGATGCCGAAGCCTGAGCGAACTCGCGCTTCACCAAGCGATCTTCGAGCGACTGATAGGACAACACAACGATGCGTCCCTGCACGGGAAGCGTCGCCAACGCTGCCGGGATCGCTCGCTCAAGGACGGAAAGTTCGCGGTTCACCTCGATGCGCAGAGCCTGGAACACCCGCTTGGCGGGGTGCCCACTGCGCTGTGCGGCGTACGGGGTCGCGGCAATAAGGATGTCGACCAGCTGGCCGGAACGCTCGATGGGCGCCTCGGCACGAGCCGCGATGATCGCCCGCGCGTACCGCCCCGCGAGCTTCTCCTCGCCGTATCGCTCGAAGATGCGACGGAGGTCGCCTTCGCCGTAGCTCGCGACGATGTCCGCCGCTGTCGTGCCGGCCGACTGATCCATCCGCATATCCAGCGGCGCATCTTGCGAGTACGCGAAGCCTCGGTCCGCGACATCCAGCTGAAGGGACGACACACCGAGGTCGAACAGGATGCCATCGGCCTGCTTCACGCCCGCCTGTACGAGGGCATCCGCGATGCCGTCGTACACCGTGTGAACCAGCGTGACGCGATCGCCGAACCGTGCCAGCCGCTCCCCCGCGATGCGAAGGGCGTCGTGGTCGCGGTCCAGACCCACCAGCCGAATGTTGTCGAAGCGCTCGAGGAAGGCCTCTGAGTGACCGCCCATGCCCAGCGTGGCATCGACGAACACCGCACCCGGCCGCGTGAGAGCGGGGGCGAGAAGCTCGACGCAGCGATCGAGCAGAACCGGAGTGTGAATGTCGCGGAGGCTCATGATGTGCGGGGCCGGGGCCGAGGGCTCTGATCCCCATCCGCTCTGACCTGGCGCCGGGGAAGTGCGTCAGGGCGGGAGCGGCTGGGAGTCGCAACCGTCGGTTTAGAACAGGCCCGGGATCACCTCCTGTTCCAGTTCGGCGTAGCTGTCTTCGTTGCTTTCGGCGTACGCGTTCCAGGCGTCGGCGTTCCAGATTTCGGCGTGGGCGCCCACGCCGGTGACGACGAGCTCGCGCTCGAGACCGGCGTACGACCGCAGCGCGGGCGGAATGGTGATGCGGTTCTGACTGTCGGGCTTTTCGGCACTGGCCCCCGAGAGAAACATGCGGAGAAAGTCACGGGCTTGTTTGTTCGCGAGGGGGGCTTCGCGAATGCGCTCGTGGACGCGCTCGAATTCTTGGGTGCTGAAGACGTAGAGGCAGCGATCTTGGCCACGCGTGACCACAACACCACCCCCGAGATCGTCACGAAACTTCGCCGGGAGGATGACTCGACCCTTGTCGTCGAGCTTGGGAGTATGCGTGCCCAAAAGCATCGGATACACCACCCCCTTCCACCGGCCCCCCCGGGTGTTCGCCACTTTACTCCACTTTCCTCCACTTCGTGGGTTAATTCTGGTTCGCGCCTCCCCGATGCCCCAAACCACGCCGAAAACACAAAAAAGCACCGACCCGAAGGTCGGTGCTTTTGAAAGAGAGGGGCGAACGCCCGAGGGGTCAGCGGTCTTCTTGCCGCTTGTCCCATCGATCGTTCATGCGGTCCATGAAGGATGCCGAAGGCGCCGCAGCCCGCGGCTGCTTGGGCGCCGCATCCTCGGGGCGAATCGTTCCCGAGCCTTTGGTGGGGGTGACGGCGAGGATCACGCCGCCGAGCATGACGACGAATCCGATGACGCCGACGACGACGAGTGGAATCGAGACGCCGACGATGAGTCCGCCGAGTCCCAGCAGGACCAGGATCGTGCCGTACACGACATTTCGATAGCTGAGCGTGCGGCCGTCCTGCGGCGCGCTGACGACGTCTGCGTCGTTGCGCATGAGATGGCGTTCCATCTCATCAAGCAGACGCTGCTCCTGTTCGGAGAGTGGCATGCGTCCCCCTCTGTTGGCTTGGTGCGTCGATTCTACGCGTCGGGTCGATCACTAGGCTAGGCCTGTGAACGGCTCACCTGCCCCGATTGAAGCGATTTCCCAGCGACTGGAAAGCTTCTTGTCCGCTCAGCACGCTCAGATCGCCGGTTTCGGCGAAGAAGCGAGCCTTCTCGTTGCCGCTGGAGCGCGAGCGGTCTCGGGCGGAAAGCGCCTGCGCGGGCGCTTCGCCGTTGCCGGCTGGCATGCGGTGCGCGGCGACGAAGCGCTGGCCGCCGATGATCCCGTCGCGGCGGTGGCGGCATCCCTCGAGATCTTCCATGCTGCCGCGCTCGTTCACGACGACCTGATCGACAACTCCGACACACGCCGCGGCAGGCCCGCCGCCCACCGCGCGCTCGAGGCTCAGCACCGCGAGAGCGCATGGTCGGGGGACGCCGATGCGTTCGGTCGGTCGAGCGCCATCCTGCTGGGTGACCTGCTCGTCGCCTGGAGCGATGACCTCTTCGAAGAAGCACTGATTACGACCCCGGATGCCGCCGCCCGCACAACGCGCGCCGAGTACGCCCTCATGCGCCGCGAGGTGACGATCGGCCAGTTCCTCGACATCGCCGAAGAGTCGGTCTACCGACAGTCCGCCGATGACACCCATGCCGAGCGCGCGCTGCGCGTGGCATCACTGAAGTCCGCGCGATACAGCATCCAGCAACCGCTAGTCATCGGCGCAGCTCTCGCCGGCGGCGACGCGGAGCAGCTCGACGTGTTGCGCGCGTTCGGCCACCCGCTGGGCATGGCATTTCAGTTGCGCGACGACGTGCTGGGAGTGTTCGGCGACGAGAAGGCGACTGGCAAGCCCTCGGGCGACGATCTCCGCGAGGGCAAGCGCACCGTGCTCATCGCGTACACACGCGAGAATCTCTCGGATAGCGACAAAGCCGTGTTCGACACGATGCTCGGCGATGCCACACTCTCGGAAGCGCGCATCGTCGAGCTCCAGGCGCAGATCATCGACAGTGGCGCTCTTGATCGGGTCGAGTCGCTCATCACCGCTTACGTCGAAGAAGCCGAGCGCGCGTTGAAGGATGCCCGTGTCGGGCAGGCCGCGCTGGCTGAACTCCGCGCGCTCGCGCACGCTGCCGCGGTGCGTTCGACTTAAGGAGCGATCACGCGAGCGTGCGCGCCACGCGGCGCACTTCGCTCTTGCGCCCCGCGGCCAGAGCGTGAATCGGCGCGACGCCGATCTGATCGTCGGGGTCAAGCAGCCAGTCGATCGCCTCATCGTCGGAGAAGCCCGCGTCGTGCAGCACGATGATCGTGCCGTGCAACGACGCAATCGGTGAGCCGTCGATCAAGAACACCGACGGCACGACGAACACGCCGTCACGACGCGTGCCGATCAGATAGGACTCGTCGATCAGGCGCTTGACCCGCCCCAGCGATTCGCCGGTGAGTTCCACCAGTTCCGGCAGGGTCAGCCATTCCGTTTCGACACGCGAAGATGCATCAGCAGTCACCTCTCCACTATCGCACTATCTGGCGAGGTCACATCAGTCACAAAAGCAACATGCCTAGCACCAGTTGACACCAATTCACATCCGTGACACGGTCTTTGGAGTCCTTAGAGGGGGGAAGTCTCTTGCGACTCGATCACCGCACCCACCGTGGGGGCACAACGAAGACCATGACCGTGGGGGTGCCAGCCGCAGTCGTCGGCGCGATCGCGCTCGCGCTGAGCAGCAGTCCTGCGCATGCCGATGACCGGGTGAACACGCAGCGACTGAGCGAGGATCGCGCGTTGCGCGCGATGCCCGTGACGGCCATTCCGGCCGTCACGACGACCGCCGCCGCGCAGGTTGCCGCGTCGGCACCGCAGACCACGGCGTTGGGCGTTGTCTCCACTGCGTCAACCCCGAAGACCTACACGGTGAAGCGGGGGGACACCGTCAGCGCGATCGCCGGTCGACACGGACTGCGGACCGCCGACGTGCTCGCGCTCAACAATCTGTCGTGGAAGTCGGTCATCTACCCCGGGCAGGTGCTCACTCTGACATCTGGCGGCAGCAGCTCCACTCCGGCGAAGACCACCACAAGTACACCCAAGACGAGTGCGACGAGCTACACGATTAAGCGCGGCGACACAATCAGCGCCATCGCCGCACGTCACAAGGTCAGCACCAGCGCGGTGCTGAGCGCGAACGGTCTGAAATCGTCGTCGATCATCTACCCCGGGCAGAAGATCACGATTCCCGGCGCGAAGAGCACGACATCCAGCTCGTCGAGCACGTCGGCCTCGAAGACGACCACAAAGCCGTCCACTTCGTCGTCGAGCTCGTCCGGCGGGACCTACACCATCAAGCGCGGCGACACGATCAGCGCCATCGCTTCCCGACACAAGGTCAGCACCAGCGCCGTGCTGAGCGCGAACGGCCTCAAGGCATCGACCACCATCTACCCCGGGCAGAAGATCACCATCCCCGGGGCGAAGGCTTCGTCATCCAGTTCCGCGAGCACGTCGACCTCGAAGCCGTCGACCTCGAAGCCGTCGACCTCAACGTCCGGCTCCTACACGATCAAGGCGGGCGACACGATCAGCGCGATCGCGTCGCGTCACGGGGTGAGCACGAGCGCCTTGCTGAGCGCGAACGGGCTCAAATCATCGTCGATCATCTACCCCGGGCAGAAGATCACCATCCCGGGGACAGGGGTTACGGCATCCGTCCCCGCATCGAACACGTCGTCCTCACCGACGATCACGCTGGACGCCGAGCAACGCGAGAACGCGCGCCTGATCATTCAGGTCGGGCGTGAGCTCGGTGTGCCCGAGCGCGGCATCGCCATCGCGCTGGGCACCGCCATGCAGGAATCCTGGATTCGCAACCTCGACTGGGGCGACCGCGACTCCCTCGGCCTGTTCCAACAGCGTCCGAGCACCGGTTGGGGCACGGCAGACCAGGTTCGCGATCGCGTGCGCTCGATCAAGACCTTCTACGGCGGCCCCAGCGATCCCAACGGGTATGCCACGCGCGGCCTCCTCGACATCCCTGGCTGGGAGAAGATGTCGTACACCCAGGCAGCGCAAGCCGTACAGATCTCGGCATACCCCGACCGCTACGCACAGTGGGAGAAAGCCTCGTATGAGTGGTTGGCCGCGCTCGGCTGACGTCGAGGGCTGCACCTGACACGATCGCCGCACTCGGTGACTCGCAATCGCGTGCGCAACCGCACGGAATCGCGCTCGTGCGGTGAGCCGCTCCGCGGAGTCACAGCCCCGCGTCCGTAGACTCTCAGGGTGAACACGAGTCAGCAGACGGACCCGCTGATCGGCCGTCTGGTTGACGGTCGGTACCGGGTGCGCGCGCGCATCGCTCGCGGTGGGATGGCGACGGTGTACGTCGCCACCGACCTGCGGCTGGAGCGGCGCGTGGCCCTCAAGGTCATGCACTCGCACTTGAGCGATGACACGGTGTTCCAGAGCCGCTTCATTCAAGAGGCTCGGGCCGCCGCACGACTGGCTGACCCGCACGTTGTCAACGTGTTCGACCAGGGCCAGGACGGCGAGATGGCCTACCTGGTGATGGAGTATCTTCCGGGCATCACTCTGCGCGAACTGCTGCGCGAACAGAAGAGACTGACGCTGACGCAGGCCGTGTCGATCATGGATGCGATTCTGTCGGGACTGTCGGCCGCGCACCGCGCCGGTATTGTTCACCGCGACGTGAAGCCCGAGAACGTTCTGCTTGCCGAGGACGGCCGCATCAAGATCGGCGACTTCGGACTCGCGCGCGCGACGACGGCGAACACCGCAACCGGCGCGCAACTGCTGGGCACGATTGCCTATCTCGCCCCAGAACTTGTGACACGCGGATCGGCAGATGCCCGCAGCGACATCTATGCGCTCGGCATCATGCTCTTCGAGATGCTCACGGGCGAGCAGCCGTACAAGGGCGAACAGCCGATGCAGATCGCTTTCCAACACGCGACCGACTCGGTTCCCCGGCCGAGCGTGAAGAACCCGGGTGTGCCGGAACAGCTCGACGAGCTCGTTCTCTGGGCAACCGAGCGCAACCCCGACGACCGACCGGCCGATGCCGCGGAAATGCTCGACCGACTGCGCGAGATCGAGCGTGAGCTCGGCATCTCCCCCGTGGTCGCTCGCGCCGCTGCGGTGACCTACGCCACGAGCGACGACGGCATCGCATCGGGCGACCTCACCGCGGTGCTGCCCGAAGATCACACCCTCCCCACCGCCACGGTCGACACCAGCGACAACGCGTCGCGCCTGCGGAACGCCGCGCGACGCCGGCGACGCAAAGGGGCGTGGCTGGTGATCCTTGTGCTCCTGCTCGCTGGCCTGGCCGCGGGGGCTGGCTGGTTCTTCGGCACCGGCCCGGGCTCGATGGTTCAGGTTGCCGATGTGCACGACCTGTCGTTCGCCGATGCCAAAGCACGGCTGGCGCAAGACACTCTGACCGCGGTGCAAAAGGACGAGAACAGTCTCGACGTCGAGGCCGGCGTGGTCATTCGCACCGACCCCGCCCCGGGCACGCGCGTCGACCAGGACTCGTCCGTCGATGTATACGTCTCACTCGGACCGGCAGAAGCATCGTTCGACGCCTTCATCGGGACACCGAAGGACGAAGCCACGATCGTTCTGGCATCCGAAGAGATCGCGGTCACCGATCAAAGCGATTTCTATACGGATGCCGCTCCCGACACCGTGGTGGGTGTGCTGATCCACCCGAGTGACGGATCGGACGACATCAAATGCGGAGAAGGGTGCTCGGCCCACCAAGGCGATACCGCGACCCTGTGGGTTTCGCTGGGGACGCTCCCGTCGGTGGTGGGCATGCCGGCCGATCAGGCTGTGGGCACGCTCGCTGACTACGACATCTCGGTAACGAATCAAGCCGAGGAATACTCGGACAGCGTCGCGGATGGCGCAGTCATCAGCATGAGCGATCGTGAAGATGGCGGCTGGTGGCGCCCCGGCGATGAAACGTCGCTCACGGTTTCGCAAGGCCCGCGACCGGTCGAAGTTCCTGACGTGAACGGATGGACAATCCGCGATGCGGTGAATGAACTCGAGAGTCAAGGATTCTCGGTCGACCCGACAATCGATGACTCCGAGTTGCTGCTGGGTTTCAAAGCTTGGGACGTGTACCGCGTGCGCGGCATGAATCCAGCAGCGGGTGAGTTCGTCAACCCGTCAACGACCATCACTCTCACGGCGGGCCCATAGCTCGATCAATCGGTCCAGTATCGCGCCTGGCGCGGCTTGCTCACCGCAGCGCATAGGTCGGACACCGCGGCCGACGTGGGTCAGAGCTTCTCGAGCTCCTCGGCGACCAGGAACGCCAACTCGAGCGACTGCATGTGGTTCAGTCGCGGGTCGCAGAGCGACTCGTAGCGTGTTGCAAGCGTCGCCTCGTCGATGTGCTCCGAGCCGCCGAGGCACTCGGTGACGTCGTCACCGGTCAGCTCGACGTGGATGCCGCCGGGGAACGTGCCCACCGTGCGGTGCGCTTCGAAGAACCCGCGCACCTCGTCGATGACGTCGTCGAAGCGACGCGTCTTGTACCCGGTGGGCGTCGTGATGCCGTTGCCGTGCATGGGGTCGGTGACCCACAGCGGCGTGGCGCCCGAGTCTTTGACAGCCTCGAGCAGCGGCGGCAGGGCGTCGCGGATCTTTCCGGCGCCCATGCGCGTGATGAAGGTGAGACGGCCGGGCTCGCGCTCGGGGTCGAGCTTGTCGATGAGGGCGAGTGCGGTCTCGGGCGACGTCGTCGGGCCGAGCTTGACCCCGATGGGGTTGCGGATCTTCGAGAAGTAGTCGACGTGTGCACCGTCGAGGTCACGCGTCCGCTCGCCGATCCACAGGAAGTGAGCAGACGTGTTGTACGGCGTGCTCGTGCGCGAGTCGATTCGGGTCATCGGGCGCTCGTAGTCCATGAGCAGACCCTCGTGACCGGTGTAGAACTCAACCCGGCGCAGTTCGTCGAAGTCGGCTCCCGCGGCCTCCATGAACTTGATGGCGCGATCGATCTCGTTCGCGAGACGCTCGTACTGCTGGTTCGCGGGGTTTTGGGCGAAGCCCTTGTTCCACGAGTGGACCTCGCGCAGGTCGGCGAACCCACCCTGCGTGAAGGCCCGGATCAGGTTGATGGTCGACGCGGCGGTGTGGTAACCCTTCAGCAGTCGCTGCGGGTCAGCCTGACGCGAGGCGGCCGTGAAGTCGTAGCCGTTGACGATGTCGCCGCGGTACGCCGGCAGGGTGACGTCACCGCGCGTCTCGGTGTCGCTCGAGCGCGGCTTGGCGAATTGCCCGGCCATACGCCCCATCTTCACAACGGGCATCGACGCACCGTACGTGAGGACGACCGCCATCTGGAGAACGGTCTTGATGCGGTTGCGGATCTGCTCGGCGGTCGCGCCGGCGAACGTCTCAGCGCAGTCGCCGCCCTGCAAGAGGAACGCCTTGCCGGAGGCCGCGCGGGCCAGACGGTCACGGAGCAGATCGACCTCGCCCGCGAACACGAGGGGAGGAAGAGTCGAAAGCTCGTCGGATGCCGCGGCCACCGCATCGAGGTCATACCACTGCGGCTGCTGCTTGATGGGCAAGGTCCGCCAGTGGTCGAGTGCGTCGTGCTGCTGTGGCATCCCTTCAGTCTAGTGGCGAGCCGAGCTCTCCCAGACCGTGTGTCAGCCGCGGCGAGCGGGGGCGAGGCGGTCCTTCACGGTCGAGGCGTATACGTCCTCGTACTCCTGCTCGCCGAGGCGCTGCAGCGCGATCATGATCTCGTCGGTGATCGAGCGCAGGATGTAGCGGTCGCTCTCCATGCCGTAGAACCGGGAGAAGTCCAGCGGCTCGCCGATGACCACGCCCACGCGCATCACGTTCGGCAGTCGTTGACCGATCGGCCACATGACGTCGGTATCGACCATCACGACCGGCACGACGGGTACGCGGGCGACCAGCGCCATTCGCGCGATGCCCGTGCGTCCTCGGTACAGCTTGCCGTCAGGGCTGCGCGTCCCCTCGGGGTAGATCCCGAGAAGTTCGCCACGCCCGAGCACCTGCAGACCGGTGTTGAGGGATGCTTCGCTCGCCTTCCCGCCCGACCGATCGATCGGCAGTTGCCCCGTCGCTTTGAAGAACACGCGCGTGGCCCAGCCCCGCAGGCCTTTGCCCGTGAAGTAGTCGCTCTTGGCGAGGAACGCCATCGGCCGGTCAATCATCAACGGCAGAATGATCGAGTCGCCGAAGGAGAGGTGATTGCTCGCGAGGATCGCACCGCCCGAAGACGGAACGTTACGTCGGCCGACGATCCATGGTCGGAAGATCGCCTTGACGATCGGCCCGATCACCACGTACTTCATCAGCCAATAGAACATGGATCAGCCCTCGGTCCCGGCCAGATCTGCAGCACCGATGAGCCCCGCGTCGTTGACGAGCTGAGCGATGGCGAACTCCGCCACTGGGCGGTCACCGTAGCCCGGCAGAGAGGTCTCATACGCCAGCCGCACGGGAGCGAGGAGGTCATTCCCCAGCTGCGCGACTCCCCCGCCGATCACGAACAGCTCGGGGTCGAGCACCGCTTGGAAGCCGCCGCACGCTTCTCCGAGCGCAGTAGCGACGCGGCGCAGCGCTTCGGTCGCACCGGGGTCGCCCGCCAGCACCAGTCGCGAAATCGCGGGGCCCGGGATCCTGCTCTGTTCGTCACGCACGGCCGCGAGCCCCTGCCCGATCTCGGGGTCATCGGCCAGGGCGAGGGCCTCGCGCTGAAGGGCACGACCCGACGCATACTGCTCGAGGCATCCGTTCTGCCCGCACCCGCAACGCAGGCCGTCGCGCATGAATCGCGTGTGACCGAGCTCGGCACCGATGCCGTGTCCGCCGCGGAAGAGCTTGCCGTCGAGCACGATCGCGCCGCCGACGCCGGTGCCCATCGTGAGCATCACCATCGTGTCGACCCCGCGACCGGCCCCGAACCGGAACTCCGCCCAGCCTGCGGCGTTCGCGTCGTTCTCGATGAAGACGGGCATGTCGAGACGCGCTTCGAGATTGGCCTTGAGGGGTTCGTTGCGCCAGGCGATGTTCGGCGCGTGAATCACGGTGGCCCGCGCGCGGTCGATGAAGCCGGCCGCGGCCACTCCCACCGCGTGGATGTCGTGCGCGGCGCTGAAGTGGCGCGCCATGTCTGCGACGGCGTCGGCCAGAGCCGACGTATCGGCGGGGGTGTCGACGCGAAGCTTCTCGACGATTCGCCCATCCGGGTCCACCACTCCACCGGCGATCTTCGTTCCGCCGATGTCGATTCCGACCTTTAGCACCGCGCTCCTCTCCGGCCATCGCATCTGCAACAGCGTCTTGCAGTCTATCCAGCCGCCAATTCGGGATGCGGCGCAATGTTCGGGTTAATGCCCGATTACACTCTAAGGACGTCCTACCCGAGATTCACCGGTACCGAAGGAGCTGCCGTGGTTCAGTTCGAAGTCCCCGCCATCGTCCCCGCCGACCCGAAGGCGAACGTGACAGATCTGTTGATGTCACGCTTGAAGGAGAGCCCGAACCTCGCACTGTTCGCCGTGCCCGAGGGGGACGGCTGGCGCGACATCACGACGACCGAGTTCCACCGGCAGGTGGTCGCACTCGCGAAGGGCTTCGCTGCCGCTGGCGTCGAGCCGGGCGACAAGGTGGGATTCATCGCACGCACGACGTACGAGTGGACGCTCGTCGACTTCGCGCTGTTCTTCGCCGGCGCAGTGATGGTACCGGTGTACGAAACCAGCTCGCCCTCGCAGATCAGCTGGATCCTCAACAACTCCGGCGCCGTCGCCGTGATCGCCGAACTCGAGGACCACTCCGCGCGCATCGAAGAGGTTCGCGACGATCTGCCGCTCATCCGCAACGTCTGGGAGATGCACAAGGGCGCTCTGGCGACGCTCACCGAGCAGGGATCCGACGTCACCGACGAAGAGATCGAGCGTCGTCGCAACATCGCCAACGGTGCCGACATCGCCACACTCATCTACACGTCGGGATCGACCGGTCGCCCCAAGGGCTGCGTGCTCACGCACTCGAACTTCGTCGAGCTGTCGCGCAACTCGCACCGCGCACTCAGCGAGGTCGTCGCGGTTCCTGGCGCATCGACGCTGCTGTTCATCACCACTGCCCACGTGTTCGCGCGCTTCATCTCGATCTTGAACATCGAAGCGGGCGTGAAGACGGGTCACCAGCCCGACACCAAGCAGCTCCTCCCCTCGCTCGGTTCGTTCAAGCCCACGTATCTGTTGGCTGTGCCGCGCGTGTTCGAGAAGGTCTACAACTCCGCAGAACAGAAGGCCGAAGCGGGCGGGAAGGGCAAGATCTTCCGCGCCGCCGCCCAGACGGCGATCGATCACTCGACCATGCTGCAGGACGGCAAGAAGATTCCGCTGGGCATGAAGATCAAGTTCGCCCTCTTCGACAAGCTCGTCTACAGCAAGCTCCGCACCGCGATGGGCGGCCGCGTGACGTATGCCGTGTCGGGTTCGGCACCGCTCGGGCCGCGACTGGGACACTTCTTCCACAGCCTGGGGGTCACGATCCTCGAGGGCTACGGCCTGACCGAGACCACCGCACCGGCGACGGTCAACCTGGCGACCAAGTCGAAGATCGGCACCGTCGGCCCCGCGCTCCCCGGCGTCAGCGTTCGCCTGGGCGAAGACGACGAGATCCAGGTACGCGGCATCAATGTCTTCAAGGAGTACTGGCAGAACCCCGAGGCAACGGCCGAAACGTTCGACGGTGAGTGGTTCCGCACCGGCGACATCGGTTCGTTCGACGATGAGGGCTTCCTCACGATCACCGGTCGCAAGAAGGAGATCATCGTTACCGCCGGCGGCAAGAACGTCGCACCGGCCGCTCTCGAAGACCCCATCCGGGCGAACCCGATCGTCGGTCAGGTTGTCGTCGTCGGCGACCAGAAGCCGTTCATCGGCGCCCTCGTCACGCTCGACCCCGAAATGCTGCCGACGTGGCTCGGCAACAACGGGCTCAACGCGAACATGACTCTCGAAGAGGCATCGAAGAGCCCCGAGGTGCGCGCCGAGGTGCAGCGCGCCATCGACAACGCGAACACTCGGGTGTCGCGTGCTGAGTCGATCCGCAAGTTCACGATCCTCAGCACGGAGTGGACCGAGGCGACCGGCCACCTCACCCCGAAGATGAGCATCAAGCGAAACGTCATCATGGATGACTTCGCCGACGAGGTCGCCGAGCTGTACGCGGTGCCGGTGAATACCACCAACGTGTCGCTCTCGTAGAGCAGCTACAAGAAAAGCCCGATCCTTGCGGATCGGGCTTTTCTTATGCGGGCAGCGTCAGAACCAGTCAGACTCTCGCACTTCGCGCATAGCGACGCGACGCTCGGCGGGCTCGAGCCTGCTCAGGTAGAGCTTGCCGTCCAAGTGGTCAGTCTCGTGCTGCAGGGCTTGGGCCATGAGACCCTCGCCTTCGAGAACGAGCTCGTTGCCGTCGAGGTCGATCCCCACCACGCGTGCGTACGGGTAACGGACGGTGTCGTGCCACAGACCCGGCACTGACAAGCATCCCTCACCGATCGCTTCGGGCTCACCCGATACCTCGACGAGGACAGGGTTGAGGATGTAGCCGATCTCGCCGTCCACGTTGTAACTGAATGCGCGGAGCCCCACGCCGATCTGCGGTGCCGCGACGCCGGCGCGGCCGGGCAGCTTCACGGTGTCGATCAGGTCGGCCACGAGCGCCCGAACGCCGTCGTCGATCTCTTCGATGGGCGCGCTGACAGAGGTGAGTACCGGGTCGCCGAAGACCCGGATCGAGCGAACAGCCATCGCGACTACGCGGCCGTCGCGAGCGAGCGGAGGCCCTCGACCACGGTCGCGGCGAGCTCGCGCGCGGCCAGACGGGTCTCGGCCTGCAGGTCGCGGAACGAAATCGCACTGCCCGCCGCGATGTGCGGGTCATACGGCATCCGCTGCACGGCGCGCACGCGCGTCTTGAAGTGCGCCTCGAGTTCTTCCAGCCGAACGACCGGCGAGCCGGGGCGGGCGCTGTTGATGACGACGACCGCGTTGCGCACGGCTGCGGCGTACCCGTTGGTCTCAAGCCACGTGAGGGTCTCGGACGCAAGGCGCGCTTCATCAACGCTCAGGCCGGCCACGATCACGAGCTGGTCGGCTGCGTCGAGCGTGGCCTCCATCACCGAGTGCACGATTCCGGTGCCGGTGTCGGTCAGAACGATCGAGTAGTAGTGAGCCGCCAGCGATGCGACATCGCGGTAGTCGGCGTCGCTGAACGCCTCGCTCACTCGCGGGTCAGCGTCGGAGGCCACGACGTCCAGTCGGGTCTCGTCTCGAGCCACCATGCCCGACAGGTCGTTGAACCCCACGACGTCGCCACGCACGCGCACGAGATCGCGAACGGTCTTGCCACCGGTGCGCGAAATGCGCTCGGCGAGGGTGCCGCGGTCCGGGTTGGCGTCGACGGCGATCACGCGGTCGTCGCGCGCGTCGGCCAGGGCCATCCCGAGGAGGGTCGTCACCGTCGTCTTGCCGACGCCACCCTTGCGGGAGAGCACCGGGACGAACCGCGCGCCGCCGGCGAGTGGCGCGGCGATGCGGCGATCGAGTTCTTTGCGTGCACGGGCGCGCTTGCTGTCGCCGAGGTTGATGCGGCGACCCGAGATCGAATAGACGAAGTGCTGCCATGCCCCTTCGGGCTCGGACTTTACGACATGGTTCGGGTCGAGCAAGCGGTCAGCCGTGAGCAGATCCGCCGTCTCGCGATCGGCCTCGAACTCGCCCAGGCGCTTCGAGGTCAACGCGACCTCACCGGTCGCGCGTCGTGTTAGCGGAGCAGCGGATGCCGCCGCCGGGGCGGACGCGGGCTGGGATGCCGCGGGATCTGACATGTCGGATTCCTCCCCCTCGGGCGTCGAAACAAACGCCTGGTTCTGCTCAGCGTGGGCGCTGTCTTCGGACTCTACCGAGGGCAACACGTGCAAGGACAGGGGCTCGTCGACCACATCGCCCTCCGGGGCGGCGTCTGCCGCTGTTAGGGAATCCGCTTCCGTCGCGACGTCCGCGTTATCTCCTGCCTCCGTCCCGGCCTCGGACTCCGCCTCGGCTCCAGCCTCCGCGTCCGACTCGAGGTCACCGTCCAGATCCACCCCGGTGTATGGCTCCGCGTCGACAGTCGACGACACACCGCCGGTCACAGCATCCTTGGCCGTGGCATCCTCATCTGATTCAGTCTCGGCCGTGCCGTCACCGTCGACCTCGACGATTTCCGCCGTGGTGACCTCTCCGGTTTCGAACGATTCGGGCTCGCGCGCCGGCATGTCTTCGGCGGCGACCTCGATCGTGATCGAGCGCCCCGCGATCAGTGCATCGAAGTCGCTGGAAACGGGGATGTCGTCTTCAACGAAGTCATCGTCCTCATCGTCATTCGAAGGCAGCTCGACGCTCACCTGCTCGGTGCCCGCGGCGATGATGCCGAGCCCCGTGGTGTCGAGGTTTCCGGTGTCCGACAGCACTCCGTGCTCAGCGTCGTCGTGCGTGTGGTCGGGGCGATCGGGCGTCACTAGCGGTATCTCCTGCGGCATGTTTCGGGCGGGTGCCGCCCTCCAGGCTACTGCGCAGGGCGGACAACGAGCAAAAGGTCGCCCGCTTCCACCTGTTGCGTCGCGCCAATGGCAAGCCGCTCCACAACACCGTCAATGGCCGACGTGATCGCCGCCTCCATCTTCATCGCCTCGATCGACGCGACCGGCGCCCCGGCCTTGACCGTGTCACCGACGCCCACCTTGAGCGTCACGACACCCGAGAAAGGTGCCGCGATCTGACCCGGCTTGCTGGTGTCGGCCTTCTCTGCCTGACGCGCTTCTACCGTGATGCTGCGATCGCGCACGAACACCGGTCGCAACTGACCGTTCAGCGTGGTCATCACGGTGCGCATGCCCTTGTCATCGGCCTCACCGATCGCTTCGAGACCGACGAAGAGCTGCACGCCCCGCTCGATCTCGACGACGTGCTCGGCACCCGGCGTCAATCCGTAGAGGTAGTCGGCCGTGTCGAGCACACTCAGGTCGCCAAACAGGTCGCGCATCTGAGCGAACGTGCGCGTCGGCGCCGGGAACAGCAGGCGATTGAGCGTGTCGCGGCGCGACTGCGAGTCACCCTCGAGCGCCTGCTGCTCGGCATCCGTCAGCGGCGTCACCTCAATCGACGGCTCGCGGCCGGCGAGCACCTTACTGCGGAACGGCTCGGGCCATCCACCCGGCAGATCCCCGAGCTCCCCCGCCATGAAACCCACGACTGAGTCGGGGATGTCGTACTTGTGCGGGTTGGCTTCGAAATCGTCAGGATCGGCCTTCACAGCGGCCAAGTGCAGCGCCAGGTCGCCGACGACCTTCGACGACGGCGTCACCTTGGGCACGCGCCCCAGAATGCGGTTGGCTGCGGCGTACATGTCTTCGATGAGCTCGAAATCTTCGGCCAGACCCAGCGCGATCGCCTGCTGGCGCAGGTTCGACAACTGACCACCGGGGATCTCGTGGTGGTACACGCGTCCCGTGGGTCCGGGAAGACCCGACTCGAACGGGCGGTACATGTGGCGCACTGCCTCCCAGTACGGCTCGAGGCTCGACACGGCGTCAAGGTTGATGCCCGTGTCGCGCTCAGTGTGCGCAAGTGCTGCGACGAGTGCCGACAGCGAAGGCTGACTCGTCGTTCCCGACATCGGTGCCGCGGCCGCGTCAACGGCATCCGCCCCGGCTGCACTCGCGGCGAGGAGCGTCGCCAACTGGCCACCTGCGGTGTCGTGGGTGTGCACGTGCACCGGAACGTCGAAGCGCTCGCGCAGTGCCGACACCAACCGCGCGGCGGCAGCGGGTCGCAAGAGCCCTGCCATGTCCTTGATGGCCAGGATGTGGGCCCCGGCATCCACGATCTGTTCTGCGAGTGAGAGGTAGTAGTCGAGCGTGTAGAGGTCTTCGGCCGGGTTCAGCAGGTCACCCGTGTAGCACAGGGCGACCTCGGCAACCGCGGTACCGGTCGCCAGCACCGCGTCGATCGCGGGGCGCATCTGAGCGACGTCGTTGAGCGCGTCGAAGATGCGGAAGATATCGATTCCGGATGCCGCGGCCTCGGCCACAAAGGCATCGGTGACCTCGGTCGGGTAGGGCGTGTAGCCCACCGTGTTGCGACCGCGCAGCAGCATCTGGATTGCCACGTTCGGCAGGTCGGCGCGCAGGCGATCGACGCGCTCCCACGGGTCTTCGCCGAGGAATCGCAGCGCCACATCGTAGGTCGCGCCGCCCCATGCCTCGACGGAGAGCAGTTCGGGCGTGAGCCGTGCGACGTAGGGCGCGACCATTGCCAGATCTTTCGTGCGCACACGGGTCGCGAGGAGCGATTGGTGCGCGTCGCGGAACGTGGTCTCGGTGACGGCGAGTGCGCTCTGAGCGCGCAAGGCCTGAGAGAACCCTGCCGGTCCCAACTCGAGCAGCCGCTGGCGCGAACCGGCGACCGGTTCGGTGGTGATATCGAGGGCCGGGAGCTTCAGGCGCGGCTCGATCGAGAGCGGGTTGTCGCCGTTGGGCTTGTTCACCGTCGTGTCGACGAGCCAGTTGAGCACCTTGGTGCCGCGGTCCTTCGACTCGCGACCCTTGAGCAGTTCGGGCCGCTCATCGATGAACGAGGTGGCGATGTCGCCCCGGACGAACTCGGGGTCATCGAGCACCGCCTGCAAGAACGGGATGTTGGTAGAAACCCCGCGAATGCGGAACTCCGCCAGCGCACGGCGCGCGCGCAGCACGGCGGCGCCGAAGTCGCGGCCGCGGCACGTGAGCTTCGAGAGCATCGAGTCAAAGTGCGGCGAGATCTGAGCGCCCGCGGCCGTGGTTCCCCCATCGAGACGGATGCCGGCACCACCGGGCGACCGGTAGGTCGTGATCTTGCCGGTGTCGGGACGGAAGCCCTGCGTCGGGTCTTCGGTGGTGATGCGGCACTGCAGCGCGGCGCCGCGCACGTGGATCTGGCTCTGCTCGAGGCCGAGCTCGGGCAGAGTCTGACCGGCGGCGATGCGCATCTGGGACTGCACCAGGTCGACGTCGGTGACTTCTTCGGTCACCGTGTGCTCCACCTGGATGCGGGGGTTCATCTCGATGAAGACGACCTCACCCGTGCGAGGTCCGGCGGTCTCGAGCAGGAACTCCACCGTGCCCGCGTTCTGGTAGCCGATCGACTCAGCGAATGCGACCGCGTAGCCGTGCAGGGCAGTGCGGATCGAGTCATCGAGGTTGGGGGCCGGGGCAATCTCGATCACCTTCTGGTGACGACGCTGCAACGAGCAGTCACGCTCGAACAGGTGCACCGTGTGACCGGCCGTGTCGGCGAGGATCTGCACCTCGATGTGGCGCGGGCGCTGGACGGCCTGCTCGAGGAACATGCGAGGGTCGCCGAAGGCGCTCTGCGCCTCGCGCATGGCCTCGGCCAACGCGGGAGCCAACTCGGCGGCCGACTCGACACGGCGCATGCCGCGACCGCCACCACCGGCGACGGCCTTGGCGAACAGCGGGAAGCCAATCTCATCTGCCTGCGCGAGGAGCGCGTCGACATCGTCGGACGCCTCGGTCGAGCGCAGGACGGGGACGCCGGCCGAGATCGCGTGCTGCTTGGCGGTGACTTTGTTCCCCGCCATTTCGAGCACCGAGGCGGGCGGTCCGATGAACGTGATGCCGTTCGCGGCGGCCTGCTCGGCGAGGTCGGGGTTCTCCGACAGGAAGCCGTACCCGGGGTAGATGGCGTCGGCGCCGGCCTCTCGGGCGACGCGGATGATCTCCGCCACATCGAGGTACGCGCGGACGGGGTGCCCTTCTTCACCGATCAGGTACGCCTCGTCGGCCTTGAGTCGGTGCAGCGAATTGCGGTCCTCGTAGGGGTACACCGCGACCGTGCGGGCTCCCAATTCGTAGGCGGCGCGGAACGCGCGGATAGCAATCTCTCCGCGGTTGGCGACAAGGATCTTGCGGAACATTCGACCTCCGTGGGCGGCGGTGCGGGCGGGCCTCAGTGCGCTATCAGCCTAGAGGAAGGTAACGTAGTGACTTGTGCACGTCCTCTCCGTCAGCTCGCTCAAGGGTGGAGTCGGCAAGACGACCGTAACTCTCGGACTCGCGTCGGCGGCCTTCGCCCGCGGTGTCCGTACGCTCGTCGTCGACCTCGACCCGCAATCCGACGTCTCGACGGGGCTCGATATTCAGGTGGCTGGCCGCCTGAACGTCGCCGATGTCCTGGCGAATCCCAAGGAGAAGGTGGTCAAGCAGGCCATTACCTCCAGCGGGTGGACGAAAGTACACCCCGGCACCATCGACGTGATGATCGGCAGCCCGTCGGCGATCAACTTCGACGGCCCACACCCCAGCGTCCGTGACGTGTGGAAGATGGAAGAGGCCCTCGCCACCATCGAGGCCGACTACGACCTCGTGCTGATCGACTGCGCGCCCTCGCTCAACGCACTCACGCGCACGGCGTGGGCCGCGAGCGACCGGGTGATCGTCGTGACCGAACCGGGTCTGTTCTCCGTGGCAGCCGCCGACCGCGCACTGCGTGCCATCGAAGAGATCCGCCGCGGGCTGTCGCCGCGACTCCAGCCGTTGGGCATCGTCGTCAACCGTGTGCGCCCCCAGTCGATCGAGCACCAGTTCCGCATCAAAGAGCTGCGCGACATGTTCGGCCCCCTGGTGTTGACCCCGCAGCTGCCCGAGCGCACCTCACTGCAGCAAGCACAGGGTGCCGCCAAGCCGCTGCACATCTGGCCCGGTGACTCGGCCCAAGAACTGGCATCCGACTTCGACGCACTTCTGGATCGCATCATTCGTACCGGCCGTGTGCCGGTCCCTGGTCAGACACCGGCCTGAGTTCTCCCCGCGGCTGATTGCCCGCGCGAGCGGTCGTCGGCGCGACACTGTCAGCGCGCAGCGATGCCGCCACGCGCAGCGATGCCGTCAGGCGCGCAGCGCGCGAGCCTCAGGCCGAGCGTGCGGCGCGCCGCGCAGCGAGCTCATCGGTTGCATCGGCAACCTGGGGGTCGAAGTCGACGAGAGTGGACTCCACCTCACGCAGCACTTTGCCGACGGCGATGCCGAACACACCCTGGCCGCGGCTGACGAGGTCGATGACCTCATCGTTCGAGGTGCACAAGTACACCGAGGCACCGTCGCTCATCAACGTGGTCCCCGCGAGATCGCGGATTCCCGCGGCGCGGAGCTGTTCGACAGCCGTGCGGATCTGCTGCAACGAGATTCCGGTGTCGAGAAGACGCTTGACGAGCTTCAGCACGAGGATGTCGCGGAAGCCGTAGAGGCGTTGCGAGCCCGATCCACTCGCGCTGCGCACGGTCGGCTCGACCAGCTCGGTGCGAGCCCAATAGTCCAGCTGGCGGTAGGTGATCCCTGCCGCGCGAGCCGCCACTGCTCCGCGATAGCCGACCTCGTCGTCCATCTGCGGCAGTCCGTCGGTGAAGAGGAGTTCCGCCGTGAACGGCTCACCGTCCACGATCTCACGAGCCGTCATGCTCGTCCCCCTCCCGATGTGATTACTCCACGCTAGAACAGCGCACGCGTCGCGGCAATGACATCGGCCGTTCGGCGTTCGGCGTGTCGCAGATTCGCGACCGCCTGATCAGTCCAGCATGCGGTCCAGTGCTGCTTTCACGAAGATCCCCCGCACCTCTTCGAGCCGTTGCGCCAGCTCGGGTGCGATCTCCCCCGCGCGCCCGCGCGACGAAGAGTCAGTGCGACGCAGCAAGGGCGCGAGTGCCGATTCGATCAGCGACACATCGCGCTCGGCGCCCTGTCGCAACGCACGCAAGTGCCGCGGTTCGATGCCGTGGCGATCAAGGGCAACCAGCGCTCTCATCAGTGCGACCGACTGGTCGGTGTAAGCATCCGTACCGAGCACTCCGGTACTGATCGCGTCGTTCAACAACTGCGGAGCAGCACCCGATGCCGCCAAGAGTTCGTCCCGCCGATAGCGGCGCGGCGCCGGCACGATCGAGGGGGGCGGCACAGCCGTTGGCGTAGCCGGGTTGCGCCCGGCATCCACATCCTCGAGATACTCGCGGATCACCGACAGCGGCAGGTAGTGATCACGCTGCAGCGTCAACGCGAGGCGCAGGCGATCGAGATCGGCCGGCGAGAACTTTCGGTACCCCGACTCGGTGCGCAGGGGCGTGACGATGCCCTGAACTTCGAGAAAGCGGAGCTTGCTCGAGGTGAGACTCGGGAACTCTGGCGCAAGACGCGCGAGCACCTGACCAATGCTGAGCAGGCCCGCCGAGGCTGAGCGCTGGCGGGCGGAAGCAGCCGCCATCAGGCGTTCGCAGCCTGCTCGAGATCGGCCGGGGAAACGAAGAAGTTGAGGCGGAACTTGCCCACACGCACCTCAGCACCGTTGACCAGCGCGGCGCGATCCACGCGCTCCCCGTTCACGTAGGTGCCGTTGAGCGATCGCTGGTCGACGAGTTCGAAGTCGTGGCCCGAGCGCGTGATCTCAGCGTGACGGCGAGAGACCGTGACGTCGTCGAAGAAAATGTCTGCCTCGGGGTGACGGCCCACGGTCGTGACATCGGTGTCAAGCAAGTAGCGAGCACCCGCGGTGGGACCAGATCGGACGATCAGCAGGGCAGCGCCCGTCGGGAGCGCCTCGATCGCCTCGAGCTCTGCTTCGCCGAGTTCGCTACCGAACGGGACGAAGGACAGGTCCGAGTCGTGGCCGAACGTCTGCGTGACGTCGACGGGCCGACTGGAACCGTCGGGACGGCGGTATTCCTCCACGTGATCCTCCTCTGACGTGCAAGCCTAGCCGAAGACACACCATGTTCGAGCGGCGGATTCGTCCGCGACAACGTTTTTCCTTGGTGCACGCGCGAGCCCATTCACGCGGCGGCGTAGCCTGGGAGGGATGGCTTCCACAACTCGTACTCGCGCACGCACCGCTCGCCCCGTTGTCGCCGTGATCATCGCGGCACTGTTGGCCGCGGCATCCATCCTCTTCTTGTCACCCTCTGCGCACGCGCACGACGAACTCGTCGGATCAGAACCCACCGCCGACGCGACACTCGACGCGGCACCCGAGGCGATCGTGCTCACGTTCAGCGGCCTGATCTCGACAGAGCCCGGCGCCTCGGAAGTTCAGGTGACGGATGCCGCCGGAGCTGACGTGACCGCGGGCGATCCCGAGATCACCGACAACGTGCTCACGCAACCTCTCAGCCCGGACGCGTCCGGCGAGATCGCCGTGCTGTGGAAGGTGGTCTCGAGCGACGGCCACCCCATCTCGGGCGAGTACGCCTTCGAGATTTCCGCACCCGAGCCGAGCCCGACTCCATCGCCGAGCACTGAGCCCACCGAGTCGCCTTCGGCAGAACCGACGCCGACGGCTGTCGAGTCGCCGAGTGCGACGCCGGTCGCTCCCGCGGAAGGCAGCTCATTCGGCGATGTGTGGCCGTGGGTCATCGGCGGAATCATCCTCGCCGGGCTCGGCGGCGCCGTGATCTATTTGCTCGTTTCTCGCGCGCGCCAAAACAAGGCGCTCGCTGATTCCTCGTCCTCCACTCAGCGATAGGCTTGCAGTCATGCCTCACTACGACGTCGTCATTCTCGGCGCGGGCCCCGGCGGATACGTCGCGGCAGTCCGCAGTGCTCAGCTCGGCCTCTCGGTCGCGATCATCGAAGAGAAGTACTGGGGCGGTGTGTGCCTGAACGTGGGCTGCATCCCCTCGAAGGCTCTCTTGCGCAACGCAGACCTCGCCCACACCTTCACCCACAAGGCCGACCTGTTCGGCATCAAGGGTGACGTTGCCTTCGACTTCGGCACCGCGTGGGATCGCAGCCGCACCGTCGCCGGCACGCACGTCAAGGGCATCCACTTCTTGATGAAGAAGAACAAGGTGACCGAGTACGAGGGCCGCGGGTCCTTCGTCGACGCGAACACCATCGACGTCGCGAAGTCGGACGGCTCGAGCGAGCGCGTCACCTTCGACAACGCGATCATCGCCACCGGCTCGAAGGTGCGCCTGCTGCCCGGCGTGACGCTGAGCGACAACGTCGTCACCTACGAGGAGCAGATCCTCACGCGCGAACTGCCCGAGTCGATCGTCATCGTCGGCGCCGGCGCCATCGGTATGGAGTTCGCCTTCGTGCTGGTCAACTACGGCGTGAAGGTCACGATCATCGAGTTCCTCGACCGGGCGCTGCCGAACGAAGATGCCGATGTGTCGAAGGAGATCGCGCGCCAGTACAAGAAGCTGGGTGTCGACATCCTCACCTCGACCAAGGTCGAGACCGTCACCGACCACGGCGACAAGGTCACCGTCACCTACACGCCCAACGCCGGCGGCGACACCCAGTCGATCGACGCCGACAAGGTACTCATGTCGATCGGCTTCGCCCCGAACGTCGAGGGCTTCGGTCTCGACAAGACCGGCGTGAAGCTGACCGATCGCGGCGCCATCGAGATCGATGACTACATGCACACCTCGGTGCCCCACATCTACGCGATCGGTGACGTGACGGCGAAGCTGCAGCTCGCCCACGTGGCAGAGGCGCAGGCCGTCGTGGCCGCCGAGACGATCGGCAAGGCCGAGACCATGACGCTCGGCGACTACCGCATGATGCCGCGCGCGACGTTCTGCTCGCCGCAGGTCGCATCGTTCGGTCTGACCGAGCAGCAGGCGCGCGACGCGGGCTACGACGTGAAGGTCGCAAAGTTCCCGTTCTCGGCGAACGGCAAGGCCAACGGTCTGGGCGAGCCGGTCGGCTTCGTCAAGCTCATCGCCGACGGCGAGCACCTGGAGCTTCTCGGTGGGCACCTCATCGGGCCGGACGTGTCGGAGCTTCTGCCCGAGCTGACGCTGGCACAGAAGTGGGACCTCACCGCGCTCGAGGGCGCGCGCAACGTCCACACGCACCCGACGCTGTCGGAGGCCGTGCAGGAGGCCTTCCACGGCCTCGCTGGCCACATGATCAACATGTGACGCATCCGCGTTTTGAAGGGGACCCCGGGCTTCGGCTCGGGGTCCCCTTCGTTGCGCCCGGCGGCCCGCGCGTCGAGGCCCGGGTGCCCGACGGCCCGGGCACGCCTCCACCCCGCAAATCCACTCCACCCCCACCCCGCAAATCCGCTCCACCCCCAAGATCTGTTGGGTTCCGCAGCACATCGTGGGGGCGGAGCCGCACCCCCTTGGGCTCCACCCCCAAAATCTGCGCTGGGAAGCAACACATCCTGGGGGCGGAAATCGCACGCCGACGTTCGCCTAGGCTCCGCCCCCAGAATCGGCTCCGCCCCCAAAATCTGCGCTGGGAAGCAACACATCCTGGGGGCGGAACCACACGCTGCTTCACTCCACCCCCACAATCTGCGCTGAAGCGCAACAGATCGTGGGGGCGGAGCGAAGGTGACCCACGCGGGAGCGCGGGAGCGCGGCAGCGCGGCAGCGCGGGAGGGTCAGTAGCCGAGCGCGCGGGCGAGCTTCGACGCGGATGACGCCTCGCGGCCGCCGGCGGCGAACACGGCGTCGCGCACGGCGGCGAAGAACGCCGCGCGCTCGTCGGCATCGCTCGGCGCGGCGGGGCCGAGTTCGATCTCCCACTCGCGCCATTCACGCGTTGCGCCGGAGCGCTCGTCGAGCGTATCGACGTGGTCGTCGGCGAATTCGGCGACGACCCCGCCGGAGGCATCGAGCAGGTTGTAGGCGGTGCGTTGATTGCGAATTCGTGCCAGCGGGCCGAGCGGAGCATCCGTCACATGCGCCAGCGCCGCGACCGCGGCGCCCGGCACGGTATCCCACTCGCCGAGTGGCCACTGCAGCTCGACTCGGGCGTCGCCGACGCGCGGACCCTTGATGTGCCACCCCGCGTCGTGGCCACCGGTGCGACGCCGCAATGCGTAGCCAGCAGACGCGAGCGAAAACTCGGCCGTGTCGAGGTAGCGAGCGTCGAGTTCGCGCAGCTCCCCCGCGGTCACGGATGCCACGCCAGGCAACCCCGAGAAGTCCGGCACCCGGGTGTCGGCGTCGGCATCGAACTTGAGTTCTACCTCGACCGACCGCTCGGGGGCATCGCCGCCAGCGTCAGCAGCCGCGCCAGCGTCAGCAGCCGCGCCAGCGACGCCGGCCGCACCCTCAGCGTCGGTCACGCGCGGAGTCGGCGTCGGGGTCGATGTCGTCCTGAGACTCAACGAACCAGAACTCGCCCTCGGTGGGGCCATCGCCCTGTCCCGTGTTCGCGAGACCGCCCTGCCGTCGGTAGACGACCTGCGTCTCGCTGTACGGAACGATGATCGAGTCCTCGTTCTCGTCGTCGAGCGGAAGAACCTGCCCGTCGAGCGGGCCGCCGTGAAGTCGTGCAATAGCCATGGCCCCACCCTAGTCCTGGGTACCGAACTGCGAGCAGGGGTTGACATCACGGCATGGCTGGTTCACGGCCGGATGCCGCACCCGCCGCCCCGCAAGCCCAACCGGGCCGCCCCTCACACCATGGGCGGCGTGTGCCAGATGCGGTCGATGTAGTCGCGCATGGAGCGGTCGGACGAGAAGAACCCGCAGCGCGCGATGTTGAGGATCGCCGCACGGTTCCAGGCGTCTTGGTCGGCGTATGCGGCATCCACCCGGCGCTGCGCCGCCATGTACGACGTGAAGTCGGCGAGCACCATGAAGCGGTCGTCGTAGAGCAGGTTCGACACCAGGGGCTCGAACACCGACCGGTCCCCGCCCGAAAAAACACCCGACGCGATCAGGTCGATCGCCCGGCGCAGGTCGTCGTCCGCTTGGTAGAACGACGACGGCTTGTACCCGCGAGCCCACAGGGCCTCGACCTCGGGCTCGCTCATGCCGAACAAGAAGAAGTTCTCGTCCCCGACGAGCTGGCGAATTTCGACGTTCGCTCCGTCGTCGGTGCCGATCGTGAGCGCGCCGTTCAGGGCGAACTTCATGTTCCCGGTGCCCGATGCCTCTTTGCCGGCGAGCGAAATCTGCTCCGACAGGTCGGCGGCGGGGATCACGCGCTCGGCGAGCGTGACGTTGTAGTTGGGCGGGAAGAGCACCTTCAGTCGTCCCTCGAGCCGCGGGTCGTCGTTCACGACACTGCCGACGGCGTTGATGAGATGGATGATGCGCTTCGCCATCTGGTAGCCGGGCGCGGCTTTCGCGCCGAACACCGCGGTGCGCGGTTGGAGATCGGATGCCGCGACCCGGCCCGACACCACGGATTCATACGTCGACACGACGTGGAGCACCTTCAGCATCTGCCGCTTGTACTCGTGGAGGCGCTTGACCATCACGTCGAGCATGTGCCCGTCGCTGACGTCGAACCCGTCACGGGCGTGCAGGACTTCACTCAGGCGCCGCTTGTTGGCGGCCTTCACCTCGGCGAACTGCGCCCGGAAGTCAGCGTCATCGGCGAACGCTTCGAGCCCGCGCAGCCGGTCGAGGTCGGTCTCCCACCCGGCGCCGAGGGTGTCGGTGAGCAGCCCCGACAGTTGCGGATTGGCCAGCCGCATGAACCGGCGCGGGGTGACACCGTTGGTGACGTTGGTGAACTTCCCCGGGAAGAATTCGTCGAACGCCGGCAGCACCTTGTCGCGCAGTAGCTGCGAGTGCAGTTCGGCGACGCCGTTGACCTTCGCTCCGGCGACGGTCGCGAGGTAGGCCATGCGCACCGAGCGCTCGGGGTATTCGGCGATGATCGACATGTCGCGAATGCGCATTTCGTCGTCGCCGAACCGCTCGCGAACGGCGAGCAGAAACTCCGCGTTGATGCGGTAGATGATCTCGAGGTGTCGCGGCAAGAGGCGGCCCAGCAGATCGACCGACCACACTTCGAGCGCCTCGGGCAGCAGAGTGTGGCACGTGTATGCGAAGCACTGCTGGGTGACCGCCCACGCGGCATCCCATTCCATCTTTTTCTCGTCGACGAGCACGCGCATGAGCTCGGGCACGGCGATGACGGGGTGCGTGTCGTTCAGTTGGAAGATGACGCGATCGCCGAGCGCGGTGAGGTCGGCGTCGTCGGGCACCATCTGCGAGAGGAAGTCGGCGATGGATGCCGCGACGAAGAAGTACTGCTGCTGCAGGCGCAGCTCTTTGCCTTGCGGCGTGGAGTCTTCGGGGTAGAGCACCTTCGAGATGTTCTCGGCGAAGGTTTGCGCGCGCACGGCTTCTTCGTAATCGCCGGAATTGAACACGCGCAGGTCGAACGAGTCGGTGGCCACGGAGCTCCACAGGCGCAGGGTGTTCACGCGTCCGTTCTGGAAGCCGGGGACCATCAGGTTGTAGGGCACCGCTTGCACACCCCAGCCGGGCACCCAACGCGTGCGGGTGACTCCGTCGTCGTCGTAGGTTTCGGTGTGCCCGCCGAACGACACCGTCTGCGCAGCCTCGGGGTGCGGGAACTCCCACGGCGAGCCCATCGTCAGCCACGCGTCGGGCTGCTCAACCTGCTGCGCGTCGACAAAGGTCTGCCGGAAGATGCCGTACTCGTATCGAATGCCGTAGCCGATGTTCGGCACGCTCATCGTGGCAAGCGAGTCGATGAAGCAGGCTGCCAACCGGCCGAGCCCGCCGTTGCCGAGGCCCGGCTCGACTTCGGCGTCGCGCAGGTCGGCGATGTCGATGCCGCACGCGGCGAGCGCTTCGGTAGCGATCTCGTCGAGGCCTCCGGCGAGCAGATCGTTGTCGAGCTGTCGCCCCAGGAGGTATTCGGCCGAGAGGTAGCAGACGGTCTTCGCCTGGGTCTCGCGCAGGCGCCGCTGGTCTTCGAGCCATCGCGCCACGAGGTAGTCGCGCACGGTGTAGGCGAGGGCGAAGTACTGGTCGGTGATGCTCGACGCCGACAGCGCGACTCCCCGGTCGAAGTTGAGGTTGCGCAGAAACTGGGCCACGAACCCGTCGACGGTCACGGGCGGCGCCATCACCGGCGCGATGGCCAGCGGATGCTCGGCGCGCAGCGCGGCGCGCGCGGGCTGAGGGTCACCGGATGCAGAGGCGGAGGGCTGTTCGAGGCTCACAATACGAACATAGTGAGCGGATGCCACTCCCCCGCGCTCTGCGGCACGGACCGGCCCCAAGTTTTTCCCATTCGTAACGTGACGAGCCGCCGCTGGTACTAGAACGTTTTCGCAACACGGCCGAGTGGATGTCCGGCCGTCACGGTCGGGCACCCACTCGCGTTAAGGTGAGGGAGTGAAACCGTTCGTCCTGCTCGCGACGCGGGCCGAAGACGTACCCGCCGACGAGGAGTACGCGCTCTTCCTTCGTTACACCGGCCTCACCGAGCGCGAACTGATCCGCATCCGGCTCGAAGCCGCCCCGATGCCGAAGCTGGATCTCGATGACCTGTCGGGCATCTTCGTCGGGGGCGGCCCGTTCAACGCGTCCGACCCGATCGAGAAGAAGTCGGCGGTGCAGCGCCGCGTCGAAGCCGAGTTCGGCACGTTGCTCGACGAAGTGGTCGCGCGGGACTTCCCGTTCCTCGGCGCCTGTTACGGCGTCGGCACGATCGGCGCGCACCAGGGCGCCGTGATCGATCGCACCTACGGTGAGCCGATCAGCGTGGTGCCGGTGACGATGACGGATGCCGGTGCCGTCGATCCGCTCTTGAATAGCCTTCCGCGTACGTTCGAGGCGTTCGTCGGCCACAAAGAGGCGATCCGCACGTTGCCGCCCTCGGCGACGTTGCTGGCGTCATCCCCCACGTGCCCGGTGCAGATGTTCCGGGTGAAGCAGAACATCTACGCCACGCAGTTCCACCCCGAGCTCGACCTCGAGGGAATCACGACGCGCATTCATGCGTACGCCAACCACGGCTACTTCGCCGCCGACGAGTTGGAGTTGACTCTCTCGGCCGTGCAGCGTGCTGCGGTGCAGCATCCGAGCCTCATGCTCCGCACGTTCGTCGAGCGCTACGCGCGCTAGCCCTGCCGCTCTTCGGCCTCGGCCTTGCGCGCGATGGCGAGTTCTTTCTTCGCCAGACGCACCTCGTTCTCGGCGCGCCGCACGCGGCGCTGCGCGAAGGTCGAGGCTCCGAACTTGGCACGCACGCGGTCGCGTTCTTCTTCGATGCCGGTGACGATGTACGCGCAGGCGATCAGGATGACCTGGGCCGACAGGTTGAACCACAGCAGCAACGCGATGAGCGACGCAAAGGTGGCAAGCAAAGGGTTCGAGTCCGCACCGCCGACGAAGAGGGAGGACAACTGCTGCAGCACGATCAACCCGACCGCTCCGAGCAACGACCCCGACCACAGCGACCGTGCCGACGGCTTGACGCCGGAGAGCACCAGGAACAGCACCGCGATGACCGCGGCATCCAATGCGAACACGACCACGAGGGCGAGCGTGCGGGTTCCGAACTGCAGCAGGGCGTCGTCCTCAGCGAGGCCCAGCCATTGCCCGACGATGCTGAGCCCGGCACTGCCGAAGAACGTGATCGCCGCCGACGCGGCAAGGGCCGCGCCGATGCCGAGGGCGATCAGCAGGTTGCGCAGGTAGACCCACAAGAAGAAGCCGTCGTCTTGTGCGAAGTCGGCGATCGATCGAATCGCGAGGCGCAGCGTGGCGATGGCGCCGATCGCCGCCCCGACGAGCACGATCACCGAGATGGCGCCGGCGATCGTCACTCCCGGCGGGGCTTCGATCTGACTGGTCTTGATGATGCCGTCGGGGCCGACGAGCCCCGGGATCGCGCGATTCACCGCATCGACGAGTGCTTGCCACGCGACGGGGTTGTCGGCGAGCCAGATCGCCGCGACCGAGAAGCCCAGCAGCACGCCGGCGAAGACGCTGAAGAGGGTGCGATAGGTCACGCTGTCGGCGAGCATCGGGCCGCGGCGCTCGCTGTAGAGGAGGAAGGAGCGCACGACCTTGAGAGTCAGCACCCACCGAATGGCTTTCGCGACGAACTCCTTCATGCCTTGACCATAGCGACGCCGCACGACACCCGCGCCGGGGTGGACACGTGGGCCGTAGTATGGCAACGGGGATTGGGGAGTCATTGTGAAGGGACTTGCGCAGACGCTGGTGCTGACGGGGGCGGTTCGTGCTCCTGACATGTCGGCGGCGCTCGCGAAGGCGGGCGACGGGCCGGAATTGCAACAGCTGCTCGTCAGTGAGCACCTGGCCACTGAGGCGCAGATCGCCGAGGCGATTGCCGTGCACACCGGCCACCGGTACTACGACATCAGCGAGATCGAGATCCCGCAGGATGTTCTCGCACTCGTCCCCGGCAACCTGTGCCGCCGGTATCAGCTGATCCCCCTGGATCGCATGCGCGGCAAGGTGATTGTCGGGATGCTCGACCCTACCGACATCATCGCGATCGACGATGTGACGAGCCTCACCGACCTGCAGGTTGAGGCTGTCGTCGTCGCCGCGGATTCCCTGCGCCAGGCGTTCGAGCGGTACCTGCGCTCGGACGAAGAGCTGAGCGACCTGTCGGAGCAAATCGGCGAGACGGCGGGCTCTGCGTCGGGACTTACCTTCACCGAAGCTCTGGATGATCAGGACGCGGATGCCCCTGTGGTGCGCTTCGTGAATCTGCTCATCACGCAGGCCATCAATGACCGCGCCAGTGACATCCACATCGAGCCCGGCGAGCAGCAGCTCACGGTCCGGTTCCGCATCGACGGCGTGCTGCACGAGATGCAGCGCGCGGACCGCGCGATTCAGGACGGCGTGATCTCGCGCCTGAAGATCATGTCGGCGATTGACATCGCCGAGCGTCGGCGCCCCCAGGACGGACGTTTGCACGAACTGCGGGATGCCATCGACAGCGATGACGACGTAGCTGGTGTGGTCACCGACGTGGATCATGGCGAGGGCTTCGCGCTCGGCGCCGAGGCCCCGCGCGATGCGTGCGAGCCCGAACGGGACGAGGTCGACCGTGTCGATCTCGAGCTTCGCTTTCGCCATGGTGGCAATGAGCTCTTCGATGGTCTCGGTCACGGCGGCAACGAGAAGGCCGGTGATCTGGCCATCGGCTTCTGCCGTGGGGTAGAAATCGAGCACGGCTTGGCTCACCGGCACCGGGAGGAGGTCCTGCACCTGGTACGGCAGCGCCTGGCGCAGAAGGTCGGCGCGCATCGCTTGGGTGGTGTATTCCCGAACGAGAATGCGCCGGCTACCAATCGCGAGTGTCACCTTGCGGCTCTTGATTCCCGAGCGCGTCCAGAGCTGACGCAGCGCCAGGGCGACGGCATCTCGATCGAGAACTTCGGAGTCTTTGGCTGCGCCTGGCGGCAGGGGCACTTCACCTGCCGCGACGAGGGTGGGAGCGCGCCACGACGGTCTTCGCCATGATCACTCACCTTCCTTCCCCAGTTTCACGTGCATCGTGTTGCCGATCACGCGGTGATGAATAGTCCGAGATACCAGCGAGAGAGCGACTCTCCGCCGAAAACACCCACCCAGGCTCCGAGGATCATCCACGGCCCGAACGGGATGGCGGTCTTGCGACCGGCGCGCCTGGTGATGAGCAGGCCGATGCCGAAGATTCCGCCGAGCAAGAATGCGCCGAACGCACCGACGACGAGCGCCCCCCAGCCGAGCCAGCCGAGGTAGAGGCCGAGGACTCCGGCCAGCTTGACGTCGCCGCCGCCCATTCCATCGGGGCGGACGAAGCGCAGGATGAAGTAGAACGCGTAGAGCGCGGCCATGCCGATGGCGGCACGTACGAGTGCGTCAAGGTCGCCGACGAGGACGGATGCCGCGACCAGCAGCACCGCGCCGACCGCGTACGCGGGCAGCACGATGGCGTTGGGCAGTCTGTGCGTGTCGAGGTCGATGAGCGTGAGGGCGATCGAGATGGATGCCAAGTAGAGGAACGCTGCGACGGTGAGCACGAGTGACCAGACGGCGCCGGTCGAGTCGAGCGTCGCGGTGGCGACGAAGTACCAGGTGATGCCGACGAAGGCGAGCGCCGTGGCGAGTTCGACGATGGGGTAGCGCGCCGAGATGGGGGCTTTGCAGCCTGCGCAGCGGCCGCGGAGAACGAGCCACGAGACCACCGGGATGTTCTCGACGGGGCGTACGGGTTCGTCGCAGTGCGGGCAGCGGCTCTCACGGGTGAGCGGGATGCCTGCCGGGACGCGGTAAATGACCACGTTGAGGAATGAGCCGATGACGAGGCCGAACAGCCCCGCGAACACGAGGACGAACGCCAGCACCGCCGGGCTGACGCCCGTCACGGGACGTCCCGCTGCGAGACAAGTGAGCCGAGGGTGGGGGTGCCTGTGCTACCGGATCCGCTGGATCCCCATTGACCGGGCCAGCCGATCGGCACTGTCTTGATAGTGATCGTGCCGCCGTCGTTGAGCGAGCCGGAGTACATCGACCCCGTCCACGTGCCGCCGTTGCCGATCTGGATGATGCACGGCGTGTACATCATGGAGGTCACGGTCACGTTTACCGATGCATCGGTCTCGATCCAGCCATCGGTTGACGAGCTCCCGCCCCCACCGTTGCCGTTGCCGTTGCCGTTTCCGTTGCCACCTCCGCCGCTCGTGGCGGACGGACACGTCGGCTTGTTGTCAGCGACCTTGTCCGGGACGATGAACCAGGCCTTCGGCGTCGTTCCGGTCTTGGGCTTCAGCGTGAAGTTACCCAGTGTGAAGTGCGTCCCAATGAATGCGACGTTTACGCCAATTGACGCCGTCGAGTCAGCGCCCAGAGCCGTGTCCCACCCTCCGGTGCACACAGTGGCATCCACCACTGTGTTCTTACTGAGCCCGGTGATGTAGGTGTTCCAAAACGTCGTGGCGCTCCCTTTGAAGTTGGTGCAGTTGTAGGGGGTCGACGTTGCTGTCAATGTAACGATGTCGTAGCCGGGCCAGTCAGACGCCTTGAAGTTGTAGTCAAACCAGGGATCGAACGTCGGCTTCCCCAGAGAGTCTGACCAGACAATCCCGTTTGTCTTGCCGCCATTGATCGAAGCGTCGACCGAGGTCGGCGTTGTGAGCGTGTCGCTCCAGCGCGTGATGACCTTGGCCGTCTTGGGCACGGTGAGAGTTCCGCCGATCTTGGCCGGTGAGTTGCCGAGTAGCACGTTGCCCACTGCAACGACATTACCCAGAACCTGATCGCTGTTATTGAGGTACACCGCTTTGTCTGTGTTCACGGGATTCGCACCCCCCGCGAACAAGCTGCCGTTAATGGTGCACCCCGATTGCCCGAGCATCGACCCTGCCGTGTAGACGTTTGCGGGGACGGTGGTCTTGCACTCGAACGCTCCCCCACTAGGGAAAAGCACCGTAGCAAGGCCTGAGGACTCATGCACGACGTGGTTCGTGAACTCGACGGAATCGGTGCCCGCATTGAAGAAGACGAGCTCCGCGCCTTCGCCCGTGACCGCCGGAACCGTGTAGTTGTACACGGCTTGCGTCTTAGTCTGGCCAGCGCTCTTGCCTGTGCCAGTGGAGACGAACGTCACTTTGTTGTCTGCACACGAGCTCGTCACCGTGTAAGAAGGCGCCGAGGCCGAGCTCAAACTCAGTGAGCAGAAGTCGCCGGTGCGCCGCGCCTGCGCGACGCCCTCGGCGAGTCCAGCATCCGCTGCGGCGCGGGACTCGGCCGTACTGCGGTTGCTCACAAGCATGCCGGTGGTGCTGGTGACGATCGCGGCGAGGGTCAGACCCGCAATGCTGAGCACGAGCATGACGATCAGAACGACAACCAGTGTCGAGCCCCGTTGGGTGTCGTCACGCGAGAACTGGTTGTTGATTCTCACCAGCATGTTGCTGACCCTTCAATTTTCGATTGTGCCGTCGCGCCGCCAGCGATCGGCACTGTTTGCTCGTCCCGGGTGATGGCGAGCCCGTAGGTCACGCGATCGGTCGTCGCTTCCGCAAACGGAACGTCCCCGGTCAGCGTTCCTTCGACACCCGTCGACAGCGTCGCCCACCCGGCGGTCGATGTCACATCGACCGCCGACGCGGATGTCTTGTACTTGAAGTCGCCCCCGCCCCTCACCCGTCCAAAACCTCGAGGCGCACGCGCACCGGGCCGCCGTCTTCGAGGCCCTCAGCGGAGCGCACCGCCTTCTTGAGCGGCAGCACGTAGGCGCCCATCTTCGAGTCGGGGAAGATCGACGTGCGCCACTGCGAGCCGCCCACGATCGCCTGCACGCGCACCGACCCGAAGCCGCGATGTGGGCGCGGAATCTCGCGGATCTCTTCGCTCAACTCGGGTGGAACCGAGGTGAAGTACCAGGATGCGTCATCACGGGCATCCCACCGAAATACCTCGCTGTCGAACTCGATGATCACGCGAGCGAGGGTACTCCCCGCCCGCGACTTGTAGCATCGACGCCGTGCCTACGCCGAAATCCGCTCCCGCGCGCCCCGAGCGCGACATGTCGCGCCCGCTACCCTCCGCGCTCAGCTGGACCGTGCTGATCGGCTTCGCCGCAGCGCTCGCGATCGCGTTCTTCGGAGTGCCGCTCGCCTGGTGGGTGCCGGCCGCGTACGGCGCGCTCAGCGTGATGGGCTTCGCGGCCTACGGCATCGACAAGTCCGCCGCACGCCGCCAGGCGCGGCGCATCTCAGAGCAGACCTTGCTCACTGTCGGCCTCATCGGCGGCTGGCCGGGCGCTCTCGTCGCGCAGCAACTCTTCCGTCACAAGACGCGCAAGCGCTCGTTCCGCCGCGCGTTCTGGAGCACGGTCGTGATCAATGTGCTCGTCGTCGGCGGCGTGGTCGCCTACGTCGCCTCGCGCTGATCGCCGGCGGCGGTCGCTGACGTCGGCGCGACAACAACCCCCGGCCGCCCCGACACCCACACGTACACTCCCGCCACCACCACGGCGCCGCCCAGCACGAGCGCCCACCACGGGAATCCGGGGACATCCGGCACCGCCCCCGCCGCCTGTACATCTTCGATCGGCGTCGGCGTGATGCGCTCGGCGGTCACGAGAATGCGGTGCGAGTTGATTCCGAGCGGCGTGCACGTCACGAGCGTCACCAGGTCGCGCCCGCGCTCGGGGTACAGCGTCTCGGTTTCGTCGGGCGCGACCACGAGCGTCCGCACCACGCGGTACGTCAAGACCTCGCCGAACACCTCGATCGTGAACGTATCGCCCTCGGCGACCTTGTCGAGGTTCGTGAACAGCTCGGCCGACGCGAGCCCCCGGTGCCCGGTCAGCACCGAGTGCGTGTCGACCCCACCCACCGGCAGCGCCGTGCCCTCGAGGTGCCCGATCGCCTTCTCGAGCACGTCATCACTCGTGCCGTGCAGAATCGGCAGGTCGACACCAATCGACGGGATCTTGATCCGCGCCATCACTCCGTGACCGTCGGCATTCAGCAGAGAGTCGTACACATCGTCATCGGATGCCGCGCCCGACACAGACTGCACCACCCGCTCCCCCGCAGCCACCGCGGCATCGCCGCCCACAAGACCTGCGTTATACGCGCGCGCCGCCGCGATCTCGTCCGCCAGCACCTGATCATCAGACAACCCGACGGAGTACTCCTCGATCACCCGCGACTGCGCGTACTGCGAGAACCACCCCGCGATCTGCGGATACATCAGCACCGCAACCCCAACCAGCGCCACCACCGCGAGAATCAGCGGCAGCACCGGCAGACGCCATCCCCTGTGGCCAGGCACGACCGCGCGAACGCGCGCGTCACGGCGCGTCTGCGGCGATTCAGCGATGACGCTCACGTGGGCTCCTGTCTGAAGTCGTGAGGGATGGAGGAGTCGGATGCCGCGGGCGCGGCATCCATTCAATGAAGTGCAGACCGGGGAGGCACGGGAAGCCTCCCCGGTCTGCTGCACGCACCCGCGGGGACTGGGGAGTGCGGGGCGTGCGCCCTGGCGGGTCTGATCAGACCGTGGCCGGGGTGGCCTTGCGACGTGCGATCAGCACCGCGGCACCCGCGGCGATCAGCACGAGCGCTCCACCGGCGATGCCGAAGGTCAGCGTGCCGTTACCTCCGGTGAGCGGAAGCGCCCAGTCGGGGATCTGCGTGTTCGCGATGTCGACGGCAACTTCTTGACCGACGTGGGTGGTGTCGTTCACGACGACCTTGACGCGGCTGTCGAGACCGAAGTAACGGTCGGGCGCAACAACCTCTTCGAGCCAGTACGTCTCGCCGGCCTTGAGACCGGGGATGACGACCTCACCGTTGGCGTCTGTGGTGAACTGGGTGACGGTCGCGCCATCGATGGTGAATTCGAGCGCCTCGCCACCGGTCTCGGCGGTGAACACCTCGAACACGGCACCTTCGAGGCCGAGCGTGTCGTCGGCGGCGTCGTGCTTGAAGATCTTGACCTTCGCCCACGTCGTCTGCACCTCGTTCGACTCGATGGTGCTGTCGTTCACGTTCGCGAACGCGGTGTTGGTGATGACGCCGTCGCGGACCTCGGTCACCTCGGTGTCGATCGTGACCGTGACCGTTCCGCCCGCGGCGCCGAGCAGCGCGGTGCGACCCGACTCGGTGAACTCGACGGTGACGGGGTCGGTGGTCGAGACGGTGTAGTCGGTACCGGCGGTGAGCGCGACGGGGTTGCCCGCGGCATCCGTCACCGCAACCGTCGCCGGGGCGACGTACGCCAGACGATCGTCGAGGTCGTCGACGATGCTGTAGGCCTCGATCGTCTCGCCCGCACCGAACGCGGGGATGGTGGCGTCGATCGTCCAGGTGACGATGTCGCCGAGCGCGAAGGCCGTCGAGTCATCCACGGTCTTCTCGACCGCCGAGACGGCGTTCTTCGGGTAGACGTGCACGTCGGTGAGCCACGTCGTCTCACCCTCGGTGTTGGTGGTCGGCAGCGGAATCGACACCAGGAACGGCGCAGACTTCGTCGCCACCGTCGCCGGCGCGTCGACCTCGCGGATCAGGTACAGGCCCACCGGCAGGTCTGCCGCGAGGGTGATGCCGGTCGCGCTGGTTGCGCTGAGCGTCGTCGCCGTGCCGAGGTTCGCGGGGATCGCGGCCGGGTCTGCGGCCAGCGCCGCGGTGAGCGCCTGCGCTTCTTCCCATCCGGCGTTGGTCAGCAGGTCGACGTTCACCGGGGTGATCGTGAACGTGACCCCCGCCAGCGGCGTGAGGCCCGACGTGTCGGCAGGCTGACCGTTGGTCTCGGCCAGGTCGCCGAGCGGCCGCTCGAACTTCTGGATCGTGATCGATCCGGTCGTGTCGGGGTCGATGTTGGGCCCGTCGACGGCCGAGGCGGGCGCCGCGACAGCGAGCGCGGCGCCGAAGCCCACGGATGCGGCGAGTGCGACCGAGGCCGCCTTGCCGAACCAGCTCTTGATGCTCATGTTCTTCCTTCTTCTGTTGGTGTGGTGGGTGTTCAGGGGGTCAGTGGGTGTCGGATGCCGCACGCCGGCGCACCGCGGGGATCACCCGCGCACCGACAGCCGCGGCGAGGGCTGCGAGCAGGAGTGCTCCGCCCGCGATGAGGAACGCATCCGACGCCGTCCCGCCGGTGAGCGGGAGCACAACGGGCGGAATGCTGTCGTTGACGAACCGGTACGTCGCTTGTTCGCCCGCGGCGAGGGACACCTCGGCCGACGAGACGTCGACCCACTCGGTGCCGTCAAGGCGCTGCAGCGCGAGTTGGCGGTACGCGATCGTGCCGGTGTCCTCGGCGAGTGCCTCGGTCAGGGTGTACGTGTGGCCGGGGCGCACCTCGAAGGTGTTCTGGTCGGATGCCGCCTCGGCACCGGCCGCGGTTGGTGACGCCAGCGCCACCCCCGCCGCGGGCGTCGCGGTGATGTTCCAGTCGGCCGGGTCGAGGTCTGATCCGTCAACGACGTGCTTGAGGAGCGTGATCGACGCGGTCGCGTTGGTGACGACGCACGTGACATCGGTTCCCTGAGCGAGCGTCACGGCACCCTGCTGCACACTCACGGTGCTGCCGGTCGCGGTGCGGCACACCCATGCGCCGTCCTGCACGTAGGTGGCCTGTCCGCCGGATTCGGTGAGGGCGTACGCGACGCCGGGCGTCACGCGGGCTGTGGCCTGTTCGGTGCCGGTGGCACCGTTCGGGCCCGCCGCCGCGCTGCTCGGACCGGTCGCGGTGAGCGTCCACGCCGTCGGCGCGGCATCACCGAACGACACCTGCTTGACCAGCGTCAGCGTCGTCGGCGCGACCTTGTTCACGATCGCGCAGTCCACCTTCTCGCCGGGCGCGACACCCGTCACGGCTGCTCCGGCTTCGTTCGGCAGCGTCACGGTGCGCGTGGTGCCGTTCAGGCTCGTGACCACGCACTGCCCGCTGACGAACTGGAACCCGGTCTGCTGTGTCTCTGAGACGGTGACCGTGGCTCGCGCGGTCGTGGCGGAGTGCCTCAGACTCCAGCGGGCCGTGCCCGTGGCATCCGTCGTCTGTGTCGCCTGCGCGGGGGTCGATGTCACCGTGCCCGTGGTCGCCTGGGTGGCGGCCGTGACGCTCCATCCCTGGCCTGGCTGTGCGTTCGCACCGTCGACGTCCTGCACAGTCTTGGTTACGGTGACCGGAGTGATCAGCGGAGCGTTGGTGATCGTGCAGACCACCGCCGCCCCGGGCTGACCTGCAACGGCGTTCGGGATGGTCACCGAGCCATTGCTCGTCGAACCGCTGGCGAGCGTGGTCGAACCGCTCACGCAGACGTAGCTGCTGGCGTAGTTCGACAGGGTGGCGCCGCCCGCGGCCACCTCAGAGATCGCGTACGTCTGCCCCGCGACAGCCGGCACCGGGCCGACCTGCGCCGACTGCACGCCCGTCGCCGTTCCCGTCGTGGTGTTCTGTGCGACGAGTGTCGACTCGCTGCGGATCTGCAGGGTGAATTGATCGGATGCCGCCACCCGGCCGACCACGTTCTTTCGCAGCGCGAGAGTGGCAGGCGAGTTGCATCCGGCAAGGTCAGTGCTGCTCGTGATCGACGTCGTGGTGGTCGAGATGCGGGTCCACGTCGAAGGGTTGTAGCGGTAGATCGCACCGCCCGTCCCGAGGTAGATCGTGCCGTCACCGTCGAAGGCGACACCGTTCACGGCCGTGGCGATGGTGAGGCTGAGGGTCTCGGTGGGAGTGGCGGCGATGGCCCCGCCGCTCGCTGCCGCGAGGGCAGCGGCGCTGACGGTGTAGATGTTGACGTTCGCCACGCCACTGGCGTTCGGGAAGCTGGAGCGGACGACGTACAGGTTGCCTGCGGCGTCGAAAGCCATGTCTCCGTTGGCGCCGTTGTCGCTGGTGATGCCGGTCCAGATGTGACCGAGACTCGACGTCGTGTTCGTCGTCGGGTTGTACTGGTACAGGCGAAGCCGCAGTTCGCTGCTGCCGTTGCGATTGGCGAACTCGTAGCCGCCGAAGAGGTAACGGCCCGTCGCCAGGTCGACCGCGCCCGTCACGAGCGAGCCGCGCAGGTTGGTGTCGAAGACCCCACCCACGCTCTCCCACACACCGGTCGCCGGTGTGTAGCGAAGAATCCGCGCGTCGCTGCTGGTGTAGGTGGTCGTCCCGACGGTGCCGCTCTCGCGCTCGTAGGCGTACACCACGCTGCCGTTGGCACCGATCGCCAGGCCATTCGCCGAGTCGATCGTGAAGGCCGAGCCGCCGCTCCACGCACCCTTGTCGACGATGCCACTCGAGGTCACCTCGCGGACCGAACCGGTAGAGGAGATCGAGTAGACGTACCCGGGCTGGCAGACCGGGCCCCAGCCGAGGTTGGCGGCCAGGATCTGGGCCTGGGTTTCGGTCTTGGTCTGGGTTTCGGTCTTCGCCTGGGTTTCGGTCTTCGCCTGGGTTTCGGTCTCGGGCGCGGTGCTCGGGGTCGAACGGGAGGCTGCAGGCGGGGCTGGGGTGGCCGTGACGCTCGGCGTTGCCGTTGCCGACGGTGTTGCGGTGACCGTGGGCGTTGGCGTTGCGGTGGTCGACGGTGTCGGCTCGGTGACTTCAGCGGACGGTGCCGGCGTGGCGCTCGGTGCCGGAGCTGCTGCAAGGCGCGGCGCTGCGGTGGCCGGCACGGCGAGACCCAGGGTGAGCCCCGTGGCAACGACGAGTGCCGCCCAAGCGCGTGGCGCGCAGGCACGACGAATACTTCTCATGACTCCCCCCGGGCATGACATTGAGCGAGTCGCAGGGAGAGCAGCACACCGCGGGGTGTGCTCCTGCGACTCGATGAATCGCCGCGACCGATCTTCGGGTGATCACGTCACGACGACGGAGCCGACGCTAGCGCTCTTCGCAATCTGAAAGCCAGCCAGAACGTTCGTTTACAGATTTGCCCAGGAAACTCCCAGAAACTGAACAATGTGCACATGAATGCATCGAGAGTCGAAACATCTGCGCATCGTCGAGCGGCCCGCACACGATACCGTCGTGCATTCTGCTCAATGCGTGAGATCGCTCTCACCGTTGCTACTTCGGCGTTTACCGCGCCCACGCTTCACCCTCCAGCGCGATGCACACGTGCATCCAACATTGATTCAGCGACGCATCGAATGCAGAGCCTGACCTTGCTCAGTGCAGCCCGCGTGCAGTGTCAGTGCCCCCGAGTAGGGTGCGTGTATGGAGCGGCTGCGCATTGTTCCGGCGAACGAGGTCACGTGGGATGACCTCCAGTCCGTGCTGACCGGACCGGCCGCGAAATGCCAATGCGAGCGCCAGAGACTCGGCGATCGCGACTGGTGGTACATGCCGGTGACCGAACGTGAGGATCTCTTTCGCACGGAGAGCGGATGCGACGACCCGCGCGCCACATCGACGACCGGCATCGTGGGATTCAGCGAGGACGAGCCCGTGGCGTGGTGCGCCGTGGACCGACGCGCCACCTTCGGACGCCTGCGTGGCTCGCCGGTCCCCTGGAAAGGGCGCCTCGAAGACAAAGACGACGAATCCGTGTGGGCCATCGCGTGCCTCGTCGTTCGGAAGGGGTACCGCGGTCGCGGTTACACGTACCCGATGGTCGCCGCCGCCGTCGACTTCGCCCGCTCACGCGGCGCCGCAGCGATCGAGGGCTACCCCATGGTGACCGGTGGACGCGAAGTGATCTGGGACGAGCTCAACGTCGGCCCCGTCGGGCCGTTCGCCGCTGCGGGATTCACCGAGGTCAGCCACCCGACCAAGCGCCGCGTGGTCATGCGTCGCGACCTTGCACTTTAGTTTTTTTTACTATATTTTGCGTCTGCTCTTGCTTTCAGTTTCGAACAAAGATACTATAAATACATGCAGTCACTCGACCACCTCCTCACCGCCGTCGACGCGGTGCGCGAGCAGTGGTCGCGACATGAAGGCAGCGATCTCGGTAGCACGGGGCACGGCGAGAACCTGATCGAGTTGAACCGATCTCTCGCTGCGATCCGACGTGCAGTTGATGCGGTGCAGTGCGAAGTTGCCGCCGAGATCGCCCGCGCGTCGAGCGCTGACCTTGGCTCAGAAAGCCTTGCCAAGCGGGAGGGCTTCCGCTCCCCCACACAGCTGGTCGCCGCCATCAACGGGATGAGCACGAGCGACGCCAACAAGCTCATCAAGGTGGGCGAAGCCACGCAGACGCGCCCACGATTCGGCGGCGAACCAGCCCCTGCGCGGCACCCTCACGTCGCGCGCGCGTTGCAGGGCGGACAGATCGGCGCCAGCGCGGCATCCGCCATCATCACCATGCTTGACCGACTGAGCATCAGCATCGACAAGCAACTCATCGACAATGCCGAGAAGCAACTCACCGAACAAGCGGTCGGCCTCAGCGCAGACCAGCTCGCGAAGGTGCTGTTGCGTGCGCAGGCGTTCTTGGACCCTGACGATGTTGCGCGCCGCGAAGCCGAAGCCCGCAGCGATCGCACCGCGCGCATTTGGGAACGAGACGGCAAGCTGCATCTCGCCGCATCGATGGATGCTGAGACGGGCGCCCCGCTGAAGGCGGCGATCGAAATGATCGTGACCGCGGAGTTCAACGCCGGCCGCGACGCGGAACGAGAGGGAGCCGCAGAGGATCTGCGCACACTCCCCCAGCGCCAAGCCGACGCCCTCGCGACGCTCGCGCGCCACGTCCTCGGATGCGATCACACCGACATGCCGCTCGGCGGCGCAACGCTCGTGGTGCGCGTGTCACTCGAGGACCTGAAGAGCGAGACCGGATTCGCCACCGTCGACGGGATGGAGCAACCGATCAGCATCGGCGCCGCCCGCAGGCTCGCGGCCGGGGGCGACGTCATCCCGTGCGTGCTGGGCGCCGACTCGGAGATCCTCGACTGGGGGCGGCGCAAGCGGCTGTTCACGAAGGCCCAGAAGCTCTTTCTCGTGGAGCGCGACGGCGGGTGCGTCAACTGCGGGCTCCCTCCAAACATGACGAAGGTGCACCACATCCGATATTGGTCCCATGGCGGTGCGACCGACATATCCAACGGTGTTCTGCTGTGCGAGACGTGTCATCATCGCGTGCACGACAACGGGTGGCAGATCACCGTCGAGGGGACGGGCGCGGCGAGTCGCGTGTGGCTCATCCCGCCACCGGACGTCGACCCACAGCGAACCCCACGGCCCGGCGGGCGTCGGCGATTCGACTACGTCCCCGCGGCGTAGGGCGTCGCGCGCGTCGGCGTGCGTGGGTGAAGCCGGGTCGGCGTCACCGCGAACGCATCACCACTGCGGGTGAATGGCCTCGCGCAGGCGCCGGTCGTAGACGTCGTGGATCACGGCGTCGAACGCGTCGAGATCGAAGCCGCCATCGACCGAGCCCGAATCGAGCAGCTTTCCTGCCGCAGCATTTGACTCTGCCTGACGCACGTTGCGCGCACCGGGAATCACGCTCGTCACGCCCGGGCGCGAGGCAATCCATGCGAGCGTCGCCGCCGGCAGTGACACTCCCTCGGGCACCGCAGCCGCCAATTCGGATGCCGCAGCCAGACCCTCTTCGTAGTCCACGCCCGAGAACGTCTCACCACGATCGAACGCCTCACCGTGCCGGTTGTACGTGCGGTGGTCATTCTCGGCGAACGTGGTCGAAGCGGTGTACTTGCCCGACAGCAGACCCGACGCCAACGGCACGCGTGCGAAGATCGCCACCCCCGCGGCATCCGCCGCCGGCAACACCTCGTCAAGCGGCTTCAACCGGAACGGATTGAAGATGATCTGCACATTGCTCACGTTCGGGCGCGCGATCGCCGCCAGCGCCTGCGCGCAGGTTTCGACCGAAACACCGTACGCGGCGATCGCGCCCTCCGCCACGAGCGCGTCGAGCGCGTCGTAGGTCGCGTCGTCGTCGATCACCGCACTGGGAGGGCAGTGCAACTGCACGAGGTCAAGTGTGTCGACCTTCAGGTTGGCCCGCGAGCGCGCGGTCCACGCGCGGAAGTTCTCGGGCACGTAGTTCGCCGGCTCTTGCGGCATCCGTCGACCCATCTTGGTCGCAACCGTGATCTCGGGGTGCGACGCACGGAACGCACCGATGATCGACTCGCTGCGGCCATCGCCGTAGACGTCAGCCGTATCGAAGAGGGTGACTCCTGCCTCGGCGGACGCGTGAAGGACCGCGGTGGCATCCTCTTCACTCACGGCACCCCAGTCGGCGCCCAGTTGCCAGGTGCCGAGGCCAATGGCCGAGATCGAGCGGCCAGTGCGGGCGAGCGGTCGTTGCTGCATGGTGTGTCCTACTCCTGAATGATGACCGGGGTGCCCTCGGGCAACTCTGCCAGTCGGTCGATCGCCTCACCGTCGAGGCGGATACAGCCGTTCGAGATCGAGCCCGAACGCTGGTCATGGTAGTGAAATGCGGTGATCGCAACGTCCGCGCCGCCGAAGCCGTCGAGCGTCGGTGACTGCACGGCGAGGTAGACGATCGGGTGCCCACGCGTGTACCAGAACTCTTCGACGACGCGCGTGGTCATGATGAAGGTGCGCCCGAGCGGCGTGGGTGTGTTGTCGGTTCCCCAGCCGAAGTCGGTCGCGACACGCTCGCTCTCACCATCGCTCACGATGTCGATGGTGCGGTCTGAGATGTCGACCTTCACGACCGTCTCGTTGGGGGCGAGCTCGACGTCGTTCATTCGCAACCAGCCGCTTACCTGCGACGGATCGCCCGTCGACGGTTTCGCGTGGCGCCCGGTGAAGAGCACCTTCACCCAGTTTTCCTGCTTCTCGACGACGGGCAGCGTGGTGCCGTCGTACGCGAACTCGCGCGGCACGTAGGCGACGGGTTCGCCCTCGGGGTCTGCGAACACCGGCGCCCCGACCCCGAGTGCTACCGCGGTCTCCCCCGTGAACTCGGCCGTGGGTTCGTCGTCGACCGGCAGCGCGCTGATCACGGCGAACACGTTGACCTGTGGCAGCGCGGTCACGTCGTAGGACGCCGTGTTGGCCGGGTAACCGGTCGGTGTGGGGGTCGGAGTCGGCGTGGGTGTCGGCGTCACGGTCGGGGTGGGTGTCGTCCACACGACGGGGGCAGCAGATTCTTCGGGCGCCGTCGGCCGAGCGAACCACCACACGAATCCGATGACGAGCGCGACGAGCACCGCGCCGCCCGCGATGAGCCACGCGCGCACAGGGCGCGTGGAGCGTGCAGGACGTGCGGGTGCGGCATCCGTCACTGCTTCTGCCTCGGTGATGGGCTCGGATGCCGCGACCGCCGATCCGCCCCACGCGGGCTTCACGAGGGAGTCGACGACGAGCAGCGCGGCACACGCGACGACGTAGACGATCAGATCCCGCAGATCGAAGACGGTACCGAACACAAGAACGGACGGCGGGAACTGTTGGGCGAGAGCGACCGGGATTTCGGTGAGTTGGAAGAGCTCGACCGCCACGCACCACCCGGCGGCGATCCCCGCGATGACCACCGGCAGCACGCGCGGGAGGATCGCGACGATCCCGAGGTAGATGGCGACCGCGTACAGGGCGTCGCCAGCGATGTCGGTGAGGGCGTTGTCGGGGAGGACGCCGTGCACGACGAGACCGGCGGCGACAGTGACCGCGACACCGATGAGCGCGGTGATGCGGCGCCGGGTGGTGTGCGTGGCTGGGATGGGCGAGGCCGAGGCGGGCGAGGCCGAGGCGGGCGTCGGCGAGGGCGTGACCGGCGTGGTCTCGGTCATGACTTCTCCCCTCGGTGCGGTCGACGAAGTGCCGCAGACAGCAAGGCCACCAGCGTACCGATCGCGACTCCGACGACGGTGTCGAGAACCCGATCGATGAGCAAGACCGAGGGATCGCTCGGCACGGCGAGCGCCACCATCAGCAACGCGAGCGGCGTGACGAAGACCATCGCGATGCCGTAGTTGCGACCGATGAACAGTTCGGCTCCGGCCTGACATGCCACCGCCACGGCGATCGTCGCGAGCGGAGGCAGATCGAGGGCAAGCAACCCCGCCGCGAGGAGAACACCGGCGAGCGTGCCGACCAGTCGCTGCGCACCGCGCACGAGACGCGCCGTGACGTGCGCGCCGCCGAGCGCCGCGACGGCGGCGACCATCGCCCAGTACCAGTGGTCACCAATCAGCGCGAGCGCCGTGAGTCCGGCGAGCAGTGCGCCGATACCGACCGTGGGCGCGATCTCGAACGCCTCTCGGTCCATCGCGAGACGGCGCGGTGACGTACCGCGCAGTCCCCCGCGAAACGCCGCAATCGCGATCGTCATCAGCACCGCGAAAAGCGCGGAGGCTCCGCCGACGACCAGGACGTCCACGAACGAGTGCACGGTCGCGGGAATGGTGGCGCTCGCTCCCGCGGCGAACACCGCGAAGAGGGCGCCGGGTGGATGCCACCGCCAGGCCGCAGCGATGAGCGACACCACAGCGGCGACCACCGCCACCCCGATGACGCGCACCCATGCCGGCGCGTCGAGCACCGAGAGCGAGGTACCGACCAGCATCGACGCGAGCATCGTCGCCCCTGCCGCGAGTTGCATGCGTAGCCGGTCGCCGTATGCGTCGAATCGGCCATACAGCGCAGCGAATGCGCCGAACGCCGCGTACATGCTGAGGTCGAGTCGCCCGATCGCCCACAGCACCAGCAACGGCACCGCGAGCGACAGCGCAGCGCGCAGCGCCACCCAATGCGCCCCGGCGTGAGGACCGACGTGCACGACTCCACGCCCCACGCGTTTCATCGGCCCGGTCGTCACCCGCCCATTCTTTCAAACAGCGCCCGCTACCCCTTGCTCTGCTGGCGATATGCCCGCGGCGCGACACTGTGCACCCGCGCGCAAGATCAGACGGTGAGCGGATGCTCGGCCGCACTCTCTCCGCGGGCGAGCCGGCGCCCCGGAACGTCCACGAGCGTGAGAGCGAGACCCGCAAGAGCCCAGCACCCGAGCAACAGCCAGGGGAATGAGGAGTCTGCGTTGGGGAAGTACGACAGGTTCCGCAACAGCGTGGCAGCAGCCCCCGGCGGCAACCACTGACCGAACGCACCCCACGGCGCCGCGATGAACTCGACGGGCACCGCCGCGGCCGACAACGGGTTCGCGATCAGCATCATGAACGCCGCGCCGAGCCCCACGCCGGCAGGCCCGATGAGGCCGGCGAGCCCGGTGATGGTGCTCGAGATCGCGGCGATAGCGAGCGCGATCGCCGAAGCGTTCAGCAGGTACGAACCCTGCAACGCTCCATACATGCCCTGCAGGATGCCCGCGAGCACAAGCCCCGCGATCGGCGCGTAGATCACGACGCCGACGACACGGCGCAGGCCACCAGGCTTCACGAGCAGAGTCAGGGCGACACCACCGATGATCCCGCCGATCACCATGGGGAACATCGCCGCCGACAGTCCCGCGCCACGCGGGTCGCTATCGGCGAGCGGAACGACGTCGGTGACCTCGACGGTCACGGTCGGGATGCTGATCGGCTCCGCGCCCTCGGAGGGAACCTCGGGCATCTGGCCGGCCATGACGGCCTGGATGATCGCCTGAATCTGCTGCGCGACGTTCTCCTGCATCGTCGCGAGGTTCTCCTCGATCGTGGCGTGGATCTGCGCATCGATCTGCTGTTGCTGCGCCGTAGCGATGCCGTCGAGCATCTGGGCGACAGCGGTGCTAGCCGCCGACGCGGTGAGCACCTCGGGTGCCGCGGTCGGCTCGCCCGGGAGCACGATGGCGCCGTACACCTCTCGCTGCTCGATGGCGTCGACAGCGGCATCCCGATCCTCATACTCGGCGAGCGCGATGGCCCCGCCTGACTGCTCGTCGATGGCGTCGGTCACCTGTTCGATCTGGTCGGAGGTACCGACAACCCCGATCGGAAGGTCGTGCGGCTCGGCCGTGACCGCCGGCCACGAGAAGGCGAGAAGGACCATGCCGACGATGAAAGAGATGGCGATCGCAATGATCGGCAGACGCCCCCAGGGGGTGACGTCGGACGAGTGCGGAGTGCTCATGACAGAACCTCACATATAAAACGAATGATCGTTCTTTATTGTGAGTCGGGCCGCTAATGTTGTCAAGACGGAGGGGTGGATGCCGAAAATCAGCGAGTCGCGGCGCAACGAACGTCGCGTGCAGATCACGGATGCTGCGTTGCGGTGCTTCGCGCGCACGGGCTATCAAGGCACGTCGATGGCCGACATCATCGCGGAGTCGGGCCTGTCGGCGGGCGCGATCTACGGCTACTACCCCAGCAAGCAACACCTGCTGTTCGCCGTCGCCGAGCGCGTGATGGGTGCGCGTATCGCCGAGATCGCGACGGTGGAAGGGGACCACGCGCTCTCCCCCGCCGAGATCGTGAGGGTGATCACCACGGGGCTGCGCAGCGAGGCGCCCTTACAGGTGCTGCTGCAGGTGTGGGGCGAGGCGACGGTGGACGCCGAACTTCGCGCTCTCGCTCAGTCGGTGATCGGGCGCGTGCGCCAGACTATCTGCGATGCATTGACGCAGTGGGCTCGGAGCACCGGGGAGGGCGCTCCCCTGCCGCCCGAAGAATGGGCGCGCGCGGCGACGCCGGTGATCCTCAGCATCCTTCCCGGGTTCGTCGTCCAGTCAACGCTGTTCGACTCCTTCGACGAGGACGCCTTCCTCGCCGCCGTCGGGCTGGTGTTGCCCGGCGGACACGTCAGCGGAACAGGCGCCTGACCTCACGCGCGGCGGTGGCCGCGGCGTCCTCCAAGGGCAGCGCGAGCGGGATCAGGATGCCGTTCTCATCGGCAGCCAGGGGCTCGAGCGTCGCCAACTGCGAAGCGAGCATCGTCGCCGGCATGAAATGCCCGGTGCGCTGACCGATGCGCGCGGCGAGTTCGTCTTCACTGCCGTGCACGTGCACGAACACGAGGTCGACGCCGCTGTCTCGGGCGAGCGCCTCGCGGTATGACCGACGCAGCGCTGAGCACGATACGACGACGTCGCGCCCCGCGCGGTGCTCGTCGCGCACGCGCTCGGCGACGCGGGCCAACCACGGCCAGCGATCATCGTCGGCCAGCGGGACTCCCGCGGTCATCTGCGCCTTCGCCTCGGGCGAGTGCAGATCGTCAGCCTCGACGAGGGTCGCCCCGAGACGTTCGGCCAGGGCGGCGGCGAGGGTCGATTTACCGGCCCCCGCCACGCCCATCACGACCGCGGCGATCGACCGCGCGGCATCTGAGGGCATGTCACCCATCATGCCCGCTCACCGGGCGCCCCCTTCACCAGTCATGTCCGCTCACCAGTCATGTACCGTGCCATCGGCGAGGCGGTTGTAGGGCAGGTAGGCCCGCTCGTACGGGTACTTCCCTGCCTCGTCAACGTTGAGCTCGACACCGAGTCCGGGCTTGTCACCGGGGTGCAGCAGGCCGTCTGACCAGGTGAAGGACTGCTCGAAGACCTGGTCGGTCTTCTGCCCGTGCTTCATGTACTCCTGGATGCCGAAGTTGTGGATGGCAAGACCCAGGTGCATCGCGGCGGCCATGCCGACCGGTGAGATGTCGGTGGGTCCGTGCATGCCCGACTTGATCTGGTACATCGCCGCGTAGTCGAGGGTCTTCTTGAGCGGGGAGATGCCACCCATGTGCGTAACCGCACCGCGGACGTAGTCGATCAACTGGTCACGGATGATGTCCTTGAAATCCCACGCCGTGTTGAAAATCTCACCAATCGCAAGCGGAGTCGTCGTGTGCTGACGCACCAGACGCAGCGCTTCCTGGTTCTCCGCCGGGGTGCAGTCCTCGAGCCAGAACAGGTCGTACGGCTCCAGCGACTTGCCGAGTTTCGCGGCCTGGATCGGCGTCATCCGGTGGTGACCGTCGTGCAGCAGCGGAATCTCGGGACCGAACTCGTGACGGACCGCCTCGAACACCGTCGGCAGGTGGCGCATGTAGGACCGGGTGTCCCAGTCCTCCTGCACCGGCTTCGCACCACGACGCGCCGGCTCGTGGTCGTACCGGGCCTCACCACCACCGGTGTCGGACGACTGCGACGCGATGCCGTAGATCGCTTTCAGCCCGGGAACACCGGTCTGGATACGGATCGCCTTGTACCCCTGCTCCAGGTGCGAACGCACGCTGTCGAACAGCTCCGGCAATTCCTTCCCGGACGCGTGACCGTAGGCGAGAAGACCGGTGCGCGAGGCTCCGCCGAGGAGCTGGTAGACCGGCATCCCGGCCGCCTTGCCCTTGATGTCCCACAACGCCATATCGACCGCGGCGCTCGCCGCCATCGTGACCGGGCCGCGACGCCAGTACGCCGACCGGTACAGGAACTGCCAGGTGTCCTCGATCTTCGAGGCATCCGAGCCGATCAACAGCGGCACCACGTGCTCGGTCAGATACGCCACCACGGCGAGCTCACGCCCGTTCAGCGTCGCATCGCCCAGACCGGTGTGGCCCTCGTCGGTCGTCAGCTTCAACGTGACGAAGTTGCGGTCAGGGCTGGTGACGATGACCTCAGCCTTTTCGATGATCATGGTGAGTCTCCTTGAAACGATGGAACAAACGTGTCGGGCTCAGTTGGCTCGAGCGACAGTCATCTCGGTGGCGCCGGACGCGACGAGGCTGCGGACATCCTCGACGAACCAGGGCACGTCCGCGAGGGTCGGCGAAACGAGTTCGATGAGCGCGGCGACAGAATCGTCGGATGCCACGGCCGCCGTGACCGCGTCCGCGCGCGCATCGACCGCACCCGGGTCCGTCCGCAACCATGCGATCCACGTCGCGATCGCCAGCGCACTCGCGGATGCGTCGCGACCTGCGGCGACCGAACGCTCGGCTACCGCCGCGAAGCGGAACTCCACCTTGGTCGTCGCTTCGCCGGCAATCTGGGCGAGACGATGAACGATGCGAGGGTTGGCGAAGCGCTCGATGAGCTGCTCGCGATACTGCACGTGCTCGGTGCCGTCGGGAAGACCGGCGACCGCCTCGCGCCAAAACGCATCGACGAGCTCGCGGCACGTGGGGTCGCCAATGGCGTCCGCAACGGTGCCGAAGCCGCGCGGCATCCCGGCGAAGGTCAGCAGGCTGTGCGCTCCGTTGAGCAACCAGAGCTTTCGGTTCTCCCAGGGCTCGATGTCGTCGACGAACCGGGCACCGGCGCTCTCCCATTGCGGTCGTCCCGCGGGGAAGTCTCCCGCCAGCACCCAGTCCGAGAACGGCTCGGTGATCACTGCCAGGTCGTCGATCCAGCCTGATTGCGCGGCGATCGCCGCGGCGTCATCGGCGTGCGGCGTGATGCGATCAACAGACGTGCTCACGAAAGACACGTTCGCCGCGATCCACTCGGCAAGACCCGGGTCGACACGTTCGGCGAACGCGATGACGCCGCGGGCGACCAGCTCGCCGTTTCGGGGAATGTTGTCGCATGGAACGATGGCGATCGGTCCGGCATCCGCCTCACGACGCGCACGAAGCGCCGTGACAAGGCGACCGAGAATCGTCGCCGGAGCAGGCTGGGAGCCACGGAGCGCCTCGAGGTCGTCACGCACGTCCGTGTCGTCGAAATCCGGGAGTCCTGCACTCGTCAGTCGGTAGCCACTCTCGGTCACCGTGAGCGTGATGACGGCAACCTGCGGGTCGCGCGCGAGTGCTTCGAGCCGCGCCATGTCGCTCGCCGCGACTGCTTCGACCACACTGCCGATCACGTCGAGCCGATCACCCTCGGGGCCGCGCTCGACCAGCGTGAACAGACCGTCCTGTGCGTTCAGCGCGTCGATGCCCGCACTACTGCGGCCCGCGAAGGCGGCGATGCCCCACTCGGCCGCATCGGCAGCGCGATGCGTGTACCAGGCCTGGTGCGCACGGAAGAAGTGACCGAGACCCAAGTGGATGATCCGCACGGGCGCAGGGGCAGCCGCCACCTCGCCGGAGCGGAGGGCGAGCGCGTCACGGGTGAGTCGCGTGGGTGTCACAGTCTGAAAACCTCTCGCGGGATCGCATCGACGAGATCGCGGATGACCCGTCGCGCGGTGGGAAGACTGACGCGCCCCTCTGAGACCAATCGTGCGAGGAACGCCGCATCCGATCGCCGGGCCGCATCGTGTCGGGCGGGGATGGACAGGAATGCCCGGGTGTCGTCGATGAAGCCACTCGACCGATAGAAGCCAGCAGTTTCAGTGATCGCCGAGCGCCATCGCTGGATCGCATCGGGAGCATCGAGGAACCACCACGGAGCCCCGATGTAGACGCTCGGATAGAACCCGGCAAGCGGCGCAACCTCGCGCGAGTACACCGTCTCGTCCACCGCAAAAAGAACCAGGTGGAAGCCCGGCTCGGTTCCGAAGGCATTCAGCAACGGGCGCAGGTTCTCGGTGTACTCGGTGCGCACGGGAATGTCGTGGCCCGTATCGGGCCCGAAGCGCTCGAATGTCGCTCGATGGTGGTTGCGGTGCACCCCGGGGTGGACGGTCATGACCAACCCGTCCGCAACGCTCATGCGCGCCATCTGGAACAGCATGTGGCCACGGAAGACGCGGCTGCCCGCGGCATCCAGTGTTCCGGCGATCGCATCGCGGAAGAGTTCCTCGGCAACCGCGGGATCCAGATCCGTCGTAAGCGCCTCGATCACGCCATGATCGGCCGACACGGCACCATGAGCGATGAAGTAGTGTCGGCGAGCTTGCAACGCGTCGAGGTACCCCGCGAATGTCGCCGGACTGCCGGTCGCCCCGAGCAGGCGCCCCACGCGTTCGGCGAACCCCGGCGCGTCGGGGTCGGTGTATGCGTCCGGCCGGAACGTCGGGAGCACGCGACCGCGAAATGTCGGGTCGGCGGCCAGCGCCGCATGCGGTGCCAGGTCATCGAGCGGGTCGTCCGTCGTAGCCAGGACCTCGATGCGGAAGCGGTCGAACAGGGCGCGCGGACGAAACCCCGGCTCCGCCAACGCCACGGAAACACGCGAGTAGATACGATCGGCGGTCTCCGGCGAAAGCTCTTCGTCGACGCCGAAGAGCGTCGCCAGCTCGTCCGTCAACCAATACCCACTGGCCGTTCCGGCGAAGCGATGCCAGTGCGCCGCCAGGATGCGCCACGCCTCGCGCGGGTCGACGGGATGGTCGCGATCAAGACCCAGGTCTGCCAGCGGAACCCCGCTCGCGTGGAGCAGGCGCGTGACGTAGTGATCACGGGTGAGGAAGAGCTCGGCAGGGTCACTGAACGGAACGTCGTCGGCCAGCATCCGAGGGTCCACATGACCATGGGGCGAGAGAATCGGCGCCTCGGCGACCTCGGCATGGAGTTCCGCAGCGAGACCTCGAACGCGCTCGTCGGCGGGGAAAAGTCGGAAGTCCACGGCGCTCACTTCGCGATGAGGTTGAGTTGCGCGTTGAGCGCCGCGACCTGTTCGGTCGACACTCCCCCGGCCTGCGCGATGAGCTTTTCGACACTCATCCGGTCGACGATCGCCTGCATCGCGGGCGGAATCTCGACACCGCGACCGACCTCGCCGCGACTGGTCGAAACGGCCTCGAGCACCGAGGCGATCACGCGAGCGCCTTCGTCGGACTGTTTGATGTCGCCCAGCGAGTCCTGGATCGAGAAGAAGCCGTCGGGCGCGGGCAGCGGCGCCTCGTCGAACCAGTTCGAGATCGTCGTGGTCGGTATGATGGATGCCGCGGGGACCTCGTCGACCTTGCGCAGGACGATCGTGTCGGCCACCTCTCCCGCGCGAGCCGTGATCTCGTGCTCGCCGGCCAGCGGCACGTTGAACCGGAAGGCGCGCGCGCCCGCGACATTGCCTACCTCGACACCGTCGACGCTCAGCGCCACCTCGGACTGGTTGGAGTACACCACAACCTCGGTCACCTCTTCGGCCCGTTCGGCGCGACGGCGCCCGGCCACGTGCACGAACGGCTCGGTCGCCCACGCCGCCTTGTAGACGTAGAAGGCGTCCTTCTTGAGTGACCGGTCGAACGAGACGAGCCCCTTCTGGTTGCGCCCCGCGACGCCGCCCTCGTCGCGCCCGGCCGAACCGAAGTCGGCCAGGTTCCACACGTGGGTAGCCCACAACCACGGCCTCGCCTCGATCATCTCGACCATGTGCTCGTGGTACAGGGCCTGGTAGCTCTCGGTGTAGTCGCCCTTCGCGGGCTCTGCCGATTGGAACTGCGGGTTCGCGTCGGCGCCGTACTCCGACAGGCCGATCGCGATCTCGGGGTAGGTCGCGTGGAAGTCGTCGAGCCACCCGTCGTTGTCGGCCGCCTCGCCCACGTACCAGCCGAAGTACAAGTTGTACGACGAGACATCGGGCAGAGTGACCAGCGTGTGGTCGGTCTCGAGCAGGAACAGGTGCGCCATCGCGGTGAGGCGCGTGGGGTCGAGCTCGTGGGCGAGGTCGTTGAGCTCGCGGTGAGCGGCTACGACGTCGTCGCCTGCGCCGGCGAGCGTGATCTCGTTCGACAGCCCCCAGCACACAATGCTCGCGTGGTGACGGTTCTGGATGATGAGCTCTTCGAGCTGGTCGCGGGCGTTGTCGACTGCACCCGGCAGAAACACCGTGATCTGCGGGATCTCGGCCCACACGACGAGTCCGACCTCGTCGCATAGGTCGAAGAATCGCTGATCGTGCTGGTAGTGCGCAAGGCGCACGGTGGTGGCACCGATCTCACGAATCAGGGCGAGATCTGTCTGCTTCATCTCCTCGGTGATCGCGTTGCCGACACCGGCGAAGTCCTGGTGGCGTGAGACTCCCCGCAGAGGGTACTCCTCGCCGTTGAGCAGGAAGCCGCGCTGCGGGTCGACGGCGAATTCGCGGCATCCGAACCTCACCTCGACCACGTCGACAACCGTCTCGCCGTCTAGAAGCTCGGCCCGCGCGATGTACAGGTGCGGGTCGCGCAGACCGTGCCAGCGACGCACCTGCGCGATGGTCAGTTCAGACGAGGCCTCACCCTCGGTGACGGGAACAGTGATCGTCCCCTCACCATCGATGATGAATCTCACGGATGCCGCGGCCGCCGAGCCGACGACGCTCGCGCTCAGCGCAACAGTCGCGCTGTCGTCGGTGAGCGTCGGCGTCGCCGTGATCCCGGGCCCGCCGTGATCGTCGAGCGCGAAGTGGGTGGATGCCACGCTGATCTGCTGCACGTCGCGGTAGATACCGCCGTAGAACGTGAAGTCGGCCTGCTGCGGATACACCGTCTCGTTCGAAGCGTTGTCGACGACGACCACGAGGGTGGCCTCCCCCGCGATGAGATGTGCGGTGAGGTCAACGCGGAACGTTGAGTACCCGCCATCGTGGCGCGCGAGCAACTGACCGTCGACGAACACCTCGGCCGACGAGTTCACACCGGCGAACTCAATCCAGGTCTCAGCCGCATCCGCGTCGGCAATGATTCGCCGCGCGTAGGTCGCCCGACCACGGTGATAGCCGCCACCCGTCTGACCGTCCGCGGCGTTCCACGTGTGCGGCACCGTGACGGTCGAACCGGCCACCTGCACGTCGTCCCAGCTCGCCTCAGGCAGAGCCTCGAGCGCGAATGCCCAGTCGTCGAGAATCGGCGCGATTCGACGGAGAGAAGCGGGGGCGGGCTGCGACATGTGTGGTCTCCTTCGGCGCACAATGTTCGGCGGGATGCCGGCGCTCGGCGCGGATGCCGGGCTCATCTCACGCTAGGGGCTCGATCGCACGGATGATAGAACTGGTAACGCACGAACAGCACTGTTTCTGCATCAATGTCGAACTCGGACCCGAGAATGCCCACCGAAACCCTCGCCCCCATCGTCGAGGCGCTCCGTCAGGTGCTGAGCTCGCCGGTGACGGTCACCACCGACGTCGCCGCCACGTTGGCAGCGTTCGAAGACGCGCACTGCCTCGACCCGCAGATTCAACCTGCCTTCACGGCAGCCGCCTTGCGCGGGTTCATCGACGGGATGCCCGCGCACGTGGTGCACGAGATCGAAGAGCCACTCGGCATGGCGGTGGCCGTCGTGCGTTGGGACGACCAACTTCTCCTCATCGGCCCCTACACGCACGCGCAGATGTATCCGGGAACCGCCGAAGAGGTGATGAGCAGGCTCGCCATTCCGACCGCCTACTTGTCGCTGTACAAGCTCTACCGCACCCGGTACGCCATCGTGGACGCCGAGTACGTGCACCGCAGTGCCACGGCGGTACTGCGAGCCGCAGGCCACGACGACGCGCTCGGCGCACTGCAGCATGTCAAAGCCGAGGGCGGCACGATCGCACCCGGTCACGGCGACCTCCCGCAATCCGGGTCGTTCGCCGTGATCGAGGAGCGCTACCGGTACGAACAGGACTTCATGGACGCGGTGGCCGAGGGAGCCACCGACCGGGCACTGGCCGCGTTGCAGGGACTATCAGGGATGCCGCGCATCACCGGGTATCTCAACACGCCCTTTCTTGGCGCGACGATCCTCCGCATCATGGCGCGTGTCGCGGCGCAGCGCGGCAGCGTTCCCCCGGTGACGATCGACGCGATCTCGCAGGAGTACGCCCAGCGCCTGCACCGGGTGGGCCATACCTCCGACCCGCGCCGCACCCTCGGCTTCATCTCGCAGATGGTCACTGACTTCTGCGAGGCGGTGAGGCGCCACCGCCAACGCGGCTACCCGTCACTCGTGCGTCGAGTCACCGACGAAATCGATCTGCACCTGAGCCACCACCCCTCCACGGCCGAACTCGCCGAGAGTCTCGGAGTGTCGACCTCGACCCTCGCGCGTCGCTTCAAAGAAGCGACCGGCACGACGGTGGCAGGCTATGTCGCCCAGCGTCGCGCCGAACGTGCCGCGCGCCTTCTGGCCACGACCTCACAAAGCGTGCGCGATATCGCGATGTTCGTCGGCTACGACGACGCGAACTACTTCGTCAAGGTGTTCCGCGCCGAGTACGGCATGACGCCCACCGCGTACCGCGATCTCCACGCGAGATGACGAGGCCGCTCGATCGTCAGACGGTCGCTTCGGCGGGGGTCTCCGCCTGCAGCTCGGCCTTGCGACCGGCGACGCGCTTTTGCACTTCGACCATTTCGAGGCGGTCGAGCTTGTAACCGCGCATCGCGATGAGCGTGCAAATCCATCCAAGGATCGGCAACCCGAAGAAGAGCAGCATCGTCATGAAGAGAATCTCGGGTGTCGGGCTGTCAGTGGGCTGAGGCATCACCACGCTGAACCCAATCAGCGCGACCGCGCCCAGCGCCAGCGTTGAGCCGAGGGACGAGATGATCTGATCCACGATGTTGTAGGTCGCCGTCACCGTCGCGGGCAGGAACTTGCCCGACCGGTCGAGTTCATAGTCGATGATGTCGGCCCGCATGGCACCCGATGCCACCGTGACGACCATGGATGCGCCATTGAGCAACAGGTACACAAGGAAGAAACCGATGGCGAGCGGCAGACTGCCGAGAACCGAACGCATGTCGACGACGAGGCAGAACACGGCGAGTACGGCGGCGAGGATCAGGCAGATCCACGTCCATGTCACCGTCGCCGCCTTGGAACCACGCTTGCCGGTGAAACGCGCGCCAAAGATCGCAAAGACGATGCCCGGCAGAATCGCGATGAGGCTCAGCACCGTACCGAGCTGCATGTTGCCGAGCAGAATGCCCCACATCAGGGTGCCGATGACAGCCTGCGAACGCACCGATTGCGCCAGCTTGTCGGACGCACCGCTGATGAGGTAGCGCTGGAACGAACCGTTGTGGGCGAGCACGTTCCACATGTCGCGCACCGTGACTGCGGCCTTCTCGCGCGTGACCGACGTGTGCGCGAAGCTCTCGGGCTTGTCCACTCGAGCGACACCGATGCACGCAAGGATTTGGAACACCAGTGAGCAGGCGACGTAGGTCATCGCCGTCTCGCTGAGCATCGCCACCGTGAACTCGTTTCCGTGCCGGGGCAGGAAGACCACCGTCGAGATGATCGTGAATATCGAGGGAATGAGGTACGAGTACACCGTCGCCCAGACTTGCACCGTGGGTCGTTGACGCGGATCGTTGGTGAGAACCGGACCCGACATCTGGCCGGCGATGTCGTTCATCGAGGATCCGACGATGTACACCAGGTACACGGCGATGAAGAACACCGCTCCGAGACCCGCGTCGGAGCCCCACACGAACAGCATGAGGATGGCGAGTGAACGAATCACCCAGCCCGTCAGCATGAAGAAGCGGAGCTTTCCGAAGCCGAACCGCACCTTCTCGATCACCAGTGCCAGCAGCGGATCGATCACCCCGTCAAACACTCGGGTGACCGTGAGGATGATGCCGGCAACCGCCACGGCGATGCCGTAGCCGGCGTTCTGCAGATAGCTCATCAAACCGACAAGCACGTAGAAAATCATGGCTGAGCCGTTGTTCAACTGGGAGAACGCGATCTCCCAGGTGCGGGCGCGTCGGTACGCCACGCCGTCGACTTCGCTGGCTGTCAGCTTCGGGTTACGCGCCATCGCGTTCACACTCCTTCGGGATTTTCTCACGGCCGACGACGGAAATCGATCCACCGTCCACCTGAGACGTCGGCAATGCTAAGTCGACGAATCGACGCTCGAATAGAACCGAATGGCCACGAACAGCACCGTTTCGGCGCGCATCGCGCCTACCGCACACTTCTGGCTGTGGCGGTCATCGTCGCCAGCACCGCGTCGAGAGTGCGGGTGATGGCGAGGGATTCGGCGTGCGTGTGCCATGGGTGCTCGAGTTCACCGCGGCCGATTGCCTCGGTGACTGCGGCAAGGATCGGCCCGTACCCGTTCCCCTCCCGGGGGTGCTCGACCATCTCGGGTGAGCCGAAGATCTTCTGCACCGAGCCCGCGTGCACGCGGGCGCGGGACCCGGCCCAGAACATGGGGTCGATCGTGATCCAGCCGTACTCCCCGCTGACCGTCGCGGTGAGATCGAGGAATCGGATGCCCGACCACGCGAGCTGCGCGAATGCCGCGCCGTGCTCCGTCGTGGTGTGCCCGTCGATGTCGACGCCCTCATCGAAGACCCCCGTCGCCACGATCGACTCCGGGGCGCCGAGGAACCAATGCGCGAATGTCACCGGATAGATCCCGCGATCGCGCAGGATGCTTCCGCTCTGCGCCGGCGTGAGGACTCGACCGCGCGCCTGAAAGGGCGTCCCGAAGCTTGCACGGACGCTGCTGATCTCGCCGAGCGCTCCGTCGCGAATGCGGTCGAGGACCTCGACATGGAGCGGGTTGAACCGCATCCACATCGCCTCCATTGCGAAACGGCCTGCCGCCGTTGCCGCCGCGTACACACGCGCCGCATCATCCGCACTCGTGGCGATCGGCTTCTCGATGAGCACGTGTTTGCCGGCCGCGAGCGCCTCGATGGCGATGTCGGCGTGCGTGTGCGCTGGCGTGGCGATGTAGACCACGTCGACGTCTGCGCGCGCGAGAAGCTCGTCGCGCGACGCCGTCGCGAACGGGATTCCGTGCGACCGCGCAAATTCGTCTGCGCGTTCGGCGGTCCTCCCCCACACCGCGGTGATCCGCACCCCCGGCAGCCCGGTGAGATCTGCGATCACCCGCTCCGAGATATCTCCTGTGCCGATGATTCCCCATGCGAGCATCGTTGCTCCTTTCGTTCAGATACGTAGCGTCGGGCACTCAAAGATCACGGCAACGTGCGCCGCAGTACCTCGGCGCTGAGCTCAGCACTGCGCAGCGGCGAGCCGCCGATCCAGTTCTTGTGGGTTTCGAGGATCACTGCTTCCACACGCAGGGCTGTCGCGCGCTGGATGATCTCGTCGATGGGCATGTTCCCGCTGCCGAGCTCGACACTGTCGACCTTCACGATGGGCGTCATCGTCGCCCCGGCAAGCCGCGATCCGCGATCGGTCAGGTGGAGAAGACGCACGCGCTCGCCGAGGCGGTCGAGCAAAGCCAACGGATCGGCGCCAGCGGTGACGGCCCAAAAGCAATCGAGTTCGAACGCCACGGCCTCGGCATCCGTTCGCTCTGCGAGCCTGGCAAACGCGGTGCCACCGGAAGCCAGCCGCCGGAACTCGGCGGTGTGGTTGTGATAACTCAGACGGATGCCGTCACCGGCGAGGTTTCGGCCGGCAGCGTTCAGTCGCTGGGCGAGGGCGTCGACGGCCGTTTCGTCCGAGTAGTCAAAGCGGTACATGCCGGTGACAACGATGTTGCGGGTGCCGTACTCGACGGCCCGCGCCACGACGGCGGCCGGCTCTCGCTCGATGGTCCCGAGGTCTTCGTGGAGCGCAACGACCGACAAGCCCGAGCCGCGCACCAGGCGCGGCCAATCCAGTCGTCCGCCGCCGCCCACCGGCATCCCTGCGACCTTCGTGAGGGCGCGCACGAACAGCGGCGTCGGCCGGGTCATGAAGCCGTTGAGCTCTATCCCCTCGAACCCCGCCGAAACCAGGCGCGCGAGGGTTTCGCGTGCCTGGTCTTCGGAGGATGCGACCCGCCCGATCTGAATCTGCTGGATCGCGCGCAGCGGCCGGTGGGTGGCAGGCATTGCGGTCAGAGAGTCTCGCCGGCGTCAGCCATGAGCGTGCTGCCCGTCATGATCATCGACAGGTCGCTGGCGGCGAACAGCACGACTCGGGCGATGTCGTCGGGGGTGCCCATGCGTCCGATCATGCTCTTGTTCATCACCTCGAGCGGGGGCATCTCGATCCCCGCCGCGGCCGCAGCCTCGGCGCCCGCCTTGGCCGCAGCCAGGTTGCCCTCGGTCGGCACGAAGCTGGGTGCAACGCCGAGCACCCGAATGCCCAGCGGAGCGAGGTCAACGGCAAGCGACTTCGTCATTCCGAGCGCCGCATGCTTCGACCCGACGTAGGCGGCCATACCCGGGAACGCGACCTGCACGCCCGCGGTCGAGATGATGTTCACGATGACGCCACCCGGCCCCTCGGGCGACATGCGCTTCGCGGCCTCCCGTGCGCCGAGGAACACCCCTCGCGCGTTGACCGCGAACGTCGCGTCCCACATCTCGTCGGGCATCATCGTCACGGGTGCGTTGGGGAAGATTCCGGCGTTGTTGACCCACACGTCGATCCCGCCGAGTTCGGCGACCGCGAAGTCAGCCGCAGCAGCGACGGATGCCGCATCCGCCACATCGGCCTGGGTGCTCACGACGCGAACACCGTAGCGGTCAGCGAGCTCCGTGGCTGCCGCGCCGGCGGCATCCTCGTTGAGATCGATGAGAAGAAGGTCGGCGCCGGCTTCGGCGAGACGTGCGGCGATGGCCTTGCCGAGGCCCTGGGCGGCGCCGGTGACGACCGCGCGGCGCCCCGCGAGCGAGAGAAGGTCAGAGAGCGGGCGGTCCGAGACATCGGCGAACGGGAAAGACATGTGTGCTCCTTTGCGTGCTGACAATCAGCGAAGTGGGGGGTGAGGGCAGCGGCGCTCAGTTGAGCAGCGCACCCATCTGCTTGGCGATGAGCGTCGTCGCGCGCTTCGGGCTGAGGCGCGACAGCTTGTCCATCGCCGCCGCGTCGCTGCCGATCGTGGCGCGGTACTTGCCCTTGATCACGGCGTCGACGATCACGGCCGCCGCGGTAGACGGCGGGGTGGTCTTGTATGCCGGGGCGTCTTGCGACCCACCCGACAGAGCGACACCCGAGTTCGCGGCGATGTCGGTGCCGATCGCGCCCGGGAAGATGATCGTGACCGCGACCGACGTGTCGAGCAGTTCCGCATAGAGCGCCTCGGTGAGCACCTTCACGGCGGCCTTCGACGCCCCGTAAACGGCTTGCCCGGGCACGGGCGCGTACGCACCCATGCTGGCCACGTTTACCAGGGCCGCTTCCGGGCGCGAGGTGAGCACCGGGAGGAACGACTTGACCATGTTCATGGTTCCCCAGAAGTTCACGTTCATGACCTTCTCGATCTCCGAGTAAGGCAAATCGTCGACCTTCACGAACTTCTGGATGACACCGGCGACGTTGATGACGCCGTCCGCCGGGCCGTGGGCTTCGGCAACGGCCGAAGGAAGTGCCTCCACGGCATCCCGATCGGTGATGTTCACCGTGTGAGCCGAGAACCGCTCCCCCGCTGCGGCGAGCGCCGCCGTCTTCTCGAGCCCTTCGGCGTTGAGGTCGACACCGGCGACGGATGCGCCCGCACCGAGGAGCTGGAGCGTCACTTCGCGACCGATGCCGTTACCAGCCCCGGTGACGACGAACGTCTTGCCTGCGATGTTCATCGGTTCAGCTCTCCGTCGACAGAGCGTTGCGCTTGGCGACCTCGCCGAGCCAGCCGAGGCTCGGCTTCGGGGTGCGTACGAACGTGTCGCGGTCGACGGCGATGAGGCCGAACGTGGGCTCCCAGTGGCCCCACTCGAAGTTGTCGAGCAGCGACCAGTGCAGGTAGCCGCGCACGTCGATCCCGTCGGCGATGGTGCCGAGCAGTCCTTCGAGCGCTTCACGGGTGTAGCGGACGCGCTGGGCGTCGTCTGCCGTGGCGATGCCGTTCTCGGTGATCATGATCGGCGTGTGCTCGCTGACCTCCCACGCGTGGCGCACGGCCATCGCGAGCGAGTCGGGGCGGAAAGCGGTGCCCACGAGCGTGTTGTCGGGGTGCGGCGGGTGCGGGACGAGCCCGTTCGCGTCGACCTCCTGCGAACTGTAGGCCTGCACACCGACGAAGTCGTCGCCGCGGCTGCCTTCCCAGTACACGTCTTCCTTGCCGTGACGAATCTGGAGCAGCTTCTCCTCGCCCCCGGGGGCCGCGGTCAAGGCGCCGGCGGCGATCGTCCAGCCGACCTTCGCGCCAGTGCGTGCGCGCACGATCTCGCGTGCCGCGTGGTGGATGCGGGTGAACATGCGCCCGATCTCGGGGTCGGCGTAGGTGAGGAACTCGCTGTGCGTCTGCTTCTTCTCGTCGTCGCCCTCGGCCTCGACCGTGGGGCTCGTCCAGTCGCCGCCGGATGCCGCAAGGTGACGCATCGCCGTCATGATGGCGGCCTGCATGTTGGGCTCGTTCATCGTGACGACCCACTCGACTCCGTCGAGGATCGTGCACGCCTGTTCGACGAACGCGCAGAAGAGCTCCTGCGCCTCGGGGCCGTCCCAGCCGCCGAGTGCCGCGAACCACTGCGGGGTCGTGAAGTGCTGGAGCGTCACGACCGGGGTCACGCCGTTGTCGAGGCAGAACTCGATCATGCGGCGGTAGTGCGCGAGCTCAGCCTTCGAGAAGTACCCGCGCACCGGCTCGATGCGCGACCACTCCAGGCTGAACCGGTACGAGGTGAGGCCCGCATCGGCGAGCAGCTGGATGTCTTCGCGATACCGGTGGTAGCTGTCGACGGCGTCGCCGGACAGCTCCATCCCGGGCATCATCTGCTCGCGCGCCCACCAGTCGCTGTTGACGTTGTTGCCCTCGATCTGGTGCCCGGCGGTTGCGGCACCCCAGAGGAAGCCATCGGGAAAAGCGGTCATGTCATACTCCTTGATCACGTCGGTGTGGGTGTCGGTCACCGTGCGATGACGGTGGGGTCGGATGCCGGAAGCCCGGCGCTGCGGTCGAATCGGCCCGGCAGGGCCTGGTGTTCGGTTCCGTCGGGGAAGATCACGCGCGCGGTCGTGCCCGCGGGGATGTCGGCGGTGATGCGGATGCTGTCACCGTCGATGCGCCACTCAACGGCGATCTCGCCCTGCGGGCCCGCGTGCGTGCCGCGCGCCCAGGTCATCCCCGGTGCGGGTACGGGGGCGATCACGACTTTCTCCCACGCGATCGAGTCGGCGTCCTGACGCAGGCCCAGGGTGTGGGTGTGCAGGAACCGGATGACGGCGCCCTTGCTGTAGTGGTTGAGCGAGTCGTGGGCGACACCCTGCTCGTCGATGCCTTCCCAGTCCTCCCAGATCGTGGTCGCACCGCGGTCGAGCATGTACAGCCACGACGGCGCCGATCGCTGCGCAAGGAGCGCGTAGGCGACGTCGGCACGACCGGCGTCGGCGAGCACGGGCAACAGATCGCCGGTAGCGAGGAAGCCCGTCCCCAGGTGCATGCCGGCCTCCTCGATCAGTTCGATGAGCCGTGCGGTAGCCGCAGGCCGGAGAGCCTCGGGAATCAGGCCGAACGACAGCGCGCGCACGTACGCGGCCTGCGAATCGGTGACCGTGGTGCCGTCTTCGTGCAGGTACGCCTCACGCCACGCACCCGAGATGCGCGTCGCGGTCGCGGCATAGGTCGCGGCATCCGACTCTTTGCCCAACACTTCTGCGATGCGTGCGAGCGTCGCCGTCGACCGGTGCAGGTACGCCGTGCCCACCTCGCCCTTGTCGGCCATGAACCAGGCCATCGGGTTGTGTGCGATCGGGTCGATCCGGTTGCCGTCGGCATCGCGCTGCTTCGGCTCAGTCCACTCGCCCCAGTGGAAGGTGCCGTCCCACAGGTACTGCTCGAACGGCTCCGGCTCGGGCGAGGCTTGCACGCGAGCGTGGTGACGTTCGGTGCGCGCCTTCTCGAGCGCCCACTCCACCCAGCGCACCATCGCGTCGTAGTTCTCCTCGAGAACCAGGCGATCGCCGTAGGAGAGGTACATCTCCCACGGCACCGCGACGATCGCATCGCCCCAGCCCGAAGACCCGGTCATCATGGCGAACTGGTCGTCAAGGTTGTGCTTGATGCGGCGTCCGTCAGGCGAGAAGTTCGCGATGCGGCCGTCGTCGAGCTGGTCATCGCGCACCGAGCGCAACCACTTGCGAGTGAACCCGAGAACGTCGTACAGCCGGGTCGCCGTGGGGGCGAACACCTGGTAGTCGCCCGTCCATGCCAGGCGCTCGCGCGTCGGGCAGTCCGTCGGCACGTCAACGGCGTTGCCGCGGAAGCTCCAGTCGGCGACCTCGTGCAGCCGGTTGAGGTCGGCGTCGCTGCTGTGGAAGCTGCCGGTGCGTTCGAGGTCTGTGTGCACGACCTGCATGGTGAGGGATGCCGCGTCCAGCGGCGTTCCGGTGCGCGCGATGCGCGCGTATTGGAAGCCGTGCACGGTGTGGCGCGGTTCGAAAACGTCCCCCGCAGGGCCGGCGATCACCTCGTCACGCTGGACGAACTCTTTGCGACCCTCGGGGCGCACCGAATCCAGGTGCGAGGTCGACAGGTCTCCCGACGCGTCGACGTACTCGCCGTAGTCGATCACGGTGCGGGTCCCCGGCTCACCGAGATCGGTCACCCGAATCCATCCCGACGCGTTCTGCCCGAAGTCCACGACGGTGACGCCGTCGCTGATTTCGGTCACGGCCACCGGCGAGCGCGATTCGATCACGCGCACCGGTGGTGCCGGCGACCACGAGATCGCGGGCGGGTCTGTGACCACCCCGACGCGGACCGGGGTGGGCGGGGCGGGAGGTGCCGAAAAGTCGACGCTTTGACCGGCCATGAGATCTGCCCGGGTCGTGGTCGAGGCTGCGCTGGTCCAGTCACCGTCCGTACTGACCACGGTCGTCGAGCCGTCCGCGAGGCGCACGTGCACCTCGGCGCGCACACCGATCGTCGTCCCCCACCCGGCCGGCAGACGGAAGGCGCCAACCTGTCCGCGGTACCACCCGTCCGACAGCTCGATCTCGATGCGGTTCGCGCCGATACTCAGCAACGACGTGACGTCGTGCGCTTGCGCGTAGAGCGTGCGATCGTATGACGTCGTCCCCGGAGCGAGTTCGTCGTCACCGACGCGGCGTCCGTTCACACTCGCCGTGTACACGCCGAGTGCTGTGGCGTACAGGCGCGCCGAGACCGCTTCTGCCGGCAGGGTGAACGTGCCGGTGAGCACGTGCGCGGGGCGCAGACCGTAGCCGGCGTCGTCACCCTCGGCCGGCGAGATCCACTTGGCGGTCCAATCGCCATCGAGCAGCCCTGCTTCGAACGCAGCGGACGCCGACCACGCGGCATCCGGCACCGCCTGTCGCACCCGCCACTGCACGGTGTTGCCGCTGACGAGCGGCGCGAAGGGCCATTCGATGATGCGGTGTCCGTCGACCTCTGCGGTCACCGGCGTGCCGCCGTCGATGATTGCCTCTATGACGTGGCGGCCGCCACTGCTGATGTACGACAGACGCGGGCGGTCGCCGGTGACGACGAAGCCGTCGCCGCCGCTGTCGACCGAGAGTGCGTAAGGAGTGGTGTGCGACATGAAGGTGTTTCTCCGGTCGGGATCAGCGGACGGACTTGACCTTGAGCAGGATGATGAGTCCGCCGATGAGGGCGAAGACCGCACCCGTCAGGTACAGCAGCGTGTAGTTCTTCACGTCGCCGACGGCGCCGATGGTGATGACGACACCGGCCAGCAGCGGCGCGATCGCGCTGGGGATCTTCTGCGCGAACTGCGTGACCGCCATGTAGCGACCCGCCTGATCGCGCTCGGGAATGATCGCGTAGATGATCGCCTGGTCGACGGTGGCGAACACCGCGATGGCCAGTTGCATGAGAACCGCGCCAACGATGATCTGCGGCAGCGACCATGCGGTGGCCTCGGCGACCGCACCACCGACGAAGAGCAGCGCGGCGAGCATCACGAACAGACGACGGCGCTGCAGCTTGTCAGACAGGAAGCCGCCCAGGATCGCACCGCCGGCAGCGGCGAGCACACCCACCATTCCGACCGTGGCCACGATGCCGGCGACTTCACGCACCGGCAGGTCGAGTCGCTGGGCGTAGAAGAAGGTGCCGAACGTGGTGTTGAAGTAGAGGCCGATGAAGAACACGAAGCGGCCGAGCCAGTTCCAGGCGAAGTCCGGGTACTTGCGCACGTTGAAGCCGTAGCTGGTGACCACGGACTTCACCGTGACCGTGTCGGTGCGGGGCAGGTCTTTCGAGCTGCCCTCGGGCTTGATCAGCGGGAAGAGTGCGAGCATCAGCGCACCGATCACGCCGGGAACGATGAAGATGAGCATCGTGTTCGACGACACGGCGTAGGCGACGCCAATTCCGAGCACCGGAGCGACCTGAGTCATGAGGCCGGTGAGGGCAGCGACCTTCCCGCGCTGCTGCTCGGGCAGCTTGTCGGCCTGGATGGTCTGGATCGCCGCACCGGCGATCGACCACCCCGACATGCCGAGGATCCAGCCGGCCCCGACGATCAGCAGATCGGGGGCGAGTCCGATGACAACCAGGCCGATGAGCCCGATGGCCGTGCCGAGGTAAATGAAGGGCGAACGGCGACCGAAGCGCGAGCGGGTGCGGTCGCTCCAGATGCCGATGAGCGGGCTGATGACCAAGTAGACCAACTGCGCGGTACCGGTGATGTAGCCCAGAACCTCTTCACGCCCCGGCGCGAGTTCGGTGATGCGCACGGCGATGCCGTACGAGAGCGGAACCATCATCGCCATGGAGGCGCCGAAGCTCGCCAGCATCAGCCAGAAAATGTATCCGCCGCTCATCTTGGCGGTCGGTTCGGCTCCCGTGGTCGGTGCCAGGAGTGCGGCACTGTCGGGCTGAACGCCCGTGAGGGGCTCGGCCTCGGCGACTCGCTGCGCGCCCGAGGGCACAGCGTCGGGGGTCTTCGTCACGGGGACTCCTTCATCAGGTGACTGGTCCGCGGCTACGCGGAGCGGCATCGGCGACGTAAATGTAACCGACGTGGTTATCTTTCGGAAAGAGTAACCGGAGTGGTTACTATTGGCAAGTCATCACCAGACGCTGGCAGACTCGATGACGAGGAGACGCCCATGACCACCACGCCGAGCGCGACGCCGGACGCGGCAACCACCACGGATAAGCCCACTCGGGGGCGCCGGGGGCCGTATGCGTCCACCCCCGCGCGCCGCGCCCAGATCGTGCGCGCGGCCCTGGCGAGCTTCGCCGAGCACGGGTACGAGCGCGCGTCCTTGCGTGATATCGCTGCGCGTGCGGAAGTCACTCACGCGGCACTGTTGCGCCACTTCGACAGCAAGGATGATCTGCTGCTGGCCGCTCTCGCGCTTCGTGACGCAGACGACGAAGAGCTTGCCCGCCGGATCATGGCATCCGACATCTCGGCCGAGCGCGTGCTGTCGAGCGTGCTGAAAGACGAGTTCGCGCACCCCGAACGTCAACGCAACTGGTTGGCGATCACGGTCGCCGCGACAAACCCCGAGCATCCCGCACACGACTTCTTCATCGCGCGCCGCGAGCGCATGCGGGAGCACTTCTCGACCGACACGCTCGGCATCGCCGGCACCGGCGACTCGCTGACCGCCGACGACAAGGTCACCCTGCTCCTGGCGATGATGGACGGCCTGCGCATCCAAGCACTCCTCGACCCCTCGCGGGACGTCCTCCCCCTGCTCGAGACCTTCATGCGGTCGATCGCGCGGCCGTAGGCGGAGGAGCGCCGCGGGCCCCAAGAGGGGTACCGAGGGCGCCTCCCACGCCTCCCCCACCAGGCGTAGCGTGAGCGGAGTGAGCCTCGAACTAGTCCTCAACAACGGTGTCCACATGCCCACCCTCGGGCTTGGCGTCTTCCAAAGTCCACCCGATGAGACGGCAGCTGCCGTCGATACAGCGCTCCGGGCCGGATACCGGCATATCGACACCGCCGCAGCCTACGGCAACGAGCGTGAAGTGGGCGTCGGCATCCGCCGATCCGGCCTCGCCCGCGAAGACGTGTTCATCGAGACGAAGGTATGGGTGTCGGACTACGGCCGCGAAGAAACTCTTCTCGCGTAGGAGAAGTCCTCACGCAAGCTCGGCGTCGAGCAGATCGAGAGATTGATGGATGCCGCGACCATCGTGCCCGCGGTCAACCAGATCGAACTACACCCGTACAACACCCAGCCGGCGACCCAGAAAACGGACGCCAATCTCGGCATCCTGACCCAAGCGTGGTCGCCGATCGGGGGCATCACCTTCTACCGGGGGCCATGGGGTGACGAGCGGCGTAGCGTGATGCAGGACGAGACGATCACCGCGATCGCCGCGGCCCAGGGCAAGTCGCCGGCGCAGGTGATGATCCGGTGACGACGAATCCCCGGTGAGATCTCTACGTTCTCACCGGGGATTTTTCCGTCGGGATGACAGGATTTGAACCTGCGACCCCTTGGAGAGCTCGGGCGATTTCCGAGTCTCACCGGATGTCTCGGGAACCCTCGCGTTCCCTTGTGTTGACGGGGAACCGGACGGTTCGAGTTCTCCGATTGTATCCGGTTGCTTTGGATCGATTCCGGGTGAATGAGGTGGCAATAAGGTGGCCCACTCCCCCGCGACTCACGTGATCCAGCCGGCCCTCGCACCACCGGCCGGACGGTGCCGGATGAGCGTCGTCTCTCTACAATCGCGACGGGGCAAGTACTCACCCCCTCGCGAGTACCCGCCCCGTCGATCCGCGAACCCGAAGTGACGGCGTCGAGTCGAGGAAGGCCCCCGGCTCGGCGCCGTCGATGAGCGCGAACAGGCGCCTGGCGACGTGCGAGCCGAAGGCGACGACGTCGTGGCTCAGCGCGGTCAGACTCGGGAGCGTGTGCTCGCACAGGACCGAGTCATCCCACGCGATCATCGACACGTCGGTGGGGACCTCAAGCCCCAGCTCGTGGGCGACGGTGAGACCTGCCACAGCCATGACGTCGTTGTCGTAGATGAATGCGGTCGGAGGTTCGGCGGACTGCAGTGCGGCGCGCGTCACGTCAGCGCCCTGGTGCGGGGTGTAGTCGGTGCGCAGCAGTTCACCGGCGAGGCCGAGCCGGTTCGCCTCGGCGAGGAATGCTTCATCTCGGATCGCCGTGTGGGCGAGCCTTTCGAGGCCTGCGACACGCGCCACCCTGCGGTGTCCGAGCTCAGCAAGATATCGCAGCGCGGAGCGCACCGACGAGGCGTCGTCGGTCCAGACCGACGTGAGCCCTCCCGCCACGCTGGGGTCGCCGACGACGACGGTCGGCAGTGCGCCAGGTTGGTAGCTCAGACGAGTGGTCGAGCTTGGAGCGGCAGCGACACTGACCAGGTCGTTCGTGACAGACGAGAGGCACGACGAGCACCTGGCAGGTGACCAGCCTGGCGCCGAGTTCGCACGGACCCCGGACAGGATCACCTTTCGCCGGAGTCCTCGTGCACGAGCCGAACGCCGAGGGCGACGAGCACCTGCCGCCGGCTCACTGTTTGTCGGGCGGTGGAGGGGTCGACCTGCCTGCTGAGATCTTCGACGCCCACACCGCAACGTCCACGCGACAAACGACCCACAGTGTTCGTCGTCCGCAACGACTACTCACGGCGTTCCAGGGTCGCGACCTCATCCACGCGTGTCGGTGCCGTCCGGTTTCGCTCGCCTATCACGGGCATCACGACGTGTGATGACGAATACGATCGCTGTAAGTGTCGCCATCGTGAGCGCGGTGGCCCGAAGGTCGTATCCGTCGACCGCGCTGGACATGACGAACCACGACACGTTGTAGCCGGCGTGTCCCAAGACCGCAAGCCAGACCGCCCCTCCGCTGGCTCGCGCTAGCCGCACAAGAAACACCCTGAACGCGATCGTGAAGACGCATTGCCCCGCGATCCATGACGGCGGATTGCCTGCCTGCGAGTATCCGATGATGTGCCACCCTGCCCACAGTGTCCCGATCACTAGTCCCGCCTGAAAATCGGTGAGACGGGCAAGCATCGGCAACAGAAGGCCAGTCCAGCCGATCTCCTCACAGGCTGCGGCGAAGAGGTAGACGACCGCCAGCGCCATCACTGCGAAGGGGTTCGCTCCTGGTGCCGACCAGTCGTCGACTTCGGGAAGGAAAACGGCCACGACGGGAACCGCGAGCGTCAGCGCCCACGGCAACGCCCGTCGAGGCAGCAGGCTCAGCTGTCGTCGTAGGTCAAGCAATCGCCCCGCGGCGATCGCGGCGATCACCGCCGCGATCGTGGGCGTTACCGCTTGGAGCCGCCGAAAACGGCAGATTGACGCCGATGACCGGTTCGAGAGAACCCAGCACCAAGCCCGCTAGCCAGAATCCGCTGCTGAGGACCACGAGCAGCACCATGAACAGGAGCGCTGTGCGCAACGTCGACGCTCTCCCGCCCACGCGTCACCATTCCCTCCGGCACGACAGCTTCAAGGATCACAGCCACTTGTGCCGCGCCAGTGGGATGCTGTCAGCCTTGCGCGTCCCACCATTCGAGGACGCGGATGGCTTGATGGGTGACCCATCTCGACGGCTCGCCGGTGGGAGCGTCGATGTGGAACCAGACCTTTCCTTGCAGCCGGTGGCCCTGGAGCCACCTCCCGTCTGGCTGTCGTTGCGCACGGATGTGCTCGATCGCGTCGGCCATACGCCGGTCTGGTGATGTGCCGTCGGCAAGAGCGGCAGCACGGAAGTAGTCAGCGGCGGCGAGAACGTTGTAGTACGCGCGGCGTGGATGCGCGAGGCTCAGCGTCCAATCGTTGAAGGGTTCCCCGGTCGAGAGCTTCCGGAACAAGTTCCTGCGGAGGAGGTATTCCTCCCCGCCGCGGCGGGCCGCGCGGACACGGTCGGCGTCTCCGGTGGCGAGTTGATAGTCCAGCAGCCCGATGAGGGCGTTGAGTGTGGAGTGGAACGAGGAGACGGTCGCTCCTTCTACCCACTCGCAGTTCCAGCCGCCGTCGTCGAGCTGGTGTTCCAGGAACCAGGCGACGATGCCGTCGACGTCCACCCCCAGCCATAGGCCGTTGGACAGGGTCCAGGAGTTGATGCAGCAGTCCACCTCACCGCCCCAGTACGGCAGGTCGTCGTACTCCCAGCGCGCGTTCGCCTCCAGCCTCTGCGCGGTGTCCCCCAGCGCTGCGGCGTCAAGGCCCCACTCGCGTAGGTCTTTGAGTACCCAGGTGGTGGCGGTCCAGGGCTGCGGCTCATCGGCGTCCCAGTCCCACCCGACCGGGAAGAACGCACCACCTGCCCACTGCCCATCGGGGTCCTGACGTGCCAGCAGGTCTGCGCCGAACCCCTGGGTCGCGACCCTCGCCCGGGTCGCCCGCCAAACCTCCTGGGGCGCGCCCAAGAGGTCGCGTTCGACCTGCCACCGCAGTGCAGGGTCCGAATCCAGGAGCCAGTCGGCAAGGCTGTCGCGGATCATCGCTTCCTCCGTTCATGTGCGAGCGCCGGCCACGTCCTCGGCAGATAACCGCGCCGTCCCGGTCCCTTCATCCGTCAATCCTTCGCTGCGGCGTCCGTTAACCGAGTTCCCGCAACTCGGTCGTCATGTCCCCGCCGGCATCGCCGGTGTTCGTCGTACCCACAGGTTCGAACAGGACGACCTGAGCCTCCTTGGTCGCTTTCGGGCAGTGCTCGACTCCGCGCGGGACGACGAAGACGTCGTTGGGGTTCAGGATGACGTCGCGATCACGGAGCTGGATCGTGAGCTGGCCGCTCACCACGAGGAACAACTCGTCGGTGTCGGGATGGGAGTGCCAGACGAACTCGCCTTGCAGTTTGACCACCTTGACGTCGTAGTCGTTGACGCTGGTCAGTCGATGCGGCTGCCAGTGCTCGGTGATCGCCGCGAGGGCCTCATGCAGGTTACGGACACCGTCTGCCGTGCCCGAGGCCTCGGCCGAAGTCACAGGAGTCCTCGCCGTCTCTTTTCGGTCACTGTCCACTCTCCGCTCTGCGTCGCACCTCGCTCCGCGTCGCTTCTCTTCGCAACCGGGGTCGGCCCCGGCACACCATGAGCGTCCAAGTCCGCGGTTGTACGGTACGGAACGTTACCTTACGATACAGGCATGAGTCCAGGTAGTGATTCGGGGCCGACGCGCCGGTACGCCGACATCGTGCGGGCGGCTCAGGAGGTGTTCCTGAGCGAGGGCTTCGCCGCCGCCAGCATCGACAGCATCGTGGCGAGAGCGAGCGTCTCGAAGCAGTCCATCTATCGGGTCTTCGGTGACAAGCGAGGGCTGTTCGTGGCCGTTCTCTCGGCGAGGGTTGACGAAGCAGGCGATGCCGTAGCCGAACATGTCAGCCGTCTCCAGGTCTCCGGCGATCTAGCCGGCGACCTGCTCGCACTCGGTCGCGCTCAACTCCGGCTCGTGCTGACGCCAGAGTTGATGCGGCTGAGGCGAACGGTGATCGCGGAAGCCGAGCGGTTCCCCGATCTCGCAGCAACGTTCTTCGAGCGTGGCGCAGAGCGCACCATCGAGGTACTGAAGGATCTCTTCACCAGATGGTCGAACACGGGCGAGGTTGCGATGGACGATCCCGCACTCGCTGCCACCCGATTCAACTGGTTGCTGATGGCTGATCCGGTAAACCGTGCCATGTTCACCGGCTTGGATCACTCCCCCGATGACGTGCAGATCGACCAGTGGGCCGCCCAAGCCGTCGAGGCGTTCCTGGCGATCTACCCGGTCCAGCCCGGCGTAGCACCATAGTCACGGGAGCATCGGGGTCCAGAGCGCCGCGCTCGATGAGGAGGTTCGCGCAGGCGGCCACCGCACCCTTGGTCGCGGAGAAGATGCATTGCACATTGTCTGCACTGCGCCCGGCGCGCAGGTCGACAACGCGTTCGTTGTCGACATAGACGCAACAGTCGGCCGAGTCGGTGCCGTCGGCGATCACCTCTCGGAATCTCTCCAAGACCAGCTCGTAGCCCGTGGCTACTCGGCCATGAACGACTGGACGCATGACTACCTCCTATCCGTCAGCGGATTCGCTACTTGCGCCTGATGCGACCGGCACCTCGCCTCCGCCGCCGAGCAGGCCAACGCCTTCCTCAGCAAGTCGTCCCGTTCGACGACCAAGTCGACGGCGGCGAAGCGGCGTCAGGAGCGCGGGCTGTGACTGCTCGGGCAGGCCGGAGCCGGTCTCGATCCGGCTTCTGGTCCCCTTTTGGTCCCCTTATCCACAGGGAGCAGCCGATCCGGGGCGCGATCGCGGTCGAGCGCGACGCTTCGAGCAACCGGGGGGGACCAGAGGGGGACCACGCCCGGACATGACAAAGCCCTGGTGAGATTTGCAGTCTCACCAGGGCTTTTACGTCGGGATGACAGGATTTGAACCTGCGACCCCCTGACCCCCAGTCAGGTGCGCTACCAAGCTGCGCCACATCCCGTGATGTGAATATTTAGTTGTAGAGGTGGCGCTGAGGGGGCAAACCCCCTTGACCCCCAGTCAAGTGCGCTACCAAGCTGCGCCACATCCCGCCGCCCGGACCTAGATCCGGGCAACTCGACTATCCTACCCGCTCCGGCGAGTGCTCGCGAACCACCAGCGCGAACGCGTTGCGAGCGTCGGATGCCACGACTACCGTCACGTCCATGATCGACATCATCGCGGCCAGCGCCGACCGCTTCGACGATATCCAGCACGCGCTCGACGGCGGCGGGGACGGGCGCAGCTGCCAGTGCCAATGGTGGACGCTCACCAACACGCAGTTCAACACGACGACGGCAGACGAACGCCGCGCGATCTTTGCGCACGAGGTCGCATCCGCCACTCCCGGTCTCATCGCCTACGTCGACGGCGAACCCGCCGGCTGGGTTCGCATCGGCCCCCGCACAGCCCAACAGCGACTCTCCCGCACACGCGCATTCCACGACGCCACCCCGCCCTGGGAAGACGACACCGTGTGGGCCGTGACCTGCTTCGTGGTCCGCCGCGAACATCGCAACACCGGCCTGAACGCACGCCTGCTCGCCAGCACCATCGAGTTCGCCCGCGACAACGGGGCGCGCGTGATCGAGGCGTACCCGATCGACCCGAACGCCGGCAAGAAACTCACCGCCAACAATCTGTTCACCGGAGTTCTTTCGACGTTCGAGGCGGCCGGCTTCGCAGAGATCGCACGCCCCGCTCCCCACCGGGCCATCGTCAACCTGAGCCTCGCATGAGCCACCCAACGACCGTGAAGCCCCGACTCCTCGTGGCGTTCGCTCCGTTCGCCATCGTCTCGTTCGTCCACATCCTCGCGAGGGCCCTCGACAGCGACGCCGTCAGCACCCCCACCAAACTGCTCCTCATGCCCGCCCTCGCCTTCGGCGTCTGGTGGGCATCGCGAGCACACGGCTGGGCGCGCACGCACACTCTGCTCACGCTCGCGATCTTCTTCTCGTGGCTCGGCGATGAGGCCGCCCTGTTCTTCCCCTTCGCACCCACCCTGCCACTGATGCTGCTCTTCTTCGGAGCCGCCCACCTGGTCTATATCTGGCTGTTCCAGCGCCGCGCAGCACTGCGCCCACAGCCGGGGTGGTCGGCCCTCTACCTGCTCTGGTGGGGCGCGCTCCTCGTCCCCCTCTGGCCGCACCTGGGTTCCCTCTCCATCGCCGTCGCCGTCTACGGACTCGTCCTCGTCGGCACCGCCGCCAGCGCGACACGCTGCCACCCGATGACCGCCTGGGGCGGCCTGCTCTTCCTCACATCCGACTCGATCCTGGCCTTCCGCATCTTCCTTCCCGACGCCATGCCGCACTGGACCGACCCCGCCGTCATGCTCACCTATTGCGCCGGTCAGGGCCTCATCGCCGCAGGGGTGGTGATCAGCTCCCGCGGCACGGCCGATATGAAAAACTGAACGGATGACGGATGCCACTGCCCGCGTCGACGCATGGTTGTGGGCGGTGCGCGTCTACAAGACGCGCACCCTCGCCACCGCCGCATGCCGCGCTGGGCATGTACGCGTCAACGGCGAGAAGGCCAAGGCAGCCCAGGCTGTGCGACCGGGCGATGAACTACGCGTCCGCATCAACGGATTCGACCGGATCCTCGTTGTCGTGCAGCCCATCACCAAGCGCGTGGGCGCGGCGCTCGTCGCAGCATCCGTCGACGACCGCACTCCCCCGCCGCCGCCTCGTGAGTTGACCGCGTTCGTCCCCGTCCGCGACCGCGGTGCCGGGCGGCCGACCAAGCGCGAGCGCCGCGACATCGACAAACTCCGCGGCCGCTCCGACCACTGACCGCCGACCACTGACCGCACCGGGCGCTACGCCTCGAGCAACTCCCGAAGCCACCGCGCTCCGCGCACGCCGGCACCCAGCGCCTCGACGCGAGTCGCAAGCTCGCGGTCACTGGTCACCACCGTCACGGTGTCACCGGCATCGAGACGGCGCGCCACCTCGGCGACGATCTCGTCATCACCCGATCCCGCCGCAGACACCACATGCACGTCGCCGCCGGCATACCCCCGGCCGGCCGTGCGCGAGGCGGCAGCTCGCACATCACGCGCCTGCCCCTCCACGACAACGCTCCACCGCGGAAACCACGTTCCACCCGCCAGGCCGAGGGCCGCGGCATCCACTCCCCACTCCACGAGCGCGTCCATTCGCTCGAGCCAGCGAGACGCGGCGCCCGCGCGATCCTTCCACCACCCGTCAGGCACCGACCCCATGACATTCGCCATGTCGACCACTACCGCCGGGGTCACCGAGAGCATCGAACGCAACGCGGGCCACGCAGCCGCGAACCCCGGGTGTAACGGGTACGAGTCCACGTCATCGATCGGCACCCACGTCAGCTCGTAGCTCTCGGGGTCGCTGATCACGGGATCGAACGGCACCATGACATCGGCGACGACCGTGGCGTACGACCAGAAACCCAGGTCGAGCACACTCACCACACGCGGCGTCGTCGCGGCATCCGGAACTCCTGCCTCTTCCTGCGCTTCGCGCAACGCTCCAGCGATCGCCGACTCGCCCTCGTGCCGCGCGCCACCGGGCAGCGCCCACGTTCCGCCGAAGTGACTCCACGACACCCGGTGCTGCAGCAATACTCCGCGCGCGGGGTCCACGGCCAGCAGGCCGGCCGCGCCGAAGCGCCCCCAGTAACGTTCACCGCTCGGCGCGATCACCCACGCATCCCCGGCGTCGCGGGGGCCGTGCGGGCGGCGCGGCTCTGAAGCCCCGGGCGGTTCGATCGTCACGCTGCCAGCCTTTCACACCCCCATGCCACCGGGTCGCGATCGGCACGATCGGTGCTGCGACCATCCGCGCCAGAATGACAGCCATGACCTACACGCTGAGCGATGATCCGAGCAGACTGCAACGCGACGTGATCTGGTCGTGGCTGTCGGCCGAGGCGTACTGGGGTCGCTGGCGCACTCGCGCCGACGTCGACGCGCAGATCGACGGTGCGTGGCGCGTCGTCGGTGCATATCGGGACGACACCGGCGAGCTCGTCGGCTTCGCCCGCGCGGTCTCGGACGGCGTCGCGTTCGCCTTTCTCGCCGATGTGTTCGTGATCGGCGAGCACCGAGGCCACGGGCTCAGCAAACGCATGATGCGGATGATGATCGACGACGGACCCGGAAGAGACTTTCGATGGATGCTGGTGACCGACGATGCGCATGGGCTCTACGAGCAGTTCGGATTCGCCGAGCCGGACCGCATGGTGATGGTGCGCGCCAGCCGCCAGGGCCGCTGATCGCCCGATACGACGAAGCCGCCGGCTCCCGAAGGATGTCCGGCGGCTTCGATCGTGTGTCTGATCAGCGCTGGCGCTTCTCGCGCACACGCATGTTGATGACGATCGGCGTTCCCTCGAAGCTGTACAGCTCGCGCAGGCGGCGCTGGATGAACCGGCGGTAGCCCGGGTCGAGGAAGCCTGTCGTGAAGAGCACGAATGTCGGCGGGCGCGTCGATGCCTGGGTGCCGAACAGGATGCGCGGCTGCTTGCCCCCGCGCAGCGGGTGCGGGTGCTCGGCGACGAGCTCCGACAGGAACGCGTTGAACTTTCCGGTCGGAATGCGGCGATCCCACGACTCCAGAGCGGTCTCGAGCGCCGGGACGAGCTTTTCGAGGTGACGCCCGGTGCGCGCCGAAATGTTCACACGCGGTGCCCATGCGACGTGCGCGAGGTCTTGTTCGATCTCACGCTCGAGGTAGCGGCGACGCTCTGCGTCTTCGTACTCGGGCGTGTTCAGCAGATCCCACTTGTTGTAGGCGAGGACGAGCGCGCGGCCCGATTCGAGCACCAGGTCGATGATGCGCACGTCCTGCTCGCTGATCGGCTGGCTGACATCGATCACGACGACAGCGACTTCGGCCTTTTCGAGAGCAGCCGAGGTGCGCAGCGACGCGTAGAAGTCGGCACCCTGCTGCAGGTGCACGCGGCGACGAATACCGGCGGTGTCGACGAATCGCCAGAGCTTGCCGCCCACATCGACGATCTCGTCGACCGGGTCGCGTGTGGTTCCGGCCAAATCGTTGACGACGACGCGCTCTTCGCCCGCCGCCTTGTTCAACAGCGACGACTTTCCGACGTTGGGGCGACCGAGAATCGCCACGCGACGCGGCCCACCGATCTCGTGCTTAGCCACCGCCGACACATCGGGCAGCACCTTCATGATCTCGTCGAGCAGGTCAGCGACACCGCGACCGTGGATCGCCGAGACCGGGTGAGGCGTGCCGAGGCCCAGCCCCCACAGCGCCGCAGCCTCGGGCTCCTGGCGCGAGTCGTCGATCTTGTTGGCGACGAGGAAGACCGGCTTGCCACTCTTGCGCAGCAAGCGCACGACCTGCTCATCGGTCGACGTGGCGCCCACCATGGCATCCACCACGAACAGCACGACGTCGCAGAGGTCGATCGCGACCTCAGCCTGGGCCGCGACCGACGCGTCAATGCCGCGCGCGTCAGGCTCCCACCCGCCGGTGTCGACGAGCGAGAACCGTCGGTCCATCCACTCGGCCTTGTAGGTGACACGGTCACGGGTCACCCCGGGGGTGTCTTCGACCACGGCCTCACGGCGACCGAGGATGCGGTTCACCAGCGCCGACTTGCCGACGTTCGGGCGCCCCACGATGGCGACCACCGGCAGCGCCGGGAGGTACTCGATGCCGTCTTCGCCGCGCACGAGGCCTTCGAGCAGCTCGGCGTCTTCGTCGTCGAGATCGTACTCTTCCAGCCCGACGCGAAGGGCCGCGGCGCGCTTGTCGGCGAGGTCGTCGTCGATCTGCGACAGGTTCTCGGCGAGGTGGTCGTCGCCGCCGTCGAATTCTTCGGTGTGTTCGTCAGCTGCCATGAACGGCTCCCGTCTGGGTGGGCACAGATGTGCGGATCACGTCGAGGACGGCGTCCACGGTCTGATCGAAGCCGAGGTGGGTCGAGTCGACGACCTCAACGCCGGGGGCGGCGGTAAGAAAGTCCACCACTGCCGAGTCCGACGCGTCGCGCTTGTGCAGCGCGGCCGCCACGGTCGCGGCATCCTGCGTCGTCACTTCGGCACTGCGTCGCGCAGCGCGCACCTCGGGCGCGGCGGTCAAGAGAATGCGCACGGGCGCGTCGGGGGCGACCACCGTGGTGATGTCTCGCCCTTCGACGACGACACCGGGACGGCCAGAGGATGCCACGAGGGCACGGAACATGTTGTTCACCGCTTCGCGCACGACCGGTACGCGCGCCACACCGCTCACGGCGTCGCTCACGCGCGTCTCGCGAATCGCGTCGGTAACGTCGGTGCTGCCCACGCGCACCCAGTACTCGTCGGGGTCGAGCGAGATGGCGTAGTCGAACGAACTGGCGACGTCGAGGACGGATGCCGAGTCAGACGTGTCGGCGTCGTGCTCGAGCGCGTGCCATGCGAGCGCGCGATATGCGGCTCCGGTGTCGAGGTACCCGAATCCGAGGCGCCGTGCGACCTGCTTTGAGACGCTGGACTTGCCGCTTCCGGCGGGGCCGTCGATGGCGACGATGATCGGGTCAGTCATTGGTGGTGCTCGCAATCTTCCAGCCTCGCGACTCGAGGCCGTCTACAGCGCGTCGTACCGCGGTGGGCACAACACTGATTTCGGCCAAGCCGAATTGAGCGCCCGGAGAATGCTCCAGACGCAGGTCTTCCACGTTCACATCAAGCTCGCCCAGTTCGCCGAAGAGTCGGCCCAACTGGCCCGGCGTGTCGTCGACCATGACGACCACCTGCTCGAAACGGCGGTTCTGGCCGTGCTTCCCGGGGAGGCGCTCGACGCCGTCGTTGCCCCGACGAATCGTGTCGGCGACCGCCCGGCGCGCGCCGGGCTCATCGGGTGCGCGCAGCGCATCGGCGACCGACGAGAGGTCAGCGGCGAGCGCGTCGAGCACTTCGACCACGGGCGCGGCGTTCGCGCCGAGAATCTGCACCCATAGTTCGGGGGCGGATGCCGCGATGCGCGTCGTGTCGCGTACACCTTGCCCCGCCAAGCGCAGGGAGCCATCGGCGGCGTCGACGAATCGGCCCGCGAGGAGGCTCGCCACCAACTGCGGAACGTGCGAGACCAGCGCAACCGCGCGGTCGTGCTCTTCGGGCGACATCTCGATAGGCGTGGCGCCGAGATCCAGCGCCAGCCCTTCGACGAGTGCGAGGTCAGCCGCCGGGGTCTCACCGTCGCGGCACACGACCCAGGGCCGCCCGACGAAGATGTCGGCACGCGCCGAGATGGCTCCGCCGCGCTCGCGCCCTGCGAGAGGATGCGAGCCGATGTAATGCGTGAGGTCGACCCCCCGTGCGCGCAACTCATGCAGCGGCTCGAGTTTGACGCTCGCGACATCGGTGACGACGGCGTCCGGGTACCGCGAGAGTTCGCGCTCGATCACGTCGGCGGTGACATCGGGCGGCACCGCCACCACGATGAGGGTCGGTGCGTCGTCGTCCGCCGCCTGTCGGCCTGCGCCGTAGTCGATGGCGAGCCGCAGTTGCGACGGCGATGCGTCTTCGAGGGCGACATCGACGCCGAGTGCGCGCAGCGCGTGACCGATGCTCGACCCGAGCAGTCCCGCGCCGACGATGCGCACGGTGCCGGTCACGCGCGCGGCGGGGCGCGCGCGCACGGCTGTCGCGGTCGAATCGGTCACTTAGGTCTCCTGGTCCCCCGGGGTCCCCTCCGTCGCGCGGCGCGCGAGAGTGAGCAGATCGCCCCGCTCCACTTTAGTCAACTCCCGCGTCTTCCCCGCTGGCAACGTTCCCAGGTGCAGCGGACCGAACTGGCGACGCACCAAGTCGATGACCGGATGCCCGACGGTCGCCATCATGCGGCGAACGATGCGGTTGCGCCCCGAGTGCAGGGTCAGCTCGACCAGCGACCCACCACCCTCGGCCGAGCTCGACAGCAGACGCGCCTTGTCGGCGGCGATGTACCCGTCCTCGAGCTCGATCCCTCGCGTGAGCTTCTGGATCGTCTGCGGGGTGACGGTTCCTTCGACCTTGGCGATGTACACCTTCGTCACCCCGAACGACGGGTGGGCGAGAATGTGCGCCAGTTCACCGTCGTTGGTGAGGACGAGCAGACCGCTGGTCTCGGCATCCAATCGACCGACGTTGTACAACCGCTCGTCGAACTCGCGCGTGAAGCGGCGCAGATCGGGGCGTCCGCGATCGTCCTTCATCGAGCTGACGACGCCCGTCGGCTTGTTGAGCATGACGTAGCGCTTCGACTGGTCGAACTGCACGGCGGTGCCGTCGACATCGACCAGATCGACGTCGGTGTTCACGCGCGAGCCCAGTTCGGTCACGACCACGCCGTTTACGCGCACGCGCCCGGCGACGATCATGTCTTCGGCCACGCGGCGCGAGGCCACCCCCGCGTTCGCGAGCGCCTTCTGCAACCGCACGGTCTCGGTGGCATCGCCCGTCGATGGATCGGTCATCGGTGGATCTCCTCTGCGAATCCGTCGGCGCCGTCATCGAGCAGCGGCGAGATATGGGGCAGCTCATCGAGCGAGTTGATGCCCAAGTGGGTCAGCAGCGCATCGGTGGTGCCGTAGTTGATCGCGCCGGTCTCGGCGTCGGCGAACAGTTCGGTGATGAGCCCCCGGGCAACAAGAGTGCGCACGACCGAGTCGACGTTGACGGCGCGAATGGATGCCACTTGGCTGCGCGTGACCGGTTGCTTGTACGCGATCACGGCAAGCGTCTCGAGCGCTGCCTGCGACAAACGCGACGGCGCCTGCTGGTTGACGAACTCGCTGACGAGGTCGTCGTAGTCTTCGCGGACGTACAGGCGCCAGCCGCCGCCCACCTCTCGCAGTTCGAACCCTCGCACCGGACCGCCAGCCGCGCCGTCGTAATCGGCGACCAGGTCATCGATCGCCTGCTTCACCGTAGGCACCGGTGCGTTGACGGCGGCGGCGAGGGCCACCACGCTCTGCGGATCTTCGACGATCAGCAGGATCGCCTCGAGGCGGCGAGCCACCCGCTCGGGGGTCAGGTCATCATCGGTCATAGTCGGCTCCCAACGTCGCCAAGTTCTCGTCGCTCCACCGCTGCGCGCTCCACCGAAGCGTCAGTTCACCGAGCGGCTCGAGCTGCTCGAACGACAGGGCCGCATGCCGGTAGAGCTCGAGCACAGAGATGAACCGGGCCACCACGACTCCGGTCTGGCTGACACCGGCCACGAGCTCACGGAACGACAAGGTTCCGGCATCCCGCAACAGCGTCACCACGATCGCGGCCTGTTCGCGGATGCTTACGAGTGGCGCGTGCAGGTGATCGAGGCCGACATGAGGAATCTCTTTCGGCGTCATCGCCAGCAACGCCAGCGCGCCGAAGTCATCGGCGCTGAGCGTCCACTTGAGCTCGGGAACCGCATTGCGGTACTTCGCGTCGAGCCGCACGGCGCGCGCGTGCCGGCGCTCTTCGCGCTGCAGGCACCGCGAGAACCACACCGAAACCTCTTTGAACGCCCGATACTGCAGCAGGCGAGCGAACAGCAGGTCACGTGCTTCGAGGAGCGCCACCGACTCGGCATCCACCAACTCCCCCTGCGGCAGCAACCCGGCGACCTTCATGTCGAGCAGAGTCGCGGCCACGACCAGGAACTGCGAGGCCTCGTCGAGCTCTTCGTCGGGGCCGAGCTGGCGCAGGTACGCGATGAACTCGTCGGTCACCTTCGACAGTGAGACCTCTGTGATGTCGAGTTCGTGCTTCGAGATGAGGCTGAGCAAGAGGTCGAACGGCCCGTCGAACACGCCGAGCGTGACGCGGAAGCCGCTGTCCTCGAGCGGCGCCGCTGTGCCCTCCGGGGCCGACGCAGTGTCGTCAGGCGACGGCGCCACGCGCGACCAGCTCCCGCGCCAGTCGCAGGTATGCCTGGGCGGCAGCGTGCTCCGGCGCAAACTCGATGATCGGCATGCCCGACACCGACGCGTCGGGGAACTTCACCGTGCGGCCGATCACCGTCTCGAGCACGTCGTCGCCGAACGCGTCGACCACACGCTCGAGCACCTCACGCGAGTGCAAGGTGCGGGCGTCGTACATCGTGGCGAGCACGCCGTCGAGGGTGATCGTGGGGTTCAGCCGGTCGCGCACCTTGTCGATGGTCTCGATGAGCATCGCAACACCGCGCAGCGCGAAGAACTCGCACTCGAGCGGAATCACCACGCCATGACTGGCAGTCAGCGCATTGACGGTCAGCAACCCGAGCGACGGCTGGCAGTCGATCAGGATCACGTCGTAGTCGCCGGTCACCTTCAACAGCGCGCGCGACAGCGTCTGCTCGCGCGCCACCTCGTTGACGAGGTGCACCTCGGCGGCCGACAGGTCGATGTTCGCGGGGATGACGTCGAGGTTCTCCACTCGCGATTTCACGATGGCATCACGCGGGTCGCGCTTCGAGTCGACGAGCAGGTCGTAGATCGTCGGAATCTCGTGGGTCTGGATGCCGAGCCCGGCAGACAATGCGCCTTGCGGGTCGAAGTCCACCGCGAGCACCTTGCGCCCGTAGTTGGCGAGAGAGGCGGCCAGGTTGATGGTCGTCGTCGTCTTTCCGACACCGCCCTTCTGGTTGCACAACGCAATGATGCGGGCGGGGCCGTGCCGGTCGAGCTTCGTCGGGGTCGGGAAGCCCTGATAGGGGCGACCCGTCGGACCCATCGGGGTGTCACCGGTTGGGGTCGTCTTCGCGCCCTGCTTACTGCCCGCCACGAACTCTCCTGCCTTCACGTCGTTCGCTCGATTCTAGCCACGCCGCGCCGGTTCCCCGCGAGGCGGCGCGGGGACGTGCACAACCGGGAAGTCACCGCGCGCGCGGATGCGACGTCGCATAGACATCGCGCAGCGCATCGATGCTCACGTGCGTGTAGATCTGCGTCGTCGCCACCGACGCGTGACCGAGGAGCTCCTGCACCACACGCACGTCCGCACCGCCCTGCAGCAAGTGCGTAGCAAACGAGTGCCGCAGCGTGTGCGGGGACACATGGGCGCTGAGCTTCGCCCGCTCGGCGATGGCCTGGATCAACAGCCACGCGCTCTGTCTCGACAGCGGGGCGCCACGGGCCCCGAGAAACAGGCGCGGCGTCGCGCGCCCACGGGCGGCGAGCGCCGGCCGCGCGCGCGTGAGGTAGGCATCCAGCGCCGCGCGCGCGAACGATCCGACCGGCACGAGTCGCTCTTTCGAGCCCTTGCCTCGCACCCGCAGCACGTCGGTGTCGATCACGTCATCGACGTCGAGCTGCACGATCTCCGACACGCGCGCCCCGGTGGCGTAGAGCAGCTCGAGCAGAGCGCGGTCGCGGATCGCCGTGAGCGAGGCGGCTTCGACCGCGTCGGGCGCCGGGCCCGCGGCATCCAACAGTGATTCGACCTGCGCAATCGTGAGCGCCTTCGGCAACGAAGCGGGCTGCTTCGGCGGGCGCAGACGCCCCGCAGGATCGTGATCGGTGACTGCTTCACGCACGAGAAAGCGGTGCAGCCCGCGCACCGACGACTGCAATCGTGCGAGGGAAGATGCCGCGGGTGCGGGCTGCGCCGACGCGCGTTCTGCCGCGAATTCTGACACCAACGCATCGGTGACGCCCTCGACGTCGTCGACATCATGGTCGTGCAGCCAACGAACGTAGCCGGTCAGGTCACGTCGATACGCCTCGACCGTGTGCGAGGACAGACCGCGTTCGATCGAGATGTGACGCAGGTATGCGTCCACCGCTCGATCGAGCTTCATTCCGTGCCGACACCCACCGGTCGCGTGCGACGCTCCCACGATTCGTCGGGCGCGCCGAGGCTCACCCAGCCGTCCCGGCGAGACGCGTGCGCGGCGAGGACGCCGACCACCAGCGACGGGTTCTGCACGCGACGTGCGAGGATCGCCTCCACGACCTCGTCGAGCGGAACCCACTTCACCTCGATGTCGGCCTCTTCATCTTCCCGCGCGAAGGTCTCACTCGCCGGCGACAGGCCGCGGGCCAAGTAGATGCGGATCGCCTCGTCGCTCCCGCCCGGTGTCGTGTAGAACTCCGCGAGCACGTTCCACCGGTCGGCGACCAGGTCGGCCTCTTCGGCGAGTTCGCGCCGCGCGCTGTCGAGCGGGTTCTCACCGGCGATGTCCAACAGGCCGGCCGGGATCTCCCAGTCGCGCACGCGCACGGGGTGCCGGTACTGCTTGATCAGCAGCACGCGATCCTCATCGTCGAGCGCGAGCACGGCGACCGCCCCGGTGTGATCCATGTACTCGCGCACGATGGTGTCACCGTTGTAGGTCACCTCATCGCGGCGGATGTTCCACACGCGACCCTCGTACACCGTCTCTGAGCGGGCGACCTCGGCGCTCACCGGGTCGTCGGTCAGGAGGCCCTGCGACACGCGCGCTTCAGTCATTCTCGACGTCGAACAGTTCGCTCGAGCGGTGACGCTCGAGAGCGGCGCCGATCAGTCCGCGGAACAACGGGTGCGGGTCGGTCGGGCGTGAGCGCAGTTCGGGGTGCGCCTGCGTGGCGATGTAGAACGGGTGTTCATCGCGCGGCAACTCGACGTACTCGACAAGATCGAGCTCGGGGTTGAGGCCCGAGAAGACCATGCCCGCCTCGGCGATCTGGTCGCGGTAGCGGTTGTTCACCTCGTAGCGGTGACGGTGACGCTCCTGCGACGTGTTCGAGCCGTACAGCTCTGCCGCGAGAGACCCTTCGGCGAGCGCGGCCTCGTACAGGCCCAGGCGCATCGTTCCGCCCAGATCGCCGCTTTCGAGGATGTCGACCTGCTCAGCCATCGTCGCAATGACCGGGAACTCGGTGTCTGGGTCGAATTCGCTCGAAGATGCTCCCGCAAGCCCCGCCTTGTTGCGCGCATACTCGATCACCATGCACTGCATGCCCAGGCAGATTCCGAGCGTGGGGATGCCCTGCTCGCGCGCGAACTTCAGCGCACCCAGCTTGCCCTCGATGCCGCGGATGCCGAATCCGCCGGGGACGATGATGCCGTCCACGGCGCTCAGTGCCTTGGCGGCACCCTCGGGCGTCTCGCACGTGTCCGAAGGAATCCAGGTGATCGCCACCTTGGTCTCCTGCGCGAACCCGCCGGCCTTGAGTGCCTCGGTGACCGACAGGTACGCGTCGGGCAGGTCAATGTACTTGCCGACGAGGCCGATCGTCACGTCGTGCTTGGGGTTGTGCACCGCCTCGAGAACACGCTGCCAGCGCGACCAGTCGACGTCCTTGGCCTTTTCGAGCCCGAGCGCGCGCACGATGTACTCGTCGAGGCCCTGCTGGTTGATCATCGTCGGAATGTCGTAGATGCTCGCCGCGTCGGTCGCGTTGACGACCGCGTCTTCGTCGACGTCACACATCAGCGCGATCTTGCGCTTGTTCGACTCGGTGACGGGGCGGTCGCTGCGCAGCACGAGCGCGTCGGGCTGGATGCCGATCGAGCGCAGCGTCGCGACGGAGTGCTGCGTCGGCTTGGTCTTCTGCTCACCCGAGGCGCCCATATACGGCACGAGGGACACGTGCACGAAGAACACGTTGCCGCGGCCGAGTTCGTGACGAATCTGGCGCGCCGACTCGATGAACGGCTGCGACTCGATGTCACCGACGGTGCCACCGATTTCGGTGATGATGACGTCGGGCTTCGGTGTCTCGTCGGCCTGCAGGCGCATGCGACGCTTGATCTCGTCCGAGATGTGCGGAATCACCTGCACGGTGTCGCCCAGGTACTCGCCGCGGCGCTCCTTGGCGATCACCTGCGAGTAGATCTGGCCCGTGGTGACGTTCGCGGCCTGGCTCAGCTCGATGTCGAGGAAGCGTTCGTAGTGCCCGATGTCGAGATCGGTCTCGGCACCATCGTCGGTGACAAAGACCTCACCGTGCTGGAACGGGTTCATGGTGCCCGGGTCGACGTTGAGGTACGGGTCGAGCTTTTGCATGACCACGCGCAGTCCGCGCGCCGTCAGGAGGTTGCCGAGGCTCGCGGCCGTCAGGCCCTTACCCAACGAAGAAACGACACCCCCGGTCACGAAGATGTGCTTGGTGGTGTCGCTCAGTGGTCCCGCTGCAGAAGTGTCCGTCACGGGCTTCGATCCTATCCCACGTCTCAGCGTGAACGCTGAGGATTCCGGCGCCGAGTCGAGATGAGTACGACGATGGATGCCACGATACTCACCACAAGCAGGGTCATGGCAAGCATGAACTCGGGCTCGTCTCCTTGTTGCGTCAGGGTCGCCCAGAACAGCGTCACCACTTGCGCCGCCGTGAACCAGGGCGGAATCCAGCGGATGCTGTCACGCAGCAATCCGCTCTGCGCAACGGCCGCGGGGCGGACGCGCTGGATGAGCACACCCAGTGCGGCGAACCCGATCGCGCCGATGCCGAGAGTCAGCGGAAGCCACACGGGCATCGTGTCGATGAAGGCGAATCCGAACCATTCGACGATCCCTCCCCCGGTGAATGTGCCCGAGACGAACTGCATCTGGAACCCGAGGAACGTGTTGTCGTCAAGCCAGTCGTGGTCTTCTTCGGTCGCCCGCTCTTCGGTGAAGACCACCTGATCTCCCGCGGTGCGCACCGTGTCGAACTCGCGAACCCGCACGCCGTCGTCGTTGTACAGCGTGTAGTCGAGGGGGCCGCTGTCGCCGATCATCGCGTCCGCAAGGGCTGTGGGGACGGTCAGCTGCGCCCGCACCCGCTCGACATCGTCATCAACGCCAGACCACGCGAACGACCATCCCGGGTTCAGCGCGGCCCATCGCACCTGATCGCGTCGCTCGCCACCGTCGACGGTCGTCCCGACGGCATCCGCGATCCGGTAATTGATCACGACGGTGTGCTCGCCCGGCCACTCATCGGGGATCTGCGTCTGCAGCAGCGCCTGCCCTTGCATCCGACTCTGCGTGTAGGGAACGTCGGCGCCGTCGACGGTCACACCGGTGACAGTCAGCCCCGTGTCGTGGCCGTCCACGCGATCCTGCCATTGCCGCAGCACTTGGGGCACCTCGCGGAACCCCGACCCGACGTTCACCTCGAGCGTCTCGGTGACGGTGATCGAGACGGAGGAATCGGATGCCACGTCCGCCATGGCTTGCGCGTCGAACGTGTGCACGAACATGCCGTAGTCGCCGGGCAGGTCACCGGAGTACACCGCGTCTTCGTCGCGATACGTGGTGCTGGCAGGAACCCAGATCGCCACGGCGATCGCGGCGACCAGCGCCAGAACCGACATGCCGCGCACCGCGAGGCGGCCAGCGGTGAGGAACTGGGGATCGTGCGAGACCTCGCGCGCGAGCCCGTTTTCTTTGATCAGCCGCGCGACCGTGCGCTTGGCGCGCCGGCGGGGAGCGAACATCACGATGTACGGCAGCAGCGGGTCACGCAAGGTGGTGCGCTCGATCGCTTGCGTCTGCTCGAGGTATAGCTCAAGCCCCATGAGATGTTCGCGCGCGAACACACCCGGTCTGGTGAGGGGCCGTGCACTGAGCGCGATCACGAGCACCACGGCGGCGAGCGCGGAGGACGCGAACACAATGACAACCGGCCACCAGTACTCGGTGAGCGAGAACTGGTACGACAACTGCCGCACGAGTCCCCACTGCACGAGCGTGAGCGCGAGCGATGCGCCGATGAACATGTCGCGCACGAACCCGCGCGGTACGCGGCGCAACCCGCGCCGGAACTGCTCCGCCCACTCAGCCGCTCCCAGGTAGCGGCCCCAGGCCAGCGGGATGTTGCCGACCCGATTGAAGCGGCGCGCCTCGCGCACCAGCCCACGTCGTGCCGAGCCCGTCTTCGGATGCCGGCGATACTCTTCGAGCGCCCTCATGAGGGGCGCGGCCAGCGGCGCGCGCCACAACCGCGCCGCCAGCGGCACCGAGACGTCCGGCTCCGGCGCGTACTGCGAAACAAACCACGCCCTGCCCCGCGCGTCGCTCCACGCGACGGCCCGCGCGGCGAGCGCGAAAAGCAGTGCCACGCCCAGCAGGATCAGGGGCGCGAACGGGCCGATCACCTGCACCCAATAGATCCACGACTCCGGCGGCATCGTGAACGTGCCGTCGGCAAAATGCATCGTGAACCAGAACTGCGAGTACGGCGGCATGTTCTGGTCGTTCGTGACCACGTACGTGACGGATGCCGCAGTCTCGCTGTCGGGCTCCAGCGTTTGGGTGTCACCGATCAACAACCACGCGAGCGACGCCGTCGGCTGACGAGTCATCGCATCGTCGAGGTCGCGCGGGAGCGTAATCGACAGAGACTTCTCCGCGATGCCTTGCGCCCATCCCCCGCCGAGCACATCCCACTCGAGCAGATCGTCGGTCAGCCGTGTGGAATCGTCGTACGCCCGGTAGGCGACATCGCTCAACGTGTAGGTCAAGACCACCGTGTACTCGCGCGTGCCCGTGTCCCCCACCGGCACGACGAAAGTGGTCGTGGTGGGCCGTGTGACGATGCCCGGCGTGACGGCCGCGCCATCAACGGTCGCCGCGGTGAGGGTGGGCTGCAGGTCGTGCCCCTCGTATTGACTTGAGATCACACGGGCAATCGGCTCGGGTTCGACGCCGTCCGGGAACAGAGCGTCGATCGTCTCGACCACCTCGACCTGCATGCGACCCTCGTCGTCACGACTGATGGTGTATTCGGCGTCGAACGAGCGCGCGATCCAATCGGATGTCACCTCGGATGCCGCGGTGGTGATGTCTTCCAGGGTCGCCGGCTTGTTGATCACCGGCCCGACAAGCAGAATCGCGCCGATGAGAGCGACGATCACCCATATCGCCGCGGTCGCGCGTCGCACGCGGCGTGAGCCGCGCGAGCGCGCCCATGCCTCCGCCCGGAGCAAACGACGCGACAGCCATGCATACAACGGCGTCGGCTGCGGCCGCTCGATCGGGCGCGCTCCCTCGGGCGGCGCGTCCTGCTCGTTGCCCGGGCGATCGACCGCCATCAGCGGTCGCTGGTGGCCAGGGCGAGCAACTCCCGCGCGTGGGTGAGCGCGGCATCCGAATCTGACAGACCCGACAGTAGGCGCGCCATCTCGGCTTCGCGCTCGTCGCCGTCCAGGCGTCGCACGCTCGACGCCGTCACCGACCCGTCACTTTCTTTCACGACCGACAGGTGATTCCCGGCGAAGGCGGCCACCTGCGCGAGGTGCGTGACGGCGATCACCTGGGATGATTCGGCCAGCCGCGCCAGGCGCCGGCCCACTTCGATCGCGGCTGCGCCACCGATTCCGGCATCCACCTCATCGAAGACGAACGTGGGAACGGGGTCGACAGCGGCGATCACCACCTCGATCGCCAGCATCACACGGCTGAGTTCGCCGCCCGACGCACCGCGCGATACCGGCCGCGGCTCGGCGCCCGGATGCGGCGCGAGAAGGATCGCGACGTCGTCGCGGCCCGAAGCCGACTCTGCACCGGGCGACACGGTCACCTCGATGCGGGCATCCGGCATCGCGAGCGCGCGCAATTCTTCGCTCACCGCGGCGCCCAACCGGCCCGCCGCTTCGGTGCGCGCCTGCGTCAGTGCGTGTGCGGCGTCGTCGAGAGTGGATGCCGCCGCCTCGGCTTCGGCCGTCAACCGCACAATCCGGTCGTCGTCGTCATCGAGTTCCATCAGCCGCGCCGAACCCGTGTCGAGCAGCGCGATCGCGGCACCCAACGAACCATGGGTGCGGACGAGGCCCGCGAGGAGCGCGCGGCGCTCATCGACAGCCGCGAGTTCATGGGGGCCCGAGTCGTCGAGATCTGCGAGATAGCCAGCAAGGGCTGCCGCAAGGTCGGTTGCCCGGTACCCGATATCGGCCGCCTGCGCGGCGAAGTCGGTGAGCGTCGCGTCGCGGTCACCCGAGCGCTCAAGCGCGCGACGCGCGTCTGCGGCGAGCGAGATGACATCGGGCAGGTTCGGATCGCCCGACAGCGCATCGTGGGCGAGCGCCGCCGCGGCGCGCAGTTCTTCGACGTGCGACAGTCGCTCCGCGCGTTTCGCGAGCTCGTCGTCCTCCCCCGCGGTCGGGGCAACCGATTCGATCTCGCTGATCTCCTCGCGCAGCTTCTGCGCCTCGGCCGCGCGGGCGTCTCGATCAGTCGTCAGCTTGTCGAGCTCATTCGCCAGAGCGCGATGCGTCTCGTACGCCGCGCGATACTGCGTCGCCGCGCGAGCCACGTCGTCGCCACCGAAACGGTCGAGGGCGTCGCGCTGCGCGGTCGCGGACTTCAAACGCAGCTGGTCGGACTGGCCGTGCACGACGACGAGTTCGTCCGCGAGGTCGGCGAGCACGCCGGCGGGCGCCGAACGACCGCCGACCGACGCGCGGCTGCGTCCCTCCGAGGAGATCGACCGCCCCAAGAACAGCTCGGCACGCCCCCCGGGAAGAGGCTCGATATCTCCCCCCGCGTCGCGCACACGCTCGACCACTGGTCCGCTGTCGGGAACATTCCAGACGCCGTCGACCGTCGCCTGCGTCGCACCGGCACGCACAGCTCCGAAGTCGGCGCGCTGCCCGAGCAGCAGCCCGAGGCCCGTGACGACCATGGTCTTTCCCGCGCCCGTCTCGCCGGTAATCGCCGTGAAGCCGGCGCCGATGGGGAGCACGGCCTGCTGGATCACACCGAGGTCACGCAGGCGCATCTCTTCGATCACTGCGGAGCCTCCACCGCGGCGGCCGGACCTCGCCATCCGTCCACGGGCAACTGGAACTTACGCACCAGGCGGTCGGTGAACGATGCGGGGTGCAACCGCGCCAGGCGCACCGGAACGTTCGATCGCCCGACGACGACACGGGCTCCGGGCGGGAGATCATGCGAACGTCGTCCGTCGCACCACAGCACGCCGGTCCCATCGGTGCGTTCGAGCACATCGATCGACACCGTGTGCTCGGGCCCGACGACGAGCGGGCGTGCAAACAGCGCGTGCGCCGAGAGGGGAACGACCGAGATCGCTTCAACCGTCGGCCAGATTACCGGCCCGCCGGCGGAGAAGTTGTAGGCGGTAGACCCGGTGGGCGTCGAGATGACCACACCATCGCAACCGAACGACGACAGCGGTCGCCCATCGACGCCGACCACCACTTCGAGCATCCGCTCACGGCTCGCCTTCTCGACCGTGGCCTCGTTGAGTGCCCACGTCGAGTAGATCGTCGCGTCTGCGGCATCCCGCACTTCCACATGCAGGGCGAGCCGCTCCTCGACCTCATAGTCGCGGGCGATCACGCGCCGAACGGCATCGTCCATGTCGTCGCGTTCGATCTCAGCCAAGAAACCGACGTGCCCCATATTGATGCCCAGCACCGGCGCGGTGCCGTTTCGCACGAGCTCGGCCGCGCGCAGAATCGTGCCATCGCCGCCGAGCACGACCGCCAACTCGATGTCGGCGATGTCGACGTCATCGAGCGTGGCGACGTCAGCCAAGCTCGGCCGCACCTCGGCAAGCTCGTTGCGATCGTCAGCGATGACCGGACGCGCGCCCGCTGCTCGCAACGCGGTCACCACGCGTTCGGCGGCGTCGACCGTGTCGACCCGCTGCGCATGCGCAACCACCAGGATGTTGCGCGTCGCGTTCGGTGCGGCGTTGTTCATGTGCTCCCCGCCAGTCGGTTCACGGTGCTCAACCATTCTGTCGGATTCGATCCGCCTCCCGGCACGAAGTGGGCGATGAACTCCGCATTTCCGTGAGTACCCACGATTGGGGAGGAGACGATGCCCGCCGTGCCCATCCCGACATCCCATGCGCGCCACAGCACGGTGGCCACGGCATCCGCACGCAAGACCGGGTTCGTCACCAGACCACCCTTGACCGCCGTGCGTCCGACCTCGAACTGCGGCTTGATCAGCAGCACGAGCTCGCCACCCTGTGCGACGACATCTCGCGCTGCCGGGAGGACATGCCCCAACGAAATGAACGAAAGATCACCAGTGATCACCTCGGGTGCGACCTCGACGCCGCTGGCCTCGGCAAGCGACGCGCGCGTCATGTAACGCACGTTGAAACCTTCGACAGCGCGCACTCCGGGATCGGATGCCACGTCGGCGGCCATTTGGCCATGACCCACGTCGACGGCGATGACCGGATCAGCACCGCGTTCCCGCAGCACCTGGGTGAATCCGCCCGTCGACGCACCCATGTCGAGAGCCACGCGCCCTGACACGTCGACCCCGAACGCGTCGAGTCCGGCGATGAGCTTGTGGGCTGCCCTGCTGACGTAATGGTCGGATGCCGCGACCGCGATGTCGGCGTCGTCAGCGACCTGCGCCGAAGCCTTCACAACAACGCGCCCATCCACGCTCACGACCCCCTGTGCGATCAGGGATGCCGCGACCGTGCGCGATCGCGCGAGACCCCGCGCCGCGAGGGCGGCATCGAGGCGCGTCGTCACGGTGTGCCCGTAGGCCCAGACTCGAGGGTCTGGGCGAGGGCATCGTGAATCGACTCGTAGGCAGCCGCACGCGTGGCAAGCGGCTGGGCCTCGATGACTTCGAGTTTGCTCAGCAGGTCACTCGACGCGGAGGGATTGCGCTCGTCCATTCCCCCAGGATACGCAGGGCAACGGCGAGCGACCGGATGTCACGGCCGATGGAACGGATCCGCGTACAGCTCCTCAGGGACGCGGAACCCGAAAATCGCGCGGCCCGTCGACCAGATCGCTGCCGCGCCCGCGCGCAGCAGATCGATAGGGCGGTCACCGGGCGAGACGATGCGCACGTCCGGGCCGTCAATCGCGACTCGTGCGCCGCGGACGGTCGCAACACCGTTCTCGACGATGACACGAGGGTACGGCTCGTGCAGTTCGCGAAGATCACCCAGGATGAACCGCGGTTGCGAGTCTGGTGATGCCGCGAGTACGTGCTTAGGCCGGTCAATTCCGGTCAGCACCAGCGCCGAGGCGATACCGGCGCGATTTGCGCCGAGGATGTCAGTGTCGAGGCGGTCACCGAGAAAGAGCGGTTGCTGAGCGCCGAACCGTGCCACCGCTTCTTCGAAGATCGGCACCTCAGGTTTACCCGCGACGGTCGCCAAGCGACCGATGGCGGTGTGCACGGCGGAGACGAGTGTGCCGTTCCCGGGCGCGACACCCCGCGACTGCGGGATCGTCCAGTCGGTGTTAGTCGCGATCCAGGGGATGCCGCCTTCTTCTTCGGGCAGTTTGAGCGCGAAGGCAGCTTCAGCGAGTTGTGTCCAGCCGACCTCGGGAGCAAATCCCTGCACGACGGCTGCGGGTGTGTCGTCGGCGCTGCGTGTGACGACGAATCCCGCCTTCTCGACCTCGACAACGAGTCCTTCGCCACCGACGACGAGGATGGTCGAGCCCGGAGCAACGCGCTGGGCGAGGAGCCGCATGGCCGCCTGCGGACTGGTGACGACTTCGTGTGCGGCCGTCGGGAGACCGAGCTCCGTCAGGTGCGATGCCACGGACGCGTCTGTCCGCGAAGCGTTGTTCGTGATGTACCCGAGCGTCCGGTCTTCCCGCGCACGGGTAACACTGTCGACGGCGTGAGGGATCGGACCTGCTCCGGCATAGACCACACCGTCGAGGTCTGCGAGCACAGTGTCGACACCATCGAGGGGCGTGGGTTCTGCGGCGCGGCGGCTGAAGAGCGGCATCAGTCGGCGCGCTCGACGTCGTCAGCTACAGGCGTACCCTCGTCGGCGCGGGCAACCGCTTCGACGTCGACGATATCGATGGCCGCGGTCTCGATGCTCATCACCTCGATCGTCTCCTGGTCACCGCCGGCAGCGTCCAGCGCGTCTGCCGCAACTTCTGCACGGTGGTGCCACTGGTCGGCCAGTTCGGATTGGCCCAGCTCCTCGTGAACAGTCGCGCGGGCGGAGAACAGCGCGGGTGACCATTCAAACGCACGAGTGGGGTCGAGCTCGGGAATGTCGAGTTCGCGAAGCGCCTGTGCGGCGTTCCCCTGATCGAGGTGGGCACCCGACATCGCGATCGCCAGCTGGACGCGCGCGTCTGTCGGAAGAGAGGCACGGTTGACCGCGCGACCGGTCTCGAGCGCCTTGTCAGGGCGACCGATCCCACGCTCGCTGTCGACCATAAGCGCCGCATGGTCCTCACGACCCGTGATGCGCCGGTGAGTGCGCAATTCACGAAGCGCCAGCGCAAAGTCACCTGTTGCGTATGCGGTGATGGCGAGAGTCTCATGGGTCACGCCAATCCGACCGGCCCGGCGCGATGCCGCAAGCGCGTGCTGGTGCGCAAGCTCGGGGTCCGAGTCGATCAGGCGCGCAGCCATCGCGAGGTGGCGCGCGACGCCATCGGCGTTGTCCTTGCTGAGCGTCTTGAGCTCGTTGCGAGCGGCGGGGTGCAAGTCGCGGGCTGTGATCTCTTCGGGAATCTCCGGAGCATCGAAGCGCGGACGCATGGGACGAATCTCGCCCTCGCGCATTTGTCGGTCAGGACGGCCGGCGCCGCCGCGAGTCGGCCGCGGTCCGCGGTCACCGTCGCGCTTGGCGTACGGCTTCCGATCACCGTCACGCTTCTCGTACGGTTTGCGGTCGCCATCACGCTTGGCGTACGGCTTCCGATCACCATCATGCTTGTCGTACGGTTTGCGATCACCGTCACGCTTGGCGTACGGCTTCCGATCACCATCACGCTTCTCGTACGGCTTCCGATCACCATCACGCTTCTCGTACGGCTTCCGGTCGCCGTCACGCTTCTCGTAAGGCTTCCGGTCGCCGTCGCGCTTGGCGTACGGCTTACGTGAACCGCCGTGCGGCGTGGAGCGCTGCCCATCGCGCGGAGGGCGTGAACTGCGGGATGGATCGCGGTCGGGTACGTCGGACGTGTTGTCGGCCATGATCTGATCCTCCCGCTACCCGCTACGTGCGGGCAATCACTGTGCAGCCCACGTTGTGCGTGGGTGTGTTGTTAACGCGAAATGGCCACCCAACGTTGGGTGGCCATTTCGTTTAAAGGAAGTCCGGCGGTGTCCTACTCTCCCACAGGGTCCCCCCTGCAGTAC
>NZ_JAPEHV010000057.1 GCF_028823665.1 Microbacterium sp. C7(2022) | reverse complement strand
AGTATTTTAATACCCTATTAATAAGGTCCATAAATATTGCCAGAGCATTGGTTAGACCAAAGGACATCACCACAAATTCAAAGTGCCCATACCTAGTCCAAAAAGCCATTTTGGGAATATCACACTCCCTTACCCGCAATTGATGATACCCGGACCGGAGGTCAATTTTGGAGAAGTGGTTGGCTCCTTGCAACTGATCAAATAAGTCATCAATCCTTGGCAGTGGATATCTATACTTTATAGTAACCTTGTTGACCTGGCGGTAGTTAATACAC
>NZ_JAPEHV010000056.1 GCF_028823665.1 Microbacterium sp. C7(2022) | reverse complement strand
ATGTCCAATGCCTAAAACATGAGCATGTGTAATATGAGCTAAACATGTTAAATCATACATACGTGGGAAGGCACCATAACCGACATAGTAAGACCAAGCGAGCTACTACTTGGAATTCTGGTGTTCGCTCCACACCGAACATGGAGTGGTCTACCTTGCCGGGGTAAACCAAGTACTCACCTTATGGGAATACCACCCATTTCGGAAAAGTACTCTTTCATAATCACCTTACGGGAGCCTCTCCCATTTTGGTCAACATGTAATCCTAGCTATATG
>NZ_JAPEHV010000055.1 GCF_028823665.1 Microbacterium sp. C7(2022) | reverse complement strand
CCCTAAGCCATTTCTCAAATAACATTTTCGATGCTAATTTCAATCATATAATAATGCATAGGTGACACATCAAGATTCACAAAAAGGGGAGGAAACTTTTAGATAGAAAGGACCATAATACCTCAAGTTTGATCGGAATGGAAGAGATAGGGGTATCACTTTTTCATATCGGCCTCGGCCTCCCAAGTAGCACTTTCAGCTTGTTGGTTCTTCCAAAGAACCTTGACCGAAGGGATGTCTTTGTTTCTTAGCCTTTTCACTTGCCGATCCAAGATT
>NZ_JAPEHV010000054.1 GCF_028823665.1 Microbacterium sp. C7(2022) | reverse complement strand
ATAGAGCATACATAGTATGCGCACCATCCCTTTGGATATCAAAAGAAACAAAGAAAAAACCAAGCGGCTTTGCACCCGAGGGCGCTATCAGACCCTTTTGAGGAGTTACTTTAAAAACGGCAGAAGACCGCTGCCATGAAGTTGACTTAAACAGCGCAATCAGTAATCTGTTGAAGCAGGGCCACGGAAGCCAAAGACTACGTGGCGCCGTTCCTTTTTTCAAGGCAAACATGCTCTCAAGTCAGTCTGGACACACAAAAGTGATACGAACAACTCA
>NZ_JAPEHV010000053.1 GCF_028823665.1 Microbacterium sp. C7(2022) | reverse complement strand
AGTGATCAAAGTATGATATGATACGAAGCATGCGTAATATGATAAGTGATGCTTTAAAGCTATGTTTTGAAAATGAAAAGAGGGCTATTATGTATGATATGAGCTCATGATGAGCATTTGAATTTGATGAAATGATATGAGCCCTAATTATGATGCTTTAAAGCTATGTTTTGAATGAGCTACTCTATGATGATATTTGAAAGCTATAAGCTACGCATGCTATGATTTTGATTATGATTATGGTATATGTATTCCGTGGGATTATGACCTAGCACGGA
>NZ_JAPEHV010000052.1 GCF_028823665.1 Microbacterium sp. C7(2022) | reverse complement strand
TTATTATCAGAAGTTTGTAAATGGTTTTTCTTCCATTGCTTCCCCTTTGACGAAATTGACCCAAAAGAAGGCAAAGTTTGTGTGGACCGATGAATGTGAAAAGAGCTTCCAAACTTTGAAAGACAAGCTTATGTCCACTCCTATCTTGGCTCTACCAAAAGGGTTAGAAGGGTTTGTTGTGTATTGTGATGCCTCAAGAATCGGTTTGGGGTGTGTTTTGATGCAAAATAGCAAAGTCATCGCCTATGCTTCTAGACAACTAAGAGTGCATGAGCGCAATTA
>NZ_JAPEHV010000051.1 GCF_028823665.1 Microbacterium sp. C7(2022) | reverse complement strand
ATAAACCTGTCACGAAGTCCATATTGATCATCTCCCATTTCCATTCTGGAATCTCAAAGTTCTGAGCTACTCCACAAGGCCTTTGGTGCTCAACCTTGACTTGTTGGCAATTTGGGCACTTGGAAACAAATTCAGCAATATCTCTCTTCATTCCACTCCACTAATAAATTTCCCTCAAGTCATGATACATCTTAGTTGATCCTGGATGGATGGAATATCTTGAATGATGGGCTTCTTCCATTATCCTCCTTCGTAGTCCATTAACATCAGGCACATATAATC
>NZ_JAPEHV010000050.1 GCF_028823665.1 Microbacterium sp. C7(2022) | reverse complement strand
GATCATAAGGCTTGTGGGAATGATCCTTAATCGACATTTAAGAACATATGAGCTATTACATGGAATCCAACATAACCCCCTACGTTGGCATGGGGAGACCACTTGTCGGGTGAAACTCCGCCACTTTACATGCATCATCATATATCATAATTAGCCTATGTGGATCCACTAGCCTAAATTTAACCAACAAGGGCCCCTATGGTGGCACATAGTTAATGGGGCAAAGAATTTCTTCTAGGGTTCCCTTACCGAACCCCACTACAATTTCACATTCGGTACTAAGTCATCCCA
>NZ_JAPEHV010000049.1 GCF_028823665.1 Microbacterium sp. C7(2022) | reverse complement strand
TATTCAAATAATTGAAGTATTCATGAGAAAATAGTGGAAATGTTCAAAGATGACCATGACATGCAATATTAACCCTTGTGTTGTCCTCTGGGTCAAGGTGGCCCGGTGGCCGAAAATGTCCTTCTGTGTATGTAAATGTTGTTATGCATGACATTTGTGATTCTTGAAGCGGTTATCTTTTGTTTTTAGTTTGTTTCTTGACAATAGGAACAGATTAAGAAACAGAATAAAGGAAAAGGATGACACAAACATATGATACATCACCTCGACCCGGAGGACAACACAAGGGTTAA
>NZ_JAPEHV010000048.1 GCF_028823665.1 Microbacterium sp. C7(2022) | reverse complement strand
AAAGGCCTTTAGATGTCACAGACCAAATTTGAAGTTGTTCTGATTCATTGTCTAGGACTAGTTCGTTAAAATATGACCCCCCCAAATAGCCGAAAACACACAAAATTATGACATTAAATTCAAAATAGCCGACTTCCTGTTGCGCTCAGATCATGTCACCAAGAGACTTTTCTGTGAGTCTTGGAATGTTACATGTGCCTACCAAATTTCATGTGTGTAGGTCAAACCAATGTGAGGGGCTTAATTTGAGCGACCTGTAGGGGGCGCTATGGAGCCATTTTTCTATGCCCATGTC
>NZ_JAPEHV010000004.1 GCF_028823665.1 Microbacterium sp. C7(2022) | reverse complement strand
GTCTACAACGCCGAGGACCCCCGCGGGAATTGACACCACGCTATGGGACTCACCCGCGCCCCGCCTCCCTGACCTCGCGCTGGCAACTCGTTCATATGTCACGACACGCCGGGCTAAGCGCCCGAAGCCCGCAAAATGCGACCAACGAACCGGTGGCGCCGGGTGCGCGTGGTCACACCGTCGCAGCCCGCCCGCTCATATGTCACGACACACCGGGCTAAGCGCCCAAAGCCCGCAAAATGCGACCAACGAACCAGGGGGCGCGGTGCACATGGCCACGCGCGGGACGACGGCGCGCGTGAGCGCGTGGCCGTGACCCGGAGTGCGAGCGGCGACGGGGCGCGAGCCGCCCGTGGCCGCGGGCCACGCTAGGCGCGAGCCCCGCCCCGGGGTCAGTCCTCTTCGACGGCGCCGCTGATGAGGTCGCGCAGCCAGTCGCGCGCCTCGACGAAGATGTCGTCGGCGTAGCGCTCGGGGTAGCGCACCACCGCGCGGTCGGCACGCGGGTACGACCCGAGGAAGATCACCTTCGGGCTCGAGCGCCGCAGGCCCAACAGTGCGTCGGCCATGCGCTCGTCGAGGATGTGACCGTCGGCGTCGATGACGAAGCGGTAGCGTCCGAGCGCGTCGCCGATCGGGCGCGAAGCGAGCAGCGACAGGTTGATCCCCCGCGTGGCGAACTGCTCGAGCATCTCGAGCAGGGCGCCGGGGTGGTCGTCGGGCAACTCGACGATGAGCGACGTCTTGTCGGCGCCGGTCTGATCCGGGGGTGTCACCGGGCGGCTCACCAGCACGAAGCGCGTCACGGCATTCGGGTTGTCACCGATGTGCGTCGCGAGGACCTCGAGGTCGTGGTGGGCGACGATTCCCGGCGCGGCGATCGCGGCATCCGCATCACTCGATCCGTCCAGAAGACCGATCGCACTGGCGACATTGCTCGCCGCGGGAATGTGCGCATGCGCCGGCAGCGCACCAGTCAGCCACGGCAGGCACTGCGCGTAGGCGACGGGGTGCGCGGCGATCAGCGAGACATCATCGAGCGCCGTGCCCGGTCGAGCCACAAGCACGAAATCGACCGGCACCAGATACTCGCCCACGATGCGCAGTCCGGGCATGGTGGCGAGAGCATCCTGCGCCGTCGACACCCCGCCGTCGACCGAGTTCTCGATCGCGATCATCGCCGCGTGCGAGCGCCCCTCGACCACATCGGCGAGCGCCTCGCCCACGTTTCGCACGGGCCGCCAAATCTGGCCGCGCGCTTCGGGCACCTGCGCGAGCGCCGCTTCGGTGAAGGTTCCCGCCGGCCCGAGGTAGCTGTAGGTGCGACGCTCGGGAGCGTCAGAAGTGGATGCCGCGTGCCCGGCCGGGTCGTAAGTCACGGTGATCAGCCTATCGTCGGCGGATCGGCTGAAACTTTTCCGACATGTCGGGCCATGTCCGCCTCAAGGGGGCAGACTGGTGCCATGACTCGTGCAGGACAGCCGGCCGAAGAATCCGACCTCGTCGACATCGACGAACTCATCTCGGCGTACTACGACCGAAAACCCGATCCGAGTGTCGCCGCGCAGCGCGTCGCGTTCGGCACCAGCGGGCACCGCGGATCAAGCCTCAGCGGCAGCTTCAACGAAGACCACATCCTCGCCACCACGCAGGCCATCGTCGACTATCGCGCGGCGCAGGGCATTACCGGGCCACTCTTTCTGGGCCGCGATACGCATGGCCTGTCGCTACCGGCGGAGCGCAGCGCCATCGAGGTGCTCGTCGCAAACGGTATCGACGTGCGGGTCGACGCGCGCGACTCGTGGGTGCCCACCCCCGCGCTGTCGCACGCGATCCTCACCTATAACGCCGGACGCGCCACAGACGACCCCGGCCGCGCCGACGGCATCGTCGTCACTCCCAGCCACAACCCGCCCCGCGATGGCGGCTTCAAGTACAACCCGCCGCACGGCGGCCCCGCCGACACGGATGCCACGGGCTGGATCGCCGACCGCGCGAACGCGCTGATCGAGGCGGGGCTCGAGGGCGTCGCGCGCACGCCGTTCAAGGACCTCGACGGCGACGCAATCGGCGAGTACGACTTCCGTGACGCATACGTCCGCGACCTCGCGAACATCATCGATATCGACGCCATTCGCTCGGCCGGAGTGCGCATCGGCGCCGACCCGTTGGGTGGGGCATCGGTCGAGTACTGGGCGCTCATCGCTGATCTCTACGACCTCGACCTCACCGTCGTGAACCCCGACGTCGACCCGACGTGGCGCTTCATGACGCTCGACTGGGACGAGAAGATCCGCATGGATCCGTCGTCCCCCTCGGCGATGGCATCGCTCGTCGCGCGCCGCGATCAGTTCGACATTCTGACCGGAAACGACGCCGACGCCGACCGCCACGGCATCGTCACGCCCGACGCGGGCCTGATGAACCCGAACCACTACCTCGCGGTGGCGATCGACTACCTGTTCTCGCACCGTGACGGATGGCCCGCCGACGCGGCGATCGGCAAGACGCTCGTGTCGTCGATGATCATCGACCGCGTGGCCGCGTCGCTCGGCCGCACGCTGCTCGAGGTGCCGGTTGGATTCAAGTGGTTCGTTCCGGGGCTGCTCAACGGGTCGGTCGCGTTCGGCGGCGAAGAGTCGGCGGGTGCATCATTCTTGCGCCGCGATGGCTCGGTGTGGACCACCGACAAGGACGGCATTCTGCTGTGCCTGCTCGCCGCCGAGATCCTCGCCGTGACCGGCAAGACGCCGTCGCAGCGCTACGCCGAACTCGAGGCCGAATTCGGCTCGTCGGCCTACCAGCGCGTGGACGCGCCGGCCAGCCCCGAGCAGAAGGCTGCGCTGGCGAAGTTGTCTCCGGATGCCGTCACGGCGACCGATCTCGCCGGTGAGCCGATCACCGCGAAGCTGTCGCACGCGCCCGGCAACGACGCGGCCATCGGCGGGCTCAAGGTGCAGACCGAGCACGCGTGGTTCGCGGCGCGGCCGTCGGGCACCGAGGACGTTTACAAGCTGTACGCCGAGTCGCTGCGCGGGCCCGAGCACCTCGCCGAGGTGCAGGCCGAGGCGCGCGCCGTGGTGTCTGCCGCGCTCGGCGGCTGAGATCGGCGCCGAGTGAGGTGCGGCGACGTGCGCGCCGCACCTCACTCGGCCCGGATACCGCGCCAGATCGTATCGACCGCGGCGCTGCAACGCGCCAGGGTGGCGGGGTCGTCGAGGCTGTCGCCGCGCACGACGAACTGGTAGTAGTACACCCCGGCGACGAGGTCGAGCGCCGCTTCGATGTCGGCGTCGGGGCGGAGTTCGCCGCGCTCGCGCCCCCGCAACAGGGCCCGGCGCATCGGCTCGCGCCGGCGCGACACGTGCGACTCCCACGTCTCTCGCTGCAACGCACGGTCGCCCAAACCGAGCCGCACGCGCTGGCGCAGGCGCGACTCGGGGTACCCCTGCAGCGCATCGTCGGCGCTCTGCGGATACCCGTAGGTGAAGATCTCGCGCAGCGGCAGATCCTCGGGCACCTCGACAGCGGCGCGGCCACGGTCGAGCGCCGCGGCGACGAGCTTCGCGAGCGTTGGCCACCGCCGGTACACCGCGGCGCGGCTGACGCCACTCCCCTCGACGACCGCGTTGACGGTGATGTCGCGCTCGGCGTCGATGAGTGCGATCACCGTATCGAGGACGCGCTGCTCGATGTCCGCGCGCCGCGGGCGGCCGGGCCGGCGCACAGCGCCAGTTCCGACCACCGAGCCGGCCCCGACGACAGCGCCAGCCCCAGCCGCCCGCGTCATGGTCGCGCTCATGCCGACTGCGCCACGACCGCCCGCTCGCGCAGGCGCTCGATCGTGTCATCACCAAGGCCGGCCTCGCGCAGCACCGCGGCAAGTCCGCCGTCTGCGTCGAGATCGTCGAGCATGGCCTCCATCGCTGCGGCGGGCGCGCTCATGAGCACGTGCGGCACGCGGTCGGCCATCCCTGCGAGCCCGGATGCCTCCACTTGCGCCTGCGTGGTCGCGGCAATCCGCGCCAGCAACGCGGGGAGGTTCTCGCCCGTGCGTGTGTAGTCGGCGACGATCTCCGCGCGGTCAGCGCCGAGGACCGACAGGATGCTCGCGGCGAACACGCCCGTGCGATCCTTGCCTGCCGCGCAGTGGAACACCACGGCGGTGTCGGCGCCGGCGATCACTTCGATGCCGCGCACGATATCGGCGCTTCGCTCACGCACGAGAGTGGCGTACCACGTGCCCATCGCGCGCTCGGGGTCGGCGGCCCGCCCGATCTCGGCGAACAGCGCGAGCGCCCGCGGGTCGGCGACCTCTTGGGTCAGCGGCAGGTGGAGGTAATCGACCGGATGCTGCTCCAGCACGCCCCGTCCGGTGCGCTCGGCTTCGCCGGGCGAACGCAGGTCGATGACGAGACCGAGACCGTCGGCGATCAGCGCCTCGGCGCTGTCGGCGTCGATGAGCGCCACATCGTCGGCGCGCAGGACGACGCCGGCTCGCACGTATCCGCCAGCGACGGCGATACCGCCGAGGTCGCGCAGGTTGGTCAGGGGGCTTGCGGGGAGTGTGATCGTCATTACTGAACCTTCTTTCTGATGAATGCACTCAGTCGCTGTCGGTGGCGACGAGGCACAGCGAGGCTGGCTCCTGCTCGGCATCCCACACGACGCGGGTGACCGGCAATTACGAGATCGCCGGACTCGTATCGAAACTCCGGGTGAACAAACGGTGCGGCGGCCCGCTACCGAGGCGCCGGGCCCGTGGAGTCCCGCCACACAATTCGATGCACGCTTTCGGCCGGCGCCGATGGGGCAGTCTCGCCTCGCACGGCCGCGATCAAGCGTTCGGCGGCGCGAGCACCGAGCATCTCTTGGTCGGCGTCGACCGTAGTCAGGCGCGGCGACAACAGTCCGCCGATCACATGGTTGTCCCACCCGGTGACGCTGAGGTCGCCGGGCACGCTCCAGCCGGCATCAACGGCGGCGCGGATCGCCCCGGCCGCCACGATGTCGTTCGCCGCGATCACCGCCGCTGCCGCCGGCGCCGACGCGCCCAACCCCCGCAACGCCGCGATTCCCGCAGCCCCCGACTCTGCTGACCAGTCCCCCTGGTGCACCAGCACCGACTCCACGCCGAGTTCGGCGACGGTCGCGAGGTACGCGTCGCGACGCGCGAGCGCCGACGTGTAATCCAGCGGGCCGGTGATGTGCGCGAAGCGCGTGTGCCCATCGGCGACGAGACCCGCCATCAGCTCCGCGATGGGGGCGCCGTCTGCCAGACCACCGATCGTGCGTGCACGATCGTCGAGATCGTCGGATGCCATCACCACCGTTCCGGAGTGCGATCCCCGCACATCCGCGGGCAGTGGCGCGAACGCGAGAACACCCTCGACCTGACCCGAGACGGCGAGCTCGCGGGCACGCTCGGCACGGGCATCCATCCCCCCCTCTACGCTCAGCACCTCAACGGCATAGCCCTCGCGGCGCGCGACGGCGAGCGCGCCGGCGACCAGACGCGACGGCATGAACGTGCCCGCCGTCGGCAGCAGGATCGCCACGCGGCCGGTGCGGCGCGTGCGAAGCGAGCGCGCAATCAGGTTGGGGCGATAGTCCAGCTCGTCGATCGCGGCGCTGATGCGCTCGACCGTCGGCTTCTTCAGTCCCCCGTTGCCGCGGAGATACCGCGACACCGTCTGGTGCGACACGCCGGCTACCCGCGCGACATCGCGCATCGTCGCGGGCTTGTCGCCTGACGTCATGCGCGGCCTCCGGGTTCGCGCCGGTTCGAGTTTGACCGGCGGGGGTGTCACCAGTACCGTAGCAGCCAAATAGTGAACGGTAACTTTTTCGGTTCACGCCTCGCAAAGGAGCACTCCGCAATGACCCCTCGGCCTCTTCGCGCCGCCGTCGTCGGCACCGGCGGCATCGCCCGCGGCATCCACCTTCCTGCTCTCGCCGCCCTAAGCGACGAGGTCGAGATCGTCGGGGTGGTCGACATCGACGGCGAGCGCGCCCGCGAGACCGCCGCCGAGTTCGACACCGAGGCGTTCACCGATCTCGACACGCTGCTCGCCACCGCCAAGCCCGACCTGGTCGTCGTCGCCACGCCTCCCGGCGCGCACAAGGCCGCCGCGATCGCCGCGCTCGACGCCGGCGCGTCGGTGTGGTGCGAAAAGCCCCCCGCCCTGTCACTCGCCGACTACGACGAGATCGCGTCGCACGAGGGCGCGGATGGCCCGTACGCCACCTACGTGTTCCAGCACCGGTTCGGATCGGCCGCCACGCGCCTGCGCCGCCACATCGACGAGGGCACGCTCGGGGCGCCACGCGTCGCCCAGTGCCACACGCTCTGGTACCGCGACGACGCCTACTTCGAGGTGCCGTGGCGCGCCAAATGGGCCACCGAAGGTGGCGGGCCGACGATGGGGCACGGCATCCATCAGATGGATCTCGCCCTGTCGCTGCTCGGTGAGTGGACCGAAGTCACCGCACTGATGGGCACGCTCGCGCGCAACACCGAGACCGAGGATGTCTCGGCCGCGGTCGTGCGCTTCGCCTCGGGCGCCCTGTGCACGGTCACCAACAGTCTGCTCTCGCCGCGCGAGTCGAGCCTGCTGCGCTTCGACTTCGACGACGCCACAGTCGAGGTCGAGCACCTCTACGGCTACGACAACTCGCACTGGCGCTGGACCGGCGCTGCGCACATCGACGACCAGACCGTGGCGTCGTGGCATCCGGCCGACGATCTCGCAAGCTCGCACGCGGCCCAACTGCGCGTGCTGGTCGATGCGATCCGCCGCGGCGAGCGCCCGCCCGCGAGCGGGGCGGACGGGCGTCGTTCGCTCGAACTCGTCGCCGGAATGTAAAAGTCGGCCCTCACCGGCCGCGCGGTGCGCCGGGACGAGCTGACCCCCGAAGATCCCTTCACCCACGCGATGCACGGGGGCGATCCGGATGCCGCCACCCGCACCCTGCATCACGGACGCATGATTCAGGAGCCCGCACGTGTCTGACTTCACCCTCACCCTCGACGACACCGACGCGGTGATCACCGCCGCGGGAGTGGAGATCGCCCGCTACCGCTTCGACCCGGGTGGCGCAGCGTCGGAGGGCCCCAAGCCATACCTGCACCCACTGCGCGCACTCGACGGCGCCGAGCTGACCGCCTTCCGCCCGTGGGATCACCGCTGGCACAAGGGCCTGCAGATGACGTGGACGGCGGTGTCGGGCCAGAACTTCTGGGGCGGGCCGACCTACCACCGCGACTCGGGCTACACCCTGCAGGACAACGTGGGTTCGATGCGACACGAGCGGTTCACCGCAACCACCGACGCAGGCGCCGAGGTCGGCTTCACCGAAGAACTCACCTGGATCACACAGGCCGGCGACGAGTGGCTCACCGAGACCCGGACGCATCGCTTCCACGGGCTCGACACCGCGCGGGGGCTGTGGGCGCTCGACTTCTCGACCACGCTGCGCAATATTTCAGTCCGCGAACTCGAGCTCGGCAGCCCCACCACCGAGGGGCGCCCGAACGCCGGCTACACCGGCTTCGCGATCCGCATGCCGCGCGCATGGACCGGCGGGCGCGTACTGTCGGTCGACTCTGACGACGCCGATGCTCTGATGGGCGCGATCACGCCATGGCTGGCCCTGTCGGGCGAACACGACGAGGTCGACGGCGGAGCGACGGTCATCGCGTTCGCGGGCAGCTCGACGGGCGCTCCGCCGATAAAGTGGTTCGTGCGCAGCGAGCCGTTCCCGATCATGAGCCCCTCGGCCTCATTCGATGAGCCGATCGTGCTCGCGCCCGGCGACGAGGTGTCGCTGTCTCACCGGCACGTTTTTCTTGACAGCATCCCGTCGCCCGAAGACGTGCGCGCGCTGGCTGCGGAACTCGCGCCATGACCCCCCTGTTTCCCGGCGGCGTCGCCGTCAGCGACCTGCACGTCTACGACTGGGAAGCAGAGGACGGATGCCGCGGCGGCTCGCCCCACCTGCACACCGCGTCCAGTGAGGGGTACGTCGTCACTGGCGGGTCGGGCGAGGTGCACACGCTGACGCCCGCCGGGCACGAGGTACATGCGCTGACACCGGGCGAAGTGGTGTGGTTCTCGCCCGGGACCGTGCACCGCCTGGTCAACCACGGCGACCTCGCACTGATCGTGGTCATGCAGAACTCGGGGCTTCCCGAGGCCGGCGACGCAGTGCTGACGTTTCCGTCCGCGGTGCTCGACGACCCCGAGGCGTATGCCGCGGCGGCGGCGCTGCCGTCGGATCCCGCCGTGCGCGCCGACGCCGCCCGCGCCCGGCGCGACCTCGCGATGCGCGGCTACCTCGAACTGCGCGAAGCCATCGACGCGCGCGGCGCGGCTTCGGTGATGAGCGAGCTGCATCAGCGTGCTGCCGTGCTCGTTCAGCCGCGCGTCGCGCAGTGGCAGCAGCGCTGGGAAAGCACGGTCGAGGCCGAGACCTCGCGCACGCGCGCGCAGTTGGCGGCACTTGCCGCCGGTGAGAGCGGATTGATGACGGATGCCGCAGTCGCGCGCGCCACGCCGAATCCCGGGCCGCGCGCCTACGGCATGTGCGGGCGCCTGCAGACGTGGGAGTGGGAGTAGGCGCCGCCGGTGCACGGCGCTTCGGCAGCGGGCCGCTTCGGGGCCGGGACGGCCGCGTCGCACGAGGCGCGCTTCGCGAGCGCCTAGCATGAGGGAGTCCGCGAGCAAAGAGGTGGCGACATGAAGCGAATCGGTATTCGCGATGTCGCCGAGCGCGCGGGCGTGTCGATCAGCACCGTGTCGAACGCGCTGAATCGCCCGCACATGGTCAGCGATGCGCTGGCCGAGCGCGTCCGGACCGCGGCAGATCAGCTCGGCTACGTCCCCCTGCAAGCCGCCCAGCAACTGCGAGCGGGCCGCAGCGGGCTGCTCGGCATGACGGTGATCAACATCGCCAACCCCTTCTTCGCCGACATGGTCGCCGGCGCCGAGGACGCGGCATCCGCTGCGGGTCTGCGCATTCTGGTCGGAAACTCCAGCGACGACGCAGCCAAGGAGCGGGACCACCTCGAGCTTTTCGAGCGCGTGCAGGTCGAGGGCGCGATCGTAAGCCCGTTCGGCGAGACCGGCCCGTGGCTGGATCGCCTTCGGCGCCGGGGTATTCCGGTCGTGCTCGTCGATGCGGTCGACGATACGGGCGAGCTGCCCTCGGTATCGTTCGACGATGTCGCCGGTGGGCGCCTCGCCGCCGAGCATCTGCTCGAGAGCGGCCGCCGGCGCCTGGCGTATGTCGGTGCACGTTCTGAAGTGCGGCAGGTGCGCGAGCGTTTGGACGGCGCGCGTGCCGCCGTCGCCGCCGCCCCCGGTGCCACGCTCGAGCCGATCTGGACGCAGCGGACCACCTCTGAGATCGGCCGGCACTTCGGCGAGCAACTGGCGGCGCGGCGGCCGAGCGACCGACCCGACGGTCTGGTGGTGTCCAACGACCACCTCGCGATCGGTCTCCTTCATGGCCTCATCTCCCACGGTGTGCGGGTGCCCGAAGACATCGCGGTGGTCGGCTACGACGACATCGAGTTCTCCGCGATCGCCGCGGTTCCGCTCACCTCGGTGCGCCAGCCCGCGCGTCAGATGGGGCGGACCGCCACTGAACTCCTCATCGCGCGCATCGCCGGTGAGGCCGGTCACGACATGGGCAATGTCGTCTACCAGCCCGAGCTGGCCGTCCGGGAATCCACCACCGGCTGAGCGCGCGCGGTCCTGGCGCGCACGCGCGGTACCGCCGGCGCACCTGCCACCAGCGCACCCCGCGCACCCGGCGCACCTGCCACCCACACACCCGCGTACCGGAGGGAACCTCGCTTCAGGAGGAGACTTTCAGCCCCTTTCATCCTCCCGAGCCGAAATCTCCTCCCCAAGCGTCGCGGGGTGGCTCGGCTTGCCTCGAGCGAGGACAGGAAGGAGCTCCGGGTGAGGTCACGGCGCACGCCCCGACCCCGGCACCCGGCGCGCCGCGGGCATCCACCGGAGGAAACCTCGCTTCGGGAGGAGACTTTCAGCCCCTTTCATCCTCCCCAGCCGAAATCTCCTCCCCAAGCGTCGCGGGGCGCGCGGGTGAGGCCGAGTCGCGGGGTGCGGCGGGGTAAGCACGCGGCGGGGTGGAAACGACGGGGTGGTGAGGCCGAGGTGCGGGGTCGCGCGGGAGAGAGTGCACCCGGGTGGGGACTCGCACCGCCCCCGCGTCACGACACGAGTTGCGACCCCCGGGCGGGCAGGTCGCCGTCGCGGCGCTCGATCCCCCGCAGCATCCACCCGACATACGCCGCGATCCTCCGCGCACCGCGCTCGTGAAAGTGCGTGTCGTCGGCCAGGCCCTCCGGCCAGTGCGCGTTCTCGCCGGGGGCGAAGTGACACAGAAGATCCTTGGATGCCACGGGCCCGGCATCCTCGTACATCCACGTCGTGAACGCCGTGAGGTCGATCAGGGGAACATCCACCTCGCGGGCGAGGTCGCGCACCGCGTTCGGATAGTCGCCATGCGTCGGAGTCACGCGATCGCCCTCGAACCAGCGACGTTCGGTCGAGGTGCACAACACCGGCTGCGCGCCGCGCGCACGCACGTCGGCGACGAATCCGCGCAGGCGATCGCTGTAGCCGCCGCGGGAATCGAGCGCCGGATCCTTCTGATCGTTGTGCCCGAACTGGATGAGCACGACATCGTCGGCCGCAACACCATCCAGCACCGCCTGCCACGAGCCGGCGTCGATGAACGACTGCGTCGTCGCACCGCCGAAGGCGAGGTTGCGCACCGGCGCCTCGACGACCTGCTCGATGAAAGAACCCCAACCGGTCATGGGCGCCTCCGCGCCGAACGCGGCGAGCCCCGCGACGACCTGTTGACCCCCGACGAGCGCCGCACCATGGTGACCCTGTGGGTGATGGCGCGCTCGCCGCTTATGGTGGGCGGCGACCTGCCTTCGAGCGACCCCGGCACGATCGCGCTTCTCACCAACGACGCCGTGCTCGACGTCTTGCGGTCTTCTCGGGCAACCGAGAACTGCTGCGCGAGCGCGACCTCGTGGTGTGGGCGGCCGATGGGCCGGCCGGTTCGCGGTGGGCCGCGGTGTTCAACCTCTCGAGCGACGCGCGGCGCGAGCCGTTCGACACTCGTTCGCTGGGGCTCGGGTCTTCTGTCGTCGATGTGGTCGACGTGTGGAGTGGGTCGACGCTCTCGGCGAGCGCGGTGCACGAGCAGTCGGATGCCGCGCGCGGCGTCGCTCCCGGTTCAACCGTGCTGCACCTCGGCCTCCCGCCGCACGGCTGCGTGCTGCTGCGCTCGGTGGACTGAGCGCGACCCTCACGTTCCTCGCACCCGCACCACCCCCGAACCTGCGCCGGACCACCACCCCCGCACTTCCGCCGCGCCACCACCCCCGAACTTCCACCCCCAGAATCCGCACGCCCGCACGACACATCCTGGGGGCGGAGCGCCGACGGCTAACCCGCCTCAAGCTCCGCCCCCAAGATCTGCGCCTGGCGGCCGCAGATCTTGGGGGCGGAATGAGGGTGGCAGGGCGCTAGGTGGCGCCAGGCGCCAAGCGGCGCGCCAGTGTCAGGCCTGGGAGAGCTGCCCTCGGACAATCGAGTCCCCGGAGTGCGCGGGATCGCCGTCGATGGGCTCGACCGAAACGTCCACCAAGTTGTACTCCTCGAGATCAAGGCCGTCCGGAATCACGAACGTCCCCGAATCGCCGTCCAACACACCCAAGCTGATCAGCGCACCGGCATCGTTTCGAATCAGCCACACTTCGCGGTAAGTGTCCGGCCGCGCGTCCGCTCCAACCGTCACGACCAGTCGCCGCGAACCTTCTTCATCCTCTTCGACGTCTGCTGTCCCTGTTGCTCCGGGGTGGTCCGGGAAAGGATCGAGCACTGCCTGAGCAATCGAGGTGGGCGGGGTGGGCAAGAGCGCCCCCGCGCCCCAACCGACACCGGCGACAACCACGAGTGACGCCGCAAGGGCCCACAGCCATCGACCGCGCGGCCGTCGCGCAGCGTGATCGCGACGTGTTCGGGGCGTGGCATCCGATTCCCCCGCGACCTCATCGTGAGCCACATCACGATCACCCTCGTCGGGGGACGCATGGCCTGAAGGGGTGTTTTCGTCCTTTAACCCCTCGTCGCTCGCATCGCCGCGTATAGAAAGGTTGAGTTCCTCTGCGATCCCGGCCCAGACTCGCTCGGGTGGGCTCTCAAGCTTGTCGTCAGCCAGTGTCGAGCGCGCCACTCCTACCGCCCGACTCAACGCGCGAAGGTCCGTTTTACACTCCGCACACGACGAAAGGTGCGCGCAGTCTGACATCGAAGCAACAGGCTCGCCGAGCGCGAGCAGCGCTAATTGGTCTTGTTCAAGATGCGACATCGTTCACCTCCAATCGTTCGCGCATTCGCCCGAGACTTCTTCGAATATGACTCTTCACCGTGCCGAGCGGCATTCCGAGCCTCTCGGAGATCTGTGCATGAGTCAGATCGTCGAAGAAAGCGAGGCGCACAACGTTCTGCGCATCAGGCTCGAGCTGCTCGATCTCGTTGGCCACCAGAATGGATTCTGCCAAGTCTGGTGGTTCTCGCACGAGATCGTCCGGTCGTGTCAATCGCATCGCTTCCTGTTGGACTGCGATCACTCGAGCGCGAGATTCATGAGCGTCGGCCACACGACGACGGGCGATCGCCACCAGCCAGGTCGACAGCTTTGCCTTACTCGGGTCGAAGGACTCGCGCGAGGTCCACGCCGACACGAACGTACGTTGGGTGACGTCTTCCGCGTCGGCACGGTCACCGAGTGAGCGCAAAGCGAGAGTGAACACCACCGGCGACCACCGCCGGTATACCTCTTCGAGCGCGCGCTCGTCGCCGTCGATGAACCGCGCGTCCAACGCTTTCTCGTCGACTGCTTCGCTCACTTCATCCTCCTCAGCCGACTATCACGCCGCAACGGCGACGACGACGACGTTGTCTCGATACCGGCCTGTGGAGGAATCGAAGGGCCCCCCGCATGTAATGACCACGAGAGCGTGTTCCCCTTCACGATCGAAGAGTTCGTCAACAGGAAGATCCGTCTTCGGATAATACGTCACCGACGCCACCCGGTACTCCCTCTGCGCGCCGGATTCATCTTCCACAACGATGGACGCGCCCGGGTCGAGGTCGCGCAGTCCGGCGAGCGGCCCGATGGGGTAATTCGGAGCATCCACGTGTGCGGACAGCACCATATGACCCTCGTCAGCGTTCGCATCCGGCCCGAATCGATACCACCCGGCGATCGCAGGATCGACGGGTAGCTCCATCTGCGACCCCCCGTCAACGCCCACGGGAACGACCGGCATGTCCACTGAAATATCTGAGATAAGAAGGTTCGTGGGAGCGACCCGGGGCTCCACCTCTCGGGGCGCGCTCGATGTCACCGGGACCTCGACCGCGGGGGTGCGGGCGGGAGCAGCAGTCACGGTAGGCGTGGGCGAGGGTCGCGACTGCGCATCGCTCTGACCGGTGGGCGCCGCGCACGCAGATAGGCACACCGCGAGAGCGATCGCCATCGTCGAAGCTGCGGTGCGGCTTCGTTTCATGGGAATCGACCCTCGCGGTGTGCCCGAGATCATGCGCGCTCGCTACCCGCGGTGCGACGAGCCATGGCCGCCGCGCCGACGGCGACCGCTGCCACGATCGTGCAACCAGCAAGCATCCACACCAGGGGCGTTTGCGCGTCACGCTCCGCCAGGTATCCCGCCGAACCTGACGGCACGCCGTCGGGGCTGGAGTGCAGTCCGTCAATGGTCTGAACCGCGAGATCGAGGTTGCCGTCCTCGGCACTGCCCCACGCGTAGGCGATCGTGAGCACGCCTTCATCGACGGCGACATCTGCCGGTCCGATAACGGGGTCGGTGGTTCCCTCCAACGCCACAGCGGCCGAGACCGTTCCCGCTGCGAGATCGAGGGAAGCCTCTTCGGGGTTCGCTAGTCCCGATACGACCGCGTCGCCGCCGGCGAGGATGTCGACCGCCGGAGCGGCGGCAACGTGTCGAACTGTCAGCCGACCTTCCCCTGCGGCCGTCGCCGAGATGTCGTTGACGAAGGGGGTTACTGTCGGCTCTCCGCTCTCAGACAAGTGAGCGACTGCCGTGTAGCTCATGTTCGCCTCCACGCTCAACGTGACTGGCCCCAATACAGGCGAACTGTCATCCGCGGCATCCGTCGCCGTCAACGCGACTTCGTAGTCACCCGCCGGGAGATCGAGCGGCCCCGCCAGATCACCGGGCTGGAAGTCATCCAGCGTCAGTTCGCCGTCGACATAGACATCCACCGGGGTGTCAGGGATGCCGTGCAGGACGAATACGTCTGCACTGCTCTCCGAAATGGCGGATGCCGGTAGGGCAACGCCAAATGCGGCCACCATGCCGATGGCCAGTCCTGCTGCTGTCTTGCGCATTGGTTCCTCCTCGTAGGTGACGACGCGACCATTGCGCCGTTGTGAGTTCTTTCCCCGAGACCTGCAGCGTTGGATGCACTCAAGCCGACATTCCTCAAAGTTCGCGTTTTTTCCTCCGAGTGCATCCAAAGCGCGGGTGTGGAGCGAATAACCCAATGGGCCTGTGCGCCAGAAACCGACGCAACAACGAGGAGACGTCATGAGTGCAAAGACTGCCCAGACGGCAGCGTTCGTATACACGCGGTACGGTGACGCGGACGTGCTGCAGAGGCATGAGAGCCCCTTGCGAAGCCCCGGCCCCAGTGAAGTCGCCGTCGAGGTCGTTACCAGCGGGATCAACCATATGGAGGTGTTCTTGCGCAACGGCAATGAGCCCAGTTGGCAAGACGATCCTTGGCCACGACGCTCTGGCAGCGACTTCGCCGGGATTGTCCGGGCATGCGGTCCGGGCGTCGAGGCTTTTCGACCAGGGCAAGACGTGATCGGGCATGTGCGCACGGGCGCACACGCCACACACGTCGTCGTCGATCAGGCAGCGTTGGTGCGCAAGCCCAAAAACGTCTCGTGGGAGATGGCTGGGGGCATGTACCTCGCCGGTTGTACGGCGCTGGACACACTCGATGAACTGCGCATCGGCTCCGACGACACCGTCGTGATCTCCGCGGCCGCTGGCGGTGTCGGCAGCATTGAAGCTCAACTGGCAAAGCATGCAGGTGCGCGCGTGATCGGTACGTGCGGCGAGCGCAACTTCGACTACCTACGACAGCTCGGCATCATTCCCGTGAAGTACGGCGAAGGGCTTGCCGAAAGGATCGACCGCGTCGCCCACGGACGAGTAACCGCGTTCATCGACAACTTCGGTAAGGACGGTAGCGACACCGCAGAACGTCTCGGTGTGCCGGCGGATCGATACCGCTCAAGCACGGACAGGCGGGATGTCGAGCTTCGCCTTCTGGCCGACGATGCAGATTCCGTCGCCCACGGCACCTCGCAACTGGAACGGCTCGCCCGGCTGGCAGAGCAGCGAGCTTTCGTTCTCCTCATTTCAGGTCTGTACGCCCTCGGGGACATCGTCGAGGCATACGAGGACCTGAGTCGACTGCACGCTCGGGGAAAAATAATCTTGGCGACGCACCCCGTCTCGCCCTACCGCGTGTTGAAGGCCCGCGATATTCACGAAGCGATGGCCTGACTCTTTCGCCGCCGAATCCCTCGCCGGGTCGACCGCGAGGCCGGCGCCGGATGCTCTCCACACGCGCCGGGTGTCCCTCCCGCCTCCACTCGGGCCTTCGCCTGGGCCTTCGCTCGGGCCTTCCGTCTCGCCTGCGCTCCACCCCCAGAATCCGCACCGCCCCGCGACAATTCGTGGGGGCGGAACGCCAACGGCACAGCCACCTCCACGCTCCACCCCCAGAATCCGCACCGCCCCGCGACACATCCTGGGGGCGGAACGCCGGGCGCCCGCGGCGGACCGACGCGCGAAAACCACCGTCCAGCGGAAAACGCTTGCGCACGCGCACGCGCCATGGCACACTGTTGGAAAGCGCTTACCCGCCCAGCGAACGGCGGGCAGACACACCGCGACCGCGACGTCGCGGCAGAACCTCACAGAAAGCAGGCCCATCGTGACCGACACGACCCTCACCCAGGCCACCGACGCACGCCCGGCCGTTCGCGAGATCGGCATCATCATGAACGGCGTCTCGGGCCGTATGGGATACCGCCAGCACCTCGTGCGTTCGATCCTCGCGATCCGCGACCAGGGCGGCATCGAGCTTTCCGACGGCACGAAGGTCACCGTCAAGCCCCTCCTCGTCGGCCGCAGCGAGGCCAAGCTCGCAGACCTCGCAGCCAAGCACGACATCGAGGACTACACCACCGACCTCGACGCGGCTCTGGCCGATCCCCGGTGGGAGATCTACGCCGACTTCCTCGTGACGAAGGCCCGTGCCACGGCGCTGCGCAAGGCGATCGCCGCCGGCAAGACGATCTACACCGAGAAGCCCACCGCCGAGTCGGTCGAAGAGTCACTCGAACTCGCCCGCCTCGCCCGCGAGGCTGGCGTCAAGACCGGCGTCGTGCACGACAAGCTCTACCTCCCGGGTCTGCAGAAGCTCAAGCGCCTCATCGACTCGGGCTTCTTCGGCCGCATCCTCTCGGTGCGCGGCGAGTTCGGCTACTGGGTGTTCGAGGGCGACTGGCAGCCCGCGCAGCGCCCGTCGTGGAACTACCGCACCGAAGACGGCGGCGGCATCATCGTCGACATGTTCCCGCACTGGAACTACGTGCTCGAGAACCTGTTCGGCGAGGTGAAGTCGGTCTACGCACAGGCATCCACTCACATCCCTACCCGTTGGGACGAGAACAACGAGCCCTACACCGCCACGGCGGAAGACGCGGCATACGGCATCTTCGAGCTCGAGGGCGGCGCTGTCGCACAGATCAACTCGAGCTGGACGGTCCGCGTCAACCGCGACGAGCTGGTCGAGTTCCACGTCGATGGGACGCACGGCTCGGCCGTTGTTGGCCTGTTCGGTGCGAAGATCCAGCACCGCAACGCGACGCCGAAGCCGGTCTGGAACCCCGACCTCGCCGACAACCACGACTATGACGCCGACTGGGCCGAGGTTCCCACGAACGACGTCTTCCAGAACGGCTTCCGCCAGCAGTGGGAAGAGTTCCTCGAGTCGTACGTCCTCGGTACCGAGTACGCGTTCGACCTGCTCGCGGGTGCGCGCGGCGTGCAGCTGGCCGAGGCCGGCCTGCAGTCCAGCCGCGAAGGCCGCAAGGTCGAGCTGCCCTCGCTCGACCTCAACTGACCGTCTGATCGTCCCCGCCGGGCGCACGCGTCACGCTGCGCCCGGCGGGAATCCCATCCGCCACACCAGAGAATCGACATGACGAGCCTCACTCTCCTCTCCGCCGCCGGCGAGCTTTCCGCCGTCACCCTCGCCGAGGCGCCCGGGTACACCCGCCCCGAGGGCTCCCTGCGCAGCCGCGTCGCCTACGCTGCCGCGCACGTTGTTCCGAAGATCACCGCTGACAACACTCCGGGCCAGCCCGCCGACGTCGACTGGGACGCAACCCTCGCTTTCCGTCGCCACGCCTACGCGTGGGGGCTCGGCGTCGCCGACGCGATGGACACCGCCCAGCGCAATATGGGGTTGGATGCCGCGGCCACCCGCGAGCTCATTTCGCGCTCCGCTCAGACGGCGCGCGAAGAGGGCGGCTCGGTCGTCGTGGGAGTCAACACCGACCACGTAGACGACGAGCACATCTCGCTCGAGCAGGTCATCGACGCCTATAAGGAGCAGCTCCACTTCACCGAAGAGCAGGGCGCAGGCCCCGTTCTCATGGCCAGCCGCCATCTCGCGCGCGTCGCCACGTCGGCCGATGACTATCGTCGCGTCTACCGCGAGGTGCTGCAGTCCGCCACCGTCCCGGTCGTCCTCCACTGGCTCGGCACCGCGTTCGATCCGGTGCTCGAGGGCTACTTCGGCTCGACCGATTGGCGCGCGGCATCCGATGTTCTGCTTGAGATCATCAACGAGAACGTCGACAAGGTCGCCGGCGTCAAGATGAGTTTGCTGGATGCCGCGTCCGAGGTGTCGGTGCGCGAGCGCCTCCCCGAGGGTGTGCGCATGTTCACGGGTGACGACTTCAACTACGTCGGCCTGATTGGCGGGCAAGACGTTCCCGACGCCATCCAGCCCGACCGCAACCCCGACAGCCCCCGCCAGCACTCGGACGCCCTGCTCGGTGCGTTCGCGGCGTTGACCACGTCTGCTTCCGCCGCGATTCAGGCTCTGGATGCCGGTGACCCGGCGCGCTACCTCGAGATCCTCGGCCCGACCGAAGAGCTCAGCCGTCAGATCTTCGCCGCGCCGACCTTCTACTACAAGACCGGTGTCGCGTTCATGTCGTGGCTGAACGGCCACCAGGATGCGTTCCAGATGGTCGGCGGTCTGCACTCGGCACGGAGCCTCCCCCACCTGTCCCGCATCGTCGAGCTCGCGAACGCCGCTCACGCGCTCGAGCGCCCCGAGCTGGCGACGATCCGCTGGCATGGCATGCTGCGGCACAACGGTCTCGACGTTCCGGGGGTGCTGTCATGACCGGCGGCTTCGTCGACCCGCGCCTGTCGATCAACCAGGCCACCATCAAGTACGCCGATCTCGCCACCGCGCTGCGCGTGACCGCCGAGGCAGGCGTGCAGGCGATCGGTCTGTGGCGCGAGCCGGTACAAGAAGTCGGCCTCGCCACCGCGGCGAAGATGCTGACCGATTCGGGCCTGCGCTTCACCACGCACTGCCGTTCAGGCTTCTTCACGATGCCCGAGGGCCCCGCGCGCCGCGCGTCAATCGACGACAACAAGGTCGCGATCGATGAGGCCGCAACGTTGGCTGCGGCGGGTGCGGAGGGATCAACGGCGATCCTCGTACTCGTCGCTGGGGGTTTGCCCGAAGGCGACCGCGACGTCGTCGGCGCGCGCTCGCGTGTGCGTGATGCGATCGGCGAGCTCGCCCCCTATGCGAAGAGCGCGGGTGTGACGCTGGCGATCGAACCGCTGCACCCGATGTACGCGTCCGACCGCTGCGTGGTCTCGACGCTCGGTCAGGCGCTCGACATCGCCGCCGACTTCGAGCCCGAGGTCGTGGGCGCGACCGTCGACACGTTCCACATCTGGTGGGATCCTGACGTGCTGAACCAGATCGCGCGCGCCGGCCGCGAAGGGCGCATCGCGACCTACCAGGTGTGCGACTGGAAGACTCCGCTGCCCGCCGACGTGCTGCTCAGCCGTCACTACCCGGGCGACGGCGTGATCGACTTCGCCTCGCTCACTCGCGCCGTGATCGAGACGGGCTACGACCGCGACATCGAGGTCGAGATCTTCAACGAGGAGATCTGGGCGACCGATCCCCTCACTGCCGTGCAGCGCACCGCGGCCGGATTCGCCGGTGCCGTGTCACCGCACCTCGGGTCAGCCCTCCCACGCTGACGACAAACGCATGAGCGACGGGCCGTTCGCGGGGTATGCCGATCTTCCGGCACACCTTGCGAACGTGCCCGTCGCGGCGTTTCCGGGTGACGAGCCCCGCGCCCGTCTCGCCGAGATTCTGGGACTCCGCGTCCCTGCGACGGCGGCGGCCGCGGGAGTTTCGGTAGATCGAGAGTGGATGCTGGACGGCGTCGCCGGCCGTGAGGTGTCGTGGCACACCGGATTCGGGCCGCGCACGCGCGCGTACCTGCTCACCCCCGCCGACCACGACGGCAACCTCCCGGGGCTGCTCGGCCTTCACTGCCATGGCGGCGTGCGCTCGACGGGCGCAGAGCAGCTGGTGGTGACCGACCGCGCCGCGCATCCTTCGGCTCAGCGCCTGCGCGGGCAGTACTACGACGGCCGAGCGCTGGCGAACGACCTCGCGCGAGACGGGTTCGCCGTGCTCGTGCACGACACGTTCTCGTGGGGGTCGCGCGCGTTCGACCTGTCGCAACCGACGCCGAAACTCGCGGCGCTGGCCGAGGCGCTCGACGCCCGCTGGCGCGAACAAGGCGATGCCCCGACCGACGACGAACGATTCGACGCCGTCTCGTCGCTGCACGAAGACCACCTCGCAAAAGGTCTCGGCGTGCTCGGGGCGTCGCTTGCGGGCATGGTCGCCGCCGACGATCTCACCGCGCTCGATGTACTCGCGGGCCTTTCCGAGGTCGACGCGAACAGCCTGGGAGTCTTCGGCCTCTCGGGCGGCGGCGGTCGCGCCATCCTCGCTGCGGCGCTCGATCCACGCGTGAAAGCCACCGTGGTGTCGTGCATGATGTCGACCGGATCCGCGTTGGTACCGGAGTACCTCGATGCACATTCATGGTTGCTGCATTCCCCCGGCCTCGCCGCATGGCGCGATCTGCCTCGCCTCGCCGCGATGACGGCAGGCGACGTGCTCGTGCAGTACGGCCGCACGGATCCGCTCTTCCCGAGGGAGGGCATGACCGAGGCTCATGCTCGCCTGAGCGCCGGTCTCGACGCCCGCTACACCGGAGCGTTCTTTGACGCTGGCCACGAATGGACCGCGCAGATGCAGGATGCCGCGCGGGCCTGGCTCGCCGCGCACGCGGCATCCACTCCCCGCTCTTGACCGAAGGAAAACGTTTGCTCCCCTCTCGCCGCCCCACAGACCAACCCCCTAGACTCGGCTCTGTGAGCGACACCCTCCCGAATTCACGCAGCGCGGCGACTCTGCACGACGTCGCCCGCGAGGCCGGCGTCTCGCTCGCGACAGCGTCACGCGTGTTGAACGGCTCGACCCGCAAAGTCGCCGAGAGCTATCGCGTCAAGGTCGAAGCGGCCGCCGAATCCCTCGGCTACACCGCCAACCTGTCTGCCCAGGCAACCGCGCGAGGCGCGTCAGCGATCGTCGCACTGCTGGTCGCCGACATCGCTGACCCCTTCTTCGGCCAGATCGCGTCGGGCGTCGCGCGCGGCGCCGACGAAGCATCCCTCGTCGTGACGATCGCGATCACCGAGCGCGACCCGCAGCGCGAGGTCAAACTCGTGCGCGCCCTGCGGGGCCAACGCCCGCGCGGGCTGATCCTCGCAGCATCCCGAACCGACGAGGGCGACGCCGCGGGCCTGCGCAGGGAACTCGACGCGTTCGCCGGTATGGGCGGGCGCGTCGTCGCGCTCGGTCGCGCGTCCGACGACGTGCGATCGGTCCCCGTCGACAACGCCGGCGGGGCGGCTGCGCTCGGCACGGCCCTGGCCTCGCGCGGGTATCGCCACGCGGTCGTGGTCGGTGCCGCCCGCGGCATCCGGACCTCCGACGATCGCATTGCGGGGTTCGCCGACGGTTTCACCTCGGCCGGCGGAACGGTCGACCGCGTCGTGCGCGGCGGGTTCACGCGCGACGCGGGATACGAGATCGGCGCGCAGCTGCTCGCCGAAGGACTCGCCGAGGGGACGCTCATCTTCGGTGTCAGCGACGTGGTCGCGATCGGCATCATGTCGGCGATCCGCGACGCGGGGCGCTCGGTCGGATCCGACATCGCCGTGGCCGGCTTCGACGACATCGCGACCGGTCGTGACATTCGCCCCGGCCTCACCACTGTGCGCGTGCCGCTCGAAGAGCTCGGGTATCGCCTGCTGCACGCGGTGGTCGATGAAGAGTGGGATGCCGCGGCCTCGCCGCTCGCGCTCGAGGTGATCATCCGGGGGAGCACGCCCGAGCGCGGCTGAGGCCGCCGCGACCCGAGACCCCGCTGCCCGAGAGGAACCGCATGGCCCGCCCACCCAAAGGCGTCACCATCGCCGATGTCGCCGCGCACGCCGGAGTGTCGCTGTCGACGGTGTCGCGCGCGTTGAACGACAACCCGACGGTCGATCCGGTGCTCGCCGAGCGCGTCCGCGCGTCGGCCACCGAGCTGAACTACACGGCGAGCCCGCTCGCGCGCAGCCTAGTGCTCGGGCGCACCCAGACGATCGCCGTCGTGGTTCCCGACCTGGCGAACCCGACATTCCAAGAGATCCTGCGCGGCGTCAGTCGCGCCGCCGCCGCCGATGGCTACCACGTCCTCGTCGCCGATTCGGCGGAGTCGGTCGACGAAGAGCGCGTGCTCGCCACGACGACTCGCCGGCGCACCGACGGCGTGATCCTGTGTTCCCCGCGCATGCCGCAAGAGGAGCTGGATCGCGTGGCCGGCGGCATCCGACCCGCTGTCGTGGTCAACAGGACGGGCGCGGGCACCCTGCCGATCGTGCGGGCCGACTATCGCGCCGCGCTCGGCGACCAGCTCGCGCACCTGTACGAGCTCGGGCATCGGCGCATCGTGTTCCTCGCCGGGATCGAGCGCAGCGTCGCCAACACCGCGCGCCTCGCCGCGATCGCCGAGTTCACCGATAGCCACCCCGATGTGACGATCACCGAAGTGGCCGGAGGGGTCGACTTCGACGGAGGGGCTCGCGCAGCACCCACCGTCCTCGAATCCGGCGCGACTGCGGCCCTGGCGTTCAACGATCTCGTGGCGATGGGCCTGCTCAGCGCCGTTCAAGCGAGCGGATGCCGTGTCCCCGACGACCTGTCAATCGTGGGGTTCGACGACATCCCCTTTGCCCAGTACACGTCGCCGCCGCTCACCACGGCGGCCGTGCCAGCGCTTGAGCTCGGCGAGCAGGCATGGGCGGCGATGCACGCGCTGCTCGAGGGTGAGGATGCCGCCGACTCGGTGTCGCTGCACCCCGAGCTCGTCGTGCGCGGCAGCACCGGCCCCGCGCCCGCCTGACGCAGGCGGCGCGCCCCATCCCACTCATTCGTCACACTTTGCGGGAAACCGGCGCCCCCACCGGCGTGTTGCGCCATACGAACCGACCGCTGGTGGCCCCCGCGCCCGCGCCCCACACCCAGCGCCCGCGCGCGTCCCTTCATTCGTCACACTTTGCGGGAAACCGGCGCCCCCACCGGCGTGTTGCGCCATACGAACCGACCGCTGGTGGCCCCCGCGCCCGCGCCCCACACCCAGCGCCCGCGCGCGTCCCTTCATTCGTCACACTTTGCGGGAAACCGGCGCCCCCACCGGCGTGTCGCGCCATACGAACGCCGGGGTGATGGGCACCAGCGCCGGCCCGCGCCCAGCCCCGCCCGCCCGAACGCGCACCCACACGTGCTACGCTGAGAAAACGTTTCCTGAAGGAGTGGAATTGAACCAGCGCCGGTATGCGATCGTCGGAACGGGCCATCGCTCACACATGTACGTGCACGCGATCACCGAGACGTTCGCCGACATCGCCACCCTGACGGCAATCTGCGAGCCGAACCCCGCGCGCGCCCAGGTCACCGTCGACGCCATCGTCGCCACCGGCGCCGCAGCCCCGAGCGTGTGGACCCCCGACCAGCTCGAAGAGATGATCCGCACCGAGAACATCGAGCGCGTCATCATCACCGCGCGCGATGACCTGCACGCCGAGCTGATCGTGCGGTCGCTGGATGCCGGCGCCGACGTCGTGGTCGAAAAGCCCCTCACGATCGACGCGCCGAGCGCGGCACGCATCGAAGAGGCGATCGAGCGCACCGGGCGCGAGGTCGTCATCACGTTCAACTACCGCTACTCGCCCCGCAACTCCGCACTGCGCCAGATCATCCAAGACGGCACGATCGGGCAGGTCACCAGCGTCGACTTCTCGTGGATGCTCGACACCAAGCACGGCGCCGACTACTTCCGCCGCTGGCACCGCGAGAAAAAGAACTCCGGCGGCCTGCTCGTCCACAAGTCCAGCCACCACTTCGACCTCGTCAACTGGTGGATCCGCTCCGCACCCCGCCGCGTATACGCCTCCGGTGCCCTGAAGTTCTACGGCGCAGACAACGCCGCCGACCGCGGCATCACCGGCCGCCCCGAGCGCGGCAGTCACGACGGCGCCGACGCGTTCGAACTCGACATGCGGCAAGACGAACGGCTCAAGGCTCTCTACCTCGACGCCGAGCAGCACGACGGCTACCGCCGCGACCTCGACGTCTTCAGCGACGGCATCACCATCGAAGACAACCTCGCCCTCGTCGTGGACTACCTCAGCGGCGCCACCCTCAGCTACTCCCTCAACGCACACGCCCCCTGGGAGGGGTACCGCGTCGCCATCAACGGCACCGAGGGACGCGCCGAACTCGAAGTTGTCGAACGTGGCGCCGTCCTCGAATCCGAAGGCCTGCACCCCGTGCTCGACCCTTCCGCCACCGACGCTGGCGAGTCCGGCTCTCTCCGCCCCGAAGGCGAGCGCCTGCTCGTCCAGAAGCACTGGGAAGCCGCATACGAAGTCCCCATCGTCAACGGCGCAGGCGGACACGGCGGCGGCGACGCCCTCCTGCTGCGCGACATCTTCGTCGGCGCCGACCCGTCCGACCCGCTCGCCCGCGCCGCCGACTGGCGCGACGGTGTGCGCTCGATCGCGACCGGCATCGCCGGCAACCTTTCCCTCGAGACCCGCCAACCCATCCAGGTCGCCGACCTCGGCATCCGATTCCTCGTCGAAGACGCCGCCGCGCGGCACCGCTCATGAGCCGAATTCTCGTCACGGGCGGCGCCGGGCGCCTGGGCCGCAGCCTCGTTCGCGGGCTCGCTGACGCGGGGCACGACATCGTCTCGATCGATCGTCATGCGTCAGACGCAGCCGAGCTCGAAGGCATCGAGCAGGTTGAGACTGATCTGACCGATGCGGATGCCACGACCGCCGCCATCGGCTCGCTCGGCGCCGACGCGCTCATCCACCTCGCCGCGATCGCGGTTCCGTTCAGCGCACCCGAAGACGTCATCATCCGCACGAATTCGGCACTCGCCGTAAACGTGATCGGCGCCGGTGTCGCCGCGCGGATTCCCAAGATCGTCGCCGCGTCGAGTCCGACCGTGCTCGGGTACAACGCCCCGGCGGGGTGGCTGCCCGACCGCTTTCCGCTGGATGAGACCACGACACCGAAGCCCTGGAACGCCTATGCACTGTCGAAGCACCTGGTCGAACAGACGCTCGCGATGTTCGCGCGCCAGACCGGCGACGCCACGCGGTTCGCCGCCTTCCGTCCGTGCTACGTGATCGCCCCCGAAGAGTGGGACGGCGCTCTCACCCAGCAGGGCCACACAGTGCGTGAGCGCCTGGCCGATCCCGCACTGTCAGCCCCCGCACTGTTCAACTACGTCGATGCGCGCGACGTGGCATCCTTCATCGACGTTCTGCTCGACGCGATTGGCACGATCCCCAACGCCGAGACGTTCTTCGTCGGCGCCGATGACGCGCTGGCGACGCGGCCGTTGGCAGAGCTCCTACCCCAGTACGTCCCCGGGACCGAGGCGCTCGCCGCTGAGCTCACCGGCGATGCGCCCGCGTTTTCGACCGCGAAGGCTCGTCGGATGCTGGGCTGGGCGCCCCAGCACCGCTGGAGCGCCGAACTCCCCGACATCGCCGATACGCGCCTCACCCCCTCGCTCTCCCCCGAATCCCGAAAGGACGTGCTGACGTGAACTTCGACGGCATCCTCTTCTTCCCCGTCACCCCCTTCGACAGCGCCGATCGGGTCGATGACGACCTGTTGCGCCAGCACGTCGCAACGACGCTCGAGCACAACCCCGGCGGAGTGTTCCCGGCCTGCGGCACGGGTGAGTTCCACGCCCTGTCGGCCGACGAGGCAGCACACGTGGTGCGCGTCGCCACCGAGACCGTCGCCGGTGCGGTGCCGGTGATCGCCGGTACAGGTGGCCCGCTCGGCAACGCGGTGGCGTTGGCGAAGAGCGCAGCGGATGCTGGCGCCGACGCCCTTCTCGTCTTGCCGCCGTATCTGGTGGGCAGCCCCCAGGCGGGGCTCGTCGCCTACATCGAAGCGGTGGCTGCGGCATCCGATCTTCCGGTGATCGTCTACCATCGCGCGAACGCGCAGTACTCGGTGGCGTCGATGCGGCGCCTGGCGGCGAACCCCAAGGTAGTCGGGTTCAAGGACGGCACCGGGGACGTCGGCGTGGCGCAGCAAATCGTGCGGGCCGTCGCCGAGGAGGGGCGTGATGACTTCGCGTTCTTCAACGGTCTGCTGACCGCAGAGCTCACGCAGGGCGCGTATCGGGGTATCGGAATCCCGTTGTACTCGTCGGCGGCGTTCGCGATGATTCCCGAGGTGGCGAACGCCTACTACCGCGCGTACGCAGACGGCGACGAAGCGCGCCGCGCGGCCCTTCTGGACGGGTTCTACTCGCCCCTGGTGAACTTGCGCGATGAGACGCCGGGCTTCGGTGTCTCGCTGATCAAGGCGGGACTGCGCCTCGGCGGCCTGCCGGTCGGCTCGGTGCGCGCCCCCCTGGTCGACCCGACCGCCGAGCAGGAGGCGCGCCTGGGCGAGATCCTCGCCGCGGGTCGCGCGCTGCTGTGAGCAAGGGCACCACTGCGTTCGCGGCAGGAGCAGCGGGCGCACCCGGCACGGCGGGCACAGCGGGCTCAGCAGGCGCACCCGGCACTGCGCCCGTCACCGTCACGTCCCTCGACGCGCGTCTGATCCGCGTCCCCCTCACTCGCCCGTGGGCCGCCGACGTCACGAGCGTCGGGGTCATCGCCACGCACGTCACCCGCTCGGACGGCGCCGAGGGCTGGGGGTTCTCGTGGACCCCGCAGATCGGGGCCGAAGCCGTGCACGCTCTGCTGTCGAACGACATCGCGAGCGCCGTCGTCGGGCGCTCTGCCGAACCCGGTCAGGCCTGGCAGGGAATGTGGGAGCACCTGCACGAAGCCGGGGGCGGCGGGATCGCCACGATTGCCCTGGCCGGGTGGGATCTCGCCCTGTGGGATGCCGCGGTGCGGGCCGAGAACACGTCCCTGGCGGGCTTCTTCGAGGCGCCGCGCACGCGCGTGAAGGCATACGGCAGCGGGGTCAACCTGCACTATTCGACCGAAGAGCTCGTCTCCCAGGTTCAGCGCTGGGTCGACGCCGGGTTCGACGCCGTGAAGGTGAAGGTCGGCAAACCCGACGTCGCCGAAGATCTCGAGCGCATGCAGGCCGTGCGCGCGGTGCTCGGGCCCGACCGTGCACTCATGATCGACGCGAACCAGCGTTGGGATCTCGAACGCGCCACGCGCAACCTCGAGGTGCTCGCCGCAGTCGACCCCGTGTGGATCGAAGAGCCGCTGCGCGCGGATGACCTGGGCGGTCACATCGAATTGTCCAAGCGTCTGGCTGCATCGTCCGGCATCCCGATCGCCGTCGGCGAGAACCTGCATAACGCGTACCGCTTCGACGACTTCTTACGCACCGGCGCCGCGCAGATCGTGCAACCGAACGTGGTGCGGGTGGGCGGGATCACGCCGTTCCTCGGCATCGCTGGTATCGCCGCCGCCTACGGCGCGACCCTGCACCCGCACCTGCTGCCCGAGCTGTCGGGCCAACTCGCCCTCGCCCTGCCCGCGGTCGAGGGCGTGCCCGAATCCATGGTCGAAGATGTTGAGGATGCCGGATTCGGCACCCTGGGCGCCTTGGACGGACCCTCACCCATCACCATCGCCGACGGATACATGACCGAGACCCCGCATGTGGGGCTCGGCATCAGCTTCTCACACCCCTCACTCCCGAACTCTCCGGAGGAATCATGAGCACCACGACCACCCAGACGATCGACCAGCTTGCTGCCGCGGCCGCGAGTGCCGCACCGATCTGGCGGGCATCGTCCGCATCGCAGCGCGCCGGATGGCTGCGCGGCATCGCCGATGCGCTGGATGCGAACATCGACGAACTCGTGGCGATTGCCGACGAAGAGACGCGCCTCGGTGAGACGCGCCTGCGCGGCGAGGTCGGCCGTACGACCGGGCAGTTGCGCCTGTTCGCGACCGTCGTCGAAGAGGGGTCTTACCTCGAACTCACGGTGGATGATGCGGATGCCACGGCCACCCCGCCGCGGCCGGAACTTCGCCGCATCCTCACCGGCGTCGGCCCGGTCGCCGCGTTCTCGGCGTCGAACTTTCCGTTCGCGTTCTCGGTCGCCGGCGGTGACACCGCCTCGGCCCTGGCCGCCGGCAACCCGGTGATCGTGAAGGCGCACTCGGGGCACGTCCGCTTGTCGCACCGCACCGCCGAGATCGTGACCGAGGCGCTGCGCGCCGGCGGCGCACCGGAGGGGTCGTTCTCACTCGTCGAAGGGCGCGAAGCCGGTAACGCGTTGGTGCAGCATCCGACCATCCAGGCCGCCGGCTTCACGGGTTCTATCAGCGGCGGGCGTGCACTGTTCGACCTGGCCACCGGCCGCCCCGACCCGATCCCGTTCTACGGAGAGCTGGGGAGCGTCAACCCCGTCGTGATCACCTCCGCTGCCGTCGCCGCGCGCGGGGAGACGCTCGCGCAGGGCCTGGTCGGATCGTTCACCATGGGCGTCGGTCAGTTCTGCACGAAGCCTGGTGTGGTGTTCGTGCCCGCCGGCGCCGGGTTCGAAGACCTCGTGGCATCCTTCGCGACGTCGTCGACCGGCGGTCCGCTGCTGACCGACCGCATCACGGATGCGTTCCCCGAGGGGATCGCGCACCTCGAAGCCGACGCATCGGTCGCCGTCGTCGCACAGGGCGAGGAGCCCGCGGCGGGTTCGGCGCGTCCGATCGTGCTGAGCACCGACGCTGTGGCCGTCGCTGCCCGGCCCGAGACCCTGCTCGAGGAGTGCTTCGGCCCGGTGACGCTGCTGGTGCGCTACTCGAACGAGGCCGAACTTCTCTCGGCGCTCGAGGCGGTTACCGGTTCGCTGACGGCGACGCTGCACAGCGAAGACGGCGACGACGTGGATGCGGTGCTCGAGGTGTTGCAGCGCAAGGCCGGTCGCGTGCTGTTCGCCGGATGGCCGACTGGCGTCGCGGTGACGTGGTCGCAGCACCACGGCGGACCGTGGCCGGCGACGACATCGCTGCACACGTCGGTGGGCGCGACGGCGATCCGTCGGTTCCTGCGGCCGCTGACGTTCCAGGATGCCCCCGAGCGCCTGCTGCCCGAGTCGCTGCGCGACGCGGCGCTTGAGACGCTGCCACACCGCCGCAACGGGGTGCTGCGGGTCCCCTGAGCCGCGGGGCATCCCGCTCCCCGCTGGCGCCCGGCGCTCAGAAATCCGGGCGCGCCGGCCACCGGCCTTGCGGTCGCGTCAGTCGACGAGCGCGTCAACGAATGCGACGGATGCTGCGCTGATCTGCCCGCGGGCGTCGTCGTCGCTGATCTCGGGTTCGTTGTCTCCGACCTGCGGGCCGTAGTCACCGAATTGGGCATGGGAGCCGCCCTCGATCACTGTGAAGTTCGTGTCCGCCGGCAGGTCCGCGCGTGAAGCGTCGATCTTTTCCGGCGTCGCCAACCCATCGCGCGAGCCAGAGATCGACTCGACCGGCACGACGAGGGTGTCGCTGATGTCGCCCGCGGGATAGGACGCGAAGAACAACAGGCCGACGGCGGGGGCGGCATCCGTGTCACTGCCGCCGCCGTTGCCATCAGCCCCGTCCGCCTGAATAGCCGCGACGGTGCCGCCGAGCGAATGCCCGCCGATGACCCAACCGTTCACATCGCCGTACTGCGTGCGAGTCGCATCGAACGCGCCGAGCGCGAAGAACGCGATGCCGAAGGGCTGCTTCGTGATCACGACGCGGTGGCCGGCCTCGGCGAGCGGCCGGAGGACGGCCGCGTACGCCCGCGGATCGACGAGCGCCCCGGGCTGGAAGAACACCGCTGTCGCGTCTGCGCCACCGGTGGGTTCGATCACGATCTGCGTCCCCGTCTCGGTGACGGTAGCGACGCCGTCGGACTGCATGGCCGGCAGTGCCGGCTCGATCGCCGAGTACGGACGCAGCCACGCGGTCACGGCGATCCACGCGAGGCCGAGGGCGATCAGCGCGATGCGGCCGGTGACGCGCCACGCGCCGGATCGACGTGCGCGCTTCCGGCGGCGCAACGAGAGCCAGATCGCGGCAACGCCGCCGACCGCGGTCACTCCGAGAAGCACCGCGTACGCGGGGTGCCCGTGCACGACGCCGCCCCACGAAGTCAGGCATGCCCACGCGACGACGACGATTGCGAGCGCGCCGAGGCTCGCGGTGATCCACTGCCACGCGTCACGGGGGGTGTTGGACATCGGATGCTCCTCCTGCGGCGCGGCGGGCGCGGCATCCTCGACCGTATCAACCGTCCGCGGGTTCGCGACTGCGGTCTTGCCGCTATGCGAGCGCGCGGGCGAGCGCCGCGCCAGCCGCTTCCAGCCAGCGCGCGGGGTCGGCCATCGCCTGCGCTGCAGACCCGGCCAGGTCGGTCAACGACGCCGTAGCGGCAAACGTCGCCGTGTCGGCGTCGGGAGCGATGCGCCCCGCGACCAAAGCGGCACGCGCCCCGCCATGCGCGGCCAGACTCGCCACGTGCGCGGGAACCTTGCCAGCCGCCGACTGCCCGTCGTACGAGCCCTCGCCCGTGACGACCACGTCGGCAGCGGCGACCACGTCGGCCAGGCCGATCAGGTCAGCCACGGCATCCGATCCGGGCACCAGGCTCGCGCCCCACGCAAGCAAACCGAACCCGGTGCCGCCCGCAGCGCCGGCGCCCGGCGTCGTTGCGTCGGCCCGCACCGCACCGGCGGCCCCAACGGCGGCACCAGCACCAGCTGCGTCACCAGCACCCGCACCGGCCACGACACCGACGAGCCCCGCCCACCGCTCCAGCGCCGCATCCAGCACGGCAACGTCATCCGGGGTCGCCCCCTTTTGCGGACCGAACACCGCAGCCGCCCCCCGCTCACCCAGCAGTGGATTCGTCACATCGGTCAGCACCTGCACACCACCGGGCGGCAGCGCCGCAAGGCCGGTCAGGTTCACCGCCGACGCCTGTGCGAGCCCGCGTCCACCGAGTGCGACAGGGTTGCCGGCGGCATCCGTCACCCGCGCACCCAGCGCGACGAGCATGCCGAGCCCTCCGTCGGTCGACGCGCTCGAGCCGATGCCGAGCACGAGGCGCGAAACTCCGTGAGCGAGCGCGGCCGCGATCGCCTGGCCGAACCCGTACGTATGCGCGTCGAGCGCCCGCAGGCGCGGCGGCGTGCCGAGCAGTTCGATGCCGCTGGTCGAGGCGAGTTCCACCACGGCTGTGCCGGCGGGCGCTTCCGACGTGGGCGGCAGGAGCAGCCAGGATGTCTCGACTGCGGCATCCTCGGGCCCGATCACCCTCACGGGCACGCGCTGCGCGCCGGGAACGGCGGCCGCGAACGCGTCGACCGTACCCTCGCCTCCGTCGGCCATGGGCAGCAGGCGCACGGTGTCACCGGGCGCGACGCTGTGCCAACCCGCGGCGAGGGCGGTCGCCGCGTCGGCGGCGCCGATGGTGCCCTTGAACGAGTCGGGCGCGATCACGATGGTGCGGGCCATGCAGACATTCTCCTCGGGCAGACGTGGGCGCCGCCCCCGTTGGTCGAATCTCGAGCCGTCGCGGGGAAAGCGCTATCCCATGCACAATGGTAGCGATGCACACCTCGACTGAGAACCCCTCCCGCGCACTCATCCTGAGCGGCAACGGTCGCTACGCCGACCCGTGGCACCCGTTCGGCGCGACCTCGGCCTGCCTCGCCGCACTGCTTCGCGACGCCGGATGGAGCGTCGAAGTCCGTGAAGATGTGGATGCCGCGCTCGGCGGCCTCGACTCGGTCGACCTTCTCGTGGTGAACACGGGCGACCCCGCCCGCAACAACGACGGCGTGACCGACGTGGCTGATCCCGCTGCGATCGCTGTTGCCACGGCATCCCTCGACGCCGCGCTCGAGCGTGGAATCGGAGTGGTGGCGATCCACACCGCGGTGTCGTCGCTGCGTGACTATCCGCGCTGGGTCGAGGTGGTCGGTGGCGAATGGCGGCCTGGCACCTCGTGGCATCCGCCCATCGCCCAATCAGAGGTGGAGATCGTCGACCCGGGTCACCCGATCACCGACGGCGTGACCGGCATCTCGCTGTACGACGAGATGTACACCGACCTCGTACGCGCCGACGACGTGCACGTGCTGGCCGCTCACACCCTCGAGGGTGTTGTGCATCCGGTGGTGTGGACGCGCGAGGATGCCGCTCGAGCCGTGGTCTGCGCGCTCGGGCACGAGGCCCGAGCGTACGAGTCGCCGGAGCTACGCGGCATGTTGCAGCGCGCGGCGGAGTGGGCCGTCCGGCGGCGCTAGTTGCTGCGGCGGCCGGGGCCAGCAGCCTCGCGAGCCCGCCCGTTTGCCAGCCGCGTCGCGGGCGCGGCTATCTCGTCAGACGGCCGCGGGCGGCGCCGTGCTTTCCCGCACGATCAGGGTCGTCGGCACCGTCTCGCGAACGCCCGCGTCACGCTGCTCGATCGCGTCGACGAGCACGGCGACCGCCCGCTCGCCGAGTCGGTCGAACTCTTGCCGGACCGTTGTCAGCGGTGGGCGGAACTGCTCGGCGTCGAGCACATCGTCGAACCCGACGACGCTCACGTCGCGCGGGACGTCGAGCCCGGCATCCGACACCCCCCGCAACAACCCCAGCGCCATTTGATCGTTCGCGCAGAAGACCGCCGTCGCTCCGCTTGCCACCACGGCTGCGGCCGCGGTGTATCCGGATGCCGCTGACCAGTCGCCCCGAATGAGCCCCGGCACCGCGGAGCCGTGCGCTGTGAGCGCGTCGCGCCACCCGCGCTCGCGCTGCGCGGCGGCGAACGAGTCGGCGGGCCCGGCGACGTGGCACACGGTAGCGTGGCCGAGGTCGAGGAGGTGGTCGACCGCGGCGCGTGCGCCGGCGGCGTGATCGGTCTGGACGGTGTTGTAGGGGGCTGACGCGTCGACCGAAGCCACGCTCTCGAGATCCGCCGGCGGCGCATCGACCACGACAACCCGGAGCCCCGCCGGAATGCGCGCCTCGCGGGCCGCGGCCGTCGCTTCGTTCAGCACCACGACGCCGTCCACCCCCTGTTCGGCGAGGCGAGCGAAAGCGTCAGACACATCGGCGTCGCCCGCGGCGCCGAGCGTCATCACAGTCAACGCGAAATCGCGCGCTGCGGCCGCATCGGCCACAGCCTGAAGCATGCGCGAGTTGCCTACGGTGGCGAGCGTAGAAACGAGCAGGCCGATGGTGTGGGTTCGCCCGGTGCGCAGCGCGCGCGCGGCGCGATGCGGGCGGTATCCCAGGTCAGCCATAGCAGCCTCGACCCGCTGTCGCGTCGCCGGGTCGACGCGCGGGCTGGCGTTCACGACGCGAGAGACCGTCTGCCCCGAGACCCCCGCGCGTGCGGCGACATCGGCCATCGACACTCGTCGTTCCACTTCGCCTCCGCTCCTGCTCCGCCACTCGGCCGTGCATCCGGGCCCCTGGCCATGCCGCCAGCCCACCAACCCCCGGCGGCACCCACCCGACAACTGCCCTGGCGGCTCCGGCGGCTCCGGCCCAGTCTGCGAAACTCCTGAAATCCGCTCGATGTTGACGTTACCATGCCCTGTCAGCTACCGTGTTGACGTGAACACACCTGAGTTTCGCAGTGACACCCCCGCAGCCGGCGAGCTCGCCGGCCCCGCAACCACGCTCGGCAACGGCGTCGTCAAGCGCCCCACGCTCCTCGCCGACGGTCGCGACCTGATCTACTACGACGACCCCGACACGACGCTCGGCGCCGAGCGCGGCATCGACACGCGCGACCTCGGCGCTCGCCCCGCCACCGCCACGATGCGACGCGATGTGCTCACGGGTGACTGGATCTCGGTCGCGGCATCCCGCCAGAACCGCGCGTTCATGCCGCCTGCCGAGTTCGACCCGCTGGCGCCCCAGACACCGACGAACCCGTCCGAAATTCCTTCGCGCTACGACGTCGCGGTGTTCGAGAACAAGTCGCCATCCTTCGGGCCCGCGCTGGCCTCGGCGCTCGGCACCGCGCCCGAGGCCGACGACGCACCTCGCAACCTCGACGACCTCGACGCCCCCGGACTCGGGCGCACCCGCACCTCGGTCGGACGCTGCGAAGTCGTGTGCTTCAGCCCCGAGCACGAAGGATCATTTGGCACGCAGAGCGTCACCCGCGCGCGAACGGTGATCGAGGCCTGGGCCGACCGCACCGCGGCCCTGTCTGCTCTGCCCGGCGTGCAGCAGGTGTTCCCGTTTGAAAACCGCGGCGAGGCAATCGGCGTGACGTTGCCGCACCCCCACGGCCAGATCTACTCGTACCCGTACATCACCCCGCGCACCACGAGCCTGCTGCGCCAGATCGAGCGCGAGGGCGCCGACCTGTTCGCGCGAATTCTCGACTTCGAGCGGGCCTCCGAGCGCGTGATCCTCGCCGGTGAACACTGGACGGCCTTCGTACCGTTCGCCGCGCGCTGGCCCCTCGAGGTGCATCTTCTTCCGAACCGCCACGTCGCCGACTTCACCGAGACAAGCGATGCCGAGCGCGCAGAACTCGCGCCGCTGTACCTTCGCCTGCTGCGCGGCGTCGACGCCCTGTACGGCACGCCAACGCCGTACATCGCGGCATGGCACCAGGCCCCGGTGAACCGCGGACGCGACAGCGCCCGCCTCCACCTGCAGCTGACCAGCCCGCGGCGCGCGGCCGACAAGCTCAAGTTCCTCGCCGGATCCGAAGCCGCCATGGGCGCATGGATCGGCGACATTCCCCCCGAGACGGCCGCCGCCGCACTGCGCGACGCCGTTGCATCCATCCCCGAGGTGACCGAATGACCACGCCCATCGACACGGCCACGGCCGCACGCACTCTGCTCACCGAGGTCGCCGGCGCGGTCGACGCCCCGACCTGGTCGGCGCCCGGCCGCGTGAACCTCATCGGCGAGCACACCGATTACAACGACGGCTTCGTATTCCCGTTCGCGATCGAGTACCGAACGCACGTGGCACTCGCGACGCGCGGGGACGGCATGATCCGGGTCGCCTCGACCTTCGATGAGACGCCCGTCGAGGTCGCCCTCTCCGAACTCGACGACCTCTTCCCCGCGCGACGCGACGAGGTCACCGAGTGGGCGCGTTACCCGCTCGGTGTCGCGTGGGCGCTGCTGCAAGCGGCGGGCGTCGACGCATCGACCGTCACGGGTGTCGATTTGGCCTTTGCCTCTGACGTTCCCGTCGGCGCGGGCCTGTCATCGTCGGCCGCGATCGAAGGCGCGACTGCCACCGCGTTGGCCGAGACCTGGGGCATTGACCTTGACCGCGTCGAGCTCGCGAAGGTGGGCCGCCGCGCAGAGAACGACGCCGTGGGCGCACCGACCGGGATCATGGACCAGATGGCGTCGATGCTCGGGCGAGCGGATGCCGCGACCTTCCTCGACTGCCGCTCGCTCGACGCTCAGGTGATCGACCTCGGCTTCGCCGCCGCGGGCCTCGAACTCCTCGTCATGGACACCGGCGTCAAGCATAGCCACGCGACCGGAGGCTACGGCGAGCGCCGCGCGGCGTGTGAGCGCGCGGCCGCTGCGCTGGGCGTTCCGGCGCTGCGCGACGTGTCGACGGAGGACCTCGAGCGGCTCGAGAGCCTGGTCGACGAGGTGACGCTGCGCCGCGCACGCCACGTCGTCACCGAGAACCAGCGTGTGCTCGACACGGTTCGCACGCTTCGCGAAGCCGGTCCGGCGGCGATCGGCGACGTGCTTGTCGCGTCCCACGTGTCGATGCGCGATGACTTCGAGATTTCGGTGCCCGAACTCGACACCGCGGTCGACGCCGCGCTCGCGGCGGGTGCCGTGGGTGCGCGCATGACCGGCGGGGGCTTCGGCGGTGCCGCGATCGCTCTCGTGTCTTCCGACTCGGCGGAGAAGGTGACGGACGCCGTTGCCTCGGCATTCAGCGACGCCGGCTTCGCCGCGCCGAACATCTTCACCGTGACGCCCTCCCCCGGCGCCGGCCGCGACGCGTAGCGCCGCGCGGCCCCGCGCCCCCGGCTCGCGCACCTCACCTCCCACCACCTCCGCTCCGCCCCCACAATCTGTCGCGCCTCGGCGCACATCCTGGGGGCGGAACGCACGGGGCACCCACCCACCCCGCTCCGCCCCCACAAAGTGTCGCGCCGCGGTACAAATCTTGGGGGCGGAGCGCCCGGGGCACCCACCGACGTCACTCCACCCCCAGGATCTGTCGCGCCCACGCGCACATCCTGGGGGCAGAACCCACGGGGCACCCACCCACGCCGCTCCACCCCCACAATCCGTCGCGCCTCGGCGCACATCCTGGGGGCGGAGCGCCGGGTGAGGTGGGAACGCGACACGGGCGGGCGCGGGCGGACGGCACGGGCGGACGGCACTGGCGGGCGGCAGCGCCCGCGCAAGCGAGACACGGCGGGTGAACGTCTGGCGTCGAGATGTCAACCTGGTGGCGCGAGCGGATGCCACGTCCTAGCGTGGCGAGAGGTTGCAGCATCCGTCTGCGATCCGAAAGGAAGCGCACGTGGCATTTCTCACGGTCGGCACCGAGAACTCGGTCGACATCGACATCTTCTACACCGATCAGGGTCCCTCCGACGCGCAGCCGGTGGTGCTGATCCATGGGTTCCCGCTGAACGGTGAGTCCTGGGGCAAACAGCAGGCGGCATTGCTGGATGCCGGGTATCGCGTGATCGCGTACGACCGCCGCGGCTTCGGCTCGTCGACGAAGACCGCTGACGGATCGGACTACGACACCTTCGCGGCAGACCTGCACGCGCTGATGGAAGACCTCGACCTCGGCGACGCCGTGCTCGTCGGATTCTCGATGGGCACCGGAGAAGTGGCCCGCTACCTCTCCCGCTACGGCAGCGCGCGCGTCGCGAAGGCGGCGTTCCTCGGATCGCTCGAGCCGTACCTGCTCATCACCGACGACAACCCCGACGGGGCCGGCCCTCAGGAGTTTTTCGACGGGTTCGTCCAAGCGATTCGCGAGGACCGCTATGCCTTCATCGAGGGATTCTTCGCCGATTTCTACAACCTCGATGACACACTCGGTTCGCGGATCTCGCAGGCCGCGGTCGACGCGAGCGTGCACACGGCGACGATGGCCGGCAACGCGGCGATCGCCGCAGCCCCGCTGACGTGGCCGACAGACTTCCGTCAGGACATCCCCGCCATCGACGTGCCCGCGCTCATCCTGCACGGCACGGCCGACAACATCCTGCCGATCGACGCGACGGCGCGCCGCTTCAAGGATCTGCTTCCCGAGGCGACCTACGTCGAGATCGAGGGCGCGCCCCACGGCCTGCTGTGGACTCACGGCGCCGAGGTGAACGAGGCGCTGCTGGCGTTCTTGCGCGCCTGAGGTGCCCGGCGGGTAGCCGCGACGTCTGGGCGCGCCGGCAGCCACGGGCCCCACGGGAGTCTGCCGCGCCATCGGCCACGGGTGACCAGGTGGGCGCGCCGGCAGCCACGGGCGCGTCGGGCACCCAGCTGCACGAAGCGCCGCCGCACGAAGCGTCACCACACGAAGCGCCACCACAAAGAGAAACGGGGTCGCCGAGGATTCCTCCCCGGCGACCCCGTCCCGCGTCGTCAGATCACGCCTGCTGCGGCGCGTTGGCGGCCGCGATCAGTCCGTCGATCATCTCGTCGCTCGAACCGGCGGCAGCGTCGCCTCCGGCGAGGCCCGCCATCATGCCGATGCGGCCGAGCGGGAACGAGCCCATCATCTCCATCATGTCGACGCCCTCGGGCATGACCGACGAGGCGCCGTTCATCGCGCCCATCATCTCGGCCATCGCCGCTTGGATGATCGGGCCGGCGACGGGGTGCGCGAAAACCTCGCCGAGCGACGACGTGCGCGACAGCGGCAGCACGACCTCGTCGCCGGTGACGGCAACGGCCGTCGACGAGCGAAGGTCACGGCTGGATGCCGCCACATCCACGACGTACTCGCCACCTTCGACGACCCAACCGTCGATGCGGATGTCCCAGTAGGCGAGGTCCTTACGACGCACCGTAAGTACCACCTCGCGGCTCTCGCCCGCGGCGAGGGCGACCGACGCGAACGCCTTGAGCTCGCGCACCGGGCGCTGCACCTGCGACGTCGGCAGCGACGTGTAGACCTGCACGACCTCGCGGCCGTCACGCTCACCAGTGTTCGTTACCGTCACACGCACCTCGATGTCACCCGACGCGGCGACGGCCGCCGTGGCATCCCCGTACGCGAAGGTCGTGTAAGACAGACCGTGGCCGAAGGGGTAGGCCACCTCGAAGCGACGCGAGTCGTACCACCGGTAGCCCACGAACAGGCCCTCGCCGTAACGCACGTGCGAGAAGTCGCCGGGGAAGTCGAGGTACGCGGGGCTGTCCTCGAGGCGCAGCGGCACCGTCTCGGTCAGCTTGCCCGAGGGGTTCACTGCACCGAACAGCACGTCTGCCGTGGCGGTACCACCGGCCTGACCGAGCAGCCATGCTTCGAGGATCGCCGGCACCTTGTCGGCGAATGGCAACGCCACGACGCTTCCGTTGGAGAGCACGACGACGGTGCGCGAGTTGGCGGCGACGACGGCGTCGAGGAGCTCGAGCTGCTCGGCGGGCAGATCGATGTCGGTGCGGTCGTAGCCCTCCGACTCGAGGCGAGCCGGCAGGCCCAAGAAGACGACGGCGACGTCGGCGGCGGATGCTGCAGCCACCGCTTCGTCGCGCAGCGCCGCAAGCTCTTCGTCGGTGGCCGCGGTCACCGCCAGGCTGAAGCCCTTGGCGTAGGTGACGGTACCGGTCGCGGCATCCTTGATTCCGTCGAGTGCGCTGTCGAGGCGCGTGGGGTTGATCATCGACGAGCCGGCACCCTGGTAACGAGGCTTCTCGGCGAACTCACCGATCACGGCGATCGACGCGGAGGCGTCGAGCGGCAGCACGGCGTCGTCGTTCTTGAGCAGAACGATCGAGCGGCCGGCAGCCTCACGAGCAAGGGCGTGGTGAGCGTCGACGTCCAGCGGACCCTCGACCTTGCCGGCGCCGGCCTGCGCCTTGCGCACCAGGTCGAGCGCGCGACCGGCGGCGATGTCGACGTAGCGCTCCTCGAGCGAGCCATCGTTCACCGCGGCGACGATCTGCGCGTCGGTCACACCGTTCGACGACGGCATTTCGAGATCCATGCCTGCCTTGAGACCCGGGACGCGCTCGTTGACAGCACCCCAGTCCGACACGACCAGACCCTCGAAGCCCCACTCATCACGCAGCACCTGCGTGAGCAGCCACGGGTCCTCCGAGGCGTAGGTTCCGTTGATGCGGTTGTACGAGCACATGATGGTCCACGGCTGAGCGTCCTCGACGACGCGCTGGAAACCGCGCAGGTAGATCTCGCGCAGCGGGCGCGCGTCGACATCACTCGACGCGCGCATGCGGTCGTGCTCCTGGTTGTTGGCGGCGAAGTGCTTGAGCGACGTGCCCACACCCTGCGACTGGATGCCCTTCACCAGCGCTGCACCGATCACGCCCGAGACGATGGGGTCTTCCGAGACGTACTCGAAGTTGCGGCCGCACAGCGGCGAGCGCTTGATGTTGATACCCGGGCCGAGGAGGACAGCGACGTTCTCGATCGATGTCTCGACACCGAGCGCCTGCCCGACGCGCTCAACGAGCTCGACGTCCCACGACGAGCCGAGCCCAACCGCGGGCGGGAAGCAGGTCGCGGGAACACTGTCGCCGAGGCCGAGGTGGTCTCCACCTTCGCGCTGCTTGCGCAGTCCGTGCGGGCCGTCGGTCACCATCAGCGAGGGAACGCCGACGCGGTCGATGGCCTTGGTGTACCAGAAGCTGGCACCGCTTGTCAGCGACGCCTTCTCTTCGAGGGTGAGGTCGGCAATGTCAGTCATCAGGGGCCTTTCGTCGTAGGTGATGACGGGTGCCGCTGGGCGTCGGGCGACGTCGTTGTCAGCGGTGGTTTGTGCGGCGCGAGCGCCGATGTAGAAACCTTACGGCATTTGGTTTTGAAAACCAAGAGTCGTTCCGGTTTACTTGCTGCATGGCAGAACGACCAGCACAAAGGCGTGGCTCGTACGCGAAGGGCATCGCCAAACGCGAAGAGATCCTCGATCGCGCGCTCGACGTGATCGCCCGCGAGGGGTACCGCGGTGCATCAGTCAAAGAGCTCGCGGATGCCGTTGGCCTCAGCCAGGCGGGACTTCTTCACTACTTCGACTCGAAAGAAGAGCTGTTCGTCGAAATCCTTCGGAAGAGGGATGCCGTTGACCAGTCGGTCTACGGCATCGGGCCAGGTGCGCAGGCCCCCGACGAGCTGCGCACCGGATTCATCCGCGTGATGCAGCACAATGCCGACGTCCCCGGGCTGGTCCGCCTGTATGCACAGATGTCGGTAGAGGCCACCGACCCCACCCACCCAGCCCACGACTACTTCACCGAGCGCAGCCGTGGCATTCGCGAGACGATGGCGGCAGCACGCCCGCTCCCCGCCTCCGGCGAGCCCCTCGATCCCGACACGTTCGGACGCGTGCTGCAAGCAGTGGCAGATGGACTGCAAGTTCAGTGGTTGCAGGACCCGAGCATCGACATGGCCGGCATCATCAGCGCGCTCCTCGAGGCGCTCGAAGGCGGCACGCCTGCCGAATCCGCCGCCGCCGATCAACCAACCGCGGACTGACCGGCTACTCCTCGATCCCCTGCGGCTCCAGACCCAGCCACGTCGCGAGGTCGCGAATCTCTGAGTTCACCGCAGCGCGCACCTCGTCGTCGAACACGCGATCCTCATGGATGGCGGCAACGCGGAACACACCGGCTTTGCGGTCAGCCGCGGCATCCAGCTTTCCGATGAGCTCGTCACCGTGCAGGATCGGCAGCGCGAAATAGCCCCACTTTCGCGCAGACTTCGGCTTGTACATCTCGAGCAGATAGTCGAATTCGAACAGCTCGCGAGCGCGTGCGCGGTCGAACACCAACCGGTCGAAGGGCGAGAGCAGGACCGTGCGCGGCTCGAAGGGCTCATCGAGGAGCGCGAGGGCTGCGGCATCCACTTGCCATCTCCCCGACACCGACTCGACGCTCACGGTGACGCCGGCGCGCCCCACATCGGTGCGCTCGATCGGGACGGCGACCGCCTTCGCTCGCGCGATCCCGAGGGAGCTCAGCCGTCGCTCGTCGCGAAGGGTACGCGCTTCATCAAGCGGGATCTCGGGGATGTCGGGCGGATACACGCGCTCGGCGAGATCCCACCGGCGTTCGCGCCCGTCGCGCCCCGCGATCGCGACCTCTCCGCGGGCGAGCAGGATCTCGAGCATCTGCGTGACGTTGCGGTTGTTGGTCCAGCCGCTCGAGGGCCACGGAACCTGCGCGGTGTCGGCGATGTGCGAGGTGGGCAACTCGCCCTCCGCGGCCAAGCGGTCGAGAATGTCCTGCCGAAACTGCGGGTTGGCCGCGAGCCAGTCGCGAGGTTTCTCGTACCGCGGCCACGCGCGCATCTCCGCGGCGAACAGCGGCAGATCACTCATGGCGCGGTAGGCGCCCTCGAACTCGAAGACCGCACGGTCACGTTCGGCAGCGGCGGTGAGCATTCCCGTGTCATACGGCTCGCCGATGCGGCTCCACAGCAGGTGGTGCTCACACGGCATGACCGCCGCCGTCGGGTCGATGTTGAGCAGGGTGAGTTGCTCGACGACCTCGACGACGTCACCGGGGCGGCGGGCATCGAGTTGCTGCGCACGCACCGCGATGCGTCGCGCGTCACGGCGACTGAGCGTGCGCACCACGATGCCCTCCGCGCGGTCAGCGCAGCGCGGAGATCACCTCGCGCTCGAACAGGTCGACGCCCGAGCGGTCGTACGCCGCCTCGGGGAAGTAGTGGATCGCATAACCCAGCCCGTGCGCCTCGCGCTCAGCCAGCCGCTCGACGACCTGGTCGACCGCGCCAAAGGCCGGCGACGAGAGGTAGTCGTTCTCGATCGCGTCGGCGCGCTCCTGGCCGACGTGCGGCAGCAGGCGGCTCTTGATTGCCGCAAGGCGATCACGCGCCTCAGCCTCGGTCGCGCCGACGATCGTGTTGAAGTTCGACGACCGGGTAATGGTGTCGAAGTCGCGACCGCGCGCTTCGCAGTGCTCGCGCAGCACCGCGCTCTTGTGATCGAACTCTTCTACCGAGCCGGCGAAGTTGGTGTAGTCGGCGTACTGAGCCGCGATCTTGAGCGTGACCTTCTCGCCTGCGCCTGCGATCCACAGCGGGATTCCGCCCTCCTGCAGCGGCTGCGGCTGCACGATGGCGTCATCGACCTGGTAATACTTCCCGTCGAGGGTTGCCCGACCGTTCTTCCACGCCTGCGACATGATGTCGACGCCCTCGCGCAGCATCCCGAGCCGCTCTCCGATCTTCGGGAAGCCGTAGCCGTAGGCCCTCCACTCGTGCTCGTACCACCCGGCGCCAATGCCCATTTCGGTGCGGCCCTGCGACACGATGTCGACCGTGGCCGCGACCTTCGCGAGGTACGCCGGATTGCGGTACGACATGCAGGTGCACATCTGGCCGAGGCGGATGCGACTGGTGGATGCCGCGAAGGCCGCCATGAGCGTCCAGGCCTCGTGAGTGGCCTCCTCGGTTGGCAGCGGCACGGTGTGGAAGTGGTCGTACACCCACAGCGATTCCCACGCCCCCTCGTCGGCCTTCTGCGCGAGCGTGGCCATGACCTGCCACTGCTGCGAAGGGTCGATGTCGACGAGATCCAGGCGCCAGCCCTGGGGGATGAAGGTTCCGAAACGCATGGGATTCAGCATAGGGCGTGTCGTGGGATCGCTCCCGGTGGCGGGCGAGCGAAGCGTAGCCAGTCGCAGGGCGTGGGCGCTCATCCCCGTCGCGGGGTCAGCCCCGACGCGTGGTCAGTCGCTGTGCGGCGACGACGACGCGATGCGCGCGTGCGGCATCCGTCTTCTCATCACCGCGACCGCGTCGCCACTGCTGTCGACAAGCACGGCATCGCGGCCGAGGGCAGACGCCACCGCCCCCGTCGTTCCGCTGCCAGCGAAGAAGTCGAGGACGCGGTCGCCCGGCCTGCTCGAGGCCTGCACGATGCGGCGGAGGATCCCCTCGGGTTTCTGCGTGGGGTAGCCCGTTTTTTCGCGACCGGTCGTCGGGACGATCGTGTGCCACCACACGTCGGTGGGGAGCTTCCCGCGGGCCGCTTTCTCGGGAGTGACGAGGCCAGGCGCCATATAGGGCTCGCGGTCGACGGCCTCAGAGTCGAACCAATAACGCGTGCGGTCTTTGACGTACACCAGGATCGTGTCGTGCTTCGTGGGCCACCGCTTGCGCGTCTTCGCACCGTAGTCGTACGCCCAGATGAGCTCGTTGAGAAACTGCTGGCGCCCGAAAAGGGCGTCCATCAGTACTTTCGCGTAGTGCGCCTCGCGGTAGTCCAGATGCACGTAGAGCGTGCCATCGTCGGCCAACAAGCGCCAGGCCTCGACCAAGCGCGGCTCGAGGAAGCCCCAGTAGTCGTCGAAGCGATCGTCGTACGCCCGCAGATCGCCGCGCAATCGCTGGTACTCCAGCCCATGGAAGCCCCGCCGCACGATGGGCGGGCGGTCATCGTGCGCAGAACTCCGCGCTTTTGCGCCCGGTTGCTCGGAAATCTCGCCATCGGCGGTGGATTCGCCGTCTTGTGGTGAAGTTCTGGTGGCCGTTTCGAGCGCGCGCTCCTGCGTGCGCCCCGTGTTGAAGGGCGGGTCCAGGTAGATCAGGGTGAAGGCGCCATCGTCGAACCCGCGGATGATCTCGAGGTTGTCGCCGTGGTGAATCTCGACGTCGCCGCGGCCGTCCGGCGCGGATGCGATCTCGGTCACGGAACGCGGCGCAGCCACGCGTCCGTCGCGAACTTCGACTGCACCAACGCCTCGGCCTCGGCATACTCGTCGGCGGTGATTTCGCCCTCCACCGCCCCGTACATCGTCGCGAACGTGTGCTTGAGCCGGTCGATGATCGCCTCGCGCGGCAGGCCCGTCTGGCGTCGCAGCGGATCGACGCGCTTCGCCGCCGAGGTGGTGCCCTTGTCGCTGAGCTTCTCGCGCCCGATGCGCAGCACCTGCGTCATCACTTCGCCATCCATGTCGTAGCTAAGTGTCGCGTGATGCAGCACACCGCCGTTGGCCAAACGCTTCTGGGCGGCGCCGCCGATCTTGCCCTGCGGCGAGGCGATGTCGTTGAGCGGCTGATAGGTGGCGTCGATGCCGAGCGAGCGCAGTGCGTGCAGCACCCAGTCGTCGAGGAACGCGTACGAATCGGCGAACGTGAGGCCCTGCACGAGTGATGCAGGCACGTACAGGGAGTACGTGACGATCGAGTTGGCACCCATCATCATGGCCCCGCCGCCCGAAATCCGTCGGACGACGTCGTAGCCGTGACGCGCGGCGCCCTCGGGGTCCACCTCGTTGCGCAGCGACTGGAACGAGCCGATCACGACGGCGGATTCGTTCCACTCCCACAGTCGCAGGGTGGGCCGGCGCCGCCCGTCCCCCACGCGGGAGGTAAGCACCTCGTCGAGCGCGAGGTTCATGGCCGGAGACACCGGTCGCTCGTGCACAACCTCCCAGTCGAAGTCCTTCCAGCCGGGTGCCGTCACCAGGGCGCGGCGCACGGCGGTCCCGACTGCCTCGGGCGTGAAGCCCAACAACTGAGCGCCCTCGGGCAGAGCGGCCCGCACCGCGGCGGCGATCGTCGCGACGTCGGCCTCTACCGGGAGCCCGTTCACCGCACGGTCGATGTCATCGAGCGCGTCATCGGGTTCGAGGAAGAAATCCCCCGCGAGGTGGAAGTCGGCGATGCGACCGTTCTGTTCTTCGAGGTCGACGACAACGAGCTTGCCGCCGGGAACCTTGTATTCGCCGTGCATGGGTTCAGCCTATTGCCCGCGCTTCCCCGAGCGAGGGGCGGACTTCGCTATCGCGTCAGTGTCGGGCGGCGAGGTCAGTCGCGGGCAGGGAAGCGGGTGTCGAGCCAGGCGAGCAGATCGCCGCGCACGTCCTCCTGCGTCACGTCGTTGAAGATCTCGTGGCGCGCGTCGGGGTAAACGAGCGTGGTCACGTCGGTCAGGTGCGAGCGCTCCCGGTACGCGGCGGCCAGCTTGTGCACGCTGCGCGGGCCGCCGACGGTGTCGTCACGCCCCACCATCAGCAAAGCAGGAATGTCGTAGCCGAGATCCTTGCGCGGCAATCCGTAGAGCCGCGCCGCGTCGACGACGCCGAACAACTGCAGCAGCGGCGTGCTGGTGGTCAGAGGGTCCTCGAGGAAGGCGTGGCCCACCGCGAGGTCGGATGCGAGCCACTCGGTGCCCATCGCATCCTTCGCCTTCCACGGCGCGTTGAGGTCGCCGCCGTTCAGCGACCCGGGCCAACGGAGCGCGGAACCGCTCAGGACGAGCGCGTCATAGGCTTCCGGATGCTCGTTCACGAGCATCTGTGCGAGGAATGATCCCCACGAGTGACCGAGAAGGATCAGCGGTAGGTCAGGGTTCTCGTCACGAATGAGGCGCGTGAACTGCCACGTGGCGGCAAGCGCGGCCCGCAGACCCCCGGGGCCGAGGCGGCCCAGCTTGTCGGCGTCACCGTCGTGCTGCTTCATCCCCGTTCGGCCGTGCCCGCGGTGATCATCGGCGTACACGATGTAGCCGTTCGCGGCGAGGGCCTCAGCCAGTGCTGCATATCGCCCCGCGTGTTCGCCGACACCGTGCAGCAGCTGGACGACTGCGCGGGGGGTGGTTGATGCGGGATGAACGTCGTACACGATCGCGATGCCGTGTGCATCGATGAACTCGGGCATGCCGAGAAGTCTAAGCACGGCGGCGGCAAGTCGCGGCATCCACATTCGCTAGATAGTCGGGCGAACCGCGATCTGACCCGGCGTCGACAACGCAGATGACCACGTCAACTCATTTGCTTAGCAAGACTAATGAGCTATGCTAACGAGTTGACGATGACGAACTCTGATACTTCTCCGAGCCTGCCCACGCCGGCGGCGCAGTTGCGCACAGCCACATTCCGCCTCGCCCGACGCATGCGCACGCAGCGCGCTGTCGATTCGATGAGCGACGGCCAATTCGCCGTCCTCGCCGCCCTCTGGGTGCACGGCGATCACACACTCGGCGAGCTCGCCGATCGCGAGCGCGTAACCGCACCTTCGATGAATCGAACGGTGAACTGCCTGCAGGAATCGGGCTATATTGCGCGCACCGCCGACGAGAACGACAAGCGCAAGGTCGTCATCTCACTCACCCCGAACGGGCGCGCGGTCGTAGACGAAACGGTCAGTCGCCGTGATGCGTGGGTCGAAGAAGCCCTCGCCGAACTGACGGATGCCGAGCGGCAGACCCTCGCCGACGCGGCGCTCATCATGCAACGGATGGCCGCCCGATGAGCGCCATGTTCCGCTCGTTCTCGGTCTTCAACTACCGCGTATGGTTCATCGGCGCCCTCGTGTCGAACGTCGGCGCGTGGATGCAAGCCACGGCGATCAGCTGGGTCGTGCTGACCGAGCTGACCGACAACGACGCTGGTGCCATGGGCATCACCATGGCGTTGCAGTTCGCACCGCCGCTCCTGCTCGTCGGCGTCACCGGTCTGGTGGCCGATCGCTTCGACCGCCGCGAATTGCTCTTCGTCACCCAGGGCGCGCTCATGGCGCTCGGGCTCGCCATCGGCGCACTGTTGTTCGCGGGCGTCATGACGCTGCCGCTGATGTACGGCTTCGCCCTCGCGCTCGGCGTCGTGGCCGCTTTCGACAATCCGACCCGTCAAGCGTTCGTCTCCGACCTCGTCGCCCGCGAGAACGCATCGAATGCGGTCGCGCTCAACGCCGCATCCTTCAACGCGGCTCGCATGATCGGCCCGGCGGTGGGCGGAATCGTGATCGTCGCCGTCGGCACCGGGTGGGTATTCGTGGTGAACGCCGTGACGTTCCTGGCGATGCTCGGCGCACTCGCACTCATCCGCCCTCACGAGTTGATCCCGCGCGTGAAGGCGCCGGGGTCGTCGCGACTGGCGGACGGTTTCAGGTACGTCGCGAAGCGACCCGACCTGATGGTGACGTTCGCGATGGTGTTCCTCATCGGCGCGTTCGGTATGAACTTCCCGATCTTCGCCTCCACCATGGCGCTCGAGTTCGGGCGAGACGCCGACGGGTACGGGCTCCTCAGTTCGATCCTCGCGGTGGGCTCGCTCGCCGGCGCCCTGCTCGCCGCACGCCGCGATCGGGCACGCATTCGCGTGGTCATCGGCGCCACGCTTCTGTTCGCCGCGGCGGGCACAGTGTCGGCATTCATGCCGTCGTATTGGCTATATGCCGCAACGCTCATGTTCACCGGATTCGCGGTGGTGACGATGCTCACCACCGCTAACGGCTATGTGCAGACGACCACCGATCCGACCCTGCGCGGCCGCGTGCTCGCCCTGTACATGGCGATCCTCATGGGTGGCACTCCTGTCGGCGCACCCGTGATCGGCTGGGTCGCAAACGAGTTCGGCCCGCGCGCGGCCATCCTCCTCGGAGCCGGCGCCGCCATCGTGGCGTTCACCATCGGAGCGACGTGGCTCGTGGCATCCGGCCGCCTCCACCGCAACGAAGAGCGACGCTTCCGGCTCACGATCGACGAGACACGACCGCTGAGCGTTGTGCCGGCGCCCGAAGAGTTCAGCGACCAGATTGCGCAGACCACCCCGATCCCGCTGCCCACCGACGATGACTTCGCTCGCCGCGCACCCGCGCGTGGACCAGCGCCCGCGCGCACGAACACCGACACGCAGACCACGCGCCCGCCCGCGGCCTAATTACGCGCCTCGCGCGCGCCGACCCGCACCAGGTGTTCGTTGACGAACCGGCCGTCCGGGTCGAGGCGTTCGAACACCGCGCGGGCATCGGCGAGGCGCGGGTGGACCCGCTCGATCGCCGGCCGGTCAAAGGCGTGCACCTTTCCCCAGTGCGGCCGGGCACGAAACGGCGCGAGCGCGCTCTCGACGTCAGGTAGCACGGCGGCGACGCCTGCAGGATCATTCACCCACGTGAAGTGGATGGCGATGCTGTCGCGCCCAGACGCGGGGCTCAGCCAGAGGTCGTCGGCGGCCATCGTGCGCAGTTCGCTGGCGGCGCGCAGGTCGAGCGGGCCCAGAACTAGCCGACGGTGAGAATCACGCGACGATACGTCTTGAGGGGTCGCTCGGCGTCGTCGGTCGCTTCGACGACGATGTGGATCGTGTCGCCGGGGCGCGCCGACTCGGGCACCTGCACACGCGCGACTTCACCCGCCTCGCTGACCTCGATCGGTCCTCGGTACGTGCTCGCCTCGCGATAGTGCCACCAGTGGATCGATACGTCGTCGCCATCGGGATCCGACACCGACGCGATCAGCGCCACACGGCCTCCCGCGCGCACCTCGACGTCGAGCCCCGTGGTCACCTCGATCTCGGGATGATGGTTACCCTCGGCGTACTCGGGCGTCGTGCTCCACCGCACGCGCTCGGCGAAGTCGGCTTGCGCATCGTCGAACCAGCGAGAGACCGATGTCTCACCCTCGGGCCCGACGCCTGCCTCTTCATCGGCCCTGTCACTGACGCCTTCGACGGTCCATGTGTCGAGGTCTTCGTCGATCGGGCGGGCGCGTCCTCCCCACCCGCCGTAGCTCGGGTGCTCATGCCCACGAAGACCAGGCGAAATGAGGGGCAGCATGTGCGGATACGTCCACAGATCGCTCGTCACCTCAACAATGCGCAGGTCGGGCCACGCCTCGAGCAGCGCGCCGCCGAAGACCGATTCCGGCTCGACGAGGGTGGTGATGATCGCCTTCGAAGACACAGAAGACCGGATGCTGTCCCAGTCGTCGTCCTCGCCGTGGCGTTCTTCGATGAGGCCGAGGGCTGCCTCGACCGAGCCGCCGCCTTCCCACACCTGCAGATACACCGGACCGTTCTCTTCGCCGAGCAGGATGTCTGCGATCAGCTCAGCCGCGGGCGAGACGCCGCCGTCGACGCCGCGAGTGTCGCGCTCAAGCGAACGCACGTAGTCAGGGTCGGGGTAGCGCTGGTCGTGCGCCGACAGGTTCGGGTAGGCGTCTTCGTACTTGTCGAGCGCCTTGCCCACGAAGGGGTTGTCGGGGTGAACGATCGCCTCGAGCCGGATCTCGGTGCTGAACAACAGCAGCCCGATCAGCGAGGGCGGGTCATCGAATGCCGAGTCGATCGTGACAATCGTGCGCGGCCTGTCGGCGAGGGGACGGACCGGAGCGGGAGGGTCGGGCACCACGTGCCGCTCGGTTCCGCGACGGGTCGCCGTGCTCGCCGCCATCATCTCTACGTGGTCAATCATCGAGCACCTCCGCGGGCGTGTTCTCACGATTGCCCGCGCTTCGACCCTACGTCGATCCCCAGACAGTCACAAACGCACAGCCGGCGAAGTGAGGCCGTCAGCGCGGGCGCCGAGTGGACTCGCGCACCACAAGTTCGGGCTGGAATCGCACCGCGCGCTCGTGGTCGCCGTCCGGCTGCGCAAGGTCTTTCAGCAAGAGGTCGGCGGCCGAATACCCGATCAAATGCGCGGGTTGGCGAATCGAACTGAGTGGCACCACGGTCGCCGACGCGAAGTCGATGTCGTCGTAGCCGATCAGCGCGATGTCGTCGGGGACGGCGATGTCGCCCATGATCGCGAACGCCTGCAGGGCGCCGACCGCGAGAAGGTCGTTCGCTGCGAATACCCCATCGGGCCGGTCGGCCGGTGCGCGCCCGGCGATGATCTGGCCTGCTTCTCGGCCGTGCAGCACGGTGAGCGCGGGCACTTCGATGACCTCGAGAACGGCGTCCGGATGCTGCGCCACCGCGCGACGGGCCCCCTCGAGCCGGTCTCGCACCTGACGAATGCCCATCGGCCCCGCGAGAAACGCCACGCGGCGGCATCCGCCCTCGAGAAGATGCCCCACGGCCAGAAAGCCGCCCTCGATGTCATCGACGGCGACCGACCCGAAGCCCTCATCCGATGTCTCGCGATCGACGAGGATCACCGGAACCCCGCCGTCGCGGAGCCGCTCGAGCGACGACAGATCCTCGGTCGTCGGCGAGACCAGCACGCCGTTCACGCGCTGCTCACGAAAGAGGTCGAGGTATGCGTGCTCGCGATCTTGGCGCTCGTCGCTGTTGCCCAACAGCACGGTCATGTTCTCTTCAGCGGCGCGCTCTTCTGCCCCGCGCGCGATCTCAGCGAAGAACGGGTTGCCGACGTCGAGCACCACCAGGCCGATGCTGCGGCTGCGACCGGCGCGCAACTGACGAGCGGCATCGTTACGCACGAAGCCGAGCTCGGCGATCGCGGTGTGCACGCGCTCGACCGTGGCCGGTGACACCTTCTCGGGCCGGTTGAGCACGTTCGACACTGTCCCCACAGAGACGGATGCCGCCAGGGCGACGTCTTTGACGCTGACTGACACGATTCACCCACTTCCCGTTGCGAAAACGATACATGGCACGTATGCTTTGAAACGATTCACACCTCTTGCCATCCAGGAGCCCCTCAATGACGAGCACCACCGCGACGACGCGAGTCTGCTTTCAACTGCAGGTGAAGCCCGAGCTTCTCGAGGAATACATCGCCCGCCACTCGCCCGTCTGGCCCGACATGCTCGCCGAGATCGCGGCATCCGGACGACGCAATTACTCGCTGTTTCTCGGCGACGGCGGCCGACTGATCGGCTACTACGAGACCGATGACGACGCGGCCGCGCAGGCGTATCTGGCGAACTCCGAGGTCGCCGCGCGATGGGAGGCCGAAATGGGCCGCTTCTTCGTCGGCCTCGAAGGCCGCCCAGACCAGGCCGCTACGCCCCTGACCGAAGTCTTCAACCTTCACGACCAACTCACCGCCACGACAGAAAGCGACGCATCGTGAGCATTCTCACCACCGACATCCTCGCCACGCTCGAAGAGCAGGGCATCGAACTCCCCTCGTGGGCGTTCGGCAACTCTGGCACGCGCTTCCGCGTGTGGACCACCGAGGGCACCCCGCGCGACCCGTTCGAGAAGATCGCCGACGCCGCACAGGTGAACAAGTACACCGCCCTCGCGCCGAGCGTCGCCCTGCACATTCCGTGGGACAAGGTCGACGACTACGCGGGTCTGCGCTCCTACGCCGAGGACCGCGGCGTGAAGCTCGGGACCGTCAACTCCAACACGTTCCAGGACGAGGACTACAAGTTCGGCGCCCTCACGCACCACAACGACCGCATCCGTCAGAAGGCAATCGACCACCACATCGAATGCATCGACATCATGGATGCCACGGGCTCCCGTGACCTGAAGATCTGGCTCGCCGAGGGCTCGAACTACCCCGGCCAGATGGACATGCGCGGCCGCCAGGACCGCCTACAGGACTCGCTGCAGAAGATCTACGCGCGCCTCGGCGACGACCAGCGACTGGTGCTCGAGTACAAGTTCTTCGAGCCGTCGTTCTACCACACCGACGTTCCCGACTGGGGCACCTCGTACGCCCAGGTGGTCGCCCTCGGCGACAAGGCATCGGTCTGCCTCGACACCGGCCACCACGCCCCCGGCACCAACATCGAGTTCATCGTGATGCAGCTGCTGCGCCTCGGAAAGCTCGGCTCGTTCGACTTCAACTCGCGCTTCTACGCTGACGACGACCTCATCGTCGGTGCGGCCGACCCGTTCCAGTTGTTCCGCATCATCTTCGAAGTCGTGCGCGGCGGGGGCCTGAACAACCCCGACGTGGCCTTCATGCTCGACCAGTGCCACAACGTCGAAGACAAGATCCCCGGCCAGATCCGCTCGGTGCTGAACGTCCAGGAGATGACGGCGCGCGCGCTCCTCGTCGATCGTGAGGCTCTGGATGCCGCTCAGTCGGCAAACGACGTGCTCGCCGCGAACGCCGTGTTCATGGACGCCTTCTACACCGACGTGCGTCCCGCGCTGGCGGAATGGCGCGAGAGCCGCGGACTGCCGGCCGACCCGATGGCCGCGTACGCGGCATCCGGATACCAGCAGCAGATCGCGGCCGACCGCGTTGGCGGAACCCAGGCAGGCTGGGGCGCCTGATTCAGACTGCTGAGGCGGCGGGCCCCGATCCCCGCCGCCTCAGCACCACCACCGAACAGGACCCGCCTCGAACAGGACCCACCTCCTCACGAGACCCACCTCCGAACAGGACAACGATGAGCGAACCGTACTCCGCAGCCGACGGGCTCGTACGCGTCTATCCGGCGCGGGAGCCGAACGGCGCCGGCCTGGTGTGGGCGCACGGCGGCGGATTCGCCTTCGGCGACGTCGACATGCCCGAGGGCGACTGGGTCGCCAGGCAGCTCGCCGCACGTGGCACGACCGTGGTGTCGGTGGACTACCGACTCGCTCCCGTCTCGGGCGCGTGGGCGTCGGGTCGCGGTGACGCTCCGCGGGCGGGGCACCACTACCCCGCGGCATCCGACGACATGATCGCCGCGTGGACCTGGGCGTGCGAGAACGCTTCGCGCCTGCGGATCGACATCACGCGACTGGCGATCGGCGGCGCGAGCGCCGGCGCGAACATCGCCGCCGGCGCCGTCCTGCGGTTGCTCGGTCGCGGGGGTGCGGGTGTCGCTGCGGCCGGCGCGAACTCAGTTGCGGATCCCGCTGCTGTGGTCGCAGGGGCTGACGCGCCCGGCGCAGAGGCTCCAACCGCCGAGGCTCCGGCTGCGGGAGTTCCGGCCGCGGGGGTTCCGGTGCCCGCGCTCGTCGTGCTCGCATACCCGACGCTGCTCGCGGTACAACCCGCACCTGATGCGGCGCTTCGCGCGGCGCTCGACGCCCAGCCCGGCGCCGACCGGTTCGGGCCGGCTGCCGTGCTCAGCATGTACGAGAACTACCTCGGCGGCGATGTGACGGGTGCCCCTCTCGGCGCCGTCCCGGGCCTCGCCACCGCCGAGGACGTAGCCCAGTTCCCGCCGACGCTCATCGTGAACGGTGAGGTTGACGAGTTGCGCGTCTCAGGCGAGGCGTTCGCCGCGACTCTCGCCACCGCCGGCCGCGAGGTCACGGTGTTGGCCGAGGCCGGTACCGAGCACGGCCACCTGAACCGGCCGGCCGAGGCCGCGGCACCCATCACCATCGAGCGCTTCGCTCGCGCGCTCGCTTCCCTCCCGTCCCCCTCGCAATCCACCTCCTCCGCTCCACCCGCCCCGTCCGCTCCACCCCCACAATCTGTCCTCACGCCCGACAGATCCTGAGGGCGGAGCACCGACCGCCGCGACCCGCCCCGGCTCCGCCCCCAAAAGTTGCTGGGGAAACGGACAGATTTTGGGGGCGGAGCGAGGGGTAACGACGACGGGCCGAGCAACCACCAACTTTCAGACAACTCAGACCAACAGACCGAAGGAACATCGCATGACGAATCCCACCGCTGCCGACTTGATCGCCCGGAGCAACCGGCTCGGCGCAGATCCGAAAAACACCAACTACGCCGGCGGCAACACGTCGGCCAAGGGCACCGAGACCGACCCGGTCACCGGTGAGCCCGTCGAGCTGCTGTGGGTGAAGGGTTCGGGCGGCGACCTCGGCACTCTCAAGGAGCAGGGCCTCGCCGTGCTGCGCCTCGACCGCATGCGCGCGCTCGTGAACGTCTACCCCGGCCTCGAGCGCGAGGACGAGATGGTCGCCGCCTTCGACTACTGCCTGCACGGCAAGGGCGGGGCGGCCCCGTCGATCGACACCGCGATGCACGGCCTCGTCGACGCGAACCACGTCGACCACCTGCACCCCGACTCGGGCATCGCGATCGCCACCGCGAAGGACGGCGAAGCGCTCACCGCCAAGATCTTCGGCGACAAGGTCGTGTGGGTGCCGTGGCGCCGCCCCGGCTTCCAACTCGGTCTCGACATCGCTGAGATCAAGGCGAAAAACCCGCAGGCGGTCGGCTGCATCCTCGGCGGTCACGGAATCACCGCGTGGGGCGACACGTCCGAAGAGTCCGAGCGCAACTCGCTGTGGATCATCGAGACAGCTCAGGCCTACATCGACGCGAACGGCGATGCCGCACCGTTCGGCTTGCCGCGCCCCGGCTTCGGCGCCCTCGCGACCGAAGAGCGCACCGCGAAGGCGGCCGCGCTCGCGGCAACGATCCGTGGCCTCGCGTCGACCGACAAGCCGATGGTCGGCCACTTCACCGACGACGAACGCGTGCTCGAATTCCTCGAGTCCGCGAAGGCGCCCGAATTGGCCGAGCTCGGCACGAGCTGCCCCGACCACTTCCTGCGCACCAAGGTCAAGCCGATGCTGCTCGACCTGCCCGCCGACGCGTCCGTCGAAGACTCGATCGCGCGTCTGAAGGAACTGCACGAGGCGTACCGCGCCGACTACCAGGCGTACTACGACGCGCACGCGACCGCCGAGAGCCCCGCGATCCGCGGCGCCGACCCGCTGATCGTGCTCGTCCCCGGCGTAGGCATGTTCTCGTACGGTGCCAACAAGCAGACCGCCCGTGTCGCCGGCGAGTTCTACCTCAACGCCATCAACGTGATGCGCGGCGCCGAGGCCCTGTCGACCTATACGCCCATCAGCGACGCCGAGAAGTTCAACATCGAGTACTGGGCACTCGAAGAGGCAAAGCTGCAGCGGATGCCGAAGCCGAAGACCCACCAGGGCCGCATCGCATTCGTGACGGGCGCGGCATCCGGTATCGGAAAGGCGATCGCGACCCGCCTCGCCGCCGAGGGCGCGTGTGTCGTCGTAGCCGACCTCGACCTCGAGAAGGCGCAGGCCGCAGCCGCCGAGCTCGGCGGCACCGACGTCGCAATCGGCGTCGCCGCCAACGTGGCCGACGCCGAGGGCGTCCAGGCGGCGATCGACGCGACTCTGCTCGCGTTCGGCGGCATCGACCTCGTGGTCAACAACGCCGGCCTGTCGCTGTCGAAGCCGCTGCTCGAGACCACCGAGAAGGACTGGGACCTGCAGCACGACGTCATGGCGAAGGGCTCGTTCCTGGTTGCGAAGGCCGCCGCGAAGGCGCTCATCGAGCAGGGCATGGGTGGCGACGTTATCTACATCTCGTCGAAGAACTCGGTCTTCGCCGGCCCCAACAACATCGCGTACTCGGCGACCAAGGCCGACCAGGCTCACCAGGTGCGCCTCCTCGCGGTCGAGCTGGGTGAGCACGGTGTGCGCGTGAACGGCATCAACCCCGACGGCGTCGTGCGCGGTTCGGGCATCTTCGCCGCCGGCTGGGGCGCCAACCGCGCCGCGACCTACGGCGTCGCCGAAGAGGACCTCGGCCAGTTCTACGCAAACCGCACGATCCTCAAGCGCGAGGTCGTCCCCGAGAACGTCGCCGACGCGGTGTACGTGCTGACCGGCCCCGAGCTCAGCCGCACCACGGGCCTGCACATCCCGGTCGACTCGGGCGTCGCCGCGGCGTTCCTGCGATGACGGATGCCACGACAGCCGCACCCGTGAGCGGTGCCGTCGCCGCGGTCGACCTGGGTGCGACCAGCGGTCGGGTGATGATCGGCCGCGTGAAGGATGGCGTGCTCGACCTCGAGCAGGTCGCGCGCTTCCCGAACGGTCCGGTCGCCCATGCCGACGGTCTGCACTGGGACTTCTCGGCGCTGTACCGTCACATCGTCGACGGGCTCGCCGAGGCGTTCCGGCGTGAGCCGGCGATCGCGAGCATCGGCATCGACTCGTGGGCGGTCGACTACGGTCTGCTGCGCGACGGCGCCTTGGTGAGCGAGCCGTTCCACTACCGCGACGAGCGCACCGAGCGCGGTGTTGCGAAGGTTCACGCGACCGTGCCGTTCGATGAGCTGTACCGCCGGAACGGGCTGCAGTTCCTCCCGTTCAACACGCTGTATCAGTTCGCTGCCGACGCGGGTCTCGCTGACGCCGACCACGTGGCGTTGATCCCCGATCTCGTCGCGTTCCTGTTGACGGGCGCGCTCGCCGCCGAGCGGACGAACGCGTCGACCACGGGCCTCGTCAACGTCGAGTCCGGACAGTGGGATGCCACATTGCTCGACGAACTGGGGGTGGCGGCATCCGTTCTGCCCCCTCTGGTGAGCCCGGGCGAGAAGATCGGCACGCTGACCGGTGAGGCCGCGCAGCAGGTGGGCGCGGCTCTCGATGTCGTGGCCGTCGGGTCGCACGACACCGCATCGGCCGTCGTGGCCGTGCCGATGACCTCGCCGAACGCGGCGTATATCTCGTGCGGCACATGGGGCCTGGTGGGCGTCGAACTCGAGGCTCCGGTGACGTCGGATGCCGCGCGCGAGGCGAACTTCACCAACGAGGGCGGCGTCGACGGGCGCGTGCGATTCCTGCACAACGTGACGGGTCTGTGGCTGCTGAGCGAGTCGGTGCGCGCGTGGGAAGAGGAGTCGGGCACGAAGATCGACCTGCCCGAGTTGCTGGATGCCGCGAGTTTCGCCGGCGACGGCACCGCGATCTTCGACGCGAATGACCCGCGCCTGTCGGCTCCGGGTGACATGCCAGCGCGCATCGCCGAGGTGTTGCGGGAAGCCGGCCACACCGTGCCGACGACCCACGAGGGTCTGACGCGGAGCATCGTCGAGAGCATCGCGCAGGCGTTCGCCGACGCGGTGCGCACGGCGGGCGAGCTCACCGACCGCGAGATCGACGTGATTCACATCGTCGGCGGTGGTTCGCTCAACCGCCTGCTGTGTCAGGCGACCGCGGATCGCTCGGGCGTCGAGGTGGTCGCCGGACCCATGGAAGCGACCGCGATCGGCAATGTGCTGGTGCAAGCACGCGCCCACGGATGGTTCGGGCCGGATGCCACGCTCGAAACGCTCCGCGCCGCGGTGACGCGCTCGTTCACGCCCGTCCACTTCGCCCCGCGTTCCGCGTGATGCCCGCACCCGCCCACCCTTCCCCTCTTCCCCGTCGAGTACACGTGTTGTCGCCGAGTGCACGGCTTATCCGCGTAGCAAAAGCCGTGTACTCGGCGAGTTCGTGTGCTCTCGACGGCAGAGGCGTGGGGCGTGGGGCGTGCCCCGAGGGCGCGGGGGACGGCACGACCCGGGACCGGAGCGTCGATAAGGTCGTGACATGACTGCATATTCCGCTGCGTTCGACTGGGCGTGCCGCCACGTGAGCGATGAGCGCCTGCCCTCCGCGGTGGTCGGCATCGCCACCGCCGAAGGCGTCGTGGCGCTCGACGCGTTCGGGGCGACCGGCACACGCACGGCGAAGGTCGACGACCACTATCGCCTCTTCTCCATCACGAAGCCACTCGTCGGCCTGGTCGCCGCCCGCGCGATCGAGCGCGGCTTGCTCACACCCGAAACGGCGCTGAGTACGGCCATCCCCGAGTTCGGTCAGAATCGCGAAGATGCCGTCAAGCTCACGCACCTCGCCAGTCACACGTCGGGCATCTCCGAGCCGCCTCTTGATCCGGCCAAGCCGCTGCGCGAACTGCTCGTCACGCAGGGGCGCGACTTCGCCGCCGGCTCGGCGTCGCGCTACTCGACCCTCGCGTTCGAGGGCATCGCCGCGATGACCGAGCACGTGACCGGCGTCTCGTGGCCCGATGCAGTCGCCGAGTGGGCGACACAGATCGGCGCCGACGGATTCACGCTGGACGAAGCATCCAACCCTCATGAAGTGACGGATGCCGCGGCCGCCGGCCTTGACCTCGACCGCTTCTTGGCAGGGCGGAACCCCGGTGCCGGACTCCTCGGGCGCGCGAGCGACCTCCTCCAGTTGGGTTCGGCGCTGCTGCGGAACGAGGGCGACGTCGTCGCTCCCGCCACTTTGGCGATGATGCTTCGTCCCCTCACCGGCGACATCCCGCGGCTCGACCCGTACCCGGTCGAGCGTGGCCAGGACTGGGGCTTCACGTGGAACCTGCGCACACGCGCGCCGGGTCTTGTCGACCGCGACTGCTTTGGGCACGGGGGTTGGGCGGGCACCGAGTTCTGGGTGCACCCGAGCGCCGGTGTGGCATGGGTGCTGCTGACGAACCGCGCGCAGCGCCCGGGCGTCGACATAGACGAACTCGACAACGCGGTGATCAGCGGACTCTAGCGGCTCAGCCGCTGGCTCTCGCAGGCCTTGCGCCGAGCTCTCAGCGGCATAGCGTGGTCACATGGACAACGCTCGTACCGATGACGCCTCCGCCCACAGCGCCCCCACCGAGGACGCCCCGACGGGCGGCGACGACACCACCGAACAACAGCTCGACGCAGACAACCCCGCCGAAGAAGACACGCTGAAGACGCTCGACCCCGACGACGCTCCCGCCTGACCGCGGCGCCGCGGAGCGTCCGCGGCACGCACGAGCGTCCGCGTCACGCGGGTACGGTGCGGGGCACACGCGGGTGCGGGGCACACGCGGCGCCCCGTGATCACGCCTCGCGGGTGATCGTCACCTTCACATGCAGGTTCGACTTGAACGGGCCGGCGTACACACCGCGCAGGGGTGGCACGTCGCCGTAGTCGCGACCGCGCCCCACGAGGACGTGGCGATCGCCGATCTCGATGTTGTTCGTAGGGTCGAAGCCCCACCAATCCCCTGCGAACCACTCGACCCAGGCGTGCGATTCACCCGTGACGGCGACGCCGACCTCAGCGTCGGGGCGCGGGTGCAGGTAGCCCGACACGTACCGGGCCGGGATCCCGACGGCGCGCAGCGCACCCAGGGTGATGTGCGCGATGTCTTGGCACACGCCCTTGCGCGCTTCCCACGCCTCGGTGGCCGTGGAGTGCACACCCGTGACGCCGTGCATGTATTCCATGGCATCCCCGATAGCGAGCGCGATGGCGTGCGCGGCTTCGCCCGGGTGGGTGTGTTCGGAGGCGATGCGACGCGCGAGGTCAGCAACCTCGGCGTGCGGGCGCGTGCGATTGGTCTGCGACAGCTGTTCGACGGTTTCGATGAGCTTGCTCGAGTCGCGCTCGAGGTCGGCCCACGAGTACTCCACGTGCTCGATCGGGCGCGGGCGCACCTCGACGAGCGACTTCGCCGTGATGGTGAGTGAACCGTGCCCCGACAGCACGTCGAAGGCGGCCACGCGCGTACCGAAGTAGTCGACGTACTGGTTAACGCTCGTCGAGGGCTCGATGTCGAGCGACGAGTTGAGCACGAACTGGCTGTCGGTCGAGCCCGGGAGCATGCGCGCCTCGTTGTACGACGCCGACACCTCGCCCTGGTAGCCGAAGCCGGTCTGGTGTTCGATGCGAAGGCGCTTCATGAGATCTCTCCGATCCAGCTGGGCTCTGCCTGTGTCGGGAAGAAGCGAGATCGGATCGCTTCGGATGCTTCGCGCGTGACGGTCTGTACGGCCTGCATGTGCGACGGAAGCTCTTGCAGGATCTCGGTCAACGGCGAGTACTCGAGGTCGTTGCGGATCTGCCCCAGAGCGCGCAACACCTGGTTGGAGTGCCCCACGCGGTCGGCGCGGGGGTCTATCGCGCTCATGCACTCTTCGGCCCGCTGGATCGAGTAGATGATCGATCGGGGGAACAGCCGGTCGAGCAGCAGGAACTCCGCCGCGTTGCGAGCGCTGGGCATCCCGCGGTACGTGCGCAGGTACGCCTCGTATGCGCCGCACGAGCGAAGGATCGTCGTCCATGAGGGGCCGGATGCTTCGGTCAACGATCGCGTGGCGAGCATTCGCGCCGTCATGTCGGTGCGTTCGATGCTGCGCCCGAGGGTGAAGAACTGCCACGCCTCGTCGCGCGAGGTGGACGAGTCGACCATGCCGACCGAGAGCGCAGCGCGCTCACGCACCCACTGGAAGAACTCGTGCACCTTATCGGTCTGAAGCCGTCGCGGCATGCGGGCGTTCGTGGTGTTGAGCGTCTCCCACAGTTCGGTCGAGACGATCTCGCGCGCGCGGCGTGCATTCTCACGCGCGGCGGTGAGCGCGTAGGCGATGCTCGACGGGTTCATGCGGTCGACGGCGAGGTGCTGCAGCACGTCTTCGCGGCGCACCTCACCGTCGGTGCTGACGGGCGAGCCCATCACTCCCAACAGCGAACGGCACGCGGTGTCCTCGTCGATCCACGGATCTTCGAGGAGCAACTGCAGGTGCACATCGAGGATGCGCGCGGTGCCGTCGCTGCGTTCGATGTAGCGTCCGATCCAGAACAGCGATTCAGCGATCCTCGACAGCATTGCCGGTCATCTCCTCCGAAGCGGCAGCGTCGTCGCGCTGCTGTTGTTGTTGCTCTTGCTGCTCGGTGGTCGATCTGGGTCGATCCTGCGGCGAATGCGAGGGCTGCGGTTGCCCGTCGTACACGATCGGGATCGACGAGGTCGGTGGCGGCGCGTCGTCGGGGTAGATGATCGGAATAGCCGACGTCGGTGTGGCTTGATCGGCCACGAGGCCGGGAAGACCACGGCCCTGCCCGTACTCCACGTGTCCGGGGGCCGAGCCGCCGATCACCCACGTGTCCTTCGAGCCGCCGCCCTGCGACGAGTTGACGACGAGCTGACCTTCGGGCAGCGCCACGCGCGTGAGTCCGCCCGGCAGCACCCACACGTCCTCTCCGTCGTTGACGGCGAAGGGGCGCAGGTCTGCGTGACGCGGCCGCATTCCGTCCTCGACGAGGGTGGGAATGGTCGACAGCATCACCACCGGCTGGGCGATCCATCCGCGGGGATCGGCGAGCAGTCGCTTGCGCAACGCTTCGAGTTCGGCGGGCGAAGCATCCGGCCCCACCACGAGCCCCTTGCCACCCGAGCCGTCGACGGGCTTGACCACGAGTTCATCCAGGCGATCGAGGACCTCTTCGAGCGCGAGCGGATCTTCGAGCCGCCACGTGTCGACGTTCTTGAGGATCGGCTCTTCGGCGAGGTAGTACCGGATGAGGTCGGGCACGTAGGTGTAGAGCAGCTTGTCATCGGCGACGCCGTTGCCGACCGCGTTGGCGATCGTGACATTGCCGAGCCGCGCGGCCAGCATGATGCCGGGCGCACCGAGCATCGAGTCGGCGCGGAACTGCAGCGGGTCGAGGAAGTCATCATCGACGCGGCGATAGATGACGTCGACACGCTTGGGGCCGCGCGTGGTGCGCATGAACACCTTGCCGCCGATGCACAGCAGATCGCGACCTTCGACGAGTTCGACACCCATGAGGCGTGCGAGCAGCGTGTGCTCGAAGTACGCAGAGTTGTAGACGCCGGGGGTGAGGACGACCACGTTGGGCTCTTCGATGCCCGCAGGGGCCGAGGCGCGCAGGGCCGCGAGCAGCTTGTTGGGGTACTCGCCGACCGGGCGCACGCGCATCGAGACGAACAACTCGGGCAGGGTTTGCGCCATGACCCGACGGTTCGAGATCACGTAGCTGACACCCGAGGGCACGCGCACGTTGTCTTCGAGAACGCGCATCTCGCCGTTCTCGTCGCGGATCAGGTCGATCCCGGCGACCTGGATGCGCACACCGTTGGCGGAGTGGATGCCAGCGGCTTGGCGGTAGAAGTACTGCGACGAAGCGATGAGTTTGGCGGGCAGAACGTCGTCGCGCACGCAGTACTGGTGCCCGTAGGCGTCGTCGAGGAACGCCTCGAGCGCCTGCACGCGCTGCTTCACACCGGCCTCGATGTGCGACCACTCGTCATACGCGATGACGCGAGGCACGGCGTCGAGGGGGAACGGGCGCTCTTCGCCCGCGAAGTCGAAGGTCACACCCTGGGCGAGGTACGAGCTGGCGAGCGATTCGGTACGCCCGCGCAGTTCTTCTTGCGTCATTTGCGCGAGCTGCTGATACAGCTCGCGATAGTCCTGACGCGACTCGGCCGGGGCGCCGGGATGGGCGCCGTTGCCGAACATTTCGTCGAACGCCGGAACACCCGATGCCGTCTTGCGTGGCGTGAGCGTCGAGCCGTACCCGTCGAAAAGATCTCCCATGTCACGAGACTAGTCCGCACCGTGTTGCCGAAGTGTTTCCGGGGGCGATCCGCCGCGAACATCTGTCCCTACTCCTCAATGGCTGTACCCTCCTCCCGTCGCGCCCACGACGTAGCCTGGAACAGTGAGCACCGAGACGGCCAGCGTGCAGCACAGAGAGGCGCCGCGCAGCAGCGCGCCCGCGCCCCTGACGTGGTGGGCGGGAATCGCGTCGATCGCCCTCGGCGTCGGTGCCGGCGAGCTCACCGCAGCGCTGGTCGCGCCCGAGTCCAGTCCGTTCGCCGTGATCGGCGATGCGCTCGTCGATGCCGCCCCCACGTGGGCCAAAGACACCGCGATCGCCCTGTTCGGCACGGCCGACAAGATCGCCTTGTTCGTCGGCATCGCGATTGTGGCGCTCGTCCTTGCCGCGCTCGCCGGATGGCTCGAGTCACGCCGTTCGCCCTGGGGCATGGCGATCATCGCGGCGTTCGGCGTGAGCGGCGTCCTCGCCGCGATCACGCGCGCCGACGCGGGTCCGCTCGCGTGGATTCCGTCGGTGGTCGCGGCGATCGCCGCGGGCGTGATGCTTGGCGTATTGAGTCGGATGCTACGCCCGCGCGCTGCGGCGGCCGCGGCATCCGAATCCCCCACGCAGTCCGAAGACGCACCGGGTACCGCCGACCGCAGGACCTTCTTTCTCTGGGCTGGCGGGGCCACCGCCGCCGGCATCGTGGCGACGATTGCCGGCTCGACCGTTCACGCGACCACGCGAGCGACGAGCTCGATCCGGCAAGCGCTGACGCTCCCCGCGGCGGCCCGAGCCGTTGCCGCACCACCCGCGAGCGCGGAACTGGGCATCTCGGGGCTGGCTCCGGTGGTCACCCCGACGTCGCAGTTCTACCGCATCGACACCGCGCTGATCGTGCCCGATCTCGCACCGGCGGACTGGAGCCTTCGGATCTACGGAATGGTCGAGCAAGAGGTGACCATCACGTGGGATGAATTGCTCGCACTCCCCTTGGAAGAGAGCTATACGACGCTGTCGTGCGTCTCGAACCCCGTCGGCGGCGACCTGATCGGCAACGCGAAGTGGCTGGGCTACCCAATCCGCGAGTTGCTCGCGCGGGCGAAGCCGACGGCGGATGCCGACATGGTGCTTTCTCGGTCGATTGACGGGTTCACGGCATCCACTCCCCTCGAGGTTCTCACCGACGACCGCAACTCGATCCTGGCGGTCGGGATGAATGACGAGCCCCTGCCCGCCGAACACGGGTTCCCGGTGCGCATGGTGGTGCCGGGGCTGTACGGCTACGTGTCGGCGACGAAGTGGGTCACAGAGCTCAAGGTCACGCGGTTCGATCAAGACCGCGCGTACTGGTCTGATCGAGGGTGGTCAGAGCGGGGTCCGATCAAGCTGCAGTCGCGCATCGACGTGCCGCGGCGCAACCAGGGACTGAGCGCCGGGGAGACCGTGATCGCCGGCGTCGCGTGGCACCCGCACGTCGGCGTGTCGAAGGTCGAGGTGCAGATCGACGGCGGCGCGTGGCGTGAGGCCTCGCTCGCAACGGCAATCTCGGACGACACATGGGTGCAATGGAGCATCCCGTGGACGGCAGAGCCCGGCGATCACGCGATCCGGTGTCGCGCGACGAACGCGCTCGGCGAGACGCAGACTGAGGTGGATGCGTTCCCTGCCCCGGATGGCGCCACCGGCTGGCAGCAACTCAACATCAGCGTGGGCTGAGCGCCGACCGCGTCAGCCGGCGAGCACGACCCGTAGCTGCTCGACCGCCCAGTCGAGCTCGGTGGCGCGCACCACGAGAGGCGGCGCGATGCGAATCGTCTGACCGTGCGTGTCCTTCACCAGCACGCCGCGCGACAGCAGCTTCTCGGCCACCTCACGCCCGGTGCCGACCCCGGGATCGATATCGATCCCGGCCCACAGACCCGCCACCCGCACGGCGGTCACGCCGCTGCCGACAAGGTCGTTCAAGCGCGCCTCGAGGTGCTCGCCCAGCGCGGCAGCCCGCGTCTGGAACTCGCCCGATTCGAGCATCTCGACCACGCGCAGCCCGACCGCGGCCGCCAGCGGGTTGCCGCCGAAGGTCGAACCGTGCTCGCCCGGGCGAATCACGCCGAGAACATCGCGATCGGCGACCACAGCGGACAGGGGCAGGATGCCACCGCCGAGCGCCTTGCCGAGCAGATACACGTCGGGCACGACGCCTTCACGATCGCACGCGAAGGTGGTGCCCACGCGGCCGAGCCCGGCCTGGATCTCGTCGGCGATCATCAGAACGTTGTGCGTCGAGCAGATCTCGCGCACCGCGCGCAGATAGCCCTCGGGCGGAATCACCACGCCCGCTTCGCCCTGGATGGGCTCGATCAGCACCGCGGCGGTGTTCTCGTCGATCGCCGCTTCGATGGCCGCCGCGTCGCCGAACGGCACGCTGACGAATCCGGCGGAGTACGGTCCGAAGTCATCGTGCGCGGTGGGGTCGTCGCTGAAGCCGACGATCGTGGTGGTGCGGCCGTGGAAGTTTCCGTTCGCGACCACGACGGTCGCGGCATCCGGAGCAATCCCCTTCACGCGATAACCCCACGCACGCGCGACCTTGATGCCCGTCTCGACCGCCTCGGCGCCGGTGTTCATCGGCAGCACGAGGTCCTTGTCGCACAGCGCCGCGAGTGCCTCGGCGAACAGCCCGAGACGGTCGTTCTGAAACGCACGACTGGTGAGTGTCAGGCGGTCGAGCTGCTCGTGCGCGGCCGCGAGGATCGCAGGGTGCCCGTGCCCGAAGTTGAGCGCCGAATACGCCGACAGCAGGTCGAGGTACCGCTTGCCCTCCAGGTCAGTGACCCACGACCCTTCCCCGCGCGCGACGACCACCGGCAGCGGGTTGTAGTTCTCGGCGAGGTGGTCTTCGGCGTCGGTGATCACGCGAAGGGCCTGAGTGTGGGTGGGCGTCGTCATGACAGCTCCATTCAGCGTCGCAGTTCGAGGGTGCAGCACTTGATGCCGCCCCCTCCGAGGAGAAGTTCGGACAGGTCAACCATGACCGGGTTGTAGCCGCGCTCACGCAACTGCCGCTCGAAACCCTTCGCACGCGGCGAGATGATCACGTTGTAGCCGTCGCTGGACGAGTTGAGGCCGAACACGGCACCGTCGTCATCCGAGACGTGGATCGCGTCGGGGAAGCGCTCCTCGAGCAGGCGGCGGCTCGCCTCATCGAACGCACCCGGCAGGTAGGCGATGTTCGCGCGCTCCACACCGTTCTCGCCCTGGACGGGGTCGAGCACCGACAGCGCGGTGTCGAGGTGGTAGAACCGCGGGTCGGTGAGGGTGAGCGACACGACGTCCTTGCCGAAGACCCGCTCGAGCTCGCGGTGGCTGTCGTCGGTCGACCGGAATCCGGTCCCGGCGAGGATCACATCGCCGGCGAGCAGGAAGTCGCCCTCTCCCTCGTTGACGGCTTCGGGGTCGGCGACGGTGAAGCCGTTCGCGGCGAACCACTCCATGAACGCGGGCCCCTCGGGCTGACGCTCGGCGTAGCGGAACTTCGCCCCGTACGCGACGCCGTCGATGATGAAACCGCCGTTGGCGGTGTAGACCATGTCGGGCAGGCCCTCGATCGGGTCGATCAGGTGCACCTCGTGCCCGAGCGAGATGTAGGTGTCGTACAGCGCCTGCCACTGCCGCACGGCCAGCTCGGTGTCGGTGGGGTTGGCCGGCTCCATCCACGGATTGATCGTGTAACTGACCGTGAAGTACTCGGGCCGGCACATCAGGTAGGTGCGGCGCTGGGCAATACGGGTCTGGCCGGTGCTGTCAGGTGCGGTGGTCTGCGTGGACATGGGTGCTCCTCGTGAAGGGGCGGCGGACGCTGTCCAGGGGCCCGGCGGCCCTTCGTCACGCGATCACGGGATCGACGGGGAAGGGGGCGCCTCGGGCACGCCTCGACCATTCTGCCACGCCAGGGTGGGCGCCCCCTGGATTGCCAGGTGGCGGCATCCGCCCCTGGCTCTGACCTCTGACTCCGCCCCGGCTATTCCCTGCGCACGAGCACCTTACCCGCGGTGTGTCCCGCGTCGACGTGCGCGATCGCGGCGCCGGCTTCACCGAGCGTCCACTCGCGTTCGATGACCGGTGCGAGCGCGCCTTCGAGGGCGAGGTCGGCCAAGCGGGTGAGCAGCTCGCGACTCGGGGCCGCCGCGAGGGGCACGAGCTTTCGCCGAGATCCGAGGGAGATCAGGGATGCCGCTGCCAAGCGCCCCAGCGGCCCGAACACGCGGTTTCCTTCGCCGGCAACCAGCACGACGCGGCCGCCATCGCGCACGAGTCGGCGCAGCGCCGTCAACGGCGCGGTGCCCGCGATGTCGAACACCGCGTCGAACGATGCCTCGCCGAGTTCGGGCGCACCCGGCTGAACCGCCCGGTAGTTGAACGTCTTCGACGCACCGAGCGACTCGACGAGCGCACGGTTGCGCTCGCCGCACAGCGCCCAGACGTCGGCACCCCGGTGCGCGCACAGTTGCACGGTCGAGGTGCCGACGCCGCCCGAGGCACCGATCACCAGAACGCGGGCGCCCGGCGCGACACCCGCGCGATCGACGGCCTGCAGCGCCGTGCCGCCTGCCACCGGCAGGGCCGCCGCGACCTCGGGAGCAAGCGCGTCCGGGCGCCGGATCACACGGCGCGCCGGCGCGATCGCGTACTCGGCGAGCGCTCCCCCGGGCAGCTCACCGAACACCTCGTCACCGACGGCCAGGTCGTCGACGCCTTCGCCGAGGGCGACGACGGTGGCCGCGGCATCCATTCCCCGCACCTGCTGCCGCGGACGACGCACACCGAACGCGGCGCGCACAACCAACGGTTCACCTCGCATGACCCGAACATCGCCCGAGTTGAGCGACGCCGCGCGCACGCGCACGAGCACTTCGCCGCGGCGAGGCGTGGGGACGTCGACAGTGTCGAGTCGCATCACATCGGGGCCGCCGTAGCGCTCCTGTCGCCACGCGCGCATAGTGCGGGGAAGAGTGTGGTTCATGTCAGTCCTCCGGGTACTGGAAGAGATCGTCGAGCCCCACGTCGAACACGCGGGAGATCTGGAACGCGAGCTCGAGGGTGGGCGAGTACTTGCCCTGCTCGATCGCGATGAGCGTCTGGCGCGTCACGCCGAGCCTTCGGGCGAGATCGGCCTGGGTCATTCCGGCCGCCTCGCGCGTGGCGCGGATCGAGTTCGACACCTTGGTGGGGCGCACCATCACTGGAAGCCCTCGTGGTAGGCGCGAAGGCGGGCAAGTCCGCCGAGGCCGGCGGACAGGAAGAAGCCGACAAAGAGCGTGTTACCGATCCAGAACCATTCGACCTCGAGCATCGCCATGATGAGGGCGGCGAGAGCACCGATGACGAGAAACGCTTGGCCGACGCGGTCGCCGAACCACTCGATCTCGCGATCGCGCTGGTCGGAGCGATGCTCCTCATCGGGGTCGCGCATGCCGGCGACGATGCCCCACAGAATGCTGAGGGCAATGGATGCCGCGACCGCCGCCCCGATGGTCCAAACCATCGGCCACTGCCACGCGATCTCGCCTACGGGTGTGGTGAACAGCTGCGGCACGACAATCACGAGATAGACCGCGGTGCCGAGGACGCTCGCGATGAGCTGCGCCCACGTATTTCGTTCGGCGTACCCCATGACGCCTCCCTCCGATGTCGGGTTTTCTTTACATTGAAGGTAGGCCCGCCCCGCAGGGTTTGTCAATAATTTTTTACACGCGGCTCACCGCGACTTTCCGGCCAGGCCAAGCGGTAGTCCTCAGATCACGTCCTGCGACCAGTCGTCGGGGTTGCCGAATCGGTGCGCCGTGATGGTCACCGATTGCTCACGCAAGAACGGCAGCAGTTCCAGGCGTCCCGCCGTGGTCACCTCGTTGTCGTAAACCGCCAGGTCGGGGTCTCCCCCGGTCGCCTCGGCGAGCGCACGATGCAACGCACGCACCGAATCGGCACCCCCGACCAGACGCACCCGATCGGGCCGCGGTGATTGCTCGGGCTCGGCGCGCGCACCCATCCGCTCGATCCACTCCGCGTCGGACTCGACGAACACCGGCACGTCCTGATCACTCAACGCGCGCCGCACGGCCGCGGGTAATCCCACCGGCGCACTCAGCACCATCGACGTACCAGCGCGAACCCCCGCCAGCACCACCCGCAAGAGCGCCTGCCATGTGGCATCCGACGTCGCTCTCACCGCCACCGCTGGCACAGGGCGATACCGGAACAGATTGCGCTCGACGCCGAGCCCCGAGACGTCCTTGACCTGGCCGAACTCGCGGTCCCATGCGATGGCATCCGACAGCGCGCCCCGGCGCAGCCATTCGAAGGCCTCGTAGTCGAGGGTGGCTTGCGCGGCTTCGATGATCGAGGTGATGCGGGTATCGAGACCCCGCAAGTGCAGGGTGGCCGAAGCCGTCGCCCCCGCACTCGCCCGCCACGATCCGAGGCCGACCAAATAGTTCGGGCCGCCAGCCTTGGTGCCGGGGCCGACAGAAGAGCGCTTCCATCCACCGAAGGGCTGCCGCTGCACGATCGCGCCGGTGATCCCACGGTTCACATAGAGGTTGCCCGCCTCGACCTCGCGCAACCAGTAAGCGAGATCATCCGGGCTTTGCGTGTACAGCCCGGCGGTGAGCCCGTAGTCGACACCGTTCTGTATCTCGATGGCTTCGGTGAGGGATGCCGCGTGCATGACCCCCAGCACTGGGCCGAAGAACTCCTCACGGTGAAAGCGCGACTCCGGCCGTACTCCGGTGCGGATGCCCGGCGTCCACACGCGCCCGGCGAATTCCGGGCCCACATCTTCGGCCGACAGCTCACGTGGCTCAACCAGCCATGCCTCCCCTTCGTCGAGAGTCGTGAGAGCCCACGCGAGTTTGCCGGTCGGCGGTTCGATCACGGGGCCGACTTCGGTGCGCGGATCAGTCGGCAGCCCGACGCGAAGCGAGGTTGTGGCATCCACCAACTGTCGCGCGAAGCGCTTCGATCGGCCCGCCGATCCGACGACGATCACGAGGGATGCCGCCGAGCATTTCTGCCCCGCATGCCCGAACGCGCTCTTGACGACATCGGCCGCGGCGAGATCGAGGTCGGCTGTAGGCATCACGATCATCGCGTTCTTCCCGCTGGTCTCGGCGAGCAGTGGCAGATCCGGCCGCCACGACCGGAACAGCTGCGCCGTCTCGAGTGAGCCGGTGAGGATCACCCGGTCGACGTCGGGGTGTGCAACGAGCTGCTGCCCCAGCGCACCCTCTTCGATGTCGACCAGCGCGAGCACGTCCCGCGGCACGCCGGCCGCCCAGAGCGCTTCGGCGACGACGGCCGCGCACCGCCGCGCCTGCGGCGCCGGCTTGAAGACGACCCCCGAACCTGCCGCGAGCGCGGCCAGCACTCCCCCCGCGGGGATGGCGAGCGGAAAGTTCCACGGCGGCGTCACCACCGTCACCCGCGCGGATTGGAACACCGCTCCGCTCACGCGGTCGAGCTCACGTGCCATCGCCCCGTAGTAGTGCGCGAAGTCGACAGCTTCGCTGACTTCGACGTCGGCCTCGGCGAGGATTTTTCCGGTTTCGGATGCCGCGACCTCGATCAACTGCGCGCGGCGCGCTTCGAGCTCTCGCCCGGCCGTTTGCAGCACTGCGGCGCGCTCGGTCGCCGGCATCGCACCCCACCGCTCGCCGGCGTGCTGCACGCTCGCGATGATGCGGTCGACATCCGTGGCTTCGCTCACGCGCGCGGCGGCGATCGTGTCATCGCCGAGCGCACACGCGTCGATGGCCGCGATGATGCGGCGCCCCCACGCGCGGTTGGCTGGGAGTGCTGGGTCGGTGTCGGCGGTGTTGCGGAAGCCGGGTGCACCCACAGCCCGCTGGCTCGATTCTCGCGGGGCGAACACGGCGGTTTCGACATAACTGTCGGCACCGAAGCGCTGTTCGATACCCGCGGGCGCGAGCGGGGCAGTGTCGCCGGGCGAGGCAGATTGCGCGATCCCGAGAACCGCCTGCGTCAGGCCGTCGTCCATCGCCGCGGGATCATTGCGCGCGCGGCGAGCCTGTGCGCGCGGCGTCACGACGGTGTCATGTGCGCCGTCGTCATGCCGGCGGCGCGCGACGGCGGGTGCCGCACCGGCATCCTGCCCCGCGGCTTCCCGTTCCGCTGCTTCCTGCTCCGCACCGCGGTCCTGCCCGCGGCGCGCTCCCACCATCAGTCGAGAGTCGTCGGCGCGCTCAACCGAATCGAGGAATCGGTCGCGTTCGCGCTCGAACATCGACGCATCATCTGCCAGCTCGAACGCCGCCGACAGGAAGTTCTCGCTCGACGCGTTCTCCTCCAACCGGCGCACCAGGTAGCTGATCGCGACATCGAACTCGTCGGGGCGCACCACCGGCACGTACAACAGCACCGCGCCGACCTCTCGCGAGACCGCCTCGACTTGTCCCTGCGCCATTCCGAGCAGCATCTCGAACTCGACGTCGTCGGCGACTCCCCATTCCACCGCCAGCAGGCGCGCATAGGCGATGTCGAACAGGTTGTGCCCCGCGACGCCGACGCGCACCGCGGCGATGTTGTCAGGCTGAAGGGCGAAGCGTAGGCACCGGATGTAATTGGCGTCCGTGTCGAGTTTCGTGTCGTATGTCGCGCGCGGCCAGCCGTGCATCACGGCATCCACCGACTCCATCGCGAGGTTCGCGCCTTTGACGAGCCTGACCTTGATGCGCGCTCCGCCCGAGTCCACGCGCCCCCGCGCCCACTCAGTCAGCTCGTGCAGCGTCGGCAATGCGTCCGGCAGGTAAGCCTGCAGCACGATGCCCGCCTCCATGTCGCGCAGGCGCGGGTGAGCGAGCAGGCGCGTGAACACGGCGACGGTCAGGTCGAGGTCGCGGTATTCCTCCATGTCGAGATTGATGAATGTGCCGTTCTCGGCGGCCTCGAGATACAACGGCAGCAGCCGTTCGATCACTCGCGAGACCACCTCGTCGAACGCCCACATCGATACGTGGCTGGCGATCGCCGAGACCTTGACCGACACGTAGTCCACGTCATCACGACGGATGAGGTCATGGATGCCGTCGAGCCGGCGCTGCGCCTCGCGCTCACCGAGCACGGCCTCACCCAACAGGTTGAGGTTCAGCCGCGCGCCCGATTCGCGCAGGGCCGAAATCGCCGGGCCGAGCTTTTCGGGGCGCGCATCCACGACGAGGTGCCCCACCATCTGGCGCAGCACCCGTCGGGCGATCGGCACCGTCGGGCTCGGGATGACCGGCGCGACAGCGCCGCCCACACGCACGGCGCCGCGAAGGTACCACGGCAAGAAGTCGGGCACGAGAGGGGCGACGCGATGGAGAGTGGATGCCGCGGCCGTCACCGACTCGGGACGCATTACTCCGTCGACGAAGCCCAGCGTGAAGGGCAGGCCGTGCGGGTCTTTGAGGACGCCGGCCAGCCGTTCCGCGGCGGGGTCGACCTCAGCATCCGCCGCTTCATCGACCCACCCGCGCGCGAGGACGACCGCCCGTTCAACGAGGTCTTCCGGCGGGACGGGTGACGATGCGGGCGTGGGGGACGTCGGTCGTGTCGACATGCCTCCAGCATGCGCCCTGTTCGCCGTTCCGGCGAGGAGCGGCGCACGCGCGTCCGCGCTACTCCCAGATACTGGGTGCTTCGGCGCGCGTCGAAGGCAACGCCGATGCCTTCGCCCAGTCGAGAATCCACGGGTCGAGGGCGGAGAGGGTGTCGGGCCGGTGCAGCGCCTCGAACAGCTCCTCGTGGGGGACGATTCCGCCCGAACGGCGCAGGAAGCGCGCGCGGACGATCATCTCGGCGTAGATCTCGCCCTTCACCACGGCTCGGTGCACCATGTACACCGACTTGTCGTCGTGGGCGAGCAGGCGGGTTTCGACCGTGAACTTCTGCCACAGCTCGAGCGACTTGCGGAACGTGATGGTCTCGCTCGCGACGACGGCGTACCACTCGCGCTCTTTCAAGACATCCCAGATACCGGTGCGAATCAGCAGGTCGAACCGACCCAGGTCGAACAGCGACGCGTACCGGCCGTTGTTCATGTGTCGCAGCAGGTCGATGTCGGTGGGCAGCACGCGCAGCCGCACCCGCCCGACGCGCGTGGGATCCACCGGTCCGCGGCGGCGCAACAGCACCTTGGCGCGCCAGATGGTCAGCATCGTTCGCCAGATCACGTTCACGAGCTGCGATCGTAGTGACGCGCCGTCCGATCGGCGATTCCATTGTGGGTTTCCGACAGTGCCCGCGCCCTCACCCTGGTGCCAACCCGTGCCCGGGTCTACGTGCGTCGAGCCACCCGTTCGCGCATGCGCACCGGCGACTTTGTCACTGGCCGCCATCTCATCGTCGAGTCCCACCAATGCGGCCCTCGCACCTCGGGCACTCCGTGGTTCATCCGCACTTTCCATCCGCTGGTGTCGAGAGTCCGATGATGAAACCAACAGAGGAGGACGCCGTTGTCGATGTGAGTCGGGCCGCCCCGCGAATGCTCTTCGACGTGGTGAACTTCGCACCAGTTCGCCCGGATGCGGCATCCCGGAATCACGCACCCGCCGTCACGTAGCCCGATCGCCTTGCGCTGATGGTGGGTGAAGACACGATCGAACGTGAGCAACGAGATCACACGACCGTTCTCGTCGACGGTGGCCCGCTGCACGCCACCCGTGCAGGCAATGTGGCGGGCGGCAGAAAGCGACAGCGGCTCATCGCACTCAGTCAGGTGTGCGAAGCCCCGACCGGCCTCAAGGTCGCTCGCGAGGACCGAGACGACGAGCGTGGGAGCAGCGCCGCCGATCGTGGGCAACCCACCAGAACCGGCCAGGATCGTCAGTGCTGTCGCCAACGCATCATGCTGCTTCTGCGCTCGCGTACGGTCGTCGGCCACGCTCTCGATCGGTTCGTCGCGATCGCCGTCATCGACGGAGTCCGCGAACACCGGACCGCGCGGTGCTGGCGCGCCCTCAACCTTGGGGTTCAGCACAGAGTCGAAAATGCGCTCAAGCTGGGCCGCAACTTCGGGCAACAGACCGCCACGAATCGGCACGACGCCGTCGCGGCAGACACCGAGCGTGACACCGCGCTTGCGCATCGCCTTCGCCTCCCGCGGCTCGGCACCATCTTGATCGAGGTACATCGCCCACACCGATGCCTGTGCGCGCAGGTCGTCGGCGCAGGCGGGCGGGGCGCCATCCACCCCTTCGCCACGCGCGGCCGCTGCGAGTTCTTCGTCGGCAGCCAGGTGCGCCGCGCGACCCGCGGCGCCGGCCGTGTGCGCAAGCGGCACAATCACGGCGAGCAGCCCGTCCACGCCGACCACACCGTCAGCCAGCGCTTCGCGCATCTGAGGAAAATCCGCGGGCAGGCGGTCACCGCTGGTGGGCGCGACGTCACGCACAATCGCGCGGCCCACCTTGATCAGATCTGTTGCGGTTCGGCCCGACACGCGCGTCGCTCGTTGCACGAGCTCTGACACCGACCGGCATCCGTACGCCGTCGTCATTCTGTCGGCGTGCGCCACGAGATCACACCGTCGTTGAGCGTCCGCCACACTCTCGACCAGCAGCGCCTCGGCACGACGCGAGATGCTCGCGGCGATGGCCAAACACTCGAGAACCTCGGCATCACACAGCGCCGTGACAGCACCGCCCGCGAGTGCATCACCGACGGTGTCAGCCAGGACACCGTCCAGCGAGTGAAGCGTCTCGATGAGGTCTTGCATGTGCCTATTCTCACAGGGGGGTCAGACATTGAGACTCCCAGAGATACCCTGATCACGTAGATAATTCCCGCCTGTGGATAGCTCGCAAATGGGGCCTGGAACCGCTGCCTGTGGAGGAGGGCACAGGAAGTAGCATCCGCTCGATTTCTTCTCTCGCGCACCCCGGCGTAGAGTCTGGCCATGGAAGCCGAACTGCAGACCGACACCGTGGTCCGTCCAGTGCGCGACGTCGATGCTGAAGCCCTCGGGCGCGTGCACGCCACCTGCTGGCACGAGACGTACGACCACCTCATCAGCAAGGCCGCGCTCGAAGCGGTCTCACCCAAGCGCCTCGCAGAACTCTGGACCCACTGGGCCGTGCAGGGCGAAGACTTCAAGATGTTCGCCGCGCTCGTCGACGGCGAGATCGTCGGCTTTGCCGGCTCGGGACCTGCCCGCGACAAGGACGCCCCGCGGTTCCGCGAGCTGTACTTCATCTACCTGCTCGACCGCTTCCACGGCACGGGCATCGGCCAGAAGCTCTTCGACGCCGTCATCGCGAGCGACGAAGAGGTCTACCTCTGGGTCGCCGAAGACAACCCCCGCGCGCACCGCTTCTACGTGCGCAACGGTTTCACCCTCGATGGCGCGACTCACACCGAGCCCTTCCTCGGCGAGACGCTGACCGAGGTGCGCTTCGTCCGCTGATCGCGGGTCGAAGTCTTCATCGCCGTCGTGCTGCAGGTTTGGGCTCTCGCGGGCCTGCCCGAAATCCGCGAAGGCGATGACCTGGCGACACTGATCGGCGACGCCGCCGGTTCACTCGAGGACGGCGACATCGTGGTGATCACGTCGAAGATCGTCTCGAAGGCCGAGGGCCGCTTCGTGCGGGCGGACGATCGAGAGGATGCCATCACCTCGCAGACTGTGCGGGTCGTGGCATCCCGCACCACCCCCTCGGGGCACGTGACGCGTATCGTCGAGAACCCGCTCGGGATCATCTCTGCCGCTGCCGGCGTGGACGCGTCGAACACCCCCGAGGGCACCGTGCTGCTGTTACCCGAAGACCCTGACGCGACCGCGCGCTCGATCGCCAGCGCACTGCGCGAACGCTTCGCGGCACGGGTGGGTGTGATCATCACAGACACGCTCGGGCGCGCGTGGCGCGAGGGGCAGACGGACCACGCGATCGGCGCTGGCGGAGTGCATGTCTTCGAGGATCTGCGCGGTCAGACCGATGCCGAGGGCCGGCCCCTCATGGTGACCATGCCGTGCGTCGCCGACGAGATCGCCGCAGCGACGGACCTCGTGAAGGGCAAGGCGAGTCGCATGCCGGTCGCCGTCGTGCGCGGTCGCGGTGACCTGGTGGGCGAACTGGATCTGCCCGGCGCGCGCTCGATCGTGCGCGCGTGGGAAAGCGACATGTTCCGGCTCGGCACCGACGAGGCCTATGCGGCCGGCCTCGCCGACGGGCGGGCCGAGGGCCAGTAAGCCCCGCCCGCGCGTCAGCGGGCGACGACGGTGCCGAACAGGCGCGCGATAGGCGCGAGCACGAGCGGTCGGGCTGCGGCGACCGCGCCGGCGATCACCACGAGCGACAGCGAGAAGATCCAGAAGCCAGTCCAGTTCATCGCGTACGCGTCGGGATCGACCGATCCCTGCGCGGCGTACATGTGGTTCAGGTTGCGCAGTGCCCCCGTGGCGAAGACCAACACGACGTGCACGAAGATGAAGAACACGAAGTAGAGCATCACCGGGAAGTGCACCGCACGCGCCCACTCGACCGGGTACGCCTTGTTCAGCGCCTTCGCGTCCTTCGGCCAGATGCCCGACATGCGCACGCCCGTGATGACCGCGAGCGGCGCGGCGATGAACACCGTCGTGAAGTAGGCGAGCTGCTGCAGCGAGTTGTAGTTGACCCACCCGTTCTCGGTCGGCCAGTCCAGCGACACGTATTGCAGTGCCGCCGAGATCGCGTTGGGGAACACTTCCCAACTGGTCGGGACGATGCGCATCCACTGGCCGGTGACGAACAGCAGCACGACGAAGATCGCACCGTTGACGACCCACAGAATGTCGAGCGACTGGTGGAACCAGAGGTTCAAGCTGATCTTGCGCCGGTTGTTTGTCTTCGGCGACCAGAATGCCGACGGACGCTTCTCGGTGCGCACTTGCCATCCCGATCGAATGATCAGGACCATGAGAAAGACGTTGAAGAAGTGCTGCCATCCCAGCCACGCGGGCAGTCCCACCGGGGCACCTTCGGGCAGGTGGTACTCGCCCGGGTACGTCGCGATGAAGCTCGCGAACGGCTCGATCGTGATGAGCCAACGCACCGCGAACACGGCCATGGCCGCGGCGAAGAGCAATCCGAGTCCGCCGACGACGACGGCGCCCGCCCACTGCCCACGAGTGAACGGACCGATGCGAGCAGGCTCGGACTTCGGCTCGGGCCGGGTGCGCGCGTATCGTCCCTCCCACACGGTGCGGGTGAAAGGCAGCGCCTCGCGCGGGCCAGTCGCTAGAGCAGTGCCGGGAACTGCGGGCGCGGAAGGTGTGGATGCCGCGGCAGCCGCGGCCGCGACGGGGACCGCGTCCGCAACGTCGCTCGACGCCGGACGCGGAGCCGGCACGTGCGCATCGGCGGGCGGCCACGGCTGACCGCCGACCTCACGCGGGAGGCCGCGGCGCAGGGTAGCGCCAGCCTCGTCGGCGGCATCGGCGCTCGCGCCGGCCAGCACAGACGAGGCGGCGATCGGAGCCTCCGCGACGGTCGAATCGACCGATGGAGCAGCACTCGAGGCCGAACCCGCAATCTGCGCGTTCTCGAGGGTCGCAGAGCCAGCGGCACTCGCAACAGCTGCACCGGCGCCCGCGGCCGCGGTGGCATCGGCCGGCGGCCAAGGTTCGCCACCCGCAACGCGAGGCAACCCGCGTCGCAACGTGCGCGCCGCCGAAGCAGCACCCGCGCCAGCGGCAACCGCGCCTGCGGAATCGGTCCCTGCACCCGCGACGCTCTCCGTCGCAGCGACGGGCAACGAACTCTCGGGCGCCTCAACGAGCGCGGCCGGGGTCGACGTCTGCGCGCCGGTGGCCTCCGCTACCCCGAGTACCGCGGCGGTAGCGCCAGCGCCGGCAGAACCAACCCCCGCAACGGGCGCGTCACCCGCGGCGGGCCACGCCTCTCCGCCCGCGACACGCGGGAGCCCGCGGCGCAGCGTCTGGCCGTACGTCGCCATCGATCCCTACGCCTTCTTCGCCTCGAGCGCCTCGATCAGCTGCGGCACGACCTGGAACAGGTCGCCCACGACGCCGAAGTCGGCGATCTCGAAGATCGGCGCATCAGCGTCCTTATTGATCGCCACGATGGTCTTGGCGGTCTGCATGCCTGCCTTGTGCTGAATCGCGCCCGAGATCCCCAGCGCAACGTACAGCTGCGGGGCCACAGAGACCCCCGTCTGACCAACCTGCGCCGAATACGGCACGTACCCCGCATCGACCGCGGCACGCGACGCACCCACGGCAGCACCGAGGGCGTCAGCGAGTTGTTCGACCAGCGCGAACTTCTCTTCCGAGCCGAGTCCGCGACCACCCGAAACGACCTTGGCGGCACCGCGCAGTTCGGGGCGCGTCGACGACACGACCGCCGCCTGAACGTCCGAGATCGTCGCAGCCCGCCGGCCCGACGCCTCGACCTCGAGGGTCTGCACGTCAGGCGACGCCACCGCTTCCGCGCGGGCGTCGATCGCGCCCTGGCGCACGGTGATCACACCGGCGCCCCACGTCACCGCCGAGTCGACGTTGTACGCACCGCCGTACACCGAGTGGTGAGCAACCACGCCCTCATCGTCGCGCGAGACGCCGACCGCGTCGACCGCGACACCCGAGCGGGTGCGCGCGGCGTAGCGCGCCGCCGCTTCACGCCCTTCGATCGAGTGCGACACCAGCACGGCATCCGGTCGAACGAGAGCAAATGCCGCTGCCAGCGCGTCGGCGACGGGAACAGTCAGTCCCTCGCCCGCGGGCGCCACGAGCACGGATGCCGCACCGAGCGCGCCCGCGGCTTCGGCCAGGCCGTCGGCAGACGAAACGACAAGGGCGACGGGAGTACCCACTGATGCGGCGGCGCCCAGCAGCCCGGCGGCGGACGCGGCGAGCTCACCCGAGGGGGTGACGTCGAGCAGAACGAGGATGGAGTCTTCGGCGAAGGTCATGGCTGTTCCTAGACGAGTCGGTTCTGGATGAGGAACTCGGCGAGCTGCGTGCCCGCGTCACCCTCGTCGACGATCTTCACGCCGGCTTCACGCGGCGGCTTCTCACTGACGGCCGTCATGATCGACCGCGACGCGCTGTGGTCGTCGGGGTCGATGTCGAGGTCGGCGAGCGACAGGGTCTCGAACGGCTTCTTCTTGGCGGCCATGATCCCCTTGAAGTTCGGGAATCGGGCATCCGGCAGCGCTTCGGTGATCGAAATCAGGGCGGGGTATTCGGCGCTCACCTGCGCGGTGGCACCGTCGCTCGCACGCGTGCCGCTCACCGCGGTCTCGCCGATCTCGACCGACGAGAGGAAGGTGGCATTGGGCACATCGAGCAGTTCGGCGACCATCGCGGGGATCAGGCCCGCCGAACCGTCGGTCGACTGGTTGCCAGCGATCACGAGGTCGAAACCGGTCTTGCGCAGAGCGGCGGCGAGCACCTCGGCGGTCAAGCCGAGGTCGGCGCCGAGCAATCCGGCATCCACCACCTGCACGGCCGAAGCCGCACCCATCGCGAGACCCTTGCGAACCGTGGCCGATGCCGCTTCCGAGGCCATCGACAGTACGACCACCTCGGTGCCGGCGTTCTTGTCGGCGTAGCTCAGCGCGACCTCGAGGGCGCGCTCGCCAATCTCGTCGAGCACGCGCTCGCTCGCCTCGCGATCGGCCAGGCCGGTCTCGAGGTTCAGCTTGCGGTCACCGTAGGTATCCGGGACTTCCTTGACCAGGACGACAATCTTCATTGCGCTCCGCTTCCGTTCGTCCCGTTGATCCTAATAGGGCGCACCGACGCGCCCCCAACGAGTTGTCATGCCCCGTCATGCCCGGCAGGATTCCCGCGCCGCCGATTGTTGCGATCCTCAGTCGACCTCAGCGATTGCCGAAGTTCGGTTGGCGCTTCTCGCGGAACGCAGCCATGCCTTCCTTCTGGTCGGCGGTGTCGAACAGGCTCGCAAAGACGTGCTTCTCAAATCGCAGACCCTCCGCAAGGGGCGTCTCCATCGCGGCATCCAGCGCGGCCTTCGCCGCATACACCGACGGGAGCGACTTCGCCGCGATCGCCTGCGCCATCTTGTCGGCCTCTTCGAGCAGATCGGATGCCGCGACCACGCGCGACACCAAACCAGAACGCTCCGCTTCGGCGGCATCCATCATTCGCCCCGTCAGCACGAGATCGGCGGCCTTGTAGTACCCGACTGCGCGGATGAGCCGCTGCGAACCGCCCATGCCGGGGATCACGCCGAGGGTGATCTCGGGTTGGCCGAACTTCGCCGTATCGGCCGCCAGAATGATGTCGCACATCATCGCCAGTTCGCACCCGCCGCCGAGCGCGTAACCCGACACCGCCGCGATGACGGGCGTGCGCACTTCTGCGAAACGCGACCACTGCCCGAAGTGGTCGTCCATGACCATGTCGAGCCCGGTCTTGGACTCCATCTCTTTGATGTCAGCGCCGGCCGCGAAGGCGCGCTCTGATCCGGTGACCACGATCGCGCCGATGCCCGGGTTGGCATCGAAGGCGGATGCCGCGTCGACGACATCCTTCATCACCTGCGTATTGAGGGCGTTGAGCGCTTCGGGCCGGTTGAGCGTGATCCACCCCACTCGCCCGCGGGTCTCGGTGAGGATCGTGTCGTACGTCGTCGTCATACTCCGATCTTGTCGCGCTTAGTAGAGAAGGACGGGGATCACCACGCCAGCGCTCGCACAGCGGCCTCGACCCGAAGGTCGAGGCCGCGATGCGTGAGATCAGCGGATGCTACGCCGAGGCACGCGATGCTCGCGCTGCGCGCATCGGCAACGGGTGCTACGCCACGGGGCGACGACGTGCCATGAACAGCACGCCTCCGGCTGCGACGAGCACAGCAGCCAACAGGGCAAGACCCAGCGGCAGCTGCGCGCCCGTCACCGCGAGCGACCCGGCAGCGACGACGGTCACCGGGACCTCGATCGGCTCGAAGCCCTCGGACTCGATGACCAGCGTGTGTGCGCCCACTTCGAGGTCGGCCGGAATGTCGACCACGAACGAGACGGTGCCGTCTGCGTTTGCGGTCGGGATGCCGGTGATCACGATCGGGTCACTGAACAGCGTCGCACCCACCTGCTGGCCGGGCTCGAGGCCCGACAGCTCGACCGGCAGTGAACCACCCTGCTCGACCGTGCCCGTGCCGATGTTGACCTCGGCCCAGTCCGTGCCGGTGCCCGGAGTGCCCGGGTCCGTGGGGTCGGTCGGGTCGGTCGGGTCCGTGGGGTCGGTCGGGTCGGTCGGGTCCGTGGGGTCGGTGGGGTCGGTCGGGTCCGTGGGGTCGGTGACCGGCGCTTCGTCGACCAGCACGGCAGCGGTGCGCGCGGGGATCGTGATCTCGGCGGTGGCGGCATCCCAATCCGTCGTCTTCACGACCTCATCCGCCCCGTCGGCGAGAGACTCGGCGAGCGCGAAGCCGCGCCCCTCGAGCCCCTCGAGACGCTGGGTGACCGGCTCGGGCGAGGCGTTGAACACAACCAAAGCACCGTCGAGCTTCTTGTCGGCGTCGGCCCCGACCGTGTCGTCGATGAGCATCGCGATCACGCCGGGCGCGGCATCCGGCCCGCTCGCGGGGAACGATACCTTCTGCTCGATCAGCTCGGCGGACCCGAGCCGCAGGAGATCCACCTCTTCGCGCGTGCGCAGCAGGTCGAGCGCAGCGGCCTCTGCCGCGGCGATGCCCTCCGCCCCGGGTTTCAGGTCGGGGTTCGCCAGCAGCGGCGCCATGATCGACCACTTGTCCTCGTTGTCCGCGGCGCGCGGGAGGCCCGAGCCGAAGGTCGACTCCTGCCCGGTCCAGTCGATGCGGTTGAACCAGTCGCCCGAGTTGTAGCTGTTGCGATCGAGTGACTTCGAGCGCAGCAGTTCGGTACCCGCGTGCCAGAACGACGGCGTCTGCGCGTAGGTGGTCGTGGCGAGCATGAGCGTGTTCATCCGCACCCGGTCAGCCATCGACGTGTCGACCGGCAGCTTCAGCACGGCGAGGTCGTAGAGCGTCTCGTTGTCGTGCGCGTCGACGTACGTGATCACCTCGTCGGGCTGATCGGCGTAGCCCGCGGGCGACCCGTTGTAGTCGAACTCGTCGCCCGCCTTCTGCGTGCCGTCGGCAGCCGTGAACGAGAAGTCGCGCAGGTTGCCGGCCAGACCAAGCTTGACGAGATCGGTCTTGTGCGCGAGGTCTCCCTCGGGGTCACCGGGGACGCCAGACTGCCCGTTCGGGTCGGTCGAGAGCCCCGTGCCGAAGCCCTGGAAGAAGGTCGACGAGCCGTCGACCGGGCTACCGCCGTGCACGGCATCGCGGAGTCGGTCGCTGAACGTGCCGATGCCGGTTCCGCCGAGCTGCCCCTGGGTGGCCTGCTCGAACAGCGCGTTGTTCGCGACCTCGCCGAAGTTCCAGCCTTCGCCGTACAGGTAGATCTTCGAGCCGTCGACGCCATCCTTCTTAAGGGTGAGCTCGTCGAGGGCATCGCGGATCGCCAGCATGTTCGCCTTCGAGTGGTGCCCCATGAGGTCGAACCGGAATCCGTCGACCTTGTAGTCGCGCGCCCATGTGACGACCGAGTCGACCATCAGCTTCTGCGCGAGCTCGTGCTCGGTCGCAACGTTCTGGCAGCACGTCGAGGTCTCGACGCCGCCCGCGAGGTTCAGCCGGTGGTAGTACCCGGGCACCACCTGATCGAGCACACTCTTCTCACCCTGACCCGACTGCGCGGTGTGGTTGTAGACCTCGTCGAGGACCACCTGCAGATCCATGTCGTGCAGCGCACCCACCATCGAGCGGAACTCCGCCACGCGCTCACCGCCGTCGGGGTTCACCGCATACGAGCCCTCGGGCACCGAGTAGTGGTACGGGTCGTAGCCCCAGTTGAAGCCGTCCTGGTCGACGACCGCTTCGACGCACGCCTGCTGCTCAGCAGAGTTGGGCGCGAACGAGGCGAGGTCGCAATCGGGCACGGCTTGTGCGGCTCGATCCTCTTCGATCGTGGCGATGTCGAACGTCGGGAGCAGGTGGACCGTGTTGATGCCCGCGTCGGCCAACTGTCGCAGTTGCTTCGTGCCGGCACTGTCACGCGTGAACGCAGCGTACGTTCCGCGCTCCTGCTCGGGCACCGACGAATCCGTGATCGAGAAGTCGCGCACGTGCAACTCGTAAATCGCTCGGTCGACCGGCTTGTCAATCACCGGCGCCTTCGCCTTCTCCCACGCCTTGGGGCGCCACTTCTTGTCGTCCAGGTCGACCGCGACGCTCCGCTCGGAGTTCACAGTCAGCGCGACCGACGCGGGGTCGGTGACGTGGTTCGTCTCGATGGCGCCCGTGGTCGGCGCGTACACGACGACTTCCCACAGGTATTCGTCGTTCTTGAGCGCGTTCTTTCCCTTCACGGTCCAGGTTCCGGATGCCGCGTCCCACGCGGCTTCGTGTCGTTGCGGGTCCGCGGTCGAACCGGCATCCCACGTCAGCAGCGTCGCCGACTGTGACGTCGGCGCCCACAGCCGGAACGTCGGCTTGTTCCCCTGGAAAGTCACACCCATCTCGAGGTCGGCCGCGGCATCCGCATACAGGTCATCGAGAACACCCGGAATCTGCACGCCGGTGTAGCCGCTGAGCGAGCCGTCGCCGCCTCGCTGCGAGACCATGAGCTGGCCCTTCAGCAACTCACTCGCCTGCTCGCGGTCGACGTCATCGATGCGCAGGGCGACGAACCCGGCGAGCGCGGGGAACGTGTCCTTCTGCCCGGCGGTCAGACCGCCCTCGATGAGGGTCAGGTCGAACGCTTCCCCGCCGGTGATCTGGTCGTCCACGAGCGCCAGTTCGGCCGTGGGCGATGCATGCAGTTGCCACGACGCGTCACCCGCGGGTGCCCCGAGATCGTTCGGCCACGCGATCGTGGTCGCATCGATCCAGTGGGCGCGCAGTTCGCCCGTGCCGGCCAGCGGCGGGTTGCTGACCTCGATTTCGAGGATGTGCGTCTCGAGCGTGTAGCGGAACACGATCCGCTCACCATCGGCGGCCGAGAAGGAGTAGTTGGCGCCGTCGCGCGCACCCCCGACGCCGTAGTTCTCGCCCCAGCCCAACCCGTGAGCGACCTTCGCGTCGTAGGCACCAGCGGGAATCGAGTCGGTGGAAAACTCGTAGACGCCATCCTTGTCGCCATCGGCCATGAGCGTGGCCAGGCAGTCTGGCTGCCAGTCGCCGCCACATCCCAGCTCGCTCTGGTGTGCCCCCGGAATAGTGACGATGGGGCCTTCGGCCGTCGACTGCACGATGTTGCTGCGCGGGTCGAAGTAGAAGGTGATCTCCCCACCTTCGTGCGAGATCGCGATGTCGGTGCCACCGGGGACGCCGTTCGCGCCGTAGTTGATGTCCCAACTGCCGTTGATCGCGACCTTGTACTCGTAGTCGCCGGCAGGCAGGTCGAACGTGCCCTCCCAGATCCCGTCGCCGCGCAGCGTCAGCTTCGCCGCTTCGCACCCGGGGCTCCAGTCACCCGCGCAGCCCATCTCGCTGTTGAGGTTGCCCGGCACCGTCACCATGTCGATCGGCGACTCCGGCTCTTCCTCGACCTCGAGCGTGACGGCGTTGCCGACGGATGCATAGGTGGATGCCGCGGCATGCCCGCCCGCGGCATCCGTCGTCACTGCGCGATACTCCACGAGCGTGCCGGCCGCGAGACCGGCGATGTCGTGGAACACCCGCGGCGAGGTGTCTTCGGCCACACCGAGCGCGTGCCATTCGTCGCCGCCGACCACGCGCCACGCGAAGCTCGTCTCAGCCCACGTGACATCGTCGACGTCGGCCGAAATGCCGACCGATCCTTCCAGCGCCGCGCCCGCGGCTGGCGCCTCGACGGTCAGATCGAGCGGTGTGGTCGGCGCGGTGACCTCGCGATCTGCGCGATAGACCACCGACGACAGCGCGGGGACGGTGAGGGATGCCACGGCTTCGCCATCGGCGCTCACGTCGGCGCCCTCGCCGTAAACGGCGGTGAAGGAGCCGCCCGCGGTGAGGGTAGGCACCTCGACGCTCTTATCGGAGGTGGTGTTGTTGAGCGCGACCAGGTACTCGACCTTCTCGTCGCGGTCGACGCGCGAGAAGGCGTACACGCCGCCGCCGTTGTCGGCGTACCGTTCGATCTGCGCACCGTCGACCAGCGCCGGGTGCGCGTCGCGCAACGCGGCGAGGTCGGCGATGTGCTCGTAGATCGGCACGTCCGTGTCGTAGCGGTCGACGGAACCCACGGTCTCGCCGGTGATCAGCTGCTGGTTCTGGTATTCGGCTACCTCAGAGGCGAACAGCGTCTGCCGCGCGTCCTTGTCGCCGCCCGCGCCGACGAAGCCCTGCTCGTCGCCGTAGTAGACGACGGGCTGGCCGCGGCCGAGGAACATGAGGTCGTGGGCGAGCAGGTCGCGCTCGAGGGGCTGCGATGTCGACTGCAGGAATGACCCGACGCGCCCCATGTCGTGGTTGCCGAGGAATGTCGGCAACGCCGTCGAGGAGCTGTCGGGGGTCGTGTAACGATCGTCGCCCGCGTAGAGACTCTGCAGCCCCTTGGCACTGTTGCCGGCGGCGAAACTCACCGCGGCGGACTGGAACGTGAAGTCGAGCACCGAGTTCATGTCGGTGTCGCGAACGTAGGGGGCGAGCTTGACCGGATCGGCGTCGTAGACCTCGCCGAACATGAAGAAGTCGTCCTTGCCGGCCGCGTGCGCGTAATCGAGGACGGCGGCTGACCACTCCTCCCAGAACTCGAAGTTCACATGCTTTGCCGTGTCGATGCGGAAGCCGTCGATACCCAGGTCGATCCAGTCCTCATACACGGCGATGAAACCGCTTACAACGGTCGGGTGCTCGGTCATCAGGTCGTCGAGACCCGAGAAATCGCCGTACGTGACCGACTCGCCCGACCAGGTCGAGTCACCCCGGTTGTGGTACAGCGTCGGGTCGTTCAACCATGCGGGAACCTTGAGGTCCTCGTCGCCCTCGGCGATGACCGGGGTATACGGGAAGGAGGTGGCGGCATCCAATTCGGGGAACGATCCGGTGCCGGCGACGTCGGCCGGGTCGAAGGCGACGCCTGCGGCGTCGGTGTAGGGGCTCGTCGCCTGGTCGATGTACGCGTACTCGCCTTCGGCGTAAGAGATCACATCGGCGGTGTGGTTGGTGATGATGTCGAAGTAGACCTTGATGCCCTGCGCGTGAGCGTCGGCGATGAACGCCTCGAGCTCAGCGTTCGTCCCCAGGTGCGGGTCGATCTGCGTAAAGTCGGTCACCCAGTAGCCGTGGTACCCGGCGCTCGCATCATCACCGACCCCCTGCACCGGGCGGTTCTTGAAGCTCGGCGTGAGCCAGATCGCGGTCGTGCCCAGGCCCGCGATGTAGTCGAGGTTCTCGTGAAGGCCCGCGAGGTCGCCGCCGTTGTAGAAACCCTTGTTGGTCGGGTCGAAACCGGTCACCAGGCGGTCGCCGTCCAGGCCACCACCGTCGTTCCTGGTGTCCCCGTTCGCGAAGCGGTCGGTCATCACGAAGTAGAACTGCTCCGCGCTCCCGGCCTGGCGGACAGGCGCCTCAACGAGCTCGCCATCGGCGTCCGAGTAGCCCTCACGCAGCGAGAGCACCTCGACTCCGACGCGGTGCTCGGTGTCGTCGAAGAGGAAGCGCAGCGTCGAGTCTCCGGCGATGGTGAGCGGGATGTTGTCACTCCCGCCGCCTAGTCCGTACGCCTCGTCCCACCCGCCGTCGACGGCCACCTTGTACTCGTAGGTGCCCGCGGGCACAGTGAACTCTGCCGCGTACAGACCCTCGGTGTCAGTGGGCAGCAGCTCGGAATCCGCGCAGTCGGGCTGCCAATTCTCGGTGCATCCGATCGCTTCCTGAAGGCTGCCGACGAGCGTGAACGTTCGATCGGCTGCGATCGCGGGGCCGGCGGACGCCGCCACCAGTGACCCACTGAGAGCGAGAGTCAGGGCCGCGAGCACGGCGATGGGGCGATGGACACGGGTGAGAGTCGTCTTCGACACGGGTTCTCCTGGGGAGGGAGGGCACGACGACGTGCCAGGGCTGTGTGGTGCCGACGCTAGCAGCGCACGCGAGGAAATTGCAAGCGCTTACATTGTGAGAGCCCTGTCATGTTCGCACCCGGCGGTTGCCGCTCGTTCACCCCACGGTCACCCGGCGCGATTACCCAGGAGGAGCGCATGCATCCGGCATGCGACGAACCTGACCCGAGGATCTCGATGCCTTCGTATATCCCCCGTCGCGCTGCCGCGATGACCGCGACTGCGGCCGTCGCCTGCGCTCTCGCCATTGCGCCGGTGACCGCGGCCAACGCCGCGGTCACCCCCGCACCCGTCACCTACTCCGCCGCCGACGCCGCGCTGTCGTTCGCCCCGATCGGCACCTTCGAGACCGGCGTGTTCGACGAATCCGCCGCCGAGATCGTGCAGGCCTTCGGCGACCGCCTGTTCGTGGTGAACGCTCAGGCCGGTGCCGTCGACGTGCTCGACTACTCCGACCCGACCGTGATCACCAAGCTCTTCACCCTCACCTCGGACGGCGTCGCCAACTCGGTCGCCATCCGCGAGGACGGACTCGGCGTCATCGCCTTCGAGGCGGGCGACAAGGTCAGCGCTGGTCACATCGTGTTCTTCGACGCGAATGCGCAGGACGCGGCATCCGCTGCTCTCGGAACCGTTTCGGTCGGATCACTGCCTGACATGGTCACGTTCTCCCCCGACGGCGAGTGGATCGTCGTGGCGAACGAGGGCGAACCGGCCGACGACTTCTCGGCCGACCCCGAAGGGTCCGTCGCCGTCGTCGCCGCACCGGCGAGCGTGGCCGCCGCCGCACAGTCGGACGTACGCATCGCCGACTTCCACTCGTTCGAGGCCGAGGGTGCGCTGCCCGAGGACGTGCGCGTGTTCGGTCCCGCTCCCGAGGCGGACTACCCGGTGAGCCGCAACCTCGAGCCCGAGTACGCAACCGTCGTGGACGGCACCGCGTATGTCACCCTGCAAGAGGCGAACGCGATTGCGGTTGTCGACCTCGCCTCGGCGACGGTGACCTCGATCGAAGCGCTCGGCTTCAAGGATCACGGCGTGGTCGGGCTCGACGCGAGCGACCGCGACCCGCGCGATGCGCCGACGTTCAACCTCGCGACCTACCAGGGCCTCTACGGCATGTACATGCCCGACGCCATCTCGTCGTACTCGGTCGGCGAGACCACCTACCTCGTCACCGCGAACGAGGGCGACGCACGCGAGTGGGGCGAGTATGAGGAGCCCGTGCGCGTGAAGGACCTCGCCGACGACGGCTACGGCCCCGTGTGTGACGACAGTCCGCTGGCCGACTCGCTCGGCGACGCCGCCCTGGGGCGCCTCAACGTCACCAAGGAGAACGGCTTCGACGAAGAGCGCGGATGCTACAGCGAGCTCTACTCGTTCGGCGGCCGCTCGTTCTCGATCTGGACCACGTCGGGCGACCTCGTGTGGGACTCGGGCACCTCGTTCGAAGAGGTCACCCACGCGGCATCCCCCGCGTTCTTCAACTCCAACCACTCGGAGTCGAACCTCGAGGGCCGCAGTGACGACAAGGGCCCCGAGGCCGAAAGCGTCACGATCGGCGAACTGAGTGGACGTACGTACGCCTTCGTCGGCTTCGAGCGCGTCGGCGGCGTCGCGGCATACGACATCACCGACCCGAACGCGGCGTCATTCGTGACGTACCTGAACAACCGCGACTTCAGCCAGTCGGTCGAAGACGGCGGCGACCTCGCCACCGCCGGTGACCTCGGGCCCGAGAGCATCGCGTTCATCCCGGCCGATGAGTCCACGACCGGCACTCCGCTCCTGGCTGTCGGCAACGAGGTCTCGGGCACGACCACGGTCTTCGAAATCACCGACGCGCTGGCGCCTGCGACCACTGAGATCCAGGTCCTCACGATCAACGACTTCCACGGGCGCATCGAGGCGGACTTCCGCAACGGTGTCGCCGGTGCCGCAGTGCTCGCCGGCGCCGTGGACGCGTTCGAAGCCGAGAACCCGAACACGCTGTTCGTCTCGGCCGGTGACAACATCGGCGCGTCGACGTTCACCTCGAACGTCGCGCAGGACAACCCCACCATCGACGCCCTCGTGGCGGCGGGCCTCGATCTGGGCGCCGTCGGAAACCACGAGTTCGACCAGGGCTTCGCCGACATCACCGATCGAGTGCTGCCGCGCTTCGGTTCGACCGCACAGGGCCTCGGCGCCAACGTGTACGACCGCGCGAGCGGCGAGCCGGCGCTCGACGAGTACGTCATCGAAGAGGTCGACGGCGTGCGCGTGGCGTTCATCGGCACCGTGACCGAAGACACCCGGAACATCGTGAGCCCGACCGGGATCGCGACCATCGAGTTCGGTGACCAGCTCGAGGCCGCGAACCGCGTGGCCGCTGAGCTGACGGCTGGCGACCTGGCCGACGTGATCGTGTTGCTCACGCACAGTGGCTCGGCGGCCTCGGACTGCGCTGATGTCGCAACGGACGCGTCGAGCTACGGAGACCTGATCCGCGACGCCTCGCCCGCCATCGATGCCATCGTTTCGGGCCACACGCACCAGAGCTACACGTGCGATGTCGCCGACAGCGAGGGCACCGAGCGTCCCGTCATCCAGGCGCACCAGTACGGCACGACGCTGGGCCAGCTGGAGATCACGGTCGACAGTGACACTAAGGAGCTGATCTCGATCGACTCTGCCCTGGTGCCTCTCGTTGTCGCGGGCGCGGCCGCGTACCCGGCGGACGAGACGGTCGCACAGATCGTTGCCGACGCGAAGGCCGAGGCCGACGTGCTGGGCGATGTCGAGTCCGGTGCGATCAGCGCCGACATCCTGCGCGGCGGCACCCCGTCGGGCGCGGACCGCGGTGTCGAATCGACGCTCGGCAACCTGGTCGCCGACATCTACCTGTGGGCGACGTCGAACGACGAGTACGCGGGTGCGCCGGCGCAGATCAGCATCATGAACCCCGGCGGTCTGCGCGATGACCTGCTCTTCGGTGAGGACGGCACGCTCACGTACCGTCAGATCGCCAACGTGCAGCCCTTCGCGAACACGCTCGTGACGGTGACGCTAACCGGCGCGCAGCTCGAGCAGATCCTCGAAGAGCAGTGGCAGCCCGGCGCCGAGCGTCCGAAGCTGCATCTGGGCATCTCGGAAGGGTTCACTTACGAGTACATCGAGGATGCCGCCGCCGGCGAGCACATCGTGTCGATGACGCTCAACGGCCAGCCGCTTGCTGCGGACGACGAGTTCACCGTGGTCACCAACTCGTTCCTCGCGGGTGGGGGCGACAGCTTCTTCACCTTCGCGGACGGCACCGACCGCACTGACACCGGGCAGGTCGACCTGCAGGCGACCATCGCGTTCTTCGCTGAGTTCGACGTCGTCGACCCGGCACCGCTCGGTCGCGCCGTGGCCGTCGAGCCGACCGATCCCACGGATCCCACTGACCCGACCGATCCCACCGACCCGACTGACCCGACTGATCCGGGCACTCCGGGCACCGGGACGGACTGGGCCGAGGTCAACATCGGCACGGGCACGGTCGAGCAGGGTGGTTCACTGCCGGTCGAGCTGTCGGGCCTCGAGCCCGGCCAGCAGGTGGGTGCGACGCTGTTCAGTGACCCGATCGTGATCACCGGCATCCCGGCCGCAAACGCAGACGGCACAGTCTCGTTCGTGGTCGACATTCCGGCCGACCTCGAAGTGGGCGCACACACGCTGGTCATCGAGTCCGAGGGCTTCGAGCCGATCGAGGTTCCCGTGACCGTCGTCGCGGCCGGATCGCTCGCGGTGACAGGCGCGCAGCTTCCGCTGGGCCTCGCGCTGCTGGCTGCCCTGCTCGTCGCAGCCGGAGGCGTGCTGTTCATGGCGCGCCGTCGCCCCGTGGCGTAGCACCGGAGTTGCCGCTGCGCGCAGCGCGAGCAGCGCGTGCCTCGGCGTAGCATCCGGTAGCCCACGCATCGCGGCCTCGACCTTCGGGTCGGGGCCGCTGTGCGTTGCGCGTTGCGCGCCGCGTTGCCTGGCCGCGCGCCAGCAGACGGTCGGCTACATCATGCTTGCGGAGGAAATCGAGCTACGGGAGGACCGCCACGTCGAGTTTCGTCCTCCGCTACCGAGATTTCCTCCCGAAGCATCGCGGTCGCTCAGCAGGTCGCGCGCCGCGCCGCTACTGCGCGTGTGTCACCGCGTGTGTGTGGCGCGCGTGTGCTGCGCGTGTGTCACCGCGTGTGTGTGGCGCGCGCGTGTGGCCGCGCGTGCCAGCGGAGGTAAATCCGCCTACAGGAGGACCGTCCCGCCCGCATTCGTCCTCCGCTATCGGATTCTCCTCCCGAAAATCAGCGCACCGGGCTCAGCTGTCAATGCGGCGGCCCGGTGCCACCCCCGGAGGGAGCTTGGCGCGCAGCGGGTCCGTGCTGCGTGAGGGCCTAGTGCAGATCAGCGCGGGGTGGGATGCTGTGCTCAACAGCGGCGGTCGAAGGAGGCATCGTGGCACAGGACATGTATTTGCAGCTCAAGGGGATCGAAGGGGCGTCGACACGGGCGGGCCGCGAGGGGTGGATCGAGGTGAGCGCGGCGTCGTGGGGCGTCGCCCAGGTCGACCCGGGTGCGGGGCGGCGCCGCATGAACGTCGCGGCGCGGCCGCTGAGCGTGACTGCTCCGGTGGAGGCGGCATCCGCTCTGTTGTTCGAAGCGATCGCCGCGGGCACGGCGATCTCGACCGCCACGCTTGACGTCGAAGCGCCGAACGAGTCGGGCGCGAGCACGGTGGTACTCAGCTGGACGCTCGAGAATGTGGTCGTCGCGTCGCTCGACATCGATGCGTCGGATGCTTCGGTTCAGACGTTCGCTCTCGAGGCCGAGCGCGTCCGGCTCAGCGTCGCTGGCAGCGCGCGCGGACAATCCGTGCCGACCGTGCGAGGGTGGGACTTCGCGCGCAACCGCAGGTGGTGACGCCGCGGTGCGCAACACGTAGCGCGATTGTGCGAGTGGCTCAGCCCGCCGGCGCCGCAGTCCGCCCGCTCGCTAGAGCCGTTCGATGATCGTGGCGTTGGCCATGCCGCCGCCCTCACACATCGTCTGCAGTCCGTAGCGCCCGCCGGTGGCTTCGAGGTAGGCGACGAGGGTGCCGAGCAGTCGCGTCCCCGACGCACCGACGGCGTGGCCGAGCGCAATCGCTCCGCCCCACGGGTTGAGCCGCGCCGGGTCGGCGTCGAACTCGCGCGCCCACGCCAGCGGCACGGGCGCGAACGCCTCGTTCACCTCATACGCGTCGATCTGGTCGAGCGTCAGCCCGCTGCGCTGCAGAATCCGATGGGTCGCCGGGATCGGCCCGGTGAGCATCATCAGTGGGTCATCCCCGACAACGGCGAACGAGTGAAACCGCGCACGCGGGGTCAGCCCGAGCCGGTTCGCCATCTCCTCGCTCATGATGAGAGCAGCGGATGCCGCATCCGTAAGCGGTGACGAATTGCCTGGCGTGATCGCCCAGCCAACCTCGGGGAATCGTTCGGCGAGCTCGTCGGTGCGGAACACCGTGGGCAGCCCACCCAGCTTCTCGACGGTGGTGCCCGGTCGCACGGTCTCGTCGGTGGCGGCATCCCCGACCGAAATCACCTGCGACGCGAAGCGACCTTCCTCCCATGCACGCGCGGCGCGGGCGTGCGATTCCGCCGAGTAGGCGTCGAGGTCTGCGCGGCTGAGGCCCCAGCGCTGGGCGATGAGTTCGGCCGACACGCCCTGGTTGACCAGACCTTCGGGGTAGCGACCGGCGATGAGGGGCGAGGGCGTGGCATCCACCCACGCGGACCCGAGCGGCACCCGGCTCATCGACTCGACCCCACCGGCGATCACGATGTCGTACGCGCCGGCCATGATCCCCTGCGCGGCGAAGTGAGCAGCCTGCTGGCTCGAACCGCACTGTCGGTCGATCGTGGTCGCTGGCACGCTCTCGTCGAACCCGGCGGCGAGCACGGCCTGACGCGCGATGTTCATCGCCTGATCGCCGGTCTGGCTCACGCATCCGAGAATCACGTCGTCGACCTGTGTCGACTCCAGCCCGTTGCGTTCGAGAATCGCGCGCAAGGTGAATGCGGCAAGATCGATCGGATGCCACGAGCTCAGCGATCCGCCAGGCTTGCCGCGGCCTGCGGGGGTACGGACGACGTCAACGATCACCGCGGTGTGCATGATTCGATCCTTGCACGGGCCTACGACACGCGGGCCGCCACGGCTTCCTCGAGGCTCGCCAGTCGCGCGGCGCGATCCCCCGTGAGCTCAACGACCCGCACATCAGCGCCCACCACGTCCTCTTCTGCGATGAGGTCGAGGAGAACATCGTTCATCGCTTGCCGAAGCGGAAGGTTCTCATCAGCTGCGACGAAGATCCCATCGCCCCGAGCGAGCGGGAGCACAGCAAGCAGGTCGACGTTCCGCATCGCTTCCCTCGTCATCTCCGCCACGCGGCTCATCAGCTCGCGTGAGCCCGACTCGCCCGCGAGGTCATCCATCGCCAGCAGGTAGGCAAGGAAGTCGACCGGACCCCGCTCGGCGATCAGGCTTCCCGGGGTGTGGTCGAGGTCAAGCCGGGCCGCCGAAACGCGAAGCTGGGCGACGAAAGAAGCTGCGCTCGCGTCGTCCCAGAACTCATCCACGAGCTCGAACGGATCCGGCAACACCGCGTACTCGGGATGACGGCCAGCGAAGTCGGAGACAATCGTGCTCTTCCCGCTGGCATGAGTCCCCGAGACGACGATACGCATGCCGCGACTGTAGGGCAGATCCGGCGTTAGCCGCGCACCGGCCGATAGCGCATGACGGTGGCGCCCGACCGAAACTCGTGACGGTCGATGAGTTCGAGCGCGATGCGGTCACGGAGGCCGGCGAGGAGCGTGGGCCCGTGCCCGGCAATGATCGGATGCACGACGAACTCGTACTCGTCGATCAACCCGAGATCCGCGAGCGCCACCGGCAGCGTCACGCCGCCGACCCACAGCCCCTCGCCCGGTTCTTGCTTCAGCCGGCGAACCGCCTCCCCCAGGTCGCCGCTCACGAGCTCGGAGTTCCAATCAACCGCGGGCAGCGTGCTGGACACCACGTACTTCTTGGCGCGGTCGATCGCTTCAGCGAACGGAATGTCTGCCTCGCTCATCCACTCCGGCCACGGGCCCGTCTCGGGCTTTCGCCAGGCCGACTCCATCATCTGGTAGGTCACGCGGCCGTAGAGAAGCGCATCGGCGCGCTGCATTTGCGCCGTCCAGTACGCCATCGACTCGTCATCGGGCGGGAGGCCGGCTTCGTGATGACAGCAGCCGTCGAGGGTGACGTTGATCGAGTATCTGAGCGGTCTCATCTTGTGCTCCCGAGGTGCGCCTGACGGCGTTCAGGGGAATCGTCTCACCGAAGTGCCGCGGATCACAGGGCCTTGCGCGCAACGAGCGCATTCAGACGTTCCGACATGACCAGCCCCAGAACGACCAGAACCCCGAGGAACAGCGGGAAGATCCACATGCCGGTGCCCGCCGAGATCGCACCGAACAGCGGGGGCGCGCAGGTCGATCCGGTGTACGCGGCGGCCATCTGGATGCCGATGATGGCCTGCGAGTTGCGACGACCGAAATTCACCGGAGTGGAGTGGATGATCGCGGGGTAGATGGGTGCACACCCGAGCCCGGCGACAACGAGTCCCGCGAGCGCGAAGAAGTTCGTCTCGACGGGAAGCGCCAGCATCACCCCGCCGAGGCCCACCACGGCGAACCCGCCGCGGATCATCCAGCGGTCGCCGACTCGGTCGGCGACAAAGCCCGCCAAGAACCGGCCCGCAGTGATTCCGAGGAGGAAGAGGGAGGCGAAGGCAGCGGCTGTCGCGGCGGCGACGCCACGATCGTTCACGAGGTACGTCGACGCCCAGAGGATTGCGGTGCTCTCCAGCGCGCAGTAGGCGAAGAACGCCGTGAGGATCAGGATGACCCCGGGAATGCGGAGCGCCGTCGCGAGCGGCACGTGGCTGCTTCCGCGCCCGGCGGCATCGCTCGCGGGATCGCCGGGAGCGGCATCCGCACCCTGCTCGCGCACGATCGGATTGACTTTGCCCCAGAGCGGAATGCTCGCAAGCAGCGCGAACGTGAGCACACCCTGGATCACTCCGATGATGAGGTAGGCGCTACTCCACCCCATCCCCGAGGCGATCGTGTAACTCATCACGAACGGACTGATCGAGGCACCGAGCCCCCAGCACGCGTGAAGCCAGTTCATGTGCCGGGCCGCGTAGTGAAGCGCGACGTAGTTGTTGAGCGCGGCATCCACCGCTCCCGCGCCGAGTCCGTACGGGATTGCCCACAAGCACAGCATCCAGAACGCGTCGCTAAACGAGAAACCGACCAGCGCAGCCGCGGTCATGCCGACGCTGACGGCCGTGACGAGCCCGGCGCCGAAACGGCGAGTCACTCGCTCGGAGGCGAGGCTCGAGAAGATCGTGCCCGCGGCGATGATCATCGTGATGATGCCCGCGAAGGCGATGGGCACGCCGAGGTCTTGCTGCATGACCGGCCAGCCGGCGCCGACGAGAGAGTCGGGGAGCCCGAGACTGATGAAGGCGATGTAGATGATCGCCAGAAGCAGGGAATACACCTGCAGCTACCCTGCGACCTGACTCATAGGATCACCCTACGGGCACGCGCCCTCAGGTCGCGAGCACCTCAGATTCCCGGCGTGCGCCCCTCGAACGAGACGCTCAGGTCAGCGACCGGCGTGCGCACCGCAACGGTCACCTCACGATCCGGCACCTCCCGCGCCGAACCCAGCCCGAGCCGCTACTCCGCCTCAGCCGGACGCTCCGCGGCCTCGACAACCGCCGCATCCGGCACGCAACCCTCGATGTGACGCTCGTCTTCGCCGTTGTACTCCGATAGCGGGCGGATCAGCGCGTTCGATGCCGCCTGCTCCATAATGTGCGCGGTCCACCCGGTCACACGCGCCGCGACGAAGAGCGGCGTGAAGGTCAGCGTGTCGAACCCGATCAGGTTGTACGCAGGCCCCGACGGGTAGTCGAGGTTCGGGTAGATCCCCTTGCGCTCGACGAACTCGCTCTCGAGCGCGTCGTACAACGCGGCCACCTCGGGCTTGTCGTAGTGCTCGACCAAGGTGTCCAGCGCGGCCTTCATCGTCGGCACGCGCGAATCACCTCGCTTGTAGACACGGTGACCGAAGCCCATGATCTTGCGCTTCGAGGCGAGCGCGTCATCGAGCCACGCGACGACGTTGTCGGCCGAGCCGATCTCATCGAAGATGTGCAAAACGGCTTCGTTCGCCCCGCCGTGCAGCGGACCCTTCAGCGCGCCGATCGCGCCCACGACAGCGGAGTACAGGTCGCTCAGCGTCGACGTGATGACGCGCGCGGTGAACGTCGAGGCGTTGAACGAGTGCTCGGCGTACAGGATCATCGAGCGGTTGAACGCGTCGACGACGACGTCATCGGCTTCCTCGCCGAAGGTCATCCACAAGAAGTTCGCCGCGTAGTCGAGGTCATCGCGAGGGGCGACGAGCTCTTCGCCCCGCCGGCGACGCTGGCCGTACGCGACGATCGCGGGAAGAACGGCGAAGAGTCGGATGCTGCGCTCGAGGTTCTCCTCGGCGGTGCCCCCGGCATCCATCACCGATCCGAGCCCCGCAAGGTCGCGCGCCCCGATCAGGCTGACGGCCGTGCGCACCTCATCCATCGGGTGTGCACCAACGGGGACCAGATCGATGGCGGCCTTCACATCGTCGGGCAGCGCGCGGTGCTCACGCTCGGTCGCCCGAAGCTCGGCGAGCGCGGCATCCGTCGGCAGCTCTCCGTGCCACAGCAGATACGCCACGGCCTCGAACGTCTGCGTGGCGGCGAGTTCCTGCACGGGGTACCCGCGGTACAGCAGCGAGTTCGTCTCGGGGTTGACCTTCGAGACGGCGGTGTAGTCGACGACGACCCCCGCGAGTCCCTTCTTGATGTCTGTCATGTCAGTCCTTCGTGATGTGGAAGTTGAACACGTCCTGGTCGAAGTGGTTGTACTCCTCGTAGTCGACCAGGTCGTACAGGTCGGCGCGGTGCTGCATCGCTCCCAACTGCGAGGTGAGGTGCCCCTCCTCGGTGAGCGTATCGAGGGCTCGGGATGCCGCGCCCATCGCCATCCGCAAGAGTGACACCGGCCAGATGACGATGTTGATCCCGACGTCGCGCAGCTGGTCGGCCGAGAACAACTCGGACTTGCCGAACTCGGTCATATTCGCCAGCAACGGCACGTCGATCGCTGCGCGCACGGCCTCGAACTCGGCGAGGGAACGCATCGCTTCGGGGAAGATGGCGTCGGCTCCGGCATCCACCAGCGCCTTCGCCCGCTCGATCGCGGCATCCACTCCCTCGACCGCGGCGATATCGGTGCGCGCCATGATCAGGAAGTTCGGGTCGCGCCGGGCATCGGCCGCCGCGCGGATCCGTTTGATGGCGGTGTCTTGGTCGACGACCGACTTGCCATCGAGGTGTCCGCAACGCTTGGGGTTGAGCTGGTCTTCGATGTGCGTGCCGGCCAGCCCCGCATCTTCGAGCGTCTGGATCGTGCGGGCGACGTTCATCGGCTCACCGAACCCGGTGTCGGCATCGATGATGGCGGGTAGATCGGTCATGCGTGCGATCTGCTGACCACGGCCGGCGACCTCGGTGAGCGTCGTCAGCCCGATGTCAGGGAGTCCGAGGTCGGCCGACAACACGGCGCCCGAGATGTACACGCCCTCGAAGCCCTTGCGTTCGATGAGCCGCGCCGAAAGCGGGTTGAACGCACCGGGAAAGCGCAGCAACTCCCCCGATGCCAGCCGTTCACGAAACGCGCGCCGCTTGTCGGCCGGCGAAACGGACGAATACAGCACTAGAACAGACCCTTCGGCGCGGGCGCCGCGGCGAGAACACCCGGCTTCGCCACGATCGACAGTTCGCGCACCTCGTCGACCGAAAGCTCCGGCAGACGCTGCACGAGCGACAGGAACCGCTCGATCTCTGCGGCCTCGAGTACGGGTTCGGCCAGCGTCCGGAACTTCGCGATGTACTGCTCGCGCGCGAAAGGACGTGCCCCAAGCGGGTGAGCGTCGGCGACGGCGATCTCGTCTTCGATCACGGTGCCGTCGGCGAGAGTGATGACCACGCGCCCGCCAAACGCCTTCTCGTCGGGGTCTTCCGAGTGATAGCGGCGGGTCCACTCGGCATCCTCGGCCGTGGTGATCTTGTGCCACAGCGCAACGGTGTCTTCGCGACCCGCGCGCTCGGGAGTGTATGAGTCGACGTGGTGCCATCCGCCGTCCTGCAGAGCAACGGCGAAGATGTACGGAATCGAGTGGTCGAGCGTCTCGCGCGATGCGGTGGGGTCGTACTTCTGCGGGTCGTTCGCGCCCGAGCCGATCACGTAGTGCGTGTGGTGCGAGGTGTGCAGCACGATCGACTCGACGTCGGCGGGGTCGAAGGATGCCTCGTTGTGCAGCTTGCGTGCGAGGTCGATCCACGCCTGCGCCTGGTACTCGGCCGAGTGCTCCTTCGTATATGAATCGAGGATGCCGCGCTTGGCCTCACCGGTGACGGGGAGCGGCACCTCGTACGCGGCCTCGGGGCCGTCGAGAAGGTAGGCGATCACGCCGTCTTCACCTTCGTAGATGGGCGATGGCGACGTCTCGCCGCGCATCGCGCGATCGACCGCTTCGACGGCCATCTTGCCGGCGAACGCGGGGGCGTGCGCCTTCCACGTCGAGATTTCGCCCTTGCGCGACTGGCGAGTGGCGGTCGTGGTGTGCAGCGCCTGACCCACGGCCTGGTAGATCGTCTCGGTGTCGAGGCCCAGGAGCGTGCCGATTCCGGCGGCGGCCGAGGGTCCGAGGTGGGCGACATGGTCGATCTTGTGCTTGTGCAGGCAGATGGCGCGCACGAGGTCGATCTGGATCTCGTACCCGGTCGCGATGCCCCGCACGAGAGCGGCGCCGTCGGCGCCGACGTGCTGGGCCACGGCGAGAATGGGCGGGATGTTGTCGCCCGGGTGCGAATAGTCTGCGGCCAGGAACGTGTCGTGGTAGTCGAGTTCGCGCACCGCGACACCGTTCGCCCACGCCGCCCACTCGGGGCTGGTCTTGCGGTCGAGGGTGCAGCCGAACACCGTCGCGCCGGCGCCACCGACCGACACGGCGTGGTCGAGGGCCTGCTGGCGCGCCGCGCTGACCGGCGCACGAGTGAGGGATGCCGCGGCCACCGATGCGTTGTCGATGATGCGGTTGATGATCATGTCGACCACGTCGTCGTCAACCGCGACCGGGTCTGCGGCGACCTCGGCGATGCGCCATGCGAGCTGGCCTTCGCGCGCGAGGTTCTCATCGCTGCGGTGGACGCGGAGGTGGTGGTTCGTGGTCATGCTGCTCCTTCATGGATGTCGGCGCCGCGCGCGGCATCGAGGGTGTCGAGGATGCTGCTCAGCGCGTTGTGCAGGTGCACGTGCGTCGCGTGAGCGGCGAGGTCTGCGTCGCGCTGCGCGATGGCATGCGCGATGAGGCGGTGTTCGGTGACGGATGCCGCGAGCCGCGCGGGATTGTCTCGCGCGAGGCGCCGCACCCGCACCAGGTGGGTGCGCACCGTGCGCAGCGCGGCCGTCAGGTAGTCGTTGTGCACGGCGGCGTCGAGCGCGGCATCGAAATCGGCGATCGCGGCATAGTAGGCGTCGGCATCGGAGCGCGTGCCGTTCGACGTCGCGGCCGCGCGCTGGCCCTCCCCCACGAACTCAGCGAAGCGGTCCGCGAGCGCTGCGAACACGGCCACCTCGCCGCGAGCCGCAGCCAGGCGGGCCGCGGATTCTTCGAGCGCGCGACGCACCTCGAACAGCTCGCGAATGTCTGTTTCATCGATCGCCGAGACGACCGTCACGCGCGGCGAGCGCTGCACGACCAAGCCATCTGCACCCAGCCGACGCAACGCCTCGCGCAATGGCGTGCGGCTCACGCCGAGCCGCTCAGCCTGCTCGACTTCGCCGAGCACGACTCCGGGCCGCAACACGCCGGACTGAATCTCTTCGAGAAGCGTGTCGTACGCTCGATCGCTCGCGCGCATGTCTCACCCTCCCGTCGGCTCGCCCCTCAGTGTATACACAAAGCGGACGGGGATGCCACCATCAGCTTCCAATCGCGCCCTTGGTATACATCCCGGAGCGGCGTCGCTCCCCGGCGTCACTCCCCGCCGGTGTCGGTGACGCCTTCGTAGAGGCCGATGACGTTGCCGTCGGGGTCGCGAATGACCGCCCACCAACTGGTCTCGCTGATCGGCTCCTTACCGCGGAGCACCTCGGCGCCGAGGTCCTTGGCGGTGGCGAGGATCGCCTCGATCGAATCGACCTCAACGTACGACCGAGGCTGCTCGAACCCGGGCTCGCGTGGCGCGAGGCCTCCGCCCGAGACCTTATTGGGCGCCTGCCACATCGGATATCCCTCATACCCGGGAATCTCGGCGATCTGCCACCCGAAGAGGGTGCCGTAGAACGCGCTCCCCTTCGCCAGATCGCTGACCGGGATGTCGATGTGGGTGATGTCTCCGTGCGCCATGATGGCCCCCTCTTCGCGTGACACCAGAAGTCTCACGTGTGAACGGGGGCCACCACAAGACCCTCAGCAGGCGCCGTGTTCACGCCACCTGTCGGCGCGGCTGCGTCCTCGCCTTGTCGGGCTCGTACAGGCCGATCGCCGGATCGACACCGGGAGCGAAGCCGCGGCGCGCGGCATCCTTCGCATCGAACAACGGCAAGTAGCGGGCGAAGTGGAGCTGATCGAGCCCACCGAAGTCGCCGTGCACCACGCCCTCGACCGACAGCACCGGCAGCGCGTGCGACTGGGGTACGTGCGCGGGCAGCGCCAGCAGCCCCGTCGTCGCCGACTGGATCTCGATTTTCGCGTCGCCCGGCGAGAGTTCGCGCGACGTCCACGACTCTTCGAGCAGCCCGTCCAGGGCCAACTCGAACGGCGCTGTGCGCACTTCACCGACCTCGTCGGATCGACGGTTGACGTGGAAGAAGCGCGCCAGCGCGCCGCCTGCGCCTTCGGGATCGAAGTGCAGGTTGCTCTTCGCCCCCGCCCCCAGCATGGGAACGCCCGCGACCTCATAGGTGACAGCGACCGTCGCGCGGCCGACGCCGGCGGCTACTTCCTTGCCTCGCTCGTCGAATTGCGCCCACTGCTCGAGCACGATGCGCGAGCTCGCACCGTCGCTTGCGAGACCGGCCTTGTCGAGCACCGCGTCGGCGAGGCGGGTCAGCCGCGCGGCTGTCTCCTCGCCGAGGCTGAACCGGACGCCCTCGCGGGTGCGCTCCTCTTTCAGATCGGCCCAGTCGCGCTTTTCATCCTCGAACGCGGTGAGGCGCTCGACGTTGCGCGCCCGCACACCACCGCTCGCGGCGAAGTGCTCGATCTGTCCTGCTTTTCCGACGGCCGCGACACCGGTCGGGAGGGCAACGGTCGTCGCCACCTCGATCCCGAGGACGTCGGCGAGCACGCGCGTGGATCGCTCGCTGTCTGCGAGGCACGGCGCCGCGAAGCGCGTCACCGGGTAGCTGGCGGGAATGCGCGGCTCGCGGCCGGCGAAAACGATGTCATCTCGTGTGAGTGCCATGATCGTGTCCTTTCCTCACGTGCCGATCAGCACGTTCCGCGGTTGGTGAAGAAGCTGCGGTTGCTCACCGGGTCGGTAGTTTCCGCGACGCGGAGCTTCTCGTTATAGGTGGGGATCCCCGGAGCGGATGCTCGGAGGTACGCCCACTGGGCCTGGCTGCCCTCGACCTGCTCGTTAGCCTCGGCCCACGCTTCGCGCACGGGGATGTCGACCTTGTAGATCCACGACAGCGACCAGTAGAAGTAGTACGCGGCGTACTTGGCGAAGTATTCGCCGCGCGCGTTCTGCCCGCCGCCCGACCACGAATTCGTGTGGAACCCGAGCATGTAGTGCAGGCGTTGGAACGCGGGAATCCACCGCCCGACCGAGTTGGTTGACGTGTGCCGCAGCAGTTGGCACGCGTGAGTGGCGAAGAACTCGAGGTCGTACTTTCCGAAGTCGACCGCGTCGCTCGTGCTGACCGTGCCATCCCACACGCTGAAGCCGCTGGGGCTTCCGTGCGATGACATCTGCATCGCGTCGACTTGATCGGAGTGCAGCCCCGAATATGTCGAGGCGGTGAAGTCCTGCTCGAGAACGTCGTCGTCGCCGTGGTCGTGCGTCCAGGTGAATTGGCTGAGCGACGACAGCGTCGATGCGAACCCCTGGGCTTCGATTCGACGACCGTCGACACCGTCCTTGATCCACCAGGATCCGACTGATTTGGCCATGATGGCTTCCTTCCGTCGTCCGCACCCTGAGCGGTGCGGGTTCGAGGGGAAGAGCGGATGCCACGGGCCCGTGATACACGAGACCCATCACCGCGAGTATTCACAAATTTATGGAATCGGCGTACAGTCCGGGTCATGACCGCTGTCGTTCACACCCAGAACCTGCACAAGCACTACGGCAAGGTTCGCGCCTTGGACGGCCTCAACCTCACCGTCGAAGCCGGTCAGATTCACGGCTTTCTCGGGCCCAATGGCGCCGGAAAATCCACCACGATCCGCGTGCTCCTGGGCCTGTCGAAATCCACGTCCGGCGAGGCCACCGTCTTCGGCGCCGACCCGTGGCGCGAATCGGCGACCCTCCATCAGCGCATCGCGTACGTACCCGGAGACGTGAGTGTATGGCCGAACCTCTCCGGCGGCGAGGCCATCGACTTCCTCTCGCGCCTGCGCGGCGCCGACCGCAAGAGCGCGGCCTACCGCGACGAGAAGCAGCGACTGCTCGAAGCGTTCGACTTCGACCCGCGCAAGAAGGGCCGCGCGTATTCCAAGGGCAACCGGCAGAAGGTGGCGCTGATCGCCGCGTTCGCCGTTCCGGCGGATCTGTACATCCTCGACGAGCCCACGAGCGGCCTCGATCCCCTCATGGAAGTCGTCTTCCGCGAAGAGGTCGCACGTGTGACCGCGGCCGGCGCGACGGTACTGCTGTCGAGCCACATCCTCTCCGAAGTCGAACTGCTGTGCGACCGTGTGAGCATCATTCGCGCGGGGCGCATCGTCGAGACGGGCACACTCGCCGATCTGCGTCATCTCACGCGTACCGAGGTCTCGTTTGAGGGATCGGATGCCACGGCCCTGGCCGCTCTCCCGCAGGCGCATGATGCGGCCGTGACGCAGGGTCGGGTGACCTTCACCGTCGACAGCGACGACATCACCTCGGTGCTGCCCACCCTCACCGAGTGGAACGTCGCTGGCCTTCGCATCACACCTCCGTCGCTGGAGGAACTGTTCCTCCGCCACTACGGCCCGGACCCGGAGGTGCCGGGCGCCGAGGCGCCGGATGCCGACCGGCCAGAATCCGGTTCGCCGCTGACCCGCCGCTCGGCGCGCTCCCGCCGATGATCGGCATCCTTCTCTCTCAGCGACTTCGGCGCGACGGGCGCCAACTCGCGCTGTGGATCATCGGCACCGCGGCGATGGCGTACCTGTCGTACGCGGGTGTGACATCCTCCTTCAGCACCGAGCAAGAGCGCACGTCGCTGCTCGCAGCAGCGCTCGCGAACCCGGTGATCCTGCTCTTCCGCGGGCTTCCGTCGGGTGCCGACGAGGGCGCGTTCATGCTGTTCCTCATCCTTCCGTGGTTGACAATGCTGGCCGCGTTCATGAGCACGTTCCTCGCCGTGCGACACACGCGCGCCGAGGAGGAAGACGGTCGCGCCGAACTCGTCGGCGCGACGCGCGCTGGCCGCACTCTGCCGGTCATGGCGACCGTGCTTCACGGCACCGTGGCGAACCTCGCGCTGGCTGCGCTCACAACACTCGCGTTCGTCGCGACCGGTCAGGACCTGAACGGTTCGCTGCTTTCCGGCGTAGCCGCCGGCGCCGTCGGCATCACGTTCCTCGGCGTGGGGCTGCTTGGCGCACAGCTGATGCGCACGTCTCGCGGCGCGAACTCGTTCTCGGTGTGGATCCTGCTCACCACGTTCGTGATGTGCGGGCTCGGCAACGCGATCGGGACGCCGAGCGACGACCTCACCCGCATGGAGAGCTCGTGGCTCGCGTGGCTCTCGCCGTTCGGGTGGGCCGAGAACACACGGCCGTTCGCCGACGACGCCTGGTGGCCGCTGCTGTTGTGCGTGGGACTCGGCGCGATCCTCATCGGGATCTCGATCGCACTTGCGACGACGCGTGACCTCGGTGAGAGCTTCGTGCCCGAGCGGCACGGTCGAGCGGATGCCACACCTGCCCTGTCGTCGTCGACCGGGCTCGTGTGGCGTTTGACCCGGGGCGCCGCGCTCGGCTGGGCCATCGGCGGTCTCATCATCGGGATGCTGTCGACGACCCTCGCCTCGCTGGTCGAAGAAATCGGCGCCGACAACCCCGCCGTCGAAGACATCCTGAACCAGATCGCCGGGGCCGGCGACGTGCAACAGGCGACCGTCACCACCTTCTTCACCATGCTCGGCATTCTGGCCGCGTGCGCGGGCGTGCAAGTGATCTGCCGCGCACGCAGCGAAGAAGCCCGCGGCACCGCTGAGATCGTGCTCGCCACCTCGGTGGATCGGGTGCGCTGGCTCGCCGACTACATCGTCGTTGCCGTACTCGCCGCCGTGATCGTGATCGGCGCCGCGATTGGTGGGGCCGCGCTCGGGATCGCCGGGCAGGACGGATCCTGGGACGTCATGCGCGACGTGTGGGTAACCGCGAGCGGGCAGGCGGTGGCGGCATCCGTCTTCATTATGGTCACCGCACTCGTGTTCACTTTCGCCCCGCGATTGACGATTCCCCTGGGGTGGATGCTCGTGGTCGTCGGCGCGGTACTGGGTCTGTTCGGCCCCGTATTCGGCCTGCCCGAGTGGGCCACGCACCTGTCCCCCGTGGGTGTGGGTCCGATCGTCGACGGTGATGCCATCGACGTGCGCGGCCTGTGGTGGCTGATCGGCGTCACGGTCATAGCGCTCGGCACCACCCTCGGACTCATGAGGCGACGCGAACTGGCGCCGGCGGGATGATGTTGGGCGACGAGCATCCGGGCTCCGCGCCTGCGGAGCAAGCGGCGGGTCTGCTGGCCGCCGCCGGCATGGCGCGCATGCCCGCGCGCGTGATGATGGCCCTTGTCGGTTCGCCGGACGACGGCTACACCGCCGCGCAGCTCGCCGAACGCCTGGGCGTCTCGGCCGCGGCCGTGTCGGGCGCCGTTCGCTACCTGCAGGCGATGCGCCTCGTGCAGCGGCTGTCGCGGCCGGGCGACCGCCGCGACCGCTACGACCTCGCCGACGACGCGTGGGGTGACGTCATCACCGCCAACCTGCCGCTGTACACCGGGCTTGCGGGACTCATCGATCAGATCGCCGACGAAAACGGCGATGCCCCCGTGTCTGCGCAGCGTGCGCATGACAGCGCCGACTTCTTGCGCTTTCTCGCGTCTCGCCTTCCCGCGCTCGTGGAAGAGTGGCACGAGAGCACGTGACACACCCAGGAGGCACCATGCGCGCCATCATCCAGCACCAGTTCGGCGAGCCGAGCGAGGTTCTCGCCGTCGAAGAGATCGCCACGCCCGAGCCGGGGCCGGGGGAAGTGCGCCTGCGGATTCTGCTGTCGCCGATCCACAACCATGACCTGTGGACAGCGAAGGGCAGCTACGGCTTCGTGCCCGATCTACCCGCGCGCGCCGGCACCGAAGCGGTCGGCGTCGTCGATGCCCTCGGCGACGGCGTCACCGGCCTGCAAGTCGGTCAGCGCGTCGCGACCGGAGGCACGTTCGGCGTGTGGGCCGAATACGTGATCGCCCGGGCAGCGGGCCTCATCCCCGTGCCCGAATCCGTGAGTGACGAATCCGCCGCACAGTTGGTGTCGATGCCGTTCAGCGCGATCGCGCTCATCGATTGGCTGGGTGTCGGCGAAGGCGACTGGATCGTGCAGAACGCGGCAAACGGTGCCGTCGGGCGGCTCGTCGCACAGCTCGCGGCCGCACGCGGCATCCGGGTCCTCTCCCTCGTCCGTCGCGCTGAGGGAGTCGACGAACTCGCCGCGCAGGGAATCGGCGACGCTGTCGCCACCGACGCCGACGACTGGCGCGCGCGCGTGCAAGAAGTCACCGGCGGTGCGCCGCTGCGCTTCGGCGTCGAATCGGTGGGGGATGCCGCGGCCGGCAAGATGCTCTCCCTGCTCGCCGACGGCGGCACGCTGGTCGTCTTCGGGGCCATGCAATCGCCGATCCTGCGGATCGCCTCGGGCGACATCATCTTCCGCGACCTCACGGTGCGCGGGTTCTGGGCGAGCAAGATCGGCGACGAAATGCCGGGCGACAAGCGCCGCGCCCTGTTCGGCGAACTGCTCACGCGCATCGCGTCGGGCGCGCTCACGTTGCCCGTTGGCGGTATCTATCCGCTCGAGCAGATCTCGTCCGCCGTGACCGCCAACGGCGAGCCGGGCCGCGCGGGCAAGATTCTGCTGAAGCCCTGACCCGGGCGTTCGCGGGGGTCAGGGCTTCAGCGCGAGCGCGCCACCGGAATCAGACCCGCCCGAACCCACCTGGGGCGCGCGGACAAGCGCGACTCAGACCCGCGCGAGGTGCTCGGCGAGCGCGTCCAACGCGGGGCGCTGACCGACGATGAGGCGTTCGCGCGCGGCATCCGTCGTCATCCACTCCACCCGATCCACCTCGGGAAACGTGCGCGTGTGTCCCGAGCGAGGCGGCCACTCCATCTCGAACTCGCCGAACGCAAGCTCGTCGAGCGACAGCTCTGCACCATCGGCGACGAACACCGTCACCCGCTTTCCTGACGAGTACGGAAACGTTCCCAGCTCGGCGAACGGCCCGTCAGGCGCATCGATGCCCAACTCTTCGCGGAATTCGCGCAGCGCAGCATCCAATGCCATCTCTTCATCGGGGTCGTACTCCCCCTTGGGAATCGACCACGCGCCGGCATCCTTGCGTTCCCAAAACGGCCCGCCCATGTGCGCGATGAGCACTTCAGGGACTGGAGTCAGGCGATACAGCAGGATGCCGGCGCTGGTCGTGACCACGTCAGCTCACGGGCGCGTGGCAGGCGAGACGCTGTACGTCTCCTCGGGGTCGGTTACCGCCACCGGCGCGAGCGCCTCGTCGATCGCCGCCATCAGGTCGGCGTCGAGGGTGACACCGGAGGCCTTGACATTGTCTTCGAGCTGCTCGGGGCGGGATGCGCCCACGAGTGCGGCTGCGACGTTCGGGTTCTGCAGCACCCATGCGATGGCGAGCTGAGGCATCGTGAGGCCTGCCTGCTCGGCGAGCGGCTTCAGCTTCTGGACGGCGGCGAGCACGTCGTCGTCGAGGAACCGCTTGATGAACGTCGCCCCGCTCTTCTCGTCCGTCGCGCGCGAACCCGCGGGCACGGGCTGACCGGGCAGGTACTTGCCCGACAGCACACCCTGCGCCATCGGCGACCAGACGATCTGCGACATGCCGAGCTCTTCGGACGTCGGGACGACCTTGCCCTCGATCACACGCCACAGCGCGGAGTACTGGGGCTGGTTCGACACGAGCTGGAACCCGAGCTGCTTCGCCAGGGCGTGGCCTTCGCGGAGCTGCTCGGCCGTCCACTCCGAGACGCCGATGTACAGGGCTTTGCCCTGGCGCACGATGTCGGCGAACGCCTGCATCGTCTCTTCGAGCGGGGTTTCGTAGTCGTAGCGGTGCGCCTGGTACAGGTCGACGTAGTCGACGCCGAGGCGCTGGAGCGAACCGTTGATGCCGTCGTGGATGTGCTTGCGCGACAGGCCTCGGTCGTTGGCGCCCTTGGGGCCGATCGGCCAGTAGACCTTGGTGAAGATCTCCAGCGACTCCCGGCGCTGGCCCTTGAGCGCCTCACCGAGGACGACCTCTGCCGCGGTGTTCGCGTAGGTGTCGGCGGTGTCGAAGCTCGTGATGCCGAGGTCGAGTGCTTTGTGCACCGTGGCGATCGCCGCGTCGTTTTCCACCTGGGACGCGTGGGTGACCCAGTTTCCGTACGTGATCTCCGTCACCTTGAAGCCGCTCTTGCCGAGATACCGATAGTTGACCATTGCTTCAGCGTATCCCCGCGCCGGGCGGCGTCGGGCGGGGTTGACAGCGCCGCGCGTTCGGCCACCCCCGGCCACCCGACCCCGACCCCGACCCCGACCCCGACCCCGACATTCATATGTCACAACACGCCGGCCCGACGCATCAATCACCACAAGATGCGCCCAACGAACGCGCGGGCGCCGCGCGCGCCCCGGTTCATATGTCACGACACGCCGGGCCGACGCTCGGAATACCGCAACATGCGCCCAACGAACGCGGCGCGAGCACGGCGGGCGAGCAGGGTACGCCGCGCGCGAGCGGCGCGCTACGCGGTCGGCTGCGGCTCGGGCGTCGCTTCGGCTGCGCGGGCGTCGTCTTCGGTGGCGACGAGCTGGCCGCACGCCCCGTCGATTTCTTTGCCGCGGGTGTCGCGCAGGGTGGTCGGGATGCCGGCCTCGTTCAGCCTGCGTACGAACTCGTTCTGCACCGGAACCTCGGATGCCGTCCAGATCGACCCCGGCGTCGGGTTCAGCGGGATGGGGTTGACGTGCACCCAACCGCGCCCGCGATCGTTGAGCTTCTTCGCCAGCAGGTCTGCACGCCACGCATGGTCGTTCATGTCCTTGATCAGGGCATATTCGATCGAGACGCGTCGCCCGGTCTTGTCGAAGTAACCGCGCGCAGCATCGAGTGCCTCGTCGACCTTCCAGCGCGAGTTGACCGGAATCAGCTCGTCGCGCAGCCCGTCGTCGGGCGCGTGCAGCGAGAGGGCGAAGGTCACCGGGATGTCTTCGGCGGCAAGCTTGTTGATCGCTGGCACGAGCCCGACGGTCGACACGGTGATGCCGCGAGCGCTCATCCCGAGGCCGTGTTTCTTGTCGGTCATGACGCGCACGGCCTGCATGACGCGGGCGTAGTTGGCCAGCGGTTCACCCATCCCCATGAACACGATGTTTGACACTCGGTCGAGGCTGTGATCGGTGCGCTTCTTGCCGCCGAGGCCTCCGTCGGCGATCAGCCGGTTCGCCCGCACGATCTGGTCGACGATCTCGGCGGTCGACATGTTGCGCGTGAGGCCCGCCTGGCCCGTGGCGCAGAACGGGCAGTTCATGCCGCACCCCGCCTGCGATGAGACGCACAGGGTGATGCGGCCGGGGTAGCGCATCAGAACTGACTCGACGAGCGCTCCGTCGTGCAGCTTCCAGAGGAACTTGATCGTGTCACCGCGGTCAGTCTCGAGTCGCTTCACCTCGGTGAGTAGCGGCGGCAGCATCCCGCTGACGAGCTCATCTCGCTGCGCAGCCGGCAGATCGGTCATCTGCTCGGGGTCGGAGGTGTAATGCGTGAAGTAGTGCTTCTCGAGTTGCCCGGCGCGAAAGCCCGGCAGACCGAGTTCCTTGATTTTCTCGACGCGCTCGTCGGGCGTGAGATCCGCCAGGTGCACGGGAGGCTTGCCCCGCTTCGGGCTGGCGAACTGCAAGAGCGGCCGGCCTTCGGCATCCTTCTTCTGCGTCCACCCCTCGGTCGCGGGGCGCACCTGCGGGTTCGAGGGGCCGGTGGAACGGATGCCACGGGCGGGCGGACGAGAATCGGTCATGCTTTCAGGGTAGGCGACGAGGCCTGTGTATCGCAGGTGTGCGCGCGGTTCGGACCGGCGCCGCCTCGCCGAGCCAGGGCTATCGTGAAGGAGCGGAGGACGGCATCGTCGACATCGTGCTCGGATCCTTCGTGGCGCGGTGAACGCTATCGCCGTCGACCCCGAGGCCCTGGACCGCTACCGCCAGGCCCCGGACCGCTAGCGCCAGGCCCTGGACCGCTGGCGCCACGCCCTGAACCGCTAGCGCGGCGTCGCGGGAAAGTCAGTCGAGGAATATGTCCGGGAACAGCTCCGCATCGGGCGTACCGGGGACGGCAGCGTAGCCCGAGAAGTCCGTGACGCCCGCTTCTCGCAGCACGTCTTCGACGATCAAAGTCTGGCCCGTGTATTCGCGGGCGGGCCGCGTGAGAACCTCGTGCGCCGCGTCAGCGTAGATCTCGGGAGTGCGCGAGGCCCTCATCATGCGGTCGCCTCCGAGCGCGTACTGCACGGCGGCGGTCGCGATCGTGGTCGCCGGCCACAGCGCGTTGGCAGCGATGCCGTCTTCGACGAATTCGGCCGCCATGCCCAGCGTCGCCATCGTCATGCCGTACTTGGCGAGCGTGTATCCGGTGTGGCCACCGAGCCAGCGCGGCGACAGGTTCAGGGGCGGGGACAGAGAAAGGATGTGCGGGTTCTCGGCATCCTTCAACATCGGAATCGCCGCCCGCGAGAGCATGAACGTCCCCCGCACGTTGACGTCCTGCATCAGGTCGTACTTCTTCATCGACAGCTCGAGCGTGCCCGACAGATCGACGACGCTCGCGTTATTGATGACGATGTCGATACCGCCGAACTCGCCCTGCGTCGTGATCACGGCTTCGGTGACGTCGTCGTCATTGCGCACGTCTCCGACGAGCGGCAGCGCCTGTCCACCGGCGGCGCGGATCTGCTCAGCAGCGGTGTGAACGGTGCCCTCGAGCTTCGGGTGCGGCGTGTCGGTCTTGGCCAGGAGCGCGATGTTGGCCCCGTCACGCGCGGCGCGCAAGGCGATCGCCAGGCCGATGCCGCGGCTGCCGCCGGACATCAGGATGGTCTTTCCGGCGAGCGTTGTGGCGGTCATCGGTTCTCCTCCGACGCGGTCGAGCTCGCTGCCGCCGAGCTCGCGGCAGTCGAGTCCGCGGCGGCGCGCTTGGCGGTCGCGGCAACGAATCCCGCGACGCGCACCTTCGACGCCTCTGTATCGAACGCCGCACCGATCGTCTTGGCTTCGTCGTCCAGGTTGTCGGCGAACGAGCGAACGCGCGCGGTGCGTACGAGGCGCTTGGCCTGCCCAAAAGCGGCAGTCGCGCCCGAAAGCCAGAACGCGGCGACTTCCTCGACTCGGGCTGCGACCTCGGCAGCAGGCAGAGCCTCGGCGATCATGCCCCACTCCAGAGCCTCCGCAGCCGACAGCGTGCGGTCCTGCAGGACCAACTGCAACGCGCGACGCTCACCGACGGCCTCGGTGAGCAACGTCGAGACGCCGAGGTCAGGCGTCAGCCCGATGTTCGCGTACTTGCTCACGAACTTCGACGAGTCCGCCGCCACGATGTAATCCGCCGTCAGCATCAGGCCCAGCCCGCCACCGGCCACGGCGCCCTGCACGGCCGCGACGATCGGCTTGTCCGACTCGACGAACGTGCGGATTCCCTCGTGAATCGTGTTCGCGGCCGCGGTAACGTCGGCACCCGTCGCGCCCGACGTGCCCATTTCGAAGACGTCTCCGCCAGCGCAGAATGCCGGGCCTGCGGCATCCAGAATCACCGCTCCGACCGAGGGGTCGCTCGTCACTTCGTGCGCGACGTCACGCCACCGGCGGCCCATCTCGAAGTTCATGGCGTTGAGGAATGCGGGACGGTTGAACGTGACGCGCGCGATCCCGTCCGAGACGTTCACAATGATCGAATCGCTCATGAGGTGAGTCCTTACTTGGGTGCCATGCGGATCGAACCGTCCAGCCGGATCGTCTCGCCGTTGAGGTAGCCGTTGTCGATGATGGATGCCACGAGCTTCGCGTACTCGTCGGGGCGCCCGAGTCGCTGTGGGTACGGGACCTGCTGACCGAGCGAGTCCTGCGCAGCCTGGGGCAGGCCCATCAGCATCGGGGTCTCCATGATCCCGGGGGCGATGGTGTTGACGCGGATGCCGTATCGAGCCAGCTCGCGGGCGATCGGCAGGGTCATCGCGTGGACGCCGCCCTTGCTCGCGCTGTACGCCGGCTGGCCGATCTGACCATCGAATGCGGCGACGCTCGCGGTGTTGATGATGACTCCGCGGTCGCCACCCTCGGTCGGCTCGGTGCGGGCGATCGCGGCGGCAGCCTGCGAGATCACGTTGAACGTGCCGACGAGGTTGATGCGGATGATGCGCTCGAAGTCCGCCAGTGAGGTGGGGTTGCCGTCGCGGTCGAGCACCTTGGCGGGCGGTGCGATGCCGGCGCAGTTCACCACGATGCGCAGCGGGGCGCCGGCTTCGGTTGCGGCGATTTCGACGGCCGCGCCCACCTGCTCGGCGTCGGTCACGTCAGCCGCGGCGAAGTGTCCGCCGAGTTCAGCGGCGATCTCGGCGCCGGCCGAGGTGGGAAGGTCGATGATCGTCACGGATGCGCCCGCGTCGGCGAGGCGCCGGGCTGTGGCGAGGCCCAACCCGCTGGCACCCCCGGTGATGAGTGCCGCTGTGCCGCGAATCTCCATGTGCTCTCCTTCGAACGTGCCCGATGGGCGCCGGGCGGCGCGCTGCTGCCCGTACGTGAGCCGCGTGCGCCGCGACTGCATCCCACTCTACGTGGCACTGCGTCTCACGGCGAGCGAGTTCCGTCCGGGGGAAGATAGGTCCATGCCCGCCGCACACCGTCCCGGGCTCCAGATCACTCCGGGAGTCCTCATTCCCGAAGCGGAGCTGTCGTGGCGCTTCTCTCGCTCGTCGGGCCCGGGCGGGCAAGGAGTGAACACGAGCGACTCCCGCGTCGAACTCAGCTGGGACGTCGCGCGCTCTGCCACGCTTTCGCCCCCGCAGCGCGAGCGGCTGCGGGCGTTTCTGGGCGACCGGCTCATCGACGGCGTGTTGACGGTCGCGGCATCCGAGCACCGTGCGCAGTTACAGAACCGGGATGCCGCGCGGGCGAGGCTCGCTGCGCTCATCGCCGCCGGGCTGCGCCCACCACCGACCGCTCGACGTGCGACCAAGCCCACGCGCGGCTCGAAGGAGCGTCGTGTGACGGCGAAAAAGCAGCGCGGCGACGTGAAGCGGCTACGCCAACGCCCACACGACTGACCGGGACGGCCCCTCGCCTCGGTGTCGCGCCTCGCCCTGCCCCGCGGCACCCCGCTCGTCGCCCTCCCCCGCGGCACCCCGCTCGCCAATGAGCACGAAACCTGCGAGCGAGCATCCGTTTTCTGTCCGATTCGCAGGTTTCATGCTCACTCGTCGCGGTCCGAGGCGCGAGCGGCGACGGTGCGCGCGCAAACGGCGCGCGTCACTCGCTGTCGTAGAAGACTCCGACGCGGTCGCCGTCCATGATGAACTGCAGTGCTCCGCCATCGGGGAACTCATCGGTCAGCTCTCGCGGCATGCTCACGTCGATCGGTAACTGGATGATCGCCGGAAAGCTGCCGACGCTGCATCCCGAGTAGGCCATGCCGTTGATCGACCAGTTGTTCGCTTCGGCGTCGTCCTCTGGCAGGTCATCCGTCGCGATCGCGGTGAAGCAGCGCGTGCCATCGACACCGAATCCACCTATGGACTCGAACAGGGTAAGGCCGTAGTACTGATAGATGTTCGAGCTCGCGCCCATGCCGAACCACCCGTCGGGAATCACGACATCCGTGACCGGCTCGAGCGTGGCGATTTGCGGGGCACCGCTCGATGTCTGAACCGGCGCCATCGCGTTGATGCCCCACGTTGCCGCGGCCGTCAGAATCACCGCCCCAACGACCGAGAGCGCCCACCACACCTTGATGCGGAGGGGAAGCTTTCGTCCTCGCGTCCGCCTGCCCGCCCCCTCGGCGGCCGGCGCGGCGGGCGTCACGGGTTGCGCCGCAGCCCCTGGGTCGACCTGCCTATCGGCGGCCTCGGGGAACATGGCAATCAAGTCCGCGTTCGTCGGGCCCGCCGCGGGCGTCGGTGCCGCAGGCGATGTCGTCGGGGCGGATGCTGCGCGATCGGATGCCACGGGAGGCAACACGCGCGCGCTGGGCCCAGCAGAGCCAGAGGGGGCGGATGCCGCGCCCGCCCCCGCGACACTGACACCCGAGCCGTTGACAGCCGAGCCGTTGACAGCCGAGCCGTTGACACCCGAGTCGTTGCCAGCCGGGCCGTTCGCTGACGCTCCGTTGGTTAGGGCCGCGCCGTGCACTGCCTCGAGTTCGCGCAAGCGTCGAAGCGCCGCCGGATCCCGGTCGATGTCGGCGTCTGGGCCATAGGCACGCGCCCGCAGCTCGCGCAGTTCATCCTGGGTCGCGGTGTCCATCGCGAGCATCTTCTCACGCGGAGACACCCGATCCGGTGTCCGCACCGAGTCGTAGGCTGTGGCCGTGGCCACTCTTGACGATGTGCGACGCGTTGCATCCGCTCTTCCCGGCAGCGAGGAGCGCGCGATGACGGGCGGGGCTGCGTGGTTCGTGCGACGAAAGCTGTACGCGTGGCAATGCCATCCCTGGCCGAGCATCCCTGCCGAGGCGCGTGAAATCCTCGCGGCTGAGCTCGTCGTCGGCGTGAAGGTCGCCGATGAGTTCGACGCGCTCGCGCTGATCGACATGGCGCCGGATGTGTTTCTTCGCACGACGTCGTGGGGCGAGCCCAAGGTCGCGTTCCGCATGGCCCGCATCGACGGTGACCACCTGGCCGAGCTGGTCACCGAGGCATGGCGTGTGCAGGCACCGAAGTACCTGCGCCGCGAATTCGACGGAGACGACGCATGACCGCGCGCCGGCAGTCGACACGGCCGAACCCGCGCGCTTGCCCTACGTGCGGCGATCCCCTGAGGTTCGAAGTCCTCGACGACGAACGCTTCCTTGTCGCGTGGTCATGCCTGACGTGTGGCCTCATCCGCACAACGGAACCTGTCTGATCCGCACGCCGATCCAATCTGACCCGGACCCCCGCGGCCAACGCGTCCCGGCACTCATCCCCACACCCCTACCGTTGCGCCCGCCGGGCGGGCGCCTCGCTACGGCGGCGCAGCCCCGAGGGTGTCCCGCAGTCGCGTGGGTGAGGTGGTGACCGTTCGCCACCGCTGGTCCGGGTCGTACCAGCGCGGTGCGCGGATCTCGGGGATGCCGCGGTTCATCCGGATCGCCCACCCGGCCTGCTGGTGGTAGCGGTGATGGAACCAGCAGATCAACACACCGTTGTCGGTGTGGGTCGCACCGCCCTGCGCGTGTTCGTGCACGTGATGGATCTCGCACCACGCTGGCGGGACGCCGCATCCGGGAATCACACACCCGCCGTCGCGAAGCGCGATCGCCCGACGCTGGTGCTTGTTGAACACGCGCTCCGCGGTCCCGATCCGCAGAATGCGCCCTTCGGGGCCAAGCAATACGCGTTGCACGATTCCGGCGCAACCGACCGCGTGTGCGGCGCGCATCGGAAGGGGCGCACCGGCGTCGCTGTGCGCCGTGCCATGACCCTCGACGAGGTCTTCCTCCCGCACGTGAACGATGAGCGTCGGCGCAGCGCCTCCGATCGTGGGGAGTGAACCGGATGCCGCGGCCGCCATCAGCGCGGTCGCAAACGCGTCGTGACGCTTCTGAGCCGTCGTGCGGTCATCAAGCGGACCGACCGCATCTTCGTACGGATCATCACCGGGGTCTGCATCGCTCGGCACGAAGCGCACCCCGCCGGTGTCGTGCTGCGTGCGCGGCGAGCCGGTGGCATCTGTAACGCGCACGAGCATCGCCGCGACTTCACTCAGCAGCCCGCCACGGACGGGGACGATCCCGTCGACCTCGGCGCCCAGCGTGATGCCGCGCCGCTGGGCCGCTTTGGTGTCTTTCGGCTCGGTTCCATCCGGGTCGAGCACGCTCGCCCACACCGTTGCATGGATTCCCAGCAGATCCGCGCAGGCCGAAACCGGCCCTTCGGCGCCCTCGCCTCGCGCCGCGGCGGCAAGCGCAGCGTCCGCCTGGAGCAGCGGCCCATGGTCGACACGGCGTGCGAGATCGGCGAGCGGCTTGGCCGCAGCCAGCAGTCCGTCGACACCCACATGACCGGTGATCATCGCTTCCCGTAGCTGGGGCAGCACCGCGGGCAGCAGTTCACCCGACACCATCGACGTTTCGCGATGGATCGCCTTACCCGCCCGGCGCCACCGGGCCACCGTCGCCGGAGCGGCGAGCGTGGCGCGCTGAGTGAGTTCGCTGACGTCGTGGCACCCGTGCTGAATCGTCATCCGCTCAGACACCTCAGGACTGCTCGAACGCACCGCGACCTGGTCGACCGCGGCGATGAGAGCGCCTTCGGTATGACGGAGAATCTGTCCTGACGTGGTGAGTACCCGCACTAGGTCCTCGTTCGAGCAGGCGACCAGCGCGGGGTCACACTTCAGCTCGTGCATGACCCGACCCACCTCGGCCGCGAGCAATTCGAGCTGATCGATCAGCTCAGTTCTCTCGGTGCCCGGCTGCGGATTCATACCCCTATTCTGCTCAGGGCCTCAGACATTGGCGCAGCCAGGAATACCCGATCAGGGGAGTTTTCCACAGATCGGGTGATGTCATCCTGACACGGGCGATTGGGGAGGAGGGTCTGTTGCGAAGTTGCTTCGCGGCCGCTGCGCGAACGCGCCAAGCACTACCCCAGGAAGGCCACCTGCGCTACGCGACCACGCGCACGCGGCGGCCGTCGAAGGCCACCACATCGCCGACCTGCAACTGCCGCCCGCGGCGGCGATCGACCTCGCCATTAACGGTGACGTAGCCGTCGATGATGGCTTCTTTCACGTCTCCGCCCGAGTCGAGGACGCCGGCGAACTTCAGGAATTGTCCCAAGCGGATGCTGTCGCCACCGATCGAAACGTCGGTGACCGGGCCGGGGTTCGTCATGCCGAAATGCTAACTGACGACCGACCGGCGGCCTCACGACGAAACCGGCGGCCTCACGACGAAACCGGCGGCCTCACGCCAAACCGACGAATTTCACTCCGGCCCGAGGATGAAGTTCCACGCCCCGGTGGCGACGGCTGCGGCCACCGCGACAACGGCGATCGCGAGCCCCACAGCCATCAGCGCCCACTCGCGGCCGGCGAACACCGAGGTTCGTGCCCACGTGCGCGGCTGATCCGAGCCGAACCCGCGCGCCTCCATCGCCGTGGCGAGCTTCGCTCCGCGCCGGATCGACAGCACGAGCAACGCAAACGCCATCCCGAAGAACCGGCGCAGTCTCCCCCGGTCAGCCACACCACGTGCGCGGCGCGCCAGTTCGAGCGAGCGCCAGTCGTCGAGGAACAGCCCGACCATGCGCAGTCCGGCGAGCGCGCCCAACACGAAACGCGCCGGCAGCTTCAGAATCTGCGCGAGCCCGTCGGCGAGGTCGGTCGGGTCGACGCTGGCAAACAGCACGACCGACGGCAGCGCGATCGCGAGCACGCGAAGCGTCGTGGCGAGCGCGAGGTACAGCGATCCATCGCTGATGACGATCGCCCACCACTGCACGTAGATCTCGCCGCTGGTGCGCCCGTAGAGCGCGATCGTGAGTCCGGTGAGCGGCGCGAGCACCCACACCAGCCACGTGCGGCGCCAGAACTCGCGCCACGACAGCCCCGCGAACGGCATCAGCAACAGCTCGAGCACGAGCGCGACGGTCGCCGAAACCACGTCCAGCGTCAGCACGAGCGGCACGGTGATGAGCATCGCGGCGCCGAGCTTCGCGACGGGATTGATGCGCCCCATCGCGCTCGTGCGCGCGGTGGCGTCAAGGAGAGTCATGCGGGTGCCGCCTGTCCAACCAAGGCGAAGCGCGTGGCATCCAATGCCCTGACCACATCTTCGTCGTGCGTGATCGCCACGATCGCTGACCCTTCGTCCCGCAGGCGCGCCAGCAGTGCCATGAGCTCAGCCCACGTGCGCGCGTCCTGCCCGAAAGTTGGTTCGTCGAGCACGAGCACGCGCGGCCGCGTGACGAGACTGGCCGCGACAGTCAGCCGCCGCTTCTCGCCGCCCGACAACGTGTACGGGTTCGCACGCGCCAAACGCTCGAGCCGCAGTCGCTCGAGCACGTCATCCACGCGCGCCTGGATCTCCGGGTCCGGCAGCCCCAGCGCACGCGGCCCGACCTCGAGTTCGGCGCGCACCGTCTTCTCCAGCAGTTGATGTTCGGGATGCTGAAAGACCGTGCCGATGCGCGTCAGCAGCTGCTTCGACGTCCACCGGATCGGCGAGGGCGCGGCATCCGCCCTCAACTCCGCAGAGGCTTCGAGCGCCCCCGAATGCGGCGGCAGCAACCCGGCGAGCGTGAGCCCGAGCGTCGACTTGCCGGCACCGTTCGGGCCTGTGATCGCCAGCGCTGCGCCCGCGCGCACGTCGAGGAAGATTCCGGATGCCACGGCGTGGCCCTTCACCCGCGACACCGCCAGATCGTGCGCCGACAGCAGCGCCTCGCCCGGCGCGCGAGCCGGAGGCGGTGGCGCCACAGCACCGTGCCCCGGCACCCACACACCGGCGGCGGCGAGTTCGGCGCCGCGACCGTGCAAGACTTCGCCGGGCGTGCCGTCGGCGATCACTCCCGATTCACCGAGCACAATCACACGCGTCACGAGCGGCAGCCAGACATCGAGACGATGCTCGACCACGACCAGTGTCGCCTCGGTGCGTTCGAGCATCGCGGCAACCGCTCGCTGCACTTCAGCCACACCCTGCGGGTCGAGATTGGCGGTCGGCTCATCGAGCAGCACGAGCCCCGGGCGCATAGCCAGCACACCGGCGAGCGCGAGGCGTTGCTTCTGCCCGCCCGACAGCGCCGAGGTCGGCCGGTCGAGGGACACATCGAGCGCGACGGCGTCGAGCGCGGCATCCACCCGTTGCCAGATCTCGCCGCGCGGCACACCGAGGTTCTCGCATCCGAACGCGACGTCGTCGCCGACCCGCGCAAGGATCACCTGCGAGTCGGGATCCTGCAGCACCAGGCCGGCGCGACCGCGCGCGGCCGCCGTGGGCACATCGTCGATCAGCAATTCGCCGGTAGCTTCACCCTCTTCGTCGCCACCGAGGACTCCCGCTAGGCCGTGCAGGAGCGTCGACTTGCCTGCGCCGGACGCACCCAAGAGCAGGACGCGCTCCCCTGGTGCGATGCTGAACGAGACGTCTCGCAGGGCCCAGGCCGCGCGGCTCGCGTGCCGCCACCCCCAGCCGCGCGCGTGCACGGCGGCCGGGGCGACGCGCAGATCGTTCATCGGATCGGATCGTTCATCGGACCGATCCGCCGCGTCGTGGCATCCACCCGCACCGGCTCAGACGAGCTGGCGGGATTCGCGACCCGACGCGAAGCGGTCGAGCGCTCCGGTGGCGGCGAGACCGCGCGCGAGCACCCACGACAGGGCGCCGGCGATTACGGCGCCCGAGATCATCGTGCTGATGAGATACGTGACCACGAACGTGATGTCGGCGCCGGCGTACCACAGCAGCAGGTTGTTGATCCCGCCGGCGAGGGCCGCGCCGATACCGGCGAGAATCGCGACCGGCAGCGACCAGCGGCGGTAGAAGAACGCGAGGAAGATGAGCTCAGCACCCAGACCCTGCACGAACCCCGCCTCGAGGGTGAGGAATGCACCCCACGTGTTGCCGACGAGCGTGAGCGCCGAGACGGCGGCGGCGAGCAGCTCGGTGTAGAGCGCAGCGCCGGGCTTGCGAATGATGAGCGCGCCCAGCACCCCGGCGAACAGCCACGGGCCATCGAGCAGGCCCTGCAGGCCCGGCAGCGTCGACTCGAGCACAGCCCCGGGGCCGCGGTAGGCGACGTTCCATGCCAGGAAGATCAAACCGGATGCCACGCCGATGACGCTGGCGACGACGATATCGACGACGCGCCAGCGCAGAACGCGCGGCTGTGCTCCGCGGCCGGTGGCCGACGTGGATGCGGACGTGGACGTAGACGTAGACGTGTGCATTTCTCTCCTCCCTGCGCCGGCATGATCCGGATCAGGTTCGACGGTCGAAGCGCGATTCGCTCCCTCTCAGCCCGGCTCGCCGGACTCCCGTGGTTGTGTCGATGAGTATACGCCTGCATGGGCACGGTATCTTGACGGGGTGACTTTGGATGACGCGCCGTCGCCCACGCGGCGATCTCGGCGCGCCGCGGAGTACGAGAACCTGTCGTTCGAGCCCGACGACACACTGGCGAATCCGGTGTTCGCGGATGCCGAGACCGGCGATTCCCACGACGCCAGCGCGACCGACATCGACGTTGATCGCACAGTGGAAGCTGACGCCGATGTCTCGGTGGATGCCGCCGCCAACGACTCGCTAGATGCCGCCGCCGAGACCGCCGTCATCGCGGCGGACGATGCCGATTCCGAGGCCGACACACCCCGCCTCGACACGCTCGCCCTGACGTGGGTCACCGAAGAAACCATCGCGCAGCGCCGCCCCGCGGGCGACCTGGGCACCGTGACATCGGGATACCTACCCGCGGGTGCCGATCTGCTCGCCGATGCTCCGCGCCGCTCGATCTGGCGCGCGAGCGTGCTCACGCCCATCATCATCGCGGTGGTCCTCTTCGGCGGCTACGCCGCGACCACGCTCCTGTGGCCCCTCCACGCGGTGGCACCGACGATCGTCGCGCAGGACGTGGCATCCGCCCCCGCAGCAGCGGCCGTCCCCGCATGGCCCGACGAGGGAAGCGCCTCTGTCGCGGTCGCCGGGATCTCGGATGTTCTCGAGAGCAGCACCTCCGAGACATCGATCGCGAGCATCACCAAGGTCGTCACCGCGCTCATCGTGCTCGACGAAATGCCCCTCGACGTCGGCGAGCAAGGCCCGAGCTACTCGTTCACCTACAACGACATGCTGTCGTACTGGCAGTACCGGGCGCGCGGCGAGTCTGCCCTCGATGTGCCGGTGGGTGGCAGCCTGACGCAGTACCAGATGCTCCAGGGCATGCTGATCGGCTCGGCCAACAACTACGCCGACCGCCTCGCGAGCAATCTTTTCCCCAGTGACCAGGTGTTCGCCGATGCTGCCAACGCGTGGCTCGATCTGCACGGCGTGCCCGGAATCACTGTCGTCGAACCGACCGGCATCGACGCGGGCAACGTCGCCTCACCCGATGCCCTGATCGCCCTCGCGAAGAAGGCCCTCGCCGACCCGGTGATCGCCGAGATCGTCGCCACCGCCGAGGTCGAATTGCCCGGGGCCGGGCTCGTCGAGAACACGAACACACTTCTGGAAGACGAGGGCGTGCTCGGCATCAAGACCGGCACCCTGGCGGGCTGGAACCTGCTGTCAGCGAAGCAGGTCACCGTCGCCGGCACCCCCGTCACGATCTACGCCTCGGTGCTCGACCAGGTCGACGACGAGGCCCGCACCGAGGCATCCCGCGCGATCTACGACCAGGTCGAGAGCGAACTGCAGCCGGTGCCGTCGGTCACGGCGGGCACCGTAGCGGGCCAGGTCGAGACGCTGTGGGCCGAGCCGGTGAACATCGTGACCGCGGGTGATGCGTCGGTGATCCTGTGGAACGGCGACTCCGGCGACGTGACGGTGAACTACTCGCTCGGTGACGCGTCGATGGCAGGCGACGCCGTGGGGACCCTGGCCGTCGCGGGCCCGCTGGACTCGACGACGGTCGACCTACAGTTGGCCGACGACATCGAACAACCCTCGGCATGGTGGCGCATCACGCACCCGCTCGAACTGTTCGGCCTGACCAGCTGACGCCCGCGCGCACAACGTCCGCCCCCGCGCCCCGCGGGCCGGACTCTCCCACCCCGGGTCGCACCCTCCCACCCCGGGTCGTACCCTCCCACCCCGGGTCGCACTCTCCCACCCCGGTTCGTATGGCGCACTTTGCGGTGTTTAGAGCGTCCGCCCGGCGTGTCGTGACAAATGAACCGGGGCGAGCGCGGTTCGGGCAGGCCCACCCCGGTTCAGGTGGCGCACTTTGCGGTCTACAGAGCGTCCGCCCGGCGTGTCGTGACAAATGAACCCGGCGTGGTTGCCGCGCGCACGCGGGTCGGGCGTGACCGGGGTGGTCGCCAAGCGCCGGGGTGGGCGCCAAGCGCCCCGCTCAGCTGAACCGCACCGTTTGCTGTAGCCGAGTACGCACGTCGAAGACCTCGTTGCCACCCATCGATCGCGCACCGGTGATGCCGCGCCGCAGCACCGCCGACAGCGAAGAGCGCCCGACGACGGCGATCGGCGTGCCACGCACCTTGCCGATCTCGTCGATCATCTCCATGACGTCATCGTCGGGAAGGACCACGATCGCGCCGCTGAACTTCACACGCGCGGCGCGGGCGACCACGCGCAGGCGCGCGACAAGGTCGCCGATCGGCGCACCAGACACCGTGTCACCGATGATCTCCCCGCGACGCACGCGCACCGGACCCCCGAAATCCTCGGACAGCACGGCGTAGAGACCGCTCGGACCCAACACGATGTGATCGACCTTGACGTCGGGACGGGCATCCCTCCCCGAAGCATCGACGTCGTGCCACACGGTGTAGCCCATCCCGAGGTCTGCGACGATGCGCGCTGTCTCTTCCTCGGCGAGCGCGTCGGCGAGCAGTCGGCGGATGTGGTGCGGCGCCGAGCGCACCAGCGCGGGATCGTAGGGATCGTCGAGCGACACTCCGCGGCCGACCCACTCGCGCATGAGCGTCAGGTAGCGCTCGCGCCGCCAGCCACCGGGCTGACCGAACGAACGCGCGCGCGGCCGCGTGTCACGTGTCTGACGCGGCTGGGGCTTCCAGCCCGACCATTCGGGTGCCGCCTGCGCGCCGAAGCCGTGACCGCGATCGTATGACGCGCGCGCGTCGGGGGTGCCGACGAGCTCCCACGCCCGCTGAACCTGCACGAACAGGGCCGCGTCGCCGCCGGTGTCGGGGTGAGTCTGCCGCAACCGCAGGCGGTACGCCTTGCGCAGGGCCTCCTCGTCGGCGGTGGGGTCGACCTGCAACACCTCGTACGCCGAGGCCGACAGTGGGCTGTCGAACACGTCAGCCCCAGAGCGCCGTCACGGGGCGGTACGCGAATGCCTGCTCGGCGATGTCAGCGGGCACATCAGACAGCGCAGCGGGGTTCCACCGCGGCATCCGGTCTTTGTCGATCACTTGAGCACGAATCCCCTCGACCAGATCGGGCTGAGTGGCCGCGAACCAGAGCACGAGTCCGTACTCCTGCTCGAGCACGCCGCGCAGCCCGGTGAGCGTGCGCGCGCGACGCACCGCCGCGAGTGTCACGGTGAGAGCGGTGGGCGAGAGCTGCTCGAGGACGTCAGCAGTGTCGGATGCCGCGTCCTCGCCGATCTCGCGAAGTCTCGCGATGATGTCAGCCACCGTGTCTCGCGAGAACGCGTCGTCGATCCACTCGCGCGCGGCCTCGAGGCGCGATGGCGGCGGAGTCTCGTCGAACAGCAGCGAGAGTTCGGCCGGGTTGGCGGGGTCGGCTCGCGTCTCGAACGCGTCGTACAGAGCGGCGAGGTGGTCGGCCGGCACGAACCTGTCAGCGAACCCGGCGTAGATCGCGTCGGAGTAGTCCATGACCCCGCTCGTGAGTGCCAGGTACTCGCCGATGCGGCCGGGCGCCTTCGCGAGCAACCACGATCCGCCAACGTCGGGGGTGAACCCGATGCGGGTTTCGGGCATCGCGAGCTGCGAGCGCTCGGTCACGATGCGCAGCGACGCGTGCCCGGCGACGCCGATGCCGCCGCCCATGGTCACGCCATCAGCGAAGGTGATGATGGGCTTGGGGTATTCGGCAATCCGGGCATTCAGCGCGTATTCGGCGCGAAAGAACTCGACCGCGCCCTCGAGCGCACCCCCGCGCACCTGTTCGGAGAGCCCCCGCACATCGCCGCCGGCGCACATGCCGCGCTCGCCCGCGCCATCGATCACGACGATGTCGATGTCGGTGTCGTGCTCCCACGCGTCGAGCACGCGCAGCATTTCGGTGACCATCTCGAGGTTGAGTGCATTGATGGCCCGCGGACGGTTCAGGGTGAGGTGCCCGACACCGGCCCGCGATCGCGACAGGATGGTGGGCTCGATTCCAGCGTTCACCTGCGCCACACTACCGGCGACGACACGGGCCAACGGTTTTCCGGACAGAACGCGAACTTTCCGCAAAGATATGGGGAAGCACTCACAACGAGGAGAGGGTTCGGCATGCCCGACGGACAACTGCTCGAATTCTCGGGTCTCACCAAGCGCTTCGGCGGCATCACCGCTGTGTCCTCGCTCACCGCACGCGTCGAGCCGGGGCTCGTGACCGGGTTCCTCGGTCCGAACGGTGCGGGCAAGACGACGAGCCTGCGTATTCTGCTCGGCCTCGTACGCGCGAGCGCCGGGAGCGCGACGATCGGCGGGCGCGAGTACCGCTCGCTGCGGCATCCGCTGCAATCGGTAGGCGCCGTCCTCGAAGCGTCGAGCTTTCACCCGGGCCGCTCGGGTGCGAATCATCTCGCGGTCTACGCCCGCGCCGCGGGCCTGCCGAAGACGCGCGTGAACGAGGTACTCGACCTCGTCGGATTGTCGGATGCCGCTGGCCGAAACGTCGGCGGATACTCCCTCGGCATGCGCCAACGTCTGGGCCTGGCAACCGCACTGCTCGGCGATCCGGGCGTCTTGGTGCTCGACGAACCGACCAACGGTCTCGACCCCGAAGGAATCCGCTGGATTCGCGGCTTTCTGCAACAGCTCGCACGCGAAGGGCGCACGGTTCTCGTGTCGTCGCACTTGCTCGCCGAGGTGCAGCAGACCGTGGACGCGTTGCTCATCATTTCGCACGGCCGCCTGGTGTTCCAGGGCGGAATCGAGGAGTTGTCAGACGACAGTGAGCACGCGACCGTTGTCGACTCTCCCGACCGGGCCGCGCTGAGCGCGGCGCTTGGCGCGGCGGGTGCCGAGTACCAACTGCTGCGCAGCGGGCTGACTGTGTCGCAGCTCACACCGACCGAGGTCGGCGCGATCGCCGCCAGCGCTGGCGTCGCTTTGTCGTCGCTGCACCGGCGCGGCCCCGCACTCGAAGAGGTCTTCCTCGACCTCGTCAACGGTACGCGCACTCACCCGAGCGCCGACGGCGCGGTGCCGGATGCCGCGGTCATGGCGGCGGCGGAGCTCGCACCGTTGACCGAAGAGGCGCTTGCAGCGTCAACCGCGGATGAGTCAGCGCCGTCCGACGAAAAGGGGCTCGCAGCAGCAGCGCGGTCGGACGATGAAGCGGCCGCGCCGCCTGAAGCCGCCACCACCGACGAGGCCGCGCCCGACGACGGGGCCGCGCCGGAAGACGCCGCACCCGAAGAGGCTCCCGCGCCGCTGGAGGAGGACGCCGTCGAGGAACTCGCGCCGGAAGAAACCGCGCCCGCGCATACGGCATCCTTTGCCGTGGCATCCACCGGGGTCATCGACATCGTCGCGAGTGAGCAAAATGCGACGGACGTCGAGTTCGACGGCACCCCGAACGAACTCGACGACGATGACGACCTGCTGAACGAGTACGTGCGCACCGAGGCCGACGACGAGGCCGACCGATTCTTCGCGTCGTTCGACGCGGGCACGGAAGGCGCGGCGGAGGAAACCCCACCCGACGAGTCGGACGGCGACCGACAAGACGCTGACGCAGAAGGAGCCGACCGATGAGCCTCCTCACCGCCACGCGCTCCGAGACGACCAAGCAGTTCACCACCTCGATGTGGTGGATCCTCGCGCTGGTGCTCGTCGTGTACGTCGCCTCGACGGCCGGCGCCCTGGGCTTCGTCATCGCTCAGGCTGGCGCGGGCGGGCTCTCCCCCGACGCCCCGGCGTTCCCCGAAGACGCCATACCAGCCTTGCTGTACAGCACGGCGACATCGGTCGGGTACGTGTTCCCGCTGCTCATCGGCACGCTGATGGTGACGACGGAGTTCCGCCACAAGACGCTGACGCCGACCTTTCTCGCGGTGCCGCGTCGAGGTACCGTCCTGGCGGCGAAGATCGCGACGGGCATCCTCATCGGGGCACTGTACGGCGCCGTTGGAATCGTGGCCGCCGTCGCTCCCTCGGCCGGAATCCTCGCGGCCTTCGACATCGACACGGCCCTGGGCACGTCGGACACCTGGGCGCTGCTCGGCCGCATGATGCTCGCGTTCGTCCTGTGGGTATTCATCGGAATCGGCGTCGGCACGCTCGTCCGCAACCAGGTGGGCGCGATCGTCGGCGTGCTCGTGTTCACCCAGTTCGTCGAGCCGATCGTGCGCACGGCGGCAGCCTTCGCCGAAGACATCGAACCATTCACCCGATACTTGCCCGGTGCCGCCAGCGACACGCTCGTCGGTGCGAGCGTGCTGAACGTCGCGATGCCCGCCTCCTCAGACGCGCTCGAGTGGTGGGCAGGTGGCCTGGTGCTCCTCGGCTATGCGGTGGTGTTCCTGGTTCTGGGCGCGCTGTTTAGTTGGCGCCGAGACGTGAGCTGAGCCTCACATCTTGGCGTAACGAGCACGCCCGAAGCAGAAGAGTCCGTAGACCACCAGCCCCGCACCCACGATCCACAGGATGAGGGGACCGAAGGGCAAGCCCGCAAGAGTGTGCAGCGCGGCATCCAATCCCCCTGCCTGATCGGGATCGTGCGTCACAGCAGCGACGATGAACAGGATGCCGGCGACACCGACGGCGATCCCCTTGGCGATGTAGCCGACCATGCCGAAGGTGACGATGCCCTTGCGCGCCACCCCGGCCGGGAGGGCGAGGTTCTTCTCGAACGCCTTGGTCGCGCCGCGCACGATGAAGGCCGCACCGACCGCCGCGACTCCGAGGCCGACGAGAACCAGCAAGAACACCCCGCCCGGGGCGGCGAGAATCTGCGCACTCAGAGACGTCGACGACTCCGACGAGTCGGACTGCCCGCCGAGGGCGTACACCAGCGCGGTGAAGGCGATAGCGAAGTAGGCGATCGCCGTGCCGATGTACTTGATGCGATACCCCCACTTCTTCTTGCTGTCGGAGTTGCGCTCCAACACCGCTTCGGCGATCTGCCAGATAGCGAGGGCCAAGAGGCCGACAGCGATGATCCACAGCAGGACATAACCGAACGGGTTCTGCCGCAACTGTTCCATCGCTCCGCCTTGGTCGGCTTCACCGCCGCCACCGGTCGCGATCGAAATGGCGATCGCACCGATCACGAGGTGGACGATGCCGAGAACCACGTAGCCGATGCGCGCAAGCACGCGAAACACGGTCGAATCCTGCGCCTGGGATGCGGCGTTCTTGGGGGTTGCCATCGTCGAAGATTAGCGCCCGCGCACGGCATCACACAGGGGCTTGACGCGGCGGCTCGGTTTCGTCAAGAGGCGCGCGATGACGTAGAGCGCGTCGCTCGCGGATCACCTCGCTGGCACACCACACGAGCGTCGCCACCGCGATGCCCTCGCACATGCCGGCAACGACGTCGCTGAGCCAGTGCGCGTGCAGGTATGTGCGGCTCCACATCATCCAGACGACCCACACCACCCCGCAGGCCCAGACGTAGCCGCGGCGCAGCAGCAGACCGAGCATCACCGCGAACGTCGTCGCCACCGCCGTATGCCCCGACGGAAAAGAAGTTGCCATGCTTTCGGCGAGGGAATCCTCGGGCCGGTTGCGTGCGAGTACCGCCGCCATCGGCGCGCCGAGCGCGACCACGACGACAATCGAGACCGCGAGGGTCGCGGCATCCGCTCGCTTTCTGCGCCACCAGAACACGCCGACGACGAGCACGCCGATCACGATCATTCCCAGCGTGCCGCCCACGATCCCCGGGATCCACGCGAGAACAAGGAGCATGGCGTTGTCGCCCTCGCCGACCAGGTCGTCCCACCAGACGTCCATCGGTAACGGGTCATATCCGTTCGAGGCGACGACGAAGCGGAGCACGACGAACAGTGCCATCGCTGAGATACCGACCACGAGGGCGGTCGGGCGCCGAGGATCGGCAGCAGTGGTGTGTCTCACAAGTACCGAATCAAACGGCCGGGGCGGCCTTCTGCGACGAACGCGCCCGTGTTGGCCGAGTGATAGGCCCGGTGGCCAGCGCAGTGACGTCAGCGGGTGCCTCATCGGTCGCGACGTTCACGCGCAATGCCTGCACCAGTTCCAAGCCGTGGCGAGTGGTCAGCACGACACGCTCGAACTCATCGTGCGTCTCGAGATCGATGACGACACCCGCACGATGACGGCGCACGATGACGAAATCCGCGCCTGCGGCGGACTGCCACGTTCCCATGGCCACCACTGCGCGCAGATGCGTTCCCGGACTCGCGACGCCGCGCAGCCACGTCCATGCATCATCGACGAGCTGCACCTTCGTGATCGCCGATCGTTCGATCACGACGTTGGTCTTGCGAAACGCCAGGGCCCGCTCGGTCACCGACAGCACGACTTCGAGCCGTGTCGAGTCGAGCAACATCGTGACCATGGCCCTAGTCTGCCAGCCGCGGCATCCGGAATTGCGGCAATTTGCTTTCAGGAACGCAACGATCGTGCGAAGCCGGCACCGACAAGCGGTGCAAGACTGGTTCGGTGACCCTGCTCGAACCATCGCAGGCGCAACGCACGTCGTTCGCCGCCGCCATCGAGCGCGCTCAGGCCATCGCGCGCACACGGGCCAGCGAGTCACTCGGCATCGACGACGTCGAGGCCTTGCTGGGTGCCACCGCGAACGATCTCGACACGTTGCTCGACCTCGCCGGCGCGTTGCGCGATGCAGGTCTGCGCGCCGCCGGACGCCCCGGGATCATCACTTACTCGCGCAAGGTCTTCGTCCCCCTCACGACACTCTGCCGCGATCGCTGCCACTACTGCATCTTCGTCGACACCCCCGGGCAGCTTCTCAAGAAGAACAAGCCCGCGTTCATGTCAGAGGCGCAGGTGCTCGCGGTGGTGCGGCAGGGCCAGGCGATGGGCTGCAAAGAAGTGTTGCTCACGCTCGGTGACCGCCCGGAAGACCGGTGGTCCGAGGCACGCGCGTGGCTCGATGACCATGGCTACGCGTCGACGCTCGACTACGTGGCCCACATCGCGCGCCTCGTCACCGCCGAGACGGGAATGCTCGCGCACCTGAATCCCGGTGTGATGACAGCACAAGAATTGCGGATGCTGCGCCCCACAGCCCCGTCGATGGGCATGATGCTCGAAACTACGTCACGCCGCCTCTACGAGGAGCCTGGGCAGGTGCACTACGGCTCGCCGGATAAGGACCCCGCGGTGCGGCTCGGGGTGATCGAAGATGCGGGGGCGGAGCGCATTCCGTTCACGACCGGGATCTTGGTGGGCATCGGAGAGTCGCTCCGCGACCGTGCGGAGTCGCTCATCGCACTGCGCGACGCCCACGCCCGGCACGGGCATGTACAAGAGGTGATCGTGCAGAACTTCCGCGCGAAACCGCGAACGGCCATGCAGGGTGCGCCCGATGCCGAGCTGATCGAGTACATCGCAGCTGTCGCCGTCGCGCGACTGGTGATGGGGTCGAGCATGCGCATCCAGGTGCCACCGAACCTGTCGGATGTCACGGAGTTCGACCTGCTCGTACGCGCCGGCGCCGACGACTGGGGTGGCGTTTCGCCGCTCACCGCAGACCACGTCAACCCCGAGCGGCCGTGGCCGCACCTCGACGACCTCGCTGCGCGCACCGCCGAACTCGGGTTCACGCTGCGCGAGCGGCTGACTGCCCACCCCGAGTTCGTCGGCGACCCCGATACGTGGCTCGATCCGGCGATGCGCGCGCCGGTGGCGGCGTTGGCTGACGCCGAGACCGGACTGGCGGCCGAGCCCGGTGCCACCTCCGCCGCTTCCGACGCCGCCGCCGGTGCCACCTCCGCCGCTTCCGACGCCGCCTCCGCCGCCGCCCCCGCCGCCACTGTGCCTAACTCCGGAGATCTCGCCGATTCGGGCACCGAAACGGCCACCGACACTCGCAACCCGCCGCATCACAGGAGTTCGGCACCGAGCACGCCGGGCCTACCCGAGCGCCCCGCACCAAGCACATCGGCCGACCGCGCGCGCCCGGCACGGGGCCTCGCCGAGCGAGCAGCGACCGATCCGCGCAGCCTCGACGACGCCGAGTGGAGGCAGCTGCTCATGGCAACCGGCGCGGCGCTCGACGAGTTGACGCGAACCGCCGACGACGTCCGGCGGTACACCGTGGGCGAGGCGGTGACGCTCGTGGTCAACCGCAATCTGACCTCGTCCGGTCTGCGAGAGGCGCCGTCGACCGACCCGACGCACTTCACGCTCGACGACGCCGCCGCGATCGCGCGTGACGCCGTCGATCTGGGTGCCACCGAAATCTGCGTGCAAGGGCTGCTACCCGCAGGCGTCGATCCGCAGCGCTACCTCGACCTGGTGCGCACGCTGCGTGCCGCAGCGCCTGGAATCCACCTGCACGCGTACCGCCCGCAAGACGTGTGGGATCTCGCCGACCGCGGCGGCCTCGGCCTTGGCGGCGCCCTCACCGCCATGCGGGATGCGGGCGTTGACACCGTCCCCGGCACCGGCGTGAAAGTGCTGAGCGAGCGGGTGCGCAGCCTCGTCGCGCCGACCGATGTCGAGATCGACCGATGGGTCGAGGGCATCACCGCCGCGCACCGCGAGGGGTTCCGCTCGACCAGCGTCCTCTTCTACGGTCATGTCGAAACCGCCGAGGAGCGCATCGCCCACCTGCAGAAGCTGCGCGCGATCCAAGACGACACGCGTGGATTCACGGAGTTCGTGCCGATCCCACTACCCGGCCCTGTCGGCGGTGTGCCCCTCGTCGCTGACCGCACAGCCCTCGACGAGCACCGAGCCACGGCGGCAGTCTCGCGCTTGATGCTGTCGGGCAGCATCCCGCACATCCAGATCCCCTGGACACGCGTGGGCCGCGACACCGCGGCCCAGCTCCTGCGCGCCGGCGGCGACGACCTGGGCGGCGCACTGCTCGACGGTCGCGTCAAGCCTGAAGCCGGCATCGAGCACGGTCGCGAGCTGCCGCTGGATGACGCGCGCACCATCGCATCGCGCATGTTCCGGCCGTTCCGTCAGCGCACGACCGATTACCGGCAGGTGCGCTCGTGACGGCTGAGGCAACGGCCAAGGCCGCGACGACCCGGCACCACGAGGTCGCGATCATCGGCGCCGGATTCGCCGGGATCGGCATGGCGATCGCCCTCCGCCGCGCGGGCATCGACGACTTCGTCATGCTCGAGCGCGCCGACGACCTCGGCGGCACATGGCGCGACAACACTTACCCGGGCGTCGCGTGCGACGTACCCGCCCATCTCTACGGGTTCGCGAGCCACCCCAATCCGACGTGGTCGGGCCTATACGCCCGCGGTGACGAAATCCACGCGTATCTCGAACACGTCGCGCGCCGCGAAGGGCTGCACGATCGCCTCCTCTTACGAACGGCGATGTTGCACGCGCAGTGGGATGCCACAACCTCGCGCTGGCGCATCCGCACGGCATCCGGCGCACTCACAGCGCGTTCCCTCGTGCTGGCATGCGGGCGGCTCACCGAGCCGGAGATCCCCGACATCGATGACCTCGAGACCTTCCCCGGTCCGATCTTCCACTCCTCACGCTGGGACCACAGCGTGGATCTCACCGGCCTGCGAGTGGCGGTGGTCGGCACCGGCGCGAGCGCCGTCCAGCTGGTCCCGGAGCTTGCCCGCACCGCCGGGCACGTCACGCTCTTCCAGCGCACTCCTCCCTGGATCATGCCCCGCGGAGCACACCCCTACTCCGCCGAAGAGCGTGAGCGGTTCGCCACTCGGCCCGGCGAGCTGGCACGCTTGCGCGCCGGCCTGTACGCCGAGGGCGAGGCACGCTTCGCGTCGAGGTCGGGCGATGTCACCGCCGCGGCGGAAGCCACCGCCATTGCCCGCGCGCACCTCGCCGCGCAGGTGGATGACCCGAGCCTGCGGGCGCAGCTGACACCGCAGTACGCATTCGGCTGCAAGCGCGTGCTGCTGTCGGACGAGTTCTACCCCGCCGTGGCGTCGCCCGCCGTGACCCTCGAACCTTCTGCACTGGCATCCGTTCGTGATGATGTCCTCGTCTCACAGACCGGCGCTGAGCACCCTGCGGACGCACTCGTGCTCGCCACCGGGTTCGCCACGACGCAGCAGCCGTACGCAGAGCTCGTCACCGGGGAGGAGGGCACGACGCTCGCCGAGCACTGGTCGGGTGGGATGACGTCGTTCGGCTCGACCGTGGTGGCAGGATTCCCGAACATGTTCGTGCTCGACGGGCCGAACGCCGCGCTCGGGCACTCGTCGTCGGTGCTCATGATCGAGGAGCAAGCGGCCTATGCGGTGCGCGGCCTCGTGCGCGCGCGGCGCGAAGTGGTACGCGTCGACCCGGTGGCCGAGGCGGCGTACACCGACGAGATTGCGGCGGCAGCGGCATCCACCCCCTGGATGACCGGCGGATGCCGCAACTGGTACGTGGACGAGAGGTCCGGCCGTCTGACGCTGCTGTGGCCGGGGACCGTCGACGCGTTTCGGGCACGATTGGCTCGGGCCGACGGCTCGGAGTTTCTCACCGTGGATGAGCACGCCGAAGCGCGTGCCGAGAAGGGATCATCATGACCGTTCCCCTGCGTTTCGGGTACAAGGCATCGGCCGAGCAGTTCGGGCCGACCGAACTCGTCGATTTCGCCGTGCTGGCCGAGGAGATGGGCTTCGACTCGGTGTTCTTGTCGGACCACTTCCAGCCGTGGATGCACGACGGCGGGCATGCTCCGGCCGCGTTGCCATGGCTCGGTGCCGTGGGCGCACGCACCTCGCGCGTGCTGCTGGGCACCTCGGTGCTCACACCGACGTTCCGGTATCACCCTGCCGTCATCGCGCAGGCGTTCGCGACGCTCGGGGTCATGTACCCGGGGCGCGTGATCCTGGGCGTCGGCACCGGAGAGGCGCTCAACGAGGTCACGCTCGGACTGGAATGGCCCGAGCCGCCCGAGCGCTTCCAGCGCCTCAAAGAAGCGATCACGCTGATCGAGAAGCTGTGGGCGGACGAGCGCGTCACCTTCGACGGCACCTACTATTCGGTGAAGGATGCCACGGTTTATGACCGACCGGATGCCGCGAACAAGGTGCCCATCTACATCGGCGCCGCCGGCCCCGCCGCGACACGCCTCGCCGGGCGCATCGCCGATGGATTCATCACCACGAGCGGCAAGGACCCCTCGCTGTACGCCGACACGCTGCTCCCGGCGCTGCACGACGGGCTCGGCAAGGCGGGTCGTGACGCCGACGACATTGACACCCTGATGGAAGTGAAGGTGTCGTACCACCCGGATCACGACACCGCGCTGGAGAAGACCCGCTTCTGGGCGCCGCTGGCGCTGTCGCCCGAAGAGAAGATGGGCGTGCACGATCCGATCGAGATGCAGCGGCGCGCGGCCGAGCTGCCGATCGAACGCGCCGCATCGCGGTTCATCGTCTCGACCGACCCCGACGAGCACGTCGAGCAGATCGCGAAGTACGTCGATCTCGGATTCCGGCACCTGGTGTTCCACGACCCCGGGCACGACCAGGAGGAGTTCCTCCGCATGTACGGCGCCGAGATCCTCCCGCGCCTGCGCGCGCGGTTCGGGGAGTGAGCGCGGTTCCCGGGGCGGATGCGGGCGACGCGGGCTCAGGCAACGAGGCCGCGGGCCGTGGCCCGGGCGACGCGGCTGCGGGCGCAGGCACAGGCGCAGGCGCGGGCGCCGGTGGCGCGGACGCGGGCGCGGACGCGGGCGCAGGCGCAGGCGCAGGCGCAGGTGGCGCGGGCGCGGGCGCGGGCGCGGGCGCGGGCGACCCAAGCGAGGTCCTCGGCTGGGCACTTGTCATTCCAGTGAAGGCTCCCACCCGCGGAAAGTCGCGCCTGGATGTGCCCGGAGTCGACCGAGTGTCGCTGGCTCGCGCGATCGCCCTCGACACGATCGCGGCGGCGGCTGCCTGCGACCAGGTCGAACGTGTGATCGTCGTGACGGATGACCCCCAACTCCCCCTGCACGCGTTCGACATTCCGGGGTTGGGGTTCGTCGATGAGTCGGATGCCGGTGGCCTCAACGAGGCGATCACCCTCGGCGTCGCCACCGCGAGACGCGCCGAGGGTGCGCGCCGGTGTGCGGTGCTGCTCGCAGACGTGCCCGCGTTGCGGCCGGCCGATCTCTCCGTGGCGCTTCGGGCCGCGGCATCCGTCGATCGCGGCGTCGTCGCAGACGCGGACGGCACGGGTTCGACCCTCGTGACGGCGGGTCGAGGCATCGAGTGGCGATCCGCGTTCGGTGACGACTCGTTCGCGCGGCACGTGTCAAGCGGGTGCACGCCCCTGGCCGTTCCGGCCGAGTCGACGCTGCGGCGCGATGTCGACACCGCTGAGCACCTCACCGACGCTGCGCGCCTGGGGCTCGGCCCTCGCACGGCGCGCATCTTCGCCTCGGCATCGCCCACCTAACCCCGCGCTGCCCCTCGCGCCTGGAGCTACCTGCCCTCGCGCCTGGAGCTACCTGCCCCCGCGCCCGGAGCTACCTGCCCCCGGTGCCGCCAGCCCCCAGTGGACCACCCCGGCGTTGCTGGCCGGGTTCATCTGTCACAACACGCCGGGCCGACCCGGCGAACACCGCAAAGTGCGCCAACCGAACAGCGGGCACACTCACCCCGGCCAGGTTCGTTTGTCACAACACGCCGGGCCGACCCGGCGAACACCGCAAAGTGCGCCAACCGAACGGCGGGAGGTCGCCCACGCCCGGCCCCACGCCCGGCCCCGCGCCCGTCGCCCCGGCGAACCCAGTGAAGGCGGGCGCGAGCCCCGACCAACCCAGCCCGCGCGGCGGCGAGCCAGCGGGCGCAGGCGGCGGTCAGCTCACGAGCAGGTAGACCGCGCCAACCACGGTGAACCCGATCACCAGGCGCTCGAACACGCGTTGGTCGATCCGGTCGGCCACCCATCGCCCGAGGAAGGCCCCCACCACGACTACCGGGACCAGCACCAGGTCGAGCACCAGGGACTGCGGCGTGATGATGCCGATCGCCACCGAGAACGGGACCTTCGCGACGTTGACGATCGCGAAGAACCACGCCGCCGTCCCCAGAAACGCCTTCACCTCGAACCGCGACGCGAGGAAGTACATCGACATCACCGGCCCGGCGGCGTTCGCGACCATCGTGGTGAATCCGCCCAGCGACCCGTAGGTGACAGCAGCCACGCGCCGCGGGGGCGCATCCGCCGACACAGGCGACGCTCCCCGAGCCACGCCGCCCGCCGACACACGCCGGCGCCACAGCGTGATGGCAATCACCGCGAGAAGGATCACGCCGATCGTGCGTTTCATCCACGCGTCATCGGCGAACGCCATGAACACCGCGCCCGCCACGATTCCCACCCCGACGGCCGGCGCCAAGCGCCAGAGCGTGCGCCAGTCGGCGTGACGCCGGTACATCGTCACGGCGAACACGTCGGCAACGATCAGCAGGATCAGCAGCGCTCCCGTCGACTGTTTCGCCGGCAGCACGGCCGCGAAAAGGGCGACGGCGAGAGTGCCGGCGCCGGGCACCGCCGTCTTCGACAGCCCGACGATCAGCGCCGCTGCAGCCAGCGCGCACCACGCCCACGCGCCGAGATCGCTCACGTCACACGCCTGCCGCGGCGAGTGCGGCCTCACCGAGTGCCGCCGAGGTGTCAGCGTCCGTCATCCACAGGGGTGTCACGAGCGATCGGATGCCGCGCTCGGCGACCCGCGAAGCATCGGCCGCGTCTTCTTCCGCCATGAGCCACGCGTCCAGCAGTCCACCCGCATTGCGGGCGCCATAATGCTCCGCGACGGCGGCAGCGCTCGTGTCGACGCCGATCGCTGCCAGGCACACGTCCGCCATGCCGCGCACGACTTTGCCACCGATGACGGGCGATACCCCAACGACACGGGCACGCGTCGCCACTAGCGCTTCTCGGATGCCCGGTACCGCCAGGATTGGTCCGATCGACACGACCGGATTCGACGGCGCAAGAAGCACGATGTCGGCGTTCGCTATCGCCTCGGCGACACCGGGTGCCGGCACGGCCGATGCGATGCCTGGGTTGTGAAAGGCCACAGGCGCGAGGGTCGCGCGGTGGCGCGTCCACCACTCCTGAAAGTGCTGACGCACCCCGCCCTCGAGCTCGACCCACGTGTCGACCTCGCTGTCGGTCATCGGCAGCAGTCGCGCGCCGAGGTCCCACCGGTGCGACATCTTCTCCAGCACATCGCTCGGGGTGAGCCCCTCTCGCAGCCAGCCGGTGCGCGCGAGGTGGGTTCCGAGGTCGAGGTCACCGAGCGTGAACCACGGCCAGCCAGCGCCCCATTCCTGCAGCTCGGCGTTGACCCGCTCGGAGTCCCCAGCGCGTCCCCACCCGCGCTGAGTGTCGTTCACTCCGGCGAGCGCATACGTGATCGAGTCGACATCGGGCTGCAGTCGCACGCCCGACAGCCACAGGTCGTCCCCGGTGTTGACGACGACGGTGAGCGACGCTGCGGTGTCCGCCAGCCCGCGGCGCCGCAAGGCCTCGCGCACGCCGAGCACGAAGCGCGATCCTCCTACGCCGCCCGCGAGAACGACGACCCGAGGGGCCCCCATCACGGGGCGAGTTCGTCAGCCGCGTGCGGCAGCGAGAACGCGGCGACGGCATCGATCAGCGCATCCACGGTCTGTGCATCAGCCACGACATCCACCGAAAGCCCCGACTTGCGGGCGTCGCGCGCGGTGCGCGGCCCGATCGCCGCGATCAGCGTGGTGTCCGGTACCTCGGTGAACTGTTCGCGCACCTGCTGGGCGACCGAGCCACTGGTGACGAGGATCGCGTTGATACGCCCCGAACGGACGTCTTCCGCGATGCGTTCGGTGACGGGCACGCCCACGGTGCGGTACGCCACCACGCTGCGCACCCGATGGCCCGCAGTCTTCAGCTTCTTGGTGAGCACGGGCTTGGCGATCTCACTGCGGAGCGTCAGGATGTCACGTGGCTCAGATTCCAACGCGAGCATCTGCTCCGCCATCCCCGCCGCCGAGTTGTCGTTGTCGGGAACCAGATCGACCCGGTATCCCACGGCCTGCAACGCGGCTGCCGTAGTCTCTCCCACGGCAGCGACGCGAGTGGATGCCGGAATCTCGGCGCGGTACGCGTACAGCACGTCCACGGTAGTGGCGCTGGTAACCGTCAGCCAATCGAACTTTCCCGCGGCGAGGTCGGCGAGCGACTGCTCGAGCGTTTCCTGATCGTTCGTCGGGGCGAAGTTAATCAGCGGAGCGATGACCGGTGTCGCACCCTGTCGGCGCAGACTCGCGGCGACGCTGTCGCCCCACGGGCCGCCGCGGGGCACGAGCACGCGCCAACCAGCGAGCGGCTTGGTGGAGATCGGTTGTGTGGCTGGGTTCATTGGGGATCGGCTCTCGTGGTGCAGCCGGCCGTCACGAGAGTTCGCGCAGCCGACGCGCGTCAGGTGAATCGGGCTGACGCGCTGGTCGGCAGCATTCGCACCATTGCACTGCCGTTCCTGAGCATACCCCGGGAATTCTGGTCCCGCTCCGCCTCAGCACGACAACGTGATAGAGCCGATATCTGCCGTCAGCGTGAGAGTGCGCGAGTGATTGCCCACACGGCGCCGCCAACGACCGCGGCTGCCGCCACGGCAAGCGCGACAACGGCTTCGGGGTTGCGCTGTTGCAGGCGGCGCATCTTCACCCCGGTCTCGTCAAGCTTGTCGGCGAGACGGCGCGGCACATTCGTCTTGATCTCGATCGCCGCCAGTGCCGCCTTCAGCTCAGCGCGGGCTTTCTCGACCGGATCAGTGATATCGGTGCGGACGACAGTGCGCGACTGGGTGGGGGGAACCTCAGAGCTCATCGCTCATCTCCTTGAAGTCTTGGGCGATCGACTGCACGGGGTTCTGCCGCTTCACCATGTTCCTGAATCGCAGGAAGCCCAGCAGAGCGAATACGACCGTCGCGATGAGCATCACGAGGAACACCACCAGCGCCGACAGCCACACGGGCCACCATGACGAAAGCCCCGCGATGATGTACGTCCCGAGGACGGGAATCGACCAGAAGAGGACGAAAAGGGCGATGAACACCCAGATCGCACCCCACTTGCCGTCCTTCGCCGCGCGCGCGGCCCACGCCTTCGCGGCGTCGACTTCGGCGATCAGCAGATTGCGGATGAGTTCGGGCAAATCGCCCAGAAGTGTCAGCAGACCGTCTTCTGACCGGTCTCGGTATCCACGTGGCATAGGCATGTCAGGCTCCGGTGCGTTTGGTCGCCGGTTTCTTCGCTGAGGACTTCGCCGCGGGTTTGGCCGTCGAGGTCGACGAGTTCGCCGACTCTGCGGCATCCTTCACTGCGGCAGCCGTCTCTTCCGCCGCTTCTGCGACCTCTTCGGCGCTCTCGCGGCTGGTGTCGATGAAGGCGTCGAGCTTCTGGCCGGGGCTGCCCTTGGTCGCGGCAGCCTTGGTGACCTTCACGGCCGAGTTCCAGAGGGTCGACGGCAGTGCCATCGCCGACGACTTCGCGAAGTCGGTGACCTTGTCGACCTGGTCCTGAACGACGTCGAGTTCCCAGAGCTTCAGCCACTGGACTTTGATCTGTTCGTAGCGTTCGCGACCCGCCCGCGTGCCGAGCACGTATCCGATGGCGAGACCAAGTGCGAGTCCTGCTTTGCCCCTCATGGGGCCTCCTTAGGGTCGGGGGTGCGCCTGCGTGGCTTCCCAGCGTAGCCCTATATGCCAAATCCGGCATCGGTCATTGCGCGATGTCCGAACCCGCGCTATGAAGCGCCCTCGGCGCCCCACAGCAGCGTGCGCCGCACGCGGTCAGCTTCTTCCACCGCGTCGGCGGCGACCTTGGCGAGCCCGCTTCCGGCGACCCACGCGCCGACGACCGAGAGCGTTCCGGCGCCCTGCACGAGACGGCGATCACGAGCGGATTCTTCGGCATGCCCGCGTGCGGTCGAGGGGCGCTCGAGCGTGAACAGATCGCGGCGCCACGCGATCACGTGACGCGCGTCGAGAGAGACTCCCAGAAGGTCGGATGCCGCGCCCCGAGCAAACTCGGCAAGGTCGCCGTCCCCCCGGACCAACGACGGATGCGCATCCGCAGACCCGTCGAAGGCGACGCTGATGACGTGGCGGCTCTCGCCGGCTGCGCGGCGCAGCCACTCCCACCGGGCACTCTGGTGCACCACGCCCGACGCCGTCGTGGCGCCGGTCTCGCCCGGTACGGCGTACACCTCTGCGCCCCGGGGCGCCGCATCAAGCGCGGGCGCGTCGACGAGCATCGTCACGATCTCGCGCAGGACGGCCGGGTGCATCGCGGGCTCGAGCGGTCGGGGAAGGATGCTGCGGGTGAGCCGCTCCGTGCTCTCGCGCGAGCCGGCCAACACCACGGCCGAGGCGGTGAGCGAGGTCGATCCGACAGGCTCGTCGCCGTCCACGAGTTCGGCGTCGCCCGATTCGGCGTCAAACTCCACGCGCCACCGCCCATCGGCCGTACGAGAAACCCCCGACACGGTCGTGCTGGTGTGGATACGTGCGCCAAGATCGCGCAGGCGTTGCTCGAGTGCGGTGACCAGCTGCAGCATCCCGCCCTCCAGGCTCGACAGACCCGCGGTGCGGTGATCGACCCGCAGATCCGACACGGCACCGCTGAGCGACCCGGTGCGCGTGAGCGCGCCGTTGAGGCCGGGCGCTGCGACGTCGACGTCAACGTCATCGGGCGAGATTCCGAATCGTCCGAAGGTCAGCGGAGCGACCAGCCGGTCGTGCACCTTGGCGCCCATGCGCGAGCGCACCAGGGACCCGAGGTTGCGCGCGACACCGATCGTCATGGGCGGGCGCAGGCGATCCAGGTACGCACGCCAGGTACCGCCCCACCCAATGATGCGACGCACCGACTCGTCCCACGGGTTCGCCGGGATGCCGAGCACCGACTCCTGCGGTGAGGGGGCAGCCCACCCCTGGGCCGGGTCGCAGATCCATGTGGTGTCGACCACCGGAGCACACACGCAATCCTGCAGTCCGAGTTCTGAGATCAGGGAGTTCACGGCCTCACTGTCGGCTCGCCACGACGTCGCTCCCACGTCGACGGTGATGCCGCCGAGTTCTGCACCGCGAATCACGCCCCCGAGTCTCGGTGATGCTTCGAACACCGTGGTGGCGATGCCGACCTTCGCGAATTCGTGCGCGGCGACCAGACCGGCGATGCCGCCACCGATCACCGCGACGTGCGCATCGCGCGCATGGGAGACGAGGTCATCGAAGCTGTCACCGGTGTGCACCACTCGACCATCCTCGCATCCGGCGCCCGTGAGGTTTCTCGACTAACCATGGGCGGGTGCGTGATCAATCGCCGGCTGCGTCGGCGAGGAGCGAGGTGATCGCCTCGCCCACGCGCGGCAGTTCGACGCTGATCGTGGCCCACACTGCGTCGTAGTCAGTCGCCTCATAGTGGTGCGCAAGCCGATCGCGCATGCGCTTGATGCTCGACCAGGGCACCTGCGGGTTGGCGACGATCATTTCAGCGCTCAGCCGTGCGACGTTCTCACCGATCTTGATGATGATCGATTCGGCGGCGAGCCCTGGTGTATTGAGATCGTCCGAGACATACCACTCGTGACCTCGATCAGCGAGTCGTGTGCCATCTTCACACAGCCGGACGATCTCACGTAGCGCCCGTTCATCTCTCTCGCTCACGCGGCCACTGCTGAGCGCAAGATTGGATGACCAGCGGGGAGCCCTCCGTCTGTCACTACGTCGACCGGAACACCCAGCAGCTGTTCAGCAGCCAGGGTGAACTCGGCGATCGTCAGCAACCCGACGTGCGGCGAGCGGGTGACAAGGATGTCGAGATCGCTCTGCGTCGTGTCCGTCCCATCACTTGCGGAGCCGAACACCCGCACGTTGCTCAGTCCGTGCTCCGCCGCGAGTTCCTTGAGCTCGTCACGATGCCGTTCGAGCGCCTCATGCGGCAGAGGGCGCATAGCTGACCGCAGCCTATCGACCATCGCCGACGACGGAATTCGCCGCCCAGACTCGTACGCGGCGATGTTCGGTTGCGCCACACCGCTGCGCACCGCGAGCTGCGATTGGCTCAGCTCAGCTCGCTCGCGCATCTCGCGTAGATCTTCACTCATATCATGATGATATTGCAGAGACTGATCCGAGGGAAGAGCACAGACGCACGAACACCTTTCCACCCATGCGAGAGACTGGTGTCATGGCCCTTCACATCACCGGCGATCCCGACGCCGACCGGCTCCTGACCGACGACCCGCTCGCCCTCCTCATCGGGATGCTGCTCGACCAGCAGATCGCGATGGAGACGGCATTCACCGGGCCACTGAAGATCCAGCAGCGCGTGGGAGCGATCGACGCATCCGCCATCGCCGCGCACGACCCCGACGCGTTCGTCGAGGAGTTCAAGAAGACCCCCGCCGTGCACCGCTTCCCCGGCTCGATGGCGGGACGCGTGCAGTCACTCTGCCAATCGATCGCAGACGACTGGAGCGGCGATGCCGCCGCGATCTGGACCCGTGACGACCCCGACGGACGCACCGTGCTGAAGCGACTGAAGGCCCTGCCCGGGTTCGGTGAGCAGAAGGCGAAGATCTTCCTGGCTCTGCTGGGCAAGCAGTATGGATACAACGGAGACGGGTGGCGCGAAGCATCCGCCCCCTACGGTGAACAAGACTCGTTCCGCAGCGTCGCCGACATCGTCTCACCTGAGTCGCTGACGAAGGTGCGCGAACACAAGCGCGCGATGAAGGCCGCGGCGAAAGCACCGGTCTCTGGCGGTGGTGGCGTCTGATGCAGAAGACCGGAGGCAGTGTCGGCGCGTTCATCGCGGGGGTCACGCCAGCGAAACGGCAGCGGGATGCCGAGACAGTGCTCGCGCTCATGAGTGAGATCACGGGACGCGAACCCGAACTGTGGGGAACGATCGTCGGATTCGGCTCGTGCCACTACCGCTACCCCACCGGCAACGAGGGCGATATGCCGGTGGTTGCGTTCGCGCCGCGCAAGCAGGCCACGACGATCTACCTCAACCGGACCGACGAGCACGCCGACGATCTCTCCCTGCTCGGACCGCACACGACCGGCGTCGGGTGCCTCTACATCAAGGACGTCGAAGCCGTCGACCTCGAGGTTCTTCGCAGGCTCATCGTGAAGACCGAGGAGTTCGTGCGCCGGGGTGGGGACTCCTACGCGCAGATCACCCTCAGCGACTGATCTGCCCGGGGCAGCGACTGAGCGGCTCAGCCCAGCGGTCGCCGCCCGGCGACTGACGCGCCCCTCCGGACGCGCGTCGTACTACGCGCCGCGCAGGCGCTCGGCGAGGAACGCTTCGAGACCATCGAGCGCGATGCGTTCCTGAGCCATCGTGTCGCGATCGCGCACCGTCACGGCGTTGTCATCGAGCGAGTCGAAGTCGACCGTGACACAGAACGGCGTGCCGACCTCGTCCTGACGGCGGTAGCGGCGACCGATCGCGCCGGCGTCGTCGAAGTCGACGTTCCAGCCACGTCCGCGCAGCGTGTCGGCCACCTCGCGCGCCAGCGGCGACAACCGCTCGTTGCGGCTGAGCGGAAGCACCGCAACCTTGACCGGCGCAAGGCGCGGGTCAAGGCGCAGCACGGTGCGGGTGTCGACGCCACCCTTGGCGTTGGGCACTTCCTCTTCGTCGTAAGCGTCGACGAGGAAGGCCATCATGGCGCGGGTGAGTCCGAACGATGGCTCGATCACATACGGGGTGTACTTCTCCCCCGACGCCTGATCGAAGTAAGTGAGCGACTGGCCGGATGCTTCGGTGTGCGAGCCGAGGTCGTAGTCGGTCCGGTTGGCGACACCCATGAGTTCGCCCCACTCCTTGCCGGTGAAGCCGAAGCGGTACTCGACGTCGATCGTGCCAGCCGAGTAGTGCGCACGGTCTTCTTCGGGAACGTCGAAGCGGCGCATGTTGTCGGGGTTCACGCCGAGATCGACGAACCAGTTCCAGCAGGCCTCGACCCAGTGATCGAACCACTCGCCGGCTTCTGCCGGCGGCGTGAAGAACTCGATCTCCATCTGCTCGAACTCACGCGTGCGGAAGATGAAGTTTCCGGGCGTGATCTCGTTGCGGAATGCCTTTCCGACCTGGCCGATTCCGAACGGCGGCTTCTTGCGCGAAGCGGTCAGAACGTTGGAGAAGTTGACGAAGATGCCCTGCGCGGTCTCGGGCCGCAGGAAGTGCAGTCCCGACTCGTCATCGACGACACCGAGGTAGGTCTTCACCAGGCCCGAGAATGCCTTCGGTTCGGTGTACTGACCCTTGGTGCCACAGTTCGGGCACGGCACATCGCCGAGGCCGTTTTCGGCCTTACGGCCCTTGCGCGCTTCGAAGTCCTCGATGAGGTTATCGGCGCGGAAGCGCTTGTGGCACTGCAGGCATTCCACCAGCGGGTCGGTGAAGGTTGCGACGTGACCCGACGCCTCCCACACCCGCTTGGGCAGGATGATCGACGAGTCGAGCCCGACCATGTCACCGCGACCGCGGACGAACGTCTGCCACCACTGGCGACGGATGTTCTCCTTGAGCTCGGTACCGAGGGGGCCGTAGTCCCACGCTGACCGGGATCCGCCGTAGATCTCACCTGCTTGGAAGACGAATCCGCGATGACGTGCGAGGGCGATGACTTTGTCGAGACGAGACTGCTCGGCCACGGTGGCTCCAATGGTCGGAAAGAAGTGCAACGAGTGCAGGATGCCGGTGAGCACCGGCATCCATCGATTCTAGGCGAGCGTCTTCGGGCTCGCTGCCGGTGCGGTCCGTATACACACCGGCAGCGAGATCTGGGGGCTGGAAAGCGTTCTCCGGGCGAGAGTAGGCCACCGCGCACCGCGAGCGCAAGGGTAGACGCGAAGTTGTAAAAACGTTTCGCGAATTCCTTGCGCTTGCCGAGTGAATCGTGTCAAACTGCCGTTCTCGCCCGGAGGGAATGCGTTTTCCAACGAGCGAACAACAAATCACACAACTGAACAGGACAGGGCTCGAGTCCGTACGCGCCCGGTTCACCCGACGAACGACCATGCGCACCGATGCGCGGGTTGTCGTCGTCCTTTGCCGATGTAGACAACAGGAGGAACCGTGCCACACGCGTCTGAACGCGCCGTCCCCGGCGACGCAGCGAACCCGGCATCCACTGCCCCGCCCTGCCGAAGGGCCACCCAGCCTTCGCGAGGGCTCAAGCGAGCGACAGGCATCGCCACCACCGGCGCCGTCGTCGCCGCCCTCATGACCGCCACCCCTGCCTTCGCCGCGGTGCCCGCGGCCGCAGAAGACGGCTCGTGGCGCTTCGACCTCGGCGGCCCGAGCACCCCGCTTGCCGAGGGGTACACGCGCGTCGCGCCAACCACGGCATATTCGCCCGAGAGCGGGTTCGGCATCGTGCCTGCGGAGGGCACCAGCCTCATCTTCCGCGACCGCACGGGATCAACGACCCCGGCCAACGCGATGGAGAACGACTGGATCGGCGGCGGCACGTGGGAGTTCGTGCTCGACGTCCCCGGGGGTGACTACGACGTCACGATCTCCTCCGGTGACCAGCTGGCCGGAACGAGCACTGTGTCCACGGATGTGACGCTCGAAGGCGAAAGCGCGGGTCGCATCTCGGCGCGGCAAGCCGCCGTCACCCAGACCTTCCGCACCGTCGTCGAAGACGGCCAGCTCACTGTCGGCTTCTCGGGCGCCGGCATCGCGGGCCTTGCCAACGGCATCGTCGTGGCGCCGGTCATCCCCGAGGTTCCCGCCGACCTCACCGTCGCGCGCGTCGCGTGGAACGGCGTCGACCTGACGTGGGCTGCCGTCGACGGCGCCGCGAGCTACCAGATCCTACGTGCCGACGTGACCGGCGACGCCGCCGGAGAGTTCACCGAGATCGGCACCTCGACCGAAGCCGCGTTCAGCGACAACAACGTCGTCCAGGGCGGCAGCTACGCGTACGTCGTGGCTGCTGTCAGCGCCTACGACCGCGCGTCCGAAACCACCGCCGAGGTCCGCTCGGGTTCCATCCCCGCGCTCGAGGCTCCCGGAGCCCCCAGCGATGTCACCGTCGCACAGGTGACACGCGAGGACGTCGTCCTCACGTGGTCGGCAGTCCCCAACGGCGACGAATACATCGTCGAGCGAGCCGGCGACGACGACGTGTTCGCCGAGATCGCGACTGTCGACACCCCCGGCTACACCGACACCGTCGACACCTCGCAGGAGTGGTCGTACCGCGTGACCGCGCAGAACCAGGCAGGGGCTTCGGATGCCTCAACCGCCGTGGTCTCACCGGTGTACTCCGCACCTGCTCCCCTGCCGGAAGGCGACGTCGTCACGTTCGACTTCGGTTCGGGCGCGGTTGCCGACGGAGCGCTCGGCGTCTCCAGCGCCACCCCGTTCAACGACGAGTGGGGCTACGGCTTCCTCGAGACGCCCGAAGGCGGCGACGCCGATCGCGGCATCGGTGACGCGCTGCGCACCGACTTCACGGCGGTCGCCGGGTCGACCTTCGAGGTAGACCTCGGCGCGGGCGACTACTCCGTCGCCCTGATCGCGGGTGACGAGGAGACCGCCACCACGACGACCATCACCGCCGAAGGCATGGCGAAGGTGCAGTCGAACCCGCAGAACGCCGGCAGCTACCTCGAGATGGCCTTCCCCATCGCGCTGGTCGACGGCGTGCTGACTCTCGAGTTCGGCGGCGACGCGGCATCCCTCAATGCCCTCACCATCACGCGACTGCCTGAGCGCAACGCCGGGGCCATCACCACCGCGTACATCACCGGCGACTCCACGGTGCAGACCTATGACCCCATCGCCTACGCACCGCAGGCCGGCTGGGGGCAGATGATCGACCGCTTCTTCGAGGCAGACATCGCGTTCGCGAACCACGCGATCGGCGGCCGCTCGTCGAAGAACTTCATCACGCAGGGCCGCCTGGATGAGGTGCTGCGCAGCATCCGTCCCGACGACTACCTGATGATCCAGTTCGGTCACAACGACGCCACGCAGGGTGTGGACGACCGGTACGCGAGCCCCGAGGACTACAAGGAGTACCTGCGGGTCTACGTCGAAGGTGCGCGCCAGCGCGGCGCGACGCCGATCCTCGTCACCCCCGTCTCGCGGCGTAGCTTCAACCCCGACAACGGCCAGTTCAACGTCAGCTTCCCCGAGTATGTGGCGAAGATGACCGAGCTCGCCGAGGAAGAGGACGTGCTGCTGGTCGACCTGTCGGCCTCGTCGCGCGCCTACCTCAACGAGATCGGCCCCGAAGCCGCCAAGGGCGTGTTCCTGCACGTCGATCCGGGCGTGTTCCCCAACCGCCCGTCGGGCACCGTGGACGACACGCACTTCCAGGAATACGGAGCCATCCAGATGGCCCGCCTGATCGCGCAGGATGTCGCCGACCTCGACGACCCGCTCGCCGAGCGCGTGGCCGATGTCGAGCCGCCCGCCGAGGTGCCGATCGCCCCGCAGAACCTGGTCGCCGGCGCGATCAGCAACGGCGGCGCGACGCTGCAGTGGGATGCCTCGCCGACCGCGGACATCTACAAGATCTTCCGCCAGGCTGTCGCCGATCCCGACCCCACGTGGACGCTCGTCGGCATGGTGGGCCAGCCCACGTCGATCGTGCAGGGGCTCGCCGAAGGCACCGGCTACCGCTATCAGGTCGTCGCGGTGAACGGCCGCGGTGACTCCGAACCGAGCGCCACGGTCACCTTCACGACCAAGCAGGCGCTCTACAAGTTCGACTTCCAGCTGTCGGGCAACCCGCTCGCCGCGGGCTACGTCGAGGTCACCCCGAACATGGGCTACACCGAAGCGCGTGGCTACGGCTGGGAGAACCCCGCAGCTGCTAACGCCGGTCGCGACCGCGGCAGCGCCGATGGTGCCGCCAACGACCTGGTGCGCGACTTCGTCCTGCCGGGCGACTCGAACACCTTCGCCCTCGACGTACCCAACGGCACGTACTCGGTGAAGACCTACTCGGGTGACTGGATCGGAACCACCAAGACCAGCTTCCGCATTGAGGGCCAAGAGGCTGGCAGCGGAAACGCGGGTCGCGGTGGAGTGAACGACACGCTGCGCGGGCCGTTCCTCGTCACCGACGGACAGCTCAACATCGAGGCCTACGGCGCTGCTGCGGGCACCCGCTTCAACGGAGTCGAGATCACGCCGATCCTCCTCGGGCCCACCGGCCTCGAGGTGACCGACATCGACGCTGACCCCAGCGCTCCGAGCGTGTCGTTGTCGTGGGATGCCACGGACGCGGCGACCTGGAGCGTTTACCGTCAGTCCGAGTTCGACGCCAAGCCGGTGAAGATCGCCTCGGTCGACTCCCCCGCGTTCGTCGACACGACCGCTCGGGTAGGGCTCGACTACGGGTACCACGTCACCGCCGTCGACCAGACCGACCTCGAGTCGGTGCCGTCGTCCACCGTCGAGGTGTCCTTCATCGACCCGGACGCCGAGGTTCCCTCGGCACCGCAGGATGTGACGCTCGAAACGATCGACAAGCGCCTGGTCGAACTGTCATGGGCTGCTCCGCTGAACTCCGCGTACTACCTGGTGTTCCGCTCCGAGGTGGCCGGCGAGCAGGGCGAACTCGTGGGTATCGCACCGACGAACCGCTTCACCGACACCGACGTGCTGACCACGATCGCGTACTACTACACGATCATTCCGGTCAACGCGGGAGGCGCGGGTGCGGCATCCGATCAATTCGAAACCGATGCCCCGACCGTGCTGCAGCGCCAGGCGGAGTACCTCGACCGTGCGCCGCTCGCGGTGTCGACCGACGACGGAGTGCTGGTGACGTGGCGTCTGCTCGGCACTGATCCGGCATCCGTGTCGTTCCACGTGTATCGCGACGGCAAGAAGATCACCGACGAGCCGATCACCGACTCGACGAACCTTCTCGATGCTTCGGGTGACGCGGACTCGACGTACTTCATCACGAAGGTGCTGAACGAGATCGAGACGACCGAAACCGACGAGTTCGGCGTGCAGAGCGCGTCGTACCTGTCGGTGCCCCTGCAGAAGCCGGCCGACGCGTACACGAAGGACGGGCAGCCGTACAGCTACTCGGCCAATGACGTGAGCGTCGGAGACGTGGACGGCGACGGCACCTACGAGTACTTCGTGAAGTGGTACCCCTCCAACGCGAAGGACAACTCGCAGGCCGGCTACACCGGCAACGTCTACATCGACGCCTACCGTCTCGACGGCGAGCGCCTGTGGCGGGTCGACCTGGGCGTCAACGTCCGGGCCGGTGCCCACTACACGCACTTCATGGTCTACGACTTCGACGGCAACGGCGGAGCCGAGATGATCGTGAAGACGGGCGACGGCACGATCGACGGCGTCGGTCAGCCGATCGGCAAGGCGGGTGCGGACCACCGCAACAGCTCGGGCTACGTGCTCACGGGCCCCGAGTATCTGACCGTCTTCGACGGCCAGACGGGCGCGGCGATCGACACGATCGACTACACGCCGGCGCGCGGGGATGTCGGTTCGTGGGGTGACACCTACGGAAACAGGGTCGACCGGTTCTTGGCCGGTGTTGCCTACCTCGACGGCGAAACTCCGTCGGCGGTCTTCTCGCGTGGCTACTACACGCGGGCGGTCGTCGCGGCGTACGACTTCGACGGTTCAGAACTCTCCGAGCGTTGGGTCATCGACTCGAACGACGAGGGTGCCTATGGCCTATACGGCGAGGGCTACCACTCACTGTCGGTGGCGGATGTCGACGGCGACAGCAAGGACGAGGTAATCTTCGGATCGGCGACGATCGACGACGACGGGTCACTGCTGTACGCGACAGGCCTCGGCCACGGCGACGCGCAGCACGTGTCAGACCTCGACCCGAGCCGTCCGGGGCTCGAGATCTTCTCCGCTCACGAGAACATGTCGGCTGCCGGCAACCGGGGAGCCACGTTCCGCGACGCTCGCACCGGCGAGATCCTGTGGGACATCCCGGCAACGGTCGACACCGGTCGCGCCGCGTCAGGTGACATCGACCCGCGCTACGCCGGCGCCGAAAGCTGGGCGATCGGTGGCGACACGTCATGGAACAGCCGCGAGGGCTACATGATGGCCGCTGACGGCACCCGTATCGGCGACGTCATCCCGGCGGCGAACTTCTTGGCATGGTTCGACGGCGACCCGCTTCGCGAGATCGTCGACCACTCCTTCAACCAGGACGAGTACTGGGGCTACCCCACCATCTCGAAGTGGAACTGGGAGACCGGGACCGAGGAGGTCATCCTGGCTGATGAGGGAGCACGGTCGAACAACGGCACGAAGGGCACGCCCAACGTGCAGGCCGACCTGTTCGGCGACTGGCGTGAAGAGATCGCGTGGCGTTCGGCGGATTCGTCCGAGCTGCGCATCTACTCCACGACGGATGAGACCGAGATCCGCATTCCGACGCTCATGCACGACATGCAGTACCGCGTGGCCGTCGCATGGCAGAACACGGGATACAACCAGCCGCCCCACCCGAGCTTCTTCATCGGAGAAGGGATGGATGCCGCTCCCCTGCCCTCGATCGCCGTGACCGGATCACCCTCGGGCGCATCCGACACCACGGGTCCGGTGATCACCGGGCTGCCCGAGGACGGCACCCTGCTGCCCGACACTGCGACCTACACGGTCGAGGTCGCGGCATCCGACGAAGAATCGGGTGTGCGTACCCTCGACATCGCGTTCGACGGTGAGGCTGTCGCTCCGGGTCAGGAGATCCCGCTCGCGGGCCTGACCGGGTCGCACACCCTGTCGGTCACCGCGGTGAACCACGACGGTGTCGTGTCGGCAGCGTCGGTGCAGCTGCTGGTGTTCGACGACGAGGGTGCGACCAAGGCACCCGCGCGCGGAGTGCTCTCGAGCAACTCGGGTTGGGAAGACGGGCTGCACGACGGCACGTTCACCATCTCGATGAACCTCTGGTGGGGCACCAACGGGTCGGTGTTCCGGTTGTACGAGAACGGCGAGCTGGTCTCGACCAAGCTGCTCGATGCCAACTCTCCGCAGGCGCAGGTCGTCACCGTCGACATCGCCGGCAAAGAGAACGGCACGTACGTCTACACCGGCGAACTGGTCAACGCGGCCGGTGTGACGGCGACGACGTCCACCAAGGTGAAGGTGAAGGATGCCGCGCCCGCAGTGCCCGTGCTCTCGCACGGCAACTGGGACAAGGACGGCAACTACACCATCACGTCCAACCTGTGGTGGGGAACCAACGGCACGAGCTACACGCTGTATGAGAACGGTGAGGTGATCGACCAGCAGTCGCTGGTCGCCGCATCGCCGAACGCGCAGCAGGCTTCGACCGCCGTGGTCGACCGGGCCCCGGGCACGTACACGTACGTGGTCGAGTTCAGCAACGCCGCGGGCGTGACGAGCTCGAAGGAGCTGAAGGTCAAGGTGAAGTAGGCGCTCGCGCTCTGCACACGCGACGGCCGGTCATCCTTCGGGGTGGCCGGCCGTCGCCGTGCCGGGGAGGGCACCGCGCGCGGAAGCGCGCCCGAGGTGTCGACGCGCGTAGCCGTTCAGTCGGCGAAGCCGCACCACTGCGCCACCCACGTCAGGATCTCGCCGCGCATGTCCTCGCCGACGAACAGCGCAATCTCGCCGCTCTCGCCGGTCTCGCCGGTCTCGCCGGTCTCGCCATCCACGATGACCCGCACGTCGAAGATGGTGCCGCGCTTGTCCTCCTGGACGGCATGGGGATCGCACCGGAACGGAACGATGGGCAGGTCGATCACGGTCACCTCGTCGCTCGCGTCGATGGTGAGGTCGACGGGGTAGGCACCATCGACGGTGGCGGCGCCGAAGTCGATCAGGTTCGTCCGCTGCACGCCGACGATCGTCGCGCCGCCGTCCATGGGGGTGATGGCCAGAGTGAGCGCGGCCGGCTCTCCGGCCTGCGACGGGGTGAACTCGGTGAACTCCACCCGAGCGGCTTCGGCGAGCGCCTCGGCCCGACACTCCCGTTCATACAGCGGTTCGACGAATCCGAGCGGATCGCTGGCCATCACAGGTTCAGCGACAACCGGTGCGCCAGCGGAATCCGACGGGGAAGGGACCTCCATCTGCACGACCAACGTGCCATCGCCCGCTGCCGTCCCTGCGCCGGGTTCGCGAGCGGGAACGGCGCACGCCATGGGCGGAAGCTGCACCCGCACGTCGACCGTGGCGCCTGCCGCCACGCGCGACGTGCGCTCGGCGTCGACACGAGTCGCAGCGCCGTCGAAGCGGGGGTCTTCCACTTGCACGGCTCCGACGGTCAGCGACCGGTCCGAGTCGTTGATGATGCGCAGCTGAGCCTGGCGTGGTGCCACGTCGGCTCGCAATTGGATCAGCTCGACTCTCACGCCCTCGGGCAACACGGCAGGATCCGTGTCGGGCGCCGGCGCGGCGCACCCCGCGACACCGAAAGCCACTGCGGCCACCCCTGCCGCAGCCATCGCACGGCCGCAACTCCGGAGAGACTTCGCCGATCCCGCATTCCGGCGCCACGCAGAGAGCCATCGGCGCGGAATTTCAGGAGTTACGCACAGCATGTCGCCCCGCCCCCTCACCTCACGCACGACACCGGGCCCGCTGCGGCCAGCCCTGCCACCGCCGCCGCGACGCCGCAACTCCGGAGAACTGCCGCAGATCCGGGGTCACCACGCAGGAACCGGCCCCACCCGAGGCGGATCGCAGGAGTTACGCACATCACGTCGCCCCGCTCATTCAGGAGTGACCAACACTGCGTCGGCCACGCCGCGGCCCGCGCCACGCCCGCCGACACTGCGCCCCCCACATCAGGCCCGGACGACCTCGCGCGCGACCGTCACCGCGCCGAGCGCCGCGAGATCCACCTCGACGCCCAGCCCGGGCCCGGTCGGCACCCGCACGTGTCCGTCCTCCAGCACCGCCGGCTCAGTCACGATGTCCTGCGTGTAGAAACGGTCCGATGCCGAGATGTCGCCCGGAAGGGTGAACCCGGGTAGGGCGGCGAGCGCGGCGTTTGCGGCGCGCCCGATGCCGGTCTCGAGCATCCCACCGCACCACACGGGGATCCCTGCGGCGCGGCACGTGTCGTGGATGCGCACCGCTTCGAGGTAGCCCCCGACACGCCCCGCCTTGATGTTGATGATGGATGCCGCCCCCAGCGCGAGAGCGTCGAGTGTCGCCTTGTGCGACACGATGGACTCGTCCAGGCAGATCGGCGTGCGCACACGGCCGGCCAGCGTGGCGTGGTCGACGATGTCGTCCTCTTGCAACGGCTGCTCGATCAGCAGCAGGTCGAACGCGTCGAGTTCAGCGAGCATCTCGATGTCGGCGAGCGTGTACGCGGAGTTCGCGTCGACCTGCAGCGGAATCGTGCCGAATGCCTCACGCACGGCGGCGGTGTCGGCGACGTCACGCCCCGGTTTGATCTTGATCTTGATGCGCACGTACCCCTGCTCGAGGTAGCCGGCGACGGTCTCGACGAGGGCCGCGGGTGACTCTTGGATGCCGACCGAGACGCCCGACGGCACGCGGTCGCGCTCCGCTCCGAGGTACTCAGCGAACGAGCGCCCCTCGGCGCGCAGCCCGGCATCGAGCACGGCGAGCTCGAGCCCGGCCTTCACCATCCGATGCCCCTTGAAGGGCTCGAGGATGCCGCCGACCTGCTCGCCCGCGATGGTGCGCCGCTCGAGCAGGGACGGGATCAGCCACCGGGTCGCGACGTCCCACGCGCTCTCGGTGTACTCGCTCGAGTAGAGCGGCGCCGCCTGGGTGACGATCTCGCCCCACCCGTCGCCGTCGGCGGTGAGAGCCCGGACCACCATGACCTCTCGCACCGACTCGGTGCCGAACGACGTGGTGAACGGCGACACCAGCGGCAGGTGCAGCACCCGCAGTTCGAAGCCGTCGACGGTCACGGGTGCACTCTCGCGCGTGATGGGCATGCGCCCAGGCTACGCCCGGCCGTCAGTGCGCGAGACGCGCGATGCGCCCAGCCCCACTCACTCGCGCGAGGACGCTCGGTCGCACGAACGTGGCGCGACGCGGGTGTCGCGGCGTCTTCGGCGACCGCTGCGCCCGGCGTTCACGACGTTCATCGCGGGCCTCCGACACGGACTGCATCATGAACTCGATAGCCTCACGCATGGCGGCATCCCTTCACTCGACATGATTGTCACCACCTGCCGAGAGCGCCGTGCGCGAGCGCTGATACGTCAGCGCACGAGAAGGTAGCCGCGCGCGTCGTCGAATCCGCCGATCGTCAGACCGTCGGCGAGGTGACCCACCAGGGCGTCGCGGACACGATGGCGCCAGGACGCGGCATCCGCGGGACTCTGACGCCGCAGCGACTCGATGTCGCGGGGAACCTTGACGGATGCCACGACGTCGCCGCCCCCGGGGGTCGGCACGGGCGGCGAGGCGAGCGCCCACGACACCATGATGCGGTCGGTCTCGTCGCCGCGGTTGACGCCGTCGTCCATCGGCCCGTAGTGATCGACGAGGTACTCGGTGACACGGGTCCCGAGCACGCGCAGGTTGAAGTGGGCATTGCGGGCGACGAGCGGATCGAATGTCCAGGTGATGTGACCGACGCTGCGCGCGAGCGCCCATTCGCGCTGATGCTGCTTGATCTGCCTGCCGAGCCCCTGCCCCTGATAGCCCGGCAGCACGCCCGTGATGTGGGAGTGCATCGAGCGCTCGGCGGGAGCGGCGAAGAAGGCGACGGATGCCCCGACCATGCGTCCGTCGTCGTAGAGCCCTGTCGCATAGTTGCCGGCGTGGGCGAGGGCGCGCAGCAGGTTCGGCGGCATGCCGCCGCGGTCACCGCCCCACACGTCGGCAAGCACCTGCGACGCGGTGTGCACCTGGTCGACGGTCTCGAGCGGGAGGATCTGGATCGCCATGGATCCAGTGTGCACCCGGAGGGCTAGGCGGTGATGACGTGCTCGGCGAAGAGACCCGGCCACGCCATGACACCGTACGGCGTTCGCGCGACGACGAGACGGCTGCCTTCGATCAGTTCGTGCAGTCGATTAGCCGTGCGCACCGGGTGCGCGGGGTCGCCCGACCACGCGAGGATCAGCGTCGGCACGGTGATCTCGGCGATGGCCTTGCGGTCGGGAAGGTCGGTGGCGGCCGCCCCGCGCATCACGGTGGGCAGCAGGTCTTCGGCGATTTCGGGGAACGTCTGGGGCGCATCGGCGAGCGCGGGCGGCACCGGCGCGGCATCGCCGAGGGCGAGGAAGGCCGCCAATCCGTGGCTCTCGATCAGATCGGCGCCGTGGCGATAGTGCTCGGCCTGCGTGCGCCGGGCCTTGTACGCGGTCGGCGGCACGACCAGCGTCAGCGTCGCGAAGCGGTCGGGATCGCGGATCGCCGCGTGCAAGAGTGTTCCGGTCCCCATCGACGGCCCGATGCCATGCACCTTCTCCCCCGGAGCCACGTGATCGAGGAGCGCCAAGAGGTCTCCGGCGAGGGACTCCCACCGGTAGTCCTGTTCGTTGCGTGAGCCGGACGAGCCGCCGTGCCCTCGCGCGTCATAGCGCAGCACGCGATGACCCCGAAGGGCGCGGCCGAGGTCGAGGCCCAGGTGCGCATCGCGCTCACGAGAAGAGGTGAGACCGTGCAATTGCACGACGAGCGGGCCCTCATCACCGGTGATGTCGTAGTCGAGACGGGCGTCGGTGACGACGAATGTGGGCATGATCCTCCGTGCAGGAAATGAATCGCCGTGCGGAAATGAATCACCGTGCGTGAAGTGACACACCGTGCGCTCGGTGAAACGTCGTGCGCCTAGACTACGGCGCAATGCGCTTGACGAATATCGCCCAGATGGTGCTTCCACATGGCCAGGTGCACAGTTACGCCCCTGAGGCGCGCGGCTTCACCGGCCGCGAGTTCCTCGTGTCCTTCGACCAGTCGCGGCACGTCGGCGAGGGCGATCGGCCCGGTTCGTGGATGGCGCTCGCTGCGCGGTTGCCGGTCGGTACGACGCTCGATGCCATCGCCGACGCGTGGCAGTGCGTGGTGGCCCGGCACGGCACGCTCCGCACCGCCTTCACGCGGAACGACCAGGGCGAGCTCACTCTGCACGAGCTCACTCTCGGCCCGGGCAGCTGGCTCACACACGACGTACCCGAGGGCTCCGCCACCCGCGACGTGGTGCGCGCTGTCTTCGACACCTGGTGCCGCCCGTTCGCGCAGCCCTCGCACCGCGTGTGCGTCATCCAGCCCGACGCCGGCGACGCGGATCCGCGCCCGGCGATCGTCATCGGGTCGGACCACTCCCACGTCGACATGTGGTCGCTGCTGGTGCTGCTGCGCGACCTCGCCGACGCCCTCGCGGGCGCCGAGCTCGCACCGGCGGCGGCATTCGCCGAACACACCGCCGTCCTCGCCGCGCAGGCGGAGGCCCCGCAAGACGTCCGCGAACGCTGGAGCGAGGTGATGGATGCCGGTGGTGGGCTGATGCCGGTCTTCCCCCTCCCGCTGGGCGACGTGTCTCGCGCGCACCATGAGGTTGTCGAGGTGCGCGACGTGCTCGATCGCGCGGGGCTGGAGCGCCTGTCGGCGCGGGCGGATGCCGCGGGCGTGCGCCTCATCTCCCTCGCCGTCGGCGTGCTCACCGAGGTGTCGCTCGCGATGACCGGCACCGGCCTGCGCGCAGTGTTCCCGGTGCACAGCCGTCACGACGCGAAGTGGCACGACAGCGCCGGCTGGTACATCACGAACGCCGTCCTCTCGTGCGACGACCCCTCCGGCGCCACCGCCGCGGTGAAGGACGCGATCCGCCTGGGCTCGTATCCGCTCGCCCCGATCCTCGCCCCCTACGGGGGGATGCCCGCGACCCCCGGCATGTTCGCCGTGTCGTGGCTCGACACGCGACGGCTTCCCGTGCAGGTCTCCCCTGACTTCGAGGTGCAGTACGTCTCAGCGGTCGTCCCCACCGACGGTGTGATGATCTGGTTCATCGTCAACGAGCAGGGCGTACACCTGCGCTGCCGGTACCCCGACACTCCTGTCGCCCGAGAGAGCGTGGGCACGTGGATCGACAGCGTGCAGAGCGCGCTGCGCGACACCGCCACCGTGCCCGGAGACACCGACACAGAGGCCGGCGCGCGGCATCCGACTCCTGTTCCGGAGCGCGTCCCACCCCGGTGAAACGCCGATAGCCTGAGCGGATGGGCCATCCGGACGAACGCAGCAGACTCACCCGGATGCCGCGGCAAGGCGCGATCATCGCGGTGCTGGCGCTGGCGGGACTTGCGTCGTCGTTCATGTTCACGCTGGTCGTGCCGATCCAGGCCAAGCTTCCCGAGTTGCTCGACGCGAGCCGCGATGACACTGCGTGGGTGGTGACGTCTACTCTGCTCGCCGCGGCCGTGATGACCCCGATCTCGGGCCGGCTCGGCGACATGTACGGCAAGAAGCGGATCGTGCTGATCCTGGTCGGCCTGCTCATTCTCGGCTCGGTGATCGCGGCGGTGTCGCCGGGCATCGTGTGGCTGATCGTGGGCCGCGCCTTGCAGGGCGCCGTCACCGGCGTCATCCCCCTCGGAATCTCGATCCTGCGCGATGTGCTGCACGAGAATCGCGTGAACTCGGCGATCGCCCTCATCAGCGCGACGCTGGGCGTCGGTGGCGCCCTGGGGCTTCCCGTCAGCGCGCTGATCACCGAGCGGGCGGACTGGCATCTGCTGTTCTGGGTGTCGGCGGCGATGGGCGTCGCCGTGTTCGCTCTGGTCTTGTGGATCGTTCCCGAGAGCGTGCTGCGCACCGCCGGCTCCTACGACTATGTCGGAACTGCGGGTCTGGCGGTCGGGCTGATCGGCATTCTGCTGGCGATCTCCCGCGGCAACGAGTGGGGGTGGGCATCCGCTCCGACGCTCGCGTGCGGCATCGGCGGACTCGTCGTCCTTCTCGCGTGGGGGTGGTACGAGCTGCGCATCGACGAGCCGCTGCTCGATCTGCGGGTTGCGGCCCGCCGTCCCGTCCTGCTCACGAACATCGCGTCGATCGCCATGGGCTTCGCGCTGTTCTCGTCGAACGTGTCGTACCCGCAGATCCTCGAACTACCCACCGCCGCCGGCGGGTTCGGGCTGTCGCTGCTGGCCGCGAGCTTCGTCGTGATGCCCGCGGGGCTGGTGATGATGGTGCTCTCCCCGTTCTCGGGACGCTTGGCGAGCACCGTCGGCCCGAAGCTGCTGCTGGTGCTCGGTGCGATCTCACTGATCGCCGCGTACGCATTCACCCTGCTGTGGGCATCCGAAGTGTGGCAGCTCGTCGTGGCCAACCTGCTCATCGGCGCGGGCATCGGGTTCGGCTACGCCGCCATGCCGATGTTGATCATGCGGTCCGTGCCGCAGTCCGAAACGGGTGCGTCCAACGGACTCAACGCATTGTTCCGCTCGCTCGGCACCAGTACCGCCGCCGCTGTGATCGGCGCGGTGCTGGCGACGAACACCGCCGATTTCGAGGGCGTCAGCGTGCCGACTCCCTTCGCGTTCGAGCTGTCTTTCTGGCTGGGCCTCGGCGCTGCGGCCATCGCCCTGATCGTCGCACTGTTCATTCCGCGACACCGGGCCGAGCAGGAAGCGCATCCCTCGCTGCCCGAGTAGCGCCGACATCGTTCGCGTCATACCTGGTCGCGGCATCCGCGCGGCGCTAGCCTCAACTCATGGATGAGCGAACGCCCCCAGATCCGGAACAGGTTCCCGTCGGTGCTCCGGATGGCGCGACAGCGGCCGCGGCGGAAGGCCCCGGCGACAGCGGAAAAATCGCCGCCGAGCTCAGCGGCACCGATGCGGCAGCCACGAGCGGTCCCGGCGACAGCGACACCCGGTTCTTCGGGCAGCCCTGGGCGCTCGCCCACATCTTCGGAGTCGAGATGTGGGAGCGCTTCAGCTTCTACGGCATGCAGGGCATCCTGCTCATCTACATGTACTACACCGTCGCCGAAGGCGGGCTCGGCATCGACCGCACGGTGGCGACCGGCATCGTCGGCGCGTACGGCGGCAGCGTGTACCTCGCCACGATCCTCGGCGCATGGCTGGCCGACCGCATGCTCGGCTCGGAGCGTGTCCTCTTCTACAGCGCCATCGTCATCATGCTCGGGCACATCGGACTCGCCGTACTGCCGAACGTATGGGGCCTCGGCGTCGGGCTCATCCTCGTCGCCATCGGCTCGGGCGGGCTGAAGGCCAACGCGACCGCGGTGGTCGGCACCTTGTATTCGGCGAAGGATTCGAGACGGGATGCCGGTTTCTCGCTGTTCTACCTCGGCATCAACCTCGGTGCGTTCCTCGGGCCGCTCATCACCGGCGTCCTGCAAACGAACCTCGGCTTCCACTGGGGTTTCGGCGCCGCCGCCGTCGGCATGGCGATCGGGCTCATTCAGTACTCGTTCGGACGCAAGCAGCTTCCCGACTCGTCGCGCCACGTCGCCAACCCGCTGCCGCGCGACAAGTACCGCGTGGCGTTCGGGATCGGCGCCGCGGGTGTCGTGGTCGTCGTCGCGCTCGTGCTGCTGGGCGTGATCCGCGCCGACAACCTCGCCGGCATCGTGATCCTGGTGACGATCGTGGCATCCATCGCGTACTTCTGGGTCATCATCTCTTCGCGCGCGATCTCTGCGACCGATCGCTCGCGGGTCATCGGGTTCTTGCCGTTGTTTCTGGTGAACGCGGCTTTCTGGTCGCTGTACCAGCAGCAGTTCACGGTGCTCACGGTGTACTCGGACGAACGCCTGAACCGCACGATCTTCGGTTGGGAGATGCCGGTGTCGTGGGTGAACTCGATCAACCCGATCTTCGTGATCATCCTCTCTGGCGTTTTCGCCGCGATCTGGACGAAGCTCGGCACGCGCGCGCCGAGCGCACCGGTGAAGTTCTCGCTCGGCGCGATGATCATGGGTGTCGCGTTCCTCCTGTTCTTGCCGTGGGCCAATGGCGCCCCGAACTCGACGCCGCTGCTGGCCATCGTCGGGATCCTGTTCGTCTTCACGGTCGCCGAGCTGTTCATTTCACCTCCGGGGCTGTCGGTGAGCACCAAGCTCGCGCCCGAGCGGTTCCACACCCAAATGGTGGCGCTGTACTTCCTGTCGGTGGCGCTGGGCACGGCCGTCGCCGGATGGCTGGCTGGCTACTACGACCCGACGAACGAGGTGCCCTACTTCTCGATCCTCGGCGTGCTCGCCATCATCATCGGCCTGGCGCTGCTGGCGTCCGTCAAGCCCGTGCTGAAACTCATGAAGGGCGTGCGGTAGCGGCATCCGCCCCGCGGCCTTGGCGCCCGCGGTCTCGCTGTCCCGCGCCCCGCACCCCACGCCCCCGCGGCACACCCCGCCGCCGCGCCAGCCCGCGCCCCGCGCCACCCCGCCGGGCCACCCCGCGCCCCGCGCCACCCCGCGGGGCCACCCCGCGCCCCGCGCCACCCCGCGCCCCGCGCCAGCCCACGCCCCACGCGGCCCCGCCCCGCCGGCGAGTGAGCATCAAACCTGCGAATGAGCATCAGATCGGATGCCCGCTCGCAGGTTTCGTGCTCACTCGCGGCCGGCGGGCGCGAGGCGTAGCCCCGGCGGGCGCGAGGCGTAGCCCCGGCGGGCCCGAGGCGTAGCCCCGGCGGGCGCGAGGCGTAGCCCCGGCGGGCCCGAGGCCGTAGCGCCCGAGGCCGTAGCGCGGCCGTGGCGCCGGCCTGCCGGCCCGCGTTAGTGTGCAGGTCGGAGGTTCGACCGTGCCAGACCGCTCCCATCCGCCCGCGACGGCGCACACGCGCGTGCGCGCGACAGCATGGTCCGGCGCCGTCGTCGCGCTCCTGTTGATCGCGACGTTCATCGTGTTCGGCAGCCTCCCCGCCGGGGGTGCGACGCCAGAGCCCGAGACAGCCGAAACCACGCCGACACCGTTGGCGACGGCATCCGCTTCACCGACCCCGACCGCTGAGCCGACCCCGACGATCACGCCGACGCCTGACCCGAGCCCGACCGCCACGGCGACGCCCACCCCAACGACCAGCGCGACTCCGACACCCACGCCCACCCCGACGACGAGCGCGACTCCCATTCCACCCATCCCCGCTGGCGTCACGACATCGACCGTCACGTTGCCGACGCTCCTCATCGCCATCGTCGTCCTGCTGGGTTCGGGCCTGTTCGTCTGGGCAGTCACGCGCAACCCTTCGCAACCGACCGAAACGTCGACGCGCCCGGCCAGTGCGGCGCGTCCGCCGGTCTCTGTCACGATCGGCGCAGCCACCGCAGCGGGGCGCGCGATGATCGACAGCGGCTACCCCGTCGGCATGGTCCGCGATGCCATGCAGGACATCGCCGCAACCAACGGACAACCGGGCGCGCAGATCGTCGTGCTACCGACGTCGGTGACCGTGTCGGCCGCTAACGACGACTCCGAAGTGTCAACCCGGACAGTCACCGCCGGCGAATCGACACGCCTGCTCTACCAGATCGACCTCGTGGATCGGATCGTCCGAAAAGCGCGCACGCGCAGCGGATCGGCCGCCTGGGCGCGGCGCAGCCTGGAGAGCATCGACGAGCAACCGCCGCCCTTCCCGACCTGGCAGCGAGTAATCGCGTACGGGCTGCTGTCGGGCGCGCTGGCTGTTCTCCTGGGCGCAACCGCCATCGGCGTCGCCCTCGCCATGATCGTCGGCGTCGGCGTCGGCGCCGTGTTGATCGCCGGTCAGCGGGTGAGCGCTACGTATCAGGGCCTGATCGTGGTGGGCGTATCGTTCGGCGTCGGCCTGGTCGTCCTTGCGTTCGCCCACGGGATCGACTCGGGCGTCACGCCGATGCTCATCGCACCGCTCATCATGCTTCTGCCCGGTGGGTTGCTCACCATCGCCGTGCTCGAACTCGCCAGCGGCGACATCGTCTCCGGCGCCGCCCGAGCGGCGGCCGGCGGAATGCGGCTCATCCTGCTGGGTGCCGGACTGGTCGCCGCCGTCTCCCTGTTGGGTGTTCCCGCGTTCACCTCGACGTGGGGAGGAAGCCCACTCGGACCCGTCGCCCCGTGGATCGCCGTCGCGGTGTTCGGCGTAGCGCTGTCGGTGTACCAGTGCGCTCGCCCGGCATCCATCGGCTGGATCCTCGTCGTCCTATACGTGGCTTACGGCGCGCAGGTCATCGGCGAGATCTTCCTCAACGGTCCCCTCTCCGCACTCGTCGGCGCCGTCGCGATGACCCCCGTGGCCGTCCTGCTGTCACGCCAGAAGACCGGCCCGCCGACCATCGTCAGCTTCCTCCCCGCGTTCTGGCTTCTCGTGCCCGGCGCCCTGGGGCTTACGGGAGTGGCGACCCTCTTGCACGGTGACACCGCGGGGATTACGACGCTCGTCTCGACGGTGGCGACCATGGTCGCGATCGCGCTCGGAGTCTTGATCGGCCTCGCCGCGACCACGCTGCTCCGTCGCCCGCCCCGCGAGATCGTCGAGTTTTTAGAAGACGAACCCGCGCTCTGACCGCCCGCGACCTCGGCCCGCGGTCGAGGCGCTCGGCTCAGGCCGCGCGCTCGAGTTCGGGGCGAGGGGCAATCGATCGCGGATTCGGCATGCGCGCGGCATCCCATTCATTCAGATCGATGGCGAGTCCCGTGGTGGTGTTCGACCGGCGAGCGAGCTCCTGGAGCAAGTTTTCGTCGATTTCTGTCGCGTTGTCTGACTCGAACACGAAGCGGACGGGAATGGAAGGGTGGATCCAGAGAGTCTCGCGGCCTCCGCGAGCATCTGCGCGCATCTTGAAGTTGACCGGAAAACTCTCGCCGCGTCGCAGCTTCGTCGCAAAGAGAACACGAAGGTGATCGAGGATGCGGTCGGGGATCTCGATCGACTCTTCTGAGATGCCGTAGATCAGAACGCCCATGGTGTACTCCTTGTCGATGTGTGAACTAACTAGTTTGAGAAACTACTAGACAAGCTAGTCAATAGGCAAGTGAGCTATTCTTGTGAAATGACAGATCTCGCGCAGGACACCCGCGACGGCTATTGGTACGCCGGCGAGGACGCCGCGCGTGGCCGCCGTGTCCTCGAGGCAATGCGCGTATACCGCGCAGCCGACATGGCAATGCGCCGTCGCACGCGTGATGACATGGCAATGGGAGACAACGAACTTCTCGCTTTGCGCTTCATTCTGCGAGCCGAGCGCCAGGGCGTTGCGGTGAGTCCCTCCGACGTCGCGCGATACCTCGGGATCTCGACCGCCTCAACCACCGCCCTGGTTGATCGCCTCGTCCGGTCTGATCACGTTTCGCGCGCACCACACCCGTCCGACCGTCGCATGGTCGTCCTCCACGCGACTCCGCACACCGACGACGAGGTGCGCAAGACTCTCGGCGCAATGCACGAGCGGATGATGGATGCCACGCGTGGCCTCTCCGACGACGACGCCGATGTGATCATCAGCTTCCTCGAACACATGACGAAGGCGATCGACCAGATCAGCCCCGAGGCTTAGGAGCCGCCCCGCGCGGCATCCACTCTCCGAAACACGGTCCGTGCGCCGAGACACCGAGGCAGCCGCTGTGTCTCGCCGCACGCGCCGTGTCTCACCAATCCGCCCGACAGGGCAGAATCGATGCATGACCGCTGTGCCCACCTCACCCCTCGCCGATCACGCTTGCCTCATCGTCCACGGCGAGGACCGCCCCGGGATCGTGGCGGCGGTGTCGGCGCTCATCACGCGACACCAGGGCAACATCACGAGTTTCGACCAGTACTCGGATGACCCGCGCGGGGGCGCGTACTTCCAGCGCGTGGTGTTCCACCGCGCCGGACTGACCGCAGCCCTCCCCGAGATCACGGCCGACCTCGAGCGCACGATCGGCGGCGAATTCGGCCTCGAATGGACCATCACCGACCAGTCCACCCCCAAGCGGATGGCGATCCTCGCATCGAAGCAGGACCACTGCCTGCTCGATCTGCTGTGGCGGCACCGCCGCGGCGACCTGCCCGTCACAATCCCGATGGTCATCTCGAACCACGACACCGCGGCCGACGACGTGCGTTCCTTCGGCGTGCCGTTCTTCCACGTCCCCTCGGTGCCAGGTCCCGACAAGTCCGAGTCTGAGGCGAAGCTCGTCGAACTCCTCCGCGGAAACGTCGACTTCATCGTGCTCGCCCGCTACATGCAGATCCTGTCGCCCGACTTCCTCGAGCAGGTCGGCGTGCCGGTGATCAACATCCACCACTCGTTCCTGCCCGCCTTCATCGGCGCCGAGCCGTACAAGAAGGCCAAGGAGCGCGGCGTCAAGCTCATCGGCGCGACGTCGCACTACGTCACGAGCGAGCTCGACGAGGGGCCGATCATCGAGCAGGATACGGTCCGCGTCACGCACGCCGACACCTCGGCCGAGCTCGCCCGACGCGGCGCCGACGTCGAGCGCCAGGTCCTCTCCCGCGCGGTGCTGTGGCACGCGCAGGACCGCGTCATCCGGCACGGCAACCACACGATCGTCTTCTGACGCGCCGGTTCTACCCAACCCCGTCAGCGCGGCGGCTGAGTCAGTGCACGTACTCCATGAGGTCGACGCCGAGCGTGCGGAACGCCTCATGGGCGCGCATGCGGTGAAGGATCGAGAGGTCGTCGAAGCACACGATCATCGCGTATGAGACGCCGGCGCGCGGGCCCGCGAGAACGCCGCCCTCGACACGGATGCCGGAATCGCGGCCGGTCTTGTTGATGAACAGCAGCCCGTGCTCATCGTTCTCGTGTGAGAACGGGTCGAGTCCGGTAGCGGATGCCACGAGAGACAGATCGTGATTGAGGCTCAGCCACTCCGCGACCTGAGCACTGACCCCCGCCGACACGGCTTTCGAGTTCACCATGGCGGCGAAGACCTCGGCGAGTTCGCGCGCCGAACCGAGCGCGAAGTGCGGCGCGTCATCGGGCCCGCGCACATCGCGGAACCTGTCGAGCAGCGCTGACTGGGCGAGCCCGAGCAGTTCGATGCGCGTCCGCACGGCCGGCAGCCCCACGCGGGCGAGCAAGGCATTGGCCGCAAGCGCATCGCCGGTCGAAGCGGTGAGCACCGCCAGGTCGACCAATGGCAGAGCGGGCGCCTTCATGTGCTGCCACACCCCGGCAACGGCGACCGGTTCGACGTCGGATCGATCCACGATCTCGAGCGGATCGAGAGACCCCGTCTCGAACGCCGATGCCACTTCGATGAGGAGCGGCACCACCCCCAACCCGGCAACGGGCAAGGTGACGAAGTCGTCGCCCGCGAGCACCGACGTGCCGCGGTCGAGATCGGTAATGCGCACCGAGACCTGAGCACCGGAACCGGCCAGATCATCGAGCGCTTTCAGGGTCGACGTGAACGTACGTCGACCGATGGCTGCACGCCGCGGCATGCGTCGGTTACTGCTTCGTCGCGACCCCCGCAGCGACTCAGCGTCCCGTCTGGGTTCAGGGGACGTGCCCAAGAGGGCTTCCTTCCGATGTTGGCGGATCTTTGGATGGGGTAAGGAATGTCGTGGCGCGCTCAGGTCACCACACGACGGGCACCGCGCCCGCCGGGATCACCAGATGGTGACGCGCTCCTCGGCATCGAGCCAGAGTGCGTCGCCCTCGGTGACGTCGAAAGCATCGTAGAACGCGTCGATGTTCCGGACGATCTGGTTGCAGCGGAACTCGTTGGGCGAGTGCGGGTCAATCGTGAGGAGCCGGATGGTCTCGGCATCCCGACCCTTCTGCTGCCACACCTGCGCCCAGCTGAGCAGCAGGCGCTGCACGCCGGTGTATCCATCGATTACGGGCGCCTCTTCGCCACCGAGCGAGAGCTCGTAAGCCTTGAGTGCGATACCGAGCCCGCCGAGGTCGCCGATGTTCTCACCGATAGTGAGCGATCCGTTGACCTTGTTCTCTTCGGGCAGGCCGAGCGGGGTGAGGGCGTCGTACTGCGCGATGAGGTTCTTGGTGCGCTCTTCGAACGCCGAGCGGTCCTCGTCGGTCCACCAGTCGCGCAGTGACCCGTCACCGTCGAAGCGGCTGCCCTGGTCGTCGAAGCCGTGCCCGATCTCGTGACCGATCACCGCGCCGATGCCGCCGTAGTTTGCGGCCGCATCGCGGTCGGCCTCGAAGAACGGGTACTGCAGGATGGCCGCGGGGAACACGATCTCGTTCATCAGCGGGTTGTAGTACGCGTTGACAGTCTGCGGGGTCATGAACCACTCGTCGCGGTCGATGGGCTGCCCGACCTTGGCGAGCTGACGGTCGTGCTCCCACACGTGCGAGCGGCGCACGTTACCGACCAGGTCGGTGGCGTCGATCTCGAGTGACGAGTAGTCCTTCCACTTCGTCGGGTAGCCGATCTTGGGCGTGAACGCGTCGAGCTTCGCCAGCGCGCGCTCGCGCGTGGCCGGGCTCATCCACTCGAGGTCGGTGATCGACTGGCGGTAGGCCTCGACCAGGTTCGCGACCAGCGCGTCCATCTCGGTCTTCGCCGCCGGCGGGAAGTGCCGCTCGACGTACACGCGACCGATGGCCTCGCCCATGGCGGCTTCGGTCAGCGAGACGCCGCGCTTCCAGCGTTCGCGGTTGACCGGCACCCCGGTGAGCTGCGTGCCATAGAAAGCGAAGTTCTCGGCGACGAATTCGTCCGACAAGAACGCGGCGGCACCGTGAACGATCGTGAAGCGCAGCCACGACTTCCACTCGTCGAGGCGTTCCTCGACGAGCAGCGAGCCCAAGCCCGAGAGGAAGCTCGGCTGGTAGACGTTGACCTCGGCGAACGCGGCGGCGTGGTCGGGCGCGATGCCCTCCAGCCACGGCGTGAGGTCGATGCCGGCGAGCGTCTGGACGTCGTCCCACGAAGTGAGGTTGTAGGTCGCGACCGCGTCGCGACTCTTGACGTTGTCCCAGTGGTGCGACGCGATCTCGGTCTCGAGGGCCACGAGGCGATCGGCGTCGGCCGCGGCATCCGCAACCCCTGCCAGCGTCAGGATCCGCTCAACGTGCTGACGGAACGCGATGCGCGTCTCGCCGAAGTTCTCGAGGCGGTAGTAGCTCTCATCGGGCAGCGAGAGCCCCGACTGCACGAAGAACGGAACGTAGCGCTCGGGGTTGCCCGGGTCGGGCTCGATGTACAGCGACACGATGCCGCCGACGCCATCGCGCTCGAGCGATCCGATCGTGCGCAGCAGCGAGGGGATCGAATCGATCTCCTCGACCCGGGCGAGCTGCTCGGCGATTGCGTCCGTTCCCACCGCGTTGATGCGATCGGTGTCCATGAAGCTCGTGTAGAGGTCGCCGATCTTGCGGGCTTCGGTGCCCGGCTCGGCGGCCTGCGATTCTTCGACGATCGCGTGCACGTCCTTCTCCGCCTGCTCGGCGATGAGGTGGAACGATCCCCAACGGGCTTTGTCGTCGGGGATCTCGGTGCGATCGAGCCATGCACCGTTGACGTGGCGGAAGAGGTCGTCTTGGGGGCGAATCTCAGCGCTCAGTTCGTCGAGCGCGAGACCGGATCGGGTGACATCGGTCATGCCCTCCAGGATAGGCGACGTCTCAGACGAGCGGATGCCGCGTCTGCGCGCGACCGTAGGCTGTGAGCGTGACTGCTCCCGCCACGCTGAACCGCGACATTCTGCGGCTCGCCGTGCCCGCCCTCGGGGCGCTCATCGCCGAACCGCTGTTCCTGATCGTCGACTCGGCCCTGGTCGGGCACCTCGGCGTGGATCCGCTTGCAGGACTCGGCATCGCGTCGGCCGTACTGCAGACGATCGTCGGCCTGATGGTGTTCTTGGCGTATTCGACCACCCCCGCGGTAGCGCGCCGCCTCGGGGCTGGCGACGCGTCGAAGGCAGTCTCGGTCGGCATCGACGGCATGTGGCTCGCCCTCGGCATGGGCGCAGTCCTCGCCGTGTCGGGGTACCTGCTGACCCCTGCCCTTGTCGGCATGTTCGGCGCGACAGACGCCGTCTCGCAACAAGCATCCACGTACCTCGGGATCTCAATGTGGGGGCTTCCGGCGATGCTGATCGTCTTCGCCGCGACGGGCTTGTTGCGTGGGCTACAGGACACCGTGACCCCACTGTGGATCGCCGGCCTCGGGTTCGCGGCGAACGCCCTGCTCAACTGGGTGTTCATCTACGGCTTCGGGTGGGGTATCGCAGGTTCCGCCGTCGGCACGGTCGTGGCGCAGTGGGGCATGGTCGCCGCGTACGCGATCGTCATCGGACGACTGGCACGCCGACACGCGGCATCCGTCCGCCCGCAACGAGACGGCGTTCGGGGGTCGGCGAAGATCGGCGGCTGGCTGTTCTTGCGCACCGTGTCGTTGCGCGTGGCGCTCCTGGCAACCGTGGGCGTGGCGACCGGGCTCGGCACCGACGAACTCGCCGGCTGGCAGGTCGCGTTCACGATCTTCTCGACGGCGGCGTTCGCCCTGGACGCGCTCGCGATCGCCGCGCAGGCGCTCATCGGCAAGGGGTTGGGCGCCGAAGATACCGCCACCGTGCGGCAGGTACTGCGGCGCACGGTGGCCTGGGGTGCGTGGTTCGGTGTGATCGTCGGGATCATCATCGGCGCGTGCTCGGGGGTCATCGGCCTGCTGTTCACCGGATCGCCCGAACTCGCAGCCCTCGTGCAGCCCGCGTTGATCGTGCTCGCCGCCGCGCAACCGGTGTGCGGCATCGTGTTCGTGCTCGACGGCGTGCTGATCGGCGCGGGCGACGCGAAGTACCTGGCGCTCGTGGGGGTGCTGAATCTGGCGCCCTTCCTGCCGGCGCTAGTGCTGGTTTCGTGGCTGCACCCGGTGGGCGCCGCCGGGCTCGCATGGCTGGCCGTCGCGTTCTTCGGCGTCTACATGCTGGCGCGACTGGTTACGCTCGGGTGGCGCGTGCGCGGCGCCGCGTGGATGACCGCTGGCGCATAGCGCACGCCGGAATGACACCGCGCCGAGCCGTGTTGCCTCTGTGGCCCCCGCCATCCTCACATCGGAGCACGACAGTCATGACAGATACCCTCGCCTCTCATCTCGATGCCGACGTGCTCGATAACGCCGCATGGAACGCTCTGGAGGGGCGCCACGCCCGGTTCGCGGAAGGCGACGATCTGGTGCGCCGCTACCAGATCGACGTGGCCCCTTTCGTCGCGGTGCGCACATGGGAGGACCCCCGCATCTGGGACTCACTGACCGCTTTGGTGGGCTCCGGTGGACAGATCAGCCTGTCAGGCGAGGTGCCCGCCCTTCCCGTCGAATGGGAGGAACTGTGGCGCGGCGGCGGCGTGCAACTGGTCGAGACCGACCGGCTCACGCCGGCCCCCGATGCCGAGGCGGTGCTCCTCGGCGAGGCGGACGTTCCCGAGATGCTCGCTCTCATCTCGCGCAATCGCCCCGGCCCATTCCTGCCTCGCACGTATGAACTTGGTCGCTACGTCGGCATCCGTCGCGACGGACGGCTCGTCGCCATGGCGGGCGAGCGCCTGAAACCCGACGGCTGGACCGAGATCAGCGCCGTGGCCACGGACGACGCCCACCGTCGGCAGGGTTTGGCCTCACGCCTCGTCCTCGACGTCGCGTTCCACATTCAGCAACGCGGCGACCGCGCGTTCATGCACGCCGCCGCGACCAACGTCGGCGCGATCGGCACGTACGAACGGCTCGGGTTCGCGCTGAGAACCCACACGACATTCGTCGGGGTGCGCCTACCCTGATCAGGCCCAGCGGCGGCACCACTCATACATCACGACCGCACCGGCAGCGCTGGCGTTGATCGAGCGCGTCGACCCGTACTGCGTGATTTCGATAACTCCGGATGCCGCGGCCAGCGCCTCGGGCGACAACCCCGGCCCTTCCTGACCGAACAGCACCACGCAGCGTTCGGGCAGGTCTGCTTCGTTCACCGGCACCGAGCCGTCGACGTTGTCGATGGCGAGGATCGGGAGGCAAGCGGCATCCGCCCACTGAGCAAACGCCGCGACGTCTTCGTGGTGCCGCACGTGCTGGTACCGATCGGTCACCATCGCTCCGCGCCGGTTCCAGCGCCGGCGACCGATGATGTGCACCTCGGCGGCTCCGAACGCGTTGGCGCTGCGGACGATCGAGCCGATGTTCATGTCGTGCTGCCAGTTCTCGATCGCCACGTGAAACGCGTGCCGGTGCTCGTCGAGGTCGGCGACGATCGCGTCCATGCTCCAGTAGCGATATCGGTCGATCACATTGCGGCGATCGCCGTGCTCGAGGAGCTCGGGGTCGTACTGCGGCTCGGTCGGCCATGCGTCGCGCCCACCCGGCCACGGTCCGACGCCATGCGGGAGCTGGGGCTCGACCGGGGAGCTGTCGCTCGCATCATCGTCGTGAGTCACGCAGGAAAGGCTATCGCCGCACTGCGGAAGTCAAGTGAACTTGACACACAGGTGGCCCCGAACTACCGTGTCAAGCGTACTTGACTCGGCTGCGCCGGAAGCTAAGCCCCACGCACGAAGAGAACGGAAGAGCCCATGCCGACCCCCGACGACGGCGCCGCGTACCGCGGGCAGAACAGGGCGACCCTGCGCCTGTTCCTCTGGACAGCCGCATGGCTCGCGACGGTCGCCATCGCGCGATTCGGACCTGAGCTCCTGTGGGATGCCGCGACGCAGCAGGTCTGGAGCAGCGTCGCGATTGCCATCGCTACCCTCGCGAGCATCGCGTGGATCGCGGCCTTCGCGCGCTTCCTGCGCGAACAAGACGACCTGTGGCGCAAGATCCTGCTCGAAGCGCTCGCGCTCACCCTCGGCATCAGCTGGATCGCCGGCCTCGGCTACGCCCTGGCCGATGGCGCGGGTCTCGTCACCGGCGACGTAGAACTTGGGGTGGCCTTGGTAGTGCCGGGAGTGATCTTCACCCTCGCCGTGGTCGCAGGACGGATCCGCTACCGATGAAGAACCGCCTTGCCGCACTGCGCGCCGAACGCGGGTGGACGCAGGCCGATCTGGCGCAGCGCCTCGGCGTCTCACGCCAGTCCATCAATGCGATCGAGACGGGCAAGTTCGACCCCAGCTTGCCCGTCGCTTTCCGGCTCGCCCGGATCTTCGAGCATCCGATCGAGCACCTATTCACCGATAATCACGGGGACTGACGACGGCTACCCGCAGCACACCTCGCGACGGGAGCCACGACGCGCTCTCACGCGCCGATCAGGTCACCACGCGGACGAATGAGCCCGATCCGCGTGAAAGCGAGGTACAACTGACAACCCAAGCACAGCCCGAACGCCGCGTTGAGGAACGCCGCCACAAACGCCGCGGCACCCGCGATCGGTAGCGCCCACGGCACGCCGAACAGGTGCAGCACCAGGCCGGCCGTCACGACGATGAAGCCGACCACTTGCGCGAACCGCGGCGGACGAGGATCTTCACGCTCGCGTGTCGGCGCCAAGCGCGGCTGGACGACGGTACGGAAGAGAACGCCCCACGGCGCCGTGCGGGGCGACATGAACCCCCACACGAAGAGCAGGTCGATGCCCCCAAGGAGCAGGAATGCGGGGTCAGTCAGGCGTTGAGTAAACGTGGCTTCGGGCTGTGTCGCAGTGCCCAGCAACGATAAAAAGATCCCGACGAGCAGCAGGGCCGCGGTAATCCACGCGGCGAATCGCGGCCCGCGCGGGTCGATCGCCTGCGGGCGTCGCGCTGCCGGAGATTCAGACAAGCGCGACATCATCGGCCTTCCTCAGTTCGGCGATGTCGGCACGGACGGATTCCACGGGCACCGTCCCCGCGTAGCGCGAGACGACGCGACCGAGAGCGTCGACGACCAACACGGTCGGGGTTTGCAGGACCCTCAGGCGTGACGCGAGATCGGGACGATGGGTGAGATCAACGTCGGTGTAGACAATGCCGCGCTCATCAGAGAATGCCCCGGTCAGTACGCGCTTCACGCCCGGGCACCGAGAGCAGAATTCGGTGCTGAATTGCACTACGGTCGCCACCGGAGCGAGCGCGTGCACCCCGACGTCGTCCGCCGTGACGTCACCGACGGCGACGCGCCTCTTGCGCCCAGATGTCACGCGCGTAGCCACACCCGCCGCCGTCGCGATCAGGACGAGGGCCGCAATGAGCGCGGCAGCAACCAAAGGATCCATCCGACAACGCTACGTCGCGAACGAGCCGCCCGGGCCGCCCGCGTCACAGTTCGTCGCATGGCCGGCGGTCGGGTCCGTTTACACACTAGGCCATATTTCGGTACGCCGAAATTTGGCCTAGTGTTTCGGCATGCCGAAAAATTTCTCGAGCAAGCATCCCGCGATCGGAGGGAAGACTCGATCAGTGTCCACACCCCGCGCGGCATGGCTGCTCGGCCCTGCCCTCGTCGCAGGCGTCGCCTACCTCGACCCTGGCAATGTCGCCAGCAACATGACCGCAGGCGCCGTGTACGGGTATCTGCTCGTGTGGGTCGTCGTACTGGGGAACGTGATGGCATGGCTGATCCAGTACCTCTCCGCCAAGCTCGGCATCGTGACGGGGCAGAGCCTCCCCGAAACGCTGGGGCGCCGCATCCGCAACCCCTGGGCGCGACGCGCGTACTGGCTGCAAGCCGAACTCGTCGCCATGGCCACCGACATCGCCGAAGTGATCGGCGGCGCAGTCGCGCTGTACCTGCTGTTCGGAGTCCCCCTCGTGTGGGGTGGAGCGCTCACCGGCGCGGTATCGATCGTGCTGCTGCTCGTGCAGTCGCGCCGCGGGGCGAAGAGCTTCGAATTCGTTGTTATCGGACTCATCGCGATCATCGCGATCGGGTTCACGTTCGGGGTGTTCATCGCCCCACCCGACCCGGCCGGAGTCCTGGGCGGCATGGTGCCGCGCTTCGATGACACCGGATCGGTGCTGCTCGCGGCATCCATCCTCGGCGCGACGATCATGCCCCACGCGATCTACGCACACTCGGCGCTCGCGCGCGACCGCTTCACGCCGGGCCGCGCCGCCCGCACCCCGGTCGAACCATCCCCCGCTGCGACGCCCGCACGAACAGAGGTGCGGATGCCGCTGCAAGAGCCTCAGCTGGCTGAACTTCGCGGTATCTCGACGTCACGGCTTCTGCGCGCGACCAAGTGGGACGTCACCATCGCGATGGCGATCGCGGGCACGGTCAATCTGTGCATCCTGCTGTTGGCCGCGGCGAACCTCGCCGGCGTCCCGGCGACCGACAGCCTCGAGGGTGCGTACGCCGCGCTGCGCGACGGCATCGGCCCCGTCGTGGCGACCCTGTTCGCCGTCGGACTGCTCGCGAGCGGCTTGGCGTCGACATCGGTGGGCGCATACGCGGGAGCCGAGATCATGCATGGCCTCCTGCGCGTGCGCGTGCCGCTGCTGGCTCGACGGCTCGTCACCCTCGTGCCGGCGCTCGTGATTCTCGCCATCGGGTTCGACCCCACGTTGGCCCTCGTCCTCAGCCAAGTGGTGTTGTCCTTCGGCATCCCGTTCGCGCTCGTTCCGCTCGTGGCGGTCACGGCGAATCGAGAGGTGCTCGGCGAGTTCCGGAACCGATTGATGACGACGCTCGCGGGGGTCGCGGCATCCATCTTCCTCATCGCACTCAACGCGATTTTGCTGTGGTTGGTGCTCACCGGAGCGTGACGAGGTAGCGCGAGGGTGCCACCACAGTGCTGTCGATGTGTCGGGACGAGCACCGTGATGCCCCGCTCGTTGGCGCGGTACACGGGGGCGCCCCTCCTCCCCAGAACGCCCGACGAGAGCCAAAAACATAGTTACTAACATCGACGCGTGCGAGCCTCCTCCAATGTCTGAGGTTCGTTCTAGTGTGAAGGTACGACATCACCACTGGAGAGCACCTCGTGATCGACGACGAACAGGCCCGCGCAGACGCGCAGCGCACGGCCGCGTTCGTCGGCGAGCTGGAACGCATCGCATCCGCCGAAGCGGAGTTACAGGCGCAAAAGGCACGTGTGCTCGCCGACGCGTACGCGCTGACAGAAGCGCAGAAGGCACGGGTTGCGTCGAACGCGTCGCGGGAACGCGACATGCCGTTGCGATCGATGGCCGCCGAACTCGCTGCGCCGATGCGGATGAACGACCGCACGATGCAGACCCATCTCTACGACGCGCATCGGCTGGTGTCGGAGTACTCGTCGACGTTTTTGTCCCTCCAGGAGGGTCGCATCAACCGCGGGCATGTCGCTGTCATCCTCGAAGCCGGCCGCGATCTCGAAGACGACGAGGCCTCACGCGCCGCGTTCGAGCAGGCCGTCCTGCCTTTCGCGGAGGAGTCGACACCGGCACGCACACGGGCGTACGCGAAGCAGGTGGCCGAGCTACACAACCCGCGCACGTTGCAAGAGCGCCACGACATCGCCCTCACGACGCGACGCGCGTGGGCGAGTGACCTCGGTGACGGCATGGCGTTTCTGGGGATCATCGGCCCGGCGGCCGAGATTTTCGGCGCACACGATCGACTCACGAAAGCCGGGAAGGCCATCAAGGACGCTGACCGGGCCGCGCGGGTGGCCGCTGCCGAGGTGGAGTCGGCTGGCGGCCATGTCAGGCCCGGTGCCGGTGCCGGTGCCGGTGCCGAGACAGCGTTCGACGAGCGCACGCTGGATCAGATTCGCGCGGATGTCGCCCTCGACATGCTCCTGACGGGCGCGCCCGCGATCGACCCCACCGGCGATCTCACCCCCGGCGGTCTCGGCGCCATTCGCGCGCACGTGCAGATCACGGTGCCGGTCACCACTCTCACCGGAACGACCACCCATGGCGCCCTCCTCGACGGGCAGTACCCGATCGACCCCGAAACCGCTCGCCGACTCGCAGGCGCCGCGACAGGATGGGACCGCGTCATGACCCACCCGATCACCGGGGTCGTCCTCGCGGTCGACCGGTACACACCATCCGCCGAACAGAAGCGCTTCCTGCAGGCACGCGACGTGCATTGTCGGTTCCCCGGATGCCGCAGACCCGCCAGGCAGTGCGATCACGATCACACCTACGACCACGCCCTCGGCGGGGCCACCGACGTGACGAACCTCGCGTGCCTATGCAAACGACATCACACACTTAAACACGCCACCGACTGGTCGGTTACCCAACTCCCCGGCGGCAGCCTGCAATGGACGTCACCGTCCCGACGCACCTATCGCGACGATCCACCGCCGCGCGTCACGTTCGTGCCGTCGCCCCCGTTCTGACCTCGGACGAGAACGCCTCGGCGCAAGGCCCGCGAGACCCGCCCAGTACGCTGGGAGGGTGGCATCCCCCGCGGTCGACGACTACCTGAAGACGATCTACCACCACACTGAGTGGCAAGATGCGCGCATCACGCCGTCGCAGCTCGCGAACGTGCTCGGCCTGGCGCCCTCGAGCGTCACCGAAATGGTCCAGAAGCTCGCCGCGCAGGGACTCGTCACCCATCGCCCCTACGGTCCGATCGCTCTCACCGACACCGGCCAACTGCGCGCCGCCGCGATGGTGCGGCGCCACCGCCTCATCGAAACGTGGCTCGTTCAGGAATTCGGCTACGCGTGGGACGAAGTCCACGACGAGGCCGAGATCCTCGAGCACGCGATCAGCGACCGCCTGCTGGATGGCATCGACGAACGACTCAACCATCCGCGATTCGACCCCCACGGCGACGCGATCCCCGACGAGCACGGGCACGTCGACCGCCCACCGTTCGTCCTTCTCGCCGATGCCGCCACCGGGCACACCGGCCGCGTGTTGCGGGTGAGCGACCGCGACGTGGACCTGCTGCGCGCCGCCGACGAAGCGGGTCTCACCGTGGGCGCCGAGGTGCACGTAGGCGGCCCGGTGCGGGCGAACGGCGAGGTGCAGGTGAACGCCGATGCGAGCACGAAGGATGCCGCCACCCTTACGGTCGACGGATCTTCGGTCGATCTCGCGCCCGGCGTCGCCGCCGTGGTGTGGCTCACCGCCTGAGCATTCCGCGCCCGGGGTCACGCGCCAACGGCCCGTCAGGTACGGGCGAACTCCCAGTGCACACCGGTCGCCGCCTCGCTCGCACGCCACACGCGATCTGCGACCTCGGGCGAGCGCGTGATGGCCGCGGCGCGCTGCTTTGTCGGCTCGCCCCGCATCACGGCCTTCGGCCCCCAGTAATCGCCACCCTCGACCGTGGGATCAACGAGCGCACGCACCAGCGGCCACGCCCCGTGCTCTTTCGACTGCGTCACCGCCGCCTGCAGATTGTCGGCGAATCGGGTCCCCCGCGTCGGCTCGTTGACGCCGACGATGCCGGGCGTGCGCCCGCTCACCGAGTATCCGGGGTGCGCCACGACGCTCGTCACCGGCGACCCCGCAGCGCGCAGCCGCCGATCCGCTTCGAACCCCAGCGCCGTGGTCGCCACCTTCGACTGCACGTAGGCGCGCCACCCCGAATACCCCTCCACGAGTTGCAGATCGACCGGGTCGTACTTCCACATCGACGTCGACATCGACCCGAGCCACACCATGCGCCCCTGCGCGCGTCCCAACGCGCCCAGCAACGTACCGGCGAGCGCGAAGTGCCCCAGCACATTGGTGGCGAACACCATCTCGTGCCCATCGAAGGTCACCTCGCGCGTCTTCGGCGGATGAACGATCCCGGCGTTCAAGAGCAGGCCATCCAAGGGGCCCCGCCCACGCACACTCGCGGCCGCCGACCGGACAGACCCGAAGTTCGACGTGTCGAGGATCAACGACTCCGTGGCGTCGGGCGCGGCATCCGGAACCCTTCTGCGCACCGCGGCCCGCGCAGCCGACAAGCGATTCGGACTGCGACCCGACATGATCACCCGCGCGCCGCCGCGGACCAGCTGCTCGCACGAGAAGTAGCCCAAACCGGCGTTCGCGCCCGTGACGAGGTAGACCTTGCCGGTGAGGTCGGGCAGGGTGCCGGGGTCCCAGGTCGCGCTGGCCATGTGTATGACGATAGGCCCCGCGGGGGCATAGGCTTGCGCACATGCGGACGCGCGCCGATATCGAATGCTGGCTGACCGACATGGACGGTGTCCTCGTCCACGAAAATCGCCCCATCCCGGGCGCCGCCGAACTGCTCGAGCAGTGGCGAGACACCGGAACGCCGTTCCTGGTGCTGACGAACAACTCGATCTTCACCCCGCGTGACCTGAGCGCGAGGCTACGGGCGTCGGGACTGGTCGTGCCCGAAGAGGCCATCTGGACGTCGGCCCTGGCGACTGCCGACTTCTTGAAGTCGCAGACCCCCGGCGGTACCGCTTTCGTCATCGGCGAGGCTGGGCTCACCACGGCACTTCACGAAGCCGGGTTCATCATGACCGAGACCGACCCCGACTATGTCGTCGTCGGCGAGACGCGCAACTACTCGTTCGAGGCGATCACCAAGGCCATCCGTTTCATCGGCGCGGGCGCGCGGTTCATCGCGACGAACCCCGACGCGACCGGCCCGTCCACCGACGGCGTGCTGCCAGCGACGGGCGCGATCTCGGCGCTCATCACGAAGGCGACAGGAATGGAACCCTACGTGGTCGGCAAGCCCAACCCGATGATGTTCCGCTCGGCCCTGAACCGCATCGGCGCCCATTCTGAGAACACCGGCATGATCGGTGACCGTATGGACACCGACGTCGTCGCGGGCATCGAAGCCGGGCTCCACACAGTGCTGGTACTCACCGGCATCTCAGATCAGACCGAGATCCGGCGCTATCCGTTCCGCCCCGACGAGGTGCTCGACTCGGTCGCCGATCTCTTGGCGAGCGAGCCGATCGAAGCGGAAGAGCCCGACATTCTCTGACGGGCGCGAAGCCTGACCGGCGCGCCAAAGCGCCTGTCGCACGTCGCCAGTAGTCTCGCCGTATGGGTGTCCTCGACGACGGTGAGCGTGTGTGGGTGACGGATGCCGCGGCCTGGCGCGCCTGGTTAACCAAGAACCATGCGACCTCGACCGGCGCGTGGCTCGTGCGGCCCCGCGCCGGATCTGATGTCGAGGTCATCGGGTACGAAGACGCGATTCGCCAGGCGCTGTGCTTCGGATGGATCGATGGCCCGGTGCGATCGTTCGACGAGCGCATCGGCGGGTTGTGGTTCTCGCCGCGCAAAGCTAACAGCGGGTGGGCGGCGACCAACAAGGCCAGACTGAAAGACCTCGAGGCGACGGGTGAGATGACGGATGCCGGTCGCCGTGCCGTCGACGTTGCGCGCACGAACGGCTCGTGGGAATTGCTCGACGGCCCGGAGGCCGGTATCGAGCCCGAGGAATTGACCGCGGCACTGGATGCGGTACCGGCAGCGCGCGCCGCATGGGATGCGTTTCCGGCATCGACGAAGAAGTTCGGCCTGTCGCAGATCGCGTTGGCGAGGCGCCCGGCGACGAAATCGGCGCGCATCGCGAAGATCGTGGCGGATGCCGCAGAAGGGAAGCGCCCGCAATGAGCGAATTCGAACAGACTCTCCTGCTGGTGTCGTCGGCCATCATTCTGTCGGGCACGCTCGTGGTGTTCGTGTGGCAGTGGTGGCGCGGTCGCGGTCGCGACTGAGCTCCCTCACTGCCGGGGTTATCCGCAGCCGGGACTTCACATCCCGGCAAGAACGACCGATCTTGTGCGTAACATGACCCGTAATCCGGCTTTCGACGGCGCAGTTTGGTCGAAACTCGGTGGTCACACCCGAGCGCGATGACCGCGCTCCCCGTCACGAGCACAGGAGCCCGTATGACGACAATCGCCATCGTGAGCGAGCGCGACACCGAGACGCGCGTCGCCGCGACACCCACCACAACCGCCAAGATCCTCTCCCTCGGGTACGACGTTGTCATTGAGGCCGGCGCGGGCGCGGCATCCGCATTCCCCGACGAGGCGTACGAGGCCGCCGGTGCGACGGTCGTCGATCGCACTGCGGCATGGGCGAGTCCGATCGTCCTCAAGGTCAACCCGCCCACGCCTGACGAGGTCGCCCTCATCGCCGACGGCGCCACCCTGATCGCGTTGCTCAGCCCGGCGCTGCGCGCCGACGTGCGCGAGTCCCTCGCGACCCGCGGCATCACCGCGCTCGCCCTCGACGCGGTTCCCCGCATCTCGCGCGCGCAATCGATGGACGTGTTGAGTTCGATGGCGAACATCGCGGGCTACCGCGCCGTCATCGAGGCGGCACATGAATTCGGTCGCTTCTTCACCGGGCAGGTGACCGCGGCCGGCAAGGTTCCGCCGGCGACAGTGCTGGTGGCAGGCGCCGGTGTGGCTGGCCTCGCCGCTATCGGCGCGGCGTCGAGCCTGGGCGCCGTCGTGCGCGCCACCGATCCCCGACCCGAGGTCGCCGACCAAGTGCGATCGATCGGTGGCACCTACCTGCCGGTAGTGGTCGATGAGCAGATGGAGTCGAGCGACGGGTACGCCAAGGCGACCAGCGCCGACTACGACCGCGCCGCGGCAGAGCTGTATTCGGCGCAGGCGCGCGAGGTCGACATTGTCATCACCACAGCCCTCATCCCGGGCCGCCCTGCGCCGCGGCTGCTGACCGCCGCCGACGTCGCGCTGATGAAGCCGGGGAGCGTCATCGTCGACATGGCTGCATCCCAAGGCGGCAACGTCGAAGGATCCGTGGCCGGGGAGAAGGTGGTCACCGAGGGTGGCGTCGTGATCCTCGGGTACTCCGACCTGGCCTCGCGTCTGCCCGCGCAGGCCTCCCAGCTCTACGGCACGAACTTGGTCAACCTCCTGAAGCTCCTCACCCCGGGCAAAGATGGCACGATCACGCTCGACTTCGACGACGTCGTGCAGCGCTCGATCACAGTCGTGCGTGACGGGGAATCGACGTGGCCCCCGCCGCCGGTGCAGGTCTCGGCCGCGCCGGCCGCGGCATCCGCCCCCCGCCCCGAGGCCCCTGCGAAGCCGAAGCGCACGATGTCACCGGGCGCGCGGATCGCGGCCTTGGTGGTCGGGGTGGCCGCGCTGCTCGGGCTGGCTGCGGTGGCTCCCGAGCCGTTGCCGCAGCACCTCACGGTGTTCGTGCTGGCGATCGTCGTCGGTTTCTACGTCATCGGCAAGGTGCATCACGCGCTGCACACGCCGCTGATGAGCGTGACCAACGCGATCTCAGGCATCATCGTCGTCGGCGCGATGCTGCAGTTGGCGACGCCTGACCCGCTGGTTCAGGTGCTCGCGGGTGTAGCCGTGTTGCTCGCCAGCATCAACATCTTCGGCGGGTTCGCGGTGACGCGACGCATGCTCGCGATGTTCTCGAAGGGAGAGCAGCGATGACCGCCGAATCCCTGGCGACCGGCGCCTACCTGGTCGCGGCGCTGCTGTTCATCCTGTCGCTGCGCGGGCTGAGCACCCACGAATCCGCGCGAGCCGGAGTCACGTACGGCATCGCCGGCATGGCCATCGCGCTCCTCGCGACGATCGCCCTCCTGTTCCAGAACGCATGGGGCGCCCCGCAAGGGATGCTCGGACTGTCGCTGCTGGTCGCAGCCGTCCTTATCGGCGGATCGATCGGCCTATGGCGCGCACGCGTCGTCGAGATGACTGGGATGCCCGAGCTCATCGCCCTGCTGCACAGCTTCGTGGGGCTCGCCGCCGTGCTCGTCGGCTGGAATGGTGCCCTGTACGAGCCCGACCTGAGCGGTGCTCTGAAAGACATCCACCACGCCGAAGTCTTCATCGGAGTGTTCATCGGCGCCGTGACCTTCACCGGGTCGATCGTGGCGTTCCTCAAGCTGTCGGGCCGGATGTCGTCGAAGCCGCTCATGCTCCCCGGCAAGAACGTGCTCAACGTGGGCGCCCTCGTGCTGTTCGTCGTGCTCACGGTCTGGTATGTCCTGACGCCCGACCTGTGGCTGCTGATCGTCGTCACCGCGCTGGCCCTCGCGCTGGGCTGGCACTTGGTGGCCTCGATCGGCGGCGGCGACATGCCGGTCGTCGTGTCGATGCTCAACAGCTACTCGGGGTGGGCGGCCGCCGCAGCCGGATTCCTGCTGAACAACGATCTGCTCATCGTGACCGGCGCACTCGTGGGCTCGTCGGGTGCGTACCTGTCGTACATCATGTGCAAGGCGATGAACCGGTCGTTCCTCTCGGTGATCGCTGGCGGCTTCGGCATCGAAGCCCCCACGTCGAGCGATGAGGACCACGGCGAACACCGCGAAATCGACGCCGAAGGAGCCGCCGAGATGCTCTCCGGCGCCAGCCGCGTCGTCATCACGCCCGGCTACGGCATGGCCGTCGCTCAGGCGCAGTACCCGGTGGCCGAGCTCGCGGCCCGCCTGCGCGAACGGGGTGTCGAAGTGGTGTTCGGCATCCATCCGGTCGCGGGGCGTCTGCCCGGGCACATGAACGTGCTGCTCGCTGAGGCCAAAGTGCCGTACGACATCGTGCTCGAGCTCGACGAGGTGAATGACGACTTCGCGGCGACGTCGGTCGCCCTCGTGATCGGAGCGAACGACACCGTCAACCCGGCCGCGGCCGAAGACCCGGGTAGCCCGATCGCCGGGATGCCGGTACTCAAGGTGTGGGATGCCGAGAACGTGATCGTGTTCAAGCGCTCGATGGCCTCAGGCTATGCCGGCGTGCAGAACCCGCTGTTCTTCCGTGACAACACGCAGATGCTTTTCGGGGACGCGAAGGACCGCGTCGAGGACATCCTCAAGGCTCTGTGAGCGGATGCCGCGCCCGGCCTGATCTGCGGGCGCGGCATCCGAGGATCACTGCGGGGCGAGCCCCAGGTCGTCGAGGTCGATGGCGGCAAGCCACTGCAGGCCCTCTGCTTCGATGGCCGCCTGGGCGCCGGTCTTGCGGTCGACGATGACGGCGACGGCGACGGGCTCGGCGCCTTCGCGGCGCAGCGCCTCGACCGCCTTGAGTGCCGACTGCCCCGTCGTCGAGGTGTCTTCCACGACGACGACGCGCTTGCCCTTCACATCGGCGCCCTCGATCTGACGGCCCCGGCCGTGGTCCTTGGGCTCTTTACGGACGACGAACGCGTCGAGGGGCGCATCGGTGCGTGCGGATTCGTGCATCACAGCGTTGGCGATGGGGTCGGCGCCGAGCGTCAGGCCGCCCACAGCGACGATGCCGTCGACGTCGCGGATCAGATCGAGCATGATGCGACCGATCGCCGGGGCGGCGCGGTGGTCGAGCGTCAGCTTGCGCATGTCGACGTAGTACGTCGCCTTCTTGCCGCTGGACAGAGTGAAGTCGCCGTGGAACACCGCCTCGTCGGTGATCAGGCCGATGAGGGCCTGACGGTCGGACTCGATCGCGGGCGTAGAAGAGACGGTCATGCCAGAAGTCTATTTCGCGCGGCGCTGAGCGTCTGCGCCGGATCGTAGGCTTGACCTCATGCGTCTGGCTACGTGGAACGTCAACTCCATCCGAGCGCGCGTCGAGCGCACGGTCGAATTCGCGGTGCGCGAGAACATCGATGTGCTCGCGATGCAAGAGATCAAGTGCAAGCCCGAGCAGTTCCCCTACGAGAAGTTCGAAGAGGCGGGCTTCCACGTCGAGGCGCACGGACTCTCGCAGTGGAACGGCGTCGCAATCGCGAGCCGCGAACCCATCGAAGACGTCGAGCTCGCCTTCCCGAACATGCCGGGCTTCGCGAAGGGTCATGAAGGGCCGGATGCCCCTCAAGAGGCACGCGCCATGGGTGCGACCATCAACGGCGTGCGCGTGTGGAGTCTGTACGTCCCCAACGGCCGCGCCCTCGGCGACCCGCACTACGACTACAAGCTCCACTGGCTGAAGAGCCTCGAGGAATACACGCGCACCACCCTCGAGGCCCAGCCCGACCTTCCGCTCGCGCTCGTGGGTGATTTCAACATCGCCCCCACCGACGCCGACAACGGCGACCCGACCATCGTGCCGGGCTTCTCTACGCATGTCTCACCCCTCGAACGCGATGCGTTCACGGCACTCGAACGTGCGGGCCTCAGCGACGTCGTCCGCCCGCTCGTGCCGACCGGTTTCACCTACTGGGACTACAAGCAGCTGCGCTTCCCCCGCAACCAGGGACTGCGCATCGACTTCATTCTGGGCTCGGCCGCCTTCGCCGACGCGGTCACGGGCGCCGCCATCCACCGCGATGAGCGCAAGGGCGAAATCCCGAGCGACCACGTGCCGGTCGTCGTCGATCTCGATCTCGACGGCCCGGACGACGACGATCGCCCGATGATCTTCTGACGCGCGACCCATCCGCGGTCGTCGAGCACGTCGGCCGCACGTCGGGTATGGCCTACGAAACGCCCGAGTAGCGCCCGTTCTCCTCCCTCAGGGGGATGCCCAGGGCATCAGCTCCCCCGTACCGTGGAGGGATGTCTTCCCGACTCCCCGTCGAGCATCCGCCCGTCGCCACTGATCCGCCGCGACGGGATCGCCCGACCGCCGCAGACCTCCGCGCAGACGTCTGGCTCGCCTTCGCGCTTCTCGTGGGCGCCATCCTCAGTGCTGCCCTCGGCACCGTCGCCGGGCTCTACGGCGACGAGGCGACCCCGAGCGTCGGATGGGCACTGGTGTACGCGGCGGCGTTGACGATGCCGCTGATCTTCCGGCGCCGCTACCCCGAGATCGCGGCGATCATCATCGCGCTGGCCTTCTTCGTCGGGGTGTCCGCCCGCATTCCTGAGCTGTATGTGAGCAACATCTCTCTCTTCATCGCGGTGTACTCGGTCGGCGCGTGGGTCGACGATCGCCGCCGCGCAATGTACGTGCGCATCGGGATCATTGTCGGAATGTTTCTGTGGCTCATGGTCACGACGTTCCAGTCGGCCACAGCTCCCACCGATGAAGGGCTGTCCCGCGCGGGGCTGTTCTCCCCCTTCGTGGCGTTCATGCTGATCCAGTTCCTTGTGAACGCGGCGTTTTTCGGCGGCGCGTACTACATGGGTGACCGCGCCTACGCGTCCGCGATCGCGCGCTTCACTCTCGAGCAGCGCACGCGCGAGCTCGAAAACGAGCGCGAGCTGACGGCCGCGCAGGCGGTGGCGCTGGATCGCGTGCGCATCGCGCGCGAGTTGCACGATGTGGTCGCCCATCACGTGTCGGCAATGGGGGTGCAAGCGGGCGCCGCGCGCGCGGTGATGGGGAGGGATCCGGATGCCGCGGCGGCGGCATTGAACGGCATCGAGGCATCCGCGCGCAGTGCCTTGACCGAGCTTCGCCAGCTGCTCGAAACGCTCCGCACGAACGATGCCGAGGCTCCCGACGCCTCGACGGTGCGCCTGACGGACCTGGGTGCGCTCGCCGCGCACGCGACCGATAACGGCATGCCGACAACGTTCGCCGTATTCGGCCAGCCGGTCGAGCTCGCCGAGGTGACGCAAGTCAACCTGTACCGCATCGCGCAGGAGGCGCTCACGAACGCGCGACGTCACGGCGGGCCGGACGTCACGGCAGATGTGCGCCTGCGATACGACGAAGACGGCGTCGAGCTCGAAATCACCAACACCGGTCGCGTGGCCTCGCCCATGCGGATGGGCCTCGGCATCGTCGGAATGCGCGAGCGGGCGACCGCGTCGGGCGGCACTCTCGACGTCTCCCCCCGCAGTCGCGGCGGGTTCCTGGTGCGTCTGCGGGTCCCCGTGCGGGTTGCCGCATGACGCCCGCGATCCGCGTGCTGCTGGTCGACGACCACGCGGTGATGCGCACCGGATTTCGCATGATCCTCGAATCCGTCGGCGGCATCGAGGTCGTCGGTGAAGCGGCAGACGGCGCAGCCGCGGTGGAAGCGGCATCCACTCTCCAGCCCGATGTCATCTGCATGGATGTGCAGATGCCGGTCATGGATGGACTCGACGCCACGCGCCTGATCGTCGCCGATCCCGAACATCGCGCTGCGGTGGTGATCGTGACGACCTTCGATCGCGACGACTACCTCTTCTCGGCGCTCGAAGCGGGCGCCAGCGGCTTTCTGCTGAAAAACGCCGGCCCCGAAGAGCTCGTGAACGCCGTCCGCGTCGCCGCCGCCGGTGACGCATTGCTCGCACCCGAAGTGACGCGGCGTGTGATCGCGCGGTTCGCCGCGGGTGCCACCGGTGAGGTGCCCGCCCGTCCTGCGGCCGCGCCCGCGGAGGCCACGCCCGCCGAGCCCGCGACGACGCCCGATCTCACCGAACGCGAGGCCGAGGTGCTGCGCTTGGTCGCGCAGGCCATGAGCAACGCCGAGATCGCCCAGCAGCTGTACATCGGCGAGGCGACGGTGAAGACTCACGTGTCGAACGTGCTGCAGAAGCTCGGCGCGCGTGATCGCGTCGCCGCTGTCGTCTACGCACACCGCCACGGTCTCACCTGAAATCTCCCCCTCGCTGGGCCATGATCTCCCCCCGTGGGGGGAGGACGCCGCCGCACGGTCTTCGTAGCGTGAGATGCATGCTGCAACTGACAGGAATCACCAAGGTGTACGGTGACCGGCGCGCACTCGACGATGTCTCGTTCGAGGTTCGCCCCGGCCGCCTCACGGGCTTCGTTGGCGGGAACGGTGCCGGCAAGACCACCACGATGCGCATCGTGCTCGGCGTGCTCGGCAAGGACGCGGGCTCGGTCACGCTGAACGGCACCGACCTCACCGCGGGCGACCGCCGCCGCTTCGGCTACATGCCCGAAGAGCGCGGCCTGTACCCGAAGATGAAGGTGCACGAGCACATCACGTATCTCGCGCGTCTGCACGGATTCTCGAAGCCGGATGCCACGGCCCGCGCAGCCGCACTGCTCGAACAGCTCGGGCTCGGCGAGCGCCTGAACGACGACGTCGAGACGCTCTCCCTGGGTAATCAGCAGCGTGCGCAGATCGCCGCGGCACTCGTGCACGACCCCGAGGTGCTCATCCTCGACGAGCCGTTCTCGGGCCTGGACCCGCTCGCCGTCGATGTGGTCGCCGGCGTGCTCCATGAGCGCGCGAAGGCCGGCGCGGCCGTGCTGTTCTCGTCGCATCAACTCGACGTCGTCGAGCGCCTGTGCGACGACTTGGTCATCATCGCCGACGGAACGATCCGTGCGGCGGGCGCACGAGATGCCCTGCGCGCTCAGCACTCCACACGGCGCTACGAACTCGTCTCGGCGGGCGATGCGGGCTGGTTGCGCGGTGAGCCGGGCATCGAGGTCGTCGACTTCGACGGCGGCTTCGCGGTGTTCGACGCCGACAGCGACGAGACCGTGCAGCGCGTGCTGCGCCTCGCCGTTGATCGGGGTGACGTCGCGAGCTTCGCCCCGCAGCATCCGACCCTCGCGCAGATCTTCAAGGAGGTCATCCAGTGAGCGCTTCACACCCCACCCCCGCACCCGCACCCGCCGGCCCCAGCGCCGCGCAGAGCACGTGGCTCGTCGCCGAGCGCGAGATCGGCTCGAAGCTGCGCAGCAAGGCGTTCATCATCTCGACTGCGATCCTGCTGGTCGGTGCGCTGGCCCTGGTCATCTGGGCGGGCTTGTCTGCCAGCAGCGCCGAGGGGACGCCGGTCGCCGTCACGAGCGACGCCGCCCCTCTCGTACAGAACACTCAAGGGCTCGACATCACCGAGGTGGCCGATCGCGGCGAAGCCGAGGCCCTCGTGACCAGTGGCGAAGTCGATGCCGCTGTCGTGGCCGACCCCGCCTCCCCCGTCGGCTTCGCGCTCATCGGCGACGAAGACGTCTCGTCATCACTGCTGCTGCAGTTCGCGCAACTGCCGCCGGTCGAACTCCTCAACCCCGACGCCATGAACTGGGCCATGGGCTACGTCGCGGCGATCGGATTCGGCGTCGTGTTCCTGATGGCCGCGTCGCTGTTCGGCGGCACGATCGCGCAGAGCGTCGTCGAAGAGAAGCAGACCCGCGTGATCGAGCTGCTCATCTCGGCGATCCCCGTGCGTTCGCTCCTCGCCGGAAAGGTGATCGGCAATACGGTGCTCGCCATGGCGCAGATTCTGCTGTTGGCGTCCATAGCGGTGATCGGGTTGACGATCACCGGGCAGACGGCACTGCTGCAGGGCCTGGGCGGACCGATCGCGTGGTTCGCGATCTTCTTCCTGTTCGGCTTCATCCTGCTCGCGGCGCTGTTCGCCGCGGCGGCATCGATGGTGTCGCGTCAGGAAGACATCGGTTCGACGACCATGCCCCTGACGATGCTCATCATGGCCCCGTACTTCTTAGTGATCTTCTTCTTCGACAATCCGCTCGTGCTCGGCATCATGTCGTACGTGCCGTTCTCGGCCCCGGTGGCCATGCCCCTGCGCATGTTCCTCGGCACGGCCGATTGGTGGGAGCCACTGGTGTCGCTGGCGATCCTGCTGGCCACGTGCGCGGCTGCGATCGTGCTCGGCGCGAAGATCTACCAGAACTCGCTGTTGCGCATGGGTGCCCGCGTCAAGCTTCGCGAGGCGCTCGGGTCCTGACGCCTCGCGCGACACACCTCACACAAAACCGGACGCGCCGCGGTCAGTTCTTTCTGTCTGCGGCGCGTCCGCTGTGTCCGACCAGGGCATCGGCGGCGCGCACAAGGGCGAGGTGCGACAACGCCTGCGGAGTGTTGCCGACGTGACGTTCGGCGATCGGATCGTACTCCTCCGCCAGCAGGCCAACATCGTTCGCGAGTGCACACAGCCGATCCATGAGGGCGTGGGCGTCGTCGATGCGGCCGCTCGCCGCGTACTGCTCGACGAGCCAGAACGAGCAGGCGAGGAAGGGATGCTCGTTGCCGGGCAGTCCGTCCACCCCACTGGACGTGCGGTAGCGGTGTAGCAGGCCATCGTGAAGCAGCTCGCGCTCGAGAGCCTCCACCGTGCGCAGCATGCGCGGGTCGTCGGCTGCGCAGAAGCCCACTTGAGGGAGGAGCAAGAGCGAAGCATCCACCTCACCGCTGCCATACGCCTGCACGAAGTGGCCGCGCTCGTGGTCGTATCCGTTGGCGTCGATCTCGGCACGCATGCGATCACGCAGTTCTTCCCATCGCTCGGCCGGGCCCTCAAGCCCGTGCTCGCGCACGGCGCGCACGCCTCGATCGAAGGCCGCCCAGATCATCACCCGCGAGTGGGTGAACAGGCGAGGTTCGTCGCGGATCTCCCAGATCCCGTTATCGGGGCGGTCGATGTTGTCTTCGGTTGATTGCAGGAGCGCCCGCTGCAACGGCCACGAGAACTCGGACTCTTCGACGCCGGCCAGGCGTGCCGCCTCGAGCGCGACCATCACCTCGCCGATCACGTCGGCCTGGTATTGCCCGACCGCGCCGTTGCCAATACGCACCGGGGCGGCACCGCCGTACCCGGGCAGGTGATCGAGCGTCCGTTCGGCGAGATCGCGCTCGCCCGACAGCCCGTACATGATCTGCACGTCGGCGGGGTCGCCCGCCACCGCGCGCAGCAGCCAGCGCCGCCACTGCTGCGCCTCGGTGACGAACCCGTGGTCGAGCAGCGCTTCTAGCGTCAGCGACGCGTCGCGCAGCCACACGTAGCGGTAGTCCCAGTTGCGCACGCCGCCGAAATCCTCCGGAAGCGACGTCGTCGCTGCCGCCACGATGCCGCCGGTGTCTTCGTGGGTGAGGGCACGCAGCACGAGCAGCGAGCGCACCACCTCTTCGTGGTGGGGGCCCGTGTGTTCGATGCCCTCGGCCCAATGCGCCCACCACTTGTGGGTGCTCGCGAGTGCCGCGCTGGTGTCAACCGGAGCAGGCACCGATTCGTGCGAGCGGAACCATGTCAACGTCAGATCCACGCGCTTCCCCGCCGACACGACGACCGTGCCGACGTGGGCGTGATCCGTCGGGTGCAGCGCGGCCCCGCGCACGACGATCGCATCGGGGCCGGCGATCGCGACGAGGGCGGGCGCGGCATCCGTCCCGGCCTGACGCACCCAGGGGATGGCCCGCGCGTAATCGAAGCGAATGCGCATCTCCTGCGTGAACTCCACCTCGCCTTCGATGCCGCGTACGCGACGCAGCACGTCGGCGCGACGATCGCCGTGCGGCATCACGTCGATGACCTCGGCGACGCCGGTGGATGTCGTCCACCGGGTGACCAACACGAACCCGTCGCCCTCGTAAGAGCGTGTGCTGGTGGCATCCGAGTCGGTCGGGCGCAGCATCCACCTGCCGTGATCAGCGTCGCCCAACAGCGAGCCGAACATCGACGGCGAGTCGTAGCGCGGCAGGCACAGCCAGTCGATGCTGCCGTCGCGAGAGACGAGCGCCGCCGTGTGGCAGTCGCTGAGAATGGCGTAGTCCTCGATCGGAGCGGGCATGCGCACACTCTGCCAGGTTCGATACACGTCGGGGCTATCTTGGGGCCATGACGATCCAGACGACGCTGCTCATCCTCGGTGCCTCCGGAGACCTCACGTCGCGTCTGCTGCTGCCCGCTCTCGGGCAGCTGCTGACGCTCGAACCGAACCGTCGCGTGCATCTGCGCGGCGCCGGGATCGACGACTGGGACGACGCGAAGTGGACCGAGACGGTGCGGCGCTCGTTCGCCACCACCGACGCCTCGGCCGCCTTCGACGCGATCGCCGAGACTACGTACGTCAAGGCCGATATCACCCAGCCCGCCGAGTTGCAGAAGCTGGTCTCCGACGTCGAGGGCCGCCTCGCGCTGTATTTCGCCGTGCCTCCGGCGATCGCCGCCGCCGCGTGCGATGCGCTCCGCCAGGTCGACCTGCCCGAGGGCACCATCCTCGCGCTGGAGAAGCCGTTCGGGACCGACCGCGCAGGCGCGCACGCGCTGAATGCCACGGTGCGCGAGCTGGTACCCGAGAACCAGATCTTCCGCGTCGACCACTTCCTGGGCAGGTCGACGACGCTCAACCTCCTGGGTGCGAGGTTCGCGAACCGCGTGTTCGAGCCGGTGTGGTCGGCGCAGCACATCGAGTCCGTCGTGATCCGCTTCGACGAGGCGCTGGGCCTGGAAGGCCGCGCACGCTACTACGACAATGCCGGCGCAATGGTCGACATGATCCAGAGTCACCTGCTGCAGGTACTCGCGTTCGTCGCAATGGAACCGCCCGCGACGCTGCACGAGGTGGATCTGCGGGATGCCACCTCTGCCGTGCTGCGCGCGACCCATGTGTGGAACGACAACGCGGTGCGCTCGTCGCGCCGCGCCCGCTACACCGCCGGCTCGGTCAACGGGCGCGAGCTTCCCTCGTACGCTGACGAGCCGGGCGTCGACCCCACGCGGGGTACGGAGACGCTCGCCGAGACGACATTCGAGGTGCGCACCTCACGCTGGAAGGGCGTGCCGTTCACTCTGCGCTCGGGTAAGGCGATCAGCGGCGAGGCACACGAGATCGTGATGACCTTCCGGCCGGTGCGGCACCTGCCCGACGGGTTCTCAGGTCAGGAGCCGGGCAGTGTGCTGCGCTTCACGCTCGGGCCCGACCGCATGGCGCTCGAACTCAACGTCAACGGCGGCGACGATCCGTTCGAGCTCGAACGCACCATGCTGCAGGCCGAACTGGGTGAGGGTGCGCTTAAGGCCTACGGCGAGGTGCTGTCGGGCATCCTCGATGGGGACGCGACGCTGGCCGTGCGCGGCGACGCCGCCGAGCAGTGCTGGCGCATCCTCGAGCCCATCATCGACGCATGGCGCCGCGGCGATGTTCCTCTGGAGGAGTACGCCGCTGGGACCGACGGCCCCGCGGGGTGGCCGGCGCTGCCCTGAGCAGCTCACCTGGTCACGGCGCTCCGGGCACGGCCCTCGTCGACGTGCGCACCACCAGATGGGTGGGCAACGGGGTGTCGGCCGTGACCGTGTCGGGTTGCTCGACGGCCAGCAACACCTTCTGCATCATCAACTCCCCGAGTGCAGCGAAGTCCTGACGGACCGTGGTCAAGGGGGGATACAGGTACGCTGCCTCGGGCACGTCGTCGAACCCGACGACGCTGACGTCGCCGGGTACCGACATGCCGCGCTCACGGAGGGCCGACAGCAGTCCGATGGTCATGTGATCGTTCGCCACGAACAGCGCCGAGTTCGGCTCGATGTCGATCTCGGATCCAATGCGGTAGCCACTCATCGGTGACCAGTCGCCCGCGACCGGGGTGGGAACGTCGAGCCGGTTCGCGATCAGTTCGTCGCGCCAGCCTCGCGCGCGTTCGATCGCATCGGGAGCATTCGCCGGACCGGCGATGTGCCCGATCCGGGTGTGCCCGAGTTCGACCAGGTGCCTGACCGCCGAGCGCGCACCGCGATACTGGTCGATCGAGACGAACAGCGGGCTCGGCCTCGGCGAGGCAGCCGCGGCGATGACCGGGATGCTGACGTCGAGCCCCTGCACCGACTCGAGCACTTCCTGATGCACGACGACTAGCACAATCGCGTCCACCCGTTGGCGCAGCAAGCTCTCGATCATGCCCCGCGTGCTGGCGGGGTCGTCCGGGGGCACGCTCACCGATTCGACGTGGTAGCGGGCCTCACGCGCAGCGAAGCTGAAATTCATGGCGATCGACGTCGGCCCGTGGTCCGAGATTCCGGGGGTGACCAGTCCGATGGTGCGTGTGCGGCGCGTCACCAGGGCGCGAGCTGCGGGCGAAGGGCTATACCGCAGTTGAGCGATCGCCTTCTCCACGCGTTCGCGTGTAGCCGGACGCACATTCGGCAGGTTGTTGATGACTCGCGACACCGTCTGGTGCGAAACGCCCGCCAACCGGGCGACATCGAAAATGTTCGCCGAACGCGGCGATGCACTCTCATCGCTCACGACACGTCGCCTTCCGCCTCAGACGGCTGTGCCACCATCGCCAGCAGCGAGTCGACCGAGAGTTCCGCCGACGGACGCACGTCAACGATCCGCCCCTCGCGCAGGACCGCAACCCTGCTTCCGACGTTCAACACCTCTTCGAGCTCGGCCGAGATGAACATGACCGACAGTCCATTGTCGGCGAGCTCGCCGACAAGATTCTGGATCTCGACCTTCGCCCCGACGTCGATTCCACGCGTCGGCTCGTCCAGAACCAGCACCTTCGGCGACAGAGCCAACAGGCGAGCGAGAAGGACCTTCTGCTGGTTCCCTCCGGACAGCGTGCCCGCGGGGCGGTCCATGTCCGCGGGGCGGATATCGAGTGCTTCGATCCAGCTGGCGGCCAGCTCACGCTGACGGGCCGGGCTGATGCGCCGCAGCATCCCCCGCTCAGCTTGCAGGGCAAGCACGATGTTCTCACGAACGCTGAGGTCGCCAATGATGCCTTCTGCCCGCCGGTTTTCGGACGAGTACACGACCCCCATGCTGATGGCGCGATGCGGCGATCCGGGCGCCTTCGAGCGCCCTTCAATCCGGATCACACCCGAATCGAGTCGGTCGATCCCCGTCACGGCTCGCGCGAGCTCGGTGCGCCCCGAACCGAGCAGCCCGGCTACCCCGAGCACATCGCCGGCGAGCAGGTCGACGTCCGCGTCGCGGATGCCCGCGGCCGTGCTCACCCCGCGCGCTTGCAACACAGGCACGGCCGTCTCGGTCTCTACGCCGTCCCGGGACTCCGCGCGCAGCGAGTCTGTGCTGCGCCCGAGCATCGCCTGCACCAGATCGATCCGCAGCAGCTCTCGGGTGAGGTACTCACCAACAAACCTCCCGTCGCGCAGCACCGTCAAACGGTCGCAGATCTCGTACACCTGGTCGAGGAAGTGGGACACGAAGAGAATCGCCACTCCCCGATCCTTGAGATCGCGTATGACTCGGAACAGTTCGGCCACCTCGTCGAGGTCCAGGCTCGAGGTGGGTTCGTCCAACACCAGGACCTTCACCTCGACCGAAATAGCCCGCGCGATCGCGACGAGCTGCTGAATGGCCAAGGAGTGCGTCCCGAGGATCGACGCGGGGTCGATATCCAACCCGAGCTCGCTCATCACCTCACGCGCACGCTGGCGCATCGCGGGCCAGTTGATTCGGCCGTGTCGGCGCGGCTCGCGGCCGAGCCAGATGTTCTCCGCCACCGTGAGGTTGGGCAGGAGATCGACTTCTTGATAGACCGTCCCGATGCCCGCCGCCTGCGCGTCGTGCGGCGACGCGAAGGTCACCAGGGCGCCATCTACGCGCAACGTCCCGGCGTCGAGGGCATGAACGCCGGTGATCGCCTTGATGAGCGTGGACTTGCCTGCCCCGTTCTCACCCATCAACGAGTGAACCTCGCCTGGGAACAACCGGAAGGACACCGCGTCCAGTGCGGCGTCGGCCCCGAAGCGCACGGTGCCGTCTGTAAGCTCCAGCAACGGGCGGGCGGGGTCCATCAGGCCATTATCCCGGTCACGGTGCGTCCCGCGCCGCGAAGCGCGGGACGCACCAGTACTGTCACCTTCGTCGGGCCGATCGCGCGACGATGAGGCGTTGCACGACGATGAAGAGCAGCAGCAGCGCTCCGATGATGATCTGCGTCCAAGACTGCTCTGCACCCATGAACGAGATGACCTTCTTGATGGTGCCGTAAACGAGCACCCCGATCAGCGACCCGAGCACGTATCCGGTTCCGCCGGTCAGGAGCGTCCCTCCGATGACGACGGCGGCGATCGCATCGAGTTCCGTCCCGATTCCGTTGCGCGGGTACCCGGCTCCCGAGTATGCCGTCAGCAAGACCCCGGCGAGTCCGCCGCACACACCGCTGATGACGTACACGAGGACCTTGGTGCGGGCGACCTTCAACCCCATCAGCCGCGCCGATTGCTCGCCGCCACCGACGGCGTACACGGTGCGGCCGAACCGCGTCCAGTGGAGCACGAAGAACGCGAGCAGCACGGTGAGCAGCGCGATCAGACCGGTGGGTGTGAGATACCAATCCCCGACCGTCCACCGTGTGCGCTGCAGCCACAGCAGCGGCTCGTTCTCGACGCGTATCGAGGCCAAGCTGACGACGTAGGCGAGACCGCGGGCAAGGAACAGTCCCGCGAGAGACGCGATGAAGGGCTGGACGTCGAAATAGTGGACCAGCACGCCGATCATCCACCCGATCAGTCCGCCGCACGCCAGCGCGACGGGGATGACCAGCCAGACCGGCAGTCCCTGCGACAACAGACTGGCCGCAAGAATGCCGGTGAAGGCCATCACCGATCCGACCGAGAGATCGATGCCCCCGGTCAAGATCACGAACGTCATGCCGACGGCCAACACCACCAGATAGGCGTTGTCGAGCAGCAGGGCCGACATGTTACGAGGACTGAGGAAGTTGTCGAACTGGGTCTGGGCCGCCACAAGCAGCACGACCAGGATGACGACGGCCGCCAGGGTCGGCAGCAGGGATGCGCGCCGACTGACGAAGGTGCTGTACCGCGCGCCCATCGAACGGGTCACGGCCGGGGTGTCGACTCCCAGAGTCATGAGCCCACCACCTCCTTGCTGCGCTCAGGCGAGCTGGTTCGTCGGTTGCGCGTTGATCGGAGCGCATTCTTCGCCCACCGGTGCATGCGCGGCGACTGGACCAACACCACGACGATGACCACGACCGCGAAGAACACCGGGCTCTGCGCGGATGGCACTCCGAGGAAGAGGATCGTCGATTCCAGCGTCTGGATCGTCAGCACGCCGATCACCGTTCCGGCGATCGTGAATTTGCCGCCCATCAGGGATGTACCGCCGAGCACGACGGCCAGGATCGCGTAAAGCTCGATGAACAGGCCGGCGGCATTGGCATCCGCTGCCCTGATGTTCGAGCTGTAGATGATCCCCGCCAATCCTGCGAGCACCCCGCTGGTGGCATACGCCCCGAAGACGATGCCGCGCGCGCGCACGCCCGCCAAGCGACTTGCTTCGGGATTGATTCCCACGGCCTCAGTGAGCACGCCCAGCGCGGTGCGGCGCTCCACGACCGCGACGACCGCGATCACAGCGATCGAGATGAGCAGCGCGAAGGGGAGGAAGAACAGGTAGCCGGTCGCGATGAATGAGTACGGCGCGCTATTGACGGTGGTGATGAAGCCGTCGGTGATCAGCAGTGCCACACCGCGCCCCGCCAGCATCAACACGAGGGTGGCGACGATCGGCTGGATGCCGACGACAGAGACGAGCAGTCCGTTCCAGGCGCCGAGCACGAGCGCGACGATTAGGGCGGTGGCCAACGCCACGAAAACGGTGCCCAGGTCCTCCGGGTTTCCGGAAGAGTCGATGATGGTCAGCGCCACCGCGCCCGAGACGGCCATGATCGCCCCGACGGAAAGATCGATCCCTCGCGTGGCGATGACGATCGTCATGCCCAAGGCGACCAACATGAGCGGGGCGCTATTGCGGAGGATGTCGATGAGTGCGCCATACAGCTGTCCGTCGCGCACCGTGATGGCGATGAACTGCGGACGCGCAATGGTGTTGACCAGAATGAGGGTCAGCAGGGCGATCGCTGGCCAGAACAACCGGTGCTTCACTATGGATTTCATGCCGCGCTCTCCCGCCCGCTGTTGGCAATGTAGTCGATGAGACCGTCCGCATCGGTGTCGCGTGAGGCGAGATCGCCGATTTCCCTGCGGTCCCGCATGACGTACACCCGCTGGGCGATGCGGAGGACCTCATCGAGCTCGGACGAGATGAAGATGACAGACAGGCCCTGAGCCGACAGCTCGGCAACCTTCTTCTGGATGTCGGCCTTCGCGCCCACGTCGATCCCCCGAGTTGGCTCGTCGAGGATGATCAGTTCGGGCGCAGTGGCCAACCAGCGTCCGAGCAGCACCTTCTGTTGGTTGCCACCTGACAGGTTGCGGGCGAGCACATTCGGATCGGCGGGCCGGACTCCCAACGCCGTGATGTACTCCTCAACGACGGCGTCCTGCTCAGCCTTGCTGATCTTGCGCAGGGCGCCGCGCTTGGCCTGAATGCCGAGAATGATGTTCTCTGCCACCGTCAGGTCGCCGATGATCCCTTCGAGTCGGCGGTTCTCCGATGAGAAGGCGATGCGCTGGTCGATCGCATTCCGTGGAGTGGTCAGCTTCGTGGGAGTCCCGTCGATCTCGATGGTTCCCGAGTCGGCGCGGTCAGCACCATACAGCAGACGTGCCAGCTCGGTACGACCCGAACCGAGCAGGCCGGCAAGCCCGACGACTTCCCCGTCATACACTTCGATGTCTGCCGGTTCGAGCACTCCGCGTCGCCCGATCCCCTGCGCGCGCAGCACGGGCGTTCCGGTACGATCGATGTCTCGCTCGGCGGAGGAGGCAATGGCCGTCAGGTCGTCGAGTTCGCGCCCGATCATCTTCGACACCAGTTCGCCACGTGGCAGATCGCTGACCAGGTACTCCCCGACCAACGTGCCGTTGCGCAACACGGTCAGACGGTCGCTGATCTCGTATATCTGGTCGAGGAAGTGTGAGACGAAGAGAATAGCGACGCCCTTCGCCCGCAGGTCGCGCATGACCTGAAACAGCTGCGCGACCTCATCGCGGTCCAAGCTCGACGTGGGCTCGTCGAGAATCAGCACCTTCGAATCGAGCACCATCGCGCGGCCGATGGCGACCAACTGCTGAATCGCGATCGAATGCGACGCCAGCGTCGAGCGAGTGTCGATGTCGAGTCCAAGGGCGCCCAGGTGCCGTGCCGCCTCCGCGTGTACCTTTTTCCAGTCGATTCCTCGAGCTGACCGCGGTTCGTGGCCGAGCATCACGTTCTCCCCGACCGAGAGATTCGTGCAGAGGTTGACTTCTTGGTAGACCGTCGAGATCCCGGCATCCTGTGCATCCGCGGTGCCGTGGAATTCGCGACGCTTCCCCGCGACGGTGATGGTGCCCTCGTCTACGGCGTAGACGCCGGTGAGGGCCTTGATGATCGTGGACTTGCCGGCCCCGTTCTCGCCCATGAGCGAGTGGACTTCTCCGGGGCGAAGAGTGAGGTGCACGCCGTCGAGGGCGAGCACACCCGGAAACCGGATGGTGATGTCGCGCATCTCGACGACGGGTGGGACTGCGGTGTCCGCGTACATGGGTGGAGTGCCTTTCACGGTGTCGAGCGCGTCCGCCGGGCAGGTTCACCCGGCGGACGCGCTGACGTCATGGTGTGGAGAAGGTCAGCGCAGGATCAGTATGCGCGCTGATCAATGACCTCAGCGGCCTGCTCGGGCGTGAAGGTCTCGTCATCGACGTAGATCTCCTTCTCGGGCGTTCCGCCATCGAGGGCCTGCGTGACGAGGTCTGCGGCGAGCTCACCGAGCAGCGGGTTGCACTCCACGATGAAGTTGATCTTGCCGTCGATCAGAGCCAGCATGCCGTCCTTGACCGCGTCGATCGAGATGATCTTGATATCTTCCCCGGGGACACCGCCGGCAGCCTCGATCGCCTCGATCGCACCGAGCGCCATGTCGTCGTTGTGGGCGTACAGGAGGTCGATGCCGTCCACTCCGTACTTCTGGAGGAATCCTTCCATCACGGTCTTGCCGCCGTCGCGCGTGAAGTCACCGGTCTGCGAGTCGATCTTCTCGATCGAGCTGCCGGCGATCGCGTCATCAAATCCCTTTGCGCGGTCGTTGGCGGGTGCCGATCCCGTCGTGCCCTCGAGCACGACCATCTTGGTGTCGGTGTCGCCGAACTGCTCGACGGCCCACTCACCGGCGTAGGTTCCCTCGCGCTCGAAGTCGAGACCGACCCACGAGACGTAGAGATCCTCGGACGCACTCACGGTGCGGTCTTCAAGGATGACGGGGATATCGGCATCCGCAGCCTCCTGCAGCACGTCATCCCAGCCGTCCTCCACGATGGGCGCGATCACGATCGCGTCCACACCCTGGTTGATGAAGTCGCGAACCGCCGCGATCTGAGCGGCCGGGTCGTTGTCGGCCGCGTTGAAGACGAGGTCGAAGCCGTTCTCAGTCGAGAACGCTTCCTTCATCGATTCGGTGTTCGCCGAGCGCCAGCCCGACTCCGAACCGGTCTGCGCGAAGCCCACGGTGATCAGCTCGTCGCCCGAGGCATCGCCGCCACCGTCGCCACCCGAAGAACTCGAGCATCCGACCGCGGTGAGGGCCAGAGCCCCCAGCAGGGCGATTCCGGCAAGCGCGTTCTTTCTCATCATTTCCCAAACCTCCTCGTCGGGTACCGACATCGTTGCCGGCCACTTGGTGCGTGTCGCACCGGATGCGCCGGTGCACTGCAGTGATGTTAGCCCTCACATTTCACAGTCGCCAAGAGTGTTAGCGGTAACATTTCGATAACAAGCGGTCATGTGCGGGCCTCCACCGCCTTCGAGGCCAGACGGAAAGGGCACGCGCGAGTGAGCGATCACATCCGCGCTACCTCTTACCGCGAACGGTCTGTTCGCGGTAACTCAGCCCATGCGAGCGTCAGGCATGGGGTTCGTCCTGCAAGACGGCGGGCACGTTGCCGGCGGGGTCACGGAACCATGCGATGTCTGGCCCCTGACCGTTGCCGCGCACCACACCACGATGATCCGAGGGAAACTCGTCGTCGCTGTAGATCTACGTGACAACGCCGCACACGTTGAGATCGTCCACGGCGGCATCGACCGCCACGGTCATGTCGAGATACCTCCTCGTCACCGACGCAGATGTCTAGAGCCCTGAGGTACCGCGGGGCGGGTTGCGGTCGACGTGGACTGCGGCGAAGAGCGAGTACGCCGTGCCGTCCTCATCGGGCCCGCGTTCCTTGAACTCGGTGACCAGGCGCGACAAGCGTTCGTCGAGCTCGGCTTTGTGCTCGGCGTTGAGGCGTAGCCCCAGCCACACCGTGTCCATCTCATCCTCGGCGAGCCCGTCGATCTGCTGCAGGAACGTCTCCACAAGGACGCGATTCTGGTCTTTCATCGGGGTACGCCACGACAGTCCCGTCGCACGGTATGGCACCTCCCTCGCCCCCCGCCCGCCAGCGCGCTCGGGCTCAGCGACGAGAAACTCCGTCTGCACGAGCGTGCGCACGTGGTGCAGCATCGTGCCGGGATTCACGCCAAGCAACTCGGCGAGCTCCTTGTTGGTGCGGGACTCGAACGCGCACAACCGCAGCACCCGCAGGCGCAGCGGAGAGCTGAGCGCCCGCAGTCGCGCCTCGGCCGCGGCATCCTGAACCTCGCGCTCGCTCGCAGACCCCTCGCTCATCCCCTCACCCTACGAGACCGATTGACTTTGTTCAATCAGTCGCCCACACTGATTGACATGTCCCAATCACTCGGCAGTGCCACACAACCAAAGCGCTCACTGTGGCACGACCGCAACTTCCTCACGATGTGGACGGGTCAGGCGTTCAGCCAGTTCGGCGTGCAGATCACCGAGCTCGCGATCCCCGTCCTCGCAGTGTTGATGTTGCACGCGACCGAGTGGGAGGTCGGCGTGCTCGGCGCCGCCCAGTTCGCGGCGTTCCTGATCGTGGGACTCCCGGCGGGCGCGTGGATCGACCGCATGCGCAAGCGGCACGTCATGATCGTCGCCGATGCGGTGCGCGCGGTCGCGCTGGGTATGCTCCCCGTTTTGGCATTCTTCGGGGTGCTCGAAATCTGGCACATGATCGCGGTGGCCCTGGTGATGGGTATCGCGACGGTGTTCTTCGACGTGTCGTATCAGAGCATCATCCCGTCGCTGGTGAAGCCGACGCAGATCTCCGAAGCGAACGGAAAGCTCGAATCGACCCAGCAGTTGGCGGGCCTTGCCGGCCCGGCCGCCGGCGGATGGCTGGTCGGCGTGCTCGCCGCGCCGGTCGCGATCCTCATCACGGTCGGCTCCTATGTGGCATCCTTCATCGCCTTGCTCTTCACGCGCGATCACGAGCAGCCGCACGCCGTCGAGGACCGACGGCCCCTTATCACCGAGATCGGCGAGGGCCTGCGCTGGGTATTCGGCAATCCCCTCCTGCGCCGCATCGTGGGGACGACCGGTGTCGCAAACTTCTTCGGCAGCATCGCCACCACGCTTTTCCCGCTGTTCGTACTGCGAGAGTTGGGCCTGTCCCCCGCGATGCTCGGCGTGGTGTTTTCGCTCTCGGCAGTTGGAGGCCTTCTCGGCGCCATCGCAACGCCCCGCATCGTGGCGCGCATCGGCGAAGCCCGCGCGATCCCGGTGAGTGCCATCGCATTCTGCGTCGCACCGTTCTTCCTGCCCGTCATCTCGTTGGTGCCCGACCTGGCCTTCCCGTTGCTCGTGGCGCAGGGGTTCGTCATGAGCTTCACGGTGCTGCTCTACAACATCACCCAGGTGAGCTTCCGCCAGCGCATCACGCCGCCGCGCCTGCTCGGCCGCATGAACGCGTCGATTCGCTTCGTGGTGTGGGGCGTCATGCCGATCGCCGCGCTGATCGCCGGCGGTCTCGGCACCTGGATCGGCGTCGTGCCCACGCTGTGGATTGCCGCTGCGGGCGAGCTACTGGCGTGCTTGTTCGTCGTGATCGGACCGTTCTGGGCGATGCGCGAGCTACCCGACGCCGAACACGCCGAGCGGGCGTAGGTCTCGCACCGGTCGCACCGCGCGCACCGGGAATGCATTCAGGTCGATGTTGTTGAATCGAAGACGGCCAAGGGAGTCCGGGCAGAGAACCATCGATAAAGGACCCCCATGAGCACCAGCGCCACCCTGACCGCAGACCGCCTCGCCCAGACCGACAGCCCCGTCCTCGACGTGCTCGCCGCGCGCTGGAGCCCGCGCGCCTTCGACGCCGCGACCCCCATCGACGAGGGCAAGCTCGCCAGCGCCCTCGAAGCCGCGCGCTGGGCGCCGTCGGCGAACAACCTGCAGCCGTGGCGCTTCATCGTCGCCCGCCGCGGAACCGCGACGCACGATGCCCTCGTCGCGACGCTGTTCGGTTTCAACCAGGCATGGGCGGGCAACGCCGCCGCGCTCATCGTCGCGATCGCCGAGACCGAGACCGAAGACGGCACCGCGATCAGCCACGCCGTCTATGACCTCGGCCAGGCCGTCGCTCACCTGAGCGTGCAGGCCCACCATGACGGGCTGTACGTGCACCAGATGAGCGGTTTCGATCGGGATGCCGTTCGCCAGGCCTTCTCGCTCGACGAGCGCTTCGCCCCGATGGTCATTCTCGCCATCGGCGACATGGGCGACGCGTCCGCGTTGCCGGACGTGCTGCGCGAGCGCGAGACCGCTCCCCGCGCGCGTCGCCCGCTCGCCGAAACGCTGATCGAGACGGTCTGACCCCCTCCTCCCGCACCCCCCACCTCGCTGAGGCGGACGCTCGTGCGTGAGGCGGATGCTCCCCGCGTCCGGCTCACGCACGTAGGTCCGTCTCACGCACGTGGAACTAGCGCTCGACGAGGACCCCGTCGGTGTCGGCCCATACGTGGCGGCCGGGCGTGAAAACCACGCCGGCGATCGTGACCGGCACGTCGACCTCGCCGACGCCATCCTTCGCACTCTTGCGTGGGTTGGATCCGAGGGCTTTGACGCCGAGCGGCAGCATCCCGATCGCCTGACGGTCGCGAATCACGCCGTGCACGATCACTCCGGACCACCCGTTCTCCACGGCCGAGCCGGCGATCAGGTCGCCCACGAGCGCCGACTCGAGCGACCCTCCGCCGTCGATAACCAAGACCGCCCCCTGACCAGGCGTCGCCAGCACCTGCTTGACCAGCGCGTTGTCGCGATGGCAGCGCACGGTGCGGATCGGGCCGTCGAACGCGGTGCGCCCACCCATGTCGCTCAGTTGGAGCGACAGCGAATCAAGCGCATCGCCACGCTCGTCGTACAGGTCTGCGGTGCTTGTCGTCATGCGCCCACATTAGGTCGAGGCGGATGCCGCTCCGCGGCATCCCGAGTGTGAAGATCGCTCCGCTTTCACACGGGAGCAACTCGGGCCCAGCGCCAAGGCACCACCACCCAGCCCGCGGCACTGCCACCCCAGCCCAAGGCACTGCCGCCCAGCCCGCGGCGCTGCCACCCAGCCCGCGTCGCTGCCACCAAGCCCGCGGCGCTGCCACCCCAGCCCGCGTCACTGTATGAGGAGACTTCACCTCCTGAGGACCGAAACACCTGTTTCCGTCCTCAGGAGGTGAATCTTCCTCAGTTGCTGCTGCGAGGCAGGCACCGGCCAGACTTGCTGCTGCGAGGCACCGGCCAGACTTGCTGCTGCGAGGCACCGGCCAGACTTGCTGCTGCGAGGCAGGCGGGCCACCGCTATGGCGCGAGAAACACAACCAACGCGCCTCAGTCGTCGAGCAGCTCGGCCTCGATCACGTCGTCAACACCGGATGCCCCGGATGCCGCGGCCTGCGGCCCCTCACTGGTAAGCACCAGGCCCCGACCGTCGGCACCCACGTCGACCCTCACGGTGTCGCCGTCCCGCACGCCGCCCGACAGCAACGCCGTAGCCAGCCGGTTCTGGATCTCGGTCTGGATCAACCGGCGCAGCGGCCGCGCACCGAACAGAGGATCGTAGCCTCGCTGCGCCAACCACGCCCGCGCACTCGGCGTCACCGTCAATGTCAACCGGCGATCGCGCAGCCGGCGGTGAAGGGCGTTGACCGTCAGTTCGACGATCTGCGACAGGTCATCTTCGGTGAGCGCCTGGAACACCACGATGTCATCGAGACGGTTGACGAACTCGGGCTTGAACGCCTGGCGAACCAGCGCCTGCACTTGTTCGCGCTTCACTTCGAGCGACATCGTCGGGTCGATGAGTATCGACGAGCCGAGGTTCGACGTCAGGATCAGGATCACGTTGGTGAAGTCCACCGTGCGCCCCTGACCGTCGGTCAGCCGGCCGTCATCCATCACCTGCAACAGCACGTCGAACACCTCGGGGTGGGCCTTTTCGACCTCGTCGAGCAGCACCACCGAGTACGGCCGGCGCCGCACCGCTTCGGTCAGCTGCCCGCCCTGTTCGTAGCCGACGTACCCCGGAGGGGCACCAACCAGCCGCGACACCGAGTGCTTCTCGCCGTACTCCGACATGTCGATGCGCACCATCGCGTGCTCGTCGTCGAACAAGAACTCGGCGAGCGCCTTCGCCAGTTCGGTCTTTCCGACGCCGGTGGGCCCGAGGAACAGGAACGAACCCGTGGGTCGTTGCGGGTCGCTGATGCCCGCGCGCGAGCGGCGCACGGCATCCGACACTGCCGCTACGGCATCCTTTTGGCCGATCAACCGCTTCCCGAGTTCCGACTCGAGGTGCAGCAGCTTCTCGCTCTCCCCCTGCATGAGCCGCCCCACAGGAATGCCCGTCCAGGCCGAGATCACCGCGGCGATGTCTTCGTCGGTCACCTGGTCGCCGACCATGCGGTCACCGGTCGGTTCTTCCCTCTCGGCGTCGAACAACGCGCGCTCGAGCGCCGGGATTTCGCCGTACAGCAGTCGCGATGCCCGCTCGAGGTTGCCCTCGCGCTGGGCGCGCTCGGCGTCCATGCGTGCGGCATCGAGCTGGGTCTTCAGGTCACCGACACGGTTGAGTGACGCGCGTTCGGACTCCCATCGACTTTGCAGCTCCCCCAACCGGGCCTCTTCGCCCGCGAGTTGCTCGCGCAGGGTGGCCAGGCGCTCCTTCGATGCGTCGTCCTTCTCCTTCTTCAGCGCGAGCTCTTCGAGCTTGAGCCGGTCGACGTGACGGCGCAGTTCGTCGATCTCGAGGGGTGCCGAGTCAATCTCCATGCGCAACCGCGACGCCGCCTCATCGATCAGGTCGATCGCCTTGTCGGGCAGCTGGCGCGCGGGGATGTAGCGGTGAGAGAGGGATGCCGCGGCCACCAGTGCCGCGTCGGCGATCGCGACCTTGTGGTGCGCTTCGTAGCGTTCCTTGAGCCCGCGCAGGATCGCGACGGTGTCTTCGACGGTGGGCTCGCCCACGTACACCTGCTGGAATCGGCGCTCGAGCGCGGCATCCTTCTCAATGAACTCGCGATACTCGTTCAGGGTCGTCGCCCCGATCAGGCGCAGCTCACCGCGCGCGAGCATCGGCTTGAGCATGTTGGATGCCGCGACCGACCCTTCGCCGCCTCCGGCGCCCATGAGCACGTGAAGCTCGTCGATGAACGTGATGATGCGGCCGTCGGACTCGGTGATCTCTTTCAGAACGCTCTTCAGGCGCTCTTCGAACTGGCCGCGGTACATCGCGCCGGCGACGAGGGCCGAGATGTCGAGGGTGACGAGTTCTTTGTCTTTCAGAGACTCGGCGACATCGCCCGCGACGATGCGCTGGGCGAGTCCTTCGACAACGGCGGTCTTGCCGACGCCGGGTTCGCCGATCAGCACTGGGTTGTTCTTGGTACGCCGCGTGAGCACCTGGCTGACACGGCGGATCTCGCTGTCGCGCCCGATGACGGGGTCGAGCTTGCCCTGGCGGGCACGGTCGGTGAGGTTGATCCCGAATTGCTCGAGGGCGCTGCGCGCATCCTCCTGCCCGGGCTGCTGGGTGGCGTTCATGATTCTCCTGAGGTCACAAGGTCTATAAAGTTGAGCCAAGCTGACTCAAGTTTATAGAACAGCGGATGCCACGGCAAGCATTCCCTAGAGTGAACACAGAATCAGCCGCAACGACCACGCGGAGGTGGCATCACGAGCGGAGTAAAGGTGTTCCTCGCCCGCCTGGCGCGCCAGGTGTGGTTCCGCGCTGCCATCTTCACGGTGGTTGCCGTCGCCTACGCCCTGCTCATCGGGTGGATCGGCCCGCTGATCCCGATCTCTCCCGAGCTGGATCTCGGGCAGGGTGCGGTCGACAACCTGCTGCAGATTCTCGCCACGTCGATGCTGGCGGTCACGACCTTCTCTCTCACCGCGATGGTCACCGCATACTCATCGGCGGCGACGATCGCGACACCGCGCGCGACGCAGCTGCTCGTGCAAGACACGACGTCGCAGAACGTGCTGTCGACCTTCGTGGGCGGGTTCACCTTCTCTCTCGTGGGAATCATCGCGCTGTCTACGGGTTACTACCCCGACGAGGCGCGCACGCTGCTGTTCCTCGGCACGTTGGTGATCATCGTCATCATCGTCGTCACTCTGCTCGGCTGGATCGCCCATCTGTCGAACTTCGGCCGCATGGCCGACATCATCAATCGGGTCGAGAGCGCAGCATCCGACACCCTCACCGCGTACGCCTGCCGCCCCAGCCTCGGCGCGCGCGTGCAGTACACGATCCCGACGACGGCCACGCCCGTGTTCGCCGACACCCCGGGCTACATCACGCACATCGATGTGCGCGCCCTCGATCGCATCGCCTCGCAGGCCTCACTGCAGGTGTTCGTCGTCGCGACGCCCGGTCGCGTCGCCGACGCCCGGATGCCACTAGTCCGCGTCACCGGCGCCCCCGACGAGTCCACCACCGCCAGCCTGCGCGCGGCGTTTCACGTCGAGCAGCACCGCACCTACGAGCAGGATCCGCGCCTGGGCGTGATCGCGCTGTCTGAGATCGCCAGCCGCGCACTCTCGCCTGCCGTGAACGATCCCGGCACTGCGATCGACGTCCTCGGCGCCGTGCAGCGTGTGTTCACGGCCATGCTGCGGCAAGAGCGCGACGACGAGATCACGTACCCGCGCGTGTGGATCGCGCCGGTGCGCCTGGGCGACCTGGTCGAAGACGCGTTCCGCCCGATCTCACGTGACGGCTCCGGGATGCTCGAGGTCGCCCTCCGGGTGCAGAAGGTACTCGCGGGGTTGGCGGCGTCCTCCCCCGGCAACGCTCGGGTGTTCCGCACGGCCGCGACCCAGTCGGCGCGCCGTGCGATGACGTCGCTCGCCGCGGATGATGCACGCATTTTGCGGCGCGCGCATCGCGAGCTCTGGCGCTGAGCCGTGTTCCCGCGGGCGCGAACCGGCGGTCAGGCCACTGATTCGAGGTGCGTAGCTGGCTCGGGGTCGAGCGCGCACCCGAAGCGGGCACGGTAGGCGGTGGGCGTCGTGTCGAGGATGCGGGCGAAGTTCTGCCGCAGCACTGCCGCCGACCCGAACCCGCACTCGTCCGCGATGCGGTCGAGGCCGAAGTCCGTGCGCTCGAGCAGACGCTGGGCGTGGATAACGCGCTGGCGAGCCAGCCATGCCGCGGGGGTCGTCCCGAAGTCCGCCCGGAAGCGCCGTGCGAATGTGCGCGGCGACATGTGAGCGCGCGCGGCGAGCTGCTCGACGGTGAGGTCGCGGCGCAGGTTGTCGACCATCCAATCGGTGACGGGCGCGAGCGAGTGCGAGGTGGCCACGGGCAGGGGTTGCGCGATGAACTGCGCCTGGCCACCGTCGCGCTGCGGAGCGATCACCATTCGGCGCGCAATGATGTTCGTCATCTCTGCGCCGAGCTCTTGGCGTAGCAAGTGCAGGCAGGCGTCGAGCCCGGCGGCCGTGCCGGCACTGGTGATGATGCGCCCATCCTGCACGTAGAGCACGTCAGGATCGACGTCGATCTCGGGATACATCTGCGCCATCGTCTCGGCGTACATCCAGTGGGTCGTCGCGCGACGACCGTTCAGCACGCCCGCGGCCGCCACAGCGAACGACCCGCTGCACACGGTGAGCACCCACGCTCTGCGCGCCACCGCGCGGCGGATCACCTCACTCACGCGCTCGTCGACCGCGCCCCACGATGCACGCGGAATGGGCGTGACCACGACCAGGTCCGCCTCGTCGGCAAACGCGAGGTCATTCTCGACATTGATCGAAAACGCCATCGAGCTCGGCACCGCTCCCGGGTCAGGCGTGACGATGCGGAAGTCGAAGTTCGGGATGCCGTCACCCTGGCGATCCAAACCGAAGGCTTCGCAGGCCAAGCCGAACTCAAACGGGGCGAATCCGTTCTGAACGATGCAGGCGACGGTGTGCATGGGCAGTCCTCAGGGTGAGAGTTCAGCGTGGAAGTTCAGGCGTGGCAGTTTTCGAATGAATCGTGGCCATTCTGCCACTCGTGGCAGGAGAACGCCAAGCGTAGCGTTTCTGCCATGCTGATCCTCATCTTCACCGCGGCGCTGTCGGTGGCCGCCCTCGCGTCCACGATCGTCGCCCTGGCGCGCGACGGATACCGCCGCGTCCCGATGGACCGCACGCGACTTCCCTAACCCGCGAACCGGCGGCGGACCACGGCCCGGGCGCCTCGCGCTACGCGGTCACGCGCTGGTAGACCTCGACCATGGCGGCCGTGCGTGAAGACTGCCGGAACGCCTCGCGCACCCCGGGGTCGACGGCGGGGGCTTCCCCCGCGGTGATGTCGGCCGCGGCGCGCAGCAACGAGTCGGCGAGCGCCGCCACGGAATCGTCGGCGACGGGCCACAGGCCCGAGCCGAGCTCGCCTGCGAGGTCGGGGTCCGACACGATCGACGGCGTCCCCAGCGATGCCGCCTCGAAAATCGTCATCCCCTGCGTCTCGAAGCCGATCGATGTCTGCACGACCGCGTCGGCCGCGGCGATGCGGCGCAGGGTCTCGACGTACGGGAGCCTGCCGGCGAAGGTGACGGATGCCACGGGCTGGCGCTTCTCGATGAGTCGGCGCGCCGCGCGCAGCTGCCCGCCGCCCCCGATCACCCCGACGTCGGCCACAACGCCCGATTGCGCCAGCGCCTCGAGGAACGGCAGCAGGCGCTTTTCGGGACTCATACGCCCGAGCCACACGAACTTCGGACGCCGGGCTTCGCCTAAAGCACCGACCGCGGGTTCGGCGAGCACCTCGTCGAGCACCGCGTCGTCGATACCGTTCCAGATGACGTCGACGGAGCCCGACGCCGGCACGGCGCCGTGCGCCTCGAGCCGACGTGCGAAGTGAGAGGAGGGTGCGGTGACGGCATCCGATCGAGCAGCGAATCGCGCAAGGAACGACCAGCCGTCACGCCCGCCGGGCACCCGGTCGGGGCTCGACCCAAGCACGCGCCCCTGCCACGCGTTCAGAGCACGCAACACAAGTGACGGGAAGGGAGCGGTGTGTTCGATTCCCACGTCGACGCGGTTGTGCATGGTGTGCACGACCGGCAGCGCATGCCGCCGGGCGAAACGGTGGCCGATGAAGGCGCCCCAGAAATCCGCCTGCACGTGAACCACGTCTACCGGCGGGAGCGCCGAGAACGCGGCATCCACCCACTGATCCGTGCGCGCACCGGGCCACGTGAGCGAATACTCGCGGTCGAGAGTGATCGGCATCGACGGCATGTCAAGATACGCCGGGTCGGATGCCGCCTCCCGCGTACCGTGCATTGCCGGCGCCACGACGGTCACCGTGTGGCCGGCGAGCTCGAGAAACCGCTTCTGCAGTCGCATCGACACCTGTGCGCCGCCGAGGGACTCGAGGTGCTGATCGGCGAACATCGCGATGTGCATCGGCTACTCCGGGATCGGCTCGCCGCGATACAGCGCTTCGAACGTGTTGAGCGTGCGCGCGATGTCGTGCACCTTGACTCCGTCGAGCGACGCTTTCTGCATGCGCACGCGCTCATCGGGCGTCTGCGTGAGCACCGTGGTGATCTTCGCGGCGAGATCCTCGGCGTTGCCGGGCTCGAACAGGTAGCCGTTCTCTCCGTCGTGCACCAGGTGCGGCAGCGCAACGGCATCGGCGGCGACGACCGGCAGACCCGATGCCATCGCCTCCATCGTCGCGATCGACTGCAGCTCGGCGATCGAGGCGATGACGAACATGCTCGCGTTCGTGAGGAAGCCACGCAGCTCGTCATCGGTGGTGTGCCCATGGAACCGGACACGGCCACTGATGCCGAGTTGCTCGGCGAGCAATTCGAGATTTCGACGTTGATCGCCCTGGCCGACGATGTCGAAGCTCACCTCGAGCGCGGGGTCGAGCAGCGTCATCGCACGCAGCACCACGTCGATCTGCTTCTCGGTCGTCAAGCGACCCACGAACACAAGCCGGTTCCCGTCGCGCGGGGTGAGGTCGGCGGTGTAGTTGCTGGCACGGAGCCCGCAACTGATCGGAACGACCCCGGTGATGTCGATCGTGGACTCGAGAAAGTCCGCCGCGCGTCGGGTGGGGGTGGTGACGGCCTTCGTCAAGCGGAAGGTGCGCTCAGCGTCAGCCCACGCGAGTTTCAAAACGATGCGGTTGAGGAAGTCGGGCAGGGTCGTGAAGTCGAGGACGTTCTCGGGCATCACATGGTTGGTCGCAATGATCGGGATGCCGCGCTTGGCCGCCTCGCGCGACAGGCCTCGCCCGATCACGATGTGCGACTGGATGTGCACGACGTCGGGCTGCACCTCATCGAGCACGCGCCGCGCGTAGTGCTTCGACATCCACGGCAGAACGAACGTCAGCCAGTCATGGGGAAGGTAGCGCCACGCCGGTATGCGGTGCATCGTGACCGGCTGACCCTCGATCGTCTCCACGAACGTTCCGTGGTGCGAGTGGGTAGCACTCGGCGCTTCGACGTGCACATCGTGCCCGCGCTCGACCAGGCCGGCGGCGAGTCGCTCGGCGAAGCGCGCAGCACCGTTCACGTGGGGCAGGAACGTATCGGCCCCGATCAGGATTTTCAGTGGTCGCGGGCTCACGGCGTCGGCGGCGGAGTCGTCTGGCGTCGCGGGTTCGGTCACGGAGGTTTCGGGCCTGTCTGTGCGGCGGGTCGCGCCTCGCGGGGTGGCCGAGACGCGGCATCCACTGTACCTGAGGCCCCTTCTCAGGCTCGGGAGCATCGCCCTGCGTACCCTGGATTCATGCCACGACTGCAGGCCGACGCCGACGCGCATCTCTGGGTTCCCGTAACCGGTTCTTTGGGCTTTCGCGGGCGCCGCCATCGAAAGGCCGCGATCCGGATGCTGCTGAGACAGGGAAGTACGGCAACACCCGGCATCCCGCGCCCCGGCAGCGCCGTAGCCGCGTGGGCGCTCAGTCAGGCGACTCCGCTGCTGCTGCGCAAGGCCGCGGGACGCGTACTGGTGTGGGTGTGGAAGGCCGACGCCGAACTGGTCGTCGCAATGGCGCAGGTACAGGAGGCGACGCCGCAGGCACGCACCGCGCGCGCGATGATGCCGATGGAGTACGACGACACCGAGTCGTTCCGAAGCTCCCATCTGGGCGTCGGCGAGAAGCTCGTCATGCCGCTGCCAGCCGACCCGCGCACTCCCCCGTTCGCGACCTACACGTGGGACACCGGCACCCACTTCGTCACCGTGACCGCCGTGTGCGGCGACCGCGAGCGCTTCGGAACTGTGATGGGGTCGCTCGATGACCTCGCCCGCACCGTGCGCCTCGTCGACGATGTCGCCGTGGGCGAAAGCGCCGGCGTTCTGCGCATCGACCCCGCGTGACGCGAGTGAAATCCAGCGGAATCATCACGAATTCCTGGTGACCCCGTCAGCTTGGCGCGCTACGCTCGCAGGGTCAGAACTCTGACCCGAAGAAGGGAAAACCATGGCCGAATTTCGGTACGGACCCGTCGAGCTGTATCTCGTCGGTTTCGAGGGTGAACGTCCGGATCCGGGCGTGATGTCCGCGCTCATGGAACCGGTAGAGAGCGGGCACCTTCGCCTCCTCGACTTCCTGCTCATCTCGAAGGATGACCAGGGCAACGTGTCGATCGTCGAGATCGAAGACGACGACACCGACTATGGCCTCGGTGACATCGCCCTCGAAGAGATCGGCATCGCCGGCGAAGAAGACGTCGAAGAGCTCGCCGAGCTCGTCCCGCCCGGTTCGGCCGCCGCCCTCATCGCGCTGGAGCTGACCTTCGCCCGCACGCTGGCGTCGAACCTCGCCGCATCCGGTGGCGTCGTGCTCAGCTCGGAGCGCATCCCCGCACCGATCGTCAACGCGATCGTGGATGCGGTTGAAGAAGAAGTCGCAGCAGAAGGAGTCGAGTCATGATCCGTCGAGTCGGTCGCCCGGGCCTCATCGGCCTCGCCGCACGCACCGCCGTCGTCGCTGGCACCGCCAGCGCCGTGTCGGGTGGCGTCGCCCGCAACCAGCAGCGCCGTGCCCAGTCGCAGTACGAGCAGGAGCAGTACCAGGCCGCTCAGCAGCAGGCCGCCATGCAGCAGGCCGCGGCCGATGCCGTCGCCCAGCAGCAGGCCTACGCCGCCCCGCCGGCTCCGCCCGCACCGGCACCGGCCGCGCCCGCCGCCGGCGTGGACGTCGTCGCCGAGCTTCAGAAGCTGGCAGCCCTCAAGGACGCCGGTGTGCTCAATGATGCCGAGTTCGCCGCCGCGAAGGCCAAGCTCCTCGGCTGAAACCCCGAGCATCCGCTCTCACGAACGCCGGTGTCGGAACTTCGGTTCCGCCCGGCGTTCGTTGCGTCTGCTGTTCGCCCTTCGGCCCTGGCCCCGGTCAGTTAAGAGCCGAGGTGAGGCGCGCGACGCCGTCGAGGAACGTCGACTTCGCGGGCTCCTGCCGCCACTGCTCGAGAGTGAGTTCGCGGGAGATGTCGCGATACCCCTGCTCGACGGCGCGCATGTCGGCGACGAACGACTCGCCGCGAACCATCATCGAGATCTCCATGTTCAGGCTGAACGAGCGGATATCCATGTTGCTCGACCCGATCACGGCGACGTCTTCGTCGATCGAGAAGTGCTTCGAGTGCAGGATGAACGGGCCGGGGTAGAGGAAGATCCGCACACCCGCCTCGAGCAGCGTCTCGTAGTACGACCGCTGTGCGTGGTACACCAGACCCTGGTCGCCGACCTCAGACACGAACAGCTGCACCTCGAGTCCGCGTTGGCACGCCGTGGTGATCGCGTACACCATCGCTTCATCGGGCACGAAGTACGGACTCGTGATGATGACCTTTTCGCTGGCCGAATGGATCAACGAAAGGAACAGTCGCAGGTTGTTTTCGGTGTCGTAGCCGGGGCCACTCGGCACCAGCTGGCACACCAGCGCCGCGTCGTCTACTGCCGGAACATCGGATGCCGCGACGTGCTCATCTTCGAGCAGTTCCCCGGTCTCGATCATCCAGTCCGTGAGGAAGACGGCATCCACCGACGCAACAACCGGGCCCTCGAATCGCGCAACCAGCTCTTGCCACTTCAGACCCCGTGAGATGTTCTTCGGTGAGTTGTAGGAGCGGTCGATGAGGTTCTGCGAGCCGACGAAGGCCACCGTGCCGTCGACGACGACCAGCTTGCGGTGGTTGCGCAGGTCCGGCCGCTGGTACTTGCCCTTGAAGGGCATCACCGGCAGCATCCACTCCCATTTGACGCCGATGCGGTCGAGCTCGGCAAAGGTCTCATCGGCCTTCGCGACGCGACGGGATGCCACGTGGTCGGCGAGCAACCTCACCGTCACCCCGCGGGCAACCGCGCGTTCCATCGCGGCGAAGAAGGGTGCCGTCGTGTCATCGAACGAGACGATGTAGAACTCCACGTGGATGAACCGCTTCGCGGAGTCCATCGCGCGCGCCATCTCGATGATCGACTGCTCGTAGTCGCCGAAGAGCTCGGCACGGTTACCCGGTTGCGCCGGCAACTGGGTGAGCGTGTGGTTCTGCTCGACGATGGTGCGGAAGTGCGGCGGCCACTCGGGCGCCAGCGCGGCGGCACCCACCGTCGCCCGCTCACGAATAATGTCGTCCATCTTCTGCTGCGCGAGGCGGCGCTTCTTCGGCAGACGAATGTTGCCGATGAGCAGATAGAGCACGATGCCGACGAAGGGGAACAGGAAGATCGCCAGCAGCCACGCCATGGCAGCGGTCGGCTTGCGTCGCCTGGGCAGAACAATCAGCGCGATGATGACCACTACGAGGTTCACCAGCAACGCGCCGATCCAGGTCAGATTGGTGCCCAGTACGCCATCCATGCTCGCCCTACTCCGCTCTCCGGCCGCCCGTGGGTGGACGGCGCCTGATCACGCTACCGCGCCGGTGGCGTGTCGCCTTGCGCCGTGGGCACCGGATGATCGACGGCATCCACATCACCGGACAGCCAGCGCAGCCACTTCTTGCTCGGATCCCCCTCAAGCACGAGCGCCCGCACCAAAAGTGTGAGCGGGATGGAGAGGATCGCGCCCAGCGGTCCGATGATGAAAGTCCAGAAGATCACGGAGAAGAAGCTGAGCGTAAGGCTGAGGTTCACCGCATCACTGACGAACTTCGGCTGGATGAGCACCTGCAGCGTGACATTGACCACGCAGTAGATCGCGACCACGGCGAAGAACATCGGCCACCCGCCGATCACCAGCGCAAGAATCGCGGGCGGAATCAAGCCCAGCACGAAACCGATGTTGGGGACGAAGTTCGTCACGAACGCGAGAATCGCCCACACCGCCGGCGCGGGCACGCCCAGCGCCCACAGCGCGAGGCCGTCGATGATGGCCACGATCGCCCCGAACGTGGCGTTGACGACGTAGTACCGCCGCACGCCCGCGTTGAAGACCGTGACCCTCGTGACGGTGGGGCGGATGGATGCTCCGAAGTGCTGCCCCGCGCGGGCATAACGCGCGCCGTCGGCGGCCATGAAGATGATGTAGGCGACCAGGAAGAAGAACGCGGTGAGCACGCCCAGCACGGTGCCGCTGAGCGAGGATGCGAACGACAGGATCGTCGATGGATCAAGGAGGGATGCCGCACCATCGGCAGCCTGCTGTTCGATGCCGAGCGACTGCAGGAGCGCGAGCGTCTCATCGACCGTCTGCTCGAGCTGGTCGGCGTAGTCCACGACCAAGCGCGCGAACTGGGTTCCGGCGAAGAACAGCAGCGCGACCATCACCGCGAGGATGAGGTAGGCAACCACGATGACCATCGTCGTCGCGGCCCAACTCGGCCACCCGCGACGTTCGAAGGGGAAGCGCACCGGGTGACAGATGATGACGAGAACGGCGGCGAGCACGAGCGGCCCGACCAACTCGCGCGCGAAGTACAGTCCGGCCAGCGCGATCACCGCTGCGGCAAGCCCCAGGAGCACCGAAACGGTCGGCGACAGAAGGGGCTGCGCGGGCGCGGCGGGAGGGGTCGGGGCTGCACGTTTCACGGCGCCAGCGTACCGTCCTGCCGCGTGTTGCCCGGTCGGTCAGGATCGGGCAGGCGTTCCGCGTCGGCGTCGATGTCTTCATCCGGGGCACCGAACTTCTCAGCGATGCGGTTCACCTGCTGCGCCAGCGCGCGCATCTGCCCTCGTGTGGCCGGCTCGTCCTGGTCGTTGTCGCGCGCGGCATACTCGATCACCCACGACGACAGGGTCGCCGTCACGATGCCGACCACCGCGACGGCGGTGCACATCAACACCACGGCGACGACTCGGCCGAACGGCGTGACGGGGTAGAAGTCGCCGTAGCCGACGGTGCTCATGGTGACGAATGCCCACCACACGGCATCCCCGAAGTTGGTGATGTTGGCACCGGGCGCCGGGCGCTCAGCATCCAACACCGACAACGAGCCGATCCAGATCAGCAACGCGACGGTACCCGCACCGTAGACGGCCAGCCGGCTGCGGATCTGCGTGCCCACCGTCGCGCCCCGCCCGCGAATGGTGAGCACGCGCAGCAATTGCAGGGGACGCAGCGGCGGGAGGGTGACGATCGTCAACTCCACGAGGTGCCGGCGAAACCACGTCCGCCGATCCGTCGCGAGCCACAAGCGCACCAGGTAGTCCACAACGAACACCGCCCACGTCGTGAGCAAGATCACCTGAGCGATCAGCAACGCGTCGCCGTCGAAGTCCGCGATAACTTTCCACGAGTACAGGGCCGTGAAGACGACGGATGCCACGATGAGCGGCCAGCGCGTGAGATCACGCCAGCGGTGTTCGGTGAGACCCCTCACGCGTCGCCTTGCCGCGGGCTCGCCACCGACGCGGCGCGCTCGTCACGGGCATCCTTCTCAAGCGCAGCCGAATTGCGGATGAACAGCACGATCCACGCGAAGACCAAAATGCCGGCGACGAGTTCGACCGCGGTGAGCGTGTAGAAGCCGACCGCGAAGAAGATCGCCAGCAGCACGATGACGGCGATGAAGACGTACCCGAGCGTCGTGAATGCCTTCGGGAGCGCGGGAATCCAGGAACGCAGCCCGAATACCAGGGTCGCGAAGGCGACGACCATGCCCGAGGCGACCGCGGTGTGGATGCCGAAGAACTCGTCGACCGTGAAGACACCGACGAGGCCCAGGAAGACACCGACCACGATGAGGCAACGCCGCACGTTGCGCAGACCTGTCGGATGCGGCGTCGGGATGTCGCGCGTCGCGTAGCGCGCGAGCGTGGTGACAATGAAGCCCGCGACGATCAGCGTCAGGTTGAACGTCATCGCCGAGAGGTCATCGGTCATTCCGAGAGCGCTGAGGTTCTCTTGCCACCAATGCGGGTCGCTCGCCGTGAGCATGGCGGTCAGCACGCCCTCGGCGAGGAAGGACGCCAGGATGATGGCGAGCAGCTGCAGGTCCATGTGCGTGGCGGAGAAGAACACCAGGTACGCGGTGACCGCGCCCGCCGTTGCCGACAGGATGATCAGCGGCAGGGAAAACACGGTCGCGTCGATGAATCCTGCCTCGAGGATCACCGAGAGCAACGTCCAACTGAGCAGCGCGATGATGGCGTGCGCGAACGCGAGTGCGACGACATCGATCATGTCGAGCACCGTCATCGTGTGCCCGGCCTCGCGGTCGTGCACGACGTAGCGCCCGGCGATGAAGGCGACGAACGCCGCCACGCCCGAAGCGATGGCGGCGAACTGGCCCACCGAGCCCGGGCCCGAAATGGGCGCGTCGGCGAAGCGGAAGGTCACTATCGCCACCAGGCCGACCACGATGAACGCGACCGCGCCGATTCCGAGCGCGAGGGTTTCGAGAGAACGCTCGCGGTCGTCGTGCGGGGTCGCAGATACGCGCATGCGCAACGATCGACGCGTCGGGGACTGCGGAGTGCTCACGCCATGACCATAGCGCCGGCGACCCCCACCGCGTCAGTGCACGCGCGCCGGACGCGGGGGTCGTGGGCTCGTCAGTGTGCGGCGCTCAGCGGCGCTCGTCGGCACGGGGTGTCCACAGCACGATCTCAGTCGCGCGCCGAACGCGCGCGCCTTGTCGCAGCGGGACAACGGCACCGGTAGCCCCGGCGGCGAAGACGCGCACTCCGGGGCGCGTCTCCATCTCGGTGCGCACCTGCTTCTCGAGTTCCGCGACGCGGCGGCGAAGCGCGCGGACTTCGTCCTCTAGGTCGAGCATGCGGGCGATCGCGGGAAGGCTGATTCCCTCGGCCGACAGGCGTGCCACTTCACGCAGCTGTTCGACGTGCCGAAGGGAGTATCGGCGCGAGCCGCCCTGCGTTCGGGCGGGGACGACGAGACCAATGCGGTCGTATTGCCGAAGCGTCTGCGGGTGCATCCCCGCGAGCTCGGCAGCAACCGCGATGGCGAGGAGGGGAGCATCCTCGTCGATCTTGTCTTCATCGGCCATGGACTCCCCCTCCTCTCATCGCGTTCGTTCGAGCGTACTCAGCCGCGCGCTTTCGACATCAGTTCGGCGCGCGGGTTCTCGTTCGGCTCGAGCGCCTGGAAGCGCTCGAGCGCCTCGCGCGCCGCGTCATCCAGGTGCGAGGGTACGGCGACCTGCACCTCTGCCAGCAGGTCACCCGTGCCTTTCGAGCTCTGCACGCCGCGGCCCTTCACGCGCAACACGCGTCCCGACGGAGTGCCGGGCGCAACGCGTAGCTTGACGGGATCACCGCCGAGCGTCGGCACCTCGATTGTGGCGCCGAGGGCTGCCTCGGTGAAGGTGACAGGTACCACCACGCGCAGGTTGAGCCCGTCCCGGGTGAACACCGGGTGCGGCCTGACGGTTACCGACACCACGACATCTCCGCTCTCGCCCCCATCGGGTGACGGGCGACCGCGACCACGCAGACGCACCTTCTGTCCGTCGGCGATACCGGCGGGGATCTTCACTTTGAACGGCTTGCCGTCTTCGCCCTGCAACGAGATGGTCTCACCCTTGGTGGCGGTGATGAAGTCGATCGTGGTGCGCGCGGTGACATCCGCCCCACGCGTCGGGCCGCCGTAGCCGCGGAACCCTCCGGTCGACTGGCCGAATCGGCCAGAACCGAAACCGCCGCCCTGCTGCTGGTTGAACATCGAGAAGATGTCTTCGAAGTCGGGGCCGCCGGCTCCGGGTGAGCCACCGGCACGACCACCGCGGCCCTGCGAGAACATGCTGAACACGTCCTCGAAGCCGCCGGGGGCTCCGGCACCACCCGAAGTGAAGCGGGCACCCGACCCCATCGCTCGGATCTGGTCGTACTCCGCCCGCTGATCGGCATCCGAGAGCACCGAGTACGCCTCGCTGATCTCTTTGAATTTGGCCTCGGCCGCGGCATCCCCCTGATTGGAATCCGGGTGATACTGACGCGCAAGCTTGCGGTAGGTCTTCTTCAGATCCGCATCGCTGACGTCTTTCGACACCCCGAGCATCTTGTAGAAGTCCTTGTCGAACCAGTCCTGACTGGCCATGTCTCTCCTCGGCTTACTCGGCCGGAACGGCGACGACGACCTTGGCCGGACGCAGTTCGACAGAACCCAGGCGGTATCCGATCTCGACCACTTCGAGGATCGTCGCTTCCGTCGCACCCGGCGTGGGCGCCTGGAAGATCGCCTCGTGCTGCTGCGGGTCGAATGCCTCGCCCGCCGCACCGTAGGTGGACAGTCCTATGCGCTCAGCCACGCCGCGCAACTTCGCGGCGATAGTCGCAAACGGGGTGCCCTCTTCGAGGTCGCCGTGCTTCTCAGCCCGGTCGAGGTCATCGAGAACGGACAGCAGGCCCTTCGCGACGGCACCCTTCGCGCGCTCGATCTCGACCTCGCGCTGCTCTTCGGTGCGACGCCGGTAGTTGGCGTACTCGGCCTGCAGGCGCTTGAGATCGTTCAGCAGGGCTGATTCGAGGTCAGCGAGGACAGTGTCTTCGGCTGCGGCATCCGCATTCTGAGCTGAGCCGAGAATGTCGTCGACCGTGAGCTCCTCCTGCGGGTCGGGGTCGGAGACCTGTGCCTCCGACCCCTCCTCGCCGAGGACCTCGTCTTCGCCACGCTCGTCGGCGTCGCTGTTTTCGAAGTCCTTGTCAGCCATGATTACTTCTTGTCATCCTCGTCTTCGACGACCTCGGCGTCGACGACATCCTCATCAGAGGCCGTCTCGCCCTCGGGAGCACCCGCGTCGCCATCGGCAGCACCGGCAGCCTGCTCAGCCTGACCGGCCGAGTAGATCGCTTCGCCGAGCTTGCCCTGGCTGGCGTTGAGCTTCTCGAACGCGGCCTTCACCGCGTCGTCGTCATCGCCGGCGAGCGCCGACTTCAGAGCGTCGACGTCGGCCTGAACCTCGGTCTTGACGTCTTCGGGCAGCTTGTCCTCGTTCTCCTTGATGAGCTTCTCGATCGAGTACGACAGCGTCTCGGCCTGGTTGCGCACCTCGGCCGACTCGCGGCGCTTCTTGTCCTCGGCCGCGTTCTCCTCGGCCTCGCGCACCATGCGCTCGATGTCTTCCTTCGGCAGCGACGAGCCACCGGTGATCGTCATCGACTGCTCCTTGCCGGTGCCCTTGTCCTTCGCCGAGACGTGCACGATGCCGTTGGCGTCGATGTCGAAGGTGACCTCGACCTGTGGGATGCCACGGGGAGCCGGCGCAATGCCGGTGAGCTCGAAGGTTCCGAGCGGTTTGTTGTCGCGCGTGAAGTCACGCTCGCCCTGGAAGACCTGGATCGCGACCGACGGCTGGTTGTCGTCAGCCGTGGTGAAGGTCTCGCTGCGCTTGGTCGGGATGGCGGTGTTGCGCTCGATGAGCTTCGTCATGATGCCACCCTTGGTCTCGATACCGAGGCTCAGCGGGGTGACGTCGATGAGGAGAACGTCCTTGCGCTCGCCCTTGAGGACACCGGCCTGAAGCGCGGCGCCGACAGCGACGACCTCATCGGGGTTGACGCCCTTGTTCGCTTCCTTGCCTGCCTCGCGCTTGACGAGCTCGGCAACGGCGGGCATACGGGTCGAACCGCCGACCAGCACAACGTGGTCGATGTCGGAAACCTTGATGCCAGCCTCGCGGACGACGTCTTCGAACGGCTTCTTGGTGCGGTCGAGCAGGTCCTTGGTGAGGTCCTCGAACTTCGCGCGAGACAGCGTCTCGGACAGCGAAACCGGGCCCGACTCGGTGAGCGAGAGATACGGCAGGTTGATGCTGGTCGAGGTCGAGCTCGAGAGCTCCTTCTTAGCCTGCTCAGCGGCTTCCTTCAGACGCTGCAGAGCGATCTTGTCGCCCGAAACGTCGACGCCGGTGGTCTCCTTGAACTGCTTGATGAGGTAGTCCACGACGCGCTGGTCCCAGTCGTCACCACCGAGGCGGTTGTCACCGGCGGTGGAGCGCACCTGGATGGTCGAGAAGTCGTCGTCCTTGCCCACTTCGAGCAGCGAGACGTCGAACGTACCGCCACCGAGGTCGAAGACGAGGATGAGCTCGTCTTCCTTGCCCTTGTCGAGGCCGTACGCGAGGGCCGCGGCGGTGGGCTCGTTGATGATGCGGAGCACGTTGAGACCCGAGATCTCGCCGGCCTCCTTGGTGGCCTGGCGCTCGGCGTCGTTGAAGTACGCGGGAACGGTGATGACGGCATCCGTAACCGTGTCACCCAGGTACTCCTCGGCGTCACGCTTCAGCTTCTGGAGGATGCGTGCCGAGATCTCCTGCGGCGTCCACTTCTTGCCGTCGACCTCGAAGGTCCAGTCGGTGCCGATGTGGCGCTTGACCGATGCGACGGTGCGGTCGACGTTGGTGACAGCCTGGCGCTTGGCGGTTTCGCCGACGAGCACCTCGCCGTCCTTCGTGAACGCGACCACCGACGGGGTGGTGCGGAAGCCCTCGGCGTTGGCGATGACCTTGGGCTCGCCACCCTCGAGGACGCTGACGACGGAGTTCGTCGTACCGAGGTCGATTCCCACAGCACGTGCCATGTGTGTTTCTCCTTCATTTGCGGCCGAGCGGATGCCACGGCCTGGCGTTTCGCGGAAAGTCTGGAAGTCACGGCAAAGGTTGAGCCGTGATGACTCAAGGCTAAACCCGTCGCTCCGACATGTCAAATGAAGTTGAGTCGGATGCTGTCAAGTTCGCCGTCGCCGCCGCTCTCGCGCCGACCGTCGCGGCGAACCCCGCTGCATCCACCCCCGGCCTCCACCCCCGGCCTCCACCCCCACTTCCCCCACTTCCCCGCGCCGTTCCACCCCCAAAATCCGTGCGCGCCCGCGACACATCATGGGGGCGGAACCCAGGCCCCGCTCCGCCCGCTCCACCCCGCTCGCTCTACCCCCAAGATCCGTGCGCGCCCGCGACACATCCTGGGGGCGGAACATCAACACGCACCCGGCCGCCCGCTCCACCCGCAGAATCTGCGCGCACCAACGACACATCCTGGGGGCGGAACCCAGCCCGCAGAGCCGGGTCGGGTCGGGTCCATGCGCCGAGCGGCGTCAGCGCTCGAGCTACGCGGCGCGCTGACGCGAGCGGCGCCGTTGTTGCCGACGATCGGCGAAGCGCGAGAACCACTCCGTGTCCGGAAGCCGCGCGAGCAGTGGACCGGCCACGATCGTGATGAGAACGTACGCGGTCGCGAGCGCCGCCAAAGAGCGATCGATTCCGGATGCCACGGCGAGGCCGGCAATCACGATCGAGAACTCGCCCCGCGGCATGAGCGCGAAGCCTGCACGCCACCGGCCCGCCTCGCCGATGCCCGCGCGCCCGGCCGCGTAATACCCGGTGACCAGCTTCGTGGCCATGGTGATCACGGCCAGCACCACGGCCGGGCCGAGCATGGGGACGAGGTCGGCCGGATCCGTGGACAAGCCGAAGAAGAGGAAGAACACCGAGGCGAACAGGTCACGCAACGGCGTGAGCAACTGCTGGGCGTGCCGGGCGACCGGACCGGAGATCGCAATGCCCACCAGAAAGGCGCCCACCGCGGACGACACGCTCGCCTGCGCTGCCAACCCGGCCACCAGCACGGTGATGCCAAGTACTGACAGCAGCAGCACCTCCGCATTCTTCGACCACACCAGACGAGACACGAGATGGCCGTGGCGGAACGCGACATACAGAATCAGAACTACGGCGGCGAGCGCCACGATAACCGTGACCAGCCCGACAGCCAGATCGAGGCCGACGAGCACGGCCGTGAGCACCGGAAGGTAGAACGCCATCGCGAGGTCTTCGATCACCAGAATCGACAGCACCACGGGCGTCTCCCGGTTGGCCAAGCGGCCGAGGTCGTGCAAGAGCTTGGCGATGACGCCCGACGATGAGATCCAGGTGATTCCGGCCAGCGCGAGCGCGGCCACCGGACCCCAGCCCATGACGAGCGCGAAGATCGCGCCGGGGGTCGCGTTGAGCAACATGTCGATGAGCCCCGCCGTGCGCGAGCCCTTCAGATTGCCGAGCAGCTCTTGCGCGGTGTACTCGAGCCCGAGCATGAGGAGAAGGAGGATCACGCCGATCTCGGCACCGATCTCGATGAACTCCCCGCCAGAATTGAACGGCAGGAGCCCGCCCTCGCCGAAGGCCAATCCTCCGAGAAGAATGAGGGGAATCGGCGAGATTCCCCAGCGCGCTGCGAGCCGGCCGAGGAGCGCGATTCCGAGAAGGAGCGCGCCGATCTCGATCAGAACGAGCGCCCCGTGGTCCATGTCGCTCAGGCTCCGTCGACGATGTCGGCCAGCTGCTGCAGCCCCTCGCTCGTGCCGACGCACACCAGCGTGTCTCCCACGCGCAGCGTGTCGTCCGGGCCAGGTGCCGGCGACACCCCACCCGAGCGCACGATCGCGACGATCGAGCAACGTGTTCTGGTTCGCGCACGGGTGTCGCCGAGCGGTCGATCCGCGAACGGACTGTCGGCGTGCAATGTGATCTGTCGGGTCGAGAGCCCATCAACCTGGTCGCGCAGCCCCGCCAACTGGGTGAGGATGACCGAGCCGCCGAGAACTTCGGACAACGCCGTTGCCTCTTCATCGCTCAACGCAACAGTGTCGGCCGCACGATCGGGGTCCTGGGCGTCGGCAATCGCGAGCTCCCGCCCTCCGTCGCGGAAGGTCACCACCGACAGTCGCCTGCCCGCATCGGTCTCAAGATCATGGCGGATGCCGATCCCTGGCAATTCCGCGCGCTCCACGTGAACGGACATGGGCCCATCTTCGCACCGCCAGCGGCCGCGCGGCATCCCGCACCCGGCATCCCGCACCCGGCGCTCCGCCCCCGCAACCGGCGCTCCGCCCCCAAGAACTGCACTTGCCCACAACACATCGTGGGGGCGGAACCTCGCCGCGCACCCTTCGACGGCGCTCCGCCCCCACGATCGGTACCTCACCGCGACAGATCTTGGGGGTGGAGCGTCGTAGGGACTTGGGGGTGGAGCGTCGTAGGACGCGAGTAGGCCGTGAGCCGGGCGCGCGGGTAAGGCGCGCGCGGCGCGGAAGGCCCGGGGATACGGCACGGCTGGTCAAGCATTGACGCGCGGGCATAGCCTGGCGGGGATCGCGAGATTGCGACACGGGGCAAGGAAGCCACGCGTCGTTCACCAAAGGGCCATAGCGTGACGAACATGAGCACACCCGAGTTCTCCGGAGTAACTCCGACTGACGCGATGGCCGCCGCCGTCGTGACCGAGGGGCCCGAGCGCACCAGCCGACGGGCCGTCTTCGCGTGGAGTCTGTGGGACTGGGGTTCAGCAGCATTCAACGCCGTGGTGACGACGTTCGTGTTCACCGTCTACCTCACCAGTTCGAGCTTCGGCCCCGAGGGCACGGTCGAAGCACAGCTCGGATGGGTACTCGCCGCGGCAGGGCTCCTCATCGCCTTGCTCGCACCCGTGACCGGCCAGCGCTCCGACACTTCCGGGCGCCGCAAGCTGTGGCTCGCCGTCAACACCTACATCGTCGTCGCGCTCACCGCCGCGATGTTCTTCGTCCAACCCGACCCGTCATACCTGTGGCTCGGTCTGGGACTGGTCGCCGTCGGCAACATCTTCTTCGAGTTCGCCGGCGTCAACTACAACGCGATGCTGTCGCAGATCTCGACCCCGCGCTCGATCGGTCGCGTGAGCGGCCTCGGCTGGGGCATGGGGTACGTGGGCGGAATCGTCCTGCTTCTCATCGTCTACTTCGGCTTCATCGCCCCCGAAGTGGGATGGTTCGGGATCACCGGCGAGAACGGCATGGACATCCGCGTCGCCGTTCTCATCTCCGCGCTCTGGTTCGGCGTTTTCGCACTGCCGGTGCTGCTGACGGTGCCCGAATACAAGGGCGTGGGCGCGCGCCGCGAGCGCGTGAGCTTCTTCGCCTCGTACGCCCGCCTCGGCCGCGACATCGCAAAACTGTGGCGAGAGAGCCGCCACACCGTGTGGTTCCTGCTCGCGAGCGCCGTGTTCCGTGACGGCCTGGCGGGCGTATTCACGTTCGGTGGCGTACTGGCCGCCTCGGTGTTCGGTTTTTCGGCCGGTGAAGTGATCATCTTCGCCATCGCCGCAAACGTGGTCGCGGGCATCTCGACGATCGCCGTCGGCGCGCTGGATGATCGCCTGGGGGCGAAGCCCGTGATTGTCGCCGCCCTCAGCGGCCTCGTGATCTCGGGGCTGTTGGTGTTCTTCCTCCACGACGGTGGTCAGATCGTGTTCTGGACGGCGGGCCTGGCCCTTTGCCTTTTCGTCGGCCCCGCCCAGTCGGCCTCGCGCACTTTCCTCGCGCGCCTCATCCCGCCGGGGCGCGAGGGCGAGGTCTTCGGACTGTACGCCACCACCGGTCGCGCGGTGTCGTTCCTCGCTCCCACGATGTTTGCGTTGTTCGTCGCGCTTTCCGGCGAGGCCTACTTCGGCATCCTGGGCATTGTTCTCGTGTTGGTCATCGGGCTGCTTCTGCTTCTGCCGGTGCGGGCCTCGCAGCCGCGCCTGCAGGACTGAGAAACACGTACCTCAGCGCAGCGGGTCTTTGCCGTCGTCGTCCGAGGTGCGATCGGGCACGTCCTCGACGTCGCCGCGGGCCCGAGGGTCGTTGTCGACAACCGAGTCGACATCGACGGTCGGCACGCCCCCCGGTTCCGCGTTCGCGGCTTCGAGGCTGCGAGCGCTGGCGCGGCGCGGCGCGGCATCGCCGTCCACACGGTTGAGCACGGGACGAAGCTCGTCGTTCTCGTCGATCTGCGCCGTGACGACGGGCACCGCTTCGGTCATCGGATCGTGCCTCAGCCCCAGGCGCCGAGCCATGCGTCGCACCCACGAAGGTTCATGCAGCGCACCGGCCTCGAGCGGCGCCTCGACTTCCAGCCCGTAGTACTCGCCGATCTGGTCGACGAACTGGGCACGCGCGGCGCGGTCGTACGCGCGCCGCTCACGGCTGAACGCGATCACCGTCGACCAACACATGAGCAGCATGATGACCGAGAACGGCAGGGCGATGATGATCGCGGCCGTCTGCAAAGCGGTGAGACCGCCGGTCAGCAACAGTGCGGATGCCAGCACTGACGTGGTGAGCGTGAAGAACACGCGCACCCACTTCTTGGGGTTGATCTGCCCGCCGGTGGCGATCATTCCCATCACCAGTGCACCGGAGTCGGACGACGTGACGAAGAAGATCGTGATGAGCAGGATCACGCCGACCGTCAGCACCGGGGTGCCCGGGATGAACTCGAGCATCTGGAACAGTGCGGTGTTGAGGTCGACCGTGCCGTCAGGCTGCGTGAGCGCACCCGGTTGGGTGAGTTCGATGTACAGCGCCGATCCGCCGAGGACGGCGAACCACAGGATCGTGATCAGCGTCGGCACGATGATGACACCCATGACGAACTGGCGCACCGTGCGGCCGCGCGAGATGCGCGCGATGAAGATGCCCACGAAGGGGGCCCACGAGATCCACCAGCCCCAGTAGAACGAGGTCCACGCGGCCTGCCACGCTTCACCGGCCGCGCCTTGGAACGCACTGACGTTGAACGAGAGGCCAATGAAACCTTGGATGTAGTTACCGATCGACTGCACCCACTCGCGGAGCAAGAACTCGGACTCGCCGAACACCAACAGGTAGAGCACGAGCACGCTGGCAAGGATCAGGTTGGTGGACGAGAGCCACTTCATACCCTTGGTCACACCCGACAACACCGAGAACAACACGAGCACGGTGATGACCGCGATGATGCCGATCTGAACGGCCTCCCCCGGCTCGAACAGGCCGATGCTGTCGAGTCCCGCGCTGATCTGCAGCACACCCAGGCCGAGCGACGTGGCAACGCCGAACAGCGTTCCCACGAGAGCGATCACGTCGACGGTGTGACCCCAGCCGCCGTTCACGCGCTTTCCGAGCAGGGGCTCGAGCGTCCAGCGAATCGAGATCGGGCGCTTGCGCCGGTGGATCGCATACGCGAGTCCGAGCCCGACGACAACGTAGATCGACCATGCCTGCACGCCCCAGTGCAGATAGGTCTGGCTGAGCGCGGCCTGCGCCAACTGCTCGGGCGTGCCGGTGAGCCCGGGGCGCGGCGTGACGAAGTGGCTGAGCGGCTCACTCACGCCGTAGAACACCAGACCGATGCCCATTCCGGCGGCGAACAGCAACGAGAACCACGCGCCGAGGGAGAACTCGGGCTTGTCGTCGTCGGCGCCGAGGCGGATGTCACCGAACTTGCTGAACCCGATCACCAGCGCGAATGCCACAAAGAATGCGGCGATGAGCACGTAGTACCAGTTGAACGCGTTCACGATCGATGACTGGATCGTGCTGAACAGTGCCTCAGCAGCGCTCGGCGCGATCAGGGCGAAAAGCGAGAAGGCGAGCGCGACCACGGCCGCGGGCCAGAACACCCATCGCAGGATCGTGCTGGCGCGCTTTGGGCCTTCGGTCGTTTGCGTGTCGGATGCTGTCACGATCACACGTTAGCGATGTCGCCGCCCGAGCGGGAGGGCGAAGAGCAGGATTGTCGCGTCTGGTACGGCATCCGTCCGTGCACTCGGAATCTACGAGGTCGGCCACCCGTCCGCGAGTTTGGTCAGCAGGCGTGCCAGGTCGGCGCGCTCGGCCTCGCTGAACGACGCGAGCGCGGTGTCGATTGCCGCGCGCCGCCCCCCGGTGAACGCCTGCACTGCGGAGCGCCCCGCCTCGGTCAGAGCAACGCGTGTGCGCCGCGCATCGTCTGGGTCGACTTCGCGCCGCACGAGTTCGAGCTCAACGCTCTGCTGCACAAGGCGTGACGCGCGCGGCTGGTCGACACCGACGGCATCCGCGATCTCGCCGATGGTGAGGGGGTCGGATGCCACGGCCAACGCCTCGAGCATTCTCATGCGCGCGGGGCCACCGATGCGCCCGGGCCCGTGTCCGGTGCCCGGTCCGGCGCCATGTCCAATGCCGTGATCCCAGGGCCCTCCATCGCCGCCGCGCGGATGGCCGTGCGACCGGTCCGGACCGTGCATGCGATCCGGACCGTGCAGCGATCCGCGGCCGCGGTGCTGGTTGACTCCGACATCCCCCGGGTCGCGGGGGTCGCGCATCGCCCACGGGCGGCCCCGGCCGCGGCCGCGCAGCCGCGAGAGAGCTGCGGCGATCGCATCGACGTGGGGGTCTTCGGAGCCAGAGGCGGAGGGGCGCGGCATCCTGCCAATTTACATGCACCTTGACATATTTCATATCCCATGTCACAGTACATATGCATGCAATGTGACATGAAATGATCGGCGACACAGCGTCGCCCCGAAAGGACTTTTCATGAAAAACGAAGAATTCACCCCCGAAAGCACGCCCTCCGAACACACAGAACGTCCGCTCGGCTACTGGTTGCGCGCGGTCGACACCCTGATCACCCGCGCCTTCGCCGACGCACTCGAGGGCGCGGGCGTCTCGCGTCGCGAGTGGATGGCCCTGAACGTGCTGTCCGGCGACGCGCAGGCTCCCGGACTCGCCGAACGGCTCGCACGGAAGGGCAAAGTGCTCGCCCGTCTCGAATCGCGCGGCTGGGCTGCCGCGAAAGAGGACGGCACGTGGGAGCTCACCGACGAGGGGCGGGTTGCGCGCAGCGACCTCGCCGAGGCCGTGGGCGGCATCCGTGACCGCGTCACCGGCGCCGTCTCTCCCGAGGATTACGCCACGATGACCGCGGCGCTCGAGGCGATCGCCGACGAGTTCGGCGGCGCGGCATCCGCGTGGCCGGATCGTGGTGCGCGCGGGAATGGCCGCGGCAGTAGCTGGCGCGGGCGCGGTGAGCGTGGGCGCGGACGCGGTGAGCGTGGGCGCGGGGGCGGTGAGCACGGGGGCGAGTGCGGGCATCACGAACGTGACCGCGAAGGCCGCGGCATCCACCACCGCGGCGGTCACCACCACTGCGGTCACCACCACCACAAAGCACACCGCATGGACGTGCACATCCATGTGCACCCCGCAGGCAACGTCACCCTCTCGTGAAACGGACGCCCACGCACTCACGCCGGCGGGCGCGAGCGCGTGGGCGGAGCGAAACCCGGGCGACACACGCGCGCGGCACAATGGAGCCGATGACTCCCGCACTGCTCGCCATTTCGCACGGCACGTCGTCGCCTGCTGGCCAGGCGGCGATCGCCGCGCTGGTGGCCCAGGTCGCCGAGGCGCTACCCGACATCACGGTGCGCCTCGGCCACGTCGACGTGCAGCAGCCCGATGTCGCGGCATCCCTCGCGGGCATCCCCGACGAGCAGCCGGTCGTCATCGTTCCGCTGTTGCTGTCAGCGGGCTACCACGTCCGCATCGACCTCATCGAGCAGACGGCGCACCGCCACAACGTCACCATCGCGCCTGCGCTCGGCCCCGACGAGCGCCTGGTCGACGTCCTGATCCGCCGGCTGAAAGAGAAGGAAGAAGCGGATGCCGTCGTCCTAGCCGTCGCGGGCTCGAGCGACGAACGCGCCAACGACGACTGTCGCACCATCGGCCGCATGCTCGGCGAGCGCCTGGGCACCGACGTCACGGTCGGCTTCTTGGCCGCCACCGAACCGCGGCTCGGTGCTGCCGTGGCATCCGCTCGCTCTCGCGCGACGCGCGTCGTCGTGGCCGATTACCTCATGGCGCCGGGCTACTTCCACGACCTCGCCGTGCGGCTGGCCGACGGCTCTCCGGTCGCCCGCCCACTGCTCGACGACGACACCCCGGCACGTGAACTCGTCGATCTGGTCATCGATCGCTATCGCTCCACAGCGCGCACAGCGGCGCCGAAAGAATGACTCCCTTGTGTCGCCGCGTTACGCCACTTAACGCCCGTTGACACCCAGGTAGGCCGTTCAGGTTCGGCCTTCTACTCTCTTTGAGTGGACTGATCGATGTCCACTCCGGGGACGCCCGGAATTTCGGAGGCCATCGTGACCATCAGCAACACCGACACACGCGGAGACGCGTCGCGCCCAGAAGGCGCCCGCGCTCGTCCGCCGCGCCCCTCGAACCGTCCCAACGGGCAGTGGAAGATCGATGGCAAGGCTCCGCTCAACGGCAACGAAGAGTGGAAGCAGGTCGACAACGGTCTGGCGGTGCGCGAGCGCATCGAGAACATCTACTCCAAGGGTAGGTTCTCTTCGATCGACCCGACCGACCTGCACGGTCGCTTCCGTGTGTGGGGTCTGTACACGCAGCGCAAGCCCGGCATCGACGGTGGCCGCACCGCAACGCTCGAGCCGCACGAACTCGAAGACGAGTACTTCATGCTGCGCGTGCGCATCGACGGCGGTCAGCTGACCACCGAGCAGCTGCGCGTGATCGCCGAGATCTCGAAGGACTTCGGCCGCGACAGCGCCGACCTCACCGACCGTCAGAACATCCAGCTGCACTGGATCGAGGTCGAGTCGATGCCCGAGATCTGGCGCCGCCTCGAGGCCGTCGGACTCGGCACCACCGAAGCGTGCGGTGACGTTCCCCGCGTCGTGCTCGGTTCGCCCGTCGCCGGCATTTCGGCCGACGAGCTCATCGACCCCACCCCGCAGATCGACGAGATCACGTCACGCTTCATCGGCGACGAGACGCTCGCGAACCTGCCCCGCAAGTTCAAGTCGGCGATCACCGGTCACCCGAGCCAAGACGTGGTGCACGAGATCAACGACGTGGCGTTCGTCGCGCTCGAGCACCCCGAGCTCGGCATCGGCTACGACCTGTGGGTGGGCGGCGGCCTGTCGGCGACCCCGCGCCTGGGCGAGCGTCTGGGCGCCTTCGTCGCACCCGACCAGGTGGCCGACGTGTGGCACGGCGTCGCGCAGATCTTCCGCGACTACGGCTACCGCCGTCTGCGCAACAAGGCGCGCCTGAAGTTCCTCCTCGCCGAGTGGGGCCCCGAGAAGTTCCGCCAGGTGCTGCAAGACGAGTACCTGGGGTACGAGCTCCCCGACACGGAGGCGGCACCGAAGCCCACGACCCCCGGCGACCACGTCGGCGTGCACAAGCAGAAGGACGGCCGCTTCTACGTCGGCGTCACCCCGATTGTCGGCCGCGTGTCGGGCCCATCGCTCGAGAAGCTCGCCGATCTGATCGAGTCGCACGGCTCGTCGCGCCTGCGCACGACGCCGCACCAGAAGCTCGTCATCCTCGACATCCCCGAAGACAAGGTCGACTCGCTGGTCGCCGGCCTCGACGAGCTCGGCCTGTCGTCGCGCCCGAGCCTCATCCGCCGCGGCACGATCGCGTGCACAGGCATCGAATACTGCAAGCTCGCGATCGTCGAGACCAAGGCCTACGCCACGGCGGCCGTGCTCGACCTCGAGAAGCGCCTCGAGGGCTTCGATCTTCCGCACCCGATCTCGCTGCACGTGAACGGCTGCCCGAACTCGTGCGCGCGCATCCAGACCGCTGACATCGGCCTGAAGGGTCAGCTCGTCACGATCGACGGCGAGCAGGTTCCCGGGTACCAGGTGCACCTGGGCGGCGGGCTCGCGAGCGTCAACCGCGACGAGGCGGGTCTTGGCCGCACGGTTCGCGGCCTCAAGGTCGCTGCCGACGGTATCGCCGACTACGTCGACCGCGTCGTGAACCGCTTCCTTGTCGACCGTGATGCCGACGCCGACGAGACGTTCGCCCAGTGGGCGCACCGCGCAGAAGAAGAGGCACTGCAATGACCGTCTCGCTTGCTCCGCGCGTCGCCGTCAAGCGGTCGCACGAAGAACTGAAGGCACTGGCCGAGCGCGGCGAGCGCGAGTTGCACAGCCTCGCCGAGGGTGAAGCATCCCCCGCGGATGTCGTGCGCTGGGTCGCCGAGAATTTCTCGGTGGATGCCGCGGCCGTGGCCTGCTCGATGGCTGACGCCGCGCTCCCTCACCTGGTCGCCGAGCACCTCCCCGGCGTCGACGTGCTGTTCCTGGACACCGGGTACCACTTCGCTGAGACACGCTTCACGCGCGATGAGGTCGGCCGCGTGCTCGACGTGCGCATCGTGGATGTGCTGCCCGAGCAGACCGTCGCCGAGCAGGACGCCGAGTTCGGCGAGAAGCTCTACCAGCGCGACGCCGCCCTGTGCTGCGCGCGCCGTAAGGTCGCACCACTCAAGGACGCCCTGAGCGGCTACGAAGTGTGGTTCACCGGCGTGCGCCGTGACGAAGCACCCACGCGCACGAACACTCCCCTGGTCACGTGGGACGAGCGAAACGGGCTGGTCAAGGTCAACCCGGTTGCCGCGTGGACGTTCGACGACCTGCTGGACTACGCCGGCGAGCACAAGGTTCCGGTGAACCTGCTGGTGAGCAACGGTTACCCCTCGATCGGATGCGAGCCGTGCACGAAGCCGGTCGCACCCGGCGAAGACCCCCGGTCGGGCCGTTGGGCCGGACTCTCGAAGACGGAATGCGGGCTGCACGTATGACGACTCCCACCACTCTCCCCACCGCGACCGGCGCCGCGACGCCCGCGCCGCACGTGCCCGCGGGTATCGGAGAGCTCACCACCCTCGACCTTCTCGAAGCCGAGGCGATCCACATCATCCGCGAGGTGGTCGCCGAGTTCGAGCGCCCCGTGCTGCTGTTCTCGGGCGGCAAGGACTCGGTGCTCGTGCTGCACCTGGCCACCAAGGCGTTCGCGCCGGGCCGCGTGCCGTTCCCCGTGCTGCACGTGGACACCGGGCACAACTTCCCCGAAGTGATCGACTTCCGCGATCGCACGGTGGCCCGCTTGGGCATCACGCTCGAGGTGGCGCGCGTGCAGGATTACATCGATGACGGCCGCCTGCAAGAGCGCGCCGATGGCACGCGCAACCCGCTGCAGACGCTGCCGCTCCTCGACGCGATCGCCGCGGGTCGCCACGACGCCGTGTTCGGCGGCGCTCGTCGTGATGAAGACAAGGCGCGCGCCAAGGAGCGCATCATCTCGCTGCGCGACGAGTTCGGCCAGTGGGACCCGCGCAACCAGCGCCCCGAGCTGTGGAGCCTCTACAACGGCCGCCACACCCCCGGCCAGCACGTGCGCGCGTTCCCGATTTCGAACTGGACCGAACTCGACGTCTGGCGCTACATCGAGCGCGAGGGCATCGAACTGCCTCCGCTGTACTTCGCGCACGACCGCGAGGTGTACCAGCGCGACGGCATGTGGCGCCCGGTGGGCGAGTTCTCGCCACCGACGGCCGACGAGACCGTCGAGGTGCGCCGCGTCCGCTATCGCACGGTCGGCGACATGAGCTGCACCGGCGCGGTGGAGTCGGATGCCGCAGACCTGGCATCCATCGTCAGCGAGGTCGCGCGGTCGACCATCACCGAACGCGGTGCGACCCGTGCCGATGACCGCCTGAGCGAGGCGGCCATGGAAGATCGCAAGAAGGACGGATACTTCTGATGTCGGACACTCTCGCAGGTTCCACCCTGTTCCGTTTCGCCACCGCCGGTTCGGTCGACGACGGCAAGTCGACTCTCGTGGGCCGTCTTCTGCACGACTCGAAGGCGATCCTCGCCGACCAGCTCGAGCAGGTCGCGCGCACATCGAGCGACCGTGGCTTCGCGCACGGCGAGTTCGACTTCGCCCTGCTGACCGACGGTCTGCGCGCCGAGCGCGAGCAGGGCATCACGATCGATGTCGCGTACCGCTACTTCTCGACCGGTCAGCGCTCGTTCATCCTCGCCGACTGCCCCGGGCATGTGCAGTACACGCGCAACATGGTCACCGGTGCGACCACGGCCGATGCTGTCGTGGTGCTCGTCGACGGTCGCAAGGGCGTGCTCGAGCAGACGATCCGCCACCTCGCGGTGGTCGCGCTACTGCGCGTGCCGCACGTGATCGTCGCGGTCAACAAGATCGACCTGGTCGACTACGCGCAGGAGCGGTTCGAAGTGGTCGCGGCGCAAGCGCAGCGCATCGCGTTCGAGCTCGGCATCCTGAATCTGCACGTGCTGCCGGTCTCGGCCCTCGAGGGCGACAACATCGTCGAGCACTCCTCGCGCACCCCGTGGTACACCGGTCCCGCGCTGCTCGAACTTCTCGAAAGCCTCCCGGCCGCAGACGCGACGGGTCAGGACAACGAGCCGTTCCGTCTGCCGGTGCAGCTGGTTCTCCGCCCGCAGGGCGGGTTGGCCCCGGACGTGGCCGCCGATCCCGCGCAGGCCGAGCAGCTGCGTGACTACCGCGCCGTCGCGGGGCGTATCGCCTCGGGCGTGGTGCGCGTGGGCGACGCGGTCGATGTGTTCCCGGCCGGGGCGACCACCACGGTCACAGGCATCCGGGTCGCGGGTGTCTCGGTCGACGAGGCCGCGGCACCCCAGTCGGTCTCGATCGAGCTGGAGCACGACGTCGACACCGCGCGCGGGGCGCTCATCGGGGCATCCGGAACACTTCCCGAAGGTCGTCGCGAAGTCGACGCAGAACTGTTCCAGCTCGACGCCCGCGCGCTCGAGATCGGATCGCGCGTGCTGGTCAAGCACGGCACCGCGACCGTGCAGGCACTCGTGGCGAACATCGAATCCCGATACGACCTCGATGCCCTCACGCACCAGAGCGCCGACACGCTGCAGACGAACGACATCGGTCGCGTGACGCTCAAGCTTGCGAGCGAACTGCCGCTCGAGTCGTACAAGAACAACCGCCACGGCGGCTCGTTCCTCGTGATCCACCCCTCGACGGGCGCGACGCTCGCCGCGGGAATCACGCGCGACTGACGCACCCCACATCGGCGCATCGCGCCACCGCAACTGGCACCACACCCAGCCTCAGGAGATCTCATGGCGCACGGAAAGGTCTGGCTCGTCGGAGCGGGCCCCGGCGACGCTGACCTCTTGACGGTCAAGGCGTTGCGGGTGCTCGAAGCCGCCGACGTGATCGTCGCCGACCGCCTGGGCGCGCGCAGCGTGCTGGCGGGCCTTCAGACCGCGGGTGTGCACATCGGCGCGGAGGTGCTCGACGTCGGCAAGCTGCCGGGCAGCCACGCGGTGCCGCAGGACGGCATCAACGAGATGCTCGTCTCGCTCGGCCGCGAGGGGAAGAACGTCGTGCGACTCAAGGGCGGTGACCCCTACGTGTTCGGCCGCGGTAGCGAAGAGCTCGACGCGTGCCGCGAGGCCGGGATCGACGTCGAAGTCGTGCCGGGGATCACCTCGGCGATCTCGGTGCCCGCCATCGCCGGCATTCCGGTGACCCACCGCGGCCTCGCGACGGCGTTCACCGTCGTCACCGGCCACGACCAGATCGCCGAGATCGGTGGCGGGCGCGACCACACCGTTGTGCTGCTGATGGGCGTGGGCACCCTCGCCCACTCGGCCCTCATCCTCGCGCGCGGTGAGCGCGGCAGCGACTGCCCCGTCGCCGTGATCGAAGACGCGTACGGACCCGGCGAGCGCATCACGGTCGGTACGCTGGGTACCATCGCCGCGCAGGCCGCCGAGCGCGGCATCCGCTCCCCTGCCGTTGTCGTGATCGGCGACGTCGTGCGCGTGAGCCCCCATGCCCCCGACGAGCTCGCCGTGAGCTCGCTCGCGATCTCTAACGAACTTTCCGCGCGTCTCATCGCGGAGCACTCCCCGAAAGGCACCCTCAGTGACTGATCTGAATCTGCGCGTTGCAATCGTCGGCTCCGGCCCGGCCGGAATCTACGCCGGCAACATCCTGTCGAACTCGGTTCGCGAGGCCGGCGGCACGGTCGCGATCGACCTGTTCGAGTCCCTCCCCGCACCGTACGGCCTAATCCGCTACGGCGTCGCGCCCGACCACCCGCGCATCAAGGGCATCGTCAACTCGCTGCACGAGATGCTCGACGCCCCGAACGAGTCGGGCTCGGGACGCACAATCCGCTTCATCGGCAACGTCGAGGTCGGTCGTGACATTGCCCTCGACGAACTGCGGGAGCGCTACGACGCCGTGATCTTCGCCACGGGTGCGATTCGGGATGCTGCGCTGAACATTCCGGGAATCGATCTGCCGGGCTCGTTCGGTGCCGCCGACTTCGTCGCGTGGTTCGACGGGCACCCGGATGTGCCGCGTGACTGGACCCTCGACGGCGAGCAGGTCGCCGTGATCGGCAACGGAAACGTCGCGCTCGACGTGGCCCGCATTCTCGCCAAGCACGCAGAAGACCTGCGCCCCACCGAGATCGCCGACAACGTGCTCGCCGGCCTCGAGGCATCGAAGGTGACCGACGTGCACGTGTTCGGTCGCCGTGGCCCCGCCGACATCAAGTTCACCCCCATCGAGCTGCGTGAACTCGGCGAGGTACCGAACGTCGACATCGTGGTGTCGGACGAAGACTTCGCCCACCTCGAGGGCATCACTCCCGCGACCAACCAGCTGAAGGTCATGCTGCGCATCCTGCAGAGCTGGCGCACGCGTGAGTCGACCGGGGCGTCGCGCCGTTTGCACTTGCACTTCTACCACGCACCCGTCGAGGTGACCGGCACCGATCGCGTCGAGGGCATGCGCTTCGAGCGCACCACGCCGACCGGCGACGGCAGCGTCGTGGGCACCGGCGAGTACCGCGACTTCGAGCTCGACCAGGTCTACCGCGCCGTCGGCTACTTCGGCTCCCCCGTGCTGGGCGTGCCGTTCGACGAGGTGCGCGGCGTGATCCCGAACGTCGAGGGTCGTGTCACCGACAACGCGTCGGCGGCGACGGCCGAAGATGGCGGCACCGCGGTGCGCGGCCTGTACGCGACCGGCTGGATCAAGCGCGGCCCGATCGGCCTCATCGGTCACACGAAGTCGGATGCCATGGAGACCGTGTCGCACCTGGTTGCCGACGCACAGGCGGGCCTCCTGGCGACGCCTTCTGAGCAGGGCGACGTGCTCGACCTCCTCGCCGAGCGCGACGTGGCCTTCACCACGTGGGACGGCTGGCGTGCCCTCGACGCGCACGAGCGCGCGCTGGGCGAGAACCACCGCTACCCGCGCGAGCGCGTCAAGGTCGTGCCGCGTGACGAGCAGGTCGCGATCTCGCGCGACGAGGCCCTGGTCGAATCATGACGTACGTCATCGCGCTTCCCTGCGTGGATGTGAAGGACCGCGCCTGCATCGATGAGTGCCCGGTGGACTGCATTTACGAGGGCGAGCGCTCGCTGTACATCCACCCCGACGAGTGCGTCGACTGCGGTGCGTGCGAGCCGGTGTGCCCCGTCGAGGCGATCTACTACGAAGACGACCTTCCCGACGAGTGGCAGGACTACTACAAGGCGAACGTCGAGTTCTTCGACGACATCGGCTCACCCGGTGGCGCCGCGAAGACCGGCGTCTTCGCCAAGGATCACCCGGTCATCGAGGCGTTGCCCCCGCAGGGCGAGCACTGACGCGGCATCCGATCATCGAAACACCCGGCCGTCGGCGACTCAGCCGCCGAGCGAGCCCGCCTGCGTCGATCCGACGTCGGTGCGGTGGAAGTTCTTGAAAGAACGCGACGCCGTCGGGCCCCGCTGGCCCTGATAGCGGTTGCCGTAGGGCCCTGAACCGTAGGGGTTCTCGGCGGGCGAGGTGAGGCGGAAGTAGCAGACCTGACCGATCTTCATACCCGGCCACAGCTTGATCGGCAGGGTCGCCACGTTCGATAGTTCGAGGGTCACGTGCCCCGAGAATCCCGGATCAATGAAACCCGCGGTCGAGTGGGTGAGGAGGCCGAGCCGACCGAGCGACGACTTGCCTTCCAGTCGCGCGGCGATGTCGTCGGGCAGGCTGATCTGCTCGAAGGTCGAACCGAGTGCGAACTCCCCCGGGTGCAGGATGAAGGGCTCGTTCGGGTCGACCTCGATGAGCCGCGTGAGTTCGGGCTGGTCTTCGGCCGGATCAATGAACGGATACTTGTGGTTGTCGAACAGCCGGAAGTAGCGGTCGAGGCGCACATCGACGCTCGAGGGCTGCACCATGGCCGGGTCCCACGGGTCCAGACCGATGCGGCCAGCGTCGAGTTCGAGGCGGATATCGCGATCAGAGAGCAGCACGGGTTCAGCCTAGCGGCGTGCGTTTGTTATGCTGGCCGGACGCCGAAAGGTCTGCCGGGGATGTAGTTCAATGGCAGAACTTCAGCTTCCCAAGCTGATAGCGCGGGTTCGATTCCCGTCATCCCCTCCAATGTCCTCACGTGCGGCCGAAGGTCGCGCGGGAGGACATTTGTGTTGGTGCGAAGCGAACCCCTGGGTGGGCCCACGCCGCCCGAGGCTCCGCGCGACGGCGAAGCCGGCGTGTGGAGAGGCGGTGGGGACGATTCCCGTCATCCCCTCCAAGCTCCGAAGTGCGGCCGAAGGTCGCGCGGGAGGACATTTGTGTTGGTGCGAAGCGAACCCTCGGGTGGGCCCTTAGAGTTCGCGGCGCCCGGCAGGGGTCTCCATCAGCAGGGTGACGTCGGCAGCATCCGGCCAGGAGCCCAGATCTGCGGGGCTGCGGTCGGCGGAGTACCAGGCCTCGGTGTCCTCGTCGTCCCAGTCACTGCCGGTCGAGACCGACAGCATGCTGAGCGCGCCTTCACTGAGCGAGAGCGTGAGGTCGAACGTGCGATCGTCGAGCGCGCGGAAGCGCCCGCTCACGACGAAGTCGCCCGATCCGGGCACGGCGCGCGGCAGACCGTCGGGCACGGCGAAGTACGCCTCACCCGAGAAGTCATCCATCATCGGGCTCACGGTGACGCGCGCCACCGCGAGCTGGGCGCGCAGCTCGGCAGCACCGAAGTCTTCCGTTCCGCTCAACAGCCGTTCGACGAGCGCGTGCACCTGCGCCGGCACCTCTTCCTCGCGTGAGTCGAGGAAGTCTTCGATCGGCACGAACGGCGATTCCGGCATCCGTCGCCCTGCCCACCACGTGAGCACCCCGATGACACCCGCCGCCGCGGCCATCCACACGCGCGGGCGGCGTGCGCCCGCAGCTCCGACCGCGTCCTGCAGGCGCGCGTCCATCGCTTCGCCCGCTTCGGCAAGACCGAGGACTCCCCCGACGGATGCCGCGGTGAGCCCAGCACGCGCGCCGGTCGTGATCAGCCCCGACTCGTCGCGCAATGACGCCCACAGCATCCAGCCGGTGAGCGCAGCAACTCCCACTCGGTACACCGCGCGCCCTCGAACGCTGAGTCGCCGCGGATCGATGAGGGTGAGCGCCGCCGTCGCGGCGGATGTCGTCACACCGTGCGCAACGGAACGAGAGTCGCCGAGCGACCGCGCGGAGCTTTTCACAAGGGATTTCACACCCCCACGCTAGCCACTCTGAGGCGCTCTTCGGCGCAGCAAGCAGCGACGACTCACCGGGTCTCGAGAAAGGACGACAGCGCAGCGATCCACTCCGTGAACGCGTCGAGATGCGCGTCGTGGGAGCCCCCGGCTAGATCGACGCGAGTCGCGTACGCGCCGCGCGCGACGAACTGGGACTTCTGCTCCGGTGTGAACATGCCGTTTTCGGCATAGACCACGAGCGTGGGCGTGGTGACCTGCTCCCACTCGGTCCATCGCGGAGTCGCGACAGCGCTGATCGTCGCGACCATGACGTCGGGGTCGAAGCGGGGGTAAAGCCCGTCGGGGCGTTGCTCGAGATCCGCGGCCCATGCGTGGGCGAGGGGGCTACCGCCCAGGCTGGCGGCCGCGGCATCCCGATCCACGAACGGCACCTTCCAAGAGCGAAAGAACTCGCCGAGGGCGGCGTGCTCTTCGGGTGTTCCGCTGCCGGCGTCGCACTCGAGCAAAACGAGACGGCGAATGAGTTTCGGTTCGGATGCCGCGACCAGCATCGCGGTGTGCGCGCCCATCGACTGTCCCACCAGATCGACCGGCTCGGCGGATTCGGCCTGGATCACGCGGACGACATCGTCGACGAAAGCCGCGCGGCTGGTGTCTGCCGGGTTGCGGGTGCTGTGCCCGTGGCCGCGCTGGTCGATGAGGATGACCCGACGCCCGGCCAGCGCCCGCGCTGTCGGTTCGAACTCGCGACCGCTGCCTGCCAGGCCATGCAGAATCACAACAGTTGGCCCCGTGCCGGGGAACACCACGTACGACACCGTGGTGCCGTCTGGCACGGTGAGCGCGCGGCGCGCGGGTTCAGGCGTAACGCCCTCGCGGAGTTCGGAATCCGGACCATACGCGTACTCGACGTCGCGCTGCGAGATCGGCAACCCGCGGAAGGGCATCGTGTGCGGCATCCCCCGACTCTATTCATTCGAGTGACGGCGAATGGGCACTGAGGACGGAGACGGATGCCGGTGGCCGGCGTGCCGTTAGAGCAACGCGGCCGCGGCGCGCAGTCCTTCCGCGTCGGAGGCGGCCCAGCGGTGCACGATGCGGTGGGCGCGTTCGGACTCGGGTCCGGCCAGTCGGGTGAGCAGGGGGCGCACGACGTCGAGGGTGAGCGGGTTGATCAGATCGGGTACGCGAGCGTCGCGCAGGAACCCCTCAATGCGGGTGAGGTCGTTCCCGGTGAGCAGGTCGACCTGGCCCTGAAGCAGCACGATGGCAGCGAGGCGACGCTCGAAAACGGGTACCGCCCAGAGTTCCGACGCGAGCGCGGTGATGTCGTCATGCTGGAGGTCGCGATGCCGCCGCAGCGCGTCCCGCACCGTGCCGCGGATCGCGCCAATCGATGCGCCGTACACGCGCAGCCCGCCAACGGAGTCGTCACCGTCGGCCCACGTTCGCCATTCCGATGCCTCGTTGCGCAACGTCTGGTCGATGAAGGCAGCGGCAGCGGAATCCACCCCTCCATCCTCGCCCCTCTTCGACACGCGCCACTGATGTGGCAATGTGATTCACGTGACGCAGCGATCGCGCTCCTCGAGTCGAGCCGGGTTCGCCCTGGCCAGTGTTTCGTTGCTTGCGCTCGTCACCGGATGCACATCAGCCGAGCCGACCGAGCAGAGTGAACAGCGGCCGACCGAGGAACGCGGGCCGCAGCCCATCGTCGGATGGTCGAACGGCGGCGACATCCAGGTTGTCGTGATCGGAACGTGCAACGGCGATCCCGTCGCGACAGTCGAAGAGGACGACGAGTCGGTGACCATCACCGTGACATCCACGCTGCGCTCTCCGGGCGATGCATGCCAGGACAGCATCAAGGTCCCCTTGGACCGACCCCTCGGTGATCGCGAGGTGATCGACGGCGTCACCGGCGAAGCGCCTCCCGGTATCGAGGGGTGAGTGCGGTGATGGGCCTGGCTCTGGCCCGCTCGATACCGTGGTTCAGTGACTGATCGTGAGGTCCCGCTCGAGGGCGGAAACGCCACTGAGCGGGTGGTGCGCGTAGGAAACACCGTGCGCAAGCCGTGGGCCGCCACCTCTAGGCAAGTCGCCGACTTCGTCGACACCCTCGCCGACCGTGGCGTCGACGTACCGCGAACTACTGGTAGGTCCGATTGTTGAAGAGTGCACTTTTCGCGCCTTTTTCGTCGATGATGCGGAGGTTCACGCGCGAAGGGTGTTGGCGGCCATGCCTGAGCACGGTAAGTGAACATCCGGTGACAAAGCCATCGCGAACTCGCGGATTGATTCGATAGATGTCAATATAGAAGCATGTCGAATCAAGAAGTCGAACTGGTCATCGTCGGGTCCGGTCCCGCCGGATACACGGCGGCGGTCTACGCGGCGCGTGCGGGTCTCGCGCCGGTCGTGATCGCGGGCTCGGTGACCGCGGGCGGTGCGTTGATGACGACGACGGAGGTGGAGAACTTCCCGGGCTTCGTCGATGGCGTGCAGGGACCGGAGCTGATGGAGTCGATGCGGGCGCAGGCCGAGCGATTCGGCGCTCGGATCGTCTACGACGACGCGATCCGCCTCGAGCTCGACGGCGACGTGAAGACCATCGAGACCGGTGCCGGGGCGACGTACCGGGCGCGGGCGGTGGTCCTCACGATGGGTTCCGCGTACCGCAAGCTCGGCCTCTCCGAAGAAGAGCGGCTGTCGGGGCACGGAGTGTCCTGGTGCGCGACGTGCGACGGGTTCTTCTTCCGCGAGCAGGAGATCGTCGTGGTCGGCGGCGGGGACTCCGCGATGGAGGAGGCCCTGTTTCTCACCCGGTTCGCGTCGAAGGTGACCGTCGTGCACCGCCGGGACGAGTTCCGCGCGTCGAGGATCATGGCGCAGCGCGTGCTGGAGGACCCGAAGATCGAGGTCGCCTGGAACAGTGAGGTCGCTGCGATCCTCGGCGATGAGCAGGTCACCGGGCTCACGCTGCGCGACACCGTCACCGGGGCCGAGCGCACGCTCGACGCGACGGGGGTGTTCGTCGCGATCGGGCACGACCCGCGTTCCGAGCTCGTGACCGGGCAGGTCGACACCGACGCGGACGGGTATGTGCGGGTCGCGCACCCGTCGACGCGGACGAACCTGCCCGGGGTGTTCGCGGCCGGGGATCTCGTCGATCACACGTACCGGCAGGCGATCACCGCCGCGGGCACCGGCTGCGCGGCCGCGCAGGACGCCCAGCACTACCTGTCGAACCTCGAACCCACCACCGTTCCTGAGCTTGCTTTGGAGGTCTCCGCATGAGCATCGTCACTCCCGTCACCGACGCTACTTTCCGGGCTGAGGTGATCGAGTCCGAGCTACCCGTCGTGGTCGACATCTGGGCGACCTGGTGCGGCCCGTGCAAGGCGATCGCCCCGATCCTGGACCAGCTCGCCAGCGACTACGCGGGCCGGGTGAAGATCGTGAAGGTCGACGCCGACCAGAACCCCGAGACCGTGACCGCGGCCGGCGTGACCTCGATCCCCACCCTCGGGTTCTACCGGAACGGAGAGCGGGTGGACGTGCTGATCGGCGCGCACCCGAAACCCGTCTACGTCGCGAAGATCGAAGAGCTGCTCGCATGACCGACACCCTGACCCGCACCGCCCCGAAACGGCTCTCCACCCTCGACAAGTGGCTTCCGCTGTGGATCGGCTTCGCGATGGTCGCGGGCCTCTTGCTCGGTCGTTTCGTGCCCGCACTTTCTGACGCGCTCTCTGCGATGGAGGTCGGCGGGATCTCGATCCCGATCGGGCTGGGCCTGCTGGTGATGATGTACCCGGTGCTCGCGAAGGTCCGCTACGACAAGGTCGCCGCCGTCACGGGCGACAAGAAGCTTCTTGTCTCCTCGCTCGTGCTGAACTGGCTCGTGGGGCCCGCGGTGATGTTCGCGCTCGCGTGGATCTTCCTGCCCGACCTGCCGGAGTACCGGACCGGGCTGATCATCGTGGGTCTCGCGCGCTGCATCGCGATGGTCGTGATCTGGAACGATCTCGCGTGCGGTGACCGGGAGGCGACCGCGGTGCTGGTCGCGATCAACTCGGTCTTCCAGGTCGTGATGTTCTCGGTGCTGGGCTGGTTCTACCTGACCGTGCTGCCGGGCTGGCTGGGGCTGGATGCGCAGGGGCTGGAGATCTCGGTCTGGCAGATCGCCTTGAACGTGCTCGTGTTCCTCGGCATCCCGCTCGTCGCGGGCTTCGCGTCCCGGTTCATCGGCGAGAAGCGCAAGGGGCGCGACTGGTACGAGGAGAAGTTCCTCCCGAGGATCGGGCCGTGGGCGCTCTATGGGCTGCTGTTCACGATCGTGCTGCTGTTCGCCCTGCAGGGCGAACAGGTCACCTCCCACCCGATGGACGTCGCCAGGATCGCGCTGCCGCTGCTGGTCTACTTCGCACTGATGTGGTTCGCCGGCATCCTGCTGGGCAAGGCACTCGGTCTGGGCTACGCGCGCTCCACGACGCTCGCGTTCACCGCCGCGGGCAACAACTTCGAGCTCGCCATCGCGGTCGCGATCGGCACCTTCGGCGCGGCATCCGGCCAGGCCTTGGCCGGGGTCGTCGGCCCGCTCATCGAAGTGCCCGTGCTCGTGGGCCTGGTCTACGTCTCACTCTGGGCCGCGAAGGCCTGGTTCCACACCGATCCCTACGCCACCGAATCGAGGACGTCATGACCGACACGACCGTCATCTCTGACGCCGACGCGTGCGCACCGTCCACGGCGCACGCGATCGGCACCGAGGCCGCCACGACCGTGGCCGGGGCACTGAAAGCGCTCGCTGACCCGCTGCGGCTGCGGATGCTCTCCGCGATCGCGACCGACCCGCGCGGCGAGTCCTGCGTGTGCGACCTCGCGGACCTCGCCGAGGTGTCGCAGCCGACCGTTTCGCACCACTTGAAGGTGTTGAAGGAGACCGGGATGCTGCTGTCCGAGCGCCGCGGCACCTGGGTCTACTACCGCATCGCCCCGGGCAAACAGCGCGCCGTCGCAGCCCTCCTCGACGCGTTCGCTCCCGCCGCGGCCGTCACCGACGACCCCGAAGACACCGCGGCACGGACCGCGGCCCTGCAGCAGATGGACGCCCGAGTCACCAGGCTCGCGGAGGAGCTCGCGGACGAGCTGGCCGGGCTGAACCGGGACCTCGTGATCGCGATCGTGCGCGAGTCCTACGCCGGCCTGGTGCGTTCGGCGAAGCTGACGGCGCACATGATCCCGCTGACCGAGCGGTTCGCCCGGCAGCGCCTCGCCGACCTGACGCGGGACCGCTCGGCCGGGGTGCCGCAGGTGTTGTTCGTCTGCGTGCAGAACGCGGGCCGCTCCCAGCTCGCCGCCGCGATCGTCAACCAGCTCGCCGACGGCCGCGTCGTCGCACGCTCCGCAGGATCCGCCCCGGCGTCGGACGTGCACCCGCACGTGCGCTCGCTGCTCACCGAGATCGAGGGCGCGCAGGAGGCCGAGACGGCGTTCCCGAAGCCGCTCACCGACGACGCGGTGCGCGCCGCAGACGTGGTGGTCACGATGGGCTGCGGCGACGTCTGCCCGATCATCCCCGGCGTCCGCTATGAGGACTGGGCCGTGGGCGATCCTGCGCTGGCCTCGCCCGAGGGCGTCGAAGCGATCCGCCAGGACATCGAGGGCCGCGTCCGCGGCCTCCTCGCCACCCTCACCGACTGAAAGAAGCGAACAACCATGACCGACCAGAAGCCTTCCGTCCTCTTCGTCTGCGTCCACAACGCCGGCCGTTCCCAGATGGCCGCCGGCTATCTCCGCGAGTTGGCGGGCGACCGCGTCGAGGTCCGCTCCGCCGGGTCCATGCCCGCCGACCAGATCAACCCGGTCGCCGTCGAGGCGATGCGCGAGGAGGGCATCGACATCACCGCCGAACAGCCCAAGGTGCTCACCACCGAGGCCGTGCAGGCCTCCGACGTGGTGATCACGATGGGTTGCGGCGACGCTTGCCCGTTCTTCCCGGGCAAGCGGTACGAGGACTGGAAGCTCGACGACCCGGCGGGGCAGGGCATCGATGCGGTGCGCCCGATTCGCGACGACATCAAGGCCCGCGTCGAGACCCTCCTCGCCGAACTGCTCGTCTGAGGAGCTGCGAGCAGCGGAGGGGCAGAGGCCAATGGCCCTACCCCTCCGGTGTGTTTCCGGGTCCGCGAACTTTACGGCGAACACCGTTGTGCCGTGAGGTGTGACCCAGTGATCGCGTCACCGGTCGTTCTCGCTCTACCGGGATGCGCCTCGCATCGCTGCTTCGATCTGCTCCTGCGTGGGCGCTCCGGCGTACCCGCTTTCCGTCGCGTAGACCCGGCACGCCAGCGAGCGAACCGGGGCCGTCGGGAACAGGTCGACGTCGTCGAGGAGGATCGTGGGCGAGCCTCCGAACTGGGTGCTCGCCGCCTCGGCCTCGGTTCGGATCGTCACCAGCTCGACAGGAACGGCCCCGAGCCCGAGAGCATCCAGCGCCGCGCGTGCGTTGGCTTCGGCGATTGCCGTGTTCGGGCAGTCGACGATGTGCAGCAGTTCGACCTTCATGCGGTCGGCTCCTTCCGAGTCCGGGCGGCGCGCAGTCCGTTGAGGATGACGACGACCTCGGCGATCTCGTGCACCAGGACCACGGCGGCGAGGCCCAGGACGCCGAACAGGGCCAGCGGGAGCAGCGCGGTGATGATCAGCAGCGACAGGATGATGTTCTGGTTGATGATGTGCCGCCCCCGACGGGCGTGGTCGAACGCGCGCGGGAGAAGCCGCAGGTCGTGACCGGTGAAGGCCACGTCGGCCGACTCGATCGCGGCGTCGGAGCCCGTCGCGCCCATCGCGATACCGATGTCCGCGGCGGCCAGCGCAGGGGCGTCGTTGATGCCGTCGCCGATCATCGCGACCGGCCCCTTCGCACCGAACTCTGCGATCGCGGCGGCCTTGTCTTCGGGGCGCAGCTCGGCGCGGACGTCATCGATCCCTGCTTGCGCAGCGAGGGCGCGGGCGGTGCGGGCGTTGTCGCCGGTGAGCATGGTCACCCCGATGCCCTGGGTCGCGAGGGTGCGCACGACCTCGGGGACCTCCGGTCGCAGCTCGTCGCGGACGCCGATCGCGGCGACCGGGACGCCGTCGCGGTGGACGATCACGACCGTCATGCCTTGCTCCTCCAGCCCCGCGACCCGGTCGCCGAGCGTCCCGGCGTGCAGCCAGCGGGGACTGCCGACCGTGATCCGCGCGCCGTCGAGCTCGCCCTCGATGCCGTGACCGGCCTGCTCGGTCACACCCTCCGCCGCAGGGGCATCCGGCACAGCGGCGGTGATCGCGGCCGCGAGCGGGTGGGTGCTGTGCTGCTCCAACGCGGCCGCCCACGCCAGCGCCTCCGCCTCGCTCACACCGTCTACGGTGAGGACGGCGGCGACGGCGGGCTCGTTGCGGGTGAGGGTGCCGGTCTTGTCGACGGCGACGTGACGGATCACGCCGAACCGCTCGAACGCGGCACCCGACTTGATGATCACGCCGAACTTGCTCGCCGAGCCGATCGCGGCCACCACAGTCAGCGGGACCGAGATCGCCAACGCGCACGGCGACGCCGCCACCAGCACCACGAGAGCGCGGGCGATCCACAGCTCCGGGTCGCCGAACAGCGACCCGATGATCGCGACCAGGGCGGCGAGGATCAGCACGCCCGGGACGAGGGGGCGGGCGATGCGGTCGGCGAGACGGGCGCGGTCGCCCTTCTCGGCCTGAGCCTTCTCCACCAGGTCGACGATCGTGGTCAGCGAGTTGTCGGTGCCGGCCGCGGTCGTCTCGACCTCCAGCGCCCCAGCGGTGTTGATCGCACCGGCTGAGACCGTGTCGCCGGGCTCGACCTCGACCGGGATCGACTCCCCGGTGATCGCGGAGGTGTCCAGGCTGGAGCGCCCCGTGCGGACGATGCCGTCGGTCGCGATCCGCTCGCCCGGCCGCACCAGCATCAGCTGCCCCACTTGGAGATCCTTCGCCGGGACCTCAACCGAGGTACCGTCGCGGCGGACGGTCGCGGTCTCCGGGACGAGCTTGAGCAGCGCCCGGAGCCCGCCGCGGGCGCGGTCCATGGCTTTGTCTTCCAGTGCCTCGGCGATCGAGTACAGGAACGCCAGCGCTGCGGCCTCCTCGACATAGCCGAGGATCACCGCACCGACCGCGCTGATCGTCATCAGCAGCCCGATGCCGAGCTTACCCTTGAACAGCTTCCGAATCGCGCCCGGGGTGAACGTCGATGCACCCAGCAGCAGGCCGATCCAGAACAACACCAAGGCCGGGATCTCCATCCCAGACCACTCCAGGACCAGGCCAGTGAGGAAGGCGATGCCGGAGAAGACCGGGACCATGATCCCGCGGTCCCGCCACCAGGGGTGTTCCGCCTCCTCAGCCTCTTCGCTGATGGTGGTCTCGAGCTCGTCGTGCTCGCAGCCGCACGCCGCGCTCACTCGCTCGCTCCCATCCCGCAGCAGCCCGGCACCGTGCACGCCGCGTCCATGCAGGGCGCGTGCTCGTCTACCGCGAGAGTCACGTCCACCAACGCGGTCAGCGCCGCCGCCAGGTGCGGGTCCGCGATCTCGTAGCGCGTCTGCCTCCCCTCGGGCTCAGCGACCACGATCCCGCAGTCGCGCAAGCAGGTCAGGTGGTTCGAGACGTTCGAGCGGGTCAGTTTCAGCTCGCGCGAGAGCACGGCGGGATAGCTCGGGCCGGCGAGCAGGGTCATCAGGATCCGGGAACGCGTCGGGTCCGCCATCGCCCGGCCGAGCCGGTTCATGACGTCAAGACGCGAAGCAATAGTCAGCACACACTGACTATACAGCCAGCACTGACATGAACCGAATGGGTAGTGAACCTACGAGGCCGAACCCACGCCGAGCTGGATGAGCTGCGGGGCCGGCGCGCAACACGATCCCGTGCTGGCAGACTCGTCCGGCGCGTCGAAGAGGCCGGAGCCTCCGCACACGCCGGTGTCCGGCAGAGCGAGCTCCACGCGCTCGGCGGCCTCGTGGTCCCCGGCGATCGCGGCGACGACGCTGCGCACCTGCTCGAACCCGGTCAGAGCGAGGAACGTCGGCGCACGCCCGTAGGACTTCGCACCGACGATGTAGAAGCCCGACTCGGGCTGGGCGAGATCAGCAGCGCCCGTGGCCCGCACGGAGCCGCACGAGTGCACGTTCGGATCAACCTCCGCAGCGATCTTCGACGGGGCCTGCAGGCGCATGTCGAGGTCGAGACGGATCTCCGAGAGGAAGGACAAGTCTGGGCGGAAGCCGGTCGCGACGAACACCCGAGCGGCAGGGTCGAGCCGGCGGCCGTCCTCCGCGATGAGCACCGCCTGACCGCCATCGATGACGACCTGCTCCGTGCGGAATCCAGTGACGAGATCGACGAGCCCGTCCTCGACGGCCTTCTTCGCCCGCTGTCCCAGCGCGCCGCGCTCGGGCAGCTCGTCGGCGCTGCCGCCGCCGAAGGTGTTGCCGACCGCGCCGCGCCGGAGCACCCAGGTGATCCGCGTCCCCGGCTCGCGCTTGGCCACGCGAGAGAGCGTACCGATCGTCGTCGCGGCGGAGTGGCCGTTGCCGACCACCACGATGTGCTGGCCAGCCAGCGCGGTCGCGTCCTCGATCGCGGGCATGCGATGCTCCAGGAGCTCCGCATCGACTGCAGCGCGTTCCCCGAGCGCGGGCAGCCCGTCAGCTCCGGCAGGGCTCGGAGTGCGCCAGGTGCCCGAAGCGTCGATCACCGCACGCGCTTCGATCCGCTCCTCGGTGCCGTCCGCGCGCTCGACGTGGACGACGAAGGGCTGCTCGGCGCGGCCGGCGTCGACGGAGAGGTCGCGGCCCTCCCGGCCGACGCCGACGACCCGCGTCCCGTAGCGCACGCGGTCGCCGAGCACATTGCTGAGGGGCGCGAGGTACCGCTCGATCCACTGCGCGCCGGTCGGGTAGCCCTGCGTCGGGGCCGACCATCCAGTCGGCTCCAGCAGACGTCGCGACGCGGGGTCGGTGAGCTCCGTCCACGGCGAGAACAAGCGCACGTGGCCCCATTCGGCCACAGCCGAAGCGGCGGCGTCGCCGGACTCCAGGACGAGCGGTTCGAGCCCCCGCTCGATCAGATGGGCTGCGGCGGCCAGTCCCTGCGGACCAGCACCGATGACGACGACAGGGTTCACTGCGACCTCCATGCATTGACGTTCTTCGATGTGAGACAAGACGATCCTGACGCTCATATCGACAGATGTCAATACGTCGGGCAGAATAGAGCCATGAACGCACTGCCCGTCACCATCGACACCAGCGCCGACTCCTGCTGCACCCCCGGCCAGGCGATGGACGACGGCACCGCCCACGACCTCGCGAAGGTCTTCAAGGCCCTCGGCGACCCGACGCGGGTGAAGCTGCTCTCGATGATCGTCGGGAGCAGCGCCGGCGAGATGTGCGTCTGCGACCTCACCGACCCCGTGGGCCTGTCGCAGCCGACGATCTCCCACCACATGAAGCTGCTCGTCGAGGCCGGCCTCGTCACGCGCGAGCAGCGCGGGAAATGGGCGTACTACCAGCCGACCACCGGCACGCTCGCCGACGCGGCGAAGGCGCTGCTGGGCTGAGCTTCGTTGTCAGTCGGACACCGAGCGGATCTTTGAGTAGTCGGACCAGTCCCCACTGGCGAGGCGCGACCACGCGGCGGCCGACGCCGGCGTTATGCCGAGCAAGTCGGACACGATCCGCGGGTGCATCTGCCGGGTGAGTTCGATGAGGGCGGTCGTCCGGGCGCTTCCGGAGCGGAGCCCTTCGGCGCGGAGGCGGCGACTGATCGGCCCCGGGGTGAGATGGAGCCCCGGGTTTCTGCCGGGGAATAGCCATCCTTCGGGATGGCGCATCGACGCGTCGACCAGGTCGATGATCGCGTCTCCGAGAATCTTGGGGAGCTCGATAGGTTCCGCCCCGATAGTGAGCTTCACGGGCTGGGAGGTCGCGTCGACCTGATCGCGGGTGAGGGTGATGATGCGGGTGAGCTGGATGCCGTAGAGGAGAACGAGCAGGCCCGCAGCACGGGTCTTCGAGTCCATGTCCGAATCGGTGAGGAATCGACGGGCCATCTGCCATCGATGGTCGGACTCGTAGTGCCGGCCCTCGAGGCGACTCGGCCGGAACTCGACGCGTAGGGTGCTCAACTGGTGGCGTCGCAACCAGCGGGTGAATGGTGCCAACGCGTCCCGCTGACTCGGGGAGTCCGTGAGGAACGCGTCGAGGCGGCGTTGGGGGAAGGTGGCGAGCGTCTCGCGCTGCGATCGGATTTCGTGCAGGAGCGCGGCACAGTACTTGAGCGCTGCGCGTTGCCGTTGGAAGCCAGCCGCAGGGCTCGACGGGCCGCGAGACACCGCCCGGAATGCGCGCGTCGAACGGAGCAACTCCCAGGTGCAGTACCGGCGCAGGACAAGCCGGTCTTCGGCGTGCCCAACCTCCGATAGCCAGTTCTCGAGCCAGTGGTCGAAGCGCGCGGCCTCGACGTCAAGCTCCGGCAGTACGCCGGAGCGAACCAGCAGCGAAAGGAGGAATGCCACGGACTGCCCCGACTGGGCTCTGGTCATGATCGCGTCGGCGGCGAGAGGCAGGGTCCCCTCGGCGAGTTCGCGGAGCACGGCGGCACATTTGCTCTTGTGCTGCCACCGCTCCAGAGAATTCGCCTTGCCATGGTGCGTGAGCAGGTAGTCAGCAAGAGGCTGAAGCTCCGGGCGGATATCACCGGTCTCATCGCAGAGGAGTCGCTGGATGGTGATCGGGCGGCGGCACTCGGCGCAGAGGCGATGCTTGCGCACTTCTTCGATTGAACCGCAGCCGGGACACGCCATCGTGATCGGCGTGCCGGCGCAATCCGCGCAGACCTTCTGGTCGTTCATGAACCCGGTGAGGAACACCTTGCGCCCGCATTCAGGGCAGGGTTGCGGCGTGCGCATCGCGTAGTAGCAGCGGGCGCAGACGCGTCGCCCGTCGAGATGGGATGCGACCCGGCCGGGCTCTCCGCAGAGCCCGCAGGTCTTGACTGGCGCGGTGTAACAGGCCAGGCAGACGAGCTCGGGGCGACGGACGACGATGGTCGCGTGCTGACCGCACCGGGAGCAATGGTCGAAGGAACGGGGATCAGCACGCCAGCATTCACGGCAGTACCGCTTCCCGTCGATGGTGCGCTGCACCGGCACGAGCGGAGCATCCAAGCAAGTGATCCCAAACGACGCTCTCTGCATGCCAGATGGGCCGGTCGATCGGCGGCCGGCGGCTCTTTGGCATCCGCATACGGGCATTGCACGGGAGGGGGCGGCTCGTGCCCTCGCTCCGTCATCGGAACGCGGGGATTAGCATCCCGAGCGCCAGCGTGGCCAGCATCGCGAACGGGCTGAGCAGAAGGGCAAGCGCCCATCCGAGACGGCGGTTGCGCGCAGCGGCGACAGCCGTCCGTAGGTGCGCGAACGCGACGAGGTCGGGTTCCGGGATGGCGGGATTGCCCCAGGTCGCGGGTGCTGCCGCGATACGGCTCAGCGTGTCGACGTCGCCGGCGGTGAGTACGGCGGTCCTGCTTTGCAGCCACTGAGGCAGACGTGCAGCGTTCAAGACGAGGACGTGTTCTGGCCGTTCTCGGATGGTGATGCTGCGGGCGGCAACGATCGCGATCAGCGGAGTGACATCGACAGGATGCCGTGCCGCTTGCGTGAGGAGTTTCGCGACTCGTCGCGCTTCGTATTCCGCGTTGCGGAGGTGGTCCGTGCGCTGCCCGTTGACCAGCAGCCGCCGGGATGCGACCCAGACGTTCCCACCTTCATGGAACTTGGAATTGATCGTGTAGACGCCGCCGGGCCCGATGACGATGTGGTCGACGTCACTGCCGGCGGTGCCGACGGGTATGCCGTGGATCGTGAGCCATCCGGGACCGAGCTGATCGAGTAGACGGGCGACCTCCAGTTCGCCGAGTGCGCCGAGATACCAGGGTCGGCTCTCAACACTCAGCGGGCTCCGCCCGAAGAATCGCTGCGCCCCGGTGCGCGCCGGGGCCGACGACTGGATCCGCAGTGCTTCAGCGATTACCGACGACGCCGGGGCCCGCAGCCGGAGGACATCAGGCGCAGGCGGTCGCTGGGTCCGAAGTTCGGCCACAGTCGTGGCCTCAGCGGGTGCTTTGGTTGCGGGCGTGCACTCGATACACCGCACCGTCCTGCGATCGCGCTCATAGATCGCGTCCGTCCCGGCGGTCAGCGATGCGCCGCACAAGCGGCATCGGCCGGCGTATCGGAGCAGCATGCGGCGGTCGTTCGCCTCGCCGATCGGCTGCACCATGGCGCGATTCTATGGGTGACCCGTCAACGCTCAGCTCTCCGGACGCGGGCGCCCCAGCCAGGGAGGCCTGGCATGCTGTGTTCGTGGCCCAGCAGAACGACCTCGTCGCCGTCCTCATCGACGCAGACAACGTCTCCCCGACACGCGTCGGCGCCGTGATGACCGAGATTGCCCAGTACGGGACCGCGTCAGTCAAGCGGGTGTACGGCGACTGGACAAAGCCGCAGCTCGCGAGCTGGAAGACGGCGGCGAGCGAGCACGTCATCCAACCCATGCAGCAGTTCGCGAACACTGCAGGGAAGAACGCCACCGACAGCGCGCTCATCATCGACGCGATGGACCTGCTGTACGCCGGTCGGTTCCAGGCGTTCTGCATCGTCTCCAGCGACAGCGACTTCACCCGTCTCGCCTCCCGGATCCGCGAAGACGGCGTTACCGTCTACGGGTTCGGTGAGCGCAAGACACCTGAAGCGTTCCGCAACGCCTGTGACCGATTCACCTACCTCGACGTGCTCGCCGAACCGTCGACCGATGTCGCCGACACTGCAGCGTTGAAGGCCCGCATCCCGACGGCGAAGCTCCGCACCGACGGCCCCCTGGTCAGCGCACTCCGCGCAGCGATCGGCGGCGCGTCCCTTGATGACGGATGGGCCGATCTCGCGGCGGTGGGATCGCTCGTCCGCAAACAGCGCCCCGACTTCGACTCTCGCAACTGGGGTTACGCGAAACTCTCCGACCTCGTCCGCGAGATCGGACTCTTCGAGGTCGGACCCCGCCCCGGTGGCGGCGTACGCGTCAAGCTCTCCCCACAGAAGAAGTAGGCAACCGCAGCCGGCCGGATCCGCTTGCGGGCATTGCACGGTGGCGGGCCGTGGTGTGCGTGCGACGAGCCGCGGCGACCACCCGCCGGCGCCGTCGTCTCAGGTCATAGGGCGTTCCGGTCCTCGGGGCCCGCGCCGGGAGCGGCATAGGCTGGCGACATGGACGCGCACCAGGTGAGGTTTCAGGCGGAGATCGGTGTCCCAGTCAAGGGTGAGATCTGGAACTGCGTCGAGATCCCCGGCGCGACCGAGATCTTCGGCACCGGCAAGGGCATTCGGGTCGACGCCAAGATCGACGACGTCTTCCTCCTGAACGTCGGCACGTTGCCTACCGGCGAGGGCGGACACATGGTTTCCCTCAACGCCAAGGTTCGAAAGCAGCTGGGCAAAGAGATCGGCGACGTTGTCGAGGTCACCATCACCACCCGCTGAGGCAACCATCCCCTTCCGTGCCGTGCACGCTGAGCGGAGGGCAGCGTGCGTTCGCCTCGTCGGCCCTCGTCGAGTCTCAACGAGGCGTTTGGGGCAGCGGCGTCATTCCGGCGGGCAGGTGCGATCCGCCGTGTCGTCGTAGGTGGGTACGGGGCGGTCCGCGGCCTGCTCGGCCGTCGCAGCAATGCCATTCTCTGCGATGTCGTTGATGAGCCAGTCCATCTCGTGGATCTCGCGCTTCTGCGCTTCGCTGATGTTGACCGCGAGTTGGCAGACGCGATAGTCCTGGATCTGTGCACGCTCTGAGCGGGTGATGGCGAGCGAGTGGTGCGGGATCATTCCCTGCATGAAGGCGGTGTCGTCGACCGTGATCTGGCTGCGGTCGAGGGCGATCCCTCCGCCGATGAGGACCACGCCGGCAATGATGATCGCGATGTTCGCTTTGGTGTTCTTGTACATGTTGAGCATCCAGCCGAGCATGATGAGGACCATCGTGCCTCCCATGGTGAGCGCCATGAAGATGCGGCTTTCGCTGAGGCGGATGTGGCTCCATTCCCAGGAGCCGGCGAACATCACGAAGTACATGATGACGACAGCGGTGAGGATCATCGCGCCGAAGCGGATGTACATGCTGACGGACCCGTTCTTCTGCTGCTTCTCCTGGTGAGTGCCGGAGTGCTCATCGTGGTGGGACATCTGTATCTCTCCTTGTTTCGTGAGGTGGCGAAGGATCGTAGGTGGCGGGGGCTGCTAGGGCGAAGGGGGTGACGGGAGCAGCGTGAGGCCGCTGTCGTCGACGACGAGCAGGTCGCCAGTGTTGGTGATGGCGATCGCTTGGGCTTGACCATGCACGGTTCCTGCTTCGCTCCAGGAGGGGGCTCCGGCGGTAGTCGTCCAGATCTTTCCGCCGCTGCCTACCCCCACGACGCGTTGATGATCCGGTGACACGCCCAGCAGCGCGATGAGCGGCGTATCCGCCCACGGGCCGAACGATGCTGCGCCGTCAGTACTGACCTGTAGCCCGTCGGGTGTCGACGCGATGACTCTGCCGGTGGCGTCCGCGACCAGGTTGAACGCCGATATGGAACCGCCCGTAGGTGTCCAGGTGTCTCCTTCGTCGGTGCTCACCAACACATCCGAGGAGTCGGTGGCAAGCCCGTACACCGTGCCGTCCGGGGCGGTCGCGAGGACGTGGAAGTCCTTTTCTCCCGTGAACGCGACCGGAGTCCAACTACGACCGGTGTCGGTGCTGCGGATGATGCCCAGGTGTGGGGTGCCGAGTTCGGGAGGGGTGGTGCGGCCGGGGTGTCCCGAGGCGAGCAGGATGTCGCCGACGGCGGTGAGGCCCATGGCGTCGAAGCGGGGGCCGTCGACTCGGGGGCCGAGTTTGCCGTCTTCGGTTGCGGTGTAGATGCCGTCGTGCGTACCGATCAGGAACCCCGACCCGGACGGGTCGGCGACGACGTTATGCGCGTGTTCGATCGTGGACGTGGCGTGGTCGTCGCCGGTGGAGGGCGTTTGGGCAGCGCACCCGGCGATGAAGATGAGCGCGGCGACCGCGCCCGCAGCGAGGATGCTGCGACGCGCGTGGTGATGCCGCAGGGTCGATGTCAGAGTGCGATGAAGAAGCATATGGCGTTGCTTTCGGAGTCGGTCGCTTGCGGGTCGGCGCACTGTAACTGCACCGACCCGCGCGCAACGGGTCAGAGGCTCCCGAGCAGCTCCTGCATGGTGGCGATTTCCGCGGTCTGCGTGTCGATGATGGTCTGCGCCATCGCGATCGCGTCCGGGTTCTTCCCGTTGTCGACTTCGTCCTGCGCCATCTCGATGGCGCCTTCGTGGTGCATCGTCATCTGCTCGAGGAACAGCCGCGACGCCTCCGCGCCGGTAGCCGCATCGAGGGCCGCCATGTCGTCGTTACTCATCATGCCGCCGCCGTGGTCCATGCCTTCCATGGTGCCGGTGTCGCTGTCGGCGCCCCATTCGTCCAGCCACTCTTTCAGCTGGTCGATCTCGGGCTGCTGCGCGGCCTTGATCTCGGACGCCAGGGCAAGAACGGCCGGGTCGATGCCTTCCTTGTCCAGGATCATGTCGGACATCTCGACGGCCTGTTCGTGGTGCGGGATCATCATCTGCGCGAACATCACATCCGCGTCGTTGAAGTCCGCTGTGGCTGCGGACGAGGGGGACGGGGCGGAGCTGTTGCCGTGGTCCATGCCGGGCATGGACTCTGAGCCTGTGCCGCCGGCGCAGCCGGCGAGGGTGAGTGCGGCGGCGAGGGTGAGTGCGGCGGTTGCGGTGGTACGGATCTTCATCAGGGTTCTCCAATATAGGGGTACGTGAAAGCAGCGCCGGTCAGGGTGACGGGCGTGCGGGTGCGGGAGCCGGACACGAGGGGTCGGCTCGGGCGCATCACGTACGGCTGAGGCAGAGAACGGTGAGTGAAGGTGGACGCAGCGCCGGCCTGGTGAACAGTGCCGTCAGGACCGAGGGTTTCGGTCGCGGGAGGATCGACAACCATCGCGTGACCGCGCCGGGCCGCATCAGCAACAGCACGGTCGCCAGAAGTGCCAGCACGCACGCCATCGCGAGCATGTCGGAGTGTCCGCTGCCGCACTCCGCGCACGGCTCGTCGGTTGCCGTATGCCCCGTGTGGTGGTCGGTGGCATCGGTTGGGGCGGCGGAGGTGACTGTGGTCGAGTGTCCCGCTTCTGTCGCGGTGTGGGCGTTGAGGGAGTGCATGGCCAGCAGGCCCACGATGACCGCGCCGGTGACCGCGATGAGCAGCAGCAGCGTGCGGGCCACAGACCGGCCGGTGCGAAGCCGGTCCGTCAGTGCGATCAGCGACATGTCACCTCCCTCCCTTCCACGGTACGTCACACCCGTCAGCGTCGGATGACCGCGTCGGGGCTGAGATCCAGCCGGCGCAGCAGCTGGGCGTTGAGGGCAACGACGATCGTGGACAGGGACATGAGGATCGCGCCCACCGACATCGGCAGCACGAAACCGATCGGGGCGAGGACGCCGGCGGCCAGGGGCACCGAGATGAGGTTGTACCCGGCAGCCCACCACAGGTTCTGCTTCATCTTCCGGTAGCTCGCGCGGGACAACTCGATCACAGACAGCACCGAGCGGGGGTCGTCGCTGGCCAGGATCACCCCCGCCGAGGCGATCGCGACATCCGTGCCGGCGCCGATGGCGATACCGACATCGGCCTGCGCGAGAGCGGGCGCGTCGTTCACACCATCGCCGACCATCGCGACCTTGCGTCCCTCGTCCTGCAGCTGCTTCACCTTGGACGCCTTATCCTCCGGCCTCACACCGGCGAAGAACCGGTCGATGCCCAGTTCAGCAGCCACCGATGCGGCGACAGCATCGGCGTCACCGGTGATCATCACGACCTGCACGTCACCGGCGTGCAGGGCGTCGATAGCCTGCCGGGACTCGGGGCGGATCTCATCGGCCAGCCGCAGCGCACCGGCGACCTTCCCGTCGATGAGGACATGCAGGATGATCGCCCCCTCCTCACGCCAGGTGTCAGCGATGGGCAGCTCCTGCGTGTCGGTCTGCTCGAGCAAGTACGGGCCACCGACCTGCACCACCTGGCCGTCGACCGTCGCGCGCACCCCAACCGCGGGTGACGACTCGAAATCCGTCGAACCCGGCACGGACAGGCTCTTCTCCCCCGCAGCGGCGACGATGGCTCGAGCCAACGGGTGCTCGGAATCGGCCTCCGCGGCGGCCGCGAGGGCCATCAGCCGGTCGGCGTCGATCCCGTCTACCGATTCGATAGCGGTGACGGCGGGCGCGCCCTTGGTGAGGGTGCCGGTCTTGTCGAACAGCACCGTGTTCACGGTGCGCATGCTCTCCAAGGCCAGACGGTCCTTGATCAGCACCCCGCCGCGGGCGGCCCGCTCGGTGGCGATGGACACCACCAGCGGGATTGCCAGGCCGAGAGCGTGGGGGCAGGCGATCACCAGCACGGTGATGGTGCGGATCACCGCGTCATCAGGAAGCCCAACCAGGGTCCACACCACGGCGGTGATCGCTGCGGCGGTCAGCGCGAACCAGAACAGCCACCCGGCCGCACGATCGGCGAGGCGCTGCGCCTTCGACGAAGAGTTCTGCGCCTCGGTGACCAGGCGTTGGATGCCGGCGAGGGCGGTGTCCTCCCCGACCGCGCTGATCTCGACACGGATGCCGGAGTCGGTGGCAACGGTGCCGGCCACGACCGCATTCCCGCCGCTTCGGCGGACAGGCTTGGACTCGCCGGTGATCATCGACTCGTCCATGCTCGCCGAACCCTGCACCACCCGACCGTCAGCCGGAACTCGTCCACCCGGGCGCACCACAACGACGTCGCCGACCTGCAGATCCGCGGGCGCAACCGTGACGGTGGTGTCCCCGTCCACCTTCTCCGCCTCGTCCGGGAGGAGAGCGGCAAGAGAATCCAGGGCGGAGGTGGTCTGCGCGAGCGAGCGCATCTCGATCCAGTGCCCCAGGAGCATGATGACGATCAGCAGCGCCAGCTCCCACCAGAAGTCCAGCTCGTGATCCAGCAACCCGAGGCTCGCGCCCCAAGACGCCACGAACGCGACGGTGATCGCCAACCCGATCAGCAGCATCATGCCGGGCTTACGGGCACGCAGTTCGCTGACCGCGCCGGTCAGGAACGGGGCACCACCCCACACGTACATGACAGTGCCGAGAACCGGTGAAATCCAGCCCACCCATGCCCCGTCGGGCAGCGGGTACCCGAGCAGCATCGAGAACATGCCCGAGAACGCCACCACCGGGACGGCGAGAATCAGATTGATCCAAAACAATCGACGGAAGCGTGCGACATGGTCCGCACCATGCCCGGCGTGCCCACCATGGCCACCGTGCTGCATCCCCTCGTGGACGCCGCCGTGTCTCTCATCGGTGCTGTGCTGCGCGGATGTGCGGTGTGCGTGGTGGTCGCCAGCGGTCTCGGACTCTGCGACCGTCGCTCGGGCGCCCTGAGCGGCGTCGTCATCGCCTGCGCTGGTCGGCGTGGAGCGGTGATGTGCGTCGTGGTCGTGCTGGCTCATGACGAGCGTCCTTCCACTGTTCGCATTCGACGGATGCGGGTCATCCCGGTGAGGTCGAGCTCGTCATCGAAGGTGCTCATGACGAGCTGCTGGCCAAGGCGTAACCAGCCTCCGCCACCGCCGCCTCCACAGCGGTAGCAGGGATCGGCGTCGAGCTGCGGATAGTCACCCGCGACGCACCGCCCGCGTTCAAGTCAACCGACACACCCTCTACCCCGTCGATCGCGGATAACTCCTCGGTGACGCTCGACACGCAGTGCGAGCAGGTCATCCCCGTCACCAGCACCTCGGACGTCACCGCCGCCGTGACCTCACCCACGGTCTCGGGCGTCGATGCGATCGCGCAGCACGCACAGCCGGCGCCAGCGTCCCTCAAGCCCAGGTCGTTGCGGTTCTCAGTGTTCATCATCGTCTCCTCATAGTGCGTGGGCAGGCGGGCTAGGAACGGACCAGACGGGCGATTGCATCGTTGGCTTCGCGGATCTTCTGTTCCGCGACGGCACCACCCTCGGCGCTTGCTTCGGCAACGCAGTGTGAGAGATGGTCACCCAGCAGTGACAGCGCGACAGACTCGAGTGCCTTCGTCGCCGCGGAGACCTGCGTGAGGACGTCGATGCAGTACTTGTCCTCCTCCACCATCCGCGCGATCCCACGAACCTGACCCTCCACGCGTCGCAGCCGCTTCAGCAGGTCATCCTTGCTCGCCGTGTAGCCGTTCATGGCAAGTACCATACCCCCCTATGGTATCCAGGACAACCCTTATCGCATCGTCGCGCCCTCGCCGAGATGCTCAACAAACCTGGAGTTTGCCGCAGAACAATGACGGGGCCTACCGCGGGTTCGATCAAGCACTCAACCCTCGGGACAGACACGAACCCAGTGCCGTCCGGAGCGCCTCAGGAGCGACGTTGGCCTCCCAGCCGTGAGGCGCAGGGGATGTCTCGCAAAGCACGACAGTTGAGTGGGCGGCAACCAAATCCCGTGAGTCCGAACGGGTTCTTCGTGTCGCCTGCGGTGTGAAGGGCGATCCGTAAACGGGCAATGCGCGATGAGGGGACGGCGGCGGGCGGCGCTTCGGCTGGGGTGTGATGTCTCGTCTTCCACGAGTGAGTAGTCATCTGATTTGATCGGGGCCATGAGCAGAAGCGGTTCACGCGTTGCCCCTGTGCTGTGGCTCGGGATCGCAGGCGTCCTCGTCGTGGCAGTCTTCTTCGCGCCGGTGGTCACAGGCGGATGGTGCGCCGGCGCTCCTGTCAGCGGATCGTCGACATGTGGAACATTTGAGCGCTCGATTATCGGGATGGACACATCGCTGTGGCCCTGGCTCCCACTGACGGTCATCGTCTGCACGATCACGGCGCTCAAGGTCCGACGACTTCGGTCGAGCCGGCCCTAGTCGATCCTCTTACGAGCAATGCTGGGTCGTGGGTCCTCGCGGGCGGAGCGCGTTGTTACGGGAGTTGCCAGAACGGTCCGGTGAGGCCGACGCTGTCGAGCAGTTGCTGGTTGTGGTCGCGGGTGTGGGGTTGGAAGTCGGGGTGGACGCGGTCGCCGTACCAGGGGCCGGCGAGGCGCCACACCGTGACCGCGTCAGCGATGTACCCGGCGCCCGGGGGGTGCTCAGTCGTCCATTGTTCGGCGTGGTCGCGGGTGCAGAACATGCGGATCATGGTGCAGGTCGCGACGACGTCGTCCCACCACTGCGCCGCCGGGCGCGGGAACCGGACGGCGAGGTCGGCCGGTGGTGGAGTGCTCGGCCCGCTGTCGAAGCTGATGTGGGCGCCGCAGTGCGGGCAGGCGGTGGCGATCTGGACGTCGAGGTTGAGGGCGGCACTGATGCCGAACGAGTCCCATGCGCACCCGCCCCACCAGCGACGGTCGTCGTGTCCGTCGGTCGGGGTGAGGACGAACGCCATCGGGGCGGCGGTGAACGGATGCGCCATCCGGACCGCGTCGCCGTCTTGGGAGAGGACGAGCGCGTGCGCGTCGGCAAGCTCCCGCAGCGTCTGGGCGATCTCGTCGGCGGGCGTCCCCGTGAGTCTGGCGAGTTCGTTGATCGAGGGGGCGCGACCCTCACCTGCGAGGGTGGCGTAGACGAGGTCGCGGACGCGGCGAGCTTCGGGCGTGTGCATCGAGATCCTTCGGTTGGTTTCTGTCGGGTCAGTGTAGGAGTCGTTCGGCGAGCAGGATGAGGCCGATGCTGATCATCAGGGCGCCGGAGACGCGGCTGACGATGCGGGCGGCCGTCGGCCTGGTGCCGAGCACGAGGTGGGCCGTGTGCGCGACGAGGAAGTAGACGACGGCGCAGCTGGCAACGTGCACGAGTCCGAGGATCGTGATCTGGACCCCGGCCGGGAGCCCGGTGGATGGGGTGAGGAACTGAGGCAGCACGGCAAGGAACAGCAGCAGCAGTTTCGGGTTCAGTCCGCTGACCCCGAACCCATTCACGCCCCACCGCCACGCCGGCACCGCCGCCACGTCCGGCCCGGCGTGAATGGCGGCCGGGTGGCGCAGGGTCCCGATACCCAGCCACACGAGATACACCGACCCGGCGATGGTGAGGACGGTCAGCGCGGTCGGGGTGGTGGCGACGAGCGCGCCGATCCCGGCGGCGACGATGACGGTCGCGAGCAGGTGCCCGGTCAGCAGTCCGAGCACCGCGGGGGTGGTGCGGCGGGCCAGGCCCGCGGTGATCGCGTACGCCCAGTCCGCGCCGGGCGTGATCACGAACAGCATCGACACGCCCCAGAATGCCAGCACCGCCCCTGTCTGCACCACGACCCTCCCTCGCCCGCCTGAAGTGTTGCAGGGACGAGATTAGGAGCGTTTCCGCGGGTGATGGTTGCAACTTCCAGGCGAGGGCCAGCGTTATGCGCAATGATTCTTGCTGTGGATGCGATTGATCGGAAGATTCTTGCGGAGTTGCAGGCGAACGGTCGGTTGACGATCACCGAGCTTGCCGAACGCGTGCAGCTCACCGTGTCTCCCTGCCACCGTCGCCTGCGCGACCTCGAAGCGCGCGGCGTCATCGCCGAGTACCGTGCCGTGCTCGACCCCGACGCGGTCGGGCTCGGATTCCAGACCCTGGTGTTCGTCACCATGCAAGGCGCCACCCGGGCCATCATCAGCCAGTTCGAAGACGCGGTCGACGCGGTCCCGCACATCGTCGACGCGCAGCGGCTGTTCGGCGAACCCGACTACCTGCTCCGCGTCGTCGCCCGCGACCTGCCCGACTTCCAACACCTATACGACGAGCAACTCAGCACCCTTCCCGGCGTGCAGAAACTGACCACCACTCTCGTCATGCGGCAAGTCGTCGAGAACCGAGCACTCCCGATCGCGGCAAGGTGAACACGCGACCGCGTCGGCATCCCTGCTGATCCCTCCGCGGGCATCGCACGATAGAGGGACCCCCGGGTGCGGAAGGACTGTGATCGTGGGAGGCTCATCGTTGTGACTGGCGAAGGGCATCCCTCGGACTCTCGAGCTCAGCGACAGGCTGAGGTCGCAATCATCGCCGCACTCAGCGCGCAGTTGGGTGAGCCGCTCGCCAAGACGTCGGTCGCGACGGGCAACGGCGGCCGCGTCGAGCTTGACGGCTCCACCGCGGATCTCACCATCCTGGTCGAGGCATACGCTCATCAAGGAGCGCTTCGGGGCGGTCAGCCGAAGAAGCTCGCGACCGATGCGTTGAAGTTGACTTGGATCGGTCGACAGGTGGGAGCGAAGAGGCTGATCCTCGCGGTCGCGGACCGCGAGGTCGAGTCCTACCTTCAGCGGCCGACGGCTTGGCTGACCCAGGCACTAATCGACCTTGGGGTCGAGGTGATTCGGGTGGATCTCGACGATTCCACGGTAGGCAGCCTCCGCGCTGCGCAGACTGTGCAGTTCCGATAACAGCCGATTCTGTTCGATCGTCGCCGAATGCCGACATCATCGTCCGCGCTGAGGCGCTCCGCCGACTTCCCTCAACGCGAAGCGATCTCGCGGATGAGCTCGATCGTGGGCTTACCTTGGCGCGCAGCGGCGATCCTGGAGCAGCGAGGGTCCTGGATGCTGCGGTCGCGGCGGTCGACAACTTCAGACACATCCTCCCGGTGGACGGAGGTTTCGCGCTGAGCCTCTACGTGAGGGGGTTGCTGGATAGCGCCTACTGGACGCTCGAGTCTCCATCCACGCCGCCCGATATCGCCGCGCGCATCCGCGACGCCGAGCAACTCATAGCGCGGGGCCACGAAGAAGCAGTCGCAGTGCTGGAAGCTGCGTTGTCCGGGCCTCGTTGACGGGCAGCCTCTCGGATCCCCTTGCGGGCACTGCGCGTTGATGGCGTGTCGCGCGCGGGCCGAGACGCGCTCAGTCAAACCTGTCGCCGCTGGGCGCCGATCACTTTTCGATCGTGATCGGAAGTTCGGTCTGGAAGATGCCCTCGGCAAACACACGTATGACTGCGGGGCCTACCTCCGCGTCCGAAGGGATCGTAACGAACTCGTCAAAGCGGCCGTCGCGGAGATCGACAGATGCCAACTCAGCGACGACGTCTCCTTGGACCCAGCGAATAACGGCTGGCTCGGGCGTTGGTGCCGTCGCGGGCAGGGTGTCCACACAGACTTCCCACCCTTCCCCGACGACATTGATCTCCTCGCCGGGCGCAGCTGCGTCTGGAGTGACGGATGTCTGCGGCTCTTCGCAGGCATGTTCTGCGGTGCCAGCCGGCGGATCGGGTGCAGTCGAAGTGCACCCCGTCACGACTAAGACGGCGGCGAATACGACTGAGGCACTAGCCGCCGGGCTGAACGTAGATCGACGAAACATCGCCAGCTCCTAGGGTACGCGCCGAACTGTTGCACGGAGCCGAGTTTGGGCTCATGGTGAGATCGTTGCCGCCGAATTCGGTCGCGTGACCGAGCGCGAGCATGTGGCCAAGCTCGTGCGTTACAACTGAGCGTAGATCGTACTTTGTACCGGAACATCCCGTCGTCGTGGTGACCCAGCTTCGCGTGCTGGTGTCGATCCGGATGTCCTTGTCGTAGGGGGCGCCGCCTGCGGTGGACCATGTGCACGTTCGAGCCAGAACGCCGCTGTCTGCAATGGGCCCGAAGTCGACGACGTCTCGATTGTCCGCGGTCCCGCAACCGCCGGTGGATGTGAAGTTCGCGTCGTACGTATAGCTTCCCACCGCAACTGCACCCGGAACATGGAGCGCCCGCGCGATGCCGCAATTATTGGTGCCGTTCTTCCAGACGCCCATTCCGCCCGTCACCACGCCCTCGAACGCGGTCTTCGTTATGTTTGACGGTCGACGCTCGGTGCTGTTGACGTAGATGGTCGATGGCGAATACCAAGCAGATGTCGATCGCGAGTAGTCAGTGCAGCGGGAATACGCCGCGGCTTCGACCAGCACCGAATGGGGCCTCGCAGAAGTTGCGGTGATAGCTCCGTACTCGAGCGGAATTGTGGACTCAACCGGCGGAGGTGTCGTGGTCGCTGACACGAATCCGTCGTCGGAAACCTCAACATGGAGATATGCGGTGACAACGCTCGACCCGGCCTCAACCAATTCTTCGACTGTGACGGCTTGGCCAGCGGCGGGCATCAGAACCTCTATCCCTCCCGCGGTCACCGTCGTACCACCGAGTCCACATTGGTTGATGTTCAAGCCGTTGACGGCGGTGGCGTCAGCAACAGCGACCGTCGCGCTCGCGCAGGCGTCAGAAGGGAGCGACGTCAGATCAGCGACGCTGAGTGGAGTCCCCAGAAGTGCTGCAACCGAAAGGGCTGAGACAAATGGGGCAAGTCGCACGGCGAACTCCTTCGAACGGTCGTCAGGCACGACCGTAGCGGACAGGAGCACTCCGCGCCATTAGCGAATAGCGACTGCATCAGCTATAGAAAGCGCGAACGTTCGGCGGTCCCTGAGCGTGCGTAGGCCCCCTGCTGTTTACTATGGGGCGGGTCTCAGATGACCTGCTGCCACCGCGATCTGGTGATCGGGGATAGCGGGGGTGGAGGTGCCGGCGACGATGAGGTTCGCGCGTTCCCATGGTTTCTGGTCGGCGAGGAACCGCAGTTCCTCCGTCATCCATTCGTGCCAGAAGGCGATCGTCTGCTCGACGGTGCCGTTAACGCCCTGCGCGATGTCGCGGTCGATTCCCCGCTTCTGCGCGAGCAGGAAGTCGGACTGCACCCAGATCGCGGCGTCGAGTAGGTCGCTGAGCTCTCGCTGGCTGGCGCCGACGCCCTCGACGATCACCAATCCCAAGCCGGCAGGTATGTCGATCGCGCCCTGACGGCCGTGCGCTGCCCACGCGGGCGGTGAAAATGACGCGCCTTCGCCGGAGCGCAGCGGGGCGAGGATATTGTCGGCAAGGAGGTCTGCCCATGCGAAGAGGGGCTCGTTCCACGCGACGTCATCGACGTGAATGATCGCGGATCGATCGACTCGTGCCGCCAGGTTGTCCGCCAGTGTGGTCTTCCCGGATGCGCTGCGTCCGTCCACCGCGACCACGCGCGGTCTACCCGGTGACATACGTGCCATCGAGAGCACAATGCCGGCGAACTCGTCATCGGACATCGCTGTCCATGGCCCCGCGACCGGTTCGTCACGAGGCAATGTCATCGGTGAGTCCAACATGTTGCGAGCATACTGCCGCCGCCTGCCAGGGCTCATTCTCTTGCGAAAGACAGTCGGCACTCGTGGACGTTCTACCGTCAGCGCACAGGACCGCCGCACCTCGCTCGCAATCGGGTCCCGTTGCGCGCAACAGACTGCGACGCGAGCAGCCCCGCGGCTTGGCTCCAATCGCGGAAGCTAGCGGGACTGATCGATCACCTCGGCGAGTCGCGGCCAGAGCTGGGCGAGTCGCGACTCCCACGGGGCGGCCATCAGCCCCGCACGCCAACGTCGACATGCTTCCTCCACCGCCACCCACTCCGCTTCGGCAACCTCGTCGCCGTCGAGCACGAGATCGGCATGGTCGCCGAGCCGCGTGACAAAGAGGTCGAACAGGGCTCGTGTCTCGATGAATCGACCCACGGCAACCATAGAGTCCGCATCAATCGACAGCCCTGTTTCTTCACGCAACTCACGTACGGCTGCGTCCAGACTGGATTCACCCGCAAGTGCGCTGCCCGCCGGAAACTCCCACGTCAGTGGGTGGTCCTTCATCGAGGATCGCAGCGTCATCAACACAAGCCCGTCTCGGCGGACAGCGACCGTGCCCGCTACAGCGTGGAACGCTCCATCCGGCCAATCGGCGGCACCCCGAGCGTGTGTCCTCCCGACGAGCTTCCCTCGAATGTCACGCAGGTCCCAGAGCTCGTCAGCACTCACGGAACCATTGTGCACGGGGCAGGCTCGCTCCCGGTCGTCTTCAATGAGGTCTCTGGGCTGCGCGTAGCCCAGTCGCCTTGCGCGACACTTGTCGCATGCAGTACCGGCTCATGAACGATTACTCTGCTGACTGGCCGTTCTGGGGCGGCAAGGAAGGCGCTGGACTGTGCGCCGATGGTGATCCGGCTCTTCCCGAAGCGACCGCGGCCGCTGCCCGCGCCTGGGCATCCCAATTCAATGAGCTGTTCGACTGGCAACACGGTTGGCCCAATGCCGCGATGGCCGCTGCGCACGAAGAGGAAGCAAGACGGCTCTACGAAGAGGTCAAGCGCGCACTCCCCAGCGACGAGGTAGTCCTTCAGTACTGGGAGCTCGCCTATCGCGAGGGCTCCTAAACGGGTCGGTGTGCTGTCTGTCTACCGCGGACGGATGATCACCCCGGCGAGGCGCAGCTGAAGTTCGCGAAGAGTGCGAAACGTGGCGTGGTCATTGAGGCCGGTCGTCGCTTCCCAATCGTGGCCGGAGCCGAGGACATCGCTTGCGAACACCACTTCAGTAGCCAGCAACGCGCGCGTCCAGTCCCGGCGTGTAAGGGGTCGGTCGTTCGACAGGTCATCTGCTATTCGGTACCCCGACTCGAGGAGGTCGGCGACACTGTCGAACCCGAGGGCGGCCGCCATCGGTTCGGTGCACCGCGCTGGGCCTCCCCACTCGACGAGCCCACGGTCGAGCAGGTAACGCTCCGCTTCCGAGAGGGCGACATGGACGACGTCGTCGGGCTGCATCACGTCACGAGCATGCCACGTTTAGCGGTCCCTCACCGTGCGCGATTTGATGTGAATCTGGCCCTTACCTCGTTGAGCTACGGCAGCAGATCGAGCATCTGCGGTCGGGCCTTCATCGCATGGATCACGAGTTCGTTGCCGCTGTCGAAGACGAGGACGACAAGCTCGAGCAGTCGTCCTTGCCGGTCGAACCCAAGCCGGAGCTGGCGAGCCGGAAAGTCCTCGTCGAGGTCGTCAATCCATAGCGGCCACGACGCCGCCTGGATGACGTCCTCGGGTGCGATGCCGTGTTTGAGTGCGGAGTCGTGGACCTTCACGCGGCGTACGCGGCGATTGCTTCGCGGATGAGCTCCGAGCGGGTCTTGTGTTCTCGTTCGGCGCGAGCGTCAAGGGCGGCGAGCTCGTCCGCGGTGAGCCGGAGCGCGACGACCTGTGCGGGCTCCGCTCCTCGGCCGGGTCGTCCGCGTCCGCGTCGCTTGAGCGTTTCCACGTCGTAGCCGGCTTCAGCCTCCGCAGCCCACGCCGCGATCTGCTCCTCCGTAACTGGAACACCGTTGATCGTCTCTTCACCACCCATGGCGGAATCGTAATACGAAATTGCGAGCGGGTCTACGGCTGCTCGATTGCCAGCACCTCAGCGGGCCCGTGACTTGCCCGCTGAGGTGCGCGCGGGTCACACCAGTTAGGCGAGTTCCACGGGGAGCCAGAGTTCGCAGATGGCGGTGCTGAAGTCGTCGGCGCGATCCAGGACTGCGACGACAGACGGGCCGGGGCGAAGTCGCCAGGGGTTCGACGGAAACCAGTCGGTTGCGGTAGCTGCCCATGCGGCCTGCAGTGCGTCGGGATAGGCGCCTTCGGTGCGGAAGACCGCCCAGGTGCCCGCGGGAACCTCGATGGCATCGAGATCGTCGGGCAGGGGAGTCTCCTCGTCGACTGCGACCCCGTGGAGGTAGGTGAGCTCGGTTCCTTCGATGTAATCCGGGTCGACGTCGACGCTCACTTGGAGCAGACCGGCCGGGTCAGTGTTGCTCAGGGCTTTAAGGCGCGCGTGCTCGCTGGCGGGCAGGGATATGATGTGCGCTTGGATGTGCGGGTTGATGCCTTCGTGGATGAGAGGCACGCGGGCGGCGTGGCCCACGAGGCGGAATGCTGGTCGATCTGCGATGCGTGTGTCCATGGTGATGTTTCCTTCGACGGTCAGGCGGAACCTGATCTGTGGTTGTGTGCGAAGGGGGCCGCCATCGCGGCGGATGTCACTCGGCCCGGCACCGTGCACGGATCGGAACGCTCGACCGAACGCCTCGGTGGACCCGTAGCCGTATCGCACCGCGATCCTCAGCAGGTCTTCATCCCCGAGGACGTCTGCCGCTGCGACCGACATCCGTCGCCGTCGGATGTACTCCGACAGCGGCATACCGGCCAGCGACGAGAACATCCGCCTCAGGTGATACTCCGTGGTGCCCAGCGTCGTCGCCAACGTCGCCACATCGGTGTCGTTACCGAGGTGTGCCTCAACGACCTCCACCAACCGGTTCAGCTCCGCGATCATGGCGCCTCCTTCGACATCCACACTGCCGAGCATCGTCGATCGGCACCCTACTATCGCGGTCCGATCCGATCACCTGCGGCTATCCATCGACGGACGGATGCCGGTCCTTGTGCGGGCACTGCACGGAAGCGGGGTCAGCTCGTACCATCGCTCCGGGTCGACGGGGTTCGGCCCGGACAGTGTCGGATATTGACGATGGGCGTGGCGACGGCATGTACCGGCGCCAGTCGCACTGAGCCGAGCGGAAAGGCGCGCAAAATGCCACCGGCCTCCAGTGCTAGCCCTTCAGCTGTTGACAAGTCCCAGGTCCTTGCTGATATGTTCCGAAATTATCCCCGGTTGCGGGGGTTTTTCAACGACGAGGTTGGGTTGCAGCATGACATCTAGGCGCAGGAAGACACCGCGCGTCTTGGCGGTACTCGCATTCGCTGCAGCTGTGCTGCTGGGAGGCGCACCGGCGGCCTACGCCCTGGGCTGGAGCCCGGTGGTGAACTGCTCGGGAGGCGGGCAGCTATCCGGCCGCACGTATCAGGTCACCTTCTCCAACGCCGGTGGGAACACCTACGCCGACAATGGCTGCGCTGGCGGCGCGTCTGTCAGCATCCAGCTCTACTACCAGGCGTACCCCGGCGGGCCGTACTACTGGGGGTCTCAGAAGCTGGTCCAGGGCTCGCAGGTCGCCAAGACGCAGTCCGGAACCTGGGACGGCCGCCACAAGGCCTACAACGGCAGCGGCGTCCAAGTCGGCTCGACGAACTCGTAAGGGGTGAGACATGAAGAAGCGAACGATCATCACTGGCGCTCTCGTGGCCGCGGCCAGCTTGGTAGCAATCGGCGGTGTGGCCGCGGTGGGTGGAGCATTCACCAACCCGGAGGCGGGCCCACTCCCCGAAGGGGTCACAGTCGTCACGCAGAAGGTGTACGACGAGGCCTTCGCGAAGTTCGAGGCGTGCATGGAGGAAGGCGGCGCGGAGCTCGCTGGCACCCGCGTCGTCGGCGGTGTGTACGAGTTCTCCTACCTGGCCGACGCGGAACCGGTGTACGACAAGTGCTACGTCGACTTCGCACCGGTCGACTACCAATGGCAGATCGCCCACTCCTACGAGTCCGAGACGTTCATCCGGTACCGCGAATGTCTGACGGACATCGGCATCGAACCGGGCAAGGACGCCGACACGGTTCTGGCGCAGGTCGAGGACAGCGGCCTCGACGTCCAGAAGTGCTTCGAACCCGCAGCGAACGGGTGAACGGAGGGCTGTCCTGTCGTCCGAACTCACGGGCGACGGGACAGCGCATTCGACTCTGCCGGTCGCGACCCGCGAGGGCACCACTCCGAGACGACATCTGCGCGGGCGGACGTGGGCTCCATCTCCTCTCGACCGCCGATCGCGAGTGACCGCCGACCCCGAAACAGACTGCACCACCTGGATGGGTGTCGGCGTAAGTTGCAACGGTCTGCGCGCTGGGCGGTCGTTCAGCGGACGCGATATCGTCGCCGCGCGGGGGCGCGTGTCATCCGGCCGCGTTGCGGATCAGCCACTCCTGGTTTCGGTAGCCATCGTCTTGTCCTTCGGGGTGCTCTGCTGCGTCGACGGACTCAATCATCTGGTCGAACGGGATAGGCGGTTCCAGGCACCGGTACCGCATGCTGCCCTCATCGTCCTTCGGATCCATACGGCGATCGTAACTATGGGGCGGCGCGAACGCAACGAAACTGCACGCCGACCGGTCCTCGTCCGGGCGTTCGTGGGCGTGAAACGGAACGAGCCCGCTACTGGGCTCGGTGACGGACCACGTCCTGGGTGCCGAGGTAATGAGCCATGGCCAGGTCTACCTCGGCAAGCTGATCGCGGGTGAGGTAGTCGACGGGATCGCCCACGATGTAGTCAACGTCGATCGAGCGGATCTGGTCGACGAGCAGGAGGGTGCGTCGCCCGGCGATCTCGACTTCAGGGCGGTGGATGGAGTGGCCTTCGGATGTCGAGGACGGGATGACTGTGGCGACGGACAACGGCGAGTTGGATGGCGACACCACCAGCCCCAGACGCTTCCCGCCCTGCTCGTGCCCGCGAGTCTTGCCCAAGTCGATGCGATAGACGGCGCCTCGGATCACCAGGCTTCAGGCTCCGAGTTCACGTTCTCGGTCTTAAGCACTTCTGCGTCGGCGCGGAACTGTTCCAGCCAGCGCTCGTGGTCCAGCAACCGCAGTGCGCGTCGCAAGGTGTCGGACGTGCTCTCGCCAGACTGTGCCGCCTCGCGGAGAATACGCTCGTCATCCGGGGTCGGACGGAATCCGATCGTGGTACCCATGTCGGCCAGCATAGTGAGTGTTCTACAAATGTAGAACACTCACTACATGGACGTGCAACCGAACCGGGTCCTCCCACGCACTCAGCGGACCAGCGGTCGGTCGCGGCGAACACGGCAGCGCGGCGCCCAGCGGCCCGCCGTCTCACATACCCCGCCCGGACGAATGCCCGACCAGGGCCCGCTTTCTGCAACGCGCGCAACGCCCCACCCGCGCCTCAGCGCCGACCGAATCCGGCCCGTTCCCCGGCCCTCTCCCCACGGTCACCGATACGGCGTAGTATTCGCACGAATGCTATGAGAAAGGAGCACCGTGGCCGAAAAAGGGATCGACGAAAACGTCGCGTTCCGAGAGATCGTCGAAGGTCTGACGGAGAAGTACCCCGATGTTTCGCGGGTGCGCATCGACGAGATCGTCGCCGAGGTGCGCGCCGAAATGTCCGCCGCAAAGGTGCGCGATTTCGTGCCGGTGCTCGCCGAACGCGAAGCGAAGAAGCGCGTCAAAGCAGAATGCGCATAGGTCGTCGTCGTCGCAGGTCCGTCGCCGCGCTCGTCGCGGTGACGGTCACGATCGCCCTGGCCACCGGGTGCACGCAAACATCATCCGGCAGCCGCGCCACCCTCTACGAGAGCATCGACGCCCTCGCTGCCGATAGTGCGGCAATCGTCGTCGGCACGGTCTCGGGCCAGACAGACGACGGCGACACCACGATCTCGACCATCGAGGTGATCAACGCCCCCGACAATCCCACGCTCGGCCAGAACCTCACGCAACAGAACAGCCCGGTCAGCGTGGGCGATACCGTCGAGGTGCGCCAGATGACAGCCCCGCTCCTCACGGTCGACGACGAGTACCTCCTGTTCCTCACCCCCACAGAGCTCTCGGGGGATGCCGCAGACCAATACTTCGTCACGGGCGCCGACGCGGGCATCTACGTGCGCGATGGCGACGAGTTCCGGCGCGTGGCCACCGATAGTGGCGACACGCTCCCCGACGTCATCTCCATCGCCGGCACGGCGTCCGAGTAGGCGCGGCCACCGAGTACGCACGTGACAATCCCTGACCTGCACGCCCTACGCGCCGCCGCCGAGCACCGGCGCGACGCACTCACCGCCGAGATCGCTCGCCTCCGCGTCGACCGTAGCGCCGACTCCGCCGACGACGAGCACGACCCCGAGGGTGTTCCGCTGTCATCGGAGTGGTCGCGCCTCGAGGGCTTGCTCGCGAGTGTCGACGACGAGCTGCGAGAGATCGACGAGGCGCTTCGCCGGTGGCATGACGGCACCTACGGAATCTGCGTCACCTGCGGGCAACCCATCCCACCGGGGCGCCTCGAGGCACGGCCCACCGCGATCAGGTGCGTCGCCTGCGCAAGCTGACGGCACTCAACGCGCGTCACGGGATCAGGCGATCAACCAGTTCCGTGAAAGATGATCGCATTCTTCATCGGCTCTTCTCCCTCTCGTCCGCGAGACTCCCGGCATCCAAACCCAACAAAGGCTCGATCGCGCGAGCCATGAGCGCGCGCCGCCCCGCGGGCTCGCCCCACCGCACCAGCCCGTGGGCACTCAGCCCGTCGATCATGCCGAGCAGCAGCCACGCCACCGCCTGCGGATCTTCGACGCGCAGCATCCGCTCATCGACCCCTCGCTCGAGCACGCCGGCGATGAAGCCCTGCCACGCGTCCATGTGGGCGCGCACGGCCGCAGCGAGCACCTCATTGCGCTCCCCCATCGCCCACGACTGCACCCACACGAGCGTGACGTCGGTGCGTGATCCGTCGAGCAGCGTCGACAACAGCGCACGCACGCGCTCCACCGAGTCATCGATTGCGTCCAACAGCGTCGCGAGTTCCGCCAACTCGGCGCTCACGATGTCGCTGAACGTGTCTGCGACGAGATCGTCCATGCTCGGCACGTAGTGCGCAACGAGCCCCGACGCGACACCCACGCGCGAAGCGACCGCGCGTAGCGTCACGGCCGCGAGCCCCTCGGCGAGCGCCAGCTCTCGCGCCGCGGCCGCGATCTGCGCGCGCCGCTGGTCAGCCGACAGCCGGGTACGGGGTGTTGACGTCATGATCATCGATTCTGTACTCTCGAGAGCAATTGATCAAGTGATCAATAAGCGATGACGATAGAGGATGGATGCCATGACCTGGCGCATGCCCGCAGAGACCGCACGCCACGCCCGCACGTGGATGGCGTTCCCTCGCGAAGGGATCACTCTCGGCGAGAGCGCGCAGGAGCGCGAGGCCGGCTACGCCGCGTGGACCGCAGTCGCCCACGCCACCGCCGAGTTCGAACCCGTCACGATGGTCGTCGACCCGAGCGAAGCCGATCGTGCGCGCCGCATGCTCAGCAGCGAGATCGAGATCCTCATCGCCCCACTCGATGAGTTCTGGATGCGCGACATGGGACCCACCTTCGTCGTCGACGACGAGCGCCCCGGAGTCCTCGGAGCCGTTGACTGGACGTTCAACGGCTGGGGCGCGCCCGAATGGGCCCAGTGGCGCCTGTCGGCCGAAATCGGGCGCTTCGTCGCAGCCGAGCGCGGCGCCGAGCTCGTCAGCTCCCTACTCGTGAACGAAGGCGGCGGCATCCACGTCGATGGCGAGGGCACCGTCCTCCTCACCGAGACTGTCCAGCTCGACCCGCACCGCAACCCCTTCGCTGACCGCGCGCGCGTCGAAGCCGAAATGACCCGCACGATCGGCGCAACGCACGCGGTCTGGCTGCCCCGCGGGCTCACGCGCGACTACGACGACTTCGGCACCAACGGCCACGTCGACATCGTCGCGACGATCCCCTCCCCCGGCACGATCCTGCTGCACGACCAGCGCGACCCGGGCCACCCCGACCACGCTGCGATGGTCGAGATCCGTCGCGCACTCGAGGAGGAGACGGATGCCGCCGGCCGCCCCTTCGACATCGTCTCGCTCCCCGCTCCCGCGACGCTCCGCGACGACGAGGACTTCGTCGACTGGAGCTACGTCAACCACCTCGTCGTGAACGACGGAGTCATCGCCTGCGGCTTCGGTGAAGAAGAAGCGGATGCCACGGCCCGCGCCATTCTCGAAGACGCATACCCGGGGCGCCGGGTCGTGACCGTCGACGCCCGAGAGATCTTCGCGCGCGGCGGTGGCATCCACTGCATCACCCAGCAGGAACCGGCCCTCGAGGGTGCGCCGGGCGCTGGCGCGACGGGCGCTGCCGGTGCGGCGGCGAGCGCGACGGGCGAGGCGGCGGCGAAATGATCGACGTCGTCGAAGCGTCCATCGCCGATTTGCGCTCCGCGCTCGAGCGCGGCGAGACCACGGCCGTCGCCCTCGTCGACGCCTACCTCGCGCGCATCGCCGCCTACAACGGGCCCGACACCGACACGGCGCTGAACGCCGTCGTGGTGCACAACCCCGACGCACGTGCCGAGGCGGAGGCATCCGACGCGCGCCGCGCAGCGGGCGCGGTGCTCGGCCCGCTCGACGGCATCCCGTACACCGCGAAAGACAGCTACCTGGTGAAGGGACTCACCGCGGCATCCGGTAGCCCCGCGTTCGCAGAGCTCGTCGCGCAGCGTGACGCGTTCACCATCGAGCGGCTGCGCTCGGGCGGAGCGATCTGCCTGGGCCTCACGAACATGCCCCCCATGGCCAACGGCGGTATGCAGCGCGGCGTCTACGGCCGCGCCGAGAGCCCGTACAACGCCGACTGGCTGACGGCCCCTTTCGCGTCGGGGTCGTCCAACGGTTCGGGCACCGCGACCGCGGCCAGCTTCGCCGCGTTCGGACTGGGCGAAGAGACCTGGTCGAGCGGCCGCGGACCGGCCTCGAACAACGCGCTGTGCGCCTACACGCCCTCGCGCGGCGTCATCTCGACCCGCGGCAACTGGCCCCTCGTCCCCACGATGGACGTCGTCGTGCCGCACACCCGCACGATGGCCGACCTGCTCGAAGTGCTCGACGTGATCGTCGCCGACGATGCCGAGACGCGCGGCGACTTCTGGCGCGCTCAGCCGTGGATCACGCTGCCCGCGGCGTCCGAAGTGCGTCCAGCCTCGTACGTAGGGCTCGCCGACGGCGCCGGTTCACTGCAAGGCGCCCGTGTCGGCATCCCCCGCATGTACATCAACGCCGATCCGCTGGCCGGCACCGCCGAAAACCGCGGAATCGGCGGCCCGACCGGCCAGGCCATCACCACGCGCGACTCGGTGATCGCGCTGTGGCAACGCGCCCGCGCCGACCTCGAAGCCGCCGGAGTCACCGTCGTCGAGGTCGACTTCCCCGTCGTGTCGAACTACGAAGGCGACCGCCCGGGCGCGCCCACGATCGCCACCCGCGGCCTCGTCACGCCCGAGTACCTGAAGCGCGAGATCGTCGACCTGTCAGCGTGGGCGTGGGAGGACTTCCTCGCCGCCAACGGCGACCCGTCGCTGCCCACGCTCGCGAACGTCGATGGTGCGACGATCTTCCCCCACCCCGAGGGCGCGCTGCCCGATCGCTACACCGGGTTCGATGACGACATCGCCGAGTATCCGGACTGGGTGCGGCAGCATCCCGAAGCCCGCTTCGAGGACTTCCCCGAGCTGCCCGAGGGCCTGCGCGGCCTCGAAGAGACGCGGCGCATCGACCTCGAGCAGTGGATGGACGCCCACGCGCTCGACGCCGTCGTCTTCCCCGCCGTCGCCGACGTCGGCCCCGCCGATATGGACCGGGTCGAAGCCTCGGCCGACGCCGGCTGGCGCAACGGCGTCTGGATCGCCAACGGCAACCTCGCGATGCGACACCTCGGCATCCCGTCGGTGACCGTGCCGATGGGCACGATGGAAGACATCGGGATGCCGGTGGGCCTCACCTTCGCCGGGCGCGCATACGACGACACGGCCCTGCTGAGCCTCGCCGCCGCGTTCGAAGCAACCGGCTCGCGACGCACCACCCCGCCGCGCACACCGCGCTTGCCCGCCTCGGCGTAGCATCCACTCACCCCGTCATCAAGGAGACCGGCACATGACCGACGCCATCCCGGGCCCCGCCCGCATGCACGAGATCACCGACGAGACGCGCGCGATCGTCGACCTCGTGCTCGAGTACTCACGGGGCCGACTGCTCGCGACCGAGAACCCGCTCGACAAGCCCCTCTCGCCCGCCGAACTGTCGCGCCTCGCCGGCCGCACGATCAGCGAAGACGGGATCGGCGCGCGCAAGGCGCTCTCGACGTTCGAGCACGTGCTCGCGCCTTCGTGCATCACGACCGACGACCCGCAGTACCTGTCGTTCATCCCGTCGGCGCCGACCAAAGCCGCCGCCGCGTTCGACGTCGTCGTCTCGGCGAGCGCCCTCTACGGCGGATCGTGGCTCGAAGGCGCGGGCGCCGTCCACGCCGAGAACGAGGTGCTGCGCTGGTTGGCCGCCGAGTTCGGGCTTCCGGCCACCGCCGGCGGCGTGTTCGTGCAGGGCGGCACCCTCGGAAACCTCTCGGCACTGGTCGCCGCGCGCGAGGCGGCGCGGGCCCGCGGCATCCAGCCCGACCGATGGCGCGTCGTGTGCAGCGTTGAGGCGCACTCGTCCATCGCCTCGGCCGCGCGCGTCATGGATGTCGAGGTCGTCGGGGTGCCCTCGGGAGATGACGGGATGCTGCGCGGTAGCGCCGTACGCGAAGCCCTGGCCGAGCACGGCGACAGCGTGTTCGCCGTGGTCGCCACCGCCGGGTCGACGAACTTCGGCATCGTCGACGAGATCGCATCGATCGCCGAGGTCACGCGGGAGTACGGCGTGTGGCTGCACGTGGACGGCGCGTACGGGTTGGCGGGCATGTTGTCGCCGCTCGCACGGCACCGCTTCGCCGGGGTCGAGCACGCCGACTCGCTGGTCGTCGACCCCCACAAGTGGCTGTTCGCACCGTTCGACGCGTGTGCGCTGATCTACCGCGACCCCGAGCTCGGCCGCCGCGCGCACACGCAGCACGCCGAATACCTTGACACGCTCACCGAAACCGACGACTGGAGCCCCTCGGACTACGCCGTGCACCTCACGCGCCGCCCGCGGGGGTTGCCGTTGTGGTTCTCGCTGGCCACCTACGGTGCGGCGGCATACCGGTCGGCGATCACGGCGTCGCTCGAGCTCGCCCAGCGCATCGCCGACGAGATCGAGCAGCGCGACGGTTTCACCCTGGTGCGGCGCCCGCAGCTGTCGGCGGTCGTGTTCGAGCGCGATGGCTGGACGAAGGCCGACTACGTCGCATGGTCGAACCGGCTGCTGGATGAGCAGCACGCGTTCGTCACTCCGTCGAGTCACCGCGGCCGCACCAACGCCCGGTTCGCGATCCTCAACCCCCGCACCACCTTCGAGCACCTCACCGCGATCCTCGACACCATGTAGCGGGTGCGCGGCGGGGCTGCGGCGCCCGGCCCGGGTGTCACCCCACGGGTTCGGCGGTTTCGCGCGGGGCGCAGCCCGGCCCGGGGAGGCGGCACCCCTAGCCAGGTGGCACCGGTAGCGGAGGAGAATCCACCTTCGGGAGGACGCAGGAGCCGGAATTCATCCTCCCCCAGCGAGTTCTCCTCCCCTAGCGCCGCGGGGCGCCCGGCGCGCAGCGCGCAGCGCGCGACGCAGCGGAGGAGAATGCACCTTCGGGAGGACGCAGGAGGACGAGTCCGTCCTCCCCTAGCGAGTTCTCCTCCCCTAGCGCCGGGCGCTCGACCGCAGCGGCGCCGCGGCGCGTCAGCCCGCAGCGGCGGCCGGGGCGTCAGCTCGCGGCAAGCCGGCGCGCGTCAACCCACCGGTTCGGCGGTTTCGCGCGCGGCGCGCCCCGACGAACGCACCGCCCCGATGCTCGCCGCGATCACCAGGGCGATACCCACCAGTTCGAGCCACGACAGGTGCTGGCCGAGCAACACGAACCCGGCGATCGATGCCGTGGCAGGGGCGAGCGACATCAAGATCGCGAAGGCCGCGGCGGGCAGCCGGCGCAACGCAACGAGCTCGAGCGCGTACGGAATGGTTGACGACAGCAGCGCCACGCCCGCTCCGAGCGCGATGATGTCCCACCGCAGGAGGGCGGTGCCGGCATCCCAGATCCCGAACGGCAATGCGATCAGCGCGCCGACGGCCATCGCCAGGGCCAACCCGTCAAGCCGCGGAAACTGCGTACCTACGCGCGCCGAGGCCAGAATGTAGAACGCCCAACTCGCCGCGGCGCCCAGCGCGAACAGCACGCCGAGGGGATCCAGTCGGTCCCACCCGCCGCCGGCAAGCGCGACCACACCCGCAAGGGCGAGCAGCGCCCACAGCCACGCCGACGCCCGGCGGCTCGCCACAATCGACAGAACCAGCGGCCCGAGCACCTCGATCGTCACCGTCACCCCGAGCGGCAGGCGCTCGAGCGCCAGGTAGAACAGCCCGTTCATGATCGCCAGCACCGCGCCGAACTCGACCACGCTCCGCCACGCCGCCCGCGAGTGCCCGACCAGGCGCGGGCGCGCGATCAGCAACAGCACCACGGCCGAGAACACCAGCCGCAGCATGACCATGCCCAGCGGGCCCACTTCGGGGAACAGCAGCACCGCGAGCGATGCGCCGATTTCTTGGCACGACAGCCCGACGACCACCAGGACGACGGCGGCCGACGGCGCTCGTGTCACTCGGCCGGAGCTTTACAGATGGCCGCGTCGGCGATGTCTTCGGCGTACTGCTCGGCCGTCCAGGGCAGCCCGGCTTCGGGCGCCGTCTGGCCCGACGCGGCCGGCGCCTTCGACGCGATGGCCGCGAGTTCCCACGCCAGGTTTCGCGCGAATGTGGCTCCGACGGCCGAGTTGTTGAGGACGACGGCCACCGCGAGCCCGGTGTCGGGGTCGGCGAACGCTGCGGTCAGATACCCGGGAACGGAGCCGTATTGACCGATCAGCGAGCCGGCCTGATACGCGCCGCCGGTCGTCGTGAACCACGAAGCGCTCTTCGCGCTGACGGGCTTCGGGTCGGTGAAACGGTCGTACTCGTCCGCGACGAGAGCTCCGGATGCCAGGGCCTGGGCATACCGGCCGAGGTCGGTGATGTTGACTACCGCGCCGGCATCGGTGAAGCCGCTGCTCGTCGAGAGCGACGTGATGTCAAGCGGAGCCGCGCAGTCCCACTCGCCGTCGACCTTGCGCGAGACGAGCCCGGGAAGAACATCGTCGCCGTATGCGGCGCTGCCGAGTCCGGTCGCCTCGAGCGAGAGGGGCTGACTGATGTACTCGTCGAAGAGGTCAGCGGCGCTCTTGCGCGTGATGTGCTCGAGCGCGAGGCCGAGCAGCACGTACCCGGTGTCGGAGCTGGAGTAGATCTCGCCCGGCCCCGACTTGCGTTCCTTGCCGAGACCGAATGCAGCGAGCTCCATCGGCTTCCACACGCGCTCGGGGTTGTTCAGCCACATCGAGCTCACGGTGCTCTCGAACGAGCCGACGCCCGAGGTGCTGTCGCACAACTGCTGCAGCGTCACCTCTGCGAGGTCGGGCACGCCGGCGACGTACTCGCTCACGCTGTCGTCGAGCGAGGCCAGCCCGTCGTCGACCACGCCGTACAGCACGTCGCAGGTCATCGCTCGGGTGATCTTCCCGGCGCGGAACTGCATCTCAGGGGTGACGGCGGCCCCGCCATCGACCTGGGAGGTACCGAGGCCTGCAACCCATTCACCGCTCCACGGCGCCCACACGCCGACGATCGCGCCGGGTGAGCCGGAGTGCACCATCGCGTCGGTGACAGCAGTCTGCAGGGCTTCGGCCGTGGCATCCGGAAATGCCTGATCAACCTGTTCGGGGATGTCGATGGTGACCGGGGCGCTGGCGGAGCAGCCGACGAGTCCGGCGCCGAGGGCGAGCACGGCAACGAGAGCACCGGCGACGCGTCGTCGTGTCGTGCGCAATCCCACAGCTCACCCCCCGGTGATTCACTCCGAACCAGCCTAACCGGCAAACCGGCAAGACCCCGCATGCATAGAGTGATGGCATGACGTTTGTGTTCGACGATGCCGTGGTCACCGCTGTGCTTGCACACATGAACGACGACCACACCGATGACAATCTGCTGATCGCACGCGCATTCGCGCCGTCGTTCACCGCGGTGACGTCGACCATGATCGGCTTCGACGGCGAGCGGGGCCAGTGGCGCATCGCCACCGACGAGGGCGAAGAGCACACGATCGAGGTGCCCTGGCCCGGCGGAGCAATCAGCGAGCGCCCCGAAGTCCGTCGCGAGATCGTGGCGCTGTATGACGAAGCGTGCGCGCGCCTGAACATCACGCCGCGCCCGCACGCGTAACAAGCCGACGCGCACGCATCGGGGCGCGCCTGCGCGCCCCAGCCGCAAACCGCGCTAGGTTAGGCGATCCTAATCCTTTATCATGGGCGCATGAGCGACCCGATCCCGTTCTCGACCGCGCTACGCGAGCGTTCGAACGCAGCGCACTCGTCGAGCGAAACCGCCGGCTTCATGTCTGACCTCATGAAGGGCGAGGGCACCCGCGACGACTACGTCGCACTGGTCGCTCAGCACTGGTTCATCTACGAGGCGCTCGAGCGCACCGCGGGTCAGATGCGCAACGATCCCGTCGCGTCGGTCTTCATCTCTGACAAGCTCACGCGCCTTCCCGCGCTCGAGGCCGACCTCGAATTCCTCATCGGCCCCGACTGGCACGATCAGATCTCCCCACTGCCCACGACACAGCGCTACGTCGAACGCATCAACGAGGTCGGCGCGACGTGGGCGGGCGGCTTCGTCGCTCACCACTACACGCGCTACCTCGGCGACCTGTCGGGCGGTCAGTTCATCGGCCGCCTCATGGCGCGCCGCTTCGGCTTCGAGACCAACGGCATCGGCTTCTACCTCTTCGATGACATCGCTGACCCGAAGGCATTCAAGGACGTCTATCGAGAGCAGTTGGATGCCGCGCCCTGGGACGCCGCCGAACAAGAACGCGTCATCGACGAGGTGCTCTTGGCGTACCGCTTCAACACCGAGCTGTTCGAAGATCTCGCCGACGCGAAGGCCTCGCAGGTCGCCTGAGCCGGGACTGGTCGACCCGGCGCCTGTCCCGGGAACACTCGCGCCCGGCCAGCCCGCCGTCTTACCGCCCCGGCGCCAGCGCGCCGCTCAACCAGCGCTGCACGTCGGGGTCGACGCGGATGTCGCTCGGCCGCAGCGGCCGCGACAGGTACAGACCGTCGAGCGAAGTGAGCCGCGACAGCGCGACGTAGGTCTGCCCCGGCGCGAACGCGCCCGACCCCAGATCGATGACCGCGCGGTCATACGTCTTGCCCTGCGACTTGTGAATCGTCACCGCCCACGCCAGTCGTAGCGGGAACTGCGTGAACTCGGCCACCACATCGCGAGAGAGCGACTTCGACGCCGAGTTGTACGAGTAGCGGAATTTCTCCCACACGGCGGGTTCGACGTCGAACTCATCGCCGTCGACATCCACGCGCACCGACTCCCCCGCGATGCGCGTGACGGTTCCGATGGTGCCGTTGACGTAGCGCGGGGGCTCACCGAACTGACCCGTGTCGTTGCGCAGGAACATGACCTGCGCCCCCACTTTGAGCTTCAGTTCGAGGTCGGCCGGGTACGCGGCATCCCCTCGCCCGAAATCTCCGTTGACTTCGGCCACGGCGGTCTGCTCGCGCCCGACCAGTTCGTTCAGGTGGCGCCGATTAATGTTGTTGACGATGTCGTTGCGCGTGGCGAGGGTGATGATCGGATGCTCGCCGTCCGCCGGATCCGGGGGTGTGCGCGCACCGGTGTCGTTGAGCACCTGCGCAATGTCGGCGGTGACGCGCCCGTAGCGCACGGCGTTGAGCATGGCTTTGAACGCCGGGTCGGACTGCCGGTGGATGTCGACGAGCTCGCGCACGTTGAGGTGTGCGCCGTGGGCGCCGATGTCGAGGATGCCGTCACTCGCCGCCTGCCCGACCCAGACCTTCGCGTCGAAGAACCAGAACGAGCGATAGTGATCACGGATGTAGCGCAGCTCGTCGCCGCGCGGCGGGACCGGGGCGAGCTGGTACGGATCGCCGAACATCACGATCTGCACGCCGCCGAACGGCTCGGCGCGCCGACCGCGCGCTTGCCGCAGGGAACGGTCGATGGCGTCCATCAGGTCGGCATTCACCATCGAGATCTCGTCGATGACGAGTGTGTCGATCGCGTTGAGGATCTTGCGCACCGGGTCGGACTGCTCGAGCTGGCTGTCGGCGATGAGCCCGATCGGCAGGCGGAACAGCGAGTGGATCGTCTGGCCGTCCACGTTGAGCGCGGCCACACCCGTCGGCGCACACACGGCGATCTGCTTACTGGTGTTCCAGGCCAAGTGCTGCAGCAGGGTGGACTTGCCGGTGCCCGCGCGGCCCGTGACGAACACGTGCTCGTTGGTGTCCTCGATCAGGCGAAACAGTGCTTCCTGTTCGGCAGAGAGGGCGGGGGTGCTCACCGATTCATGTTAGCCACCAGATGTCGGCGCACAGCCATCGTGAAGCCTCGGGTTCCTAGACTGTGGGGGTGGACTCAGGGGTGGTGAAGGATCCCGCCGCAGATGCGCTCGCGCCTGCGGCTCCCGCAGAGAGCCCCAGATCGGATGCCACATCTGCCGGGCCTCAGGGCGCGGCATCCGGAACCCCCACGTCACCTCCGGCGAGCGGTCGCCGAGCGAAGCGACGGCTCGCGGTCGATCTGTCGATCCTCGCCGTGATCGGCGTCCTGCTGATTGCCGCTGTCGCCGCAGCATTCGGCGCAGTGCAGCGTGAACTGTATTCGCCGACCGCGTTCGTCGAGCGCTACTTGTCGTTGCTCGCCGATGGCAACGCCGCCGAGGCGCTGACCGTGCCCGGAGTCTCGGTGGCCTCGACCGACCTCGAGTCGGCCGACTTGCCCCCGACCGCGCACGACGCTCTGCTGCGTTCGAGCGCGATGGGGTCGCTGAGCGACGCGCACGTCATCTCTGAGGTACTCCACGGCGACGTGTACGAGGTCACGGTCGAGTACAAGGCCGGGCGTTACGAGGGCACATCGACGTTCGAGGTCATCCGCGAGGGCCAGGTGGGGATCGCCCCGACATGGCGCTTCGCGACGAGTCCGCTCGCGGTCTTGACGCTCGACGTGCGCGGCTCGACGACCTTCGACGTAAACGGATTCGCTCTCGATAAGCGACAGGTCTCCCCCGACGGTGCCGACGCCGACCCGGCTGATCCCGTCGATCTGCTGGTGTTCACACCCGGGCTGTACTCCGTTTCGGTGAACAGCGCGATTGCGTCGACCGCAGGCGTCGCGGTGCTCTCGGACGCCCCCTTCGCCGAAGTGCCGGTGCGCGTTCAGGCCCAGCCGACCGAGCAGTTCACCGAGGTCGTGCAGCAGCGGGTCGAAGAGTTCCTCACCACGTGCGCGACGCAAGAGGTGCTCCAGCCGACCGGGTGCCCGTTCGGCTACGTGGTCGAAGACCGCATCGTCGGCACGCCGAAGTGGTCGATCCTCGCCCAGCCGACGATCGAGCTCGTCCCCAACGGCGCGAACTGGAGCATCCCCGCCACCGACGCCGTCGCGGGAATCTCCGTCGACATCCAGTCACTCTTCGACGGCAGCATCACCGCGACCGAAGACGAGGTTCCGTTCCGGTTGACCGGCACCATCCGGGTCCTCGCGGACGGCAGCGTCACCATCGCGGTGAGCGGTACCGACACGCAGTGAGTCCGCGGCGCGGGCGATAGGCGCTGAGCCCGCGGGGCGGGCACCGCCTCAGCGACGCGCCGCCCGGGCATCCTTCTCCGCAAGCGCAGCGAGCTTGGCGTTGTACTCTTCGAGCTCGGCGTCGCCGGTGCGGTCGGCGTGGCGATCGCGGCGCTTCTGGTCGCGAGAGTCGCTGCGGCTCCACTGGATGGCGACCGTGATCGCGAGGATCAGCGTCGGGATCTCACCGATCGACCACGCGATGCCACCCCCGGCGCGCTGGTCTTCGAGCGGAGTCGCACCCCACGTGCGCCCCATCGAGCCGAACCATTCGGCGACCATGAGGCCCTCTTGCATCATGATCGCGATGCCGAAGAACGCGTGCATCGCCATGACACCGATGAGCAGCAGCAGGCGGCCCGGGTACGGCAGGCGATAGGGCACCGGATCGATGCCGATGAGGGTGAGGACGAACAGATACCCGGTGAGCAGGAAGTGCGCCGTCATCCACTCGTGGCCGAGGTGGTCGTACAGCGACCAGCGGAAGAGATCGGTGTAGTAGAAGATCCACAGCGACCCGACGAACAGCCCCGCCGCCACGAACGGGTTCGTGAGCACCCGCATGGCCGGCGAGTGCACGGCCCAGAGGATCCATTCGCGCCCGCCGCGAGTGCCGTCCTGGCGCTTACGGATCGCACGTGCGGCGAGAGTGACGGGGGCGCCGGCCACGAGCATCACCGGGATCGCCATCGTGAGCAGCATGTGCCCGATCATGTGGAAGCTGAAAAGGTACGCCTGGTAGACGTTCACCACGCCGCCGGTGACCCAGAACAGCATCGCCATGCCCAGCACCCACAGCACGGTGCGATAGATCGGCCAGGCGTCGCCGCGGCGGTGCAGGCGCCACACACCGGCGAGGTAGAAGAAGACGGCGAACGCGGAGATGAACGCCCACAGCCAGTCGATGTTCCACCCGATGATCCAGTCGATCGGGGTGGGCTCATCCGGCAGCGGTTGGTAGGTGAGGATCTCGGCCGGCGTCTGCACGAACGCGGGTTCTGCCCCCGGCGGAGGCGGCGTTCGTGCGAGCGCAGCAGCGGCACCGCTCGCGATACCCATGATCGCGAGTTCGCCCACGATCAGGATCCAGAAGATGCGGGATGCCGCGTCCTCGCGCAGCCGCGAGATCAGCCGGCCCCGGTACCAGGCGCCGAGGATGCCCAGCGCGACGAGCGCGACGACCTTCGCGATGAGGATCGCGCCGTAGGGCGACAGCAGGGCGTCCCACGAACGCAGACCGACGACCGCGCGGATCACACCCGACCCGGCGACGATCACGAACGCGGCGATCGCGATGCTCGAATACCGCGCGACCACGTCGGCGAGCGGGCCGCGTTTGAGCGCCGGGCGGACGACCACGAGCAGCAGCAGACCACCCAGCCACACGGCGGCGCCGATGATGTGCAAGATCGTCGCCGTCATGGCGATGTGGTGGTCGGCGGCGTCACCCGAGTGCCCCTGCGTGCCCATCGGGACGAGGCTCGCCAGGGCCAGGAGGGCGACGAAGAACGTGGCGGTCCACGAGCGGACGGCGAAGGTGAGCACGGTCAGGCCCGCGCCGGCGACCGTGGTGATCAGCCACGTGCGGCCCACCTCTGTGTCGACGAGGTAGCGGCCGAGCTGGGAACCGAACTCGGGGCCTGCGTTGATCTCAGGGTTGAACGCGTCGATGAACGTGAGGAACCCGGTCATCGCCGAGGCGATCGTGAAGATCGCGGCAGAGACGGATGCCGTATCCAACGCGATGTCGAACTCTCGCTCCCCCGCCTTCAGCGCGAACAGCGCCGTGACGAGCACACCCGCCATACCGGCGGCCGAGACGTTGACCATCAGTTTGGCGATCGGCAGGCCCCACCGCGCGAAGGGACCCGGGTCACCGATCGTGAGCGGGTCGGCGCCGCCACCGTAGGCGAGCGCGACGACCAGGGCGACGAGTGCGGCGGCGAGCAGTACCGCGGGGCCGAGGATGCGCAGCGCCGTGGCGGGGATACCTCGCTCGGCCGCTCCGCGCGCGGCGGGAGCGCCGCGATGAGTGGGCGTGCGAGTCACCCATTCAGCCTACGTCCCACCCGGCCCCACCCAGACCTCGTCAGAACCGGCCAAGCGCGAAAAGGGGGCACCGCGTGCGCGGTGCCCCCTTTTCGACTGGTGCGTCTTACTTGACGGCAGCCTTGAGCTTCGAGCCAGCGGTGACCTTGACGCGCTTGCCCGCGGGGATCTTGATCTCTTCACCGGTCTGCGGGTTGCGGCCCGTGCGTGCCGAGGTGGCAACCTGCTCGAACGAGATCCAGCCCGGGATCGCAACCTTGCTGCCCTTGGCGACGGCCTCCGAGACGGTGGCGAAGAGCGAGTCGAGCACGCCCGAAACGGCGGCCTGGCTCTGTCCGGTGGCGCTCGCGATGCTCGCGACGAGTTCGGTCTTGGTGATGGACTTGTCGGCCATGGGTATGTCCTCCAAAGGGGGCGGAATCGCCCGCTCATTGCATGGACCGGACGGCTGAGAGCCCCCCGGCTGGTCGGATCGACCGCCTCGACTATAGCCAGAAACCCGCGGAAAAACGCGGATTTCCGCGGGAATCGGCGCAATTCGTCGGCGTGTCGCGGTCCGCATGGGGTTTGTGGGACGCGTGAGGCGTTTGGTGGTATGCGAAAGGCCCGGAGTCACCGAGGACTCCGGGCCCTTCGAACGACGTATGTCGCGGGTGCTTACCAGCTCGACTTGGTCACGCCGGGCAGCTCGCCACGGTGTGCCATGTCACGGAAGCGGACACGCGAGATGCCGAACTTCGTGAGGACACCGCGGGGGCGGCCGTCGATGACGTCACGCGAACGCAGGCGAACCGGCGATGCGTTGCGGGGCAGCTTCTGCAGGCCCACGCGAGCGGCTTCGCGCTGCTCGTCGGTCGAGTTGGGGTCGACCAGAGCCTTCTTCAGCTCTGCACGCTTGGTGGCGTAGCGGTCGACGACTTCCTGGCGCTGCTGGTTGCGCGCGATCTTGCTCTTCTTAGCCATGGATCAGCGCTCCTCTCGGAATTCGACGTGCTTGCGGATGACCGGGTCGTACTTCTTCAGCACGATGCGGTCGGGGTTGTTGCGGCGGTTCTTGCGCGTGACGTAGGTGTAACCCGTGCCAGCGGTCGAGCGCAGCTTGATGATGGGACGTACGTCCTGTGCCTTCTTGGCCATTAGAGCTTCACACCCTTCGCCTGGAGGTCGCGAACGACTGCCTCGATACCGCGAGCGTCAATGACCTTGATGCCCTTTGCCGAGACGTTCAGCTTGATGCTGCGCCCCAGCGACGGAACGAAGTACGTCTTCTTCTGCACGTTCGGGTCGAAGCGGCGCTTCGTCCGGCGGTGCGAGTGCGAGATGTTGTGACCGAAGCCGGGAACTGCTCCAGTCACCTGGCACACTGCTGCCATAGTGATTTCTCCTTAATACCGTGAAGCCGGACGGCTCCACCCAAGATCCCTTGTCTGCATCCCGCACGACACACGACCGTTTCCGGTCAGTAAGAGGTGTGGGAGGCGTACTGCGTGCTGGAGTGCGCGCAGACAAAGAGTCAGTCTAGCACGCCCGGGCGTGTCGCCTTGACGGGGCCAGCGCCCCTCCCCCAGCGGAACGCCGAGACGGTCGGGTCGCCTGAGATCCAGAACCGCCACGGAAAAGCATCCGTACCCGCAACCCCTGCGACCCCCACCCGCGGGCCGCTCGCGATCGCCGGCGGCAGCGTGACGGCAAGGAGCAAGCGGGCGCTCGCCCCCGTGAGCACCTCGCCCGTGACCGCATCGATCCCGTCGTGCATCGGATGACGCAGGCCGACGGCAGACCCGACCCGCCCGGGTCCGCGTGCGAGGTCGCGTGAGGCGATGACACCGGATGCCCCTCTCGCGGCGCGTCGCCGTCGTGCCACATCGGCACCGCCGATGACCTCACCCGCGCGCAAGAGGACTCCGCCGGCGGTGCCGTCCGTCCCGCACACAACGTTGACGCACGAGTGTATGCCGTGACTGAGATATACGTACAGGTGCCCCGGCTCGCCCCACATCGTCGCATTGCGCGGGGTGGGTCCCATCCGGGCGTGAGAGCCCGGGTCCGGCACGTCGCCGGTCCCGAGGCCGTGGTACGCCTCTACCTCGGTCAGCCGCACCACCACCCTCTCGCCGTCCACCGTCGTTTCCAGCAGCGCACCCAACAGCATCGGTGCGACATCGACCGGCAGACCGACGAGCCGGTCGCGGGTCGCAGGCGTCCAGTCGCCGGCTACATCGGGGGAGTCTGGCACCACGAGATCGCCGATCCGGTCATCGCCACCACCTCGGCGCCGTCTGCGATCGAAACGATCCGGGTTTCGACCACCGACGGCAACGGCAGCTGGTACGTGTCGTAGGAGTTGTTCACCACGTCCGGCGCGATCATCAGCGCGGCATACCGCGCGCTGGGCGACGCGCAGACCTGCAGCAGTGCGTCCGTTGACGGCAACTCGAACAGCGGTGTCGTGGCGCCGTCGACGTCAACGTAGTCCACGGCGGTTCGGCCGGTCGGGGTGTCGCCCTCGAGCACGGCGCCGGCCCGCAGCGTTGTGCCGTCGGGCAGCGGGGTGACGCTCGTCACGAGGGGGAGCCCGGCATCGGCATCGACGAGCGGCGCTTCGCTCGCGTCGGTGAGGTCGATCGTCGTTCGCTGATCAACGCGCTCCACAATCGCGACGGTCGAGCCGCGGGCGATGCCTTCGATGCCGACCGCGGTCCCGAGGTTCGTCCCGTCGCCCCCGTCGCTGCCCTCGGTCGCGCCCAGCCCCTCGGAGCTTCCCAGCAGCAGCGTGCCGTCGAACGAAAGCAGCAGGATGCTGTCGGTATCGGGCACGAACCGCCAGTCGGCGATGCGTGGATCGGCGCCTTCGACGGTGATCGGCACGGGCGCGGCATCCGGATTCTTCAAAGATGCCGTAAAGAGCATACTTTCGCGGCCGGAGTCCTCAGACAGGCTCGCATCTGAGAACGTGTAGCCGATCAGCTCGCCACGATCGGCGCTCTGCAGGTTGGTGACGAACCCGTCGCCGGGCAAAGGGAGCTCGACCGGATTCTGTCCGTCGAGGTCGGTCATCAGCACGCGTGCGCGGTCGTCGTCGGTGCGCGTCGAGATCACGAGGTGGGTCGCGGTCGCCCGGAAGTCTTCGATGTGCGGGTCGGTGAATACGGCAACGGCGTTCTCTCCGCTGAGGTCGGTGCGGAAGATCGTGTCGCCGTTGGCGTCGCGTCGCATCAGGTGCACATCGATCGCCGGCGTCGTGAACGACTCGCTCACGCGCGTGGCCGGCCCGCCGCCGAACGCCGTCAGGCCATCGATGGTGATCGTGTACTCGGTGTCGTCCCACAGCGGCAGCGCGAAGCGCACGCCGACGCTGCGCCCTGAAGTATCGACAGCGAACGGTGCCGCCGGGTTGACGCTCACCTGCGAGGGATCGACCTCGGCGAGCGACTGCGACGTGGTGACGATGAGGCGTGAGCCGGATGCCGCCACCGCCGCCTCGGGATCGAGCTGCACGTCGGTGATGCGAGGGCCCTGCGTCACGTTCGCGGCCGCGCCCACGAGACCGAGGACCGCGAGCGCACCCACAACGATGGCGAAGGCGCGCACGAACGCGCGCCCCTGACGCTGCCGCGCGCGACCGCGGCGCGTCGACGGGGTGCCCGCGCGGCGTGAAGAATCAGAACTCATACGGGTTCTCGGGTTCGTCGATCGGTGTCACCGATGCGGCATCGACCGCGAGGCGTCCGTCAGAGCTTGCCCGCACGGTGCCGGTGATGGTGACCCACTGGCCGGTCTCGGGTGCGGCATCCACCCCCACCACCGGGAGGCTCGCGGGTTGGGCGTCGATGACGCAGTGGGTGATGACCAGTCGCGTCAGGTCGAATTCGCCGCCGTCGCCAGGCGTGACGAACCCCGTGAGTTCGACCTCGTCGCCGTCGAACGCGTCGGGGTTGGTAGCGGTCGCGAAGACGCTCGCCCATTCGCCGACGCCGAACGAGTCAGTGTCTCCGGTCGTGGCGAGCGCGACCGTGTCTTGCCCGGCGAACAGCGGAGCGGCGCCGGTATCGCGCGACATCGCAAGTTCGGCCGAGAGGGACGCCGGCGGGAGGACGAGAGTGAGAACGACGATTCCGGATGCCGCGACCCCGCCGACCGCGCTCGCAGCGATCGCGCCCGGGTGGCCTCGGTCATGGGCGACCGCCGGGGCGGGAGCATCCCCGTGGTCATGGCCGTGATCGGCTTCGGCGCCGAGCGGCAACGCGAACGACGCGATCGCGCCGACGAGCACGAAGATGGCCATCGAGACGGCGAACCATGTCGAGTCGGGGTTGATGTAGAGCCCGAGCCGATCGGTGAAAGCCAGGCTCAGGGTCACCACCGACAGGATCGACGCGAGGCCCACGCCGAGCCAGCGCGTGGCAAGAGAGTGCAGATCAGGCAACGAGGTTCACCACCGTTCCGATCGCGAATGCGGCAAGCACGACGACAACAACGATGCCAGCGAGCGTGCGGGTGGTGAAGGTCGTGCGCATCAGCGCCAGCATCTTCACGTCGACCAGCGGGCCCACAAGCAAGAACGCGACGATCGAGCCGGGTGTGAAGGTCGACGCGAACGAGAGCGCGAAGAACGAGTCGACGTTCGAGCAGATCGACACCACCATCGCCAGTGCGATCATCGCGACGATCGACAGAGCGGGGTTCGACCCGATCGCGAGGAGCGTTTCACGTGGAACGATCACCTGCACCAGCCCCGCGAGCCCCGAGCCGATGATGAGCGCTGGCATGACGGCACGCAGCTCGATCACGAACTGAGCGAGCGAGCGACGACCGCGACCGCCTGGCTCGTGAGTGACGAGCTCGCACGTGTCGCGAAACCGGTCGGTGAGCAGCGCGTCGGGGGAGGGATGCCGGCTGTACAGCCAACCGATGAGGTTGGCAATCGCGTACCCACCAAGGAGTCGAGCGACCAGGATGCCGTCGTCGAAGCCGAACGCTTGGTGTGTCGTGATGATCACGATCGGGTTGACGATGGGCGCCGCGATGAGGAAGGTCAGCGTCTCTGAAACGGTGAATCCACGCATGAGCAGACCGCGCGCGAACGGTACATTCCCGCATTCGCATACAGGGATCAGCATGCCGAGCAACGAGAGCACCGCGCGTCTCGCCCACGCTCGCCGTGGCATCCATCGCTCGATCACTCCGGGCGGGATCCAGACCTGCACCACGATCGACAGCGCCACACCGAGCGCCACGAAGGGGAGCGACTCGATCAGCACGCTGATCGATAGCGTCAGGGCGTCCTGTGCCCGCGTCGACAGCGGGTCGTCGAACAGCGCCGGCGCGAACGCGTCGATCGCGAACAGCCCCGCGATCACGGCCGCGCCGATCACCAGCGCGATGAAGGTGCGGCCGGTCGAAGACGAGGTCGCGGCGGGCCTCGTGTCAGTTCTCGACACGCGCGTCGCGGGCCTTTGCACAATTGGCGCACAGGCCGAAGATGTCGACGATGTGCTCGGCGTCGGTGAAGCCGTGGCTTTCGGCCGTCGTCCGCGCCCACTGCTCGACGGCGGTGGCTTCGATCTCGACCGCCGTGCCGCACGAGCGACAGATCAGGTGGTGGTGGTGACCACTACTCGTGCACGCGCGGTAGAGCGACTCGCCATCGGGACTCTGCAGCGAATCGGCGTCACCTTGAGCGGCGAGGCCCGCGAGGGCCCGGTAGACCGTCGCCAGGCCGATCCCGGTGTTCTCGTCGCGGAGCGTAGCGTGCAACGACTGGGCGCTCACGAATCCCGGCGCGTCAGCGAGCGCTTCGCGCACCCGCTCGCGCTGCCACGTGTTGCGCTGAGCCATGGGGGCGAGTCTACCGGCCATCCCGGAGGGCCTCGCTGGGAAGACCCGGGGCGCGCGGTGTCATACGCGCGAACGCGTCACGCGGTCGCGGCGAGCGCCGATCACGCGGCACACGATGTAGATCGCAAACGACAGGGTGGTGATGTAGGGGCTCACGGGAAGGGTGCCGGCGATCGCGAGGAGAATCCCGCCGACGGCCGAGACGAACCCGAACAGTGCCGCCAGCAGCGGGACGGCGAGGGGGCCGGATGCCACGCGCATGGCGGCTGCGGCGGGGGTGACGAGCAACGCCATGACGAGCAGAGCGCCAATGATGTGTACGGCCACGGCCACGGTCAGCCCGAGGAGCAGCATGAACGTCAGCGAGACCGCGGTGTTCGGCACACCGCGCGCGGCCGCGGATTGCGGGTCGAGCGAATCGAACCGCAGGGGCCGCCACACCAGAAGCAGGGCGATCAAGACGAAGGCGCTGATCACGATCAGCCAGCCGAGCTGGTCGGATTGCACTGACACGATCTGCCCGGTGAGCAGGCTGAAACTGCTCGCGCTGCGGCCGTCGTACAGCGCGAGAAACAGGATGCCGAGACCCAACCCGAACGGCATCAGCACGCCAATAATCGAGTTGCGATCGCGCGCGCGTGCGCCGAGCCATCCGATGATGGCCGCCGCAATCAGCGAACCGACGATCGAGCCCGTCACGACGTCGACGCCGATGAGCAGCGCGGCGGCGGCGCCGGCGAACGACAGCTCGCTGATGCCGTGGACGGCGAAGGCCATGTCGCGCTGGATGACGAAGACGCCGATCAGTCCGCCGACAAGCCCGAGAACGGCACCGGCCCACACCGAGTTCGACACGAGCGCGAAGATCTCGCCGTAGTACGGCAGTCCACCGAACATGGCGTCGGCGATGGCATCCCAGTTCACGAAGCACCCCCGTTCACAGGCTCGGCTCCTCGTCGTGGTGGTGATGATGCGTCTCTTCGGCGTCGGGCGCGCCGACCACGACGAGCCGGTGACCGGCGCGCAGCACGAACACCGGCACGCCATAGAGCGCGCTCAGCACCGTCGAGTTGAGCACCTCCTCGGGAGTGCCGAGGGTGAAGCGCCCGTGGGCGAGGTACAGGATGCGATCGACCTGGTGCAGCAGCGGATTGACATCGTGAGTGACGAGCAGCACCGCGGCATCCCGTTCGGTCCGATGGCGGTCGATGAGGGAGACCACCGCCTGCTGGTTCGCCATGTCGAGGCTGGTCAGGGGCTCGTCGCACAGCAACAGCCCCGGCTCGTCGGCGAGCGCCTGCCCGACGCGCAGTCGTTGCTGTTCGCCGCCCGAGAGCAGGCCCACCGGCCGATCGGCGAAAGCTGTGGCGCCGACGGCAGAGATCAACTCGTCGACGCGCTGCTTCTCACCGCGGCGCGGGATCGGCAGCCCGAAGCGATGCCCGCTCACGCCGAGGGCGACGAGGTCGCGACCGCGCAGCGCGGTGTCGCGGGGGAGAGGGCGCGACTGCGGAATGTAGCCGATCCCCCGGTTGCCCTTCGAAGCCACGCGCTGGCCGCGCACGGTGATCTCGCCCTCGCTCAGCTGCTCGAGGCCGAGAATCGCGCGCAACAGAGTCGTCTTGCCCGAGCCGCTCGGCCCGAGGATGGCGACGAGCTCACCCGCACGGACGGTGAGGTTGAGCCCCGACCACAGTTCGCGACCGCCGCGCCGCAACGCGGCATCCCGAATCTCGAGCGCGATGGGGGCGTCTGCCGGAATCTCGCGGTGCGTGTGAGGCTCGCCGAGGGGCAGCGGGCCCCCGCTCACTTCTCGAGCGCTGCCTGCAGCGCCACGATGTTGCTCTGCATCCACGAGATGTAAGTCTGGCCCTCGGGGAGCGTTTCTGAAAACGCCACGACGGGAATTCCCGCCGATTCGGCGTCGCTCACGACGCGCTCGGTCTCTGCTCCGCCGGTCTGCGTGTTGGTGACGACCACGCGAACATCGCCGTCCGCGATCAGGTCGAGCGCCTCGAGCAGGGTTGCGGGCGGGACGTCCTGACCCTCTTCGACGGCCTCGCTGAAAGCATCCGGAGTCACGTTCTCAAGGCCCGCTTCGGCCACCAGGTAGCCGGCGACGGGCTCAGTGAGAAACGCGTGCTCGTCGTCGTGGGCGTCGTCGATCTCGGCGAGCGAGGCCTCGAGGGCTTCGATCTCGGCGGCGAAGGCGTCGAAGTTCGCGGCGAACACGTCGGCGGCTTCGGGATCAAGTTCGGTCAGCTCATCGGCGATCGCTTCGGCGACGTGCACCATGGTGTGCGGGTCGTACCAGACGTGCTCGTTGAAGCCCTCGACGTGGCCGTGGTCGGCGTGGTCGTGGTCATCTTCGGCATGGTCGTCGTCTTCGTCGTCGCTGTGCTCATCCTCTGCGTCGTCGTGGCCGTCGTTCTCGGGCCAGTCGTGTGAGAACTCCACCGCGGTGATCACGTGCGCGTCGGTCTCGGTCGACTCGATGATCGCGTCCATGAAGCCGTCGTATCCGCCGCCGTTCTCGATCACGAGGTCGGCGTCCGACACGGTGAGCTGGTCGCGCGCGCTGGCTTCGAACGAGTGCGGGTCCTGCGCGGCGTTCGTGATGATCGACGTGACCTCGACGCTGTCGCCGCCGATCTCTTCAGCGATCTGCCCGTACACGTTGGTCGACGCGACGACCGTGATGACGTCGTCGCTCGCGTTTGCTGCCGTCTCGGTCGTGTCGGCGGCCGCCGCACATCCGGTAAGAGCGAGGGCGGATGCTGCGCCCAGGCCGAGCAGCGAAAGAGAGCGTGACGTGTTCATGCCCTCACTCTAACGCTATTGATAATCGTTCTCAAACTGAGAACAGAGCTGACCCACGCGGCGTTGGCGCCCGCGCGGACGGCTCAGTCCAGGAGGAGTGCGGGCTCTTCGAGGATGGATGCCACGTCCGCGATGAAACGGCTCATACCGTCTCCGTCGATGACGCGGTGATCGAACGAGCCCGACACGGTCGTCACGAACCGCGGGCGCACTTCACCGTCGACGACCCACGGCTTCTGGCGGATCGTGCCCATGGCGACGATTCCGGCCTCGCCGGGGTTGATGATCGGCGTGCCCGCGTCCATGCCGAACACCCCGATGTTGGTGATCGTGATCGTGCCGTTCTGCTGGTCCGCCACACTCGTCTTGCCGTCCCGCGCCGTCAGCACGAGCTTCTCCAGCGCACGGGCGAGATCACGCATCGAGAGGTCCTGCGCGTCCTTGATGTTCGGCACCAGCAGCCCCCGGGGCGTCGCGGCAGCAATCCCCAAGTTGACATAACGACGCATCGTGATCTGCGCGCCATCTTCGCCATCGACCCACGCGGCGTTGACCATCGGCGTGCGGCGGGCTGCCCAGATCACGGCTCGCGCCATGATGAGCAGCGGCGAGACCTTGACGTCGGCGAAGTCGGGCGAGGCCTTGAGGCGCTTCACCAGTTCCATGGTGCGCGTGGCATCCACGTCGGTCCAGACGCTCACGTGCGGCGCCGAGTACGCTGACTGCACCATCGCCGACGACGTCGCCTTGCGCACGCCCTTCACCGCGATCGTCTCTTCGCGGTCGCCGTTGCCGTTCTCACCCGGGACCGCCGAGCGCTCTGAGACTGCGGCGGGAGCGGCATCCGGCGCACTGACCGGCCGCGGAACCGGGATGGACTCTTCGCGCACCGTGCCCCACTCGGGCGTCTCAATGTTGCGGAACACACTCGCCTGCGACGCGTGCTTCAGGACGTCGTCGCGCGTGACCTCACCGGCTGCGCCGCTGGGCACGACACTCGCGAGATCGACGCCCAGATCGCGTGCGAGCTTGCGAATCGGGGGCTTGGCGATCACCCCGACCGACGCCGTCACACGCTCTTGCGCCGTTGCCGCCGGCTTCCGGCGCCGTGACTTCACCGCGCCACCGGTGCCGTAGCCGACCAGCACAGCGCCGCCGCCTTCGTCGGAATCGGCGGGCTCGCCGTGCTCACTCTGACCGATCGTGGCAGGTGCGGCATCCGCCCCCGACGCGATCGTGATGATCGGATGCCCGACGTTCACCGTCTCTCCCTCGGACACGAGGAGAGCGCCGACCGTGCCCGCGAAGGGCGACGGGAGCTCGACGAGCGACTTCGCCGTCTCGATCTCGACGAGGACGTCGTTGACGGCGACCGCATCGCCCGGCGCGACGCGCCACTGGACGATTTCGGCCTCGGTGAGACCTTCACCGACGTCGGGGAGGACGAAAGTCGATTCTGCGGGAGTGCTCATCGGTTCTCCTTGAACAGCGGGGTCGGACTCAATACGCCAGCGCGCGATCGACGGCTTCGAGAATGCGGTCAGCGTCGGGGAGGTACGTGCCCTCGAGCTTCGCGGGCGGGAAGGGCGTGTCGAAGCCCGACACACGGATCACCGGCGCTTCGAGCGCGTAGAACGCCTTCTCCATGACCGTCGCCGCGATCTCGCTGCCTACCGAGACGAATCCCGGGGCCTCTTGCGCGTACACCATGCGCCCGGTGCGACGCACCGAGTCGAGCACCGGCCCGTAGTCGACGGGCGACAGCGAGCGCACGTCGACGACCTCGCAGCTGGTGCCCTCGGACTCGGCGAGCGCGGCCGCCTGCAGGAGGGTCGTCACCATCGCGCCGTGCCCGACGAGCGTGACGTCGGTGCCGCGGCGCACCACGCGAGAGGCGTGCAGGTCGACGGCGCGGGCCGAAAGGTCGACCTCGCCCTTTTGCCAGTACTTCGCCTTCGGCTCGAGGAAGATGACCGGGTCGGGCGAGGCGATGGCATCCTGAATCATCCAGTACGCGTCATTCGCGGTCGATGGCGCCACCACACGCAATCCGGGAGTATGCGCAAAGTAGGTCTCGGGGCTCTCCTGGTGGTGCTCAACAGCTCCGATGTGCCCGCCGTAGGGAATGCGGATCACGACGGGCATCTGGAGGGCGCCCTCGTGGCGGTAGGTCAGCTTCGCCAGTTGCGTCGTGATCTGGTCGAACGCGGGAAAGACGAACCCGTCGAACTGGATCTCGACCACGGGGCGGAAGCCAGCCATGGCGAGCCCGATGGCCGTGCCCACGATCCCCGACTCCGCCAGGGGCGTGTCGAGCACGCGGCGATCGCCGAACTCAGCCTGCAACCCCTCGGTCACGCGGAACACGCCGCCGAGCTTGCCGATGTCTTCGCCCATAAGCAGCACGTGGTCATCGGCAGCCATCGCCGCGCGCAGGCCTGCGTTCAGCGCGCGGCTGAGGGGCATCGTCGTGACGTCACTCATTCGGCACCCCCTTCGAGGGTCTGCTCGTACGAAGCAAGCCACGCGCGCTGCTCGTCGATGCGCGGATGCGGTGCCGAGTAGACGTGGTCGAAGATCGCCGACTGCTCGAGTCCGCCCAGTTCGTTCGTGCGCACGCGGATGTCGTCTGCCACCGCGGCCGACTCGGCCTCGACGTCGGCGAAGAAAGCTTCCGTGGCGCCGCGCCCGAGCAGATACGCGCGCATGCGGGCGATGGGATCGCGGCGACGCCACGACTCTTCCTCTTCGCTCGAGCGGTACTTCGTCGGGTCGTCGCTGGTGGTGTGCGCGCCCATGCGGTAGGTCATCGCTTCGATGGCTCGCGGTCCCTCACCGGCGCGCGCCTCATCGAGGGCGCGGCGCGTGACGGCGTAGCTGGCGAGGACATCGTTGCCATCGAGCGGGATGCTCGGCATGCCGTACCCCTCACCGCGCTTGTACAGCGGGGCGGGTGACTGCGTGGCCACCGGCACCGAAATGGCCCACTGGTTGTTCTGCAGGAAGAAGACCTCGGGCGTGCGGTAACTGGCCGCGAAGACCATCGCTTCGTGCACGTCGCCCTGGCTGGATGCGCCGTCGCCGTAGTAGACGATGACGGCTTCATCGCGGTCGAGATCACCCGTGCCGCACCGGCCGTCGAACACCAGGCCCATGCCGAAGCCCGTCGCGTGCAGTGTCTGCGAACCGAGGACGAGCGTGTACAGGTGAGTGTTGCCGTTGCGGGGGTCGCTCGGATCCCACCCGCCATGCGTGAGCCCACGCATCACCCGCAGGATGTTGATCGGGTCAACACCACGAATGCGTGCGACCACGTGCTCGCGATACGACGGGAACAGGTGGTCCTGCGTACGTGCGGCGCGGGCCGAGCCGACCTGGGCAGCCTCTTGACCGTAGCTCGGCGGCCACAGCGCCAACTGACCCTGCCGCTGCAGGTTGGTGGCCTGCACGTCGAACGCTCGGATCACCGCCATATCGCGGTAGAGACCCTCGAGGTCAGAGTCGGTCAAACCGTCCACGAGGTCTCGGTACTGCTCTGCCGCATCCGTCGGGGCGAAGGACCCGTCGGGTGCCAGAAAGCGCACCAGTCCTGGCGCGTCAGGGGCCGCTGGGGCGTCGGTCGTCACCGCATCTGCAGACGTCACGATCCCTACGCTATCGTCGGCCAGAGTGCTCGGACGGGAGGTCATTCACAACGGATTCCGCGATTCGTAGGACAATCTCAACAGATTCCTCTTCGCCGACAGAGATCCGGATGCCGTCGCCCGCGAAGGGCCGGACGATCAGACCGCCCGCCTCGAACGCTGCCGCCGCGTCCATTGTTTCTGCGTACGTGGGCAACCAGACGAAGTTCCCCTGGGCGTCGGGGACGCGCCACCCGCGCTCGCGCAGGCCGGCGGCGAGGCGGTCGCGACGCTCGGCGATCACCGCGACGCGCGTCATCAGTTCGTCTTCGACATCGAGGCTCGCCAGCGCCGCCGCTTCTGCCTGACCGGTCACCGACAGCGGGATGCCCGTGCTGCGCGCGGCATCGAGGATGCGGTGGTGCCCAATCGCGTATCCGACGCGAAGTCCCGCGAGCCCCCATGCCTTGGAGAACGTCCGCAGCACCACGACGTTGGTGTGCGTGCCGCGCGCGAGAACGGCATCACCGCTGACGGCGCCGGGTGCGGTGACGAACTCGGCGTACGCCTCGTCGAGGATTACCAGCACGTCCGATGGCACACGCTCGACGAAAGCGTCGAACTCGTCCTGGGTGATGATCGGACCGGTCGGGTTGTTCGGCGTGCAGAGGATGACGGCGCGCGTGTGATCGGTGATCGCCTCGGCCATCGCCGGCAGGTCGTGCCGTGCGTCGTCGGTGAGCGGTACCTGCACGCCAACGGCTCCGGGGACGACGGTGAGCCAGGGGTACGCCTCGAACGAGCGCCACGCGTAGATGACCTCGTCGCCCGGGCCGGCAACCGCGAGCACCAGCTGGGCGAGGATCGACACGCTGCCCGCAGCGACGTGCACCTCGTCGGGAGTGACGCCGAAACGGTCAGCCAGGCGCGTGCGCAGCCGGGTGGCCGTGGCATCCGGATATCTGTTGACACTCGTCGTTTCGCTCAGCGCCTTCAGCACGCCCGGCAGCGGGTCGAACGGGTTCTCGTTGCTCGAGAGCTTGAAGGCATCGGCCCCGGCCTGGCGCCCCTGCTTGTACGCGGGGAGTGAGGCGATCTCAGGGCGGACGCGAACGGGGATGTCTGCGGCGTCGGTCACGAGAGGAGTCTACGAGTGCGACGTACGCCGCCGGCGATGAAGTAGTGCGTGAAGTCCGCGGCGCGTGCGAGACTATGCGCACTATGGGCTTCCTCATTCGCATCGTCGTCAACGCCTTCGCCATCTGGGTCGTCACCCTGATCCCCGCGTTGCAGGTCTCCGTCATCCCGTTCGCGCCGGGCCACACGCTGCAGATGGTGCTGACGCTGTTGCTCGTCGCGCTGATCTTCGCGCTCGTGAACACGATCATCGGCACTGTGATCAAGGTGCTCGCGTTCCCGCTGTACATCCTCACGCTCGGCCTGATCGGACTGCTGATCAACGCCTTCCTGCTGTGGCTGACCGGCTGGATCACCGAGTTCTGGGAGTTCGGTCTGCGCGTCGAGGACTTCTGGTGGGGCATCGTCGCGGCCATCGTGATCACGCTCATCAACTGGATCTTCGGCATCATCTTGCGACCGCAGGAGAAGAAGCGCTGACCGATCCGGGCCCGGCGGTCACGCGCGTCGCGGTGAATTCGGTCGCCTCGACGCTCACCGCCTGATTCAGTTCGTCGACCACCGTTTCCCACGCCGCGACGCGCGGGTCACCTGAGTCATCAACCAGTTCAGCCGTCTCGAGGTAGCTCTCCATCAGGTGGGCACGGAGCGCAAGGTCCTCCATGTCGGCCGCAGGGTGAGCCTCGCGTTCGGCGACGAAGCTTCCTGAAGCACCCACGGATTCCATGTGCCCGCCCCCGGCGAGCGCAGCGACGGGGTCATCGGTATGACGGATGCCGACACTCAGCGTCGACTCGGCCACATCGGCTTCGACCGGCGAGCCGAATGACACCAGGGATCGCGTGTCGTAGTCGCCCTCAAGTGCCAAGTGCGCCGTGATCATGGCGCCCTGCGAGTGCCCGAACGCGTGGACGATGTCACCCGGCTGTGCGCCGGCGGCGCGTAGCGCCTGCTCGGTCGCCTCATACGACGCAGAGCGGTGGCCGGTGTACAGCTCGGCGTTGGAACGCGAGTCCCATGGCTCGTCGCCGACTGCGGCCAGCGTTTTCGTCCCCGACACGTACACCGCGAAGCGCCGCGAACCGTCGGCCATCGTGTACTTCTCCACGCGCACCTGACTGCCCTGCCCGCTCGGGATGCGCTGGCCGGCGGCCGTCAGCGAGCCGGGCGCCGCCGTCACGGGTGCGCGCTTGGCCGTCAACGTGACCGGCGGCCCGCTGCCCTTGAGCACGGTGTCACGCGGGACGCGCCCCCATCCGCCGACACCGACGAGAATCGCGCCGCCGATGGCTGCGCCGCCCAGCGCCACGCCGCCAACCACGGTGCCCAGCATCTCTGGGCGCCCTTTCATCGCACCGGACTTCTCGAACAGGTCGCCGAGGTCGTGTCCACCCTCGGTCGCCTGACGCACGATGGCGCCGGGCCACAGCAACGTGCGCTCGGTGGTCGCCAGCATCGCCAGGCCGGGCGCGTCGGGGTACTCGGCCACGATCGCCTGACGCATGGCCTCGAGCCGTCCGATCTCTACGGCGTCACCCGCCGCCACAGCCGCGGCACGTGCCGCGTCGAGTTCGACCAGTTCGTACACGGCCGCCGCCGCGCGGAGGTTATCGCCGATCACCACACCCCGCGCCGCCGACGCGGCGCAGTGAGCGTCGAGCACCCGCAGGGCGTCGAGACAGCGCAACGCGTAGCCCGAAGAGAAGAACAGCGTGTTCTGCAGCGCGCCGATACGGTCGCGGATCTCGGCGATCTCGACGGCGACGGCATCGAACCCGCTCGCCGCCGAGTGCAGCGTCGCCGTGTCGACGGCGACCGCACCGCCACCCCGGATGTCGAGCTCACCGCTCACTCGCACCCCCACGCGAGAAACGCGGCGTAGTCGCGCTCTCGCCGTGCGGCCGCGGCTGCGTCTTCGAGCATGGCGAGCGCAGCGAAGAGCTCTGTCGCCCACTCGTCCACCGCGCGATCGAACTCTTCGGCGGCTTTCGACCTCCAGTGCACGACCGCGCGCATCGCGTTCGCACGCAACAGCATGTGGCACAGCGGCTGCGTGAGCGCCTCGAGCTCGCGGGCAACGATTGACAGCTGGCCATGGGCGTCCACGGCCGGCGGTGAACACGAAGAAGCGAACATGGCCCCATCGTGCGGCGCGCGGGGGCGCGGCATCCGGACACCAAGAGCATCTGTGGAAGATCGCCCGACAAGCCCGATTGGGGAGGAGCCATGCGCGCCCGCACGTAATCACTCGATGAATCGGCGCCGATCGGGCCAGAATGGGCATCATGACCGCGCGCGCGCCCGAGCCCTTTCGCGTCGTCTTCGTCTGCACCGGCAACATCTGCCGCTCTCCGATGGCCGACGTCGTCTTTCGTCAGATCACGTATGCCGCAGGCCTGGCCGGCCGCGTGCTGTCGACCAGTGCGGGCACGGGCGACTGGCACGTGGGTGAGCGCGCCGACCATCGCACCATCGACGCCCTCGATCGCGCGGGCTACGACGGTTCGGCCCACCGCGCCCGTCAGTTCGCGCACGGAGACTTCTCGCACAACGATCTGGTGATCGCCCTCGACCGCTCGCACGAACGCATCCTGCGCGAATGGGCCCGCACCGAGGGCGACGCCGACAAGATCGCACTGCTGCTGTCGTTCGATCCCGCGGCGCAGACCCTCGACGTTCCCGACCCCTACTACGCGGGCCCCGAGATGTTCGACGAGGTGCTCGGTATGATCGAAAGCGCGAGCCGGTCCCTCTTCCGGCAGCTCGAACCCGCGATTCGCGCGACGCCCTGACGCCGCCGGTCGCCCCATGCGCCTTGGGAGCATCGTGACTTCTCTCCCCCCTCAGCCCCTCAGCCCCCTCGACGGCCGGTACCAAGCCGCCGTCGGCGAACTGGCCGACTACCTCTCTGAAGCGGGCCTCAACCGTGCCCGCGTCGAGGTCGAGGTCGAGTGGCTGATCGCCCTCACCGACCGCGCGCTGTTCGGCACCTCGCCGCTCGCGCCCGACGACAAGGCGCGGCTGCGCGAGCTGTACCTTAAGTTCGGCCAGGACGACATCGACTGGCTGGCCGCGAAAGAAGCGGTCACCCGGCACGATGTGAAGGCCGTCGAGTATCTCGTGCGCGACCGCCTCTCGACACTCGGCCTCGACGCCATCGCCGAGCTCACCCACTTTGCGTGCACGAGCGAAGACATCAACTCCACCGCGTACGCGCTCACGGTGCAGCGGGCGATCGAGCGTGTCTGGCTACCGAAGCTCGACGCGGTGATCACGAAGCTCGGTGCCCTCGCAGTTCAGCACCGGGATGCCGCGATGCTGTCGCGCACGCACGGGCAGCCGGCTACCCCCTCCACCATGGGGAAAGAGCTGGGTGTCTTCGCGTGGCGCCTCGAGCGCGTCGCGAAGCAGATCGCCGGGGGCGAGTATCTGGCGAAGTTCTCCGGTGCGACCGGCACCTGGTCGGCACACTTGGCCGCAGAGCCCGATGTGGATTGGCCGTCGCTGTCGCGCTCGTTCATCGAAGACCTGGGCCTCGGGTTCAACGTCTTCACCACGCAGATCGAGTCCCACGACTGGCAGGTGGAGCTTTACGATCGCGTGCGGCACGCCGGCGGCATCCTGCACAACCTCGCGACCGACATCTGGACGTACATCTCGATCGGGTTCTTCACGCAGATTCCCGTCGCCGGTGCCACCGGTTCGTCGACCATGCCCCACAAGATCAACCCGATCCGCTTCGAGAACGCCGAGGCGAACCTCGAGATCTCGGGTGGGCTACTCGCGACGCTGTCGCAGACCCTCGTGACCTCACGCATGCAGCGCGACCTGACCGACTCGACGACGCAGCGCAACATCGGCGTCGCGCTCGGGCACTCGCTGCTCGCTCTCGACAACCTCACGCGCGGTCTCGGCGAGATCTCGCTGGCCGAAGACGTGCTGCTGGCCGACCTCGACGCGAACTGGGAGGTCCTCGCCGAGGCGATCCAGACCGTGGTGCGCGCTGAGATCGCTGCCGGTCGCTCGCAGATCACCGACCCCTACGCGCTGCTCAAGGACCTCACGCGCGGTCGCCGCGTCGGCGGCCCTGAGCTCGCCGAGTTCGTGCGCGGGCTCGACATCGGCGACGCCGCCAAGGAGCGCCTGCTCGCCCTCACGCCCGCCGGCTACACCGGCCTCGCGTCGCAGCTGGTCGACGAACTGGGCTGATCGGGATCCGGGCTGACCGTCAGGCCTTCGGAGCCTGCGTGCCCGACTCGTCGGGAGTCTCTTCTTCGGGCAACAGCACCGGCTTGTCGATCGTCTTGGTGAGGTCGGCCGGGTCGACGGCCAGCAGCAGCAGCGACACGATCAGCAGCACGGCGATAAACGAGATGCCGGCGACCACGAGGGCCGTGATGACGGCGACCTGCGCCTCTTCGGCGGTGCGCTGCTGGAAGAAGCCCATCGAGATGAGGGTCACGATGCCGGCGAACATGGCAGCGCCGAAGGCCATGCCGAGCAGCTGAACCGGCTTCATGAGCTCACGGCGAGAGGGAGTCTGGTCGTTCACGCGGAGTCTTTCTGGTCGGCAGAGACGGATGCCACGACGGCCGCATCGGGCTCGTTCGCACGCGGCGAGAACCCGGCGATGCCGAGGTACACGGCGACGATCGCGGCGTACCCGCCGAAGATGCCGACGCCGATGATGATGCCCGTCAGGGTGAATGGTTCGGGTGCGTCCTCGATGCTGTATTGCAAGGCGAAGCCGGTGGGGACGCAGAGCAGGGCGATCGCGAGGATGAGTGTGAGGACACCCACCACGATCGCATCGCGGGCTTCACCGCGCGCGGTCGGCCGCGAGGCGGCATCCGTCACCGATGGCGCGACACGCTGCTCGACGCCCCCGATCGTCGGCGCGGTGCCTGCGGGCCGGCGCAACTGGCGCAGCGTGCGCGCGCCCGCGGCGGTTTCGATGATGCCGGTGATCGCCGCCCACACGATGACGAGGGCGAAGAATCCGTTGATGGTGCGCACCGGCCCGAGGCTGCCGACCATACCGGCGACCATCGTCGTGATGCCGAGCAGCACCGACGGCCAGCGCACTCCTGCCGGGTAGACCAGCCACACCGACAGCAGGAACACCAGACCGGTGGCGACCGCGAACCCGCTGAAGACCGTGGTGCCGATGAGCGCCGAGTGGTCGGGCGAGAACGTGATCATCACCGCGGCAAGCGCCGCGAAAGCGGCGCGCGCGATTTGCACATGGCGCACGTCGAACGTGGGGGTGCGAGCAGCTGAAGTCACAAGAGTCCTGCGAAGAATACCGGCCTGCGAGCGCAGGCGCTTCTGTTCAGTCTAGGTCGTGACGCTGAGAGCCCGGCGGCGGGGCCTGCTCGGCGCCCCGCGCCCGCGCCGCGCTCGCCACCACCACAGCGTCCGAGCACCGCAGCACCGCAGCACTCCGAGCACCGCAGCACTCCGAGCACCGCAGCACTCCGAGAGGAGGATTCACTCCATGAGGAGCGTTTTGCTGTGGATTGTCCTCTCCAAGCGAATCCTCCTCAGGAACTGCCGCGGGGCGGGCGCTGTCGCCGGGCGGGCGCTGCCGCGGAGAGGCGGAAGGCCACCAGCACCGGCACCAGCGGAACCGCCCGCTACTTCACCCGCGCGCGGACGGACTTGCGGCGCGCGAGGACGCGCACGAGGTGGCGGCGGTCGGCCGTGACCGGGAGGGTGATCGACTGCGTGACGATCGCATCGACCACCATCGAGCCGTCGGTAGGCCCGATCACGGGGATCGGCGTCGTGGGGGTGATCACGGCCGGCGCGATCGGCAGGCGACCGAGCTCGCGGTGCGCGCGGATGTACGCGGGCACGAGGATCACCACGGCGCCCAGCCACGCGAGCGGGTTACTCCACACCACGCCGATGTACCCGAACACCGCGCCCAATACGACGGCGGCGCCGACGCGCATGAACAGCTCGATGACCCCGGTCACCGTGGGGATCATCGTGTGGCCGAGCCCCTGCAGCGCACCGCGCAGGATGAACAGCACCCCCAGGGCGCTGTAGGTCACGCCGTTGACCACCAACATCTGCGCGGCGAGGTCGACGACGGCATCCGATCCTTCTGCTCCATCGCCGACGAAAAGGCGCACGAGCGACGCACCGGCGAGCACGAGGATGGCGCCGAGCACGATGCTGGCGATGATCGACATCCAGACGCCCTGCACGACTCCGCGGCGGATGCGATCAGGCCGCCCGCCGCCGTAGTTCTGCGCGACGTACATCGACACCGCGAGGCCGAGCGACTGCAGCAGGGCCACGGCGAGTCCGTCCACGCGCGAGGCGGTGGTGTACGCCGCGACTGCGTCGGCACCGAGTTCGTTGAGCGCAACCTGCACGGCGAGCGTGCCAATCGCGATGATCGACGCCTGGAATCCCATCGGAAGGCCGAGGCGCAGGTGGTCGCCGAGATCTGCGCGCGTCACCTTCCAGTCGGCGCGGCGCATGTGCAGCACGGGCACGCGACGACGCACGTACTCGAGGCAGAGCAGTACCGAAATCGCCTGCGAAACCACGGTCGAGATCGCGGCGCCGGCGATGCCCCATGCGAGCGGGCCGACCATCAGGACCACGAGGGCCACGTTGAGCCCGCACGCGATCGTGAGGAAGACCAGCGGGGTGCGCGAGTCGCCGATGGCACGGATGATCGCCGACAGGTAGTTGAAGAACATCATGGCGCCCGCGCCCAGGAAGCTGATCTGCGCGAAGATCGTCGCGTCGGCCATCAGTTCGTCGGGCGTCTGCATGAGGCGCAGTGCGGGTGCGGCGAGGAACGGCGCTCCGACGGTGAGGATCACGGTCGTGATGCCGGTGAGGATGGTTCCGGATGCCACCGAGCGGCGCACCGCTGCGGCATCCCCCGCGCCGAAGGCCTGGGCCGTCGGGATCGCGAAGCCCGAGGTGAGCCCCCACGCGAAGCCGAGGAGCAAGAACAGCAGGCTTCCGGTGGCGCCTACCGCTGCGAGCGAGTCGATACCCAGGTGCCGGCCGACGACGACGGCGTCGACGACCTGATACATCTGCTGCACCACGTTGCCGATGAGCAAGGGGACGGAGAACAGCAGGATGACGAGCCAGGGGCGGCCCGTGGTGAGGGAAGTGGACATAGCGGTACTCAGGAAAAGAGGGGCGGGAGATCGCGAACGCGACGAGTCACTATATCGAATCGATTCGACTCAATCTTGAAAATGTCTGGATGCCGCACCCGGGCACAACGTGGAGCGAACCGTAACGCGCGCGCAACACCGCGGCGCTACCTTCGGAACTACGCACACGGAAGCGACACCTGAACGGGTGGGGAAAACCTGTAGCGGCTACCAATCACCGGTTGCCGACAGGCAACCCATACGAAGGAGTCATCCATGGCATTCCATGTTCCCCGCGTCGACATCTCCGCCTACGTCAACGGCGGCACCGACGAGGACCGCGCCGCGGTCGCACGAGCGATCGACGAGGCGTGTCGCACGGTCGGATTCATGCAGATCGTCGGCCACGGCGTTCCTGACGACGTCATCCGCTCGATGACCGAGTCCATCGACCAGTTCTTCGCCCTCGATCTGGACCAGAAGAAGTCGTACCGCACGCCACCGTCGATCAACCGCGGCTACTCGCCCCCGAAGTCCGAGTCGCTCAGCCTGTCGTTGGGCGTGGAATCGGCCAACCGCATGAACGACTTCTTCGAGGCGTTCAATGTCGGCGCCACCGCGGCAAGCTACCCCGAGGCAGTCGGCCTTCCCGAGAACGACTACGCCGAGAACGTGTGGCCCGCCATCGACGGGTTCGAGTCGCACATCTGGACCTACTTCACTGAGACGGCGCGGGTCGCCCGCACCATGACGCGGATCTTCGCCGACGCGCTGGGCGTCGAAGAGGACTACTTCGCCGCACGCGCCGGGCACTCGCTCGACGTGCTGCGCATGAACAACTACGCCCTTCCGCCCGGCACCGATGTCACGCTCGATGGCGACCTCACCGGAATGGGCGAACACACCGACTTCGGGATCGTCACGATCCTGTGGGCCGACCAGGTGCGCGGCCTGCAGGTGCTCGGCTCGGACGGTGGCTGGCATGACGTGGCACCGGACGACGACGCATTCCTCGTGAATCTCGGCGACGTCACTGCCCGGCTGACGAACGAGCAGTGGATGTCGACGCTGCACCGTGTGAAGCCGCCGGTCATCAACGGCACGATCGAGCGGCGTCGGAGCGTCGCCTTCTTCCACGACGGTGATGTGGATGCCGTGATCGATACGCTGCCGGCGTTCATCGACGACGCGCACCCGCGCATCTACGACCCGGTGACGATCGGCGAGCACATCACCGCCAAGCTCGCGGGCTCGCGCGCGGGAGTCCGCAACGAGCGGGCCGAACGCGAGTCGGCACGCGTGCTGTCGAGTCAGCGGTAGCTTCCGCGCGCGTTCCTCGTCGGCCCGATCAGTCGGCGAGGAACGCGATGGCGCGCTGACGGAAGTCGCGCGAACCCGGCGTATTGAAGTGGTGGCGTCCCGGGATCGGCGCGAACATGCCGTTCGGGGTCGCCTCGGCGAGCGCCCTCGACCGCTCGAAGATCGCGTCTTCGGTACCGGTGGCGAAGAGCACCGGCTGCTGCGGCGGCTTCGTCGGATCGGGGTCGTTGTCACCGAGCCGCATGCCTTCCGCCAACGCGATCAACGCCCTGATGTCGTTGCCAGCCACCCGCTCGGCCAGCGTGACGTAGTTGCGGGTGACGGGGTCTTCGACCTCTATGCCCTCTTCGACATATGATCGCGCCTGGTCGATCTTGAGGCGTGCCAAGGGTGTTCCGTCAGGCACTCCGCCCAGGACGGAGCGCGAGACATGGTGGGGAACGTCGACCGCGAACTGCCACCCGACGCGGGCGCCGAGCGAGTAGCCGACGTACTTGATGTCGTCGAGCAGGTACGTGTCGAGCACCGTGACGAGGTCTCCCACGAGCGCCGCCATCGAGTAGGCGCGCGAATCGTGGGGCTTCTCGCTGGCCCCGTGACCTCGCTGGTCGACGGCCAGCACGCGGTAGCCCGCGCGCGTGAGGTCACGCACCCAGCCGGTGTTCACCCAGTTATCCCGGGTGCTCGAGGCGAAGCCGTGCACGCACAAAACGGTGTCGGCGTCAGGCTCACCCCACGTGTATGTGGCGATGGCGACCCCCTCGCCCGACATCACGAACTGCGGGTCGGGCATCTCGGTCAGGGGTGCGACGGCGGGGGTCATTCCGCCATTGTGTCGCGAATCCGGGCTGTGTGGCCCGTTCGTGACGCGCGCCCTCAGATCGACCGCAGCCCCGAGGATCCGAGCAGCTTGGTCGGCTCGATGCGGATGACCACCCGCTTCGGGTTGGGCCGGGGCTGCCGGTAGCGCGCCGCGTAGAGTTCGACGGCGCGGGCGACGGCATCCGGATCTCTCTCGATCACCGCGTGACCCGCGATGGAGAGCCACTCGGCTCCGGCCACCTGGGCGACGGTCGCGCGCGGATCGCGCTCAATGTTGCGCACCTTCTGGCTGCCGTCGCTGGTGATGATGCGCACCACGCCATCGGCGAGCGTGAAGCCCACTGCAACGACGTGCAACGACGAGTCACGTGCCATCGTCGAGAGCGTGGCGAGGTGATAGTCGCTGAGAAAGCGATGGCCGTCTTCGGAGAGCATCGCGGCGACGTCGATGGTCATTCAGTGTCCTTCCGTGCGCGATCAGCGTGGCCGAGGACGCGGTCAGGCGCGATCCGATCGCGCACGAGGCGCTTGAGATCAACGATGTCGGGGAACCCGTTATCGTCGGCGCGCGACCAGATGCGCTCACCGTCGGCGTGGATCTCGAAGATGCCACCGGTTCCCGGAACCAGGCGCACCCCTCCGCCCATCAGTTCGCTCGGGAAAGTGGTGAGCAATTCCTGCGCGACCCAACTCGCCCGCGCGAGCCAGTTGCACTGCGTGCAGTACATGACATCGACGGTGTGCGTCATGGCTTCCTCCCGATACGACCTCACCGAGAGCGTACCCGGCACAGGACATCACAGAGGCGGACGATCAGCGGGCACGCAAAGGTCCCCATGCCGCACCGCGCAGCATGGGGACCTGCGTGTCGTGGATCTGTGTCGTGGGTCGTGCGCTACGCGACCGACGCGCGAGCAGGCACACGCACACCCAGCAACAGGTCGGCCGCTTTTTCGCCGATCACGATCGCCGGGGCGTTCGTGTGCCCGCGGATGATCGTGGGCATGATCGACGCATCAGCGACGCGCAATCCCGTGACGCCGCGCACGCGCAGCTCTTCGTCGACAACCGATTCGGCATCCGAGCCCATTCGCGCGGTACCCACCGGGTGATACAGAGTATGGGCATGATCGACGAGCGCGATCTCGTCTCTCTCGGCTCGTGTCATCTTCTCGCCGCCCGCGGGCTGGACGAAGGTCCCATTCGTCACGGCACGAAGCGCGGGTGCGACCAACATCTCTTCACAGCGCGCCAGGCCCGCCAGGAGTGCGGCACGGTCCTTGCCCTCCGGGTCGCTGAGGTAGCGCGGATCGATCAGTGGCTTCTCGAACGGATCCGCGCTGGCGAGCGTGATGGTGCCGGTACTTTCGGGCTGCACCAGGATTGCGCCCAAGGTGATGGCATGGCCTTCGTGCGCGACGAGCCCCTCGCCGATGAACGCGACCGGCGCGAAGATGAGCTCGACGTCGGGAAGCTCGACCGAAGCATCCGAAGAGATGAACCCGTAGGCCTCACCCACGTTGGATGTCAGCATGCCTCGCTTCCGCGTGAGGTACTGCACGAGTTGCCCCGGCTTCTCCGCAAGAAACAGCGTGTCCTCCTTCGCTTCGACGGCGAGAATCGCCATCAGGTGATCACGCAGGTTCTTCCCCACCTCGGGACTGTGCGCGACGACGGGGATGCCGAGTGTGGTCAACTCGTCGCGATCACCGATGCCCGACAGCATCAGCAGCTGCGGTGTGTTGACCGCCCCGCCCGAGAGCACCACTTCGCGCGTGGCGCGAGCCGTGAAGGTACGTCCACCGCTGACGTATTCGACCCCCACAGCCGTGGTCCCCTCGAACACGACTCGTGTCGCGTGGGCATCGGTCACGACGGTGAGGTTGCCGCGCTTACGCGCAGGCACCAGGTACGCATCCGCGGTACTGAATCGCGACCCGTTGTGCTGGCTGACTTGCGTCTGGCTGAAGCCGCGTTGATCGGCACCGTTCCCCGGAACAACGGGCATGCCGGTCTGTTCGGCCGCGGCGAGATACGCGCGGGTCACGCTGCGAGGGCTTCGCTGGTTGTTGACGCGCATGGTGCCATCGCGGCCCGTCTGATCGGGATTGTCGCGGTCCACATCGGCCGACACTCCCTCCACGCGCTGGAAGTACGGCAAGAGCCCCGCCCACGACCATTCGGCTCCGGCTGCTCGCCCCCAGTCGTCATAGTCCTCGGGAAATCCACGCACCCACATCATGGCGTTCACCGAGGAGCATCCACCCAATACGCGACCGCGCGGCCAGAAGATGCGACGACCGGCCAAGTGCTCCTGTGGTTCGGTGTCGTAGTTCCAGTCGATCTCTGAGCGAAAGAGCTTCGCGAACGCGGCCGGAATGTGCACTTCCATCTTCTTGTCGGCGGGGCCCGCCTCCAGGAGCAGGACGCTGACGGACGGATCCGCACTCAGTCGCCCGGCGAGTGCCGCTCCGGCCGAACCGGCGCCGACGATAACGAAATCATGGGGCTGCTGCGCCCGCTCGGCGGCCTTCATGCCGACACCTCCTGACCTGCACGCAGGTCCTTTCGCAAGATCTTGCCGCTCGCCGACTTGGGGATCGCAGTGATGAACTCGACCTGGCGCACCTTCTTGTGCGGCGCGACCCGCTCTGCGACGAACGCCATGACGTCCTCCGCGGTGAGCTCGCGCCCTTGCTGAAGCACGACGAACGCTTTCGGAACCTCTTCACCCTCGTCGTCATGACCGGCGATCACCCCGGCATCAGCGATCGCATCATGCGTGAGCAGCAGCGCCTCGAGTTCGGCCGGTGCGACCTGATAGCCCTTGTACTTGATGAGTTCTTTCAGTCGATCGATCAATGTCACCGCACCCTCGGACGAGACCGTGGCGATGTCTCCGGTGTGCAGCCAGCCGTCCTCGTCGATCGTTTCGGCCGTGGCCTCGGGGTTGCCGAGGTAGCCGACCATGACGTTCGGGCCCTTGCAAAGCAGCTCGCCCGGCGCACTGACACCCGCTTCGGGCACGTCGATCTCGGCGCCCGTCTCGGGATCGATCAACTTGCAGGTCATGTTCGGGATCGTGTAGCCGACCGTCGACAGCGAAAGGCCATCGGCACCCGCGGGGATGATGTGCGAGGCCGGGCTCATCTCGGTCATGCCGTAGCCCTGACGCACCTCGCAGTCGAGGCGGCGTGCCACCGCTCCTCCGATCTCGCCGTCCAGCGGTGCTGCGCCCGAGAACACCACGCGAACGCTCGACAGGTCGTACTCGCCGATGAGCGGATGCTTCGCCAGCGCGACCGCGATCGGCGGCGCAATGAAAAGGTACGTGCACTGCTGCTCCTGCGTGATGCGAAGGAATTCCACCAGATCGAATCTGGGCATCGTCACCAGAACCGCGCGGCGCAGCATGGTCAGGTTCAGCAGCACGGTCATGCCATAGATGTGAAAGAAGGGGAGCACCGCGAGGACCCGGTCGTCTCGGTGGACGTCGACCATGTCGGCGATCTGCACGACGTTGGCGACGAGGTTGCGGTGCGTCAGCATCACGCCCTTCGCCCGCCCGGTGGTGCCCGACGAATACGGCAAGACGGCGAGGTGAGTCGCGGGGTCGAACGTCACCGTCGGCGCCGCGTGGCCCTCGCCCAGCAGATCCCGCAACGACAGGTGGCCCTCGGCACCGTCCATGACGATGATGCTCTCGTGAGCGAGCCCCACCGCGTCGGCCGCGGCGAGCGCTGCCGGCAGCAGGGGCGACACCGTGATGATCATGCGGGCGCCCGAGTCTGCCAACTGCCGGGCCATCTCATCCCCGGTAGACAGTGCATTGACCGTGGTAGCGGTCGCACCTGCACGGAGGATGCCATGAAATACGGCGACGAACGCGGGGACGTTGGGGGAGTGCAGCGCGACGATGTCACCGACGCCAATCCCGCGCGCGGCAAGCGCGCCGGCGACGGCGTCGACCTGCGCGATGAGCCCACGGTATGTGGTTGCGGCGCCGGATGCTCCATCGATGGTCGCGGGGCGGTCGAGGTCTTCGTCCGGGATGCCGGTGAAGAGCAAGTCGTAGAGGCTGACGTCAGGAATTTCAACGTCGGCGAGCGGGCTGGTGAAGGGCATGTCGTCTCCTTTGACGGGTTCGGGTCGGGTCGGGCGAGTGGTGTTAGGCGCGGAAGGCCGCAGCGAAGACGGCCGGCATCTTCAGCCAACCGGGCGCGGCGGCGAAGCCTGCGAGCAAGCGCCCCGTGGCCGCGGCGCTGCGCGCGGTCACGAACCACGGCGGCTTCGGGAACAGGGCGAGTTCGCCCCCCGCGATGGAACGAGGGAACGGACGGAATGGCCCGGTCACCACGGTGCGCTCGGTGTCGGCGATCAGCAGGGCGTTGTGCACGACACCGCGTCCACTCTGAATGTCGTCCAACGTGTGGCCCGGGTACGCACCCCACGGCGCGTTTGCGGTCAGGTAGCCGACGCCGGTCCACGCGTTGACCCCGATGGTGCCGTATCGCAGCGCGGCGATCGCCTGGTCGAATCCCGCACCCATGCGCTTGCGATCGCGGGGAGCAATGATGACATTCGCGCCGAGTGTGCCGGTCAGTTCGTCGTTCGCGATCGACACGGCAGCGTCGAGAAAGTCTTGCCCGGTTGCCGGGAGTTCGCGCACGCCCAGTACCGGCGCGAAATACTCGGTGCGCTGCAGAGGCGTGGCATCCGACTGTGCATCAAGCTCCACCACAACGCGGCACCCGCTCTCGCCCGTGCGGGTCGCGTCGGGGTATGACTCCAGCGCCGAAGCCAGCCGAGTGTCACTGCCGGGGTACCAGGCGGGGCGCGCGGGCGCCCGGTTCATCGCGTCGCGAAGCTCGGCGAGGAACTCGTGCTTCTGCGGCCAGTGCTCGCTGATGAACACCACCTGCCCCGCGATGCAGTTGTATCCGCCGTTGTGCAGACGCATGGTCGCCACGTGCTCGGCTTGGTAGCGCAGATCCTTCTTCGACCACTTTCCTGGCACCACGATCACCGGGGCGACACCGCCGAGTTCGCTCGTGATGGGAATCTGGAGGGCAGGGTCATTGTCCGCCTTGCGCTGGGCGCCCTCGTCCCCGGCGCCGTAGACGATCGCATCGTGAGTGATCGAACTTCCCGTGATGTGGACGTGAGAGATGTCAGGATGCCGGGTGAGATAGCGACCTGCCTCAGCTCCTCCGCGCACGATGCGCAACACCCCGGCCTCGATCAGCGGGGCGAGCGCCCGCGTGAAGACGGGGTGCATGTCATCCATCGTGGGATTGAGTTTGAGCAACACGACCCGGTTGTGGGCGATCAGCTCGTACGCGACGTCGAGCGGAGCGATCGACGTGATGTTGCCCGCACCGAGCACGAGGCCGATGCCGTTCGTGCGCGCCGGGTGGTGCTGAGCCAGACCGGCGTGCGCGCTGGCCGTCGACGCGGCGATGCCCGGACGCAGCCAGACCTCGGCATGGAAGCCATGGAGCAGAATCGCCTCGTACGCGCTGTGCGGCAGCACCTTCACGGTCGTGCGTCGCCCCGGCGCGGTACCGAACTTCGTCCCCTCCAGGGGGCTCTTCCGAGCCGCGAGCGCGGCCAGAGAGTGGGCGAGCTGCCCGAACCCCGTCAGCGTCGGGTAGGGGCCAGAGATCCACTCCTCACCCATCAACGGCGAATCAGGGCTCAGCCCCTTCACGCGACCGGCGGTGAGCGCCCAGTCTTCTGCCGACGCGGCAATCGTCGTGTGAGTGCGTTGCAAGAGAGCGGCGCGCTCGGCGAGGGGCGTCGCGGCCCAGCTGCGCTCGCCCGCGGCGAGGTCGCTGATCGCCTGGTCGAGGGCGGATCGTTCGGTGCGTCCGAGGGCGCTGTGGTCGGCCATTGCCGAGGGTGACTCGGGAGCGATGGTGCTCATAGATCTCCTTTGATCGTGCACCGAGTCTGCGCCGTCATGTCGTTAAGCTCCATAGGCCGGCGCCCGTACTTCACCGCCGGTTTTTGTGCCGCTGCACAAAGGCGCCCGGCCGCGGCGGTGTACTGTGTCGTCATGTCACCCCACGAAGAAGTGGTCAGGAACAACGACGCTCACGTGTCGACAACCGAGTCACTGTGCCGCGAACTGATGGCGTCGGCCGACGCGCTCACCGACACCGTCGTCGCGCAGATCCTCACCGGAGAACACGCCTACGTCGAGGCGGCGATCCCCGATGGCGCGTTGCGTCAGATCGTCACCGTGAATATCGAAGCGTTGCTTCGCTGCATGGCTGGCGAGAGCGAGTCGCTCCAAGCTGCTCGCGATGCCGGGCGTCTGAAAGCCGAGTATGGAATTCCCCTGGCGAGCCTGTTGCACGCGTATCGATTGGCCGGCCTCGCCCTGTGGGATGAGATGGTGAGCCGCTCATCTACTCGTCAACAATCAGAGCACCTGCTGCGAGCGTCATCAGATGTGTGGGGCATCATCGACCGATTCTCTAGCGCCGCAGCCGAGGCATATCGTGCCGTCGCCGACGAGCGCGACCGGCGCAATCAGCACACGCGCAGCGTGATGCTCCTCGCTTTGTTGAGCGGCGAGACTCCGGCGCGCGAAGCGGTCAGCATCCTTCGCACACTGGGCTTGGCAGACGCGTCTCGATTTGTGGTGGTCTGCGCCGAGCTCGACGCTGAGGGCAGCGACCCGCTTCCCCATATCGATGCGCGCGTGCGCCAGCTCGGCCTTCCGTCGACGTGGTCGACGTGGAGCGCCGAGCTTGTCGGGGTGATCGGCTGTCGCAGCGATGCCGATGAAGCATCGGCCCTACGCGCGGTCGAAGCGGTGACCGGTTCGCGGGCCGGCATTTCGCGCGGTTTTTCGGGTGTGGCCGATGCTCCCCGAGCACTGCGCGAGGCACGACTTGCGCTCGAGTGCCTGCCACAGGGCGTTGCCGGGGCGCACCGCTACGGGGCAGCCCCCATCGATGTCCTGTTGGTATCGCAGCCCGAACGTGCGTCGGAGCTCGCCGCGACGGTGTTTGGGGCACTGGCCGACTCGACTGACCAGGCGCATCTTCTCGACACGCTCGATGCATGGTTCGCCGCCGATGGGTCCACGGCCGAGGCCGCACGGATTCTGCACTGTCACCGCAACACCGTCGGCTACCGACTCGGACGAATCGAACAGCTCACCGGGCGATCGGTGTCGCGCCCTTCCGACGCTGTCGCCCTCTATGCGGCGCTGCGCGTGCATCGCCTTCTCTCGGATGGGCGATCGTCTCGGGACCCCGCACGGCTCGCGGCGACCTCGCTGGTGGCAGTGGCCTAGATGTTCTCGGGAAGCACGAACGCTCAGAGGAGCAGGAACACGAAGCGGTCGCCGGGCGAGAAGACGAACTCGTCGTCGCAGCGATAGCCGCGCAGCCACGACTGGCCGTCGACGACGCGCAGGTAGAAACCCTTCGGGTACTCGTCGTCGTCGCGGAGGGGGTCGGATGCCACGGTGAGCGATCCGTCCGGCGCCCGGCCGACCGACAGGTTGGCATCGGTCGACCCCTGCTGGGCCGTGAGGGCGAGCCTCAGATACGGGCCGATCTGTGGTGGGCACAACGCGAAGCCCTGCTCGCGTGCGGACGCGAAGATCTCGGGCAACGTGCCCCCTGCGGTGAGACCGAGTTCTGCAACGGATCGGCTCACGACGCGAAGAGTCGCGACATCGGCGGTCGCGAAGTCGATGTCGCGCATGAGCGTCTCGGCGTGCTCATTGAGATGGATGCCGCTCCCGAGCATCCGGCGCACGAGTTCGGCGCTGTCGCTCCCGCCGACGGTGAGTGTCAGGTTCATTCGTAGGTGTCGGTCCACGAGGCGATGTCGACGCCGTGATTGTCTGGCGATGCGAGAGTCCACCATGCGGGCGCGTGCGAGTCGTCGACCAACCTTCCGCCCGCGGCGAGCGCGGCATCGACTCGCGCCTGCGCCTGATCGGCGGGGACGAACACATCGAAGTGCGTGCGACCGCGCGACGGTACGTCGCCGGTCAGGGGATTGAACGCGAGCTGCGGCCCGCTGCGCAGGGGATGGACGGCGTCGGTGTCGCCGAGCACCTCATAGCCGAGCGCCGCGGTAAAGAACGGGCGCGTATCTGCCTGGGAATGCTGGGCGACGTAGATGCCGACCGATTGCGCGCGCGAGGGGTCGGCCCTTAAGTGCAACTCGGCGGCCGCAACCGAGACGGCTGCCGCGAAGCGGGTCACTGCTGCAGGAAGCCCCTCGCCGTCGCGAAAGGGCACTCCCACGACCACGCCCTCGGGCCGAACATCGATGTCAGGCTGGATGCCGGTTTTCTCAGACGCCACGATGATCGGCGCAAGCAATCGCGCTGCGTCCGCGAACGACGTGGCGACGAAGACGGCTTGCGCACCCGTACCGACGACCCGCCAGTCGGCGACCCCCTGCGCCCGGTGGAATGCAGCGGCCGAGATCAGCTCGGGTTCCTCGGCCGGATCCGTCATCGCCCGCTCCTTCGCTTGTGCACCACGGTCATTCGACGCTACTCACGGGGTAGGGCACTCACAAGAGAGGCGACCGCCTCACTGCGCCCCCGCGCGCCCGATGCCTCGACGTCGCAACACCTAGGCTGAGCACGATGAGAGAGTTCCTGCGGGGTGTGGGTACGCTCGGGCGCGGCTTTTCGTACTGGCGGAGGCGCCCCGGGCTGATGGCGCTTGGCCTCGTACCGGCGGCGATCGTGTCGCTGATTCTGCTGGCCGGCTTGATCGCACTCGCGGCCTCACTGCCCGGGCTCACCGAGGCGATGACGCCGTTCGCCACCGGGTGGCCGACGCTGTGGGCGACAGTGATTCGCATCGCGGCCGGAACGGCGGTCATGGGTGCGGCACTCGTGCTGATCGCTGTGTCTTTCACCGCCGTGACGTTGATCGTGGGCGAGCCGTTCTATGAGCGGATCTGGCGCGCGGTCGAACTCGAGCACGACCCGGAAAGCAATGACATCGACGTCGGCTACGGGTTCTGGGCGTCGGTACGTGATGGGCTTTCCCTGTTGCTGCGCGGCATCGGTATCGCCCTCGTGGCGGCGCTCTTGGGTTTCATCCCCGTGGTCGGAAGCGTCCTGAGCCTCGTCTTCGGTGTGTGCTTCACGGGGTGGTTGCTCGCCGACGAACTCTCATCCCGTGCACTGTCTGCCCGCGGCATCCACCACCGCGAACGTCAGCGCACGCGAAGTCACCATCGCGCACGAGTTCTCGGCTTCGGCGTGGCGACGCAGTTGTGTTTCATGCTCCCCTTGGGCGCGGTCATCACCATGCCGGCGGCCGTCGCGGGCTCGACGCTGCTCGCCCGCTCCCTGCGTTCGAGCCCTTCGCCAGGCACGACAGCCCCCCGCAACGAGGAGCCGACGTGAGCGCCCGGCGACGGTTTCCGAAGAACGCGTCGGCGACGACCCGTGCCCGCTACGCGAAGCGGCGTCAGCGCCGGCTCGATCGTGTCGACAACGATCTCACCGCCGACGAATGGGGAGAGCTGGTCGCGCACTGGGGCGGGTGCGCGTACTGCGGAGCAACCGATGCGGCTCTGCAGAAGGACTGTGTCCTCCCGATCTCGCGCGGCGGCAGGTACACGCTCACGAACGTGGTTCCGGCGTGCGCATCGTGCAACGCGAGCAAGCACAACAACGAGGTCTCGGGCTGGCTTCGCCGCAAGCGGCTCGACGAGCGCGCGTTCCTTCTGCGTCACGCCGAGTTCTTGCACCAGCTCTCGACGGACGACCCGCTCGGCTGAGCGCCGCCGTGGCGGGCCCCCGCTCACGCGCCCAGAAGTGCAACAATGGCGCGATGAGCGAGGCGAGCCGACTCGATGATGGTCCGTTCTTCCATGGCACGCGTGCGAAGCTGCGCACGGGCGACGAGGTCGTCGCGGGGCGTCGGTCGAACTACAAGCCCGACGTGATCATGAATCACGTCTACTTCACCGCGACGCGAGACGGTGCGGGATTGGCCGCTGAGATCGCGGCGATGCTCGGCCCCGCGGCATCCGAACCCCATGTTTATCTCGTCGAGCCGACGGGTGAATTCGAGAACGATCCGAACGTCACCGACAAGAAGTTCCCCGGAAACCCGACGCGTTCGTACCGAACCAGTGCGCCGCTCGTCGTCGTCGAGGAAGTGCTCGACTGGACGCGCCTCGAACCCGCTGCTCTCGAGGAGTGGCGGGTTCGGCTGAAAGCACTCCTCGACAGCGACGCCGAGATCATCAACTAGCCGATGATGGCGCGCGCGAACTCACGGAACCCCGGCGTCTTCTCCGCAGCGTTCGTGGTGCGCGCGGCGATCGTGATCGTCATCGTCGCGGGCCTCCTCCTCGGCGAGCGCCGGTTCCCGTTCTTCACCAGCCAGAGCAATCTCATCGCGCTCGGCTACTTCGTTACGACGCTCGTGCTTATGGTGCAGCGCCGCGCGCCGGCCGCACCCGCGCCACGCCTGCGGGCTGCCGTGACGTTCTGGCTGCTGACCACGGCCCTGATCTCGCACTTCTTGAACAACCACGGCGAAAGCCCGATCCCGGGCCTGCTCGACCCCAACCCGATTGTGGCGATCGACAACACCGGGCTCTTCCTGCTGCACTACGTGTCGCCGGCCCTGGTGCTGCTCGACTGGCTCGTCTTCGGTCCACACGGGATCGTCCGCTGGCGTGACACCCTGCTCTGGCTGCTCTTCCCAATCGGCTACGGGGTGGTCATGATCACGCGCGGGATGCTGCTGCCCGACGTCAACGATCGGTGGCCCTATCCGTTCCTCGACCCGACAACGGCGGGCGTCGCCGGGATGATCCCCGCGCTGGGGCGCGTCGTCCTGATCCTTGCGGCGATCGCCCTCGCGGTCGTCGCGCTAGACCGACTCGCCTGGGCCCTCACCCGTCGGCGAGTCTCCGCCGCTGCGGCTGGGTAGTGTTGCCGGATGCCCGAAATCCAGCGCGCCGCGCTCCGCGACATCGACCCAGAGACGCTGTACCGCATGATGTGGCTTCGCGTCGCCGTGTTCGTGGTCGAGCAAGCAGCCGCCTACCCCGAACTCGATGGGCGCGACCTCGAGCCCGAGACCGAACACTTCTGGGTGTCCGACGACTCGGGCAACGTGCTCGCGACACTGCGCCTGCTGGACGACGGGGATGCCGCTCGAATCGGGCGCGTGGCGACAACGAAGTCCGCGCGCGGCGCGGGGCTCGCGGGTGACCTCATGGAACGAGCGGTCGCGCGATCCGTGGAGAAGTGGCCCGAACGGGCGATCCACCTCGACGCCCAAGCGCACCTCGCGCCGTGGTACGGCCGATACGGGTTCGAGATCAGCGGTCCGCCGTTCGAAGAGGACGGGATCCCGCACGTCCCCATGACTCGCGCGTAGCAGCGCCTTCGCGCGCTTAGGATGGCGATCGTGATCCCGGTCGTCATGTCTTTCTCCAGCGCAACACCGCGCCACGACGCGGGCTTCGCCCGAGAATTGCGGATGCTGGCCGATGCGGCCGAGAAGGTTGCTCGCGAGGCGGGGCTCGGTGTGCGCTGGGTGAACGCGGCCGACCCAGATTCTTCGGCGGCGGCGCTCGTCGCAGGCACCACGGGAGTGATCGTGCTTGGCGGGGCCGACGTCGACCCGGCGTTGTACGGGCAGGCGCCCGACGGGGCGTGGATGGATTCGGCCGATGCCTCCGCCGACGCGTTCGAAGCAGAACTCATGCGCGAAGCCATCGACCGCGGCACGCCTGTGCTCGCGATCTGTCGAGGGATGCAACTGCTGAACGTTACGCTCGGCGGAACCCTCGTGCAGCACCTGGGCGACGGGATGCATCGCGATGCGAATCCCGAGGTCGACATGGTCACCCACCCCGTGGAGGTACTCCCCGGCACGCGCGTAGCCGCAGCACTTGGCGCGGGCGAACACCCGGTGCGGTCGGCTCACCACCAAGCGGTGGCCGAGCTCGGCGAAGGACTGGTCGTGACGGCGACCTCGTCTGACGGGGTCATCGAAGCGATCGAGCGCGCGGGAACCCCGTGGGTCGTGGGAGTTCAGTGGCATCCGGAAGACCCCGGTAGCGACCCGCGGCAGTTGCGGGCCCTGCTCCGCGACTTGGCGGCGAGCACCGCACCGGCCGCGCACGCCGCGCACGCCGCGCCGTCGGTCGCCGAGCCCGAAGTGGTGCTCAGCGCAGCATCCGAGCATCCGTAATCATCGGCGCGTGCGGGTCGATCTGCTCGACCCCGTCGAAGCGGAAGCCGTTGCGCAGGTAGAACGCCGTCGCTCGCGGATTCTCTTTCGCGACCCAGAGCATCGCGGGGCCTTCACCTAAGACCTCATCGAGGAGCGCCTGCCCGGCGCCCGTGCCGTAGTGCGCGGCCGAGACGTAGATCGCATACAGCTGCCGGTCGCGCGGCGGGTCCTGCTGGTCGATGCCCATCGCAGGCCCGGCCCAGGCGAACCCGATGATCTGGCCGCCGAGCTCGGCCACCGCGATGGTCATGTCGGTGCGCGCGTCGCTGAGGACGCGATTCCACATGCGGTGGCGGCCGTCGATGTACTCCTGCGAGAAGTAGCCCGCGGGCAGGAGGTGCGTGTACGCCTCTTTCCAGGTCGCGACATGGAGTTCGGCGAGGGCCGCGGCATCGGACAGTTCAGGAGAGCGGATGCTGAAGGTCACCCGCTCATCGTGCCATGACCGTTGAAGCCGTGGGCCCAGTCAGTGCGTGGGCGAAGGGCATGCCTCACACCGTACTTCGGACGGTCGTCGGTGGTTAGCGGGTGGAGTCTGCGAGGGGTCCCGTCACCCAGCTCTCAACTTCGCGGGGGGATTGAAGGCGGACCACCGTCAGCTGCGGCTGATCCACTTCGAGCGCGGGAATACGCTCCCGATACTTGTTGCGCGTGGCGAAGGCCCACCGCACGATGTGCTCGCGGTCGGTGAAGATCGTGCGAAACGGGCGCTCGATGTTGCCGTTCCAGAGAACCTCGCGCTTCACCCGCCTGCGTACTGTGCGGCGCACGACGCGAGGGAGGGTCACGGTGGCGAACGGAAGGTCCAGCCAGACCATCAGGTCGGCAGCTTCCGTGAGGACCGGTCGGGCGGACGCGTACTGCCATTCGGTTGTCCACGACTCCGCCGCGACGAACGTGCGAACGTCGTCGAGGAACTGGGCGCGTGGAACCCAGCCTGGCCCGTGGTACAGCGCGTCGATCTCGGTGTGAGGAGCATCGATGACCTGCGCGATCCGTCGCGCGAGGGTTGTCTTTCCTACTCCGGATACCCCCGCAACCAGCACCCGCCTGGGCCGTAGCGGAAGGGGATCATCGAAGCGCAACACGGTGAGACCGATCGAGTGATTCAGGACTGGGAGGTGGCTTTCGCCGCCGCGCTACCGACGCGCGCCCCGTAGAGGACGAAGCCGAGCGTGATGACCGCGGCAACAAGGATCCCGATCGTCACGACAGGCATCGGAACGGGAACGAGAGCGATTGCCCCACCGAAGATGCTGATGACGCCGGCGTAGATCGTTGCTGTGCGAGCTCGAACATGTGCTGCGAGCCATGCCTCTTCACTCGCCATCGTGCTGGGAACACGGATGCCCGCGAGGTGATTGCGCTTCAGTCGCCCGGATGCCGCGGCGTTGGCCATCCAGATCAGGAGGACGCCCGCGCCGACCATCGTCACCAGCAACGCGCCTCTCGCAATCCACTCGCTTTCCACGGCTTCGACGCTACCTGCCTCTAGGTACGCGTGCTCGCGAGAGCACTACTTATCCGAGCGGGCAGCATCAGCGCTCGCGGTGACGTGCCCCCGCCAGGTGAGGATCGTGCGCGCGTCGTCTCCGTCGATCCCGGCGTGACGGAACCATTCGTGGACATCGAGCTGTCGGTACATCTCACGGAACGCCGAGTCCGGCGTGTGACCGAACGCTTCGAGCACCCTGTGGCGCTCGTCGACATCGAACGACCGCTGATGAAGCGCTGTCATCGCGTCGGCGTTGGCGAACGATGCGAGGTAGTCAGCGACCGCCGCGTCTTCAGTGACGCCTATCGCCTTGAGCAGGACAGCGGCGACCAGCCCTGTTCGATCCCACCCCGCTCCGCAATGAAAGAGGATCGCACCGTCCGGTGCAGACGCGATCGCCCGAATCACCTGTGCGAGCCGATGGGGCAGCTCATGCAGATGCGCGGTGTAGTAGAGCGGGGTGCCCCATCGCCCGTCCGCCTCGAGTGGTTTCCAGAACTCGCGTTCATCGCCGTCGAGGTCGATACGCAACAGGGTCATGTCCTCAGGCGCGGCACCGGTGGCCTCGTCCGGTCGACGCAAGTCAATGACTGTGCGCACGCCAAGGTCGCGAAGCGTGGTCCACCCAGAATCGCTCATGCGATCCAGCATCTCGGCGCGAACGAATACAGCCGCCGGAGTCAGCGATCCGTCAACCCGCTGCATGCCGCCGAGGTCTCGCGCATTCGCGAGACCGTCAACCGCAAGAGCAGTGCTCATTGCACCAGCCTGTCACGGGTAGGTGAACGCGGCGACGAGACGAACTGTCCTGCTCGCGAAAGCGAGCTTCACAGTGGACGAGTCCGCAGGAACCCCAAGCGAGGTTAGTTCAGTCTCGCGCTACTGCCCGAAAGAGTCCGCGATCGTCCCGCTCGATCCTCCCGGTCTCGACGCCTCGCTGAAGTCCGGCATCCAAGCGTGACGATACGCCTTCAGTCATTCGCTTCCCGCCGAACAGCGCGAGCGCCTGCCGTTTGAGCTCGTCTTCGTTCATTCCGCCTCCGAGCTCGGATACGACCGCCATCGCGTTGGCGACTTCCTCCAGCGGGACATGGTCGAGGTTCCGACCGTCTCCAGGTTGACTGCGACGAACCTCTCGCCAGTCGCGCGGGTCGATCCCCGTCGGCCACGCGCACGCCCTGTCGGACGCGCGCAGGTTCTCCTGAGGAAGGCATCGTAGGATCGCATCCGACCGGGCGGCCGCCACGCGGTTGAGGCCGAAGGCTTCGGCGGCGAGGCGAGCGAGCCTCATCTTGTGGATGGGTCCTTCTTTCTGAACGATCTCCCGCAGTACCGCCCGCACCTTCTCTGCTGCGGCGCCCTGCGGAAGCCTGTCGAGTGTCTCTACGGAGCCAAACCGCTTGGGCGCCCACTCGACGTACTGACGCAAGTCTTGGTGGCGCAGCTCGGTTTCGCGAGATGCTCCCACGGGTGCTGGCGCCGCACGGACCGGCGAGACCGGTTCGTCCGTGTTGGGTTGAGCGTGCGCTGCGCGCGTAAGCGTGGGTGCCGGCTCGGGCGCGCGGGCAGCGTTCTCCTCAGCTTCCTTCCTAGACTGCATCTGGACCGCGCTGGCGGCTGTCACCGCAGCCGAGAGGCGCGCGAGGGTTGTCTCGCGCTGCTGCAGCCACTCCGGCATCCAGACTCGCTCAACGCTCGGCCACTTCATGAGGCCCTTCAGTACATCGACGGGGAGCCCGTCGCGGTCTGCGACCGTGCGGCGCGATCGCCAGCTCTCTCCGTCGAGGAGGACCGCAACGAGTGGCTGTGACGGGTTAGATGCCTCCGCAATGGAAAGATCGACCCGAAAGTCGGAGAGACCGATATCCGTCTGCACCACGAACCCGCGATGCCGGAGCTCGTCGGCGATCTCGTCGCGGTGGCGGTCGATGAACTGTTCACGATGGGCGCTGTCGGTGGTGGATTCCACTCCGGACGCCGCAAGCTCCAGGTATCCCTTCAGATGCTTGATGCCGATCGACGCGGTTTCCTCGGCTCGTAGTTCGGATGGGTCGAAGCTCGCGAACAGAATCACCTGTCGGCGGGCGCGGGTAATCGCGACGTTAAGTCGGCGTTCGCCTCCAGCGCGCGAGAGGGGGCCGAAGTTAAGCGGGATCACGCCGCGATCGTTCGCGCTGAAAGCGACGGAGAACAGGATGGTGTCTCGTTCGTCTCCCTGCACGTTTTCGAGGTTCTTGACGAAGAGTCCGTCTCGTTCGTCCAACGCCTGGGCGAGGCGCGCGTCGGGCGACTCGCGCAACAGCGTCTCAATGAGAGTGCGTTGCTGGGCGTTGAACGTGATGATGCCGAGCGACGGAGTCTCGTGCAGGGATGAGGCAAAGCGTTGCTCTACCTCGCGCACGATGGCACGCGCTTCGACGATGTTCGTTCGAAGGTCACGACCGCGTCCGGAGCGGTTGAAGGTTCCCGCGACTCGCACGATGGAGATTCCGTGATCCAAGTCGTCCCTTGCATCGGCGGCAGGCCACGGTGCGGGGAATGACGACAATCGGCTGTCGTAGTATGCGTGGTTGCTGAACGAGATCAGGGCTTCATCCTGGCTGCGGTAGTGCCAGGACAACCATTTGCGCGGAACGCGCGCTTGCACGCACTCGGTGAGAATTGACTCTTCGTCAGCGACGACGTCCGCGACGGCCGAAGCATCCGACTCGATGTCGCCGCCAACATCGGCGAAGCTCGATGGTGGCATCTGCTTACTATCGCCGACGACAACCACGGATGTACCTCGTCCCATCGCGCCGACCGCGTCTGCGACGCGGATCTGGGACGCCTCATCGAAGACGACGATGTCAAACATCTTCGCCTTGGCGGGGAAGAAGCGAGCGACGGACTCTGGGCTCATCAGCACGCAGGGTGCGATCTGTGTGATCAGATCACCATAATTCTCGAAGAGAGCCCTCACTGTCATCCCGCCCCGTTGGCGAGCAAGTTGACGTTTCAGCTCGCCCATCATTCCGCCTTCGTAGGCCGGATCGATGCGACGCTTTGCGATGATTTCGGCTGGTATCCAACGGGGCAATGCGTTCCGAATGGCCGTCGCGCTCGAGGTGAACCGATCAATCGTGCGGTTGTGTGCGGGGACATCAAAGGCCGTCATCGCTTGGGACTCCGCGCGTTCGAGAACGGAAGCGTGCGCGATGCCCTTGTCGAGGGCGAGCGAAGCCAGATCCGCCGGCATAGCGCCTGTCAGGAGCGCGGCGTGGGCTGCGGTCATTCCGTAGCGAGTGAGCGGCTCAATGTGACGCCGGAACGCAACCCACCGATCAAGTGTGACGGGTCCACCTGTTGCGAGGTTTCGGGCGCGCGCTGTCGCCATCCACATCTGGAATGTCCCGTAGTCGCCAGCCCACGCGGAGAAGGCGTCAGTGCCGTCCCCCGGTGGTTCGCTCAGACCGCTCGAAGTTGCGAGGGTGCGCCAGGCCGCCGCGAGGCGCGCAATGGCGCCCGACAAGTCTGGGTCGGGCGTGCTCGCGGCGTAGTACCTGCGAAGCGCTGAACGGAGATCCGGTTGGCCGTCGCTCGATGACAGAGCTGCACCCAGCCAGACTCCCCACGCAAGAGCGGACTGGGCGGGTTCAATGCCCTCGCGAACGTATGGGTTCCAGTCGGACGACACGAGCGGTAGTGGCAGTGCCGCGAGCGTTGCTCGTAACGCTGCGACTTCGTCAGCGGCACGAGCCACCTCCATAACAAGCGGGGTGACGTCGCGGGCCGGGAAAGCACGTGCCTCGACTCGCAGCGCGGTACCGAAGCCGGAAAGCACGGCGCGTTGCCTCTTTCGCCTGCCGAAGAAGCCTGAGCCGTCAGCTTCGGTCGCCGCGCGGTGCAGGCTCTGAAGGTCACCATCAAGTGCCTCGGGCCCGACGGTGGCGAACCACGGACGGTCGCTGGTGGCGGAGCTCAATTGCTCCTGAATCCGCGACACCTCGCCCGAAAGGGTGCGCGCGTACAAGGCGTCGACAACGTCGAGCGAGTGACGGGGGGCGTTGGCGAGCGAAGCCCAGCAGTCGAGGTGCGCCGGCCCCGACGTCAGCGCGAGCAGCTCGGGATCGGCCTGGCGGGCAAGGAGGTCACGGAGTGCCGCGTCGAACTCTTGCGCTGCGGCATGGACAGCGGAGGTGTCCAGCGCGTTGCCTTCTGATACGGGCACGAAACCCCAGGGATGGGACGGTGACGGATGGGCGAGGTCGGCCGTCTCGGGGAGTGTGCGGAGCAGGTCACGAAGGTAGGCGAACTGCTCTTCCGTACCGGTCGCAACCAGGGTTGCGGGGAGTTCGAGTGGTTCGATGTCGTCCGCCGAGGCCAACAACTGCTGGCGTGCAGAGTAGATCGAGAGCCCGGCAGAGTTTGGCTCGTGCAGGCGCTGCGCGTATCGCTTCAGCGACCCACGGCTCGTCGCCGCCGTTTCAGTGTCTGCCTTGAGTGCCGCTGCATCGGGCCGTGCGATCGCGTCGATCGCGGCCCGGATCTGTGCACGTACCGCGTTCGGGCGCGCACCCTTGTCATGCAGGTCTAGCGAGAATGGCCCCAAGCCGACTGCGTCGAGTCGGTCCTTAACAACGTCGAGCGCTGCGCGCTTTTCGGCGACGAACAGAACACGTTTGCCGTTGGCGAGAGAATGCGCGAGGAGGTTGGTGATGGTCTGCGATTTGCCTGTCCCGGGCGGGCCCTCGAGCACGAACGTGCGGCTGGCCTCCGCCTCCGCGACAGCGTCGAGTTGAGACGAGTCAGCAGGTACCGGCACGGCATTGTTCAGAGCGTCGAGGTCGACGTCTGTGGGCTCCGAGTAAGGATCGCTGTACTCCGCGGTCGGCGTCCGGATCAGATGCTTAACGAGTGAGTTCTGCGCAAGTTCCTTCCAGTTCTCATCGAGGTCCTTCCACAGCCGGTACTTTGCGAACTGCAGGATCGACAGGTCAACGGTGTCTTCCACGGTGAACGGCAGCCGAGCCGCCGTGAGGGCTCGACGCGTCGCCGTAAGTGCCGCAGACAAATCGATGCCAGACTCGTCCTTGGAGGGGTTGGCGAGGCCGGGAATGTCGAGCCCGAAGCTCAGGCGAAGCTTCTCCAGGAGGCAGAAGTTCGGTGTCGACTCGCCAGCCTCGTCGATGCTCAGGCGGAAGGCGTTGCCCCCACCGATGGCCTCAAGCGACACCGGAACGAGCACGAGCGGGGAGCGTAGCTCACGGTCGTTGAAGGTCCATCGCAGCATCCCGAACGCCAGATAGAGGTTGTTTGCTCCGGTTTCCTCCAAGATGGTGCGAGCTTTATATGCAAGAGCCCGCAACCGGGTTGTGTATGTCGCCTCCGTGACACCGACAAAGGCCTGTTTCCGCTCGGTCAGAATCGCCGCCCGAGTAGCCTCGGGCAGGTCCTGCGCGAATCGGATACCCCGATGCTCGTCGATCGTCGAGATACGGTCGCTGGGCAGCAACGTGACCGTCGTGCCCTTGTTGATCATGTCTTCGAATTCGGCGAGCGACGGTTGCGGAATCGCGATCGGGTACCCGGACTTGTCGCCGTAGTTGATGAGTCGGTTTCGCAAACTGAGGTCAAGAAGCGCGTTCTTCCACAGCGAGACACGCGGCGGCACATCACTGGCCGTCCCGCCCGCTACCGCAGCATCGGTCGGCACATAGTGCAATGCCTCCGGGGTCTGCGCGCTCGTGTACTCGAGGATTTTCACCTCACCCGACGCGTCGATGGCGCGGCTTGGCAACGGGTAGATGCGTGCGAGGCGCGCCTGCATCACGTCGGTGATCCCTTGTACCGCTGAAACATCGCCGGCGAGGGTCGTGAGGTGATGCTGTCGGCGGGCGGCAGCAAACGGCTTCGAAGCCTGGCCGCCGGTGAGGAACGTGGTCTCAAGGACTTCGATCTGACCGATACCGACGTAGTTCGCCACCTCTGCCGCGTCCATCTGCGCTGGCCCGTCGAGGCTTGCGTCGTCACGCCAGTACCCGAGGAAGATGTGTCCGCTGAGCAACCAGAGGGTGGAGTTGATTCCCGCTTCCTCGAGCGCGGCAGCGAGCGTCACCGTCGTGTCGAGACATGTGCCGAGCCTGCCCTCCAATACTTCAGACGGCGTGCGAACCTTCTGTCCCTCCAGCCCCCAGCTTGCGGGAGGCTCCGCGTACCGGATGTCGCGTGCGCGCATGCTCTCGTAGATCGCCTCGACAATCGCATCCACGCGCTCGGGTGAGCCCTGCTGGTACCCGTCGAGGGCTGCGTTCCCGGTTGCTCTTTGGAGGCGGTCGGATGCCTCAACCAGCAGAGGTGCGATCGCCGGAGAATTGGGCTGAACGAACGAGGCGAGCAGTTCGAGACTCAGTTGTGGCGGGTTCGCGCGCCATTGATTGGCGGCGAGAACGGTGACTGCGGTGTCGTGGTGGGCGACGACAGAGCCACGAGCGTCGCGCAGAGTGACGCGGACGACACCCGATGTCGGATGTTCGACGGCGAGCATACGCGCAGGATCGAGCACCAGGTCAGCGTTTCGCAGGGTCGTCGGGGTGGTGCCGTCGAGGTCTGCGATCACGACCTTCGGGTCGCCAAGAGATCCGAGGGTACAGATCGCCTCGATCTCTACGGACGCTCCACGCATCTCATCACCCTGGTAGTCAATGCGGACCTCGTCGACCACAGCGATGGCGTTGCGGGCGTGTGCGTAGCTCAGATCCGGCAGCGCGCTGACCGAAATCACAGCTCTGCCGCTCGCGCCAGAGGCAGCGGGTGGCGCGAAGACGGGTGCAGCGACCACTGGGTCTTCTGACGGGGAGCCAGCGGGCGATGCTTCCGTCATAGGGGCTGGGCTCATAGACGGTCCGGGTGGCGCATCAACCGTGCCCGACTCCGCGGCCATCGCTGCGAGGACCGCAGTCTTGAGTTCGTGGACCCGGATCGCTTCCGGTTCAACGCGTAAGCCGCGTAGCAGCATCTCGGCAGAATCGAGCGCTCGATAGGTCTCGGCTGTTGAGAACTCTTCGTTGTGGGCCCACTTGTTGCGTACGTCGCGTAGCTCGCTCGCCCAGTTCTGCGCCTGCCTACCGAGGAGTCCAGCGAACGGGTACCCGATCGTCCCGAACGATTCGGTGAACGCTCGCAGGATCAGCGACAGGTCGCGTGGGTTGTATCGCGAAAAGCTGCGTCCTGCCTGCCTGTCCTTGCGCTCCAGGATGTCTGTCCACTCCGAAACGGAGGGCGCAAGTTCGTGAAAACGAGCGGCGACCAGTGGCGCAAGCCCTTCACCGAGGGCAGCCAACGCCTCCTCGATATGGTCTCGTGTATCGAGCTCGTTCATCACACTCCTCGCGCCAGGTCCGCGCTGAACATCAGATCAAATCATGTTCGGCTTCGAGCTGCACGGATTCAGCCCACGCTTTGAGCGCAGAGGACGTGTACTCCACGCTGAGTTGCGATTCGTAGTCGTTCCCGTGCAGGATCAGGGAAATCTCAGTTCGCGTTGTCGTCCACGAAGTGAAGAACGTCAGATCGCCGCGCTCGACTGCCAAGCCCCAGCCATCAGGATCATCGCGGTAATGGTTGTCGTGCCATACAGGTAGGTCTTCATCTGGTTCTCCGTATTTTCCTGAGAACAGCGTCTTCACCTGCTGATAGGCAACGAGATAGCGATTCGGGCTGGTGAACTTCTCGGTGAATATGTACTTCGCACGAGTCAAGCGACCTGCCACGAAAATGTATGCGGCGTCCGCCTCCATGTCGGAGACCCGCTCCGGGAACACCAATACGTCCTGACCTTCAAGTTTGGCGTCGCGGCGCTCTCGCGCCCGGACATCTGCGACCGACGAGCCCCAAGAGAGCCCCCGGAAGTCACCCGACGCGGTGCTCACCGTTGAGGCAACCGCCCAAGTTCCATCGCTCCGGAGCTCCACAACCATCCCGTCGTCGCTAACAGCTAGGACCATCTTCGTTCCCTCCATTTCGACCATCACGCTACCCATGCCGCTCCTCCGCGTACCGCGGCGCCATGCCCTCCATTTGATCCATAACGAGCTTGATCGCCTCGGGCTGCTTGTCGGGCGGGTATTTGTACTTCACCAGCAGTCGCTTGATGGACGAGCGCAGCTTCGCTCGCACGTCGTCGCGCACCGTCCAGTCGGTGCGAACGTCCCGCCGCATCACGGCGACCAATTCCCGCGCGATCTGCGCAAGCACGTCCTCGCCCTGGACGGTGACCGCCGACTCGTTCGCGGCGACCGCGTCGTAGAACGCGAGCTCGTCGTTCGACAGCGCGGGCGTAAAGTTTGAGCCTCTGGATGCTTCCGCCGCGACGTCCTTCGCAAGCTCAACCAGCTCGGCAATGACCTCTGCGGAGGTCAGTTGCTGATTCGTGTACCGGGCCATGATCTCTGAGATCCGCTCTGAGAATGCACGCTGCCGCACGAGGTTACCCCGTGTCGCCGCCGAGCCGGCATCCGTCAGTGACTTTCGCAGTGCTTCGATCGCTAGGTGGGCATTCGGCGCCGCCTGCGCTTTGGCGAGGAACTCCGGTCCCAGATTGTCGAGAGTCAGGCGCGGTAACCCGGCCGCATCATAGATGTCGACGACCTCGCCGGGTGCGATCGAGTCAGCCACCAGCGTGCCGAGCAGGCGGGAGATCTCCTCGGGGATCGGCTCATCGCGCGACTGGCGCTCGGCGGCGTCGAACTTCGCCATCCACACGCGCACCTCTTCGTAGAAAGCGATCTCGTCATGCAGTTCGGCGAGCGCATCCCGCCCTGAGGCAAGTGCCCATGCCCGCGCAAGCTGTCCCGTCGCTGTGCGATATCGCGACGACAACCGCTCCGTGCCAAGCTCCTCTGCGTTCAGAGGGTTGGTGACGTCGCGTAGGTAGTTCGTCGCCATGGTCGCGGCCGTGCGCCATGCACGCGAACCGCCTTGGCGCACCAACGCGCGCCAATCGCAGTCAGCGAGCATGTCGCGAATCTGTGCGACCAGCTCAGTGGCGATCGACACCGCTTCGTCGATGTCGCGGCCGATCGGCTTGTTCTCCTGGTCTGAGACGGTGTACTCCGACAGTGCCTTGGCCAGGTTGTCGGCGAGCGGCGCGTACGCCACCAGCAGTCCATCCTTCTTTCCGCGGAACGTGCGATTCACCCGAGCAAGCGTCTGCATCAGCAGCGCGCCCTTGAGAGGTCGGTCCAGATACAGCGTGTGCAGCGGCGGCGCGTCGAAACCCGTGAGCATCATGTCCTTGACGATCACGAGTTCGAGTTCGTCCGAGGCATCCTTCAACCGCGCCTTGATCGCCTTGTTCTCAGAGTCGCGCCGTACGTGATCGCTTACTGGCGGCTGGTCCGATGCCGAACCCGAGTACACGACCTTGATGCGGCCCTTGTCGAGTGCGTCCGAGTGCCAGTCCGGCTTGAGGGCGACGATCGCAGAATAGAGACGTGCGCAGATCTCGCGCGTGCCTCCCACGATGAGCGCCTTCCCCGGCGAGTCGAGGAACGGCTTCATGCGCTCCCGTCGCTCGTCCCAGTGCTTCACGAGGTCCTGAGCGAGCGTGTCGATGCGCTCCGGTGCACCGTAGACCGCGTTGACGACAGCGACGGATGCTTCAAGCCGGGCGCGCTCAGTGTCGTCGAGGCCGCGCGTGTACTCGTCTGCCGCGCGATCGATGTCTTCCTCACTCGCGCCGTCGGAGAACGAGACTTTGATCAGCCGGGGCTCGAAGTACACCGGGACGGTGGCCCCGTCGTCGACGGCGCGCGTGAGGTCGTAGATGTCGATGTAGTCGCCGAACACCGCGCGGGTGTCGCGCTCCGCGAACGAAATCGGTGTTCCCGTGAAGGCGATGAGTGTGGCGTTCGGCAACGCATCGCGCAGATGGCGGGCGTATCCGTCGAGGTCGTCGTAGTGGCTGCGGTGGGCTTCGTCGACGACGACGATCACGTTCCGTCGATCAGTGAGGAGCGGATGCTGTGTGCCCGCCTGCTTCTCAGCCTCGGTAAGCCCGAACTTCTGCAGCGTCGTGAAGTAGATGCCTCCCGTCACACGGTTGCCGAGCTCATCGCGCAGTTGAGCACGCTCTCGCACCTGCACGGGCTTCTCCGCGAGCAGCAGGCTCTGATCGAATGTCTGGAAGAGCTGTCCGTCCAGCTCTGTGCGATCGGTGACGACGACGACGGTGGGGTTCTTGAGTTTCGGATGCCGCGACACAAGATTCGCGTACAGTTCCATCTCCATGGATTTGCCGGACCCCTGCGTGTGCCACACCACGCCTGCTTTACCGTTCGTCTCGACGGCTTGCACGGTGCTGCCGACGGCTTTCGTCACGGCGAAGTACTGGTGCGGTTTCGCCAGCCGCTTGGTGAGACCGTCCGCATTCTCGTCGAACGCGGTGAAACTGCGAACGAGTTGCAGGAAGCGCTCTTGGTTGTACAGACCGTTGAGCGCGTCGTCGATGGGCTCCACCGACGTCCCGTGCTCGATGCGCGGTTGCGTGAGCGGGGCACCATCGTCGTCGACGTTCCAGGGAGCGAAGTGGTTGAGCGGTGTGAAAGGCGTCCCGTACTTCGCCTCGAGCCCGTCAGTGGCGAGCGTGAGGACGCAGAATCGGAATGCCATCGGGAACTCGCGCAGATAGGTCTGCAGCTGAGCGTGCGCGGGAGCAACACCCGTGGACGCTGAGCCAGCGCGTTTCAGTTCGATGATGGACAGGGGCATGCCGTTGACGAAGAGCACGATGTCGAAGCGGCGGTGCAGGTCGCCTTGGCGAAGCGTCAGCTGATTGACGGCGAGCCAGTCGTTCTCATGTGGCTGCGTGCCGAGCAGGCGAAGTCGCGGGTTTTGCTCGACGCCGTCCGAGTCGAGATAGCTCAGCGGGTACCCGCTAACGAGGTACTGGTGGATCCGGTGGTTCTCGGTGATCGCGTCCTGCGATTTGGGTGCTGCGATCTCAGCGACGGCCTGTTGCAGATACTCGCCCGGCACGCCGGGGTTGAGTCGGCGAAGGGCGTCGAGCAGTCGGGGCCGGATGAGCAGATCGTCCCACGACTCGCGCTCCCCACTGCCGGGAGCGATCGCCTCACCTCTCGACGGACGCCACCCGAGTGGCTCGGAGAGCGTCTCGAGAGCGTCGTTCTCCCATGCTGACTCGGGGAGCGCGGTTGTCATAGTGAGGCCCTTTCTCCGATGCCACCGCTCGCACGAATGTATGCAAGCGCAAACGGAAGTGTGCGGGCGCCCACGAAAGCGTGACGGCAGCTTGCAAGGCGACCCACGTTTCGTCAGTCTTCCTGGGCTGAATCGTCGGCCTGCCCCGTGCGCTGAAGTCGGTTCGCGAGCTTCTCCGCGAGGCGGCCCGTCGACATGCGTGCGCTCTCCAGCGTCTCTGTCCCGAATCGACCCGCCGTCTGCAGCCCGTCCTTGCCCGCGCCGACGACCCCGTCGCGAACATCGGCCGCGGCAGCGGACCACCGGCGAGCTTCGAGAAACTCGCGTTCATCGGCAAGACCGAGCGTGAGGTGCAAGTCTTTGACACCTGCAGCAACGTCGTTGCTCGCGTTGACGACGGTCTTGGCTGAAATGGGATTGAGCAAGACTTTCGCGTTCGCGCGACTTGCGGCCTGATCCATCCTGCCGACGAGTTGCGTCGTCGCCTTCGCGATCGCATCCGTGCGCCGCTGGCGCGCTGTGTGCAGCGCAAGGCGATGACGGTCGAGCTCTTCGGGTGATGCATCGAGCACCCGGTCGATCTCCAACACCGCCATGGCGTCCTGCAACTGGAAGCATCGCGCGAGAACGGCGAGCCACTCCACGACGGTGTCCTGTGCCTCCTTGGAGAGTTCAGCGAGGTCGCCGATCTTCGTTTCCTTCTCCAGCTTCTCGGCGAGCGCGTCGAGCTGCCGGAGCGAGTACGCCTGGGTTCGCGCGATCGTGGATGCCGATCCCTGAATCTTCGACCACGTCACCTCGGAGACGCGGCCGACCTCTGCCCGAACGACCATCGCCTCGTCAAGCATCAGCTCGACGCCGATCATGTCGGCGAGCACTGCGTCCTTCTGCGCACGCAGAATGTCGTCAACCTTCGCGTCGATCTTCGCGAGGTACTCCGTGATCTCCGCCATCTGCTGCTCCATGGCGTACTGCGCCATGAGTCCACCGACGCCGGTGAGGAGCGCCGGATTAGTCAACGTCGCGCCGACCTTCCCGGGCTTGATGAACTGCAGGTTCTTGGTGAACTGCCCGTTGGCGCCGCGGGTCGTCGCTTGCACGACACCTTCGCTGCGCTTCACGAACCTCGAACTCTTCGAGCCCAGCGAGGCGACCTGCGCAGCGCGCGCTGATTCTTCTGTAAGCTTCATCCAGCGGCCCGCGTTCGCCGAAATTTCGGACGTCGCCTGAAGCGCTGACCCGCCCTTCGCCAGCACGGTGTTGAGCGGCCGCAGATCCAGTTCGCGCGACGGCGCACCTGTCGACGCGACGAATCGGTCGACCGCGCTCGGATCGCCAAACACGACGATCCCGTCGCCGTCACTGATCAGCTGAAGCTCGTCATCCGCGGCCGCGAGGGCTTCGGTCTCATCGGTCATGTCGTCGTCTCTCTTCGGATGCTGGCGGAGTCAGTCTGTGAACTCGAACTCGAGTGTGATCGCCGGATCGATGGCTTCAACGATCCGGGTGTAGAAGGTTTCGGCCTGCTCCTCGAGCACCGGACGGAATCCGTCGATGTGCTGCTCGACGGCCTGCTGCGAAAGCAAATCTTCAAACACCGTCGTCGTATCGATCTCGGGGGTGGTCCAGCTCAGAAGGCCGTTTTCTTCGTTGGCGACACTCAGATCGGGGTTCGCGTAGCCGAGGTAGATGAATTCCGGGATCGTGATGAGGTACGAGTCGTCGCCCGTCTGGACGATTTCCACATCCTTGCCCTCGATGCCGAACTTCGCGTCGTACTCGTATCGCACCAACACAGAACGGTCGCTACCGGGCAATGTGAACAGGCTCCAGTCGCCGATCGCAAATTCCAGGCCGTCTTCACGCTCCTCCTGCACGTCGGTCATGCCAGCCGTGACAAGAATCACCTGTTCCTCGCCGGTGATCGAGCGGATCACCTGCGTGTCGCGAGACTCGGTTGCCCCAAAGATCTTGCCGACGTTGAAGGCCACCAGGGCGGCGCCGGCGATTGCCGCCAGGATCACCAGGACGAGCATGATCTTCGCCCACAGCGGCGTCTTCTTGGCCGGCTTCTGCGGTCGTGCGGTCGAGGCTGGCGGCGTGGCCGTGGTTGTCATGCGTTGTATCTCCCCAGATGCATGCGACTTTCCAGTCCTGTGAATCTACCCGGTGTCGGACAGTCGGTCGTCGCCCGTCAGGCGAGGAAGCCCTCAAGCCAGCTCTCGCCGACGATCGGGATTCCGTACTCACGCGCCTTCTTCGCCTTGCCAGACAGAGAGTCGGGGTCGGCGGCGACAACGAGCGCGACCTTCTTCGTGACCGTCGGATGCGGCACATACCCACGGGAGCGCAGAGCGGCTTCCCAGTACGACCGCTCCCGCGCCATGTCTCCGGTGAGAACGATGACGGCACCGTCGGGCACCTCGAAGTGTCCGGCTCTCTCCAAGTCGGCGGCCGCCGCGGGCGGCTCATCGTCGATGGCAGCAGCGATCGACGCTTCATCGAGCTGGAGTAATGCGCCCACTGCTCGCAGGTCTGCGCGCTCGTCGTCGGTGAGGACGCCATCCGCCCACGCTCGACGCTCCAGGTCAACAAAGTAGTCGCGGTGAATGCCGTCGATCGCGGCGCGGGCAAGTCCGAGCTCTCCAGCAACCTCGGCCAGTTGCGCGCCTTCTGACGTCGAGATGAACCCGTCGAGCAGGCATCGGTCAAGGAGCGCCAAGTACTCGGCCGCGGCCCCATCGACCGTCTCGCGCACAGCATCGGTTGAGATGCGTTCGAGAAAGCTTGCCGGAGCAGCGGATGCTTCAGAGCGCGGCTTGCCGAGCACGCCGGTCGGCGTGCCCACCGGGTACCGGTAGGCACGACCCGCGGCGGCGGCACTGGCCCAGTAGTCACCCCAACCCGGCCAGGTGGCGCTCGAGCGCTGGTAGTGCGAGAGAAGCTGCGCCGCAGCGAACGAATCCGACCCAGCGCTGTGCGCGTGGGCGAGCTCGATGGAATGTGTCGCGCATGCGTGCGCGAGAGACCCGGAGGCACCGAGGCCGAAGTTCTCGCCGAGCCTCATTGTGCACATGCTCGGCGCGTCGCCTTCAAGTCGATACCCCGCGCGTTCGAACTCAGCCCGCAGGAATCGCAGGTCGAATGCCGCGTTGTGGGCGGCGAACACGCGGCCGCGCAAGAGGTCGGCGAACTCAGCCGCGATGTCACTGAAGACGGGCGCATCAAGAATGTCCGCAGCGCGGATGCCGTGGATGTGCTGCGGTCCGAGGTCGCGTTCCGGGTTGATCAGCGTTTCCCACCGCGCGGTAACCGTGCCATCGTCTTCGACGTGCGTCACGCCGATCTCGACGACGCGGTGATGGTAAGACGGCAGGATGCCGGTGGTCTCAAAGTCGACTACTGCGAAACCCACGGTTCAGTCCTGCGCCTTGTTGTAGAGGACCAATGCCACCACGCCCACAACGATGAGCGTGAGCAAGGTGCCCGCGGCCATCGGAATCCACGAGGCCAGGCGATGCAACGCGTCGTTGCCGGCGCCGACGATCACTCCGGCGCCGATCGCGATCGCGGGTACCCACGCCAGCCAGCGGGTGTACCAGGCTGACCCCGCCCACCAGAGGAACACCGCAGCGAGTCCCCAGCCGAAGACGACCCACCATACGTGCGAGTGGATCTCGATGTGCCTCATCATCGTTCCGGGGAGAACGACAAGCACGACAAGAGCGGCGATCCCCGCAATGCTCAGAAGGATTCGCATCAGCAGCGCGCCGCGACCGCCCTCATTCTCGTGATCATCGATGACGCCCCACAGCGTCGGGGCGGTCGCAGCGAGCGCCACCGCCAACGCGCCGATCACGGCCGCGCCGACCCACCACCAGACCGTCCAGTCTTTGTCGTATTCGACAGCGACCTCAAGCAGAACCCCCATGCTTTCCCTTTCCCCAGACGAACAGTTGTGTTGAAAGTGTGGATCAGACCCCAGCGGCGGATGCCGCTTCCTCAGCATCGCGCACGCGCAGCTTCCCCGACATGAGCTGCGGAAGCAGCGCATCGCGGGTTGCCGCGAGCGTGCGCGACTCTTGCTCGGCGTTCAGCGCCGCACCCCAGAGCGCGGACATCAGCGGGTTCAGACGGTCGACCTCGCTCGAGAAGGGAATCCCCACGACCTCGTCGAGGTGGTGTCGCTGAATGTGACCCATGGTGGTGGCTTTGTCAGCGGCGATCGCCTTGAAGTCGACGAGCTTCTGCCTCACCAGCTCGTACACGAGCCATGCGGGATATCTATCTCGCGGGATCACCTTGAAGATGTGCTGGTTAACGATTGCCTCGTCACGGAACCAACGGTGAAGAGTCAGTGAACCAGACCAGGCAAACAGAATGTCTCCAGGCCGTGCCACGTGCTTGTCGTCGACAATCGCATCGGAGAACACCGTCGACCCGCTTATACCCCCGTTGAGCTCCGCGATCCTCACCACCACGCGACCGGTTCCGCTCGCGCCTTTCGTGAAAGCCTTTCCGTTGACGAAATCCGCAGTGCCCGAGAGCGGAACCTCGCTGGCCGCGGTCATGCTCCTGAAGGTGCGGTGCATGAGTTCATCGGCTCGCTCGGCGAGGGCCGTGTTGGCGGCGATCTTGTCGTCGAGGGCGCTCAGCACCTCGGCGATCGCCTGCTGCTCAGCCAATGGGGGGACCGCGATTTGATGCCGCTTCAGGATCTCCGTCTTGAGATTCGTGAAGATGGACCCGTTGCCCTGCTCCAAGAGCAATGATCGATCGTTCTCGATCGTGTAGTACATAAAAGACGGATCGAGCCCGCGAAGGTCGCGGAGCAAGAGCCAACCGTCGTGAATGCATGCCTCGATCCCCATAAATCGAGGAATCCCGGGTGTAGCGCTGTTCGAGACGATCAGATCGCCTGGATGCACGACTACGCTCCGGGCCCGTCCCTCGTTTCGAATAAACTCTCGAGTTGCGCTGATCACGCGCGCGCGTGAGGCGGTGGCATCGGAGATCTTGACCCACGGAGTACCTTCGTGCGCGATCCAATCGTTGATGGGTCGCGGGGAAGCTCCTCGAGTTACCCGCACCAACTCCTCCACGCGTCGGCGGGTCCATCCATCAGGAAGCGCGTTCATGAAACCCTCGCGAGTTGTTCACGCACGACCTCAGCCAGCCGCGCCGACTCGACGAAGTGCGCCTCGAGCTCGGCCCGCAGGCGCGCGAGCTTCTCTTCGATCGGCTCGCCGTCGTCCTCCGCCTCTGCTGCGCCGACGTAGCGACCCGGCGTCAGTGCGTAATCGGCGGCCTTGATCTCGGCGAGTGACGCCGAATAGCAGAAGCCCGGCACGTCCGCGTATTCTTCGGGCGCGGCATCCGAATCGACTCCTCGCCATGCGTGGAACGTCCCCGCGATCCGAGCGATGTCCTCGTCGGACAGGGCACGCTCGGCGCGGTCGACCATGTGGCCGAGGTTGCGGGCGTCAATGAACAGCACCTCGCCTGCTCGCGCACCCTTGTCCTTCGCGAAGAACCAGACGCACACCGGAATGCCGGTCGACCGGAACAGCTGGGTCGGCAGCGCAACCATGCACGACACGAGGTCGGCCTCGACGATCTCGGCGCGGATCTTGCCCTCCCCGCCCGAGTTCGACGACATCGAGCCGTTGGCCATGACGACACCGGCCTGCCCACCCGGGGCAAGCTTCGAGAGGATGTGCTGGATCCACGCATAGTTCGCGTTGCCGGCTGGCGGCACACCGAAGCGCCAGCGCGGGTCTTCTTCGTTGCGCGCCCAGTCCTTGATGTTGAACGGCGGGTTCGCCATCACGAAGTCTGCCTGCAGGTCGGGGTGCAGGTCGCGGGCGAAGGTGTCGCCCCATCGCGGCCCAAGGTTGCCCGACAGGCCATGGATCGCGAGGTTCATCTTCGCCATGCGCCACGTGCGCTCGTTGAGCTCCTGCCCGTACACCGAGATGTCAGAGCCCTCACCGTGGTGGGCATCGATGAACTTCTCGGCCTGCACGAACATACCGCCCGACCCGCACGCCGGGTCATAGACACGTCCATGGGTCGGCTGCAGCAACTCGACGAGCACGCGAACCACACCGGCAGGCGTGTAGAACTCACCGCCCCGCTTGCCTTCGGCAGCGGCGAACTTCTCGAGAAAGTATTCGTACACCTCGCCCAGCAGATCGCGGGCGCGCTTTCCACTCTCGCCCGACTGGCCCTGGCCCGAGAAGCGCGCCGAATTCAGCAGGTCGAGCAGCTCACCGAGTCGGCGCTGATCGACACTGTCGCGATTGAAGATGCGGGGAAGGGTCCCCGCGAGCGACGGATTGGCGTGCATGACGGCATCCATCGCCTCATCAATCAGCGCGCCGATGGACTTCTCCGGACCATCCATCGACGGACCGAACCCCTTCGCGTTCTCGGCGAGGAACCCCCATCGCGCGTTCGCGGGCACCCAGAACACGCCGCGCCCGGTGTACTCGTCGGTGTCGTCGATCAGCTCGGCGATCTGCTCATCGTCATAGCCATCGGCGGCAAGCTCGGCGCGAATAGCCGCGCGGCGCTCGTCGAAGGCATCCGACACATACTTCAAGAACACGAGCCCGAGGATGACGTCCTTGTACTGCGATGCATCCATCGAGCCGCGCAGCTTGTCGGCAGCCTTCCAGAGCGTGTCCTTCAGCTCTTTCATCGTCGACGGCGCCTGCGGTGCGGCTTTCGGTGTGCGGGGCATGTGCTTCCTTACTGCATGTCGGATGCCGCGGGCGCGGCATCCCGGTCGGTCAATGTCACGGCGCCGGCAGCCACGGCCGCTGTCAGCGTATCGATGTAGTGGTCCAGGTTCGCGACGCGGCTCTCGAGTTCGGAGCGAGCGGCTGTGATGTCCGCGAGGGCGCTGCGAAGCGGCGCGATGGCCGCGGGGGCGACCCGGCGCAGCATCCACCGCTTCCAAGCACCAGGCCCGGAGGGTTGGGTGGCGATGTCGGCGGCGACCAGTTCGGGGACGAGCCCGCCGGGGTCGGCGGCGGTGATCCGGAGGGTGCGCGCGGGGTAGGCAACGACATGCGAGCCCTCGTGATCGACCCATGCCATCGCCGTCGGCGCGGTGCGAAAGATGACGTCCCCGGGGCGGGAGAGCTGCGCCGAGGGATGCTGTTGTGCGAACACCAATGGATCGATGCGCCCGCGATTGGGGCGCTCGCTACCCAGGTTCTCGGCGGTGATGACGATCAGACCGGTGTCGCCGAGGTGCTCGGGCGCGAGTCTTGTCCCCGGCACGATCCGTGCGTGGCGCTGCGACACCAGGTCGCCGAGGATCGCGGGGGCCACGGCGCTTGCGTCCCCGCTGATGGGGGCGATGCTCTTCGGCAAGTCAGACCCGGCGATTCGCTCAGCGGCGTCCAGGCGGGCGGCGAGCGTCGCGGCCCGAGTCTGGGAAGTCGCCTGCGCTGTGCGCGCGGGAAGGAGCGCACCCGATCGCGCGAGCAGAGACGCGGTGCGGACGAGGCGAGCGAACCGGAACGTGCGTGCCATAGCGTCGGCGCGGCTGCCCATCCCCGCGAGCACGTCACTGACGAGGTCGGCGCGCGTCGCGTCCGTGAGCTCGTGATCAATGAGATCGGCGACCGCTGTCACTCGGTCGCCGCGCGGAACATCGCCGACGGTAGGGCCGAGAATCCACAACGCGAGCGGCTCCCGCGCCGCTGCGGTCGCCAGGCCGTGCGGCAAGCGCACGGCCGCTCGGAGCCGCCCTGACCGCAGAACGTCGTCGCGAGACGCTCGAACATCGGGAGGCAACGCGTCGATCAGCGCGCGAGCCGGCCCGATGATCACCGCCACATCGTCGCTGCGGAGAGAGAGGGCGACGTCATCGGCATCCGCGAGCATCCGCTCGACACTGTCGCCAGGTACGCCCGGTACGCGTGCGATCCGCACTGCCGGGGCCCCGCCGTCGATGTGGTCATCGATCCACACGCGGGAGCCGAAAAGGTGGCGCCGGATGCTGCGTTCCCGGCGGGACGGCGCGACCGAGACCGCGACATCCTCGGCAAGACCCGTGGCGGTGCGCACGGCGGTGCTCTCATCGATGCCTCGATCGATCACCAGGCACGTCGCAGCCGACTGCTGAACGAGCGATCTCGTCGCATCGACGAACAGGTCAAGAGCAGTCTCTGCGAGAGCGCCCGCCGAGCCATCTGCGGCAGTCGTTGCGGCGAGGCGAGTGCGGGAGAACTCGAGGGCGCCCTCGGGCGAGTACGCAGCGTCAATCAGGGCATCCGCGTATGTCGTCCACCCCTGCTCCCGCTCAAGGTGCTTCGAGACCTCACGGGTGAGGAAGGCGTCGTCCGGGTCCATGTCGCGGGCGCCCCGGCGCAGTTCGGTCGGGTCGACTCCCGTCAAAGCATCAAGATGGCTCGCGAGCACGATGAGCGCGTCGAGTTCGGCCACATGCTCTTCATCGGCCCACTCGAAGTCGGCGGGCGTGGCCGAGGCGGCAGCATCAGCGCGTGCTTCGGGGTTGTTGCCGTGCCCCGTGCGGATGAGCCAATCGGCTACTTCGGCCGCATCGAAGAGCGGAACACCAGAGCGGCGAGTGATCGGCGCGGGGAAGGCATCTTCCCCTGTCGCGAAGCGAGTGCGCCACACCGAGGCCACCGGCCGGCGCACCTTCGCGAGCGCAGCGACGTCTGACAGTGAGAGCCGAAGGGCCGGACGCCCCTCTGCCTCTCGCAGGTCGGTACTCGCGGTGATCATGGTGGCCACGCTAGCGCGGATGGATGCTCGTCAGGCCAACTGGATGCGATAAGTGGGGTTATCAGATGAGTCCTCAGCCGGGCAGCGCAGTTTCCGTACGTTTGCTCCGCGACGAACGAATCAGCTCGTCGGAGCGGACGGACCTACTGGGGACGGTCCGTCCGCTCGCTCCGAGAAAGGACTGACAATGCGAACTTCACTCTTGCTCCCGCTGGCCGTAGTGGCCGGGATGACGCTGACCGGCTGTTCCGCGGGGCAGGCTGCGCCCGACCCGGATCATCTTCCGGAGACTGCGCCTGTCGCGACTGCAACTCCCTCTGCGACGCCGACACCGACTGATGACCTCGCCGACGACGCGACGTACGGCGAACGCATCATCAATGACCGCGGGAATCTCGTCAAAGAGGTCGGGCAGCTGGCCGGCATCACGCTCGGCGACAGTGACGTCACGGCCGCGCAGTTCGCAGTCACCGACATCGTGGTCGACATCGACTGCACCAGCGAGTACGCCGATTCGGCGGAGAACGGGCACCTCGTCGGCATCCACCTCAATATCGAAACGACTCCGGAACTCGCACAGGACGAGATCGGCACGGTGTCGTTCTCCGAGTGGGGTTGGCAAGCGTTCGACGCCGACGACAAGCGCGTGAACGACCCCATGGGTACCGGCCTGTGGTGCATGGATGCCAGCGACCAGCTGCCTTCCGACATCGGCCCCGCGCAGAGCGTCTCGGGCTGGATCGTTCTTGACCTTCCCACCGACCACGGCGCCGTCGTCTTGACGATGGGCGCCAGCAACGGGTGGGAGTGGGCGTACTGAGCCCGCTCGCTGCCACTTCACCCACACCAAGGAGAATGAACAATGACTGACCCGTACACGCCTGCCCCGCAGGTGCCCGCACCGATGGCCGCATCATCCGCGGCACCGCCGGCGGCCCCACCGAAGTCCTTTATCGCGACCTGGCTGTTCGCATGGTTGCTCGGCGTGTTCGGCGTCGACCGCTTCTACCTCGGGAAGGTAGGAACCGGCATCCTCAAGCTCATCACGTTCGGCGGGCTCGGCATCTGGATCCTCGTCGACCTGATCATGGTGCTCGCCGGCGCAACCCGCGACAAGCTGGGGCGTCCTCTTGAGGGCTATGGCAAGCACCGGGTGGTCGCATGGATCGTGACCGGCGCCGTCCTCGCGTTGAGCATCGGCCTCAGCGCCCTGGGTGGCGGCGGAAACTCAGGCGCTCCCAGCGACGAGAACACCACGGCGCCCGTCGTCGCACAGAGCGAAGACGCAGAGCCTGCTGCTGAGGAGCCGGAGACAGTCGAGGAGGTGCCGGCCGAGGAGCCCGAAGACGCCGGTGTCTCGGGCTGGGCGAACGGCGAGTGGGGTGACTTCGCGGCGGTCGAGGAATCCGGAACGGGTGACACCCTGCTGACTCTGCCCGACGGATCGACCGGCGGCATCGTGGTCGCAACTCACGACGGCGAGCGCAATTTCGCGATCTCGGTACTCGACGCTTCGAACGACTCGACGGGCGAGCTGCTGGTCAACACGATCGGTTCGTACGCGGGAACGACCGCATGGGGACTCAACTCACTCGCCGAGGGCGCGCGTCTGCAGGTGACCGCCGATGGTGCATGGACCATCCGCATCAGCCCGATGGGCTCGGCGCCGATGGTCGCGGACTCCGGCGCCGGAGATGCCGTCTTCCTCTATGACGGCGGGGCAGGGGCGTTGACCGCGACCCACGACGGCGAGCGCAACTTCGTCGTGATCGAAGAGACATCCGAGCTGTTCAACCTGGGCTTGCTGGTGAACGAGATCGGTCCGTACTCAGGAACCGTCCCGCTGTCAGCTGGGCCGTCGGTGCTGAGCGTCAACGCGGATGGGAACTGGACGCTCGCGATCGAGTGATCCGTCGCGGGGTCGAGTCACCGCGGTGTGGCTCGACCCACCCGCCGTTGCACCGCCGCCTGACCGTTGCACTGCTGCAAGCCGTGACCCGCAGGCTTTCATCCGCCCTCGCACGAAGGAAGTGATCCACATGTCTTTGCACCGATCCCACACCTGCCGCAAGGTTCGCTTTCGCGATCACCGCGAGGCGGTGTCGGCGCTCCACAATGTCACCACCCTGCGCCTGCTGGCCGAGGAAGCACAGCAGCCGTCTCGGCGCCGAGAGGTGCGCTGCTACGAATGCGACGCGTGCCGCGGCTATCACTTGACGAGCGTGGCGGCTTGATATGAGAGAGGGGGCGGGACGCAGTGGCGGGCAGGTCCCCGGGTCACGCGGGTGACTCGAGCAGCGCGACCCGCCCTGCACCACCACGCCAGGATCGCGGGTGCCAACCATCCGGTCACGCCTCACGTTGACACCGTCGTGCATCTGCTCCTCGCGATGGGCGTCTATGTCGAAGCACATGGTCTGGCGATGGCATCAGCACCGCTTGTCCTCGATACTTGGCAGTGGGAGGGTTGATGGCGAAACCTGTGCGGTGCCCAGGCTGTGGAACGAGCGTTCCTGCAGAGGGAGGTTATCTCGCGACCCACGTCACCCCCGCTGGCACGGTATGTCAGGCGATTCGACTCAATCCCGTTGACGCGAGACAGCGGAAGGCGGAAGCGAGGCGGAGCGCTGCCACAGCTGCCGATGAACCTGTGCCAACATCTCTCAAGTGTCGTGAGTGTGGCAGGACAGTTCCCCGCTTGCTCCCCGACCGCGACGATCTCCGTCCGCACCGATCCCGCGCGACGGGAGCGTGGTGCAAGGGAGGGCTCCCTCCATTTCGTACACGCGAGGTTGGGAAAGTTCCCAGGGGTGGTGATGTCAGAGCCGCTAGCGCCGGGCTACCCGGTCACGGGAAGCGACGCTAGCGCGCCTCGGGTCCCACTTGGGTTGCACTTGCTGCACCTGGGGGACGTTGCGCTCGGGCGAATCGAACTGTAATGACTGGATCCGGCTACTGCGCCGTCACACCCACGACCGCGGACCCAACGGGCGCCAGTTTCACGTCGGTGTCGACCCCCATGAGTACGCGCCCATCTCGTTCACCGTCGTCGAGGCCTGGAGCCGCGAGCTACTCTACGTCGAACACGAGCGGCGATGCCGTCAAGCTCGCACGGCGCGGCCCGGTCCGCGCATCGACCCTCGCTCGACGACGAGCAGGAAGACCCCGACGTCGCAGCGGCAGTTACCAAATGATGCCGCCGCCGAGCGAGATGCCACCCCACGTGAGTGCGATGAATATCGCGGCGAAAACGACCGGAGCGATGCCCGTGCCTCCGCGCGCGAGTCCCTTGAGAAGGCCAATCACCGCAAACACCGCGGCGACGATGGAGAGGCCTCCGCCGAGGATCAGTCCGATGAACACCGGGATGGGCATCAGCACAAGGCCGCCCAGTGCGAGCCAGAAGGCGACCCATGCGGTCGGGTTCGATTGGCGTTCCACGGAAGAAGTCATTGCCCCATTATCGCCGCTGCCTCGCCGAGGAGAGTGCCTACAACATCACTGTAGGTTCCCGCTCGAGATGGTGGAGACTGCCGGGATTCCACGGCAAATGACATCGATCTCGCGGACGGGATTCCACGGCAAGTGGCGGATTCCTACACAGACTCGACCGAGTGGCGCCCGCGCAGACGGTCGGGCCGGGATGACTCAGGCGACTCTCATGAGGTGTCAGATGTCCTTGAGCCGGTCGCTCCAGTAGCCGGGACGCATCCGCTCCTGCGCGTACGCCAAGATGAAGATCCCGCCGTCGATCTGGAGGTAGACGATGTCGTATGGGAACCCCGGCACGCTACGGGAGTAGTACTGCGGCGAGCTCTCGCGCCCGAGGTATCGACCCCAGGTGATGGTCGGATCGAGGATGCTGGCGATCGCGGCTCCGACGGCATCCATGAAGTCGTCACCGAGGCCCGCCCGTCGATCGTCGTACCACAGGGCTGAAGCACGCAGTTCTTCAACGGCCGCGGGATGCTCCCGCCACGTGCGCGTCACCGACGACGTGCGGCAAGTTCGGCCCGGATGCGCGCGTGGCTCGCCGGACCATCAACCCCCGCGACATCGCCCGAGAGGATGTCGCTCGCGCGTCGCTGGACCTCCGCGACCCACTCATCTTCGGTAGACGCGTCATCACACCCGGCGCCATGCACACTCATCAATAGCTCGTGGGCGACCTCGAGCCGTTCATCGACGGTGAGCTGCTTGCCTGCGGCAATATACTCAGCGAGCTTTGGCGTCATGGCATGAGTGTACGCCGGCCCAGGGACACCGCGCCGGGAGTGGGGTCGCGGCCGTCCACGGAATGTGGCGGAACCGCCGAGTAGCCGTCATCTGTCCGTAGAAACCGCGAAGTAGGCGTGGAACCTACAATCACTGTCGGATCCCGATCTGGTTTGCGCGCGCGGCTCGCAATCCGCGCTACTTTGCGGCAACTCGTCGACGTTCGCGGCGCGATACTTTGCGGATTCCGGCGCGAGGGCTAGGACTTGTCTACACCTGCGCCGCTTTCCACGTCTCGTGAACCCGCGTCAAAAACTCGTCACCGGTCAACCTCGGCGATATCTCCGCGACCGAGTGCGCGATCAAGATCGCGCCCGCGGCGTCGCGGTCACCTAGCAATCCCAGAGCATCGAGGACATCGCTCGGTCGAATCCGCCGGCGCGGATTGGTTCGCCGTCGATCTGCGGCAGTTCGGCGAGGAGGCGGCACTCGACTACGCCCGCATCCTCTGGTCCGTCGTGGCGAGGTCAGCGAGTGAACACGGCGGCGACCGGCTCGTGGAGCGTGTCCTTCGGCTTCTCGATACCGCCCCTCCGACGAGGGGATGAGGGTGCGGGCGACCTTCGTGCCCGTCTGCGGTGGCGGATGACGGCGGGAAAGCGCGATGCCTGAGGAACGAAGGCCCTGACCCAGAATCCTCGATGGGAGACGTTTCAGACCGCGCTAATCAAGAGTACGCCGTGGTGCTGTCGAACTTCGCTCCGTATCTGTGATCGCGCCCCGCGGCTCGTCGCTCCGAGCCCCGGGCCGACCCGGGGCCCACCAGGCGGGGCCAGGCCGCTACATGTCCCTGATCCTTGTGTGGTCAGACCACAGAAGCTATTCTGTGATCAGGCCCCGGAGTCACCCGCTTCGGGGGCCGATCGGCGCCGACCCGGCGCCTCGGAGGAAGGAAGAGCCATGTCGAAGAACTTCGTCGAGATCGAAGCCAACGTGATGAAGGGCTTGGCGGGCCTGTCCGCCGAGATTCCCGGCACGATCAACGGGTTCGCAACCCTGCACAAGAAGGCCCTCGAGGAGGGTGCCCTTTCCGCCGCGACCAAGGAGCTCATGTCGCTCGCGATCGCCATCGCAATCCGTTGCGAAGGCTGCATAGCCTGCCACGTCAAGGACGCCCTCAAAGCGGGCGCGACTCCCACGCAGGTCAACGAGACCATCGGCGTCGCGATCCTGATGGGCGGAGGCCCTTCGATCGTCTACGGCGGCGAAGCGCAACTCGCGCTGTCGCAGTTCCTCGCGGCCTCAGAGCCTGTCGCAGACTGACTCGGCGTGACGGGGCGGACGCTCCTATTCTCTTCACGGATGATCCGTGGTTTGACTTCGACCAGGTGGACTTCGTCACCTCGGACACGCATTTCAGTCACGCACGGATCAGCGAACTCGCCGAGCGTCCGTTCGCGACCGTGGAAGAGGCTGAACCTGCGGACCCGTCCTGGGAACAGCTCCGACGTGAGCACGAACTCGAACGAACAACCAAGGGAAGTTCAACTCCCAAGGACTTCAAGCGCTGGCTTGCCCTCCGGAAGGGCCTCATGTTTGACGAGGAAACTCTTCGCGAGTACGCCCCGGTCGACCCGCCGCCGGAGCTTGAACGTCTCATGAAGTCTCTCGAGGCGATCTCGTTCGACGTCTCTCTGGGAGATGATCTCACCGGCATCCGCCCCGTAAACGTAGAACGAAATCGCCCGGTCGGTATCGCGGTTTACGCAAGGATCGTCGGGATCCGACATCACCCGAAGTCGCCGGGGGCCATGTCGGTGAAGCGGGAGAAGTGGCCCTGGAAGGCGACCGTGATGGTGTCGGTCGGGCCGTTTCGGTGCTTGGCGACGATCAGGTCGGCCTCGCCGGCGCGGGGGCTGTCCTTCTCGTAGGCGGCCTCACGATGTAGCAACACCACCATGTCGGCATCCTGCTCGATCGAGCCCGACTCACGCAGGTCGCTCAACGCGGGCTTCTTGTCTTGCCGCTGCTCGGCACCACGGTTCAGCTGTGACAGCGCAACCACCGGCACACCCAGCTCCTTCGCGAGCAGCTTGAGCGCGCGCGAGAACTCCGACACCTCTTGCTGACGGGACTCGACGCGCTTGCCGCTCGTCATCAGCTGCAGGTAGTCGATCACCACCATCTTCAGGCCGACGCGCTGCTTGAGTCGTCGGCACTTCGCGCGAATCTCGACCAGCGTCATGTTCGGCGAGTCGTCGATATAGAGGGGAGCGTCGTTGATGCGCCCGCGCGTCGAGGCGATCGTCGTCCAGTCGCGCGAGTCGAGCGTGCCCTTACGCATCGCCTGCAGCGGGATCGCGCCCTCGGCACTCATCAGACGCATCGCGATCTCACTGCGCCCCATTTCGAGCGAGAAGAAGATCGTCGGCATGTTGTTGCCGATCGCCGCCGTACGAGCGAAGTCGAGTGCGAGCGTCGAGTTGTGCGTCGGGATCATCGACTCACCAGCCAAATAGAGGTGATCGTCGTTGTCGACCTGCACGCAACGCACCGGCACACTCGCGACGGGGCGGATCGCCTTCACATAGCGCCTGCCCGTACGCAGGGTGTTCATCGGACGTTCTTGCTGGTGGAGCGCCCGCTTGCGCTCGAGGAAGAACACTTCGTCGGGCGTCGAGAAATTCAAGATGTAGCAGACCGAAGACTCTTCTGAGCGACCCTTCACCCGCCTGGTTGCGCGTCCGCAACGGTAGCCAAGGCTGACGATCAACTCGTACACCGAATCGGCGAGCTTCTTGCTCGTGACGGCGAACTGGCACGAGCCGACGCCCTTGACGACGGTGCCATCAGTATCAAGCAGGCCAGCCAACAACTCTCGACGCTGCGATTCCGACGCCCGCAGGTACGCCGCCGGGACGTGCTTGTCGCCCAGCACGCCCGCCTTGCGAAGCAGAGCCGTGAACGAACCGTGGTCACGGTAGCAAGCAGCACACTGCTGCGCCTCACCGGAGTAGGCACCACCGCAGTCAGGACACGACAGGCGCTCGGGATGCGCACCCTTGTTCTTGGGGCCGCAAGTGCGGCCGCACGTGCGCACATGCGGGTGCCGCGCAGTGAACTCAACGCCGCAGACCTCACATGCGCGGACGTTGGCCTCGCGCTCGAGGAGCTGGAGCGAGTACAGCATGCCGCCACGAGACTCGACCCGAAGTCCCGCACTGCGCGCGACGCGCAACGGGATCTCGTCGGTTTCGCTGGTCATCCGCGCACCGTCGCTGTGCCCATCGCCCAGCCATGCGCCGAGCGCATACGGCGCAACCGGCAGGTCGGCTTCGGGTGCACGCAGCGGTGCAGCGTTGGGGACCGAGTGGTTCGCGCGGCCATCCGCCCCCACGGTCAACGTCGCCAGCATCTGTTCTGTTGTGACGATGGATGCGTCGCCCGCGCCCCGCCGCGAAGAACGCGACTCGGTCAGCCACTGGTGCTCGGCGTCCGCGATGATCGTCGAGCCGTCCGAGAACTCGACCTCGTAGCAGGGTCGATCGTGCATGACCTCTGTCGCCGCGACCACGCGCGTGGGCCGTCCGTTCAGATCGTAAAGCTCGTCACCCACTCGGACGGCACCCATGGTGGTCCACCCGGTCGGAGTGGGCAGCGGGGTGTCGAGAGCGAGCGCCTTCCCCATCGCGGGTCGAGCGGCGATGATGATCATCTGCCCCGGGTGCAGACCATTCGTCAGCTGGTCCAGGCCGCTGAACCCGGTCGGGATGCCGGTCATCTGGCCGTCGCGCCCACGCGCGGCCTCGATCTCTTCCACCGCCGCATCGACGGCGATCGTCAGCGGAACGTAGTCCTCCGCGGCCTCGGCACCCGTAACCGAATAGATCTCGGCTTGCGCGTTGTTGACGAGGTCCAGCGCCTCGCCCTGACCGGAGTATCCGATCTGCACGATGCGGGTACCGGCATCCACCAATCGACGAAGAAGTGCGCGCTCCGACACGATCGACGCGTAGTACCCGGCGTTGGCTGCCGTCGGCACAATCGAGGTCAGCGTGTGCAGATAGTCGGCCCCGCCGGCGCGCTGAAGCTCACCCGTCTTGATCAGCTCGTCGGTGACCGCAACGACGTCGGTCGGCTCGCCGTGCGAGTACAGCGTGAGGATCGCCTCGAAAATCAGCTCGTGCTTGGGGATGTAGAAGTCGGTGCCGCGCAGCGTCTCGATGACATCGGCGACGGCGTCCTTCGAGAGCAACATGCCGCCCAGTGCGCTCTGCTCGGCGAGAAGATCGTGCGGCGGCGTGCGCTCGAACTCGCGGGGTCCACCCAGACGGTCGTCAGAGATGTCGGCGATCGACATAGGTGCGTTCCTCCGTATCGGCCGGCGTCGGGTTTCGCGGGCGCGAGGTTGCCCTCGCGCGAGCCGCACCCCACGCTATGGAGGGGGTCGGACACCTGCAACACAGCCTGTGGATAACTCTGTGGAGAGCCTGCGCGAAACGCCGATCTTCCTGTGCACAACCACTGTGGATAGATTCGGTGGATTCGCCATTCTTGCCAACCAAAAGCCTATTTGATCAGGGATTGTAGTTTTCACAGCTTGTGGAGGAACTGTGGGTTGAAGTGTCAGTTGAAGGTTGTGGATGCTAGCGCCAACTGTGCACAACTTCGACTGCCCGCACGCCCACGGATTCCCCCGGATCGCGACTTTTTTGCACGAGTTCGTAGACACACTGCATGCACGCGCGTATCGTGGGTGTTCCAGGCACCCTCAAGCGTTCACCCATCCGGATGGACGTGGCGTTACTCGTCGTGGGAGGTGAAATGGACACCGCAGTTGCACATCGTCTGGGCACTCTGCCCCGACTCGCCGTGATCGGCGCCGGTGTCGCATTCGCCTGGTTGGGACTCTCCCTCACCCTCGGACTCGGCTCCGCAGATGCGCGTGCAGCCGACGGATCCGACGACGAACGTAGCGTTTTGGGTGCCGTCACGGGTCTCGTCGAGAAGACGACCTCCACCGTCACCACGACGGTCAAGAGCGTCACCACGACGGTCACCGACGTGGTCGACGAGGTTGTCGAGAAGGCCCCCGAGCCGGTGAAGGCCCCCGTTCAGAAAGTCACCGAACCGGTCAAGCAGGTCGTGCAGAAAGCCACCGAGCCGGTCGCAGAAGTCGTCGACAAGGGTGTTGTCGAGAAGGTCGCGAAGCCGGTCGTGGCGGTCGTCGAAACCGTGACGAAGCCGGTAGCCAAGGTCGTCGAGAAGGTCACCGAGCCGGTCGTTGAGACGGTGAAAGAAGTCCCGATCGTCGGCGATATCGTCACCGACCTGGGTGTCGACAAGGTCGTCTCTGAACTCGACGATGTCGTGGCCGAACTGCCGGGCGCCGTCACCGACGTGACCCAGACCGTCGACCGCACACTCGTCGACACCGTCGGAACGGTCGAGACCACGGTCGATGGCGTGCTTCCGACCGGCCCGTCGGTCCCGAGCACCGGGCCTGACGGCGTGCTGCCGACGCTCCCCACACTTCCTGGTCTTCCCGGGACTCCTTCACTCCCTGAGTCACCGGGCACCGCGCCCGGTGACTCGTCGAGCACATCTGCGCCCGACTCGAGGTTGACCGACGCCGAACTCGCCGAGGCCGCACTGCTCGCGCGCTTCGCGTCGGCAACGCCGCTCTCATGGGCCGCAGACGGCGCCCTCGCGGCGCAGTTCACGGTCGCGGCCGGCCAGGCCGTGGCATCCGTCATCTCCCTTGCTCGCGGCGCTCTCGCGCCCGCAGACTCGCCGTCTATACCAGGACTCTGCCTGTCGACGGCTTCCTCCGCAGGACCCAGTGGTGCGGGTCCTGGTGCCTGGGCGCTCCTCGCCCTGATTCCGTTCGTCGCTCACCGTGCCTGGGTGCGACGCGCTGGACCAGACGATGAGCACGCGCCGCCGGCACCCCTCGGCAGCACCGACGTCTCCCCCGACTGATCACGCCCCGGTCGCGCTTCCCCCTGACGCGACGCGCAGCGGCTTTCGCGCGCCCTCTTGGCGCGCACCAATCGATCAGTCTTCAAAGGAGACATCATCATGCGTACTTTCATCACGCGCGCCCTGCTGGGCACGCTGGTTGCCGGCGGCATCACGCTGTTCGGCGCCACGGTCGCACAGGCGGCCGAAACAACAGGAGAGGACGGCGTCGCCTCGGGCACGCAAGCCCTCATCGACGTCACTCTCCCGGTGACCGTCAGCGGCAACGCCGTATCGGTTCTGGGCGACTCCACCTCGCAGCAGGCCGCCGAGCCTGCGAGCGAGCCGGCTTCCGAACCGGCCAGCGCGCCGGCTCCTCAGCCGAGCATCACCGTTACCGACGGACTCGAAGGTGTGCTCTCGGGCACGCAGGCCATCGTGAGCGTCAGCGTTCCGGTGACTGTCGAGAACAATGCGGTGTCGGTCGTCGGCGACAGCTCGTCAGAGTCGGCGCCCGCTGCGGAACCGACATCCGAATCTGTGGAATCCGAGCCCGCGGAATCCGAGCCCGCGACCGTCGCTGAGACCTCAGGCGAGGACGGCGTGCTCTCGGGCACGCAGGCCATCGTCTCGGTCGACGCTCCGATCACCGTGTCGGGCAACGCTGTCTCCGTCATCGGAGGCAGCCAGTCCACCAGCGCCACCTCGGGTTCAGGATCGGATGCCGCAACCAGCAGCACGGGTCCCGAGACCGTCGCCACCACCGACGGTGAGGACTCCATCGCCGGCGGCACGCAGGTCGTCGCACCCATCACCGCACCCGTGAGCGTCATCGGCAACGCGATCTCCGTCATCGGAGACAGCGAATCCACCGGCGCCACCTCGGGTTCAGGATCGGATGCCGCAACCGGCGGCGTCACCGACGGCTGGACCAGCGGCGAGGACTCCATCCTCGGCGGCACCCAGGTGCTCGCCCCGGTGGTCGCACCCGTGAGCGTTGTGGGCAACGCCATCTCCGTCATCGGAGACAGCGAATCCACTGGCGCCTCGGGTTCAGGATCGGATGCCGCAACCAGCGGCACGGGTCCCGAGACCGTCGCCACCACGGACGGTGAGGACTCCATCGCCGGCGGCACGCAGGTCGTCGCACCCATCACCGCACCCGTGAGCGTCATCGGCAACGCCATCTCCGTCATCGGAGACAGCACGTCCACCGGCGCCACCTCGGGCTCGGGATCGGATGCCGCAACCGGCGGCGTCACCGACGGCTGGACCAGCGGCGAGGACTCCATCCTCGGCGGCACCCAGGTGCTCGCCCCGGTGGTCGCACCCGTGAGCGTTGTGGGCAACGCCATCTCCGTCATCGGAGACAGCGAATCCACCGGCGCGACCGGCGGTCCGATGACCGGCGGATCGACGGTCGGAACGACCAGCGGTGCGGGCAGCATCCTGGGCGGTCTGCAGGTTCTCGTCCCCATCGCACTGCCGATCACGGTCGACGGAAACGCGATCTCGGTGATCGGTGATGCCACCACCGACGTGACTGACGGAACCGACGGAACCGATGGGACTGACGGAACCGACGGAACCGACGGGACCGACGGAACCGACGGAACCGATGGGACCGACGGAACGGACGGAACCGACGGAACGGACGGCACCGACGGAACGGACGGCACCGACGGAACCGACGGAACCGACGGAACCGACGGGACCGACGGAACCGACGGAACCGATGGGACCGACGGAACCGATGGGACCGACGGGACTGACGGGACCGATGGGACTGACGGCACCGACGGCACCGACGGAACCAACGGAACCAACGGAGGTACCGGCACCAACGGAGGTACCGGCACCACAACCACGATGACCGGCACGGTGGCGGCATCCGCGGCCACTCCACTCGCCGTGACCGGAGGGACGGGGGTGTTGCCCGCGCTGCTGACGAGCATGCTGTTGCTCGCGCTTGGCGCCGCGGCGGCATTCGTGTCACGGCGACGCTCCGCGTGATGACGCCGGGCGCGGCGACCCCAAGCGCCACGCCCGCGTAGCTCCGCGTGAGCCGTGCGGGAGAGCGGCCCAAGCCACCGCTCTCCCGCACATCCCCACTCGACATCCCGCAGGGGTCCAGCACCGTGCCTGGGCTGGCCCCCTGCGGGTTCGTCGCGCCCTGCGCTCACCGTCTGCGCTCACACCTGCGCTAAACGCTGAGACGGACGCTCGTGCGTGAGGCGGACGTTCCCCGGGCCCGTCTCATGCACGACGGTCCGCCTCACCGAAATGTGAGCGCGAGCCGGACCCAGTGTCGGAGGTATGTTCTAGTCTTTAGGCATGTCGAACGACCCGCGTTTCCTCGCATCGGATGCCACGCCCGGCACCCTTGCCACGGAAACAGCGGGCGGTCCGGACGCGGCGCCGGACTCGGTGGATCGCGTCGTCGGGCTCGGTGCACACATCACCCGGCTCGCGGCCGAGCAGCTTCACGTCATCTATGACCTGCATCGCACCTCGCTCGCGGAGGCAGCCTTCGCAGGGCGCGACCTGACTGACGTGATCGAGCGCGGCATCCGCCTTGAACTGGCCGCGGCATTGCGGATCACCGAGTATCGCGCCGACAAACTCCTCACCCTCGCCGAGGGTGTCATCGACCGGTACCCGGTCGTGCTCGACTCACTGCGCGGCGCACGGATGACGCAAGACCACGCCGAGATCCTCGTCACCGGCCTCGACTCAGCCGAGCCCGAGCTGCGCGATGCCCTTCTGCCCGAAGCGATCGAACTCGCCGAAACCGAACCCGTCGGCACGTTCCGGGTCAAGCTCCGCAAACTCATCGACCAGGCCCGCGCGATCACCCTCACGAAGCGGCATGAGGAAGCCCTCGAGCTCCGGCGCACAGTCCTGAGCCCGGCCGAAGACGGGATGGGTTGGTACAGCATCTACGGTCCCATGGTCGAGCTGGTCGCCCTCGACAATCGCAACACCCAGCTCGCGCGCATCCGGGCCGCCGTCGAGGGTGAAGAACGCACTCTCGATCAGATCCGGTGCGATACCGCCTGCGACCTTCTCATCGACGGCACAATCCCCACCGACCCCACATTCCCCACCGGCATCCGCGCCACGGTCACCGTCACCGTTCCAGCCCTCACCCTGCTCGACGAAACTGAAGAGGAACGCGCCGAACGCGGGAACGCACCCGCCGAAATCGAAGGCATCGGGCCCATCCCGCACGCACGCGCACGCGAACTCTGCGGCGGGAGCAGCGATTGGATGCGAATCCTCACCCACCCCGAGACCGGAATGGTCCTCTCCGTCGGACGAGACCAATACCGACCACCCGCAGCCTTACGAAAGCTGCTGAGATGGCGGGCCGAACGATGTATGGCTCCCGGATGCCACCAACCGGCATCCCGCTGTGAAATCGATCACACAGTGGCCTGGGAACACGGCGGCACAACCAGCCTCAACAACCTCAACCCGATCTGCAAATCACACCATCGGGTCAAACACCACGGCAGATGGACCGTCGAGCAATTGCCCGACACCGGCGGCACCATGCACTGGACCTCACCCAGCGGCAGACACTACGACGTGCACCCCGAACGCCGCACCCCTGTCTTCCGGCCATCCGGCGATACTGACGCGCCCTTCTGAACCGCGCGGCGCTGGGCCCGCGCGGCGTGGGCCCGCGCTGGCACCCGCGCGTTAACGACGGATGCCGCAGACCCGTAGGCCCGCGGCATCCGATTCGACCCGACGGTCGAGAAATCGCTACTACTTAGCAGCAACCACCTGAAGGGTGATCACGGCGGTCAGGTCGTCGCGCAGACGAACCGTCGCCTCGTGCTCCCCGGTCGACTTGATCGCCGAGGGGATCTGGATCTTGCGCTTGTCGAGGTCACCGAGACCGGCAGCCTTCACAGCGTCCGCCACATCGCCGGTCTTGACCGAACCGAAGAGGCGACCCTCTGCACCCGCCTTGACGGCGAGCTTGACCTTGTTCGACTCGAGCGAGTCCTTCAGCGCCACAGCCTCTTCGTGGTCGTGGATCGCACGGGCGTCACGAGCAGCGCGAATCGACGCGACCTGCTTCTCGCCACCGCGGGTCCACGCCACAGCGAAGCCCTGGGGGATGAGGTAGTTACGGGCGTACCCGTTCTTGACCTCGACTACGTCACCGGCGCTACCGAGCCCGGTGACCTCATTCGTGAGAATCAGCTTTGCCATCGGATGCTCCTTAGCGGCCAGCGCCGGCGTAAGGCAGGAGCGCCATTTCGCGCGCGTTCTTGATCGCCTTCGCGATCAGACGCTGCTCCTGCACCGAGACACCGGTGATACGACGGGCACGGATCTTGCCGCGCTCCGAAACGAACTTACGAAGCGTCGCGACATCCTTGTAGTCGATGACGCCAACGCGGGTGGGCTTTGCCGGGGCGGCGTTCTTCGCGCCCTTCCGCGGCTTGCGGCGGTCGCCGCTTGACTTTCCAGCCATTGTGTTTCCTTACTGAGAAATTGAGATCTGAATCAGAACGGGGTGTCGTCGCCGTAGGCGCCGGGAGCACTCCACGCGTCGGCCTGCTGACCGCCGGCGTTACCGCCCGCGTTCGCCGAACCCGGCGTCGACCACGGCTCGTCCGAGACCTGAGCCTGACGACCCTGGCCTCCACCACCACCGGCGGAACGCGTCACCTGAGCGGTGGCGTAACGCAGCGACGGGCCGATCTCGTCGACCTCGAGCTCGATAGCCGTACGCTTCTCGCCCTCGCGCGTCTCGTACGAACGCTGCTTCAGGCGACCGGTCGCGATGACCCGCATGCCCTTCGTCAGCGAACCCGCGACGTGCTCGGCGAACTCGCGCCACACACTCGCGCGGAGGAACAGCGCTTCGCCGTCCTTCCACTCGTTCGCCTGGCGGTCGAAGTTGCGCGGCGTCGATGCGATCGTGAAGTTCGCAACGGGGAGTCCGTTCTGCGTGTAACGCAGCTCGGGATCAGCCGTGAGGTTTCCCACGACGGTGATGATCGTCTCGCCGGCCATACGCGTTACGCGTCCTTCTTGGCCTTGGCGGGAGCAGCAGCCTTGCGAGCAGCCTTCTCGTCAGCGCGCTTCTTCTCAGAAGCGATCATGGCGATGGCTTCCTCGGCGCGGAGCACCTTGGTGCGCATGACCTGCTCGTTGAGGCCGAGCTGACGGTCGAGCTCCTGCGTGGTCTCGCTCGTCGCGGTGAAGTTGACGACGGCGTAGATGCCTTCGTTCTTCTTCTGGATCTCGTACGCCAGACGGCGGCGACCCCAGATGTCAATGTTCTCAATGGTGCCACCATCGTTCGTGATGACCTTGAGGAACTTGTCGAGGTTCGGAGCGACCTGGCGCTCATCGATCTCAGGGTTCAGAATGACCATGAGTTCGTACTGGTGCGTCACTAACCCACCTCCTTCGGACTAGAACGGCTTCCGGGCATTTCCCGAAAGCAGGAGGGTGTGTTGCACGTGTCGGGACTTCCGCACACAGGGGTGCAGCCAGACAACCCTCCAATACTACCCGAAGAGCCCTCAGACGGCCAACGCACGCGTCAGTGGTGCCGCACGCGCTCCAAGAACCGCACGGTTTCGGGATGCTGGGGGTTGTCGAACACGTCCGCCGGTGCACCCTGCTCGACGATGCGGCCGCCCTGCATGAACACAATCCGGTCAGCCACTTCGCGCGCGAAGGACATCTCGTGCGTGGCCATCAAGATCGTCGACCCGCGACTCCCCAGCAGCCGCACGAGGTCGAGCACTTCGCCGACGAGCTGGGGATCGAGCGCACTCGTGATCTCATCCAGCAACAACAACTCAGGGTTCGTCATCACCGCACGCACGATGGCGACGCGCTGCTGCTGACCACCCGACAGACGATCCGGGTACTCGCGCGCTTTCGCGTCGAGCCCCAGCGTCTTGAGCATTTCCATGCCCCGTCGCTGCGCCTCGGCCTTCGAGACCTTGTGCACCTGCCGCGACGCGAGGGTGACGTTGTCAATCACGCGCATGTGGGGGAAGAGGTTGAAGTGCTGAAAAACGACGCCGATGCGTGCCCTCACGGCATCCTGATCCACCGCGGGATCGGTGATGTCGTCCCCACCCAACAGGATCTGTCCGTCGTCGACCCGCTCGATCAGGTTGATCGTCCGCAACAACGTCGACTTGCCCGACCCCGATGCACCAATGAGCACGACCACCTCGTGCGGTTCGAGCACCAGGTCGACCCCATCGAGCACCACGTGATCGCCGAACGCCTTGCGCACACCGCGCACCTCGAGCACGCTCATACGACACCGCCCATCTGCTCGCGGCGAGCCAAGCGCGCCGACACCGCGTCGGTCAGGCGGATCATCGGCAGACTCAGCGCGACGAACAGCAACCCCGCGACGATATACGGCGTGAAGTTGTAGGTCTGCGCCACCTCGATCTGCGCCGCGCGCACGGCATCCACCGCACCCAGCACCGAGATCAGACCGACGTCCTTCTGCATCGAGACGAAGTCATTCATGAGCGCCGGCACGACCTTGCGCACGCCCTGGGGGATGACGACGATGCGCAGTGTCTTGGCGTGGCTCAGGCCCAACGACCGTGCCGCGATGCGCTGCGACGGATGCACCGCTTCCATACCCGCGCGCAGCACCTCGGCGACGTAGGCCGAGTACGACAGCACGATGGCGATCGTGCCCCACAGCACGACGGGCACGCGCCCGAAGATTTCGAGGGCGGGAATCCCGAAGCCCACTACGTACAGCACGATGAGTAGCGGCATCCCTCGGAACAGATCCGTGTACACCGTCGCCAGCGCGCGCAGCGGGAAGAACACCGGCCCGCGCAACGAGCGGATGACGGCGAGCAGCGTGCCGACGATCGCGACTGCGATGGCCGCCACGATGAGCACCTGCACGTTGACCCACAAGCCCGCAAGGATCGACGGGAAGCTCGCGACGGCGATGTCCCAGTTGAAGAAGCTCTCTTTGACGCGCTCCCAGCCCGGGCTCGAGGCCAGGCCGATCGCGATAAGACCGACGAAGACGATCGAGCTGACGAGAGCGATCAGCACCGACCGCGCCGACTGGCGGCGCCGCGTGCCGCGCCGAGCGAGTTCGAGATCGCTCGGCTGCCACGCGGCGGCCGCCGTCATGTCGGTCATGGTCTTACTTCAGGACGGGGACGTCGACCGCGTCGCTGAGCCACTCCTGCTCGAGTGCGGCAAGCGTGCCGTCGGCCTCAAGCGCGTCGACGGCGGCGGTCACATCAGCAGTGAGCTCGGAGTCCTTCGGCAGCACGAACGCAAGCTCGTCGCCACCCTCGCTCGAGTCGGCGAACTGGCCGACGATCACGCCGTCATCAAGCACGGCGGCCGAGAGGTAGAACGCGCTCGGCAGGTCGATGACGAACGCGTCGATCGTGCCCGAGTTGAGCGCGGCCACGACATCGTCGTTGTTGTTGAAGACCTGCAGGTTGTCGGTTCCGAGCTGGTCGGCGGCGATCGTGTAGCTCGTGGTTCCGGATGCCGCGCCCACGACATACTCCGAGAGCTCGTCGATGCTGGTGGCCGACGCGGCAGGCGAAGTCGAAGTGGTGACCACGGCCTGAGCAGTGACGTAGTACGGCGACGAGAAGTCGACGGCGTTCTTGCGCTCTTCGGTCACCGAGAACTGCTGAATGTTGAGGTCCCAGTCCTTCGGACCCGGTGCGATCGCGCTGTCGAACGTCGAGCGGACCCACACGACATCCTCGGCGGCAAAGCCGAGCTCTTCGGCAACCGCGTACGCGACGGCGGCTTCGAAGCCCTCGCCCGAGGCCGGGTCGTTGTCGCTCACCCACGGCTCGTAGGCGGGGTCGCCCGTGGCAATGGTCAGGGTTCCGGGCGTGAGGGTGGCCAGTTCGCCCTCCTCGACGCCGGCCGACGAGGACGGGCCTTCGCTCGAGAACGCGCACGCCGACAGCGTGAGGGCGGCAGCGGCGACAACCGCCGAAACGGTGGCGGCACGGCGCAAAGATGCAGAGATCACGGGGCTCCTTGAAGAGAATGTTCGACCGAGAAGCCTAATTCACGCTCGCCAGACGCCAATCATCGAAGCTGAAACCTGGAGACACGACACAGCTGACCAGCACCTCTTCGGCGCCCGCCGGTCGGGCCGCCTGCCACACTCCCGCGGGAACGACCGCCTGAGCGACGTGGCCGGCCGCGGCATCCGGACCGAGGATCGAGCGCGCAGCCTCGCCGGGCTGATCACCGTCCCCGCCGAGCGACAGTTCGAGGGTGCCGGGGCCGTGCCACAGCCAGATCTCGTCGCTCGACACCACGTGCCACGCGCTGTGCTCGCCGGGCGTCAGCAGATAGTGGATGCAGGTTGCCGCAGGGCGCTGCCCGTTGTCGGTGGAGATCGGATGCTGCGCCGTCCACGTGCGCCGGAACCACCCGCCCTCGGGGTGGGGTTCGAGCCCCAGGCGGCGTGCGGTCGCGGGGGTGTCGGGGGTCGCGGTGATGGCGCTCATGCGGTGACTCCGGTCTGCTCGGTGAACGCGGTCGAGGCGTGACGCACCTCGCCGCTGATCACGGTGGCACTGGCGGTGCCAGTCCCGGCGGTCACGAGATGCTCGATCGTGTCGTCAACTGTCGTCACCGCAATGTCGAAGAAGGTGAGGTCGGCGAGCGCGCCGACCGCCAGGTAGCCGGTGCGATCGGGGCCGGTGTCGAGGCCCATCGCGTGGGCACCGCCGAGGGTAGCGGCGCGAAGCAGCAGTTCAGACAGATCGCGACCCGTGTACCCCTGCGACCGGGCGAGCACGTGCAGCGCCGCAACGTCGGCCATCAGGTCGAGCGACGGGCTCGACGAGAGCGAGTCAGTACCAACGGCGAGCGGATTGCCCTCGACGAGGTACGCCGCCACGGGCGGTTCGTCGAGTCCGATGACAGCGTTCGACCGCGGGCACAGCGCCACCGTCGTCCCGCGCGAACGCAGGATCGCACGGTCCCGCGCGGTCATGTAGACGCCGTGCGCGATGTGGCAGTCCGGCCCGAGGACGCCGAGCTGATCGACGAACTCCGTCGCGCCCGTGCCGAAGCCTGCGCCGCGCAGCTCGCGGAAGCTCCCGAGTCGCCGGCTGTGCCATGGGTCGGGATGCGCGTGTTCGAACTCGCGCTCGAGCGCCGCTTCACCCAAGTGCAGGTGGATGCGGCCGCCGCGCTCACGCACGATGTCGGGGATCTCGTGCAACGGCTGCACGTCGAGCGAGTAGGGCGCGTGCGGGCTGAGCCCGGTTCCCGGCGGGGAGGGGAGGGCATCCAGCCGCGCCTCGACTTCGGCCCGGCCGCGCGCCGCCCACTCCTGGTTCGTCCAGCTCATCACCTCCCAGTAGGTGATGCCGTGCACGCGGGCGTCGTGCAGAGCGGATGCCGCTTCGGGATCGGTGACGACGTCGGCGATGGCCGTCGTGCCGGCGGCGAGCGCGAGTGCGGCGCCGGTGGCGGCATCCGCTCTCCAATCGCTGCCCGAGTGATAGGCGTCGGTGAAGGCGTCGTCCCACGCGTCGAATCCGCTGTAGGTGCCCGCACCGACGGCGGCCATGCCGGTGTACTGCAGGTGAGTGTGCGCGTTCACGAGCCCGGGCGTGATGACCCCGGGCCAGTGCACCTCGTCGTACGCGATGCCGCGCGACGCCAGTTCGGCGCACACCCACGAACGGTCGCCGACGTGAAGGATGCGGCCCGCGCGCACGGCGATCGCACCGTGCGGGATCGGCGGCGCCGTGATCGGCACCACGAGGTCGGCCGAGTAGACGATGACCGGCGCGGTCATGAGGCGTCCTCGCGGGTGTAGCGCGTTGAGCGCCAGTCGTCGGTGTCATCCGTGTGGGATGCCACGACCTCCGCGTCGCGCCGCCTCAGCGCCGCTTTCGCCACGCGCTCATCCACCGACGCCGGGAGCGCGTGCACGCCCACCGCGGGGCGCTCGGCGACGATGTGGGCGATCGCCGAGAGTTGCACGGCGAACGACAGGTCCATGATCTCGATCGGGTTGCCCTCGGCGGCCGTGATGTTGATGCAGCCGCCGTCGGCGAGAACGAGCGCTCCGTGCGCGCCCGCGGAGAGGTCGACCTCGTCGGGCACGCCCCCGGCGACCGCGACGATGCGGGCGGCCGCGAGCAGATCTGGGGTCACGGTGTGGCGCACGCCCGTGGCCGACACGACGAGGGCGCCTTCGGCGAGCGCCGCGGCATCACCGACGCGGTATCCGTCGTGGCGGGCGACGAGGGCGCGCACCGGATCGTGTTCGGCAACGGCGACATCGGCGCCGAGCGCGGCCAGATGCGCCGCGACGCCTTCGCCGACGGGTCCGTATCCGATCACGAGCGCCGGCTGGTCGCGCACCGTGATCTGCAGCGGATCGAGCAGATCGGCGATCGCGAACACGCACGACTGCCCCGTGCCGTACCGGTTGTCGAAGCGCGTCTTGGTCTGCGCGTCGTTGACGGCCATGACACCGGTACGTAGCAGTCCGCGCGCGGCCATCGATCGCAGCGGCGTGAGGCCGCTCGTGGTCTCTTCGGCGGCGCCCCACCAGCGATCGACGAGGTCGGGGGCGACTTCGTGAGCCAGGCGGATCAGGTGCGACCCGTCATCGACGAATACGTCGAAGCCGCGCGCGAGGAAGTCGGTGGCAGCCTGCTTCTCGGCTGCGCCCGAGAGCGTCGGGTCGGCGACGACCGGAACCCCTTCGGCGCGTAGCGCGTCGGCGACAGCCACATCGGTCTCGTCCGGGTGGGCGTACACCGCCACCTCGGCACCCGCGTCGCGCAACAGCAGCGCAAGCTGCGCGGTCTTGGGCTCGAGGACCATGGCGATGCCGATCCGCACCCCCGCGACATCGAGAGTCGAGGCGATCTCGGTCGAGACGGGCATGTGCCGCCCCGCGAAGGCGATGCGTGCCGCGCCATCGGCGCGATCGGGCAGCGCGGCACCCTCGAGCAAGATCTCGCTGTCGGCCGCATCTGCAGCGAGTACGTACTCCACAAGGCCGGGGTCACCGGCGTGACCTCGGGGCGCGCCGAGGTCGCGCAGCATCCGCTCGAGCGCTCGGGCGACGCCGTCAGAAGCGCCTGGCACGCATCTCACCAACGCCGGTCGTCCCGCGACGAGCAGGTTGGTCTGCCGTGCGAAACGGCGAATCATCTGCTCGGCCGCACTCACCTGATCCACCCCGCAAGCCTAAGCGGCACGGGGATCACCCTCGTGCCAGGAACTCCTCGACCCACGCGCGGTCGGCATCGGGTGCCGGCGGCGCGAGCGGATAGGCCGGCGGGGTCTGCGAGAACGAGACGGGATTGCGAATGCCGGGAACCCCGCCCGCCGTCACCACCGGGTCAAGCCCCGCACCCTCGGCCCACCGGAACGCGTCGTCCATCCCGAGGATCGGCGCGCACGGAACGTTCACCGCGCCCAGCACACCCGCCCACTCGGCCGCCGATCGCTCGGCGAGCGCCGAGACCAGCACGGGACGCAGTTCGTCGCGATGGCGATTGCGGTCCGCCGCCCGTGCGAAGCGGGCGTCGGCCGCGGCATCCGGAACCCCGATCGTCCGACACAGGGCGCCGAACTGCATGTCGTTGCCGATCGCCAGCACGAGGTCGCCATCGGCGGTGGGGAAGGGGCCGTACGGGAAGATGCTCGGGTGGTCGTTGCCCATGCGCTGCGGCACGACACCCGCGAGCGCGTACGCCCCAGACTGGTTCACGAGCGCCGACAGCGCCGACGACAGCAGGTTGACCTCGACGTGCTGCCCCTCACCCGTCACATCACGGTGACGCAGTGCGGCGAGCGCGCCGAGGCCGGCGTGCAGACCGGTCACCACATCCACGATCGCAACGCCCGCCTTCGTCGGCTCGCCACCCGGGTCGCCGGTCACGCTCATGAGACCCGAGACGGCCTGCGCGAGCACGTCGTAGCCGGGGAGAGCCGATGCCGCGCCGAACCCCGTGATCGACACGTACACGACGCCGGGGTTGGCCTCGTGCACGGCGTCGTAGTCGAGACCGAACTTCGACAGCGATCCGGGCTTGAAGTTCTGCATCATGACGTCAGCGCGCGCGGCGATCGCCTGCGCCGTCGCGAGGTCGTCGGGAGAGTCGAGGTCGAGGGTGATCGCCCGCTTGCCGCGATTGACCGACAGGTAGTAGGTGGCCTCGCCGTCGCGTACCGGCGGAGTCCAGTTCCGCGTCTCGTCGCCGGCCGGACCCTCGACCTTGATGACCGTCGCGCCCAGGTCGGCAAGCAGCATCGTGCAGTAAGGACCGGCGAGCACGCGGGTGAAGTCGGCGACGACCAGACCCTCCAGCGGGCCGCGCACCTCGGTCACCGGAACGCGCCGATGCCCGTGAGGTGCTGGCCGAGGATCAGCGTGTGCACCTCGTCGGTGCCCTCGTACGTGCGCACCGACTCGAGGTTCGCCGCGTGCCGGATCGGCGAGTTCTCGAGCAGCACGCCATCACCACCGAGGATCGTGCGCGCTTCGCGGCAGATCTCGATGGCCTCGCGCACATTGTTGAGCTTGCCGAGCGAGATCTGGGTGGGCGTCAGGGTTCCGGCATCCTTCATCCGCCCGATCTGCAGGGCCAGCAGCGCGCCCTTCTGCAACTCGACCACCATGTTCACGAGCTTCTGCTGCGTCAGCTGGAACGACGCGATCGGCACCCCGAACTGCTCGCGCCGCAGCGACCGGCGCAGCGCGGCCTCATAGCTGTCGCGCGCGGCGCCGAGTGCGCCCCACACGATGCCGTAGCGTGCCTCGTTGAGCGCCGAGAACGGGCCCCGCAGCCCTCGGGCGCCGGGAAGGAGAGCGGATGCCGGCACCCGCACCTCGTCGAAGTGCAACTCGGTCTGGATCGAGGCGCGCATCGACCCCTTCGGCTCGAGCACCGTCACCTGAAAGCCGGGAGAGTCGGTGGGCACGATGAATCCGCGCACGCCCTCGTCGGTCTGCGCCCACACGATCGTGAGCTGCGCGATGGAGGCGAGGCCGATCCAGCGCTTGGCGCCCGTGATAACCCAGTCGTCGCCGTCGCGCCGGGCGAACGTCTTCATGCTGGACGGATCCGATCCTGCCGTCGGTTCGGTCAAGCCGAAGCTGCCGATCACCTCACCCGCCGCCATGCGCGGCAGCCACTCGGCCCTCTGCTCTTCGCTGCCCCAGCGGTGGATCGAGCCCATCGCGAGCGACCCCTGCACCGAGACGAAGGTGCGCAGCCCCGAGTCTCCCGCCTCGAGTTCGAGCGCGGCGAGGCCGTACTCCACGGCGCTGCGGCCCGGGCATCCGTACCCGTCCAGGTGCATGCCCAGCACACCAAGCTTTCCGAATTCAGGGGCGAGCTCAGCGGGGAAGTGCGCGCGGTCGAACCAGTCGGCGATGTTCGGGCGGATCACGTCGTCGACGAACGCCCGCACCCGGTCGCGCGTCGCGCGCTCTTCCTCGGTCAGCAGCGCATCGATTCCGAGGATGTCGGATGCCGCGCGCAGCGCCTCTATGTCTTCGGGGTCGCGGGTGTGATCAGCCATTGATGCCTCCTTTGGATAGCGTATGGCCATGAAGTGGACCGCGGACGTCTCCGCAGGCGACTGGCTGCGCGCTCGCATCGATGACCCGTGGGCGGGCACGATGCACGACATCGTGCCGCGCGGATTCACCACCTACACCCGCATCTTCCATCCGGCGACGCGCTCGAAGCCCGCCGATGGCACCGCGTGGCCGGCATTGCCGTACGAGAAGAACAGTCGCGCGTGGGAGGAGTTCACCGCGGCGCAGCACGACATCGACACCGTCGCGATCCGCTGGCACGACGCCGCCGACGCGTTCGGCACCCGAATGCACGCCGACGCGCAGTGGGGGGCACTCGTGCGCGCGGCGGGCGACGAGTGGAATCCCGACGGGTGGCAGCAGGTGAACGGTCCGGACGGCTGGCAATACGACGCCCCGGGTGAAGGACAGCTTGCGGCCGAGACACTCGCCGCCGTCATGGATACCGCCCGCGCCCACACCTCGACTCCGCATGACGGATACATCGCCGTGTGGGAAGGCTGGGGCGGACTCGTCGGCGGAGTGGGGTACGGCCCGGCGCGCAGCATCCTCACCTTCACTGAAGACGATGAAGTGACGGATGCCACGGCCAAGCGCCACCGGGACTTTCTGGCGGCGTCCGCGAAAGACCTGCTCAACAACGTGTTCCGGCGCCCGAGCTGGCAGCCCGGCATCCTGCCCGACGACGTGTCGAAGGGTCCGCGTCTGCAGCTGCCGAACCGCGGCCACGTCCTATTCGAGGGCGACCCGAGTGCGCTCGCTGACCCGTCGTGGGTGCTCGATGCACCGTGGCGCGACCGCGAGATGGAACAGTACGGTGCACAGCCGAGCGCCGAGTCGCCGAGCATCATCTGGCCCGCCGACCGAGCATGGGTGATGCTGAGCGAAGTCGACTGGGATTCGACGATCGTCGCTGGCTCCGTCGAACTCGCCCGCGCCCTGTGCGCCGACCCCCGAATCGAGGCCGGCATCATCCGCGAAGGCGCGATGCTGACCTGGAGCTCGGACGAGGTCAACCGGTGAGCTACCCCTTCCACACCTCGGCGCTGCTGGCGCCCGTCGACAAGGCCGAGGTGAAGCGGTTCCGCGACGCGATGCGCGCGTCAGGCCGCAAGACATCGGGCTTCGGCAGCTCGGCGTCCAGTGTGATCGTGCTGGTCATCATCGGGGTGGTGTTCGTCGGATTCATCTTGCCGATCTTCGTGACGGTGTTCACCGCCGTGTTCGCGGCTTTCGCCGGCGAGGGCATGCCGGGCCTGGTGGTCGGAGGCGCGTTCAGCATCGTGCCGCTCCTGTTCGTCGCCGGTGCCGTCGCCGTTGTGATCGTCATCGTGCGGGGGTCCTCGGCGAGCGCCGAGCGAATGTACCGCCTCGATCGCTTCGCACGCGACAACGCGATGGCGTACGAGCCGCGCTTCGACAATCCCGGCCTGCCGGGGATGATCTTCGGCCAGGGATCGTCACGCCGCTCGACCGACCTGGTGCGCGGATACCAGCCCCGCTTCGTCGAGTTCGCGAACTACCGCTACACGACGGGATCGGGCAAGAACCAGACGACGCACACGTGGGGCTATGTCGCCGTGAAGCTCGACGTGCCGCTTCCCCACATCGTGCTGGACGCGCTGGGCAACAATGCGCTGTTCGGGTCGAACCTCCCGGCATCCTTCGACAAGAACCAGCGCCTCAGTCTCGAGGGCGACTTCGACCGCTACTTCTCGCTCTACTGCCCGGCTGGGTACGAGCGCGACGCGCTCTACCTGTTCACCCCAGACATCATGGCGCGTTTCATCGACAACGCCGCCGCGCTCGACGTCGAGATCGTCGACGACTGGCTGTTCCTCTACGCCAAACGCGACTTCTCCACCCTCGACCCGGCCACCTGGGCGTGGCTGTTCTCGGTGGTCGGAGCCCTGCTCGACAAGCTGCAGCAGTGGGCGCGCTGGCGCGACGATCGATTGAGGGACGATCGAATGGGTATGGATGCCGCGCCCGCGCACGACTCGCTGCCGTTCACCCCGCCGACGCCTGCGCTTTCTCCGCCGCCCGGCGTCGCCCAGCCCGGTCAGCGCCTGAAGCGACGCATCCCATGGGTGGCGATCGCGCTCATCGGGGGCTTCGGGCTGTTCTGGCTGTTCCTGCAGTTCGGCGGGATGGCGGCGTTGTTCGGCGGGCTGCTCGGCGCCCCCTAGGTCAGCCCTCGAGCGTCGCCCGCCATTGTTCGCGACGAACCGCCTGCTCGGCGGGGTCGGGCACGGGAAGCGAGGCGATCAGGCGCCGGGTGTAGGCGTCCTGCGGGTTCCCCAACACGTCGGCAGTGAAACCTTCTTCGGCGATCGTGCCGTGGTGCAGCACCACAATGCGATGCGCGAGCATGTCGACGACCGCGAGATCGTGCGTGATGAACAGCGTCGCGAACCCGAACCGCTCCTGCAGCTCGGCGAACAGCTCGAGCACGCGCGCCTGCACCGACACGTCGAGCGCACTCGTGGGCTCGTCGGCGATTAGCAGCTTCGGGTCGAGCGCAAGCGCACGTGCGAGCGAGGCCCGCTGACGCTGACCGCCCGACAGCTCATGCGGGAATCGGTCGCCGAAGTCCTTCGGCAGCTGCACCGCATCAAGCAGCTCGTCGACCTTGTCCCGCGCATCGGACGCATCCCGCGCACCGGTGTGGACCACCAGAGGCTCCGCCACGTTTTCGGCCACCGTCAGCAACGGGTTGAAGCTCGTCGCCGGATCCTGGAACACGAAGCCGAGCTCGTTGCGCTTGGCCCGGAACTCGCGCTCCCGCACCCCGTTCATCTCGGTGCCGAGCACCCGCAGTGACCCGCCCGCGACAGGCGTGAGACCCGCGATCGCACGCCCGATCGTCGTCTTGCCCGACCCGCTCTCGCCGACCAGCCCCAGCACCTCGCCGGGCGCAATGGTGAAGCTCACGCGATCCACCGCGCGGAACGCCGCCCGGCGGAAGCGCCCCGCGTATTCGATGACGAGGTCCTTCGCCTCGACAAGCGGATCGACCGGATGCTCGGGCTCGGCCAGTCGTCGGTCGGCGATGTCGAGCCGCGGCACGGCGGCGAGCAGCTTCTGGGTGTACTCGTGCTTCGGCGCGGCGAACAGCTCGTTCACCGGAGCCGTCTCGACGATCTCGCCATTCCACATCACGGCTACGCGATCGGCCAGATCGGCGACGACACCCATGTTGTGCGTGATCAGCACGATCGCGGTGCCGTCCTCGTCGCGCAGCCGACGCAGCAGGTCGAGGATCTCAGCCTGCACCGTCACGTCCAGCGCTGTCGTCGGCTCGTCGGCGATGATCACCGTCGGATCGAGCGCAAGCGCCATCGCGATCACGATGCGCTGCTTCTGCCCACCCGAGAACTGGTGCGGATAGTCGTTCACCCGCTTGTCGGGCTCGGGGATGCCGACGCGTCCGAGCATCTCGACAGCCCGCGCCTTCGCCTCAGCCTTGGAGTACTTGCCGTGGGCCCGCAAACCTTCGGCAAGCTGCCACCCCACGGTGTACACCGGGTTCAGCGCCGTCGACGGCTCTTGGAAGATCATCGCCGCCTTCGCGCCGCGCACCTCGTGCAACTCGCGCCCGGTGAGTCCGACGACGTCCGTTCCGTCGAGGACGACGGCACCCGTGGTCAGGGCGGTCTCTGGCAGCAGGCCCAGAATCGATCGCGCGGTGACGGACTTTCCGCTACCGGACTCGCCGACGATCGCGAGCACCTCGCCCCGGTGCACCTCGAGTGACACGCCCCGCACTGCACGAACGTCACCGCCGTCGGTGGCGAACATGATGTTCAGATCGCGGATCTGCACGGCGTCGGCCATCACGGAACCTCTCCCAGTTCTCGGCGCGAGACGGGCTCGCTGGTCGACACGGCGTCCGCCGCCGTCTTTCGGCCTGCGCGGCGACGTGCCCGCAGCCGCGGGTCGGCCAGATCATTGAGGCTCTCGCCGATGAGTGTCATGCCGAGGATGGCGAGCACGATCGCCATCCCGGGTGGGATCGCCGTCCACCAGATGCCGGCGGCGACGTCACTGATCGACTTGTTGAGGTCGTAGCCCCACTCGGCTGCTGCGGTGGGCTCGATGCCGAACCCGAGGAAGCCGAGGGCGGCCAGCGTCGCGATCGCCTCGGAGGCGTTGAGCGTGAGGATCAGCGGCAGCGTGCGCGTGGAGTTGCGCAGCACGTGGCGGAACATGATGCGCGGGGTGGATGCTCCGATCACGCGCGCCGACTCGACGAACGCCTCGGACTTGACCCGCACAACCTCGGCGCGCACGACACGGAAGTACTGCGGGATGAACACAACGGTGATCGACACCGCTGCGGCCATGATTCCGGGCCACAACCCGGACTGCCCACCGCTGATCGCAATCGCCGCGACGATAGCGAGGAGCAGACTCGGGAAGGCGTAGATCGCATCGGCAACAACGACCAGCACGCGGTCGACCCAGCCGCCCAGGTAACCCGACACCAGGCCGAGCAGGATCCCGATGAACACCGAAAGCACGAGCGCGACGACGATCACCAGGAGCGCGGTCTGCGCCCCCCAGATCACACGGGACAGCACGTCGTATCCGCCGACGGTCGTTCCCAGCCAGTGCTCGGCGCTCGGCGGCTGCTGCGCACCGAAGTTACCATCGGGCCCGCGCAACTGGTCGTAGCTATACGGAGCGACCCATTGGGCGAACAGCGCGAAGAACAGGAAGAACGCGGTGATCAGCAACCCCGCGACGAGCATGCCGCGCTGAAGGCCGACGCTCTGTCGAAGCTGATGGACGACCGGAAGACGGTCGAGGATGCGGCGCTTGGCCATGTCAGTACCTCACCCTCGGGTCGATGAACGCCGCGATGATGTCGACGACGAAGTTTGTGAGGGCGACGATGATCGCGATCATCGCGACAATGCCCTGCACTGCCACGAAGTCGCGCGCCGAGAGGTACTTCGCCAGCTGGAACCCGAGTCCCTGCCATTCGAAGGTCGTCTCGGTGAGAACCGCGCCGCCGAGCAGGAGCGCAATCTGCAGGCCGATGACGGTGATGATGGGAATGAGCGCCGGGCGATAAGCGTGCTTGCGGACGAGGCGGAACTCGCTCACACCGCGCGAGCGCGCGGCATCCACATAGGGCATGTTGTACGTGCCGATCACGTTCGTGCGCACGAGACGCAGGAAGATGCCGGCCGTCAGCAGGCCCAGCGTCATCGCGGGAAGAACAGCGTGCATCAGCACGTCCTGCACGTAGGCGGGGTTCCCCGAGGCGATCGCGTCGATCAGGTAGATGCCCGTGCCACCCTCGCGGGTGAGGGCGATCTCGGTGCGGACGCTCGCGCGGCCGCTCACCGGGAAGATCCCCAGCCATACCGAGAAGACGAGCTTCGCCACCAGGCCCGAGAAGAAGACCGGAGTGGCGTAGAAGAGGATGGCGCTCACGCGCAGGATCGCGTCGGGCCAGCGATCGCGCAGCGCCGCGGCGACCATGCCGAGCGGGATGCCGAGGATGAACGCGACGATCAGGGAGTAGAACACCAGCTCGGCGGTGGCACCGCCATAGGTGAGCAGCACCTCGGCCACCGGGCGATTGTCGGTGATCGTGGTGCCGAAGTCGAAGGTGAAGATCTGCGCCAGGTACTCGAAATACTGCACCAGCACCGGGCGGTCGTAGCCGGCCTCGGCGATGCGCTCGGCGAGTTGATCGGCCGGCAGGCGGCCGCCGAGGGCTGCCGTGATCGGGTCGCCGGTGAGGCGGATGAGGAAGAAGACCAGGGTGACCAGGATGAGCACCGTGGGCACCATCAGCAGGAATCGGATGGCCACATATCGGCCGAACGATCCGTGCGATCGGGTCTTCGTGGGATCGAGCGCGGGCGGGGATTCGACCGACGTCGAGGCGACGTCACCGGTCATAGGAGGCCAATCTCTGGGAAGGAGTGACGGGGGCGGCCGGGCGGGCCGCCCCCGTCATCGCAGGTGCTACTTGACGATCGGCGCGAAGCGCAGCTTGAACGACGCGTCGAGAATGACCCCGTCGACGTCGGTGCCGGCTACCGCGACCTGTGCGCCCTGCAGGAGCGGGACCGTCGACAGCAGCTCGGCGACCCGCGCCTGGATGTCTTCGATCTCCGCCGTGCGGGCGGCCGGGTCGGTCTCGACGGCCTGCTGCAGGATGAGCTCCTCGGTCTGCTCATCGCTGAAGTGGTTCCCGAGGAAGTTGTTCGTCAGGAAGAACGGCGTCAGATAGTTGTCGGCGTCGGAGTAGTCCGGGAACCAGCCGAGCTGGTACGCGGGGTATACGTCGGCGGTGCGGTCCTTGGAGTACTGCACCCACTCGGTCGACTTCAGGTCAACCTCAAACAGTCCATCCGCTTCGAGCTGCGACTTCACCAGGGCGTACTCGTCACCCGACGAGGGGCCGTAGTGGTCGGGGCTGTACTGCAGGCTCAGCTGCACCGGCGTCTCGACACCGGCCGCTTCGAGTCGCGCGGCGGCGGCCGCGGCATCCGGACCACCGTCTCCGTCGCCGTAGAGCCCCTTGAGCGCCTCCGTGGCGCCCGCGAAGCCCTCGGGGACGTACGAGTACAGGGGGGTGTAGGTGCCCTTGTAGACCTGCTCCGAGATCTCTTCACGGTCTACCAGGTCTGCGACAGCTTGACGCACGGCGAGCGCCTTCTCAGCGTCGGCCTCGGGCGTGGTCGCGCCGTACGGCTGCGTGTCGAAGTTGAAGACGATGTAACGGATCTCGCCACCGGGACCGTCGATCACCTGGACGTTCTCGTTGCCGCTCAGGTCGTCGACGTCAGTAGCCGACAGGCTGCGGTACGCCACGTCGATGTCGCCCTCCTGCACGGCGAGCTTCAGGTTCGACGAGTCGGCGAAGTAGCTGAGGATCACGCCCGCGTTCTCGGCCGGGTCGAGAAGACCCTGGTAGCTCTCGTTGGGCGTGAACTCGACAGTCTTGTTGAAGTCGTACGACGTGATCGCGTACGGACCGCCGAACGCGTTCCCCGCCACGATCTCGTCGTCGGGGGTGACGGCGTCGGCCGAGAAGACCTCTTCGTCGACGATGGCGCCGGGGAAGCTGGTGAGGATGTACGGGAAGACCTGGTCGTTGTCGGTCTTCAGCGTGAAGACGACCGTGGTGTCATCGGGTGCCTCAACGCTGTCAAGGTTGTACAGCAGGCTCGATGCACCGTTGGGGTCAGCGATGGCGAGGTTCCGGTCGAACGAGAACTTCACGTCTGACGAGGTGAGGTCGTTGCCGTTGGCCCACTTCAGGCCGGCGGGGAGGGTCACGGTGTACTCGTTGGGCGCCGTGAACTCGGCCGACTCGGCCAGGTCGGGGACGACCTCGGTGCTGTTGTAGTCGGTGTTCACCAGATAGGGGAAGACCTGCGTCTGGACGGCGAGCGAACCGTTGTCGTACGAGCCGGCGGGGTCGAGGGTGGTGACCTTGTCGGTGGTGCCGACGATGATGGGCTCGTCCGACGCGGCGTCACCGCCGTCGCCATCCGTGCTGCCGCCGCCGGCGCAGCCGGCGAGGAGAAGAGCCGAAACGCCGAGCGCTCCGGCGGCGAGGCCGAGTCGGCCGCGCGCGGGGGTGTGCAGTGACATGGTGTTACCTCTGCTGTGAAGGAGTCGACCGCGTCGGTGGGCGCGGCCCTCGACACATCATTCTCCGCAGAGGGTTCGGAAGCAATCGGGTGAACGATTCGTAACCAGAACGAAACGCGTCCTATCAGTCCATCGTCACGCGCTGCAGCGGCAGGCCCTCGGGCATCTCGCGGCGCACCCAGTCGGCGATCTGCTCGCGCACCAGGCATCGCAGATCCCACATCTGACCGGAGTCACGTGCGCTCACGACGATGCGCACCTGCAGGTTGCCACCCGTGGCATCCGTCACCTGAACTCCGTGCGAGACGCCGTCCCACAAATCGGTCTCGGCGAGGATGCGCTCGAGCTCTGCGCGCATGCCATCGACCGAGATGCGCCAGTCGAGGTCGAAGTAGATGGTGCCGAGCAGCGCCTTGCCGAGCTTGGTCCAGTTCTCGAAGGGGGTCGTGGTGAAGTACGTGCACGGCAGAACCAGGGTGCGCTGGTCCCAAAGTTCGAGCACCACATAGCTGAGCGTGATCTCGCGGATGCGACCGAACTCGCCCTGCACCACCACGACATCGCCGACACGGATCGCTTCACTGAAAGCGAGCTGTACCCCGGCGAACAGATTCGACAACACGGTCTGCGCAGCGAGACCGGCAACGATAGAAGCGATACCCGCTGAGGCCAGCACACTGGCACCCACCGCCCGCACCGCATCGAAGGTCATGAGGATCGTGCCGGCGGCGATCACTACGATCACCACGATCACGAGGCGCCGTACGATCTGCAGCTGCGTGCGGATCTTTCGAGCCGAGAATGTATCGGTCTCGGTGAGGCGATAACGCCGCGTGCCGCTATCGACGAAGAAGAGGAAGAGCTGGGCGCACAGCCACGCCCCCGCGATGATCACCGCGATGGCGAGAGTGTGGAAGATTCCCTGCACCAGCGCCTCGTCGAGAGGCATCGCGACCGTCGAGGCGAGCACGGCGATGAGCAGCAGGGTGACCCGGAACGGCCAGCGCACCCGCTCACTGAGTTCGGCCGGCCAGTGCTTGCGGCGACCGATTAATGCGAGGGTCACCGTGGTGATCACCGAGATCACCACGACGATGCCGACGAGCACCCCCAGCAGCATGGCCCACGTGGTCCAACTCGCGACGTCGGCTGTCTCTTCCAGAATCTCGATATCCACCGCGCTCCTTCGTTGACTGCCCTCCACGCTAGGCGGTCAACCCGAACGCGTCGAGTTCAGCCTCCTCGAGCATGCGCGACCGAATGATGAACCGGTTGCCGGTCGGACCCTCGACACTGAACCCGGCCCCGCGGCCGGGAACCACGTCGATGGTGATGTGGGTGTACTTCCAGTACTCGAACTGCGCCTGCGAGATGAACACCTCGATCGGGTCGTCCAGACCGACCTCGAGTGACCCCAGGTGCACGTCCGACGGCCCGGTGAGGAACATCCCCACCGGGTAGCACATCGGCGCCGATCCATCGCAGCATCCGCCCGACTGATGGAACATCAGGGGCCCGTGCTGAGCGGTGAGATCGCGCAGCAGGGCGGCTGCGGCATCCGTCACAGCCACCCTGCTGAACTCGGTGCTCATCGGCTTAGAAGAAGCCCATCGCGCCATCGGCGTACGAGACGAGCAAGTTCTTCGTCTGCTGGTAGTGGTCGAGCATCTTGAGGTGGTTCTCGCGACCGATGCCGGACTGCTTGTACCCGCCGAACGCGGCGTGCGCGGGGTACTGGTGGTACGTGTTCGTCCACACGCGACCGGCTTCAATTGCGCGACCGGCGCGGTAGGCGGTGTCGCCCGAGCGGCTCCATACGCCGGCACCCAGGCCGTAGAGCGTGTCGTTGGCGATCGAGATGGCGTCGTCGAAGTCGTCGAAGCTCGTCACCGAAACGACGGGCCCGAAAATCTCCTCCTGGAAGATGCGCATGTCGTTCGTGCCCTCGAACACCGTCGGCTGCACGTAGAAGCCCTCGCTCAGGTCGCCGCCGAGGTCGACCCGCTCGCCGCCGGTGAGGAGCTTCGCGCCGCCCGCCTTGCCGATGTCGATGTAGCTGAGGATCTTCTCGAGCTGGTCGTTCGACGCTTGCGCGCCCAGCATGGTCGCCGGGTCGAGCGGGTTGCCCTGCACGATCTTGCCGACGCGCTCGAGGCCGTCGCCGAGGAACCGGTCGTAGATCGAGCGCTGGATGAGTGCGCGCGACGGACACGTGCACACCTCGCCGCCGTTGAGCGCGAAGAACGTGAAGCCTTCGAGCGCCTTGTCGTAGTAGTCGTCACCGGTGTCGCGGGCGACGTCGTCGAAGAAGACGTTCGCGCTCTTGCCCCCGAGTTCGAGGGTGACCGGAATGAGGTTCTGCGACGCGTACTGCATGATGAGACGCCCGGTCGTGGTCTCACCCGTGAACGCGATCTTGCGGATGCGCTTGTGCGAGGCCAGCGGTGCGCCGGCTTCGATACCGAAGCCGTTGACGATGTTGACCACTCCGGCCGGCAGCAGGTCTCCGATGATGTCGAACAGGAAGAGAATGGATGCCGGTGTCTGCTCTGCCGGCTTGAGCACCACGCAGTTTCCGGCGGCAAGAGCGGGGGCGAGCTTCCACGTGGCCATCAGGATCGGGAAGTTCCACGGGATGATCTGCCCGACCACTCCGAGGGGCTCGTGGAAGTGGTACGCCACGGTGTCTTCGTCGAGCTGGCTGAGGGACCCCTCTTGTGCCCGCAGCACTCCGGCGAAGTAACGGAAGTGGTCGACCACGAGCGGGATGTCGGCGGCGAGGGTCTCGCGCACGGGCTTGCCGTTGTCCCACGTTTCGGCCACCGCGATGGCTTCGAGGTTCGCCTCGATCCGGTCGGCGATCTTGTTGAGGATCACCGAGCGCTCGGCCGGCGTGGTGCGCTTCCACGACTCGAATGCCTGCCACGCGACGTCGACAGCGCGGTCGATGTCTTCGACCGTGCCGCGCCCGACCTCGCAGAACGGCTTGCCGTTCACGGGGGAGATGTTCTCGAAGTACTGGCCCTCGATGGGTTCGACCCATTCGCCGCCGATGTAGTGGCCGTAGCGTGAGCGGTAGTCGGCGACGGCTCCGCGAGTGTTGGGGGCGGCGTAGACGCTCGAGACGCCTTCTTCGACGATGGTCATTGCTGGTCTCCTTCGACGTATGCGCGACGTCCGTGTCGCGATGAGTCGACGGTAGGTCGCGCAACGTTGCACGAAGTTGCACCCAGGTCTGTGAGGCTCAGCCCTCGAGGCGCTCGATACGGGTGACCAGCCCTGCGCGGCGCGGCGACCGCTGCGGCAGCATCGACAGGCACAGGTGCAACAGGTCGACGTCTTCGGAGCCGACCTCGGTATCGGCGAATGCCAGCAGCACCTCGATCGATGCCTCTGCCATCAGCGCGTCGCGCAGTGTCGAGCGCACCGAGGCGCGAAACTCCTCGACACCGGGGGCGACGGAATCCGGCAGAGCGTCGCCGCGATACGCCGCGAGCGCGACGCGATGGGCACCCCGATCGAGGAGCGACAGCACGTGATGGGCGTCGGTCTCGAGGTCGATGTTCAACCGGTACGGGCGCGATGCAGGCACGAGTGCGGGCGCGCGCTTTTCGAGCACCTTGCGCAGTCGCACCATTTCGGCGCGCAGGGTGACGGATGCTTCGCCCTCCCCGTACACGAGTTCACCGAGCCGCTCTGCTGACAGGCCCTGGCGGTGCGTCGCGAGCATCAACAGCAGTTCGGCATGACGCGGCCCGACTTCGAGCAGCGTTTCGGAGGTGTCATCGGCGATCTCGAGCATCCCTCGGTCGCGGCCGAGGACGCGCAACGTCGCGCGCGTGGTCTCGCGGCGCGGCGCCTGGGTGCGAGAGCGCGATGGTCGACGCACGGGTTCGGCGCGCTCGCGCAGGCGCGTGACGAGCAATTCCCCTTCGACGGCGCGGGCGGTGGCATCCACCAACATCTGCGCCTGCGGCGTGACGGCCGGGTCGCCTCCGGTGACATCGATCACCCCCAGCAAGCGCCGAGTTTCGGGGTCGTGCACCGGGGCCGCCGTGCACGACCACGGGTGCACGAGCCGGTTGAAGTGTTCGGCCCCGCGAATCTGCACCGAACGATCCAGAGCGAGGGCCGTGCCCGGAGCCGAGGTGCCCACCGACGTTTCGGACCAGTTCGCGCCCGCCACGAAGCCCATTTCGCCCGTGAGTGAGCGGATCGCGCGGTCACCTTCGACGAACAACAAGCGACCGGCGGCGTCCCCGACCGCGACGACCACGCCCGAATCGAGCGCGTCACCCGGCAGCAGCAGCCCGCGCACCATGTCGATCACGCCCGACAAGGGGTGGGTGCGCCGGTACTCGTCAAGCTCGGCCGCCGTCAGGTCGAGGGGGGGAAGCCCTTCGGCGCCGACGAGGGAATCTAGCGCGCGGCGCCATGAGTCCCGCACGAGGGGTCGCACGTCACCCAATCGCTGATCGTGGGTGTTGCCCGCCACGAGTTCTTCGTGCGCGCGCTCGATCAGCAAACGCGAGGACTCAGGTGTCACCTCACGTCTCGACGACCACGGCGAAGACATACGGGCTCCGATCAGCATCGGTGGAGCGGATCTACCCCCGATTCTCCCACCATTCCCGCAATCGGCGCTCGGCTTCGTCTTCACCCAGCACGCCTTCGTCGAGCCGCAGCTCGAGCAAGAACTTGTACGCCTCACCGACCTCGCGGCCCGGTGAGATGCCGAGCACCTCCTGAATCCGGTTGCCGTCGAGTTCGGGGCGGATGGCGTCGAGCTCTTCGGCCTCGGCGAGCGCGACAATGCGCCGCTCGATGTCGTCGTACGCGCTCGCCAGGCGTCGGGCCTTTCGCGCATTGCGGGTCGTGACGTCGGCGCGCGTGAGGATGTGTAGGCGCTCGAGCTCGTCGCCGGCATCGCGCACGTAGCGCCGCACGGCCGAGTCGGTCCACGCGCCCTCGGCGTAGCCGAAGAAGCGCAGGTGCAACTCGATCAGTCGGGTCACGGTCTTGATCGTGTCGGTATCGAACCGCAGTGCCTGCAGGCGCTTGCGCGCCAGGCGTGCGCCCTTGACGTCGTGGTGATAGAACGTCACGCCGCCGCCGGACTCGAGTCGCCGGGTCGCGGGCTTGCCGATGTCGTGCAGCAGCGCAGCAAGCCGCAGCGGCAGGTCGGGGACTGCCTCGGGGCTGCGCTGCGCGTGAAGGTCGATCGCCTGCTGCAGCACCGTGAGGGAGTGCTCGTAGACGTCCTTGTGGTGGTGGTGCTCGTCGACCTCGAGGCGCAGGGAGGGGACTTCGGGGAGGAACTCGTTCATGAGCCCGGTCTCGACCAGGGTGCGGATGCCGCGAACCGGGTCGTCGCTCTGGAGCAGCTTCACGAGTTCGCCCTGCACCCGCTCGGGGCTCACGATCTCGAGCGTCTGACGCAGTTCACCCATCGCCTCGAGCGTGGCGGGGTCGATGTCGAAGCCGAGCTGCGACGAGAATCGCGCGCCGCGCAGCATGCGCAAGGGGTCATCTCCGAAGCTCACGCGAGGATCGGTGGGCGTCCGCAAGCGCTGGGCGACGAGGTCTTCGACACCACCGGTCGGGTCGACCAGCGTGCGCGAAGGAACCCGCAGCGCCATCGCGTTGACGGTGAAGTCGCGCCGGATCAGATCGCCCTCGAGCGTGTCGCCGAACTCGACCGTGGGTTTGCGCGTGACACCGTCGTAGCTGTCGGCGCGGTACGTCGTGATTTCGACCTGTTCACCCTGCACGCGCGCGCCGATCGTGCCGAACGCGCGGCCGATGTCCCACTGGATGCTGCTGACGGGTTTCACCACACGCAGGATGTCGTCGGGGCGCGCGTCGGTGGTGAAGTCCAGATCGTTCGTCGAGCGCCCGAGCAGCGCGTCGCGCACCGGGCCGCCAACGATAGCCAGGTCGAACCCGGCATCGGCGAACGCCTGGGCGAGCGTCGAAACGATCGGAGACTCGGCGAGCGCGCCGAGGCGCGCCACGCCCTCGGCCATGTTGAGCATGAGTACCAGCCTACCGAGGGGTCAGCGCTCGCCCACCAGAGTGAGGAACCCCGTGAACGCCAGCTCTCGTACTCGGGGGATGAGATCGGCGCGCAAGGCCGCGGCATCCACCTCCATCAACTGGGCGATCGCGTCGATCAGCACACCGACCTCGAGGTCTCCGTCGCACGCGCCCACGAGCGCCGCCAGTCCCGGGTCAACGCCCAGTGAACGAGCGAAGCCGCCGCCTTGGCGCAGTTCGATCACCGTGGGGTCCTCCGCCCCGGGCAGGTGGTGACGCGCCTCGGTGACGTCCGGGGCAACGCGGAATATGGATGCCGCAACCGCCGCGTCGTCGAGCGAGGCCATGTGGTCGTGCGCCGCGAGCGCCTCAGCGAGATGCCCGCCGAGGTTGTCGCTGCCGAGCGCGTGGTGAAGTTTCTCGTATCGCTGGAGCGTGGGAGCACCGTCGATCGGACGCCGCAGCAGGATGTAGCCGAAGCCCACGGCCGTGACCGTGCGCTCGGTGAAGTCGTCGAGCCACGCGTCGATCAGTCGGGCGAATCGCTCGGTACCGGGCAGAGTTCCGCCGTCACGTACCCACAATTCGGCGTAGGACAGCGGGTCGAGACTCTCCCTTTCGACGATCCATGCCTCGAGCGGAATATCCGAGGATTCGACCCATGCGCGCACCCGATCGAGGCCGTCGATCCCGTCGCGCGTCTCCCAATTTCCCAAGAGTTGCGCCACACCGCCCGGCTCGAGGTGTGCACCCACGCCGCGAACGAAGGCCGCGACCAAGTCGTCGCCGACCATTCCGCCATCGCGATACTCGTACGCCGGCACGTCGCCGTGCCGCGGCGTGATCACGAACGGCGGATTCGACACGATGCGATCGAACTGTTCACCCGCCACCGGCCCGAACAGGCTGCCAAGCCGAGTGTCGATGCTGTCGACTCCGTTCAGGACGGCATTGAGGCGCGTGAACCACAGCGCTCGAGCCGAGATGTCCGTCGCCACCACACTCGCCGCGCTCCTGCGAGCCCGCAGGGCCTGGATGCCACACCCAGCCCCGATGTCGAGCGCGCGGAGCGCCGGGGTGGGCAACTGAAGGGCCGCCAGCGTGAGTGACGCGCCGCCCACACCGAGCACATGGTCCTCGGGGAGGGGGCCGCCCAGCGCCGCCTCGTCGAGGTCGCTCGCAATCCACCACTCGCGTGTGCCGTGTGAGTCTTCGTAGGTTTGGGGCCGCACGACCGCCTGAGGTATCACGACATCGTCGTCGATCGCTGCGAGGCCCAGGGAAACGACGCCCCCGGCGCCCGCGCGGGGCAGCGCAGCGTTCACACGCTCAACGGATTGCGGCATCCCCAGCACGAACAGTCGCGCCAGCGTCGCCAGGGCATCCTCTCGCCCGTCGAGTGCGCGATCGGCGGGGCGACGCAGCCCCCGCGCAATCGCGTCATCGGCGGCGGCACCCCACGCGTCGCGAACCCCCTCCGAGGTGAATCCAGCGGTGGCGAGATCGGTCGCGAGGGCGCTGGCGATCCGAGAGTCAGGTTCGGGCAACATGACTCCATTCAACCGTCCGCGGCGGTGCGCTGGGGAGGCTCCGAGGTTCGTCAACGTAGAATCGCAGTCGATCGTGCGGTCCCCTATCGCACAGGAGCGAACCACAGCATGACCGCGACCACGACAACTCAGCCCGCCCGCCGCCTCCGTGCGCTTGGTGCGGCGCTCTTGGCGACGGTCCTCATGACGTCGACGCTTCTTTCCTCGTCGGCCGCGGCATCCACCCCGACTCCCGAGCCGACCCCCGCGCCGGCGATCCCCATCGGCACCACGGCGTTCACCCTGTCACCGGTGGGCAATGGCATCGTGACACCCGGCGAGGGGCTCACGGTCACGGTCACTCTGCAGAACGCCACGACGCGCCCCACCCCGGACCACACCGTTTCGCTCAGCGTCGGAACCGAGGAGATCGCCGATCGACGGACTCTCGCGGCGTGGCTAGAGGGCGATACTTCGGTCGCGACGACGAGCGAGGTCGCTACGGCGACTCTCTCCTCCGTCGACCCCGACAGTGAGGCATCCAAGGGGATCCTCGTTCCCGCTGAGGATCCGGCCCTGGCCGACATGACGGCGGGTGTGTACCCGCTGGTCGCGTCGTACGAGGATGAGTCATCCACGGTCACGTCGACCAGCGTGATGATCATCCCGGATGACACGGCGGATGCGGCATCCGTCGGTCTCATCGTGCCGATCACCGCTGCGCCGCGCTCATCCGGCCTGCTCACCGCCGACGAGCTCGAAGAACTCACGGCACCGGCGGGTGACCTCACGAATCAACTGCGCGCCGTCGACGGTACCCCCGCCATTCTCGCGATCGACCCCGCGATCGTTGCGGCGATTCGCGCCCTCGGCAGCGCCGCACCGGCATCGGCCGTCGACTGGCTCGACCAGCTGCTCGCACTGCCGAATTCGCGCTTCGCTTTGCAGTTCGGCGATGCGGATGTTGCGGTCCAGCTCTCCGCAGGTCTGTCACGCCCGCTGTCACCCCGGTCGCTCGCGCCCTACATGTCGTCGTCGAACGCGCCTGCTGCCTCCCCGTCGCCTTCAGACGGGGGAGAGGATGCCGCGTCCCCGCTTCCCACGACGGACGCACTCACCGACATCGGCGGCGCCGTCGAGAACATCTATTGGCCCGCGCCCGATGCCATCACCGACGACGCGCTGTCGACGCTCGGCGCGTTGACCGTCGATGATCAGCCGTCGTTCACCGTTCTCAGTTCGCACGAAATCGCCGCCGGCGCGGCCGGTGCAACCGTGGGCGCCCGCGCCCGGATCGACGACGCACGAACACTCGTCTACGACAGCACGGTCTCGACGTATCTGCAGTCCGCGTCCCTGCAGGGCAGCGGCGCCCTTCGAGCGGCGGATCTCACCGCGGCGACCGCGAACCTCGTGCTCGCTGCCGCCGACACTCGGGGCGTCCCACTGCTGGTCACCGTGGGGCGTGAAGCCTCGCGCTCACACGTTGCGCTGCGCACCGCGATCAGCGCGATCACCGATGCGCCTGGATTCATCGAGGCCGACCTCACCGAGCTCACGGATGCATCGGCACGGCGCGCCCAGGTGGTCGACGCCGAAGTATCGCCCGAGCGCATCGATACGGTCTCCCACATGCTCGACGACGAGGCCGAACTCGGCCGGTTCGCCACGATCCTCGACGACGTGAGCCTGATCACCGGCCCCGAGCGCGCCGAACTGCTCCAGTTGCTGTCGGTCGGGTGGACCGCCGACACCGAGGCGTGGCACGTTGCCGCTGCAGAGCATCGCCTGGGCAGTGCCGAGACCCTCGACTCGGTGGGCCTCCTGCCCAGTAGCACGATCAACCTGTTCGGGTCGGGGGCGGGCCTGGGCTTCTGGGTTCGCAACGACCTGCCTTATCCGGTCAACTTGATCCTCTACACGGCGCCGGATGATCTGCGCCTCGACGTGCAGCGTGCCACCCCGGTGACCGCGACGGCGTCGAGTAATACGCGGGTCGAAGTACCCGTGCAGGCTCGTGTCGCCAACGGCGAAGTGACCCTCGAGCTGCAGCTGCGCAGTCCGTCGAGCGTGGCCATCGGTGACAGCGAGAGCGTGCAAGTCAACGTGCGCGCCGAGTGGGAGACCGTGGGAATCGCCGCCCTCGCGATCGTCGTCGGCGGCCTCCTGGTGGCGGGTGTCGTGCGCACCGTGTTGCGTGTGCGCGCGTCCAAGAGGCAGGGCGACGAGTGAGCGGCGTCGGGCGCGCAAGCGTCCTGATCGGCGCCGGCACGGTTGTCTCACGATTGACGGGCTTCGTACGATCTGCCGTCCTCGTCGCCGCGATCGGCTCGATCGGCCGGGCGAGTGACGCATTCGGCGTCGCCAACCAACTGCCGAACAACATCTACGCGATCGTCGCGACCGGCCTCGTCGCGGCCGTGATCGTGCCGCAGATCGTGCGCGCCTCGCGAGACCCCGACGGCGGGCAGTCGTTCATCTCAAAACTCATGACGCTCGGCACCGTCGCGCTGCTGGCGGTCACCGTCCTGGCGACAGCGTGCGCCCCGCTGCTCGTGCAGCTGTACGCCCCGAGCTTCGGCCCAGACCAATTCGCCCTCGCAACCGCATTCGCCTACTGGTGCCTGCCGCAGATTCTGTTCTACGGGATGTACGCCCTGCTGGGTGAGACGCTGAACGCACGACGAGTGTTCGGCCCCTACACGTGGGCGCCGATCATCAACAACGTCGTGTCGATCGTCGGATTCGTCGCGTTCATCGTGCTCTTTGGTGGCGGCCAGTCCTCGGCGATCGGGTGGACGCCGCAGATGGTGGCGCTCCTCGCCGGAACGGCAACACTCGGAATCGTGGCGCAAACCCTGGTCTTGCTGCTTTTCTGGCGCCGCGCCGGGCTGCGCCTTCGCCCCGACTTTCGCTGGCGCGGTATCGGCCTCCGGCACATCGGGCGCCTAGCCGGCTGGACCTTCCTGATGGTCATCGTGGGTCAGCTCGCCGGCATCGTCCAGTCGCGCGTGCTGTCCCTCGCGACCGACCTCGGACCAGCCAACTTCGCCTCGGGGAACGCGTGGCTGCTGTTCATGCTCCCCTACTCGATCATCGTGCTGTCGATCGGGACCCCCTACTTCACCCAGCTGAGCGAGCACGCGAAGGCCGGCCGCCATGACGAGGTGCGCCGCGACATTCCGCAGAGCATCCGCACGCTGGGGCTCTTCGTCGTCGTCGCCACGGCGGGGGTCGCGGCCGCGGCGGTCCCGGCATCCCGAATCCTCACGACCTCGGCCGACGAGGCCGTCAGCAGCGCATGGCTCCTCGGGGCGTACCTGATCAGCCTCATCCCGTTGGCGGTTCTGTTCGTCATTCAGCGCACGTTCTACGCGTACGACGACACGCGCACTCCGTTCTTCTTCACGATCGTGCAGGCGAGCCTCGTGGTGATCACCGCATTGGTGGCCGAAGCCTTGGCCGTCGGTGACGTGATCGACATCACGATGCTCGCCTCGGCCGTCGCACTCGGACAGTCGTGCGCCACTCTGGTGCAGGTCATCGTGGCCACGTGGTTGTTGCGCCGCCGCCTCGGCAACATCGGTGTGTCGAGATGGATGCTGGCGCTCGGCCGATTCACTCTCGCGGCCATTCCCGCCGGTATCGCCGGGTGGCTGGTGTTCGTGTGGTCCGGCGGCGTGGAGGGCTGGATGGTCTCGAGCCAACTGCTCGGCGCCGTCGGCACCGGCGTGATCTGCGCGGTCGCACTCGTCGTGTACGTCCCGATGCTGATGCTGCTGCGCGCCCCCGAGCTCGCACCGGCCGTCGCGATGCTGCGACGCGTCATTCCCGGGGGAATGTCTCGCGATTAGCATGGGTTGAGGCAAGTGGCGCCCATCGTGCGTCACGCCGCAGACTTCAGAAGGGGACGCTCGTGCGTAACGTCATCATCATAGGTTCGGGCCCGGCCGGCTATACCGCCGCCATCTACGCGGCTCGCGCAAACCTCGAGCCGCTGCTCATCGCCAGCTCGGTCGAAGCGGGTGGCGAGCTGATGAACACCACCGAGGTGGAGAACTTCCCCGGCTTCCCCGAGGGCATCCAGGGCCCCGAACTCATGGCCAAGATGCAGGAGCAGGCCGAGAAGTTCGGCACCGAAGTTCTCTACGACGATGTGGTGTCGCTCGACATCGACGGCCCGGTCAAGAAGGTCACTCTGGGCAGCGGAAAGTCGTTCGAGGGTGCGTCGCTCATCTATGCGACCGGATCGGCCCACCGCAAGCTCGACGTCGCGGGCGAAGAGAAGCTCTCGGGTCGTGGCGTGTCCTACTGCGCCACGTGCGACGGCTTCTTCTTCCGCGAGCGTGAGATCGCGGTCGTCGGCGGTGGCGATTCGGCCATCGAAGAGGCGACATTCCTGACGAAGTTTGCATCGAAGGTCTATCTCATTCACCGTCGCGACGAACTTCGCGCCTCGAAGATCATGCAGCAGCGTGCCTTCGACAACCCCAAGATCGAGTTCGTGTGGAACTCTCGTGTCGCCGAAGTCCTCGGAGAGGATGCCGTCACCGGCGTACTGGTCGAGTCAACGGTTGACGGATCGCAGCGCGAGCTGCCGCTCCAGGGTGTTTTCGTTGCGATCGGCAACGACCCCCGCACGCACCTCGTCCACGGCAAGGTCGACATCACCGACGCTGGCACCATCTGGGTGGACGGTCGCTCGTCGCACACGTCGGTTCCCGGTGTGTTCGCTGCCGGTGACGTTCTCGACCCGACCTACCGCCAGGCCGTGACGGCTGCCGGGAGCGGTACGGTCGCAGCCCTCGACGTCGAGCACTACCTGGCCGCGTTGAACGAAGCCGGTGCTCCCGAGTCCGACGCGTCTCAGATCGACAGCCTGGCCGGCGCCGACGTCTGATCCACGCTGGAACAATTTCCGCACGGGTGACGTTCGGACAGACAGACCTCACAAAAGGAGAAACACCATGACTGCCAAGGCAACGACTTCTGCCACCTTCGAGCAAGACGTTCTTCAGGCCGACGGCCCCGTCCTCGTGGACTTCTGGGCCGAGTGGTGCGGGCCGTGCCGCATGGTCGCGCCCGTGTTGGACGAAATCCAGAGCGAGCACCCTGACAAGATCACAATCCTGAAGCTCAACGTCGACGAGAACCCCGACCTCGCGATGAAGTACCAAATCACGTCGATCCCGGCGATGAAGGTCTTCAACAAGGGCGACGTCGCCAAGACGATCATCGGCGCCAAGCCGAAGTTCGCTCTCGAGCAGGACCTCGCCGAGTTCATCGGCTGACAGCCTCCCGGCGGGATTCATCCCGCGTATGAGAAATCCCCGGTAGACCGAGGCGGGTTCTAGCGGTGGTCGCAACACCCCGAGTTTCGGGAGGTTGCGACCACCGTGTCGTCTTTGGAGGAGTCAGCGTCGTTGAGGGCGCAGTTCTTGGCGTTGATGGACGAGATCGGGAGCGTGACCGTGGTTGCGAGCCGGCTCGGCGTCAATCGGAACACGGCGTTCGGGTGGGCTCGGCAGGCGGGATTGTCCTCGCGGCGTCTGGGACATCACCGTAAGGCCGAGTACTTGCAACTAAGGGAGCAGGGCGTGCTGCAGCGACAAGCGGCATCGCGGGTCGGGGTGAATATCCGCACCGGTCGAGACTGGGAGCGCGGAGCGCGTCGATCGCGGAACTCGCGGTTTTATCCGGACGGCCGTCGGGTGAATTACGCGACCGGCGAGACGACGATGGAGTCTATGACGTCGCCGTCCTCGCCGGATATCCCGCCCGTCCCGGAACATGTCGGATCCCGGTTGCTGTCACTGCTCGAGCGGGAGAAGATCGCGGATCTGAGCCGGCACGGCTTGTCGCTCCGCGCAATCGGGAAAGAGCTGGGCCGCCCGGCGTCGACGATCAAACGCGAGCTCGACGCACGCACGATCGCTGGCCGGTATCTGCCGTATGCGGCGCATCGGGACGCGGCAGCTGCTCGCGCTCGCCCGAAGCTGGCGATGCTCGCCCAGCCGGGCCGGTTACGGGATTACGTCACTGATGGCCTGCGGGGACAATGGTCTCCGGAGCAGATCCGCAACAGGATCCGCGAGGACCATCCAGACGATGAGGGCATGCGGGTGAGCGCGGAGACGATCTACCAGGCCATCTACGTTCAGGCCCGCGGCGGTCTCAAGCGCGAGATTCAGAGCGCGTTGCGCACCGGACGCACGCGCCGAAAGCCGCATCGGTCACTCGAGCATCGCACGTCCCGATTCACCGATCCGATGGTGATGATCAGTGATCGCCCCGCAGAAGTCGAGGACCGTGCGGTTCCCGGGCACTGGGAAGGCGATCTGATCACCGGGCAGCTGAACAAGTCCGCAATCGTCACACTCGTCGAACGGCAAACACGCTATGTAATGCTCGGCCACCTGCCCAACGGCGACCACACCGCCGAGACCGTCCGCGATGTCCTCGTAGGCCTGATCGGCAGCCTGCCGGAACACCTGCGCGGGTCGCTGACCTGGGACCAAGGAGCAGAGATGGCCGCACATAAGGCGTTCAAGATCGCGACCGGCGTCCCCGTCTACTTCTGCGACCCCGCATCTCCCTGGCAGCGCGGATCAAACGAGAACACCAACGGACTCCTGCGACAGTACTTCCCCAAAGGCACGGACCTCACCATCTACGGGCCCGAAGACCTCGAGCACGTCGCCCAAAAACTCAACCGCCGCCCACGCAAGACGCTCGGCTGGAAGACTCCAGCCGAGCGTCTGCTAGAACTTGTCTAATTCGCTTCGGTGTTGCGACGACCCCTTGAATCCGCCCCGATCTACCGGGGACTTTCGTGTCTGTCAGGTCTCAGGCTCCCACGTTCGCATCCCACCGACGATGCGTGTTGGCGTCACCCAGAAGACGCCACACGGCAGGTGTGAGCGGGGGATAGTCGAGGGCGATTTGCCGCAGAACACGGTAGTGGCGTGCGGCGGACGGCCGTGCGCCACCATTTTCGGCGATGTTCTCCGCGCGAAGGATGAAGACGACCAACTCGTCGACCGAAGGGAGATCCTCCATGAAATCCCACGGGTCTTCGCCGCCGCGAAGTCGCTCCGAGACGAGCACGGAGAGTTCATCCGCCGCCTCAGCGCGCAGGAGTTCGAGACTCGCTCTACGTCTTGGCGCGTTGTCTTCGTGGGCCACTCATCAAGGGTACGCGCCCTCGTGAACTCAGGACGCGCCGTACCCGGATTCACCGATTTCGTCGAGAATCCGATTGAGGTCTTGGATGCTAGCGAAATCGATGCTGATCTGGCCTTTACGCGCAGTCAATGAGATCTTCACGCGAGTGTTGAGTCGATCACCCAACCGCTCGGCGACGTCGTCGAGGTGCGCGCGCCGCGACCCGGCCTGAGGCTTCGGCGTACGTGATGCACCCGCCTCGGGCAGCTTCGCAGCCGCCTCTGCGGCGCGCACCGAGAGATCCTCGTTGACGATCTTGTCAGCCAGCCGCTGCATCGAGTCGGTGGATTCCAGTGAGAGGATCGCCCGTGCGTGCCCGGCACTCAACACGCCAGCGGCAACACGCTGCTGGACCGGTACCGGCAGCTTGAGCAGACGAATGGTGTTGCTGATCTGCGGACGCGACCGCCCGATGCGTGTCGCGAGCTCGTCCTGGGTGATCCCGAAGTCATCGAGGAGTTGCTGATACGCAGAGGCTTCCTCGAGGGGGTTGAGCTCGGATCGGTGCAGGTTCTCGAGCAGTGCGTCACGGAGGAGGTGCTCATCCGCCGTCTCGCGAATGATGGCGGGGATCGAGGTCAGCCCGGCTTCACGTGACGCACGCGTGCGACGCTCACCCATGATCAGCTCATAGGTACCGTCTTCCTTCGCGCGGACGACGACGGGCTGCAGGACACCGAACTCGCGAACACTGTGCACCAGCTCGGCCAGGTCATCCTCGCGGAATTCCGTTCGCGGCTGTCGCGGGTTCGGAACGATGTTGTGCGGGTCGATGTGCGCAAGGCGGGCACCCGGTACCGCAACCAACTCGTCGGACTCTTCAGATGTTTCACGTGAAACGTCCGTTTCACGTGAAACATCTTCCGTGGCGACTGCACGAGGGAAGAAGACGTCAGAGGGACGATCGTCTGCTGCCTCGCTAGTGGGAATGAGTGCGCCGATTCCGCGGCCGAGTCCTGTGCGCTTTGCCATCAGGCGCCCCCTTCTGTGGGTGACGCGTTGTCGCGTCGGATGATTTCAATCGCGGCTTCGCGGTATGCGATCGCCCCCGCAGATTGGCCATCGTAGGCGATGACCGTCTGACCGAAACTTGGCGCTTCAGAAACCCGCACCGAACGCGGGATCACGGTGTCGAGCACCTGTTGAGAAAAATGCTCGCGAACTTCGTCGGCAACCTGCTGCGCGAGACGCGTGCGTGCGTCGAACATCGTCAAAATGATCGTCGAGAGGAACAGTCGCGGGTTGAGGTGCTTCTGAATCATCCGCACCGTGCTCAGCAACTGGCTCAGGCCTTCAAGCGCGTAATACTCGCACTGAATCGGAATCATGAGTTCGGATGCCGCGGTGAACGCATTGATCGTGAGCAAGCCCAGCGACGGGGGACAATCGATGAGCACGAAGTCCATCGTGTTGTCGGGTGACGCGAGATAGTCCTCAAGCGCCGTCCGCAGCCGGTGCTCCCGAGCAACTTGCGATACCAGTTCGATTTCGGCGCCGGCGAGGTGGATCGTGCTGGGTGCACAGAACAGATGGTCCGACTCGGGACTCTCCTGGATGATGTCCGAGAGAGGGAACTCATCAATCAGCACGTCGTAGATGCTCGGTGTATCCGCCGTGTGCGGGACCCCAAGCGCGGTGGATGCGTTTCCCTGCGGGTCCAGGTCGATGACGAGCACTCGCGCACCTACGCTCGCCAGCGCGGCCGCGATATTGACGGACGTCGTCGTCTTTCCGACGCCGCCCTTCTGATTCGAGACCGTAAGAACGCGCGTCTTTCCCGAGAGAGTGACGTTGGCAGCTTCGAGAGCGCGGCGCCGTGCAGAAAGGTCGGCGATTTCTCGAGCGAGGGGAGTGTCGTCGAGGGAGAAGGCGGATGTCGTCTCCGACTCGTCGGCGTGTTTCACGTGAAACGCTTCTCTCTTTCGCGAGCCTGCAACAACGTGTTCCACTCTACCTTCCACCCCCCGCACGACTGCGGCGATCGTGGATGTTTCACGTGAAACATCGTGTGGTGTGATCAGCGAACCGTGCCACGAATCACACGTGAGGGCTCGTTAAGGAGGCCTTCGCCGACAATCTCAACGCGTGCACCTGTCACGCGGAACTTCCGCAGCGCCTTCTCGGCACTCGCGATCTCGTTTCCGGCGTTGGCGCCCTTGAGGAGGATGAGTTCACCACCATCGCGCACGAGCGGAGCGGTGATAGGGAGCAATGTGCGGAGTGCACTGACAGCGCGTGCGGTCACGGCATCCAGTGAAGGACCGTGTTGCCAATCCTCTGCGCGAGCGCGGATGACCTCAACGTTATCCAACCCGAGCTCGGCGACTTGTTCTGACAGCCATGCCACACGCCGCTCCATGGGTTCGATAAGCACCCATTCAACGTCGGGGCGAGCGATGGCAAGCACGAGGCCCGGAAGCCCAGCACCCGAACCTACGTCACCCACACGACCCGGGGAGAACAACGGCGCAATGACCGCGCTGTTCAGGATGTGCCGTGTCCACAGACGCGGTGGCTCCAGAGGGCCGATCAGACCGCGCTCTTCACCGAACTCACCGAGCGCAGCTGTGAATCGACGTGCGAGGTCGATTCGATCGCCAAAGATCTCGACCGCAGTCGAGGGTTCAGACTCGACTGCGGATGTTTCACGTGAAACATCGTCGCTCATGGAATCAACCGCGCCGAATTACGGTGTGACGATCCGCGCCCTCACCGTAGGACTCGGAGACATAACCGCGCTCCGAGACGATGTCGTGAACAAGCTTGCGCTCGTAGCTCGACATCGCCGGAAGCGATGCCTGTGATGCGCCTTCATCGAGACGCGCAACAGCGCGATCGACGAGGTTCGCCAACTGACGCTGACGCGCGTCGCGTGACCCACCCACATCGAGGATCAGACGAGAGAAGCGTCCGGTGCGAGTCTGCACAGCGATACGCGTGAGTTCCTGCAGCGCCTGAACAGTGTCAGGTTGTGAGATCAGCTCAACCGAGCCACTTTCGGGCGCCTCGACGGATACGTACGCGCGTCCCGAGCGCACGTCGAGGTCGAGGTCTCCGTCAATGTCTGCAATGTCGAGGAGAGCTTCGAGGAAATCCGCCGCAATGTCGCCTTCCTGCTCAAGCTGCTCAACGGTCGCGGGGACTCGCTCGTGCGACACGTGGGTCGTCGATGCTTCGGTGGTGGTGTCAGAAGTGGTCATGATTACCTCACGAGGGATTCGAATCGAAGAAGAGCGTCACTTGGAGTTAGGGGATGAGGGACCGGAGTTGCCGCCCTTACCCGCCTGCTTCTTTGCCCGCTGCTTCCCCACCGGCTGCTGACGCTTGGGTGCTGCCGCCTTCGCACGCTCAGCTTCCTCGAGCATGCGCTGCTGCTCGGCCTGGTACTTCTCCATCGGGACGACCTTGCCGGACGAGTCGATCGCCTTACCCTTGCGTGCCAGACGCTCTTCGCGCGCCTTCGCAGCATCCGATCCCGGAGTCGGCATTTCACGGATGACGAGGAACTGCTGACCCATGGTCCACAGGTTCGACACGAACCAGTAGATAACGACACCCAGCGGGAAGAAGACGCCCGAGAAGACGAATGCGAACGGCAGCACGTAGAGCATGATCTTCTGCATCTGGTACGCCTGGCCGGTCTTGGCCTCGGGGGACAGGTTCTTCGAGATGATCTGAAGCTGCGTGAAGAACTGCGAGGCGATCATCAAGACGACGAGCGTGACCAAAGTGATGATGGCCGTGATGTTGCCCGTGTTGACGGCGTCAATGAGCGTCTCGTGCAACGACACGGTGCCGAACAGGTTCGCGTCGTAGAACTCCTGCGTGAGTTCGGTATTGAGGAGACCCACACCACTGAAGGTGGGGTCGTCGCCGATCTTCTGAACGTCGTTGAGCACGCTGAACAAGGCGAAGAAGATCGGCATCTGCACCAGCAGCGGCAGACAACTTGAGACCGGAGTCGTGCCGTGCTTCTTATACAGCGCCATGGTCTCGCGACTCATCGCCTCACGCGAGAGCTGATCCTTCTTGCCGCGATACTTCTCTTGGACTTTTCGCAGTTCAGGAGCAATTTCCATCATCTTGCGCTGGCTCTTGATCTGCTTGACGAAGAGCGGAATCAGCGCGCTGCGGACGACGATCACGAGACCGACGATCGACAGCACCCACGTGATGCCCTCGGCAGCCGGAAGGCCCAGAAGCGTGAAGAACCAGTGCCAGAAGACGAGCACCGCTTCCACCGCCCACTTCAGTGGCCAGAGAATGATGCCGAAGAGGTCGAACCCTCCACCCGTCGACGCCTCAGCGGTCGGAGTGGCTGCAAACAAGAGATCCATGCGGAGGATCAGTCCTTTCCGGTGGGAGATGGCACGACAAACCCGTGTGGGGTGAGTGCGTGACGAAAGTTCTTATGCGCGGGCACGTCGTCGACGCCCCCTTGCGCCCAGGGATGACAGCGGGCAAGTCGCGCGGCCGTCATCGCGAAACCCTTGAACACTCCATGCTGCTGATACGCGCCCACGGCGTACGCCGAACATGACGGGTAGTACTTGCAAACATCGCCGTAGGTGTGCGAGATCGTCGCGCGATACCCGTGCAGCAGACCCAGCGCGACGTTGCGGGGGAGCAGTGGGATGGTCTGAAGAAGATCGGATGCCGCGAGGTGGGCATCGCCGCGCGCGTAGGCCGGGAGTACACTCATCCGGCTCTCCGAACCAAACAGCGCGCAACCTCATCACGCAGGTCGGCGAAAGATGCCGTGGCTGCGGACGGTAGGGCGCGGATCACGATGTTGTTCCCGACGGTCAGCGAGTCGAGTGATTCGGCGCAGATCGCCTTGAGACGTCTACGCACGGTGTTGCGCACAACAGCACCGCCCACCTGGCGGCTCACGATGAAGCCGAACCGGGTGGGCGTAGCTGAAGTTGCGGGGGTGACGTAGGTCACCGTGTGTGCACCGGCACACCGACGACCCCGACGGACGACGGCCTTGTAATCCGCTCCGCGGGTGAGTCGGTTCGGCCGTGCCAGCACCGCTCGGGTCAGGCCGAGAGCTCGGTGCGACCCTTGGCGCGACGTGCCGACAGAATGCTGCGGCCGGCACGGGTACGCATGCGTGCGCGGAAGCCGTGCTTCTTGGCGCGACGACGGTTGTTGGGCTGGAAAGTGCGCTTGCTCATGAGGATCCTCCGGATCAGGGTGTCACCGGGACGCTCTGCCGGGACGTTCGTACAAGGGACAGCCCACGAAGGGCATAAGTCAACCGATTAAGGCTACGTCGAGATGCCGATTAACTCAAACCGAGATCGCGCAAGCGCACCATTATGCCGAAAGCTCTCAGGAACGCGCGCAGTGACACGCGGCCGCGATCTACAGTGGAGTTTGCTGAACCGGGCCGCGAGAACTAGCGTTGCTCCGTCAGTTATCCACAGGTTTCTCGTGATTTTTCCGCGGAACGAGTTGGAGTCATCAACAACCCGGGGGGGCCATGTCAGCGCACGATATTCCGGATGTCCCCGTCTGGACCGCCGTGCTCGAGGTGCTCTCGTCGGATGACCGCATCACGCCGCAGCTGCACGGATTTCTCAGTCTGGCCGTACCTCAGGGTGTCATGGGCGGGACGCTATACCTCGACGTTCCCAACGATCTCACCAGCGCACAGTTCACCAAGCGCATGCGTGCACCGATCATGGAGGCGCTCGCGCAGGTCGGCCAAGGCGATCAGCCGCCGACGGCGACATTCCGCGTCGTTGTCAATCCCGAACTCGGTGATGCACGTCCCGCGCCGACCACACCCGCGCAAGAACAACCGACCCCGCCCGCGTCGGAAGCCGTCGGGCTCACCCGGTCGCCTCTGGAGCGACCGACGGATGCCGCCCCCGCGGCATCCCGCAATGACACCCGGCTGAACCCGAAGTACACGTTCGACAACTTCGTCATCGGTCAATCGAACCGCTTCGCCCATGCGGCCGCCGTCGCCGTGGCCGAGGCGCCGGCGAAGGCCTACAACCCTCTCTTCATCTACGGAGACTCGGGCCTGGGCAAGACACACCTTCTGCACGCCATCGGCGACTACGCCATGAACTTGTACAGCGGAATCCGCGTGAGGTACGTCTCAAGCGAAGAGTTCACGAACGACTTCATCAACTCGATCGCCAACAACCGCGGCTCCGCGTTCCAAGCGCGCTACCGAGACGTCGACATTCTGCTGATCGACGACATCCAGTTCCTCCAGGGCCGTGCCGAGACACAAGAGGCCTTCTTCCACACCTTCAATACGCTGCACGACCATGACAAGCAGGTCGTCATCACAAGCGATGTTCCCCCCAAACACCTCACCGGATTCGAAGACCGCATGCGGAGCCGTTTCGAGTGGGGCCTCATCACCGATGTACAGGCACCCGACCTCGAAACGCGTATCGCGATTCTTCGAAAGAAGGCGCAGTCCGAACGCCTCCACATTCCCGACGAGGTGCTCGAGTACATCGCGACAGTTGTGTCATCCAACATTCGCGAACTTGAGGGCGCGCTGATCCGCGTGTCGGCGTTCGCCAGTCTCAACCGATCGTCGCTCGACATCGCACTGGCCCAGACGGTGCTCCGCGACATCGTGGATCAAGACGACGCGAACATCATCTCGCCGACCGACATCATTTCGGCGACCGCACAGTACTTCAAGCTCACCGTCGACGATCTCTACGGGTCCTCGCGTTCCCAGTCCGTCGCCACTGCGCGGCAGATCGCCATGTACCTGTGTCGTGAGCGCACGAGCCTTTCGTTGCCCAAAATCGGTCAGCTCTTCGGCAACCGCGACCACACCACGGTGATGTACGCGTACAAGAAGATCAGCGAACTGATGAAAGAGCGCCGGTCGATCTACAACCAGGTCTCTGAAATCACCACGCAGCTCGGCCGCAACGGACGCTGATCAAGAATCACTCTTGACAGCACCTCATCGGCGCGCCAATATGTGCGTTCTTCACAGTGTGGAAAACCTGTGGATAACTACACAACCCTGCGGATGACGTGTGCACGAAACACCGGCGCCTGTGGATGACTGGGGAAAACGACGGATGCGCGAAAACCCTGTGCACTGTTGGATCCGCAGCGCATCCACAACTCACACGAATGTGATTTCGGTGTCTCGACTGGGAACGCGACAGTTATCCACAGTTTCCACAGCCGTTAACACCATGACAAATACTTTTAGTGAAGACCGATCCAATGACCTTTGCGAAGTGCACGAAGCCGAACGCAGGGCACTAGCATGAGAAAACCCCACCCGCAGTCAAGGGAGCATTCGTGAAGTTCCACGTCAATCGCGATGTGTTCAGCGAGGCCGTGTCGTTCGTTGTGAAGCTCCTGCCACAGCGCAATCCGCAGCCGATCCTCGCCGGAGTCCTCATCGAAGCCAGCGACGCCGGATTGTCGCTGGCGGCATTCGACTACGAAGCATCCGCGCGGACCGTCATCGAGGCCACCGTCGACGAACCCGGGACGATTCTCGTCCACGGACGTCTGCTCTCTGAGATCGCAAGTCGCTTGCCGAACGCGCCGATCCAGATCGAGGTGGAAGAAGACGGCGGGATCCTTCTCACGTGTGGATCGGCCCGATTCACCCTCGCGTCGATGCCTGTTCAGGAATACCCCGCAATCCCCGAGGTTTCCGGTGACTCCGGTCTCGTACCCGCGGAAGATTTCGCCACGGCGATCGCCCAGGTCGCGTTCGCCGCATCGCGCGATGATGTAACACCCGTCCTCACGGGTGTTCAGCTCGAGGTGACAGGTACGAATCTGAGCTTGGTCGCCACCGACCGTTACCGTGTCGCACTGCGCAACATCCCGTGGGACGGGGGAGCTTCCGACTCAGACGAGGCGACAACTGCTCTCGTCCCGGCGCGCACGCTGACCGAAGTCGGCAAGACGTTCTCCCACAGTGGGAACATCTCGATCGCCTTCTCAGGATCGGGCGACCGCGAGATCATCGCGTTCACGGCCGGCAACAAGACGGTGACGTCACTGCTGATCAAGGGAAACTTCCCGCCCGTGCGGCGGCTGTTCCCCGAGCAGACCGAGCACCACGCCGTGGTGAACACGGCCGAGCTTGCAGAAGCTGTGCGTCGTGTCGCGCTCGTTCTCGATCGCTCTGCTCCGCTGCGGTTCACTTTCACCACTGACAGTGTGTCGATGGATGCTTCGGGCACCGAGCAGGCGCGTGCCACCGAGACCGTTGACGCCAACCTTGTCGGCGAAGATGTGACGCTGGGCCTGAACCCGCAGTACCTGCTCGAGTCGCTCAGCGCGGTGAAGAGCGAGTTCGTGCGCATCACGTTCACATCCAGCGACAACGCGAACAAGCTGAGTCCTGTGCTCATCACCCCGCAGACGTCGGTCGACAAGTCGGGTGAGGAGTCGTTCCGCTACCTGCTGCAGCCGAACCTTCTGCTTCGGTGACTCACGTCGCAGGCGCCAGGTAGTCTGTCGCGGTGATCGTCGAGCAGTTGAGTTTGGTGGACTTCCGCAATTACGCGGAAGCCGACGTGACTCTCGCGGGCGGACCCAACGTCTTCGTGGGAAGAAACGGCCAAGGCAAGACGAACCTCGCCGAGGCGATTGGCTTCTTCGCGACACTCGGCTCACATCGCGTCTCGAACGACGCACCCATGGTGCGCGACGGTGTCGATGCGGCAATCATTCGAGCGCTGTTGGCGCACGGCGAGCGTCGGGTCCTCCTCGAAGCTCAGATCAACCGCCAGGGATCCAACAAAGCGCGCGTGAATGGCGCGGGCGTCAAGCCGGCAGAACTTCCCCGCTATGCGCAGGTCGTGCTGTTCGCGCCGGAGGATCTGCAGATCGTGCGCGGCGATCCATCGGTACGCCGACGCTTCTCGGACCAGCTTCTCGTGCAGCGATTTCCTCGTTTTGCGGGCGTGATCGGCGATTTCGAACGTGTCCTCAAGCAGCGAAATGCACTCCTGAAGTCAGCCAAGGCGCGCGGAATCAAGGGGGACGCCCTCACCACCCTCGAAGTGTGGAATGACAAGCTCGTGGCATTGGGCACCCAAATCATCGAGGCGCGCCTGGCTCTCGCAGCCGAACTCGCCGGTCCGCTGACCGCGTCGTACACGGCGATCGCCGGCGCCGATCATCAGCCTGAAGCGACATGGTCGCTCTCGGTCACCGGTGCAGATCCCGAGGAAGGATCGGCGGACAACGGCGCGGATGCCGCGGCCGGGCACATCGCCGACGCGTTCCGCGCCGCCCTCGCCGCGCGACAGAGCGCAGAACTCGACCGGGGAATTACGCTTGTGGGGCCGCACCGCGACGATCTTGTGTTGCGGGTGCGCGGGCTTCCGGTCAAGGGGTACGCGTCACACGGCGAGTCCTGGTCCGTCGCGCTGTCATTGCGATTGGCTTCGGCGCAGCTCTTGCGAGCGGAATCACGCCTGGGTGACCCGGTGCTGATTCTCGATGATGTTTTCGCCGAGCTCGATTCCGACCGCCGTACCCGGCTCGCCCATGTTGCCGCGGATTACGAACAGGTGATCGTGACGGCGGCCGTCGAAGAAGATGTGCCGAGTGAATTGCGGGCTCGCGTCGTGCGCGTAGCGCACGGAACGATCCTGGAGCAGCTCGATGACTGACTCGAGTGCGGCGGATGCGGCATCCGACATCCCCGAAACCGTCGCGACGTACCTGCGATTGCGGGGGTTGGCGCCCTCGGCTCGCACATTCCGCAAGAAACGGCGTCGAACCGAGGATGACGAGAACGTTCCTTTCGCTGCCGGTCGAGATCCACGGGGGATCGGCGATGTCATCGGAGATCTCACGCGGCAGTCCGGGTGGGACAAGGAGCTGGCGCGCGAAGATGTCGTCCGTGCATGGGCAGAAGTTGCGGGCGTAGAGACTGCCGAACGCACTCGTCCCGTCGCCTTCACCGACGGAACTTTGACGGTACAAGCGGACTCGACCGCGTGGGCCAAGCAGCTTCAGCTGATGCGTGCGCACATCCTGTCGGAGATCGTCCGACGGTTCCCAGAAGCCGGGGTCGAGACCATCCGCTTCATCGGGCCGGACGTCCCCTCGTGGAAATGGGGTCAGAGAACGATTCCAGGGCGCGGCCCACGCGATACCTACGGATAAACCACCATCCGGGTCGTCGTACGCAATTTCATCGCGTCACAGCGGCGTAGAACACTCACGGACTCGGCTCCGCTTGGTAGACTGTCGGCATCCTCGCCTATCGATGTGGAGCGCTTGAAGCCTTATGACGTCTGAAACCCCTGAGAGCGTTCACGAAGAACCCGAAACGCCCACCGCGTCGGCAGTTCCGAACGAGTATGGGGCTGATGCCATCCAGGTGCTGGAAGGACTCGAAGCAGTCCGCAAGCGCCCCGGTATGTACATCGGCTCCACGGGAGCGCGAGGCCTCCACCACTTGGTGCAGGAGATCGTTGACAACTCTGTCGACGAAGCCCTCGCCGGCTATTGCGACACGATCGAAGTGACGATCCTCGCCGATGGCGCGGTACGTGTCGTCGACAACGGTCGCGGTATTCCGGTCGACATGCACCGGACCGAGGGGAAGTCCACCGTCGAGGTGGTTCTGACGGTCCTTCATGCCGGTGGCAAGTTCGGTGGCGGCGGATACGCGGTCTCGGGTGGTCTGCATGGCGTGGGCTCTTCGGTTGTGAACGCACTCTCGACGCGCCTTGAGGTAGAGGTCAAGCGTCAAGGCTCGGTCTGGCGTCAGTCGTATCGTGACGGCGGAATGCCGCTCGCTCCGCTCGCGCAAGGCGAAGACAGCACCGACACCGGAACGACGATCACTTTCTGGCCCGATGCCACGATCTTCGACACCGTGGATTTCGACTACGACACGCTGCGCACGCGCTTCCAGCAGATGGCGTTCCTCAATAAGGGACTGCAGATCAGCCTGCGTGACGAACGCGAAGAGCTTTTCGTCGAACAGGGCGAGCCTGGCGAGACAACAATGGTGCCGCGAGAAGACACGTTCTTGTATGAGCGCGGTCTGGTCGACTACGTCGAACACCTCAACAAGGTGCGCCATGCAGAAGTCGTGAACGAAGAGATCATCGATTTCGAATCCGAAGACACCGAGCGCAACATCGCTCTCGAGATCGCGATGCAGTGGACGACGAGCTACACCGAGAACGTCTTCACGTACGCCAACACCATCAATACTCACGAGGGTGGCACGCACGAAGAGGGCTTTCGTGCGGCGCTCACGACACTTGTCAACAAGTACGCACGAGCACAGAACTTGCTGAAGGAAAAAGAGGACAACCTCACCGGTGACGACGTCCGTGAGGGGTTGACCGCGGTCATTTCGGTCAAGCTCTCCGAGCCTCAGTTCGAGGGTCAGACCAAGACGAAGCTCGGGAACACCGAAGCGAAGGCGTTCGTCCAGAAGGTCGTGGGCGACCAGCTCGGCGACTGGTTCGAACGAAACCCGCAGCAAGCGAAGAACGTCGTGCGCAAGGCGATCGACGCCGCCACCGCTCGTATGGCCGCGCGCAAAGCGCGCGAGACCGCGCGACGCAAGAGCGTTTTCGAGTCGGCCGCTATGCCCGACAAGCTCAAGGACTGCACGAGCAAAGACCCGTCGATCAGCGAGATCTTCCTCGTCGAGGGTGACTCGGCCGGCGGTTCGGCCGTTTCGGGCCGCGACCCTCATACCCAGGCGATCCTGGCGCTGCGAGGGAAGATCCTGAACGTCGAACGCGCGCGGCTCGACAAAGCGCTGGCCAACAAAGAAGTCCAGGCGATGATCCAGGCTTTCGGCACCGGGATCGGTGAAGACTTCGATATCGACAAAGCCCGCTATCACAAGATCGTCCTGATGGCCGATGCTGACGTCGACGGCCAGCACATCACGACGTTGCTGCTGACCATGCTGTTCCGCTACATGCGTGGACTGATCGAGGCGGGATTCGTGTACTTGGCGATGCCCCCGCTGTACCGACTGAAGTGGACCAACGCGCCGCACGAATATGTGTACTCCGACAAGGAGCGCGACGCGTTGCTCGCGGACGGATTGGCACGCGGCCGTCGCATCCCGAAGGACTCGGGCATCCAGCGGTACAAGGGTCTGGGCGAGATGAACGCCAAAGAACTGTGGGAAACCACGATGGACCACAACACCCGGACCCTGCGCCAGGTGACGATCGACGACGCTGCCGCCGCGGACGAGATCTTCACTGTTCTCATGGGCGAAGACGTCGAATCGCGGCGCGGATTCATCCAGCGCAACGCGAAAGACGTGCGCTTCCTCGACATCTGATCATCGACGCCGAGCCGGCGATCGACATTGAAAGTGATTCATGACTGACCAAGAGCGTCCCGAAGAGATCCACGAGCACGGCAAGATCGACCAGGTCGATCTCCAGCTCGAGATGCAGCGCAGTTACCTCGACTATGCGATGGCCGTCATCATCGGGCGTGCGCTGCCCGACGTGCGTGATGGACTCAAGCCCGTCCACCGCCGCGTCATCTACGGCATGTACGACGGTGGGTTCCGGCCCGACAAGTCGTTCTCGAAGTGTGCGCGTGTTGTCGGCGAAGTCATGGGTCAGTATCACCCGCACGGTGACTCAGCGATTTACGACGCCCTCGTCCGGTTGGTCCAGCCGTGGTCGTTGCGCTACCCGCTGGCACAGGGGCAGGGGAACTTCGGCTCGCCCGGGAACATGGGCGCCGCCGCTCCCCGATACACCGAAACCAAGATGGCTCAGCTCGCGCTCGAGATGGTGCGCGACATTGAAGAAGAGACCGTCGACTTCCAGGACAACTACGACGGTCAAACTCAGGAGCCGTCGGTCCTCCCTGCCCGCTTTCCGAATCTGCTGGTCAACGGATCCGTCGGTATTGCCGTGGGTATGGCGACCAATATCCCCCCGCACAACTTGCGCGAGGTCGCGTCGGGTGCGCTGTGGGCGTTGGAGAATCCGGATGCTACGCGCGAAGAGCTCCTCGATGCGCTCATCGAGCGCATCCCTGGACCCGACTTCCCCACCGGCGCCCAGATCCTGGGCACCACGGGTATCCGTGAGGCGTATCGCACCGGCCGCGGTTCGATCAAGATGCGCGCGGTCGTCGCGATCGAAGAGATCCAGGGTCGTACGTGCCTGGTGATCACGGAACTGCCGTACCAGGTGAACCCCGACAACCTTGCGGTCAAGATCGGTGATCTCGCTCGTGACGGCAAGATCACCGGAATCGCCGACATCCGCGACGAGACCAGTGACCGCACCGGACAGCGCCTCGTTGTCGTCCTCAAGCGTGACGCGGTCGCGAAGGTTGTGCTCAACAACCTGTACAAGCACACGCAACTGCAGGAGAACTTCGGTGCCAACATGTTGGCGATCGTCGATGGCGTGCCGCGCACGCTGTCGATCGATGGGTTCATCTCTCTGTGGGTGGATCACCAGATCGAAGTCATCGTTCGGCGCACGACGTTCCGTTTGCGCAAGGCCGAAGAGCGCATGCACATTCTGCGCGGCTACCTCAAGGCACTCGATGCTCTCGACGAGGTCATCGCACTCATTCGTCGTTCGCCCACCGTCGATGACGCACGCGAGGGCCTCAAGGCGCTTCTCGAAATCGACGACATCCAGGCGGATGCAATTCTGCAGATGCAGTTGCGACGCCTGGCCGCTCTTGAACGTCAGAAGATCATCGACGAGGCTGCCGAGCTCGAAGCGCAGATCGCCGACTTCCGCGCAATCCTCGCGGATCCCTCGCGCCAGCGCGCCATCATCCGAGACGAATTGACCGCCATCGTCGACAAGTTCGGGGATGACCGTCGCACGCAGATCATGCACGGTTTCGACGGTGACATGACCGATGAGGACCTGATTCCCGAAGAGGAGATGGTTCTCACCGTGACGCGCGACGGCTACATCAAGCGCACGCGCAGCGACAACTACCGGTCGCAGCACCGCGGTGGTCGCGGTGTGAAGGGTGCGCAGCTGCGCGCCGATGATGTCGTCGAGCATTTCTTCGTCACGACCACACACCACTGGCTGCTTTTCTTCACCAACAAGGGCCGCGTGTACCGCACGAAGGCCTACGACGTGGTCGAGGCCGGGCGTGATGCGAAGGGTCAGCACGTTGCGAACCTGCTGGCGCTGCAACCAGACGAAGAGATCGCTCAGGTACTCGACATCCGTGACTACAACGTCGCCACGTATCTGGTGCTCGCCACAAAGGGTGGCCTGGTTAAGAAGACACGACTGACCGAGTATGACACCAACCGCCAGGGTGGCGTCATCGCCATCAAGCTACGTGAGGGCGACGAAGTGGTCAGCGCACTTCTGGTCGACGAGGGCGACGACGTCCTGTTGATCAGCCGGCACGGAATGTCACTGCGTTTCACGGCGACCGACGACGCCTTGCGCCCGATGGGTCGCAGCACCGAAGGCGTGAAGGGAATGTCGTTCCGCGACCGCGACAGCCTGCTGTCAGCTTCCCACGTGACCGACAACGGATTCGTCTTCGTTGTGACCGAGGGTGGCTACGCCAAGCGCACCGATGTGAACCAGTACCGCACGCAAAGCCGTGGTGGATTGGGGATCAAGGTGGCGAAACTCAACGATGATCGCGGTGATCTCGCCGGCGGTCTGATCGTTGGTGCCGACGACGAGGTTCTTGTGGTTCTTGCCAGTGGCAAGGTGGTACGCTCTGCCGTGGCCGAGGTGCCTGCCAAGGGCCGAGACACCATGGGTGTGCTGTTCGCTCGTGCCGGTGGCGATGATCGCATCATCGCCATTGCGCGAAACGGCGAGCGGGGCCTGGCAGAAGATGCCGTGGCCGCGGACGAAGAATCCGCCACCCCCGAGGCCTCTCCCGAAACCCCCGAAGAGAGCACGGACGAATGAGTACGGTAGCCGACAAGCTTGCCAAGAAGTCGAGTCAGAAGGCGAACGCCAAACAGGTACGCCTGCGTCTGGTCTACATCGACTTCTGGTCGGCAGTGAAACTGTCGTTCCTGGCCGCGATCGCGATCGCCATCGTCACGGTGGTCTCCCTCGTGATGGTCTACTTCGTCGTGCAGACGACCGGCCTCATCAGCCAGGCCGATGATCTCATCGGGCTGCTGTCCGACAACAACTTCACGCTGTCGCAGTACTTGAGCCTGCCGCAGGTACTGGCCTTCTCGGCTGTTGTCGCGATCCTCAACCTCGTGGTGATCACCGTGCTCGGCGCGGTGGTGGCGGGCATCTACAATCTCGCGGTCAAGGTGACGGGTGGTCTGTTGGTCGGCTTTACGTCGAACTGACCGGCACCGAAGACACCGATTTTCATATCCGCTCCAAGTCAGGTAAAGTCTTGGAGGTTGACGTCGCGAGAGCGGCGAAAACAACGGGGCTATAGCTCAGGCGGTTAGAGCGCTTCACTGATAATGAAGAGGTCCCAGGTTCAAGTCCTGGTAGCCCCACGCAGTGCCCCGGGGCCTTAGCTCAGTTGGTAGAGCGCCTGCTTTGCAAGCAGGATGTCAGGAGTTCGAATCTCCTAGGCTCCACAGAACATCAGAACCCCGGAATCACGCGTATGCCGCGAGATTCCGGGGTTTTTCTGTTTCTCAGCCAGTCCATCGGGTAGTGAAACGGTAGCTATAAGGTAGTTATGCGTGTTGTGTTGAGTGCGCCTACGTGTGCCTCAACTCCCGCATGATCACGCGGAGCCCTCTTGCCCTCCGCGCTCGGGGCGCCGCGCGTGCGCCCTGATACGCCCGTCACGCCCCGACGAGCTGGAGCAGAGAGTCGTAACTGTTCACGACGTCGTAAGTGACGCCCGACACATTGGACTTCTCGTTCAGTGAAGCGAAGAACTTGCGGGCGCACTCGATCTTCGCGTCCTCGACACCCTTGAGCTGAAGAGTGGACATCGAGCCCTTGGTCTCCGCGACGAAGTACACGTGCTTGACACTGCCCTCGCGGAAGGCGATCGCCCAATCGGGGTTGTAGTCGCCGACCGGCGTCGGGATGAAGAACCCCCGAGGCAGTTTCGAGTAGACGACGACCTCATCGCTGACGTCGAGCTGTTCGACGAACGATCGCTCAACCTTGGAGTCGGTGACGACATACTCATAGACGCTCTTCTTCAGCTTGTCGCCCGCCTTGGACAGGTCCTGTGCGGTCTGGTTCTCCGTGAAGATCGATGAGTCGTAGCTGTTGTCGAGCGGGTCGTAGCTGAGGTGCTCGACGATCGCGGTTGCCTTCTGCTCGTTGATGAGTCGAGCTGCCTCGGTGATGAACTGCTCGGGGTTCTGCTTGAACTTCGCGAACGTGCCCGGGTGGATGCCGGTGAGGATCGCCGCGCACGTGCGGCGGGTGAGCTGCGTCTTCTCCGCGATCTCGCCCAGAAGGTCGTACTTGACGGTCGAACCTGCTGACACGGCCGAGTGCTCGACCTTCGTCTCCGAGACTTTGAAACCCGTACCGGCTTCCAGCTGCTCCACTTCGAGGCCGACGATTTGGTTGCCGCTCTCGACGAGGTACTGCATGACCGTGACATTGAGCGAGGTGTCGAGCACGCGGATGCAGTTGTCGATCAACTCTTGTGAGTCGAAGTCGACCTGGTAGACCGCCTTGTGGTTGATGCGTCCCCAGAGCTCCTGGAACTCGCGCTTGTTGAAGTTCGTTTCGTTGAGCGGGATCTTCTTCGGCTTGCGACCGTCGGTTGGCTTTGGGACGTCGAGGTACAGAGCGTCGACGAGCGGCCAGACGAAGTCGATGACGGGCTTAAGTACCTCGGAGGTCGGCGTCGCGAGAGTTCCGTCGGCGCGCGCGTCTTTGTAGGCCTGGGTGACCAGGCCTGACTCGTCGATGTAGTCGTTCTTGATTAAGTGGAAGTAGAGCGCCTGAGCGACGGTCTTCTCGAGTGCGCTTGTGGATCCGTCGCCAAGCGTGATCGGCTTGCCGACGAAGTACTCGACGCTTGCTTTGCGTGGCCTCGCCGACAGCGATTCGATGATCTCCTTCTGGAGCGCGGTCACGAAGTCGGTGTAGGACTCGTCGGTGACAACGGTGAGTTCGTTGATGTCGTGGACGGTGACGGGGTTGTCCATTCGCTCGCCGTGCTGGTCGACCGAGAGTCGCAGACCACGGCCGATCTCTTGCCGGCGCGTCGTGGTGTTGTCGCTCTTCTTGAGCATGCCCATCACGAAGACGTTCGGGTTGTCCCAGCCCTCGCGGAGCGCGGAATGTGACCAGATGAATCGGACCGGCTCCTCGAACGAGAGCAGCCTCTCTTTGTTCTTCAGGATCAGGTCGTAGGCGTCGACGTCGTCCGATTGACCTGCGAAGTCGCCACGGGCGGCAATCTTGCCATCGACGAACTGCTTGGTCTTCTTGTCGATCGAGAAGTACCCCTCGTGGGTCGAGCGCACCGCGATCGCCTGGACGTGGTCTCGATAGCGTTCAGCCGCTTCATCCAGGTCGAGTTCGCCGAGGTAGTCGGCGAGCACAGCCTCGTACTCTTCCTCGAACACTCTGGCGTACTCGCCGAGGGTGTCCTCGCGCTCGTAGTCGCGGTACTTGGCAACTTCGTCAATGAAGAACAACGACAGCGTCTTGATCCCCTGCGCGAACAGCTCGCGCTCCTTAGCGAGGTGGGCGCGGATGACCTCGCGGATCTGGATGCGTCGCTTCTGGTCCTCGGCGACGTCCTCGGTGACCTCGCCAGCGCCGATGATGTCACCATTGCTCAACTCAATGATGTCCCGCGTAGCGTCCACGTCTCGGATGAAGAGACCCTTATAGGCCTCAATCCCTCCGGAGATGTCATGCAGGTTCATCCCCTGGCTGAGACGCTTCACCTGCCGCTTGATGCCCTGAGCGGTCTGCACCTCAAGCTCGACTCGTGCTTTCGGGAAGTCGGCGCCCTTACCGATCTCGAGGCCGTCCACGTACAAATACGCACTGCTGCCCGCCAGGTGCTTGACGGTGATGCCACGCACCGCGATCTTCTTCACCAACTTCTGGTTATACGCGTCGATGGCGTCGAGTCGGTGCACCTTGGTGCGTTCGATCCTGTGGGTGGCGGAGTAGCGCAGCGCGAAGAGGGCGTTGAACGAGCTCAGGGCCTCCAATGACTTCGAGGGTTTCTTCGCGTCGCCTTCGATTTTCTGCGGCTCATCGATGATGAGGATCGGACGGTTCGCCGCGATCACGTCGATCGGCTTCCGTGATTGAAAATCGTCGAGCACCTCGTAGATGCGCCGAGCGTCCTTGCCGGTGGCGTTGAATGCCTGGACGTTGATGATCATCACCTGCACGCCTGCGTCTGACGAGAACCGCTCGATCTCATGAAGACGCGAGGAGTTGTAGATGAAGGTGCGAGGTTTGGTGCCGTAGAGCTGCTGGAAGTGCTCGGCGGTGATGTCGAAGGACTTCTGCACACCCTCACGGATCGCAATTGATGGCACGACGACGATGTACTTCGACCATCCATACCGCTTGTGCAACTCCATGATCGTCTTGATGTAGACGTAGGTCTTTCCGGTGCCGGTCTCCATCTCGATATCGAGGTTGATCGGGGCCGCGGACTTCTTAGCCGGGTCCTTCAGGCCCGTCGAGAGGTCCAGCCCGCGCGCCCGCTGCACTGCGTGAATGTTGGCTAGGAGTTGCGGTGGCGTGAGTGCGATGGCGGCGTTACGCAGACCGGCGTCCTCCAAGAGGCTCACCGAGTTGCTCTTGCCGGGATCGATGCGGTACTTCACGCCGTCTGCATATGGCTGTTCGGCGAACACGTTGACGACCGCGTCGACGGCTTCGGTCTGGTACTGCTGGACCTTGAACTGGAGCTTCATCGGGTCAGATCGCCCTTACCTCGGTCTCGGGCGATACCTCACGGAAGATCTGCTCGGCGTTGATTCGAGCCGCGTCCGTAGCGAATCCCGCGTCGAGGAACACCGCGCGGAGCGGATGCCGGGCGGCGATGGCCCTGACGGCTGCGTCACTCACATCACGAGAGAAGCACGCAATCAGCGCCTCATCGGCGACCGACAGTACTCGTCGGTCAGCGACCTCTTCGATCTCGATCGGCTCGGCAAGGTCGAGCCCCCAGCCGAGCAGGACCTGGAAGAGCAAGTCCTCATCTGTGCGCCCCGGTTTCACGCTGTCGATGGCGTCGGACAGTGCTGCCTGCACCAGGTCGTCCGCGGTCGTAAGCGTGTCAGCCATGTTGGTGGTCGCCACGTGCAGGGACCGGAAGCCGAAGTCGACATCGTCACCGAGCAACCCAGCAGCTTGCTTCGCTTGTGCACCCGCCCGCCGGAGTCGTTCACGACTGATGCTGGCGATGGTGTCGTAGTCGGGGTGGTCGACGGCTTCGTCGAGCTGAACGAGGATGAATCGGCGCCGCCCGCCGTCTGCCGCATTGAGGTCCATGACGGCGTGGCCGGTGGAGCCAGAGCCCGCAAAGAGGTCGAGGATGACGGCGTCCTTCGACCCACCGGTAACGAGACGCAGCCAACGCGCAAGGACGCGCCGGTCCTTGGGGTTCTCAAAGACGATCTCGCCCATCAGGTTGCGCATGTCGGTGCTCGCGGCCTTCCGGTCCTGCTCGAACACGGAGATCGCGACCTGCTCACTCGTGTCGTCCAGAAAGGAGATCCCGCGAGGAATGGCGGTCTCGTCAGCGCCGAACCAGATCTCCCCCGCCGCGATCCTGCGATCCATCTCGGGCTTCTGGAAGCGCCAACCGGTCTTTGGGAGCGATACGGCCTTCCGAGTCGTCGGATGGAGAATCTCGTAGGTGAGGCCACCGCCGCCTCCGGGCCATGTGATGTTGCCGTATGTGTTCATCGGTCGGCCGGTTCCGGGCTGCAGCTGGTCGTACCGCGCTACTGAATCGGTTATCTCACCGGCGGACTTCTTGCTCTTGAGCCATGCCTTCCACTGGGCAGAGGCATCGTCGTCGCTCTGACGAGTCGACCAGATCGAGGCGGCTTTGGCCAGCGCAGTGTCGAGACCGACTTTGGGCTCGCGCCACCGTACGCCGAGCTCGCTGAGCTTCGCCTCGTTCTTCGCGTAGATCAGCATGTAGTCGGCGCCGTTGGACACGTAGCGAGAGTCGTTCTTGCGGCCTCCCTGCCAGACCACATCGGAAATGAAGTTGTCGGCTCCGAACACCTGATCGAGGAGTAGACGTAGGCTCGCGTGCTCCTGGTCGCCAATCGCGGCGATGATGACGCCATCGTCGCGAAGTAGACCGCGCGCAAGCTTCAGGCGTGGGTACATCATGCTGAGCCAGTCCGAATGAAACCGGCCGCTGGAATCCAGGTTCGCGACGAGCCGGTCGCCGGAATCAGACTTCTGTCCAGAGCGTTCCAGATAGTCCGCGCTCGACTCCGCGAAGTCATCGCTGTAGACGAAGTCGTTGCCGGTGTTGTACGGCGGGTCGATGTAGATGACGTTGACCTTGCCGAGGTACGACTCTTGGAGCAGCTTCAGCGCGTCGAGGTTGTCGCCCTCGATGAAGAGGTTCTTCGTTGTGTCGAATTCGACCGACTCGTCGCGCGCCGGACGGAGGGTCTTGGCGATCGGCGCGTTCGCCACGAACGCGGCTGCGCGCTTCCCGGGCCAGTCAAGTTGGTAGCGCTCCGCAGCCCCGTCGACGATGTGGTCGGATAGCTCCTGGCGCAGCTGGTCGAAGTCGATGGCCCGCGACGGCTCACCGTCGGCATCGAGCGTCTCCGTGACAACCATCGGGAAGAGTGCTGCGATCTTGTCGATGTTGGCTCGGGTGAGATCGGGTGAAGTCATTCGCAGTCTCTCCATGGATTACCTCGTCTGGTTCAGTTCGGCTTGTTTGGCTCGCAGTTCGCGGCGCAGCTCGACCTTGCGATTGAGTTGCGGTTCGGACCGGAGCTTGCGTTCTAGGGCGCTGATCTCGCGCTCGAGTCGGCGCACGGCATCGAGCCGTTCGCCGACGACGGCGGGGCTCTCCCCAGGCCGAGGCGCGAGCGGCGTGAGTGGACCGATGAGCTCTGAGTACAGCGCCGTCATCGTGATCGCGGTTGGTAGCGGGGTGCGAGGTGTGTCGTTTCGCATCCAGCCCGTTGAGAAGTAGGCATTCGCCTTGGGTGCAGGGGAGCCGGCCAGTTTGTGTGCTGCTGTCATCCGCACGCCGCGGCCGTGGGCGTCGTCGCGGTGGATCTCGAAGATCACAGGGTTCGGTATTGCCTTATCGATCGATGCAAGTACCTGTGCACTGATGTCGTTCGCCTTGGCGTCCAACTGGATGATCTCGATCTCAGGCACTTCTGACGAGCCTGGAAGGTTGATGGTCTCCGCTGCGAGCTTGTAGGCCCAGCTGATGCGGTTCACCTCCGCGACGAACTTCTCACGCAGCGCGGCCGTCGACGCTGTGCGCTCGTAGAACCGCTCCTTGGGGACACGCGCACCAAATCGGGCACCCACCGGCCACTGGTACAGGATGTCGGTCATGAGTCGCCCTCTGGGTCGACGACGGCGATGAACGCGATCAACTCGAAGTCGTCGAGGCCCGCGATCTGCTGGGTGAGGGCGGAGGTGTGGCCACCGCTGAACAGACTGTCGATGTCGCGTTCCTCGGCGACGTCGATCATCGACCGGATCGCATCCGTCAGGAGCGCCGAGTACTTGCCCATGTCGGAGCCCTCGCGGGTGGCCACGTTGAAGATGCGGGTGACATCGGAGACGGGCTCGTCGTAGGGGCGCGATCCCGCACGGACGAGGTCGAGAAGGCGCTTCGCTTCGGTGTGGTTGGCGATGACGTCGCCGCTGTCGTCCACGTAGACGAGGTAGTGGGGGTGGAGCCTGTTTCCACGGTTCACTGCGGGGTCGGCGTTGACGTTCTTCAGCGCGAAGATCACTCCCGGCAGGAGTCCCTTCGAGGCATCCGCGGGGATCACGGCGTGCAGACCCCGCGGGGCCGCCGCGATGCCGCCGTACTCCTCCATGTAAGCGAGCAGGTCCATCCGGAAGTCGTTGAGACCGAGGTCGGTGATCGACACACCCGCGCGCACGTCTTCGAGCTCGATGTTCTCGCTCTGCAGCTTGCGCAGCTGCTCCTTGCGGAACGCGGCATCCGAGTCCTCGGGGTTCAGCACGTTGTCATCGGCAGAACCTGCGAGGTCGGCGATGACCATGCGGTTCTCGACGCGTTCCTTGAGGTTGATGTACTCATCGAGAGAGATATCGGGCCAGAAGTTGACGAGCTGGATGACTTCGTTCGTCGACCCAATGCGGTCGATCCGGCCGAACCGCTGGATGATCCGCACAGGGTTCCAGTGGATGTCGTAGTTGACGAGATAGTCGCAGTCCTGAAGGTTCTGACCCTCGCTGATCACATCCGTGCCGATCAAGACATCGATGTCGCGCGTCTCGTGGGGCATCGTCAGGTGACGCTGCTTGGACCGTGGCGAGAACATCGACATAATCTGCTGGAAGTCGAAGCCCGTGCCGAGCGTCGACTTCGCGCCGTGGCTGCCGCCTGTGATCACGGCGCTTTCGAGCCCTGCCTGCTGCAGCGTCGGCGCGAGCTCGCGGTACAGGTAGTTCGCGGTGTCGGCGAAGGCGGAGAAGATCAGGACCTTGCGGTTGTCGGCATTGAGTGGATGCTCCGCCTTCTGCTCGACGAGATGCCGGAGCTTTCGGAGCTTGAGATCGTGGTCAGGGGTCACCTTCTGCATCTCGTCGAGCAGCTCTCGGAGCGTCTCGCGGTCGTTCCAGAGGTCGCGCTGCCAAGACTCGATGTCGACATCGTCGAGGTCGATCTTGATCTTCTCGCCGAACGACAGTGCCTCGACGTTGGCATCGTCCTCATCGTCGAGGTCGAAATCGAGATCGTCGAGGTCGCGGATCTCGGGAATAGCTCCCGCATGGTTGTTCAGTCGGATGAGGGTGCTGTCGACTGCACTCTCGATCTTCGCCAGCGTGAGTCGGAAGGCCTCGACCGAGCTCTCGAGCCGCTTGAGCAAGTTCACCGTCATCAGCTTCTTCAGACCCTCTTCGCGCCCCTTCTGGCCGAGGTTCGAGCGGGCGTTGCCGGCCGTGACGTTGTAGAGGTCTTCGTACTTGCTGATGCGGCTGGGGAAGACGTACCTGAGTGGTGTGTAGACAGCGAGCTCGAGGGCTTGCAGTTGCTCGAAGATCTCGTTGAACGAGGGAACGTCGGGCAGGTCTGTGAGAGCTTCGCGGATGGATGCCGGCGGCAGACGCTTCGGGAAGGGGCCGATCTCGCTCGTGTCGTAGAACGCCTGAATGTGCTTGCGCGACCGCGCGATGGTGACCGCGTCGAGCAGCTCGAAGAAGTCGAAGTCGAGCATCTGCAGGATCCGGTCGGCAGTGCGCTCTTCCGCGGGCAGCTTCGACCACTCGTTGAACACCGTCTGTGCGTCACGGAAGACACGCTCGACCGACGTCGAGAGCGTGAGCTTGGCGGCGAGGTTGTCGCTCTCGCCCTCGTACGCGAGCTGCAGCTGATTCTTGAGGTCGTTGAATCTGTTGTTCACCGGCGTCGCCGAGAGCATCAACACCTTGGTCTTCACGCCTTCACGTATGACCTGCCTCATCAGTCGCTGGTACCGCGACTCCTTCTCTTCGGCGTAGTCGGCGTTGCGGAAGTTGTGCGACTCGTCGATGACGACGAGGTCGTAGTTGCCCCAGTTGATGCGATCCAACCGGAGGCCGAGCGACTCGCCTCGCGTGCGCGAGAGGTCCGTATGGGCGAGAACGTCGTAGTTGAAGCGATCGCTCGCGAAGATGTTCGTCGTCAGGTTGGCGTTGTAGTTCGTCCAGTTCTCAGCGAGCTTCTTCGGGGCCAGCACGAGCACAGACTTGTTGCGCAGTTCGTAGTACTTGATCACGGCCAGGGCGGTGAACGTCTTTCCGAGGCCGACGCTGTCGGCGAGGATGCAGCCGTTATAGGTCTCGAGCTTGTTGATGACTCCCGTCGCGGCATCCCGTTGGAAGTTGTACAGGCTCTGCCACACCTTGGTGTCTTGGTAACCCGTGCGATCGTTGGGAAGCACGTCCTCACTGATGTCGTCGAGGAACTCGGCGAAGATGTTGTAGAGCATGAGGAAGTAGATGCGCGCCGGCGAGTTCTCGGCGTACACGCTCGCGATGTGTTCGTAGACGGCCTCGGTGACGTCGTTGAGCTGGCCCGGGCTCGCCCAGACCTGGTCGAACAGGTTGAGGAAGTTGCTCGTTTCGGGGGCGCCTTCGAACTTCGTGACCATGTTGGAGACGGCGTTGCCCCGCTCGTAGCCGAGATCGGCGGTGGTGAAGCCCTGGAGCGGCATGTATGCGGCGCGGTCGTCGACCACGGCGAACTGCTGCATCTGATGGCCGCTGGCGTTCGATCGGAACGTGACCTTCTCACGCACCCAGGCCGCACACTCGCGGGCGATCGCACGCTGCGTCAGCTGGTTACGGAGTCGGATCTCGAACTCGGAACCATACAGCGAGGACTCTGCATGCGGGATGAAGAACTCCCTACGGTCTTTGCGCAGCTTGTCCGTCGCCTGTCCGTTGCTGAACGACGGCGAGGTGAAGATGAACTCGAGCTCCTCGACGTGCTCGAGCTCTTTGCGCAGTGCCTCGAAAGCGAAGATCGAGAAGGTCGACGCGGCAATGCGCACCTTCGAGCCGCGGCCGATCTCGGACTTGAGGTCGTCACCCAAGACGTCAGAGACGTTGTCGATGATCCGCATGGTCAGGCGCCGCTCCTCGCACCGCCACCACGCACCCAGTCGTCGACCTCGCTCGCCTGGAACTTCCAGAGGCGACCGACTTTGTGCGCGGGCATCCCCTTCTCGGCGATCCAGGCGTAGATCGTGTCCTTGGTGACGCCGAGGTGCACAGCGATGTCGTCGGCGGACAGCCACGGCTCGGACATACACGCCCCCAATGCGGAATGAACCCGATCTTTGCGGATATGTCCGAGCCTAGTCCGAGCCCCGTACGTCGACTTGGAAGCGACGCAATCTGGCGTGGCGCATCACCAGGGCTGCTGGCGTGCGTGCTCGTTGACGAACGCGTGCACGCGATGAACATCATCCATGGTCAGGCCGACGTTCCGGTGCGGGCGCAACACGAGCCGCGGGATGGTGAGGTGATCGCCGATGCGTTGGCCCGCGTTGCCGGGCGACTGGTCGTCAGCCCAGACGAGCGCACGCGGACGATGTTGCTCGGCAAAGGCGAGAAGACTGCGCAGGCGCCACCCTTTGTCAGGTTCGCCGATCCATGGCACGCAGCGTCCCGCGAGGCGGCCACGGAATCGTGAACCGTTGATCAAGTGATCGAGGTAGTCCTGATCAGGTGCCCACGAGGTCAGCCACGCCACGTCGACCCCGGGGACGTGGGCGAGCTCATCGAGCGCGTCGACGACCGCCTCGTCGAGCGGGAATAGTTCGTACCAGTTCGGATCATCATGGTGCTCGGCGTACTCCTCCTCGCGATAGAAGCGAGAGATCGTGCCATCCACGTCGAACACCATCAGCACGGAGGGGCCGCCCGGATCCTGGGGCTGTTGCCGTGCGCTCATTGGCTTGATTCGAGAGAGCGGATGCTCGCGGCGACCGCTCGCATGGCGGCAGGCGACACCTCGTCGGTCGCACACAGGATGACGGACGATGAGCCGTGCTGTTCCAGAGCCGACTGCAGCTCTCGTTCGGCTGATGCGCGCTCCTCGGCATCTGCTTCTTCACTCGGCGATGGCTCATCCCGTTGACGACTACGGGTCACGAGAGCGATAGCGCTACGCGCGAAGCCGACCGCGTCCGTTGTGTTCTGTGATTGGTTCATGCGGACACCGTAGGGCGGATCCAGCGTGACGCTTGGTATTCAAGCCCGGGCTCAGATAATTGATCTGAACAGGGATTCTCTCCCTAATCAGGTAACTCCGCGGCGCGGCATGGATTCATCCTCATAGATGAGGAGATCTGCTTCTTTGCCGCACAGCTCCGCGGGCTGCACGGTAGTGCCGAAACGATGCTCTGCCCCGCGCCGCCGGCGTGTCGCGGCTCATGCCTCCGGATGGCACGGCAATGATCCGTGTGACGCGGAACCGTCACAGACGTCAGCGCGAGCTCCGATTGCCTTGGAATAGTCATCTGATCAGCGCATCTACCCCAAAGCTCGCCGGATGAGGAGAACGCGTGGGTGACGCTTCCGGTAGCAGCCTGAAGCGAAGTCGTCACAGGTTGTTGCGCGTGTCGACGGTGAACTCCCCTCCTATGTGACGCTTGTGACGGATTCGGGAGAGTTTGCATGCGTGCGCGCGCGTGCACGCGTGTGGGTAGTGCGTATCTCTTCAGAACTTGGAACAAGCGTCACGAGATGCTTGGAAATCTCGATTTACCTGGGATTTTCGTGTGACGACCCTCTTTGGAGGGTCGAAGAAACCGTCACGATTGGGATCCGTTGTCGCCATGATTTTCCCAGGTGAGAAGCGAATTATGGTCATTCCGCTCCCGGTCGGGAATCCGTCACGAGAAGCGTCACAGACCCTGGAGGCCCGGCGCGCAGCCTGCCGCAAGAATGGTCACGTCGAGAGCATCCGGCATCACTCCGCCGGGGCGGACAGGACGGGCAGGGGGCGGAGTTGCGCGAGCGCATCTACTACGAGGACCAAGGCGACTGGCGCCCCGCCGACTACTACGCGCTGTTCCGCTACCTCAACCGCCTATTCCTGAACGACGGTGGTCGGCGCAGCGACGAGATCGGCTCGCTTGATCTCACGCGCGTGAGCGCCGAGACGAAACACCTGCTCAAGCATCTGCTCGCGCAGAAGGGTGCCCTCGACCGCGTGATCAACGAGTATCCGAACCTTGCCGAGCTCGATGATCTCCCTGAGCTCGACCGCCCGATCCGTCTCTCGGACGAGCCGATGTTCGTGTACCCCTACTTCACCGCGCACGGAATCTATCTCTAACGGTTCACGCGCACCCGTCGATCGTTTTGCGCTCGATTACCGCAGGAGTTCCGCACGAGTTCCGCACGGGTTCCGCACGGTCCAGCGCGCGCATGTTTCACGCAGGAGCGTGGCGCAGGCCCCGCACGATCGCGTCTTCGACGACGCACGAATTGCGCACGCGCGTGAAGACGACGCCGAGCGGCACGGTCGACGCACTAGGCTCGCACGAGTCACGCACGATGTCGTAGCCGACCGGTGCGACTTCGAGACACCCGTCCCAGATCACGGTGGCAGAGCTGCTTCGATGAGACGCTCACCGTGCCGCTGAGATCAGAATCAGCACGGCCCTTCCGGGGCCGTGACGACGGCTGGACCAGGAGGCTCCACTGCGTGTATCCCCCTGGAGGCGGTGTGCTCCGCTGCGCTCCACACCCCATGGATCATCGGTGGCATCTTCGATGAAACCGATGATCCGCAACTACGCCGTCTTTCCGCGCCTGAAGCGATGCCGTTGATCCGTGTAACGATGATGGATCCGCCTGCGGCGGCCATGGATCAACGAAGGGATGATCCACGCTTCTGCCGCGAGATCTCAACGATCTCGATCCCCGATCTGTCGCTGCCGCGCCAGATGCGGAGGGGGAACAGAAAGGGCATAAGGGGGGCTGCCACCGTGCCGTCGTCGCTGCGCTCCTCGTCACGGCGGGTCGGCACAGCCGACCGCCCCTTCGCGTGCCCCTGCGCTTCGCTCCGGTGCCCGCTCACCCCACTCGTCGCTGCGCTCCTCGGGGGCCTTACTTCGGCCGCAAGCGGCCTCGCCCTCCAACGCCCCACTGGGGCGTTCTCGGGTGCCCCTCCCGATCCCGGATCTGCTCCGCGATGTTCCCGGAGATCGTGAGCCTGCTTGTCGATCCCTGGCGCCGGCGGAGCCGTCGCGAGGAGTGGTCGCGAGCCGTCTTGTTAGTTGCGTTCGAGTCGCGGGTCGAGGTCGGTCTCGAATGCCCACTTCGCGCCGACCTCTTCGCGCAGTTCGCGGTTCGCGTGCAGGCCACTACCGGCTGGAACTGACCTCGCTCCGGCGACCACCCCGCGTCCATGCCGGGCCCGGCCTTGACACCTAGGACCCCAACCTATCGACGACACTCAGGCGTGGAACCAGACGATCGTTCAGATAGGTGCAGAGGAACTTCGACGAGCCCGTGCCGGCCCTATAGCACCGCCAGATGCTGACCAGGTGCTCTGTCGGACGCTTGCATCCCGGAAGGCACGGGCAGGGGCGGAAGCGAGGGCCCATGCCCCCGCAGGCTGAACTCTCCGGCCGCCAGGCGGCGTTAGCCCTCACAGCAGGGGTATCAGTCCAGAGCCACCAAGCGTGCGCAGAGGGCGGACGCATCCACACCATGCCACCCTCCTGGTTCTCGCCAAACGGGAGCATGCACGCGAGCGGCCAACTCCGTGCCCATTCCGGTGATCTCCGGTGGTGAGCCGTCGCTGACGATCACATGCACGGGTTTCTGGACCGCAGCGAGCACATCATCGTCCACGAACGTAAGATCGATGTCGGCGATCAGCGTCGGCGCACAGCGAACGACGTCTCCCCAAACTGGTGAGTCCGACAGCCCCTGGATGATCTCCTCCGGCGTTCCGGTAGCCTCATAGAACTCTCGGACCGCGCCTTCCAAGTCACCATCAGCAACCCGACGCTGTACGCTCTCACGGAGGCCGCTTTCGTCAGGCGTACCGCCGACCGCTGGCTCCACTAGCACCACAGTCGCGGCGGGCAACTGACCAGCCGCGTGCAGTACGAGTCCAGCTCCCGACGAGAATCCGGCGATGAGAGCGGTTCCTCCCACGTGTTCGACGAGCGCAAGGAGATCGTCCACCTCGGCGGTCGCCGAGACTATGTCGGCACTCTCGTTTCGTCCTCGGCCCCTCCGATCGTAGGTCACCACTTCGAATCGCTCTGCCAGTCCTGCGAGCGCCTCCTGCATGGGCCGCATCGAACTGGACCCGAGAGCGGGATCGACCCAGATCAGGCGCGGGCCCACACCCGACGACTCGAAGTGGATGGTGTACCCCGCACGGGATAGTTGGCCTTGCATGACACTCCAATCTGTACTCACAAGTTCATTAAGTCACCGTACTCTTGAGTACATGCCATCCGCAACCGCTCGCTCCGCCCGCAAACGCGATGCCATCCTGGAGGCCGCCAAGCTGGCCTTCCTGCGCCACGGCTTTGCGGCGGCCAACCTTGATGACATCGCCGTTGCTGCAGAAGTGTCGAAGGTGACCATCTACAGCCACTTCAACTCGAAGGAGAAGCTCTTCACGAGCGTGCTCGATTGGGTGATCGCGGGACGCTCGACCGGCGGCCCTCCTCTCGACCCGACGGTCGATGTCTCTGAACTGCACGACGCTCTGACCGCGATCGGTGTCGACTTGGTCCAGACCGCCCTCGACCCGGAAGTGTTGGCCCTACGCCGCATCATGATCGCGGAGCAGCCACGACATCCCTTGTTCGCGGAGTTGTGGCGACGCACGACCGTTGTCGCCGCGACGGACTCGCTGATTGACTACTTCGCGGCCATGCAGCGGCGCGGAACGATCACAGACGCCGAGCCTCATGCAGTCGCATCGCAGTTCCTATGGATGCTTATCGGAGATCCGATCGACTCCGGGCTCCTATTCGGTGTCTCGCGCCTTCCGGAGGCGCGAGCTATCGCGGCGGCGGTGGCCACGACGATTGTTCGTGCATACGGAATGCCAAGGGAGTAGCCCGAGTGGCTGCTTCGCGGGTTATAACTCAGTGATGCTCGGAGTGCAAGCCTCCGGACCCGGGCGAAACGTCCCCGTCCGGTCGATCTGTGTCGGTTGGTGAGGTGGTGAGGACGACGAGTCGCTCGGTGGCGCGTGTCATCGCGACGTACCGGTCGACGGCGCCGGTGATGCCGTCGCCGAACTTCTCCGGGTCGATGACGATGACCAGGTCGAACTCCAGTCCCTTCGCTCCCTCGGGAGTCAGCGATCGCACTCGCGCCGTGCCGGCGAACACGGGATCGCCGATGACACAGGCAAGACCGTCGGCATGATGGTCGAGCCATTCGGTCAGGATCGCGTCGCGCGCGGTCGCCGGGGCGTAGGCGACGGGGATGCCGTTGCTGCGCACCGAGGTCGGCACGTTGGCCTCTGGGATGGTGGCGCGGATGACCGGTTCGGCGACCGCCATGATCTCTTCGGGGGTGCGGTAGTTGATGGTGAGCGATGACTGGCGGATGTCGCGGAACCCGATCCGCTCCAGGCGTTCCTGCCAGGTCCCGGGGAAGCCGTGTCGTGCCTGGGCGCGGTCGCCGACGATGGTGAAGCTGCGCGAGGGGCAGCGGCTGAGCAGCATCCGCCACTGCGCGTCGGTGAGCTCTTGTGCCTCGTCGACCACGATGTGGGCGAACGGACCCGCGAGCAGGTCGGGGTGTGCGACCGGTGGTGCGTCCACGCCTGCGAGGACGTTCTGCGCGTCTTGACCGCGCAGGATCGACATGATCTGCATCTCGCTGTCGTCGCTATCGATGAGATCGTCGATCACGTGCGACATCTGGTCCTGGGCGGCCGCGACGACCGCTTCGCGGCGATGCCGGCTCCGCACGGTCTCCGGGTCGCCGATGCGCTGGCGGGCGGCATCGAGGAGGGGAAGGTCGGCGAGGGTCCAGGCGTCGGGGTCCTCACGTTGGAGCAGTTCCACGTCGTCGGCGGAGAGCTGCGGGGCGCATCGCTGGAGGAGCTCGGGCGAGGACCACAGGCTCGCGACGAGGTCGGCGGGGTCCAGCAACGGCCAGGCTCGCACGAAGACGCTGGTGAGCTCCTCGTCCTGCCGCAGCCAGCGCTGCACCACGTGTGCCGGGATCTCCGGATCGTCCAGCTGATCGGCGAGGATCTCCAGCACCTCCTCCCAGACCTCGTCGCGTGCCTCGTTGACCGGTGCGCCGGAGTCGGCGGCGTCGAAGGCCTCGTCCCACTGGGCTCTGCCGATGATCAGGTCCGCCCACGGCGTCTCGACCTGGACCGCTCGGCGCGGCGGACTGACCCGGGCCCGCACCGCCGCTTCGATCAGCGCGGCCGCATCCAGCGTCTCTTTGAGCCTGGCCACCCGCGGGTCGGGCTCGTCGCGTGCGGTGGCGCCTTCGGGGACGAGATCGCGCAGCGTGCACATCCGCACGCTCTCCTCGCCGAGGCTCGGCAGCACGTCCTCGACGTAGGCGAGATACGCCGGGGTGGGACCGACGAACAGCATCCCGCCCCCACCCTGCGTCAGGCGCGGCTCGGAGTAGAGCAGGTGCGCGGCGCGATGCAGGGCGACGACGGTCTTGCCGGTGCCCGGCCCGCCGTCGACGATCAGGGCGCCGCGGGAGTCGGTCCGGATGATGGCATCCTGGTCCGCTTGGATCGTCGCGAGCACGTCCCGCATCCGTGACGACCGGTGCGTGTCGAGGGTGGCGATGAACGCCGACTGATCGTCGAGTGCCGCATCGTTCTCGAGCCCCGCAGCGGTGAGCGCCTCGTCCCAGTAGTCGGTCACCCGTCCGCCGGTCCACCGGTAGCGGCGACGGCTGGCGAGCCCCATCGGATTCTGCAGCGTGGCAGCGAAGAACGGCTCGGCGGCGGGAGCGCGCCAATCGATCAGAAGCCGCTGCCCGGACTCGTCCGTCAGCCCCGTTCGCCCGATGTAGACGGGAGGGCTCCCATCGACCGGGCTCATCCGTCCTAGGCACAGGTCGATGTCGAACCGGTCCAGCATCCGCAGCTGAGCAGTCAGCTGATGGATCTCCAGGTCGCGTTCCATCGCCGCCTGCCCGGAGCCACCCGGAGACCGGCGTAATTGGTCAAGCCTCGTGGTCATCTGCGTCCGTCGGTCGGCAAGGCTCGCGGCGATCGCCGCGAACTGGTCGCGGTCGGCCCCGATGAGTGCGGGATCGCCTTTCGCGGCGAGGCGTTCGGGCAGATCGAAGACGTCCTGTCCGGTCCTGTTCATGCGTTCTCCGATGTCGTCGACGGCGCGGTCTCGGAGGTGTCCGCGTTCTGCGGTGCCCGCGCGTTCCACAGTGCCACGCTGGCGGTGATCAGCGCTGCCGCCATGAGCGCAACCGGCACCCAGAGGGCGGACTGCACGGCCGCGGCGACCTGGGGCGCGATGACGGCGAACTCGTCCGGGTCCAGCGCGAGCAGGGCGCCGATGCCTTCGCCCTGGAGGTCTGGAAGGCGGGCGGCGAGCTGCCAGGTGAGCACGACAGAGACGACCGCGATGCAGATTGCGCTGGAGATGTAGTTGATGACACCGAGCACGGTCGCCATTGCGGGGATGGCGGGTCCGTCGAGGGCGCGGGTGGCGACTGTCGACATCGGCATGATGGTGAACCCAGCCCCCGCCGCGACGGTGGTCCACAGCGCGACCAGCATCCAGGCGGGGGTTTCAGTGCCCATCAGCAGAAGCAGTGCGGTCGTGGCTGCCGTGGCGACGGTCAGGCCGGTGCCGATGACCTTCAGCGGTGCGACGCGGTCGATCAGCCGTCCGGAGATCTGGATGGCGATGCCCGCCGCGAGCCCGGCTGGGGCTACGAACAGTCCCGCGGTGGTTGCGCTCTCGCCGCGCACCACCTGCCAGTACAGCGGTACTAGGAGCATGCCCGCGCCCCAGCCGCTCGTGAACAGGAAAAGGACGATCGCGGCGGACCCGGTGAACGGTTGTGTCAGCACCCGGATGTCGAGCAGCGGGGCGTTCGCGCGGAGCGCGTGACGGATGAAGAACGCGATCAGCGCGAGCCCGATGCCGACCGGGAGCAGCACCTGGGCGGTCAGCAGGCTGGAGCCCGCGAACGAGGTCCCGAGGACGAGCAATGCCATCGCGGGCGGGAGCAGCAGCAGCCCGCGCACATCGAGGGGGAGGGCGGGGCCTTTCGGTGTCTTCGGGAGGTTGCGCAGTCCGAGGAGGAGGCTGGCGATCCCGAAGGGCACGTTGATGAGGAACATCCACCGCCAGGACAGGTTGTCCAGCAGCAGCCCGCCCACCACGGGGCCGAGGACGGGGCCGATGAGGACGGGGAGCCCGAGCACGGCCATGATCCTGCCGCGCTGCTCACCGGGCGTCGCAGCGAGCGCAAGTGTCATGGATGCTGGCATCACAAAACCGCCACCGATGCCCTGGACAACGCGGAACGCGATGAGCGACTCCGGGCTCCACGACGCGGCCACCAGCGCCGACCCGGCGGTGAACAGGCCGATCGAGACGAGAAAGACCGGTTTGGCACCGAACCGCGCGATCGCCCACGCGGTCGCGGGCATGACTGTGGCCAGCGCGAGCGTGTATCCCGTGACGACCCACTGGATCATCGTCAGCGGCGCACCCGTGTCGCGGGTCAGCTGCGGGATCGCGATGTTCACGATCGTCATGTCGATGCCGATCAGCACCGTGCCGACGATCACCGTCAGAGCGACCATGAGCGGGCTGGCAGAGCGGATTGGAGACACATTTCCCCTTATAAAGTCGAGTGGTTTAGCGCGGCAGCCAACGAGTATCCCTCGCCAGGGGGGTCTTGCGGCAAGCCCCCGTCTCCGCTATATTCTGAAAATGCGGCGAGATTCTCTCCGCCTTAGCGGCTCCCGAACACTTGGTTGAGCCCCGAATTCTGTTTGCGCATCCCTAACCATGGGAGAGCTGACCTGTGCTGCATTGACGTGTTCGTCCGCGCCACTGCCACCGTGATTCGTCCTGAGTTTCGTTCCTATCGGGCGGTTTGCCGGGACGTGTCACCTCCATTTGAAGACCTTCAGGGCGAGCGCGCCACACGGCAGCGCCCAGGCGAACATGACAAGGAAGGGCGCTCCGGAGACTGCGCCGGTGTACCACGCGTCGGTGAGGGCTTGGGTCATGGCACCCATGGGCGTGAATCCTGAGATGATGCGTATCGACTCGGGCATCAGCGGTCCGGGAGTCCACATGCCCGCGGTGAACATGGCAGCCATGAACACCAGCAGCCCGAGCCCGTAGGCGACCTGCGCGCTCGCGGCGACGGCGGCGATCACTGATCCGAGGGCCATCATGGCGATGGTGCCTGTGATGATGACGGCCGCGGCCGCCGCGGGATTGCGGGGAGTGGCGGCGTCGAACGCGAACCGCGACAGAGCGAGCGCGATCACGAGCGCTGCCGCGAGGGATATTCCGCTTACGGCCCATTGTGCAAAGAGGATGCGATGAGCACCCACAGGCGTCACCCCCAACCTCCGGAGCACACCGGACTCACGGTAGGCACCCACTGACGAGGGATAGTTCGTGATGGCGACGCTCGCCAGTGCCACCGCCACCGACACGGGAACGAAGAAATCGATGGGCCGCAGCGCCGCGAACGCAGCGTCGGCGCCGCCGATGGGGTCCATCGTGCCGGGGATCACGTACGCCTGCATCAGCAGCAGCAGGGAAGGAAGCAGCAGAGCCATGAAGACGCTCGTCGGATTGCGCAGGAACAGCAGGGTTTCAACTTTGGTAATCGCGGTGAGGGAACGCATCTCAGGCTCCTGTGAGGTGGTCGGCGGCATCGGAGTCGAGGAGACTCAGGTAGGCGTCTTCGAGACGCTGCGCTGAATGGGATACGGTGCGGGTCGACTCGATCAGTTCGTTGGGCGATCCGATGAAGCGAGATCGACCGCGGTCGATGATGGCGATCCGGTCGCATAGCCGCTCGGCCTCTTCGAGGAAGTGCGTGACGAGGATGATGGTGATGCCGGTCGCGCTGATCTGTTCGATCAGCCGCCACACGTCTCGTCGGCCTTGGGGGTCGAGACCCGTGGTCAGCTCGTCGAGGACCGCTACCCTCGGGTTTCCAACCAGTGCGAGGGCAATCGAGAGCCGCTGCTGCTGCCCTCCGGAGAGCTTGCCGAACGGACGACGGCGCTGCGCCGTCAAACCGACCAGTTCGAGCAGCTCCGAGGTGTCAGCGGCAGATTCGTAGAAGGTCGCGAACAACTCCAGGGCTTCCCCGACCCGCAACGCGGGGGGCAGCGCAGTCGATTGGAGTTGGTAGCCCACCCGGTCCTGCACGAAACGCCGCTGGCGAGCAGGGTTGACGCCGAGAACGCTGACCTGGCCGGCGTCCGGGATGCATGCGCCGGCGATGCACTCCACCGTTGTCGTCTTCCCGGCACCGTTGGGACCGAGGATGCCGAAGATTTCACCCTCGTCGACGGCGAAGGTGACGTCGTCGATCGCGACGACGTCGCCGAACGTCTTGCGTAGCGATTCAACGCTGATGACGGGCATGGTTCACCATCCTGACTCGAGCCAGGAGCACCGGATGTCATCCCTGGGTTGCCACTAGAATCACACAACGAGTGTCTAGTGTCAACCCTGGGGTTACAGCTCCTAGACGTCAGGGCATGTCCACATTCGGTGGAATGCACCGCACCCGCACCGGCACGAGGCGCAACAGCAGCCACACCGTCAGGGCGCCCACGATCACCGCGAACCCGATCATCGTGCCCGCCAGATCGATCGCGATCCGCGCGGAGAGCAGGAGCATTCCCCCACCGAGGATCAGGAGCGTCGCGACACTGGCCAGGTCGGTCACGATCGTTGGCGACGGCGCGAATCGGTGATCGCGCGGCGCGGAGTGATCCCAGCAGAACGTCACAACGACCGCCAGGGCAAGTCCGGCGAGCGAACCCAGCGCAACCGAGCCAGCTGCTGTCGGCACCTCCTGGACACCGACGCTGGAAACGAAAGCACTCACTGCCCCGAAGAGGAACGCGACCTCTGCGCCCCGAGCAAGCCCCGCCAGCACGATCGGCTCATCGCGACCAGCGTCCTGGCGCCGGCGCGGGATGTATGCCCAAGCATCAAACCGAAACCGGCGCTCGACATAGGCTGTCACGGTCAATCCGAGGAGCGGCCCCACGACCGGGGTCCACACGTTATCGCTGACGACCCACAACAGCAGCATCAGGGCCGTGAGGACCGACGGCGACACGAACCACCGCAGCAACGCGGCAACAAGGTAATAGCCCCGAGCCTCATCGACGTCGAGCGGATGCAACGCCGAATCGGACGCCGGCACGCTCGCTCGATCAGACCACCCGCTCATGGTCAGTCCCGTCCTCTCGCTTCTCGCAGCCTTGCCCCACCGCGGGCGATCTCGTACACCTTCTGCCGCGACACCCCCAGCTCCGAAGCCACCGACACCGCACTCAAGTCCTCCAAGAGCGAATCAACGGCGACCGATCGCACAGAGGAGGCCCGAGCGACCAGGTAGGACGAGTAGGCCGCCACTTCGCCCGCCAGCAGCGCCGCAGCCAGCAGTCCACCAAAGCGCGCCGCCCAGTCAGGATGCTCGGAGGACGCAGCCCGGAACAGCGACTCTCCGCCGTCGCGCAGGACCGCCGCGACAGCCTCAGCAGAGACACCGGCACCAACGAACCTCGCCCGCACGGCGGCGATCGTCGCCTCGTCGGGCCGGTGCGCCAGCACTGCGCCCCAGTCGGACACCTCCTGCTCCAACAGCTGAGTTCCCATGATCGAGACCCTCCTCTCCGACCGACTGTCACCCCTGAGGTTACACGACGAACGCACCGAAGCCTTTTCAGGCCAAGCAGCGGGCTCACCCAAAGGTTTGGCCTGTCCTGCCTGCGTGGGCACGGTTTCACACGCAATGCAAGTGGCTGGAGAATGCTCGGTTGCCGCCGAGTGTCTGAAGAATCAGTAGTGCCCCTTAGCGTGGTGTAGTTCGCGGTGACCGCTCCGCGCCGTCGTAGACGTGGGTGCGGTCACCGTGTAGTCCCTTCGAGGAATCTCCTACAACCCACTCGAAAGGCATCTTCACGATGACCGCTCCTCATATTGTCGACCCTGCCGGCCTGCTCGGCGAAGCCCTGGCGGATGCGTCGCCGGATCTGATGCGCAGCTTGCTGCAGACCATGGTCAACGCCCTGCTGTCCGCGGACGCGGACGCTGTCGTCGGCGCGGAATCGGGCCAACGCTCCAGCGACCGTGTCGCCCAGCGCAACGGCTACCGGCACCGCGATCTCGACACCCGGGTTGGGACGATCGACGTCGCGATCCCGAAGCTTCGGCAGGGCACCTACTTCCCGGACTGGCTCCTCGAGCGCCGCAAACGAGCCGAGACCGCACTGATCACCGTCGTCGCGGACTGCTACCTCGCCGGAGTGTCGACCCGGCGGATGGACAAGCTGGTCAAGACGCTCGGGATCCACTCCCTGTCGAAGTCGCAGGTGTCCCGGATGGCGGCGGACCTCGACGAACACGTCGAACAGTTCCGGCACCGGCCGCTCGGTGACGCGGGCCCGTTCACGTTCGTCGCGGCCGATGCGCTCACGATGAAGGTTCGTGAGGGCGGCCGTGTGATCAACGCGGTCGTGCTCGTCGCGACCGGGGTCAACGCCGACGGACGCCGCGAGGTCCTCGGCCTGCGAGTTGCGACCAGCGAGACCGGGGCTGCCTGGAACAGCTTCTTCGCCGACCTCGTCGCCCGCGGCCTGGGCGGGGTCCGCCTCGTCACCAGCGACGCTCACGCCGGGCTCGTCGAAGCAATCGCGGCGAACCTGCCCGGCGCTGTCTGGCAACGATGCAGAACCCACTACGCAGCGAACCTGATGAGCGTGACGCCGAAGACCATGTGGCCCGCAGTGAAGGCGATTCTGCATTCGGTCTACGACCAGCCCGACGCGAAGCCGGTGCACGCCCAGTTCGACCGGCTGCTGGACTACGTCGACGGGAAGCTGCCCGACGCGCACGAGCACCTCGACAACGCACGGGCGGACATCCTCGCGTTCACCGGATTTCCCGAAGGGCTCTGGCAGCAGATCTGGTCCAACAACCCCAACGAACGCCTCAACCGCGAGATCCGCCGCCGCACCGACTCCGTCGGGATCTTCCCGAACCGGGACGCGATCATCCGCCTCGTCGGCGCCGTGCTCGCCGAGATCACCGACGAGTGGGCCGAAGGCCGCCGCTACCTCGGCCTCGAGATCCTCGCGAAGTCCCACCTCACCCTCGTCGACAACACCGACACCGAGGAGGTGAACACCGACACCACCCTCGAGCTCACAGCCTGACCATCAACAGATCGAAGGGACCCGAGCTACACCACTACCTGGGGCTTGACCGAAGAATCGCGCAGCTCACCCTACGTAATGTCATTGGCATGAGGCCTGGAGCTGTCCCAGCTGGAGTTCAAGATCCCGTGCGGCTCCGTCCACTGATCAGCCGGCGAGCTCGCCGCGACGCCGCTCAAGGTAGGCGACTTCTGCGGAGTTGCGCGCAAGCTCAACTGCCCGATCGTATTCGGCGCGCGCGTCCGTCGAACGGCCGAGTCGCCTAAGCAGGTCTGCACGGGTGGCGTGGAAGGCATGGTACCCCTCCAGCCTCGCACGGAGCCGGTTGACCACCCCCAGGGCCGCCTCGGGACCATCCAACTCGGCCATCGCGATGGCCCGGTTCAGGGTCACGACGGGGCTCGGGTCAACCTCGGCCAGTTGATCGTAGAGGGCGGCCACCTGTGACCAGTCGGTGTCGCGGGCATCGAGCACGGAGGTGTGAACAGCGTTGATTGCAGCGAGGATCTGGTAGCGTCCGGCGGCATGTCGGCATGCGGGGACCGCGGAGAGACACTCGCGCACCAGATCGAGACCCTCGGCGATGAGTTCTTGATCCCATGCGCCGCGATCCTGCTCGTCGAGCCGCACCAGTTCGCCCGTCACCGATAGGCGTGTGGCCGCTCTCGCCTCAGTGAGCAGCATGAGCGCCAGCAGGCCCACCACCTCGCCGTCATGCGGGAGCAGGGTTCTAACGAGCCGCGTCAGCCGGATCGCCTCCGCAGTGAGGTCCCGCCGGATCGGTTCGGAGTCCTCGCCTGATGCGAGGTAACCCTCGTTGAAGATGAGGTAGAGCACCGTCAGGACGCCGTCGATCCGGGCGGGCAGGTCCTCGGACTGGGGCACACGGTACGGGATCCGGGCGGCTTTGATCTTCCGCTTCGCACGCGTGATGCGTTGACCCATCGCGGGCTCCTGCACCAGGAATGCTCGACCGATTTCAGTTACGGTCAGTCCACCAACCATCCGCAGTGTGAGTGCCACTCGCGCCTCCATCGCCAGTCCGGGATGGCAGCAAGTGAACAGCAGCCGGAGCCGGTCGTCGTCAATCGCGCCAACCGGCTCGTCCCTACAATCTTCGTGGAGCATGAACGCCTCCTCGTATTTCGATCTGCGCTGCGCCTCGCGCCGCACACGATCCATTGCCTTTCGCGCCGCGGTGGTGGTGATCCACCCGCCGGGGTTCGGCGGCAGACCGTCGCGCGGCCACCGTTCGACGGCGACGGCGAATGCCTCCGCAGTCATCTCCTCCGCCAGATCGAGGTCACTGAAGCGGCGCGCCAGGAAAGCCACCACCCGTGCCCACTCTGCTTGGTGAACACGGGCGATGGCTGCTTGGACGCTCGTGGATTCGGTCATCCGCCGTGCATGGGACGGACTTCCAGCGGTCGCCCGCACGCGCGCGATGCCTCGGTCGTCAGCGTGAGCGCCTCGTCAAGGTCGGCCGCCTCAATGATCCAGAAGCCCGCGATGTACTCCTTCGACTCCGCGTAGGGCCCGTCGGTGATGATCGGTGTGGCGCCTCGATTGTCGACGACGGTGCTTGCCGACGCTTCGGCGAGGCCGTTCGCGAAGACGAAGTGTCCACCCTCCTGGAGCTTGGCGTTGAATGCGCCGGTCGCCGCCATCTGGGCGTCTCGCTCCTCGGCCGTCGGGTAGCTGTCGAACTCGCCGGCTTCGCTCGGTCCCCAGACCATCAGTGCGTACTGTGCCATCGTTCCTCCTTCTCCGTAGGGCAACCCGGATGGGCGCCTCTCACCAGTACTACGAACGGCACCCCCCTGATCCGACATCTTTCTCTCGAATCGGCGACTCCATGCGAAAGTGCTACTTGAACCATCATGCCGACGCATGTTCGAAAGCAACTGGGTCCGCGCTACGCATAGCGGGATCGGCTGCCGATCAGGTCTCGTATCTGAACCGACGGTCGTCCGAGCCTTATCGACGCCGTTGGCAGCATCCCCGGTGTCGTCGACATCCAAGCGCTCGAGATGCTCAGCGGGGAGCGACCCCGGGATCCGGTACTCGGTTCTCATCGGAGCAGGTCCCTACTGCGGTTTTCGCGGGCCCGGATGAACGCCGCGAGGTCCTCGGGAACCACGCGCCACCGTGCGGACTTTTCCGGGCCGCCGACGTTGATCGCACGCAAATCGCCGGAGGCGATGAGCCGGCGGGTCCACCATGGCGTGACGCCGAGGGCGTCGGCCGCTTCCCGGACGTTAAGGAGGGCGGTGTCATTGGGAGTCGTTCGAAGGTGAGTGGTAGTAGGGCTCATGACTACCAAAATAGATACCAAGGGTGACATCTGGTAGCAATCTGCAGCGTGTCTCGTGTAGAGTTTCACTACCAGATGACTACCGAGAGTGATCATGCCCACGTCACAGGAACCATCCGAAAGCGAGCTCGTCCCGCCCGCCGAGTCGTCGATGCTTCGCGACGCCTACAAGAAGTCGGGACTCACCGTCGCCGACTTGGCCTCGGCCACGGGGCTCAGTGTTGGCACCGTGAACATCGCGCTGAGTGGCATCCGATATCGAGATGGCAGAGCCAAAGTTGCCGTCCCTGCGGATCGCACTCTGGTCAAACTCGCATCGGTGCTGCGCATCCACCCTGAGGTTCTGCGCGCGCATGATCGACAACGCGCATCCGAACTGCTTGCGGAGGCCAGTGAGGCATCCGCCGTGTCTCCGATTCCTTCTGATCTCAACGCGCAGGCGGTTGTGACCGGCAGGTCTGCGCTCGCTCGACAAGTGCTAGCTCTCTTTGCGGCGGAGGAGCTGCGAGCCGAACTCGAACGTCGCGATCGAGCCGAGCACGAGAGCATTGACCGGGAGGCCTGGGACGACGTCGCGGACACGCTCCGAACGGATCAGTGGCCCGGATGAGCGTGAACGACCTCTGGAAGGGCCTCTCGAAGGCAGAGATCGCCGAGAAGCGTGCCAAGAACGCGCCGCGGTGGGTGCGGCGCTGGCGCGAAGGAGCGGGTCGCGACGCAAAGCAGGCGAAGCAGTTCTACAAGGAAGCACAGAAGGCCCAGGCGGACCTGGACGACGCGACGCACAAGCTTCAGCCGAGGGCTACTCGCATCCGACGCGATTCGATCACCGTGGCGACCCTGCTGGATCGGCACCTCGCGGCGAAAGCCGACCGGGCGCCGGCGACGCTGGCAGCCGACGCCTACCACGCCTCGGTCGTCCGCATGCAGTTCGGTGAGCGTGTGGTGACCACGCTCGAACCGACAGAGATCGAGATCTGGTCGCAGCGCTCCGGCTCAGCGAAGGAGCCGCGGAAGAAGCAGCTCGAGATCCTCCGCGCCGCGATCAAGCGAGGCATTCGGGACAAGCTCGTTGACTCGGATCCGACAGATGGGATCGTGGTGTCGCTCGGACACCACGAGGTGGAGCATTGGTCGTCGGCTGAGCTCATGGCGGTGCTCACGGCCGCGCCGTCGGATTTCGATCGGGCGCTGCTCGGCGTCCTTGGCCTCATGGGGCTGCGCAGCGGTGAGGCGCGATCGCTGCTCGTCGGCGACCTCGTGGCGGGCCAACTCACGGTCAAGAACGCCGGGAGCGGCACCGACACCACCAAGACTCGCGCGAGTCGCCGTACGTTGCCAGTGCCCGAGACTGTTCGCCCATGGCTGGCCGCAGTCATCGGCGATCGGCCAAAGAGCGCGGAGATCTTCGCCAGCCCGAGGCGAGCCGGACGGGCTGTCGCCAAGACCTATCCGAGTCAGGCGCTGACTCGCGCCGTCGCGCAAGCCAACGTCGGCCGGGCGGAGCCGATCAAGCGGATCACGGTGCATGGTCTCAGACACACGTTCGCGGCCATCACGCTCTCCGAGGCAGGCGGCGACATCCTGTCGGTCTCCCGTGCGATGGGCCACGCGAAGCCCTCCATCACTCTCGACAAGTACGGGCACCTAGCGCCGGCGGGCCTCGCTCCGCTGATGGCAAAGCTTGATGCGCTCGTGGGGGCGAGTGCATCATGAGCGGTGAGATTGTGGAGTTCTCGATGGACTCCCATGACGTCGCCGAACTCGATCGGCTCGCGGACATCTACGCCGACGGAGACAGGGATGCGCTCCTCCGCGAAGCGATCCGCTTCATGGCCAGTCGCGAACGCGCTGAGCGGCTGCAACGGATCCAGGCCCGTGTCCACGACACGATTCACCCGCCGAGCACCGTGAGCAGTGACGAACCCAGCCCGCTACAGACCGACGAGATCTGAGTAGTCTCGGCTTGGGCCAACGCCGTGGTCTCCGGATAACGTGGCGAACGTGAGCGTTGACCAGTACCTCCAAGAGGACGGCAAGGGGCAGTACTGGAGGTTCCGTGTACCCGACCTGATCCCTGCAAGCGGTCAGCCGGTGGACTTAGAGGTCGCGCCGATAGGTGGTGATGGCGGCGCGTTAACGTCGTGACGGGCACGAGGTCTGTTAACCACGATCGTGTGAAGAATCCGTTGGTCTCCAGGACACCTCGTGCCCGCTGTTCCATCTTCGGTCATTGACCCGATCTGGCACCAGCTTGAAGCGCTCATCCCGACTCCCGTCGATGATCACCCGCTCGGGTGTCATCGGCCTCGCGTGCCGGATCGGATCGTGTTCGACAAGCTGGTGCAGGTCCTCGTGCTCGGCGCCGCGTACGCGAAGATCGCGGACAGCACCTGCTCGGCAACCACGATCCGTCGGCGACGCGACGAATGGATCGACGCGGGAGTCTTCACCGAACTGGAGCAGCCCGGAACACGGCAGCGAACAACCAGGCGACACCCCACCCGCCCATTCGTGCGCGATCTCGCAGTCGCGGCGGGCGGGTGCCCGTCAGGTCCGGGAGGCTCACGACGTCAGTCGGGCGAGCAGGCGGCGCTGCTTCGGTTGGAGCTCCTGGAGGCGTAACCTCAGCGGGGGCTCCCCCGCCGGCAGAACCACCCACACACTGCCGATCGTGGTGCCTGCCGGGTTCAGTTCTAGGTGTACCCGGCCATGAGGTTGGTGGCGTTTCCGGTCTTGTGAAAGGGGAGAACCTC
>NZ_JAPEHV010000047.1 GCF_028823665.1 Microbacterium sp. C7(2022) | reverse complement strand
CACCCCTATTCGATATATGCTCTTCTGCAGGCACGAGGAGACGCGAGTATTCCGATTGTCTTTGACTCTCAGAATGTCGAGCTTCAGCAAAAAGCTTCTGTCCTTGAGCGCTTTCCACATCTGTTGAAAGTTGTTCGGGATGTGGAGGAAACGGCACTCTTGAAGTCGCAGCATGTGATCGCTTGCACACCCAATGATGCGAACGCTTTCGCTGACGAATACGGTTTAGACGCCGGACAAATTACGATCATTGAGAACGGTGTAGATGCGCTTGGGGTACCTCATGTGCCGGAAA
>NZ_JAPEHV010000046.1 GCF_028823665.1 Microbacterium sp. C7(2022) | reverse complement strand
ACCTACGACACCTAACGCAAATACACAAAGCTGTGCTCCAACAGGTAAAAGCTGTGTCTGAGGACAGAGACGCTGACATTCCAGAGCAGCTAAGGAGAGTTGAACCTGGAGACTGGGTCTACGTAAAGGTGTTCAAACGAAAGTGGGACCAACCAAGGTGAGAAGGACCCTTTAAGGTTATCCTAACTACCCCAACTGCGCTGAAAGTAGAGGGTAAGAAATGTTGGTTCCATTTAAACCATTGCTGCAGAGCGAGGGATCCAGGTGAGACAGCAAGGGCACAGCACGATCCAGAAAG
>NZ_JAPEHV010000045.1 GCF_028823665.1 Microbacterium sp. C7(2022) | reverse complement strand
ATCACTGCAAACTGCCTTGGATGTCATCATCAGTTATGCCCTGTAGTAGAAAAGAAACAAAAACAAAAACAAAAACAAAAAGTAAAACTAGAAAATAGAACTACGACCTATTTAGAAAACTAGTAGACTATTTCAAAACCGTATTCCCCGGCAACGGCGCCATTTTTGATGACGTTCAAACATACTCTTTTTCACAGAATATGGACGATCGTTATCAGCATATTTACCCAACTATGAGTCGGGGTCGAACCCACAGGGAATAGGCTGAAACACCTCTACTAGTTATTCTAATTCAGTTGCAGTTTCTATT
>NZ_JAPEHV010000044.1 GCF_028823665.1 Microbacterium sp. C7(2022) | reverse complement strand
CGATCGAATTGTCTCTTTGAATGGTCAAACGGTTGGGCAAGGGCAAACGGATGTGCAATTACTTGAGCAGGCTCGTCGAGCAGGGCAAGTAAAAATAGAAATAAAACGTGGTGATCAAGTGATGACCATACAACAAAATTTTTAGTGATAACACGTCACCATAAGAGTTAGGAAATATCGCGAGTTATGGCTTTATTGAATCATCAACGTCCACTTTGGGCATTACTTGCAGCAGCCCCATTGATTGCGACAGTAAGTAGCAGTGCCTATGCCCAAACATGGAAGATCAATATGCGTGATGCTGACGGCACTG
>NZ_JAPEHV010000043.1 GCF_028823665.1 Microbacterium sp. C7(2022) | reverse complement strand
TTCTGGGTGAAGACATACTGTAGGCTCTTGTGGTCTGTGAATACATCCACATGAGCTCCATACAGATAGTGGCGCCATAGCTTGAGAGCAAACACCACCGCTGCCAACTCCAAGTCATGTGTGGGATAATTCTTCTCATGTGCCTTAAGCTGTCTAGAAGCATAGGCAATAACTTTACCTCTCTGCATCAGAACACATCCCAATCCCACTCTGGAAGCATCACAATAGATAACAAATCCATCGGTCCCATCAGGCAAAGTCAACACTGGAGCAGTAGTCAACCTCGTCTTCAGCTCTTGAAAACTCCTCTCACACT
>NZ_JAPEHV010000042.1 GCF_028823665.1 Microbacterium sp. C7(2022) | reverse complement strand
TTTAAAGAAAATTTACCATCCAGTCCGTTTAATACTGCTGCTGTAGTCGCCGGGGTACATGGCAGCGCCATCTTGGATATTTACAAAGATACCTGAACGGCGCTCGTCTCTGTCAGTCATCGTATTAAACCCGCCTCATACTAGATAAACGCTTGTGATTGGCTCACCTGATACCAGTACCAAGGAAATCAGTTTGAATGGGAGAGGGGCCAGACGTATCTGCCAGAGCAAATGAAACATGAGCTGCAGATTCGTCTGGTTCCCAGGCTACTACAAAATCCACTGTACACTACCTGCTTAGCACCAAAATGCAGGCACAGTTGGCAAA
>NZ_JAPEHV010000041.1 GCF_028823665.1 Microbacterium sp. C7(2022) | reverse complement strand
GCTAGCTGAAGTAGCTCTTTGGGTCACGGTGCATTTAGGAGCCATTATGTGCAATCACGTAACGCATGAATCAGAAGGGAATTTTAATGGAGTTAAACTCCATCGCATGACTCAGAATATCAAAGAAGTGTAACTCTTCCTAATGTCCCATAGCCTCCTGCTTATAAAGTGTGGTGCACAACCCATATATAAACAAGACTCTACTAGACACGGCTTCATAGACTCCCTAGGACTCATTGAACTCTGTGCTCTGATACCAAGTTTGTCACGCCCCGGGAGGGTACCCTTGGCGTGGCCGGCACTTGAAGAGACCATTGCTGACCTCCCCAAGAGAAT
>NZ_JAPEHV010000040.1 GCF_028823665.1 Microbacterium sp. C7(2022) | reverse complement strand
ACGTCGTTTAAGCATCAAAACGACCCCTTTTATCAGATTCTTTAGCCCTAAGGCCCTTATTTCCTCCTCACTCTCCAATTCTCCATCTCTCAATACTCTCTCAAGCTTCTTCAAGACACAAGCTAGGGTTTCCATTCCTTGGTCATCATCTACAAGGTTTCACTCCAAAATCTCTAAGGTATGTGGGTATTTCATTTGTGGAGTCCTTTCCTCCACAAAGTCCAACTAAATCTCTCTTTGCATTTACTTTCAAGATTATGGAAATTATGAAATATTTTCTATGATGATATTATGATGATATTAATAAAGTTTTACATGAGTATGTTGTTATGTTATGGAAAGGT
>NZ_JAPEHV010000039.1 GCF_028823665.1 Microbacterium sp. C7(2022) | reverse complement strand
CTAATATCCCACATGACGCCTGTTGGTACACAGCATTTGTTAGTGTGCCATTACACCCAGATTCACAGTATCTGTTTGCTTTTACATATCAAGGACAGCAGTACACTGTAAATGCAAACATAGTATTTAACTAAAAATAGTAAATTGACTTAAATCAGTTTTTATCAAATTGCTATTAACACTTACTTTTAGTAAGTTACTTGTAATTTGTGGTTGAAAAATCTCACCAGCTCAGTCTACTTGAACTGGATTAATTTAGAAAAAGTATGTTTTCGATAATTGTGCTTTTACAAGTACATTTACTCAATACTGCACTTAAGTACAAAGTACTTTAAGTACTTTAC
>NZ_JAPEHV010000003.1 GCF_028823665.1 Microbacterium sp. C7(2022) | reverse complement strand
GTCTACAACGCCGAGGACCCCCGCGGGAATTGACACCACGCTATGGGACTCACCCCGCTCCGCGGCCACCCTTGGCACTTCGCCCCCAAGATGTGCCGCCCGTAGACGCAAATTCTGGGGGTGCAACCGGGGACTGCCGGGTGCGGCCCGCCGGCGCGCCGCTCCGCCCCCAGAATGTGCTGTCCGTCGGTGCAAATCTTGGGGGCGCAACCCGGGGGAGGCACCGGGTGCGGCGCGCCGCAGAGATGCCCAGCCACCCCGATCGTTCCGCCCCCAGGATGTGCTGTTCGCGGGTGCAGATTGTGGGGGCGGAAGTCGGGAGTGGTCCAGTTCCTCTCGTTCCGCCCCCAGGATGTGCTGCGGGCGGGTGCAGATTGTGGGGGCGGAGCGTTCGGGTGGGGGCGAGCTGCCGGTCGGGCGAGGGGTGGATGGTCGGATGCGAAGCGCATCGAGTACTTGACAGAGATCCGCGCGCGTCGTAACGTACAACCAAATGGTTGTACAAACTGAGCTCTCCGATGACGAGGTGGACCGGATCTTCCGGGCCCTCGCCGACGCGACGCGCCGTGACATCGTGCGCCGCACCCTGGTCGACGAGCAGTCGGTCTCTGACCTGGCTGCCTCGTACGACATGTCCTTCGCCGCGGTGCAGAAGCACGTGGCCGTGCTGGAGGGGGCGGGTCTGGTGACCAAGCATCCTCATGGCCGCGAGCGCATGGTTCGCGGCAATCCCGAGGCGATCCGCCGGGCGCAGGCCCTGCTCGACCGCTATGAGCAACTGTGGCGCTCGCGCATCGACAGACTCGATGCCCTGCTCGCCGAAGACAACGAAAGGTCCTGACATGCCCATCACACACGTAGACAAGGACGCGACAGCGCTGACGATGACCGTCGTCGCCGAGTTCGCCGCATCCGTCGAGCGACTCTGGAACGCGTACACCGATCCCCGTCAGATCGAGAAGTTCTGGGGCCCGCCGAGCTGGCCGGCTACGTTCTACCGGCACGATGTGTACCCCGGCGGGCGCAGCCAGTACACGATGACCGGCCCCGACGGTGAGCGCTCCAGCGGCTTCTGGGAGTTCCTCGCCGTCGACCCCGGCCGCAGCTTCGAGGTGCGCGACGGGTTCGCGAACGAGGCGGGGGAGGAGAACACCGACATGCCGAGCATGCGCATGACGTTCGTCTTCGACAGTACGGATGCCGGTTCCCGACTAACCACGACGACGTACTTCCCGTCGGCTGAAGCGCTCGAAGAGCTGATCGGCATGGGAATGGAAGACGGCATGCGCGAGGCGATGAGCCAGATCGACGCTGTTCTCGCCGACCTGGCGTCGTTCTCGGCCGAACTCGCGACCGAGGCGCAGATCCTCGACGACACGCATGTGCGGGTCGCGCGGGTGATCCGTGGCAGCGTCGAGGACGTGTGGCGTGCACACCATGACGCGGACCTGATGAAGCGCTGGCTTCTCGGCCCCGACGGGTGGGAGATGACGGTGTGCGACCTTGCGGCATCCGTCGGCGATGACTACCGCCACGAGTGGGCGCCGGTCGCTGGCGGTCCGGCCGATGGAGCGGACGCCTTCGGATTCGTCGGTGAACTGCTCGAGTCGGATGCCCCGCACCGTGAGGTCACGACCGAGAACATGATCGGACTCGAGGGGCCGGGCACGGTCAACGAGATGACCCTGACTCCCGTCGATGGGGGCACGCTGCTGAGCATCGTCGTCACCTACCCGAGCGCCGAAGTGCGCGACATCGTGCTCGCCACCGGTATGACCGACGGCATGGAGACCAGCTACGCGCGGCTCGAAAGCGAGCTCGCCCACGCCTGACCGTCGACCGCGCACGCAACCCGCGCATCGCACGAACGGAAAGCGCATATCGGCCTGACGTCGGTATGCGCTTTCCCTCCTCGCGCGTAGGGTGGGGAGGCGTGACGGAATTCACCATCGGCGATACCGATTTCGAGCTTGACGGACGGCCGCACCGCATCCTCGCTGGCGCGCTGCACTACTTCCGCGTGCACCCCGACCAGTGGGCGGATCGCATTCGCAAGGCACGCCTCATGGGGCTCAACACGATCGAGACGTACGTGGCGTGGAACTTCCACGAGCCCGTGCGCGGCGAGTGGGATGCGAGTGGGCCGAGAGATCTCGCGCGCTTCCTCGACCTGGTGGCGGCCGAGGGCATGCACGCGATCGTGCGGCCTGGCCCATACATCTGCGCCGAGTGGCATAACGGAGGCCTGCCGACGTGGCTCACCGCCATGGAGGGCATCGGTCTGCGCCGTTCGGAGCCCGCCTACCTCGCCGCGCTGACGGAGTACCTCGATCGTGTGTACGAGATCGTCGCTCCACGGCAGATCAGCCGGGGTGGGCCCGTGATCCTCGTGCAGATCGAGAACGAGTACGGCGCCTATGGCAACGACAAGGATTACCTGCGCGAACTCGTCCGCGTGACGCGAGCGGCGGGCATCACGGTACCGCTCACGACCATCGATCAGCCCACAAACGAGATGCTCGCCGCGGGTAGCCTCGAAGGGCTTCACCTCACGGGATCATTCGGCTCGCGCGCGACCGAGAGACTCGCGACGCTCCGCGCTCACCAGAAGACCGGGCCGCTCATGTGCGCCGAGTTCTGGGATGGCTGGTTCGACTGGATCGGCAGTGTGCACCACACCACGAGCGCCGAGGCGTCGGCCGCCGAGCTCGACGCGATCCTCTCGGCAGGGGCATCCGTCAATTTCTACATGTTCCACGGTGGCACGAACTTCGGCCTGACCAACGGGGCAAATCACAAGGGTCGGTATCTGCCGATCACCACGTCGTACGACTACGACGCGCCGCTCGATGAAGCCGGTAACCCGACCGCCAAGTACTTCGCGTTCCGTGACGTGATCGCGAAGTACTTCGACGTGCCCGACGAGGTACCGGCCACGGCGCCGGATGCGCTGACGTTTGACGTGCCGCTTCGGGCAGTGGATGCCAGGGCAGACGCATTTTCATGGACGGATGCCGCCACCGCCGTCTCTGCAGTGCAGCCGCCGACCTTCGAACAGCTGGGCCACGTCAGCGCGCTGGTGCGCTATGAGGCTGAGCTCCCGAGCATGCCGGGCGATGGGTCGTCGGCGGTGCTGGCCTTCGGCGAGGTGCGCGACCGGGGGTGGGTGTCGGTCGACGGAGTGCGCGTGGGCACGCTCGATCGGGCGCGGCACGAGCGGGCGATCGTGATCCCGTGTGGCCGCCGCGTGAGCGTTCTCGTCGAAGAGCAGGGACGCGTGAATTACGACGTGCGCATTGGCGAACACAAAGGGCTCATCGGGCCGGTCGCGGTCGATGGTGTGGCTGTCGAAGGGTGGACGGCTCTGCCGATCGATGTGGAGCAGTGGGCGGCCGCGGTGGTGAGTCCCGCCGTGGCCGAGGCCGCAGGTCGCGTCGATCCGCCCGCGCGACCCGGCTCGGGTGCGCCTGCGGAACCGCCCGTAATCGCCGGCCCGGTCGCCCTCGCGGGTTCGTTCACTCTCGACCAGCCCACGGATCTGTTCCTGGACACTACGGCTTGGGGGCACGGGTTCGTCGCCATCAACGGGTTCCTGCTCGGTCGTTACTCGCAGGTCGGGCCTCAGCGCACGCTGTACGTGCCCGCGCCGGTCGTGCACGCAGGGGAGAACCGCATCGTGGTCCTCGAATTGTCACACGTCACGACGCCGACGGCGCACTTCGTGCCGCGCGCCGACTTGGGGTCGCGCGAAGAGTAGTCGCCCGGCTGTCCACGGTGAGTGACAGAGTGGATGCCATGCGAATTGCCGTCACAGGAGCATCCGGAAAGCTCGGTCGTGTCGTCGTGCAAGAGCTGCGCGCGCGAGATCACGAGGTGATCGCCCTCGATCAGCACGGGGACAAAGGCCCGGGCTTCGTGCGGGTCGACCTGACCGACTACGGGCAAGTCATCGACGCCTTCGCCGGAGTCAATGACCAGCACGCGGGCGTCGACGCGATCGTCCACCTCGCGGCGGTGCCGGCCCCCGGGATCGTGAGCGACGTTGCCACCTTCCACAACAACATGATCGTCACTTACAACGTGTTCCAAGCGGCCAGGCGCCTGGGCATCGGGCGCATCGTCTATGCCTCGAGCGAGACCGTGCTGGGTCTGCCGTTTGATGTTCCGCCGCCCTACATTCCCGTCGACGAGGAGTACGCGCCGCGTCCGGAGAGCACATACTCACTCGTGAAGGTCCTCGAGGAGCGCATGGCGCAAGAGCTGGTGCGGTGGGATCCCACGCTGTCGATCACCGCGCTCCGCCTGTCGAACGTGATGATTCCCGAGGACTACGCGAACTTTCCCGCCTTCGATGCCGACCCGATGCTCCGCAAGTGGAACCTGTGGGGCTACATCGATGCGCGCGACGCGGCGCAGGCGATCGAGCGCGCGCTGGACGCATCGATTCCCGGGTTCGAGGCGTACATCATCGCCGCCGCCGACACGGTGATGCGCCGTTCGAACACAGAGCTCGTTGACGCCGTCTTCCCTGATGTTCCGCGCCAGGGCGAGCTCGGTGAGCACGGCACCATGCTCGGGATCGATAAAGCGCGACGGATGCTCGGCTATGCGCCTCAACACTCATGGCGCGACCACGTGTAGGCCAGTGGCGCGGGGCGCTCCCTTAAGGATCAGTCCTCGGGCGCTACCGAGACCACCTGAGGTGACTCGTCGTCGACGTCGACGGGGCCGGTGTCGAAGTGCTCGGCGATCAGCGAGATTCCGCCGGTGGAGTTCGCCGACGACGCGAGAGCTTCGATCCAGTCGCGGCTGAGCGGCGTCGGCTCAGGGTCGTCGAAGACGAACCGGAGCGGAATTGCGGGATGGATCCACACGGTGCTGCGCCCGCGTTCCTGGTCTTCAGGATGCACCCACGAGACCGTGAAGCTCTCGTCACGACGCAGCTTCGTGGCGATCACCACTTTGAGGTGCGCCAGCGCGCGATCTTCGATGTGGATCGGTGTCGCCGACCCGCCGTAATACAGGGTTCCCACACGCACAGACTAACCCGCGAAATGCCGACTATTCTCGCTGTGTGGGCAGATTTATCTACGACACGATGGCGAACGCCGTCGACATCGACGACCGTACGCTGGCGCACCTGCGTCTCGTTGTCATGAACAAACTCCGCCGGTCGGAAGCCTTCATGTTCGACCACGAGATGCGAGACGGAACCGGGCGCCGCAGTTTCTGGATTCACCCCTCGGTGCCGCTTCAGTTCCAGTTCATCGATCGCCGCCCGCAGAGCATCAACCGCCACTGGGTCGAAGAGCTCATGCAGGCGGCGAGCAGCCCCAACGGCTTGGTGTTGCTGCCCGAACCGACGGAACCCCCTGCGCCGACGAATGGCCAGTTGGTCGACTCGCCGTCCCCGGCCAGCTGACCAGGGTTCCGCAAGAGACCGGATGAGGGATCGATGAGCGCGCGCGAGCGCGAGATCACCGCGCCCGTTTCGCTGACGCTTCGCGGCGGGCGGCTGAACCCGGCAGCGATCGGCTGGGCGCGGCATCCGATCATTGAGACCTCAGGAGTCGGCCGGGGTTTCGGGCGCAACAAACGGTGGGAGTACTGGAACGTCCTCACGCCGACCCATATTCTTGCCCTCACCGTTTCGTCGCTCGACTACGCGGCGGTGCACGAGGTGTGGGTGTTCGACCGCGAGACCGAACAGACCTGGCATCGATCGGCAACGGTGCTGCCGTCGCGGGGTGTGACGCTCGCCCCCACTCTCGAAACTGACAGTTCGTCTGCGCGTGTGCGCGAGCTGAGCATCGACATCGACGAGGTCGAGGGCGGTACTCGGCTGCGCGGCGAGATCCCGGGCGTGCAATTCGACATCGTCGCGCACCTGCCCGCGGGGCATGAGCGGCTCGCAGTTGTCGTGCCGTGGAGTTCGCGACGCTTCCAGTACACGGTCAAGGACGTCGCCCGGCCAGCCGAGGGAACTCTGACGATCGACGGCACGGAACATCGGGTCTCGCCGACTGATGCCTGGGCGGTGCTCGATCACGGGCGCGGCCGCTGGCCCTACGACATCACGTGGAACTGGGGTGCAGGGTCGGGGCGCTCGCACGGCCGGGTGGTCGGCGTGCAATTCGGCGGCCGGTGGACGCAAGGCACCGGCTCGACCGAGAACGCCATGTACATCGACGGGACGATCCACAAGATCAGCGAAGAACTCGAATGGCACTACGACCTCGCGGACCTGATGGCCCCATGGCGGGTGATCGGAGAAGGGGTGGATGCCACCTTCACGCCGTTCTACAACAAGGTGACCCGCACGAATCTGGGGGTCGTGGCATCCTCGACGGATCAATGCTTTGGGGCCTGGAGTGGCACTTTCGCTCCGGAAGCGGGGGAGCCGGTCGCGTTCTCGCAGATCGAGGGCTGGGCCGAGCACGTGCACAACCGTTGGTGAGCCGGGATAGCCTTGCTCGGTGACTGACGAGCAGACATACACCGTGGCCACCGACGGAGCCTGCAAGGGCAACCCCGGGCCGGCCGGGTGGGCCTGGGTCGGCGAAGACGGGCACTGGGCTGCCGGGTCGATACCGCAGGGCACGAACAACATCGGCGAACTGCTCGGGCTGTTGCACGCGATCGAAGATCACGCACACGTGCGGCATCTCATCGTGCAGGCCGACTCGAAGTACGCGATCGACACCTACGCATCGTGGATGGACGGGCACCGGCGCCGCGGCTGGAAGACCTCGGGTGGGCAGCCGACGAAGAACCGCGAGATCCTCGAGCAGTTGATCGCCGTGCGCGATGCGCGTCGGGCCTCAGGGATGCCGGATGTGGTGCTCGAGCACGTGCGCGGCCATGCGGGGCACGTGCTCAACGAGTGGGCCGACGAGCGCGCGGTGCGTGCGTCCAAGCACGCCGCCGAGGGGCGCGCCAGCGCGTGGTCCTCGCACGCCGGGCAGGACGTGCTCGACGTGAGCGCCGCGCCGCGGTAGACGAGCAAGACCCCCGCGTCCCCGCGCACCCGCGGCCGCCCACGCCCAGGTCGGCCGCGCACCGTGCCCCCGCGCCTGACGCGCACCTTGCCCCCGCGCCTGACGCGCACCTTGCCCCCGCGCCTGATGCGCACCTTGCCCCCTCCCGGGTGCTTCCCTTTGCCATGCGCCTCACCGGCACAAGCCGCGTGCCCTCCGTGTAGGGGAGGAGATTTGCGTAGGGGAGGAGCGCGCGGCCCCTCATCATCCTCCCGTTCCTGGATCTCCTCCCGTAGCGGGGGGCGGGGGCGCGGGCGGGGGCGGAGTGCCGGGCGGGCGGGGGCGGAGTGCCGCCGCCCGCGCGTAGGGTGGGCGCATGAGATCTCCCGTCGCGTGGGCTCGCGGGGTCCGGCATCCCGAAGCATTCCATGGACACGGAGTCCGGCACGCCTTCTTCGAAGGCTGGTACATCAAGCTGGTCACCGCCGACCGCGCGCAGCGGTGGGCCGTGATCCCCGGGATCTTTCGCGGGCTCTCCGACGACCAGGGCACGCGCGATGAAGCATTCGTACAGGTGCTCGATGGCCTGACGGGTCGGTCGTGGTACCACCGGTTCGAGCCGTCGCAGTTCCGGGCCAGCGACGACCGGTTCGACGTGTGGGTGGGCGACAATCACTTCTCGCCCACCGGCGTCACGCTCGACCTGCCGCAGTTGAAAGGGCGCGTGGACTACACCTCGCCGATGATCCCGTGGCCGGTCACGCCGGCTGCCCCGGGAATCATGGGCTGGTATGGCTTGGTGCCGTTCATGGAGTGCTTCCATGGCATCGTGTCCTTCGGACATTCGCTTGCGGGAACGCTCGACATCGAGGGGTCTTCGGTGTCGCTCGATGGTGGACGCGGCTACATCGAGAAGGACTGGGGCAAAGCATTCCCTTCCGGGTATATCTGGATGGCCTCCAATCACATCGACACGGACACCGGCGAAGTTGACGCGTCACTGATCGCGTCCGTTGCGATCATCCCTTGGCTGGGGCGGGCATTTCGCGGCTCGATCATCGGATTCCGCCACGGGGGCCGGCTGCACCGGTGGACGACCTACAACGGTTCGAAGGAGCGCTTGCTCACGATCGACGATGCGCGCGTGCGATGGAAGGTCGAAGGCCCCGACGGGGTGTTGTTCCTGGATGCTGCGCGCGTGCGCGGCGGCTTGCTGCACGCTCCGCTGCGAACCGCGATGCACCAGCGGGTCGAAGAGACGCTCGACGCGAGGGTGACGTTCCGTCACGAAAGCCTTGATGGTCGCGTGTTGCTCGAAGGGGTGGCAGAGTGCGCCGGCCTCGAAGTGTTCGGCGACACCGATCGGCTGCTCGCGCTCTAGCCGATGTCGGGATCGGATGCCGGGGCACAAGTCCCGCGCCGCAGCCCCGCGCCACGCCCCTTCAGCGGGCCCGCGTCGAGGCGCGCACCACCAGTTCGGGCGGGAACCGCAGCAAACGCATTGTCGTCGCACTGACCGGTCTCGGCACCCCGAACCAGATGCGTGAGTACGTCGAAGACGGCACGGTGACCGCGTTCGCGCTGTGGAACCCGGCTGACCTCGGCTACCTCGCCGCCTACGCCGCGCAGGCGCTCGTCACCGGTGAGATCGCCGGCGACGAGGGCGACACGTTCGACGCGGGTGACCTCGGCTCGTACGAGGTCGGCGCTGACGGTGTCGTGCTCCTGGGCGACCCGTACGTGTTCGACGCAGACAACATCGGCGACTTCGACTTCTAAGCCGCTGTATCGTTCAGCGCCCGGTCCCCCTGTGGGGCCGGGCGCTGTTGCGTGCCCGCGCCGCGGTGTGGGCGCCTCTCGCGGCAGTAGCTGAGGAAGATTCTGGTGTTGAGGTCGATTTCTCGCGGTGGATCCTCTGCAGGTGAATTCTCCTCATGAGGTGTCGGGTGAGCCGCACCGCGCGCCGCCATGCACCGCGCCGCCAGTGCCCGCGCCGCGACGTCGGTGCCCCGCGCTACCGCCGCGCGAGCGAGGCGTTGAGAATGCCGGCGACGAGCACCACGGCCGCGGCGCTGAGGGGTGCGATGAGGGCGATGCCGGCATCGGCATCCTCTGCGATCCAGCCCGTGAGTGCCGACGCGGCCGACTGGCCGACGACCACGCCCGACCCGAGCATGGTCATGATGGTCGCGGAGCGGCCCTTCGGGCTTCGCGCGGCGGCCAAGCTGTACTGCGTCACGAGCGTCGGACCGATGCCGACGCCGATCACCAGAAGGCACACCGCCATCGCGCCGATAGTGTTGATGAACGGCAGCGCGAGCGTGCCGGCGAACAGGATCGAGGCGAACGTCACCCAGCGTGCGTGCAGTGTGAATCGCGCCGGGAACAGCGCGACGCCCAGGGCCAGGGCCGCTGAGCCGATACCCATTGCGCCGTAGACCAGGCCCGATTGCTCGGCTGCGCCTCGCTCGGCCATGAACGCGGTGAGCGACGTCAGCATGGCACCGAAGAACAGCCCCATGCCCACGGCGCCGGCCACCGTCACCAGCACCTCGGGGCGGAACAGCTCACCCAGCGGCGCCTGATCCTCGGCCTCGTGGTGGGGGACAGGCGTACGAGCGGTCGGATGCAACGCGAACGCGGTCACGAAGACCACCCCGACGATCGCCGCGCCGATGACCGGGGCGGCCGGGTTCAGGGTGGTGGCGAGCAACCCCACGACGACGGGGCCGAACACGAACACGATCTCGTCCGCGGCCGATTCGTACGCCATCGTGCCGTTGAGGGTCTTGCCTCGGCGAGGCCCCGTGAAGGTGCGGTCGATGATCCCCACGAGGCGGCTGCGCGACATGGGGGCGACCTGCGGCATCGTCGCGCCGATGAGGAACGCGACGGCGAGCAGCACCTGATCGGCCGCCGGGCTGAAGGCGAGCCACGCCATGGCGGCCAGCAGTGCACTGTTAGCGATGCCCGAGACGAGGAGGACGCGGCGCTGGCCGTACCGATCCGCGGCTGCGCCGATGAGTGGACCGAACACGGCCGTGCCGAGGCCGGTCATCGCGGCGGTCATGCCGCCGAGCGCGACGGAGTCGCGAGCCGCGACGAGAAGGGTCAGAATGCCGACCACCATCATCGCGAAGGGCAGGCGCGCGATCAGCGCGATGGGAAAGTACCCTGGCCCGGTGGCGCCGATGAGCGTCTCTGCTCGTCGCGTGGGGGTGGGGGCATCCGTCTCAATGGTCATATGAAGCAGTCTCCGCAGCGGAATGGAACGTGGTGCCGCCTTGGTTCGCCGTGGGCGCGAGGTAGATGCACGAAAGAAATCGACCCTCGAGTGTAGCGAGGGCAGCTGGGTGTCCGCTAGGTACGTGAATTTCGGATGCCGCGCCCCGGCGGCCTAGCGAACGGCAGTGATCACCACGAGCACGCACATGCCGAACAGTCCGATCGCGAACGTGGCGATGGCCAACCACAGCGGGAGCTTTCCATCGGGGAGTTCGGCGCGGTCGCCATGGGTGATGGTCGCGTGGCTCACGCGGGCATAGCGGTGTCGTGTCGCGCTCCACAATCCCACGGCGATGAGCAGCCCGACCAGGCCGGGGATGAACCACAGCGGATCACCCAAGATCGTCGGGAGCAAGCGCATCGCGACGAGGGAGCCGACAGCCAACGACAACGTCGTGCGTCGCCACGCCAGTTCGGTGCGCTCGGGCTGAAGGCCCTTGTCGAAGTCGGACGGACGCATCGGCGCGGCGACCTAGAGGAAGACAGCGAGGGTCACGAGGATGCCGGCCGTCGTGACAGCGACGGCGAGCACGGTGCCCAGAAGCGACGCCGGGAGCGGCTTGTCGTTGCGCAGCGCGCGTTCGGTGCGCGCCCAGCTGATCCAGGCCAGAACGGGGACCAGGGTGCCCGCGACGATCAGCACAACCGACGCCGACAACCGCAGTTGTGCGTTCAGATCGAGGCCGAGAACTTCGAGGGCGACGCCGCCGGCGACCAACGCCAGTGCAGTACGGATCCACGCGAGATACGTGCGCTCGTTGGCCAGCGTAAATCGAACATCGGGCTCGGTGCCCTGCCCGTACACCGCCTTCGGGAATCGTGCCATGTCTCCTCGTTCGCTTTGTTGGGCTACAGCCTACGCGCCCGTGTGGGCGGCGACGCGTCACGCCAAGCGGGAGAGGATGAGGTCCATCACCCGATCGGGCAGCAGGCAGCGAAGCCGAACGATCGCCTTACCGCCCGCCTGCGTGATCGCATCCATGCCTGGGCGAGGGTGGGCGCTAGCCTGAGGGATCATGGAATCCCCGCCCCGATCTGGCGCCGAACGTATCGGCGTGCGCCAGGTTGCCGAGCGGGCCGGGGTGTCGACGCAGACGGTGTCGCGCGTGCTGAATGATCACCCGCACATTCGCCCCGAGACTCGCGAGCGCGTGCTGGCGGCGATGGCGGAGCTCGACTATCGCGTCAACAACGCCGCGCGGGCGCTCGGCACCCGTACGACGCGCACGCTCGGGGTGATCGCCTCCGACGCTGCGCTGTACGGCCCGTCGGTGGGGATCGCTGCGCTCGAAGCGGCCGCACGCGAGGCTGGGCACTGGATCGCCACGGCGTACGCGGATGCGCAGGACACGGCATCCGTCGACGACGCCGCACGACGATTGCGCGCCCAAGGTGTGGATGGACTCGTGGTGCTCGCGCCCCACGAACGCTCGCTCGCAGCCCTGACGAGTGCACACCCCGAGGTGCCGGTCGTGGCGCTGCACGCGGGGGAGGGCGCGGAGGCGCAGATCCAGGGTGCCGCCGACGCCGTGCGACACCTGTGGGATCTTGGTCACCGCCGCATCGCGCGGCTCGAGGGGCCGGCCGATTGGCTCGAGGCGCGCGCCCGCTCCGACGGTATGCGGCAGGCTGCGAGCGCGATGGCTGTCGATGGGCCGGTATGGCAGGGGGACTGGACGGCCGCGACGGCCGCGCTTCAGGCGAACGAGGTGGCCGCCGCGGTGCGCGCACCCGGAGGGCCGACGGCGATCGCGGTGGCGAACGATCAGATGGCGTTGGGGCTCATCGCGGGTTTGCGCGGGGCGGGGTTGGATGTTCCCGGGGACGTCAGTGTGACGGGATTCGATGACAATCCGGATGCCGCGTACTACCACCCCGCTCTCACGACCGTGCGCGTCGACCTTGCGGGTGAGGCGCGGCGCGTGGTTGCCGCGGTGCTCGCGGGCAGCGGCGGGCGGAGTAGCGGTGCTGTCGCCTCGGGCGGGGCCGGGGCCGGGGTCGCCTCAGCCGGGGTCGACTCCGCCGGGACCGGTGCTGGCACAGGCGATTCCGCCGCGGGCGCTACTCCCGACGGCGTCGCGCCACCGGTGCTCATCGTGCGCGCGTCGACGGCGCCGCCCGCCTCGAGCCCGTAGACCGCGCGCCCTGGAATCCACATCGAGTGGTGACAACCACGCGATGTTACCGGTAACATAGCGAGGACGCGGGCGACACAGCCGCGTGCACGAGACCGACGGAGGAACCCGTGACAGATTTCAGCGCCGAGATCACGGCGGCCATCGACGTGGTGCGCCACGACGTCGCGAAGCTCCACGGCGAGCTGGTGCGCTACGGCCTTGTCGTCTGGACGGGCGGCAACGTGTCCGGCCGTGTGCCGGGCGCAGACCTGTTCGTCATCAAGCCATCGGGTGTCTCGTACGACGACCTCGCCCCCGAGAACATGATTCTGTGCGACCTCGACGGCAACGTGATCCCCGGCACTCCGGGCAGTGAGCGCTCGCCCTCGTCCGACACCGCCGCACACGCCTACGTGTACCGAAACATGCCCGAGGTGGGCGGCGTCGTGCACACGCATTCGACATATGCGGTGGCGTGGGCCGCGCGCGGCGAAGAGATTCCGTGTGTGATCACCGGCATGGCTGATGAGTTCGGCGGGCCGATCCCCATCGGCCCGTTCGCGATCATCGGGGATGACTCGATCGGTCGCGGGATCGTCGAGACGCTGCGCGGTCACCGCTCGCGCGCCGTGCTGATGCAGAACCATGGCCCGTTCACGATCGGTGTGAGCGCGAAGGACGCCGTCAAGGCGGCGGTGATGTGCGAAGACGCTGCACGTTCCGTGCACATCGCGCGTGAGGCGGGACCACTCATCCCGATTCCGCAGGACCGCATCGATGCGCTCTATCAGCGCTACCAGAACGTCTACGGGCAGGCGAGCGACGCGCGTCGCGATAACAACCCCGATGACGACACCACAGACGAGGCGGACGCATCGTGACCGCCGAGATGATCACCGACGGTCGCACGGCGCTCGGAATCGAGTTGGGCTCGACCCGCATCAAGGCGTGCCTCATCGACGCCGATGACCCCACGCGAGTGCTCGCCGTCGGCGCGCACGAGTGGGAGAACCGCTTCGAAGACCGCATGTGGACCTATGACCTGGATGCCGTATGGTCCGGCGTCCAGGCCGCGTACGCATCCCTCATCGAAGACGCGGATGCGCGCTACGGGGTGCGCCCCACGACGTTCGGCGCGATCGGCGTCTCGGCGATGATGCACGGCTATCTCGCCTTCGACGCGGCGGACGAACTGCTCGTGCCGTTCCGCACGTGGCGCAACACGACGACGTCGCGCGCAGCAGCTGAGTTGACCGATCTGTTCGGCGAGAACATCCCCCTGCGCTGGTCGATCGCGCACTTGCGCCAAGCGATCCTCGATGGCGAGCCGCACGTGCCGAGCATCGAGTTCGTCACGACCCTGGCTGGCTACGTGCACTGGCGCCTCACTGGTGAGAAGGTGCTCGGCGTCGGCGACGCGTCGGGCATGTTCCCCATCGATTCGTCGACGGGAACTTACGACGCCGGACTCGTGGCCCGCTTCGACGAACTCGTCGCCGGAGCGTTGCCGCACCCGCTCCTCGATGTCTTACCGTCGGTGCTCCCCGCGGGCGCCGCGGCGGGAAGGCTGACTGCCGAGGGCGCGACACTCCTCGACCCGTCGCACGCGCTTCGCCCCGGCATCCCCTTCTGCCCGCCCGAGGGGGATGCGGGCACCGGCATGGTCGCCACGAACGCGGTCGCCCCCCGCACCGGCAACGTGAGTGCGGGCACGAGCATCTTCGCGATGGTCGTCCTCGAGCGGCCGCTGGTCGAGGTTCATCACGAGCTTGACGTGGTCACCACCCCCGCGGGCGATCCGGTCGCGATGGTGCACTGCAACAACGGGGCGAGCGAGCTGGCTGCGTGGGTCGGCATGTTCACCCGGTTCGCTGCGGCAGCGGGTGCCGATGTCGATTCGGATGCCACTTTCGACGCGCTGTTCCACGAAGCGCTCCTCGGGGATGCCGACGCCGGCGGCCTCCTCGCGTACAACCATCTCGCCGGCGAGCCGATCGCCGGCCTCACCGAGGGGCGCCCGCTGTTCGTCCGCACGCCCGACAGCAGCTTCACGCTCGCGAACTTCATGCGCGCGCAGCTGTACGGCGTCTTCGGCACGCTCGCGCTCGGCATGAGGGTGCTCGGGGATGAGGGCGTCGCGCTCGACCGGATGTATGCCCACGGTGGCATGTTCCGCACCGCGGGTGTGGCGCAGCGCTTCCTCGCTGGGGCGTTGGATGCCCCGGTGGCTGTCGGCGAAGCCGCTTCCGAGGGTGGCGCGTGGGGCATTGCCGTGCTCGCGGCGTATCTCGCGGCATCCGCTGAACACGACCTCACGACGTACTTGGCCGAGCGGGTCTTCGCGGACGCGCCGTTCGAGACTGCCACACCCGTTCCGGCAGATGTTGCCGGCTTCGCCGCCTACCTCGACACCTACCGCGCAGGGCTGGCGGTCGAACGCGCCGCCACCGCCGCGCTCTAATCACTTCTCGAACGATCGAAGGAATTGCGCATGTCACGCTCTTCTCTGTCCACCTCCCTCCACCGCTACGAGGTCTGGTTCGTCACCGGCAGTCAGAACCTCTATGGCGAAGAGACACTCCGCCAGGTCGCCGAGCAGTCGCAGGCCGTCGTGCAGGGGCTCAACGGCAACGTGCCGATCAAGGTCGTGTGGAAGCCGGTCCTGAAGGACTCCGACTCCATCCGGCGCCTGGCTCTCGACGTCAACGCTCGCGACGACGTCATCGGTGTCATCGCGTGGATGCACACGTTCAGCCCCGCCAAGATGTGGATCTCGGGCCTTGACGCCCTGGCGAAGCCTCTGCTGCACCTGCACACGCAGGCCAACGTCGAACTGCCGTGGGCCGACATCGACTTCGACTTCATGAACCTGAACCAGGCCGCGCACGGCGACCGTGAGTTCGGCTATATCCAGACGCGTCTCGGCGTGGCGCGCAAGACGGTCGTCGGCCACGTGTCGAACCCCGTTGTGCAACAGCAGATCGAAGACTGGCAGCGGGCGGCGGCGGGCTGGACGGCCGCACGCACGCTCAAGCTCGCGCGCTTCGGCGACAACATGCGCTACGTCGCCGTCACCGAGGGCGATAAGACCGAGGCCGAATTGCGCTTCGGAGTCCAGGTCAACACGTGGGGTGTGAATGAGTTGGTGGATGCCGTGGACGCGGCATCCGACGAAGACATCGACGCCCTCATCACCGAATACCTTGCTCTGTACGAGGTGGCCGACGAGCTCAAGCCCGGCGCCGAACGCCACCAGTCGCTGCGCGACGGTGCGGCCATCGAGCTGGGACTGCGGTCGTTCCTCGAAGAGGGCGGTTTCGGCGCGTTCACGACCAGCTTCGAAGATCTCGGTGCGCTCAAGCAGCTGCCGGGCCTCGCGGTTCAGCGACTCATGGCCGAGGGGTACGGGTTCGGCGCCGAGGGCGACTGGAAGACTGCGATCCTGGTGCGCGTGGCGAACGTCATGGGTGTGGGACTGCCCGGTGGGGCAAGCCTCATGGAGGACTACACGTACGACCTCGTGCCGGGATCGGAGCGCATCCTCGGCGCCCACATGCTCGAGGTGTCGCCGTCCCTCACGACCGCCAAGCCGCGGCTCGAGGTGCACGAGCTCGGTATCGGTGGCAAGCAGGACCCGGTGCGCCTGGTCTTCACCGCCGACGCGGGGCCCGCGTTGGTCGTCGCGATGAGCGACATGCGTGACCGGTTCCGCCTGGTGGCGAACGTCGTCGAGAACGTCGACGCGCCCGATCTGCCCAAGCTGCCGGTCGGTCGCGCGGTGTGGGAGCCGGCCCCCGATTTCGCGACGAGCGCGGCGTGCTGGCTCGCGGCGGGCGCGGCGCACCATACTGTGATGACGACCGCCGTCGGCATCGAGGTGTTCCGCGACTTCGCCGAGATCGCGAAAACCGAACTCGTCGTCATCGACGAAGACACGACGGTGCGCGGCTTCCAGCGTGAACTTCGCTGGAACCAGGCCTACTACCGACTCGCTCAGGGGATCTGATTCATGGCACTCACTCCGGCATCCGGAACTCAGCACGCGCTGCGCGCGGGCGACTACGAAGCCGTCATCGCGAGCGTCGGCGCGACGCTGCGCTCGCTCACCTACGACGGGCGCGACCTCGTCGTGCCGTTCGAGGCCGCAGAGGTGCGCCCCGCGCACCGCGGTGTCACGCTCGCGCCCTGGCCGAACCGTGTCACCGACGGCCGCTACACGTTCGGGGGAGTGGAGCGCCAGCTCGCCCTGACCGAGCCCGCGCGTTCGCACGCGCTACACGGCCTGGCGGTGTGGCTCGACTACGAAGCCGTCGACAAGGGGCCGAGCCACGTGACCCTCGCCGCGTCGATTCCCGCGCAGACGGCCTACCCGTGGCGCATCGCGATCCGCACGACGTTCGAGCTCACCGCCGAGGGCCTCACCCAGACCGTCGTGGCGACGAATGAGGGTCCGGATGCCGCGCCCTTCGGCACGGGTCCGCACCCGTATCTGGTGGCTGGCCCCGGAAAGGTCGATGAGTGGACGCTCGAGCTTCCGGCATCCGAGGTTCTCGCGGTGACGGATGACCGCTTGATCCCGACCGAGCTTCGCGCGGTGGATGCCGATGATGCTCCGCGCTTCGACTTCCGCGATGCGCGGGTGATCGGCGCCGCCGAGATCGACCACGCGTACACCGGGCTCGCACGCGATGACTCCGGCGACGCGACCGTGCGCGTCACGGTCGCCGACGGGACGGGCGTTGCGATGTCGTGGAACACCTCGTGCGCATGGGTGCAGGTGCACACGGCCGACAAGCCTGAGCCGGCGGCCAGCCGCATCGGGCTTGCCGTCGAACCGATGACGTGTGCACCCGACGCCTTCAACGACGCGAACTACTCATACGACACGGGGCTGATCGTTCTGGAATCCGGCGAAAGCACCGAGGCCTCCTGGCGGATCTCCGCCATCTGACGCCGTCTGATGCCGGGCTCGGACGCCTCGGCGGCGCGGGCGACCCTGACCGAGACGTGGATGTCACGCCTGGGACAGGGTCGCCGTGCCACCTTTCGCTCGTGACGCCGGGCATGATGAGCACACACCGCCCCCCGGAGGTGAGGTGCTCTCAGCGTCTACGAGCTGACGTGACGTCATGCCGCCGGGCCGCGATGGCACCCGTGTTGCGCGGCCAGTTGGCGGCATCCCTCATCGTCATGTCTTCTTCGAAACCGTCGGCGAATCGGTTTGGAGTGAGCGCTGCACCTGAGTGGTTGACCTGGGCAAAGGGCCCCGGAGTACTCTCCAAGGCCCTTCGTGCGCCGCAACGCGGCGGATACGCGATCAGTTGTCGCGCAGGTCTTCTTTGATCTCGTTGCGCGCGTGAACAGAGTCGCGTTCGGCCTCGGCTTTCTTCACCTCGGCGTCCGCCTTCGCTTCGTCGATCTTGTCCCCGATGCGGTCGGTGGTGTCTTCCCACGCATCCGTGATCTTCTCGCCGACGGCCTTGGCCGTCTCTTTCGCGTCGTCCATGAATCCCATGCTTCGCTCCTCTCACCCGTGCGGTCATGTGACTCTCACGGTAGAGGCCTGGTCGGCAGTCACACAGGGGGTTGCGAGCGCGGAAGGGGAGTGTTAGACGGTGGCCGTGGAGCCCTAAGCTGAAAGTATGCTGAATATGAACTCCGTCACGTCCACTGCCGATGTCGGCACGCTGTTCGGTCCCACCACCTTCGTTGGCATCGTCATCTACGTTCTCGTTGCCGTCGCTCTGTGGAAGGTCTTCTCCAAGGCCGGATACCCGGGCATCCTCGCGATCATCCCGATCGTCAACTTTTTCGTTTTGACGAAGATCGCAGGGTTCAGTGCCTGGCTCGGTCTGCTGTGGTTCATCCCGGTCGTGAACCTCGTGTTCTCGATCATCGTCGCGCTGCGCGTCGGGCGCGCCTTTGGCAAGGGCGGAGTGTTCTCGTTCTTCCTGCTGTGGATGTTTGCCTTCATCGGCTACTTCATCATCGGCTTCGGCAAGGACAGCTACACCAAGCCCGCCTGATCTCCAGGCTCAGAGCAAGACCCCGGCTCCCGGCGGGGCGGATTCAAGGGGTCTTGTCGCTTTCAGGAGCGCCCCGTGGCGCTCAGACGGCGCTCATGCCGCGATCGCGTCCGCAAAGTGGTCGGAGAGCACACGGCGCCACTTGTTCGACGGGAGAGCCGGGCGCAGTGCCGCGAGCCCCGTCCCGTACTTCGAGATGCTCGACGGGCGATGCCCGTGACGCCACAGGGTCCGGTCGAGCGCCCCGGGGCGCTGCCCCGACTTGGTTTCGATGATGACGGCGCCGGGCAAGTGCATCCGTTCTCCGGTGATGTCGGCCCACGCAAGGTCGATGTCGATCGTGGCGCGGGCGGCTGATATGCCGCCCGTCTCGTTCCCGGGCAGGAGAAGGGTCGCGCGGCGGTAGCGGGTCTCGAGGGTAGGTTGCAGTCGTTCGGCGATGCGGCCGGACTCGGGGATGCCGGCGTCGGCGAGCATCTCGGCCGCGTATTGCACGCCGGCCTCGTCCAGCCCGCTCGTGGCGACCGGGACGCGGTCTTTCACCGTGGCCGAGCGGCCGCCGCGCGTCTTCACCTCGAGAAACTGCCCACCCGAGTCGACATAGCTGCGCGAACGCACCTTGAAGCGGCGGCGGCGACCGCGCGCGGCACCCAGATAGCTGTCAAGCGTCGGGGTGTCGTAGTAGCGCGATGCGTAGCGCAGGGCGCGCTCCCCATCGATCTCGAGCACCTGCGCATCGCGAGGGAGTGCGGCGAGGACTGCCGTTGCGTCGTGCGCCGCGACGATGTACTTGCGGTCGACGCGGGTCTGCAGTGCTGCCTGCGCGTTGAGTTCTTCCAGCGACACCGTGCGCAGCGTGCGGAGGCGTTCAATGGCGGCGCTCATCGCTGCACCTGCAGAGTTGGGGTCTGGGTCGGGGTGACCGGTGCCGCTGCCGCCGGGCGAGGCGTCTTGAGTACGGCGCGATAGCGGACGTCGACCGAGGTGGTGTCAGACACGAGGTCGAGTGAGCGGACCGAAATGGTCGCCCCGCGGCATCCGAGCAGAGAATCCACGGCCTGCTGCAGTTCGTCTTCGTCGGTGTATGCGCGGTCGAGGGTGATGGTGCGAGCGCGTGACCCGCCGAGGATGGCGGGGGAGTCAACGATCGCGATGACGGCGACGACCAGGACGATGAGGCTCGCAGCGAGCCACGAGATCGACCCCGAGATGCCGGCGATCAAGCCGATCGCGAGGGACGCGAAGTAGTACGCGATCTCACTTTGCTCGATCTCTCGCGAGCGCAGCCGGATGATCGACAGCACACCGAACAGGCCGAGCCCGAGGCCGGCGCCGATCGTCGACGAGCCGAGCACCATGGCGACAGCGAGGACGCCGACGTTGATGCCGACGAAGGCGACAGCCAGGTCACGTCGGCGGTGCCGCGGGTAGTACACCGCAAAGGCAAGGACGCCGATCGCGATGAGATCGAGGGCGATGACGATGAGCTGGTTCATGGGGGTCCTCCGGAAAACGTGATGTTCCCATTGAGGCCCGCGATGCTATGGGGTTCCTATGACGCGACTTTGCCCCTGCGGCGAGTTCCGTGAGCAGAGGTGATGGATGCCGCGGCCCGGCGCTACACCGGCGTCGTGGTGTCCACAGCTTCGCGCAGCGGCTTGCGCATGGCGTTCCAGTAGTGGCTCGGCGCGAGGCGCGTGATGATGTCGACCAGGCGCGCTTCGCGGCCGATGAACGTGCGTGCGCGTCGCCCGAGGGTGGCCTCGACGATGCGGTTTGCCGCGTCGGCCGGCTCGGTGTGGTACATCTTCGCCTGCGCTGCAGCGGCGCGCTGCGCGATCGCCGGGTCGAGTGCGGCGGCATAGCGGCCGTGCAGGATGATGCCCGTCTTCACGCCCGCCGGGTAGACCGCGCCCACACTGACGGGGCTGTTCTCGAGTTCGTGGCGCAGCGACTCGGTGAAACCGCGCACGGCGTACTTGCTCATCGCGTACGGAATGCGCCCCGCGGGCGCGCCGAGGCCGTAGATGCTCACCAGGTGCGTAATGTGCGCCGCCTTTTCGCGCCGCATCGCCGGGAGCAGCGCCTTGGTGATGTTGACGGTGCCCCACAAGTTGACGTCCATCAGCCAGCGCATCTCGGCCATCGTGAGCTGGTCGATGTTGCCGAGCATCGATGACCCGGCACACGTGATGAGCGCCTGCACGTGGGGGTGCTCGGCTTCGATGGCGGATGCCAGGGCGAACACGGCGTCGTCGTCGGTGAGGTCGACGGTGTGAACGGTGTTGCCGGTGCCGGGCAGTTCGGCTGCCAGGGCGGCAAGGCCCTCGCTGTTACGGTCGACGAGCGCCAGGCGTGCACCACGCGCGGCGAGGTTGCGCGCGACCTCTGCGCCCATGCCGCTGGCTGCTCCGGTGATCACGGTCGTCTTGCCGCGTACATCGAGGATGTGCTGTCGTGCCACTGTTCCGCCTGTTCGTCGTTGAGGAGGGCTGCCGTCTATTGTCGCTGACGATCGAGGGTGCTCCGCGCGCTAGCCTTCTCTCAGGAGGTCGGAATGGGGAAGACGGCGGATGCCATCGCCGAAGGTGTCTCCATTGCGTACGCGGCCGCACGCTTGACCGTGCGCAACCGGATTCTGGTGGCCACGATCGCGCGCAATGAGGCGTTCGACGTGAGTGCTTTCATGCCCTTCGCGAAGAAGACGCTGCACGCGCTCGCGAAGGAACAGGAAGACGCCGCGGCGCTCGCGCGCAAGCAACGCAAGAGCGCCTGGGGCAAGTTCACCGACCCCGACGGCACGCATGACTACCGCGATCGAGACACGCGCAACCTGCGCAAGCGTCGCCGGCAGTACCTGGGCGTGGCGAAGGAACTGCGCCAGCGCGCCGAAGACCCGCACGCCGTTCGCGTGCTCGTTGAGCAGTCTCGGGATGCCGCGTGGGGTGACGTCGAGGCGAACCTCGAGCGACGCCTCAACGTCGAAGGCATGCGCCCCGACCTGGACCCCGACTACGAGATGATGCGCGCCGCGCGCATGCAGTCGCTGCGGTTGGTCGATCTGCCGAAACTCGCCGCTCACCGACGTGTGGGGAGAGGCTCGGACGAGACGGCGGCGCCGGTCTCGGATGCTCCGCCCGCAGCGCGCGTCTCGGGCATCGACGTCAGCGAACTCGACGGCTGACCCCGATTCGCGAGGATGCGATTCGTGGGGTATTGTTGACTCTCGGTGCTCGCAGCGGTGAGTCTCAAGAAATGGAGACTTGCAAGCCGGGCACCATGCGCCCGTAGCTCAATGGATAGAGCATCTGACTACGGATCAGAAGGTTAGGGGTTCGAGTCCCTTCGGGCGCACACTGTGTTGAGACAGTAAGAGACGGCTCGCTTCGGCGGGCCGTTTCGCTTTTGTCGCGTCGCCGGGCACGTGGCTCTCGCCTCCCCCGCGAGTGAGCATCAAAGCTGCACGTGAGCATCAGATTTCGTGCTCACTCGCAGGTTTCGTGCTCGCGGGGCCGATGGATGGCGCGCCGCCGGCGCGCGGGGCCGGCGAGTGCCAGCCGGCAGGCGCGCGGCGCCGGCGCGACCGCGCCGCCAGGCGTCAGCCGTCCAGCGGCAGGCCGAACGCTTCGCGCAGCGTGCGCCCGACCATGGTCGGCACGTCGAGCGTGCCGGGGTTCAGGGCGTCGAACAGCTGTAGCCCGTCCCACGTCGAGATCACCAGCGCGGCGCGCTGCTCGGGCGTCGTGCCGTCATCGGGCAGGTCGAGTTTGTTGCGCTGGCGCTTGATCATCCAGGCGAAGATCGTCACCAGGCGCTTGTGGCGCCGCTGCAGGGCGGGCCGCGCGGGGTGGTCCTCGGCGCCGGCCTCGGCGGTGAGCATCGACAGCAGTTGCACCAGGCCGGGGGTCGCGCGGTTGGCCTCGGCGGCGTTCACGAAAGCGTCGACCAAGCCCTCGGCGCTGATGCGCATGGGGAATTCCGCACGGAACTGCTGCTGGTCGTGCCATTCGATGACGGCGAGAAGCAGTGCGGTCTTGTTGCCGAAGTGGTGCATGAGGGTCGAGTGGTCGACGCCGGCTTCGCGGGCGATGCTTCGCAGGGATGCTCCGTAGAATCCCTTCTGCGCGAAGGCCTCAGCAGCCTTGGCGACGATCGCCTTCTTCGTGGCGCGTCCGGTGGCGTAGCCATCAGAGCGTGACGATTCTGCGCGTGTCGACTCGACGCTGCGTTCAGCCACGGGTGCTCCTTGGATGTCCACCACGTGGTGGAACTTCGATTACAGTGTTTGGTGTGGGCGCTAACGATGATGTCATTTCGCGCCGGCATGCAATGACGCTGACCGAAAAAGCGTCGCTCATGTCGGGCGCTAATTTCTGGAACACCAAGCCGGTCGAACGGCTCGGTGTCCCGTCGATCATGCTGACCGACGGACCGCACGGCCTGCGCAAACAGGGCGGCGCCGCCGACCACCTCGGGCTCAACGCCAGCATTCCCGCCACGTGCTTCCCCACGGCGGCCACGCTCGCCAACAGCTGGGACCCGACGCTCATCACGCGCGTGGGTGAGGCTTTGGGTACCGAAGCCGCAGCCGAACGCGTGAGCGTGCTGCTTGGGCCCGGCCTCAATATCAAGCGCAACCCGCTGTCGGGGCGCAACTTCGAGTACTTCTCCGAGGACCCGTTTCTGTCGGGCACCCTGGCGGCGGCGCTGATCCGCGGCATCCAATCTCACGGGGTCGCTGCGAGCGCGAAGCACTTCGCCGTCAACAGCCAAGAGACTCACCGCATGTCGATCGACGAGGTCGTCGATGAGCGCGCCCTTCACGAGACGTATCTCGAGGGCTTCCGTATCGCGGTGACCGCCGGCGGCGCCTGGACGATCATGTCGTCGTACAACAAAGTCAACGGGACATACGCGAATGAGAATCGGATGCTGCTCACCGACACCCTGCGCACGCGCTGGGGCTGGGACGGGCTCGTCGTCTCGGACTGGGGCGGCAACAACGACCGCGTCGCGGCGCTCGAAGCCGGCAGCACACTCGAGATGCCATCCACCGATGGCGTCACCGATCGCGAGATCGTCGCGGCTGTCGAGGCGGGAACGCTCGACGAGAGTGTGCTGGATGCCCGGGTCGATGAGCTCCTCACGCTGATCGACCGCACCGCGGCGGCGACCGATGGTACCGCCCCCGCGGCGGACCACGATGCGCACCACCAGTTGGCCATCGACGCCGCCGCGCAGAGCGTCGTGTTGGCGTCGAACGTGCGCGGAACGCTTCCCCTCGGCCCTCAGTCCGGTCGTGTCGCCGTGATCGGTGACTTCGCCGCCACTCCGCGCTACCAGGGAGCGGGCAGTTCGCTCGTGAACCCGACGCGCGTGGACGCGCCGCTCGACGCGCTGCGCGAGAGCGGCCTCGACATCATCGGGTTCGAGAAGGGCTTCCGTCGCCGCGATGGCGCCTCACGATCCCTGGCCTCGCGTGCCCTCAAGCTGGCGCGCCGGGCCGACGTGGTGGTGCTGTTCCTCGGGCTGGACGAGTCAGCCGAAGCCGAAGGCATCGACCGTGCCCACATGCGCCTCGCCCAGAACCAGCTCGACCTGACACGGGAGCTCATCGCCTGCGGTGTGCCGATCGTGGTCGTTCTTGCGGGCGGTGCTCCGGTCGAGCTTCCGTTCGCCCAGGACGTCGACGCGATCGTTCTCGGGTACCTCGGCGGCCAGGGCGTCGGTCCCGCGCTCGCCGCGGTGCTGACCGGTGAGGTCAATCCGTCCGGCAAGCTGGCCGAGTCGTACCCGTTGCGGTATTCCGATGTGCCCAGCGCGGCATCCTTCTCTCGCACTGAAGCCAGCAGCGAGCACCGCGACAGCATCTACATCGGCTACCGCTACTACGACAAGATCGGCGCCGAGGTCCGCTACCCCTTCGGCCACGGGCTCAGCTACACCACGTTCGAGTACTCGAATCTGCAGGCGGATGCCACATCGGCCCGCGTCACGGTGACCAACACCGGTGACCGCGCGGGTGCCGAGGTAGTGCAGGTGTATCTCGAGGCTCCGGATGCCGCGGCCGGGCAGTTCCGCGCCGTGCGCGAGCTGGGGGGATTCGCCAAGGTGGCTCTGCAGCCCGGCGAGAGCGCCGAGGTGGAGGTCTCGTTCGCGGAGCACGCATTCTCGGCGTACGACGTCGAGGCGCACGACTGGCGCGTCGCACCGGGCACGTACACGGTGCTCGCCGGAGCGTCGTCGCGCGACATTCGCGCGCGTGCCGAGGTCGTGATCGAGGGTGCGCCGTTCGACTTCGCAGCCGACGATCTGCCTCACTATGTCAGCGGTCAGGTCGACCGTGTCGGGGCGGACGAGTACTCCCGGCTCCTCGGGCGTGAGCTGCCCGCCGCTGACTGGGTGCGGCAACGGCCCCTGACGCGCGACGACATCATCGCCCAGGCACAGGGTCGTGGCGGTTTCGCCAGTCTGTTCTACACGCTCATCATCACGACGAGTCGGGTGCTCATGCTTCTTGGCCGCCCCCACGCGGCGAACAACACACGTTTCGTGCTCGATCTGCCTTTCCGGTCGATCGAGCGCATGTCGGGTGGCATGGTCGACGCCGACATGTTGGACGGGCTACTTCTCATGGTCAACGGTCGATTCCTGCGTGGCGTGCGTCATGCGTTCTCGGCCTGGCGCGCCCATCGAGCTATTCAGCGCGCCGCGGAAAGGAACTAAGCAGTCATGGCAACACGCAAAGAAATCCGCGCAGAGGCGCGCGCCCGGGTCGCAGAAGAGAAAGCGGCGAAGCGCGCACGTCGCGAAGAGCTGAAGGCGATGTCGCCCGAAGACCGCAAGGCGGCGAAGGTGAGCGACCGCGCGGCAGCGCGCGAGGCCAAGAAGGCGGCGAAGGCTGACCGCAAGGCCGCCCGCGCGTCGATGAGCCGCGCCGAGCGCCGCGAAGCCAAGCGTCGCGAGCGCGCGTACCGGCGAGTGAAGAATCGTCCGCGCCGTCTGATCGGCTGGGGCGTTGTCGTCGCCATCGTCGCGGTGATCGCCGTGGCGCTCGCGCCCATCGTGCGTGACATTTCGCGTCTGCTGTCGATCGAGGTCGACAGCACGACGACAGCCGGCGCCGAAGCGCGCGAGAACAGCGCCGCCGTCACCGAGCAGATCTCCGACGAGGGGATCGTGCTGCTCGAGAACGAGGGGGCACTGCCTCTCGCCGAGGACCGCGTGAACGTGTTCAGCTTCGCGTCGTTCAACCTCCGCTACGGCGGTGCAGGGTCGGGGGGTGCCAACCAGTCGAGCGCCATCACGCTGTACGACGCTCTCGAGCAGCAGGGCGTGCAGTACAACGAAGACCTGTATGCAGCCATGGAGGATGCCGGAGCAGAGACCACCAGCGGATCGAGCAACGGCCTGATCCAGATCGCCGAGATGCTCATCGGTGGCGGGGATGCCACCGAGCCGGCGCCGGACTACCTGACCGACGACGTGCTCGCCCAGGCGCGCGAATACGCCGACACGGCACTCATCGTCGTGGGCGCCGGCGCGACGGAGGCGGCCGACCAGACCGCGGACAGCCTGCGCATCACCGACGAGCAACGCGAGTTGCTCGATGTCGTAACGGCGAACTTCGACGACGTCGTGGTGATCGTCAACTCCGGCAACGCGATGGAGCTCGGCTTCCTCGAGGAGTACCCGCAGATCACCGGTGCCGTGTGGATCGGAACTCCCGGTCCGCTCGGTGCCGTCTCGCTCGCGAAGATTCTCGCGGGTGACGCCAACCCGTCGGGTCGCCTCACCGACACGTACGCCTACGACGTGACGAGCGCGCCGTCGGTCGAGAACCTCGGTGACTTCCGCTACGAGAACGCCAACCGTGCCGTCCTCGAATACGAAGAGGGCATCTATGTCGGCTACCGCTACTACGAGACGCGGTACGCCGAGGATGAGGCTTACGACCAGATCGTGCAGTTCCCGTTCGGGTACGGCCTGAGCTACACCACGTTCGAGTGGGACGCTTCGCAGCCCGTGGTCGACGACGAGACGGTCTCGATCGATGTGACGGTGACGAACACTGGTGATGTCGCGGGCAAGGACGTTGTCCAGGTCTACTACTCGGCCCCGTACACCCCCGGTGGCATCGAGAAGTCCGCGATCGAGCTGGGCGGATACGCCAAGACGTCCGAGCTTGAGCCCGGCGCCTCCGAGACGGTGACCGTGACCTACGACGTGCGCGACATGGCGTCTTGGGACCAGAGCGGTGCCGGTGCGTACCTGCTCGAGGCCGGCGACTACGACATCGTCGTCGCGACCGACGTGCACAGCCCGCTGTACACGTTCAACACGACCGTCGCCGACGACGTGGTGTACGACACCGACGACGTGACCGGAGTCGCGCTGGAGAACCGCTTCGACTTCGCGCGCGGCGACTTCACGTCCCTCTCGCGCGATGACTGGGAGGGAACGTACCCCGACAGCTCCGACGTGAACCTCGTGGCATCCGATGAACTCCTCGAGGTCATGGACCCCGAAATCGCTCCTTTGCCGGGTGAGGCTCCGACCTACGAAGCCGACAACGGCCTCATGCTCGCTGACCTCAAGGGCCTCGCGTACGACGACCCCCAGTGGGACGCGTTCATCGACCAGCTCTCCGTTGACGAGCAGATCAGCCTGTTCGCCAACGGTGCGTACCTGACCGAAGAGATCGAGCGCCTCGGCATCCCCTCCGCGATCCTGCTGGACGGCCCCGCGGGTCTCAACTACCTGTTCGGTGAGATGACGGCCGGATCGTTCGCGACTGAAGCCGTGGTGGCAGCGACCTGGAACGACGAGCTGGCGTACGCGCTGGGTGAGGCCGTGGGCGCCGAAGCGAACGCGTACGGTGTGCAGGGGTGGTATGCCCCCGGCATGAACCTCGACCGCACGGCGATGGGTGGCCGCAACTTCGAGTACTTCTCGGAGGACCCCCTCCTGTCGGGCAAGATGAGCGCCGCGATGGTCTCGGGCGCGCAGAGCAAGGGCGTGCTGACGTTCATGAAGCACTTCGCGCTCAACGAGCAAGAGGTCAGCGCACGCGCACCGGGCATGAACGTCTTCGTTGACGAGCAGGCCCTGCGTGAGCTGTACCTGCGTCCGTTTGAGATCACGGTCAAGGAAGGTGACGCCAACGGCGCCATGTCATCGTTCATCAACATCGGTGGTCGCTGGTCCGGCGGAAACGAAGTGCTCCTCGAAGAGGTGCTGCGTGGCGAGTGGGGCTTCGACGGTGTGGTGTCGACGGATGCCGTCCTCGGCGGCTTCATGGACCCCACCCTCGCGGTGCGGTATGGCAATGACCTGATGCTCGCGATGCTGCCGTCCTCGGCGGCGAGCAGCACCAAGGCTGCCCTCGAAGATGACCCGGTGGGTGTCGGCGAGGGGCTGCGCGACCGCGTGCACAACGTCTTGTACGCCCTGCTGCAAACCGATCTGTTCGACTGAACCGCACCAATAGAGAGAAAGAAACACCCGTCATGACCGACACCGACGTCGTCTCGCCCGCCTCGGGCGAGCCTGACCTCGATGCCGATGTCATCCACGGCTCCGTCGATGTGGAAGGGATGCCGCGCGAGTACACCGCCGTCGTCCCGCACGCGCCCAACGTGTGCGAGTGGTCAGGAGTCGCCGTGCCGACCATGGTCGTGCTCGGAACCGCCGATCCGATCAGTCCGTTCGAGGGCGGGCAGGCCGGCTCGTTCGCGGGCAAGCTGGGTGAGGTGATGGCGGCGGAAGACTCGGCGGCGTTCCTCGCCGAGCGCAGCGGCGCCAGCGGCGAGCCCGAGGTCGGCGAGTAGTCGAACACGGATGCCTCGGGCGAGAGTGACGTCACGCGCTATCTCTATGACGGCGACGCCCCGGTCGTAGCGGGAGCGAGCAACAGTCGCTTCTGAGTGAATCAGCGGAGCAACTGCTCCCACCCGTCGCCGTCTGCGTGCTCGAAGATCAGGTTGGTCTCGGTGTGCGAGACCGCTGGGTGCCCGGTGAGATTCGCGAGCACGAATTCGCGCAGTTCGTTCGAGTCGCGGGCGACGACGTGCAGCAAGTAGTCGTCGGCACCCGCCATATGGAACAGGCTGAGTACGCCCGGAAGGGCGGTCGCCGTGCGGCGGAACGCCTCGATCTCATCGCGGGCGTGTTTGACCAGCCGCACGGCGATGAGCGCCTGCACTGTCGCGCCGAACGCGGCGGGGTCGATGTCGATGCGGAAGCGCCGGATCACCCCGGTGGCCTGCAGGCGCCGAAGGCGCAGCGAGACAGTCGACTCGGCGATGCCGACGGATGCCGCGAGCGACGCCCCCGATGCGCGCGCATTCTCGGTGAGCGCGCGTAACAGCGCGCGGTCGGTGGGATCGAGGTCAACGACCTTCGCCATGGGCAGCCTCCTTGGCATCCGATCTGCAGGATCTGCGTGGTCACCGTCTTCTTTCGTGGTGATCTTCGGGTTCGATTGATCCTTCTTCCATAATCTGTTGCCATGGGCGAATGGACAAGATGCCCCACCACATCGACACGACGGCCGTACATGCCGGAATGTCGGGACTGCGCGACACCCACGCCCACGTTCCCCCGATCGATCTCTCGACCACATACTCACTGCCCGACGTCGACGCGGGCGGGCTGTCGTACGAAGAGCTCGCGACCGGGCACGACCTGGGGGCGGGCCGCAGCCCCGTCTACCAGCGGCTATGGCAGCCCGGCGTCGCCCGGTTCGAAGAGGCGCTCGCCGAGCTCGAGTACACCGACGGAGCTGTCGCCTTCGCCAGCGGCATGGCCGCGCTCTCGGCGTGCCTCATCGCCTGCGTCACGGGCGGCACCCCGCACGTCGTGGCCGTGCGTCCCCTTTACGGCGGATCAGACCATGTGCTCGCCAGCGGACTGCTCGGCACCACCGTCACCTGGACCGATGCCGACGGCATCGCCGACGCCGTGCGACCCGACACCGGCCTGGTGATCGTCGAGACTCCCGCGAATCCGACCCTCGAACTCGTCGACCTCGACCAGGTCGTGCGCGCCGCCGGCAGCGTGCCGGTCCTCGTCGACAACACGTTCGCGACGCCGGTGCTCCAGCGTCCCGCGCTGCACGGCGCCACGCTCGTCCTGCACAGCGCGACGAAGTACATCGGCGGGCACGGGGATGCGATGGGCGGCGTGGTCGCCACGACGCGGGAGTGGGTCGAGCGACTGCGCCAGGTTCGTGCGCTCACCGGCGGCTTGCTGCACCCCATGGGCGCCTACCTGCTGCACCGCGGATTGCGCACGCTGCCGCTTCGCGTGCGCGCGCAACAGCAGACGGCCATGGCGCTGGCGGAGCGGTTGGCGGAGCATCCGGCCCTTGCGCGCGTCTTCTACCCGGGCCTTTCCGGACAGGACCCCTCGGGTCTGCTGGGTCGACAGCTCGACGGGCCCGGCTCGATCATCGCGATGGAACTCGCGGGCGGGTACGACGCCGCAGCGCGCTTCACCGAGTCGTGCCGGCTGATCACCCACGCGGTCTCGCTCGGCGGCGTCGACTCGCTGGTGCAGCATCCGGCATCTCTCACCCACCGACCGGTCGCCGGTGACGCGAAACCGGGTGCCGGTGTGGTGCGCCTGTCGATCGGGCTCGAGCATGTGGATGATCTCTGGGCCGACATCTTCCAGGCGCTGGCGGTGATCGGCGGATCCGATGCCGCGCGCCTCGAGGCTGTCGAGCGTAGCCTGACACCGTGAGTGCATACGTCTCGGCGTTCGAACTGTTCTCGATCGGCATCGGCCCATCGAGTTCGCACACCGTCGGACCGATGCGGGCCGGGCGCGACGTCGCGACCCGCCTGCGCGAAAGCGGAGTGCTGTCGTCGGTCACGCGCGTGCGATGCGTGCTTTACGGGTCGCTGGGCGCCACGGGCATCGGCCACGGCACGCCGGGAGCTGTCATCGCCGGCCTCGAAGGGCACGCCCCCGAGACTGTGGATCCCGATGTGGTGCGGGCTGCGTGGTCGCGCGATGCCGATGACCGGATGCTGCGCCTCGACGGCTCGCACGATGTCGCGTTCGCCCGCGAAGACATGGTGTTCGAACCGCGGACGCGGCTGCCGGGGCATCCGAACGCCCTCACTTTCGAGGTCTGGACGAACGAGGCCGAGATTCCCCTGGCGACGGAGACGTACTACTCGGTCGGTGGCGGGTTCATTCGCCGTGACGGAGCCGCCGAGCAGGTGCGCGCAGCGGCCTTTCCGCTGCAGTTCGCGTCCGCCGACGAGCTGCTCGCGGTCTGCGACGAGCGGGGCATCACCATCGCCGAAGCGGCGCGCATCAACGAAGAGGCATTGCGCGACGACGAGTCGATCGCCACCGGACTCGACGCGATCTGGGATGCCATGGCCGGCAGCGTCAACGCGGGGTTGCGCTCTGACGGCGTGCTCCCCGGCGGACTGCGCGTCGCGCGTCGCGCGTCGATGATCCGCGCGCAGCTCGAGGCGGCGCAAGCCGAGGGACATCACGAGGTGCCGGGGGAGTGGATGGGAGCGTTCGCCCTCGCCGTGAACGAAGAGAACGCCGCAGGCGGGCGCGTCGTGACGGCGCCGACCAACGGTGCCGCAGGCATCGTGCCGGCTGTGGCCATGTACTGGTGGCGCTTCCTCGCCGACTCAGGCTTAGGTGCCGGCAACGCGGTGACGCCCTACGGCGAGCTCGTCGGGAGCGCCCTGCTCGGATTCTCGGGTGACGTGGCCGCGGGGGTGGGTCCAGGCTCGAGCGCCGGAGGTGCTGCTGGCGCGCGGGCCGGTGATCCGGCGGGCGCGGGCAACGCACAGGCCACGCTCGACGACGAGGTGATCGCCGAAGCGAATCGGCGGCGCGGCATCCGGCGTTTCCTCCTCACAGCGACCGCGCTCGGATCGCTCTTCAAGGCGAACGCGTCGATCTCGGGCGCCGAGGGCGGATGCCAGGCCGAAGTCGGCTCGGCATGCGCGATGGCGGCAGGGGGATTGACCGCGGTCATGGGCGGCACGAACCGGCAGATCGAGAACGCCGCCGAGATCGCGATGGAGCACCACCTGGGGCTGACGTGCGACCCGGTCGGCGGGCTCGTGCAGATCCCGTGCATCGAGCGCAATGCCATCGCCGCATCGACCGCGGTGACCGCAGCGCGGCTTGCGCTGCGCGGCGACGGTTCGCATCATGTGTCGCTCGACATGGTCGTCGAAACGATGCGCCAAACGGGGATCGACATGTCGACGAAGTACAAGGAAACCAGCGAGGGTGGGCTCGCCGTCAACGTCATCGAGTGCTGACGCGCCGCCGTGCGCACGGCCTGCACGGGTGCGCTGGGGCATGGATGCGCGGATGCCATCGTTCGTATGGCGCACATTGCGGGTTCTGGGCCGTGCGTCCGGCGTGTCGTGACAAGTGAGCGGCCGTGGATCGTGGGGCGCGTGCGCACGGCGGAGCACGGGCGCGCAACCCACTCGCTAGCCGCGCCACCCTCGGCGGGCGAGCACGTCGCGCACGATCTGCGTGGCGCGAGCGTGGGGCGCACGGATGTGCGCTGACGTGAGGCGGACAACTTCCCACCCCGAAGCCGCGTACGCCGCGTACTTCTCGATGTCGCGGTTCCACTGTGCCCTGCTGGTGCGGTGATGGTCGCCCTCGACCTCGACGACCGTGCGGTACTCGCGGAACACGAACTCGGTGATCCCAATCCGCCGACCATCGGCAGCGAAGATCTCGACGTCGAGCTCGGGTGTGGGTAGCCCGGCGGACGCGGCATCCAGTCGAAAATCGGTCTCAAGGGGTGACGCGCTCCCGACGCGCACGAGCTCAACAGCTTCGCGGAGCGCGACGACTCCGACCCGGCGGCCGGCTGTGACCGCAGCGTGCAGCTCCGCAATGGTGGCCAGCGCGACCTCAGGGTGCGGCCGGCCCCAGTCGTCGCGTGGCACGTGCACGAGCGCGTCGCCGACGCGCACCAGGTCGCGCACGCTGCGCGCCGCGCCCAGCGTCGCCCACGTCGACGCCGGACTCGAGACCCGGAACCCACGGTGCTCGCGCACGCGCACGAGCTCCGGGGAAATCTGGATGCCGTGGATGCCGCGCCCCCGCGGCGCGCGAGCGGGGCGTGGCGCAGCAACCATCAGGTCGTGACCGTGATCGATGGGCAGCCCATACAGAAGCGCCGCCGTGTCGGATACGAAAAAGTGCCCGGGCCTCATGATCTCGCGGTAGGCCGCGGCACGCCGTATGACCTCGTGTCTGATGGCGTCGTAAGGGGCGTCGCTGGCCGTGTGCCGGTCGTCATCGGCGGCCATGTGCGGCCGCAACCGCACGCCGTGGAACGGCTGCTCGAGTGCGCCCGATCGCAGTTGCCACGACGTTATGCCGGCCGCGCGTGCCTCGTGCACCGTGAACGCCTCACCAAGTTCGGCAATGCGCGGCGGGGTCATCCGTCAAGACTTGCGGGTCCAGGCGCCCGCAGGCGGTGTCAGTTCGACTTTTGTGGAGGATGCCGCCTCGCGGCCGCCTGGGGAGGAGGGGCGCCGTCGGTAGGAGCTCCCAGCGGGAAGGGGATCGCGCCCGACACGGTGTGCCGCGCGGGCGCGCGGCACGGCCCGGACAGCGCTCGTTCGCCTACGGCGAATCGTCGCAAATCGCGTTAGCACTCTCACCTTGAGAGTGCTAACCTCTTCTTAGTTGAGTCGCTGTGGCTCAACTTTAGAAAACCATCACTCGCGATGAGAAGGAGACAGTCACATGGCTACTTATGACCCGTTCCGCGACCTCGACCGCCTCGCCGCCGGCTTCTTCGACGCACGTCGTGGGCCCCGGCAGATGCCGATGGACCTGTACCGCGACGGAGACCACTACGTGCTCACGGCCGACTTGCCGGGCATCGATCCGGGGTCGGTGGACATCGACGTCGACGGCCAGTTGCTCACCATTCGTGCCGAGCGCACGCTGACCGCCGGGGACGGCGTGAAGTGGATCACGCGCGAGCGTGAGGCTGCGAGCTTCCTCCGTCAGCTCAACCTCGGCCAGGGGATCGACACCGAGAACATCTCGGCTCGCTACGACAACGGCGTGCTGAGCGTCATGATCCCGGTGAGCGAGAAGGCCAAGCCGCGCAAGGTCGCCGTCACGACCGCCGACGACCACCAGGTCATCACGGGGCGCGAGTCCGCGCGCACCGACGAGCCTGCGCCCGTCGAGTAGTCACGCGCAGGTTCACGCACGAAGCGTGTCGTACCCCTCGGGGTGCGGCACGCTTCGCGCATGTGAGCGGCTGATTCGGGTGCCGCTCGCGCCCAGATCTCCTCTACGGTGAACACATGTCGTTCCAGGCGTATCTCGACAATATCGAGGCCAAGACGGGCGTCACCCCGCGCGAGTTCGTGGCGCTCGCCGAGGGTAAGGGCTTCGGCCCAGGGTCGAAGGCGGGAGACATCGTGGCGTGGCTCGCCGCCGACTACGGTCTCGGCCGTGGTCACGCGATGGCCCTCGTGCACGTGATCACCAAGCGGCCGAAGATCGACCCCAAGCATGTGAAGTCGGGCACGGCGCACTCCGACCCGAGCGACGAGCTCTGGCTCGACGGCAAGACGACGAACCCCGCGAACCAGACGTAGACGCGCCCTCGGCGCTCATATGGCGCAACACGCCGGTGGGCGCCGCGGGCCACCGGCGTGTCTCGCCACATGAATGCTGTCGGGGCGCGGGTGGGGTGACGCGCGGTCCTGTCGGGGCGCGGGTGGAGTGACGCGCGGTCCTGTCGGGGCGCGGGTGGGGTGACGCGCGGTCCTGTCGGGGCGCCGGTGGAGTGACGCGCGGTCCTGCCTGGGCGCGGGTGGGGTGACGCGCGGTCCTGTCGGGGCGCGGGTGGGGTGACGCGCGGTCCTGTCGGGGCGCCGGTGGAACGCCGCCCGGGTGCGATCGGGCCGTCAGCGCCCGCGCGGCCGCAGCTTCGCCGTGAGTGCGCGCAGCTGCGCGAGCTCGTCGTCGCTCAGCACCGACATGCGCTCGGCGATCGCCTTGCCGTGCCCGGCGGCGATCCGGCGAAACAGGGCGGCGCCCTCGTCGGTTGCGGTGAGCAAGGCGCCACGGCCGTCAACAGGGTCGGCGCACTTGGTGATCAGCCCTCGGGCGACCATGCGGTCGACCAGGCGCGACACGCTCGGCTGGCTGATGAGCATGTTCGCTGTCACGTCGCGCAGGCGCGCGGTCAGGTTTTCGCCGCGCGTCACGGTGAGCAGAACGTCGTATTCCGCCTGCGAAAGCGCGTCGTCGAAGTCGGTACTGATCTCGGCGAACACCTCGTGCTGTGCGCGGAACAGGCTCTCCCACGCGGCGATAGCGAGACGGCGATCGGTCATGACCCCCAGCGTAACGGGGAGCGGCGTGCCTGGTTAAGCTGGGCAGGTGCGCGCGCTCATTCTCTGTCGACGGATGCCGTGCCTGCTCGTCCCGTTCGTGTTCGTCGCCCTCGTGCTGGGCGCGGCTCTGCCGACGGTCTTTCCAACCGACGCGGCATCGGCGCAGCCGACGCGCATCGTCACCGCCGGAGTCGATGACTTCGCGTTCGAGAGCATGGACGTCGAGTACGTGCTGGGCCGAGCAGACGACGGTACATCCACTCTCCACGTCACCGAGACGTTCGTGGCGCTCTTCCCCGACTTCGATCAGAACCGTGGGATGCGACGCACGATCCCCACCGAGTACCTCGGGGCGCCACTGAGGCCCCACTTCGTGTCGATCACCGATGAGAACGGCGCATCCCGGCCGAGTGAAGTCGATGAGGAAGACGGCTGGTTCTCAATGACCTCCCGCGCCGATGACTACGTGCACGGCCGCCAGGTCTATGTCTTCACCTACACGCTCGAAAATGTGACGCGCTACTTCGCCGACACCGATGATGACGAGTTCTACTGGAACGTCAACGGCACCTCGTGGGCGCAACCCTTCGGCCGCGTCACGGCGTCGCTCACACTCGAACATGGCCTCCCCGATGCGCTGACCGGTGACATGGCCTGTTATCGCGGGGCCGCCGGTGACACCACCACGTGTGACATCGACATCGTCGATGGGGCGGTCGTGGCATCCGCTACCGCTCTTGATCCGCGGCAGACGATGACGATCGCCGTCGGGTTCGAATCGGGTACCTTCGCCGCGTTCGATCCGTCGCCGCTGCGGTCGGTGTGGGGATGGCTGCAGCTCGTCGTCGGGTTCGGCCTGATCGCTGCGTTGGTGTGGGCGATCGTTATGCGCTCCCGGCACATGCGGGATGCGCCGGGCCGACTGGCGGTGATCGCCGAGTACCTGCCGCCGCCGGGGATCGATGCGCTCGAAAGCGCGGTGTTTCTTCACAAGACGGCGAAGGCTGTCCCGGCGGAGGTGCTTGAACAGGCTGTCGCGGGCAGCATCCGCATTCTCGAAGGCGAACGCAAGATATTCGGCGGCACGAAGCTGATCGCTGAGCTTGTCGATCCGTCTCGCGCCGAGGGAGATGGTCGGATGCTGCTGCGCGCGCTCTTTCCGGCCGGCCATCCCGGTGAGCAGTATGAATTCGGCCGTACCGACACGCGAGTGTCGAAGGCGGCGCAGCGGATGCTCGCCGATGCCAAGAAGGCGCTGAATGCGCGCGGCCTTCGCCGCAAGGTGCCGGCGCGCTTCTGGCTGCCGCCGGGTGCGCTTGCGGCGGTGGCGGGGCCTCTGGCTATGGTGTTCGGCATTAATGCGCTCGAGCAGGGGTACTTCGCGTGGTGGGTGATCGCGCTGCTCGCGCTTGGTATTCCGCTGATGCTTGCCGTGATGTTCGTGCTGGCGAAGTCGCCGCTCACGGCATCCGGTGCGGAACTTCGTGATCACCTGGCGGGTCTTCGCGAGTTCATCGAGTGGGCGGAAGCTGACCGCATTCGCATGCTGCAGTCGCCCCAGGGCGCCGAGCGACGCAGCGTCGATGTACACGACCCGCGTCAGATGCTGCACCTCTACGAAGCGCTGCTGCCGTTCGCGGTGGTGTTCGGCCAGGAGAAGAAGTGGGCGGGTGAGCTCGCGGTGCTGTACGACGTGAGTGGGAGCCCGCGCTGGTACGTCGGCTCGTCGACCTTCGACGCGACGTCGTTTTCCGCGCGAATCGCGACCCTGTCGGCCAGCGCGGCGGCATCCTCGTCAACGTCATCGTCGTCGGGCGGGTCTAGCGGCGGGGGATCGGCCGGCGGCGGTGGAGGCGGTGGAGGTGGCGGCGGCGTCTGAGCGCCCCGCGAACACACTTGCTGATCGAGGATGAGAGGCAAGAGTAAGGCCCGGTCAGAGAGGCTTCTGACCGGGCCTTGTCCCTTGCACCAAGAGTGTCCTGCAATCACATGTCGGTAGCTGCCACAGCAAAACAACTACCGTTCCTGAACTCTATAACGGAAAGATAACGACGGCAAGCGTTTCTCGTTATCTTTTTGTGATGAAAGTGCTGGGTGTCGTGTCTCACTCCAGTTGTCCGATTCTCACGGACCTGTCGAGTCGTCTCACACCAGTTGTCTGATTCTCACTCCAGTTGTCGGGAGGACGGCGCGCCGCTTCGGGCTGCTCCGAGGCGGGAGTAGCTTGCGGTTCAAGCCGGGAGGTTCCATAGGAGCGCTCTGATCGGGTGCGGGATTCTCCGGGAGGGAGAGTTCTCCGTGACCTTGACCCAAGACTGGCTCGCCGCGATCGACGGGACGAATGCTCTCGCGGGCACGATCGAGTTCTCCAGACACGGCCTCTTCCGGCACGCAGATCCCGTCGATGCGGCGCGCGTGATGTTCGAGGATGCGGATCCGGTACGCGAGTTCCCATCGTGGCCGGGCAAGCGCAACTTCGAGGGCAAGCTGTGGATGGCCTCGACGGGCCGGCACGTCTCGTTCGAGTCGTTCTGGGAACGCTCGTTCCTGACCACGCTGGACCGGACCGGGGATGTCGTAGGTGTGTCGAGCCAGCCGATGTGGATCCGATGGCGGTCACCGAAGCGCTCACACGCGCCCGACTACTTCGTGCGCCGCTCCGATGGGAGTGCGCTGCTCGTCGACGTGAAGCCGGTCGAACTGATCAAGCCCGAGGACAGCATCAAGTTCGAACTCACCCGGCGCCTTGCCGCCGCACTGGGCTGGTCATACCTCGTCTTCGATCAGCTTCCCGGCGCCACCCAGGCGAACCTGCGCTTCCTGCTTCGGTACCGCGACCCGGCGTGGCTCGAGGGCGTCGACATCGCCGCGCTCGGGCTCACCGGCCGGATGAGTCTGGGGTCGCTCGCGGCGGTCCTCGGTGGCGCCGCTCACTCCGGCGTCGGTGCCGCGTATGCACTCGTGTGGAGCGGGGTTGCCGTGGCGGATCTACAGCGTCCCCTGTCGATGACGACCGTCGTCGACGTCGGAGCGGCATCATGACCATTCACCCGGGCGACATCATCCGGTGGCAGGGCGGAAGCCACCAGGTCGTTGCGATCCGACCCACCTATCTGACCTTGCGCGCCGTCGACGGCGACGGAGACGACGTGGAGGTTCTCGCCGCCGATCTGCGGCATGAGGCGGAACCTGCCGCACCGGCATCGCTCCGCTCCCTGCTTGACTTGCGCAGCCTGCAGGACCTCGACGCGCGTGACCGCAAGGTCGTTGACGTGTGGCTCGAGGAACTCGCCCGGTTCGACGATCTCGTGGCGGCGGGGGTGACCAAGCCCGCGGCGCGGCAGCAGGTCATCGACAGCGTCAATCGTCGTCTCGGAACCGACTACAGTCCGGTAAAGGTTTCGCGTCAGCAACGCGCGCTCGAAGAGTTCGGGGTCAGCGGTCTTCTCGATCGACGTCGCCACGGCCTGGCCGACATGCCCGGTCGTTCCTACGACGAGCGCCTCATCGACGCGATCTTGACTGTCCAGGCCGGCCAGGAGCGGAAATCCACGGGCACCGGAACGAGGCTGATCTGGCTCGTCCGCCGAGAACTGGACGACCGCTTCGGCGAGGGCGTCGTACCGATGCCGAGCCGCGCAACGATGTACCGCCTGCTGAACGAGCTCGATGCGGGCAAGCACACGCTCGGGACTGCCCGTGCCCGCCGCACCACGGCGAATCAGCCGGATCACATGCACGGGGTGCGGTCGGGGGTGCGACCTGGTGAGCAGGTGCGGATCGACACGACGCCGATGGAGATCCTCGTCGAGTGCGACGGTGAGCCCGTACGGCCCGATCTCACTCTGCTGCTGTGTGAGGCATCCCGGTCGGTGCTTTCCGGCATCGTCACCGTGGGTTCCCGCAGCATCGACCTGGTGGTGGTCCTCGCTCGCGCACTTGTGCCGTACGCGTCGCGTCCCGACGGGGTGCGCGCGAACCGGCGTCAGGTGTCGGAGGCATGGACCGGCACGGACGGGCTCGTGGTGGAGCGGTTCGAGGCGATGCGTGATGCGCAGCCGTACATCTTCCCGGAGTCGATAACCACAGACCGTGGCGCGTCGTACGTGTCTCGTCACTTCTCGGATGCCTGCCGGACGTTGAGGATCTCGCTGACGGTCAACGCGGAGTACTCGCCGACGCAGAAAGCGAAGATCGAGCGGATGTTCCGCACGGTCAAAGACCAGTTCACCCAGTACGCGATCGCGTTCCTCGGGCAGAGCACCGACATGCGCGGCGACGAGGTGATCGCGACGAGCCACCTGCTCACCCTCGAGCAGCTGCAGGAGCTGTTCGAGGACTGGGTCGCGGTGACCTGGCAGAACCGACCCCACAAGGCGCTGCGAGACCCCCGCAACCCGCGGCTGATGCTGACGCCGAACCAGATGGTCGCCGCGTACCGGGAAGTTGCGCCGGAGCTGCAGGTTCCGCTGACGGCCGAGAAGTACATTGCCCTTCTCCCGACCGAATGGCGGGTGATCAACCACTATGGCGTTGACATCGACCTGCGCGTCTACGACTCCACAGAACTCGGCCCGCTGCGGAAGAAGCGGTCGCCGCATCATCGGCAGCAGGGCAAGTGGCCGTTCCACGTTGACCCCTACAACCCGATGACGGTGTGGCTGGAACTCGGCGACCAATTCCTCCCGCTGGACTGGCGGTCCCCGTACAGCGGTGCTCCGATGGCCGACGAAGTGTGGCGGGTCGCCCGCGCACAAGCAGCCGCACGCGGCGAGAGCGAGCCGAGCACGGACGACCTCAACGAAGTGATGCGCCGGTTCATGTACAAAGGCAACGCTCTGCCGACGTCGCGGCAGAAGAAGCGCGCGATCAGCGCACGGACCGATCCGCTGGCGATCACCAACCAGCTCCCACACACCGCACCCGAAACCGTGCCGGGCGGCGAGGTTTCGGCTGCTGGTGACGTCGGCGACAAGGAAACCGATGCGGTGGCGGCGAAGCCGGCGTGGCCGGTCGCGGCACCGTTCGGCATGACCCGGTCGCCGGATGAGGCGTGAGCGCGATGTTCGATGACCTGCTGGGAGACTTCGACTTCGATGCTCCATCCACCGACTTCGACTACGCGACCAAGGAGGGATGGCGCGAGTTCGTAGACTTCGTCGCACAGCGGCCGCTCCCGATCACACTGACCGAGTACGACACGATGCACTCCTCAGAGCGTGCGCTGTTCAACATCGCCCGCGAACGGTACATGACACTCGGCGCCCGGGTCGCGACCCCATCGCTGCGGCAGGTCGCCGTCGCGATCCGCCATGCCATGGCGGACAACCGCTCCCCGGACGCCAGCAAGTCCGGGGTGATCATCTCCGGTCGGCCAGGTCTCGGGAAGACCACAGCGGTTCAGGAGTTTGGCAGAGCGTTCGAGCGAGCCCGTCGGCAACGCGCAGGCAGCACGCGGCGCAACCTGATGTACGCCCACCAGGCGATGCTGTATATGTACGGGCTCCGCAGCTCGACGCACGTCAAGCACCAGCGGTGTCCACTCAACCGGGCGCTCATAGTCGCCGCACACCGTAAGCGCGCCTGCATTCTTCGACACGTCAACCCCAGGGCGATCCCCAACCTTGCCGGCAAGACCGGCCAAGCCGCCACACGCGCACGCGTCATCCGCTCGTGGCCATACGAGCGCGACGAACTCGCGATGGCCTAACCCCGACGCGGACGTTCGGCTCTCGGCGAAAGCGGGCGCCCGGAGAGTGTGTGCTACAGCCGCCCGCACAATCGATCATTGCCGCCCAGCCTGTGTCGCTCAATACCTCTTGTGGAAGGTGGGCGGGCGGGGCATTATTTGGCCATAGGGGGCGCGTTCCGTCGCCGACTAGGTATCAGCGAGGAAGCTATGAGAAACACGACCCGACGCTTCTCTTCGTCCAAAAAGAAGTGGACATACACGCTGGGAGTGGTGATCCTTACTCTCGGTCTTACCACGACAGCCAACACCAGCGCGATGGGAACGGGCAGCGCCCTCAGCACCTCAGGTTCACAATTCCCCACTGCTGCCGCAGGTATCAACGAAGATGACGAGGGTGGCGCTGGGGGCTTCCTGGCTGCATACGCGAAACTTCACGGGATCTCGGAACTTCGAGCCGCAGAACAGGTGGCAATTCAGGAGTATCTCGGTGATCTGACGGTCGAACTAGCAGATCGATTCGACGGTTCGGAGTTCGACTTTTGGATCGATGTCGACGGCGACACCCAGCTGATCAGTCTGCGTACTTCCAATAAGGAGATTGAGAAAGTTGTTCGCGCGGCCGCCGAAACACAACGCTTTGAGTTGGCAGTTTTTCAGGAAGACGCCTTCGCCGTGGCTCGGACCAATGGGGTCGATGACGAGCTTGATCAGCTCCAACAGATCGGTGTTGAATTCGACGGCGTTTATGTTGACGTCCGAACCGGGGAAATCGTTCTCGATGTGCCAGCTGCGTCTTCGGACGTCGACCGTGCCGATGCGCTCAAGGTCGAAGGCCTCGGTAGCGTCCGGATGGTTCCCTATGAAGGCGGCCTCAGCGATCAGGCCTATATCCGCGGCGGCGTCGCATTGGGCTCGTGCACCGCGGCTTTCACTGCGTACAACTCAACTTACAACGGCTTCCTCACCGCTGGTCACTGCGGTTCTAGCCAGAGCTACTGGGCAAACATCTCTGGCTCAGGATCGGCGGCCGGGACGTCAACGAGACGATCTCAGAACTACGGCGCTAACGCCGACATCGCCTTCCACAGCGTGAAGAGCACCGATACCATCGTAGGCAGGTTCTACACCGTCAACTCCGCAACAACTGTTGCGACCGGGGCCAACTTGACGCCCACCACAGGTGCGACGGTCTGCAGGCGCGGCAAGACGAGCGGCTACGGCTGCGGAACGATCACGAGCGCTTCATACAAGCCGACATGGACGAACGCCTGCCCGGGCGTCACATGCAACAGCGTTTTTGTATCCGTCAGCTTGACAAGTAGAGGCGGGGATAGTGGTGGCCCCTGGTTCTCCAGCAACCGACCGGTCGGAGTACATAAGGGTGGAGGCACGGGAATATCCGTGTACTCAAAGATCAACTACTCCCCGGCCTACGTGACGATCAAACGATGAGGCTCGACCTGTCGATCAGTGCAATGGTTGCGGCCTTGGGTGTGGTGGGAGTGCTCCTCGTCGGCTGTACGACGCAGGGCGGCACCGCGACAGGAACGATCGCGACGTACGAACCCTCCGGTGAGGGCGGCTTCACTGCCGCACTCGAAGGTGTCGTCTCGTCGAGAAACGGTTGTCTGGTCATCGAGCCAGATGGGGGCGGCGCCGCGGTCGTCCCGGTGTTCCCCTCGACTCTTCTACGGGTCGATGACTCCGGCCCGCTCTGGCAAGACGCACCGCTCAACAATGGGGATCGGATCAGCTTGGGTGGTGGCTACGTCGACGCGCAGACCGTCGATGTCGAGGCTGGCGCCGCGTGCGTAGTCGGCGAGGTGTTCATCGTCTCTCAGGAGCCCTGAAGGTGGCGGTTTGACCAGCTGAGGGCGGTGTCACTTCACCGGTCACGAACACTCAGGAGCCACTGGGGCGGTCCACCGGATTGCTGGCAACTCCTCTGAGAATTGTCCGCCGAGACAGCCGATGCCATCTTTGAGAAAAGACCTGATCAGTATTCACCTCGACTGACAACAGTCGTGAGATCCGACAGCTGGGTGAAGTGCCGCGCCGCGACTACGCCCCGACGGCCTTGCGTACGAGGTCGCGGATGCGCTTCTTAACGGCATCCGTGACCGCAACGACGGCGAACGAGGTCGCCCACATGTCTCCGTCGTCGAGCGTGGCCGTCTCGTCGAAGTTCACGGTGGGGTAGCGGGTGTCGAACTTCGACTTCGGCTGCACGAAGATGACGACCTTGCCGTCGGCGGCGTAGGCAGGGAAGCCGTAGAAAGTCTTCGGGTTCAGGTGGGGTGCCTCATCCGAGACGATGCGGTGCACGCTCCGCGCGACTTCGCCGTCGATGCCGTCGAGCGCCTCGATCGCATCGGCGCACGCTTCAAGCTCTTTCGCGAGCTTCGCCGCTCCCTTGAGTCCTTTGGTGGTGCGCAACTCTTCGGCGCGCTGCTTCATCGCCTTCTTCTCTTCTTCGGAGAATCCGACGCCTTCGCTGGTCTTGCCTGCCATGAGGGGCCCTTTCGTTGCGCGGCTGATGGCACCCATCCCGGTGCAGCACGATCGTACTGCCGCGGGGCACCGAGGGCTTCGCCCGCAGCGCGCCGAGCGATCAGTACCAGTTGACGGCCTGCGAGTGACCCCACGCCGCGCACGGCGTGCCGTAGGCGCGCGAGATGTAGTCGAGCCCCCACGCGATCTGCGTCGTGGCGTTCGTCTGCCAGTCCGCGCCGGCTGACGCCATCTTGCTCCCGGGGAGGGACTGCGGGATGCCGGTCGCGCCACTGCTGGAGTTGTAGGCCTGGTAGTTCCAGCCGGACTCCTTCTGCCACAGTGACACCAGGCATGAGAACTGGCCCGCGCCCCAGCCGTACTTCTCAGCCGACATTTGCTGCGCCGTCGCCTGCGCGCCCGCGGGAGTGTTCGCGGCAGCTGCGGCGGCCGCAGCCGCTTCGGCGGCCTGTCGCTTGGCTTCCTCCTCCGCCTTTCGCCGCGCTTCGGCGGCTTCTTCGGCGGCCTTCTTCTCAGCGGCATCCAGCCGGTCGCTGAGCGCCGACGCCTTGGCCGTCACATCGGCGGCCGCGTCGGTGACAGCCTGCGTCAGATCCGGCAACAGCAGGAGCGGCAGCACATCGCTGCCCGCGAGCTCATCGAGTGCCGCCCGGAGCGATGAGGTATCGACTCGAGTGCTGCCCTCAAGTTCGAGGTCGGATGCCGCGACCTCGCCGACGACGACCTCCGCGGCATCGAGTGCCCCCTGCCCTTGCGCGAGCGCGCTCTCGGCGGCGTCGGTGATGTCGGTCAGGGTCTGCGCGCCGGCCGCGGCGGCAGCGAGCGTGGGCGACGTGGCCGAGAACTGCACGGCCATTGCCGGGGTGATCGATATGTCGGCTGGCTCGGCCGCGGACGCGGGCATGGTGCTGGCGAATCCGGTGAGGAGGGTGGCTCCGAGCGCGACGGATGCCGCAACGGCCGCGCCGGCGAGGGTGGCGCGAGTACGCCGCGTCGCCGCACGGCGCGCGCGTCGCGTATCGCCACTGGGCAGCACGGATTCGGGGGCAGGAGTGAGGTGTGTCATAAGAAGTAAGGGGGATCGAGGGAGTGTACGCCGCGCACGCGTGATGCGTTCAGCGCCGGGCAGTGCGCCGTCGGGTCGGCGCCAAGTCCCCGAGTCTGCGTCGCCGTTCTGAGTGAATCGTCTGCGCTCCCTGAACGATTCGTGCACGGAAGATACCCCGGGGGGTATGCTATGCTGGCACCAGATCAACCGAAAGGGAACCACCATGTGCATGAGAGTGACCTGCCACGAATGCGGCAAGGCAACCTGGGACGGCTGCGGGCAGCACATCGAAGAAGCGCTCGCTGGCGTCCCCGAAGAGCAGCGTTGCCAGGGGCACGCATGATGCTGGGCCGTGCGCGGTCTGTGGCCGCGCTCGCCGCCGCCCTTGTGGCCGCGACGACTCTCGCTGGCTGCGCGCCTGCGGAGCCCATCGCGCTCGATGATGACACCGTGATCGTCGATGTGCGCACACCCGCCGAGTACGCGGCGGGCCATCTCGAAGGTGCGGTCAACATCGATCTGCGCTCGGAGGAATTCGAGGGCGAGATCGCGCAGCTCGACGACGAGGCCACCTACGTCGTGTACTGCCAGTCAGGCAATCGCTCAGGTCAGGCCGCGGCGATCATGGAGGGCATCGGGCTCGACGTCGTCGATGCCGGCAGCCTCGCAGAAGCCGAAACAGCGACCGGGCTGCCCCGCATCCCGTAAGCCTCGAGAGGACACAGTCATCATGGAAAACCTGCAGAGTCATGCCGCAACAAAGCGCATCGTCGTCGTCGGCGGTGTCGCCGGGGGAATGAGTTGCGCGGCGCGCGCGCGTCGCCTCGACGAGAACGCCGAAATCATTGTGCTCGAGCGTGGCGAGCACGTGTCGTTCGCCAACTGCGGACTGCCGTACTTCGTCGGTGGCGAGATCGCCGATCCCGCCGCCCTGTTGGTGCAGACCCCCGCCTCGTTGCGTGCCGCGCTCGCGCTGGATGTCCGCACCGGTCACGACGTGATCGGGCTGGATGCCGCGACCAAGACGCTCACGGTTCGCACGGCGGGCGGCGACCAGCACATCGAGTACGACGCCCTGGTGCTCTCGCCCGGCGCCGCAGCCTTCGTGCCGCCAATTCCCGGGATCGACTCCCCGCGTGTGCGCACGCTTCGTACGGTGCGCGACGCCACCGATCTGCGCGACATGTTGACTGCGGGTTCACGGCGGGCCGTTGTACTCGGGGCCGGGTTCATCGGAATCGAAGCCGCTGAGGCACTCGCCGCCGAAGGCCTCGACGTCACCGTCGTCGAGATGGCGCCGCAGCCCCTGCCGCCGGTGGAAGCAGAACTGGCATGGCTCGTGTCGCAAGAACTCGCTCGCCTGGGCATCGACGTGCGCGTGGGGGTGGCCGCGGCATCCATCGAACATCACGACGACCACGATGTCGTGGTGCTTGCCGACGGCGCGCGGGTGGACGCCGATCTGGTCGTCCTCTCGGTCGGGGTGCGCCCCGACACGTCGGTGTTCGAGACGGGCGGCGTCGAGTGCGAGCGCGGTGCGATCGTCGTCGACGCGCACGGGCGTACCTCGGTGCCCGGCATCTGGGCCGTCGGTGATGCCACGATCAGCGTGGATGCCGCGACCGGCGCGCGCCGTCCCGTGGCACTTGCGGGCCCCGCGAACCGTGCCGGACGACTGGTCGCGGACGACATCATCCGCCCTGAATCGGCCCGAGAGATTCCGCACGCGGTCGGCACGGCGATCGTCCGCGTCGGCGAGCTGACGGTGGCGCTGACCGGCGCGAATCGTCGTGCGCTCGCCGAGGCCGGTATCGATCACCGCACATTGCACCTGCACGCCAACCAGCACGCGGGGTACTTCCCCGGCGCGAGCCAGGTGCACCTCGTGGTGCACATCGCGCCCGAAACCGGACTGCTGCTCGGCGCGCAGGCCGTGGGGCTCGATGGTGTTGACAAGCGCATCGACGTGCTCGCGACCGCCATTCGCGCGGGCATGACCGTCGATGAATTGATCGACCTCGACCTGGCGTACTCGCCGCCCTACGGCGCCGCCAAGGATGCGGTCAACATGACGGGCATGGTGGGGGAGAACGTGCTGGGCGGCACCCTCGCCCTCTGGTACGCCGCCGCCCTCGACGACGTGCTCGCGACCTCGCTCGTGCTCGACGTTCGCCGTGACGACGAGTGGGTGACCGGCCACGTGCCCGGTGCGCTGCACATTCCTCACACCCAGCTGCGCGAGCGCCTGGACGAGGTGCGCGCGCAGGCGGCCGGTCGTCCCGTCCGTGTCATGTGCGCGTCGGGTGTGCGCTCGGCGATCGCGCATCGCATCCTCACCCAGGCGGGCATCGATTCCGCGTCGCTTTCGGGCGGAATGCTGACCCTGCGCGCCACTCTCGGCGCGCGCGCCGGCGACGTCCTGGTCACCCCCGACCTCTCCGCACAGAAGGAGCTTCAGAATGTCTGACCCGCAGAGCCAGGTCCCCGTACAGACCCCCAGCGCAGCGGCGCAGAAGCGCATCTCGAACCGCCTTCGCCGCGCGCGCGGGCAGCTCGACGCCGTGATCGCCGCAGTTGATTCGGGGGCGCCGTGCCGCGACATCGTCACACAGCTTTCCGCCGTCTCGAGCGCGCTCAACCGCGCCGGCTTTGCGATCGTCGCGACCGCCATGCAGGAATGCGTGACCCAGCCCGAGTCCGAACGCGCCGAGGGCGATCTCACGATCGACGAGCTCGAGAAGCTCTTCCTCACCCTCGCATGACCACCCGGTGTCGGCGATGCCGGTACCGCGACCTTCAGGAGAACCCATGTGTTACGCAGTGAACTGCAAGAAGTGCGGCAAGACCACGTGGTCGGGCTGCGGGCAGCACGTCGACCAGGTGATGCGGGGCGTGCCGGCATCGCAGCGGTGCGCCGGCCACCAGAACGAACCCTCGAGCGGCTTCTTCGCCCGTTTGTTCGGTCGCTGAGGCCGCCGAATAGAGTGGGAGGATGCCGCGGCCCGTCCGGCTGCGGCATCCTCCCCTCTTTTTCGCGTGCGCGAGGCCGTGCGACCGACCACTCGGAGAGTCATGACCGCTGTCACCCCCACCCCGGATCCGCCCACGCGCTATCGCATTGAACCCACCGTGATGCAGGCGCTGCGCAGCCCGAGACTGCTCACCCGTGAGGTGCTCGCCGGTCTGGTCGTCGCCCTCGCGCTGATCCCCGAGGCGATCGCCTTCTCGATCATCGCCGGCGTCGACCCGCGGGTCGGGCTGTTCTCATCGTTCGTGATGGCGGTCGCGATCGCCTTCGTCGGCGGTCGCCCCGCGATGATCACCGCCGCCACCGGCGCGATCGCCCTGGTGGTGGCACCCGTGGCGCGCGAGTACGGCATGGACTACCTGATTGTGACGGTGCTCCTCGGCGGCATCCTGCAGATCGTGCTCGCCGCTCTCGGTGTCGCCAAGCTCATGCGCTTCATTCCCCGCAGCGTCATGGTCGGCTTCGTCAACGCGCTCGCGATCCTCATCTTCATGTCGCAGATGCCGCAACTGGTCGATGTGCCCTTCATCGTCTACCCAATGGTGCTGGTCGGTCTCGTGATCATCGTGTTGCTGCCGCGCCTGACAAAGGTTGTTCCGGCGCCGCTCGTTTCGATCGTTCTGGTGACGCTTGCCGCGGTGGCGTTCGGCCTCACCATGCCGACCGTCGGCGACCAGGGTGAACTGCCCGAAAGCCTGCCCGAGTTGTTCATCCCGAACGTGCCGCTGACGTTCGAGACGCTCTCGATCGTCGCGCCGTTCGCGCTCGGAGTCGCGCTCGTCGGCCTCATCGAGTCGCTCCTCACGGCGAAGCTCGTCGACGACATCACCGACACGCACTCGCCCAAGACGCGCGAAGCGTGGGGCCAGGGCGTCGCGAACGTGCTGTCGGGCGCGTTCGGCGGCATGGGCGGATGCGCCATGATCGGTCAGACGATGATCAACGTCAAGGTCTCGGGCGCCCGAACGCGCATCTCGACGTTCCTCGCCGGCGTGTTCCTGCTGATCCTCGTCGTCGCCCTCGGCGACATCGTGGCCATCATCCCGATGGCGGCGCTGGTCGCCGTGATGATCATGGTCTCGGTCGCGACGTTCGACTGGCACAGCATCCGCCCTTCGACCCTGAAGCGCATGCCGTGGAGCGAGACCAGCGTCATGCTCGTCACCGTCATCGCTACCGTCTGGACGCACAACCTGGCGATCGGCGTCGCGCTCGGTGTCGTCACGGCGATGGTGCTCTTCGCGCGTCGCGTCGCGCACTTCACGTCGGTCACGCGAACGGTCGACGGTGACACCGCGCACTACGCCGTCGAGGGTGAGCTCTTCTTCGCGTCGAGCAACGACCTCACCACGCAGTTTGACTATGCGGCCGACCCCGATCGCGTCGTGATCGACATGTCGCGTTCGCACATCTGGGATGCCTCGACCGTCGCGGCACTCGATGCGATCACCACGAAGTACGCCCAGCGCGAGAAGACCGTCGTCATCGAGGGGATGAACGCGGCGACGCAGGACTTCCATGGTCGCCTCACCGGCAACCTCGGATCGGGGGAGTAGCCCTCAGCGGTGGGTGAGGGATTCCACTCCCTCGATCACCGACTGATGAGTGGATGCCGCGCCCAGCACGCGAAAGTGCCCGGACGTCGGGACGAGAACGTTGGTCGCTCCGTCCAGGGCACTCCCCTCGGGGATATGAGGGTCGAACGCGCCGAACACGGACACGATGCGCGCGTTCACCGACGTTTCGTTCGCCAGCCACACGATCGTTTCGTCTTGAGGACGGAATGCTCGGATGCTGGGATCGGCGAACAGGCTGGCTAGGCGCACTCCGTGAAACGGCGTGCACACGGTGACCAGGCCCAGGAGTCCGAGCGGCCGTGAGGCGGCATCCGTGTCGTCGTCTTCAGTCGCCGCGCCCGAATCGATGAGCAGGTTCTTGCCCACCAGGCCGCCCTTGCTGTGCGCCACGAGCACGCGGCCAGCCTCGGGGACGGGGAGAGCCGCGAGCTGCGTGCCCAAGTACTGTGCGGTCGCGGGGATGGGCCGCCGGTTCACTCCCAGCCCGTGGACGACCCTCACGCGGTGCCCGGCGGCAGCGAGTGCGTCACCCAGCGGGCGCAGAAACGTCCAGTGCTCGTAGACCCCGGGAACCAGCACCACTTCGGGAAGATCGTCGCGGCCCGCGCGCCATGCGGCCGGTGTGCGCCGGCGACGGCCGAACGTCCACGGCGGCTGGAGGATCGCCACCTGACGCCGGCCCGCATACAGATAGTCCGCCGCCCACCACGCGAGCTTCTGCGCCCACGAGGCGGAAACGGTGTCGGGCATGGCTGGGAGTCTACGAGGATTCGGCCCTCGACCTCGGTGACCGCGGCAGGATGGAGGCATGATCCAGATCCCCAGCGTGACTCTGTCCGACGGCACCGCATTCCCCGAGCTGGGGTTCGGGACGTACAACCTTCGCGGGGCGGAGGGCGTGGCATCCGTCATCTCGGCGATCGACAACGGGTACCGGCTGCTCGACTCGGCGGTCAACTACGAGAACGAGGCAGAGATCGGGGAGGCGGTGCGCAGCGCATCGGTGCCGCGGGAGGAGTTGCTCGTCGCGACCAAGATCCCCGGGCGTGACCACGGCATCGCCGAGGCGATCGGCAGCATCGAGAACTCGCTGCGTACGCTGGGACTGGACTACATTGACCTCGAACTGATCCACTGGCCGAACCCCAGCGTCGGCAAGTACGTCGACACGTGGCGCGGCATGATCGAAGCCCGTGAGCGTGGACTCGTGCGTTCGATCGGTGTCTCCAACTTCACGGCCGAGATGATCGACGAGCTGATCGAGACCACCGGTGTCGCACCCGTGGTGAACCAGGTCGAGCTTCACCCGTACTTCCCCCAGGCCGCGCTTCGCGCGTTTCATGCCGAGCGTGGCATCCGCACCGAGAGCTGGAGTCCGCTCGCGCGGCGCAGCGAGCTGCTCACCGAACAGATCATCATCGAGCTCGCGGCGGTCTATGACGCCAGCCCGACTCAGGTGGTGTTGCGCTGGCACACGCAGCTGGGCAGCACGCCCATCCCCAAGTCGAGCGATCCGGACCGTCAGCGCGAGAACGCCGACGTGTTCGGATTCACGCTCGCCGACGAACACGTCGAGGCATTGACCGCGCTCGAGCGGGGCCGCCTGTGGGGCGGCGACCCGCTCACGCACGAAGAGATGTGAGCGGCTACGCGCTCAGCCGAGGGATGAGCACGGGCGTGCGCTTCTTGTACGCGGCGTAGTCGTCGTCACCGCCCCAGCGCTTGTCGGCTTTCGCTTCGAGGAGTGGCACGCCGCTCACCTTCGTGAGGAGCAGCGTGACGAACAGCGGGGAGATCAGCGCGACCCACTGCCATCCGGCGAGCACGGGTGCTGCGACCAGGGTCACACCGATCCACAGCACGATCTCGCCGAAGTAGTTCGGGTGGCGCGAGCGCGACCATAGGCCCGTGCGGATGAAGTCGCCGCGGTTTGCGGAGTCGGCCTTGAACGCCGACTTCTGCAGGTCGGCAACGATCTCGATGGTGATGCCGAGCAGCCACACCGCGATGCCGACGAAGGTCAGCACGCCGAGGGGAGCGCGCTCGGTGGCGGCCGTGCTCATCGCGATCCACGCCGCGGCGGCGGTGAGGCTCACCCACAGACCCTGGAGGACCCACACGCGCAGGAAGCGGATCGGCGAGGTCTTCAGCTCGTCGAAGCGGTCGTCCGAGCCGGAGCGATGAATCCGCACGAACAGGAACGACCCCAGGCGCACAGCCCAAATGACGACCATCGCTGCGAGGATGATGCTTCGCACGTCGGGCGCCGGTGCCAGCACGAGGAGCCCGGCGGTGATGAGGATGAAGGTCAGGCTGCCGGTGAGGTCGAAGAAGCGCTCGGTCTGGGCGAGCATCGAGGGCACGTAGACGATCACCTGAATGGCGAATGCGGCGGCCACCGCGAGTGCGAACAGGGGGATGCCGCCCACGGTCGCCCCGCCCTGGCTGCCCGCCCAGGCGACGAGACCGGCCAGGACGACGGCGATGATGATGGCGATGAGAGAGGCACGGCTTTGCGAGTTCATTTGTTTCCCTTCGGGGATCGGGAAGGTGGATTCGTGGCGGTCAGGCGTAGAGCTTTTCGACAGCGGATGCCGCGCGTTGCAGCACGACGCTGCGCTTGACCTTCATGGTCGGAGTGATGAGGGTCGTGTCGTCGGGGGACGCCGACACGAGCGAAAACCGCTTGACCTGTTCGCTGCGGGCGACGCGGGCGTTCGCGCCGTCGATGATGGTCTGTAGATGCTCGCGTAGCTTTGCGTCGACAACTTCGCCCAGCGGTTCACTGCCGTTTTCTGCGAGATGAATGCCCGCGGCATCCGCCCACTTCCGTGTCTCCTCCGGGTCGAGCAAGAGCAGGGCGGACAGGTAGGACCGACCCTCGCCGACCATCACCGCGTGAGCGACCAACGGGCTGGCCTCGACGTGGCGTTCCCACGCGGTGGGAACGATCGTCTTGCCGTTCGAGGTGACGATCACGTCCTTGAGGCGCCCCTCGAGAATGATGCGTCCTTCGTCGTCGATGCGCCCGAGGTCGCCGGTGCGGAAGTAGCCGTCGACGAACGCCGTGGCGTTGTGGTGCGGATCGCGGTAGCCGCTGAACACGCCGATGCCGCGTGCGAGGATCTCGCCTTCATCGCTGATGCGGACCTCCGACCCCGGGAGGGGCGATCCCACGGTGCCGGAACGGATGTTGCCGGGCAGGTTCCCGGTGAGCGGAGCCGTGGTCTCGGTGAGGCCGTACCCCTCGATGACGGGCACGCCGAGTCCGCGGAAGAACAGCGACAAGGGGGCATCGAGCGCGGCACCACCCGACAGGATGTAGTCGACGCGCCCGCCCATCACGTCGCGAAGGCGCGAGAAGAAGAGGCGGTCGAACAGTGCTCTGCGCACGCGCAGCCCGACGCCGACGCGGGTGCCGGCGTCCGCTTCGAGTTCTTCGCGGGATCGACCCCAATGCTCGGCGGTATCGGTAGCGGCGCGCCACACGCGGGAGAGCCCGCGCGCCGCGGCCTTGTCCGCTGCGGCAGCCTGGATCTTCTGCAGCACGCGCGGAACGACGACCAGGAATGTCGGACGCAGGTCGCTGAGCGTCGCGACGACCGCGGTGGTGTCGGACAGGTGCGCGATGCGCATTCCGCTTGCGAGGCAGATCAGCTGCAACCCCCGGGCCAGCACGTGCGCGAGGGGCAGGAAGATGATGGTGTTTCCGCCGGGGTGGACGACCTCGCCGTAGGCGGCCGCGATGTTGAGTACCTGGCCGAGGAAGTTGCGGTGCGTGAGCACCGCGCCCTTCGGTTCGCCCGTGGTCCCTGAGGTGTAGACGATCGTCGCGGGGGAGTCGAGCCCCGCGTGGACCCGGCGGGACTCGAGCTCGTCGTCGGTGATCGCGGTGCCCGCCGAAGAGAGTTCGCCGAGCGTGGCATCCATCGACCACACCCCTCGCGTCTCGTGCGGGGCCTCATCGAGTGCGGTGGACAGCATTTCTGCCTGCGTGTCGGTTCCCGCGATCGCCACCCGAACTTCGGCATCAGCGACGATCGCGGCGACCTGGGTGGGCGACGACGTGTCGTAGATCGGCACGACGACGGCGCCGGCGAACCACGACGCGAGGTCCGCCACCGCCCACTCGTAGCGAGTGGGTGCCATGATCGCGATTGCATCGCCCGGGTTCACACCGACGGCGATGAAGCCCTTGGCGAGTGCGCGAACCTCATCGAGGAAGGCGCGCGTCGACACCTGGTGCCACGCGCCGGGGGCGGTGTGGTCGGGAACATCGAAGGCCGCGTGATCGGGCGCGGCAATCGCACGCCGGACGAGCAGATCGGTGACGTTTCGATGGTCGTCGACATCGACCAGGAGCGCGGTCGCGGATTCTTGCACCGGGTGGGTCCTTTCGTCGGCACGCCGAATGGAGGGTGTGTCCCTTCATTCGTAGCCGACGCCGGACCGGATGGGGTGCGATTGTCCGCGCGTGATATAAGCGCGCTCTGCGATGACCGGGGCCGTCAGTGCGGTGCGTGGTACTCGTCTTCGCCGCGCTTCCAGTAGCCCTTCACGATCACCGAGTCTGCGTCGAGCCCCCAGCGATCCAGCAGGAGCGCGCGACCGGGCTTCACGATGGACTGCTCAGCCGCGATGAATCCGAATACGGATCCTTCGGGTCGCTCGTGTGCGGTGACCGCGCCGAGGCGCGCCGCGAGCGCGGACCCGCTGGGCGCCGCACCGCGATGCACGAACTCGACACCCACGCCGGATGGCGTCTGGATGGGAAGTTCGTGCGCAGCATCCGTGACCTCGACGAGTACGTGACCGATGGCATCGGCATGCATGAGGCGGGCAAAGCGGCGCATGGCGGGGACGGCCGTCTCATCGCCCGCCAAGAACCAGGCGTCCGGCCGGCCGTGCAGCACTTTCGAGCCGCGCGGGCCGCCGACGCCGGCGAGGGAGCCGAGCGGTGCCTTCGCCGCCCACGGCGCGGCAACGCCCTCATCCCCGTGGATCGCGAACTCGAGGTCGAGCCAATCCTCACCCCATGCGAGCGGAGTGTATTCGCGACTGGGGGTCGCGCGGAGCTCTTCGACCGTCGCCGGATCGCCCTCGGGGAAGAAGACGCGGATGTGGTCGTCCGATCCTGGCGAGTCGAAGCCGCGCAGGTCGTCGCCCTGCAGGCGCACCCGCACATACGAGTCGGTGACCCACTCGCGGTGGGCCAAGGTCGTCTTGCGGAAGCGCAGTTCGAGCCCCTGCGGCGTCAGAGTGAAGGTGGATGCCATCGGTGTCTCCATTTCGGGTTCGGTCATTCCCACAGCACGACAGGTCGACCGAGGACGTCGACCACGTGAGCGGGGGTTTCGTAGAGAGCGGCCAGGTTCTCGGCGGTCACCACTTCGGCGACCGGGCCGTGATGCGCGACGCGCCCCTCGCGCATCGCGACGATGTCGTCGGCGTACTGCGCCGCCACATTGATGTCGTGCAGCACGACAACGATGGTCATGCCGCGCTCGTCCGCCAACTGCCGGACGAGCTTCATGAGGGCGACGCCGTGGCGCGGGTCGAGGTTGTTGAGGGGTTCGTCGAGCAGCAGGTGATCGGTGTCTTGAGCGAGAGCCATCGCGACAAACGCGCGCTGACGTTGGCCGCCGGAGAGTTCATCGAGGAAGCGATGGCGCACGGCGCCCAGATCGAGCAGGTCGATCGCCGCTTCGACGTGTGCGCGGTCGTCGGGGGTGCGGCCCGAACCGCCGTGCGGAAACCGGCCGTACGCGACGAGGTCTTCTACGCTCAAGCGGATGGCCAGGTGATTGTCTTGACGGAGGATCGCGAGCCGCTGCGCGAGCAGCCGGGACTTGGTGGTGACCACGTCGAGGCCATCGACGGTGATGTCACCGGCATCCGTCCCGATCAACCGCCCGATCGCCGCCAGCAGCGTCGACTTGCCCGCGCCGTTGGGGCCGATGATCGCGGTCACGCCGGGGCGGATGTCGACCGCGACGTCGTCGAGAGCGGTCAGCGCGCCATGCCGCTTGGTCACAGATTCGGCGTGAATCATCAGCGGGCCTTTCCTGAGAGGACGAGAATGATGAAGAACAGCCCGCCGACGAACTCGATCACGATCGGGAGCTCGGTGCCGAAACCCAGCACGCGGGAGAGGATCAGCTGACCGCCGACGAGTGTGATCACGCCGATGGCGATCGCCGCGGGAACGCTCCGTAGATGCCGGTGGCCTACGGCGCCATACGCGAGATTCGCCACGATCAGTCCGAAGAACGTCACCGGACCCACGAGGGCGGTGGATGCCGCCACCATGGCCGAAATCGCGACGATGACGTGCATCACCACGCGGCGATGATTCACCCCGAGCGAGATCGCGGTGCTCTCGCCGAGCGACAGGACATCGAGCTCGCGTCGGATGGGCCAGAGCGAGACGAGGGCAAGGGTGACAAGGATGCCGGTCGGCAGCAGCAAGTTGCGGTCGACCGACGTGAAGCTCGCGAACGTCAAGTTCTGCAGGATTGCGAAGGTGTCGGGGTCGAGGAGACGCTGCAGAAAGCCGGTGACCGACCGGAAGAGCACACCGAGCACGAGGCCCGCCAGCACGATCACGTGCAGATCGAGCCTGCGCTTCAGGAACAGCCACCAATACAGCAGCACGATCGACCCCATCATGAGGACGAGTTCGACGACCCACGACGCCAGCGGGGGAGCAGACACGAGCAGCGCCGGCCCGATCGCGAATGCCGTGATCGTCTGGATCGCCAAGAACACCGCGTCGAACCCCATGATGCCGGGGGTCAGGATGCGGTTGGACGTGATGGTCTGAAACAGCACGGTCGCGGCGCCGATGGCCGCAGCCGCGATCACCATGCCGGCGATCGTGCGGGTGCGCAGCCCGAGCGCGTACTCCCACTTGCCGGGCAGGTCGATGAAGAGGAACGCGACGACAACGACGACGGCGAGCGCGGTGAGCGCGATCAAGGCGCCGGTGGGATTCTTGAGCTGCCCGGCTGCGCGGCGCGTGCCGTCGAGGAATGCGGTGGTCATCGGATGGCCGCCTCTCGGGTGGCGTGACGCTGGGTGCGTCGGCGCGCTCGCCGAGCCGTTCCCACATCATCGACCGGGCGGGCGGTCCCCAGCAGCATCCACAAGAAAACGATGCCGCCCAGCACACCCATGACGATCGAGATGGGCAGTTCGAAGGGGAAGCGCACGACGCGCCCGATGATGTCGCACAGAAGCACCATCGAGGCCCCGAGGAGCGCGACCAGAGGAACCGAGCGGCGCATGTTGTCGCCGATGAGTCGGCTGACGATGTTCGGCGCGATCAACCCGAGGAAGGGGATCGCGCCGGTCACGACCATGAGGATGCCGGTGACCACGGCGATGATCGTGACACCGATACCCATCACCGCACGGGTTTCGAGCCCAAGCCCGCGGGCGGCGTCGTCGCCGAGACCGGCGACCGTGAAGCGGTCGGCCGCGATCCACGCGACCAGCGCCGCCGCGGCGGCGAAGTACAGGATTTCGTAGCGCCCGCGCAGGATGCTGGAGAAGTCGCCGACGCCCCAGCTGAGGAGCTCCTGCAGCATGTCGGAGCGATAGGCGATGAACGTCGTCACGGCCCCGATCACGCCGGCGTACAGGATGCCGACGATCGGGACGAGCACGCTCGAACGAGCCGGGATTCGTCGGGCCAGCGCGAGAAAGCCGACGACTCCGACCAGTGCGCCGACGGCGGCGATGATCGCCTTGCCGGCGATGGGGAGCCCGGGGACCGAGAGCAGGACGGCCAGCAGGGCCAGGCTCGCGGCATCCGTCGCCCCTGTCGTCCCCGGCTCGACGAAGCGGTTGCGGACCAGCAGTTGCATGATCAGCCCGATGATGGCGAACGCGGCACCGGCGAGCACCAGCGAGACCGTGCGCGGGACGCGGCTGGCGAAGAGGATGAAGGCGTCGAGCTCGGCGACACCGATGAACAGCGAGATCGTCGCGAGGGCGGCCACCAGGACCACCCCCGCGACGATCAAGATCGTGGGGGAGACGCGTTTCAGAGTTCAGCGCTCCCCGCAGCGAGATCGTGCGACATCAGTGATGTCAGCTCGCGGCGTCGTGGATCGTCTCGAGGACGTTCTCGATCGCGGTCAGACCGTTGATCACGATGTACAGCTCGCTGGCGGGCAGGTAGACGATCTGGCCCTCCTGCGCGGCCGTGGTCTCGGCGACCAGCTCGTTGTCGAGCGTCTCTTCTGCCGACGAACCCTCACCCACGGCAGCCCCACGGTCGAACGCGAAGATCCAGTCGGGGTTCGCGGTGAGGATGAACTCGTTGGTCACTGTGTCACCGTGCGACGAGCCCTCGGCGCCGGGGAGCTCGGATGCCACGACAGCCGGAGTCCATCCGAGCTCGTCGTAGAAGTAGCCGAAGCGCGAGCCTTCACCAAAGGCGCCGTACTCGCCACCCGAGACCGATAGGACGAGCGCGGTGCCGTCTGCCTCGGACTGGATGGTCGAGGTGAGCTCTTCGATGTCGGCGGTCAGGGCCGCAACTTCTTCTTCTGCGCCGAAGATCTCACCGAGCTGCGCGGCACGCTCGAGGCCCGCGCTGGGGTCGAACGTGCCGCCGAACGTGCCGGTCAGGTCGATCGTGGTGGCGATCTCAGACAGCTCGTCGTACTGGCCAGTGCTGCGCGCGGCGACGACGATGAGGTCGGGCTCGAGCTCGGCAACGGCCTCGAAGTCGGGCTCGAACAGCGTGCCGACCTTGGGAAGGTCCGCGTACTCCGAGAGGTAGTCGGGGAGTGCGATGTCGGGGATGCCGACGACGGCGTCGCCGGCGCCGATCGCGTCGAGCGTGTCGAGCGTGGCGATGTCGAAGGTGACGACGGCCTCGGGGTTCGCGACGACCTCGACGGCGCCGCGCGCGGTCTCGGTGTCTTCCTGGTAATAGCTCTCGCCCTCTTCTTCGACGAGCACGAGGGTGGGCTTGGCGTTTTCGACGACAACGACCTCGGCGGTGTCGGGAGTAGCGCCTGCGTCGGTGTCGGTCGAGCTCGAGCAGCCGGCGAGGGCGAGCGTGGCGACGCCGAGGGCGGCAACAGGGACTGCGAAGCGGAATCTGGTGTGCATGAAGGTAAGGCTAACCTAATTCGCTGCTCGCGCGTTTTTGCTATGCTCCTCCGCCGCGCCGGTTCGTCCCACGCCGAACGACGTTGCGCGGAACCGACACGGCTTCAGGCCCGCGCTGCGGCGATGCGCGGGCCCCGTGCGCGCGCCGTCAGATTTGCGCGCCGTCGTCGTCGCGGTTTTCGAGGCCGACGTTCTTTCCGCGCCAGGACTCGTATGCGATCAGCCACCCGATTGACAGTGCGGCCGCGATGAAGACTCCCAGCCACACATTACCCCAGATCATCCCAAAAATAATGCCCAGGGTGAACATGAGGGCGGTGCCGAAGGCCCAGCCAGAGTGTCCGCGCTGCCAGCCGCTCTTGCGTGTCGATGCCATGCGGTCAGCTTACGGGCGAGCGGTACGGGCCGATCGGTACGTTGGCCGCGGCATCCGTAGAGTGAAAGAGGCCTGAAACGCAACGACGCACACGAAACGGAATCCGCACTATGACGCTCAATGTCAGCCCGCTCACCCTCGGCACCTCTGGCCTGGGACGAGACACCGTCGTCGGATCCGCGGAAGAGGCCGAGGCCGTGAGCGTTGCGGTTGCCCTGTTTGGCAGCGCTCATATGTTCCTTGATACATCGAACAATTACGCCGGTGGTCGGTCTGAGGCGGTGATCGGGAAGGCCATCCGTCAGGTCGGCGAGGACGCGACCGCGCGCGTGATCACCAAGGTCGACCGCGATCCGCGTACGGGAGCGTTTGATCGCGAACGCGTGCTGCGTTCGTTCGACGAGAGCATCGCGAAGCTCGGTGTCGATCGGGTGCCGCTGCTGCACTTTCACGACCCGTTCACCGTCTCGTTCGAAGAGACCGTCGGGGCGGGCGGCGCGCTTGAGGGGATGATCGAGTTGCGTGAATCCGGGCGTGTGGATGCGATCGGCATCGCGTACGGGCCGGTACCGCCCATCGAGCGGTATCTGCGAACTGAGGTATTTGACGCTGTGCTCTGTCACAACCGCTACACGCTGGTCGACCGTTCGGCGGAGAAGATGTTCGCCGAAGCGAAGGAGCGGGGGATGACCGTCTTCAATGCGGCACCCTTCGGGTCGGGACTGTTGGCGAAGGGCGCGGACGCGCAGTACCACTACGGCGCACCGGCGCCCGAGCTGCAGGACTGGGTGCGGCGCGCGAGCGCGGTGTGTGACGAGTATGGGACGACGCTGCCGGCCGTGGCGCTGCACTTCTCGCTGCGCAACCCGAATGTCGACTCGACGGTCGTCGGCGTCGCCCGGCCCGGGCGCCTGGCGCAGCTCGACGAACTCGCTCGCGCGGTGGTGCCCGATGAGGTGTGGGCGGCGCTCGACGCGCTGGGCCCCGCGCCATCGCCCATCGACGACTCGGCGGCCTGACCCGCGGCGTGCGCCTGCTGCGCGCCGCCCTCCGGCGCCTCGCGTCGGGCCGCCCGTGCCGTGCCGCCCGTGCCGTGCCGCACGCGCCGCGCGCTGGGCCGCCCGTGCCACCCGGCCCGTTCGTTGGTCACACTTTGCGGCGTTTCGGCGGTGGCACCGGCGTGTTGCGCCATATGAGTCCGCGCGATGCGCCAGACGAGCGGACTCGGGAGGGCGGGCGCGCGCGATGCGCCACATGAAGTGGCGCGCGTCTGGGATGTCATAGCGCTTCGGTGTTGGTCGCCTCAGGGCCACCCGGCCGTTCGTTGGTCGCACTTTGCGGTGTTCCGGCGTTGGCACCGGCGTGTTGCGCCATATGAGTCCGCGCGATGCGCCAGATGAGCGGACTCGGGAGGGCGGGCGCGCGCGATGCGCCACGCGGGCCGCGCGGGCGGCGCGGGCGGCGCGGGCGCCGCGGGTTGCGCGGGTGGACGGAGCCACGCGTCGCTCACCCGCGCGGCGATCAGGGCGACCGCAGGCTCAGCGGTCGCGGTGACCTTCGGGGTGCAGGCGCGGGGCGCGCCGTGGCTCACGAACTCCGCTCGCGGCGATGAGCCGCACCACCCGCTGGCGCTGCCCTGCCCACGCGGCGAGAAGCTGCAGCATCCCGTCATCATCGGTGCGCGCGCCGGCCAGCGCGTAGCCGACTTCGTGCGCCAGATGATAGTCGCCGACGCTTACGGCGTCGCAGTCGCCGAGCGCGCGGATACGCGTCTCGGCCGACGTCCATGGTCCGATCCCCGGCTGACTCACGAGCACCCGATCCACCGCCTCGCCGTCCTCGGCTTCGAGCACGGCCCGCACGATCGCATCGCCGCGACGCGCGGTGCGCACCACCGTCTTTGACTGCGGCGGCTCGAGTCCAGCCCGATGCCACATCCACGAAGGCACATGGCGCCAGCCGTCGATCGTGGGCGGAGCGAACATGGGGCGCGGCGTCGGGCCGGGCGCCCGCTCGCCGCACCAGGTGACGATGCTGCGCCACGCGGAAAACGCCTGCATGCCGGTGATCTTCTGCTCGAAGATCGCGCACGCGAGGGCATCGAACACGAGCCCGGTGCGAGCGAGGCGCAACCCGGGATTGCGGTGATGTGCATCGGCAATGAGCGGATGCCGCGAGGCGTCGAAGTCCGCCGGTGAGTCGTCTGCACCGCACAGCGCAGGCAGCTGGTCGAGCGCCCACTCGGCTCCCGGACCCCATGCCGCGCCGCGGATCACTCCGGGGTGTGTCTCGCGGATCGCCAACGTCGCGACGCCAGCGGGCGTGCGGCTGGCGCGCCAGATCACAGCACCCGAGACCGTCATCGTCGGGTCGTTCGCCCCGCGTCGCAGAAATAGGAGTGTGCGTCGCAGATCAAGTGGATGCCGCGGCCGATACTCCGTTTCGATCGGCCGAGCGTGAGTGGGGCGAGAGTCGCGCATTGACGGCGCGACCGCGTGCTCGCCGACGGCGTGCTCGGGTGGGTGGGCGCGCGTGCTCGGTGCGGCGGCGTGCTCGCCGGGGGCGTGAGTGTGCCGGCCCTCGGGACCGTTCGGTGCGCCAGGGCGCACGCGTGACGTGCGGCGGTCCGGCGCGACGAAGGTCATGTCACGACGATACGCCGGACCTCCCCCGCGCGAGACATGCATCGCGCGCTGAGACACGCTGCCTGCCGCTGTGGCTGATCGCGCGCGGTGTGTTTCAGGAATGGATGCTACGGGGCGGGCGCATCGCACGCACCGAGGCGGGCAATACCACCAGGCGCCGGCTAGAAGCGGTCGGGCGACGGGGTCCCGTGGCCGTAGCGGATCACGACGTCAGCGTGCCGGTCGAACCGGTAGCCCACGCCACGCACCGTGCGCACGATGTCTTCGTAGCGTCCGAGCTTGGCGCGCAGACGTCGCACGTGGACGTCGATCGTCCGCTCGCCGGGTGCTTCCTCTTCGGTCGCGCCCTGCCAGAGTGAGGTCACGAGTTCGGCCCGCTCGATGGTGCTGCCCTCGCGCAAGACCAGGTACTGCAGAAGTTCGAACTCCTTGAAGGTGAACGCGGCCGACTCGCCGTCGATCAGCACCCGCTTGCGTGAGATGTCGACCACGACGCCGCCGGGCGTCGGCTCTTCTTCGACGGGTGTTTCAGGCTTCGTGCGTGCGACGGCCGAGGGCTCGTGCAGCGCGAGACGAACGACGTCGACGTCGCGGCCGCCCGCGCCGACGGGCGCGAGCGCGACGGTGGCGTAGGTTTCGGCGTTCGGGGCGAGCTCTCCGAGTGTGCGGCGGAGGGCATCGACGAGCGTGCCCAAGGAGACTCCGGATGCCGCGGCCTTCGCCTCGTCAATGCCGACGTACAGTGCGAAGCCGCGCGGGGCGGTTCCTGCCGGGAGCGCGCGGGCCTCGCCAGCGGGAGCGGCAGGAACGCCGGAAGCCGTGGGCGCCGAAGCGGCACCAGAAGTGGCAGGCCCGGCGGGCGCGGACGGCGCCACGGTGGGAACAGGAGAGGTCACGGCGCGCAAGTGGCGGGTGGGGCGTTCGAGGAGAGCGGTGTTCGACATGATGATGGTCCTAAAGAGAGGGGAATCTCGGCGGTGCGACACCTGGCGGAGATTCGAGTGTTGTTGCCCGGCGATGGGGCGGTGCCCGGATGCGGGCGGGGAACGAAGCAGGCGGGAGCGTGTGATCGACACGCGTGTCCGGCTCTTCGGGGACCCGTTGACAGCACGCCCTGGCGGGCGGCGTTCGAGTCCGGCGGGGTCACCGTGCTAGTGGCACATTCGACAACACGTGACAACGCGGCCAGCCATCATCATGCCGGCAGCTCCGTTCGCCTCCCAGGCGGACAGTGAGCGTGCGTTGTCAGTCATGTGGCCGATTATGACGGAGTGCGTCGCAATGCGTCAAATCGCGCCTAGCACGAAGTTCGACGCGTCGCCGCAATATTACGACGACGCCAGACTGGCTAGAAGGCTTGAGAGCGCTCCCACGGGCTGGCACGATGAACACCGTGACTGAACTGCACACGCACGGCGGCGCGGCCGACTATCGCGATCACGGACTGATCTTCCCGCGCGGATTCGTCTTCGGGTCGGCGACGGCGAGCTATCAGGTCGAGGGCGCGTTCGACGAAGACGGGCGCGGGCCGTCGATCTGGGACACGTTCAGCAAGACGCCGGGGAAGGTGTGGAACGGTGACACCGGTGACGTCGCCTGCGACCACTATCACCGGCAGGGCGCCGACCTCGATCTGATGAAGGAACTCGGGCTCGGCGCGTACCGCTTCTCCATCGCATGGCCGCGCATCCAGCCGACCGGAACGGGGGCGGTGAACCAGCCCGGCGTCGATTTCTACTCGCGTCTCGTTGATGGACTGCTCGAGCGCGGCATCCGGCCTGTGGCCACTCTCTATCACTGGGACTTGCCGCAAGCATTGGAGGATGCCGGTGGCTGGCCAGCCCGGGGCACCGCGGATGCGTTCGAAGAGTATGCGGCGATCATGGGGCGCGCGCTCGGCGATCGAGTGCACACGTGGACGACGCTCAACGAGCCCTGGTGCTCGGCGTACCTCGGGTACGGGCAAGGCGGGCATGCCCCCGGGCGGCACGAGCCCGCGGCGGCGCTGGCCGCCGTGCATCACCTGAATCTCGCGCACGGTCGTGGACTTCAGGCGCTACGCGCGACATCGGCGGGCGACCCGGAGTATTCGGTGACTCTCAACTTCCACGTGCTGCGCACTGACGGGCCGGGCAACGACGACGCCATCCGGCGCATCGACGGCCTCGCGAACCGGGTGTTCACCCACCCGATGCTTCGCGGCGAGTACCCCGCTGATGTGATCGCCGACACGGCGGCGGTGACCGACTGGGAGTTCGTGAAGGACGGTGATCTGGATGCCGTGTGCCAGCCCATCGACGTTCTCGGCGTCAACTATTACTCGACGGCGACCGTGCGCCTGTGGGATGGCACATCGCCGAGGCAGCAGAACGACGGGCACAAGGGGGCATCCGACGGAACGGCGTGGCCGGGCTCGCATGAACTCGTCGAGTTCGTTGAGCAACCCGGCCCGTTCACCGCGATGGGATGGAACATCGCGCCGGATGGTCTCGAAAACCTTTTGATGTCGTTGCACGAGCAGTTCCCGCATCAGCCGCTCATGGTGACCGAGAACGGCGCGGCGTTCGATGACGTGGTCGCCGCGGATGGCAGCGTCCCCGACGCCGACCGCATCGACTACCTGCGGCGCCACTTCACGGCCGCCCACCGTGCGCTCTCGCGCGGTGTCGATCTGCGGGGCTACTTCGTCTGGTCGCTGCTGGACAACTTCGAGTGGGGGTACGGCTACGCCAAGCGTTTCGGCATCGTGCGGGTTGACTTCGACACCCTCGAGCGCGCAGTGAAAGACAGCGGCCGCTGGTATTCCCGACTCGCCACGACCGGTGTGTTGCCCGAGTGAGGGCAGACGTAACCTGACATCGTGACTGACCTGCGCTTCACCCACGAGTCCGATGCCTCCCGCTACACGCTCCACCGCGGCGACGATCTGGTGAGCGTGCTGGACTATCGCGACGATGGGAAATCGGTCGCCATGACGCGCGCGTACACGGTGCCGACGTTTCGTGGGCACGGCTACGCGGGGGAAGTGGTTGAGCGCGCCGTTGATGCGCTCGAGCAACAGGGCGACCGGACGGTGGTTCCGGTGTGTTGGTATGTCGCCGACTGGTTCGAAGCGCATCCCGCCCGCCGCGGCATCCTGCACACGCGCGCATAGCCGATCGCGCGCCGAAGTCAAGGCCCTTTTCGACGCGCCTTCACTGCGACCACAGTGGGGGCAGACGAAAGGATGCCGATCATGGGCGCAGATGAGAAAGACCACCTCGGCCAGGACCTGGGACGAGAGACGCTGAGCGCGGGCGAAGCCCAGCGTGAAGGCGCCCTTGGTGAGCACGGAGAGCAGAGCCTTCCGGCGATGGACCAGAACAACGCGAGCAATGAGGAGAAGTTGCTCGGCGTTGTCGAGCAGACACGGGCCGACGTCGGCGGGGAATCGTTCGAGCGTGTGCGGGAGGTGCTCGTGCAGCGTCTCGAAGAGACCGGAGTGAGCGCCACCGATGCTCAGATCGACGAGTACGCGCGGCAGGTGGCCGGCGCCGCCGAATAGCACCGCACGCCGCTTCGCGCGGTGATGAGATAGCCGAGCAGCAACAGCGCGGCGCGTCGCAGGATCGCGTTGTTGGTCCACGGAGTGCCTCGGCGGCGATGTCGGAGGTGCTCCGTACGTTTGAGACATGCGAATTCTGCACACCTCGGACTGGCACATCGGCCGCACGTTTCACGGGCACTCCACGCTCGATGCGTTGCGTGGCGTGCTCATGTCCCTCGTGGCAGAAGTGTCTGCGCGCGAGGTCGACGTGGTCATCGTCGCTGGCGACGTCTTTGACTCGGCGATGCCCGCGGCCGACTGCTACACACTCCTCACCGACACGCTCGTCGCGATCCGCGACGCCGGTGCGCGAGTGATTCTCACGAGCGGAAATCACGATTCGGCAGCGCGTCTCGGGTTCCAGTCGCGCCTGCTGAGCGACGGGATCACGGTCGTCACCGACCCGGCATCGATCGGGACGCCGGTGACGATCGACGACGAATCCGGCCCCGTCCACTTCTACGGAATCCCGTACCTCGAGCCCGCTCTGGTGCGTCACCTGTGGGACGGGGTGCCGGTGCGCACGCAGCGCGATGCGCTCACTCACGCCATGTCGCTGGTGCGCGATGACGCGCGCGCTCGTGGCGGGCGAACGGTCGCGATCGCGCATTGCTTCGCAGCGGGTGTCGACCCGACCCCGCACCTCGAGTGCGATATTCAACAGGGGGGACTCGATGTCGTTCCGCTTGCTGTCTTCGACGACGTGGATTATGCCGCCCTCGGCCACATCCACGGGCGTCAGCGGCTGAGCGAACACGTCCGCTACGCGGGGGCGCCGCTTCACTACAGCTTCGGTGAGGGAAGCAAGCCCCGCGGCGGATGGATCATCGACATGGATGCCACGGGCGTGGCATCCATCGAGTCCTTCGATCTGCCGATCCCGCGACGCCTCGTCACGCTGACCGGAACGCTGGATGAACTTCTCGACCCCGCCCGATTCGAGGACGCGACGGATGCGTGGGTGTTCGCGCGCTACACCGACGTCGCGCCGCAGAGTGATCCGATGCGGCGACTGCAGACGCGCTTCGCGCACTGTGCCAAGGTCGTGCACGCGCCCGACGTGATTCACGACGATGGTGAGACGTCCTACGCGTCGAGGTTGCGGGCGACCCGCAGTGACCTCGAGGTGATCGATGCCTTCCTCACCCACGTGCGAAACGGTGTCGGCGCCAGTGACGCAGAACGCGAGATTCTTCGCGAGGTGGTGCGCGAGCGCGAGGCCTCGGACGCTCTCGTATGAAGCTGCACCGACTCGAACTCGAGGGATTCGGTCCGTTCCGGCACCGGCAGGTCGTCGACTTCGACGCGTTCGACGACGATGGCATCTTCTTGATCTCGGGGCGCACGGGCGCGGGCAAGTCCAGCATTCTCGACGGGGTGTGCTTCGCGCTGTACGGCATGGTGCCGCGCTACGAGGGGGCGGGGAAGCGCCTCCGCAGCGACCACTGCGCCCCCGACGAACCGACCCAGGTCGTGCTCGAGTTTTCTGCGCATGGCCAGCGCTACCGCGTGGTGCGTTCTCCCGAGTACGACCGGCCGAAGGCGCGCGGCGAGGGCATGACGCCCGAGAAGGCGCGGGTCGAAGTGTCGGTCCGCGACGGCGAGGGCTGGCGCGGTTTGACCACCCACGCGAAAGAGGCCGGCACGCTCATCGCCGAGGAGATCGTGGGCCTCACCGGCGCGCAGTTTCTGCAGGTGATCCTGCTGGCGCAGAACAAGTTCGCCGACTTCCTCCTCGCGGGTAACGACGAGCGGCAGGCGTTGTTGCGCAATCTGTTCGGCTCGCGGACTTACGTCGACTACGAGGCAGCGCTCGAACAGCGGCGTCGTGACTCGCAGCGCTCGGCGGACAAGCGTGGGGACGAACTGGATTTTCTTCTGACCGAAGCCGAGCGCGTTGTCGCCGAGAACGCGCTCGGTGCTGCGGAAGCGAGCGAAGACGACTCGCAGGGCAGTGACGCGCCGCCCGCCGATCGTGACCCGGCGCACCGCCTGATCGCGCTGGAACGCTCCATCCTGCGCGCCCGCTACGCCGCCGACGCCGCCGACTTCGCGCGAGAACGGGCTGATGAAGTGCGCGTTGCCGCGCAAGGTGCTCACGCGGAGCAAGTCGCGGTGAGAGAAGCACAGCTCAAGCGCGTGCGTGCGCGCGAAGCGCTGGCGGTTCTCGAAGAGTCTGCGGGAGAAGTGGCACTCGTACGCGTCGAGCTTGCAGAGGCACTCGCGGCCGAGTCGCTGCGCGCGCCCCTCGACGCCGCGGAAACCGCATCGGCCGCCTGCGAGGTGCGAACAACTCGTGTGGAACAGCGCGAGCGCGAGTGGCAGAACGCGGGAGGCGACGCGCACAGTGAGGTGTCGGAGCTGGCAGAGGTGATCGACGCGCTTACGGGAGACATTCGCATTTGGGAAGAGGCACTCGAGCACGAGCACGCGCTTCACACCCTCGACGCGGACATGAGTGAAGTGGATGCTCGTGTCTCGCGTGCCCAGTCGCAGATCGACGCCGCGGTGAGCCGGCGCGACGAAGCGCGACAGAAGGTGCCCGAGCTCGAACGCGACTACGCGGAGGTGCAGGAGCGCGCGGCGCAGGCTGATGTGCTGGCTGAGCGTGTGCAATCGCTGAGCGCGCAGCGCGATGCCGCCGCCCGCGTGCGCGACCTCACGGGTGAATCACTGACGGCCGATCAGCGTCACGCAGACGCCGTTGCTGCGCACGCTTTGGCGGTCGCAGCGGTCGGGACGCTGTTGCGGCGGCGCCTCACGGGTGCCGCCGCGGACCTGGCCGCGGATCTCGTCGAGGGCGAGCCGTGCGCCGTGTGCGGGTCGCACGAACACCCCCACCCTGCGACGCGAACGGATGACGAAGCCGTCACCGATGACGATGTTGATCGCGCCCAGCGGGCCGCCGACGCGGCCGGGAGCGCCGCAACGGCCGCCGAGAAGGCAGCACGTGACCTGCACAGCAAGCTCGCCGACGCGCGAGCACGCGCCAACGACATGGGGGGCGAAGAACTCGACGATTTGCTCGCAACCGCGCGTGCTGCACGGGATGCGGCGGGGGAGGCGGTCGTGCGCGCGCAGGCGATCCGCCAGGAACAGGAGGCGGCGCGTCAGCGGATCGATGAGTCCGAGAGGCAGATCGCCGATGCCACGGCTGTAGCCGCAGCCGCCAAGGAGGAGCGCGCCGCGCTCAGCGCCCGTGCCGATGCGGCCCGCGCGGCGGTCGTCGCCGCCCGGGGCGAGTTCGCCACGGTCTCAGAGCGCGTGGCCGACGTCTCGGCACACCGCGAACGTGCTCGCGCGCTCCGCGATGCTCGTAGCGATCTCGCGGTTGCACGCGAGGCCCTTGCGGTGGCAGAGGCTGACCTTGTCGCACGCCTCAAGGAGTCGACGTTCAGCGATGCCGGTGCGGCCCGTACGGCCCTGCGCACTGCGTCGCAGCGTGATGCTTTCGACGCGCGTGTGCGTGAGTACGACGCCGACCTGGCCGGGCGCCGAGAGACGCTGCGCCAACTCGAGATCGACCTGGCTGGCGCGCCGGAAGACCTGGTCGACATCGACGCCTCGCGCGAAGCGGCCGCGGTGGCAGACGGCGCGCATGCGGCGGCGGCGGCGACCGCGACGACGGCCCGAAGCGTGGCCACACGGCTGGCTGACGTGCACGCTCGCGCCACGAGCGCGCACGAACGCACAGCCGCCGCGGCGGCCGAACATCGTGTGATTGTGGGGCTCGCCGACGCCGTCGCGGGGCGCAACGTGAAGAAGATGGACCTTGAGACGTTCGTGCTCGCCGCCGAGCTCGAACAGATTGTGATCGCCGCCGCCCGCCGACTCGAGGAGATGTCGAGTGGGCGATACCGCTTGCGCCACACTGATGCACTCGCCGCCCGCAACCGTGCCTCGGGTCTCGGACTCGAAGTCGTCGACGCGCACACCGGCAAAGCGCGATCCCCGCAATCGCTCTCCGGAGGGGAAACCTTTCTCGCATCCCTCGCGCTGGCGCTGGGTCTTGCCGAAGTGGTGACCGCACGCGCCGGAGGCGTCACTCTCGACACGTTGTTCATCGACGAAGGTTTCGGCTCCCTCGACGCTGAGACGCTCGAGATGGCGATGAGTACGCTCGACGAGCTGCGTCAGGGAGGCCGAACGGTGGGGATCATCAGCCACGTGGCGGCGATGAAGGAACGTATTCCCGCGCGCGTCGAGGTGCGTGCCTCCGCGCAGGGCGCGAGCACGATCGCACAGGCGGCGGTATCGCACCCCTGACCGACGTTCGCGGAGTCGCGAACTTCCCGTTGTCAGTCGCGACGCACGAGAGTACTCTTCGGGCAGATCTACTCGACGACGAGTGGGTCTGCGCGAATCATCGATGAATTGATCAATCGACCCGAATCGAGCGCGACCGCACGCCGTGCTCTGCCAGTCCCGCTCTCAACCCTGGAGTCCGATCATGCGCTTTACCACCAAGGCCCGCCGGGCCCTCGCCGCCACCGCGGCGGCGACGCTCCTCGTCACGGGAACCCTCGCCACAGCATCGGCGGCGACGGCGGCACCGTCGCCAGCATCCATCACCAAGATGGCTGCCATCGGCGACTCGATATCGCAGGCGGCGATGAGTTGCAGCAACCTCGTGCTCTGCATGTCCAACAGTTGGTCTACCGGTACAGCGAGCAGCGTGGCATCCCATGCCTCGCGGATGAAGAGCGCTGGCGCGACCTCCTTGCGTTCCTATAACAACAGCGTCTCCGGAGCGGATTCTGCAGACCTTGCCGCACAAGCGCAGAGGGCTGTACGCCAAGGCGCGCAATACGTGACGGTACAGATCGGCGCGAACGACGCGTGCGCGTCGTCGGTGAGTGCGATGACTGCGACGACGACCTACCGAGACAATGTCAAAGCCGCGCTGGACGCCCTTGCAGCATCCGACGCTGAGATTTTCGTGGCCAGCATCCCGAGCTTGCAGCGCCTGTACGAGCTGAACAAGGGAACCGTGAAAGCTCGTCTCGCCTGGGCGACGTTGCGTTTCTGCCCGTCGATGCTCGCCAACCCCACGAGTACGAAGCAAGCGGATGTCGACCGACGCGCGGCGGTGCAGGCCCGCGTGAATGAGTACAACGCGACGCTCGCGGAGCTCTGCGCGCAGACGGCGAAGTGCCGCTACGACGGGGGAGCGGTGGCGAACTACGAGTTCAGCAAGTCCGACATCAGCACGAGGGACTACTTCCACCCCTCGGTCTCGGGCCAGGCGAGCCTGTCAGCGGTGACTTGGGCGACCACGCAGTGGGCTTCGTGACCCGGGGCTGAGATCTGGCGGGGCGCGGCGCCCGGTTAGGCTGGTGCGATGACCAAGAACACCATCTGGACCATCGTCGGCGTGATCGTGGCGATCGTGATCGCCTGGTTCCTCGTGAACGTGCTGTTCTCGGTGCTGGCCTTCTTCTTCAAGGCGCTCGTCGTCCTCGTGGTCGCGGCCCTGGTCTTCTTCGCGCTGCGCTACTTCTTCCGCGACCGCAACGCCAGCTGATCACCACTGCGCGACGGTGAGGGGCCTCAGTCGCGTTCCCCGAAGAGATCCGAGAGGGATGCCGCGCCCACCAGCCCGTCACGAAGTGCCTGACGGGCTGCGTACCATCCCGGCAGCCCCGTCACCCCCGGGCCGGGTGGGCTGGCCGCTGATCCCAGATACACGCCGGGCAGGGGCGTACGCCAGGGGACCCGTGCGACCACGGGGCGCCTGATCGCCTGAGCCAGAGTGAACTGCCCGCCCAGAATGTCTCCGCCGATGTCGGCCGGGTTGAACTCCGCGCGTTCGGCGGCCGTCATCGATCGTGACGCGATGACCCCCCTCGAGAAGCCCGGCGCGAAGCGCTCGAGTTGAGCGGTGATGAGGGCCGTGGCATCCGTCGTCGATCCTGACGGCACGTGGATGTACGCCCACACCACATGGTGGCCGTCCGTTGCGCGCGTCGCATCGAACACCGAAGGCTGAACGACGAGCGCGAAGGGGCGCTCGCTCAACTGGCCGCGCGCGACGGCGTTTTCGCTGGCCTCGACTTCCGCGCGCGTCCCGCCCACGTGCACGGTGGGGGATCGGGCCACATCTGCGTTCGCCCACGGAACGGGCCCGTCGAGCAGAAAGTCGACCTTAGCCGCGCCGCCGCCGTAGCGATAACGCCTCACCGCACGGGCGTAGGCGGTCGGCAGATCGGGATGTGTCAAGAGCAGGCGCGGCGTCGTGTCGAGGATCAGGACGTCTCCTGCGCCGGGGTCGCCCCAATCGAGATGTTCGAGCGAGCGCACCGGCGAGGCGGTCTGCACGTGCCCGCCGTGTGCGTCGAGGTCGGCGATCAGCGCGTCGGCGATGCGCCCCGCGCCACCACGCGGATACGCCCATCCCATGTCGGAGTGCGCGTGCGCCGCGAGCAACAAGCCCGAGGCCGCCGCACCGAACGACGGCTGCCGCGCGATCGCGTGGGCGAGTACCCCCGAGAGCAGTGCGCGCGCCTCGACCGTGCGCAGGGTGCCGTGACCGGCCCGGGTGCTCGACTGCGCGACGCGCGCGGCGAATCGGGCGGCTATCACGGGATAGCGGGGCACCCTCAACAGGTGCGAGCCGGTGAGGTCGACCAGTTCGTGAAGATGAGTGCTGAGGGGGCGAAGCAGAGCGCGCCAGGCCGCGGCATCCGATCCGAGATCCTCCGCCGTGCGATCCAGGTCGCGCCAGGCGAGCGCCGCACGACCGCCGTCCAGCGGGTGCGCATACGAGATCTCGGGCACGATCCAGTCGACCTTCTCTCGCAGGCCGAACGCCGTGAAGAAGGGCGAGGTGAGCGCTGCCGGGTGCACGGCCGAGCACACGTCGTACTGCCAGCCTTCGGGTGCTTCGAGGGTACGGATGCCGCCGCCCGGCGTCTCTGCGGCTTCGAGCACCGTGGTCTCGTACCCCGCACGCGCAAGGGAGACGGCAGCGGCCAACCCGTTCGGGCCGCTGCCGACGATCGTCGCGCGTCTGCCCATGCCTCATCTTCCCAGGTGGTCACACTTCGGGCGTGGTGCTCTTTCATGGGCGCCCCACCTCCGACAAGATGAGAGAGCGGCGAGCGCCGCGGAACGTGAGGTGGAACATGCAGTCCGTGCTTCTCGACGCCCCTGCCGGAATCACGGCCCGACTGGGCTGGGACCCGAAGATGAGTGAACACGATCGCAAACGCACGCTCGTCAAGGAGATCCTCTCCGCCAAGCTCGGTGTCGAAGAACGGCATGTGCGCGTCGAACGAGAGCTTCCTAACCAGTTCGGATTCCATACGCAATTGGTGGCAGAGGTGGACGGTGAGGAAGTGCCGCTGTCTATCCGCAACGCGAGCTTCCGGGCGGCAACCGTGGTGGCGGTATTCGACCCGGCGATCACCGTCGGTATCGATCTGCGCGATGCTCACCCTGATGACCCGACGCTGCACCAGATGAAGAAGCACTCGCACTTTTTCGATGAAGCCGAACTTCCACAACTGCTCAGGCACTGGACCCGTGTGCAGGCGGTGCGCGACGCGGATGGCCGCGGTTCTCGAATCGCTGCGGACCACGTTCGCCTCGGCCCTGCGCAGGCCAAGGGATGGATCCCTGATCGTCACGTCGTCTACAAGATCGTCGACCTCTCGCGCGACGGATGGATCATCACCCTCGCGCACACCGAACTGGTCGAGTAGTCCACCAACGGCTACGCCGCGTCGGGCGGGAATGCCGCGTCGAGCTCGGCCAGCCACGCGCGAGCATTGCCATCCGATGGCGCCCGCCAGTCCCCGCGCGGTGACAGGGACCCAATCGGCGACACCTTCGGCCCGTTCGGAATCGCCGAGCGCTTGAACTGCGCGAAACCGAAGTAGCGCTGCAAGAACACGCGTAGCCAGCGGACGATCTCTTCGAGGTCGTATGCCACCCGGTCGTCGGCGGGGTAGCCGGGCGGCCAAGCCCCGGCATCCGCATCACTCCACGCGTGCTGCGCGAGGAAGGCGATCTTGGTCGGGCGGAAGCCGTGGCGCAGGATGCACGCGAGCGTGAAGTCGTGGAGCGCATACGGGCCGATGCGGTCTTGAGTGGACTGGATGTTGCCGTCTTGATCGGCGGGCACCAGCTCGGGCGAAATCTCGGTGTCGAGCACCGATTGCAGCACGACCTTCGCCTCGGGGGAGAGATCGGTCGAGCCGTCACCCTCGTGGGCGATCACCCAGCGCATGACGTGCTGAATCAGCGTCTTCGGCACGCCGGTGTTGACCGCGTAGTGGCTCATGTGGTCGCCGACGCCGTACGTCGCCCAGCCCAGGGCGAGCTCAGACATATCCGATGTACCGACCACGATGCCACCGTGCTGGTTGGCGAGGCGGAACAGGAAGTCGGTACGGATGCCGGCCTGCACGTTCTCGAAGGTGACATCGTAGACGGGCTCGCCGTCGGCGAACGCGTGCCCGATTCCGGTGAGGATCTCGGTCGCGGCCGGTCGGATGTCGATCGTTTCGATGCTCGCTCCGATGGCCTCGGCCAACGCGACGGCATTCGAGCGCGTGTGCTCGCTGGTCGCGAAGCCCGGCATCGTGTAGGCGAGGATGTCGCTGCGCGGCCGGTCGAGCCGGTCCATCGCGCGGGCGATCACGAGGAGCGCGTGCGTGGAATCGAGCCCGCCGCTGACGCCGATCACGGGCCGTGGCCCGCCGATCGCTTGCAACCGCTGCACGAGCCCTGACACCTGGATGTTGAACGCCTCGTAGCAGTCCTGCTCCAGTCGCGTGGGGTCATCGGGCACGAACGGGAAGCGGTCGGTCGGGCGGCGAAGGCCGATATCGGTCGCTGGCGGCTCGAGGAACGTCTCGATCGTGAGGAAGTCGTTCTGCGGGAGGGCAGAACGGTTGTCGTCGAAGGTTCCCTGGCGGATTCGGTCTTGGCGGATCCGGTCGAGGTCGATATCGGCGACCGCGCGGCGCGGGCCGTCAGGGAATCGCTCGGTCTCGGCCAGCAGGGCCCCGGCCTCGTAGATCATGGTCTGGCCGTCCCACGAGACGTCGTTTGTGGATTCGCCCGCGCCGGCCGCCGCATATGCGTAGGCAGCCAGGCACCGAAGCGACTGCGACTTCACGAGCGTGGTGCGGTCGTCGGCGCGCGCGATCGTAATCGGACTGCCGCTGAGGTTGAGGAGAACGGTGGCACCGGCGAGAGCGGCCTTCGACGACGGCGGCACCGGCACCCACATGTCTTCGCACACTTCGGCGTGAAAAGTGAGTCCGGCAACATCGCGCACATCGAACAGCAGATTCGTGCCGATCACGCACTCGTGCTCGCCGATGCGAATCGCCTCACCTGACCACTCTTCGCCCGGCGCGTACCAACGCCGCTCATAGAATTCGCGATACGTGGGCAGATACGACTTCGGCGCAACACCCAAGATGGCGCCGCGGTGAATCACGACCGCGCAGTTGTAGAGACGGTTGCGGTGACGCAGGGGCGCGCCCACCACGAGTACGGGCAGAAGATCTGCGGATGCTTCGACCAGGCGCTCGATCTGCGTGACCACTGCGTCGAGGAGGGCGTCTTGCATCACGAGATCGTCGATCGCGTAACCGGTGAGGCACAGTTCGGGGAACACCGCAATGGCGACCGCGTCGTCGTGGCATTCGCGGGCGGCGTCAAGGATGGCATCGGCGTTCGCTGCCGGGTCGGCGACGGCTACCGGAATCGTGCAGGCCGCGACGCGCGCGAAGCCGTGCCGGTAGGCGCTGGCGAACGGGAGGGCTGTGCTCACGCGTCCAGTCTGGCAGGTGCATGCCGCGCACCGCACGCGCCTGCGATGTCGGCGCCCCCGGCTAGGGTCATCGGGGAAGGGGAGACATGCGCTACATCGAGGACGAACGACGGATCATTTGGAGTGCCAGTGATCTCAAGGCCGCCGCTGAGTGCGAGTTCGCCTGGGTGCGCGCGATCGACGCGCGTCTGGGTCGCGTCGATGCTGTCGAAGAACCCGAGGACCTCACACTCGAGCGGGCCGGTCGGCTGGGAACGGTGCACGAGCGTCGCGTGCTCGACGACTACGTGCGGCGATTCGGTGACGGCGTCGTCGAGATTCCCGAAGTGCGATCGTCGGATGCCGTTGCCCTTGCCGAAGCGGTCGACCTGACCAATCGCGCTCTCTCGTCGGATGCCAAGGTCATCTATCAAGCGGCGTTCTCCACCCCCGACTTCGTGGGGTTCGCGGACTTTCTCGTGCGCGATGACGCCGGTCGCTGGCTCGTGCAAGACACCAAGCTGGCGCGGCACGCCCGTGTGACCGCCTTAATGCAGCTCGCGGCATACGTTGACCAGCTTGATCGGCTGAACGTTCCGCGGTCGCCCCGTGTGCAGTTGTTGCTCGGCGATGGGAGCGTGAGCGAACACGACCTCGACGACATCTTCCCGGTGTTCGTGTTGCGGCGCGACCGGTTGGCGGCGCTCGTCGCCGACCGCGCGCTCGACGACGGTGTGGCGGGTGCGCCGCTCGCGTGGGGTGATCCTCGCGGTGAGCTCGATGTCTTCGCCTGTGGACGCTGCGCGACCTGCGACGCCGAGGTCGTGGCATCCCGAGACCTCCTACTCGTCGCGGGAATGCGACCCGTCCAGCGTGCGCGGCTCCGCGCAGCGGGAATCACGACGATCGATGATCTCGCGACCGCGCCCTCGCCGCCGAAGGCAATGAGCGCTGACACGTTCGGGATGCTGCGCACGCAAGCGCGGCTGCAACTTCAGAGCCCGGCCGGTGGTGTCGAGCCTGCGGCGGCACCTGGCGACGACGGCGGCGCTGGCGCGGGGGAGGCGACCCCGCCCGTACCGACGTACGAGGTCGTGGCACCGACGGCGCTGGCGTCGCTACCGCGGCCCAGTCGCGGCGACCTGTACTTCGATTTCGAAGGCGACCCGCTGTACTCAGAGCCGCCACGCGATGCGGGCGACCCGACGCTGTGGGGCATCGATTATCTGTTCGGCTGGACCGACGATGCCGATCAGTACTCGGCGCTGTGGGCGCACTCATTCGCCGACGAGAAGCGAGCGCTCGAGGACTTTCTCGACATGGTCGCGGTGCGTCGCGCGGCCCACCCCGACATGCATATCTACCACTACGCGCCGTACGAGCCCACCCACCTGCTCGCCATGGCGGCGCGATACGGCGTGCGCGAAGCCGATGTCGACCGTCTGCTCGCCGACGGCATCTTCGTCGATCTGTATCCGATCGTGCGTCGTGCGCTGCGCGTGGGCTCCCGCTCGTACTCGATAAAGAAGCTCGAACCGCTCTACATGGGCGAAGAAGTGCGCACCAGTGACGTGCAAAAAGGCGATGACTCGATCGTGCGCTATGTCGAGGCGCGCGCACTGCAGGACGACGGCGATGTGGGCGGTGCCCGAGCAATCCTCGACGATTTGGCCGACTACAACCGCTACGACTGCGTGTCGACCCGGCGTCTGCGCAACTGGCTGGTCGATCGCGCCCGCGAGAGCAATCTGACGCCGGCCCGCAACGATGAACCCGCCGAGACGTCCTACACGCCGTCCACGCGATCGGTCAGCCTCGACGCGCTCTCCCGTGAACACGATCGCGAATCGCGTGAAGCCCAGTCTCTGCGGCTCGCGGCGGCCGCCATCGACTACTATCCGCGCGAGGCGAAGAGCTTCTGGGCCCTGCACTACCTGCGCTTGCGCGAGCCGGTGTCGATGTGGGAAGAAACGCGCGATGTCGTCGTGGTCGACGCCGGCCGATCGCGGGTTCTCGAGGACTGGCACCGACCCGAGGGTGCGCGTACCGAACGTCGCGTCATCGAACTCCGAGGTGATCTCGCACCCGGGACGCGGCTGAGCGAAGGAGGGAATCCGTTCGGCCTCTACGAGCTTCCGGCACCGTTCCCGTTCACGGCATCGTCGCGTTGGATCCACGCGGATCATCGGCTGACCGTGATCGAGGCTCTCGACGACGGCGCGATCGTCGAGGAGAGCGCCGTCGACGGCCAGACGTGGGACGTGCTCCCCGTGGCATTGACGCCCGCGGCGCCACCTCGCGCACTCAATCAGCAGGTGGCGATCGACGCGTGGGCCGACGCCGTGATCGATGCCGCTCCCGATTTGCCGGCAGACCCCGCGAGCGATCTTCTCGCTCGCCGAGCACCCCGTATGCACGCCGGGGCGCTCCCTGCTTCTCAGGGCGACGACGTCGAGGCGATCATGCGCGCGATCCGCGACCTGGATCGCAGCTATCTCGCTGTGCAGGGCCCGCCCGGTACCGGGAAGACCTACGTCGGCTCGCACGTCATCGCGCGGCTGGTGCGCGAGCACGGCTTCAAAGTCGGCGTCGTCGCGCAGTCGCATGCGGTCGTCGAGCACATGCTCGGTCGCATCATTGACGCGGGTCTTGATGCTTCCCAGGTCGGTAAGGCGCCGAAAGATCCGCATGCCGAAGGCCTCGCCTTCACGGTCCTGCGGAAGAACGCCGTGCATCAGTTCACCGCCGAGCACGCCGAATCGGGGTACGTCCTCGGGGGCACGGCATGGGACTTCGCCCACACCACGCGCGTCCCGCGCGGCAGCCTCGACCTGCTCGTCATCGACGAAGCCGGGCAGTTCTCGCTCGCCTCGACTATCGCTGTGTCGCTGGCGGCCTCCCGGATGCTGCTCCTCGGCGATCCGCAGCAGTTGCCCCAGGTCAGTCAGGGCACCCACCCCGAGCCCGTCGACACGTCCGCGCTGGGCTGGGTGATGGACGGGGCCGACGTCATCCCGCCGGAGTACGGCTACTTTCTTGCGCGCACCCGGCGCATGCACCCGGCAGTGGCCGCGCCGATCTCTCAGTTGTCCTATCGCGGCCAGCTCGCCGCGCACTCCTCGACCTCTCACCGTGCAATCGACGGGGTGCCTGCGGGGCTCGTGCCTGTTCCGGTACGCCACCGCGGCAACACGACGTCATCGCCCGAAGAAGCCGCCGCCGTGGTCTCCCTCGTGCGCGACGTCGTCGGCCGTGCATGGACAGATGTCGATGTGTCGGCGGCAGACGAGGTGACGGTGTGCCCTCCGCGTGCACTGACGGCACGCGACGTGATCGTCGTGACGCCCTACAACGCACAGCAGGTGATCGTCGAAGACGCGCTACGGGCCGAAGGCTTCGGCGACGTGCGCGTCGGCACCGTCGACAAGTTCCAAGGCCAAGAGGCGGCGGTCGCGATTCTGTCGCTCGCGGCGTCTTCGGGGCGCGATGCGCCGCGCGGCCTTGACTTCCTGCTGCTGCGCAACCGCCTGAACGTGGCGATCTCGCGCGCCGAGCACACCGCGTACGTCGTGTATTCGCCGGCGCTGCTCGATGACCTCCCGTACACCGCCGAAGGCATGGCGCGACTCAGCGGGTTCGCGAGACTCGTCGGTCGTATCTGAGGGCGGCGTAGACTCGCGCCACGCGCCGCTGGGATCACGCGCCGAAACCGTCACCACCGACACGAGACTTCTGAGGAGACCAGAGATGGCAGACGACGCCGCGCGTCAATTCGACATCGACTTGCCCACCGAACAGATCGCGGGCTCGTACGCCGACTTTGCCAACGTCTGGCACACGCCCACCGTGTTCGTCATGGACTTCTTGACCCTGGCGCGGCCGCCTCAGGAAAGCGTTGACCCCGAGACAGGCGCCCGACGCACCACCGTGCCGGCGCGGGTCGTCAGTCGCATTCGCATTCCCCCCGAGCAGGTGTTCGAACTCGCCAAAGCGCTCACCCAGCAGCTCGAGTTCTGGGAACGCGAGACGGGTCGGCGGTCACCCGGAGACCCGATCGTCGGGGACTGAGTAACTGTTAGACGGTTCCGTACAGTCGGTCGCCGGCGTCGCCGAGACCGGGCACGATGTAGCCCTTCTCGTTGAGGCGTTCGTCCATCGCGCCGAGGACCAGCGTCACGTCGCGGCCCGCGATCTGCTTCTCGATCGCGGCGACACCCTCGGGAGCGCCCAGCAGGCAGATAGCCGTGACGTCCTGCGCCCCACGGTCGAACAAGAAGTCGATCGCCGCGCCCAGCGAACCTCCCGTTGCGAGCATCGGATCCAGCACGAAGCACTGGCGGTCGCTCAGATCGTCAGGAAGGCGCTCCGCATACGTTGACGGCTCGAGTGTCTCTTCGTTTCGCACCATTCCCAGAAAGCCGACCTCGGCCGTCGGAATCAGCTTCACCATGCCCTCGAGCATGCCGAGACCGGCACGAAGAATCGGCACCACGAGGGGGCGCGGTTCGCTGATCTTCACGCCCACGGTCGTGGTGACCGGCGTCTGGATCTCGTGTGGCGAGACACGCACACTGCGGGTGGCTTCGTAAGCCAGCAGTGTGACCAGCTCCTCGGTGAGCTGACGGAAGACCGGTGACGGCGTGCTCTCGTCACGGAGCACGGTGAGCTTGTGGGTGATGAGCGGGTGATCCGCAACGTGGAGGCGCATACGCCCAGGGTAGTCGCGTCGTAGTCTCGTCGTGTGAACTTCGATCCGGCTGACGTCTCAGCGATGCGGCGCGCGCTCGCCCTCGCGTCCGAAGCGGGGGAGTCCGGCGACGTCCCTGTCGGAGCTTTGGTGGTGGATGCCACGGGCACCGTGGTCGCCGAAGGGCGCAACCTGCGCGAGGCCACGCACGACCCCACCGCGCACGCCGAGGTCGTCGCGATGCGCCACGCGGCCGTTGCACGAGGCTCATGGAACCTCGAGGGCTGCACCCTGGTGGTGACCCTCGAACCGTGCCTCATGTGCGCCGGGGCACTGTTGCAGGCGCGCGTGTCCCGCGTGGTGTTCGGCGCGTGGGACGAGAAGGCGGGCGCGGTCGGCTCGGCCTACGACGTCGTGCGAGATCGACGACTCCCGTACCGCGCCGAAGTCGTCGGCGGGTTGTTCGAGCACGATGCCGCCGCGCTCTTGCGGAACTTCTTCGATACCAAACGCTGACGGCGGGGGCTCTCCCACGACGCTCACGGGGGTCCGCCCCCTGGTGCCGTGGTTTCAGCCCTCCGCGGGTGCACCGGGCCGCCGGCCGCGTGTACCTCGGTGCGGCCTGCCGTCCTGCCGAATCACCCCCTCAGGGGTGTGATCAGCGGGGAAGGTGGGGCAGCACCTCGGCGCCGAGGAACTCCACCTGGTCGACGTCTTGCAGATCCATCAGCTGGAAGTACACGCGCTCGGCCCCCAGCTCGACCAGGCGAGTGACCTTGTCGATGATCTCTGAGGCGCCGCCGATGATGTTCGCGTCATTGCGGAACTCTGCGGGGGTCGTTCCGATCCGGGCAGCCCGCTCCGAGAGTTCGAAATCGGATGCCGCAGCAAGCGTGGGAAGCGCCACCGACATCTTGAGGGTCTGCGGATCACGCCCGACGCTTTCGCACGCCGCGCGCACCACCTTGAACTTCTCTGCCACGACAGCCTCAGAGACGAAACCGATGTTGTATTCGGTGGCGAAGCGCGCCGCCAGATTCGGTGTGCGCTTCGGTCCGCCGCCGCCGACGATCACCGGCACACGGTCCTGTACGGGGTGCGGGAGCGCAGGCGAATCGGTCAGCTGGTAGTGCTGTCCGGCGAACGCGTAGGTGTCGCCGGGCGGCGTCGCCCACAGGCCGGTCACGATCTCGAGTTGCTCTTCGAGCAGGTCGAATCGCTTGGCAGGGAACGGGATGCCGTATGCGGCATGCTCGGCCTCGAACCAGCCCGTGCCCAGGCCGAGCTCGACGCGACCGTCCGACATGTCGTCGATCTGCGCGATCTGAATCGCCAGGATCCCGGGAACGCGGTACGTCACCGACGAGACGAGGGTGCCCAGGCGGATCGTGGATGTCTCGCGTGCGATTCCCGCCAGGGTCGTCCAGGCGTCTGTCGGCCCGGGTAGGGGATTGCCCGGCCCCATGCGCAGGTAGTGGTCTGACCGGAAGAAACCGGTGAAGCCTAGGCGTTCGCCAGCCTGCGCGAACGCAAGCTGGTCTGCGTAGGAGGCACCCTGTTGGGGCTCGGTGAAAAGGCAGTACTCCACGAAGTATTTCCTGTTCAGTCGACGGACCGGATGAAGAACTCCTCGGTGGGAGGAGCGGGGTCCAGGCTCGGACGGTACACGTCAGGCTCGATGTAGATCACGCGCGCAGTCGGCACAGCCTCGCGGATGCGCTTCTCGATCGTGTTGATGTCGTAAGCGACGTCGGCCAAGTTCTTGTCTGCGGCGAACGCGAGCTTTGTGGCGACCATCAGCTCGTCGGGGCCGAGGTAGAGGGTCTTGATGTGGATGAGCTTGTGTACCTCAGGGCCATCGACGATCGCGCTCACGATGCGGTCGTGGTCAGCGGGTGTCGCACCTTCGCCGACCAGCAGGCTCTTCGTCTCGACGCCGAGGATGATCGCCACGATGATCAGCAGCGCACCGATCATGAGCGTGCCGATGGCGTCGAAGACCGAGTCGCCCGTGATCACCGTCAGACTCACGCCGAGCAGCGCGAAGGCCAGGCCGGTGAGGGCGGCGACGTCTTCGAGCAGCACAACCGGAAGCTCGGGCGCTTTCGCTCGACGCACGAATGAGATCCAGGATTGCCCCTTCTCCCGCACACGATTGCTCTCCTTCACGGCGGTGCGCAAGGAGAACGACTCGAGCACGATGGCGATAAGCAGAACCGTGATCGGCAGCCACGCGTTGGTGAGCTCGTGGGGATCACGGATCTTCTCGACGCCTTCGTAGATCGAGAACAGGCCACCGACTGAGAACAGGATGATCGAGACGACGAACGCGTAGACGTAGCGCTCGCGGCCATAGCCGAACGGGTGCGATGCATCAGCGTGCCGGCGTGCCTTGCGACCGCCCAGCATCAGAAGCAGCTGGTTCCCCGAATCGGCCACCGAGTGAATAGCCTCGGCGAGCATCGATGCCGATCCCGAGACAAAGTACGCGATGAACTTTGCCAGCGCGATCCCCATGTTCGCCAGGAACGCTGCGAGGATCGCCTTGCCGCCGCCGGATGCACTCATGCGACGAGTCTACGGACGCAGGTGCAAGCCGCCGTGCGCAACTCCTGAGATTCGCGGACTCGGCGGGGATGCGGGGCGCGCGTGAAGCCGATCACGTGCGATTCTCCGGAGTTGCGGCGCGACGACGCAGAGGCCGCCCGCTCGTAGGATGGGCGACATGACCGACAACTCGCTGCCCCACGTCGCGATCCTCGGAGCCGGATCGATGGGGGGCGCCATCCTCAGCGGCCTCGTGGCCTCGGGGAGAGCGGCGAACGGTGTCACGGTCACCAATCGGTCGTCGCAGAAGGCCGCGCCTCTTCGCACGCTCGACGGGGTCGACAGCATCGCGCTCGAAGTGTCCGCGGACGGCAACCGCGTGGCCGCGCGCCGAGCGGGCATCGTCCTTGTGGGCGTGAAGCCCGCGATGGTGCCCGACTTGCTTCGCGAGATCGCTCCAGAACTGGCGCCGGGGACGATTGTGGTGAGCCTTGCGGCGGGCGTCACCATCGCCACGTTCGAGTCGCTGCTCGGCCCTGACGCCGTGGTGGTGCGCTCGATGCCGAACACACCGGCGATCGTAGGCAAAGCGGTAACCGGTATCTCGGCCGGCACACGCGCGACCGCCGAACACATGCGCACGATCCACGAACTGTTCTCGACGTGCGGCGAGGTGCTTGAGATTCCTGAGGAGCAGATCGATGCGCTGTCGACGATCTCGGGCTCCGGTCCCGCGTATGTTTACCTCCTCATCGAAGAGTTGACGAAAGCGGCCATCGACAAGGGATTCACCGAGAACCAGGCGCGACTCATGGTCGAGCAGACGTTTATCGGGGCTACGGCGCTGCTCGCGGCATCCCCCGACGATCCTGCGGAGCTGCGGCGTCGCGTCACGAGCCCGAAGGGCACCACCGAGCGCGCCATTGCCGTCCTGCAGGACGCGCATCTGGCCGACACGTTCACGCGGGCGACGGATGCTGCGCTTGCCCGTGCGAAGGAACTCGCGGCCGGCGCCTGAGCGACGCTCGAGGGCCCGCTCAGCGGCCGGGGCCTGCTCAGCGATCGAGCGCGGCGAACCGTTCGATGTCGGAATTGGTCCCCGACACGATGATGAGGTCGTGGTTGGTCACGACCGTGTTCGCCTCCGCGTAGCGGAAGGGGCGACCGGGGCTCTTCACGCCGACAACCGTGACGTTGTACTTCGTGCGCACACCCGACTCGTTGAGCCCGACGCCACGGATGAACTTCGGCGGATACATCTTGGCGAGTACGAAGTCGTCGTCGAACCGGATGAAGTCGAGCATGCGGCCGCTCACGAGGTGGGCGACGCGCTCGCCGGCCTCACGCTCGGGGTAGATCACGTGGTTCGCGCCGACACGGGCGAGGATCTTTCCGTGCGATTGCGAGACCGCCTTCGCCCAGATCTGGGGCACCTTCAGGTCGACGAGGTTCGCGGTGATGAGGACGGATGCCTCGATCGATGATCCGACGGCGACGACGGCGACCTGAAACTCCTGCGCCCCGATCTGCTTGAGTGCGTCGATGTTGCGTGCGTCGGCCTGGACGGTGTGCGTGACCCGCTCGGACCACTTCTGCACGAGGTCGAGGTTCTCGTCGATCGCGAGCACTTCACGGTCGAGTCGATCGAGCTCGCCGGCACACGCGGCGCCGAATCGCCCGAGACCGATCACCAGGACGGGAGCGTCGCTCCGGATGCGCTCAACCAACGATCGGCCTTTCAACGGGCAGCGAGAACAGCTGCGATCGGGATGTCGCGGCCACCGCCGCGGCGAGTGTCACTGTACCAATGCGGCCCATGAAGATCGTCAGGGCCATCACGTAGACCGCAGGATCTGAGAGCTCGGCGGTCAGTCCTGTCGACAATCCCACGGTGGCGAAACCTGAGATGACGTCGAAGAGCACGTCGGCGATGGGCTCTTTGCTGATCTGGGCGATCACGATCGTCGAGACCGCGACGATGGTCGCGCCCCACGCGACGACCGACAATGCCACGCGCTGCACGTCGCTGGGGATGCGGCGGCCGAAGGCTTCGACCGAGGTGCGACCCTTCGCCTCCGACCACACAGCCAGAGCCAACACCGCGAGTGTCGTGACCTTGATGCCACCGGCCGTTGATGCCGAGCCGCCGCCGACGAACATGAGCATCGAGCCGACGACGAGTGATGACCCGTAGAGTTCGCCGACGTCGACGACGGCGAAGCCGCCCGAGCGGGTCATCGCCGAGAGGAAGAAGGACTGGAACGTGGTGTCCCACGCATCCATGGAGCCGAAGGTGGCGGGGTTGTTGTATTCCAGACCGAGGAACGCGATCGCGCCGGCGAAGAACAGCAGGACGGTCGTGATGATGGTGAGCTTCGTGTGCAGCGGCCAGCGGCGCACGTGCCACAGGTGGCGCCACAGCGCGTAGATCACCGGGAATCCGATGCTGCCGAGGAACACGGCGATCATCAGGATCGTCATCAGTACGTAATCGTCGGCGAACGGTTCGAGGCCGCCCGGGTTGGGCGTGAATCCGGTGTTGGTGAACGCCATTGCCGCATAGAACGGCGCCTCCCACAGCGCGTCGAGCGGGCTGATTCCCGCCATCACGAGCGTGGGGTAGAGGGCCACCGCCACCAGGCCCTCGATGAGGAGGGTCGACAGCGCGACGGTGCGCAGCAGAAGGCCGACCTCGCCGAGTCGGATGGTCTGGCCCTCGTTGACGGGACCGCCATGCGCGCGCAACGGGTTCGAATCGCCCGCGGCAATCAGCTTCGCGCGCAGGCCCAGGCGCTTCGAGATGACGAGGCCCAGGATCGACGCGAGCGTCAACACGCCCATGCCGCCGATGTTCACGCCGATGAAGATGACAACCTTGCCGAACGCGGAGAACGTCGTCGCGATCTCGACGGTTGTGAGCCCGGTGACGCAGATCGTCGAGACCGCAGTGAACAGGGCATCAGCCAGGGCGATGCGCCGGCCGCCCGTCGCCGCGATCGGCAACGATAGCAGCGCGGTAAAGACCAGGATCAAGAACACGAAGACGCCCACCGCGAACCGCGCGGGCGAAGAGGTCGTGAGGGAGCGCACCCGGTCGAAGCCCGACTTGAGTGAGGCAGTGAAGCCACCCGCGAATGACGCGTTGCGGCCAGCCGCCATGCCCTGCCCCCTTCGTTTCGTGAACCTCAGTCATGGTACTCGGCCCGGCGCCCTACTACTCTGAAGTCATGCCGGACATCTTCGACGTGATTGCAGACGGTACTCGTCGCGACATCCTGAGGCTACTTCTTGATCGAGTCGCCGACGGTGAGCGGGGCACGAGCGTCTCTCACATCGTGACCGAGTTGGGCGTCAGCCAGCCCACGGTGTCGAAGCATCTCAAGGTGTTGCGTGAAGCACATCTGGTCTCCGTACGCGAAGACGGTCAGCACCGCTACTACAGCCTGTCGCCCGAGCCGCTCGACGAAGTCGACGACTGGCTGGTGCCGTTTCTCGGGGATGATGAGACAGGCTGGGACGGCGTCTCGACGTTGCCGGACTCGGCGGCGCACGCTGCCGAGGTCGTCGGCCGGGCCGCGGCATCCGCAAAGCATGCGCTCGAAAGCGCCCTGAAGAAGCTCCCCGGCCGCTGATCACACGATTCTCACGCGCCACACGGGTTTACACGCGTGCGTTCAGCCCTCTAGAGTGTGGACACGCACACTGGGGAAGGAACACGCATGTCGCAGTTGCCTGATGTCAGGTTTCTGACGGTGGCCGAGGTCGCCGAGATCATGCGTGTCTCGAAGATGACGGTGTACCGGCTCGTGCACGCTGGCGACCTGCCAGCGGTGCGCTTCGGACGGAGCTATCGCGTGCCTGAGACGGCCGTGACCGAGGCTTTGCAACGTCCTATCGCCGACGTCGGCTAGACTGTCGAGAGGCATTAGTCAGATTTGCCCGTTCCCGGACGCGAGAAAACGCGTCCAGACCCCGACATTGTGAGGTTTTCCGTGGGTTCAGTCATTAAGAAGCGCCGCAAGCGCATGGCGAAGAAGAAGCACCGCAAGTTGCTTCGCAAGACTCGCCACCAGCGCCGCAACAAGAAGTAGCAGCGGCAAGACACCAAGCGCCTATCTTCGGATGGGCGCTTCGTGTTGGTGCCGTCGGAGGTCGTATGCATTCACACTCTCTGCCCTCGATTACCGTGCAGCAGTTGCGCGAGCGCGTGGACACGCCACTGATCGACGTGCGCGAAGTCGACGAGTTTGCGGGCGGGCGCGTGCCAGGCGCCATCAACATCCCCATGTCGACTCTCGGCGGCCGGTTGGATGAACTGCCCGATGGTGCGTTCGATGTGATCTGCGCGGTCGGTGGCCGCTCGGGTCAGGTCGTGCAGGCGCTCACCGCGCGCGGGTACGACGCCACCAACGTCGACGGCGGTACCTACGGCTGGATCGCTGCCGGCTACCCGGTGGAAAGCTGACGCGCGTGACCACCATCACGGTGATCGGCAAGCCCGACTGCCACCTGTGCGACGTGGCGGGCGAGGTGATCGACGCGGTCCTCGCCGACCTGCCGAGAGACGATATCGACGTGCAGGAGTTGTCGATCGCCGATGACCCGGCGCTCTACGCGCAGTGGTGGGAGAAGATCCCCGTCGTGCTCATCGACGGGCAGTTCCACGCACACTGGCGAGTGTCGCCCGATCGACTCCGCGCCGCTCTGTCCTAACGGCGGTTTTCAGACAGTCAGTCGACGACGCAGCGAGGCAAGTTCATCGTCGGTGAGTCCGCCCGAGCGCAGATACGCGGTCGACCCGCCCTGCGCGTCGACCCACGCCAGAGCCGTCTCGATCGCACTTGCCGGAGTCTGCGTCAGCAGTTCGTCGATCTGTTCGGTGAGCGGTACGCCCATGCCGGTGACCATCGCGCGCATGCGGTCGGCCCAGGGGCCGGCAAGGTACCCGGCGGACGACGCGTAGTCGGCGACCACGGCATCGCGGTCAGCACCGATGGCATCGAGGACCAGGGCGATCGCGACGCCCGTGCGGTCTTTGCCGGCGGTGCAGTGGACGACGACGGCGGTGGGTTCGTCGTCGTGGGATGCCGCCACGCGACGCGCGACCACGGCGAACGCGCGTGCACTTGACTGCAGCATCGACACGTACAGCTCGCTCAGCGCCGGAATTGTCGCCATCGCCGCGGCGATTGCTGACTTCGCTGCCTCGGGGTCGGCACCGCCCATCACGCCCTTGGCCATGCCCGTGGCCGCACCCTCGAGGAGTGGCAGTTCGACAACGTCGAACGGTCGCGTGGCCGGTAGACGATCGGGCGCCATCCCGCGCTCTGCATCGGTGCGCAGATCGATGATGACGCCGATGGGCGTCGTGGCGAGTTGTTCGACACCCTCGTCCGTGAGCGCGTTGAGCCCCTCGGACCGATAGAACACTCCCGATCGGCTGACACCACCGCCCGCAAGAGCAATACCGCCGGTGTCGCGGAAGTTCTGCGTACCGTCGATGTCGAGCAGCGTCATGTCAGGGTGCCAGACGCGTCGGTCCGCGGAAGAGGTAGGTCACCTCGCGGATCGAGTCCTGCCCGAGCAACAGCATCAGCACGCGAGCAAGTCCCATGCCGAACCCGCCGTGGGGCGGTGCGCCGTACCGGAAGAAGTCGAAGTAGAACGCGAGGTGCTCGGGGTCGAGACCCTTCTCGCGCGCCTGCTTCTCGAGCACGTCGACGCGGTGTTCGCGCTGCGCGCCGGTGGTGATCTCGACGCCCTTGAACAGCAGGTCGTACGACTTCGTCAGCCCGGTCTCCTCATCGCGCATGTGGTAGAACGCGCGGATTTCCGGGTGATAGTCGGTGATGTATACGAACTGGTGTCCGTAGGTCTCCTGCACATGCGCCGAGATCTGACGCTCGCCCTCGGGGTCGAGGTCGCCGTCGGTGCGGGGGATGTCGTAGCCGCGGGCCTTCACGATCTCGCGCGCCTCGGCCAACGGAATGCGCGGGAACGGCACTGCCGGTACGACGACGTCGATGTCGAACAGTTCCTTGATCTCGTCGCCGTGCTTGTCGGCGACCGCTCCGATCGCGTAGGCGAGCAGCTCTTCCTGAATCACCGCAACGTCTTCGTGCGAGTCGATCCAGCTGATCTCCGCGTCGATCGAGGTGAACTCGGTCGCGTGCCGCGATGTGAACGAGGGGTCGGCGCGGTACACGTCGCCGATTTCGAAGATCTTGCCGAAGCCGGCCACCTGAGCCATCTGCTTGAAGAACTGCGGGCTCTGCGCGAGGTAGGCCGTCTTGTCTTCGAAGTACGGCACTTCGAACAGCTCAGCGTTCGACTCGGACGCCGACGCCATGAGCTTGGGGGAGTGCACCTCGATGTAGTCGCGCTCGATCCAGTACGTGCGCATCGCGTGCTCGAGGGTCGTCTGCACGCGGAAGATGAGGTTGTTACGACGCTGGCGAAGGTCGAGGAATCGCCAGTCCATGCGCTTGTCGAGCCCGCTGTCGGCCGCGATCGGCGTCTCGGGCAGGGCCGCCGCAGCGATCTCGAGCCCGGCGATCTTCACCTCGACGCCGCCGAGTTTCACGCGCTCGTCGTGCTTGAGCTCGCCGGTCACGGTCAAGAAGGTGCCGGTCGCAAGTTCCGAGATCGTCTCGGTGAGGGCCAGAGCAGCGGATGCTTCGGGCGTGGCATCCTCTCCCACCTCACGCGTCGCGGGATTGACCAGCTGAACGGCGCCGGACTCATCACGAAGGATGACGAACTGCACCTTCTTCTGATCGCGGACGGTTTCCACCCATCCCGAGACGGACACCGGGCCGTCGGCGCGGTCCTGAAGCTGCTTTACGAGAACGCGTTCACTCACGGGCACTTAGTCTACGTGCGGTGGCTGTGTCCCCCCTCCGTCAGAGCTTGTTCGTTGCGCGTTCGGTGAATTCTCCGGCGGCGGGCAGGTCGGTGTCGTATGTTCGACGGATGACGACGCCCCCGGTGACGCCGCCTGCGCGCGCGACCTCTCCTGCCCGCACGCTCGGCTCTGCGCTCTTCGACGCCCTGCGCGGAGCCCTCATCGGCCTCGCCGAACTTCTGCCCGGGATCTCGGGCGGCACGGTCGCGCTGATCACCGGTGTGTACGAGCGACTCATCTCCGCCGTCGCTCACGTGCTGTCCGCGGTCACCGCGCTCGTGCGCGGGCCCGAGCGGCGGGCCGGGTTCGCAAAAGAGATGCGCGCGGTGGAGTGGATGCTGGTCGTCCCCGTCCTGGTCGGGATGGCGGCCATGGTTCTCACTCTGGCCGGCCCCATCGAGGCACTTGTGTCTGGCAATCCTGAGCTCGCTCGCGGGCTATTCTTCGGGCTGGTCGCCGCGAGCGTGTTCGTGCCGATCCTGCTGATTCCCCGCGCTCGTCGCACAATCGGTGCGCACATCGCGGGTGTCGCCGTGTTCGTGGCGTTCGCCGCCCTTGCGTTCGTGCTTACGGCGCTGTCGGGCAGCGCGACGGATGCCGAACCCTCGCTCTGGGTCGTGTTCTTCGCCGCGGCGATTGCGGTGTGCGCACTGGTCGTCCCCGGTGTGTCGGGCTCGTTCTTCCTGCTGGCCATCGGGCTGTACTCGCCGACCCTTGTGGCGGTTGACGAACGCGATCTTGGCTACCTCGGCGTTTTCGCGCTGGGTGCGCTCGTCGGGCTCGCGACGATTGTGCGGCTGATGAAGTGGCTGCTCGCTCATCACCGTCGCTACACCCTTCTGGCGATGGCCGGGCTCATGCTCGGTTCGCTACGCGCGCTGTGGCCGTGGCAAGCAGTCCCGACCGGAGACGCGCACGGCGTGGGCGAGCCGGTGGCTCCGTACGATCCGATTCTTGGCCCGATTCTGTGCGCCGTCCTCGGTGCGGCGGTCGTCGTGGTCATGCTGGTGGTCGAGCGCGTGCTCATCGCCCGTCGCGCGTTGGGGGAGCCTGTCGGCGCTCAGCCAGCCCACAGTTGAGCGCCACGTAGACTGGGCGGGTGCCCGCCGAACGACTCCACCTCGTGCGCCATGGGGAGGTCTACAACCCTCGCCGCGTGCTCTACGGGCGTCTGCCCGGATTCCGCTTGAGCGACGACGGCCGCCAGATGGCGCGCAGCGCCGCCGAATACATCCAGACCCTCGATCGGCCGGTCACGGCGCTGGTGTGCTCACCGTTGCAGCGCACGCGTGAATCCGCCGAGCCATTCACTGAACTGTTCGGTCTTGACCCGCGCGTCGATGAAGACGTCATCGAGCCCACGAACGTCTTCGAGGGGCGACGCATGGTGCGCTCGCTGCTCAATCCGTGGAACTGGCGCCACCTGCGCAAGCCGGCCCTCCCCAGTTGGGGTGAGCCGTACGCGCAGGTCGTGGCGCGCATGAACAAGGCCATGACGACGGCGTGGAATTCCGTCGACTCGGGTGACGTCGTCATCGTGTCGCACCAGCTGCCGATTTGGATCACGCACCTCGCGGTGGCTGGTTTGCCCTCGCGTCACGATCCTCGCGAGCGCCGCTGCGCGCTGTCGAGCGTCACCAGCTTCGAGATGCCGGACGGCAAGAAGTGGGCCGAAGTGTCGTACGTCGAGCCCGCGTCGACCGGCAATGCCGTGGATGTAGGAGCGGTATGACCGCCATTGAGCGCGGGAAGCGCACCTCAGTTGTCGGCCGGGCCGTGGCATCCGCTCTGCTCGTCTTCACGATGGTCGGCTCTCTCGCCGCATGCGCGGCCGACCCCCTGGCTGAGGCGTATCGCGAGGGTGGCAACAAGGGCTTCATCGCCGCCGACGGATTCCGCGTGGTCGAGATTCCCGAGGACGAGCGCACCGAGCCGGTCGAGTTCGAGGCGGTGCTCGACAACGGCGAGACCGTGACCAGCGACGACTATCTGGGCGCTCCGCTGGTGGTCAACTTCTGGTACGCGGCGTGCGCGCCGTGCCGCGTCGAAGCGCCCGAGCTCGCCGAAGCGTACGACACGTTCTCGGACGAGGGCGTGCAGTTCCTGGGCGTCAACCTCTATGACGGCGCCGACCAGTCGCTCGCCTTTGCCGAGACCTACGGCATCGAGTACCCGAGCGCGCTGACCACGGAAGACGGCTCGATCAAGCTCGCCTTCGCCGGGCAGACTCCGCTCAACGCAGTGCCCGTCACCCTCGTCCTCGACGATGAAGGCCGCGTCGCCGTACGAATCATCGGGGTGGTCGAGGACGCGTCGATCCTCGAGACCGTCGTGCGCGACACTCTCGACGAGACGGCGGAGGGGTCGTGAACCCGGGCGACCTCGTCGCCGACGGTTCGCTGCTCGTCGCAATCCCGATCGCGGTGCTGGCCGGCCTGTTGTCTTTCCTGTCGCCGTGCGTGCTGCCCCTCGTTCCGGGGTATCTCGGCTTCATCGGCGGTGCCGTCGCGCCGCGGCCCGCGGTTGCCGGTGCACGCGAGAGCGACGCCGACGGCACGGCCGCGGCATCCGGAACCTCATCGGTCAGCGTCAACGAAGCGCCGCCGAAGAGCCGTCTGTTGCTCGGCGTGCTCCTGTTCATCGCCGGATTCACGCTGGTCTTCGTCAGCGTCGCGATGCTGGGCGGCACGCTCGGCCGCTTCCTGCTCGAGTACGCCGACATCATCACGCGCATCCTCGGCGTGGTGATCATCGCGCTCGGCCTGGTGTTCGTCGGGGTGTTCGGGCTCGCTCAGCGCACCGCGCGCCCGCAGGTACGCGGCAATGTCGGCCTCATCGGAGCGCCACTGCTGGGCATCGCCCTCGGCATCGGCTGGACGCCCTGCATCGGCCCCACGCTCGCCGTCATTCTCGGTATGGCGTTCGACAGCGGTTCTGTCGGCAGGGGCGCGTTGCTCGGGCTCGCGTACTCGCTCGGGCTCGGCATCCCGTTCATTCTTCTCACGCTCGGGTTCGGCTGGGCCACTCGTTCCGTGGCATTCCTGCGCGAGCATATCCGCGCGGTGAATCTGATCGGCGGTGCGATTCTCGTGCTGCTCGGCGTGCTGATGGTGACGGGCGTCTGGACCGTCTGGATGGCCCAACTTCAGGGGGTGTTTGCCAGTGTCCCGCTCCCGCTCTGACGAAGAATTGGATGCCGCGACCGACGCGCCGGCGTCGCCTGCCGCCGCGACGGACTCGCCGAACGCGGGCGACCCGTTGCGGCCGTCCGATCACGCGGATTCTGTGGCCGCGGCATCCGATATCTCCAACCCCAAACTCGGAGTGATCGGCTGGATCCGCTGGGGCTGGCGCCACCTCACCTCGATGCGCACTGCGCTCGTGCTGTTGCTGTTGCTCGCCATCGCCGCGATCCCGGGCTCACTGGTGCCGCAACGCAGCGCCGACCCGAACGGCGTCACGCAGTACTTCACCGACAACCCCGATCTCGCGCCGATCCTCGACAACCTGAGCCTGTTCGACGTGTACGCATCGCCGTGGTTCTCGGCGATTTACATCCTGCTGTTTATCTCGCTCATCGGCTGCGTGATTCCGCGCACCAAGCACCACTGGAAGGCGCTGCGCGCGAAGCCTCCGCGCACGCCCGCACGCCTGTCGCGCCTGGGTGACTACGCGAGCGAGAGCATCGACGTCCCGATCGGCGTGGGAGCGGATGCCGCCGCCGAGCGCGCCGTCGAGAGTGCCCGCGTACAACTGAAGGCCGCCGGCTATCGCGTCGAGCGGTTCGACCAGGGCTCGTCGCGATCGATTTCCGCCGAGCGCGGATACCTGCGCGAGACCGGCAACCTCGTGTTCCACTCGGCGCTGGTGGGCGTGCTGATCGCGGTCGGCGTCGGCGGCGGGTTCACCCACACGGGGCAGAGCGTCATCATCGAAGGGCGCACGTTCGTCAACACGCTGCTGGACTATGCGTCGTTCAACCCCGGACGTTTCGTCGACGAAGAGCAGCTGTCGCCGTACGCGATGACGCTCGACAAGTTCGACGTCACGTACCAGCCCGCCGGCACGGTGGGGGCGGGGCAGGCCGGGGACTTCGTCGCGCACCTGACGACGCAGCTCGCAGGTGAAGAACCAGAGCAGAACGACGTCCGCGTCAACCACCCGCTCGAGATCGCCGGCGACCGTGTCTACCTCATGGGCAACGGCTACGCGCCCACGATCACGATCCGCGACGAGGCGGGCGACGTCGTGTTCTCAGAGTCGGTGCCGTTCCTGCCGCAGGACACCAACATGACCTCGCTCGGCGTGGTGAAGGTGCCGGATGGCCTGAGTGAGCAGCTCGGGCTCGTGGGATTCTTCTATCCGACGCAGGCGCCGCTGTCGACCGGTGCATTCACGTCGGCCTACCCGGCGCTGGTGAACCCCGTACTGTCGCTTGACGTCTACGTCGGAGACCTGGGCATCAACGAGGGCATTCCGCGTTCGGTATATACGCTCGACCCGACCGGTATGGAGAAGCTCACCGGCCGCGGCACGGATCTTGAATCGATCGAGCTCGCGCCGGGGGAGTCAGCCGATCTGCCCGGTGGCTACGGCACGGTGACCTTCGAAGACGAGTCGCCGGCGGGGGCGACCGGCTACGAGGCGTCAGTGAAGCGGTACGTGTCGCTGTCGGTGCACAATGACGCCGGGGCGACGTGGGTGCTGATCTTCGCCGTGCTCGCCACCGCGGGTCTGCTGGTGGCGCTGTTTGTGCCGCGTCGCCGCATGTGGATCAAGGTGACACCCGGCGTTGACGCGTTGCAGGTCGAATACGCCGGCCTTGCTCGCGGAGAAGACCCGACACTGCGCGCAGCCGTCGACGCCGTGGCATCCCGTCACTCCACCGCCGTGCGCGACGACCTGGCTGGGGCCGAGGTCCTCGCTGGCACCGACGAGCCCGCAGACTCCGCCCGCCCCGGCACCGACGAAAAGTAGACTGGACCCATGCCCGAATCCTCCACGCTCTCGCTCGACTCGATTTCGGTGCTGTTGGTGTGGACGGCGATCGCCATCTACGCGCTCGCGTTCGTTGCGTACTCGGTCGACCTCGCCCGCCGCTCGGCGGCCGCCGTCGATGAGCAGGATGCCGCGCTCAAGCGCGAGCTCGTCGGCGCCACGGGCTCACGCGAGGGCGTGGGTGCGTCGATGACGCGACTGCGTGCGGAAGAGGATGCCGCCGAGAAGGCGCTCAACGCCGCACCCGGTCAGCGCCCTCGTTACATGTGGGCCCGCATCGGCACGTCGCTGACGGTACTGGGCTTCTTGTTCCACGTTGCCGGCGACGTCACGCGCGGCATTGCGGCCGGACGCGTCCCGTGGTCGAACATGTACGAATTCGCCCTGACCGGCACGATGCTGGTTGTCGGCGTCTACCTGGTCACGCTGATCAGGTACGACCTGCGCTTTTTGGGTTCGTTCATCACCGGCCTTACCGTGGTTCTGCTCGGAGCTTCTGCGCTCGCGTTCTACGTCGAGATCACGCCGCTGATGGACCCGCTCAAGAGCGTGTGGCTCGTGATCCACGTGTTCGTCGCGTCTCTGGCGACCGCGCTGTTCGCCCTCGCGTTCGGCCTTTCGGTGTTGCAGTTGATGCAGGGCCGCCGCGAAGCCAAGATCGCTCTCGCGGATCGGGATGCCGCGGCCGCGCGCTCCGCCGGCACCGGCGATCAGGTCGCCACTGTCAAGACCGGCCCGGGATTCTTGCGCACCCTGCCGAGCGCAGATGCCCTGGAGTCGCTGGCGTACCGCTTCGCCATTCTGGGATTCATCTTCTGGACGTTCACGCTCATCGCCGGCTCAATCTGGGCGAACGACGCGTGGGGCCGCTACTGGGGCTTCGACACTAAAGAGGTGTGGACCTTCGTGATCTGGGTGCTCTACGCCGGCTACATTCACGCCCGCGCAACGCGCGGCTGGCGCGGCGCGCGCTCGGCTTGGTTGTCGATCATCGGCTTCACCGCGGTGCTGTTCAACTTCACGATCGTCAACATGTTCTTCAAGGGCCTGCACGCGTACTCGGGCCTGAGCTGAGCCGCGCCGGCGCGTTGCGCGACAGCTGCTGAGGAACGCTGGCCGTGGCGGTGCCCCCGCGCGCCGGCGTTCAGTTGGCGCACTTTGCGGCTTTTTCGTGCGGGACCCGGCGTGTCGTGACAGATGAACGGGAGCGGGAGGGGCGGCGGGGCGGGAGGGGCGGCGGGGCGGGCGGCCGTGACAAACGGAAAGGGCGGGGCGACCGAAGTCGCCCCGCCCTGAATCGTCCCGCGGGCTACGCTGCCGCGGGGGCCGCCAGCAGCGCCCGCGCGTTCACCGAGCGGCGGCGGGCCACCACAAGGATCGTCACCGCGAGCCCGATGGCTGCCCAGATCGCCAGGCCGACGAGCGCTGAGCCCACGCCGCCCACCGAGGTGAGGGCCGCCAGCATGCCGTTGTAGGCGGGGGCCGTCGGCATGAGCGCGGCGATGTCTGACAGCGCGCCCGGCACCGTCGACACAATGCCCGTGGCAACGGCCAGCACTCCGATGATCGCTGCGACCCAGCGCCCGGCGCCGCCCAGGGCGGCGACAAGTGCCTGGTTCACCGCGGCGAACGCGACACCCGCGACCACGCAGACGCCGGCGAAGACCCACCAGTCACCCCACGCGTAGTCGGCCGCGATCTGCACGATGCCCGCCACCAGCAGACCCTGCGCGGCACCGATACCGGCCGCCGGGGCAAGACCCCGCAGCGCCAGCACAGCCGACGAGGTGCGCGAGGTGAGCGCGCGGCGCGAGACCGCCTGCAGCGCGATGAAGCTTCCGAGGCCGCCGAACCACAGGGCGAGCATGGCGAGCAGCGGGATGGCCGAGGCCCCGAACAGCGAGCTACCCGTGCCCGACGCCGATACGGGATCGGCCACGACGGTCGCCAGCGCGTCCGCATCGTCCTCGGTGTAGGACGGAATCTCCTCGGTGGCCATTGTCAGACCGTCTGCGAGACCCTCGGTGCCATCGGCGATCTGTGTGATGCCGTCGGCGAGGTCGCCTGCGCCGCTTGCGGCATCCGTTGCTCCTGCCGCCCACGTGCCCGCGCCCGCGGCCCACGTGTTCACACCCGTGGCGGCTGTCCCGGCGCCTTGCGCCCACGTACCGGCACCCGAGGCCCACGTTGATGTGCCGGCAGCGAGCTCCGAGGCTCCGTCCGCCCACTGGCGAGCGCCAGCCGCCCACGTCGACGTCCCGCCGGCGAGCTGGTCTGCGCCGTCGGCCAGGTCGCTCATACCCACGGCGAGCTGCCCCACGCCGTCTGCGGCGTCGGTAGCTCCGTCGGCGAGTGCCGTCATGCCGTCACCCAGCTGGGTGGCGCCTTCGGCGGACTGCCGCAGGGCGGCGACCAGCTGCGGCTCGAACTCGGCGAGTCCGGCGACGCCGTCGGCGAGCTGCTGCGAGTCGTCGAGGAATCCGGTCACCGTCGGCAGCGCGTCGTTTACCGTGGTCGACACCTGCGCGACAGCGTCGCACAGTTCGGGTGAGCCGCCTTCGGCGAGGCACTGGTCTGCGAGTGCGGTGAGTTCGCTCGCGGCATCCGTCACCGTCGTCTTGATCTGCTCGCTGTTGTCGGCGAGCTGCTGAGCGGCAGTGACGACCTCGGTGGGCACGTCCGGCAGCGCCGACACTTCGTCGGCCATCTGCGTCAGGCCGTCGGCCAACTGGTACGTGCCGCCCGCGGTGGCGCCCGCGCCAGCAGCCCATTCGTCCAAGCCAGCCGCGGCTTGCGCTGTTCCGTCGGCGAGCTGTGATGCGCCGTCGGCAACGCCCGCTACGCCGTCAGAGATGCCATTCGCACCGTCGGCGAGGTCGTCAGCGCCGGTGGCGAGGCTGCTCATGCCGCCCGCGATGCCCGACGCGCCGCTTGAGAGGTCGCCCGCACCTCCGGCGAGCTGACCGATGCCACCCGAGATACCGTACGCGCCCGTGGAGAGTTCTCCCGCACCGCCGGCGAGCTGGTCGATGCCGTCGGCGAGGGTGATCGTGCCGTCCGCAGCCTCCCCGGCGCCATCCGCGAGCTGCGATGCGCCATCGGCTGCCTCGCCGAGCTGTTCGCCCAGGGTCGTGAACCCGAGCAGCACGTTCTCGAGATAGGTGGTCGAGAGTTCCTCACCCATGACGGATGCCGCGGTCGTGGCGACCTGCGCCGTGATCGCGTCGTCCACAATGAGGCTGTCGGGCGCCGTCGTCACCTCGATGACGGCTTGCTCCGGTGTTTCGCCGGGGCGCGTCGACAGTGCCGCGGTGGTGAAGTTCTCGGGGATTGTGATGACGGCGTCGTACGTGCCGTCTTCCAGCCCCTCTTCTGCGTCGTCGGGGTTCGAGAGCACCCACGTCAGGTTGCTGTCGAGCGAGTCGGACCCTTCGACCAGTCCCGCCGTCAACTGACGCCCGAGGGGCACTGTCTGGCCGTCGAGTTCGACCGGCTCGTCTTCGTTCACGACGGCAGCCGTCAGGTTGTCGAGGCGCTCGGTGGGGTCGTAGAGGGCTGCGATCAGGATGCCGCCGATGACGACGGGCAGCAGGAGGACACCGATCAGTGTCACCCACGTGATGGGACGACGAGAGCGGGAGCGTTCGATGGGAAGAGTCATGCGTTCACCTCGGCGGTGGAAGAAGACGGAGCAGATGTGCGCGGCTGAAGCGCCAGCGACGAGACGTCAGTGCGGTGCGCATCAGCGAGGAGGGCGAGTGCGGCGCCCTCGTTGCGGGTCGTGACGATGACCGTGAGGTCATCGGTGCGTGCGGCGGCGTCGCGCAGGGCGGCGGCCGCCTGGTCGCGACCGGGACCGTCGAGCGTGTCGATGCCCTCGATGACGACGATGCGTGCGCGGCCCGACACGGCGTTGCGGACCTCCTTCGACGCGTCGTCGGTCCCCGTGAGCAATGCGAGACCCACGTGCGAGCGCACCCAGGTGGCCCGGCCGGGCAGCAGGTGCCCAGCGACCCGCAGGCGGCCGTCGTCGGGTGTCGCGCGCCCCGCGACGGTGAGCGCGAACGCGCGGCTGGCGCGGCTGTCACCCGTCACGACCAGGGTGCCGCCGGGTTCCACGCGGAAGTCGGCGTCAGAGAACAGCGTGACGGTGCCGGTCCGGCTACCGCCGTCGACACGCATCGAGACGCCGGCGCCGACGACAGCGGCCGTGGTGTTCGGCTCGGGCCATTCAGCCAGCGATAGTTCGCGCTCGACGGCCTCGCCCTCGATGTCGAAGTGCGGCAGCACGCGGTCGAGCCAGCGCGGCATCCACCACGCCTTCTCGCCGAGCAGCGCCATGACAGCGGGCACGAGTGTCATACGCACCAGGAACGCGTCGATCGCGATGCCGACGGCAAGGCCCAAGGCGATCGGCTTGATCGACGAGTCACCCTCGGGGACGAACGCCACGAAGACGGCGAACATGATGAGAGCGGCGGCGGTCACCACGCGGGCAGACGCCGTGAACCCGGATCGGACGGCGCCGATCGCCGTCGCGCGGTTCGGCTCTGCGCCCCCGCGCACCGCGTGGACGTAGTCCTCGCGCATGCGAGAGACCAAGAAGACCTGGTAGTCCATCGCGAGGCCGAACAGCACACCCATCAGGATGATCGGCATGAAGCTGATCACGGGCCCGGTCTTCGCGACGTGAAGCAGATCGGCGAACCAGCCCCATTCGAACACGGCGGCGACGACCCCGAACGATGCGGCGACCGAGAGCAGGTACCCGATCGCGGCCTTCAGTGGCACCCAGATCGAGCGGAACACGATCATCAGCAGGATCAGCGACAGGCCGACGACGAACAAGCCGAACGGTACGAGGGCGGCCCCGAGGCGGTCGGAGATATCGATGCCGACGGCGGTGAACCCGGTGACCTTCAGGTCGACGCCGTATTCCTCTTCGAGTTCGGGTGCCAGATCGCGCAGCGCGCGCACGAGCTCAGCTGTGGCAGGGTCGTCGGGCGCGGTGTCGGGTGTGATCTGGATGAGGCCGGTGTCGGCGGTCATGTTGGGCGTCGACAGGGCGACTTCCTTCACGCCGGGGACCTTTTCGATCTCGGTTGCGAGGTCGTCCATGAGGCCCAGCGGGTCGGTCGAAGTCACGATCGTGCCGGTCATGATGAGCGGCCCGTTGGATCCGGGGCCGAAGTGCTCGGCGGTGAGGTCGTAGGTCTGGCGGGCTTCGCTCGATTCGGGCTGCACCCCGGCGTTCGGCAGGGCGAGGCCCAGGCTCGCCGCGGGAATTGCTATCACGCCGAGCGTGACGACGACAGCGACGGTGGCGATCAGCGGGTGCGTGGTGACGAGCGTCACCCAGCGGTTGGTCTTCGCGACCGGGGTGGCGACCGGCTCGGTGCTCACCGTCACCGGGGCAGGAGCGTCGATCTGCGCGGTCGCGGCATCCGCTTCTTCGCTCTCGTGATCAGTGGATGCCGCGCCCCGGCGCCGCGACGACTTCTTTGCGCCGAAGCCCCAGCCGACGACGCGACCCTTGGCGAAGCCGAGCAGAGCGGGTGTCAGCGACACGGCGACAACGACGGCGATGGCGACAGCAACGGCGGCGGCGATGCCCATCGTGGTGAGGAAGGGGATGCCGGCGAAGCCGAGTCCGATGAGCGCGATGAGCACCGTGATCCCGGCGAAGACGACGGCGGAGCCTGCTGTTCCCGTAGCGCGCGCGGCGGACTCTTCCGGTTCGACCCCGGCGCGCACTTGGTCTTGATGTCGAGCGACGATGAAGAGGGCGTAGTCGATGCCGACCGCAAGGCCCAGCATGATGGCGAGCATCGGCGTCGTTGACGAGATGGTCGCGAACGCCGTGGACACGTAGATCAGGGAGATTGCGAGGCCCACGCCGATGATGGCACTCACAAGCGGGAACCACGAGACGGCGAACGAGCGGAAGGTCACCATCAGGACGAACAGGGCGATGAGTACGCCCACGGCCTCGATGATCGACAGCGCCGGGACGTCGGTGGCGTACAGATCGCCACCCATCGCGGCGGTGGCGCCCTCGGGCAGCGTCTCGCGCAGGTCGGCCGAGATATCGGTGAGCGTTTCTTTGGTCTCGTCCGAAATCGTTGTGGCCTCGCCCTCGAACTGCAGACGGATGATGGCGGCGGAGTCGTCGTCGGCGATCGCGCCGTCGACGTAGGAGTCGAACGGGTCGGTGACGGCGATGACACCGTCGATGTCTTCGAGTTCGGCGACGGTGTCTTCGATGATGTCGTGGTAAGGGTCGGCAGTGATGTCGTCGCCGTCCGCGGCGACGACGATCAGCTGTGCACCGGTGCCGCTCGCTTCGGGAAAGCTGCGACTGAGGAGCTCGATGCCCTCTTGTGCCTCGGTGCCGGGGATCGAGAACGAGTTGTCGGTGCTCTTCATGAACGCCGCGGCGCTGCCGCCGGCGATGGCGAGCAACAACAGCCACGTGACGAGGACGCGCCATGGGTGACGGTACGACCAACGCCCGAGGGAGTACAGCAGAGTGGACACAGCGCCTCCGAGACGGTTTCAGGCAAAACAGATACAACGCTGTATCGGATACAAGACTGTATCGTAGGCGCGTTGGCCGTACTCAACCTGAGTACCGCGTGTGAAGATGAGAGCGAGGAGGACGAATGTCTGATGCGACGGCGACCTCGCCGCGCCGCGAGGCGACACGGCAGAAATTGCTGGATGCCGCGGCTCAGGTATTCGCCGAGGTCGGCCTGGATGCCGCTTCCGTCGAGGCGGTCTGCGACCGGGCCGGGTTCACCCGCGGGGCTTTCTACTCGAACTTCGAGTCCAAAGACGAGCTGTTCCTCGAACTATCCGCCCGTGTGGCGTTCGAGCGTGTGGAGTCGGTGCGTCGGCGTGTGGCTGAGCTCGAGGGTTCTGAGGAGATGTCGGGGGTGGCCGGTGCAGGGTTCGACAACCCCGAGAAGGCTTTCGCGCTCGTGCAGCAGATTCTCGACGTGGCTGGCGATGATCGCCTGACCGTTTTGCTGATGAGTGAGATCCGCATTCACGCGTTGCGAGACCGGAACGTCGCCGAGGCATACCTCGCGCAGGAGCAAGAGATGTTCGCCGCCGTGGCCCAGATCATCGACGACATCGCCTGCTCGAAGGCGCTGACGTTTCGCGTGCCGCCCGATCGCGCAGCGCGCGCGATGCTCGTGGCGTGGGAAAGCGCCTCGGTGCGGGCCGTCATGGCGGGCCTCGAGCCCGACGAGATGCGCCTGCGGGTGAACGAAGAGCTCGCGATCGCCGCTCAGCTCATCATCGCTTCGGCTGCCTGAGGTTCACCGCCCGCCGCCAGCAGAGCGTGGCAGCGCGCAATGCGTGACCGCCACCATTGCTCGCGGTCATCGGATGCCGCGTTCTCGGCGAGCAGTGTCTCGTCAACGTCGACGCGCCCCACGGGTAGCGCGCCCGATCGCGGGACGAGCGGTGCGGCGGTGACGTCGGCAGCCAGCAGGGAGGCCGTCCCCAGCCCACAATCGAACTCGAGGTGGGGGAGGGCTGCCGCGAGGGTGACGCCCATCGAGAGGCCGACGGACGTGTCGAGGGCGCTGGAGATCACGGCTGGGAGACCGACAGCAGACACGATGCGAAGGGCGCGCTCCACCCCGCCGAGGGGCTGTGCCTTGATGACGATCAGGTCGGCCGCGCCCGCGCGCGCGACAGCGAGGGGGTCGGAGGACTTCCGGATGCTCTCGTCCGCGGCGATCGGGATCCCCATGTAGGCCACGCGCGAACGGATCTCGGCCAGTTCGTCGACGCTCGCGCACGGTTGCTCGACGTATTCCAGATCGAACTCCGCCAGGGCATGGATCGCGTGCTCTGCTTCGTCGACGTTCCAGCCGCCGTTGGCGTCAACGCGGATGCGCCCCTCCGGGCCCATCGCCTCGCGTACCGCCCGCACGCGCGCGACGTCGTCGGCGAGCACCTGGCCCCGCTCAGCAACCTTGACCTTCGCCGTGCGGCATCCGTCGAACCGGGCCAGCACGCCGGCGACCGCGGCGGCGACGACGGCCGGCACCGTCGCATTGACGGGAATCTCGGTGCGCCGGGCGGGGGGCTGTGGCATCCATCCGAAATCGATCGCCGCGCGTAGCCACGTCGACGCCTCGAGATCGTCGTACTCGGTGAAGGGAGAGAACTCGGTCCATCCCTGCGGGCCGACGAACACTGCGGCCTCGCGCGTCGAGATCCCGCGGAACGGGGTGACGGGCGGGAGTGCGACCACGCGGGTGCTGGCGAGGATCTCGTCGAGCGGGGGGAGCGTCATGCCTTCATCATGGCAAAGCAGTCACGCGGAATCGCAGTGTGCGACTTGTTATAGTGTGTGTCACACTGTACCGTGTGATGCATGAGCGAAACCGAAGCACTCGAGACGCACCGCCAAGAACTGCGGCGCGGAACCGTCGTGCTGGCGTGCCTACGCCTCCTTCACGAGCCCGGCTACGGGTACTCGCTGCTCGAAGACCTCAACGCCCGTGGGTTCGACACCGACGCCAACACTCTGTACCCACTGCTCCGACGCCTCGAGAAGCAAGGGCACCTCACGAGCGAGTGGAACACCGACGAAGCGCGCCCGCGCAAGTTCTACCGCACGAGCTCTGCTGGCGCTCTGCTGGCGGACACCCTCACAGACGAACACCGCGCGATCGCCGCCGCGATTGCCGCGCTGCCCCTCAAGGACTGACATGACTTCTCCCACTCTCACCGAACGCTACGTCGCTGCGGCGATGCGCACCGTTCCTGTCGCTCAGCGCGACGACCTCTCCGCCGAACTGCTCGCATCCATCGCCGATCTGATCGACGGTCGCGTCGAAGAGGGCATGCACCCCGAGGAAGCTGAGCGAGCCGTACTCCTCGACCTCGGCGATCCGGACAAGCTCGCCGCGGGGTACACCGAGCGCGTGCTGTGGCTCATCGGCCCTCGGTACTACCTTGAGTGGTGGCGCCTGCTGAAACTGTTGCTGTGGATCCTGATCCCGATCGCCGCCTTCGGAGTCTCCCTCGGTCAGACGATCGCCGGTGCGGGGCTCGGCACGGTCATCGGCACCACCGTCGCCGCGGTGATCGGTGTCGTCGTGCATATCTTCTTCTGGACGACGCTGGTGTTCGCACTGGTCGAGCGTGCCGGGGAATCCTCTGGCCCCCTGGTGCCCTGGAGTCTTGACAACCTGCCCGAGCCCAAGCAGTCGGGTGCCACTTTCGCCGACATGATCGCGTCCCTGGTGGTGCTCGTGCTCGGCGCGGCCGCGATCCTGTGGGATCTGCTCATCGGGTTCGTTCCGGGCCGCCCTGAGCTCTCGCTCCTCGACGCTGGGCTCTGGCCCTGGTGGGTGGCGGGCCTGTTCGGCGTGATGGTGCTCGACGGCATCCTGCAGGTGATGGTCTACCGCGCCGGCAGGTGGACGATACCCCTCGCGGTGGGGAACACCGTGCTCGCCTTGGCCGCGGCCGTTCCCGCCCTGTGGCTGCTGACGCAGGGCCGCCTCATCAACCTCGACTTCTGGACGTCGGTCGTTCCCGATGACGGGTCGGAGGTCGGCGGCATCCTCGCCATCATCACGGGGTTCTTCATCGCGGGCATCGCCGTGTGGGACATCATCGACGGATTCCTCAAGGCCCGTCGCGCCCACTGATCGTGAAGAGTGGATGCCGCGCCCCGGCCCCGGTGTCTGTTGCGCGTCCTAGGCTGTGACGCATGCTTCTTGACACTCCGGTGCGCCTTGGCGTGCAGCTCGCCCCCCAGCACGTGACCTACGACCTCATGCGTGACGCCGTGCGGCGCCTCGAAGACATGGGTGTGGACATCCTCTTTAACTGGGACCACTTCTTCCCGCTCTCTGGAGAGCCGGACGGTTTGCACTACGAGTCGTGGACGATGCTGGCCGCGTGGGCAGAGCAGACCGAGCGAGTCGAGTTCGGTGCGCTGGTGAACTGCAACAGCTACCGCAACCCTGACCTGCAGGCCGACATGGCCCGCACGATCGATCACATTTCTGCACGCGGGGGAGAAGGGCGTTTCATCTTCGCCACCGGTTCGGGCTGGTTCGAGCGCGACTACGTCGAGTACGGCTACGAGTTCGGTACCGCCGGGTCGCGCCTGGATGATCTCGCCGAGGGACTTCAGCGCATCGAGGCGCGGTGGAAGAAGCTCAACCCCGCGCCCACGCGCGACATTCCGGTGATGATCGGTGGCAAGGGTGAGCAGAAGACGCTGCGACTGGTCGCCCGTCATGCCGACATCTGGCACAGCTTCGTCGGCGCCGACGAGATCGGGCACAAGATCTCGGTCATCGAGAAGTGGGCCGAGAAAGAAGAGCGCGACCTGTCGAACCTCGTCGTCTCGAACGAGCTGCACCGCCGCGACGAAGCCGCCGCGGACGCGCTGTACGACGCCGGCACGCGCTTGTTCACGCTTAACTTCAACGGCCCCGACTACGACTACGACATCGTGACGAAGTGGCTGGCCTGGCGCGACGCCAAGAACGGCTGACGCGGGGCGTCACGCCCGGATCGGGAAGCGCAGGCGCTGAGTAGACTCGCCGGGTGACAGGTCTCCCCTCCGCCCCCCGCTTCGCCCTCGATATCGACGGAATCCCGCGACCGGCGCGAGCCGAAGCGCTCCGCGACGCGGTGCGCACCAGCGTCGTGATCGCCGACGGGGCGATGGGAACGATGCTGCAGCGTCACGAGCCGACACTCGAGGACTACCGCCAGCTCGAGGGCTGCAACGAGATCCTCAACATCACGCGCCCCGACATGATCGCGGCGATCCACGACGAGTACCTCGCCTCGGGTATCGACGCGATCGAGACCAACACGTTCGGCGCCAACTGGTCGAACCTGTCGGACTACGACATCGACGACCGGATCCACGAACTCGCCGAAGCCGGCGCGCGCATCGCGCGTGAGCGCGCCGAAGCGGCGGAGCAAGCCGACGGCCGCATGCGCTGGGTGCTGGGATCCATGGGGCCAGGCACCAAGCTCCCAAGTCTTGGGCACACCACTTACGAGCACCTGAAGCAGACGTTCGCCCTTCAGGCAGAGGGCCTCATCGACGGCGGAGCCGACGCGTTCCTCGTCGAGACCTCTCAAGACCTGTTGCAGACGAAGGCCGCGGTCAACGGCTGCAAGCAGGCGATCGTGAGCCGTGGCATCCGTCTGCCGATCTTCGTCGAGGTGACGGTGGAGACCACCGGAACCATGCTCATGGGCAGTGAGATCGGAGCGGCGCTCACCGCCCTCGAGCCGCTCGGCGTCGACGCGATCGGCCTGAACTGCGCCACCGGACCCACCGAGATGAGCGAGCATCTGCGTCACTTGTCGAAGCACTCGCGCGTGCCGGTGGCGTGTATGCCGAACGCCGGTCTTCCCGTTCTCACCGCCGACGGTGCCTACTACCCACTGTCGCCAGCCGAGCTGGCGACCGCACACGCGCAGTTCGTGCGCGAGTTCGGTGTGGGGCTGATCGGCGGATGCTGCGGCACGACGCCCGAGCACCTTGCCGCGGTCGTCGAGCGCCTGCGCGGGGTGGATGGGCACGGCGGCGCGGATCGGCCGGCCGAGCGGCATCCGACCCCCGAGGCTGGCGTGGCGAGCCTGTACCAACACGTCCCGTTCCAGCAGGATGCGTCGTACCTCGCGATCGGCGAGCGCACGAATGCGAACGGTTCGAAGGCGTTCCGCGAGGCGATGCTCGAGGGGCGCTGGGACGACTGCGTCGAGATCGCGCGCAACCAGATCCGCGTGGGCGCGCACCTGCTCGATGTGTGCGTGGACTACGTGGGGCGCGACGGCGTGGACGACATCCGCGAGGTCGTCTCGCGCTTCGCGTCGGCATCGACCCTGCCGCTCGTGATCGATTCCACCGAGCCGGCGGTGATCCGCGCCGGGCTCGAGTTGATCGGCGGTCGCCCGGTCGTCAACTCGGTCAACTACGAGGACGGCGACGGTCCCGACAGCCGCTTCGGGCGGATCATGCCGCTGGTCAAGGAGCACGGCACCGCGGTGATCGCCCTCACCATCGACGAGCAGGGTCAGGCCCGCACCGCCGAAGACAAACTGCGCATCGCGTCGCGCCTGGTCGACGAGCTGGTGGCGGACTGGGGCATGCGGGTGCAGGACATCATCGTCGACTGCCTGACCTTCCCGATCGCGACCGGTCAGGAAGAAACCCGACGCGACGGCATCGAGACGATCGAGGCGATTCGCGGTCTTGTCGCCAAGTATCCCGGCATCCACACGACCCTCGGTGTCTCGAATGTCTCGTTCGGCCTCAACCCGGCTGCGCGCAGCGTGCTCAACTCGGTGTTCCTGCACGAGTGCGTCGAGGCGGGACTCGACTCGGGAATCATCGACGCCGCGAAGATCGTGCCGCTCGCCTCGCTGTCTGAAGATCAGCGCCAGGTGGCGCTCGACCTGGTCTGGGACCGCCGCGAGTATGACGCCGATGGGAACGTCACCTACGACCCGCTCGCGCGCATGCTCGACCTCTTCGCCGGCGTCGACACCGCGGCGCTGCGCGACCAGCGTGCGGCCGAGCTCGAAGCACTGCCGGTCGGGGAGCGGCTGGAGCGCCGCATCATCGACGGCGCACAGAAGGGGCTCGAAGGCGACCTCGACCTGGCGCGTGAGGGAGGTCTGTCTCCCCTCGAGATCATCAACAACCATCTGCTCGAGGGCATGAAAGTCGTCGGAGAGCGTTTCGGCTCGGGCGAGATGCAGTTGCCGTTCGTGCTGCAGTCGGCCGAGACGATGAAGGCCGCGGTGGCACTCCTCGAACCGCACATGGAGCGCTCGAGCGCGTCCGGCAAGGGCAAGATCGTGCTCGCCACGGTGCGCGGCGACGTGCACGACATCGGCAAGAACCTCGTCGACATCATCCTGACCAACAATGGATACGACGTGATCAACCTGGGGATCAAGCAGCCGATCACCGACATCATCGCGGCGGCCGAAGAGCACAACGCCGACGTGATCGGCATGTCGGGCCTGCTGGTGAAGTCGACCGTGGTGATGAAAGAAAACCTGCTCGAACTGCAGTCGCGGGGGCTCGCCGGGCGCTGGCCGATCATTCTCGGCGGGGCCGCGCTCACGCGCGCGTACGTCGAAGAGGATCTCGCCGGAATCTTCGAAGGCCAGGTGCGCTATGCCCGTGATGCGTTCGAGGGGCTTGCGCTCATGGAGCCCCTGGTCGCGATCGCTCGCGGCGCGGCGCCCGACTCGGTGGGTCTGCCCCCGCTGAAGAAGCGTCGGCACGCGGCGGGGTCGAAGCTCACCCTCACCGAGCCTGAGGCGATGCCGGCGCGTTCGGATGTGGCATCCGACAATCCCGTCCCCGCCCCGCCGTTCTGGGGCACGCGCATCGTGAAGGGACTGGCGCTCGCCGACTACTCGGCGTTCCTCGACGAGCGGGCGACGTTCATGGGGCAGTGGGGGCTCAAGCCCGGTCGCGGCGCAGACGGTCTCACCTACGAGCAGCTCGTCGAAGCGGAGGGACGCCCGCGGTTGCGGTACTGGCTCGACAGGATCCTCGCCGAGGGCATGCTCGACGCGTCGGTGGCGTACGGGTACTTCCCTGTGGCGTCAGAGGGCGACGACCTGATCGTCCTGCATCACGGTGACGACCCGGCCGGCGTCTTGGGTGTTCCCGGCTTGCTGGCGCCTGACGGTGGATCCGGTGGCGCCCTCGGAGACGAGCGACTGCGCTTCCATTTCCCTCGTCAGCGACGCGACCGGCACTTGTGCCTGTCAGACTTCGTGCGCTCGCGCGAGTCGGGTGTGATCGACGTCATGCCCGTCCAGCTCGTCACAGCGGGCGCTGCGATCGACGCGGTCACGGCGAAGATGTTCGCCGAAGACAAATACCGCGACTACTACGAGCTCAACGGTCTCGTGATGCAGCTGACCGAAGCGCTCGCCGAGTACTGGCACGCCCGAGTGCGCGCCGAGCTCGGCTTCGCGGAGGAAGAGCCCGATGACGTGGCGGGGCTGTTCAAGCTCGCCTACCGCGGCGCGCGGTTCTCGCTCGGCTATCCGGCGTGCCCCGAGATGGAAGACCGCCGCAAGGTCGTCGAACTGCTGCGCCCCGAGCGCATGGGCGTGCACCTCAGCGACGAGCTGCAGTTGCACCCCGAGCAGTCCACGGATGCGTTCGTGTTCCACCACCCCGAGGCCAAGTACTTCTCGGTGTAGGAGGGCCCGCAGGCCGAATGGGGGCGGGATCAGCCCACTTCGTAGCCGCACATGCCGCAGGTGCCGGCCGGCGGGATCTCGACGAAGCAGTTCGGGCACAGCTCGCGCGGGCGCTCGACGGCGACGTCGCGGCGCGGACTCGCGAGCCGCTCCGCCGTGCGGCGGGCGCCGTTGGACCGGCGGTTCGGCTCGACGACGCGGCGCTCGGGCTTCGGCGCGTGGGCGCTGCAATACAGGCGCACGTATCCGGAGTGGTTGTTCGGATGCTTGTGCTTGACGGCCCACAGCTCTTCGCGCGGGTGTGGCGCAGCATCCGGTCCACATCCCACGCACCGAGTCGGCTCACCGGGGAGCACGTCGACGGCGGGAACGGGGATTTCGAACGCCATCGCATCGCGCCAGTCTGACGACGAGGTGATCTTCATCGGGGGAGTCCTTTCGGCGGCTGCAACCCGATCTCGGGAACCACCCCTCTAGTGTCACACGCTCAGGTCGTGCCGTGGTGCCGCCGACGAAGTCCGGCGCGATGCGCGGAGCGGATGCCGCGTGCTCGCAGCCTCCACCGGCTTCGCGCGTCGCAGGGCGGCCAGCACCGCGCCACCGACCACGGTGATGCCGATGACCGTCGTGACGGCGCGCAGAGTGTCCCACGTGAGCGAGGAGGTGACGAGCGAATAGACGACGAAGCTCGCGAGGTTCTGGCCGATCGGGGCGCCCGGTTCGTACGAGATCCCGGCGCCGCCGCCGACGGCGAAGGGCCAGAACCAGAGGTTCATGATGAGACCGAAGAGGTACGAGGCGATCACGCCGTACGTGCACAGCAGGGCGATCTCCGCCCCGCGGGTGAGGCGGCGGGGGAGCAGGCCCGCTCCGGCGCCCACCCAGGCGCATGCGAACATCTGGAACGGCGTCCAGGGGCCGAAGCTGCCGGTGACGAGCGTGGACAGGGCGATCGTGAGCAGACCCAGCAGGAAGCCGAAGCGTGCCCCGAAGGCGCGACCGGCGAGTATCAGCAGGATGAACACGGCCTCGACCCCGCCGACGCCGGTTCCGACGATGCGCACCGCGGCGCCGATCGCGGCGAGCGTGCCGAGCAGGGCCAGGGTGTGCGCGCTGCGCACGGTGGAATCGAGCGCGAGGAGCACCACGATGGCGGCGACGGGCGCGAGGGCGAGGGCAGCCGCGGGAACCGCCGCGGAACTGTCGGCCGGCACGGCATACGCGACGAGGGGCCACGTGAACGCGGCGAGCGCGACGAGATTCGCGAGGGCGAGTGCCGCGACGGGGAGGCGGACGAGGGTCGATGCTCCTCTCGGTCGCTGCGGGTGGCGGCGCGGCTCTTGTGTGTGCGTGGACGTTGTATCGTCGGGGGTGCTCGCACGCGAGGGCGGCGCCTCGTGGGGTTCGTGCGCGTGCCCGGTAGCCGCGACGGTCGCCCCGGTCGTCGACGAGGTAGTCGCGGCTCGCGCCGCCTCCTCGGTCGCAGCGGCAACACCTTCGTCGCCCGCGCGCGTCACCGCTGCCCGGCGCGCGGCGGGATCCACCACCAGCCGGCCGTCGCGCATCGCGAGCATGCGGTCCGCGAGCGGGAGCAGGACGTCGTCATGGGTGGCCACCATGACCGCCGCGCCGTCTGCCGCCACGTGGCCGAGTGCTGCGGCGACGAGTGCGCAGGCCGTGGCATCCAGCCCCCGTGTCGGCTCATCGACGAGAAGCACGGCAGGATCGCGCGCCCACTGCAAGGCGATCGCGAGGCAGCGGCGCTCGCCGGTCGAGAGGTCACGCGGATGCTGCGCGGCAAACCTCGCGGTCGCCTCGCCGGTCTGACCCTCTCGGCTCAACAGCGTCGCGAAGCGCGTCGCCGTGGTGCCGCGCGGCAACCGTGCACGGCGGTCTGTTCGCGCACATTCGGCGCCGACCGTCGTGCAGACGAACAGGTCGTCGGATGCATCGGGCACAAGCGCCACGCCGCCTGGCTGCGGGGTCGTGACCGCGTGGTCGCCGCGGTGTGGCAGGGCGATCGCGATCAGCAGGCTCGACTTTCCGGCGCCGTTCGGTCCGGCCAGGGCCACGATTTCTCCGGAGCAGAGCGTGAGGGACGCGGCATCCACCGCCACGCGATCGCCGTGACGGACGGTGACGTCATCTGCGCGCAGAGCAATGGCCCCAGGGGCGTTGCGTGGGAGAGGCGCGCCATCGGCGGGACGGGTGGGATCGGCAACACCGGCGAGTGCGCGACGTACCGCGCCATCCGTGATGTCGAGGCGGGCATCCGCGATCTGTGCGAGGTCGGCGTGACGGTGTTCCGCGACGATGACACATATCCCGGCGTCGTGGGCGAGGGCATCCAGCAGGGCGACGATACGGGCGCGGAACTCCACATCCAGATCAGCGAGCGGCTCGTCGACGACGAGGAGCACCGGGTTCTCGACCACCGCTGCCGCGATCGCGACCAGCGTCGCCTCTCCCGCTGACAGGCCCGTCACCGCACGGTCACGCAAGTGCGTGATGCCGATGCGCTCGCACACTTCATCGACGCGAGCGCCCACGATCGTGCGTGCCACGCCGCGCAGGTCGAGCGCCGCCCCGATCTCGTCCGCGACACTCTCGGCCGTGAATCCATCGCGGGGGTTCTGCAGTACCACGCCGACGAGTCGACTCGTATCGCGCGGTGGCGTCGCCACGCGATCGTGGCCGACGACGCGGAGTTCGCCGTCGAGGGCCCCACCGTCGAGATGCGTGTGCAGGCCGGCGATCGCGCGCAGCAACGTCGACTTTCCGCTGCCTGTCGGTCCGGTCACGAGGTTCACGGAGCCGGTGGGGAGGTCGAGGTCGCAGACCGCCAGGGGAGTGGCATCCCGGCCCCCGCGCGCGTCGCGGTGACTCAGGCTGAGTCCCCGTGTGACCACCGGGTGCGCGCAATCGCCTTCGAGCCCGCGACCCGCGAGGCCGCGCAGTTCGAGCGCCGCAGCGATCGCGGTGGCCCGTTCGAGAGTGCGCTCGAGCACCGGGGCCAGCACACGCACACCACCGCGCTCGCCGCGCAGCCTCTGCGCGAGCCGCACGCGCCGCACGGCCTCGGCCAGCGCCGGCAGCGTCGCCCACGCGATGGCGAGGGTGCGCGCGATTCCGCGCAGGGGGCCGCGGCGGGATCCGCGCGCGAGCAGGCGGGGCATATCGACCAGGGCGTTCAGAACGCCGAACGCGAGGATCGTCAGCGCGATGGGGAAGGCGCTGGCCGCGGCATCCCAGATCCCATCCACCGTCGTGGGGCCGAGGAGCACCACATGCGAAAACGGTGGAGGCAGACGGTACTCGGCGAACGGCAAGAGCACGACGCCCGAACCCTCGGCGCCATGGAAGAGGACGCGATAAACGACACGGACCCCCACGAAGCCGGCGGCGAGAACAGCCGCGGCTCGCAGGGGTCCGGGTCGAAAAGTCATCAGGCGCTGGGCTCGGCCGGTTCGCCGTTGAGGGTGAACAGCAGAGCGAAGCCCTCGCCCGGCTGCAGCTGCAGGGTCTCGAGGCCCTCTTGCGCGTAGCCCCATTCGCCGCCGGCAGGCTGCACCCACATCGACCAGTACGCGAACGCCGCGGGCATGGACTCGCACATCTCGAAGTACTCCGAGCCATCCTCGGCGCTCAGCGCCAGGTCCTCGGCGGGCACGTTGTTGACACGGCACACGACCTGGTCGCCGTACTCGTCCGTGCCCTCGGTCTCGATCACGGCCAACTCAAGCACCTCGGACGCGTCAATCGCTTCGTCCGTGAGGACGCACCAGGTCGCCGAGACGTCATCGGCGTCTTCGAGAGCGGTGGCATCGACCGTGAGGGTCACGCCCTCATCGCCCGAGCACGCGGTGTCCATGGCGACCGCCACCTGCCCGTCGGGGATCTCCTCGGCGGTCGTGTCTGGCTGGTCGGTCGCGGTCGAACACGCGGCGAGCGAAAGAAGCAGAGCGGCGGCGGCAGAAGCGGCGAAGGCACGCAGAGTCGTAGTCACGCCTCCAGCGTAGGGCTCGGCGGTCGTGGTAACTGGTCGTGTGTCGCCCCGGGTCAGGGCGCGGTGCGCGCCGCAGTCGTAGGCTGGGGCAGTGAGTGTTTCGGAGTTGTTCGACGACAGTGAATGGATGCCGGCCCCCGGCGCCGACGGGTATACCGACATCACGTCGCATGTCTCGCGCGACGGACGCATCGCCCGCGTGGCCTTCGACCGGCCCGAGGTGCGCAATGCGTTCCGCCCGCACACGGTCGACGAGCTGTATCGCGCGCTCGACATCGCCCGGCAGGATCCGCGCATCGGAGTCGTGCTGCTTACCGGCAACGGGCCGAGCCCCAAGGACGGCGGGTGGGCGTTCTGCTCGGGTGGTGACCAGCGCATTCGCGGGCGAGAGGGCTACACCTACGCCGCCGACGACGCCACGGCGCCGGACCCGGCACGGGCCGGTCGGCTGCACATTCTCGAGGTGCAGCGCTTGATCCGCTTCATGCCGAAGCCCGTGATCGCCGTTGTTCCCGGGTGGGCGGCTGGCGGCGGACACTCGCTGCACGTCGTGTGCGACATGACCGTCGCATCGGCTGAGCACGGCCGGTTCAAGCAGACCGACGCCGACGTCGGCTCGTTCGACGCCGGCTACGGCTCGGCCTACTTCGCCCGCCAGATCGGGCAGAAGTTCGCGCGCGAGGTGTTCTTCCTCGCCGAGGAGTACTCGGCGCAGCGCGCGTACGAGATGGGCGCCGTCAACCGCGTGGTGCCGCACGCCGACCTCGAACGCGAAGCGGTGGCGATGGCGCGCACGATCCTCACCAAGTCGCCGACGGCGATCCGCATGCTGAAGTTCGCCTTCAACGCCGTCGATGACGGTCTGGTCGGCCAGCAGGTGTTCGCCGGCGAGGCGACGCGCTTGGCCTACGGCACCGACGAGGCCGTCGAGGGTCGGGACTCGTTCCTCGAGAAGCGCGAGCCCGACTGGTCGCCCTACCCCTGGCAGTACTGAGCGTGGGCGGGGTTGGTGCGGGTGCCGGGGGCGGGTTGGTTGCCCGCGGACCGGGAGTTGGCGCCCCGGCCGCCACCGTCGCGCGCGTAGGGCCCGGATTTGCCATCCCCGCCGCTGCCGTCGCTCGCGCCCGGCCCGGCTCTTCCACCCCTGCCGCCGCTGTCGCTCGCGTAACTCCTGAAGTTTCGGCCCCGCGGCCCGGGTTACGCGCCGTAGCTGCCGGATTGGCTGCGGATTACAGGAGTTGGGGCGGGACAGCGGCTCGCAACACCGCGCTAGCCGGGCCGGCAGCCCGCAACCTGGCGCCAGCCGGGCCGGCAGCCCGAAAACCGCCGGCACCCCGCCCGGCGACCTGCAAAACTCCACCAATCCGCCCCGCCAACCACCGTCCGCGCCCCACGAAGGCCGGTTCGGCGGCTTCACGGTGGAGTTTTGCAGACCGATGAAGCTACAACCTGTCCTGGGAGACGACCCGCGCGACATCCTGCGCGCGTTGCGCGTCGCACTGCACGGCGCGGGCCCGGCCCTCGCGCTGGGTGCCGTCGGGCGGCTGCCCGCCGAGGTGCGCGCGGGCACGGCGGTGGTGGTCACCACCTCAGGGTCGACCGGCGTGCCGAAATCCGTGGTGTTGAGCCGCGACGCGCTCACGTCCGGCGCCCTCGCCACGGCCGATCGCATCGGTTCGGGCGCGTGGCTGCTCGCACTCCCGCCGAGCTACGTCGCCGGCATGCAGGTGCTCGTGCGGTCGCTCGTGGCTGATCGCGAGCCGGCGGTGATGAGCGGGGCCTTCACTCCCCAGGCGTTCGCCGCGGCATCCCTCATGATGGTCTCCACCGAGCGCGGTGCGCGGGTTCCCACCTTCACGTCGCTCGTGCCGGCGCAGCTGGCGCGCTTGCTCGACGCGAGCGCTGAAGACCACCAGGTGCTGGCGGCGCTGCGGTCGTTCGAGGCCATTCTGATCGGCGGGCAGGCGCTGGCTCCGGCGCTGCGTGAGCGCGCCGAAGACGCGGGTGTTCGCATCGTTCGCACGTACGGGTCGAGCGAGACCAGTGGCGGTTGCGTGTATGACGGCGTGCCGCTGCGGGGAGTGTCGTTGCGGATCGAGCGCGGCGAGGTGCAGGTTTCTGGGCCGGTGCTGGCCGACGGATACCTCGGCGATGATGCGATGACGGATGCCGCGTTCCACCGCGACCACGATGGCGTGCGCTGGTATCGCACGGGCGATGCCGGGCTGCTCGACGACGGGGTGCTGCGGGTGCACGGGCGGATCGACAACGTGATCGTCTCGGGCGGAGTGAACATCTCGCTGGATCGTGTCGAGCAGTGTGTCCGTACGATCCCGGGACTCGATGGTGCGGTGGTCGTCGGGGTTGACGACGAGCGGTGGGGCGAGGCCTCGGTGATCGTCGCGGCGCGCGGCGAGGCGCTGCGGCGCAGCGAGTCGGTGCAGCTCAGTGAGGCTCGGGATGCCGTCGCCGACGTCGTGGGGCCCTACGCGCGCCCGTCGCGGCTCGTACTCGTGGATGCCATTCCGCTCCTGCCCTCGGGCAAGCCCGACCGGGAGGCGATCCGCCGCGAGGTAGCCACGCTGCGCTGAGGCACAGGAGGCATAGGATGTGCACTCGTGGCAGGAACATCCAGCAAGAAGCGCAAGCGGCCCACCCCGAAGAAGCACACGTCGCGCGGTAACCCGCAGAAGGTGCACGAGTCAGGCGACCCCGCATACGTCGAAAAGGCGACCGCCGGGGACTGGATCGGCGCGGCCCGTCTGCGCACGCTCCCGCTCGCGGCGACGCCGGTGCTCATCGGCACGGGCGCTGCCATGGTCGTCAGCGACGCGTTCCACTGGGTGATCGCGCTCTTCTGCTTCCTGGTCGCGATCTTCCTGCAGATCGGCGTGAACTACGCGAACGACTACAGCGACGGCATCCGCGGCACCGATGATTACCGCGTCGGGCCCGCCCGCCTCACCGCTTCACGCAGCGCGAAGCCCAAGACGGTGCTGGCCGTCGCGCTGGCATTCTTCGCGCTCGCCGCGGTCGCAGGGCTCGCGATCGTGATTCGCACAGAGCAATGGTGGATGCTCGCGGTCGGCGTCGCGTGCATCATCGCCGCCTGGTTCTACACCGGCGGAAAGCGTCCCTACGGGTACTACGGGTTCGGCGAAGTGGTGGTCTTCGTCTTCTTCGGGCTCGTCGCCACGCTCGGGACGACGTGGGTGCAGGCATTCGCGCTCCCGCAAGAAGCATGGTTCGGTGCCGTCGCGGCGGGACTGTTCGCGTGCGCCGTGTTGCTGGCCAACAACCTGCGCGACATCGACCAGGATCGCAAGGCTGGCAAGCGCACGCTCACGGTGCTCATCGGACGCACCGCGACGCGGTGGGTGTTCACTGTGTTCATCCTCGCGCCGTTTGCGATCGCCATCCTGCTGGCGCTGGTCTACCCGATTGCGTGGCTGACGCTGCTGCCGTTCGTCGCGGCGCTGGCCGCGATCCTGATCGTCTGGACCTACCGCGACCCGCGCGAGCTCGTCGTCGCCCTGAGCGTCACCTCGCTCACCTCACTGGCGTACGGTGGCATCCTCTTCTGGGCGTTCATCGGCTGAGGTGAGTCCTCACCCGGGCGCCTGATCAGGGGCGAGGGTGATCGGATGCTTCGTCTGCCGCCGCGTCGCCCTCGGGCGCGCCGTCCAGGGCGGCATCCTCGACGTCTTCATCGGTGACGGGAGCCTTCGCCCGTGCGCGTGATTCCGCGATGGACGCGCTCATCTGCTCGAGCGGGCGGCGCAGGAACAGGATCGACAGGCTGAGGCCGATCAAAGCCGCGAAGATGGCCGCGAGCCAGTAGTACTGCCGCATGATCGGCAGCAGCATCAGCAGGCCGAAGGGCACCAGGAAGGCGAGCAGACGCAACACCGTGTAGACGAGGGTGGAGCGTGCGTTCACCCGACCATCCTACGTCGGCGGCTGGCTCCTACCATCTCGGTCACGATCCCGCACGGCAGAGCGACTCCGCCCGATCGCGCATAGGATGGAGAGATGCCTCGGGTGCTGTTGATACTGGCCCTGGTGGCGACCGCGTTCTGGGTCTTCACCATTGTTGATTGCGCCGTCCAGCCCCCGGCGAGACACCGCGGCGTGAGCAAGCCGGTCTGGATCCTCATCGTGGTGTTGCTGCCGGTGCTCGGTGGGCTGCTCTGGTTCGCGGTCGGTCGCATGCGCGCGGCCACGATTGCCGCACGCCGCGCACCCGACGATGACCCCGAGTTCTTGGGGCGTTTGGGCTCGACGAGTGAGCAGGATGAGCGCATCCGTCGCCTCGAGGAAGAGCTCGCCCAGCTCGACAGCGAAGACGACGACCCGCGCTGGAACTTCCCTCGCCCGCAGGGCGACCACACCGCAGACAGCGCGGACGCTTCGACCACGAACGGCCCCGCCGGCGCCACCGAGGCTCCCTCGGGCGCAGGTGACGCGAGCGACGCGCCGCGTACGTCGCCACGTTCAGCCGACGACGACGACACGCGCGGTCAGCGCGGCGCCGCCCGCTGAGGTGACCGCACACACCCGGGGGATCGCGTCCCCCGCCACCGACGCCTCTGCGGCGTTGCTGGCTCGTCTGGTCGAACTCGGCGTCGAGCACATCGTGCTCTCGCCGGGGTCGCGCTCACAGGCCCTGGCGCTTGCCGCTGCCGACCTCGAGCGGCGCGGGGCCATCGCCTTGCACGTGCGCGTCGATGAGCGCGTCGCGGGGTTCACGGCGCTGGGTATCGGCCGCGAGACCCGCGTTCCTGCGGCCGTGATCTGCACGTCAGGCACCGCGGTGGCGAACCTGCTGCCGGCCGCGCTCGAAGCGCACCATTCCGGCATCCCTCTCCTCTTGCTCACGGCAGATCGCCCGCCCGAGCTGCGCGGAGTCGGCGCCAACCAGACCACGCGTCAGCCGGGCATGTTCGCTCCGACCGTGCGCTACGAGGCCGATCTGCCTGTTCCCGATGTCACCGATGACGCGGGCGACTCCGAGCAGTCGGTGATGTTCCGCACCGCGGCCGAGCAAGCCTTCGCGGCAGCGCTGGGGGAGGGCCTGCGCGCAGCAGGTCCGGTGCACCTGAACCTGCCGTTCCGCGAGCCGCTCGCCGGTGAGCTGCCCGAGTGGTTCGCCACGCCGAGCGCCGAGCTCGCGACCGGCACCCACGCCGACCTCGACCTCGCGCCGATCGATGCAGAGGACGAGACGGAAGCATCCGGCGCCCTGTACCAAGGCGGTGGCGGGATCGGAGAAGCCGACGTCGCGACCGACCCCGAAGCCCTGCCGTTCGTGCTCGAGGGCCGCGCACGCACGGTCGTGATTGCGGGGGCGGATGCCGGGCCCGGCGCCGAACAGCTCGCGCACATCGGGGGCTGGCCGCTCATCGCGGAGATCGTGAGCGGGGCGCGGTTCGGCCGGCAGATCGTCCACGGATACCGCGAGCTGCTGCGCGACGAGAATCTGGGCGGGCGCGTCGAGCGGGCCGTCGTGCTGGGGCATCCGACCCTCAGCCGTGAAGTGACCGCACTGCTGTCGAACCCCGACGTCGAGGTTGTCGCGATGCGCGGGCCGGGCGAACCGCTCAACCTGAACGGCTCGGCGCTCGCCGTCGACGCGCTGGCGGTCGCCGAAGGCGACATCGACCGCGAGTGGCTCGGCGCGTGGATGAGTGCGTCGCGCGAGCGGATCGTCGATCTTGCGCCTCCGGCACCGGATGCCGACGGGCTGTCGTCGGTAGAGCCTGCACGCCGCCTCCCCGCACTTGCCGCCGAAGTTGCCGCGATTCGCGCACCACTCGATCGCGTTGCTCTCGTCGACGCGGTCTGGCGTGCGACATGGCCCCACGACCGACTCGTGTTCGGGTCGTCGCGCCTCGTGCGCGTGGCCGACACGGTGCTGCCGGGAAAGAAGGTTCCGGTGCACTCTAACCGCGGCCTCGCCGGGATCGACGGCACGATCGCGACGGCATTCGGTGTCGCCGCGGCGCGCCAGCGCACCGGCGAGGCGGGAGTCACCCGAGTCCTCGTGGGAGACCTCGCGTTCCTGCACGACGTCGGCGCACTGTTGCAGCCACCCAGTGAGAGCGAACCGCGCATCCAGGTGATTGTCGGCAACGACCGAGGTGGCACGATCTTCGATGGGCTCGAAGTGGCATCCGTCGCGTCCTCAGATGACTTCGGTCGTGTGCTCTACACACCGCAGGATGCGCGCATCGATCTGATCGCGCAGGCGTACGGCTGGGAGTACCGACAGGTCACGACCCGTGCCGCGCTGGATCAGGCCCTCACGTCGCCGGTCGGCGGCATGCAGATTATCGAGGTACCGCTCGAGCGCTGACGCCTGGCATTCTGAACGGATGACAGCTCAGAGTCAGAAGCACTGGACCGGCGATGTCGCCGACCTGCTGCGTGTGCGCCCCGGATTCATCCTCGCCGACGTAGACCCGCGATCGACACCCGGGTACGTGCAGAACAAGAAGCACGCGGTCGACGATCTCGCCTCGGGTGCGATGCAGCTCGACGAGTACCAGGAACGCCTGTTCGCGCAGTCGAGAGTGGATGCCACGGACGCCTCCGTCCTGCTGGTGTTGCAGGCGATGGACTCGGCCGGCAAGGGTGGCATCGTGCGTCACGTGGTGGGGTCGGTCGACCCGCAAGGCGTGCAGCTCACAGCGTTCAAGAAGCCGACGCCCGAAGAGCTCGAGCACGACTTTCTGTGGCGCATCGAGAAGCGTGTGCCCGAGCCCGGGTTCATCGGCGTATTCGACCGCTCGCACTACGAAGACGTGCTGATCGGTCGCGTGCGCAACCTCGCCGAGCCCGCCGAGATCGAACGCCGGTACGACGCGATCAACGCGTTCGAGAAGTCGCTCGTCGACTCGGGTACGCGCGTGGTCAAGGTCATGCTGAACATCTCGCCCGAGGAGCAGAAAGCGCGCTTGGGTGAGCGGCTCGAACGCCCCGACAAGTACTGGAAGTACAACCCCGGCGATGTCGACGAGCGGATGCTGTGGGATGACTACATGTCTGCCTATCAGGTGGTGTTCGAGCGCACCTCGACCGAACACGCCCCATGGTTCGTCGTTCCCGCCGACCGAAAGTGGTACGCACGGCTCGCCGTGCAGCACCTCCTGCTCGAAGCGTTAGAGGACATCGACCCCCGGTGGCCGGCGGCGACCTTCGACGTTGAGGCTGAGAAGGCGCGGCTCGCGGCGAGCTGACGCGGGTCGCGAGCGCGGCTAGGCGAGCGCGTCGATGACCGGACGCAGCTTGACGCGTGTCTCGAGAAGCTCGGTTTCGGGCACGCTTCCGGCCACGATCCCCGCACCCGCGTACGCGGTGACAGGGCGCGTCTCGCCGCCCTCGCTGCCGATCTGCGCGCAGCGGAGCGCGATCGCCCACTCGCCGTCGCCATTGCCATCGACCCACCCGACGGGCCCGGCATAACGCCCACGATCGAACGGTTCGAGGTCGCGGATCGCGCGGATCGCGGCATCCGTCGGGGTTCCCGCCACTGCCGCTGTGGGGTGCAGCACCGCGACGAGGTCCAGCGCGCTGGCGTCGTCTCGGATCGTGCCGGCCACGTCGGTTGCGAGGTGCCAGAGGTTCGGCAGTTCGAGGGCGAAGGGGCTGTCGTCGGCGTGCAGGTCGCGCGTGTGGGGCGCGAGGGTGTCGAGCACGCTCTGCACGGCGAAGCGGTGTTCGCTGAGGTCCTTTTCGCTCTGCATGAGGGCGGCGGATGCCGCAGCGTCCTCGGTCGCGTCGGCTCCGCGCGGCGTCGTGCCGGCCAGCACGCGTGCGGTCGCGCGCCCCTCGCGGACCGTGATGAGTGTCTCAGGGCTCGCCCCCACGAGGCCGTCGACGGCGAACGTCCACGTGTCGGGGTAGTCGTGCGCGAGTGCGCGGACGAGGCGTCGAAGGTCAGCGCCGCGCGGGATCGTCCCGGCGACATCGCGCGCGAGAACCACTTTGTCGTAGTCGCCGGCGGCGATCGCCGCGATGCCCTGCGCCACCGAGGCCTGGTAGCCCGCCGGGCCCTGCCGTCCCGGCCCGAGCGTCGCCGACCATAGGGGGCCGTAGGGGGTTGGGGTGGTGAGGCCCCCGTTCGCCGCCGGAACCGGGGTGGTGGTCGTGGCATCCGCTCGAGAAATCCGGGTGACCCACGAGCGTCCGTCATGGCGCCCGAAGACGTAGGACGGCACGATCAGCGCGCTGCCAGCCGATGAGTGTTGCGGGTCGAACGCCAGTGCGCCGAAACCGACGAGGCCCGTACCGGGAAGGCGCACGTCGTCGCGGATGATCGCGGTCGCCGCGAGGCGGCGCCACAAGTCGGCGAACCGGGCGGGCGACGCACCCGAACCCTGCAGTTGGAGCTCGACGACGGGGGCGCTGGCGCCGACGATGCCGTGGTCGCGGCGCATCCACGCGAGGGGGGCATCGGGCTCGGTCAACAGCAGCAGGTCGTCGACCGGGTCGATCTCTTCTGTCGTGACCACGAGTCGCGGGAGGCGAGACGGGTCGATCACTCTTCCAGCCTAGTTGCGCGCGGCGCGCATAGACTCGCGGCGTGAACGACGCCACCGATTCGGATCGCCCCGCGCCCGGTACCCGCCTGCTCTTCCGCTGGCGCAAGTGGGATGACGGCGTGCACTGGGTGCACGAATGCGTGTATCTGGGGAGCGACCAGTGGGGCGACTGGTTCGGCCAGATCCCCGGATGGGGGAGCAAGCGCCCGGGGCGGACGTTTAACGCAGAGCACGCGAACGTGACGCTGATTCCGCCGTCGGGCGACTACGCGTACACGTCGAACGCCGCACCGCACCGTACCCGCGTGTACATCGATATTGCGTGGGATGTCCGCTGGCGGGGCGGTGAACCGACGGGCATCGACATGGATCTCGATGTGGTCGACCGCGTCGACGGCGGCGTGTACATCGACGACCGTGACGAATGGGATGAGCACCGCGTGGCCTACGGCTACCCGGCCGAGATCGTCGAGCAGCTCGATGCGCTCGCCTACGCGCTCGAGAAGCAGGTGGCCGCGCACGAAGCGCCGTTCGACACCGCGACGGCACAGGGTTGGCTCGACCGGTTGGCCGAGTTGGAGCTGTAGCCGCGGCGGACCGCGGCACGCGCTTAGGGTGGAGGGGTGACGCACAACACCGCAGAGCCCCGTGAACCCGCGCGCGCTGATCTTGGCAAGGACCCGGCCCGCGTGAGCGGAATGTTCGACGAGGTCGCGCCCGGGTATGACCGCACCAACACGGTGCTGAGCATGGGCAACGACAAGCTGTGGCGCGCGGCGACCACGCGGGCGGTGGCCCCGAAGCCCGGCCAGCGGGTGCTCGACCTCGCAGCGGGCACGGGCGCATCGAGCGTGTCGCTTGCGCGCAGCGGCGCCACCATCGTCGCTGCCGATTTCTCGCCCGGCATGATCGCCGAAGGCGTGCGTCGTTACGGTCCGCAGTCGGCGGGCGGCGGCATCCCGAACCTTTCTTTCGTGCAGGCGGATGCCACGGCACTGCCCTTCGCGGACGGTGAGTTCGACGCCGTGACCATGTCGTTCGGTCTGCGCAATGTCAACGATCCGAAGAAGGCGCTGCGGGAGCTGCTGCGGGTGACCAAGCCGGGCGGGCGCATCGTGGTGTGCGAGTTCTCGCAGCCGCCGTCGCGGGCGTTTCGCGGGCTGTACCGCTTCTACAACGACCGCATCCTCCCCGCCGTTGCCAAGACCGTCAGCTCGAACGCCGATGCGTACGACTACCTCAATGAGTCGATCAAGGATTGGCCCGACCAGCCCACGCTGTCGGGGTGGTTGCGCGAGGCAGGGTGGGATGACGTTGCCTACCGCAACCTCTCGATGGGGATCGTGGCGCTGCATCGTGCGTTCAAGCGCGACGGTGCAGTGACCGAACCCGGCGTTGCCTCGCCCCGCTAGGCTGGGTTCGTGACTTTCTCGGCTCCGGGCTCGCGCATCGCGAGCAAGCTGGGCTTGAGCGACCGGATTTTTGCCGGGCCCCGCTCGCGCCGACTTCTTGCGACCGTCGAGTCGGGGCTGGAGCGCGTCGACGAGGCGCTTGCGCGCGAACTGGTGATGGCCGACTCGCTCGCCAATGCCACCAGCCGCTACCTGTACGACGCGGGCGGCAAGCGCGTGCGTCCCATGCTCACGCTCCTCACGTCGCAGTTGGGCGAAGGCCCGACCGACAAGGTGATCGACGGTGCTACGGCACTCGAGATGACGCACCTCGGTTCGCTGTATCACGACGATGTGATGGATGCCGCAGACAAGCGCCGCGGGGTCCCCGCTGCTCACGAGGTGTGGGGCAACAACATCGCCATTCTCACCGGTGACCTGCTCTTTTCGCGCGCCAGCCAGATTATGGCGCGCCACGGCGAAGCGGCGATTCGTTTGCAGGCCGACACGTTCGAACGGCTCGTCATCGGTCAGATGCACGAGACCGTCGGCCCTCAGGATGGCGACGATCGCGTGGAGTTCTACCTCCAGGTGCTCGCCGACAAGACAGGGTCGCTCATCGCCGCTGCCGCCCAGACCGGGTGTGTGTTCGCCGGTGGGCCGGTCGAATTCGAAGCTCCGCTGAAGACGTTCGGTGAGAAGGTCGGCGTCGCCTTCCAGTTGCTCGACGACGTGATCGATCTGTCGGCGGACGCTGACGAGACGGGCAAGGTGCCGGGTACCGACCTGCGAGCAGGGGTTCCGACGATGCCGTATCTGGTGCTCTCAGAGCGCACAGATGCGGCATCCATCGGCCTGAGGGAACGCATCGACGCCGGGGTGGCGAGCATCAGCGACGGCGAAGACCCGGCGATTCTTGACGGCGCGCTGGCGGAATTGCGCGATCATGAGGCTACGCAGGCCACGCTCGACCTCGCCTACTCGTGGTCGAACGAGGCTATTGCGGCACTGGACCCGCTGCCGGACGGCGCGGTGCGAGAGGCGCTCATGCGCTTCGCGCGGGCGGTGGTCGATCGATCCCGATAGGGGCTGGAGGGCAACATGAAGCTGAGACTCGCCATCGTCGGGGCTGGCCCCGCCGGTATCTATGCGGCCGACATCATCCTCAAAGCAGAGCGGAAGTTCGACGTCTCCATCGACCTGTTCGATCAGCTTCCCGCCCCGTACGGGCTCGTGCGTTACGGCGTCGCGCCCGACCACCCGCGCATCAAAGGGATCATCACAGCGCTGCGCGAAGTGCTCGATCGCGGCGATATCCGCATCTTCGGCAACGTGCGATTCGGCTCGGACATCACGCTCGATGACCTCAAGCAGCACTACAACGCGGTGATCTTCGCCACGGGCGCCGTGCGCGATACCTCTCTCGATATCCCCGGCATCGACGCCGACGGATCGTACGGCGCGGCGGACTTCGTCAGCTGGTTCGACGGGCACCCGGATGTGCCGCGCGAGTGGCCGCTCGAAGCGGAATCGATCGCCGTGATCGGCAATGGCAATGTGGCCCTCGATGTCGCCCGGATGTTGGCGAAGCATCCAGAAGACCTTCTTCCTACCGAGATCCCCGAGAACGTCTACGACGGGCTGAAGGCCTCGCCGGTGACCGACGTGCACGTCTTCGGTCGCCGCGGACCGGCGCAGGTGAAGTTCACGCCCCTCGAGTTGCGAGAGCTGGGGGAGCTGCGCGATGTCGACATGGTCGTCTACGACGAGGACTTCGATTACGACGAGGCATCGAAAGCAGCGATCGCCTCGAACAAGCAGGTGATGGTCATCGATCGCGTGCTGCAGTCGTGGCGACAGCGCGACTCGGTGAACAACGCCGGCGGGACGGCCTCGCGACGACTGCACCTGCACTTCTGGGCGAAGCCGGTCTCAGTGGAGCACGATGCGTCAGGGCGGGTGTCGGCGTTCCGGTACGAGCGGACGCGGCCCGACGGTGAGGGTGGCGTGGTCGGGACGGGCGAGATCCGGTCGGTCGATATTCAGGCGCTGTACCGCGCGGTCGGATACTTCGGCTCGCCCCTGCCCGGAGTGCCGTTCGACAAGCGGCACGGTGTGATCCCCAACCACGAGGGTCAGGTGCTGCACAAGGATTCGAACGAGCGCGTGCCGGGCGTGTACGCCACCGGGTGGATCAAGCGTGGCCCGGTCGGGCTGATCGGGCACACGAAGTCGGATGCCATGGAGACCGTGCGACACATCATCAACGACCAGGGGTCGTGGTGGCAGCCAGCCGATCCGTCCGAGTCGGCCGTGACCGAACTACTCGCCTCGCGTGGAGTCCGTTGGACCGACCTCGAGGGGTGGCACCGGCTCGACGAGCACGAAATGGCACTGGGCGCCCCGCAGGGGCGCGCGCGCGTGAAGGTCGTCCCGCGCGAAGAAATGGTCCGCGTCTCGCGCGGGGAGTAGCGGCGGCGCTCGGCTGCGCGCGACGCCCCGTGACCCAGGCAATCAGCAGTGGCGGAAGTCCGCCGGTGAATGGCAGGCCGCCCGGTCGATGAGCCTCACGCAACGCGGCAGACTCGGGAGCAACGAGAGGAGCCCCGCGTGCACCCGTTCACTGACGCCGAGTTCGAGGCGCTGATCGCACCGCCCACGCCAACGGCTGCCCGCGCGCGGGCGGTGGTCGAGGAGTGGTCCTCGCCTGAGCTGGTGCACCACTGCCTGCGCTCGTGGGTCTGGGCCATCGCGCTCGCCGAGTCTGAGAAGCGCGCGTTCGACCGCGAACTGCTGTACGTCGCCGCAATGTTGCATGACATCGGGCTGGATACCGAGTTCGACGCCCATGCGGTGCCGTTCGAGGCCGCGGGTGGCGCCGTCGGCTGGGTATTCGCGGCCGGTGCCGGGTGGCCTCCCGCGCGTTGCGCTCGCGTGCAGCAAATCATCGAGCGGCACATGTGGACCGCGGTCGACCCAGAGCTGGACATCGAAGGCTACCTGCTCGAGACGGCGACCAGCCTCGATGTCGGTGGCGCGAGCCCGGAGAGGTGGGATGCCGCGTTCCTCCGCGACGTCGAGCGTCGCCTTCCCCGCGGAGACTTCACCCATCACTTCGCCAGCAGCATCGCTGAGCAAGCAGAGCGTAAGCCACTCTCGCAGGCGCATCGTCTGCATGCTTCGGGTCGGGTCCTGGCCGGTGGCGACGTGTGGTGTGGGCTCGAGGCCAGCACGCCGCTGGGCTGAAGCCGCGCACGACGCTCGTGCGCCGGGCCCACGATCCGGCCGCCGCACAGCCAGCACCCATAGGCTGGCACCGTGGCCGACGAGTGGGTTCCCGACATCCTGGGCAAGGGGTTCGAGCAGCTCACGCTGCCCCTGGGCGTGGACGGGCTGGCGGGACCCTTGGTGGCGACGTTGGTGCGCAGCATCCCGAACCCTGCACTCGCCTGGACGAAGCCACTCGGTGACGTCGATGTGCTGTACGTGCACGGGTGGTCGGACTACTTCTTCCAGACAGAGCTCGCGCATTTCTGGACGGCGCGCGGGGCACGGTTCCACGCGCTGGATCTGCGGCGGTACGGGCGTAGCATCCGTGAGGGGCAGACCCGTGGATACGTGGATTCGCTTGACGAGTACGACACCGACATCGAAGCAGCGCTGCAGGCGATGGGGCACGGCGCCGACGCAGGAGAACGTAAACGCAAGCTGGTGTTGCTCGGGCACTCGACCGGAGGGCTGACGCTGACGCTGTGGGCGGCGCGGCATCCCGGGCGGGCGCAGGCAGTGGTGCTGAACAGTCCGTGGCTGGAGTTCCAGATCGGCGCTGTCGGACGGCACGTGGTGGCTCCGCTGGTGGGGATGCGGGCGCGCGTTGATCCGCGGGGCACGAACCCGCAGGTCGACTTCGGCTACTACACGCGCGCGCAGACCGAGATCGGGTCGCTCCCGGTCGACGGATATCGCGAGGAGTGGCGGCCCGAGCGTGGGTTCGCGACGAATCCGGGCTGGCTCGAGGCGGTGCTGCGCGGGCATCGGCAGATCTCCAAAGGGGTGGATGTCGGATGCCCCGCCCTCGTTCTGCTGTCGGCGCACTCTGCCTCGCCGCTTTCGTGGACGGATGCCGCGACCCGCGCGGATTCGGTGCTCGTGGTCGACGACATTGCACGTATGGCGACGAAGATCGGCAAGCTGGTGACGATCGGGCGCATCGATGGGGCGATCCATGACATCTTCCTCTCGCGCGCCGAGCCGAGGGAAGAGGCGTACCGCGTTCTCGACATCTGGGTGCGCGCGACGCTGCGCTGACCTGCGTCGCGCCAGCCGCCCATCCTCGCCGGATCCCTACGTCGCCAGCCGCCCACTCTCGTCGAATACACGTGTAATCGCCGAATGGACGGGATACCTCCCGCGGCTAAGGGGTGCACTCGGCGACAACATGTGTTGTCGCCGGGGCGGGGAAGGGTGGGGGCGCCGGGGCGGGGAAGGGTGCGCCGATTGACATGCAAGCATTCGCTTGCCTATCATCGACACCGTGAGCGACGTGTTCAAGGCGCTGGCTGACGAGACGCGTCGGGTCATTCTCGACGAGCTCGTCGGGCGCGACGAGCAGACGCTGTTCGAGCTGTGCGTCAGGTTGAACGCGCGAGGGCTCACCCACAGCCGGCAGGCGGTGTCGCAGCATCTTGAGGTGCTCGAGTCCGCCGGGCTCGTCCATAGCGAGCGGCGCGGCCGCTACAAGTTCCACACCATTGATACCCGGCCCCTCGCCCAGATCGCTGAGCGATGGCCCATCCCAGACGGAGAATCATGAAGATCCAGACGTTCAGCGTGTTCGTCGACGACCAGCAGCGCGCCCTCGAGTTCTACACCGAGAAGCTTGGCTTCCAGGTTGCAGCCGACCTGCCGCTCGGCGAGCACCGCTGGCTGACCGTGGTCGACCCCGCCGTACCGGACGGAACGCAGATCTCGCTCGAACCGAAAGACCACCCCGCGGTGACGCCGTTCACCGATGCGCTCGCCGAGGACGGGATCCCGTTCTGCATGTTCGGCGTCGACGACGTCCAAGCCGAGTACGAGCGCCTGACCGGCCTGGGCGTGACGTTCACGCAGCCGCCCATGAACCACGGGCCGGTCACCACCGCGGTGCTCGACGACACGGTAGGCAACCTGGTTCAGATCGCCGCGTTCGCGCCGCCGGCAGCGTAAGGCGTGCACTCGGCCCGCGCCACGCGCGCCGAGCGCACGCCGAGTGCACGCCTTGCCGCCGAGTGCACGCCTTGCCGCCGAGTGCACGCCTTGCCGCCGAGTGCATGCCTTGCCGCCGAGTGCATGATCTTGCCACGGTAGGCAACGCGTGTACTCGATGCGAAGTGGTGCATTCGGCGAAGTCGGGAACCCGGGCGCCGCGCGTCACACACCTGTCGCCGACGCGCAGGCACCCCTACGATGAGGCACGTGACGGACACGCTCCGGCAGACGGGCCGCGGGGAGCCCGACCTGCTCACCGCGCCGCTCAGCGCCGGCAACGACACCCCACCGGTGCGCGAGAGCGCCGTCAGCAGGCGCGCGACGATCGACGTGGCGCGCACGAGCGCCGCGCGGGTGGTGTCGGTGGTCGCCCCGGCCGGGTACGGCAAGTCAACGCTCCTCGCCGAGTGGGCGGCAACCGAGACCCGTGCGGTGGGGTGGGCCACGCTCGATCGCACCGATGCGGACCCGGCGGCGCTGCTGTCGGAGATCGCCGCCGCATCCGTCTCCTTCTCGCCGGATGCCGCGACCGTCATGGCCGATATGCGCGGCGTCGGCACGGCGGCGCTGGGGCGGTCCGCTCCGCTGCTGGCGCGGGCGCTCGCGGCGGCGCCGCAGAGCTTCGTGCTGTTCGTGGACGACCTGCACTGGGCCTCGTCGCTCGACTGCGAGGACGCGCTCGAGGTGCTGGTCGCGCGAGTTCCCGTCGGCTCACAGATCGTGCTCGCCAGCCGCCATGTTCCCTCGGTGATCGGGCGTCTGCGCGCGTGCGGTGACGTCCATGAGGTGTCGGCCGATGAACTGAGGGTGGATGCCGCGGGGGCGCGCGCGATCTTCGCGCAGGCCGGCGCCACCGGGGCATCCGACTCCGAACTCGTCGAGATCGTTGAGCGCTGCGAAGGGTGGCCGGCGGGTGTGTACCTGTGTGCGTTGGTCGCGCGTTCGGGTGGGGATGCCGCGGCGATCACCGGCGACGACCGGTTCGTCGCCGACTTCCTCTACCGGGAGTGCGTGGCACGGCTGCCGGAGGACACGCAGGCGTTCCTGCGCCGCAGTGCGGTGCTCGACCGGATGTCGGCGGCGTCGTGCAATGCGGTGCTGGGCATCGAGGATGCGCGGTCGCGACTGTTCGACCTCGAGGCGGCGAACCTGTTCTTGATCTCGGTGGACCGGCGCCGCGGGTCGTACCGGTATCACTCGCTGTTCCACGAGTTCCTGTTGACCGAGTTGGAGCGTTCGGAAGGGGCATCCGCCGTCGCAGACCTGCACCGGCGGGCCGCCGAGTGGCATGACGAGCACGGTGATGGCGAGCAGGTCGTGGAGCACCTGCTGCGCGCCGGTGACACTGAACGTGCGGCTGCGCGGGTCGCCGAGATCAGCCTGCCGATGTACGGATCGGGGCACGTGGCGACCGTGTGCCGCTGGCTCGACGAGCTGGGGGACGACCTGGTGCGTCGGCACCCGGCGCTGGTGATCTCGATGACGTGGATCACGGTGCTGCTCGGCGAAACGGCTGCGGGGGAGCGCTGGGCGCGCAGTCTCGACGGGGTAGACGCCGCAGGAATGCCTGCGAGCGAGCGCGCGGAGTTCGAATCGGCACGGGCCATGGTGCGCGCCGCGATGGGGCGGGGCGGACATCGGCAGGTGCTCGCCGACGCGGCGTACGCGATGGCGCACGAACCGGCGACGAGTCCGTGGCGCGACCAGGCTCTGCACCTGTGGGGTTCGTCGTTGCTGCTCGCGGGTGACGCGGCGAAGGCCGAGCCGATCTTCGAAGAGGCGATCGACATGGCGACGATCATGGGGAACGCCGACACGGTGATCCTGAGCGCCCCCGAGCTGGCGCTGTTCGCGATGGCTCAGGGTCGGTGGGGCGCGGCGAGGGAGCATGTCGAGCAGGCCGTCACGATGGTCGATGACAGCCACATGGAGGGCTACCCGACGACCACGCTGGCGCTCGCCGTCGCCGCACGTGTGGCGCTGCACGACGGTGATCGCGATCATGCGATGCGCCTGCTCGCGCGCGGGATGCGCGCCCGCGTGGGCTGCACGCACGTGATGCCCTGGGTCTCCGTGCGCGCACGTCTGCAACTCGCGAAGGCCCACATCGCCCTGGGTGAGCGGGGGGCGGCGTGGCATCTGATGAAAGAGATCGACGAGCTGCTGCGCAAGCGGCCCGATGTCGGGGCGCTGAATGGCGAGGTGGAGAAGCTGCGAGCGAGCATGACCGACGAGCCTGCCGGCGAGGGGTCCGTGCCGCTGACGCCAGCAGAACTGCGACTGCTGCCGTACCTGCAGACGCATCTGACGATCGCCGAGATCGGGCAGCGGCTGTTCATCTCGCGCAACACCGTGAGCAGTGAACTCGGCTCGATCTACCGCAAGCTCGCCGTCACGACGCGGGGTGCGGCGGTCGAGCGCGCCGTCGCGTTGGGGATGCTGGGCGGCTGAGCCCGCGTCATCTCTCGGCTTGGGGGACGAACTCCTCGTCGAACCCGAGCGCGGCGGCGATCTGCTGCGCGGCGCCGACGACGCGGGGCAGACCGGCGATCGACCGGGTGGCATCGAGCACCGCGACGATCTCGCCGAGCGAGGCGCCGGCGGCGACGGCGTCGTCGACGGCCACGTGAAACGACGCTCCCGGTGCCCGCGCGGCGACGAGTGCGGCAAGGTGCACGAGTGCATCGGTGCGCGCGTCGAGCGACTCCGCCATAGGCCGATCGTCTTCGCCGAACAGTCGCCGGTCGTTGATGCAGTACCGCCTCAGCCGTTCCGCGGCGTCCATGCCGCTACCTGGCGATTCGCACGTGTGGTGTCATTCTGCGATCTCATCGCAGATGCGGCTGCAGCGCACCATTCAGATCGCACGATTGGGAATCGCTCGCGGTCCGAGAGTTCGCGCGACCGGCTCGATCGTGATCCTGGTTCGATTGCTCGGCCGCGGCATCCGACCGCGAACAGGATCACACGATCCGGGTGATGCGACAGGCTCAACGCCCTCGATACGTTTGCGTCGCGGCCACACTCGGTCGCGTGAGCGAACGAGAGTGGGGACTGCAATGAGCTTCTGGGACTTTCTGCTGTGGATGCTGTGGATCTACCTGGCCGTCATGTGCATCTGGATCTTCATCTGGATTTTCATCGACCTGTTCCGCGACCACACGATGAACGGATGGGGAAAGGCCGGATGGGTCATCCTGCTGGTCTTCCTGCCGTTCCTGGGTGCGCTGATCTATCTGATCGCCCGCGGTCGGTCGATGAGCGAGCGACAGATGGCCCAAGCCGCCGCTGTCGCGAACGCGCAAGCGCAGTACGTGCGAGACGTCGCCGGCACCTCGGTGTCGCCGTCGGCCGAGATCGAGAAGGCTCAGGGCCTGCTGGCTTCGGGCACGATCACGCAGGCCGAATTCGACGCACTGAAGGCGAAGGCGCTCGCCGGCTGATCCTCGGCGCCGCGGGGCGCCGTGGGCGCCGCGCGTACGCGAGCGCGGTGGCGGCGCATGCGAGCATCGCCCTAGGCTGACAAGCATGACGGCGACGACGGCGAGCAGCCTCGAGGTTCACGACCACGCAGCTGCGCTGCCAGGTGCGGCGGTGATCGCCCGCATCCGCCGACTGCTCATCGTCGCCGTGACCGCGGTCGCCGGCTACGCGATGTTCATGACGGCGAGCAAGGGCTATTGCCCGGGCGGAATCACGGGCGATGGAAGGTTCCTGGATGCCGCGGGCAATCCGACCGACCTCGCGCCGAGCTGCATCTCGATGACGCTGCAGCCGAGTGGGCTCGTGTATCTGGCGCTCGCGGCGATTGTGATCGGTGCGTTGACCCGCGTGCTCAATCGTGCCGGCGACGAGTCATCGGCCGTGCGCATCCTCGATCGCGCGGCGGCGATCGTGGCGATCGTGGCGGTGGCATCCGTCATCATCAGCCAGGTGTGGTTCTCACTGATCCCGATCACGTCCTGGGACGGCACAGGCACGTTCGTCTATCCGTTCCCTTTCGGGTCGGTCGAGATGACGACGTCGCCGATGACGGGGTCGTAGCTCAGGCTGACCAATCCGAGAGCGCTGCGCGCAGCGCGCTGATCGCGTTCGGCCCGATCCCGTGCAACGTCGCGATGTGGTCGAGACCGACACGCTCCACGTCAGCGAGCGTGTGGACGTTCGCCGCGGCGAGGGCACGGCGAGCGGGAGCGGCGAGCTTCGGCAGCGAACGGGCGGACTCCATACCTCGCAGGATACGCGCTCACTGAGTCGCGGGCAGGCGGGCGCGTCAGCATCGCGTCACGCCTGCTCGCGTTCGCGGGCACCGAGCAGCATCCGGGCCACTTCATCGATGTCGGGATGCTCCTCATCGCCGTTCTTCACGCGCCCGGCGTGCCAGCTCAGGTCGAGTCCGTCGGGGCCGTCCTGCAGGATCGACAGGTTGTTGTCGAACCACGGGCCCGCGATCGTCGACCACGAGAACGGCGGATTCGGCACCTTCGCCGAGCGGGCGACGAGCGCTCCGATCGGCGTGGCCGCGCCGTACGACATGACCACCGAGAACCAGCGCAGCACGATGGGCAGCGGGTTGCGCACCGGCGAGCACACGGCCTGGAGGATGCGGCTGCCCGTCCCACGCTCGACCTCGGCGATGTACGAATAGTGCACATCACCCGACAGCACCGTGACCGTCTCGGGTGCGGCTCCGCGAGCGCCATCAGCGACCTCGGTGAGGCTGCGGGCCATCGCTCGGAACGTGTTCTGCCATGCTGCCCAGTGCTCGAGGTCGACCATCTGCCGCAGGCGCTCGCCGATCTTGGCGAACCCGCGCCCCCGCGCACCCTGCGCGATGGCTTCGTCCCACGACTCGACGTGGTGGAGCCCCATGGGCAACAGGTAGGGCAATGATGTGGCGACCAAGAGGTGACGCACGTCTCCGCGTAGCTGGTCGTCGACCCATTCCCACTCGACGGCGTCGACCAGGGCGCGTCCGTCGGGTGACAGGTCGCGCGCCGCGCGCGAATCGACGACCACCAGCTTCACATCGCCGAATGTGCGGGCGTAGCTGAATCGGTAAGTGGTCGGTTCGCTGTCGACGCGGTCGGCGAAGTCATCCAGCGCATCGCTCAGGTCGAGCTCGTCGTCCCCAGCGTGCGTGGCGATGAGCTGCCAGATGGGGTCGTCGGCGCGCTCGCTGGGGGACATGTTGCCGAGGTGCTGGTAGACCCAGTACGACGCGAGGCCGGCGACGATGCGTCCGTGCCACCACGAGGTGGCCTCCATGGACTTCTTCCACGACAGCGAGGCGTTCCAGTCATCGCGCACGTCGTGGTCATCGAAGATCATGGCGCTCGGCACGGTCGACAGCAGCCAGCGGTTGGTGGAGTCCGACCAGGCGAGGCGGTACAGGTGCGCGTACTCCTCGAAGTCCTTCAGCTCCTTGCCGGGAGGCTTCTTGATGTCGCGGCGCTGGCGGATGAAGTCCTGCATGGGCTTGGTGGTGATGTCGGCGTACACCTGGTCGCCGAGGAGCAAAATGAGGTCGGGGCGTAGCATCCGATCTTCTTGCATCGCGAGGGCGAAAGTGCGCATGGCATCGACGCCGTGGGTGCGGTTGCCATGCTTGTCATGCGCGACGCTGGTGCGGCACGACCCCCAGGCCATGCGCAGGGGAGTCGACGCCTCGCGGGTGACGATGACGGATTCCGGATGCCGCGCCCCGCGCTCGGGTCACACCACCATGTCGTCGATGAGCACCTCGTAGGCGGACTGCGAGCCTGGCGTGAGTCCCTCGATCTCGACGAGGGCGTAATGGTGGTCGTGGACGCGCCACGTGCGGGCGCTCCACTCTGCGCCGGCGATGCGGACGGTCACCTGCGCGGCGCGTTCGACTTCGACCCAGACCGCGGCCGTCGTCTCGTCGGTGTACCGCAGCATCGGGCCGAGGACCAGGGGAGTCGCCATCCTCCAGGTTTAGCGCACCCCGGGGGTGGGCGAGGGCTCGCGTGGGCCCTCCGTGACTGCTAGCGGTAGTTGACGAACTGCAGGTCGACCTCGAGGTCGGCGGCCTTGAGCAGGCGCTGGACCTCCTGCAGGTCGTCACGTGACTTCGACTGCACGCGCAGCTCGTCGCCCTGAATCTGCGACTTCACGCTCTTGGGGCCTTCGTCGCGGATCAGCTTGCTGATCTTCTTCGCGTTTTCAGACGAGATGCCGTCCTTGATCGACGAGACGATGCGGAATTCCTTCCCGCTGGCGAACGGCTCGCCCGACTCGAGGCTCTTCAGCGAAATGCCGCGCTTGATCAGCTTGGACTGGAAGACATCCAGCACCGCCTTCGCGCGCTCTTCGGTGCTCGCCTTGATGAGCACCTGCTCGCCGCTCCACTCGACCGATGCGCCCGTGCCCTTGAAGTCGTAGCGCTGCTCGATCTCTTTGCGGGCCTGGTTGAGGGCGTTCTCAGCCTCTTGGTGATCGACCTTGCTGACGATGTCGAACGAAGAATCTGCCATGCGCGAGAGTCTATCCGCGCAACGCGGATACGGCGATGTGGCGTCGAAGACTCCAAGCCCACCCGGACTGGAAGCGGTTACAGTCCAAGTCGCAGATAACGGCGGCATATCGATCGCGCGCCCGATGTTGCAACAACCTCTCGTGTCGGGTAACAATGTAAGCGCTTGCATGAGACCCACAGAAGCACTCACAAAGCACCCCACTCAAGAGAGGCACACACCAATGAAGGTGAACAAGAGGAGCATCGCCGCCTTTGGCGCGATCGCAGCCGTTTCATCGCTCGTCCTCGTCGGCTGCTCCAGCAGCAGCACCTCGACGGAAGAAGAAACCGAAGAGCCCGCAATGTCGGGTGAGATCACGGTCTGGGTTGACGCAGACCGTGCCGGTGTCCTCGAAGACGCCGCCGCCGACTTCACTGACCAGACCGGCGTCGAGGTCAACCTCGTCCAGAAAGAGTTCGGCGAGATCCGCGACCAGTTCGTCCAGCAGGTGCCGACCGGCGAAGGCCCGGACATCGCCGTGGGCGCACACGACTGGCTGGGCGTGCTCGCCACCAACGGCGTCGTCGCTCCGGTCGAGCTCGGCGACAAGGCTGCCGACTTCGAGCAGGTCGCTATCGACGCATGGGCCTACGACGGCCAGACCTACGCTGTGCCGTACGCGATCGAGAACATCGCGCTCATCCGCAACACCGACCTCGCGCCCGAGGCCGCGTCGGACTACGACGACATGATCGCCATGGGTGAGGCTGCCGGCACGGAGTACTCGTTCCTCGTGGGTCTTGACCCCGAGGCCGCAGACCCGTACCACCTGTACCCGTTCCAGACGTCGTTTGGCGCTCCCGTCTTCGGTAACAACGCCGACGGCAGCTACAACGCCGATGACCTGCAGATCGGTAACGACGGTGGCGACGCCTTCGCCGAGTGGCTCGGCGAGCAGGGTGCCGCCGGCATCCTCAACACCAACATCACCGGCGACCTTGCGCTGGAGAACTTCACCAGCGGAAAGGCGCCGTTCTACCTCACGGGTCCCTGGAACGTCCCCGCGATCGAAGAAGCCGGCATCAACTTCTCGGTGGATGCTATTCCCTCGGCCGGTGGCCAGGATGCCCAGCCGTTCGCCGGCGTCCAGGGCTTCTTCCTCTCGTCCGAGAGCGACAACCGCCTCGCCGCCAACGAGTTCCTCGTGAACTACATCGGCTCCGAAGAGGTGCAGACCGCACTCTACGAGGTCGGCGGACGTGCGCCCGCTCTGACGGCGGCGATGGATACCGCGTTCGCGAACGACCCGGTCGTTGCCGGATTCGGTGAGGTCGGCGCGAACGCCGTACCGATGCCGTCGATCCCCGAGATGGGTTCGGTTTGGCAGTACTGGGGCGTCACCGAAGCAGCCATCATCAACGGCGGCGAGCCGGTTGAGCTGTGGGACAAGATGGCTGCCGACGTGCAGACCGCCATCGAGTAACACTCCCTCGTGAGGGTGGGGCGGCATCGACACCCGGTGCCGCCCCACCCCACACGCATCACCCGCACCGAACCGAGGGATGGCAATGACGACCCCCACCACACAGAACCGTGACGCCGCGGTCGAGAAGCAGCGAGCGAAGCGGTCTGCCCGCGCAGCGAAAATGGCGGATGCGGCATCCGTCGGCTGGAAAGTGCTGCTGCTGAAGATCGTCTCGCTCGGCATCATCGATGCCCTCGCGGTGTATTCGATCCTCGTGCTCATTCAGAGCGACCAGTGGATCGCGGCGGGTGTGGTGCTGGCCGTGACCGGGTACGCGAACTGGATCTACTTCAGCCGGGGGCACCTGCCGGCGAAGTATCTGATCCCGGGGCTCGTCTTCCTGTTTGTCTTCCAGATCTTCGCGGCCGGCTACACCGGCTACGTGGCGTTCACCAACTACGGCACCGGACACAACAGCGACAAAGACAGCGCGATCAACTCGCTGATGCTGTCGGCGCAGGAGCGTGTGCCCGATTCTCCGACCTACCAGCTGACGGTCGTCGAGCAGCTCGGGCAGTTCTCCTTCCTCGTGACCGACCCTGACGGCACCGTCGAGATCGGTGGCGAAGAGCGCCCGCTCGAGCCCGTGACCGGCGCCCAGATGGACGGCAGCAAGGCCGTCGGCCTTGACGGATACAACAGCCTGCAGTTCGCCGACATCGTCGCGAACCAGCAGGCCATCGCCGACATCTCCGTCCCACTCAGCGATGACCCGAATGATGGCGTGCTGCGCACTCCCGACGGGTCGAGCGCCTACGTCTACACCTCGAAGCTGGTGTACGACGAGCAGGCCGACACGATGACCGACACGCGCACCGGGGTCGTGTACTCCGATCAGGGCACGGGCGCGTTCGTCGCCGAGGACGGCACCGAGCTGCGCCCCGGGTGGCAGATCTGGGTCGGCTTCGACAACTTCGTCCGCGCATTCACCGAGGATTCGATCCGCGGTCCGTTCCTGTCGGTCCTCGTCTGGACGTTCGTCTTCGCATTCTTTTCGGTGGCGACCACGTTCGTCCTCGGGCTCTTCCTCGCGATCGTGCTGAACGACCCGCGCATGAAGTCGAAGAAGTACTACCGACTGATCATGATCCTGCCCTACGCGTTCCCCGGGTTCCTGTCGGCACTCGTGTGGGCGGGCATGATGAACCAGGAGTTCGGCTTCCTCAATGTGGTGCTATTCGGCGGGGCCGACATCCCGTGGCTCACGAACGAGTGGCTGGCGAAGTTCAGCATCCTGCTGGTGAACCTGTGGCTCGGGTTCCCGTACATGTTCCTCATCTGCACCGGAGCGCTGCAGGCGATCCCCGATGAACTGCAAGAGGCGGCTCGAGTCGACGGTGCGAGTGCGTGGCAGGTGTTCCGCAACATCAAGTTGCCGCTGCTATTCGTCGCCGTGGCTCCGCTGCTGATTGCCTCCTTCGCGTACAACTTCAACAACTTCAGCTTGATCTACATGCTGACCGGCGGTGGTCCTCGGGATGCCGCGGCCGGCGTCAATGTCGGCGCGACAGACATCCTCATCACGATGGTCTACAAGGTCGCGTTCGTGGGATCCACGAGCGACTACGGCCTGGCCAGCGCGTTCTCGATCATCATCTTCCTGCTGGTGGGCACGATCTCGGTGATCGCCTTCCGGCGCACCAAGGCACTCGAGGAGATCAACTGACATGAGCAACCTCCGCCCCGGCGCCCCCGCCGCACGCAGCCTTCTCGACAACGTCGCCACGCAGGACGACGACCTCGCCACCAGCACGTCTGGTCACGGATCGGCGGGAACACCCGGCGTGGCGCCCGCCCCGCGGCGCCCGTTCAAGCGCTACTTCCGCGAGACGGGGTGGCGCCACCTCGTCGCCCTCGCCATCTCGGTGTTCGCGATCTTCCCGCTGCTGTACGTGTTTTCGGCATCTCTCAACCCCGGCGGCACGCTGCTGACGGCTAACGGGCTGTTTTCGAACGTCAGCGTCGACAGCTACGTGACGCTGTTCTCCAGCGATCGTCAGCCATACGGCGCGTGGTACATCAACACGCTCGTGATCGGACTGGTGACCGCCGCCGGCACCGTGCTGCTCGGCGCGCTTGCCGCGTACTCGTTCTCGCGCATGCGGTTCACCGGGCGGCGATTTGGCCTGACGACGCTCCTCGTGGTGCAGATGTTCCCGCAGATGCTCGCGATGGTCGCGATCTTCCTTCTGATGGTGGCGATCGGCGACATCTTCCCCGCGATCGGCCTCAACAGCCAGATCGGCCTCATCATGATCTACCTCGGCGGCGCGTTGGGGGTCAACACGTACCTCATGTACGGGTTCTTCAACACGGTGCCAGCCTCGATCGACGAGGCGGCGAAGATCGACGGCGCCGGTCACGCGCGCATCTTCTTCACGATCATCCTGCGGTTGGTTGCTCCGATCCTCGCGGTGGTCGGACTGCTGAGCTTCATCGGCACCTCGAGCGAGTTCGTGCTGGCGAGTGTCATGCTGGTCGACCCCGAGAAGCAGACCCTCGCGGTCGGGTTGTACAAGTTCATCAGCGACGAGTTCTCCAAGAACTGGAGCGTCTTCGCCGCCGGTGCGGTGCTGGCCGCCATCCTTCCCGTCGCCCTCTTCCTCGCGCTCCAGCGCTACATCGTGGGGGGCCTCACCGCGGGCAGTGTGAAGTAGCGGATGCCGCGCCCGACCCTTCTCGTCCGTTCGGCACTCGTCGCGGTCGCCATGGTCGCCACGCTCGCGCTCGGCGCGTGCGCGGCCCCCGCGCAGAACGCCGAGGTCGATCCGGCGGCGCCGGATGTCGGCATCCAACTCTTCCAATTGCCGTGGACCTCGATCGCGAACGAGTGCGAGACGACGCTCGGGCCGAACGGATTCGCGTGGGTGCTCACCTCGCCGCCGCAGGAGCACATCACGCGTGACGAGTGGTGGGCGTCGTATCAACCGGTGAGCTATCAGTTGCAGTCTCGCCTGGGCACGCGGGACGAATTCGCCGACATGGTCGCGCGCTGTGACGCCGCGGGCGTCGACATCATCGCCGACGCCGTGATCAACCACATGACCGGGCAAGACGACCCCGGCATCGGTTTCGCAGGATCTGAATACGCGCACTACGAATACCCCGGTCTGTACGATGTCGACGACTTTCACCACTGCGGGTTGACGACGTACGACGACATCGAGGATTACACCTCGCGTGAGCAGGTGCAGCAGTGCGAATTGGTGAATCTTGCCGATCTCGACACGGCCAGCCCCCGCGTCCGTGAGCAGATCGGTTCCTATCTCGACGACTTGCTGTCGCTCGGCGTCGCCGGTTTCCGCATTGACGCCGCCAAACACATGGCAGCTGACGACGTCGCCGCGATCGTGGGCGAGCTGCCCGAGGGAACACGCATCATGAGCGAGGTGATCCGCGGCGGCGGAGAGCCGATCACTCCTGAGGAGTACACGGCCTTCGGCGAGGTGTTCGAGTTCACCTACGCGCGCGATCTCACTCCGCCGCTATCGAACGGTGTCTTCAGCGATCCTGAGCTCGGCGGCGACCGCCCACAGCACGTGCCGAGCGAGAACGCCCTGGTGTTCGTCGACAACCACGACACCGAGCGCGGCGAGGCGAACGTCACGTACCGTGACGGCGACATGTACGTGATCGCCAACGCGCTGATGCTCGCCGACGACTATGGCACACCGATCGTCTACTCGGGCTACGCGTTCAGCGATCGCGATGCCGGGGCTTCGACGGAAGCTGATGGCAGCGTTTCTGACGCGACGTGCGCCGAGGCGAGCGGCCCCCGCGAGGCGTACGACGACGGCGAGCGCACGTGCGTGCAGTCGTGGGACGCGGTCATCGGGATGCTGCGCTTTCGCGCCGCGGTCGGTGACGCACCGCGCATGCCCGGCGTCGATGAGGGCGATGCGTACGGGTTCGAGCGCGAGGGGCGCGGCGTCGTCGCCGTCAACGTCGGTGACGAGCCGGTGACGATCCGGATCCCCACCTCGATGGCCGACGGCGACTACTGCGACGCGATCACCGGAGGAGCGACCTCGGGCGATGCGCAGTCCTGCGTCGGCGCGCAATACTCGGTGGAGAGCGGTGAGGCGGTCTTCGCCCTCGAACCGGTGTCGGCGGCAGCGATCCACGTGCCGGTGCGGCAGTAGGACGCGCCGACCTCACACTCACAACTGAACAACAACTCAAGGGCTCTGTCATGGCTGATGCCGTGCAACCACGTCGATCATTCACACGAAAGGCACACTCATGGCATCCCTTCTCCCACATCACGACGGCTCACCGCTGTACGTCTCGAATCTCGCCCCCGCACTCGGCGAGGTCGTGACGGTCCGGCTGCGCGTTCCCGTCGAGTTCGGCCCGCTGGCTGCGGTGCGCACCCGCTCGAACCCCGACCACGAGCCCGAGTGGACCGATGCCGTCCACACCGGCACGGTGGATGGCTGGGACTGGTGGGAGGCACCCGTCACGGTGCGCAACCCCCGCCACGGGTACCGGTGGCTGCTCGTCCACGACACAGACCACGACAACGGCGCAGCGGGAACCCGCACCGCCCAGTGGCTCAACCAGACCGGCCTGCACGACCTCGAGACGCTGGATGCCGAGGACTTCGCCCTGGTCACCACCCCCGCGCCCCCCGCGTGGCTGTACGAGTCGGTGATGTACCAGGTGTTCCCCGACCGCTTCGCGCGTTCGGCGCAGGCCGACGAGCGCGAGACACCGGAGTGGGCGATCCCGGCCGCCTGGAACGACCCTGTCGACCCGGTCATGCCGGGGCGCTCGCAGCAGTTCTACGGGGGCGACCTGGACGGCGTGATCGAGAAGCTCGATCACCTGGTGTCGCTCGGCGTCAACCTGCTGTACCTGACGCCGGTGTTCCCTGCGGCATCCAATCACCGATACGACGCCGCGAGCTTCGACCGCGTCGATGAGCTGCTCGGCGGCGACGAGGCGTACGTGCGGTTGATTGAGGCGGCGCATGCGCGCGGAATCCGCGTGATCGGTGACCTGACGAGCAACCACTCCGGTGACCGGCACGAATGGTTCCAATCGGCGCTCGGGCACCCCGGGGCCGAGACCGAGAGCTATTACTACTTCACCGACGACGCGAACACGCAGTACGAGTCGTGGCTGGGCACACCGACCCTGCCGAAGTTCAACTGGGCGTCGCCCGAGCTGCGCGAACGGTTCATCACCGGTGAGGACTCCGTCGTCGCCAAGTGGCTCAAGCCGCCGTTCTCGACCGATGGCTGGCGCATCGACGTGGCGAACATGACCGGGCGGTTGGGGGATGTCGACCTCAACGCCGACGTGCGCCAACTGCTGCGCGAGACCATGCACCAGCTCAACCCCGACACCATACTGTTGGGCGAATCGACCAATGACGCGGCGAGCGATCTGCAGGGTGACGGCTGGCATGGCGCGATGACGTATCCGTCGTTCACGCGCCCGCTGTGGGGGTGGTTGAGCGAGCCGACGGGTACGCACTATCTCACCAGCGATGGCGATGAAGTGACCGAGCCGTGGTTCTTCGGCCAGCCGATCGGCGGCATTCCGCGCTACACCGCCCGCCAGTTCGTCGACGCTGTGGTGCGCTTCACCGCCGGGATCCCGTGGCGCGTGCGCCTGGGTAACATGCAGCCTCTCGACACCCACGACACCGGACGCTTCGCCACCAACGCCGCGCCCGGCACCGTGCCGCTCGCGGTCGGGCTGTCGATGACCATGCCGGGTCTGCCCGTGGTGTTCGCGGGCGATGAGTACGGCCTGGTCGGCGCCGATGGCGAGGCCAGCCGCACGCCGATGCCGTGGGGTACCGAAGGCGAGCCCGACGTTGCCGAGCGTCTGGAGATGTATCGCGCGATGGTCGCGTTGCGCCGCGAGCACCCGGTGCTCGGCACGGGCGGGTTGCGGTGGGTGCACGTCGACGAGCAGAGCATCGTGTTCGTGCGCGAGTCGGTGGACGAGGCGCTGCTCGTGGTCGCGGCGCGTCAGGACGTCGACGTCGAACTCCCCGCACCCGCTGTGGCCGGGGCCGTCGGTGCATCGTCGCTGGTCGGTGACGCCACTCTCGCGGTCGCCGCCGACGGTTCGGTCGTGATCTCGGCGGAGGGGCCCGCGTTCGCGGTGTGGTCGCTTCCGGGCGTTGCGGTTCCCGCTCCGGGCGCCGACGCATGACCGCTCCAGAACGGTTCGACGCCCTGAGCGCCGGACTGGCCTCCGGCGTGCGCGCACACGAGGGTCTCATCGGCTTGGCGCTCCTCGGCTCGGCGTCGGACGAGGCTGCCCATCGGCGCGACGAATGGTCTGATCACGATTTTTTCGCGCTCATCGCGGAGGGTCGCGGGAGCGGCATCCGACCCGACCTCTCGTGGCTTCCCGACCAGGACCGTCTCGTCTTGACGGCACGCGAAGGCGAGATCGGCTTCGCTGCGGTGTACGACGACGGCCACGTGTTCGAGTTCGCTTTCTCAGAGGCGGGGGAGCTGTCGGGCGCGCTCGCCGGGGATGCGACGGTGGTCGTCGATGATTCGGATGCCACGACCGCGGCCCTCATCGCAGAGTCCCGTGCCCGCGCCGAGGCCGCCGATGCGTTCGACCCCGCGAACGATGTGCGCTTAGTGTTGGTGAAGCTGCTGATCGGCGTCGGCCGCGTGCGCCGCGGAGAAGTGCTCAACGGCGGCTTCTTCGTGCGCCAGTGGGCGGTGCAGCTGTTGGTGCGTGCGATTCGTGGGCGGTTTGCCGCGGCATCCACCTCGCTGCGCGACACGATCGACCCGGTGCGGCGGTTCGAGCAGGACTTTCCAGAGTGGGGCGCGGCGATCGCCTCCGCGCTCGACCAGGGCGTCGAACAAGCCGCGCGCGACGTGTTCGCCCTGACCCGCGAGATCCTGGAGCCCGGGTGGGATGAGTTCCCCACGGCGGCCGCCGACGCCGTCGCGCAACGACTCGGGTGGCGCAGGGAGAGCTGACACGGTCTGACACGCCCATCGCGGGCGGCAACCGCGCCGCCCGCGATGAGGCACACTGAAAGGCATGTCAGCGTTGACGACCATCGGCCTTCCCGTTGCCCTCGGCATCATCATGCTGGGCCTGGGGCTCAGCCTCACCCTCGGTGACTTCGCCCGAGTGCTGAAGCAGCCGAAGGCGGTGATCATCGCGTTGCTGTGCCAGCTCGTCCTGCTGCCTCTCATCTGCTTCGGCTTGGTACTGGCGTTCTCGCTGCCACCCATCCTCGCGGTCGGCATGATGATGCTCGCAGCCTCGCCCGGCGGCACCACCGCCAACCTGTACAGCCACCTGTTCCGCGGGGACGTCGCGCTCAACATCTCGCTCACCGCCGTCAACTCGGTGATCGCCGTGATCACCCTGCCGTTCATCACCAACCTGGCGATCGCCTACTTCGACCCGTTCGATGATCAGCTCGGTCTTCAGTGGTCGAAGGCGCTCGAGGTATTCGCGATCGTGCTGCTGCCCGTCGCGCTTGGCATGCTCATCCGGCGCTTCTGGCCGACATTCGCCCACACGATGGACAAGCCGGTCCGCATCGCCTCGGTCCTCATCCTCGTGCTGGTCATCGGCGGTGCCGTCGCGTCGAACTGGGCGCTGCTGGTCGCCAACGTCGCACAGCTCGCTGGGATCACCGTGCTCTTCTGCGTCATCAGCCTGACCGTCGGCTACCTCGTGCCGCGCGCGATCAAGGTCGGCAAGCGCCAGGCGATCGCGACCTCGTTCGAGATCGGCATCCACAATGCCACCCTCGCCATCGTGATCGCACAGTCGGTGCTCGGCTCGACCGAGCTGAGCCTGCCGGCGGCGGTCTACGGTGTGCTGATGTTCTTCATCGCGTTCGGCTTCGGGTTTCTCATTCGCGACCGGAGCGGCGCCGAGCGGGCTCCCGCTTCGTAGACTGGGCGGAGGGAGGTGCCCATGCGCCCACTGACCGAAGACGACGTCCGCGACGTGTTCCGCAACGCCACAGCGGAAGAACTGCGGATGCTCGCCCTGCCGATCGAGTTCATGCTCGCCGACTGGGACCACCTCGATTTCTTCGCCTGGCGCGACCCGCGCACACGCAGCCGCGCCTACCTGATCGTCGAGCTCGACGGGCAGCCGCACGGCATCGTGCTGCGGTCTGCCGAGAGCACCTCGCGTGCGCGATCGAGCATGTGTAACCTGTGTCACACCATGCAGCCCGGCAACCAGGTCAAGCTCTTCAACGCCCGCAAGGGTGGCGAGGCCGGGGTCAACGGAGACAGCATCGGCACCTACATCTGCGTCGACATGTCGTGCCACGACAACGTGCGGCTGGCTGCGCCGCTCGCGCCCAGCGAATTTCGGGCGAGCGTCGACCGCAAGATCGACGGCACACGTCGCCGTGTCGAGGACTTCGTCGCGAGAGTGCTCGAGACGGCGGGGTCCCGCCGATGAGCCGTGTGGTCGTCGTCGGCGATGCGCTGATCGACGAGATTCGCGATCACAAAGGCGTGCGTGAGTTCGTCGGCGGCGCGGCGCTGAACGTCGCTGTCGGCCTGCAGCGATTGGGTGTGCCGGCAGCGCTCGTCGCGATGGTCGGTGACGACGAGGCGGGCGAGCACATCCGCACCTACGTCGCTGATCACGGCGTTGAGCTCATCGCCACTGAAGCGCCCCACGGTTCGGCACGAGCCGTGAGCACGCGCAACGCAGACGGCGAGCCGGAGTACGAGTTCAACGAGGCATCTCAGAAGCGCCACATCGGGTTCGATTCGGCTGCCGTGACCGACGCGCTCGCCGAGGCGCCCCTCGTGGCCGTCAGTTGTATGGCACTCGACGACCTCGACCAGGTACGGGCGCTCGCCGATGCGGTCGAGTACGTAGGGGCGCCGTTCGCGATCGACCCGAACCCGCGCACCGGGATGATGCGCGATCTCGGCCTCTTCGTCACCGGGTTCGAGCGCCTCGCCGCGCGCGCGGCGCTGGTGAAGGTGGGGGCTGACGATTCGCACCTGCTGTATGGCACGCCGGTCGATGCGCTCCGGGCGCGGTTGATCGAGCAGGGCGCTCGCGCAGTGCTGGCGACAGAAGGTGCCGACGGTGCCTCGATCGAGGCGGGCGGAGTCGTCGTGACGGCGCCGATCTCAACGATGCCGGGCCCCATCATCGACACCATGGGCGCGGGAGACGCGGTGTTCGCTTCGATGCTCAGCGCGCTGGTGCGAGGCGTTCCGCGCGACCCGGATCAGTGGCGCGCGGCATTGCATGATGCGATGGATGCCGCGGCCGCGACGTGCCGTTTCGAAGGGGCGCTTCTACGCCTGCCGACCGCGATCCACGGGGACGATTTCGACCGCATCGGAACGTGACTCCTCGCCGATTTCTGGCTGCGCGCGACAGGGGGTAATATTGTGGATCGCGCCTCCGGTCGACTGAGAAAGCTGGGCGGGTGCGCACTGGCGAGTTACCCAAGCGGCCAAAGGGATCTGATTGTAACTCAGCTGTCATCGACTTCGGGGGTTCGAATCCCTCACTCGCCACCAACAGAAACGCCCCCTGATCGGGGCGTTTCTTCGTTTTCCGAGCGGCGCGGGTGTTCGTGTTGCACGACACTTCGGTGTGTTCGCGGAACGTCGCGATGTGAGCAACATGAGCGCCGGTGCGGTCGCATTCGCGGGCGCGCCCAGGTGCGCGGGCGGGTCAGTGGGGCGACACGCGGTGGAGCGCGAGCACGGGGATCGTGCGCGATGTGCGCTGCTCGTACTCGCGAAAGCCCTCGCTCGCTGCAGTGAAGCGTGCCCACGCGGCATCCCGTTCCTGGCCCTTCAGTTCGTCGACGTGCACGGTGATGGTGCCATCGTCGGGAGTCTCGACGCTGACATCGGGGTGCGCGAGCAGGTTGTGGTACCACGCGGGATTGTCCGGAGCGCCGGCCTTCGAGGCAGCGACCAGCCAAGTGTCTTCATCGACTCGGATGCCGCGCAGAGGCGCTACGCGTTCGACGCCGGACTTCGCCCCGACGTGGTGCACGAGCACGAGGTCACGCCCGAAGTTCGCCCTGGTGACGGTGCCGCCGTTGGCGCGGAACTCTTCGATGATCTGTTGGTTCCAGTCGGACATTGTGCTCCTTCGATCTCACGCGTTCCTATCTGCGCGGCGTGTGCACAAGTCTGCCCCTCAGCGAGTGCATGCGGGTTGACACGCGGGGACGGCGAGTCTGCGACACGGTGCACGCCGCGCGCGCAAAAACGCCCCCGAGGTCTCAAACGAGTAACGATGGAAGGTCCTTTTCGCGTCCAGCTTGCACGTTTGTGCATGTTGCATGGTCGGATGGCCGCCAGGTGTCAGAGGTCGCCTACGCTCTAGTCGACGTTGGGTGCCACCCCGGGCCCCCTGAGCTTTCCCACGAAGGAGTCGGGACACTATGAAGACCCCAATACTGCGAAGGAACGGCTTCTGGCTCGCTTTCTCGCTTGTTCTGATGCTGGTGTCGGCGATCGTCGCATCCGCCGTCCAGACCGCCGGTGGCTCGATCGCTGTCAAGGACCTGCGATGGGAGACCCCGTCTGGTCAGATGATCAGCGCCCTAATGTTCGTGCCCGACGAGGTCGATGAGGACAACCCGGCGCCGGCCATTGTCGTGAGCCACGGCTGGTGGAACAACCGTGAGATGCAGGACGCGAACTACGTCGAGCTCGCCCGGCGCGGCTATGTCGTCGTGTCAATCGACATGTACGGCCACGGCAACTCGTCGCCGTTGCGCAACGACCAGGTAGACCTCGGCGGCACGGGCATGTACGACGTCGTGCAGCTCGTCGCCGACCTGCCGTACGTCGACCAGGAGCACATCGGCGTCTCGGGCCACTCCAACGGCGCTCGCGCGGCGAACTTCTCGGTCGCCCTCGACAACGCCGCGGACGAGTCGTTGATCGACGCGGTCTTCCTGGTCGACAACGACGCGGTGTACACCGACGCCGACGGCGCCTACGCGAACGTCTACGGAACGCGCGACGTGGGACTGGTCGCCGACCAGTACGACGAGTTCTTCTTCCGCAGCTACAGCCCCGAGGGCGCGGTGCTGACGCCGCCCCGCGATTACATCACGACCCCGAACGCGCAGTCATTCCTGAACTTCGGCGCCGACCCCGCCGAGGGTGAAGCGCGTGTGGCCGGCGAGTACTACACCGAGGACGGCGTCCAGCGTGTGGTCTACACTCCGGCCGAGACCCACCCGTGGGGCACCATCTCGAAGACCACGGTCGCCAGTCAGATCGAGTTCTGGGAGAACGTCTTCGGCGCCCCCGAGGCGATTCCCGCTGACACCCAGGTGTGGCAGGTCAAGGAGCTATTCACCGCCCTTGGGCTTGTCGGCTTCGGGATCTTCCTCGTGGCCTTCACCCGCGCGCTGCTGGGCACCCGCGCGTTCGCCGCGCTCAAGTACGAGCGCGCCGACGCGCTGACGCCGAACACGCGCAAGGGCCTCGGCTGGTTCTGGGGTGCGCTGGTGGTCTCCACGCTGTTCTCGGGGTGGAGCTATGTGTGGCTCAGCCAGCAGCCGCTCATCCAGGGCGTCGCGTTCAACGTGCTGCCGACGGTCTTCACGCAGGGTGCGGTGTTCTTCATCGCGACCTGGGCTGCGATCAATGGCTTGTTCACGCTGGCCGTCATGGCAGTGTCCTACTTCGCCTTCGGCAAGAAGAACGGTGCGAACCTGCGCGCCGCGGGAGTCTTCCCCGGCTGGAGGAGCGTCTTCCACGGACTCGGACTGAGTGTCGTGGTGGTCGCCGCGGCGTTCAGCATCGTGTTCGTGTTGGACTTCTTCTTCAAGACCGATTTCCGGTTCTGGGTGATTGCCATCAAGGCATTCGAGGTCGACAAGCTCTGGATCGCGCTGCTTTACGTGCCGTTCTTCCTGGTCTACTTCGTCGCGAACTCGGTGTCGATCAACGGCTTCAACCGCTTCACGCTGGCCGGCAAGGAGTGGCTCAACACGGCAGTGCTCGCTCTCGCCAACGCCGCGGCGCCGATCGTCCTCGTCATCGCGCAGTACACGACGTTCTTCGTCACCGGCTACACGATCGACGGGTTCGGTGGGATCTTCAGCATCTGGCTGTTCCCCGTGATCGTCATCCTCGCGGCCTCGGCCGTCATCTCGCGGAAGATCTACCGCGCGACCAACAACCCGTACATCGGCGGGTTCATCAACGCGTTCGTGGTCACCATCATGTCGGTGACGAACACGCTCACCGTCGTCTACTGACGGCACTGGTGGCCCGGGTGATTCTTCGTTGGAATCGTCCGGGCCACGGCGCGTGGTTCGTGTCAGGATGGCAGGGGAGATGATCCCGCGTCAGAGAGGATCGACATGACCGCGCCTTACCCCGGGAATGCACCACAATCCGCCAGCCACTCCGGTCCCGTGGAATCATCGCACCAGGCGAGCTCGGCCCCATCCGGCCCGGTGACCCCGCCGTCGACAACGCAGCAGAGTTGGGTCAGCTCGCCGGACGAGGAGCGCACGCTGTCGCCGCTGTTGCGCGCCACGATCTGGGTAGCGATCGGAGCACTTATCGCCGCCGCACTAGTGTGCGTCGTGTGGGTGCTGGTCGGTAATCAGAGCGGCATCATCGGGCGGGCGTTCATGACCGTCTTCCTGCTGACCGCGTTCGCCGGAGTGACGATCCTGGACGCGCATCTGGCGCCCCGGCGCCCGTCGTGGTTCGCGCTGTCGAGCATGGTCGTCTGGGTGGTTCTCCTCCTCATCGGTGCGTTCATGATTTGGATGCCCGAACGGGGCTGGTGGGGCGCGTCGTCGCGCCTGATCAGCTTCTTGCTCATCGTGCTGATCTTCCAACTCGCGCTGTTGCACGTGCGCCTCTACGCCAAAGCGTGGCAGCGCCACGTGACGACGTTCACCACCGTCGTCGCGATCATCACCGTCGTGCTGGTGGGCGCGCTCGCGGTCTTGCTGACGTTGCCGCTGATGCTGTCGGAATACATCCGCTTCCACGACATCTACGGGCGAATCGTGGTGGCCACAGCGATTCTCGCTGCAGTGGGCACCGTGCTTCTCCCTCTGGTCAACGTGCTCCTCGCACCGCGCCCGGCGCGCCCAGCAACGATTGCTGGCGTCGCCCCCCTGCCCGTTCAAGGCGGCGAGCCTGCTCCGGCATACGGCGCGCTTGCCTATGGCGGTTCGGTGTCAGGCGCACAGCCTGATTCGGCCGCACCTGCGGAGGACGCATCCGCTGAACCGGAGTTGCTGCCGTGGCCGACGTACGTCGACGGCGTCACGCCCCTGCCGATGCTGCCGGATGGCACCCCCGACTGGAACGCGTATTACACCGGGCAGCCCACCCCCGGAGCCCACATCTTCGCGCCCCCTCCACCCGCTCCGCCGGCGCTGTCGCCGGAGCACGCACCCGCCCGACACAGCGAACCGGGACTGTCCAACTCGCCCGTCGACTATCGCGACTTCCCGCCGCCGCCCCCGTTGCCGCCGCGCCCCTGACGACTGGTCAGTCACCCAGCATTTCGAGGGCTGCCATCGCCGCGTTGTGCCCGCCGATTCCGCTGACGGCGCCGCCGCGGCGAGCGCCCGAGCCACACAGCAAGACCCCGTCATGCGCGGTGCCGACGCCCCACCGTCGTGCCGCCGTGTCGAGCGGTTCATCGTCGTCAGCCCACGGCCACGACAAGCTGCCGTGGAAGATGTCGCCACCGACCATGCCCAGCGACTCCTCGAGGTCGGCGGTGGTGCGCGCCTCGATACAGGGCGACCCGTCGGGCGCCGTCGCCAGGCAGCCCTCGATCGGTTCCGCCAGCACGGCGTCGAGTGAGCGCAGCGCCGCCGAGAGCAGAGCGTCGCGCGCGGCATCCGGATCCTTGCCCTTCACCAACCGATGTGGCACATGAAGCGCGAAGAGCGTGAGCGTATGCGCGCCCGCGTCGCGGAGCTCGGGCCCGAGAATCGACGGATCGCTGAGGGAGTGGCAGTAGATCTCCAGCGGAAGAGGGTTTGGGATGCCGCCACCCGCCGCCGCGTCGTACGCGGCATCGAGTTGTGTGAGCGTCTCGTTGACATGAAACGTGCCCGCGAACGCCGCCTCGGGTGACACCGATGCATCACGCAGGCGGGGGAGGCGCGTGAGCAACATGTTGACCTTGAGCTGTGCCCCTTCGGGTGTCACGGTGGCGGGGGTGAGGTTGCTCGAGCCTCCATTTGCCGACGCTGCGCCGCCCGCGCAGCCCGCGGCGACCAAGCGCTCGAGAACGGCCGGGCCGACTCCGCTGAGCACGAGGCGTGCACGCACGACCTCCGCCCCCATACACACCTCGCTTGCGTCGCCGGTGCCCAGTGCGGGGCGCAGCGCGGTCACCTCGGTGCCGCACCGCAGCTCAGCCCCCGCTTCGCGGGCCACCCGCTCGAGTTCGGCGCTCACCCGGCCCATGCCCCCGACGGGGACATCCCAATCGCCGGTGCCGCCGCCGATGACGTGATACAGAAAGCAGCGGTTCTGGCGGAGGGACGCGTCGTCCGAACGAGCGAAGGTGCCGATGAGTCCGTCGGTGAGCGCGATACCCCGGGTGATGTCGTCGTCGAAGGATTCGTGCAGCATCCGTCCCAACGGCTCTTCGACGACGTCGCACCACAGGGCATCGTCGCCCAACATCTGGCGGATCTCTGATGCGCGGCGCAGCGGCTCCGTCACGGTGGGAAAAAGGGCGCGTGCGAGCGGCTCGATGCGCCGGGAGAACGCCGCGAAGCGGTCGGCCTCGGCCGGGCTCGCCGCGACGCGCGCGAACGATGCGGCGGTGGCTGTGGCATCCGCATTGTCGATGAGGATTCCGCGGGTGGGGTCGCTCGGGTCGGGCGTATAAGAGGAGTATCGGCGGCGCAGCAGGGTGACGTCGAGGCCGAGTTCGTCGATGATGCGTCGAGGCAGCAGGCTCACCAGATAGGAATAGCGCGACAACCGTGCGTCGACGCCGGGCCACGGATGCTGCGACACGGCGGCCCCGCCGACATGCGCCTGCCGCTCGAGAACGATCGTCCGCACGCCCTCCCGTGCCAGGTAGGCGGCAGCGACGAGTGCGTTGTGCCCGCCCCCGATGATGGCGACGTCGTACACGGGAGCAGTCGTATTGGCGAGCATGCTTCACGCTATCTCGCGCCGGTAGCGTGAGACCATGACTTCTGCTGCGCAGCTCGCTGAACTGGCCACCGACATCGCTCGGGAAGCGGGGGTCCTCGCGCGGCAGCGCCGCGAGGAAGGCGTCCGGGTCGCCGACACGAAGTCGTCGATCGCCGACATCGTCACCGAAGCGGACCGCGAGGTGGAGGCCCTCATCCGGCGCCGGCTGCGCGAGGCCCGCCCCGAGGACGGCTTCGTGGGGGAAGAGTCCGAGCCCGAGCATGGCGCGAGTGGGATCACCTGGGTGGTGGATCCCATCGATGGCACGGTCAACTACGCGTACGGGATTCCGCACTACGCGGTCTCGATCGCCGCGGTGCAAGGCGTGCCCGAGCCTGCCGAGTGGACGGCGCTCGCCGGTGTGGTCTACGGCGCAGTCAGCGGCGAGCTGTTTCACGCAGTCGCGGGGGAGGGTGCATTTCTCGACGGCCGCCCGATCGCGGTCAACCCCGAGCCGTCCGCCGCGGGGGCGCTGCTCGCTACAGGGTTCGGCTACGACCCACGCTCGCACGCGGGCGACCTCGCTCAAGTCGAGCGGGTCATGCCCTACGCGCGCGACCTGCGGCGCTTCGGCTCTGCCGCGCTCGACCTGTGCGCTGTCGCGTGCGGCCGCCTCGACGGCTATTTCGAGCGCGGGTTGAAGCCCTGGGACCACGCCGCAGGTGGCCTCATCATCACCGAAGCGGGCGGGCGTATCGACGTCGGAAGCGAGCCCGATGACTTCGGCCGCGTGCTGGTCGTGGCATCCGGCCCCGCTCTCTTCGACCGGCTACTGACCGCCGCACGCGGCGCTTGAAATCGCACAGTTTGTTTCGCGTACTTATGAATCCACTCGAAGGGTGTGTCGCGTACATGGCATTCTCAGGGCGCGGCCGGTAGTGTTTACCCGATCGTTACCTCGCAACCCGAACGCGAGAATGCGAATCACAAGCCCGAAGACCGTACCGTTGCACCCCCGAGCGACACGACCCGAGAGCTCCACTTCGTTTGACCTCTGACGCTGCCCAGGCAGAGAACGCGCCCCCCACGCGTCGCTCAAGCCGTACTTCACCCACGCCTGTGCAGGCGTCGGGTGGCAGCGTCATCTCTTCTCGCGCCGAGTTGCGCAAGCGCGCCGCCGGCGCAATGGAGGTCTCGCCGGCTGTCGCAGAGTCGGTCAAGACGAAGGATGCTGGAGCCCCGGCCGTTGCCGCTGTGCCTGCCGTTTCGGTGGCGCCGAGCGCTTCGGTTGCGCCGGAGGCTGCACCGCTGAGTCGCCGCGCACGGCGTCTGGCAACCGGCGCTCAGCCCGTCCAGCCGGTTGAGTCGGCTGCGGTTGAGCCGATCTCGGTGGAGCAGGTCGAGGCTGAGCGCGCGGCCGCGGAGGCCGTTGTCGAGCCGGTTCCGGTCGAGACCGAACTACCGGCGAGCGTGACGCCCGAGAGCGTGGCGCCCACTGACGAGCGCGTCGCGGACGCGGCATCCGACACTGATGCTTTTGAAGCTGCCGCGCGGCTGTTCTCCTTCACCGGTGAGGTGAAGGTGGCGACCGAAGTCGACCCTGAGGCCGCGGACGAAGGTGAGGACGAGGGCGAGCAGGCCACGCAGTCCACCGACACCGGACTCACGCGTGTGCGCGCAGTGCCGGGCGAGTCCGCACCGGCGCGTCGCGGAGTGAGCCGCGGTGCCGCGTTCAAGCGCGTCGCGACCATGTCTTTCTCGGTCGGCGTGATGGGCGCGGTCGGGTTGCTCACCGTAGGACTTACGACGCCCGCCGAAGCGATGGCCGCCATGGGTTCGGGTTCGTCCGTCACGGTGATGGCCCCCGGCGACACCACCGGAACCCAGATCGACGAAGATCAGATCCAGGCGTATGTGGCGCCGGCCACCATTGAGAACGCCACGCTGGAGCGCTCGGGCGGCTACGACACGGTCACCACCGCCGAACTCGCCTCGGAGTCGGGCATCTCGAACGTGTCGAACCTGTACGTGAACGACCCCAACGCGGCAATTCAGTGGCCGTTCGCCGTGGGTGTTCCCTACAGCTACGGATTCGGTATGCGCTCGGGTCGCATGCACGAGGGTATTGACTTCACCCCCGGGGCAGGTTCGCCGGTCCAGGCGATTGCCGACGGTACCGTCCGTGTGGCGACCGAAGCCGGCGGCGCATACGGCGTTCACGTGATCATCGATCACATCATCGACGGCCAGCTGGTCTCGAGCCACTATGCGCACATGCAGTACGGATCGCTGCAGGTGTCGACCGGTCAGAAGGTCACGGTCGGAACCGTTCTGGGTCGTACCGGCAACACGGGTCGTTCCTTCGGCGCGCACACGCACTTCGAGATCCTGATGAACGGCACGACGCCCGTCGATCCATTGCCGTGGCTGCAGAACAACGCCGGGAGGTCGTCACTCGGTTAATGAGGATGCCGAAGCTCTGGTATCCTCTTCTAGTTGCCTGTTTGCAGGTAACACGCCCCGATAGCTCAGTGGCAGAGCACTTCCATGGTAAGGAAGGGGTCGTCAGTTCAATCCTGACTCGGGGCTCGCAAGCATCCATCATCTCCACCGGATGCATCGCGGCAGGGTAGCTCAGTTGGTGAGAGCGCACGACTCATAATCGTGAGGTCGCGGGTTCAAGCCCCGCTCCTGCTACGAAGAAAGACCGCCTCCGGGCGGTCTTTCTTCGTATCGGGGAGCGGTTGGTTGAAGCCGTCACGCGCGGGTGGGCCCACGCCGCCAGAGGCTCCGCACGCCGCGCAGCGGCGGGTGGAGAGACGGTGGGGACAAGCCCCGCTCCTGCTACTTCATGGAAACCCCCGGAATCTTCGGGGGTTTCCGAGTTTTCTTGAAGCCGGTGGCGGGGGCGAGCATCAAACCTGCGAGAGAGCATCAGATTTCATGCTCTCTCGCAGGTTTCGTGCTCAGGGGCGCCGGGCTGTGGCAGCGGCGGAGCGGAATCGGTGCAGTAACGGTTCAGGCCGCGAATAGGTCGACGCACCGAGAGTCCGCGGATGCCGCGCCGCGGACTGCGCAGATTGATCAGCCGACCCCATAGTCGGCATGAGCAGAGTGCGCAGGAAGTCGCGCTGGATCGTGCCGTCGCGGCTACGGGCGCAGCGCGAGCACGTCGCCGGGATGAATCTCAGCGAGGTCACCGCCGTTGAGCGGGCCGAGCGTGGCGTAATCGATGCAGAACCGCTCGCCGATCGCGACCGGGTGGTCGTTGGCCGCGACGACGTAGGACGTCGGCACGCCGTCGATGAGCACGACCTCGCCGGTAGCGCCGTACTGCGACCCCTGGTCGACCGGGTTCGAGCCGGAGGGTGGCATGACCGAGCCGCCGCAGTCGTAGGCGACCGGAGCAGCATCGCGGGACAGTCGGAGCACGTCGCCGGGCTGCAGAGCGCCCTGGAGGTGAATCTCGTTGTCGTAGAACAGGCCGGTCGAGAACACGCAGAAGCGAGCCCCGATCGCGGCGATCGCGTCGCCAGGCGCGACGGTGTAGGACACGGGCACACCGTCCTCGAGGACGACGTCGCCAGCGGCGAACTCGCGCGGCCCTTGGTCGACCGGAGCAGGCGCACCGCCGTACCCGGCGTCCGGGTAGTAGATGTCATCGCAGCCGGGATAGTTCAGCTCGTCGCGGTGGTCGTCGGCTGCGGCAGGTTCGGCGTTGACGACTTCGGCGATCGGCTCGACCTCGCCGGCCGGAGCCGCGGCAGGCACGGGCGACTGCCACGAGGAGGCCACGCCGACCGCGCCAGCGACAGCGGGCACAGCGAGTGCAACGAGGCCGACGACGACAGCGCCGGAGACAGCAGCGGTGATCTTCTGTGAGCGGTTCATCGTTCCGAGCTTGGCATCGATCGACGCGAGCCCGCTAGTCGAGCGACCCGTCCCACGGTGGGCCGCTTCAGTCTGGGGCTGAGAGCTAAGCGCCCTCAGTATCGGCGACCCCGTCGACTACTAGCCCGTCATCAAGTCGCCGTAGTCGACCTGGCCGTTGCCCACGATCTCGGCACTCAGGACGTGTGCCCGCACCGGGTGCCGTAGTGGGTCTTGGCCATAGGGTGCCCGTGCGACGCACATGCGAGCCGGGGCAACTGTGGCGATCGCGCTCGGTATCGCTTCCCTCGCGGGGTGCGCACCACAGGTCCCGGCGCTCGTTCTCGGCTCGGGTTCCCCCGCGGATACGACCAGCATCTGCCTCGGCGAGTTCTGCACGCCGATGACGTGGGAGAACCCTTCCACATCGACGCCAGTGCGGCCCCGGATACGTTGATTCGAGCCGACCTTGTCGACGCGGTTGGTGTCCGCGGGAGCGACGAATCTGTGACAGGAGCGGTGCTCCTCGACGACGGCGCACACCTCGGCGTCGGCTATCTTCCCGTCAGCGACCCGGATCCGGCGTGGATTGCTCGTTCGCCCCTGCACGGCGCGGAAGTTCAAGACGACGGCGGCGAAACGTGGTTCGTCGCGCTCCAGATCGATCGGACGACGCGAGCCGCCGGCGGTTTCACGTCCCTCGACCTGACCTACGAGGTCGATGGGAGGCAACACGCCGTGCCGGGAACCCCGTCATTTTCATTCCCCGCCATCGGCGATGCCTGTCCGGATTGATGTATCACTCTCACGCGCGGTATTGGACCGGCATCCGCTCTACGCGCTCACCGTTCGCCAGATGGCGTACTGCGGTGCCGTAGGCTCGCGGCATGTCGGTCGGATCGATTCTGCGCGCGGCCTTGGGCGGAGCCCTCGTGATCAACGCGGTGCCGCACGGAGTGAGTGGCGTACAGGGGAAGCCATTCCCTACCCCGTTCAGCGACCCGCCCGGCGTCGCAGACTCGCCGCCGCTGGTCAACGTCGGCTGGAGCGCAGCCAATGCGATCGCCGGCGCGGTCCTCTTGCCGAAGCGTGACCGATCCACCGCGGAACTGATCGCTGTCTTCGTCGGGGCAATCACGGCCGCCGCCGTGGTGTCGTACCACTTCGGTGAAGTGCGCCAGGGAAGAGCCGGGTTGCGCGGGCGCGGCATCCGGAACTGAACCCGCGCAACAACCTCGGGGGTCTTGCGAATCGGCCGTCGCACCACCCGGCGCTCGTGCGAGGCCGCGCGCTGCCGCCCTGCTCATATGGCGCAACGCGCCGGCGAGTTCGAGGTGAGGCCGCAAAGCGCGTCATATGAAAGCGCAGATTCTGGGGGCGGAGCGTGGTGGGCATGGCCGTGGCGCGCGGCGGGGCGGGCGGCGCGGGTCGCGCGCCGGTGGCAGATAGGGTGTCAGCATGGCGACGACTCCTCCGGGCTGGTATGACGATGGCCATGGCGCGCTGCGCTGGTGGGACGGCGCCCAATGGACCGAGCACGTCGCTACACCTGACCCCGAGCCGGCGCCCGCCGAGGTAGCGCACGCGCAGGACTCCGCGCAGGCAGCGCCCGCAGAGGCAAGCCCCGCTCAGGGAGCCGAGCCCGTTGCGCCGGGCGAGGCAGACCCAGGGCTCGCGCAGTCCGCAGCGACAGCTCACGCCGTGCCGCCGGCACCCGAGCACGACGCCATGACCGACTTCGTCGCGGCCGTCGACCAGACGGCGCCGACAGTGCCGGCTCAGGGTTACCCCAACGCCGCCTACCCGGGCGACCCCAACGCCGCCTACCCGGGTTACCCCAACGCCGCATACCCGGGCGGCGACCCCGCGCAGCTCGGCGGCGCAGCATCCGAACAGCAGTACTCCGGCGCCTTCGTCGCCGCCACCGAACCCAACAAGTCCAAGTTATGGATCGTGTGGGTCATCCTCGGCGTGGTGCTCTTGGGCATCGTGATCGCGGCCGCGATCGTCATTCCGCTGATCATCTTCGGGCTGTCCGCATCGAACAACGCGTCGTCGGTCGAACCCGCCACGGACCGGGAGCGCGCAGCCGTCGAGGTCGTCGAACTGTACGACCGGGCGTGGGACACCGCCGACTGCGAGGCGTACTTCGAGGCGACGACCGAACAGTTCCGCGCCACGCAAGGCGCCACGAACTGCACCGACTTCAACGCGCTGGTCACCGACTTCAACGCGACCACGAGCAACTACGTGCTGGTGGTGACCGATATCGACGACGAGGATCGCACGATCATCGTGTCGACCGATGAGACGTATCTGTCTGCCTTCGATGGTGAGGGAAACCCCGCAGATCCGCCCGTAGAGCTTCTCGACCAGTACGAGTACACGCTCGTGCCGGCCGGCGACGCGTGGGCGATCGACACCATCGATCAGCAATGACGGGCATCGAAGGCGCCGAGCGCTCCCGTGGCACGAAGTTCTTCCTCTCGTGCGTCGGCATCGGCCTGCTCGCCGGGCTCTTGTCGGGCCTGTTCGGCGTCGGCGGCGGAACGGTCATCGTCCCGTTGCTGGTCCTCCTCCTCGCGTTCGATCAGAGGCTCGCAGCCGGCACCTCGCTCGCTGCGATCGTCCCCACCGCAACCGTCGGCGTCATCTCGTACGCCGTGCACGACTCGGTGGCGTGGATCCCCGCGCTCATCCTCGCGGCCACCGCCGTCTTCGGCGCGCAAGTGGGCGCGTGGCTACTCGCGCGTCTTCCCGTCCTCACGCTGCGCTGGTTCTTCATCGGCTTCCTCGGGCTTGTCATCATCAGCCTGTTCCTGGTCATCCCTTCGCGTGACGCGGGTCTTGACCTCGATTGGTGGAACGGCCTCGGCCTCGCCGCGGTCGGATTCGTCACCGGCATCATGAGCGGCATCCTCGGGGTCGGTGGCGGCATCATCGTCGTCCCGGCGCTCATTCTCCTGTTCGGAACCAGCGACCTCATCGCAAAGGGCACGTCGCTGTTGATGATGATCCCGACGGCGATCTCAGGCACCGTGGCGAACATCCGCCGGCACAATGTCGATCTGCTCGCCGCGGCCGCCGTAGGGCTCGCGGCATGCACAACGACCGCGCTCGGGGCGTGGTTCGCGACTCTGCTCGACCCGTTCGCGGCCAACGTGCTGTTCGCTCTCTTCCTCGTGTTCATCGCCGTACAGATGGGCGTGCGCACGCTGCGGCAGCAGCGCAAAGACCGCCGCGACCGCGCCTGAGGTGACGACCGGGCCTGAGGCGCGCGCCGCGCTCGCCGAGAGCGCTGGGTAGGATGGCACCGTGCCAGTGAACCCCGAGCTCGTCGGCCGGACATTCCCCCCGACAGCCCCCTACCTCGTGGGTCGTGAGAAGGTTCGCGAGTTCGCGCGGGCCGTCTTCGCGACCGATTCCCAGCACTTTGATGTGGATGCCGCGCGCGCGCTCGGCTACGACGACGTCGTCGCGCCACCCACGTTTGCGATGGTGTTGCAGGACCTCACGCTCCAGCAGCTGCTCGCCGAGCCCGACTCGGGCATCGTCCTCTCGCGCGTGCTGCACGCTGAACAGCGTTTCCGCTACACGCGACCGATCACGGCGGGCGATGAGCTCGTCGCCCAACTGTCGGTCACGGGCATCCGCACTCTCGGAGGCAACGCCATGGTCACGAGTGAAGCAGAGATGACGGATGCCGCGGGCAGCCACGTCGTTACGGCGACATCCGTCCTGCTGGTGGGGGAGGGCGACGCATGAGCGGGCTGACCGTGGGTGACGTCGTCGCCGAGCGCACCGTTCACCTGACGCGCGAGTCGCTCGTGCGTTATGCCGGAGCATCCGGTGACTTCAACCCCATCCACTATCGCGACGATGTCGCGGCGAACGTGGGCCTGCCGGGGGTTCTCGCGCACGGGATGCTGACTATGGGCCTGTCGGTCGAGACCATCGTGCCGTGGCTCGGCGACGCCGGTCGCATCCTGGAGTACGGGGTGCGGTTCACCCGCCCCGTCGTCGTCGACGCCGAAGCCGGGGCCGACGTCACTGTCGTCGCCAAGATCGGTGCGGCCTCCGACGACGAACTGCGTGTGGATCTGACCGTGTCTCACGCCGACACCACGGTGCTCGGCAAGGCGCAGGTGCGGGTGCGGGTCTGACGGGTGGGCGAGATCACGCCGATTCGGCTTGCTGAGCTGACGACACTGCGCACGGGTGCAGCGCCCGAGCGCATGATCGATGCCACCACGCGTGACGAGTTGGTCACTGCTCTCCACGATGTGTGGGCGACCGGCGACGAGTGGTTCGTGCTCGGTGGCGGGTCGAATCTGTTCGCCGGCGACGAGCCATTCGAGGGCACGGTGGTGCGAATCCTCACCGAGGGCATCGAGCGGATGCCCGACCCGCGCCCCGGGATCGCGCGCCTCCGCGTGCAGGCCGGGCACAACTGGGACGCGTTGGTCGCGTATGCCGTGGCGGAAGGGCTCGCGGGCATCGAGGCGATGTCGGGTATTCCCGGGACAGTGGGAGCCGCGCCCGTGCAGAACATCGGTGCCTACGGGCAGGAGATTGTGCAGACCCTCGTCGAGGTGGAGCTGATCGACGAATCCACCGGTGACGTCTCGGTCGTCTCAGCCGCAGAGCTCGGACTCGGTTTTCGCACGTCGGTGCTGAAGCATCACTACGGGTCGGTGCCCGAGCGTCGCGCCGTCATTCTCTCGGTCACGCTGGATCTTGCCCAGGTCGGCCACACCGAACGCCCGATCGCGGGGGAGCAGTTGCGGTCGGCCCTGCGCCTCGGCCCCGACGACACCGTGAGCGTGCAGTGGATCCGCGATCACGTGCTCGCCACGCGCGCGACGAAGGGGATGGTGCTCGACGACGCCGACCCTGACACGTACAGCGCGGGCTCGTTCTTCCAGAACGCCATTGTCTCGGAATCCTTCGCGCGCACGCTCCCGCCCGAGTGCCCGCGCTGGCAGGTCACGCCCGACCTCGACCCGGTCCTCGTGATTCCGCTGTCGTCCTTCGACGGCTTCGTTCCGCAGCCCGCCGTGCAGACCTCTGACGTGAAGGTCAGCTCAGCCTGGCTGATCGAGCATTCGGGAATCTCGAAGGCCTTCAAGTTGCCGCGTTCGCGCGCGGGGCTGTCGACCAAGCACGCGCTGGCGCTCACCAACCGCGGTCAGGCGACCGCGGGCGAGATCGCCGAGCTCGCTCGGTTCATCCAGTCGCGCGTGTACTCCGAGTTCGGATTGCTCCTGCAGCCCGAGCCCGTACTCATCGGCGTCGAACTCTAGGCTGCGCGCGCGACGGCAGGGCCGGGCACGAGTGCCCAGGCCCCAGGCCCCAGCCACGTGCCTTACGCGGAGAAGAGCTCCTGCATGCGGCGTACGCCTTCGAGCAGTGCGTCATCGCCAAGTGCGTACGACAGACGCAGGTAGCCGGACGGGCCGAACGCCTCGCCGGGAACCACAGCGACCTCTGCCTCTTCGAGGATCAGATCAGCGAGCTCGAGAGAGGTCGTCGGCGTCTTGCCGCGCCACGTGCGACCCAAAAGGCCCATCACGTCGGGGTACGCGTAGAACGCGCCGAGCGGGTTGGGCGTGTGCACGCCGTCGATCTTGTTGAGCTCGGCGACGATCAGCTGACGCCGGCGATCGAACGCGACGCGCATCTGCTCGACCTCGTCCTGCGGGCCGGTGAGCGCTGCCAGCGCGGCACGCTGCGCGATGTTGTTCACGTTGGAGCTGAGGTGGGACTGAAGGTTGGATGCCACCTTGATGGCATCCTTCGGGCCGATCATCCAGCCCACGCGCCAGCCGGTCATCGCGTACGTCTTCGCCACGCCATTGACGAGGATCGTCTGGGCCGCGGCATCCGGAACCGCTTCAACGATCGACACGGCGCGCGTGCCTTCGTAGACGAGGTTCTGATAGATCTCGTCGGTGATAATCCAGATGCCGTGCTCGACCGCCCACTCGCCGATCGCTTTGGTCTCTTCGGCGGTGTAGACCGACCCGGTGGGGTTGGAGGGGGAGACGAACACCAGCACGGTGGTCTTGTCGGTGCGTGCCGCCTCGAGCTGCTCGACGGTGACCTTGTACTCCTGGTCGGCGCCGGCGAAAACCTCGACCGGCGTACCGTCGGCGAGAGCGATCGCTTCGGGGTACGTGGTCCAGTACGGCGCGGGGAGGAGGACCTCGTCGCCAGGGTTCACCACTGCCTGGAAGGCCTGGTACACCGACTGCTTGCCACCATTGGTGACGATGATCTGCGAAGGGTCGACCTCGAGGCCCGAGTCGCGCAGCGTCTTCGCAGCGATCGCCTCGCGCAGCACCGGAAGACCCGCGGCGGGGGTGTAGCGGAAGTTCGCGGGGTTGGTGAGAGCCTCTGCCGCCGCGTCGACGATGAACTGCGGAGTGGCGAAGTCGGGCTCGCCGGCGGCATAGCTGATGACCGGGCGACCTGCGGCTTGCAGGGCCTTCGCCTTCGCGTCGACCTTGAGGGTCGCCGACTCGGCGATAGCACTGAGCTTGTCGGAGACTCTGGGCTTGCGGGGGTGAGGAGCGCTTTCAGTCACAGGTCAAATCGTACACACGACGGATGCCCCGACCGGGTGGGTCGAGGCATCCGTTCAGGGACAGGTGCAGCCGGGTCAGCTGAACTGGTTCATGGTGTTGTGCTGGCCGCCCGCTTTGAGGGCGGCATCGCCGGCGAAGTACTCCTTGTGGTTGTCGCCGATGTCGCTGCCGGCCATGTTCTGGTGCTTCACCGTCGCGATGCCCTCACGGATCTCGCGGCGCTGCACACCCTTCACGTACGCGAGCATGCCCTCGTCGCCGAAGTATCCCTTGGCCAGATTGTCGGTCGACAATGCGGCCGTGTGGTACGTCGGCAGGGTGATCAGGTGGTGGAAGATGCCCGCACGCGCCGAGCCGTCGCGCTGGAACGTACGAATCTTCTCGTCCGCCAGGGCCGCCAGCTCGGTGTCGTCGTACTCGACGTTCATCAGATCCGCGCGGTCGTAGGCCGACACATCGGCACCCTGCTCGACCAGCGCGTCGTAGGCCTGCTGACGGAAGCTCAGCGTCCAGTTGAACGACGGGCTGTTGTTGTAGACCAGCTTCGCGTTGGGGATCTCTTCGCGGATCGCATCCACCATCGCCGCGATCTGCTCGACGTGCGGCTTCTCGGTTTCGATCCACAGCAGATCGGCACCGTGCCGCAGCGACGTGATGCAGTCGAGCACGACGCGCTCCTCTCCGGTTCCGGGACGGAACTGGTACAGGTTGCTCGCGAGGCGCTTGGGTCGCACGAGTGTGCCGTCGCGCGTGAGGACGACATCCCCGTTACCGAGCTTGTCCGTACCCACCTCTTCGACGTCGAGGAACGAGTTGTACTGATCACCGAGGTCGCCCGGCTCACGGCTGACCGCGAGCTTCTGCGTGAGGCCCGCGCCCAGCGAATCGGTGCGAGCCACGATGATGCCGTTGTCGATGCCGAGTTCGAGGAACGCGTAGCGGACGGCATTGAGTTTGGCGATGAAGTCCTCGTGGGGCACCGTCACTTTGCCGTCCTGGTGGCCGCACTGCTTCTCGTCCGACACCTGGTTCTCGATCTGGATGGCGCACGCGCCCGCTTCGATCATCTTCTTGGCGAGCAGGTAGGTCGCTTCGGGGTTGCCGAATCCTGCGTCGATGTCGGCGATGATCGGCACGACGTGTGTCTCGTACGTGTCGATCTGCGACTGGATGAAGTCCACGGCAGTGTCATCGCCCGCCGTGCGGGCCTCGTCGAGCTTCGTGAACAGCAGGTCGAGTTCGCGGGCGTCGGCCTGACGGAGGAACGTGTACAGCTCCTCGATCAGGGCGGGCACTGCCGTCTTCTCATGCATCGACTGGTCGGGCAGCGGTCCGAACTCCGACCGGAGTGCGGCGACCATCCAGCCCGACAGGTAGAGGTACCGCTTATTCGTGCTCTTCAGGTGCTTCTTGATCGAGATGAGCTTCTGCTGCCCGATGAAGCCGTGCCAGACCCCGAGCGACTGGGTGTAGACCGAAGAGTCAGCGTCGTACTCCTCCATGTCGCGCCGCATGATGTCGGCCGTGTACTGCGCGATCTCGAGTCCGGTGCGGAACCGGTTCTGCGCCCGCATGCGCGCAACGGATTCGGGATCGATCCCGGCCCAGCTCGAGCCGTGCTGCTCGGTGAGGCCCCGGATGGCGTCGATGTCGTCCTGGTAGGTGGTCATTGTCTTTCCTTCGTGAGGGGAGGGAATGTGGGTCAGGCGATCTCGGTGAGGAACCGCGAGTACGCCGGCAGGGTCAAAAAGGCCGGAAACTCGCATCCGAGGGCAACCTCGCGGAACACCGCGGCGGCGTCATCGAAGCGGTCGCCCTCGTGGCGGTCGACCTCGTCGAGCAGGTGGCTGATCAGTCCCTCGACGTACTCTGCGGTGATGGCGGTGCCGTCGTCGGTGTGGCGGTCCTGATGGATCCACTGCCAGATCTGGCTCCGCGAGATCTCGGCGGTGGCGGCATCCTCCATGAGGTTGTCGATGGCGACGGCGCCCAAGCCCCGCAACCACGCCTCGATGTAGCGGATGCCCACCGATACGTTGTCGTACACGCCCTTGGCGGTCACCGGACGACCGATGTGCACGTCGATCAGGTCGGCGGCACCCACTCGCACGTCGGGGCGCTGCCGGTCGAGTTGGTTCGGCCGCTCGCCCAGCACCGCGTCGAACTCGGCGCGAGCCACCGGGATCAGGTCGGGGTGCGCCACCCACGTGCCGTCGAAGCCATCGCCGGCTTCACGCTTCTTGTCTGCGGCCACCTTCTCGAACGCCGCGGCGGTGACCTCGGGGTCGCGCCGGTTCGGGATGAACGCGCTCATCCCGCCGATGGCGAAGGCCCCGCGCTTGTGGCAGGTCTGCACGAGCAGCTCGGTGTAGGCCCGCATAAACGGCACGGTCATCGTGACCTCGCTGCGGTCGGGCAGCACGAACCGTGCGCCGCGACCCCGGTAGTTCTTGATGATCGAGAAGATGTAGTCCCAGCGGCCCGCGTTCAAGCCAGCGCAGTGGTCGCGCAGTTCGAAGAGGATCTCTTCCATCTCGAATGCCGCGGGCAGGGTCTCGATGAGCACCGTCGCGCGGATCGTACCGTGATCGATCCCGAGGTATTCCTCGCTGAAGGAGAACACGTCGTCCCACAGTTTCGCCTCTTCGCTCGATTCGAGCTTGGCGATGTAGAAGTAGGGTCCGCGGCCGTTCGCGATGAGCTGCTCGGCGTTGTGGAAGAAGTACAGACCGAAATCCGTCAGGGATCCGGATGCCGACATGGTGCGTCCGGCTCGGTCGGTGTACTGCAGGTGATTCTCAGTCAGGTGCCAGCCGCGCGGTCGCATCACGATGGTGGGCGTCTGCTCGGCCGTGACCTCGTAGGTCTTTCCGGCCTCGTTCGTGAACGTCAGCTCGCCGCGGATCGCGTCGCGCAGCGACAGCTGGCCTTCGATCACGTTCTTCCAGGTGGGACTGGTGGCGTCCTCCTGGTCGGCGAGCCACACCTTGGCCCCGGAGTTGAGGGCGTTGATCGTCATCTTCGGGTCTGTCGGGCCCGTGATCTCGACGCGACGGTCGTGGAGCCCGGGGCCAGCACCCGCGACCTGCCACGACGTGTCCTCGCGGATGTGCGCGGTGTCGTCGCGGAACTGCGGGTCGCGTCCGTTGCCGATCTCGTACCGGCGACGCATGCGGTCGGCCAGGCGGTCGTGGCGTCGCGACGCGAAGCGGTCGTGCAGCGCGGCGAGGAAGGCGACGGCATCCGGGGTGAGGATCTCTTCGTACCGCTCACGCAGCGCACCGACGATCTCGATCGTGGGCTGGTGGGTGGTGGGGATGGGGCCGGTGCGTGTACGCATCGGCATGTCGGTTGCGATGGTCATGTCCGCGTCCTGTCTGTGAGTGATCGGATGCTTCGGCGAGGCGCCTCTGCGGTGGTGATGCATCCACTGTGACGTGAAGTTCGAGGTCATCCACGACAAAATGTGGTGTGAAGATCACAGAAAATTCTTCTTTCGTGACAGAATCGGCTCATGACGACCCCGCTGAGCCGCGAAACGCTCCCTGACCTGATCGACGATGAAGAGGTGGACTCCCTGACGATCGGCCGACGGATTCGGCAACTGCGTACCGACCGAGGTATGACTCTCGACGAGCTCGCGGCGGCGGTGGGGCGCGTGCCCAGCCAGCTGTCGATGATCGAGAACGGTCGCCGCGAACCGAAGCTCACTCTGCTCCAGGCGATCGCCCGTGCCCTGGGTTCCTCCCTCGACGCGCTCCTCGAATCCGCGCCACTCGATGAGCGCTCCACGCTCGAGATCGCCGTCGAGCGGGCCATGAAGGGACCGACGTTTCAGGCACTCGGAATCGAACCGTTCCGTATCGCCAAGACCGTGCCGACGGACGCGCTGAAGGCCATGCTGTCGCTGCAGGGCGAGATCGAGCGCCTGCGCGACGAGCGTGCGGCCACTCCCGAAGAGGCGCGCCGTGCGAACGTGGCGTTGCGCAAGCTCATGCGCACGCAGAACAACTACTTCGAAGAGCTCGAGGTGCACGCCAAGCGGGTGCTCGATGCGGTCGATCACCCCGGCGGTCCGCTGACACAGCGCACAGCGAGCGACATCGCCGCGCACCTGGGCTTCACCCTGCACTACGTACCCGACCTGCCGCAGACCACGCGCAGCGTGGCCGATATCAAGAACGGTCGCCTGTACCTCTCGAGCAGGCTCGCATCCAAGGGTGATCCTCGGACGGCCGTGCTGCAGGCTCTTTCCAGCCGCATCCTCGGCCACCAAGAACCGACGAGCTATGCGGACTTCTTGCGCCAGCGCGTCGAGACGAACTACCTCACGGGTGCGCTCATGGTGCCCGAATCGCACGCGGTGCCGGTCCTGCAGGATGCCAAGGCCGACCGGGCGATTTCGATCGAAGATCTGCGCGATGCGTACTCGGTGTCGTACGAAACCGCGGCCCACCGGTTCACGAACCTGGCGACGCGTCACTTGGACATTCCGGTGCACTTCCTGAAGGTCCACGAGTCGGGCACCATCACGAAGGCGTATGAGAACGACGACGTCAACTTCCCCACAGATCGGCTCGGCGCGATCGAGGGGCAGATGTGCTGCCGCAAGTGGACCTCGCGCGTGGTCTTCGACGTCGACGACCACTTCAACCCGTACTACCAGTACACCGACACCGGCAACGGCACGTACTGGTGCACGGCTCGCGTCGAGCTCTCCAGTGAGGGCGCGCACTCGGTGAGCGTGGGGGTGCGTTTCGACGACACCAAGTGGTTCCTCGGGCGAGACACCCCCAACCGCGGGGTGTCGAAGCACTCGGTCGAGGTGTGCTGCAGGCGCGCCCCCGCCGATCTCGAGCAGTCCTGGCGTGACCACGCGTGGCCCAATGTGCGCACTCCGCGCACGTTGCTCGCCACTCTTCCCACGGGTGCGTTCCCCGGTGTCGACACGACCGACGTCTACGAGTTCCTCGAGGCGCACGCCCCGCGGTGACAGGTGCGCGCCGCGCGACGCTCTGCAGGGAAGCCGACGGAAGTTGCGACATCTTGTCGGCGGGTGAGAACCCCCGCGCACGAGAGGATGAGCGAATGAGCGTGCAGCAGACGGTGAACGGCGACGTGTCGTGGTGGTGGCGAAGCCTCGGCGGGACGCCCGAGCCGCGGAGCGCGCTGCCCGGATCGCTCGACGCCGACGTCGCGATCGTTGGCGGTGGCTACACCGGATTGTGGACGGCGTACTACCTCAAGCGAGCGCAACCGGCGCTCGAGGTTGTCGTGCTCGAGCAGCGCTTTGCCGGGTTCGGGGCGTCCGGCCGCAACGGCGGGTGGCTCACCAACTCGGTGACCGGTGGACGAAGCCGCTACGTCGCAACCCACGGCCGCGACGCGGCGATCGCCCACCAGCGGGCGCTGAACGACACGGTCGACGAAGTGATCGCCATCGCCGAGCGCGAGGGGATCGACGCCGACATCGTCAAGGGCGGCGAGTTCGAGATCGCTCGTACCCCCGCGCAGCTTGCTCGTATGCGCGCTGCCGCCGCGAGTGAGCAGCAGTGGCCGCATACCGACGTCGAGGTGCTGAGCGCGGCAGACGCGTCGGCGCGGATCGCCGTCGACGGTGTGCTCGGCGGCACGTGGCATCCGCACTGCGCCCGCATCCACCCGGCGAAGCTCGTCGCCGGGCTCGCCGCCGCCGTCGAACGGTTGGGCGTGCGCATTTACGAGAACACCCACGTTCGCGAGATCGCACCGCGACGCGCCGTGACCGATCGCGGGACGGTGCGCGCGCGTCACGTGCTGCGCGCGACCGAGGGCTTTACCCCCGACCTTGCGGGGCAGCATCGCACGTGGCTGCCGATGAACTCGTCGATGATCGTCACCGCACCGATTTCGCAGGCCGTGTGGGATGCCATCGGCTGGGCCGGCCGCGAGACTCTTGGCGATCATGCCCACGTCTACATGTACGCGCAACGCACCGCCGATGACCGCATCGCGTTCGGCGGACGCGGCGTGCCTTACCGCTATGGCTCACGCGTGGACACCGATGGTGTCACGCAGCCGCGAACCATCGCGTCGCTCACCGCGCTGCTGCACGACTTCTTTCCCGCGCTCGCCGATGTGCCGATCGATCACGCGTGGGCGGGAGTCCTCGGCGTGCCGCGCGATTGGGCGGCGACCGTGGGGCTGGATGCCGCGACCGGGCTCGGCTGGGCAGGCGGATATGTCGGCACCGGCGTCACGGCTACGCATCTGGCCGGTCGCACGCTGGCCGACCTCGTCGTGGGGGAGGACACCCAGCGCACGCGGCTGCCGTGGGTGGGCCACCGCGCCGGGAAGTGGGAGGTCGAACCGCTTCGGTGGCTCGCCGTGCAGGGGATCTACGCCGCGTACGGCACCGCTGACCGGATTGAGGCGCGTTCGACATCGACCCGCACGGCGTGGCCGGCCAAGGTCGCTGACGTGATCGCCGGCCGCTGAGCGGCGATCCCTGCGCCTAGTCGAGCGCGCGCAGCGCCGCCCATAGTTCGGCGCGCGTGGCGAAGGAGGTGAGATCGCGCGCCAGCAGCTTTTCGGCCAGCGACAGGCGTGTGCGCACGGTGTGCCGGTGCACGCCGAGAGCGCGCGCCGACGCCTCGTGGGAGCAATCGTTGTCGAGCCACACCCGCACCATTTCGACGAGCTGTGTGCCGTGCTCATCATCGTGGCGGGTGAGTGGTGCCAGCTCTGCTCGCGCGAGTGCACGCGCGTCCGCGCCGAGTGAAGAGAGCACTCCACCGCCCGCCACCGATGCGAACTCGGTCACGGCGGCGGTGCCGCGGTCTCGCGCCAGTCGCGCCTGCGCGACCGCCGGGGCGAGGCCATCGTAGGTCGTCGGTTCCGAGACACCCAGACGCGTTCCGAAGAGGTCGACCACCTCGTCGAGGGCCGTGCGATCGGACGCCGAGGTGATGATTGCCACACCGTCGTCGATTCGCCCGAAGAACACCGAACCGCGCCGTTCCTCAGCGCGCAACTCGAGTCTTTCGGCCAGCGGCTCGATGCGTACCGCGTCCGGTTCGGTCAGCGCCACAACGATCGGCGCCGCGGGCAATGGGCCCCACATCTCGCGTGAGATGCGGCGCGCCAGCGCGGGATCCCCGGCGAGCATCGACTCCATGAGGCCCGCGCGTAGCGACCCACGCGCGCGGCTGAGACCCTGTTGCTGTTCGAGTGCCAGGCCCGCCATCGCGATCACCGATGTCACGAGTCCGCGGCCCTCATGATCCAGGTCGCCGGCCGCGAGGGCGATAACTCCGCGCAGGTGCCCGCCGCGTCCAAGGGTCTGCAGCGAGAATGTGGTATCGCCGATGCGCAGCGACGAACCGGCGCGCGCCCCGCGGCCCAAGACACCGATCACTTCGTGGCGCAGCGCATCGGCGACCTCCGGTGCCAGTCCGCTGCTCGGATACTGGCGTGAGAGCTCGCCGGCAGCGTCGAACATGCCGACCCACGTGCCGATCTGCTTGGCGAGTTCGGCGACGGTGGCACCCAGGCCGTCTGCCCGCAGCGCCGATAGTGCGATGGCGCGCTGCGCGGCGAGTGCCCAACTGCGCCTCGAGTACGACTCGGCGGCGATCGCCTCGGCGTTGGCGCGCGCTACGGCGATGAATGGCGTGCGGTACGGCACTTCGAACAGTGGCATCCCGATGTCGCGGCACGCTGTGACGAGACCGGGCGGAATGCCGTCGCGCACGACCTCGGTGCCGAAGCCCAGGCCCACCACGCCCCGCCCGTGCAGTCGTGCCACGTATGCGGTGTAGACGTCGGTGGTCGCGGCATCCCGAAACTGAGTTCCGGTCGTGAGGAGAACGACACCGTCTGACAGGAACGGCGTGGGGTCGATCAGGTCGGTGCTGTGGACCCAGCGCACCGGGCGATCCAGCACGCTCGGCTCGGCGACCGTGTCGTCATCCAGCCTCAGCCTCAGGTCTCCGCGCGCGAGCAGTGCGCGGAATGTCGGGGTCTCGGCGGTGACGGCCATGGGTGCTCCTCGCGAGTGTGTACGACACGTACAAACGTGTACCGATAATGTACTCGCTGGACGGTGCGTGTGGCATCCGGTCGCACCTACGCTCGGGCACTATGAGCGCAGCTGAAACCCTCACCGTTGCCCCCGTCGGCGGCCCCACGCTTCCCCAGGAGCGCAAGCTCGCTACCGCCATTCCCGGCCCCAAGTCGGCCGAGCTCCTCGCGCGCAAGTCCGCGGCTGTGGCGGCCGGAGTCGGCCACACCGCCCCCGTGCACACCATCGCCGCGGGTGGAGGCGTGATCGTCGACGCCGATGGCAACTCGCTCATCGACCTGGGGTCAGGCATCGCCGTCACCAGCGTCGGAAACTCGCACCCCAAGGTCGTCGCCGCGGTGCAGGAGCAGGTCGCGCAGTTCACCCACACGTGCTTCATGGTCTCGCCGTACGAGTCGTACGTCGCCGTCGCCGAGGCGCTCAACCGCGTCACCCCCGGTGACCACGAGAAGAAGAGCGCCCTGTTCAATTCGGGCGCGGAGGCGGTGGAGAACGCGATCAAGATCGCGCGCAAGTTCACCAAGAAGCAGGCCGTCGTCGCCTTTGATCACGGGTACCACGGGCGGACGAACCTGACCATGGCGCTCACCGCGAAGGCCATGCCCTACAAGAGCGGCTTCGGACCCTTCGCGAGCGAGATCTATCGTGCCCCGCTGTCGTACCCGTTCCGCGACGGTCTCAGCGGTGCGGATGCCGCCAAGAAGGCGATCTCGGTCATCGAGAAGCAGGTCGGTGCCGACAACCTCGCGGCGATCATCATCGAGCCGATCCAGGGCGAGGGTGGCTTCATCGTTCCCGCCGACGGGTTCCTTCCCGCGTTGGTCGAGTGGGCTCGCGCCAACGACGTGGTCTTCATCGCCGATGAGATCCAGACCGGCTTCGCGCGCACGGGTGAGATGTTCGCGAGCGACGTCTTCGGCATCGTGCCCGACCTCATCACGACGGCGAAGGGCATCGCAGGCGGCCTGCCGCTGGCCGCGGTGACCGGTCGCTCCGAGATCATGGACGCGTCCCACGCCGGCGGGCTGGGCGGAACCTACGGGGGCAACCCGGTGGCATGTGCGGCCGCCCTCGCGTCGATCGACGTGTTCGAGAACGACGGGCTCATCGAGCGTGCACGCGAGATCGGAGCGATCCTCACCTCGCGCCTGACCGACATCCAGGCGCGCGACGCGCGCATCGGCGAGGTGCGTGGTCACGGCGCGATGATCGCGGCCGAGTTCGTGGATCCCGAAACCAATGAGCCGGATGCCGCGCTCACCGCCGCGGTCGCGAAGGCGTGCATCGCCCAGGGCGTGGTGGTGCTCACCTGCGGCACCTACGGCAACGTGATCCGGTTCCTGCCGCCGCTCAGCATTCCCGACGCGCTGCTCCACGAAGGCCTGGACGTCGTCGCCGCGGCGCTGGACGCTGCGTAATCCCTTCCGCTCTGACGGGCGGTTCTCACAGAGGAGTGACATGACCGAGATCATCCGAGACGTCGTCATCGTCGGCGCAGGCGCCGCCGGCACGACCGCGGCGAACGAACTGAAGAAGGCTGGGCTCTCCGTCGCGGTGCTCGAAGCGCGCGACCGGGTGGGTGGTCGTCTGTGGACCGACACCGTCGACGGCGCCATGCTCGAGATCGGTGGGCAGTGGGTCTCTCCCGATCAAGACGCGCTCAAAGAGACGCTGGCAGAGCTGGGCCTTGAGACCTACAGCCGCTACCGTGAAGGCGAATCGGTCTACATCGGCCGCGATGGCGCCCTGCAGAGGTTCACCGGGGAGATCTTCCCGGTCGCACCCGAGACCGAGAAAGAGATCGTGCGCCTCATCGAGGTGCTCGACGAGTTGGTCGCTCAGGTCGACCCCGATAAGCCCTGGGAGCACCCGCAGGCAGAGGAGCTCGACCGGATCTCGTTCGAAGGTTGGCTCGAAGAGCAGACCGACGACGTCGAGGCGCGCGACAACATCGCGCTGTTCATCGCCGGCGCCATGCTCACCAAGCCGGCCTACGCCTTCTCGATGCTGCAGGCGCTCCTCATGGCCGCCAGCGCGGGAAGCTTCTCGAACCTGGTTGACGCCGACTTCATCCTCGACGAACGTGTCGTCGGCGGTCTGCAGCAGGTTCCGCTGCTGCTCGCCGAGCGCTTGGGGGAGGACGTCTACCTCGACCAGCCGGTGATCGAGGTCGAGTGGGGTGACGACGGCGTGACCGTGCGTACCGACGGTGGCATGACCGTGCGCGCGCGATTCGTGATCCTCGCCCACGCGCCCGTGCTGTACCCGTGGATCGACTTCCAGCCAGCGCTCCCGCGCCTGAAGCAGCAGATGCACCAGCACATCTCGATGGGGTTCGTCATCAAGGTGCATGCCGTGTACGACCGGCCGTTCTGGCGCGAGCAGGGGCTCAGCGGTACGGCGTTCAGCCCGTACGAGATCTCGCACGAGGCATACGACAACACCAACCACGGCGACGAACGCGGCACCCTGGTGGGATTCGTGTCCGACCGTAACGCGGATGACCTGTTCCGCGTGTCGGCTGAGGAGCGCAAGGAGCGCATCCTCGAGTCGCTGTCGCATTACTACGGGCCCGAAGCGAAGAACCCGCTCGTGTACTTCGAGAGCGATTGGGGCGCCGAAGAGTGGACACGCGGCGCGTACGCCGCAAGCTTCGACCTGGGTGGGCTTGCCCGCTACGGCGCTGACCTGCGCACCCCCGTCGGGCCGATCCACTTCGCGTGCAGCGACATGGCCGGCGCCGGGTACCAGCACGTGGACGGCGCGATCCGCATGGGTCGCTTTGTGGCGGCGAACATTCTCGACGCGGCCCGCGCATGACCGGCCGCATCGTCGTCGGCTACACGGCCACGACCGCCGGTGAAGACGCCGTCGCCCTCGGCGCGCGCCTTGCCGCTGCGTCGGGTGCATTGGTCGACCTGATCGTGGTGCTCCCGGGCGAACGCGGAGTGATCACCCCGCCCGACGCCTCGTACGACCGCTACCTCGTCGATCAGGCCAACGCATGGCTTGCGTCGGCGTCGTCGGAGATTCCGGATGCCGTTGCCCACCGCACGCACGTGCGATACGCCGAGTCGTTTGCCGAGGGCCTCATCAACGCCGCGACCGAGTTCCGCGCGTCGCACATCGTGGTGGGTGCCGCCAACGGCGGTCTACGCGGGCGTCACCGGCTGGGCACGGTCGCTGATGAGCTGTTGCATTCCTCAGAGGTTCCCGTCGTCCTCGCGCCGGAAGGGGCGCGGCGCATCGACCCCGCGACCGGTGTCACGCGCGTGACGGCGGCTGTGGGCACGCGGCCCGGTGCCGATGCGCTGCTCGAGGAATCAATCGCGCTCGCCGTAGCCACCGGTGCTGAGTTGCGCCTGGTTTCGCTGGTCTCGGTGGACCTCCCGGCATCCGTCGACACCGGCGTCATCCGCATCGCTGGGGCGGCCCACGCCGATGATGTGCTGACTCGTACCCTTGCCGCGCTGCCCGAGGGTATCGACGCAGACGTTGTCGTCGCGCGCGGTGACAGCATCGAAGACGCGGTGGCACAGCTGGGCTGGGAGCCCGGCGAACTCGCCATTGTCGGGTCGAGCAGGCTCGCGCAGCCGCGGCGGCTCTTCCTCGGCTCGACAGCAGCGAAGATGCTGCACGAGCTCCCTGTTCCCATGGTGGTGGTGCCGCGCACGCGCGCCACAGAAAGCGGGCGGCAATGACGGCTCCCGACGGCGCTGCGGCGCCCGTGACAGTTCCCACCGACACTGCAACGGTGTCGAAGAAGGGTCTGAGCGCCGGCACGATCGGTCTCATCGGCGCGGTCGTGATCGGTATCTCGACCATCGCGCCGGCGTACACCCTCACGGCATCCCTCGGGCCCACGGTGTCCGAAGTCGGATTCCAGGTGCCGGCGATCATCCTCGTCGGATTCATTCCGATGTTGCTCGTTGCCTTCGGCTATCGCGAGCTCAATCGCCGCATTCCCGACTCGGGCACCTCCTTCACGTGGGCGACGCGCGCGTTCGGCCCGTGGGTGGGCTGGATGGCCGGATGGGGACTCGTGGCGGCGACCGTGCTCGTCCTGTCGAATCTCGCTGGTATCGCGGTGGAGTTCTTGTTCCTGTTGATCGACCAGTTGGCGGGCAACCCGGGCACGATCGCCGAACTCGCGTTCAACCCGTTCATCAACGTCGCCGTGTGTCTGGCTTTCATGTTCGGTGCCACGTGGGTGTCGTACCGCGATCTGCAGACCACCGAGAAGCTGCAGTACGTGCTCGTGAGCTTCCAGGTGCTCGTGCTCGTGGTGTTCTCGATCGCCGCGCTCGTTCATGTCTCGGATGGCTCCGCGTTCGATGCGAGCCCCTTCGAGTGGACCTGGTTCAACCCGTTCGCGGTCGGCTCGGTCGCGGCGGTGGTCGCGGGACTGTCGCTGTCGATCTTCATCTTCTGGGGGTGGGACGTCGTTCTCACGATGAACGAAGAGACGAAGAACCCCGAGAAGACCCCCGGGCGCGCGGCGACCATCACCGTGTTGATCGTGGCGGGTCTGTATCTGCTGATCTCGATCGCGCTGCTGTCATTCGCGGGCACCGGCGAGGGGGAGTTCGGCCTCGGCAACCCCGACATCCAAGCCAACGTGTTCTTCTACCTGTCGGGTCCGATCCTCGGTCCGTTCGCGTTCCTGGTTTCCCTCGCGGTGCTCACCAGCTCGGCGTCGTCCCTGCAGTCCACCTTCGTCGGCCCGGCGCGCACGCTGCTGGCCATGGGTCACTACGGCGCGCTGCCAAAGAAGTTCGCCGAGGTGAGTCCGCGCTTCTTCACGCCGGGCTACGCGACCATCGTGTCGTCGGTGGTGGCATCCGTCTTCTATGCGGTCATGCGTTTCGTGAGCGAAAACGTGCTGTGGGATACCATCACTGCACTCGGAATGATGATCTGCTTCTACTACGGGCTCACCGCGTTCGCGTGCGTCTGGTACTTCCGCAAGCAGTGGTTCGACTCGGGCCGGTCGTTCGTGTTCACGTTGCTGTTCCCCTTGGTCGGTGGGGTGATCCTCGCGGTGCTGTTCGTGATCACCCTCGTCGACAGCATGAACCCCGACTACGGCAGCGGCTCGAACATCGCCGACGTCGGACTGGTGTTCATCCTCGGCGTCACGGTGCTGCTCGTCGGCGTGATCATCATGATCTGGCAGTCGCTCAAGCGTCCGGCATTCTTCCGGGGCGAGACACTTTCTCTGGAATCACCGCCGAGCCTGCGCCGGGCGAAGCGATAACGGCAGACTTGACCCACCCCTTCTGGAACGGAGAGCACACATGACCGACTACGCCGTCGTCAACCCCGCGACGGGGGAGACCCTGTCAACCGTCGAGACCATCACCGACGAAGGCTTGGAGCAGGCCATCGCCACGGCCGACGCCGCCTACCGAAACTGGCGTACCGTCTCGGTGGCAGACCGGGCGGCAGCAATCCGCCGCGTGGCCGAACTGCACCGCGAGCGCCGCGACGAGCTCGCCGCGATCATCGTGCGCGAGATGGGCAAGCCCCTCGACGCCGCGCTCGGTGAGGTCGACTTCGCTGCCGACATCACGGAGTACTACGCCGACCACGCCGATAAGATCACGGGCGACTCGCCGTTGGAGATCGACGGTGAGGGTGACGCGGTGATCCGCCGCTCGCCGATCGGCGTGCTGCTGGGGATCATGCCGTGGAACTTCCCCTACTACCAGGTGGCACGTTTCGCCGCGCCCAACGTGGTGGTGGGCAACAGCATCCTGCTCAAGCACGCTCCGCAGTGCCCCGAGTCGGCCGCCGCCATCGAGAAGATCTACAACGATGCCGGGCTCGAGGGCGTCTACGTGAACATCTACGCGACCAACGAGCAGGCCGCAACGGTAATCGCGGACCGCCGCGTGCAGGGCGTTTCGGTGACCGGTTCCGAACGCGCGGGATCCGCCGTCGCAGAGCTTGCCGGGCGCCACTTGAAGAAGGTCGCGCTCGAATTGGGCGGCTCTGACCCCTTCATCCTGTTGTCGACGGATGACCTCGACGCTGCCGTGCAGGCGGCCATCGATGCACGACTGGACAACACCGGCCAGTCCTGCAACGCTGCGAAGCGCTTCATCATCATCGACGACCTGTACGACGCGTTCGTTGAGAAGTTCACCGCCGCGATGACCAGTGCGAAGGTGGGCGACCCGTTCGCCGAAGACACCGTTCTCGGCCCGCTGTCGTCGCTGGCCGCCGCCGAACGTCTGGCCGACCAGGTCGACCGTGCGGTCGCCCAGGGCGCCACGCTCGTGGCCGGGGGAGTGCGCGACGGCGCGTTCTACCCAGGCACCGTGCTCACCGATGTCACCCCGGCCATGGACGCCTACAAGGAGGAGTTCTTCGGACCGGTGGGTGTCATCTACAAGGTCTCGAACGAACAGGAGGCCGTAGAGCTTGCGAACGACACCGCCTTCGGTCTCGGATCGTACGTGTTCACCACTGACGCCGAGCAGGCCGCGCGCATTGCCGACCAGATCGACGCCGGCATGGTCTACATCAACTGCGTGCTGGCCGACGAGCCCGCGCTGCCGTTCGGTGGCGTCAAGCGTTCGGGCACGTCGCGTGAGATGGGTCTGCTCGCCGCCGACGAGTTCGTGAACAAAAAGCTCATTCGCACAGCCGTGTGATGCGTGCATGCCTCCGCCCTCGGTTCGCGGGGTGCGGAGGCATGCCGTACACTGGAGCGTGCAGTAGAAATCTGCATTCTTTCGCCGTGCCCGGCACTGGGCAGGATTCCTTCCCCTTGATGGACGCGGCAGAAGACTGCAGAACCTGAGGCCCTTGAGGCCTCTAGGGCGGTAGCTCAATTGGCAGAGCAGCGGTCTCCAAAACCGCAGGTTGCAGGTTCGATTCCTGTCCGCCCTGCGCGTCAGCGCGAATGTTGACAGTACGTGTCACAGCACAGTGGGTGACAACACAGCGCTCCGGCCCCGCCGGGCGCGGAAGGTAATCAGGTGACATCGATGGTTCAGGACGAGCCGAACGGCGAGGTCGTCGCTGCAGGCGGCACGCGAGAGAAGAAGATGAATGTCTTCGCTCGTATCGCCCTGTTCATTCGTCAGGTGTTCGCAGAACTCCGCAAGGTCGTCACGCCGACGCGCCAAGAGCTCATCAAGTACACCCTGGTCGTTCTCGGCTTCGTCGTGGTCATGATGGCGATCGTCTACGGCCTCGACGTGTTGTTCGTTCTGCTTGCGCAGTACGTCTTCGGCGTCGGTCCCACCTGATCCATCGGAATCCGTCCCTGAGGCAACCGGGGGCGACGCGGAGGGAAGAATCCCCGCGACGAATACGGAAGAGAATCGCAAGTGTCTGAAAGATATGTCGACGACGCCGACTGGGCGACGGCCGCTGAGCAGTCCTCCGAGGACGACGAAGCCCAGGAGGGCAACGTCCTCGCGAGCGAAGAGCTCTCGAGCACGTCCGCCGAGCACGCCGCGATTCACGTCGTGGACGAGGACGGCGACGACGAAGACGATTCTGAAATGGATGACGTAGAAGTGGCAGACCCGGAGGCAGACGCGATCGTGAACGACGCTCTCAACATCGATGAGACCGCTGAGGTCGAGGCTGCGGCTGAAGTTCTCACCGAGTCGGCTGCCGAGGAGGCAGCCGAGAAGGCCGACGCCGCCGCCGACGTGGTCACCCCGTACGACGGTCCCGATGTCAACGGTGACGACGAAGAGGAATCCGACGAAGACCCGTACGAGGCGTTCCGCGCCGAACTACGCAGCCTTCCGGGCAAGTGGTACGTCATCCACTCCTACGCCGGTTTCGAGCGCAAGGTGAAGGCCAACATCGAGCAGCGCAAGTCGACGCTCGAGGTTGAGGAAGACATCTACCAGATCGAGGTCCCGATGGAGGACGTCGTCGAGATCAAGAACGGTCAGCGCAAGATGGTCACGCGCGTCCGGATCCCCGGCTACGTGCTCGTCCGCATGGAGCTCAACGAAGACACCTGGTCGGTTGTGCGCCACACCCCCGGCGTCACGGGCTTCGTGGGCAATGCCCACAACCCCACCCCGCTGCGGTTCGAAGAAGCGTTCAACATGCTGCAGAGCCTCGTCGAGGTCAAGGAAGCGGCTCCGGCGAAGTCCACCGCGGCTAAGGGCGGTCAGCCGGTTGCGCGCAGCATCCCCGCCGAGGTCGACTTCGAGGTCGGCGAGACGATCACCATCAAGGAAGGCTCGTTCGCGGGTCTGCCCGGCTCGATCAGCGAGATCAAGCCCGAGAGTGGAAAGCTCACTGTCCTCGTCTCGCTCTTCGAGCGCGAAACCCCGGTCGAGCTGAGCTTCGACCAGGTCACCAAGCTCTAACTCACCCGCTCGATATCGAGCCCACAGACACCGCGATCCGGAACGGCCGGAATCGCGGGAGAACGGATGCCGTGGCATCCGCTCGTTGAAAGGAAAAGAAATGGCACCGAAGAAGAAGGTGACCGGCCTGATCAAGCTTCAGATCAACGCCGGTGCAGCCAACCCGGCGCCGCCGATCGGGCCCGCGCTCGGTCAGCATGGCGTCAACATCATGGAGTTCTGCAAGGCGTACAACGCCGCGACCGAGTCGCAGCGTGGCAACGTCATCCCCGTAGAGATCACCGTCTACGAGGACCGCAGCTTCACGTTCATCCTCAAGACCCCGCCGGCAGCGGAACTCATCAAGAAGGCCGCTGGCCTCCAGAAGGGTTCGTCGACGCCGCACACGGTCAAGGTGGGCAAGCTCACCAAGGAGCAGGTGCGTCAGATCGCCGAGGCTAAGCAGCCCGACCTGAACGCGAACGACATCGAGGCCGCCTCGAAGATCATCGCCGGCACCGCCCGTTCCATGGGCATCACGGTTGAGGACTGAGGGGAAGAATAAACATGGCTACCAAGTCCAAGGCATTCAAGGCCGCTGCTGCCAAGATCGAGGCAGACAAGTTCTACACGCCCACCGAGGCCGTCGCTCTGGCGAAGGAGACCGGTTCGGCGAAGTTCGACTCGACCGTCGAGGTCGCGCTGAAGCTCGCCGTCGACCCTCGTAAGGCCGACCAGATGGTGCGCGGCACCGTCATCCTCCCGCACGGCACCGGTAAGACCGCCCGTGTCATCGTCTTCGCGACGGGCCCGGCCGCTGAGGCCGCCATCGCCGCAGGCGCTGACGAGGTCGGTGGCGCCGAGCTCATCGAGAAGGTTGCCGGCGGTTACACCGCGTTCGACGCAGCCGTCTCGACCCCCGAGCTCATGGGCCAGGTCGGTCGCCTCGGTAAGGTCCTCGGACCCCGCGGCCTCATGCCGAACCCGAAGACCGGCACCGTGACCCCCAACCCGGCCAAGGCCGTCGAGGAGATCAAGGGCGGAAAGATCGAGTTCCGCGTCGACAAGCACGCCAACGTGCACTTCGTCGTCGGCAAGGCCTCGTTCTCGGCTGAGCAGCTCGACGAGAACCTCGCCGCAGCGCTCGAAGAGATCGTGCGTCTGAAGCCGTCGAGCTCGAAGGGCCGTTACATCCAGAAGGGTGCGGTGTCGACCACGTTCGGCCCCGGCATCCCGCTGGACGTCAGCGCTATCTGAGTCTGACTCATCCGAAGGGCCTCACCGCAAGGTGGGGCCCTTCGTCTGTTGCTGGGGGGCGGAAGCGTCAATGGGGCCAGATGAGGCTGATACCCAGCGCGATCATGACGACGGCGATCACGCCGTCGAGGATGCGCCAGGCGCGGGGGGTCGACAACCATCGGCTGAGGTAGCGTGCCCCGATCGCAAGTCCGAAGAACCACACCACGCTGCCGAGCATCGCGCCGGCTGCGAACACCCACTTCGCATCGTGCGTGTTCGCCACGGTGCCGAGCAAAAACACGGTGTCGAGGTAGACATGCGGGTTCAGCCAGGTGAGCGCGAGGCACGTCGCGAGTACCGGCATCAGGCGCGTGCGTGCCGCCGTCCGGACGCCGCCGGAACGCGCCGCATGCGTGGTGCCGGCGTCGTCCGCCTGGGCGGGCTGGAGACTTTCACCTGACGGACTCCACACACGTCGAGCCGCGAGGAAGCCGTACCCGAACAGGAAGAGCGCGCCGGCCCAGCGCACTGTGTCAACCAGCCACGGCACTGCGTCCAGGACGAGCCCGATGCCTGACACGCCCAGCGCGATCAGGACGGCGTCGGATGCTGCGCACACCGTGGCGACCAGGAAGACGTATTGCTTGCGCAGCCCCTGCCGGAGGACGAAAAGGTTCTGCGCGCCGATGGCGACGATCAGGGAGAGGCCGAGTCCGAAACCGGCAAGCAGAGTGGTGAGCACAAGAAGACGCTACGCTCGCATTTCTCTACAATCCAGCTAAGGATTCTGATGCAACATAAGGTCACCTTATGAACGAAATCCCGCTCGACTTGGCCGAGACACTCGCCGCCGCCGTGGACGAGGGCACCTTCGAGGCGGCCGCGCGCCGGTTGCATATCACGCCGTCGGCCGTCAGCCAACGCATCAAGGCGCTGGAGGGCCGGCTCGGGCGGGTCCTCCTGGTGCGATCCAAGCCCATCCGGCCGACCGAAGCGGGCGCCGCGGTGTTGCGATTCGCGCGTCAGGCGGCCACGCTCGCTCACGACACGTTGACCGAACTGGGGATGGATGACGGGGATGCGGTGCGCGCCCGCGTGCCGTTGGCGGTCAACGCAGACTCGTTGGCCACATGGTTTGTCGAACCGCTCGCGCGGCTGAGTGAACAGCATCCTGTCGTCTTCGACCTGCACCGAGACGATCAGGGCTTCACCGCAGAGCTCCTGGAATCGGGAACGGTGATCGGAGCGGTGACATCGCAGACGCGGGCCGTCGGCGGATGCCGAGTAAGCCCGTTGGGTGCGATGCGCTACGAGGCGGTCGCGACTCCGGGGTTCGCGGCGCGGTGGTTTGGCGACGGTGTTGACGCGCATGCCCTCGGTCGTGCGCCTGTCGTGGACTTCGATCGGCGCGACGAACTTCAAAACGACTGGCTACGCGCGTACGGGAGCGTCACTGTCTCGCCCCCGCGGCACTATGTGCCCGCATCCCAGGACTTTGCCGCCGCGGTGCTCGCCGGGATGGGGTGGGCGATGCTACCGAGCTTTCAGTCCGCGTCCGGGCTGGCATCGGGAGCGCTGATACGGCTCGGTGGCAGGCCGTTGGACGTGCCGCTGCACTGGCAGCAGTGGAACCTGAGTTCGCCGTTGCTTGACGCAATCGCGAGCGAGATCGTTGATACCGGAAGGCGCGTGCTCCGGCGCTGAGCGGGCGGGCGCGCGCCGCGTCAGCCCTCGGAGACCCGCAGGACGATCTTGCCTCGCGTATGCCCCTCTTCGATGGCGCGGTGCGCGTCTGCCGCCTCGCCGAGGTCGAACACGCGATCGACATAGACCTGTACGGCTCCAGAGTCGAGCAGCCGCGCAATCGTGGCCAACGCGCCGCCGTCGGGAGTGACTTTGAAGCTGGTAGAGCGCACTCCCGCGGCATCCGCCTCTTGCGCATATTCCGGCCACGAACCGGTCGGGACGAGAACATACAGACCCCCGGGGCGCACGACACCGAGGGAACGCGAGCCGGTGCGATCCTGGACGTTGCCGACCAGGTCGATCACCACGTCAACGTCGCTCACGACCTCTTCGAAGCGCGTTGTCGTGTAGTCGATGACGACGGATGCCCCGAGTTCGCGCAGCCACGCGGCGTTGCGCCCCGACCCGGTCACCGTCACGTGGGCGCCGAAGTAGGCAGCGAACTGCACCGCGAAGTGACCCACGCCGCCACTACCCGCGTGGATCAGGATTCGTTGGCCCTCGTGTGCGTGAGCGGTCTCGACGACCAACCCCCATGCGGTGAGAGCGGCGAGAGGAACACCGGCCGCTTCAACGTGCGACAGCGTCTGTGGCTTGCGCGCGACCGACATTGTGGGGACGACAGCGTACTCGGCATACGACCCGCCCGAGCGCGGGAACGGAACCATGCCGAACACCGGGGTGCCGGGTGGAAAGGGGTGCGCCTCGTAGGGAGCCTTCACGACAGTGCCGCTGAAATCGAAGCCGAGGGTCGACGGGAAATCGGCGATGGCCCCGGACACGCCAGCGCCCGCGCGGGTTTTCGCATCGATGGGGTTGACTCCCGCGGCGTGCACGCGAACGAGAAGTTCACTGATCACCGGCGTCGGCACCGGTACGGTGCCCAGGCGAAGGGCCTCGGGGCCTCCAGTGGCGTCGAGCAGGACGGCTCGCATGTCCTCGGGCGGATCCCCGACGGGTGCCAGATCGTGCTGCGTGCCGGTCGCGCTCCGCAGAGTCCGCGCTCTCATGGTGCTCCTTTCGCGGGTACCCTCATCCACGACGGCACCCGTGACGTCGATGGCTTCAGTCAAGCGGGTCAATGTCTCAGGCGTGTTACGCAATCGAGACATTGCGAGGAAGGTGCTCGTGAAGTTGCCGTTACGGGGTTGCTCCGGTCCCGAGCGCGCGCAGCATGCGCGAGAGATTGCGGATGTCGTCCACCGACCAGTCGTCGAGTGCGTTCAGGAGGGCGCCTTCTTGTGGAGCGCGCGCGGCGGCCAATCGCTCGAGCCCCAGCGGAGTGGGGGAAAGGATGCTCGAGCGTCCGTCGTCGGGATCGGGGGTGCGGGCGATCAGGCCCAAAGATTCGAGTTCTCGAACGGCGCGGCTGACCTGTCCCTTGTCGGCGATCAACTCGTCGGCAAGACCCGACAAGGTCACATTCTCGCGTCGCACGATCGTGGTGAACACCTTGTAGACGCCGGGCAGCATTCCCGGGCTCACCCGCGTGGCATTCTCGCTGATCAGGCGTCGGAAATGTGTGATCAGGGCACTGAACTCGCCCTCGAGGGCGCGCACCGCATCGGTCCGCGCCTGCCGGGTGTCGTCGTCGGTCATCAGGATCGACCCTAGCGGCGGCTTCGACGCGATGCGTGAGCCGAATCGGATGCCGAGGGTGCGGCATCCGAACCCATCTCATCGGCGACCTCGGTACCCGTTGCAGTGGCCGGGCCCGTTGCCGCGAGGGCATCCATGCCCCCCGCCGTCGTGACCGTGGCGAGATCAGCCTCGCTCGCGGCGATGCGCTCGCTGGTGGTCATGCGCGTCAGCGGCTTGTTCGGCAAGAAGATGATCGCGACCAGGCTCATCACTGCGAACGGCACGCCGATCAGGAACGAATGGGCGATCGCTTGCGCGTAGATGTCCTCGATGATGACGCGGATGCCGTCGGGAAGCTCTGACACCTGGGGAATTGCACCCGAGGCGAACTGCTCGGCGATCGCGGCGCCCTTCTCGCCGAGTGCGGCGATCGCCGCGCCGATGTCGGCCTTGGCATCCGACATCAGATTCGTCGCCGAGGTCGCGAGGGCGGCACCCATGACCGAGACGCCGATCGTGCCGCCGAGGCTGCGGAAGAACGCCACGCCCGAGCTGGCCACGCCCATCTCGGTCGGCTTCGCGGTGTTCTGCACGACGAGGACGAGATTCTGCATGGTCGAGCCGACGCCCGCGCCCAGCAGGAACATGTAGAGCGAGACCAGTACGAAGTTGGTGTCGTAGTGGATCGTCGACAGCAGCGACGAACCCGCGATCAGCAGAATGCTGCCGCCGATGAGATACGGCTTCCAGACGCCGTGCTTCGTGATCAAGCCGCCGACAACCGTCGATGCGATGAGTAGGCCGGCCATCATCGGGATCGTCATGAGACCCGCCTCGGTCGGCGTCGCGCCGCGTGCCATTTGCATGTACTGGCTGAGGAAGACCGACGAGCCGAACATCGCGATCCCAGTGGCGATTGACGCCAGCACCGACAGCGTGAACGTGCGGTCGCGGAACATCGTCAACGGGATCAGCGGTTCCGAGGTGCGCAGCTCGGTGATCACGAACAGGATCACCCCGAGGAGTGCGCCGCCGACCATCAAGACGGTTTCTGTGCTCCACCAGTCGTAGCTGCTACCGGCGTTAGTGATCCAGATGAGAAGAAGAGAGACGGATGCCGAGAGCAGCACGATACCGAGGTAGTCGATCCGCACCTTTTGCTTCGGGCGAGCCGGCAGATGCAGAGTGCGCTGCTGGATGATGAGTGCGGCGACGGCGACGGGAAGGGCGACGAAGAAGTTCCACCGCCAGCCGAGCGTGTCGGTGATGACGCCGCCGAGCAGCGGTCCGCCGATCGTCGCGACGGCCATCACGGCGCCGAACAGGCCCATGTAGCGGCCGCGCTCGCGCGGGCTGATGATGTCGGCCATGATCACCTGGCTGAGCGCGGCGAGCCCGCCGGCGCCGATGCCCTGCACGGCGCGGAAGGCGATGAGGGTCTCGGGGTTCTGCGAGAACCCGGCTGCCGCCGTCGCGAGGACGAAGATCGCGATCGCGAGCTGGATGAGCAGCTTGCGGTTGAACAGGTCGGCGAGCTTGCCCCAGATGGGCGTCGAGATCGCGGTGGTCAGCAGGGTTGCGGTGACGACCCACGTGAACGCGGACTGGTCGCCCTCGAGATCGTGGATGATCACGGGCAGCGAGGTCGAGACGACGGTCGACGCCAGCATCGACACGAACATGCCGAGCAGGAGGCCCGTGAGCGCCTGGAGCACCGCGCGGTGCGACATCGTGGGGGCGGCGGTCGGCGCGCTCGTGGGCGCGCTCGAGGAGGAGTCGGTCATGGGGTCCTTCGCGGAGACGGGCGACGTCGTTGGCGCGATCGATGGTTGACTCAAGTCAATGGTTGAGCGAAGTCAACTATACGACGATGATTGATCTGAGTCAACCAACCGCCTCGAGCGGGCCGGTCAGTCGGCGAGGGCGAGCGCGCGGAACGGCTGACGCGGCGGGGCGGGAGGCATCCGCTCGGCAGTGCGGGGTGCGCGGCGGCCGGTCGTGCGCTCGTAGAGCTCGTCGATGAGCGCCGTGGCCAGGCGCACGAGCTGGGCGATCTGCGCGTCGTCGCGGTCGATCCACACGCAGCGGGGCTCGTCGTGCACGGGCACGAAGTCGTCGTGCTGCTCCCACGCGACCAAAGTGCGTTCGGCGCCCAGCACGTGCTGCTGCCACCACACCTGGCGAAGATACGAGCGGGGGATGCTGCGCCACGCCTTGTTCGTCGTCTTGATCTCGGCGAGGGTCACCCGGCCCGCCGGGTCGACGGCGATGCCGTCGGGCGTCGCGAGATGGCGCTTCTCGACCTCGGCGTGGAAGAGCGCGCTCGACGGCTGGATGCCGTGCGTCGCAGCGACCCACGCCGCGATCTGCGGCTCGCGCGCGCGACCGTGCGCCGTGAAGGCGTTGCCCGAGAACCCCGAGCCGCCCAGCTTGGCGTCGGCGGCGCGCACGATCGCCCGCTCGCTCGTGAGGGTCGCGACGTCGGTCGCGGTGATCCCGCGCGATCGCGCACGCACCCAGGCGACCCGGTCGCGGGCGTCGGCGACGACGCGTGCGGCGAGTTCGGGGGTCACCCCTTCACGGTATCCCGCCGTCGCGACACCGACCCGCCGCGACACCCGCCGCTGCGCGCGCCGCGCACGATGAGGGGAGTGTGCACGATGACGGAGATGCGCACGATGACGGATGCCGCGGGCGCGAGGCATCCGCATTTCTGCTCGTCTCCGTCGGAATGCCCGCGATTTTGCCGCTGGACCCCCGTCACGTACCATGGACGGAGCCGAAGACCGCCGGTCATCGATGTGCGCTTGCGCACGGAGATCGAAGCACTGCGAATGCAGGGGCCCGCGCAGGTGTCACAGATCGATCTCCTGAATCCAGGACTCCCGCTCCGTGCGCTTGCGCCGGAGCTTTTTTCATGCGCAGGCACCGAGGTCCAGGCCGACGCCCCGCCACCGCGGAGCGTCTCGTACACACAAGGAGTGGCCATGGCGCAGAAGGAAGCATCGGTCGCCGAGCTCACGAAGAACTTCGAGGACTCGACCGCCGTTCTGCTCACCGAGTACCGCGGTCTGACGGTGGCCGAGCTCAAGGAGCTCCGCAACAGCATCCGTCAGGACGCGGAATACGCCGTGGTGAAGAACACGCTGACCAAGATCGCCGCGAACAACGCGGGGATCACGGCGCTGGACGACGACCTGAAGGGTCCGTCGGCCGTCGCCTTCGTGCACGGTGACCCCGTCTCCGTCGCGAAGGGTCTTCGTGCCTTCGCCAAGGCACACCCTCATCTCGTGATCAAGGGCGGCTTCTTCGACGGAGCCCCCCTGACCGCGGACGAGGTCAACAAGCTCGCCGACCTCGAGAGCCGTGACGTCCTGCTGGCCAAGCTCGCAGGCGCCTTCAAGGCCTCGCTGTTCCAGGCGGCATATCTCTTCAACGCGCCGCTGTCGAAGGCCGTCCGCACGGTCGACGCGCTGCGTGAGAAGCAGGAGTCCGCGGCCTGACATCGGGCCCCGGTCGTTGAAACCCACCAACAAGGAGAATCATCATGGCAAAGCTCACCACTGACGAGCTGCTCGACGCCTTCAAGGAGCTCTCGCTCATCGAGCTCAGCGAGTTCGTGAAGAAGTTCGAGGAGACCTTCGAGGTCACCGCCGCCGCCCCGGTCGCCGTTGCCGCCGCGGGTGCCCCCGCCGCCGGTGGCGCGGGTGGCGAGGCCGCCGCCGAGGAGGAGAAGGACTCGTTCGACGTCATCCTCGAGGCTGCCGGCGACAAGAAGATCCAGGTCATCAAGGTCGTCCGCGAGCTCACCTCGCTCGGCCTCGGCGAGGCGAAGGCGGTCGTCGACGGCGCCCCCAAGCCCGTGCTCGAGGGCGCGAACAAGGACGACGCCGAGAAGGCCAAGGCCAAGCTCGAAGAGGCCGGCGCCTCGGTCACCCTGAAGTGACCGCGGGGGCTTGAGCCCCACGCCAGCACCTTACGAAGGTGGGGGGGGGGCCCCCCTCCCCCCCCCCCCCCCCCCCCCCCCCCCCCCCCCCCCCCGGATGCCACGCATCCGGGACCTTCGTCATTCCCGCCGCATGTCCGCGGCCGCCGCGGTCATGTGCGTCGGGGGCGGGGCGGTCGAGGATCTCATCACCATCCGCGCCTTCAGGCTCGTCTGCTCGGGCGGCCGATCCGGGTCGGCGATGTGGTCGAGGAGCAGCTCGACCGCCGCCGCCCCCTGCTCGCGCGGCACCTGGCGCAGGGTCGTGAGCGAGAACATCTCGGCGAACTCGTGGTCGTCGATCCCGACCACGCTGAGCTGGCTCGGAACCTGGACGCCCAGCCGGCGGGCGGCGATGATCGCGCCGATCGCGACCTCGTCGCACGTGCCGAGGATCGCGGTCGGGCGGTCTCGCGAATCGCCGAGGGCGTCGACCGCCGCAGCGTAGCCTCCGGGGATCGTGACCTCTGATCGGATGTGGATCGCCTCGTCGGCGCATCCGGCGTCTTCCATGGCCGTGTGGAACCCTCGCAGACGCGAACGGTCGACCTGCGCCCAGTGATGGTCGGGCTCTCCGCCGACGAAGGCGATGCGCCGGTGTCCGAGTTCGAGCAGGTGCTCGGTGGCCCGGCGGGCCGCGTGTTCGTCGTCGATCGCGACCGAGCTCGTCTCGCTGCCCGCTCCGACGACGCTCACCACCGGGCGGCCCATGGCCACGAGCCGCTCGACCTCGTGATCGTCGGGCTCGAGCCCCACAGCGATGAGACCGTCGAAGCGCTTGCGCGCGAGGAAGTCGTCGAAGATGCGGCGCCGGCCATCGGTACCCGGCTCGGCGTCGTAGAGAGTGAGATCGAGCCCCCGTTCGAGGAGCGCCGTCTGGATCCCCTCCAGCACCTCGGCGAAGAACCACCGGTTCAGGTAGGGCATCACCACGCCGACGTTCTGGGTGCGCCCTGTGGCGAGGCTGACCGCGCTCGTGGACGGCGCGTAGCCGATCTCGTAGGCGGCCCGTCGCACGCGCGACCGTGTCTCCTCCGAGACGTAGCCCCCGCCGCTGAGAGCCCTGCTCGCGGTCGACTTGGACACGCCTGCTCTCCGGGCGACGTCCTCGATTCCGCTCGCCACTGAGCCGGTCCTTCCTGTCGCGCGCTGCCGCATCGGTCTCGCCAGCATAACCGCAAGCCCGAGCATATGGGAACGGTTTCAGATCGACGTAGCGTCAAATGTCGTTGAATTCCCGCAGGTTATCGATTCGTGATACGGGGTTCTTGTGCCCGCCCGCCGTCGTGCCGTAGCTTGTGTGGGAACGGTTCCCTACGGCGCCGTCACATGCAACACCACACCAACTCGAAGAGGAGTGTTCAGATGGGCACGATGCAACGACGACGGATCGTCGTTCCGCTCGCAGGCTTCGGCCTCGTCGCACTCGCCCTCGCCGGTTGCACCGGCGGAGGGGGAAACGATGGGGGCGGCGAAGGCGGTGGCACCGAAGGCGCCACGGTCACGATCATGGGAGCCTTCACCGACGCGCAGGCCGAGGCGTTCCAGGCTGACCTGGATGCCTGGAGCGAAGAGAGCGGCATCACCGTCACCTACGACGGCAACACCGACTTCCAGACCGCGGTTGTCGCGCGCGCGACGGCGGGCAACCCGCCCGACATCGCGATCTACCCGCAGCCCGGCGTGCTGAAGAGCCAGACCAACACGCTGTACCCGCTGGAAGAGCTCGGCATCGACGTCGGAGCGATCATCGCCGACGAGGCCAACGGCCTCGGCGAGATCGCGCAGGTCGACGGGCAGACGTTCGGTCTGCCGTACTCGATCAACGTCAAGTCGCTCGTCTGGTACAACCCCGCGGCGTTCGACGCTGCCGGGCTGACCGTGCCGACGACCGACGACGAGCTCACCGCACTGCAGCAGCAGATCATGGACGACGGCCTCGGCTACCCCTGGTGTGTCGGCCTCGAGTCGGGCGCGGCGACCGGATGGCCGGCCACGGACTGGCTGGAGGAGTACGTCCTGCGCTACGGCGGCCTCGACGAGTACAACGCCTGGATCGCGGGCGACGTGCTGTTCACGAGTGACCTCGTGACGCAGGCGGGCGACAAGGTCGCGACCGAGCTGCTCGAAGAGGGCAAGGTCAACGGCGGCGGACCCGGTGCGGCCACGACGGCGTTCCAGACCGCAGGCAACCAGCTGTTCGTCGAGGGCATCGACAACGGTCAGTGCTTCATGATGCGTCAGGGTTCGTTCATCGCGGACTTCTTCCCCGAGGACATCAAGGCGCAGATCGCCGACGGCGACCTCTCGAACATCGACTTCTTCCAGCTGCCCTCGCCCGAGGGTACGGAGACGGCGATGCTCGGCGGCGGCGACCTCGTGGGCGCGTTCACCAACAACGAGGCCACGAAGGCGGTCGTCGAGTACATCACGGGTCCGGAGTTCGGCACGAACGGATACGCCAGCCAGGCGATCTTCCTGTCGCCGCACAACGACTTCGACACCTCGGCGTACACGACCGAGTTCCAGAAGAAGGCGCAGGAGCTGCTCGCAGCGTCGACGCTCTTCGGCTTCGACGCCTCCGACCAGATGCCCGGCGAAGTCGGTGCCGGCACCGAGTGGACCGAGCTGACCAGCTGGTTCGCGGGTCAGAAGACGATGGAGCAGGCATTCGAGGCGATCGACGCCTCGTGGCCGCAGTAATCCATCCCCGACACTCCGCGTAAGCGGCAGGGAGGCGACGTCGGCTCTGTCGGCCGACGTCGCCTCCCCACTAGCATCACCATCAACCTCACAACGACGTCAGGCGGTATCGATGGCCATCTTCAGTGCAATCCTCTCCGTGGTGATAGGCCTCGGAGTCTCGTTCTTGATCTTCTGGCTGCTGAACTTCGTGGTCGAGAAGACGGGTGACAAGACCAAGGCGCGGCTCCTGCCGTACGTCTTCCTCTTCCCGGTCCTCGCGCTCGGCATCCTGTTCCTGCTCTACCCCGCGGTGCGCACCTTCATCGAGAGCTTCATGGAGCAGAGCCAGCGCCGCGGCGAGAGCGCCACGTTCGTCGGCCTCGACAACTACATCGACCTGTTCACCGACCCGAACTTCCTCGGGGTGCTGCTGAACAACCTGCTGTGGGTCATCGTCGTCCCGGCGTCCGCGGTGCTGATCGGTCTTCTGGTCGCGATCCTCACCGACCGTCTCGGCAAGAAGCGCGAGACGTCGTTCAAGGCGATGATCTTCCTTCCGATGGCCATCAGCGGCATCGCGGCGGCGGTCACGTGGCGGTTCATCTACTTCTACGCTCCGCCGGGCAACCCGCAGATCTATCTGCTCAATGCGATCTGGACGGGAGTGACCGGACAGGATCCGGTGCCCTGGCTGACGCTCGACGCCGGCAGGCTGAACAGCTTCCTGATCATGTTCATCGCCATCTGGCTGCAGGTCGGCTTCGCGATGGTGCTGCTCTCCGCGGCCATCAAGGGCGTGCCCGAGGAGACCATCGAGGCGGCCCGCCTCGACGGGGCGAGCGAGCGCAAGGCGTTCTTCCTCGTGATCGTCCCGCAGATCCGCGGCACGATCCTCGCGGTGTTCGTCACGGTCACCATCTTCGTGATGAAGACCTTCGACATCATCTACGCGATGACGGGCGGTCAGTACAACACGAGCGTGCTGGTCGTGGACTTCTACGCGCAGCTGTTCAGCTTCCAGAACCCGGGCAAGGCAGCCGCGGTGGTCATCGTCCTGATGATCGCGGTGGTGCCGCTCATCGTCTACCAGATCCGCAGCTACAAGGCGCAGGAGGAACTCCGATGACCGTCGTACCGACCCCACTCGTCGACGACGAGGGCCACCGCGAGACGGTCGACCTCGAGAAGAAGTCCAAGAAGCGCCTGCGCAAGGACGGCACCGAGAAGGACAAGCCCCATGTTCTGATCACGATCATCATGGGAGTGATCGCCGTCCTGTGGCTCTTCCCGCTGCTGGGTCTGCTGATCACGAGCCTGCGGCCCCGTGCCGACGTCGAGTCGACGGGCTGGTGGACCGCTCTGCTGAATCCGTTCGGCACGGAGTGGACGCTCGAGCCGTTCGGACAGGCGTGGACGGCGCTGGATGCCGGAACCACCTTCTGGAACTCGGCAGCCGTCACCATCCCGGCCACGATCCTCCCCGTGATGATCTCGGCGATGGCGGCGTACGCGTTCACGTTCTTCCAGTTCCGCGGCAAGGAGATCTACTTCGCGATCGTGCTCGGCCTCATGGTCGTGCCGATCCAGATCGCGGTGATCCCGATCCTGCAGCTGTTCGTCTGGTTCGGGAACACCACCGGCATCCAGATCATCGGGCAGTACCCCGCGGCCTGGATCGTGCATGCGACATTCGCGATGCCGCTGGCGATCTACATCCTCCGCAACTACATGCAGACGCTGCCGAACTCGCTGATCGAGGCGGCGCGCATGGACGGCGCGAGCCACTTCCAGATCTTCTGGCGGCTCGTCGTGCCGATGTCGGTGCCGGCGCTCGCGTCGTTCGCGATCTTCCAGTTCCTGTGGGTGTGGAACGACTTCTTCGTCGCGTACCTGTTCATCCAGAGCGGACCGAACCAGGTGCTGACGCAGGGTCTGTACACCCTCCTCGGCCAGTACGGTCAGGGCTGGCAGCGCGTGGCGGCGGGCTCGTTCATCACGCTCATCGTGCCGCTGATCATCTTCTTCGCGCTCCAGCGGTTCTTCGTGCGTGGACTGACGGCGGGCTCGGTCAAGTAGCGGCCGGCGCGGCGGGGCATCGGATCGGTCGACCTCGATGCTCCGCCTCGCCGACGACTGGGTCTGGGACTTCTGGACCGCCGACGACGGCGAGCAGTACCACGCCTTCTTCCTGAAGGCGCCGCGCGCGCTGGGCGACCCCGACCTGCGGCACTGGAACGCGCGGGTCGGCCACGCGGTCTCGAGCGACCTCGTCGACTGGGTCGTCCTGCCCGACGCCCTCGCTCCCGGCGCGGCCGGCACGTTCGACGACCTCGCGACCTGGACCGGTTCGGTCGTCCGCGACGACGACGGCGTGTGGCGGATGTTCACCTCGGGGGTCTCGAGCGACGGAGACGGGCGGGTGCAGCGGATCGGGTCGTCGCGCTCGCATGACCTGATCACGTGGCAGCGCGACGAGGTCGTGCTCGGCGCCGATCCGCGCTGGTACGAGACCGCGCCGGGCGAGGACTGGCACGAGGAGGCGTGGCGGGACCCGTTCGTCGTCCGGGAGGGCGACGGGTGGCGGATGCTGATCACCGCCCGGTCGGCGACGGGAGCACCTGCCGAGCGCGGCGTGATCGGCACGGCCGTCTCGCGCGATCTCGAGTCGTGGGTCGTCGAGCCCCCGCTGTCGGCTCCGGGCACCGGGTTCGGCCAGCTCGAGGTCGCGCAGGTCCACGACGTGGACGGCCACCGCGTGCTGCTCTTCTCGTGTCTCGGGGGCGAACTCGGCGGTGCGCGCGCGGGATCACGCGGCGGGATCTGGGCGGTCGACGCACCCGGAACCGCCGGGCCCTTCGCGATCGAGCACGCCTATCGCGTGACCGACGAGTCGCTGTACGTCGGACGCCTCGTGCGTCGTCGGGACGGGTCGTGGGTGCTGCTCGCATTCCGCAACGCCGGCGACGACGGGACGTTCGTCGGCGGCATCGTCGATCCGCTGCCCGTCGAGATCGTCGACGGGCGGCTCCGCATCAGTCCTGGGCGGTGACGAGGTAGAGCACGGCGTGATCGGGGTGCACGCGGGGTGATGCGACGCCCACGGTCTCGAGCACTCCGGCGTGGAACAAGGCGCCCGGATACGTGACGTCGCTGCGCGTTCCCCGCTCCCAGTACTCGGATGCCGCCTGCTCCGCGGCATCCGATGCCTCGCCCCACCACAGCGGGGCATGCAGGCCCGAGGGGAGCTCGCCGATCAGCACGGGGCGGACGCGGTACGCGCGCGCGGGATCGAGGCCCCGCAGCTTCAGCGGTGCCGGCGGCTCGGGGGAGGTGGTGTCGAGCACGGCGCTCGAGAAGAGCGCGGTCGACCGGTCGCGGGAGACGACTCCGTGGGTGACGACCTCCGGGTTCGAGCCGTCCAGCCGCACGACGTCGCCGCCCATCAGGACCGACCGGTGCTCCTTGTAGAAGTCGATCCACGCCGCGAGCACCCGCCTCTCGGCCTCGGTCGTGTCGCCGAGGTTCCACTCGATCCCGAGGTGCCCGAACACCGCCGTGATCGCGCGGAAGGAGAGGTCCATGCGTCGACCGGTGGTGTGCGAGTGCCCCGACGCGATGTGGGCGCCCAGGTATTCGGGGGGCGCGAGCTGAACCGACCAGCGCATCATCGACTGCCGGTCGTGAGGATCGCTGTTGTCGGAGACCCAGATGCGGTCGGTGCGTTCGAGCACGCCGAGATCGACGCGCCCTCCACCCGACGAGCACGACTCGATCTCGAGGTGCGGGTACGCATCGCGCAGCTCGTCGAGCAGGCGGTAGAACGCGGCGGTCTGCGCGTGCACGGCCGGTCGCCCGCCGCGCGTGCGATCGCCCGCGTCGATCAGATCGCGGTTGTGGTCCCACTTGATGTAGTCGATCGGGTACTCGTCGAGCAGCGCGGTCAGCTGCGCGCGCACGTGGGCGTAGGCGTCGGGATGCGACAGGTTGAGGACCTGCTGGAATCGGGACTCGACGGGCAGGTCGTCGCGTGCCGCCATGATCCACTCCGGGTGGCCGCGCGCCAGGTCGCTGTCGAGGTTCACCATCTCGGGCTCGAACCACAGCCCGAACTGCATGCCCAGCGCGTGGACCCGGTCGACCAGGGGATGCAACCCGTCCGGCCAGACGTCGGCGGACACGGTCCAGTCGCCGAGCCCCGCACGGTCGTGCCGGCGTGCGCCGAACCAGCCGTCATCGAGGACGTACCTCTCCACACCGAGGTCGGCGGCCGTCTCCGCCAACGCCACGAGCTCGTCGACGTCGTGCCGGAAGTACACCGCCTCCCACACGTTGAGGGTGACCGGACGGTCGGCCGACGGCGCGCGCGATCCCGCGCGCAGGTGGGCGTGGAAGCGGTGGGCGACCGCATCCAGCCCGTCGCCGTACGCGCCGTACACCCAGGGGCTCGCATACTCCTCGCCCTGCGCGAGCACGACCTCGCCGGGGAGCAGCACCTCCCCGCCGCCGAGCAGCTGCTCGCCGGTGAAAACGCGCTCGGCGTAGTGACGGTGGTTGCCGCTCCAGGCGGTGTGCAGCGCCCAGACCTGCCCGGCGCCGAACCCGAACCCGGGGACGCCGGCGTGCAGCACGAAGGCGCTGTCGGCGCCGGTGCGACCGCGCCGACTCTCACGCAGGTGGATGCCGCCGACCAGCGGGGTGCGCTGCGGCATGCGCTCGCCGTTGTGCTGGCCGGTGAAGTCGAGCAGTTCGGTGGCCTCGGCGGGGATCGGAAGGGTGAGGCTCACGTCGTCGACGGAGTACGGCCGGTCGTCGTCGTTGCGGACGAGCGCCCGGAGCCGGACGAGGCCGCTCGGGAGCAGCTCGACCTCGAGGCGGAGCGCAAGTCCGCCGTCGTGGGCGTCGAAGCGGGCCGTCGCCGAGCCGGCTTCGACCACCCCCTGCACGACCTCGTCGTCGACCGTCACCCTGTGGACCTCGAGGCGCGGCGACCACGAGGTGCCGCCGTACGAGCCGGCGAGGCCCGGGCGCCCGGTCCACCCGTCGCGGTGCTCGGGCAGGATCGCGCGCCGGGGCGGGGCATCCGGGTTGTTCGATCCGACGACCGGAACGACCGCGTCGCACAGGCCGGAGAGCTCGTCGGCGGAGAGGTCGGGGAGGGCCTCACCCCAATGGACCACCTGGGGGAGGCGCCCGGCGCGCCCATCGAGCACGAGGGAGACGCCGGCGTGGCGCAGATGCAGGATCACATCGGATGGCATCCCTCCATTCTGTCGTCTCCGACCCGCGGCGACAGCCCGTCGACCGTAGGGTGTGTGCATGGATGCCGCTCCCGACGTCTCCGACCGCGCACCGACCGATGCGACATCGGGACTCACCGCCGCCGAGGTCGCCGAGCGCATCGCCGACGGTCGCGTCAACGTGTTCGAGTCCGACTCGAGCCGGAGCGCGTGGACGATCGTGCGGGCCAACGTCTTCACGCTCTTCAACGGCATCGTCTTCACGTGCTTCGGCATCCTGCTCGTGCTCGGCCGGTGGCAGGACGCGCTGTTCGGTCTCGCCGCCTTCGCGAACTCGATCATCGGCAGCTACCAGGAGTTCAAGGCGAAGGCCGCCCTCGACCGCCTGGCGCTCCTCAACGCACCGCGGGCGCGGGTGCGCCGCGACGGCACGGAGTCCGAGATCGCGCCGTCCGAGGTGGTCGCCGACGATGTCCTCGTGCTGCGCGCCGGCGACCAGGTCCCCGCCGACGCGGTGGTCGTGGCATCCCGCGCCCTGCAGATCGACGAGTCGATGCTCACCGGCGAGTCCGACGCGGTCGACAAGAAGCCCGGCGACGAAGCGCTTTCGGGCTCGATCGTCGTCGCCGGCGAGGGCGACGCCGTCGCGGTGCGCATCGGCGCCGACGCGTACGCCAACAGGTTCGCCGACGAGGCGAAGAAGTTCTCGATGGTCTCGAGCGAGCTGCGCACGTCGATCGATCGGGTGCTCCGCTGGATGGCGTGGCTGATCGGTCCGGTCGGGCTGCTCGTGCTCAACGCGCAGATGATGGTCGTCGGCGGCTGGGTGACGGCGTGGGAGAACGGCTCCTGGGTGCAGGCGGTCGTCAACACGATCGCGGCGCTCACCGCGATGATCCCGCTCGGACTCGTGCTGATGACCTCGATCGCGTTCGCGGTGGGCGCTGCCAAGCTCGCCGGGAAGCAGGTGCTCGTCAACGAACTTCCGGCCGTCGAGGGCCTCGCGCGCATCGACGTGATCTGCCTCGACAAGACCGGCACGCTCACCGCCGGAGAGATCGAGTTCGACGCGGCCCACCCGCTCGGCAGCCCCGACGAGGCGGATGCCGCGGCCGTCCTCGCCTGGTACGGCTCGGCCCCCGATGCGAACGCCACCGCGAAGTGCCTGCGCGAACCGTACCCGGTCGACGACCCCCTCACGACCGTGCGGTACATCCCGTTCTCGTCGGTGCGGAAGTGGAGCGCCGTCTCGTTCTCATCGGGCGACCCGGGCGCCTCGGGCGCCGCGGGCACGTGGGTGATGGGTGCGCCGGAGATGGTGTTCAGCGACGCGGCCTCCGACCCGGCTCAGCCGCTCGGCGAGACGGTCACCTCGCTCGCGACGACGGGCCGCCGCACGCTCGTGCTCGCGCACACCGCCACCGCGCTCGACGACGACGACGTCGAGGCCGAGCGGCTGCCGGACGGCGTGACACCCGTGCTCGTGCTCACGTTCCGAGAGCAGGTGCGACCGGATGCCGCCGACACGCTCGCGTACTTCGCCCGGCAGGGCGTCGACGTGCGCGTGATCTCGGGCGACAACCCCCGCACGGTCGCGGCGATCGCGCGCGAGGTCGGCCTCGAGTCGGCCGAGGGCTTCGACGCGCGGCACCTGCCGGAGGACGACGCCGAGTTGGCGGACGTGCTCGAGCAGCACACCGTGTTCGGCCGGGTCACACCCGAGCAGAAGAAGCGCATCGTCGTGGCCCTGCAGTCGCGCGGGCACACGGTCGCGATGACGGGCGACGGCGTGAACGACGCGCTCGCGATCAAGACCGCCGACATGGGCATCGCCATGAACTCGGGCGCGGCGGCGACGAAGGCCGTCGCGCGCCTGGTGCTGCTCGACGGGCGCTTCTCGCACCTGCCCGACGTCGTCGCCGAGGGCCGCCAGGTGATCGCGAACATCGAGCGGGTCTCGATGCTGTTCCTCACCAAGACGGCGTACGCGACCGGCCTCGCGATCCTCTTCGGACTGCTCGTGCTCGAGTTCCCCTTCCTGCCCCGCCAGCTGTCGATCACCGACGGGCTCACGATCGGCATCCCGGCGTTCTTCCTCGCGCTCATGCCGAACGCGCAGCGGTACGTGCCGGGATTCCTGCGCCGCTCGCTGTCGTTCGCCATCCCCGCGGGCATCATCATCGCGATCGCGCTCACCCTCTACACGCTCGGCGCCATGCAGCTCGGCATCGACGAGGCCGAGCTGCGTACCGGGTCGACGATCATCCTCGCGGTCGTGGGCATCTGGGTTCTGACGGTGCTCTCACGGCCCGTGACGCGCCTGAAGGTGCTGGTGATCGGTGCGATGTTCATCGCGCTGATCGCGATCTTCACGATTCCCCTCGCGACCGAGTTCTTCCAGCTCGTCGACCCGGGGCAGGATGCCGCGTGGCTGATCGCGATCGTGACGTCGCTGACGATCGGGGGGATCGAGATCGTGCGGTTCTTCCATCGCCGCTTCGTGGCGAAGGCGCTCGCGGCGCCTCAGGTCGGCGAGACGGCGGGTTCGTCGCGCGTGAAGTGACGCGACCCCGGCGGCAGCCAGACGACGGCGACGACGAACAGCTCGGCGACGAGCTGCACGACCGCACCCCAGTCCCAGGCATCCGAGGCGACGATCGTCGCGACGTGCCCCACCGCCAGGATGCCGACGTAGACCGTGACGAGCACGCGCGAGAGGTGCGACCCGCGCGCGAGGCCCGAGGCGATCGCGATGATCAGCAGACCGAGCAGCACGATCGCGGCGCCGATAAGCGTCACGGCCAGAACGGAGGGCTGCGCGACGTCGTACCGGCTGAGCATCACCACGACCCCGATCGCCACGTTCCCGAGGGCGCTGAGGTAGACGATCACGACCGCGATCGTGAGCAGCACCGGCCGCCGGCGCGCGGTGTCGTCGGGCGTGCTCACCCGCCCACTGTAGCGGCGCAGGCGGGGTCAGCCGCCGCAGCCGAGCCGCTGCTGCATCGACTGCATCGCCTCGATCTCCGCCGACTGCCCGGTTCGGATGCTGCCCGCCACGGCGAGCACGCGGGGCTCGGAGCCGAGCTCGATCACCGCGTCGGCCATCGGGATCGCACCCTCGTGGTGGCGGATCATGAGCTCGAGAAACAGACAGTCGGCCTCGGCGCCGGTGGCCGCGGCGAGTGCATCGAGTTCGCTGTCGGATGCCATTCCCATGACGTCCCGCGCTTCCTCGTCGGTCAACGGCTCGTCATCCGGAACGCCGTGGTCGTGGCCCGCATCTGACTCGGCCATCCACGCCATCGGGGCGCCGCCTGCTTGGGGGAGGCCCCACTGCACCAACCAGTCGTACATCTCGCCACGTTGCCCGGCCTGACCGGTCGCGATGTCATAGGAGAGGATGCGCAACTCGTCGTCGTCGGTCTTGCGATAGGTCTCCATCGCCATCTCGATCGCCTGTGCGTGATGCACTTGCATGTCGCGCGAGAAGCCCGCTTCCGGCGACGAAGTGGTCGGGTCAGCGGCGGGGGCCGATGCGCCGAACGTCGAGAACCGTCCTACCGCGAAGGCCACGCCGGCGATCCCCAGAACCGCGAGAGTGATCATCCACCAGCGCACCCGTGGTGCGGTGGCGAGGTCGTCCTGGTCCTCAGGGTCGGGCACAGTGCTCAGCGTTGCTTGCCGGGGCCATCGAGAGCGCCGGTGCAGGCCGCGTTCGGTTCGGGGACGTTCTGGCTACGCCAGTACTCTTCGAAGAACTCGCCGATGCGATCGTCGTCGGTCGAATCCACCTTGAGCTGGTGGTTCCAGCCTGAGAGGGCGATCGGGGCGTCGAGGTCGGGATATGGGGACAGAATCACGTACGACGACGGAAGCTCGCCCTTCAGCGTGTCGAGGTCATCGCCGGCGATGTCATCGGGGTTGTACGTGACCCAGATCGCGCCGTGCTCCATCGAGTGGACGGCGTTTTCGTTCGGAACCTGTTCGCTGTAAATGCCGCAGTTCAGCCAGATGGCCGCATGGGGTCCGCCAGCGGGCGGGCTCTGGTCGTAGTCAACCGTGCCTTCGACGTGCTCAGTCGTGTGCGTGAACTCTTCCACGCCCTCGATCGTCACGCCCTCGCTCCCGGCCGTGTACTCCTTCGGGGGCGGCGGAGCAAAGATGATGGATGCCGCGACGAGCGCGATCACGGCAACGGCCGCTGTTCCGCCCACGACCCACCAGACGATCTTGCTGCGCCGGCGCTTCGCCAGTTGCCGCTGGTACTCGGCGAGCTTCTCCTGTCGCTTCTGCTCGCGCTGCTGCTTCACGGTGAGATTGATCTCTGCCTGCTTCGCAGGATTGCCGCTCTGTCGCTTGTTCGAGGGGCTGGGAGGATTCGGAGACATGTGATCTCGGCTCTTCTGTTCGCGCCGGCGCGTGATCGTGATCGAGCGGCGACGGAGGGTCGGGACGCGACCATCCTATTCGACGTAATGAATCCCGAGTCTGGCAGCACGCTGAGGCTGAGTCGAGGCATCCGCTACCATAGGTTCTCGAATCGATTCGACTTCGATGCGTGAAGCCGTTGATCGACATCCTTTTGTTGCGTCCCACGCCTCGTCCCACGGCGACCCGTGCCACGCACCGCTACACCCTCGTCACGAAACGCGCCTGCCTTGCTCGATACTGCCTCGATCCCCACTTCTCCTAAGACCCGCACCCCTCACACATCGACGGGTGCGATCCGCACCCTGGGGCGCAACCCTGCCACCGCGCCCATCGTGCTTCACCCGGGTGATTCCATCTCGGCGCGGCGCCGGGTGCTCTACATCATCCTGTTGGGTGCACTCACGGCGCTCGGGCCGTTCACGATCGACCTGTACCTTCCGGCGTTCCCGACTCTCGAAGCGGACTTCGACACCACCGCTGCGGCGATCCAGCTGACGCTCACCGGAACCATGATTGGTTTCGCGTTGGGACAGCTGATCGTGGGACCGCTCAGTGACAAGGTGGGGCGACGCATTCCGTTGCTCACCGTGACGGCGATCCATGTCGTCGCCAGCACCGCCGCTGCGCTGGCGCCGACGCTCGAGTTGCTGAGCATCGCGCGCGTGCTGCAGGGCGCCGGTGCTGCCGCCGGTGGTGTCGTTGCGGCCGCCGTGATCCGTGATCTCTTCGGCGGTAAGCGTCTCGTCGTGATGCTGTCGCGCATGGCGCTGGTGTCGGGTGTCGCTCCTGTGCTCGCGCCGCTCGTGGGTTCGGCGTTGCTCTTGGTGATGCCGTGGCGCGGGATCTTCGTGGTGCTGGCCGTGTACGGCGCGATCATGCTCGTTGCGGCGATCGTCTTCATTCCCGAGACCCTGCCGCGCGCTCGCCGCCACGAGGCTGGCTCGACGACCGTGTGGCAGCGGTATCGGAGCGTGTTCAGCGATCGCGTCTTCATCGGCGTGCTGATCATCGGCGGCATGACCTTCAGCGGACTGTTCTCCTATCTGTCGGCATCGTCCTTCCTGTTCCAGCAGAGTTACGGATTCGATGCGCAGCAGTACGGCGTGCTGTTCGCCGTCAACTCGGTCGGCGTCGTGATTGGTGTGCAGACGGCATCGCGGCTCGCGGCCCGCTTCGGTCCGCAGTGGGTGATGGCGTTCTCGACCGCATCCCTCGTCATCACGGCCAGCGCGATTATCGTCACCGACCAGCTCGCTCTGGGGATCTGGGGCGTGATGATTCCCCTCTTCCTGTTCATGACCGCGTGTGGTTTCACCTTCCCGTGCGCGCAGGTCCTCGCGCTCGACCGGCACGGAAAAGCGGCCGGTACCGCTCAATCAATCCTCGGAGCGACGAACTTCGGTGTGGCCGGCATCGTGTCGCCGCTGGTGGGATGGCTCGCGCATGACACTGGAATCACCGCCACGACGATGGCATCGGTGATGGCCGGGTGCGCGATGGTTGGTGTGCTCTCGCTCTGGCTCATTGTGCGCCCTCGCACCGTGGCCAGGCTCGCGCCGTAGGTGGCACGCACGGCACAATAGGCCGATGGCCTCACCGAGCAACTCCACGGACACGACGGCGGACCGTCGACTGATGCTGACGCGTGCGTGGCTCGCCGCCGCGGGGTTGATTCTCATGGTCAGCGCGACAGCGCTCGGCGGATGGGCGTTCGCGCTCGGCAACGACCCCTTCGAGGTCGACGTGTGGTGGAACGCGTGGCTGCTCGACTGGGAGTCGGCGTTCATGCTCGCCTTCTCGCAGACGATGAACTTCATCGGCGGCGGGTGGTTCAGTGTGTTCGTCGTGCCGCTGGTCGGCGCATTGGCGCTCGTTCTCGATAAACGACGATGGGCTGCCGTGTACCTGCTGGCCTCGCTGGCTGCGTCGGCGCTGATGGTGCAGTTGCTGAAGCATCTGTTCGCGCGCGGGCGCCCCGAAGAGATCCTCATCCTCTCGGATTTCGGGTCCTACCCCTCGGGGCACGTTGCCAACGCGGCCACGCTCGCGGTTGTGGCGCTCGTGATCTACCCGCGGGTGTGGGTGTTCATCGTGGGTGCGGTGTGGGTCGTGCTGATGGCCATCAGCCGTACGTACTTGCACGCGCACTGGTTGAGCGACACGCTCGGCGGCGCCTGCATCGGTGGTGGAGTGGCGCTGCTCGTGGGCGCAATGTTCGTTGGCAAGCTCGCCGCAGAGTCACGCCGTCGCTCGGGCGGATCGCAGGCACTCGCCGACACGGCGACGCAACCCTAGGCTGAGGGCATGAGCGCCGAAGCAGATCAGGTCGCCGCCGCGGAGCTAGCGCATCTACGCGCCCAGGCGGCCGCCGCGGAAGCCGAACTGAAAGCCGCGCAGGCACGGGCCGCGCTGGCGGCCGCCGAAGCGGCGGCGGCACGTGCAGGGGCCGGGCAGGTCGCTACACGTGCTGACACAGCACCGGAAGCGCCAACCGAGGCGCCGAGCGTGCAGGCAGCAGATCCCTCAGCACCGCCGCAGCCGCAGCCGCAGGGGCCGGACGGGCCGCTTTCGCCCGAAGAGGTCACGGCGATCATCGAGGGCTACGCCTTCGATGCCGCGACGTTGGACCTGGGTGCGCTCGTCAATGGCAACGCGGTGCCCGAGGCGCAGGTGCGCATACCCGTCGCGATGCTCAACCGTCATGGGCTCATCGCCGGGGCGACCGGAACCGGGAAGACACGCACGCTCCAGGGCATTGCCGAGCAGCTCGCTTCGCACGGGGTGCCGGTGTTCGCCGCTGACATCAAGGGTGACCTTACGGGTGTGGCGACGGCGGGCACGCCGAGCGACAAGTTGCTCGCGCGTACGCGGGCGATCGGACAGGACTGGCAGGCTGAGGCATCCGCGACCGAGTACTTCGCGCTGGGTGGCGTGGGCACGGGCGTCCCGGTGCGGGCCACCGTGTCGGGCTTCGGCCCGTTGCTGCTCAGCAAGGTGCTCGGCCTCAACGACACACAGGAATCCAGCCTCGGATTGGTCTTCCACTATGCGGACGCCCACGGGCTCGCGCTGGTGGACCTCGCAGACCTGCGCGCGGTGCTGATGCACCTGACGAGCGACGAGGGAAAGGCCGAGCTGGCGGAACTGGGCGGGCTCTCGCGCGCGACCGCCGGCGTCATTCTGCGTGAGCTGATCACTTTCGCGGATGCCGGGGCCGACGTGTTCTTCGGCGAGCCCGAGTTCGAGGTCACCGACTTCCTGCGCCACGCGGCCGACGGACGGGGGATCATCAGCCTCCTCGAAGTGCCCGGAGTCATCGACAAGCCGGCGCTGTTCTCCACGTTCCTGATGTACTTGCTCGCCGAGCTCTTCGAGATCCTCCCGGAGGTCGGCGACACCGACAAGCCGAAGCTGGTGTTCTTCTTCGACGAGGCGCACCTGCTGTTCCGCGACGCGTCGCGCGACTTCGTGGCGGCGATTGTGCAGACGGTTCGCCTCATTCGGTCCAAGGGTGTCGGGGTGTTTTTCATCACGCAGACGCCGAAGGACGTGCCGTCCGATGTTCTCGCGCAGCTTGGGTCTCGCGTGCAGCACGCGTTGCGCGCGTTCACACCCGACGACGCGAAGGCTCTGCGCGCGACGGTCAGCACGTACCCCACATCGGGTTACGACCTCGAGCGCGTGCTGCAGGAGCTCGGTACCGGCGAGGCGATCGTCACCGTGATGAGCGAGCGAGGTGCCCCCACCCCCGTTGCGTGGACTCGACTGCGTGCGCCGCAGGGCCTCATGTCACCGACACCAGCGGACGCGGTTGCCGCCGCAGTGCAGGCATCACCGCTGAGCGCGAAGTACGGCTCGGCGATCGACCGCGAATCGGCTCGTGAAGTGCTCGCCGCAAAGCTCGCAGCCGCCGACGAAGCCGCGGCCGCCGAGCGCGCACAGGTCGAGAAGGCGAAGATCGACGCCGAACTCGCGCGCCAGCAGGCCGCGATCGACAAGCAGCAGGCGGATGCCGAGAAAAAGGCGCAGCGCGAGTACGAACGCCTGCTGCGCAGCACCGCGGGAGCCTCGAGGTCCTCCCGCACGAGCCGTGCCGCAGACCGGTCACCGCTCGAACAGGTGTTGTCGTCACCGTCCACGCAGACGCTGCTGAACGGCGTGATTCGCGGTCTGTTCGGCAACTCGCGCCGCTGACGGGGAGGGACGCCGTAGCCTGAGGGCATGGTGACGAAGCCGCCGAGCCGTGACATCGATGAAACAGAGCTGAGAACGAGCGCGCCGAAGAAGGTCGCCGTCGGTGTGCCGGCCGTCGTGCACGCCCTGAAGATCGCGAACGAACAGATGGGGCTCGTTCGTAGTGCGCAGACGCTGGTGCGGGTCAATCAGAAGAACGGCTTCGACTGCCCGGGCTGCGCCTGGCCCGAAGAGAACAAGCGCCACCTGGCCGAGTTCTGCGAAAACGGCGCGAAGGCTGTCGCTGAAGAGGCGACGCTGCGAAAAGTGACTCCCGACTTCTTCGCCGAGCATTCGATCGACGAACTCGCTGCACACGATGACTGGTGGCTCGGGCAGCAGGGCCGGCTCACGCATCCGATGATCAAGGACGCGGACGACACCCACTATCGGCCGATCTCGTGGGATGACGCCCTGCGCGAGATCGCGGATGCGTTGCGCGGTCTTCCGGATCCCGATCAGGCCGTGTTCTACACCTCGGGTCGCACCTCGAACGAGGCGGCCTTCCTCTACCAGCTGCTCGTGCGGGGCGTCGGCACGAACAATCTTCCGGACTGCTCGAACATGTGCCACGAGTCGAGTGGATCGGCGCTCACCGAAACCCTCGGAATCGGCAAGGGCACCGTGTCGATCGAGGACATCCACTCGGCGGATCTCATCATTGTTGCCGGGCAGAACCCGGGCACGAATCATCCGCGCATGCTGAGCGCTCTCGAGAAAGCGAAGCAGCGCGGCGCGACCATCGTCGCGGTCAATCCTCTTCCCGAGGCGGGCCTGCTGCGTTTCGAGAACCCGCAGACGATCAGGGGCGTGGCCTTCGGCGGTACCGCGCTCGCGGATGAGTTCCTGCAGATCCGGCTGGGCGGTGACCAGGCTCTCTTCCAGGCCGTCGGCAAGCACCTGCTCGAAGCCGAGGAGCGCGACGGTGGTGTGCTGGATGCCGCGTTCATCGCCGACTGCACGAGCGGATTCGATGCGTACGAGCGCGGGCTCGCCGGTGTCGCGTGGGAAGAACTCGAACGAGCGACCGGGCTCACCGAAGAGTCGCTGCGGCGCGTGGGGGAGTTGGTGCGCGGATCGTCGGCCACGATCGTGTGCTGGGCGATGGGACTGACGCAGCACAAACACTCGGTCGCGACCCTGCGCGACGTCGTCAACGTGTTGCTCATGCAGGGCAACATCGGCCGTCCCGGCGCAGGAGTGTGCCCCGTGCGTGGGCACTCCAACGTGCAGGGCGATCGCACGATGGGCATCTATGAGAAGCCGTCCGAGGCTTTTCTCTCGGCGCTCGATCGCGAGTTCACCTTCACCGCTCCCCGCCGCCACGGCTTCGACACCGTCGAGGCGATCCGCGCGATGCGCGATGGGCGGGTGAGGTTCTTCCTGGGGATGGGCGGAAACTTCGTCAGCGCGACGCCCGACACTCAGGTCACCGAACAAGCAATGCGCAGGGTCGATCTCACCGTGCAGGTGTCGACGAAGCTCAACCGTTCGCACGTCGTGACCGGCCGGCGAGCCATCATCCTGCCGACGTTGGGACGCACCGACCGCGACCGTCGCGACGGCAAAGAGCAGCGCGTGTCGGTCGAAGACTCGATGGGCGCCGTGCACTCGTCACGGGGCAGACTCGCCCCGCCGGACGAAGCCTTGCTCAGTGAAGTAGCCATCGTCGCGCGCCTGTGCGCGATGGTGTTCGCGGATGCCGCCCCCGCCGCTGCGCCGAGCGCCGACTGGGCCGCTCTCGAAGCCGACTACTCGCGAGTGCGCGCCCACATCGCCCGAGTGGTCCCCGGCTTCGACGATTATGAGGCGCGCATCGACAAGGGGCGGACGTTCTTCCTCCCGAACGGACCGCGCGACGAGCGCCGATTCGCCACGGTCGACGGCACGGCACGGTTCACCGCCAACGCGCTGGAGTACCCGGTGATTCCGGCCGGCCGCCTGCTCCTGCAGACCCTCAGATCGCACGACCAGTACAACACCACGATCTACGGCAAGGACGATCGCTACCGCGGAATCCACGGCGGTCGCCGGGTGGTCTTGGTGAACGCGCAGGACATCGAAGAAGCCGGTTTTGCCGACGGTGACATCGTCGATCTTGTGTCGGAATGGACCGGCCCGGACGGTGTCGTTCAAGAACGCCGTGCCGAGGCGTTCCGCATCGTGGCGTATGCGACGCCGTGCGGCAACGCGGCGGCCTATTACCCCGAAACGAACGTGCTGGTGCCGCTGGATTCAGTGGCCGACGTGAGCGGCACACCGACGTCGAAGTCGGTCATCATCCGTCTCGAGCGGCGCGAGACGTCGCCGGGGTCCGTGCCCGTCAAGTAGCACACTTGGGTCGATAGCGCACGCTCTCTCGCGTCGCGACCCGCCCGGCGTAGCCTCGCACCATGAGCGACCTCACCGCACCCACGGGGCGAGAGTCTGATCTCCTCGCCGTGCCCCGCGCCGACGGCTCCCCGCCTCGTGCGCTCGTTCTCGGCGCCACCGGGTACATCGGCGGCAGGCTCGTACCGCGGCTCCTCGCCGCCGGGTACCGCGTACGCGTGCTGGCTCGCGATGCCGCGCGCGTGGCGGCATTCACGTGGGGCGACGCGGTCGAGGTCATCGAGGGAGCCGCCGAGGATCGGGATGCCGTCGCCCGAGCGGCCGAAGATGTGGACGTCCTGTACTACCTCGTGCATTCGATGGCGGCGGGCAAGGGCTTCGAAGACGCCGATCTGCGCGCCGCGCGGACGGTCGCAGACGCGGCGGTCGCGGCATCCGTTCATCGCATCGTGTACCTCGGCGGACTCCACCCCGAGGGGGTCGAGCTGTCGCCGCACCTGCGCTCTCGCGTAGAGGTGGGGGAGGTGTTCCTCGCGAGCGGTGTGCCCACCCTGGTGCTGCAGGCCGGTGTCGTGATCGGCGCGGGGTCGGCCTCGTTCGAGATGGTGCGGCACCTCACCGACGTGTTGCCGTACATGCCGGCGCCGCGCTGGGTGCGAAACCATATCCAGCCGATCGCGGTGCGCGACGTGTTGCATTACCTGCTTGGTGCCGCGCGCATCGACGGCTCCGTCAATCGCGCCGTCGACATCGGTGGGCCGGACGTGCTGCGGTACGGGCAGATGATGAACGGATACGCCGTCGAAGCGGGCCTGCACCAGCGACCGATCGCGTCGCTGCCGGTGTTCACACCGACGCTTGCCTCACACTGGGTCAACCTGGTGACGCCGATTCCTCGGTCGATCGCGCGTCCGCTCGTGGCGTCGCTGCAGAACGAGTGCGTCATGAAGGATCATGCTGTTGACGACCTCATCCCTCGCCCCTCAGGCGGGCTCACGCCCTACCGTGCTGCGGTCGCACTCGCGCTGCGCCGCGTGCAGGAAGACACGGTGGAGACCAGTTGGCAGGATGCCGAGGTCTTGGGGGTTCCGAGTGATCCGTTGCCCAATGATCCCGACTGGTCGGGCCGCGTGGTGTTCGTCGATGAGCGAAGCGCCGAGACGACGGCATCCGCTCCGGCGCTGTGGCGAGTGATCGAAGGCATCGGTGGCGAGAACGGCTGGTACTCGTCGCCGTTGCTGTGGGCCATCCGCGGGTGGATGGACCGGCTCGTTGGGGGGATCGGGTTGGCGCGCGGGCGTCGCAGTCGCGACCGGCTCGCGGTCGGTGACGCGTTGGACTTCTGGCGCGTCGAGGCGCTGGAGCCGGGGGAGTTCCTTCGCTTGCGTGCCGAGATGAAGGTGCCGGGGCTGGCGTGGCTCGAACTGCGTGCCGTGGCCACGGAGCCGTCAACTGATGAGGAATCGGATGCCGCGCCTCAATCGCGCTACGAGCAGCGGGCGGTGTTCTTCCCCCGGGGCCTCGCCGGGCGGCTGTACTGGCTCGCCGTTCTGCCCTTCCACGGGTTCATCTTCTCGGGCATGGCGAACCGGATCACGGCGGCCGCCGAGACCCTCACCGACGAGGGGCAGGCGCCGGAGTGAAGCTGGCTGCCCTGGTCGCGGCGCCGGGGCCTACGCTGGGGATATGCCTCCCCGTGCCGTCGTCGTGACCGTGTCGGATCGCTCGGCGCGCGGTGAACGGCCCGATTCGAGCGGGCCGATCGCCGTCGAGGCCTTGCGCCTGGCCGGATACACGTGTGATGACGCTGTCGTGATCCCTGACGGCGAGCAGAGTGTCGCGCAGACGTTGCGCGCGCTTGTGACGGAGGGGGTCGACCTCGTCGTCACGACCGGGGGCACCGGAGTCTCACCGCGAGATGAGACCCCCGAGGGAACCGCGAGCGTACTCGAGCGCGAGATCCCCGGTATCGCTGAGGAATTGCGTCGACGGGGCGTCGCCGAGAAGCCTGCCGCCATGTTGTCGCGTGGGCGGGCGGGCGTCGCCGGGTCGACGATGATCGTCAACCTGCCAGGCTCGAGCGCGGCGGTGCGATCGGGCATGCCCGTTGTCCTGTCGGTGGCCTCGCACGTGAGCGATCAGCTGCGCGGGGGTGACCACTGATGCCGGTGCGCATGGCCGCAATCTCGTTGGAACCACTCGATGTCGCGGCGCACCTGAGCGCCGTCGCGGATGCGACCGCGGGTGCCGAGACATCGTTCGTCGGTCGCGTGCGCGATCATGATCCGGATGCCGCGACCGCCGTCATCGCTCTCGAGTACAGTGCACACCCCGACGCCGAGCAGGCGTTGCGCCGGATCGCCGAAGAGGCGATCGGCGAAACGGGCGCCACCGTCGCGGTGAGTCATCGCATCGGCCGGTTGGCCGTCGGGGATGCCGCGGTGGCGATTGCGGTGTCTTCACCGCACCGCGCCGAGGCGTTCACCGTGTGTCGCACGATCATCGAGACGATCAAGACGGATCTGCCCGTGTGGAAGCGCCAAGTCGAATCCGATGGCACCACGGCGTGGAAGGGACTCGGCGGGTAGTCACCCGGGGACGGAGGATCTTTAGCCGCCGGCAAACGGTGGCAGAACGTCGACCAGGGTGTCTGTGTCGAGGGCCGCCGAATCTGCCACGCGGGAGCCGCCGACGAGCACCGCACATCGCGGCAGGATCGCCGACAGGCCCGGGTTCTCGGCGCTCAGCGCTCGCCGCAGCTCACCCAACGTGGTCTCGGGGCGAACCTCTTCGCTACGTCCGGCCAGTTCTTCCGCCGCGGCGAAGTACCGCACACGCGCCATCAGTTCGTGTGCTCCGGCCAGTCTGCCGCCAGTGCGGTGATGCTCGCCACGACGCGTTCGACCTCTGCAGGGCTGCCGCCGGCGCGGCCTGCGATCAGACCCGCGACGAAGGCGCTGAAGGGTGCTGCGGGCCGGGCGACTCCCGTGGCGACGTCGCGCGCCAGATCGAGGATGAGCGAGACCGGGAGATCCTCGGGTGAGAGACCGAATTTCTCGCGCAGGGTGGCTGCCCACGCGTCCAGCGCTTCGGGCGGGAGGGTGCGGGAGTTCTCGGTCACGGTGTCTCCTCGGCGATTCGTGGGCGCGCGTGTTCTCGTGCGCTGGTCAGATCCTCCCACGTGTCGATGTCGTGCGTCATGTCGGCGTCGGCGCGCAGCACCGTGATCGCGAGGTCATCAAGCAGTGCGCGGGCCGGTGCGTTGCGTCCTCGATCGGGCAACGCGGCTGCGGACGCGGCCAGCGCCGTGCTGCGGTACAGGCCGGTGAGCCACTGGGGGCGCCCTGAGGGATCTGCCAGACACACGCCATCGGCGTCGCTCGGAAGGAGGGGGAGAGCCTCGCGCAGCATCGCCACGGCACGCCCGGCTGCGGGCAGGTCGCACGCGAGAACGAAGGTCCACTCGGGTGCGTTCGCGGCCTCACCCCACGAGTTGCACGCGGCCACGATCGCGGCGGCAGGGCCTCCGAAAGGCGGATCTTCTCGCACCCACGACACATCCAGCGTGGGGTCGAGGACATCGGCGACCACCGTGATGGGGTGGCATCCGGCATCCCTCACCGCACTCGCCGCGGCCTCGAGCAATGTGCGCCCACCGACCTCGAGCAGCGGTTTCGCGACGCCGTCCATGCGTGTCGCTCGACCCCCCGCGAGGAGAATCGCGCCGAATGGTGCGGGCATCGTGGTCACTCGCCCGGTCGGGTCCAGTCACCGCTCTTGCCGCCGGTCTTGTGGGTGATACGGACGTTTTCGATCGATGTGGACTTGTCGAGAGCCTTCACCATGTCGACGATGGCGAGCCCGGCGACGCTGACCGCCGTGAGCGCTTCCATCTCGACGCCCGTGCGATCCGCGGTGCGAACGGTGGCTTCGACTGCCACGCCGTCATCCTCGATCGTCAGGTCGACCACGGCGCCGTGCACACCGATCACGTGCGCGAGCGGTAGTAGTTCGGGGGTGCGCTTCGCGGCCTGGATGCCGCTGATCCGCGCCACGGCCAAAACGTCGCCCTTGGGGACGTCGCCGTCTCGCAGTGCCGCGACCACGGTGGGTGCACACCGCACGAATCCTCGGGCGGTGGCGGATCGAACCGTCGGCTGCTTGTCGGTGACATCGACCATGCGGGCGTGCCCCGCGGCATCCAGGTGCGTGAAACTCATGACAGAAGCATGACATCGACCAGGTCGCCGGCGTTCACGGATGTCACGTCTGCGTCGACCAGCGCGTACGCCTCGGCGCGGCCGAGGCCCCCGGCCAAGTGAGATCCCCCCGTTGTCGCCGGAACGGCGACCCACGCCGCAGGGTCGGAGCGGTCGATGGTGACGGGCAGGAACTGTGCCCGGCCCGGCGGGGTGCGCCACCCGGCGCCCGCGGCGACGGTGATGATCGGACGGGCGAGCAGTGACCTGCCCTGCAGTGCGAGAAGGGCGGGACGGACGAACACTTCGAACGACACCGCGGCGCTCACCGGATTCCCCGGCAGCCCGAACAGCAACGTGCCGCCCGGTGTCGCACCGAATCCCTGCGGTTTGCCCGGCTGCATCCGCACCTTCGAGAAGGTCATCATCTCGCCGAGCGCGTTCTTCACGACCTCGTACGCGCCCGCGCTTACGCCGCCGGTGAACACGATGACGTCGACGGATGCCGCTTCGGCCTCTTCGATGAGCCGCAGCGGTCCATCGCCAATGTCATCGATGGTGGTCTGCTGAACGACGTCGCCGCCGGCGTCGGTCACCAGCGTTGCCAGCAGAATGCTGTTGGACTCGGGAATCTGGCCGCGGCGCAGCGGAGCCCCGGCGCGGACGAGCTCAGACCCGGTCGAGACGACCGCCACGCGCGGACGACGCGCGACAGCGACCTGTGCGACGCCGGCGGCGGCGATCGCGCCGACCTGCAACCCTCCGAGGGGAGTGCCCGCGGCGATCACTTCGGCGCCGCGAACCGCGTCATCGCCACGGCGACGAATATGCGCACCGGATCCGCGCGGTGCCCGCACGACGGTCACGGTGTCGAGGGAGTCCGCGAGCCCGCCCACGGTGTCTTCGAACGGCACGACAGCCGTTGCCGCAGAGGGCACCGGTGCCCCGGTCATAATGCGCGCCGCCTCGCCCGAGACCACGGGCGGATTGAGATCGGTGCCCGCGGGGAGATCGGCGATGACCCGCAGCGCGACGGGCGTGCCGGGGGACGCGTCCTTCACGTCGTCGAAGAGCACAGCGAACCCATCCATGGCCGAATTGTCGAACACCGGAATGTCGACGGCGGCGAACACGGGTTCGGTCAGCGTGCGCCCAGCCGCTTCTTCGAGGGCGAGAACTTCGGTGGGCAGCGCTGTCACGGCCGACAGCACGTCGGCGAGGTGGTCGGCGATCTCGCGCAGGTCGTCGCTCATGCGGGCACCGTTTCGCGTGCGGCCGCTCGCCACGCGTCGATGCCTCCGGTGAGGACGGCCGCATCGACGCCGTGCGCGATGAGCGCCCGCGCGGCGCGCTCCGCGCGGATGCCGACTTGGCACACCACGACGACGTGACCTGAGGCGGCAACGGCCGTCGGATCGCTCAGCAACGCCTGGAGCGGAACCAGGTGTGATCCGGGGATCACGCCGGTCGCCGTCTCGAGAGGATCCCGGACGTCGATGGCGATGGCCCCGGCCGCGCGCGCGTCATCGAACTCGGCGGGGGAGAGGTGGGGGACGGATGCCGGTGCAGCACCGGAGGGCTCGGGCGCGGCATCCCGTACCTCCCCGCCGGAGGCGCCCGCGGTGCGCAGGGGTACCTCGGTGGTCCGTCCGCGCAGGGCATCGATGAGCATGACCCGCCCCAGCAGAGGTTGCCCGGTTCCGGTGATCAATTTGATCGCTTCTGTGGCGAGCACGGCGCCGAGCTGTAGGCACAGCGCCCCGAGGACACCGACCTGGGCACACGAGGGGACGTCACCGACCGTCTCGGGCGGGTACAGATCGCGCAGCCGCACACCGTCGATACCGTCGGGGGGCCGCGACCAGAACACCGTCGCTTGCGCATGGAATTCCTGCACGACGCCCCACACCAGGGGGACCCCCAGCTCTTCGCTGGCCGTGGCGACGACCTCGCGCGTGGCGAACGTGTCGGTGCCGTCGATGATCACATCCGCGCCGGCCAACAGTCGAGCCGCATTGCCGGCGTCCAGGCGCTCGACGTGGGTGCATACGTCGGTCGACGACAGCTCCTGTGCCACGCGGGTGGCAGAGTCTGCCTTCGGGCGGCCGATGTCGGTGCGGCGGTGGATCACCTGCCGCTGCAGGTTGGATGCTTCGACCACATCATCGTCGATCACGGTGAGGCGACCCACCCCCGCAGCGCTCAGTGCAAGGACTACCGGCGCGCCGATTCCTCCCGCGCCGACCACCGCGACGTGAGCGGCCGCGAGTCGGCGCTGAGCGAGGTCACCGAAGCCCGCGAGCGCGGCATGGCGCGCGGTGCGGACGGACTCGTCCGGGCGCAGGCGCTCGATCGGCTCAACGAGGGGTGGGAGCGGCATGCTCTCAGAGTAAACCTGTCTCATCCGGCGGGGGTCGGTGTCAGATGCGTTGCCTATGTGCACCGTGGACCCGCGCGTGCGGGGAAAAGTGAAGTCTTTCGCCGCTGGTGCGGTGCTAGCGTGGCGTTCATGCCCTCCTACAAGGTTTCTGAGGCGGCCCGACTGCTCGGCGTGAGTGACGACACCGTGCGGCGTTGGATCGATGCGGGCGCGCTGACGACGACGGGCGGCTCTCCCCTCGAGGTCCCCGGTGATGCTCTGGCCACCCGTGCGCTCGCGCTGGGGGAGTCCGGTGGCGAGGTGGGGGGAACATCGAGCGCGCGCAACCGCTTCGTCGGCATCGTCACGCGGATTCAGCGTGACGGCGTGATGGCCCAGGTCGACATCCAAGCAGGTCCCCACCGGGTGGTGTCGCTGATGTCGGCCGAAGCAGTGGACGAGTTGGCGCTCGAGGTGGGATCGCTCGCTACGGCGGTCGTGAAGGCCACCACCGTGGTTGTCGAGACGGCGAGGCGCTGACCGATGACTCGCTCAGTGATTCGCGCCGCCCTCTTGGGGCTGGGAGTCCTCGGCCTCAGCGCGTGTGCGTCGAGCGATGCACCGTCGGATGCCGCGGGAAGCGACGATCCGCTCAGCGGTCAATTGACGATCTTCGCCGCGGCTTCGCTCGCCACGGCATTCGATGACCTCGCGGCGGGTTTCGAAGACCAGCATCCGGACCTCGACGTGCGCCCGATCTCGTACGACGGGTCGAGCGTCCTCGCCACGCAGCTGATCGAGGGTGCACCCGCGGACGTGTTCGCTTCGGCGGACCAACGCACCATGGGTCTCGTGGTTGATGCGGGAGCCGCCGCCAACCCGGTGCTGTTCGCCTCGAACACGCTGGTGATCGTCGTGCCGGCGGGGAACCCCGCGGGCATCGACAGCATCGTCGACCTGGCTGATCCCGACCTCACCGTGGTGCTGTGCGCGGCGGAAGTGCCGTGTGGGTCGGCTGCGCAGACACTCCTCGGCTATGGGGACGTGCATGTCGACGCGGCGAGCCTCGAGCAGAACGTGACCGCGGTGCTCACCAAGGTGGCGGCCGGAGAAGCCGACGCCGGCCTGGTGTACGCGACGGACGTGCAGGGGAGAGACGACGTGAGCGCCGTGATTCCCGAGGGCACCCACAGCGTGGTGAACCACTACCCGATCGCGGTGACGACCGGAGCAAACAACGCGCGCGCGGCGCAGGCGTTCGTCGACTACGTGCTCTCGTCCGACGGGCAGGACGTGCTGGCGGACCACGGATTCGGTGCGCCGTGAACTCGTCAGGATTTGTCCCTCGCGTCCTCGCGATCCCCGCGGTACTCGGGCTCGCACTTCTCGTACTGCCCCTCGCGGCACTGGTTTCTCGCGTCGAGTGGTCTTCTCTTGCATCCGACATCACCTCGCCCGAGGCACTGGCGGCGCTCGGTCTCTCGGTGACGACGGGCCTGATCGCGACGCTGCTGTGCGTGATGTTCGGTGTGCCGCTCGCTCTGCTCATCGCCCGCAGTGGGCCGAGGACGGCTGCGGTGCTGCGGGCACTCGTGACCATTCCGCTGGTGCTGCCTCCGATGGTCGGTGGCGTCGCGCTCCTCTTTCTGTTCGGTCGCAGCGGTGTGCTCGGTGGTGCCCTGAGCATGTGGGGGATCCAGGTGCCCTTCACGTCGGCCGCGGTCGTCATCGCGCAGACCTTCGTGGCGTTGCCGTTCTTGGTCTTGGCGCTGGAAGGGTCGCTGCGGGCTACCGGAGTTGGGTACGAGCAAGTCGCCGCAGCACTCGGCGCCGGACGCTGGACAACGCTCCGGAAGGTCACGTTGCCGCTCGCAGCCCCCGGTCTCGTCGCGGGCGTCGTGCTGTGTTTCGCGCGAGCAATCGGTGAGTTCGGCGCGACGGCCCTGTTCGCAGGCAACGCCCCGGGTGTCACGCAGACCATGCCCCTGGCGATCTACACCGCGTTCAACGGTGCAGGAATCTCGCAGGGCACCGCCGTCGCGCTGTCGCTGATGCTTCTCGTGACGGCCGTGGCTGTGCTCTTGCTCGTTCGTGCGTGGCGGCCGGAGGCGCAGCGATGACCGGCAGCGCGCTTTCGGCCGAGGTGACCGCGCGCCGGGGCGCCTTCAGTCTTGAGGTCGTGCTCGAGGTCGCCGCCGGTGAGGTCGTAGCGATCATGGGCCCGAGTGGCGCGGGCAAGTCCACCCTGCTCGAGGTGCTCGCGGGGCTGGCGCGGCTGAAGGCAGGCGAGATTCGAGTGGGTGAGCGGGTACTCGATCGGGCCCCTCGCCCGGGTACTCACGTCGCGCCCGCGAAGCGGGGCGTCGTGCTGCTGGGGCAGGAACCCCGGTTGTTTCCACATCTGACGGCGCACGCGAACGTGGTCTTCGGGCTGCGCGTGCGTGGCGTTCCCGCCGCGACTGCCCACACCGAGGCCGACGAATGGCTGTGGCGTGTGGGGCTCGCAGGCCTCGGCACGCGACGACCGGCGGAACTGTCCGGCGGGCAGCAGCAGCGGGTCGCTTTGGCGCGGGCGCTCGCCGCCGACCCCGACGTCCTGTTGCTCGATGAACCGTTCTCCTCGCTTGACACTGAAACGGCAGGTGACGTGCGCGCCCTGGTGCACGAGCAGGTGGCGGCGACGCGCACGACCGCGCTGGTGGCGACACACGACGCGGTTGACGCGGTCGCACTCGCGAGCAGGCTGGTGGTGCTCGAGGGCGGCGAGATCACGCAGCAGGGTGACGTGCGGGGTGTGCTGGCATCGCCAGCGACGCGGTTTGTCGCATCGGTCGCGGGCCTCAACCGGGTGCCGGGGTCGACGGCTGGTGACGAGTGGGCATGCGGACCGATCCGGCTGCGTCGCGGAGGGGGCATCGACGTGCAGGATGCTCCTCCCTCCGCGTCTCAGCCGGTGGACGAAGCTGCGGTGTTTCGCCCGTCAACCGTGCACCTCGAATCGGTGCCGGCCGCCACCTGGACCGGTGCGCTGCGCATGCCCGAACTAGGCGCAAAGATCGAGGGGGAGTGGCTCGCACGTGTGACGCGGCTCGAGCAGACGCCGGCCGGCGTTCGCGTGCGAACCGCGGAGCCCGAGGTGATCGTGGACACCTCCGCCGATCGCGTGGCGGGCCTGGGCCTCGGGCCTGGCTCTCCCGTGCGACTACGCATAGACCGCCGCGACGTTCGGTTCGTGCGGCCGCAGACTCGCGACATGACGCACATCCGCCCTTTCCTCCCAGGCGATGAGCCAGCCCTCGCTGACATCTGCCTCAAAACGGCGGATGCGGGAGCCGATGCAACCGGGGTCTTCGACGATGACGATCTGTGGGCCGAAGTGTTCGTGCTGCCGTATGTTGCCCGCCACCCCGACCTGGCTTTCGTTGTCGAGGGTGAGGATGGTCGGGTGGTCGGCTATGTCGTCGCGACACCCGACACGCGAGAGTTCGAGGAGTGGTTCGCTAACGTCTGGTGGCCGCGTCACGCGGGTCGCTGGCCACGGCCCGACGTCGAACGCACGCGACAAGATGGCACGCTCATCTACGCGTATGGGCGACGTGCCGATGCCGAGCCGTATGGTCGCGACTACCCCGCACATCTTCACATCGATCTGCTCCCCGAACTTCAGGGTCAGGGATGGGGGAGGCGCCTCATCGACACGCTTGTTGGTGCTCTGCGCGAGCGCGGCGTCAGCGGATTGCACCTCGTGGCATCCAGCGACAACACCGGCGCGCTCGCGTTCTACTCGCGGCTGGGGTTCGTCCCACTACCGTCGCATGACGGCGTGCAGGCGTTCGGGATGCCGCTGAAGGCCAACTGATCAGTCTTGCTGGTCTGCGGGGGCAATGCGGCCCGCGTCGATCCTCACCACGCGGTCGACGAGATGACCGGGAACCGTCGCGTGAGAGATCAACACGACGGCCTGGTCGTCCTCGACCGCGCCCAGAAGATCGGCCAGCAGGGCATCGGCCGCCTCGGGATCGACCCCCGCCGTCGGCTCATCGAGCACGAGCACCGGGAAGCCACGGAGAAGCGCGCGCGCAAGCGCGATGCGCTGCGCCTGGCCGCCCGAAACCAGCGACCCGCGCTCGCCCACTCGCGCACTCAAGCCCCCGCGCTCGGCGAGCCACGTCCCGAGACCGACGCGCTCCAGCACGTGTGTGAGTTCGGCGTCGGTGGCGCCTTCGCGGGCGAACAGGAGGTTCTGGCGGATGTCCTCGTCGAACAGCATCGGGCGCTGCTCGCACAGCCCCACTGTTCGACGCACGTCGTCGGCGGCCATCTGCGTGGCGCGGCGACCGCCGATGCGGTACTCGCCGGTCGTGGCGAGAAACCGCACCAACGCGTCGGCCAGTGTGGACTTTCCCGCCCCGCTCGAGCCAACCACCAGCAGGCGCTCGCCGGGTTGCACGTCGAGGTCGATATCGCGCAACGCGGGGGCCTCAGCACCCGGCCAGGTCACGCTGGCGCCGCGGAGTCGCAGACCCTCGCCCAGTTCGGGGGCGGTCCCCGTGGGGACCGAGATGTCACGCGGGATCTGCGCGGGAACTTCGGCAGGAGTGACGGCGGCGATGCGTTCGGCTGACGCACGAACCTGACGCCAGGCGGCTGCGGCGGCAGGCACCGAAGCGAAGACATCGAACACGGCCATCGGAACCAGCACGGCGACGGCAAACCACGGTCCGGTCAGGTCGCCCGACGCCACGGCCGGGCTCGCCACCCAGACCGCCGCGATCGAGGCGATGGCCGCGACGAGGGAAACGACCCCGGCCGTGCCAGCTTGTGCGCCGGCTCGACGAATCACCGCGCGACGCAGTGCGCCGTCCGCCTCGATGATGCGCTGTCGGCTTGCGGCTTCGGCGCCATACGCGACCAGCACATCCAGGCTGCCAAGGTGGTCGTGGAGGGCATCCGAGACCTCTGCGCGCAGCGGGGCGATGGCGCGCTCCGCGCGCGCCCCTGACACCCAACCCCATGCGGTCGCGACGCCCGCGGCGACCAGCAGGCACGCGAGCAAGGTCAGGGCGGCGGGCCACCAGACGAAGGCGACCAAGATGACCGCAGCCAGGGCGACGGTCGCGGATGACACCAGGGGTTGGATCACGCGCAGGGGAAGATTCTGAAGGTCATCAACATCGTCGACGAGTGCCCCCAGAGCGGACCCGCGGCGCATGCGGGCCAGGCCCGCCGGCGCGAGAGGAATGAGCCGATGCAGAAACGCTGCGCGGGTCGACGCAAGTTGACGCAGCGTTGCATCGTGCCCGGTCAGACGTTCGATGTAGCGGAAGGTCGCGCGCGAGATCGCGAAGAATCGGACGCCCACCACCGCGGCGCTCAGGTAGAGGACCGGCGGCTGCTCGGCAGCCCGCACGATCAGCCACGCACTCACAGCGAGCAGGGCGACGGCCGAGGCCTCTGATGCGAATCCCGCAGCCAGTGCCCACCAGAATCGTCGCATCGGCGGGACGGCCCCGCGTAGCGTGGTGGCGACGGGGTCGCCGATGCGCGTGGGAGTGGGGACGGTGATGGGGATCGTCGAGGTCATGCGACACCCCCGGCCGGCGCGGGTGCCGGAGGAGACAGCGTCACAACCTGGTCGGCGATCGCCCGCACGCTGGTGCGGTGCGAAACCACGAGCACGGTCGCGCCCGCGTCAGCGAGCGCGCGCACGTTACGCCACAGTCGGGATTCGGTTGCGGCATCCAGGGCGGCGCTGGGCTCGTCGAGTGCGATCACGGGCCCGCGCCCGCGCAAGTGACGGTAGAACGCACGGGCGATGGCCACGCGCTGAGCTTGTCCGCCCGAGAGCCCCGAGCCCTGCACGCCCAGCGACATCGTCGGCGATACCTCCGTGATGCACGCCAGATCGAGCGCGCGCGTGACCAGGTCGGCATCGGCCGCGTTATCCCCCAACGCGACGTTCTCCGCAACGGTGCCCGACACGAGACCAGGCCGCTGTCCCGCCCATGCCAGCCACGACGCCGCCGGCACCGACGCGGCGTCCAGGGTTCGATCCGGCGCCCGCAGCGTGATCTCACCCTCGAACTCGACGGTGCCGAGGAGTGCCGCGAGCACGCTCGTCTTCCCCGCGCCGCTCGGGCCCTCGATCACTGTCACCGACCCGGGCGTCGCCGTCAGCGTCACCGGCGCTAGCAGTCTGTCGCCGCGGCGCGCGCGCACGTGTGATAGCGAAACGGTGACGTCGGCGTCGAGTGCGGGTGGCGCGATGGTCGTCGCCGCGCCGTCGCCTCTGGGGTGCTCGCGCGCGGCATCCAGCACATCGAAGACGTCATTCGTCGCTGCCGCGCCCTCTGACGCGGCATGGAACTGCACTCCCACTTGGCGCAACGGGAGGTAAGCCTCGGGGGCCAGAAGCAGGACGAACAGCCCCACGCCGAGCAGCAGAGAGCCGTCGATGAGGCGGAATCCGATCGACACCGCCACGATCGCCACCGAGATGCTCGCGAAGAACTCGAGGGCGAAGCCCGACAAGAACGACACGCGCAGCACACGCATCGTCTGGCGGCGGTACTCGTCAGTGACGCTCTCGATCGACGCCACCGCGCGGTGCTGTCGTCCGAACACCTTGAGCGTCGACAGGCCCTCGACGGTGTCGGAGAACCGGGCGGCGAGTCGTTGCAGCGTCTGCCATTGCGTGCGCTGAACCGACTGCGTCGCGAGCCCGATCAGGATCATGAACACGGGGATGAGGGGGAGTGTCAGCAGAACCGTCAGGCCCGAAATCCAGTCGAACCACCACATGACGGCAACAAGAATCGGTGTCGCGATCACGGTCTGCACGAGTTGGGGAAGATATCGGCCGAAGTATGCCTCGAGCGCGTCCAGTCCGCGCCCGCCGGTCACCGAGAGGTGGGCAGAATTGCGACCCGCGAGCCACCCGGCGCCGAGGGACGACACCGCGTCGACCAGGGCGGTGCGCAACTGCGTCTGCACACGCGCAGCCGCGCGCGCAGCGATCGCTTCTCGCGCCCAGAGCAGGAGGGCGCGCGCGACCGCGACCAGCCCGAGGAATGCCAGCAGACGCGCCTGCTCGGCAACGGATGTTCCGTCGAGCGCGCCCGTGATCACCGCGGTGAGCAACCACGCGAACGCGACGATGGTTGCGGTCTGCGCCAGCGCGATCAGCGCGATCAGGACGAAGAAGCCCCGCGAGGCGCGCGCATACCGCAGCAGCCGGGGATCGACTGGTGCGGTGCGCGTGCGCGGTGGCGCCGCGGCATCCGTCTGTTCGTTCACAACTCTCTGAGCCTACCTACGCGTCGCAGGACCTGCCGACGCGGAGTGCGGGTGTGGTCAGTGGCTGACCGCCGCCGCCTTCTCGATGTGCGAGCGCGTCACGCGCTTGCGGAACACCCAGTACGTCCATCCCTGGTAGGCGAGGACGAGAGGCAGGAAGATCAGCGCCGCCCACGACATGATCTGCAGGGTGTAGTCCGTGCTCGAAGCGTTCTCGATCGTGAGGCTGTAGGCCGGGTCCGTCGATGACGGCATGACGTTGGGGTAGAGCGAGAACCACAGGGTCAGCACGGCAGCGACGACCGTGACGGCACCCGCGCCGAAAGCCCAGCCTTCGCGATCCCTGGCATTGAACACGAGAGACAAGATGAGCGATACCGCTGCGACCGCGGCTCCGCCGATCACGAGGGCCATGAGCGGCGCACCGTGGCCGGCCGCGATGAAGATCGTCCACACCAAGAAAGCGGCGGCGACCACGACGGTCAGCAGGCCCGAGCGCCGCGCGAGGCGTCGTGCATCTTCGTGCACTTGCCCATCAGTTTTGAGAGCGACGAAGTACACCCCGTGCGTGAAGAAGAGCAACAGCGTGGTGAGCCCGCCGAGCAGTCCGTACGGATTGAGCAGCGTCAGCAGCGAACCGGTGAACTCGTGGTTGGCATCGATCGGCACGCCCTGAACAATGTTCGCCACCGCGACACCCCACAGCAGCGCGGGCACAGCCGACCCGACGACGATCATCGTGTCGAAACCCTGCTTCCACCGGACGCTGTCTCGCTGGTGCCGATATTCGAACGACACGCCGCGTGCGATGAGCGCGAGAAGGATGAGCAGCAGAGCCAGGTAGAAGCCGCTGAACAGCGTGGCGTACCACTCGGGGAAGGCGGCGAACAGACAGGCGCCGGCGACGATCACCCACGTCTCGTTGAGGTCCCACACGGGGCCGATCGTGTTGATGACTTGGCGTCTGCTGATGTCGTTCTTGCCGAGGAAGGGAAGAGACATGCCGACGCCGAAGTCGAACCCGTCAAGGACGAAGTAGCCGACGAAGAGGAAGCCGACGATCCAGAACCAGAGGTACGCGAGGTCCATGAGTGTGTCCGTGTTCTCCTAGTAGACCGTCGTGGGGGTGTCTTCGATCGCGGTCGACCGCTCGTCGCGGTCTCCCGGATCGGGGAGGGGTGCGGGGCCGGCGTGTGCCGTCTTCATGATGAGCCCGACCTCGACGACCGCGAGGATGGCGTAGATCGCGGTGAAGGCGATCAGCGAGATGAGGACGTTCCACCCCGGCACGCTGGGAGACACACCATCCTCGGTGAGCATGAGCCCGAAGACGATCCACGGCTGTCGGCCCATTTCGGTGAACACCCAGCCGACGAGGATCGCGAGCAGCGATGCGGGCCATGCCCAAATGGCCAGACGCCATGCCCACACCGGAACCTCGCGCTTCGCCTTCTTGCGGGTGAGCCAGAGGCCGACGACACCGACAAGGAAGGCAACCCCGCCGAGGCCGATCATCCAGCGGAACGACCAGTACGTCACCCACAGGATGGGGGCGAAGTTGCCGTCGACCTGATCGGCAAACTGCGGGAAGAGCGTCGTGGTGTACTCCATGTTCAGGTCGTTGATGCCCTCGACGCAGCCATCCAGCGTGTGCGTCGACAGGAAGGCGAGCAAGTACGGAACGCGGACCGAGAACAACTCGCTCGTGCCATCGGGAGTGCCGAGGGTGAAGATCGAGAACGAGGCATCGGCGCCGCACGCGCTATCGAACATCGCCTCTGCTGCGGCCATCTTCATGGGCTGGGTCGCGACCATGACCAGGCTTAACTGGTCGCCGGAGAGCGCCACTCCGGCGAACGCGACGATCATGCCCCACAGGCCATAGCGCAGAGCCGAGCGCATCATCTCGATGTTCTGGCGGCGCACCAGGTGCCATGCGGCAATCGAGATGATCACGCCCGCCGTCATCATGAATGCCGCGAACAGTGTGTGAGGGAGTGCGGCCAAGGCGACCGGGTTCGTCAGCACGGCGAAGAAGTCGTTCATTTCGGCGCGTGAGCCGTCTGCGGCCATCTGGTAGCCCACCGGGTTTTGCATGAACGCGTTGGCGGCGAGGATGAAGTACGCCGAGAACCACGCCCCGATGGTGGCGATCCAGATGCTCGCCAAGTGTGCGGCGCGGGGGAGTTTGTCCCACCCGAAGATCCAGAGGCCGATGAACGTCGCCTCGAAGAAGAACGCCATGAGTCCTTCGAACGCCAGTGGTGCGCCGAACACGTCGCCCACGAACCGCGAGTATGACGACCAGTTCATGCCGAACTGGAACTCCTGAACGATGCCGGTGACCACACCCATGGCGAAGTTGATCAGGAAGATCTTTCCGAAGAACCGCGTCAGATGAAGCCACTTGAGCTTTCCGGTGCGAAACCATGCTGTCTGGAAGATCGCGACCGTGAGCGCCATGCCCAGTGTGAGGGGCACGAAGAGGAAGTGGTACAGCGTGGTGAGGCCGAACTGCCAACGAGCTAGGAGCAGGGGGTCGAGCAGGTCCACTGTGCACTCCGATCGATTGGGTCGAGGTGTGGTCTGACCACACTGTAGCAGGTGGCACGACCTTTGCAAGCGCCAGTTGAGGAGCCGCGGTTCCCGTGTCGCGATTAGGCTCGACACATGTCTGAGACGGGGGACGGCCGCGTGCGTGAGGGATCGCGTCCATGAGCGCCGTGCCCGTGACGATCGGTGTCCGGATGCCGCTCCCGGGCGCCGCGGACGCTGCGAGCGACGCGACGGCGGTGCCGGGTGCACCGCTCGTCGACACCTATTCGCGTGTGCATCGCGACCTGCGCATCTCGCTCACCGACCGCTGTTCGCTGCGCTGCACGTACTGCATGCCCGAGCAGGGCAACGAATGGCTGGCGCGCACCAGCATCCTCTCGCTCGACGAGATCGTCGAGGTGGCCCGCGTTGCCGCCGCAGCGGGGATCACGACGTTTCGCCTCACGGGAGGGGAGCCACTGCTGCGCACCGACATCGTGGATGTGGTGCGCAGGCTCGCCCGACTCCGGGGTCCCGACGGTCAGCCGGTCGAGATTGCGATGACGACCAATGGCATCCGTCTGGATGAGGTCTTGTCAGATCTCATCGATGCCGGATTGCACCGGGTGAACATCTCCCTCGACACGCTGAGGCACGATCGGTTCCGCGAACTCACTCGACGTGACCGGCTCGATGACGTTCTCGCTGGCATCGCGGCGGCCGCGGCATCCGACCTGCGACCGCTCAAGATCAACGCGGTCGCCATGCGGGGAGTCAACGATGACGAACTCGTCGATCTGGTCGCCTTCGCCGTCGCGCACTCGGCGCAGATGCGCTTCATCGAGCAGATGCCGTTGGATGCCGGGCACACGTGGTCACGCGAGAACATGGTGACGCGCGAGGAGATTCTTCAGGCGCTGTCGAGCCGGTGGACGCTGACGCCGGTTCCGGGGCGAGGGGGTGCGCCCGCCGAACGCTGGATGCTCGATGGTGGGCCCGACACGGTCGGCGTCATCGCGTCGGTGACAGCACCCTTCTGCGGGGACTGCGACCGACTTCGACTCACCGCAGACGGCCAATTGCGCAACTGCCTTTTCTCCACGACCGAGTATGACCTGCTGCCGATCCTGCGCGCGCCCGGCGCGGAGGATTCTCGCGCAGACGGGATCGATGGGATGCTGCGCGCGTGCGTCCGGGGAAAGTTGCCCGGCCACGCCATCAACGAACCGTCGTTCCTGCAGCCCGCGCGCGGTATGAACGCGATCGGCGGCTGAGTAATGGGGCGCATCACGGCGAACCGCCCCGTCACGCGAATCAGTTTCGACGGCGACGGCGAAGTTGTGGCGCGACGGCGTGCTGACGTGCTCGCCGTGGAAGAGCCCCTCGAGATTCGTCTTAGCGGGCAGCCGCTCGTTGTCACGATGCGGACCCCCGGTCATGACGTCGAACTGGCGGCAGGGTTCTTGGTCTCAGAGGGAGTGATCGGGCGGAGCGACCAGCTCGCGGCGGCGATTCACTGCGGCGGACCGGGGCTCGGCGCGCAGTCGATGGATCGGCCCGCATTGCTCGAGACACCCGCGAGCGGGAACACCTACAACGTGCTGGACGTCACGCTCGGCGCGGGAGCCGTGGCTCCCACTCCCGACATGGCTCGCGCGTTTGTGGCGACGAGCGCGTGCGGCGTGTGTGGCGCGGCATCCATCGACGCCGTCGAGAAATCGTCGCGCTTCGATGTGGCGCAAGATATGGCGACGATGGATGCCGCGGCCCTCGCCGAACTTCCGGAGCGTCTGCGCGTGAAGCAAGCGGCGTTCGCCAAGACTGGTGGTCTGCACGCCGCCGGACTGTACGACGCTGCATCGGGTGAAGAGCTGATCGTGCGTGAGGATGTGGGGCGCCACAACGCGGTCGACAAGGTCGTCGGGTGGGCCCTGACGGTAGGTCGATTGCCGTTGACGGGCACGGTGCTGCAGGTTTCGGGCCGCGTGAGCTTCGAACTCGTCCAGAAGGCCGCGATGGCGGGCATCCCCATTCTCGCCGCGGTGTCGGCTCCGTCAAGCCTGGCGGTGGAACTCGCGGCGGCCCGCGGACTCACTCTCGTGGGTTTTTCGCGCGGTGACACGCTGAACGTGTACACGCACCCCGAGCGCATTCGCGTCGGCTGAGCGTCGCCGGGGAGATCAGAAGACGAAGATCTGACCCAGCACCAGTACGGCGACGACGAAGAGGGCAACGATGGCGCCGACGATCGCGAGCGTGCGGCCCGACAGCTTCGCGACGGCGTAGCCGACGAGGAAAGGCAGGGCGGCGAGGAAGATCGTGACGATCCACCAGAACGCGACGTAGCCGCCGGTGGTCGCCTCGTTCAGTCGACCGGCGAACAGTTGCTGGGTGCCGGGGTGCGTGGCGAACGAGAATGCAGCTGAGAGCGGCACAGCGATGAAGGCCGCGACCATGAGACCGAACAGCGTGCCCCACAGGCCGGGGCTACCGTGCCCACTGAGAGCGCCGCCGTGGAGTTCCTGCTGATCTGAAGACATACGCAGAACTTTAGCCGGTCTGCGGGCCCGGTTAGGCTCGAAGAGAACGTCAGATCGGAGAGCCCTATGTCTCGCATCCTGCTCATCGGCGGCCACGGCAAGGTCGCGCTCCTCCTCGAACCGATGCTCGTGGGTCGTGGCGAACACGTCACCGCCCTGTTTCGCAATGCCGACCATGAGACCGATGTGGCCGCAACCGGGGCCGCGCCACTGGTCGCCGACATCGAAGTCTTCGACACCGACCAGCTCACAAACCTCGTGAGTGGCAACGACGTCGTCATCTGGGCGGCCGGGGCTGGTGGGGGAGACCCTCAGCGAACCTACGCGGTCGACCGCGATGCAGCGATTCGCTCGATCGATGCGTGCGTGGCGGCGGGGGTGCGCCGCTACGTCATGGTGTCGTACTTCGGCGCTGACACCGATCACGGCGTGCCCGAAGACAACGCCTTCTTCGCCTATGCCGAAGCTAAGGCGGCAGCGGACGAACACTTGCGTTCAAGTGGACTCGACTACACGATCGTCGCTCCGAGCGCGCTGACGCTGGATCCGCCCACGGGCCGCATCCATGTCGATGCGACGGAAGCCACGAAGGTTTCTCGTGCAGACGTCGCTGCTGTCATCGACGCGGTTCTCGCTGACGACTCGACGATCGGGCGCACTCTTCGTTTCAACGCAGGATCCACGCCGATCGTCGAGGCGATCGCAGGCTGAGCTGGTCAGCTGCGACGTTGCAGCAGCACGACCGAATCATCGAGGGTCGCAGGAGAACCGTCAGGCGCCGTGACGTCTCGCGTGCGAATCTCTGATAGCACCGGCATCCACTCCTCGAAATCTACGTGAGGTCGCACCGCTCGCTTTCGAGAACTCTCGCGGGGCGAGGCGGCCGAGGGGGGAAGACGACAACACCCCGATCCAAAAGGACCGGGGTGTTGCGGCTTCCCGTCAGGTCGAAACCCGACGAGTGACGATCAGAGCGGGCGAATGTTCGCAGCCTGCATGCCCTTGGGGCCACGCTCGGCGTCGAATTCGACCTTCTGGTTCTCGTGGAGCTCCTTGTAGCCCTCGGTGGCGATCGCGCTGTAGTGCGCGAAGAGGTCGTCTCCGCCTGCATCCGGTGCGATGAAGCCGAAGCCCTTTTCGGAGTTGAACCATTTCACGGTGCCAGTGGCCATCGTGTCTTTCCTTTTTCTTTGCGGGCCGCAATGCGACCGGGAGCCGTCAGCTCCTCGCAGTGAGCCTACCCTGCACGATAGATTCGAGAACGCCTTGCGTCGCAGATGTGCGCGAGCGTCGTCCTCGAGCGAAAGGCCCTGCCGAATGAGCGCATCGCAGCCACTCGATCCCTCGACCTCAGAGTCTTCACCACCCACGCGACGCGAGTGGCTGGCGCTGGCCGTCCTGTCGGCGGGGCTCGGCATGATCGTCCTCGACGGCACGATCGTCGGCGTAGCGTTACCCGAGATCATCAGCGACATCGGTCTCGACCTCACCGACGCGCAACGGGTCAACAGCCTGTATGCGGTCGTGCTCGCCGCACTGCTGCTGTCGACCGGGCGGCTGGCCGATCGCTGGGGTCGCAAGCTGATGTTCCTCATCGGCGTGGTGATCTTCATCGGCGGCAGCGTGCTGGCGGCTGCGTCCGACAGTGGTGGACCGCTGATCGCAGCCCGCGCCGTCCAAGCGCTCGGAGCGGCGTTCATCATGCCCTCAACGCTGTCGACGGTCAATGCGGTGTTCCGCGGCCGCTATCGCGGGGCCGCGTTCGGTGTGTGGGGCGCGGTGATCTCGGGGGCCGCGGCGATCGGTCCGCTCGCCGGCGGCGCGCTGACGCAGTGGGCGTCGTGGCATTGGGTGTTCCTCGTGAACATCCCGCTGGGCATCGCCGTCTTTGTGGCGGCGCTGCTCACGGTGCCCGAAACGCGCGGCGCCAAGGGGCGCCCGGGCGCCGACGTCGATGGAGCGCTGCTCAGCGCGATCGGCTTCGGCGCGCTGGTGTTCGCGGTCATCGAGGGTCCCGACCTCGGCTGGTGGGCGCCGAAGGATGACCTGGTGATCTTCGGGTGGGTGTGGCCCGCGGATGCCGCGATCTCCGCCGTTCCGGTGGCCTTTGCGATCGCGGCAGTCGCGCTGACGTTGTTCGTCTTGTGGGAGCGCCATCGAGAGCGCGTGCGCCGTTCGGCGCTTCTTGACCTCAATCTGTTCCGTATCCCCACGTTCTCGTGGGGGAACCTCACCGCCGCGATGGTGGCCGTGGGGGAGTTCGCCATCATCTTCGTCCTGCCGCTCTACCTCATCAACGCGGTCGGGCTCGACGTCATGGGGGCGGGGCTCGTACTCGCCGCCATGGCCATCGGCGCGTTCTTCTCGGGAGCATCCGCTCGCCATCTGGCCGCGCGATTCGGGTCCCCGGGCACTGTGTTGCTCGGACTCGGGCTCGAAGTGGTCGGCATCGTGGTGGTCGCGCTCATCATCCACGCAGATACACCCGGGGTGGTGATCGCGCTTCCTCTCGTCGTCTACGGCTTGGGGCTTGGCCTTGCCTCCGCGCAACTGACAGGCACGGTGTTGCGCGACGTTCCGGTCGAAGTTTCTGGGCAGGGCTCCGCCACGCAGAGCACAGTCCGACAGATCGGTTCCGCGCTCGGCACGGCGTTCGCCGGTGCGGCGCTCTCGGTATCGCTCGCTCTCACACTTCCCGCGGCTCTCGAGAGTGTGGACGTGAGTGGCGACGAGGCTGATCAGCTCGCGACGGCGACCAGGCAGTCCGCCGGCACGGCCATCCCTGCGCTCCGCGAGGCGGGGAGTTCGAGTCCCCTGGGCGATCAGACCGCCGCTGTCACCGCCGCGCTCGCCGAAGGATTCGCCGATGGGACGCGATGGGCGCTGCTCGTGGCATCCGTCTTCCTACTCCTCGGATTCGTCGGCGCATTTGCCCTGCGTCGTGCGGCGGAATCTGTCAAGGACCTTCCGTAACGATATATCGGTAGGTATCGTTCATGGGAGTCGTCATCGTGGCGGCGAGCTGCGATGCGAGGAGATCGATCATGAACAGTGCAGGATCACGGGCCAGTGGGTTCGGCAGCGGGTGGCCCGGCCCCGGCATCTTCGAGGCAATGGATCAGCTGCGTGACGCCTTCGAGCAGCGGGTTGGCGCACCCGCGTCACGTGTGAATCGCGGGGACGTGCGAGCAGCCGTGTTGGCGCTGCTGGCAGAGTCGCCGATGCACGGCTATCAGATCATCCAGCAAATCGAGGAACGCTCGGGCGGTGCGTGGAAGCCCAGCCCCGGCTCGGTGTATCCGACGCTGCAGTTGCTTGCCGATGAGGGGCTCATCGCGGCCGAAGAGTCGGGCGGACGTAAGATCTACTCCCTGACCGATGCAGGAGTGGCCGCGGCGGGCGAGGAAGGCGCCGCGCCATGGGAGACCTCGGGGATGAAGGATGCCGCGCGGGCGACGGCGCTCCCCAAAGCCGGCCTCGCGCTTGCCCAGGCGGCGGCGCAAGTGGGGCGCAGTGGCACACCGGAGCAGATCGCCGAGGCTGTAGAGATCCTCGACGACGCGCGACGAAAGCTCTACGCGCTCCTGGCGAAGGAGTGACGGCTCTCGTCGCGCGCGCAGGTTCCTTCGTTGGGCGTTCGCCCTCGCACGGCATGATGGAGGGGTGATGAGCGACGAGCGTGCGTCGCGCGCGCGATATCGGCGCATTCTGCGCTTCGCGCTGCGGTACATGGTGCAGGCGTGGTGGTACGAGCTCTTTCTGCCGCGCGTCGGGCTGAGTTCTCTCGCCGCGCGCGGACGCCCCGCGCGGTTGCAGCACATCGCTCGTCACTTCCATGCCCTCGCCGTGCAGTTGGGCGGACTCATGATCAAGGTCGGGCAGTTCATGTCGTCGCGACTCGACGTGCTCCCACCCGAGATCACGCGCGAGCTGGAGGGACTGCAAGACGAAGTGCCGCCGGTCGCGTTCGATGAGATCCGAGCGCTCGCCGAGGCAGAGCTCGGGGTGCCGCTGGATCGGGCGTTCGCTCAGTTCGACCCCCTGCCGCTCGCGGCTGCATCCCTGGGGCAAGCCCACCGTGCGGCGCTGTCGGTGGAGGATGCGGGCGTCGCGGGATTCACGAACGTCGTGGTGAAAGTCCAGCGCCCCGGCATCGACCGGGTCGTCGCTGTCGACCTGGCGGCGCTGCGCAAGGTGGCCGGGTGGTTGCACCGTGTTCAGATCATCCGGCGTCATGTCGATCTGCCCGTGCTCATGGAAGAGTTCGCGCGCACGAGCCTCGAAGAGATCGACTACCTCCACGAGGCGGGCAGTGCAGAGCGATTCGCCGCGGACTTTGCCGATGACGGCGGCGTCTCGGTGCCCGCGGTCGCATGGGAGCGCACGACGCGGCAGGTGCTCACGCTGGCCGATGTTACGGCGATCAAGATCAACGACGTCGATGCGCTGCGGGCGGCGGGCATCGATCCGGGCGAAGTGGCCACCGAGTTCGCGCGCGTGATGTTCGACCAGCTTTTCGATCATGGGTTCTTCCACGCAGACCCGCACCCCGGCAACATTTTCGTCACCCCGACTCCTGATGCAGAGACGGAGCGAACGTGGCGGTTCACGTTCATCGACTTCGGCATGATGGGCGAAGTGCCCGACCGACTGCGCGACGGGCTTCGTCGCGTGTTGATCGCGGTGGCGGCCCGCGACGGCCGTCGGCTCGTAGAGAGCATGCGCGACGTGGGCGTGCTGTTGCCGGACGCTGACACCACCGAGTTGGAACGGGCGATGACGACGCTGTTCGCCCGTTTCGGTGGAATGGGTTTCGCCGAACTGGCGCAAGTGGACCCGCGCGAGTTCGAAGACTTCGCGCGGGAGTTCGGCGACACGATTCGTCGCATGCCGACACAGTTGCCGGAGAACTTCCTCCTCATCATCCGCACTGTCTCGTTGACCTCGGGTGTGTGCAGCTCCCTCGATCCCGCGTTCAACGTGTGGGATGCGGTCGAGCCCTATGCGCAGCGCCTTCTGCGTGAGGAGAGCGGCAATGTCGTGCAGGCGTTCGCGACCGAGGTGCGCGACGTGTTGGGCATCGCCGTTCGCCTGCCGCGCAGGCTCGACGATGTCGTGACGCGGTTGGAAGACGGGCGACTCGCCGTCGACACTCCCAAGCTCGATAAGCGGATCGCGGGGCTCGAGCGTGCGGGTCGCCGGGTAGTGGCAGCCATCATCTTCGCCGGGTTGCTCATCGGCGGCATTTTGATGCGCCTGGATGACATCGTCTTCGGCACCGTGCTCATGATCGCCTCGATCGTGCCTCTGGCGCATGCCGTGCTGGCGGGACTGTTCTCGCGCCGATTCTGACCGCCCGTTGCACCGCTGAACACTCGTTCAGTATGCTGAGCGCGTGAGTGAAGACGAACGCACGGCGCGCGAGCGTATCGTCGCGTCGGCCCTGCGCTTGTTCGCCGAACGAGGAGTGGATGCGGTGTCGCTGCGCGACGTCGCGAGCGACGCAGACGTATCGGTGGCGCTCATTCCGCATCACTTCGGAACGCGAGAAGGACTCCGCGATGCCGTGGATGCACACGTCATCGCGATCTTCGACGCCCTCGAGCAGCAGCCCCCGACCGAGCTGACCGGGGATGGGGCGGTAGCAGGTTTCGTCGAGGCATTGCTGTCGGCGTTGCCGCAGGGCTCACCGATTCCCGCATACGTGCGTCGCCTCTTGCTGTCGGGCACCGAGGGTGGGCGATTGCTGTTTCGGCGCTGGTACGAACTCAGCGTTCGCCTCCTGGCAAATCTCGAAGTGCACGACATCGCGAGGCCGGCAGTGGATCCCCAGATGCGCGCGGCATTTCTTCTCGTGAATGACCTCGCCATGATCCTGCTGCACGAACACGTCCACGATGCCACCGGCGTCGATCCCTTGTCGCCAGACGGCTCCGCCCGGTGGGCCGCAGAAGCCATCGACGCTTACACGCACGGCGTCTTTCGGAAGGAAACCTTATGACCGCTTCGACCTCCGTCGCCACCGACCGTGGAGTCCGCACCACAGGGCTCACGCGGGTGTTCGGAACAGGAGACGCCGCCGTCCACGCCCTCAAAGGCGTCGACCTCGAGATTGCGTCGGGCGAGCTCGTCGTGATTCTCGGCCCGTCGGGTTCGGGTAAGACGACGTTGTGCAACATCCTCGGCGGAATCGACCGTGCGACGGATGGCACGGTCATCGTCGCCGGTGAAGATATCTCGACGCGAGACCCGGGCAAGCTCAGCGACTTCCGGCGCGACCATGTCGGGTTCATCTTCCAGTTCTTCAACCTGATCCCCACGCTCACTGCCCGTGAGAACGTCGAGGTCATCATCGAGATGACGGGCCGCGGCGACAAAGCGCGCGTGCCGGAACTCCTCGAAGCGGTCGGACTGGGGGATCGGATGGACAACTTCCCGGCACAGTTGTCGGGTGGTCAGCAACAGCGCGTTGCGGTCGCGCGAGCGCTCGCCACCGATCCTGACATTCTCTTCGCCGACGAGCCCACCGGAGCACTCGATCTGCCGACAGGCCGTCAGATCCTCGGCCTGCTGCAGGATCTGCACCACCAGGGTCGCACCGTGATCATCGTCACGCACAACCTGTCGGTGGCTCAGATCGCCGACCGCGTCGTGACGATCGTCGACGGTCAGGTCGAGTCCACCGTCGTCAACGACAACCCCGCGGCGGCGGCCGACGTGACCTGGTGAGCGCGATGAGGGCTTCCACACGAAAGTCTTTCCGTGACCTCTGGCGCCAGCGCGCCCAGGTGATCGCCGTCGGTGTCACCATCGCCTTGGGCGTGCTCATCTACATCGCGACGGCAGGGGCGTTTCAGAACCTGTCCGCGAGCTATCAAGAGACGTACGACCGGCTCTCCTTCGCTGATCTGGTCGCGACGGGCGGTGACACCGCCGACGTCGCGCAGGCGGCGCTCGACGCGGGAGCAAGCGATGCCATCACCCGCACTCAGATCGACCCGCCCATGCTCATCGACGATGCGAAGTTGCTCGGGCGGGTCCTTTCTGTGCCCGTTGACGAGCACCCCGTCATCGATGATGTCGACGTCATCGACGGTGACTACCTCGACGGAACCTCGGGTGATGTTCTTCTCGAGACCCACGCGGCCGAGGCGTTCGACCTCGCGCCGGGGGACAGTTTCGACGTGTACACCGCGACCGGATGGCAGAGTGTCACCATTGCCGGCGTCGTGGACTCGCCCGAGTACCTCTGGCCCGCGCGCTCGCGGCAAGACATCTTGAGCGACCCGCAGTCGTTCGCGGTCGTCTACGCGTCCACCGATGACGTATCGAAGTGGTTCGGCATTCCCGATAACCAGACGCTCGTGCTGCTGCCCGACTCCGTGAGCACCGAAGAATCCGACGCGGTATCCGATGCAATGACGGATGCCGGGGCGACATCAGTCGAGACGCAGGAGGATCAGCCGTCGAACGCGACTCTGAGCGAAGACCTTCAGGGGTTCGATCAAATGTCAGTTGCATTCCCCGCGCTGTTCCTGATCGCCGCCGGCGTGTCGAGTTGGGTGCTCCTCACGCGCCGCATTCTGCAGGAGCGACCGATTATCGGCACCCTGATGGCAGCCGGCGCTCGCCGCGGTCGTGTGCTGCGCCACTATCTCGGTCAGGGGCTGATCATCGGCACGCTCGGGGCGATCGTCGGTGTCGTTCTCGGAGTGTTCGCGAACACTGCCGTCACCTCCGCCTACACCGGGTTTGTGGGCGTGCCCGACACAGTGGTGCGCAACTATCCCTGGATGATCGTGGTCGGTCTGCTCTTCGGTGCGGTCATCGGGATGCTGGGGGCCCTCGGCCCGGCGATCACGGCATCCCGCACCGCGCCAGCAGAAGCCATGCGCACGCAGGCGGAGGTCTCCGCGCCCGGCGCATGGAGTCGCTTCGTAGCCAGGCAGCGCTGGCTGCCCACCACCACTCGCATGGCGTTGCGTGACATCGTCCGTTCCAAGCGTCGTACGTTCGCGACGATGCTCGGGGGAGTGCTCGCCCTCGTCCTCGTGCTGACGTCGGTCGGGTTGATGACGTCGATGCTGAGAGCCCTCGAAATCCAATTCGACGAGGTCAATCTCGAAGACGCGACCGTAGCGGCCCAGTCCGGTGCGGGGGTGGAAGATCAGTTGCGTGACCTGGAAGGTGTCTCGGCGGTCGAACCTACTGCCGCCGGCAAGGTGACGGTGCTTGGCAGCGACGACTCGTACGCGACCGTCCTGCACGGCTTCCAGGCGGACACGCAGATGCACGGCTTCGTGGGAATGGACGGTGCCGAGATCTCGCTCCCCGATGACGGGATCCTCGCGGGGCACAGCATCGGCGAGCTCCTTGACGTCGAAGAAGGCGATACCGTCACGCTGTCGACCGAGGACGGACAGACAGACGTCACGATCGTCGCGTTCGTTGATGAGCCCATCGGCACCGCGGTCTACGCGACCGACGAGGTTGCGGCGAGCATCCTCCCGGATACAGGTGTCGAGTCGTTCGCTCTCCTCTACGCCAACGGTGCCGACCGCGACCAGTTGCGCGCCAATATCACACAGTTGGATGGCGTCGTTGCCTATCAGGACGTCCGGGCTGTCGTCGGGATTCTCGACGACTACCTCGGTCTGTTCTGGGCGTTTATCGGAATCATGATCGTGGCGGGCACGATCCTCGCGCTCGCGGTGATGTACGTCACGATGGCGGTCAGCGTGGTGGAACGCATAGGCGAACTTGCGACGATGCGCGCGGCCGGGGCGCCGCGCCGAAAGGTCGCTGGCGCCATCGCCACCGAGAACATGCTCGCAACTCTCCTCGCGATCCCCATTGGTCTGATCTTGGGTGTCTGGTCGGCGTCGACGTTCTTGCAGACCTTCAACGACGACCTGTTCACGCTCGAACTTCGCTGGTCGTGGTGGACGCTGCCCGCGGCAGCGCTGGGCGTGCTGCTCGCGGCCCTCATTTCGCAGTGGCCGGCAGCGCGTCAGATCAAGAAGATCGACATCGCGCGGGTCGTCCGCGAGCGAGCGCCCTAGGTTGCGGGGTCGGGTTGCTTTCAGGTGCGTGGGCGGGCGCGAAGAATGGCGGGGTGACTGCTGTTGTCGTGGTGCGACCGAGAACGCGAGCCTGGCGTGCGTTGGCGGCGGCCATCCCCCGCGACGGGTGGAACCGCGTGACCCTGACCGCGGAAATGCGCCGCGCCATGGGCGTGCGCGAGAAATCTCCTGCTGATGAACCTTCGGCTGGGCTGTCGGCGTTGCTGAGTACGTACATCGGCGAAACAGAGAAGAACCTCACGACCTTGTTCGCGCGTGCCGAGACGGCGTCGTGGGTGCTCCTGTTCGATGAGGCGGATGCCCTGTTCGGGAAGCGTGTGAGCGCCCCGGATGCCGGGGACGCGTACGCGAATCAGGAAGTGTCCTACTTCTCAGATCGATCAGCCTTCGAGCGTGAGCTTCGCGCAACCGGCATCCAGCCCGCGCACGCGAAAGTCGATCTGAAGAAAGAGATCCCGTCCTATCGAGCACCGCGTGGGCGTTTCGAAGTGATCGAGATCCCCGAGCGGCAATATCTCGCCATCGACGGCCAGGGATCTCCAGGTTCGGATGCTTTTGCCTCGGCGATCTCGTCGCTCTACCCCGTCGCCTATGCGCTGAAGTTCGCCAGCAAGAAAGAACGTGAACGCGACTATGTCGTGCCGCCCCTCGAGGGTCTGTGGTGGGCGGATGACATGTCGACCTTCACGACCGCGCGTAACAAATCCCGCTGGCAGTGGACGTTGCTGCTTCTGGTTCCGGGCTGGCTCACCCGCGAGGACGTCGACGCTGCCCGTTCGGTCGCGTCGAGCAAGGGCCACGACGTCTCGGGTGTGCGTGTTGAGTCGCTCGACGAAGGCCGATGCGTGCAGACGCTCCACGTTGGCTCGTTCGATGACGAAGGCCCGGTTCTCCAGCGCATGCACGACGACTTCATCCCCGCGAACAATCTGGTGATGACGGGCCGCCACCATGAGATCTACTTGAGCGACTTCCGCCGGGTGGAGCCGGAAAAGCTGCGCACGATTCTGCGCCAGCCTGTCACCGCCCGTTCCTGAAGCGATGAGTACCCTGGAGGGGTGCATCGCATCTTCACCATGTCTTTCGCGTCGGTCTACCCGCATTACGTCACCAAAATGGAGCGGAAGGGACGCACTGTCGAGGAACTTGATCAGGTGATCGAATGGCTCACGGGCTTCGACGATGCGCAGCTGCGCCGTCATCTTGATGAACACACGACGTTCGAGGACTTCTTCGCCGAGGCTGAGCTGAACCCCGGCGTCACCCAGATCACCGGCGTCATCTGCGGCGTGCGCGTCGAGCAGATCGAGGATCCACTCATGCAGAAGATCCGGTATCTCGACAAGCTCGTCGATGAGCTTGCCAAGGGCAAGCCGATGGATAAGGTCCTGCGCTCAGCATGACCCGCGATACGACACCCGGAGTGACCTCAATGCCCGACGCATCCGACCCCCATGCCCATGCTGATGACCTCGCGGACTTCGTTGCTGAGTCGCCGTCGAGCTTCCACGCGGCCGAGGCTGTCGCCCGCAGACTCGAGGCGGTGGGCTTCACGCGACTGGATGAGCATGCGGCATGGCCGGCGCCCGCGGGCGGGCGCTACCTGGTCGTACGCGATGGTGCCGTGATCGCGTGGGCGGTCCCCAAAGCAGCATCCGCATCGACGGGTGTGCGCATTTTCGGCGCACACAGTGACTCGCCGGGCTTCAAGCTGAAGCCCAAGCCCACCACCGGCAAGCTCGGCTGGTTGCAGGCCGGTGTCGAGGTCTACGGCGGTCCGCTGCTCACGTCGTGGCTCGATCGCGAACTGCGCCTTGCAGGGCGACTCGTCCTGGACGACGGCACGAGCGTGCTCGCTGCAACGGGCCCATTGCTTCGCTTGCCCCAGCTCGCGATCCACCTCGATCGTGATGCGAACGACCATCTCGCGCTCGACAAGCAATCGCAGACGCAGCCGGTGTGGGGCCTCGGCGACACCGACTCTGCCGACATCCTGGCCGAGCTCGCTCGAGAGGCGGGAGTGGATGCCGCGCGCATCCGTGGCTACGACATCGTCACCGCCGACGCCGCGCGCGGCACTACTTTCGGGCGCGACCACGTGTTCTTTGCCGCCGGACGGCTTGACGACCTCGCCTCGGTGCACGCCGGCGTCGTGGCCCTCGAGCAGGCCGCCGACACCGACGCGGATCACATCCCGATGCTTGCCGTGTTCGACCATGAAGAGGTGGGATCGGGGACTCGCTCCGGTGCCGGTGGTCCATTCTTGGCTGATGTGCTGGAGCGGCTGTGGATCTCGCTAGGCGCCGATCGCGAGCAGCAGTTGCGCTCACTCGCGGCATCGTGGTGCGTGTCGAGCGACGTCGGCCACTCCGTGCATCCGAACTACGCAGACAAGCACGACCCTGTCGTGCAACCCGTGCTCGGGTCAGGTCCGATTCTCAAGATCAACGCCAATCAGCGGTACGCAACGGATGCCGCCGGGGCGGCCTCCTGGAACGCGTGGTGTGCTGAGGCTGGCGTGAGCAGTCAAGAATTCGTGTCGAACAACACCGTCCCGTGTGGCTCGACGATCGGGCCGATCACCGCGACGCGGCTGGGGATCCGGACGGTGGATGTCGGCATCCCGATCCTGTCGATGCACTCGGCTCGCGAGTTGGCGGGCGTGAGTGACCTGTGGGACCTCACCCGCGTGGCGCGGGCGTACTTCGGCGGTTGAGCGCAGACCGCGCTCAGATCAATACCAGCCGTAGGCCTTCGAGTGGTTCCATGCGCCGCACGGCGTGCCGTAGCGGCCCGAGATGTAGCCGAGACCCCAGCTGATCTGGGTGGCGGCGTTGGTCTGCCAGTCGGCACCGGCGCTGGCCATCTTGCTGCCAGGGAGCGACTGCGGGATGCCGTAGGCGCCACTGGAGGAGTTGTAGGCCTTGTAGTTCCAGCCCGATTCCTTCTGCCACAGCGACTCGAGGCACGCGTACTGATCGCCACCCCACCCGCGGTTGGCGACCATCGTCTTGGCAATGGCCTTGGCCTGCGCGGGGCTGGCGCCGCCGCCACCCGACGGAACGGGCGAAGAAGAGGCGGATGACGAAGAGGACGACGAGGACGACGACGAAGAAGCCGCTGCGGCTGCGGCCTCAGCTTCGGCCTTCGCCTTGGCTTCGGCCTCGAGACGGGCCTTCTCGCGGGCTTCTTCCTCGGCCTTCTTCTTCTTGGCTTCGGCCAAGGCTTCCTTCAGGCCAACAACTTCGCCATCGACAGAGGCGATGAGCGTGGTCACCTCGGCGGTCAGACCGGGAACCAGCGGCGCCGGCAGATCGAGCGAACCCTCGAGGCGCGCGGCGGCGGCGACGAGGTCGGTGGTGTCGACCTCGGTAGTGTCGCTTTCGAGCTTCAGACCTGAGTCGTCGATCGCCTCGGCGATGGCATCTGCTGCTTCCGCTGACGCGGCGGCTGCGGCGATGGCGTCGTGGGCTTCGGTGGAAATCGCGTCCGTGCCATCTTCGGTCACAACGGCCACGGGGTCGGTCGTCGTCGTGAACGACGCGAGTTCGAACGCCCCGAACGCGCTGGTGTCAGACGACGCCTGCGCTTGCGAAACGCTGCCTCCGGCGGTGAAACCGGCCGTCGCGATCAAGCCGACCGCGAGGCTCGCGGCGACGACAGCGCTACGGCGCTGGGTGCGGCGGCGGGCGCGACGGGCGCGACGATTGAGGGCAGAAGATGAAGTGGAGCGCATGAAAACCGGTTCCGTATCGAGTGTCGGCGCCGACGAAGCGACGCGAGAGTGAGCGCTTTCGCGCGCACAAGTCCCCGAGTCTGCCGACGTCGTCTGGACGGTTCCGGTACGTTACCTGAACGTTATATGTGAGCGACGATACCGTAGAGCCATGTCAGAACCTCCGTCGACCCGTGCGAGAGACGAGCTTCTTGCACTCGTCGAAGCCGGCGACGTGTTCGACCGATTCGCCGCTCTGCCCAGCGCCGCCGAGCCGAGGGACGCTGCCGTACTCATCCTGTTCGGCACCCTCGACGACCAGCTCAGCGAGCCTCGCCAGCAGGCCTCGGCGGTGTCGCGCACATTGGATGTGCTGCTGCTCGCGCGGGCGACCACGCTCCGCTCGCACGCCGGGCAGATCGCATTTCCCGGTGGCCGCGTCGACGCTGAGGACGCATCCGCGGTCGCCGCGGCGTTGCGGGAAGCGCGCGAGGAGACCGGCCTCGACCCGGAAGGTGTCGAAGTGCTGGGTGCGCTGCCGCGCGTCCCGCTGGCCTTTTCCCAGCACCTGGTCACACCGGTAGTGGGGTGGTGGCGGCATCCTTCTGCGGTCGGTGTCGTCGATGAAGCGGAGTCCGCCGCGGTGTTTCGCGCACCCGTCGGCGATTTACTCGATCCTGATAATCGTGGCGTGACGGTGCTTCGGCGGGGCGGTCAGGAATGGCGCGGCCCCGCTTTCCAGCTGGTGCACGGTGATCGCGAGCACTTGGTGTGGGGCTTCACGGCGCTGCTGCTCGACAGCATGTTCGACCGTCTCGGCTGGACCGAGCCGTGGGACGCTACGCGCGAAATTCCGCTGCCGTAGCGCCCCACTGTGTCTCAGTGGTCGCCCACTGTCAGGGCGTAATCTCCCCGGCGAACCAGGTGCCCGCGTCAATCCACTGACCGGCGCCCCCGCCGCCCCAGCCGTTGTTCACATAGAAGCAGGTGTCGGTCACCGTTTCGGTCCAGCTCCACCACGCGAACGTGTGTCGTACGGTCCGTCGTTGCCAGGCATATCCCCATGCCACGGGGTAGTGGCTGAGCCATCCCGTACCGATTACCGCAGGAGTGCGTCGATAGGCGATCGACTCAGCGGCGTAGTTCGCCAGGCGTGTCTCATGGATTCCCACCGAGTTCCAATGCGCGCTCAGCCGCGTGCCGGTCCGTCCGTTCAGATACGAGCGAGCGCCCGGCATATCCCATGGTGTGGTGGCACCCGAGCCGAAGGCGCAGAATGTGCCCACCGCATTGTGCAGCTCGATGATCATGTTTCTCACGCCCGCATCCTGCGTGATGGGGGCCACCGCATCCGCGCCGCGCCCGCCGTTCACGCGATACAGTCCGTTTCGCGGCGCCCAGTATGCGTTGCCACTGGCCGCTTGGCGGTCGGCCCAGCCGAACAGAATCGCCCACGCCACCGGGCCGCATCCGACCGCGCAGCTGCCGTGCGTGAACTGGTCATAGGCGGGCTGATCAGCAGCGGTTCCCGCCCAGAAGATCGTCCATGTCATCGTGATGCACCTCCGAAGATCGGTCCCAGCAGGGACGGTTGCGGGCGGACCGTGGTTGTCGCATCGACCGGAACGATGAAGTACGGCAACGTTTCCGACGCGCCGTCGTAGCGCAGCGCTACCTCGAACGAGGTGTCCTTCACGCTCGCGTCCGTTTTCGCTTTGAGTACGAGGGTGGGTGGCGACGCGGATTCGTCGAGTTCGGCGCTGACGTACTCGGCACCCGGTCCCGAGAGCGCGAACTCGCCTTTGTCGAGCAACAGAATCGAGTGGGCTTCGCCCGAGTGGATGCCGCAGCCGAACTCATCCGTCAGCTTCTCGATCTGCCACGGTTCCTCCGCGCGTTTCGCCAGCGCGGCGAGGTGCGAAGCGTAGGATGCCTCGTAGCCCCGCGTCAGCTCGGCCCACGACCTCCACGTGCCCACCTCTTTGTACGGGCGCGTCTCACGCGAGCGGCGCATCTTCAGCGGTGGCAGCTTTTCGCCCTTGTCGGTCTCGTTCCCCGATTCTGCCGAGATCGCCCACCCGGCGGGCGGCTTCGCGATCATGTCGTCAGCGAGCGCCTCCAACTTCGGCGGCATCGTACCGATGTGGGCCAAGAGGCTGCCATCACGGTGCTCGGCCGCATAGCAGAGCGCGTCGAGCTTGAGAACACGCGCCGCATCCGGTGCCTGGTGTTCTAGTTGCCGGCTCGGCCCCGCCGTGTCGAGACTGAGATGCGGGATCGGTACGTCGTGCGGACCCGTCGCGACGATGATGAAGCCGCGATCGAAGGCCTCGGTGTCGTCCTTGCCGGTGTGCACGACCGTCTTCACACCCGTGATCTCCAGTTCCCAGTAGGCGGGGTCCTTCAGATCTGGCCGGTAGATCGGTGTTGCCTCTTCACTGAGCGCGAGGCTGAGCGTGCGTTGTCGCTTACTCGGCATGACGTGGTTCGACTCCAGTGCGCTGATCGCGCGTGCCGCGCGACGTCGCACATCGATCGGAACTTTGTGGATGGATACTCTCATCGCTTACCCCCAGTGGTGTGTTCTCCCCGTGCACCAAGAGCGCGCGCGGGCGTGTCAGATACGCTCCGCCGTACACTGATGTGTGCCTTCCGAATCTGCCGACCTGCCCGACATGGCCGCTGACGAGCCGAGCGTGCATGACCTCGGCCCCGGTATCGACCCCGACGAGCTGGCGACCACATTGCGTGTGCTCGAGGGGATGGCGCGCCTCGATGAGCGGCATCCGGACTACATCACCGTCCGCCGTGCGACCGCGGCCATGTTCAAAGCAGTCAAGAAGGAGCGCCGGCGAGAGATCCGCGCGGCCGTCGCCGAAGCCGATCGTGCGGTCGTCGCCGCGACGGCGACCGGGGCGCCGGATCGGATCGACGATGAGACTCGCGGCATCCCGATCAGCACGTCGACCACGGCGCCCACGGCCGGCACTCTCATCAAGCCGCGCGGGTGCTACATCTGCAAGCAGCCCTACACGCTGGTCGATGCTTTTTACCACCAGCTGTGCCCGGACTGCGCAGCGCTCAGTCATCGCAAGCGTGACGCGCGCACCGACCTCAGCGGGCGGCGAGCGCTGCTGACCGGGGGGCGCGCGAAGATCGGCATGTACATCGCGCTGCGGCTCCTTCGCGATGGCGCGCACACGACGATCACGACGCGGTTCCCGCGTGACGCGGTTCGTAGGTTCTCTTCCCTTCCGGATGCCGCGGACTGGCTCGACCGTCTGAAGATCGTCGGAATCGACTTGCGCGATCCCGCGCAAGTGATCGGGCTGGCTGAGGATGTCGCGGCGGCCGGTCATCTCGACATCCTGATCAACAACGCCACGCAGACCGTGCGGCGCTCGCCGGGGGCGTATCAGCCCCTCGTCGATGCCGAACTCGCACCGCTGCCCGACGGTCCGCTTCCCGAGCTCGTCACCTTCGGCCACACGAATGATCAGCACCCGCAGGCGCTGGAACGTTCGGTTGCCGCCCACCCGGTGCTGGCCGCCGCTGCCGCCAAAGCGGACGAGCTCACCGAGCAGGCGATGGCGGCGGGGTCGAGTTCACTCGAGCGTCTGAACGCCGGTACGGCCATCGATGCGGGCGGACTGTTGCCGGACCTTGACCACATCAACTCGTGGACGCAGCGCGTCGACGAGGTCGATCCGCTCGAAATGCTCGAGGTTCAGCTCGCGAACACGACGGCGCCGTTCCTCCTCATCTCGAAGCTGCGTCCCTCGATGGCAGCGAGCCCGGCACGCCGGAAGTACATCGTGAACGTCAGCGCGATGGAGGGCGTGTTCAACCGCGGATACAAGGGCCCGGGGCATCCACACACCAACATGGCGAAGGCAGCGGTCAATATGCTCACGCGCACGAGCGCGCGCGAAATGTTCGAGACCGACAGCATCCTGATGACAAGCGTCGACACCGGATGGATCACCGACGAGCGCCCGCACCCGACCAAGGTGCGCCTCGCGGAGGAGGGATTCCACGCACCCCTGGATCTCGTGGACGGCGCCGCGCGCGTGTACGACCCGATCGTGCGCGGAGAAGCGGGCGAAGACCTCTTCGGTGTGTTCCTCAAGGACTACGCACGCGGTCAGTGGTGAGGCGCTGATGAACCTGCCCGACACCGGTACGCGCGTCGTTGTGCGCTACATCCTGCCGGACGGCAGAGCGACCGACGCGCTCGGCGAACTGCTGAGCGCCAACGACAGCGTGCTGGTCGTGGACGGAAAGCGGGGAATCGAGCGCATTCCCCGGGGTGCGGTCATCGTGGCGAAGGTCGTCCCTCCGCCACCCGCGCCGCGCTCGCCAGGCGCATCGGGCACACGGCCGACGTCCAGCCCGGAGCGCTAAACTCAGGGGTTTGGCGCCCACCTGCGCCGTTCGATGACGCACCACTCCCTCACCCTTCAGGAGATGTCTTGAGCTCTGCGAACCTTGCCCGCTACGTTGACCACACGCTGCTGGCTCCCGCCGCGACCACCGCGGACGTGAAAGCCGCGATCGCGCAAGCCGCTGAGCTCGGCGCCTACAGCGTGTGCCTGTCGCCCTCGGTGCTTCCGGTCGACCTGCCCGAGGGGCTGAAGCTCGCCGTCGTGGTCGGCTTCCCCAGCGGCAAGCACCACAGCGAGATCAAAGCCGCCGAGGCGCGCATTGCTGCGCAGCACGGCGTCGACGAGATCGACATGGTCATCGACGTGGGCGCCGCGGTCGAAGGTCGTTTCGGTGACATCGAGGCAGACATTCGCGCCGTCCGCGCGGCCGCCCCGAGCCCGATCGTGCTCAAGGTCATCATCGAATCCGCCGCCCTCGACGACGACGCGATCATCGCGGCGTGCGAAGCCGCGGAGCGCGCGGGCGCGGACTTCGTCAAGACGTCGACAGGCTTCCACCCGGCCGGTGGTGCGAGCATCCATGCCGTCTCCCTCATGAAGCAGACCGTCGGTGACCGCCTCGAGGTGAAGGCATCGGGCGGTATTCGCACTCGCCAGGACGCCGAGGCCATGCTCGCCGCCGGCGCCACGCGCCTGGGTCTGTCGAGCACGCGCGCCATCATCGAGGACCGCGAAGCAGTCTCGACCTACTGACGGTGCCGCTGACCTACTAACGTGGCAGACACCACCCGCGAGCGCGGAGGGAGTCGAGCATGGTGCAGGTGCGCGTGGCAGGGATCGCTCTGGATCCTGCAGGACAGCATGTCATTCTGCTGAAGCCGCTCGAGGATCGAGCGGGGGAGGGCAGAATCCTCCCAATCTGGATCGGCGCGCAAGAAGCGACGTCCATCCTTGTCGCCGTCGAGGGGGCGGACACCCCTCGCCCGCTGGCGCACGACCTCATGCGGTCGATGCTCGTCAGTTTGGGTGCAGTCGTCGAGCGGGTCCAGGTGACCCGCATCGACGAGGGCACCTACTACGCCGAAATCGTGGTGTCGGCGGGCGGCGGCATCCACCGCATCGACGCGCGCCCATCCGACGCGATCGCCCTCGCGTGCCGGACGGCGGCCGAGATCTGGGTTTCCGACGCGGTCCTCGCTGAAGCAGGAATCGTTGACGAAGTGACAGGCGACGATGATGCGGATGCCGCAGGCGCCACTATCGCGCCCGAGGTAGCCGAAGCTCGAGTGGACGAATTCAAACGATTCCTCGACGATGTCGACCCAGACGACTTTCGCGGGTGAGGCTCCTGCCAACGTGGCGCGCGAGCGCGGCGGACGGGGAACACGGGCAGTGGCGGACGCGACGAACAGCAACGGTATCCCAGCAACTCAGTCGCGGTCTTCGAGCACGACGGCACCCTCGTTGGCGGCGAGGCACTGACCGGTGACGCTTTCGTGGTGCCGATGGGTGTGGCATCCGACGCCGACGGCAACGTGTGGGTGGCCAACAACGGGGAAGCGGTCCCGATTCAGACCAATCCCGGCGGCCACCAGATCGTTGCGTCCATCGGCCTGGCGGCCCCGTGGAGGTTCCTGAGTTCACGCCCTGACGGGTTAGTTTCCGTGCGCGGCGCGTAGCGCGGGGGCGACGTACTTTTCGAACGACTCGACGATGCGCAGGTTGAACTCGACGCCGAGTTGGCTCGGGATCGTCAGCATGAGCGTATCGGCGCTGCGGATCGCGGCATCCTGAAGCAGTTGTTCGGTGAGCACGTCGGGTGCGGCCGCATACGTCTTGCCGAACGTCGAGCGGATGCCGTCGATGACGCCGATCTGGTCGCCGTCCTGCCGACCGCCGAAGTACATGTCTTCTTCGGCCGTCGTGATCGGGAAGATCGACCGGCTGACCGAGACGCGCGGCTGCCCCGCATGCCCCGCGTCGCGCCAGGCGCTGCGGAACACCTCGATCTGCTGCGCCTGGAGCTCGTCGAACGGCGTGCCGTCGGCTTCGGTGAGCAACGTCGAGGACATCAGGTTGACGCCGGTGCGGCCCGCCCATTCCGCGCTATCGCTATTGCCCGCGCCCCACCACACGCGCGAGCGCAGGCCAGGGGAGTGAGGCTCGATGCGCTGCATGCCGGTGCCGCCGCCGAACGGGGAGTGCGCGTCGCGCTCTGCCATACCCTCGCCATCGATCGCGCGCAGGAACGTGTCGAAGTGCTCGCGCGCAATGTCGGCGCCGCGGGGGTCGGCAGACCCGGTGTAGCCGAATGCCTCGTAGCCGCGGACCACTGACTCGGGTGAGCCGCGACTGACGCCGAGGGCGAGTCGTCCCTCAGAGATCAGGTCGACGGAAGCCGCTTCCTCGGCGAGGTACAGCGGATTCTCGTACCGCATGTCGATGACGCCGGTACCCATCTCGATGCGCTTCGTGGTCGCGGCGATCGCGGCGAGGAGGGGCATGGGGGAGGACTGCTGGCGGGCGAAGTGGTGCACGCGGAAGTAAATGCCGTCGGCGCCGAGGTCATCCATGCCCTGCGCGAGGTCGATGGCTTGGCGCATCGAGTCGCCGGCGGTGAGGACGCGCCCACCGCCCAGCGGTCCGTAGTGTCCGAACGAGAGAGTTCCGAAGCGTTGCATGTCGAATGCAACCGTACGCCGTCGAAATGCATTCCGGTGAATGGTGTTTGTGTTTATGTGGCGCACTTTGCGGGCTCATCTGGCGAAGTGTGCGGCGTTTACGCGCTGCCCCCGGCGTGTCGCGCCATATGAAGTGGGTCGCCGGCGCAGGGGGTGCGACGCGTTCGAAGAATGGCGGAGGATAGGGGATTCGAACCCCTGAGGGCTTGCACCCAACACGCTTTCCAAGCGTGCGCCATAGGCCACTAGGCGAATCCTCCAGGCGGCCCCGAAGGGCCACAGGCCATCCTACCTGCTCGAAGCGCCGGTGTCGGACGACGCCGGTTCTGCTGCCGCTCCGGCATACACACTGCCGGGCCTGATCAGCAAGGAGCGGGGCACGACCACCGCGAGAATTCGCCGGCTCACAGGCACCGCACGAACGAGAGCCGTGCACACGTCGCTCGACGCCGTCGCCAACGTTTCACCGTTCTCGAAGCCCCTGCCCGCGGCACGCGAGTAGCTCGCCGACTCGATTGCGCGCACCAAGGCATTCATCGACGCAGGCGGCACGCCGTGCTCGCGCGTGAGCCGCTGGGCGAAGGCGCGCGGCGACTCGCTCGCGGGTACGCTCACTCCCACATCGATCGCCGTGTTCTGCACGAGGGCCCACGCTGCTGCCGCGTCACCTTCACGCGAGGCTGAGATGAGCCCGCGGCGGCGCAGTACGTGAATCACTCCGGGAGCGGCGAGCAACACCACGATGGCGGCGATCATGCCGAACATCGGCGCCAGGTCGACCTCGTCAACGCGCACGACCCCACTGGATCCACCGAGCGGCATGTCGGGGTCGAGGGAGGTGCCGCTGGCGGATGCCGTCGGGGTCGGCCGATCCTCCGGACGGTCGGTCGTGCCGCCGTCAGACGTTCCGGGGTTGAGTGACGCGGGGGAGAAGTTCGTCGGCGTACCGAGGCTGGTGGTGGGCTCGAACGCGATCCACCCGAGCTCGTCAAAGTACACCTCGGGCCACGCGTGCAGCTTGTCGCTGGTAACCGAATACACGCTCTGCCCGTCTTGCACGTCACCGGTCGAGCCGCCCGGCAGGTAGCCCACCACGATGCGCGTGGGCATGTCGAGCGTGCGCGCCATCAACGCGAACGCCGATGCGAAGTGCACGCAGTACCCTTCGCGAACCTCGAGGAACTGCGCCACGGCTTCGACGCCGGTCCCATCGAACCCGTCCTCCACGGGCGCATCGAGCGAGTATTCGAACTCGCCGCCGCGGAACCACCGCTGCAGCGCGATCAGCCGGTCGTAGTCGTTCGTCGCCTCGGCGGTGACTTCGGCGGCAAGCTCGGCGATGATCGGGGGCATCTCGAGCGGCAGCTCAAGGGTGTCATCGCCGATTCGGGCGCCCTTCACAGCATCCATCTGACGAATCTGTTCTCGCGTCGGGCGGGCGATCTCACTGGCGACGGTGTATGTCTGGCCTTGCGTGGTCGCCGACTGCGACAGCACGGTGAGGTTGGCCGGCACGACCGACCAGTCGCCCTCGAGTCCGGTGACATCCGTCGCGGCCCACGGGATCGGTAGCCAGTAAGACGACAAGTTGATGACCTCGACCGAGGTGAGATACTCGGCGACCCTGACGTCATCGGGCGGGTTTACTCCGTCGAGCCCGTATCCGCTATTCAGCGGCACGGTGCGTGCGGGGTCGGGCTTCCAGATCGCGCCATCGAAACGCGTGAGCGTCGTGGCGCGCAGGTAAGGCGGAGTGGTTGCGTCCGAGGTATAGCGCAGCACTTCGACCTCTTGCGGTCGCCGCAGATCGTCGCCGAGGGCGAGGCTCGCGTCGATTCCCGGACCGGGCCCGACTCCCGACCCCGCGTGCACTGTCGGCTCGGGCAGGAGGGGGGATGCCACGACCGCCACCACGACGGCGATCGCCGCGATCCCGACCGCGGTGGCGGGGACGCCCGCCGTCTTCTCGGCCGATTGCTCGGCAGGTTTCTCGCGCGAGCGGGTCTCGGCGCGCAGCAGAAACAGAATCGCCGCGGCGAGCCAGATGAACGACACGACGTCGACCGAGATGTCGACGGCGATGGCCGGGATCAGCGAGACGGCGATGATTCCCACGGATGCCAGGAGTGGCATCCGTGCGGTGATCACCACGTGATCGACGATGATCGCGAGAAGCCCCATGGCTCCGACGATCAAGACGGCCAGTGCGGCTGTCGGATCGAGGGGCGCCGCGCCGAGCACGATCTCATCAACGGCTTGTTCGATGACCGGCGGCACTTCGCGCACAGTCGCGGGTGTCGGAAAGACCCACAGCAACGCCGAGGAGGAGAAGAACACTCCGGTCATGAAGACGAGCCAGACGCCCGCTTCGATGAGGCTCACCGCCACCGCGCGCAGGCGAAGTCGCCGGGCGCCGTACCCTGCCGCGAGGATGAGCGCGGCGAGCACGATCGATCCCCACAGCCACGCGCCGGGCTTCACGACGCGCACGACCGGGAAGATCGCGGCCAGCAACGTCAGATACACGGCCAGGGTGAGAGTGCGCGCCCCGCGGCGCGCGGAGGACGCGTCGCTCGCGGGCGCGGGAGTGCTCGCCGCGTCACGCCACGACATGCGTTGCTCCTGGCGTCGCGGTCGCCCGCCATGTGTCGGCGAAGTCGCCGTCGATATCGATCGGTGCGGCATGCCAGCCGCTGGCTGCGGCGTCTTCGAGCGCGCCCTCCGAGGGTGTGACGGCGAACAGCACGGGGAACGAAGAGTGGTGGGCGAGCGGGGTGAGAGCCGCGGCATCCGCTCGGCTGAGGGCACCGGTGATGACGATCACCGGGCCCGTGCTGCTGCCGGCGAAGAGTCGCGACACCTGTGACAGATCGTCTTCGCGCCGTGCGGTGAGCGACGCGAAATGCGTCAGCATCTCATCGACCTCGGTCAGGTCGCCTCCATCGATGCGCTCGGCGAGGACCGCGGCATCCGAGTCGATGACTTCGACCGCGTAGCCGTCGCGCACGAGCCGCGTCACCACCGAGACGCACGCCGATACTGCGGCTTCGAAGCCAGGGTCGCGGCCGGGTGCGTACCGCGCGTCGCGTGCCCACCGCTCCCCGCCGCGATCGAGCACGACCGTCGCCTCGGGGGTGGATTCCTGTTCCTCTTGGCGCACCATGAGCGTGTCGCGATGCGCGGTCGCGCGCCAGTGGATGCGGCGCATCGAGTCGCCCGTCGCGTAGGGGCGAGCGACGAGATTGTCGGCGCCCTGCCCCAGGTGATGCGTCGTGCTGTGTAGCAGTCCGCCGCTGTCGCCGGTGTACTGCGTGAGGGCGGGGAGGTCGACGACGGCGGGGGCGACGGTCACGGTTGTGCGGCTGTCGAAGCGCGTGCGACGTACCGCCAGTCCGAACGGGTCAGACGTGCGGATGAACAGAGGACCGATGGTGTGAATGCCGCGGCTCGTGCCCCGCGCGGTGTAGCGAAACTCCACGGTGCGCTGACCGTTGCGCATGGCCGATCCGATCGCGGGGAGCACGCCCTCGGGTGTGCCGCTCAGCCCGCTACCGAGGGTGTCATGCCACGTACCCGGAGGAGTGGGGACGGCGGTGCGCACCCCCACGCGGGTGACCACGGTCGACTCTTCCCCCACGTGCACCACTTCGGGGCGAATCGTTCGGACGACGGTGTCAGTGCGGCGAGTGAGCGACACAGCTGCGAGGCTGGCGAGCACGACGGCCGCGAGCAGCACGCCGAAGTAGGTGAGTTCGGTGACGCCCAGTTCGGCCGCGAGAACGAAACAGACGATCGACAGGGCACCGGCTCCGGTACCGCGCACGGTGAGCGGCCATACCTTCCTCATGATCGGAGTGCTCTCACCGCTAGACCGCCTTCATGGCCAGACCGATATCGCGTCTACGCTCGCGCAGCGATCGGCACGCGTGTGGCCGCGGCGATGCGCTCGAGGATGATCGTGACCGTGTCAGCACCACTCCGCGAACGCCCGGCACCGGCGGCCCGCGTGGGGATTAGCCGGTGGGCGAAGACGGGGGAGAGCAGCGTGGCGACGTCGTCGGGAATGACGAAACCGCGCCCGTCGAGCGCGGCCCACACCTTCGCGGCCCGAATGAGTTGAAGGGTCGCGCGAGGGCTGGCGCCCAAGCGCAGATCCGCGTGTGTGCGGGTCGCCTGCGCGAGAGCCACGGCGTATTCCTCGACGGCGGGGCTCACGTGCACCGCACGCGCCCACGCGATGAGATCGCGCACGCGCTCTTCGCTCACGACCGCGCGCACCTGTGAGAGGGGGTTGATCTTGTCGCGCTGCCGCAACATGAGGGCTTCGGATGCCGCGTCCGGGTAGCCCATCGACACGCGCATCATGAACCGGTCGCGCTGTGCTTCAGGGAGGGCGTAGGTGCCCTCCATCTCGAGGGGGTTCTGCGTCGCAACCACCAGGAACGGGTCGGGGAGGTAGTGCGTGCGCCCGTCGACCGTGACCTGTCCCTCTTCCATTGCCTCCAGAAGCGCGGACTGGGTCTTGGGGGACGAGCGATTGATTTCGTCCGCGATCACGATGTTCGCGAACACCGCACCTTGTTTGAACTCGAACTCTCGCTCGACGGGGTTGAAGACGCTGACGCCGGTGACGTCGCCCGGGAGCAGATCAGGGGTGAACTGGATGCGCCGCACACTGGCATCCACGGTCGCTGCGAGCGCCCGGGCGAGCATCGTCTTCCCCACGCCCGGGACATCTTCGACGAGCAGATGCCCCTCGGCGAGGAGGCACACCAGCGCACTGCGCACGGCTTCGGGCTTGCCGTCGATGACGCGTTCCATCGAGGACGTGATCGCCCCGGTCGTCGCGGCGAACACCTCGGCGTTCATCTCGAACGCGGCGCCGGGCGCGGCATCCGCTCCTCGATCCGTCATCGTGGTGTCGACCATCGTGACCTCCCTCGCGTCGTCCCGGGTCAGACGATCGCAGGCTCCGTCGCCTTTATCAGATCGTAACAATCCCGTGGTGCGTATGGGCCGCCTCCGTCGTATTCGCCGAGCGTTGCCGGCGGGGTTCGTCCGCGTCCGACACTCGGGTTAGACTTGTGACAGCTCTCCGCGAGGCGGCATCCAGGCCAACTCCCCCAGGACGGAAACGTAGCAAGGGTAACCAGGCTCTGCCGGGTTCGCGGAGAGTCTTACTTTTCTCCTGCGGCGGGCTCGAACCTTCTAGGCTGGCCGTGTGGCGCAGAGCATCTTCATCACATCAGCAGAAGGTCACTCGGGTAAATCGACCGTAGCGCTGGGCGTGCTTGACGCGCTGAGCGCCGCGACACCGCGAGTGGGAGTCTTCCGTGCGATCGCGCGGTCCACGATCGAACGCGACTACGTGCTCGAGATGCTGCTGGATCATGACGGCGTCGACCTGGCGTACGACGACTGCATCGGCGTCACCTACGACGATGTGCGCGCCGACCCCGAAGCTGCGCTGTCAACGATCGTCGAGCGGTACAAAGCCGTCCAAGCGCAGTGCGACGCGGTGGTGGTGGTCGGCAGCGACTACACCGATGTCGGCAGCCCTGCCGAGCTCGCGTTCAATGCACGCATCGCCGCGAACCTCGGTGCGCCCGTCATCTTGGTTCTCGGTGGTCGCGCGTCGCAGGGGCAGGCCGAGCAGCTTGGTTCGTCTACGGCGCGCACGCCTGCCGAGATGGGCCAGATCGCCTCTCTTGCGCTCGCCGAGCTGGCACACGGCCGCGCCGAACTGTTCGCGGTGGTGGCCAACCGTGCTGACCCCGATCACATGGACGCGACGATCTCATCGATTGCGGATGCCGTTTCCGGCACGTCCTACGGCGGCAGCGGCGCCGTCCCGGTGTGGGCCATCCCCGAGGATCGCGTGCTGGTCGCACCGTCGATGCGTGGCATCCAGCGTGCCGTTGAGGGCGAGATGCTGTCTGGGGATCCGGCCCTCCTGACCCGTGAGGCGCTCGGCGTCGTCGTCGCCGGCATGTCGATGGTCAACGTGCTGCCGCGACTGTTCGAGGGTGCCGTGGTGGTGATTCCCGCTGACCGCACCGAGGTGCTGGTCGCAGCGCTCCTGGCCAACGCGTCGGGCACCTTCCCGTCTCTCGCCGGCATCGTGCTGAACGGCGGGTTCGAGGTGCCAGAACCGGTGATGCGCCTGCTCGACGGACTCGGATCGTCCCTGCCGATCATCACGACCGAGCACGGCACATACGAGACGACGCTGCGCATCATGTCGACGCGCGGGCGGCTGGCCGCCGATTCGCAGAGCCGATACGACACGGCGCTGGCGTTGTTCGAGCGGAACGTCGATACCGATGAACTGCGCCGCAGGTTCGGTCTTGCCGAGACGCGAGTCGTCACGCCGTTGATGTTCGAGTTCCAACTGATCGAGCGTGCGCGCGCGGCGCGGCGGCGCATCGTGTTGCCCGAAGGGAGCGACGACCGCATCCTGCGCGCCGCGGCCACGGTGCTCACGCGCGGCATCGCCGACCTCATCATTCTCGGCGAGCCTTTCGAAGTGCGCTCCCGGGCGATCGAGCTCGGTCTCGATCTGAGTGGCGCTGAGATTCTTTCGCCGTTCGATGCCGTGCACGTCCACAAGTTCGCCGACGAATACGCCCGATTGCGCGCACACAAGGGCATGACGATCGAGCGCGCAGCCGACACCGTGACCGACGTGTCGTACTTCGGCACGATGATGGTGCACATGGGCCTCGCCGACGGCATGGTCTCGGGCGCTGCCCACACCACGGCCCACACGATTCGGCCAGCGTTCGAGATCATCAAAACGCGCCCCGATGTCTCGGTCGTCTCGAGTGTCTTCCTGATGGCGCTCGCCGATCGCGTCCTCGTGTACGGCGACTGCGCCGTGATCCCTGATCCAACCAGCGCGCAGCTCGCCGATATCGCGATCTCTTCGGCTGCCACGGCGGAGCAGTTCGGCATCGACCCTCGCGTGGCGATGCTGTCGTACTCCACGGGGGAGTCCGGGTCGGGGGCTGACGTAGAGAAGGTTCGGGATGCCACGGCCCTCGTCCGAGAGCGTTCACCCGAGCTACTGGTTGAAGGCCCGATTCAGTACGACGCCGCCGCGGACGCCGCAGTCGCCGCCGCAAAGATGCCGCAATCGCAGGTGGCCGGGCGCGCCACGGTCTTCATCTTCCCCGACCTCAATACCGGCAACAACACGTACAAGGCGGTCCAGCGTTCGGCCGGCGCGGTGGCGATGGGCCCGGTGCTGCAAGGCTTGAACAAGCCCATCAACGACCTGTCGCGCGGCGCTCTCGTCTCTGACATCGTCAACACGATCGCCATCACCGCGATCCAGGCACAGGGGGAGGCCCGACGATGAGCGCACCCGTCCTCGTGGTCAACAGCGGGTCGTCGTCGTTCAAGTACCAGCTGATCGACATGGCCTCCGAGCGGACGCTCGCGTCTGGCCTCGTCGAGCGCATCGGTGAGGCCGTGGGTAAAGCGACGCACACCGTATATCCGGCCGCGTCGCTCGAGGGTGCGATGCCGACCGTCGTCGACGCCACCCACCACAACGAGCGACCGATTCCGGACCACACGGCCGGCTTTCGCGCCATGATCGAGGCGTTTTCGGAATACGGACCGTCCCTTGATGACCTCGCACCGGTCGCCGTCGGGCACCGCGTGGTGCACGGGGGTGCGCGCTTCTTCGCGCCCACGCTGATCACGCCGCTCGTAGAGATCAACATCGATGAGTTGTCGGTGCTCGCGCCGCTGCACAATCCCGCCAATCTCGCCGGTATCGTCGCCGCCAAGAAGACCTTCCCGAGCGTTCCTCACGTCGCCGTCTTCGACACCGCGTTCCATCAGACGCTCCCGCCCAGCGCGTACACGTATGCGATCGACGCCGAGCTCGCGGCATCCCACCGCATTCGCCGCTATGGCTTTCACGGCACGTCGCACAAGTTCGTCTCAGAAGCAGCGGCCGCATTCGTGGGCCGAGACCTCACTGAGCTGAAGCAGATCGTGTTCCATCTGGGGAACGGGGCGTCGGTCACCGCAATCGACGGCGGCCGATCGGTGGACACCTCCATGGGCTTGACTCCGCTCGAGGGGCTGGTGATGGGCACGAGGTCCGGCGACATCGACCCCGCGGTGCTCTTCCACCTTGCGCGGCGAGCGAGCATGTCGATCGATGACCTGGACGCGCTGCTGAACAAGCGCAGCGGGTTGCTCGGACTTTCCGGGCACTCGGATCAGCGCGATCTGCAGGCGGCGATCGCGGCGGGCGACGACCAGGCCGCGCTGGCATTCGATGTTTACCTGCACCGTCTGCGCGGCTATGCCGGCGCGTATCTCGCCCAACTGGGCGGCGCCGACGTGATTGCCTTCACCGCCGGCGTGGGCGAAAACTCGGCCGCGGTGCGCGCGGGAGCGCTGGCGACGCTTGGCTTCGCCGGGATCGAGATCGATCCCGAGCGAAATCAAGCGCCGGGGCGCGGCATCCGTGTCATCTCGACAGATGCGTCGACGGTCACCGTGCTCGTCGTGCCCACCGATGAAGAGCTCGAGATCGCGAGGCAGGCGCTCACGCTTGCCGATAGCGCTCTGTCGTGACCGATCGGCGCGCTACGCTGGCTGAACGGCGCGAAGGCGAGCCGATGTCCGTCATCCATACCTCGTTGGAGGTCTCGTGACCGCGAATGCACTGCCCGACCTGACGACCTACGACGCCGTGCTGTTCGACCTGGACGGTGTGCTCACACCCACCGCCGAGGTGCACATGCACGCGTGGCAGACGATGTTCACCCAGCTCTTCGCCGAATGGGACATCTCACCGGCCTACACCGAGCGCGACTACTTCGACTATCTCGATGGCAAGAAGCGCTACGACGGTGTCGCGAGCCTGTTGCGCTCCCGTGATGTCGAGGTGCCGTGGGGCGCACCCGATGATGACCCCTCACGGGACACCGTGTGCGGCATCGGGAATCGCAAGAACGAGTTCTTCGAACGCGTGTTGCGCGACGAAGGCATCGCCCCCTACCCCGGCTCACTTGCGCTGTTGGACGCGCTCGCCGCTGCCGGCACGCCTGTCGCGGTGGTGTCGAGTTCGAAGAATGCCGAAGAGGTGCTCGCGGTCGCCGGCATCCGCGATCGCTTTCCTGTCGTGATGGACGGCGTGATTGCCGAGCGCGACAAACTCTCATCCAAGCCCGCGCCCGACGTGTTCGTAGAAGCCGCGCGCATGATGGGCGTCGACCCCGCGCGTTCGGCTGCCGTCGAAGACGCCCTGAGCGGAGTCGCATCGGCCGCGGCGGGCGCGTTCGCGCTGGTCGTAGCGGTCGACCGCGGCGCCGGATCCGAGGCACTGATCGAGGCGGGCGCACACGTCGTCGTCCAGGACCTCGCCGAATTCATCCCGTCCGCGAAGGAGACACCTGCATGATCGATCGCGACCGCTTCCCCGCTGACCCGTGGCGGCTCGTCGAGTCGTCGGTCAACGTTGAAGACGTGGGTGTGACCGAGACGCTGTTCGCCACCGGCAACGGCTACCTGGGGCTTCGCGGGAACAACCCCGAAGGTCGGCACGGGCTCGAGTACGGCACCTTCATCAATGGGTTCCACGAAACATTCCCGATTCGGCATGCAGAACAGGCGTACGGATTCGCCGAGGTCGGGCAGACGATCATCAACGCGCCCGACGCGAAGGTGATGCGCGTCTACGTCGATGACGAACCGCTCTCGCTCGATCTCGCCGACGTGCGCGAGTACGAGCGGGTTCTCGACATGCGGGAGGGCGTGCTGAAGCGCCACATCCGCTGGATGACGCCGTCCGGAAAAGACGTCTGTATCGAGTTCGAGCGGATGGTCTCGTTCGCTGAGAAGCATCTCGCGATCATGACCGTCGAAGTAACGGTCCTCAACGACGATGCGCCCGTCACGATCAGCTGCCAGCTGATCAACCGACAGGATGGCGAGGACGTTTACGGCGGCACCCCGACTGCCCCCAAGAAGGCCGGCTTCGACCCGCGAAAGGCCGAGCGCATCCACGAGCGTGTGCTCGAACCCCAGGAGTACTGGCAGGACGAATCGCGCTCGGCGCTGTCGTATCGCGTGGCCGAGTCGGGAATGACGCTGGCCGTGGTGGCCGATCACGTGGTCGAGACAACCAACGAGTTCAACGCGCGTCGCCTGATCGAGCCCGACATCGCGAAGAACGTCTTCCGCGTGCAGGCGAAGGCCGGAGTGCCGGTCAAGGTCACAAAGCTCGTGGCGTACCACACCTCGCGAGGCGTGCCCGCGCGCGAGCTCGTCGACCGGTGCCGTCGCACGGTCGACCGCGCAATGGAGCAGGGCGTCGACGCGCAGTTCGCGCGCCAGCGCGAGTGGATGACGGACTTCTGGGACCGCTCGGACGTCCAGATCCCGGGTGACGACGCACTGCAGCAGGCGACCCGATGGTGCTTGTTCCAGTTGGCGCAAGCCGCCGCACGCGCGGACGGGCAGGGCGTCCCTGCGAAGGGCGTCACCGGATCGGGTTACTCGGGTCACTATTTCTGGGACACCGAAATCTACGTCCTGCCGTTCTTGGCGTACACCTCACCCCTATGGGCGCGCAACGCCCTGCGCATGCGGTACCTCATGCTGCCGGCCGCACGGCGGCGCGCGTACCAGCTCAACGAGGCCGGGGCGCTGTTCCCGTGGCGAACGATCAACGGCGAAGAAGCATCGGCGTATTACGCCGCTGGCACCGCGCAGTACCACATCAACGCCGACGTGAGTTTTGCGCTGGCCAAGTACGTGCGGGCGACCGGCGACACCGAATTCCTGCATCACGAGGGCGTCGACATCGCCGTCGAGACGGCAAGGTTGTGGGCCACGCTCGGCTTCTGGCGATCCAGCGACGGCTCCCACGAGAGCGAGGGCGACTCGTTCCACATCCACGGAGTGACCGGGCCCGACGAATACACCACGGTCGTCAACGACAACCTCTTCACAAACGTGATGGCGCGGTTCAACCTGCGATTCGCCGCGCGCACGATTCGTGAGATGCAAGAGGTCGACGGCGAGGTGTACCGCCGTATGGTCGACCGCCTCGGGCTGGAAGAGGGCGAGGCCGAGTCGTGGGATCGCGCGGCCGAAGCCATGCACATTCCCTTCAGCGAGGCGCTCGGCATCCACCCTCAGGATCACGTCTTCCTCGAGCGTGAAATCTGGGATCTGGAGAACACGCCCGCCGACAAGCGTCCGCTCCTGCTTCACTATCACCCGCTCGTCATCTACCGCTATCAGGTGCTGAAGCAGGCGGATGTGGTGCTCGCGCTCTTCCTCCAGGGCAACCACTTCACGGCCGAAGAGAAGTTGGCTGACTTCGAGTACTACGACGCGCTGACCACGGGCGATTCGACTCTCTCAGCAGTTGTGCAAGCAATCCTTGCCGCCGAAGTCGGCTATCAGGACCTCGCACTGGATTACTTCCGCCAGTCGCTCTTCGTCGATCTTGCCGACCTGCACCACAACGCCTCCGACGGAGTCCACGTCGCATCGGCCGGTGGTGTCTGGACGGCGCTCGTCAGCGGATTCGGTGGAATGCGCGATCACTTCGGCGAGCTGTCGTTCGATCCGCGCCTGCCCGAGAGCTGGCCATCGCTGTCGTATCGCGCGCACTGGCACGGCACTCGGCTGACGGTCGAGGTCACGCGCGACGAGATCTCCATCACCGCAAGTGACGAAGGCTCACCTGTCTCCTTCAGCGTGCGTGGTGACGGGTATGTCGTGTCGCCCGGTCAGACGGTGCGCGTTGCGCTCGCCGATCAGGGGCCGGTGCGTCGGGGCAAGCCCTCGCTGGAGACCTTCAAGAACCAGCGGCGCGAAGACGGCTCGTTGCTGTCAGCCTCGGTGCCGACGGTCACGACCGCGATCCCCGTGGTGGGCGCGACGGGCGACGTCGATCATGGCGTCGATGCGTGAGTCGATGGATGCTGCGGGTGACCGTCCGCGTGGGGAGAACGGCCCCCACGATGTCTGAGCCACGCCGTAGGCTGGGGGAGTGACCACAGCCCTCTACCGCCGCTACCGTCCCGAAGCGTTCGGGGAGATGATCGGGCAGTCCCAGGTCACCGACCCGCTCATGACCGCTTTGCGCGGCGACCGAGTCGGCCACGCCTATCTGTTCTCCGGCCCACGCGGGTGTGGCAAGACGACGTCCGCTCGTATCCTCGCGCGCTGCCTCAACTGCGCGGAAGGCCCGACCGACACGCCGTGCGGCACCTGCGATAGTTGCGTCGAGCTGGGGCGCGGCGGCGGTGGCTCGCTGGATGTCGTCGAGATCGACGCGGCGTCGCACAACGGAGTCGACGATGCCCGTGACCTGCGCGAGCGCGCAGTGTTCGCGCCAGCTCGTGACCGGTTCAAGATCTTCATCCTCGATGAGGCGCACATGGTGACGCCGCAGGGCTTCAACGCGCTGCTCAAGCTCGTGGAAGAGCCGCCGGCCCACGTGAAGTTCATCTTCGCGACGACCGAGCCCGAGAAGGTGATCGGCACGATCCGATCGCGTACGCATCACTATCCGTTCCGGCTGGTTCCCCCCGCGGCGATGCTCGAGTATGTCGAACACCTGTGCGCAGAAGAAGAAGTCGATGTCGAACCCGGCGTGCTTCCGCTCGTCGTGCGCGCGGGTGGCGGGTCACCACGAGACACGCTCTCCCTGCTCGATCAGCTGATCGCCGGGTCGGAACACGTCGATGGCGCAGAAGACGGCGAGGTGCTCGTGGCGTACGAGCGGGCTGTCGCGCTTCTGGGGTACACCCACGCGGAGTTGCTGGATGAAGTCGTGGACGCGTTTGCTGCGCAGGATGCCGCAGCAGCTTTTGCCGCGGTCGACCGCGTCGTACAGACCGGCCAAGATCCTCGTCGCTTCGTCGACGACCTGCTCGAACGTTTGCGGGATCTGATTGTGGTCGCGGCCACCGGTTCCGATGCGTCGGCGGTGCTGAGAGGCGTGTCGACCGAAGACCTCGCCCGAATGCAGACCCAAGCAGATGCCATGGGAACGGCTCGTCTGTCACGGACGGCAGACTTGGTGATCGCCACTCTCGACGACATGACCGGAGCGACGTCGCCCCGGCTGCAACTCGAACTCATGGTCGCCCGAGTTCTCACTTACGGCGCGGCGCCGCAGCTTTCCGTCCCCGCGGAAGCACCTGCCTCCGCGCAAGCTCCCGCGGACGCGCCGCAGAGCCCCGCCGCGGCCGCGCCGGCGAATTCGGCGCAGCAGACAGCGGTGCCGGTTCACTCGGCGCCAGCAGCGGCGCCACCGCGCATGCCCGCCAACGAAGTCGCGGCACCTGCGCACTCCGCACCGGCCCCATCTGCGCAGGCTTCCTCGGCGCAGGCTCCGGGCGCGAGCCCGACTGTCTCGTCAGCCAGTCCGGCAGTGGCAGCGCCCGCTGCACAGGCGCCGACCGGTCCGGTCACGCTTGAGCGGATGCGCGCCGCATGGCCGCAGATTCTCGGAGCGCTCGAGAACATGTCCCGCACGTCGTGGTTGGTGGTGTCCAACGCGCAGGTCGCCGAACTCGCAGACGACGTCCTCACCCTTACGTTCGCGAGCACGAGCGACATCGACAAGTTCAAGAAGCTCAACGCGGGGAAGGGCCCGAGCGAAGACCTTCGTCAAGCGATCATCGGCGTCGTCGGCCTGCGGGTGAAGTACCTCGCGAAGCCGGCCGGATCCATGCCGACCAGCGCAGCGCACCAGGGTGCCGGCCGAGCGCCTTCCGCGCCCGCTCCTGCCTCGGGCAGCACGAGCAGGGCTCCCTCTGGCAGTTCCGACCCTGACCCAGGGGCGGGCCCCCGAGAGAGCATCGTCCGAGGAACAGCCACCGTCCCACGCTCGGCTGACCCCGTCACAGAGTGGGCGGTGGCGCCGATTCCCTCCGATGACGATGCTCCGCCGCCCGATCCCGGCCCGGCGGCCTTCGCAGCGCCTCCCGCGCAGTTCGCCGTCGACGACGAACCCGAAGACATCCCAGCCCGCACCGTTGTGCCCCCTCCCGCTGCTGCGCGCGACGACGACGAGGATGACGAACTGGCAACCGATGTCCCGCCCGACGCGCAGGTTCCGCCGGTCGTGGCGCCGCCGATCATCCCCACCGTGACGTCCCGCAACGACGGCGTTCAGCGCTACGGCGAGGCCGTCGTGCGTCAAGTACTCGGCGCGACCTTCGTGCGCGAGGAACCCTACGAGTCACCCACGAGGTTCAACTAGCCCATGTACGACGGCATCGTCCAAGACCTGATCGACGAGTTCGGCAGGCTCCCCGGCATTGGCCCGAAGTCGGCCCAGCGCATCACGTTCCACATCCTGCAGTCGCCCAGCTTCGACGTGTCGCGCCTGGCCGTGCTCTTGAGTGAAGTGCGCGACAAGGTGCGGTTCTGCGACCTGTGCGGGAACGTGTCCGAACAGGATCGCTGTTCGATCTGCCGCGATCCCCGTCGAAACCAGACACTGATCTGCGTGGTGGAGGACGCCAAAGACGTCTCCGCGATCGAGCGCACGCGCGAGTTTCGCGGGCTCTACCACGTGCTCGGCGGCGCCATCAGCCCGATCGCCGGCATCGGCCCCGACGACCTGCGCATCACCCAGCTCATGCAACGGCTCGCCGACGGCACCGTGCAGGAGGTCATCCTCGCGACGAACCCCAACCTCGAGGGCGAGGCGACGTCAACGTACCTCAGCCGTCTGCTGCACACACTTGAGATCACCGTGACACGGCTCGCCTCTGGTCTGCCCGTGGGCGGCGACCTCGAATACGCAGACGAGGTCACGCTGGGGCGTGCATTCGAAGGTCGCCGCTCGGTCTGATGAGGAACGAATGAACGCCGCCGTGGTCCGGTTCGATACGCGCGCGTGGATCCTCTTCGGCATCATGGCGGTGCTGTGGGGGATGCCCTACCTCTTCATCAAGATCGCCGTCGCGGACTACACGCCCGCCGCGATCGTGGCCGCCCGCACGCTTCTGGGTGGGCTCGTTCTGTTGCCCTTCGCACTGCGGGCTCGCGCACTGCGACCGGCGTTCCGGAAGATCGGGTGGGTGCTCGCCTTTGGCGCCGTCGAGATGGCCGGACCGTTTCTGCTCCTCGGGCACGCCGAGCAAACGATCCCCTCCGGGCTGACCGGCCTCTTGGTCTCAACGGTTCCGCTTTTCGCCGCACTCACGGCCCTCGCCTTCAGCGGAGACCGCAGCGTCCTTCATCCGGTGCGCATGATCGGCCTCATCGTCGGGTTTGCGGGCGTCGCCGTCGTCGTCGCCGGGCCAGGCTTCGCCGTTGGTGGTGCTGCAGGATTCATCGCCGTGGGCGAAGTGCTCCTGGTGGCCGTGCTCTACGCAGTGGCGCCGTTCATCGTGGCGCACAAACTGAAAGACGTCCCCTCGCTCGGGACGGTGACGGTGGCGCTTCTGTCTGTGGGTGTCTTCTACCTTCCCTTTGGGCTGATCACACAGAGCGCGCTGCCGGACCTCAGACTCGACGCGACCGCAGCGGTGGTCGCTCTCGGTGTGTTCTGTACCGCGCTTGCGCTGGTGGCGTTCTTTGCCCTCATCGCACGGGTGGGCCCGGCTCGGGCGCCCCTGTTCACCTACGTCAACCCGGTGATCGCGATCCTGCTCGGTGCCGTGCTCCTTGGCGAGGCGATCACGCCGAGCCTGCTGATGGGATTCCCGTTGATCATCGTCGGATGCTGGTTGGCGGCAACCGGCGGCACCATGCGCGCGCAACGGGCCGGCAAGCTGCCCCCTGTCGCGCCCGGGTGAGCAGACAGCTGATCCGAGCGCACGATTCGGTCAGCGCGGTCCGACACGGGCGCGCGACCGCGGGCGCGTGAGGCTGTACAGCGTTCCCCGCAGCGGCTGCCCGAGGTAGATACCGAGCGAAGCCCCGACCGCCAGGGCGATTCCTACGACGCCGGCGCTCACCAACGTGCCGAACCCCTCCATCAGTTCGCCGGGGCTACCGCCCGCCTCGACGACGATGAGCAAACCGCGAAAGACAGCGGCACCCGGTACCAGCGGCAGAATAGCGGCGGTCGTGATAGCCACCGAGGGCACATGCAACCGGTATGCCACGACAATCCCGACCAGGCTGCCGGCGAACGCACCGATGCCACTCGAAGTGGCGACGTCGAACCCGACCGCCGTCGAGGCGAGATAGCCGAGCCACGCGACAATGCTGAGCGCCGTGCTGACGAGGATGATCCTCGAACGGGCACCGTTGTATACCGCGACAGCGACGGCGATGAGCGCTGCGCCGACGAACTGCAGAGGAACCGGGCCCAGGGGGAGTGCGCTACTCGGGGCTTCCATGCCCAGTCCGATGACGCGTGCCGTCTGCAGACCCACCAGGATGCCGAGCACCACGCCCAAGGTCTGGGTGGTCAGCTCGAGAATGCGCCCGGTAGCAGTGAGAGCGAAGCCATCGATCGCGTCCTGCGCGGCGCCGACGACGGTGAGGCCTGCCAGCATGAGCACCACGCCCGAGGCAACGATGATCGACGGGCGCACGACTTCGGCCTCGGCCCAGTCGGTCAGGGTCAGCAGTTGGGCGAGCGCGGCGACCATCGTCAGCACGAAGGCCCCCGCGATCTGGCTGAAGAAGTACGGCACACGAGCTTTCGCCATGCCCCACTGGGTGAGGGCGGCCGAGCCCGCGGCGATGAAGGCCAGCACCATGACCAGCCAGTTTCCCCCGAACATCACCGCAACCCCGACCGCCAGCAGCGCTTGGGCGCCAACGACAACCATCGGGCGGTACCGGAACGGTGCGCGCCGGATGCGGCGATACTCCGAGGCCGCCTCCTCGAGCGGCATCCCCGACGAGATCGACGCTGACAACGCCTGCAACCGCTGCAGCTTGTCGTGGTCGGGTGCCGAACCCTTCACCACCCGCATGAGTGTCAGGGGGCGCGCCGCGCCGCTTTGATGATGCGCGGCCGTGATCGAGTTGTACGTCACATCGACGTGCACGGGGTCCAGCCCGTAGACGCCCGCGACGCGGATGATCGTGAGAGTGACTTCGCTGGCCGGAGCGCCCGAGACCAGCATCGTCTCGCCCATCCGGATCGCCAGGTCGAGAATGTGGACGGCGAGGACCTCATCGATGATGGTGAGGACTTCGGTGGGGGTCGACGTCGCGTTGTCGGGGTGCACCAAGCTGCCGAACGGGCGCAGAATCTTCCGACTGCGTGCAGCCATCCGCACAACTCGCTTTCGTGATCGTAGAGAGCGAAGACTCTCCGCGTCGATCGTACCGATCGTGACTTGGGCCGTCACATGAACGAGGGTGCATGAGGGGCTGAATATGATGGACGCGCGGGTGCGGCATCCGATCGCCCCCTGACCACATCCCTCACATGCGCCGATTCGGCGCGTCCTGGAGCTCTATCGTGGCCCTGATCGTCCAAAAGTATGGCGGGTCGTCCGTCGCCGACGCCGAGAGCATCAAGCGCGTAGCGAAGCGCATTGTCGACGCCCGGCGCGCCGGCCACGACGTGGTCGTCGCGGTCAGCGCCATGGGCGACACGACCGATGAACTGCTCGACCTGGCCGGGCAAGTCGCCCCGATTCCGGCCCCGCGCGAACTCGACATGCTGCTCTCGAGTGGGGAGCGCATCTCGATGGCGCTGCTGGCCATGGCGATTCACTCGATGGGGTTCGAGGCTCGCTCCTTCACCGGATCGCAGGCGGGAATGATCACGGATGCCACGCATGGCGCCGCGCGCATCGTCGACGTCACGCCGGTTCGCCTGCGCGAAGCGCTCGACGAAGGCGCCATCGTCATCGTCGCCGGCTTCCAGGGTTTCAACCGCGACACTCGCGACATCACGACGCTGGGGCGCGGGGGATCGGATACGACGGCTGTGGCGCTGGCGGCAGCCTTGAACGCCGACGTCTGCGAAATTTACAGTGACGTCGACGGTATCTTCACCGCCGACCCGCGCGTCGTCCCCAACGCCAGGAAGCTCGACGTCGTCTCGGCCGAAGAGATGCTCGAGTTGGCCGCCAACGGCGCGAAAGTTCTGTACATCCGTGCGGTGGAGTACGCACGCAGGCACGGGGTGCTGATCAACGCACGATCCACATTCAGTTCGAGCGCCGGCACCTTCGTGCTCGGCGAGGGAATGTCGCTTCCCGAAGGGGTAGAGGGAGAAGGAATGGAAGAGCCGATCGTCGCAGGAGTTGCGACCGACCTCAGCCAGGCGAAGATCACAGTCATCGGTGTTCCCGATGTGCCCGGTAAGGCCGCCGAAATCTTCAAGATCGTCGCCAAGTCCGGCGCCAACGTCGACATGATCGTGCAGAACGTGTCGGCAGCGAACACGGGCCGTACGGATATCTCGTTCACGCTGCCCAAATCCGACGCAGCGCAGGCGCTGAAGGCCCTCGCCGCCGACCAGCAGGACGTCGGCTTCGCGAGCCTCGTCCACGACGACCAGATCGGCAAGCTGTCGGTCGTCGGCGCTGGCATGCGCACGCACTCGGGCGTCTCGGCGACTCTGTTCGAGGCCCTCAGCATCTCGGGAATCAACATCGAGATGATCTCCACCTCCGAGATTCGTATCTCGGTCGTCGTCCGCGGCGACGACCTCGCGGCCGCCGCACGTCTCGTGCACACCGCCTATGGACTCGACGGCGACGTCGAAGCCGTCGTCCACGCCGGCACCGGCCGCTAAACTCGACCAACCGTTTTCTTCAAAGGATCCACCATGACCCGCATCTCTGAATCAGGACTCTCTGTCGCCGTCGTCGGCGCCACCGGCCAGGTCGGGACGGTCATGCGTGAGATTCTGGCCGACCGCAATTTCCCGATTCGCGAACTGCGCTTGTTCTCGACCGCCCGCTCCGCCGGTACCGCCGTCGAATTCGCCGGGGAAACCGTGATCGTGGAAGACGTCGCGACCGCCGACCCCTCGGGCATCCAGATCGCCCTGTTCAGCGCCGGCGCAACCGGCAGCCGCGCGCACGCGCCCCGGTTCGCAGAGGCTGGCGCCGTGGTCATCGACAACTCGAGCGCCTGGCGCATGGACCCCGAGGTCCCGCTCGTGGTGAGCGAGGTCAACCCGCACGCGATTGTGAACCCGCCCAAGGGCATCATCGCCAACCCGAACTGCACCACGATGGCCGCCATGCCGGTGCTGAAACCGCTCGACGCCGAAGCGGGCCTGTCGCGCCTCATCGTCTCGACGTACCAGGCGGTCTCGGGCTCCGGGCTTGCCGGAGCACAGGAGCTGCTCGGTCAGGTCGAGGGCGTGCTCGCACAGGACAACGTGCTGGATTTGGTCCACGACGGGTCCGCCGTGGACTTCCCCCAGCCCGAGAAGTACGTCGCGCCGATCGCCTTCGACGTGATCCCGCTCGCGGGGAACCTGATCGACGACGGGCTCAACGAGACGGACGAAGAGAAGAAGCTCCGCAACGAGAGCCGCAAGATCCTCGAACTCCCCGACCTTCTGGTTGCCGGCACCTGTGTGCGCGTGCCGGTGTTCACCGGCCACTCGCTGTCGATCCATGCAGAGTTCGACCGCGACATCTCGCCCGAACGAGCACGCGAAGTACTGGCATCCGCCCCTGGTGTTCGCCTCGAAGAGGTTCCGACCCCGCTGCAGGCGGCGGGCACCGACCCGAGCTTGGTGGGACGCATCCGCGCCGACCAGTCGGCGCCGGAGGGCAAGGGGCTGGTCCTGTTCATCTCGAACGACAACCTGCGCAAGGGTGCCGCGCTGAACGCCGTGCAGATCGCTGAGTTGGTTGCCGCCGACCTCGGCGCGCGCGTCGCCTGAGCGGACCGGGATAGCAAGAATCCCCGAAGTTTCGTCCCTGAAGAGGGTCGTACGGTCAGGGCCGCCGATCATGGCGCCTAGAATTGTCCGGTGACCGAAACCCCTGTGAACAACAATCACGGGCGTGACAAGACGGCGGATGTCGTTCTCATCGGTGGCGGAATCATGAGCGCCACGTTGGGAATCCTGCTGTCAGAGCTGCAGCCCGACTGGAACATCACCGTCTACGAGCGCCTGCACGATGTCGCGCTCGAAAGCTCGAACGCCTGGAACAATGCCGGCACCGGTCATGCCGCGCTGTGCGAACTGAACTACATGCCCGCAGGTCCCGACGGCGAAGTGGATGCCGCAAAAGCCATCGCGATCAACGAGCAGTTCCAACTCAGCCGGCAACTGTGGTCGACACTGGTTGACGAGGGAGTGCTCGACGGGCCGTCGACGTTCATCAACTCCACACCGCACATGACGTTCGTGCGCGGCGAGAAGGACGTCAGCTACCTGAAGAAGCGCTACGAAGCGCTCAAGAAGGAACCGCTGTTCGAGGGCATCGAGTACTCCGAAGACTCGCGCGTCATTAACCAGTGGGCACCGCTGCTCATGCAGAAGCGCCCCAAGGCCGACGAGCCGTTCGCCGCGACCCGGGTGCCTGCCGGCACCGACGTCGACTTCGGCGCCCTGACGCGCCAGATGTTCGACCACCTGCGTGCCAAGGGCGCGAACGTCGTCACCAACCGTGAGGTGCGCAAGCTTCGCCGCCGCAAGGACGGTACGTGGGATCTCCACTGGCGCAACACCGTGGGGCGCACGCCCGGCGTGACGAACGCGAAGTTCGTCTTCGTCGGCGCGGGCGGCTGGGCGATCAAGCTGCTGCAGAGCTCGAGGATCCCCGAAATTTCCGGTTACGGCGTGTTCCCGATCGGCGGTCAGTGGCTCAAGACCTCGAACCCCGCCATCGTTGCGCAGCACAAGGCCAAGGTGTACTCGCAGGCGTCGGTCGGCGCGCCGCCGATGTCAGTGCCGCACCTCGACACGCGGGTTGTGGACGGTGAGACGTCGCTGCTGTTCGGCCCGTTTGCGACGTTCAGCCCCAAGTTCTTGAAGAACGGCTCGATGTGGGACATCGTCTCGCAGGTACGCCCGGGCAACCTGTGGCCGATGATCAAGGTCGCGATCGATAACCCGAGCCTCATCACCTACCTCATCGGCGAGCTGCTGAAGAACCACGCCGCCAAGGTGGACAGCCTCCGCACCTTCATGCCGACCGCGAAGGATGCGGATTGGGAGCTCCTCAACGCCGGTCAGCGCGCGCAGGTCATGAAGAAGGACAAGGACAAGGGCGGCGTGCTTCAGTTCGGCACCGAGGTCGTCACCGGCGGCGAGGGATCGATCGCTGGCCTCCTCGGAGCATCGCCGGGTGCGTCGACCGCCGTGTCGATCATGCTGTCGCTGCTCCGGTCATGCTTCCCCGAGCAGATTGATGGCTGGGAGCCGCGCCTGCGTGAGCTGATCCCCAGCTACGGTGAGTCGCTGAATCCGCGCCCCGAGGCAGCGCGCAAGGTTCTGCAGGAGACGGCCAGCACGCTCGACCTCATGGCCTAGCTCGTGGCGAAGCTCTACTTCCGCTACGGAGCCATGAACTCCGGCAAGTCCACATCGCTGCTGCAGGCGGCCTTCAACTACGAAGAGCGCGGGCAGCACGTGTTGCTGGCAAAGCCCGAGATCGACACCAAGGGCGCCGACCAGATCGACAGTCGGCTCGGCGTCAAGCGCACGGTCGACTTCTTGATCAAGCCCGACGACGATCTTCGCGCGTTGTTCGCCGAGCATCGCGAGCGAGCGCGCCAGAGCATGGCCGACGCGCTGATCCCTGAACCGGCGGATGCGTTACGCGCAGACATCGCCTGCTTTCTCCTCGACGAGGCGCAATTTCTCACTCGTGAACAGGTCGACGACCTGTTGCGCATCGTGGTGCTCGACGGCGTGCCCGTGCTGGCCTACGGCATCCGCTCCGACTTCCAGACACAGGCCTTCCCCGGGTCACGGCGCCTTCTCGAACTGGCGCACAGCCTCGAGGAGCTGAAGACGATCTGCCGGTGCGGGCGCAAAGCGCTGTTCAACGCGCGCCTGGTCGGCGGGCGCTTCGTATTCGACGGCGACCAGGTGGCGATCGACGAGCTCACCGCGGACCGCGTGACGTACGAATCGATGTGCGCCGAGTGTTACCTGCGTGAATCGGGCGGGCGTCTGGGCTGAGTAGGCTGGGAACATGCGTGTTCTCCTCGCCGGCGGTGCCGGTTATGTCGGTACTCACACTGCTGTTGCGCTTCTGAATGCCGGTCATGAGGCCGTGCTGCTCGACGATCTGTCGGGTACCCACGCCGTCGCGGCAGAGCGTGTCGCACAGATCACCGGGACTTCGGTGCCGCTCGTGGTGGGGGATGCCGCCGACGACGCGGTCGTGAGCGGGGTGTTCGACGACCACGGGCCGTTCGATGCGATCATCCACCTCGCCGCGTTCAAGGCCGTGGGTGAGTCGACGCAGAAGCCACTGGACTATTACTCCAACAACCTCGACACCACTTATGCCCTGATGCGCGTGGGGCTTGCCCGTGGCATCCGCTCCTTCGTGTTCTCAAGCACAGGTACCGTGTACTCCGACCCGGCCGATCTTCCGTTCACGGAAGAATCGACCACGAGCATCGATCTGTCGAACCCGTACTCGAAGTCCAAGCGCATGAACGAGGTGGTGCTCGAAGACATCGCACGGGTCAATCCCGACCTGAACGTGACGATCCTGCGTTACTTCAACCCGGTTGGCGCCCACCCGAGTGGCCTGATCGGTGAGGACCCCGCCGGCATCCCGAACAACCTGATGCCGTTCGTCTCGCGTGTGGCCGTGGGCTCCCTCGAGCAGATCGGCATTTTCGGCGATGACTACGACACCCCCGACGGCACCGGACTGCGTGACTACATCCACGTGGTCGACCTGGCCGAGGGGCACGTCGTGGCTCTCGAACAGGCGCAGCCGGGATTCGCGGTGTTCAACCTCGGCACCGGGACTCCAGTGAGCGTTCACGAGTTGGTCACATCGTTCGAGAAGGCGGTGGGACGAGAACTGCCGAAGGTCGTGCTCGGGCGTCGCCCGGGCGACGTGGCTGCCACGTACTGCGACCCCGCGAAGGCCGAACGCGAACTCGGCTGGAAGGCGCAGCTGGGTATCGACGACGCGTGCCGCGACTATTGGAACTGGCAGTCGACCAATCCCAACGGCTACGCCGGCGCCTGAACGCTCGCCCGCCGCGGCGGCCACGGCACGAGCATCGACGTCGTACGGCGGTACGCGGCATATTCGGGGTACTTCGATGCCGTGATCGACTCGGTGAAGATCGTCGACCCCACGAACAGCGCCGTAAGCAGCAGCGGCCCGATGATTGAGGCGTTGACGACCCCGCCCATGACACCGGCACCGGATGCCACGGCCGCCGCCGCACCGATCGCGTAAAACGCCCACCACTGAGCCTGCTCGAAGAAGAAATTCGGGTGCCGGCTCACGCGGAACAGACCCTGTGTGGCAAACGGGGGATTCAGGCGTTCCCCGCGTTGCGCCGCCTGCGCCTTTCGACGGTGGAACACCCACTGCTGTTGGTCAGCGATTGTCTCGCCGACGAGGAAGCAGGCGAAGAGCGCGCAGAACACGGCATCCCACACTCCGAAGGGGACGGGGTTCTGGAGGGCGACGAGCGCTGGCAGCGTGATGAGCACGAGCAGCGCGTTCTGGTAGAGCACGATGAACAGCAGGTTGAACACTTGGAACATCGCGGGGCTCATGCGTGAGCGAAGGATCGCCCAGCGGTAGTCCTCCATCCCCGTGTACCCGCCCTTGCGTGCGAAGTTGAACGTGAGGCGGGCTCCCCACGCCGCCACGAGGAGGACGATCACGAGGGGATCCATGTCGACACGGTAGCGCGTGCGTCGGATTGTGACACGAACACGCTCGTGATGTGCTGTCGGTTTGAGAGTGGTCAGACCACGAGCTAGTGTGGTCGGACCACAAAGAAGGAGTCTCGCGTGCCCGCAACAGCGCGTGCATGGCAGGTCGTGCTCGAGAAGATCGAGTCAGACCTGCTCGATGGTCGCCTCGCCCCGGGGGACCGCCTGCCGCCCGAGCGTGAGCTCGCAGCCGCCCTCGGCGTCGGTCGATCCAGCGTTCGCGAAGCGTTGCGCGTGCTCGAGGTGATGGGACTCATCCGCACCGGAACGGGATCGGGTCCGACAGCCGGCGCGATCATCATCGCGACACCGCGCGGCGGGATGGCCGCGCTGCTGCGGCTGCAGGTCGCCGCTCAAGGCTTCCCGCTCGATGACATCGTACGAACCAGGCTCGTCCTTGAGTCCGCCGTCGTGCGCGACCTGGCTGCGCAACCCGCGCCAGATGTCGTCGAGGCGCACACGGTGATTGCCGCGATGGGCCTCCCCGAGCTGACACCCTCGGAGTTCTTGGCGCTCGATGCGCAGTTGCACTTGGCGCTGGCCGAAGCATCCGGCAACACCGTTATCGCCGCGACCATGGCAGGGCTGCGCACCGCCATTGAGTCGTACGTGCAGGCGGGCGCGGAGCGCGTGCAGGACTGGGATGCCATGGCCAGCCGCCTGAGCCACGAGCACCGCGCAATCATTGCGGCGATCGAGGCCCACGACCCTGACAGCGCGGCGACCCTCATTCACGACCACATTGCCGGCTATTACGCCCATGCGGGCCTTGCCCGCACTACGACCGAGTGACCGCGCGCTTTCCCGCGGCCCCCGACTACCGACGAAAGGCACCACCCATGGTTCAGCGCCAGCTGCCCAACCCTCGCGAGCTTCTCGAACTCATGCAGTTCAAGAAGCCCGAGCTCGACGCGCGGAAGCGCCGACTCGACTCGGCGCTGACGATCTACGATCTGCGGACGATCGCCAAGCGACGGACGCCGAAGGCTGCCTTCGACTACACCGACGGTGCCGCCGAGGGGGAGTTGTCGCTGGCGCGCGCACGCCAGGCGTTCGAAGACGTGGAGTTCCACCCCGACGTCCTGCGCCCCGCTGAGAACGTCGACATGTCGACGCAGGTGCTGGGGGGCACGTCGGCCATGCCGTTCGGTATCGCGCCCACCGGCTTCACTCGTCTCATGCAGACAGAGGGTGAAGTCGCCGGCGCAGGGGCCGCGGGAGCGGCGGGTATTCCGTTCACGCTCTCGACGCTCGGCACGACGTCGATCGAAGACGTCAAGAAGGCGAACCCGCACGGGCGCAACTGGTTCCAGCTGTACGTCATGCGCGACCGTGAGATCTCTTACGGGCTTGCGCGCCGCGCCGCCGAAGCGGGTTTCGACACGCTGCAGTTCACCGTCGATACTCCGGTGGCCGGCGCGCGCCTGCGCGACAAGCGCAACGGCTTTGCCATTCCGCCGCAGCTGACCGTCGGTACGATCATCAACGCCATCCCGCGCCCCTGGTGGTGGATCGACTTCCTCACCACGCCGAAGCTCGAGTTCGCGTCGCTGTCGACGACCGGCGGCACGGTCGGCGAGTTGCTGAACGCCGCGATGGATCCCACGATCAGCTACGACGATCTCGCGATCATCCGCGAGATCTGGCCCGGCAAGATCGTGGTGAAGGGCGTGCAGAACGTCGCCGACTCCAAGCGTCTGATCGACGCCGGCGTCGACGGAATCATCCTGTCCAACCACGGTGGTCGTCAGCTCGACCGCGCACCCGTGCCGTTCCACCTGCTGCCGCAGGTGGTTCGTGAGGTCGGCAAGGACGCCACGGTCATGGTCGACACCGGCATCATGAACGGTGCCGACATTGTGTCATCCATTGCCCTCGGGGCGAAGTTCACGCTGATCGGACGTGCATACCTGTACGGTCTGATGGCCGGTGGTCGCCAGGGCGTGGACCGCACGATCGAGATTCTCCGCACCGAGATCGAGCGCACGATGAAGCTGCTCGGTGTCTCGAGCATCGAGGAGCTCGAGCCGCGCCACGTCACGCAGCTGACGCGCCTCATGCCGATGCCAACTGGTTCAGCCGAGGCGGCAGCAGCATCCGCTCGTCGCCCGCGTTCGTCGTCCGCCGCGAGCAAGACGGCGCCCGCAACGAAGCCCGCCGCCGCCAAGAAGACGGCGCCGGCGAATAAGGCCTGAGCCTCAGTCGCGCACGGGAAGGGCGGGGATGAGGCGTTCGAGATACTCGGCGGTCTCATCCCAACCCTCGACTGCGTGGCAATCCACACCCATTGCGAGTACCGGGTAGTCATTGCCGTCGGGGTCGAGCCGATCGCCGACGAACAGCATGTCATCGAGTGGGATGCCGGTCTGCTCGGCGAGCTGCGTCATGCCATACGCCTTGTCGATCCCTCGCTCGGTGATGTCGACCGATGTGGAACCTCCGGACCGCACCTCGAGGTCGGGGAGAAGGGCTGCGACCGCCGCGCGGAGCGTGTTCTTCTTCTCTCCGGTCGGGTCCCACGCTGACTTCGCCTCAACCGGTGCCTGCTGGCCGAGGGCCGAAAAGGTGATCTGCGACCCGCGGTCTTCGAGGATGTCGCCCCAGGTTTCTGTTTCCCAGAGTCCGAGGCGCCGCGCTTCGGACTCGACGGCGGTCAGTGCCCGGGTCTTCTGGTCTTCGGTCAGCGTGCGCGCGTAGATCGTCGTGACGGCGTCCTCTGCGAGCCGGTAGTACTGGGTGCCGCACGTGGGCATCAGGTGGAACCGAGCGCGCACGTCCGCGGACGCATCCGGCAGCCGATCGACCACCTGGGTGGTGAACTGGGCGAGTTGCCCGCCCGAGATGATCGCCACCTCCACGCGCTCCGCAAGCGCGATCAGCAGGTCGCCCATGCGAGGGGCGATCGCCGTCTTCGAGGGGGCGAGCGTGTCGTCGAGATCGAATGCGACGAGCTTCGGCGGGGTGGTGCGGGGCATGGTGATCCTGTCGCGTCGGCGGAAAGCAGAGGGCCCCACTGCGTGGTGGGGCCCTCTGTGTTGGTCGGGGTGACAGGATTTGAACCTGCGGCCTCTTCGTCCCGAACGAAGCGCGCTACCAAGCTGCGCCACACCCCGGTGGCAACCCTCCGAGTCTACCCGATGATCGGCCGTGCACCGAACCGACGGAGACTCGAACTCATTCGGCTCGGGGCGTCAGGGTCAGCAGTGATGCCTCAGGCCGGCACGCGAATCGCACCGGGGCGAAGATCGAGTGACCGATACCTGCGCTGACGTTGAGGGGCGTCGTGCGACCGGCGTGCGTCCACGTGCTGAGTCCTCGGGCCTGGGACAGGGGAATGTCGCAGTTGGCCACGAGAGCCGAGTTCGAGAAGGGAATGCGGACCTGCCCCCCATGCGTGTGGCCGGCGAAGATGATGTCGGCACCGAGGCTGGTGAACTCGTCGAGCACGCGACGGTAGGGGGCGTGTGTGACACCGAAGGTGAAGCGCTCGTGGTCGGTGCTGTGGCCCGTACGCACCGTGTCCAGCGCCTCGGGGAGTTCCTCCAAGCGATCCCACCCGCGGTGTGCGTCGTTCACTCCGAACGCGTCGACGCTCACGCCGGCGACGTTGAGCGACGTTGCTGCGTTGTTCAATGGCATCCAGCCGAGATCGTCTGCCAAATATTCGTCGAGCGCGTGCGTGTCGAGGGGTTCCTCGGTGTGGCGCACGCGCGAAGGTCCCATGAAGTACTTGAACGGATTCCTCGGGCTCGGGGCGGCGTGGTCGTTCGATCCGTGGACGAACAGGCCAGGGATGCCGCGGAAGGGCGCGAAGGCGGTTCGGATTCCTTGTAGTCCCTCGGCGTGACCGAGGTTGTCACCGGTGTTGATGATCAGGTCGGGTGCGAGGTCGACGAGCGAGGCTATCCACTCTTGCTTGCGATGCTGCCACGGAGCCATATGCGCGTCCGAGAGGTGCAGCACGCGGAGGGCGGGTGAGCCGGGCGGGAGGACGCGCAGCGTGTGCTCACGGACGGTGAACAAGTAGCGCTCGATGCCGATGCCCCAGACCGCGGCGCCAGCGGCAACCGCCCCCACGGCGCCGAGCGCGGTGAGGGCGGTGCGAGCGGATGTTGCCGCCATGCGTCAGTCGTCTCCGTCGCCGTTGTTCCAGTTGCCACCGCCGCCGTTGCCGCCGCCGTTTCCACCACCGTTGCCGCCGCCGCAGTTGGGGGAGACGTAGTTGATGGTGATCTGGGTGTTGCGGTTGACGACTTCGCCAGCCGCAGGCGACGTACCTGTGACGGACTCGCCACCTGCGTTCTCATCTTCTGAACACGACGAGCTGATTCGGCCGAATCCTGCCGAGCGCAGCGCCGACTCAGCGTTTGCGACAGAGCCGTTGACGTTCGGAACCGTCAAGCCGTTTCCGTTGCTCGGTGAGATCGTCACCAGCGTGCCGCCCGCGACACGACCGGCGCCGGGGGACTGCTCGGCCACGGTGCCTTCGGGCTCGCCCGAGTCCACCGCGTCGCCCTCGCGAACGCTGAATCCTGCAGCCTCAAGCGTCGAACGTGCTTGGTCCATCGACATGCCGACAACGTTCGGCAGCGTGGTGTACACCTGACGCGTGAGGTTGCTGTCCGGCTGCGGGAAGGCCGTGCCCGGGTAGAGCTCGTTGGCCTTGCGGGCGATGTCCTTCGTGATCAAGTAGCGAAACTGTGACATCTCCACGCCGTTGTAGTACGGGTTGTAGACGTTACTAAAGCCCTTAGCGTTTCCGGACCATACCGCGGTCGCCACCTTGGTGGACGACGAGACCAGCCAGGTTTGGAATGTCTCGTGAGTACCGGTCTTGCCGATCATCGGTGTGCCGTCGAACGGGTTACCGGCAGCGCCCGTGCCGCCGTAGTTCATGACGCCCTGGAGGGCGTACGCAGCAGTCGACGCAACAGCCGGGTCGAGAACTTGGGTGCAACTACGTTCCGGCAATGCCAGCTCGACACCGTCCGAATCGACCACCTTGTCGATGGCCTTTGGCTCGCAGTACACGCCGTTGTTGGCGACCGTGCCGTACGCGCCAGCCATCGCGAGCGGCGAGACGGCGACCGGCCCAATAATCGAGGCGATGCCTTCGATCGTTACCCCGTCGACGCCGAGCTTCGACGCGACCTTGGGGATGTCACACATGTCGAGCTGTTCTGCCATCGCGAAGTACCCGGTGTTCAACGAGTCACGGGTGAACTGCATCGGAGTGCCGACGTATCCGCCGACCTTGGCAAAGTTGTGGACCAGCGTGTCCGAGGTGTTGTACCAGTCACCGTCGCAACTGTTCGTCAGATGATCGATCACTCGCAAGCGCCCGTTGAGCACCTCGTTGACCGAGCGGCCCTGCTCGAGCCAGTCCAGCAGCGTGAACAGCTTGAGGGTCGAACCCGCGCCGAACCCGGTCGAGCCGCCAAAGGTCTTGTCGCCGGCGTAGACGATCGAGGTGAAGCCCGGCGCTTCCTTCGTCTCGGAGAACTTGGTGTTCTGCGCCATCGACAGGATGCGACCGGTGTCGGCCTCCACGCTGACGGCGGTCGCACCATAGTCGGCTCCCTCGAGCTTGGAGGGCGTCCACTTGGACACACTCTCCTGTGCGGTCTTTTGCAAATCCCAGTCCAGCGTCGTGTAGACATTGAGCCCGCCGCGGCGCAGCATCTCACGGCGCTCGACCTCGTTCTCTCCGAACGCAGGGTCGGCCTCGATGACGTAGCGCACGTACTGGCAGAAGTACTCCGCTCCTGTGGCGGCTACGCAACCGGTCTTCGGCGTGGTGATCTTTGGTTCGATGGGCGCTTCGTACGCCTCATCATGCTGCTCTTGCGTGATCTTGCCGTCTTCGAGCATGCGATCGAGCACGTACTGCTGACGCTTCTTCGTCAGGGAGTACCCGTCTGCTTCGCCGTTGACGCCTTCGCCGTCGGTGTTGGTGGTCGTGCCGCCCTCGAGGTCGATGCGGTAAAGGTTCGGGTTCTGCACCATGCCGGCGAGCGTCGCAGCCTGCGCGTAATCGAGCTTCGAAGCGGGGATACCGAAGTACAGGCGGGATGCCGCGTCGATGCCGTACGTCTGACCACCGAAGTTGGCGATGTTCAAGTAGCCGAGCAGGATGTCGTTCTTGGAGTACTTCTGCTCCAGGGCGATCGCATAGCGCATCTCTTGCAGCTTGCGCTGGATGCCTTCGCTGCCGGCTGCCGTGGTGGCTTCGCTCCAGCAGTTGATTTTGATTTCGTCGCTGCGAGTACGTAGTTCAGTGGCGTTGGGAGCGATGTACTCGGTGGTGAACTCCGAGACGATCTTCTTGATCTCGTCTTCGCTCTTGCCTTCGGCCTCAGCCTCGGCCCTTGCGGCCTCTGCGGCGGCGGTGCCTTCTTCGGCGGCCTGCTCGCGTTCAGCGGTCATCTCGGTGCGGGCCTGTTCGTCGGCGCCGGCTTCACACTTCTGCACCAGGATGTTCTTCACATACTGCTGGCTGATGGTTGAGCCACCCTGTGTTTCCGCACCACCACGGATGTTGGACAGCACGGCTCGGCTGGTGCCGATGATGTCGACGCCGCCGTGCGAGTAGTAGCGGGGGTCTTCACTGGAGAGCACGGCGTCGTACATGACGGGTGCGATCTCGTCGTAATCGACGGGGGAGCGGTTCTGGTCGTAGAACTGGGTGAGAACCTTGTCGTTGCCCTCGGAGTCCTTGGCGTAGATCGTCGTCGGCAACATGAGCTTGTCGATCTCGAGGCTGCTGGGCAGCTGGTCGAACATGGTGATCGCGTTCGACGCGGCGTTGCCGGACAGCGCGATGGCAGGGGTCACTGTCGCGCTGATGAGAATACCGGCGACGACGCTCAAGCCGACGACGCCGGCGAATCCGCCGAGCACGCCAGTGGCTGTCCTTTTGGTTCCAGGCATAGGCTTGATCGTAGGGGAGAACCCTGGGCGATCCCTTGACGGGTATGCCCACGCGGGGGGATTCCCAGCTATCACCGACCTGTTTTTCATGCCTTCGACGGGAGTCGCCATGACGACGTGGGAATACCTCACCACACCCCTGCTCATTCACAACACCGCCGCCATCCTCAACAACTGGGGCAAGCAGGGGTGGGAGCTCGTCCAGGTGGTGACCGGGCCCGAAGGTGGCTTGGTCGCGTACTTCAAGCGCCCGGTGGGCGGCGGCGAGGCCAACGCGGGCCTGGGCGCAGCGGCCGAAGCAGCCAAGCAGTTCGAGGGGGCGTGATGAGCATCTCGTCGCGGCTGGCCGAGCTCGGCATCCAACTCCCCACGGTCGTTCCCCCCGTCGCCGCCTACATTCCCGCGAAGGTTCACGGCGACTTGGTATTCACCGCCGGGCAGCTGCCCATGGTCGACGGGGCGCTCGCGGCGACCGGCAAGGTCGGTGACGAAGTCGCCTTGGTGGCCCCCGCCGACGCGCAGGCGCTGGCTCGCCAGTGCGCTCTGAACGCCATTGCCGCGGCCGCCGCGGCTGTCGGAGACGTCGACCGCCTCACGGGCGTGCTCAAGGTCGTTGGCTTCGTCGCATCGGTGCCCGAGTTCACCGGTCAGCCTGGCGTGATCAATGGCGCCAGCAACGTTCTTGGCGAGATCTTCGGTGATGCTGGCATCCACGCGCGCTCTGCCGTAGGAGTCCCGGTGCTTCCTCTCGACTCGCCGGTCGAGGTAGAGGTCATCTTCACCCACGCATGATGAATGACGGATGCCACGTGGAGCGATTCCACGTGGCATCCGCCATCTTTGTCGGCGCAGCCGTCTACTTCACCTGTGCCGAGATGATGCTCATCACCGCGGTGTCGGCAAGGGTCGTGGTGTCGCCGACCTCACGGCCCGCGGCGACGTCGCGGAGCAGACGCCGCATGATCTTGCCGGATCGTGTCTTCGGCAGTTCGCCGACGATGTACACGTCGCGAGGCCGCGCGATCGGGCCGATCTGCTCGCCCACCCAAGAACGCAGCGTCTGCCCGAGCCCCTCGACCGGGTGTGCGTTGAGGTAGGACTGTTTGACGATCACGAACGCGACCACCGCCTGACCGGTCGTCTCGTCCGAGGCGCCGACCACGGCAGCCTCGGCCACGGCTTCGTGCCCCACCAGCGCGGACTCGATCTCGGTCGTCGACAGGCGGTGACCTGACACGTTCATGACATCGTCCACGCGGCCCAGGAACCACACGTCTCCATCGTCGTCGAGACGCGCACCGTCACCGGCGAAGTAGAAATTCTGCTTCTGGAACTTCTCCCAATACGTCTCGACGAACCGTTCGGGGTCGCCCCAGATGCCGCGCAGCATGCTCGGCCACGGTTCGGTGATAACGAGAAGTCCGCCGTTGCCGTTGCCGACGTGTGCGCCGTCTTCGTCGACGACGTCGACCGAGATCCCGGGCACTGGCACCTGGGCGCTCCCGGGCTTGGTCTCGGTGACACCGGGCAGCGCCGAGATCATGATCGCGCCGGTCTCGGTCTGCCACCAGGTGTCGACGATCGGCGCGTCGCCGGCGCCGATGACTTCGCGGTACCAGACCCAGGCTTCCGGGTTGATGGGCTCGCCCACCGAACCGAGCAGGCGCAGCGAAGAGAGATCGAACTTCTGCGGGATCGCGCGACCGAGCTTCATGAAGGAGCGGATCGCGGTCGGCGCGGTGTAGAGCACGGTGACGCCGTACTTCTCGACGACTTCCCACCAGCGTCCCGGGTGCGGTGCGTCGGGTGTGCCTTCGTACACGACCTGGGTGGCCCCGTTCGCCAGGGGTCCGTAGGTCACGTAGCTGTGGCCGGTGATCCAGCCGATGTCGGCCGTGCACCAATACACGTCGGTCTCGGGGTGGATGTCATGCACGACCTTGTTGGTGAAGGCCGCCTGCGTGAGGTACCCACCGGAGGTGTGCAAGATGCCTTTGGGCTTTCCGGTCGTGCCCGACGTGTACAGGATGAACAGCGGGTTCTCAGCGGGGAAGGGCTGGGCGACGTGATCAGCGGATGCCGCGGGCACGACATCGTGCCACCACAGGTCGCGACCCTCGGTCCAGTCGACCTCGTTCTCGCCGCGCTTGACGACGAGAACATGCTCGACGCTCTCTTGAACACCTGAGCCGTTGCGGTCGGCCAGTGCCATGTCGACGGCGGGCTTGAGCGGCGACACCTTGCCCTTGCGGTAGCCGCCGTCTGCGGTGATGACGAGTTTCGCGCCCGCGTCGTCAATGCGTGCACGAAGGCTGTCGGCCGAGAAGCCACCGAAGACCACAGAGTGAATCGCGCCGATGCGCGCAACGGCGAGCATCGAGGCGATGGCTTCGGGGATCATCGGCATGTAGATCGCCACCCGGTCGCCTGCGCCGATCCCGAGACCTTCCAGCACATTGGCGAGACGCTTGACCTCGTCTGTCAACTCTGCATAGGTGACGCGGCGCTCGTCGCCGGGCTCGCCTTCCCACAACAGTGCGACCCGGTCGCCGTTGCCGGCTTCGACGTGGCGGTCGAGGCAGTTGTACGCCACGTTGATCTCGCCGTCGTCGAACCACTTCGCAAATGGTGGGTTCGACCAGTCGAGGACCTCCGTAAACGGGGTGTGCCAGTGCAGGTCGCGGGCCTTGTCAGCCCAGAACCCTTCGCGGTCAGCGGATGCTTGTTCGTACAGTTCTGCGGTGCCCTGCGCCTGCGCGGCGAACTCGGGCGACGGGGTGAAACGCCGGGACTCGTTCAGAAGGTGGTCGATCTGGCTGCTCATCTGAGCACGCTCCTTTGCGGGCTGGAACACGACGCCGGAGTGCCGGCGAGCTTGTCAGCACCGTACAGTCGGCGTGGACTGATCACTACCTCCGATAGTAGGTAGCCACGAACTTTTGCATTCAGAGCGATATATCAGTGGGATTCGCGCCCGAACCGCTGGCTGTCAACGCTGTTGTCACATATGCTCAACAACGGCCGAACTTCGATTCGTGTATCGCAGCGTCCAAATCACCCCCGAAGTGTGACGCTGCGCGTGGCGGCATCCCATTCCCCCCATGGGATGCCGCCCCCGTTTTTTCTCGGTGTCGTGCCCCCTCCTCCCCAGGCGATGGTCTGCGGGGGTTCTCCACGGCGTTCAGGTCTGGTGCGGTAGCGCAGCGCGCGGGTATCTAGCGTCGGGACATGCCCTCCGCTTTCGTCGTTCAGCCGCGTGCCACCGGCCGCGCAGCCGAGCCCGGCCCAGGTCCCGGTGCCGCCGGCGCGGGGTCGCCCGCGTTCGCTCCCGTGGTGGCGCTTCGCCCTGACGCTCACGCCCGAGCGACGGACTCACTAATCCGGCCTCCGGATACCTGCTTTGCTCCGACGGCCCGCTTCGTTCCGCCACCGCGTCGCACAGACGCAGGGCAGGGCGAGCCACCTCCCGAGACCGAGCGACCTTCCGAGACCGAGCGGGCGGTCGCCACGCGACTGGCCCAGCCGCGGCATCCGTTGCTGCAACCGCTCGCCGAGTTCTTGGATGACCCTGCCGTAACCGACATCTTCATCAACGGCGCGACCGGCCTGTTCGTCGACCGCGGCGATGGCCCTCGCCGCGTGGAGCGCTGGCGGGCCGGGGAATCGCACGTGCGCGAGCTTGCCGTCGCGCTGATCGCACTGGGCGACCGCCACATCGACGACGCGAGCCCGGCCGTGGACGTGAGGCTCGACGGGGGACTGCGCGTCCACGCGGTGCTGCCGCCCGTCGCCGTCGACGGCACCACCATCTCGCTGCGGGTGCCGAGAATGGTGCGGCCTTCTCTCGGCGATCTTGAACTCGCGGGGACTGTCACAGCTGCGGCCCGCACCATGCTGGAAGGATTCATCCGGGCACGCGAGAACGTCTTGGTGACCGGCGCTGCGGGTGCGGGCAAGACCACGTTGCTCGCGGCACTGCTCGCCGCCGTGGGACCGAACGAACGGATCGTGACAATCGAGGACGTCGCCGAGCTCACGCTCGAGCATCCTCACCACGTGCGTTTGGAGGCGCGCCAAGCCAACCTCGAGGGTGCCGGGGCTATCGGTTTGGCGCGGCTCCTCAAAGAGGCATTGCGGATGCGCCCCGACCGGCTGGTAGTCGGGGAATGCCGTGGCGAAGAGGTGCGAGAGCTCCTGAGCGCGCTGAACACCGGACACGATGGCGGTGCGGGGACCGTACACGCCAACAGCATTCACGATGTTCCAGCTCGCCTCGAGGCGTTGGGTGCGCTCGCCGGGCTCGACGACCTGGCGTTGGCGCGACAGGTCGCGAGCGCCATCGGTTACGTGCTCCACGTGGAGCGTGACGCGGCCGGTAAGCGGCGATTGGCGGGCATCGGGCGCCCCGTGGTCACCGTGGCGGGGCGTCTGGCCATGGAAGACGTCGCGTGCCCGACATGACCGGGCGAGGGAAGACTCCCCGCAACACTCTTGTCGGAAGTGAGGCTGATCTTGTTCTGCAGACGGCTGTGCTGCTCGAGGCCGGCGTCGCGCCGCTTCGTGCGTGGGAGTATCTCGCTGCAACAGGTGAGCCCGCTGCGGGGCGCATTGTCGCCTCGGTGGCGGACGGGATGACGGTTGCGCAGGCGATCAGCGAGCTCGCCACGGTGGAGGAGACGCCCCGCCGGCTGCGCCTGCGATCGGAGGCCATGCCGCCTCAGCAAACTGTCTGGCAGGACGTCGGGGCGGCGTGGCAGGTGGCGACGACAGTGGGTGCCCCCCTTGCGCCCAGTCTTCGCGCGCTGGCATCGGCATTGCGCGACGGGCGCGAGACCGCCGATGACGTGCGTGTGGCGCTGGCGGAGCCCGCGGGGACCGCGCGATTGATGGGGTGGCTGCCGCTGGTCGCGATCGGCCTCGGCACCGCCTTGGGGTTCGACACCGTCACGATTCTGGTGACCGAGCCGGCAGGAATTGTCTGTGCCGTCGCCGGACTCGTCCTCGTCGTCGCAGCGCACCGCTGGACCGGCGCGCTCGTCGCGCGCGCGCGGACGGATGTGCGTGTGCCGGGTCTGGGTGCCGACCTCATGGCGATCGCACTGACGGGCGGCGTGTCAATGGATCGAGCACGCGCCATCGTGGGTGCCGCTGATGTCGACATCGATCCGGCCGTCGAGGCTTATCTGCGGCTGTCGAAGGCCGCGGGTGTCCCTGCTCGCGAGTTGCTTCGTGCGGGCGGTGCTCTCGCTCGTCACCGCGCTCGCATCGACGGGAAAATGCGCGCCGCCCGTCTGTCGTCGCGCCTGCTCTTGCCGCTCGGCGTCTGTACCTTGCCGGCGTTCTTGCTGCTCGGCGTCGCGCCGATGCTCCTGGGGGTGATGTCGACGATGTCGTTGAACTTCTGATCTCTCGCTCCCACACCGAAACCGTGCCCGACCTACCGATGACAGGAGAACAATGTCCATGAACGATTCACACGTGCCCGCGGTGACGATGCGCCGCGCTCGCCGCCTGTTCGGCAAAGACGACACGGGTGCGGCGACCGCTGAGTACGCCATCGCGACGATGGCCGCAGTGGCCTTCGCCGGGCTGCTGGTCGTGATCATGCGCAGCGATGAGGTGCGCGGCATCCTCACGGATCTGGTGCGACGCGCGCTGACGGTCGCATGAGCGCGCGCGAACTCGGCGGCGCGCGCTCCCGGCGGCGCCCCGTTCGAGGATGGGCCGATGACCGGGGTGCGGTCGCCGCCGAGTTCGCGGTGTCGTTGCCAGCGATCGTTGCCGTGATCGTCATCACGGTCGGAGCACTGGGCGCATGCGCGCGTCATGTGCGGTTGCAGGATGCCGTGGCCGACGCGGCGCGAATGGCGGCACGCGGTGAGAGCGCGCAGCGGGTCCACGACGTCATCGCTGCCATTGACGGGGCGACAGGCGTGGTCGAACGCGGGCCGGATGACATGGTGTGCGTGCATGCGACGCTCGATGCCGGGCTCGGGATAGAGCTGTCGGCGACCGGCTGCGCGATCGACGGGGGAGGCTGATGCCCGGCACCGTCGCTTCGGCAGGTGCCGTGGCCGTGGCCTCTACTCTGGCGCTGGGACTCGTCGTTGTGGGTGCTGCTCACGTGCAGTCGCAGCGCGTCGCAGCCGTCGCGGATTCCGCGGCGCTCGCCGCCGCCGATGCCGCGAGCGGCGCGATCGTTGGAGTCCCATGTGAACGCGCGGCGCAGCTTGCCGCAGCGGCGGGAATGGAACTCGCCGGTTGTGAGGTTGAATCGCTCGTCGCCACGGTGACCGTCGCAGCGGTGTTCACCGGGCTGCCGGTGACAGCATCCGCTCGAGCAGGACCACCGCCGTGAGGAGACTCACAGCGAGCACTCTGGGTGGTGGCGTGTATGGTGTGCGACGAAGGAAGGACGGCCACGTTGGCAGAAGGCAAGAAGCTCGTCATCGTCGAGTCACCGACGAAGATGAAGTCGATTCAGGGGTACCTCGGCGATGGCTACGAGGTGCTCAGCTCGGTTGGTCACATTCGCGATCTCGCAGATAAGAAGAGTATTCCGGCAGACAAGAAGCAGGCGTACGGCAAATACTCCATCGATGTCGACAACGGCTTCGACCCCTACTACGTCGAGAGCGATCGCGGCAAGAAGACCGTCACTGAGCTCAAGCGCGCCATGAAGAGCGCCGACGAACTCTTGCTCGCCACTGATGAAGACCGCGAAGGCGAAGCCATCGCGTGGCACCTGCTCGAAGTCCTCAAGCCCAAGGTTCCCGTCAAGCGCATGGTGTTCCACGAGATCACCAAAGACGCGATCCAGGCAGCGGTACAGAACACGCGTGAGCTCGACCACGCACTGGTTGACGCGCAAGAGACGCGCCGCATTCTCGACCGTCTCTACGGATGGGACGTGAGCCCCGTTCTCTGGTTCAAGGTGCAGCAGGGGACCTCGGCCGGTCGGGTTCAGTCTGCCGCAACGCGCTTGGTCGTGGACCGCGAGCGTGAGCGTATGGCCTTCGTATCGGCCTCGTATTGGGACATCGACATGACCGCGGCCAAGGCGAGCGAGTCGTTCTCGGCCCGCCTTGCTCGTGTCGACGGAGCCCCGCTGGCACGAGGCACGGACTTCGACGACCACGGTCAGCTGAAGAAGGCTGTGCTCGTCCTCACCGAGGCGCAGGCGCGCGAACTGGCTGAGGCGATCGAGAAGACCGGCGAAGGCTCTGTCGCGAACATCGAGGCCAAGCCCGGTACGCGCAGTCCGAAGCCTCCCTTCACCACCTCGACCCTGCAGCAAGAGGCGGGCCGCAAGCTGTCGATGAGCGCCAAGCACGCGATGAGCGTCGCCCAGCGACTCTACGAAAAGGGCTTCATCACCTATATGCGAACGGACTCGACCGCCCTGTCGAAGCAGGCCGTCGAAGCTGCCCGCGCGCAGGCGGTTGCCATGTACGGCGACAAGGCTGTGCCCGCGAACCCGCGTTCGTACCGCAACAACTCCAAGAACGCGCAGGAAGCACACGAAGCGATTCGCCCGTCTGGCGACACATTCCGGACACCGTCGAGCGTGTCCAGCGAGCTCGACCGCGATGAGCAGCGCCTGTACGACCTGATCTGGAAGCGCACCATGGCGAGCCAGATGTCGGACGCGAAATACGAGACCACCACCGTCACGGTGCAGGTCGATGCCGCGGGTAAGCGCGCCGAGTTCACGGCATCCGGAACCGTCTACACGTTCAAAGGGTTCTTGGAGGCCTACGAAGAGGGCCGGGACGAGAAGCGTGGTGACGACGACAAGAACGCAGACCAGTCACTGCCGCAGTTGAGCGTCGGCGACACCTTGGCCCTGCGGGACGTCGAGCCCAAGGGGCACGAGACCAGCCCTAAGCCCCGCTACACCGAAGCGAGCCTGGTGAAGGCGCTCGAAGAGAAGGGCATCGGGCGCCCCTCGACCTTCGCGAGCATCATCGACGTGATCATCAACCGCGGCTATGTCACCAAGCGTGGGCAGGCGCTGATTCCGAGTTGGCTCGCGTTCAGCGTGATCCGCCTGCTTGAGCAGCACTTCGCCGACCTGGTCGACTACGACTTCACCGCCGCGCTCGAGGACGACCTTGACGCCATCGCACGAGGTGAGCAGAAGCGCGAAGACTGGCTGAAGGAGTTCTACTTCGGCTCGGATGGCCATGTGGGGCTGCGGAACATCGTCGACAACCTCGGCGAGATCGACGCCCGCGCCCTCAACTCGACCCCGATCGGCGACGTGGCGACGCTGCGCTTCGGCAAGTACGGCCCGTATCTCGAGGTCCTCGACTCCGAGAATCCGGACGCCGAGCCGCGGCGCATCAACATTCCCGACGACCTGGCCCCGGACGAGCTCACGCCCGCTCGCGCGCAGGAGCTGATCGACGCTCCCGTGGCAGGGGACCGGGTTCTCGGGGAGAACCCCGAAAATGGCAAGCTGATCGTCGTCAAGGACGGCCGATTCGGGCCGTACGTGCAGGAAGTGGATCCCCCCGAGGAGGAGGCCGTCGACCCAGTGACCGGTGAGGTCATCGCGGCAGAACTCGCCCCGGAGGAAAAGCCCAAGCGGGGCGCGAAGAAGCCGGCGGCGCCCAAGCCGCGGACGGCGTCGCTGTTCAAGTCCATGTCGGTCGACACCATCGACCTTGACACCGCTCTTCGTTTGCTTTCTCTGCCGCGCACAGTCGGGGTCGACCCCGAGACCGAAGTGCCTATCACCGCGCAGAACGGTCGCTATGGGCCGTATCTGAAGAAGGGCACCGATTCGCGCACGCTGCAGAGTGAACAGCAGCTTTTCGACATCACGCTCGAAGAGGCGCTGGCCGTCTACGCGCAGCCGAAGTATGGTGCGCGGGCAGCAGCGAGTGCGCTGAAGGAGTTCGAGGCCGACCCGGTGAGCGAGAAGCCCATCAAGGTGAAGGACGGACGATTCGGCCCCTATGTCACCGACGGGGTGACGAACGTCACGATCCCGCGTGGTCAGACTCCGGACGACATCACGTACGAGATCGCCGTCCAGATGCTCGCCGACAAGCGCGCGAAGGGGCCTGCACCGAAGCGCACGACGCGAAAGGCGCCAGCGAAGAAGGCCGCGGCGAAGAAGTGACCGAGCGGGCCGACGACGCGGACCGCAGCACCGCCGGTCTCTGGATCACGTTCGAAGGCGGCGACGGCGTCGGCAAGACGACGCAGGCCACGCTGCTGGAAGAGTGGCTCTCCGGGTGCGGACACACCGTCGTGCGGACGCGTGAGCCCGGCGGCACCGAGGTCGGCACGCTGATTCGCGACATCGTCTTGCATCATCGCGGCGACGTCGCCCCTCGCGCCGAGGCTCTGCTCTACGCCGCAGATCGCGCGCACCACATCGCCACGCTCGTGCGTCCCGCGCTGGCGCGCGGCGAGGTCGTGATCCAGGACCGCTATCTCGATTCGTCGGTGGCCTACCAAGGTGCGGGGCGGGTACTGGATGCCACAGAGATTCGCGATCTCTCTCTGTGGGCGAGCGAAGGTGCGCTCCCCGATGTCACCGTGCTGCTCGATCTCGAGCCGGCCGACGCGCGAGCACGGCTGGATGCCGACGACAAGCCGTTCGACCGACTCGAAGCCGAGAAAGCGGACTTCCATGCGCGCGTCCGTGCGGCCTTCCTCTCGTTGGCAGAGGCGGAACCGGGCAGATTTCTCGTCGTCGATGCGTCGCGTCCGGCGGCCGATATCGCTGAAGCGGTGCGCGAGCGTGTAATGGCACGTCTCGGTGGTGTCCGCGCCCCGCATTAGGCTGTTCGCATGGATGCCACGGCATCGGCCATGGCCGACCTCAACGCGTTGCCGTGGGGTGAGGTCTGGGGGCAGGATGCCGCGGTCCGCGCGCTGCAGGGCGCAGCATCCGACCCCGCAGCGTTGACGCATGCGTGGCTCATCACAGGCCCCCCAGGGTCAGGGCGCTCGACTCTTGCCCACGCGTTTGCAGCCGCATTAATCGCCGAACCCGGAGACACCGCGGCGATGCGTCAAGTGCTTGCCGGTACCCACCCGGACCTCACTGCTCTGCGCACCGAGGGCGTCATCATCACCATCAAGCACGCGCGTGCGCTGGTCGAGCGGTCGTACTTCGCGCCGTCCGTCGGACGGTATCGCGTCATCGTGATGGAAGACGCCGACCGAATGTCGGAACGGACCTCGAACGTTCTGCTGAAGGCACTCGAAGAACCACCTGAGCGCACCGTATGGGTGCTGTGTGCGCCCAGTGACGCCGACCTGCTGCCGACGATCCGCTCGCGTGTGCGTACCCTGCGCCTGCGCGAACCCGACGTCGACGACGTTGCGCGGCTGATTGTCGAACGCGCGGGGGTCTCATACGACATCGCCGAGCAGTCTGCCCGGCACGCGCAGCGCCACATCGGCATGGCTCAGCGCCTCGCCACCGACGACGCGTCACGCGCGCGTCGCGACGAACTCATGCGCGCCGTGTTGCGTGTGCGCGGGGTCAGCGATGCCGTCGAGGTAGCTGGACAGGTGGTGGCGGCGGCGACCGACGACGCGAAGGCGCTGACGGCTGAGCGTGATGAGTCTGAGCGGGCGGCCCTGCTGCGAACCCTCGGCGTCGCCGAGGGACAGGCGGTTCCGCCCGCGGTGCGTTCGCAGGTCTCGGCGCTCGAAGACGAGCAGAAACGGCGTGCCACACGTAGCCTGCGCGACGGTATCGATCGTGTGCTGACTGACCTCGAATCCCTCTTCCGCGATGTGTTGATGATTCAGTTCGGCAACGACGCGGCGCTGATCAATCGTGAACTTGATGCCGATCTGCGCGCGTGCGGCGCAGTGTGGCCACCCGAGCGCACCCTCACCGTGGTCGACCGCATCGGTGAGACCCGCGCCAACATCGAGCAGAACGCTGCACCGCTGCTGGCACTGGAAAGCATGCTCATCACCGTCGCTAACGGAAGGACCCCGTGATCCACACCTCTGGCCGCACGCGCCGAATGCTCGGCGTCGTCGCCGCGTTGGCCGCGGCATCCTTCGCACTCTCCGGATGCCTGTCCTCGCAGATCCCCGCCGAGCAACCTCGGTCGACGGCGTCGGCTGCCCCGGTGACCGACGGCGTCTCGGCCGACCTGTTGCCGTTCTACTCGCAGACGCTGTCATGGGGGCCGTGCGAGCCGGCTGCGAGCCAGATGGAGTGCACCACCCTCACGGCACCGCTGGACTGGGATAACCCCGGCGAAGGGGAGATCGAGCTCGCCATGGTGCGCAGCCGGGCCGAAAGCGGCACCGCGATCGGTTCATTGTTGACGAACCCCGGCGGCCCCGGAGCCAGCGGCGTCGGGTACATTCGCGACTCGGTCACGCACGCCGCCGGCGACGCCGTGCGCGCGCAATTCGATGTCATCGGGTTCGACCCGCGCGGGGTCGGCGACTCTACTGCCGTCGAGTGCTTCACCGATGCCGCCGACATGGATGCGTACCTGTTCGACATTCCCGACAACCCTCGGGGATCGGATGCCTGGTCGGACGAACTGCTCGAGGGGGCAGCCGAGTTCGCTGCGGCGTGTGAAGAGAACAGCGGTGGCATTCTGCCGTACATCACCACCGAGCAGTCGGCGCGTGACATGGATCTCATTCGTGCCGTGCTGGGCGACAACGAGCTGTACTACCTGGGCTACTCGTACGGCACATTCTTGGGCGCGACCTACGCGAAGCTGTACCCCGAGAATGTCGGGCGTATGGTGCTCGATGCCGCAATCGACCCGTCCGTGTCGGGGCTCGATGTCGGCACCACGCAAGGCCTCGGTTTCGAATCGGCGCTGCGGGCGTACATGGCGGATTGCCTGGGAAGCGACGAGTGTCCGTTCCGGGGAAGCGTCGATCAAGGCATGGCGGACCTCGGTACGCTGCTTGCTTCCGTGGACCGCACTCCGCAGCAGGCGCCGGATGGACGCATGCTCGGTGCGGATTCGCTCCTGACGGCGATCGTGGCTGCGCTTTACTCCCAAGAGAGCTGGGGCTATCTCACCGCCGCGCTGACGGATGTCATGCAGGGGGACCCGGCGCTGGCATTTAGCCTGGCGGACTTCTACTACAACCGCTCCGACGGCGAGTATCTCGACAACCAGACGGAGGCGTTCACGGCATACAACTGCCTGGACTACCCCGATGACTCGACGCCCGAGCAGGAAGCCGCCGCGGAAGAGTTGCTCGCAGCTGAAGCCCCGACGGTCGCCCCCTACTGGAGCGGGCCGGACGGATGCAGTGTGTGGCCGTACGAGCCGTCGGGCGTGCGGGAGCGCATCACCGCCGAGGGCGCCGCCCCGATTGTCGTGGTGGGTACGACGAACGATCCGGCGACCCCGTACGAGTGGTCGGTGTCGCTCGCCGAGCAACTGTCGTCGGGCGTGCTGGTCACGCGTGTCGGCGAGGGACACTCGGGCTACAACAAGGGCAATAGCTGCGTCGACGACGCGGTCGAAGCCTACTTGCTCGAAGGTGCAGCGCCCGAGGACGGCCTGCGCTGCGAGTAAGGATGCTCGGTGGTTCGCGAGCACTCATTTGACCCTGTAGGATTGATGATCGTGCAACGCGCAAGCGAAGCGCGCCACCTTAGCTCAGACGGCAGAGCGATTCACTCGTAATGAATAGGTCAAGGGTTCGATTCCCTTAGGTGGCTCCACATCTCACCTGATCATCTGGTATTTCCTCCCTCTCATCCGAGGAGGGGAAATTGGCCGATTGGTCATTTATTCGCCACATTCGCGTTCGCGACAGCGTTCTGACGCGCGCGTCGCGCACGTGGATCGAGTCGTCTGGGTTGGCTTTGGCACGTCTGGTGCACCTCAGTGGCATGAAGGACTACGTCGCAGTCGGGTTGGACGAGGTGCTCACGACGAGCGAGCTCGCGGAGTATCTCGGCGTCAAGACGCAAGTGATCTACGACCTGCGCCGGACGGGAGAGGGGCCGCGGGGATTCCGCGTGGGCAAGGAGCTGCGCTACTGCGTTCCCGAGATCCGGGCGTGGCTCGAATCGCGGTCTGATCCGATGCGGGGGAGTGCTGAGAATGCCCGGTAGGCCGCGCACCGAGATCGGAACGTTCGGTGCGATCCGCACGATGAAGCTGCCATCCGGTGCCGTGCAGGCGATCTGCCGGTTCCGTGACTGGGATGGTCGGCTGCGCCCGGTGACGGCGTCGGCCGCGACGAAGGCGAAGGCTATCGCCGCGCTCCGTGTGAAGCTCACCGAGCGCGATCGCATCTCGGATACCGGACAGGCGGTGACGGCCGACACTCCCTTCCCGAAGCTTGCCGCACTGTGGCTCGAGGATGTCGAGCACGACCCGCGCCTGTCCGACGGCACGAAAGAGCAGTACGCCACGGAGGTGCGCACCCTTCTCATGCCGGCATGGGAACACATGATCCTCCGGGAGATGACGACGGCGCGGATCGACCGCTTCCTGAAGGCGCAGCTGTCCGCATCGCATTCGAAGGCGAGGTTGTCGCGTGTGCTGCTGAACCTGATCATGAAGTTCGCGATGCGGCACGACGCGATCCGCCACAACCCGGTCACCGGCTGCTCTCCACTGCCCAAAGCGACGCCGATGCCGAAGGCACTCACCATGGACGAGATCACGCGGATCCGCAGGGCGGCACGTGAGTGGCGCACCGAACCGGGGGTTCCCGGACCGAAGCCGGATGGCCAACTGCGCGAGATCATCGAGGTCATGCTCGGGAGTTCGGCGCGCATCGGCGAAGCGCTCGCGCTCCGCAGGTGCGACGTCGACATGACGGTGAGCCCACCGACCATTCACATCCGGGGAACCGTGGTCGTGCGGAAGGGGAGGGGAGTCCTGCGGCAGGGATGGCCCAAGTCGCACAAGTCCGACCGCGTCGTCGCGATCCCACAGTTCGCCGCCGAAGTCATTCGGCATCGTCTTGCGCTCATCGATGACAGCGATGCGGAGCACCTGTTGTTCTTCACGAAGCGTGGCACCCCCGTCACGCCGTACAACGCGCGGAGGATCTTCCGGCAGGTGCTCGAGGAAGCGGAGCTTGCTGGACGCGGCATCAAGCCGCATTCGTTCCGCAGGACCGTCGCCACGCTGATCAGCCAGGAGGCGGACGACCAGACCGCCGCGGAGGTGCTCGGTCACTCCGACGCCGCCATCACGCGGGCGCACTACATTGAGCGGAAGAGGCAGGCGAACCCGGAGACGGCCCGGATCCTCGAGCAGCTTTCGCCCTCGCGCGGCACCGACCTGCAGGCGTGAGGTCGCGGGTCGGAGCGGTGGTTGAAGCCGTCACGCGCGGGTGGGTCTACATCTGCCCTAACGTCAGTCGCTGACCGCCCTCACCCCGAGCCGACCGGGATGCGCGTGCGATTTCGGGCGAGTCCAACGCCTACCTGTGATCGCGGCCGTCCTGACGGCGATCGCTGCCGGACGGCTCTCCCTCGGGCGTGGCGATCAGTCGGAGGACCACCTCGAGAAGCGCGAGAACCGCGCGTGTACGCGTGCCTGGCGCTCCGCGAAGTGTGCTCGCGCCGGATGGTGTCGGCGGCGCTCGAATACTGGACGGTAACGCACGGCGGCGAAGGTGACCAGGATTCACCCGCCGCCGACAGATGGTTCGGACTGGTCGGCGCGAGCGGGATCGCGGGCCGTTGCGTGGCTGATCGTAGCACTGCGTGTGCCGGCTTCAGCGCCGAGAAGGACGCGGTGCCGGGCTGGTGGTTGACGTCTCGACCGGGTCGGGCACCGGCCGCGCATCTGCATCGACCCGACGGACGGCGTTCGCGGCATCCATCGAATGGTTTCCCGCGACGGTCTTAAGCATTTGCTCTAGAAACGAGCTTGCTACCGGTTCGGTATGTCGTACGCATCTCTTGTTGGCGATGGGGTGTTCTAAACGATACGGTTAGTATCGGATGTGGAGTGAGTCGATGCTGATCACCTCCGTCTAGCCCACTGAGAGAGGACACGAAGATGTGTGATGACGTCGGACAGCACGGCCAGGCAATCCACCCGACGCGGCGCTCGGTGTTGCGCACGATCGGGATCGGTGCGGCTACTGCGGTCGTATCGGTGGCGTCGCCCGCGGCGGCGAATGCGATGACCCGGTCGGCGACGGTGGTCGACCGATCGCACGGATCGCGGACCCGTCTGGTCTTGCTTGGCACGGCGGGCGGGCCGAACTGGGGTGGCGGCGGTAATCGTGCCGGCGTGTCGACGGCGATCGTCTACGACGGCCGGGTCTACATCGTCGATCTCGGGGTCGGTTCGCTGCGGAGGCTGTCGGAGAGTGGACTCGGTCCCGAGAGCGGGACGCTCAACCTGGTGCGGGGGGTCTTCTTCACGCACCTGCACTCGGATCACACCGCGGACTGGCCGACGATGTACACGACCGTCCACACGAACACCTTCGGGCGCACCGACCCGGACCCGATTCGCGTGTTCGGGCCGGGGGATCGCGGGACGCTCCCGCGAGTGTTCCCACCGAGTCGTCCTGCTCCGGCGGTCGTTGCTCCGGATTCCCCAACGCCCGGCATTGCGGGACTCACGCGCCGTCTCGACGAGGCGTTCGCCCAGGATCTGAACGATCGCGCGCGGGACAGCAACTTCCGTGCCCCGTCGAGCCTGTTCAGGGTGGAAGATATCGACCTCGCTGGCGTGTGGGATGTGGATCCGCAGGGTGTCCCGCCGCGACTGGCTGCGCCCATCGATGTGTGGGTCGACGGGGACGTCACGATAACGGCGACCCTCGTCGACCACCATCCGACGGCACCGGCCTTCGCGTACCGCTTCGACACCCCGGATGGCTCGGTCGTCGTCTCGGGTGACACGACCGTGAGTCAGAACCTCATCGATCTGGCGCGGGGGGCAGATTATCTCGTTCACGAAGTGATCGACCCGGCCTGGGTGGATCAGGTCGTTTCCCCTCTGCCCCCGGAGCAGGCAGGTCCGGTGCGGCAGCACCTGCTTGAGGCCCACACGACGATCGCGCAGGTGGGCGCTCAGGTCGCGCAACCCGCAGGAGTCAAGAATCTCGTCCTGTCGCACCTCGTGCCGAGCACGTCTGCCGACCGAGTGTGGAAGCCGGCGTCCAAGGGCTTCTCCGGAAAGCTGACAGTCGGGTCGGACCTGCTCATCCTTCCGGTTCGATCACGGGGATGAGCGCAGAGGGGGAAGTCAGCGATGAGCGGAGTTCAATTCGAGCCCTATCGTCGGAATTGATGGGCGTGCCGTCCGGAGCCGATCACACGCTCGGGCGGGTAGTGCCATGGACCGCTAGATCGAAGCCCGACGCGACGGAGTCGGCATCGAAGCTGCCGTCGCGAAACGGCAGTTGGAAGTAGATGGGCGCGTAGATTCGCTCTGCGAGTTCGTCGGGTGAGTAGTCGTCGCGGATTCCGGGGTTCGCTTTGAGCACCTCGACCACCCACTGGGGATCGGCGCCAGCCGCCTTCATTCGCATCGAGATTCTTGGTTCCATCTCGTTCAAGGGGTCGGCGCGTCCCGCTCGGCAGTAGTGGCACGCGGGTGAGATACCGAGCTGGTCGAAGTCGTCGGCGAGACGCTCATCTACCGCATCGACCAGATGGTGCGAGCGTGCGTCACGCCGCACCAAGTCGGAGCGAGGTCTCGGCCGCGGCGGCGTGCAGCAGCTCCAACAGCGGGCCCTCTAGAGAGGCGACGTCGTGGCGGGGAGGTCGCCACGGCGATGTTGATCGCGGATACCGCCGTCGCGTCGCGGCCGAACACGGCACGGACACCGACCGCAGGCTCGCGCGACCTCCTCGTCTTGGAGCGCATACTCCTGCGTGCGTGTCACGGCGAGCCGCTCCCGCAGCTCCTCCAGTGACCGTGCCGCGCTCGGGCCGCGGCTCGCGTCTGACTTCGTGGCCCGGCCCACAGGTGAGTAACGTTCCCGGTAGCGATGGAGGCTTGGATGCTTCCCGCGGGCCTGCGCAACGGTGTCAGCGGCAACATCGGGCGCGTGATGTTGCGGACGCGTCGACTTCGCGAGCTCATTCTCCGCTCTTGAAGATGGAGGATGTCGCGGAGACATCGTCCTCGAGCTTGAGACACCCACAGCCCCAGAGCCAGCATGGAAGGCGAAGTGCTCGTCGCTGTGGAGGACGTCAACCGCGCCCACTTGCGAAGTGCGGCGCGCGAGGATCGGGTGCAGCAGTCGTTCAGGCGCTGGGACGGGCGATCCCGTGGAGCGCGAGTTCGAATCCCGCCGCGATGCTCTTGGCGTCGAAGCTGCCTTCGCGGAACAGCAGTTGGAAGTAGATGGGCGCGTAGATCCGCTCGGCGAGCTCGTCCGGCGAAAAGCCGTCGCGAATGGATCCTTCGGCGATGGCTCGTTCGATCACCCGGTTGACCACCTCGCGGCGCGGGCGCCAGAACAGTGTCTTGAACGCCTCAAGGGTCGTGGGGTCGTACTGGCTCTCCGCGATCAGCTGTGCCATGAGGCGACCCTCGTGCCCCGAGTACACTTTCGCGAGCGAGATAACGTGCTCGCGGAGCGCGTCCACGGGAGGCAGATCATCTCTCAGGGTCGTGTGGAGAATGTGGTTCTCCAGGAATGTGTCGATGATCACGGCGGCCTTGCTGGGCCACCATCGGTAGATCGTGGTTTTGCTCACGCCGGCCTCGCGCGCGATGCGCTCGATCGACAGCTGCTGCACCGACATCGAATCCGGTCCGCGCTCGTCGAGGAGCTTCATCGTCGCCTGGAGGATGGATTGCCGGCTCTGTTCGCTGCGAATCGCCACGAGTCGACCCTAGATCCTGTTCGTTCGATACGAAACGTTCATCGAGGCGCGCCGCCTATCGATCCGTTCCAGGGGCGGCGGCCTTCTCGCGAGCGAAGGCCGCATAGCGATCCAGGAGCGCGGGATCGTCGACAGCGCCCCGGTCTACCACATCCTCGAGTGGACTGCCCTGGAGCATGCGCTTTACAGGCACCTCGAGCTTCTTCCCGGTCTTCGTATGAGGGATCCCAGGCATGACAACGATGTCGTCAGGCAGATAGCGAGGTGACAGATTCGATCGGATCGCCGCGCGAACGGCAGCCCGGGCATCGTCGGCATCCGCCCCGGGAGCGAGCGCGACGAACAGCGGCATGTAGTACTCGGTGCCCCGCTCCGCCCCGACGATCATCGCCTCGGCGATCTGCGGGAGTCCCTCGACCGCCGCGTAGATGTCGGCGGATCCGAGACGGATGCCGTTGCGGTTCAGCGTCGAATCCGACCGTCCGTGAATCACGATGCCCTGCGGTGAGAACTCGATGAAGTCGCCGTGCCGCCACACCCCGGGGAAAGTCGAGAAGTAGCTCTCGCGGTACCTGAGGTTTTCGGGATCGCCCCAGAATCTCAGGGGCATCGACGGGAGGGGCGCCGTCACGACAAGCTCGCCACGTCCGGGCGCCGGCTCACCGTCGGCGCCCCATGACTCGACGCGCACGCCGAGCGCCGGAGCCTGGATGTACCCCACGCGAACCGGGAGTGTCGGGACCCCGCCGACGAAAATCGAGGCGATGTCCGTTCCACCGCTCTGCGACGTGAGCCAGACATCCCCGACCGCACGATAGACCCACCGGTACCCGTCAGCGGACAGCGACGAGCCCGTGACCGTGATCACGCGGAGATCGGACAGGTCGTGTTCGCGGGCGGGCTCGAGGCCGGACTTCGCGCACGCATGCACGAAGCCCGCCCCTACGCCGAGCACGCTGACCTTCTCGTCGGCCGCAACCTGCCAGACACGGTCCAGGTCGGGGTAGGTGGGGTTGCCGTCCAGCAGGACGATGGTCGACCCGACGCCCAAAGCCGCGACCAGGCCGTTCCAGACGACCCAGCTGGTGGACGCGATCGTGAGGACGCGATCGCCCGGTCGGATGTCGTCGTGGATGCTGCAGAGCTTCAGCTGCTCCAGCAGTGCCCCGCCGTGACCGTGCACGATCCCTTTCGGGATGCCGGTCGTGCCTGAAGAGAACAGCACCCATAGCGGGTGGTCGAAGTCGACGTCGGCGAAGTCGGGCTCGGCGACGACGCGCACTGCATCCGCCCAGTCGCAGGAGTCCGGGACCGAGTCGATGGGTCTCGCGCTCGTGTGGCCGGTCACCCATACGACGTGCTCGACCGATGGGAGCCCAGTCAGCACCTCGGTCAGCTCCGTCTCGCGGTGCCTGTCGGTGCCGCCCAGCTCGTAGCCGGGCACGGCGATCAGTACAACGGGCTCGAGCTGCGCGAAGCGCGAGACGATGGCTCCCGGGCCGAACTCGGGTGCGCATACCGACCACACCGCGCCGATCGAGGCGGTCGCCAGCAGGGCGATGACGGCTTCGGGGATGTTCGGCAGGATTCCGACGACCCGGTCGCCCGCGCCGACCCCGTGGGCTCGCAGATGAGCGGCGAATGCCGCGACATCGTCTCGCAGCTCGGCGAACGTGACCTCAGAGCGCTCGCCGCTCTCGGTCAGCGCAACGATGGCGGTTCCTTCGTGCGCGGCGAGCAGCTCGCGCGCGTAGTTAAGCTGTCTTCCGGCGAACCAGCGCGTGTCGGGCATCGCGTCGTCGCTGCGCACGGGGCCGGCGGTCCCGCCCATCTTCACGCCGGCGAAATCCGCCCACTCCGACCAGAATCGTTTGGGCTCGTCCACCGACCATCGCCACAGATCTTCGTAACGGTCTCCGAGCTCGATGCCGCGGTCGCCGAGGGCTCCCGTGAAGCGCGCGATGTTCGTCTGCGTCCGCAGTGCCGGATCGAGGCGCCAGATGACCTCGCCGACGGCGGCTTCCGCATCGACGATCACAGTCGCTTCGATTCCGCCGGGATACCGCGGCGCCGCGAGGCGATCTCGTCTGCCGACACGGGCTCGGTGCCGATGAGCACGAACGCCACACGCGCGATGCGGTCGGTGCGATTCGACCAGGCATGGCTCGTCGCGCGCTGGATCGCGACGTCGCCCGCCCGGAGGGTCGCTTCGCCGTCATCGACGAGGAGCGTGATCTCACCCTCCAGGACGATCGCGTAGTCGAGCGAGTCGGTGCGGTGGAACCAGAAGTGCCGTCCGTTCGAGTGCTTCGCTCCCTCGGCGGCCTCCGCCTTTCCGTCGATCTCGTCGAAGATGCGGTCCTGTGCATCGCTCGGGTAGGCGGCATCCGGCGGGAACTCGGCGATGCGGAAGACGGTCTCACCGACGCGCGGGAAGTTGGGGATCGGTGAGCCCTCGCCGACCGGATCGCCGTCGGAGACATGATCGACGGGGTGGCCGCTCAGCCACGGAACGGCAGCGCCGAAACCAGGGATCACATCCGAGGTGAATGAGTTGGGGGCGATGTCGTCGATCAGGATCACGGCGTGGCCGCGATCGTCGTGGCCGGTGACCACGCGCCGCACGCGAGGAGCCTCCGCCACGGTCACGCCTCCTCGAACGGGTACGGCTGGGGAGTGGGCCACCATGTCGGGGTCTCCTTCTCCGCGGCGATCGGGGAGCGCAGAACCCCGACCCGTTCCAGTTCGAGTTCGAGGACGTCTCCCGGCTGGAGGAAGCGGCGCAACTCCGCGCCGGCGCCGAACGCCATCGTCCCGGACCCGATCAGGTCGCCCGGCTGCAAGCCGTCCAGCTGAGACACGTATGACACGGTCTCCTCCGGCGTCCAGATGAAGTCCTCGACCTTCGTGTCCGACCAGACTTCGCCGTTCACCCGGACCTGCCCCCTCAGGCCGATGATCGAGGGGATCTCATCCATCGTCACGATCCAGGGGCCTATCCCGTAGGCGAAGTCCTTCGAGTGCTGCGCGCCCATTCCGATGGGGCTTTCGAGCACCTGAACGTCGCGCAGGCTGAAGTCGTTGAAGATCGTGATGCCGAAGACGTGCTCGAAGGCGTTCTCGGGGGTGATGTTGCGCCCGGCGCGCCCGATGACGTACCCGATCTCAAGCTCGTAGTCGAGCTGCTCGGTGATGCTCGGGTAGGGGATCGTCTCGTTCGTGCCGTAGAGCGTGGCCGTGGACCCCTTGAAGAACCCGGGCCGCTCGTAGACGGCCCGCGTGGGCTTGGACTTCATCACGTTGCCGAAGAAGTTCTTGATGTGCCCGTTGAAGGTCAGGCTGTCGCGAAGGACCGGGGGCTTGATCGCGGCGACGAAGGAGGCGTCGGCGAGGGCGAGCGATGCGTCGTCCGCCGCAGTCAGCGCGTGATGCGCAGCCTCGAGGAAGAAGTCGCCGGTCGAGATGCCCTGCGTCAGGTCGCGGAAGATCGCGTGGGCGAGGTGTCGTGCTCCGTCGGTCGTGGCGCCGGTGCGCTGCAGCGCGAGCGCATACGCGCGCTTGAGATCGACCACGCGGCCGTTCTCGGGCTCCGCGGCGACGACGCGGACCTCGGGCCCGTCGGGGGATTCGACGGTGATGCGTCCGAGCTTCATGGTGATCCTTCCTCAGATCATGCAAGCGATACGCTACGTATTGTATCGCATTGGGTAAGGAGAATGGGTGGGCGGTCAGCGCCGCCCACCCCTCGCTCTACTCGGCTGTCTGCGGGCCGAGTTCCGGGTTGTTGAAGAACTCGGCGACCTGGTCATCCGTGAGGTAGACGCCGTCTACGGTCAGGTCGGTTCCGTCCGACTCCGACCAGGACGGGTCGACGACGTCCGCGATGTTGCTCTGATCGACCACGTACGGACCCCACACGACCTGGTTCACCTTGGGTCCTGCGCCGGCGAGCACCTTCAGTCCGATCTGCGCGGCCACCTGCGCGGCGGGGATCGGGGGAGTCGCCGTGCCGAAGTACGCGTAGTCGGGGGTCGCGGCAGCGTACGCGGCCATGCCCTGCGACGCGTTGATGTCCTGAATCGGCGGCACCGGCAGTCCGGCCTGCTGGAACGCGTCGCGGATCGCCCAACCCATCGAGCCGGCCTGGAAGACGGCATCCACGCCCGCGGGGTTCGTCGCGAGGTACTGGACGACGGCCTGCTGCGCGGCCGGAGGCTGGAAGAAGCCCTGCACCTGGCCGGCGATCGAGACGTCGGGGCACAGTTCGAGTGCGTTGGCGATGCCGTCCTCCCAGAACAGCTGCGGCGGGATGCCGGGAACGCCGTCGACCTGGAGGATGGTGCCCTTTCCGCCGATCGCGCCGAGGATGCCGGCCGCGGTCTCCATCGCCTGCAGGTTCGAGTTGTTCGCCAGGCTGATCGCGTAGGGGCTGTCCAGGGGCACCACGGTCGAGATGACCGGGATGCCGGCGTCATATGCCTGCTTCACGAGGTCCACCGCCGCCTCGGGGGCGGCCGGGTTCAGGAAGATGATGTCGGGCTTGAGCGACAGCGCCTGGTTGAACATCTGGATCTGGCCGGGGACGTCGGTAGGGTCGTTGGGAGCGAGGTTGGCGACGACCTCGACATCCTGCGCCTCGAGCGACTCGAGCAGCTGCGCCTGGAAGGTGGCGATGTACGGGGCGGCGGGAGCCTGCCCGACGATTGCGGCGGTGAAGCCCTCGGTCTTGTCGGACTTCCAGTCCGCCCAGGCGGACTCCTGGATCTCGATGTCGTAGGCGTTGTAGCCATCCTGCAGCTCGGCGCTCAGGCCGTCGAGCAGGCCGTTCGGGTCGTTGGCTCCGAGCTGGGGGATCGAGCCGCAGCCCTCTGCGGCAGGAGTCGTGGCGGATTCGGTGGGCGTTCCGGTCGATGACGACGAACATCCGGCGAGCGCAAGGACTCCGATGGTGGCGAGGGCTGTGGCGACGGTTCCCATCCGAGCCACGCGTGTGGGCTTCAGCATGTGTGCATCTCCTCTTTGAGTGGGCGCATCCGTTGCGCCAATTCAGGATAGACACATTCGATACGGTTCGTCTAGTATCTGATCAGGGCCGCGACGCGGTGGGAACTCGATGAGGAGTACGGGATGTCTGGTGCCGATGACGGGCTGCGGCTCAGCGGGATAAGCAAACGCTTCGGCGCGACGCGCGCACTCGTGGATGCCGAACTCGACCTGCACCCGGGCGAGGTCCACACTCTTCTCGGCGAGAACGGCTCGGGCAAGTCCACGCTCGTCAAGATCATCGGCGGCGTCCACAGCCCCGATACGGGATCCCTCACGCTGGACGGTCAGGCGCTCACCCTGCGCAACCCGCGGCAGGCGAACGGCCGCGGCATCGCCGTCGTCTTCCAGGAGGTGCTGACGGCGACGAGCCAATCGGTCCTCGACAACATCTGGCTCGGGACCGACGGGGTCTTCTCGCGCCGTCTCGGCCGCGCCGCGCAGCGCTCCCTCGCCGCGGAGACGCTCGGCCGCCTCATCGACGGCATCGACCTGGACGCGCCGGCCGGCGACCTGTCGCTGTCCGAGCGACAGGCGGTGTGCATCGTGCGGGCGCTCGTCCGTGAGCCGGGGATCCTCGTCCTCGATGAATCGACCGCGGCGCTGGATGTGCAGACCCGTGACCGGCTCTTCGCGGAGATCCGTCGGCTCACCTCCCACGGCGTGAGCGTCCTGTTCATCTCGCACCGCATGGACGAGGTCCAGGAGATCTCCGACCGGGTCTCGGTGCTGCGCTCGGGCCGGACGGTCTCGACCGTCGATCGCGATTCGCTGTCGGTGGAGCGTCTCATCGCGGATATGACCGGCACCAGCGGAGTGCTGGAACGGATCACCCACGATCGCCCCCTCGGCGACGCCACGCTCCGGGTGGAGGGGGTCCGGCTCACCGCCCACGCCGACCCGATCGATCTGACCCTGCGCGCCGGCGAGCTCGTCGGAATCGCGGGGCTGGAAGGACACGGCCAGGACCTGTTCCTCAAGCGGCTCGCAGGAGTCGCGGAGGGCCCGGGCAGCGTGATCCGGGTGCTGAGCCCCGACATCCCGGTGCGCTCGGGGAACGGCGCGAGGCTCGGCGTGGCGTACCTTCCTCGGGAGCGGCGGGGCGAGTCCCTGTTCGAGTCGATGTCGATCCGCGACAACTTCGCCCTGCCCACGCTCGGTGCGGATCGGCGCGGACCGCTCCTCAGCGCGAAGCGCATGCGCGAGCGGTTCACCGAGTTCGTCTCCGCGCTAAGCATCCGGCTGGGTACACAGGAGGACCCGATCTCCAGCCTGTCCGGCGGAAGCCAGCAGAAGGTGGTCCTCGCCCGCTGGCTTGCGACCGACCCGCGCGTGCTGCTGCTGAACGACCCGACGCGCGGCGTCGACATCATGACGAAGCGGGAGATCTACGCGACGCTGGACCGACTGTGCGCCGACGGGATGAGCATTGTCATGCTCTCCAGCGAAGTGGAGGAACTGGTCGAACTCGTGGACCGGGTGCTGGTCTTCCGCGACCAGGCGGTCTTCGCGGAGATCCCGCGGGAGCAGCTCACGAGTGAAGCGGTCGTCGCGGCCTACTTCGGCCAGCAGATCGGACAGGCAGCATGAGCCGGGTCCTCGCCTTCTTTCAGCGCCGCAGGTGGGCCTTCGCCCTCCTGCTCACGCTCATCCTGCTCGTGATCAACCTGATCGTGAGCCCCAGCTTCCTCTCGCCGGAGCGGCTTCCGGCGACGCTGGCGACCCTCGCGCCCTTCGTTCTCGTCGGATTCGCCTCCACGCCGTCGATCCTCTCCGGGGGGATCGACATCTCGGTCGGACCCCTGGCCACACTGATCAACTGCCTGTTCATCGCGGTCCTCCTGCCGGCCGGGTGGGGGGAGTGGTACATCGCCGCGCCCATCCTGCTCGTCACCGCCGCCGCTGTGGGGACGGTCACCGGGATTCTGGTGGCCGTCGTGCGGCTGCATCCGGTCGTCGCATCGATCGGTGTGTTCTTCGTGCTCGTCGGGCTCTCGGTCACGATCTCCAAGCAGCCCGTGTCGGCACCGGCGAACTGGACCGATGCGCTCGCCGGTTCGTTCGGCTGGTTCCCGGCGGCGGCCGTCACGATGGGCGTCGTCGCGCTGGCCTGGTTCGGACTGCGCCGCACCGCGTACGTCAGCAACCTCCTCGCGACCGGAGAGAGCGACATCTCGGCGTTCGGATCCGGAGTGAACGTGACCGTCGTCCGCGTCCTCGCCTACACGATCGGCGGGCTGTTCGCCGGTGTCGGGGGCATCGCCCTCTCGGCGCTGCTGCAGTCCTCGCAGTCGGGGCTCGCCACGACGTACGCGCTTCTCGGGATCGCCGCCGCCGTGCTCGGCGGCGCGAGTCTGGGCGGCGGTCGAGGCGGTCTGCTCGGCACATTCCTCGGAGCCGTCGTGATCTACCTGGTGCAGCAGCTGCTGACCGCGGCAGGCGTGCAGCCGAGCCTCATCCAAGTCACCTACGGACTCGTGCTGGTGGTCGGCGTCCTCCTCGGGGCGACCCTCCTCAAGCCGCGACTGATAAGGAGTCGTGCATGACCGATCCATCCACCGGCGTCACCCGATCGCTCACGGTGCCGCAGCCCCCCGCGCGGGGATGGGCCCGGGTGCGGCGCTGGGCCGTCGAGACCCCGTTCGTGCAGGTGCTCGTCCTGATCGTGCTCGTGGCGGTCCTCGTCGCGCTCATCCCGGCGTTCGCGGCCAGACCGCAGGCCGCGGTCGCGATCCTGGTGCTGGCGTCACTGCTCGCTCTGGCGGCGATGGGGCAGACGCTCGTCGTGATCCTGGGCGGAATGGACCTCGCGGTGGCGGGGTACATCCTGTTCGGGGCGATGATCGCCTCGAATGCGACCAGCCGGCTGGGGTGGTCCATCTGGTTCGCGCTCCTGGTGACCGTCGGCGTCTGCGGCGGGATCGGTGCGCTCGTCGGCTGGCTGTGCCATTGGCTGCACATCCAGCCGCTCGTGCTCACGCTCGGCGTCGGAGCGATCCTCGCGGGCGGTTCGATGTTCATCGTGAACGGCGACTACAACGGCCAGCCGCCGCAGGAGCTGCGCTCGCTCGCCCAGCTCACCGGAACGACCTTCGGTGCGCCGATTCCCCCGATCATCCCGATCGTGGTGATCCTGGGAATTCTCGTCTGGCTCCTCCTCTCACGCACCGCGACCGGCCGGAAACTCTACGCCACCGGTGTCAATCCCCGCGCCGCCGCGCTCACCCGTGTGAACACCGGGGCGATCTGGACCGGGGTGTTCGCCCTGTCGGGCACGCTCGCCGGAATCGCCGGGATGTTCATCGCCGCGTTCGGCGCAGGGTGGGCGCAGGGCACCGGCGATCCCTACCTGTTCTCGGGGCTGGCAGCGGTCCTCGTCGGCGGAACGACCTTCGGGTCCGTCCGCGGCAGCTTCACCCGCACCGCGCTCGGCGCGCTGATCCTGACGGTCGTGGCGACGATCATCACCAGCCGAGGGCTTGCTGAAGCGCAGAGCCGGATCGTCTACGGCATCATCATCCTCGCTGTCGTCGCGCTCTACGGGCGTGAGCGTCACGTGCGGGATCGCTTCTGATGCCCCGGCTGCGGATGACGGCGCGCGCGCAATGACCGGCAGACTCGCGGACAAGGTCGCGCTCGTCACGGGCGGGGCAGGCGGGATGGGGGAATCCCATGCGCGCGCGATCGTCCGCGAGGGCGGCCGCGTGGTGATCGCCGACGTGGACGACGCGCACGGTCGGCGCCTCGTGACGGAGCTCGGAGCCGCAGCGACGTTCGTGCACCTTCGCCGGCACCCACATCCCCGCCCCGGACTTCGCCGACGTGCCGCCGATCGCATGCGCCTTCTCGAGCAGGACGACCCGTGCGCCGCCCTCGGCGGCCATGATGCCCGCCGTGAATCCGGAGGCGCCGCCTCCGACGACGATCACGTCCGTCTCGTCGGCCCAGGCATCGATTGTCGACGCGGATACCGTCGGGGAATGTGTGGATGCTGGCATGGTCGACTCCTCATCGAGTAGGGATCACCGCGCAGGTGATGACCGTCACATCAGAAACGATACGTTTCGAGTATGATGACGTCCTTCGTGTCGGTCAAGGGGTCATTCGGCGAGGAAGTCCGCCACGGCGCTGAAGACGTCCGTCGCGGCGGCGCCGGCGTAGACGACCGTCGCACCTCCGTCGACCGGGAGCACGATGCCCGTGACGAACGTGGAGGCGTCGCTGCCGAGCCACAGGGCGGCCTCCGCGATGTCCTGCGGAAGCCCGAGGCGCCCGATGGGCTGCAGAGGGCCATGCCGTTCATCCAGGAACGCGGCGAACTCGTCGGCGCGCTCAAGCGGCACTCCGAAGCTCCTCGCCATGATCGGCGTGCGGATGATCCCGGGCGCGATCGCATTGACCCGGATGCCGTGTCGTCCGAGCTCCGCGGCGGACTGTCGGGTCACGCCGATGACGGCGTGCTTAGCCACCGTGTAGCCCGCGGTGCTCCACCCGCCCTGCACGCCGGCGGAGCTCGCCGTGTTGACGATCGACCCGGGGCCGCCCCGCGCGGTGAACTGCCTGGCCGCGTGCTTGGTCCCGAGGAGCGCCGACCGGGCCAGGAGCGCGAGCGTGCGGTCGAAGCCCTCGGGGCCGAGCTCGAGCACGGAGGCGGGATCGCCCGGTGCGCCGGCATTGTTGAACATGATGTCGAGCCGCCCGAACGCGTCGACCGCCGCCGTCACCGCCGCGGCGATATCGGCCTCACTCGTCACATCGGTGTGCACGTAGCGCAGGTGATTCGGGTGGGCCTGCTGCAGCTCGCCTCCGTGGGCGTCGTCGATGTCGGCGGCGACCACTCGCGCGCCCTCGGCGACGAACAGCTCGGCGGCCGCGCGGCCGATGCCGCTCGCCGCGCCCGTGATGACGGCGACCTTGCCGTCGAGTCTTCCTGCCATGGCATCCTCCTCGGGTCGTCGTCGAGCGGGAGGTGTCCGCGGACGACCGCGCGGACACGCCGGTGGATGTCGGGAGAGTCGTCAGACCGCCGCGACCGGTCTGGTCAGCACCGCGCGCGAGAACCCGGGATTCGTGAACGTGACTTCGTCGGGCGCGAGAACGCGGCGGTAGTGCTCGCTGGCGAACTCCTCCTCCAGTGCGCCGATCGATGCGAACGTGAGCGCCCCGATGCCGTCCGCCAGAGCCCGGTCGAGCCTCGTGGTCACGGGGGTGGGTGCCGGCGTGTCTTCGAGGCGGAGGAGTCGCTCCCGGGTTCCCGGGCCGCTCAGTGCGAGACGGGCGTGCTCGCCGGTCCAGTGATCGACGAACTCGGCCACCCGCAGACGACGGGCCGCGACCGGCAGCGTGAGCACCTTCACCGCGTCGGCGGGCACGGGGCTCGGAGATTCCCAGAGCAGTCGGGGAGCGCCGCCGATCGCGGTCGGCCGATTCTGCAGCAGCGGCATCCTCCGCGGCAGCCACTCGTCGCTGAACTCGTGCGAGACGATCCAGTCGGCGGCGTCGTTCTTGCGTTCCCACCAGGTCTCCACGGCGGCGTCGAACGGCGCCTCCTGCACGCCCTCGATCGGCACCCGACCGGCCAGCGGCGCGTCGAACGCGATGTCGACGAAGCCCTCGGCGGCGATGCCGTCGCTGCGGTCGAGGGCGGTCCACGCGTCGACGAACGCATCCGCGTCGAGCCCGTCGCGAGAGCGGAGCAGCAACACCATCTTGAATGCGGGGTTCATCATCCGTCCTCAGTGCTTCGGCTTGGGTGCGGCTTTCGCCGCGACGTCGGCGATCTTCATCAGCAGCGCATTGCCCGCAGCCCAGACGAAGACGTTCTGCAGGGCAGTGGAGCGTTTCGCCCCGGGATCTTCGCGTCCCATCTTGGGGTTCTTGTGACACGCGACCGGGATGTTCGTCATCAGGCGCCGCATGCACGAGTTCGCGTGGTCGCACCAGACGATGTCGCCCTCGCGGCCCTCGATCACCTTGTTCGCGTAGTCCGGATCGGCGAGCAGCTGACGGGCGAGCATCGTCGCATCGGCGTGACCGGCGCTGATCGCATCGGCCGCCTGCTGGGGGTCGGGCGTGCTGGAGAGGAACAGCGGGATGCCGCCGACCGCGGCCCGGAACGCCTGCGGCTCGCCGTGCGCGAGCATGTTGCCCGATCGCGAGGGCACGTTCTCGGCCATCGATTCGTAGTTGGCCTCGCTGAGCGAGATGAAGTCCACTCCGGCCGTGACGATGTGCGCGGCGACCTCGGCGAATCCTTCCGGACCCTGACCCCCCGGCATGTGGTCGTTCACGCTCATGCGGATGCCGACCGGATAGTCCGGCCCGACCTCGGCGCGCACGGCGGCGACCGCGTCGCGCAGCGCCCGCGCACGGTTCTCGGCGCTCCCGCCGTACTCGTCGGTGCGCTTGTTGGCCAGGGGCGACAGGAACGACGAGTAGAAGTAGCACATGTGCGCGCCGATCTCGACGCCGTCGAATCCCGCGTCCTTCGCGCGGCGGGCGGCCGAGACGACGTCGGCCTGCACCTGGGCGATGTCGTCCGCCGTGGCCTCGGTGGGCGGTGGGGTCACCCGGCCGCCGGGGACGTAGACGTGGTCGGGGAAGCCGGCCGCGCCGAGGACGACGGGCTTCGGACTCGCGGCGATCGGATGCGCACCGTTTCGCGGCACCCCCATCCGGCCGAAGCTCGGGAAGATCTGGGCGAAGATCGCCGCACCGGCGTCGTGCACGGCATCGACCATGCGGGCGAGGTCGGGGACGAACTCGTCCTTGTCGAAGCGGACGTTCGGGAAGAAGGGGGACTCGTTCCAGGCGCGTTCGCTGGCCACGGCGCCGCCGACGAACACGAGCCCGACGCCGCCGCGCGCGCGACGGCGCAGAAACGCGATGGATTGCGGGCTCGGCCTGCCGTCCTCGGTCGGGCGCAGGACCGCCATGGGTCCGAGCAGGATGCGGTTCTTGATCTCGAGCGAATTGATCTTCAGCGGCGAGCCGAGCACCGCGCTCGCCGTGGTGTGCGTCTGCATGGACGAACCCTCCTTTGGGCTGTTCGCATCCGAGGTGCGTGCGAGAAAGTATACGCTACGCACCGTATCGAAAGAGAAGTGATGGTCTGAGAATCGAGCGGGCGAGCAGGGTCACATGATGGCGCCGGCACCCCCGTCGACGTCGAGGTTCACGCCGGTGACCCATCGCGCTTCGTCGGAGGCGAGATAGAGCCCCGCGTACGCCACGGCGACGGGGTCGCCCGGTCGCCCGTCGATCGTGCGCTCGACGACCGAGCGCACCGGCGCGCGCTCGCCGAACTCCTCGATCATCGAGAGCACGGGAGGCGTCGCCATCACGCCGGGGCTCACACAGTTGACGCGCACGCCGTCAGCGACGCCCTCGGCGGCGAGTTGGCGGGTGAGCGCGATCACCGCGCCTTTCGCCGCCGCGTGCGCGGCCTGCGAAAGCGACCTCACACCGTGGCTGCCGGCGCCCGAGCCGATGTTGACGATCGCCCCGCGGGCCTGGGCGAGATGAGGCCAGGCGGCTTTCGAGGCGAACCACACCAGGTCGAGCTCGTTGCGCATCGTGAAGCGGTAGTCGTCCTCGCTCATCTGCGCGAACGGCGCGAAGCGCGGCAGGCTCGCGTTGTTGTACAGCACGTCGATGCGGCCGTATCGGGCCGCGGCATCGCCGATCCATCGGTCGACCTCGGCGGGGTGGGCCAGATCGACCGGCGTCGTCGCGTCGATCGCATGCCCGTCCGCCTCGACGAGCCGCACCGTCTCGGCCGCGTTCGCCTCGTCGACATCGCTTCCGACCACCACCGCGCCCTCGCGCGCGAACAGCCGTGCGGTCACGCGGCCCATTCCGCCGCCGATCCCGGTCAGCAGGACGACCTTGCCGGCCAATCGCCCATCGTTCATGACGTCTCCTCCGCTCACGTGCTCCGGAGCCCGCGCTGCGCGAGCCCACACGACGGTGAACCCTTCGGGGCCGGCATCCGTCGTGTCGTGCAGTTCGTGCACAGTTCTGTGCCGTGGCTGTACGGCTGCCTGGTGCTCCGCATGCGGCGGCCGAAAGTGAGAGCGGATCCCGCATCCCGAACACATCGAAGGAGATGATGACGATGAGCGACATCACCGCGGTCACCCGACCGCTCCCGCCCGGCGTCGACGCCGCCGAGCTCGACGCGGCGCTCGCCGCATTCGCCGAGGCGATCGGCGCAGACAAGGTGGCGACCGACGCCGCCGCCCTGCAGGACTTCCAGGACCCCTATCAAGTGCCCGGCGCGGCGACGAACGTGCCGTCGGCGGTCGTGAGCCCGACGTGCGTCGAGGACGTGCAGGCGATCGTGCGCATCGCGAACGAGTTCCGCATTCCGCTCTGGCCGATCAGCCGGGGCAAGAACAACGGCTACGGCGGCGCGGCGCCGCAGGTGCGCGGTTCGGTCATGCTCTCGTTCCGCGAGATGAACAAGGTGCTCGAGATCAACGAAGAGCTCGGCTACGCGATCGTCGAGCCCGGCGTGAGCTGGTTCGACCTGCACGACGCGATCGAGGCCGGCGGTCACGATCTGGTCGCGTCGATCGTCGACATCGGCTGGGGCGGGGTCGTGTCGAACACGCTCGAGCACGGCCTGACCTACATGCCGTACTCGATCGACCAGGCGTCGCACTGCGGCTTCGAAGTCGTGCTGCCCGACGGCGACCTCATGCGCACCGGCTCCGGCGCGATGGACGACAATCCCACCTGGCCGCTGTACAAGCGCGGGCTCGGGCCGACCTCGACCGAGCTGTTCATGCAGTCCAACTTCGGCATCGTCACGAAGATGGGGTACTGGCTGATGCCCAAGCCCGAGATCTACCTGCCGCTGTGGCTGCGAGTCTGGGACGACGCGCAGATGCCCGCCGTGGTCGACGCGCTGCGCGAACTCATGCTCGCCGGGACGATCGACATGCGGCCGCAGCTGTCGAACACGCTCATCATGGCGTCGATGACCACCGCGCGTGCCGAATGGTACGACGGCGCGGGCCCGATGCCGGAGGAGATCATCGACGCGATCGCGAAGGAATTCGGGTTCGGCCGGTGGATGATGCGCTTCGCGCTGTACGGCGACGAAGCGGTCGTGGACCACAACTTCGCCAGGCTCAAGGCGCGCTTCCTGCAGATCCCGAGCGTCGAGCTGTGGGGCGAGAAGCACACGGCGGACGAGTGGGAGACGCTGCCGAACCCGCACGAACGCGTGCAGATCGGGGTGCCGAGCCTCGACCTCTACAAGATGGCCGGATGGTCGGGCGGCGACGAGGGCGGGCACGTGGACTTCTCGCCCGTCATTCCGCTCACCGCGTCGCACGCGCGACAGGCGCAGCAGCTCTTCAAGAGCATGTGCGAGGATGCCGGGCTCGACTATCTGGGCGGGATGCTGCCGATCAACGCACGGGCGACGACGTTCATCAACGTGATCCCGTTCGACACGAAGAACCCGGCGCAGGTGGAGTCGGCATACCGCCACGCGAAGGCGATGGTCGCTCGCGCGGGCAAGCTCGGATACGGCGAATACCGCGCGCACCTGTCGTTCATGGATCTCGCGGCCGATCAGTTCGGCTTCAACGACCACGCCGTCCGTCGCTTCAACGAGACGCTCAAGGACACGCTCGATCCGAGTGGCGTCATCGCGCCCGGCAAGTCCGGCATCTGGGGCTCGCGGATGCGGGCGGAGGGGTTCCCGCTGTCGTGACGCGCGCGGGGCGCCCCGTCCGCCGTGCGGAGCGGGGCGCCTCACGCCGAGAGGGGCATGGCGCGCAGCTCCCGCGGTGCGCAGCCGTAGCGCTCCCGGAACGCCCTGCTGAAGCTCGCCGGGTGGCGATAGCCCCATCGTGCCGCGACGTCGGCGATCGGGCTCGTCGGTGAGCTGCGCAGGTCCGCCGTCGCGCCCTCGAGTCTGCGATCGCGGATCCATTCCGACACTCCGGACCCTCCCGCCGCGAACAGCTTGTGCACGTACCGGGTGGAGACGAAGTGCGCGGCCGCGAGGCGCTCCGGTCCGAGATCCGGCTCGTGCAGGTGCGCGAGCGCAAACCGCTGCATCCGGCCGAGGAGCCCGCTCGAGGACGAGTGTGCCGCAGGAGGCTCGGCGATGAACGACGTGCGCAGGAGGGGCAGGATCATCTCGGCGGCAGCCTCCGCCTGATCGGCGGGGAGGCCGGCGCCGCCCGCGGCGGTGCGCGCCACGCCCGCGAGGAACGGCGCCGCGACCCGCGCGAGTGACATGCCCGCATGGGTCGCGGTCGTGGCGCTGCGTGCGGCGATGTCAGCGGCGCCGATGCCGATGAACCACCGCGGGATGCTGAAGACGAGCACTTCGAACGCCGATCGGCCTTCGAACGCGGAGGGTCGCGACGTGTCGTGACACGCGATGTCACCCGGGGCCATCACGCACGACCGGTCCTCCTGTTCGAGGCGCACGGCTCCGCGCACGAGAAGGTAGAGCAGGATGCTCTCGGGGTCCCCGGCGGCGATCATCCGGGACGTACGGAGCACACGGTGCGGGTGCCCCTGGATCGCGCCGACGGAGATCGCACCCACGTCGCCGACCGCGAGGCGCGCGTCGAACGAGGGCGCCGTGACCGCGTCCACCTGCATGGGGAAGAAGCGTTCCGCGATCCCCGCGGACCAGTAGTCGGGGCGGTCCGACGGCGCGACACGCCGCGTGTCGAGCGCGGTGAGGGTGGGTGAGTCGGCAGGGGATGACATGTGACTCCTCGTCGAATCGGCGTGCGTCACACCGCGATGTGCAGCGGTGCGGGGTCGTGGAGATCCTCGAGGCGGATGCCGGGCGGCAGCAGCCCGAGCTGCGCGCGGATCCGCGTCAGGAGGTCGAGCCCGCCGGGATCGACCGCGAGGGTGCGCGGCCGGCTCGCCCACGCGGCGGCGGACGCCGCGCCGAAGCCCGCGCGCTCGAGCAGGTCCTCGCCGTCGGCATCCGTCATCGCTTCGCACGACTCGATCGCGAGCCGCAGCGCGCGGAGGTACGCCGAGAGCTCGGGCGATCCGATCAGCTCGGCACGCACGACCAGTCCCTGGCCCGGGTAGGCGGGCAGCGCTTCCGCCACCGTGGCCAGCAGCGGCGCACCCGCCTCGTGTGCGGCGACGTCGAAGGGCGGCCCGAGCAGCGTGGCGTCGACGGTGCCCGAGAGCAGGGCATCGAGGCGCTCCTTCACGCCGCCGACCTCGACGTACCGCGCGGTGATGCCCGCGCCTTCGAACAGGTAGCGTGCGACGAGCGCGAAGCCGTTGGCGGCGGCATCCACCGCGAACCGGCTCCCGTCGAGATCGGTCAGGCGTTGCGCGGGGCGGTCGGCGGCGGGCGTCGCGTAGACGCCGAGCGGTGTCGTCGCCTCCATCTGGGCCACGAGCCGCACGTCGGCGCCCGCGGGAGTCCACGCGAAGAGGTTGTCGATCGCGGTGACGCACACGTCGATGTCGCCAGCGAGCAGCCCGGCGAGCTGCTCAGGGCTGCCGGTCGTCCGGCGCGTCTCGAGGTCGATGCCGTCGAGCAGCCCGAGTTCGCGTGCCGCGATGAGCGGCACCGGGGGGACGAACTGACTCTGACGGAGGCTCATCTGCTCGCCTGCCACGGCGGGAGCACGCCCGTCGCGCCGCGGACGACGTTGCGCTGCATGCCGAGACCGGCGATCTCGGCCTCGATCACATCGCCGTCGGTCAGGAAGCGCTTCCAGTGCGAGCCGTTGCCCGCCGGCGACCCGGTGATGAGCAGATCACCCGGCTGGAGGAGGGCGACCGACGAGGCGTAGCTGATGAGGGCCAGCACATCGAACGCCAGGTCTGCGCTGGTGGCATCCTGCATGAGCTGTCCGTTCAGGCGCAGCTGCATCGCAAGATCGCCCGGCTCGGCGACGAATCGTGCCGGCACCAGCAGCGGGCCGGTGGGGAAGAAGCCCGGCTGGTTCTTCGCACGGAACCAGTCGGTGCCGATCTTGGCCATGTCGTCGCGGGGGACGAGGGATCTCGCGGTCAGATCGTTCACGACCGTGTACCCGGCGACGTACTGCAGGGCCTCGGTCGTGCTCACCCGGTGCGCGGGACGGCCGATGTACACGCCGAGCTCGAGCTCCCAATCCACGTCGGTTCCGACGTCGGGCAGCTGGATGTCGTCGTAGGCCCCCGATACGGCGGACGGAAGACCCGTCCAGACGTAGGGGTCGCCCGTCCGCACGCGCTCGTCGATCTCGGCCGCCGCCTCGATGCGCAGCGCTTCGGGGGACGCGCCCTCGGAGCCGAGTCCGTGGGCGACGCTCATCTGGATGATGTGCTCACGGTAGTTCGCGCCCGCCGCGATGACCGGGCCGACCGGCTGCACCGGGGGGAGCACGCGTCCGCCCTGCGCCACGATGTCCTCGAATCGACACAGCGGCTCGGGTTCGTGCGCGAGGTATTCGGTCAGCGCATCGAGATTCCGGTCCCAGTCCGCGAATAGATCCGCCGTCCGCGCGACGCGGGGGAGAGAGGTGCGGATGTCGTAGACCGCGTCACCGGCGACGACGCAGGGAATGATTCCGCCGGCGAGTTCGACGGAGGCGATGGCGAAAGAAGTCATCGCGGATCAGACCGGCGGAGCCTTGAACAGGTGACGGTCGTCGGAATCGTTGAACATCTCCTTCGTGATGAACTCGTCCATGTCGCCGCCGGTGCCCCACAGATCGGAGGTCTCGGGCTCCTCGACGTTGTAGATGTGGGGGTGCCACGAGTCCTCGTCGAGCTCTTCGAGCTCGGTCGTGAGCTCCATCGTGTTGCCGTTCGGGTCGATGAAGTACGTGAACGTGTTGTCGCCGGCCCGGTGTCGTCCGGGACCCCAGATCTTGCGGTAGCCCGCACGGATCATCCGGCCGCTGCCGAACATGTACTCGTCGATTCCGCGCATCTCGAACGACGCGTGCTGAAGGGATGCGTGCGGGCCCCGGGCGATCGCCATCGAGTGATGCTGCGAGCTGCACCGCATGAAGTAGAAGAGATCGCCCGCGTGCGGATGGTTGAGGGTGTCGGAGAGCCGGAATCCGAGGTGCTTCTCGTACCAGGCGCGCATCGCTTCGGGCTGGTTCGAGTTGAGCACCACGTGCGACAGTCGTACCGGGATCGCCTCGCGGCGCTCGATCTTGCGGTGCTGGCGCGCCTCGACGTCCGCCGAGACCTCGACGGTGCGGCCCTCGAGGTCGAAGAAGCGGAACCCGTAGCCTCCGCCGAGCGTCTGCAGGTCCGTCGGCTCGAACACGAGCTGCACGCCCGCGGTCGCCAGCTTCTCGGCGAGCGCATCGACGGACTCGCGGTCGGCGGCGCCGAACGCGACGAGGTCCAGTCGCTTGTCGGCCGAGCGCCGCACCCGCGTGGTGTACTGCTCGGGCGAGCCCTCCGCGGCGAAATAGACGACATCGCCGTCGTCGTGCTGGACGGTCAAACCCCAGTAGTTCTTGTAGAACTCGACCTGCTTCTCGAAGTCGGGCACGGCGATGTCGAAATGCCGGATGTGGGTGATGGGACTGAAGGACATGACGTTCTCCTAACGCGATTCGGCTGCGAGGTCGACGGTGGTGGAAAGAGAGGGGATGAGCAGCAGGAGCCGCTCGAGCTCCGCAGCGGTCTCGGCGACGCCCAGGATGTAGTGGTCCGGCCGCAGTACCGCCGCGCGGCTGCCGATCGTCTCGAGCAGCCAAGAGATCTTCGCGGGATCGAGCAGCGTGACGGTGTCGGGGTCTTCATCGAGTGCGCGGCGCAGCGGTCCGGAGAGCCCGTCGTACACGGAGTGGTCGGCGGCGACGAGGAAGTGGGCGCCGACCATGTCGTCGAGCCGGGTGCCGTCGGCAAGGATCGGCTGCGGGCCGAGCCGGCCGCCGCCGGAGTCTTCGCCGGTGTGCAGACCCGGGCCGAGCGCGGGCGGTTCGGGCACCGCGGACGCGCCCGGGTTCGCGCGGATGTACTCGTCGCGACCGTGTGCGACGTTCGGGTCGGTCGTCTGGATGATGACGGCCTGATTGGCGGCCGTCTCCACCCAGAAGGTCGCGTGCGGCTTGCGCTCGCTCTCGTACGTGTCCAGCAGACTCGGGTCCGCAACGCCGCGCGCGACGAGGTCCAGCTTCCAGACGAGGTTCGCCACGTCGCGGATGCCGGCGCACAGGCCCTGCCCGAACAGCGGCGGCGCCTGGTGGGCGGCATCCCCCGCGAGGAAGATGTTGCCCTGGCGCCACTTCTGGGCGATGCGGCCGCGGAACGTGTAGATCGCCTGCCGATCGGGCGTGAACTTGTCGGCCGGCAGCGCGCCGCGGCTGATCCGTTCGACCGCGGCCGGAGTGACGATCTCGGCGGGGTCGTCGTCGGGCATGAGCATGAACTCCATGCGCACGCGGTCTCCCGGCAGTCGCAGCCACAGCGCCGGGCGGGTGTGTCGGCCGAACTGGATCATGTCGGGTTCGTATCCCGGCGCGTCGACGAGCCGGCCGTCGACGACGAGCCACTGCATGTCCTCGCCGTACTTGTCACTCTCGATGCCGAGCGCGTGCCGGATCTCGGAGCGTGCCCCGTCGGCGACGATCGCCCAGCGTGCGCGCGTCGTGCCGACAGTGCCGTCGCCGTCGACCGTCGTCACCACGACCCCGCCGTCGGCATCCGCCACGTCGGTGACCTTCACGCCGCACCGCAGTTCGATGCCCGGCGTCTGGGCGACGACCTCGCGCAGCAGATACTCGATGTCGGGCTGGTGGAAGCTGATGTGGTCATTCCAGCCCTGCTCGCCGATGCGGTCGGTCGGGGCGTGCACCAGGACCTCGCCGGCTTCGTTGACGATGGCGACATCCCGCATCGGGATCGTGACCTCTTGGAACCTCGTCGCGACGCCGAGCCCCTGCAGTGTGCGCATCGTCTCGCCGTCGAAGTGCACGGCGCGCGCGGTGGGCCAGAGCTCGGCATCCTTCTCGAAGGCGATCGCGGTCAGGCCAGCTCGCCCGCACAGCGCGAGGGCGGTGGTCCCGACGGGACCTCCTCCGACCACCACGACGTCGACGTCGATGTTCACAGAAACACTCCTTCGTGTTCGGTACGGCTCGTATCGCTTTGCGATCAAGAGCTTCCGCGTCCCACTATGCCGCTGTAGCTGTCATCTGGGAACAGGCGGAAAGGTATAACCGCCATCCGATTTTCGGATGACCACCCTCAGGTCACATCGGCGGCCACTCGAGCGAGCAGATCTCGCAGCCACCTGTGCTCGGCGTCGTGCTCGCGATCGGGGAGCCACCAGAAAGCCTCGTGCAAGGGTTCCAGATCCAGCGGTGGCGTGACTGCGCGCAGGCGGGGATGCATCGTCACCGCGATCGCGGCAAGGCCGGCCGGTACCACGGCAACGCGGTCGGTGCCGACGATGAGAGAGGGGATGACGAAGAAGTTCGGGGTGACGGCCGCCACGCTGATCTCGATACCCCGGAACTGCAGTTGGCGACGCGCCGGATTCATCCCTTCTCGGGCAGCGAGGTTCTGCACCCAGGGGCGCGTGAGCAGTTCGTCGGCCGAGGGGTTCTCAGCGATTCCCGATGCGCCGTCGATGAGGCACACCCATCGCTCGAGCGGGAGGTCGATGTGCGGCAGGTCGACGAGGTAGCCGTGCGGAAGGATCACCGTGTCGATTGTCCGGAGCGAATCCGGGAAGCCGTTCACCAGCCGCGTGTCGACCGGAGGGAACTCGAAGCGGATATTGGGGGCATCGCGCGCCGCCGCCGCGCTCAGGGCGGGTGCGATCCTCGCGACGGCGTAGTCGACACCGGCGATCGTGAATGTGCGCGTGCTCGTTACGGGGTCGAAGCGCGACTGGAGGCGCAGCAGCTGATCCATCTCGGCGATGACGTGCGGGAGGGCCGCCAGGAGGCGCTCGGCGAGCGGGGTGAGGGTGTGCTGATTGCCGCGGCGGACGAGGAGCACGTCGGCGTAGTGCGCCCGCAGTTTCGCGAGGTGCACCGACATCACCGGCTGCGACACGTGCAGGCGAGCGGCGGCACGTGTCACGTTGCGCTCCTCGAGGAGCGCACGCAGGGGCGCCAGCAGGTTGTAGTCGGGGGGAGTGGCCATGGACTACTTCCTTCGTCCGCATCGCGAGGCGGCGGCCCCGCGACACCTCAGGCTATGCCTTCCACACCGTCTTCAGATTGCAGAACTCGCGCTGGCCCACGGCGGCGAGCTCGCGCCCGTAGCCAGATCGCTTGATTCCGCCGAACGGCAGCTCCTGATATGACACGGTCATGCCGTTGATGAACACCGCGCCTGCATCGAGTTCCGCGACGAAGCGCCGCTCCTGGTCAGCATCCGTCGTCCAGACCGCGCTCGAGAGGCCGAAACCGGTCTGGTTCGCCAACCGCAGTGCATCGTCGTCATCCCGCGCGCGATACAGCGACGCGACCGGGCCGAAGGCCTCCTCCTGGATGAGCCGGGCATCATCGGGGAGGTCGGCGATGACGGTGGGCGCGTAGAACCAGCCGGGACGATCGGGTGCATGGCCGCCCGTCAGGATCGTGGCGCCCTTGGCCCGCGCATCCTCGACGAGTTCCACGAGGTCTTCGCGGCCGGCCTCGGTTGCCAGCGGGCCGACATCGGTGGTGGGGTCCAGCGGGTCGCCGACCGTCAGTTCGGCCATCAGTCGGGTGAACTCCTGTGCGAACTCGTCGTACACATCGGTGTGGACGATGAAGCGCTTGCCGGCGATGCACGACTGGCCGTTGTTGCCGACCCGTGCTCGCACCGCGGTCTCGGCGGCGGCGGCGACATCGGCCGAGCGCAGGACGATGAAGGGATCCGAGCCGCCGAGCTCGAGCACGGCCTTCTTGATGTGCTGTCCGGCGATCGAGGCGACCGACCGACCCGCCGGTTCAGAGCCGGTGAGCGTGACCGCGGCGATGCGCGGATCGGCGATGACCTCGGCGACGTCGGCTCCGCCGATCAGGAGCGTACGCAGCGAGCCGGCGGGAAAACCCGCGTTATCGAACAACGAGTCGAGGGCCATGGCGCACTGCGGCACATTCGACGCGTGCTTGAGCACACCGGCGTTTCCGGCCATCAGCGCCGGAGCGGCGAATCGGATGACCTGCCAGAGCGGGTAGTTCCACGGCATGACCGCCAGGATCACGCCGAGCGGTTCGTAGCGGGTCCAGGCGCGGCTCGCGTTGACCGCGGACGGGTCGTGAAGCGGGGCGTCCGCGAGGAACAGCTCGGCTTTGTCGGCGTAGAACCGCATCGCCCGCGCCGACTTGCGGACTTCCGCGAGCGACTGGGCGATCGGCTTGCCCATCTCGACAGTGATGAGCTCGGCGAGCCCCGAGGCCTGGTCATCGAGGAAGTCGGCGGCCCGTCGCATCCACTCCGCCCGCTGTGCGAAGGTCGTGGTGCGCAGGGTGGCCGCGGCGGCAGCGGCCTGACCGATGCGATCCAGCACCTCGTCGCGGGTGTGCGGTTCGATGATCATCTCGGTCTTGCCACTGGTGGGGTTGACGGTCGCGATCGCCATGTGCCTCTCCTCATCGTTCGGCCGATGAGACACAATGTACCTCAAACAGATACGAAACGTATCGTGTATTATTTCTCCAACACGACGCGGTGTATCACGAAGGAGTGTCGCAGTGAGTAACGAGTCTCAGTCACCCGCTCGGCCGGTGCTCTTTCTGACCGATGCCGATATCTCTGCGCTCTCGGATGTGCCCCGGGCGATCAGAGCGATCCGGGATGCCTACTCGGCGTCGGCGGATGAGCGTCGCAATCCGGGCCGCATCTTCGCCGATTCCGGTCGCGAGTGGACGCGCGTCATGCCATCCGTGCCGGTCAGCGGCAGGCTCTTCGGCGCGAAGTCCATCAACGGGTCGTTTGCGGACGGGCTCCAGGTGAGCTATCTGATCTCGCTGTTCGACAAGGAGACGGCCGACCTGGTCGCCCTCGTCGACGGCAACCGCGTGACCGGACTGCGCACGGCCGCGACCACGGCTGTCGCCGTGGAGCGACTCGTTCCGGCGCGGCCGCTGCGGGTCGGTGTGATCGGGTCGGGGTTCGAAGCGCAGTCGCACACCTCGGCGCTCGCCCTGGTCGCGTCGTTCGGCTCGGTGAGTGTCTACAGCCCGACCGCGGCGAACCGCGAGGCCTTCGCGCGGCGATTCACGGACGCACTCGGCGTGCCGGTGACGCCGGCCCAGACGGCAGAAGAAGCCGCTCGCGGAGCCGATCTCATCCTGTGCGCGGCGCGCTCCCGCGATGAGAGCCCGACGATCGCCGCGGAATGGGTCGGAGCAGACGCCACGGTGGTGTCCATCGGCTCGACGACGCCCGCTCAGCGCGAACTGCCCGCCGACCTCCTCTCGCGCGCAGACTTGATCGTCGCGGACGGTGTCGACGAAGTGGTCAACGGAAGCGGCGACCTGATCGCCGCGCGCGCCGCAGGGGTCGACGTCGATGCGCTGACGGCCTCGCTCAACGACATCCTGCTCGAAGTGCGGTCCGTCGACCGCGACTGCGGCATCCGCATCTACAAATCGACCGGATCAGGTCTGCAGGACATCGTCGTCGCCGAAGCGCTCGTCGATCTCGCGCGCGAGCGGGGCGTGGGCACAGCGCTGCCGGTCGGAATCGTCACCACCCGCAAATAGAAGGAGCTACCCACCCATGGTCGACTACACGAAGAGCCAAGCCCGCGAGTGGGCCAAGGAGCACTGGAAGGGCGCCATCGCGGTGACGATGCCGTCCTACACGCCTGATTTCGCAGGGATCAACGAGAACGCGATCCGCCACGACATCCTCAAGCTCAAGGATCTCGGCTTCGCGGGCACCCTCCTCGTCACCGAGCTGAACGTCACCCCCGAGGAGAACGCGCGGATCACCGCCGTCGCGCGCGAGGCCGGCGGCCCGGACTTCCAGCTCTTCTTCCACGCCGCGTTCAACACGCTCGAGGAGAACATCCACGCTCTCGCGCTCGCCGAGAAGGAGGGCGTCGACAGCGTTCTGCTGTCCTACCCGACGGCGTTCTGGCCCACGTCTCTTGATGAGGTGTTCGACTATACCAAGCGCCTGGCGGATTCGACGGATCTCGGCGTGATGCTCTTCGGGCTGCCCGCGTGGGGATTCGAGCGGATCGACAACGCGGGAATGCCGGTGCCGTGGGTGCGGACCGTTCTCGACGAGATTCCCAACATCGTGGCGATCAAGGCCGAGCAGGGGAACCCGGGGATCCCGGGCATCATGGAGATGTACCACCATTTCCGTGACGAGGTCGTGATCTCGTGCCCGATCGAGGGTGAGACGATTCCGCTCATGTCGGTGCTCGACTTCCAGTTCTCGGGCACGAGCAACACGAACTGGATGAGCGACTACTTCCCCCGCGCGTTCGACCTCGCCCGCAACGGGCAGTGGGAAGACGCGATGAAGCTCTGGTGGCAGGTAGCACCTGCGCGGGCGGCGAACACCGCGATCCTCACCGGCTCGGCGATCGGGACCACGGTCATCAACCGCACGGGCTGGAAATACCAGGAGTGGCTCGCCGGCTTCAACGGCGGTGCACTCCGGGCGCCCGCCCCGCGCATCCCCGACCGCCTCATGAAGCAGGCCCGCCAGGCGCTGATCGCGTCGGGGCTCCCCGTCACCGACCTACCCGACAGTGAGTTCGTGAAGGGCCGCACGACGGCGTAATCGCCGCGCCGCCCGGGCGATTCAGGCGCGCCGAGTCGCCCGGGCGGTGCCTCGATACACCGCGACGACGCGGTCCCCGACGGTCACCTCGACATCGATGACGGCGCGCCGCTCGTCGTGGTAGGTCGTCCGAGCGCGGGCGGTCAGCGCATCACCCGCGCGGGTGGGGGCGAGGTACTGGATGCTCGCGTCGGCCGTCGCTGCGAAGTGCAGGACGGTGTTCGCCGCCATCGCGAACGCCTGATCCGCGACCGCGAACACGACGCCGCCGTGCGTCATGCGGTTGCCGTTCACATGATGCGGGGCGACCGTGAGCGTCACGGTCGCTCCGCCCCTGCACGCCTCTATGATCGCCATCCCGAACCACTCGAGCACGGGCTCGTCCGACGTCAGCGCGAGGATGAAGGGGTCGATCTCACCCATCATCAGGCGAGCCGCTCGACGACGAGTGCCATGCCCTGGCCGCCGCCGACGCACAGTGTCGCCAGACCCAGGTGGCCGTCCCTCGCCTGGAGGGCGTTGACGAGAGTGCCGACGAGCCTGACGCCGGTCGCGCCGAACGGATGGCCGAGAGCGATCGCGCCACCGTGGACATTCACCCGTTCGGGGTCGAGCCCGAGTTCGCGCACGACGGGGACGACCTGGGCAGCGAACGCCTCGTTGAGTTCCACGAGATCCAGATCTGCGACGGTGAGTCCGAGTCGCGAGAGCAGTCGCTCGGTGGCGCCGATCGGTCCGAGGCCCATGAGCTCGGGAGACAGTGCGCTGGCCGCCGCACCCCGCACGCGTGCCAGGGGTGCGAGGCCGAGCTCGTGCGCACGCCGTGCGCTCATCATGACCGCGGCCGATGCCCCGTCGTTGAGGGGACTCGCGTTGCCGGCGGTCACGGTGCCCGACTCCAGGAAGGCGGGGCGGAGCGCGGCCAGGCCGTCGAAGGTCGTTCCGGGACGCGGTCCGTCGTCCGCTGTGATCACACTGCCGTCGGCGCGCGTGTGAGGTGCGATCTCCCGGGCGAAGAATCCCGCCTCGATCCCGGCGGCCGCGCGCTCTTGTGACTGCAGCGCCCAGGCATCCTGATCGGGCCGCGTCGTGCCGGTGCGGCGGGCGACGAGCTCGGCGGTCATCCCCATGGCCAGGTACACGTCAGGGGTGTGGCCCTCCGTGCGCGGGTCGGTCCATTCGCGCCCGGATGCGAGGATGGCGTCGACGCGTTCCGCCGCGGCCTCCCCTCCGGGGTAGATGTCGTGAGGCGCAGGGGGAGTGCTGCTCGTGGACTCCATCCCCCCGACGAGGAAGGCGTCTCCGTCACCGGCGCGGATCGCCTGCGAGGCGGTCGCGACAGCCTGCAGCGATGACGCGCAGAAGCGATTGAAGGTTGCTGCAGGCAGTCCGTCGTGGCCGGCGTACACCGCGATTCGTCGTGCGACGTTGTCGCCCTGCGCGCCCTCGGGTACGGCCGTGCCGAGGTAGAAGTCGTCGAGTTCGGCTGGACGCAGCCCCGGGGCGTCGGCCAGTGCGGCTCGCACGGCCGTGAGCGCGAGGTCTTCGGGGCGCTCTGCGGCGAACGAGCCCTTGCGAGCTCTTCCGAAAGCCGTGCGCCGGTATGACACCCAGACCGCATCGTTCGGGGCAAGATCCACGGCTTCTCCTCGCGAATAGAATTCGATTCGTAGCGTATCGAATACTACCGCACCGGTGCGTGGCCGTGGTGTCGTCTCGTGAGTGGTGTCACTGTATCGAGACTGGGCAGACCGAATCTGTGCGTGTGGCTCATGAATCCGGTTCGGCGTACGCGGAGACGTTTGTGCGGGTACCGGCATGGGTTTCCGACGTCGTGTCCGGCGGCGTCGTCCTTGATCTGACGATCGCACCGAGTCCCGGAGAGGCACTATCCGTCCCGTCGTGGACCAGCGTCGCCTCAGCGATCATCGCGGTTGCTCCGTTGCCCTTCCGTCGCACATGGCCGATAGCGGTTCTTTCACTGATGGTCGTCCTGGTCGGGGTGATGGCGGTGCTGGGGGTGCTGTCGCCGGGGCTGGCGTCAGCGGTCGCCATCGCCCCGCACGGCGTCGCGTTCCGGGTGGCCCGCCGGACGGGACTGCTGGTGGTCTTCAGTATGGTGATCGCGGTGGTGCTGCTGGGCCTGATGGCGCCGTGGGAGCCGATGACCTGACCGAGATTGGTGCAGTTCGGGCTGTTGAGCGGCATGGGGGAACGCGTCTCGCTCTCGGCGCTAGTACATCGATTCACCGGCACGACAGTCGCCGACCAGCTCGGCACAGTCACCACGGTGATCGACGGGATCGTGCTCGTTCTCAATGCGTTCGCGATCATCGCACTGCTGGCCGCGAGCTTCGGAATCGTGAACACCCTCCTGATGAGCGTGCAGGAGCGCACCCGTGAGATCGGACTCATGAAGGCGATGGGTATGGGGTCCGGTCGTGTGTTCACCCTGTTCAGCCTGGAAGCCACGCTCCTCGGGTTCTTCGGCAGCGCCATCGGTACCGGCATCGCCATGATCGCCGGCTCCGCCCTCAATGCCGGACTGTCCACGACGCTGCTCTCGGATCTACCCGGGCTCACCCTGATCGCCTTCGACCCGGTCTCGATCGCGACGATCATCGTCGTTGTGATGGTGATCGCATTCGTCGCCGGCACACTCCCCGCCGCGCGCGCGGCCAGCGCCGACCCCGTCGAGTCGCTCCGTTACGAATAGCGTCGCCCGACCTGCCGCCGCGAGGCGGAGGAGAAGCGCTGGCGTTCGTCGCTCGCACGGCGCTTCGGAACGCCTCAGTACGATGCGCGTTCGCCCCGATCGGGCGAGCCCACCCAGCGCGATGCGAGCGCCTCCGAGCCGCGCGCGAGAAGGGCCACATCGGCGCCGACGAGGACGAACTCCGCCCCGGCCTCCACATACCCCTGCGCCACGGCAGGGTCGAATGCGTTGACACCGACCGGCTTGCCTGCTGCGTGCACCGCTTCGAACGTGCGCAGCACTGCGGCCTGAACCTGTGGATGGGTCTGGGCTCCGAGCAGCCCCATCGAGGCTGCAAGGTCACTCGGGCCGACGAAGACGCCATCGACGCCGTCGACGGCGGCGATCTCGGCTGCCGCGGCGACCGCGTCGGCGGTCTCGACCTGGAGGAACAGCGAGACGTGGTCGTCGGAGTGCGCGAGGTAGTCGTCGACGCGGTTCCAGCGCGCCGAGCGGCCGAGCGCCGAGCCCACGCCCCGGTGACCCCGTGGCGGGTAGCGCACGGCGGCGACGGCGGCCTCGGCATCCGCCGCGCTGTTGACCATGGGCACGAGGAGGTTCTGGGCGCCGAGATCGAGGACCTGCTTGATCGTCACCGTGTCGTTCGACGGCACGCGCACCAGCGGGGTGATCGGGTACGCCGCGACCGCCTGGAGTTGCGCGAGAACCGACTCGAGGCCGTTGGGGGCGTGCTCCATGTCGATGAGCAGCCAGTCCAGGCCCGAGCCGGCGACGATCTCGGCCACGAGCGGCGAGCCGGTGCACACCCACATCCCGGCGAGGGGTCGGGATGCCGCGGCCAGGTCGTTGCGGAAGGTCGGGGTCAGACGAAGCGGCATGAGATGGTTCCCATCGGTCCGAAGTCGCAGTGCACGGTGTCGCCGCGCGAGACCCACATCGGCCTCGTGAACGAGCCTGCCAGGATGATCTCGCCCGCTTCGAGTCGCGCGCCGTGCTGGTGGAACTTGTTCGCCAGCCACGCGACGCCCGTCGCCGGGTGCCCGAGCACGCCGGCGGCGACGCCGGTCTCTTCGATCTCGCCGTTGCGGGAGAGCACGCCGGGCACCCAGCGCAGGTCGATCTCGTCAGGGCTCCGGTGCACATCGCCGAGCACCATCGCGCCGTACGCGGCATTGTCGCTGATCGTGTCGACGATCGTGCGGCCCTCGAGCTCTATGTGCGAGTTGAGCACCTCGAGGGCGGGCACGGCGTATTCGATCGCAGCGAGCGCGTCTTCGAGGGTGCAGTCGGGGCCCTCGAGCGGCGTCTTGAGGACGAACGCGAGCTCGACCTCGATCCGCACGTTCGAGAAGTGGTCGACCGGGATCTCGGCACCCGACGGGTACACGGTGTCGTCGAACATGACGCCGTAGTCGGGTTCCGAGATGCCGGTCGCCTGCTGCATGGCCTTCGAGGTGAGGCCGATCTTCCTCCCCACCAGACGCCGACCTGCGGCGAGGTTCGTGTCGCGCCACACGCCCTGGATCGCATACGAGTCCTCGACGGTCGCCTCGGGGTAGCGTGCGGTGATCCGGGGGATCACACCGTGGCTGCGATCCGCCTCGGCCAGTTCGTCGGCGATCGACGCGATCTGCTCGGGTGTCAGCATCCGCCGACCCTACAGCTGGTGGCCGAGCTTGTACTCGCCGAGCTTCCATGCGGGCATCTCGTCGGCGTCGTCCGGACGCGTGTACGAGAAGCCGTCGGCGCCGATGGTCACGGCCATCTCGGAGTCGTCGGTGCGGGCGATGACCGGCTGCGGGTTGCCGTCGAGGTCGAGCACGAGCGATGCCTCGGTGTACCAGGTCGGCACGACGGGGTTGCCCCACCAGTCGCGGCGCTGGTTGTCGTGCACGTCCCAGGTGATGACGGGGTTGTCGGGGTCGCCGGTGTAGTAGTCCTGCGTGTAGATCTCGACGCGGTGGCCGTCGGGATCGCGCAGGTACAGGTAGAACGCGTTCGAGACGCCGTGGCGGCCGGGGCCGCGCTCGATGCGGTCCGACATGCGCAGCGCCCCGAGCTTGTCGCAGATCGCGAGGATGTTGTGCTTCTCGTGCGTGGCGAAGGCGACGTGGTGCATGCGGGGGCCGTCGCCGCCGGTCATGGCGGTGTCGTGCACGGTGGGCTTGCGGCGCATCCAGGCCGCGTAGACGGTGCCGGCCTCGTCCTGGATGTCTTCGGTGACGCGGAAGCCGAGGTCCTGCATGAACTTCGTCGCGCGCGGGACGTCGGGAGTGACCTGGTTGAAGTGGTCCAGGCGCACCAGCTCGCCCGGCGTGTGGAGGTCGTAGCGCCATGACAGTCGCTCGACGTGCTCGGTGGCGTAGAAGAATTCGTAGGGGAAGCCGAGCGGGTCGGTGACGCGCACGGAGTCGCCGATGCCCTTCGTGTAGCCGTCGGCTTTGCGCTCGACGCGGCAGCCGAGCTCGGTGTAGAACGCGACAGCCTTGTCGAGGTCTTCGGGGGTGCGGACGCGGTACGAGAACGCGGCGACGGCGGCGATGGGTCCCTGGCGGAGCACGAGGTTGTGGTGGATGAACTCCTCGGTGGAGCGGAGGTAGACCGTGGTGTCGTCCTCCTCGGTGACGTAGAGGCCGAGGACGTCGACGTAGAACGCGCGGGACACGGCGAGGTCGGTGACGACCAGCTCCATGTAGGCGCAGCGCAGGATGTCGGGCGCCGGCGACGACGGCGTCGGGATCGGGTTGTCGGTGTGGATCGGGGCCTCCTGGCTCACGGAGAAGCCGGAGGATGTCAGGGTCTTGTCGGTCTGGGCGGTCATGTCAGCGTCCTTGCTTTGGGTCGATGGTGATGTGTGGTGCGGGAGCGGCGGCGGGATGAGAGCGCGGCCGCTCCCGGTCAGCGGGGGTCGGGGTCGTCGAGGTCGGTCGCATCGTGGTGCTCCTGCTTGCCGAACGTCGGGTTGTGGACCTCGCCCAGGGTGATGTGCACCGACTGCTGGTCGGTGTAGAAGTCGATCGAGCGGTAGCCGCCCTCGTGGCCGAGGCCCGAGGCCTTGACGCCGCCGAACGGGGTGCGCAGGTCGCGCACGTTGTTCGAGTTGAGCCACACCATGCCGGCCTCGACCGACTGCGCGAAGTTGTGCGCACGCTTGAGGTCGTTGGTCCAGATGTAGGCGGCCAGACCGTACTTGGTGTTGTTGGCCAGGGCCAGCGCCTCTTCGTCCGTGTCGAACGGGGTGATCGCCACGACCGGGCCGAAGATCTCCTCCTGGAAGATGCGCGCATCCGGCGGGACGTCGGCGAACACGGTCGGTGCGATGAAGTTGCCTTCGTCGAAGCCCTCGGGCCGGCCGCCGCCGGCGACCAGGCGCCCCTCGGTCTTGCCGATCTCGACGTAGCTCATGACTTTGTCGTAGTGCTCCGGGTGCACGAGCGCACCGACCTCGGTCGCGGGATCGTGGGGGTAGCCGACCTTCACCCGCGCCGCCTGGGCGGCATAGCGCTCGACAAAATCGTCGTAGACCTCGCGCTGCACGATGATGCGGCTGCCCGCGGTGCAGCGCTCGCCGTTGAGCGAGAAGACGCCGAAGATGGTGGCGTCGATCGCCGCATCGAGGTCGGCGTCGGCGAACACCACGGCGGGGGACTTGCCTCCCAGCTCCATCGACAGGCCCTTGAGGTAGGGGGCGGCGTTGCCGAAGATGATCTGGCCGGTGCGGCTCTCGCCGGTGAACGAGATCAGCGGGACGTCGGGGTGCTTCACGAGCGCGTCGCCGGCGTCTTCGCCGAGGCCGTTGACGAGGTTGAAGACGCCCTTCGGGAGCCCCGCCTCCTCGAAGATGCCGGCCCACAGCGACGCCGACAGCGGGGTGAACTCGGCGGGCTTGAGCACGACGGTGTTGCCGGTGGCGAGCGCCGGCCCCAGCTTCCACGACTCGAGCATGAACGGCGTGTTCCACGGCGTGATGAGCCCGGCGACGCCGATCGGCTTGCGGTTGACGTAGTTGATCTGGCGATTCGGAACCTTGAAGGTGTCGTCGGCCTGCGCGACGATCAGGTCCGCGAAGAATCGGAAGTTCTCGGCCGCGCGGCGCGCCTGGCCGAGGGCCTGGGTGATCGGAAGACCCGAGTCGAAGGATTCCAGCTCCGCCAGGCGCTGGTCGCGCGATTCGACGATGTCGGCGATCCGGTGGAGCACCCGGCTGCGCTCGCGCGGCAGCATCCGAGGCCACGGCCCTTCCGTGAACGCGCGCGCGGCGGCGGCGACAGCGAGGTCGATGTCGGCCTTCTTGCCGGCAGCGGCCTGCAGGTACACCTTGTTCGAGACCGGGTCGAGCACGTCGAACGTGTCGCCGTCGATCGAGTGGACGAACTCGCCGTCGATGTAGTGCTGGATGCGGGTGGGAAGGTCGGCGGGCACGTGTCGCTGCGATGCGACCAGGGCGGTGTCGGTCATGGGAGTTCCCCTTCGAAAGATTCAGTCGAGAGTGTCGGGATGGCGGGAGGAGATGAAGGCGTCCAGCGTGCGCCAGCGGTGCTGCCGGGCGGCGAGCTCGATGTCGAGCGGATCGGCGCCCGCGCGGATGAGATCGATGATCTCGGCGTGCTCCTCGACCGAATGGTGTGCGCGTCCGGGAACGAACGCGAAGGTGGAGTCGCGGATGCCCGATAGCCGGTTCCAGCCGCGGTGGACCAGGTCGAGGAGGTGGGGGTTCGGGCAGGTCTCGTAGAGCACCGAGTGGAACTGCTGGTTGAGCAGAGTGAAGGTGTGCGCGTCGAAGTGCTCGAGAAGCCGCTCCATGCGACCGTTGACCTCGAGCGCGCGGTCGAGGTCGGCGTCGGTGAGGTGAGGCGCCGACAGGGCGGTCGCGACTCCTTCCACGACGCCGAGCGTCTGCATCGTGTACACGTACTCGGTCTCGTCGACGACGGCCACCCGGGCCCCGACGTTCCGCTCGAATGTGACGAGGCCCTCGGCCTCGAGCCGTCGGACGGCCTCGCGCACCGGGACGACGCTCATATCGAGCGCGTCGGCGATGGTGCCCAGCACGAGTCGATAGCCGGGGCCGTACTCGCTCCGACCGATCCGTTCGCGGATCCAGGAGTACGCCTGCTCCGACTTGCTCGATGTCGCAGGCAAGGGCGCGCTCATCGGCGGGTCTCTTCTTCGAATCGACGCCGCCATTCCTCGTTCATCGGGAACAGTCCGTCAACGGGGTGCCCCTCGGCGACCTTGACCGCGATCCAGGCATCTTCGTCCTCCTGCGCCAGAGCCGCATCGGCGACCTCGTCGGCGATACCGGGCGGGATGACGATGACACCGTCGGCGTCGCCCACGATCACGTCGCCGGGCTGGATCGTCGCGCCACCGCAGGCGATGGTGAGGTCGGTGTCCCACGGCACATGCTTGCGGCCGAGCACCGCGGGGTGGGCGCCGGCGGAGTAGACCGGGATCCCCACGGCGGCGACGGCGTCATGATCGCGGACGCCGCCATCGGTGACGATGCCGACCGCGCCGCGCGCGCGGGCGCGGATGGCCAGGACGTCGCCGAGTGTTCCCGAGCCCCGCTCGCCACGAGCCTCGATCACGATGACCTCGCCCTCGCCGACGGCGTCGAACGCGCGCTTCTGCGCGTTGTAGCCGCCGCCGTGCGAGCGGAAGAGGTCTTCGCGGTTCGGCACGAAGCGCAGCGTCCGTGCGGTGCCGACGAGCTTGGCCCCGGGGTGCATGGGGCGCACGCCGTCGAGTGAGATGTTGTCGAGACCGCGCTTGCGCAGCTGCTGCGACAGCCCGGCGACGGGGGCCTTCTCGAGCTTCTCCCGCAGCTCGGGGGAAAGCCCGCGGCGCACGGGCGGCAGGCCGGCCGCCTCGCGCGACCCCCAGGCCTCGGCGCGCTGGACGTCGTCGGTCGCCGGGAGCGATCCCAGAGCGGGATCGAAGGAGGCCTCGACCTCGGCGACCTCGGTGACCAGGCGTCCCGAGGAGGGGGTGCCGGGAGCGGTGGGTGCGTCGACCTCGACCTCGACGACGTCGCCGGGAACCACCACGGACGAGCCCGCGGGGGTGCCGGTGAGGATGACGTCGCCGGTCTCGAGAGTGAAGTGCTGCGCGAGGTCGGCGATGATCTGCGGCAACGGGAATATCAGCTCTTCGGTGGTGTCGTCCTGTGCCAGGACGCCGTTCACCCAGGTGCGCACCCGCAGGGCGTCGGGCTCGACCGTCCGCGCGTCGATGAGGGCGGGGCCGATCGGCGTGTAGCCGTCTCGCCCCTTGGATCGCACGTTGGACCCTCGGTCGTTGGGACGAAGATCGTACACGCCGAAATCGTTGGATGCCGTCACCCACGCGACGTGCGACCAAGCCGCCTCCGCTGTGATGCTGCGGGCCGGCTCACCGATGATCACCGCCACCTCGCCCTCGAAGGCGAGCAGTTCGGTCCCCGACGGGCGCTCGATGGCCGAGCCCGACGCCGCGAGAGAGCTCGACGGCTTAAGGAAGTAGGAGGGGGCGTCGGGCCGGCGCCCGCGCTGCGCGGCGCGCGAAGCGTAGCTCAAGTGCACCGCGATGATCTTCCCAGGACGGGAGGGGAGTGCGGCGAACCGCTGGTCGGGGGCGCTCGCCGGTGTGGTGTTGATGGTCATGAGCTCCCTCGCTCTGCGTCGTATTCGAAATCGTATATGATCGCTCGGAGTCGGGGCAAGCGTCGATCGAACACTGGTCATCGGGTTCGGCGCCACGCTGGCGCAAGAGATCGTCCAGAGATGTCGCCCGAGGTTCGCCATGACGCGGGGGCATCGTTCTGACGTCCGAGGCGGCAGTGGAGTGGGTGGGCGGCGTTCTGGCGGAGCTGCACGCACCCGTCGGAGAAGCACTGGCGTCAGCTCCCCAGAGCTTCGCGGATCGCCGTCGCCGAGCGCGTCAGCCGCGCGGCGATGGCAGTCTGGTCGACCGGGCTCGAGACATGGACGACGGCGATCGCGGCGGGCCGATGACCACGCACGCACAGCGGCACGGCGACCGCCTGCACGGTAGGGATGACTTCGTCGTGGCTGGTGGCGTATCCGGTCAGCATGACCTGGTCCACCTCGGCTCGCAGGCGGTCCGACATTCCGTCGGGCAATTCGGCCGGTGCCAGCAAGGACAGGATCGCCTTGCCGGGCGCGCCGACCGTGATCGGATGCCGCGCGCCCGGGCGCTGTGCGACCGAGGCGATCGCGTGGCGCGGCTCGACGCTTGCGAGCGTGATGCACTGGTCGTGGTCGAGGACTGCCAGGAAGCACGTCATGCCCAGCTCGTTCGCGACGGCGGTGAGTTCGGGTAGTGCCTCGGCTTGAAGGTCGTGGGCGACGCCGGCGGCCAGCGCCGCCATGCGGGCGCCGAGTGCGACGCGCCCGGCCGAGTCCCTCACCGCGAGGCCGTGGTCCTCCAACGTGCGGAGCAGGCGGTAGGCGACCGAGCGGTGCACGCCGAGTCGCCGTGCGATCTCGTCGATCGTGAGCGGCTCGCGGGCGTCGGCGAGGATCTCGAGGATCCGGATGCCGCGGCTCAGGGTCTGCGAAGCGGGCGAGGCCCGCTCGGTGTCTGGCATGGCGATCCCTCCGGTCGAGCGCGCTCTTGTAGACGTCCCACTCTTCGTATATGTTCTGTTCAAAAGTAGAACGTCGTATTCGAATATAGAATGCGCAAGGATTCGCCGCAAGCATCGTCGCCGCGCGACCTCGACATCGGCGTCCGAGGAAGAGAGACCCCATGCAGTTCCATCACCACGGCTACGTGTCCGCAGACCCGCGCGTGCAGGATGCCGCGGGCACCGGCATCCACCGCCCTGCTGAGCTGCCCGACAAGATGGACGTGCTGATCGTCGGCTCCGGGCCCGCTGGAATGCTGCTGTCAGCGCAGCTGTCGCAGTTCCCGCAGCTGACCACCCGCATCATCGAGCGCAGGGAAGGGCGCCTCGCACTCGGCCAGGCCGATGGCATCCAACCCCGCAGTGTCGAGACGTTCCAGGCCTTCGGCTTCGCCGAGCGCATCGTCGCCGAGGCGTACAACATCGCCTTCATGAACTTCTGGGGACCGGATCCGAAGAACCCGCAGAACATCATCCGCACCGCACGCACCGAGGACTACGCGCTGAAGATCAGCGAGTTCCCGCACCTCATCGTCAACCAGGCCCGCGTGCTCGACTACTTCGCCGAGGCCGCAGCGAACGGCCCGGGGCGCATCCGCCCCGACTTCGGCATCGAGTTCATCGGTCTCACCGTGCACGACGTGGGCGAGTACCCCGTCGAGGTGCGCGTGCGTCACCTCGACGGGCACCGCGCCGGACAGGAGCGCACGGTCTTTGCGAAGTACGTCGTGGGGTGCGACGGCGCGCGCAGCGCCGTGCGCGAGGCGATCGGCCGCAAGCACATCGGCGGGATCTCTGCCCACGCATGGGGCGTCATGGACGTTCTGGTCAACACCGACTTCCCGGACTGGCGCACCAAGTGCGCGATCAACGCCGAGGCGGGGAACATCCTTCACATCCCTCGCGAGGGCGGGTACCTGAGCCGCGTCTACGTCGACCTCGGCGAGGTCGCCGCCGGTGACAACCACGAGGTGCGGAACACCTCGATCGATCAGATCATCCGCAAGGCGAACGACATCCTCCGGCCGTACACGCTCGACGTTCGCGAGGTCGCGTGGCACTCGGTGTACGAGGTCGGTCACCGCGTGACCGACCGTTTCGACGACGTGGGCGAGGGATCCGATCGCGCTCCCCGCGTCTTCCTCACCGGAGATGCCTGCCACACGCACAGCGCGAAGGCCGGCCAGGGGATGAACGTCTCGATGCAGGACGGGTTCAACTTGGGCTGGAAGCTGGGGCATGTTCTCACCGGGCTGAGCCCTGCGTCGCTGCTGTCGACCTACTCCGCCGAGCGCCAGCCCGTGGCGCAGCAGCTGATCGACTTCGATCGCGAGTGGTCGACCCTGATGGCGCGAAAGCCCGAGGAGATCGCCGATCCCACCGAGCTGGCCACGTTCTACCTGGGCACCGCTGAGTTCCCCTCCGGCTTCATGACGCAGTACGGCCCTTCGATGATCGAGGGCGACGCTGCTCATCAGAACCTGGCCGGGGGGTTTCCCATCGGGAAGCGCTTCAAGTCCGTCGAGGTCGTGCGGGTATGCGATGGAAACGTCGTCCACCTCGGTCACCACGCGAAGGCGGACGGCCGCTGGAGGATCTACGCCTTCGCGGACGCAGCCGCCGTCGGCGCGCCCTCGGCGCTCCAGGAATGGGCGGAATGGCTCGCCTCCCCGGATTCGCCGGTCGCCCGGTTCACGCCGAAGGGCGCGGACGTCGACGCGGTCTTCGATGTCAAGGTCGTGTACCGGCAGCCCTTCGAGGAGATCGACATCATCCACGTGCCGGAGATCTTCGCGCCGCGCACCGGACCGCTCGGACTCACCGACTGGGAGAAGGTCTACGCCGGCGTACCGAACGCGTGGACGTCAGCCGACATCTTCGCCGCGCGGGACATCGCCCCGGAGGGCGCGGTCGTCGTTGTTCGACCCGACCAGTACGTCGCCGCTGTGCTGCCCTTCTCGGCGACGGGCGACCTGGTCGCCTTCTTCGCGCAGAACATGCTCACGCAGCAGTCGGCGCCCGCGCCGGTCCCGCAGCAGCTGGCGGGCGCTGCGACGTCTTCCGCAAGTAGCGCGGTGGAGGAGCCCGTGACCTGACGTTGGAACGTTCTGCTCGCGCGATCGTGCGGCGTCAGCCGGCGTCAGCCGGCGTCGCGATGAGCCGCATGAAGATCTCGAGTAGCGGCAGGACGTCGTGATCGGGCTCCATGAGCGCCTGGATCCTCAGTCCGTCGATCATCGCCATGAGCATCGTGACCTTGTCATCTGCGCTGAGCTCTTCGCCATCGGCATCCGTTCCGAAGCGCCTGCTCGACAGGTGGGAGCGCATGCGCTCGCGGCGGGCGACGAAGAACTCGTGGGCGGGGTGGTCGGGGTTCGTCGCTGCGACGGTGACGGCCAGCCAGTTCCGCCCTTGCTCGGGGTGGGCGAACTCGTTCTCGAGCACGCCTGAGAGCACCCGTTCCGCGGGAACGCGCGACTCCATGATGTGACGCGCGAACTCCTCGTCGTCGGCGTCGCGTTGCGCGAGGGCGGCGAGGAGCAGGTCGTCCTTGCTTGCGAAGTGGCGCAGCAGCGCGGCATGGGTCACCTCGGCGCGCGCCGCGATGTCGCGCAGGGACGCGCGTTCGTAGCCGTGTTCGGCGATGCTTGCCAAGGCCGCGCGCACGATCTGCGCGCGTCGGGCAGGGGTCGAGGAGTAGGGGCCGCGCCGGCGCGGACCGGCATCGACCTGCGGGGTCGTCGCGGCTGAGGCATCCGTGCCGTTCATCTTCACCCTCCCGAGTCTTCCACTTCGAGGATCCGGCTTGCTAAACGTAACCACTATGGTTACTCTTCAGCAAAGATAACCACGTCGGTTACATTTGGCGAGCAGGCTCGCCCCTCGATCACGCGCAGCCGCGCGATCGGATCACACGATGAAGGAGTCACGGTGACCAACAATGTGTCGGAGGCCGAAGAGTTCGCTGCTCCCCAGGCGCCCGCGGCCGAGCCGCAGACGCTGATGAGCCGGTCTTACATCTTCTGGCTGATGCTGGCGAGCTTCGGCGCATCGATGGCAATGATGGTTCCGCTGTCGTACGGGATCGCCGTGCGGATCTCGGAGCTCGCGCCCGGCCACGAAGAGGTTCTCGGCTACATCACCGGCAGCGCGCAGCTGGTCTACCTGATCATCAGCCCGCTCGTGGGCATCTGGAGCGACCGGACGCGTTCACGGTTCGGGCGTCGCAGCCCCTTCATCTACCTCGGTACGGTCATCGGCTTCGCGGGTCTGGTCGTCATCGGACTCGCTCCGAACCTCCTCGTCATCGGCGTGGGCTGGGTGCTCGGCATGACGGGCTGGTCGATCGCGGGCGCCGCGCTTCAGACGATCCAGGCCGACAAGCTGCCGGAGCAGCAGCGCGGCAAGGTGTCCGCGCTCACCGGACTCACCACGCAGATCGCACCGGTGCTCGGCATCGGCATTGCCTACGCGGTCGCGTCGATCGACACGATGCTGATCTTCGTCGTCCCCGGCGTGATCGGTGCCGTCCTCCTCGCGATCTTCCCCCTGATCAAGCCGGAGGGCAGCTCCAAGGACCTGCCGCAGACCGAGCACGTCACCGTCAAGTCAGTCGTCAGCAGCTACGGCTTCAACGTGCGCAAGTACCCCGACTTCGCATGGAACTGGCTCGGCCGCTTCGTCTTCTTCATCGGCCTGTACTTCAACACCACGTTCGGCACCTTCTTCTACGCCCAGCGACTCGACCTTCCCGTCGTTGAGGTCGGCGGCATCGTCGCCACGGTCGGGATGATCGGCGTGGTCGCAGCTGCGACGGGTGCGATCCTCGGCGGCTTCCTTTCCGACAAGCTGCAGCGCCGTCGCATGTTCGTGATGATCGCCGCCCTGCTGTTCGTCGCCGGCGCTGTCGTCGAGGCGACCGCCTGGTCGCTGCCCCAGATCATCGTCGGTGCTCTGCTCATGCAGCTTGCAATCGCCGTGTTCGCTACCGTCGACCAGGCGATCGTCTACGCGATCATTCCCGAGCGTGACCAGGCCGGCCGCTACATGGCAGTCATTCAGTTCGCCCAGAAGGTCCCGAGCGCGGTGGCGCCGCTGCTCGCAGGCCTCGTGATCACCATCGGCGCCGCAGGTGACGTGAAGAACTACACCCTGCTCTACCTCACCGGCGCCGTGTTCGCCCTCATCGGCGGACTCATCATCCTGCTCAAGGTCAAGTCAGTCCGCTGATCCGGATCGAAGGAGACATCATGCTGCGCAGCGCCCCCTACGCCCTGACCGTCGACAGCGGAGGAGACGATTTCGTCGTCACCGGTGCCACGCCCAGGCTCTCGTGGAAGTCCCCGCTCTCGGCCGGCCGGTTCGAGATCGAGGCGTCGATCGACGGCAACCGTTCGGTGATCGTCGCGACGGGAGGTCATCGCTTCGTCGATTGGCCGTTCGACGCCCTGCGCAGCGGCAGTCAGGTGAGCTGGCGGGTTCGTGTCACCGGCGAGCACGCCGAGTGGTCGGACTGGGGTTCGTTCGAAGTCGGGTTGCTCGACGAGGACTGGACGGCCGAGTGGGTCTCTCCGGTCGAGGCCGGCGACCCGGGGTACGGCAAGCGGGCGGCGCACGTGCTGCGCGGGGAGTTCGCGCTTCCTGAAGACGTCGTCTCGGTCCGCTTGTATGCGTCCGCGCTCGGTGTCTACACGACCGCCGTCAACGGGAGTCGCGTCGGCACCGACGAGCTTGCGCCCGGATCGACCTCTTACGACCGGACCCTGTACGCGCAGGCGCACGACGTCACCGATCTGGTCACGGCTGGTGCCAACAAGATCGAGATCGAGCTGTCGGACGGCTGGTACCGCGGTCAGGTCGGCGCCTTCCGCTTGCCCGCCGGGTGGGGCACCACCCTGGGTGCGCGGGTCGAGCTGCATGCCCGTCTCGCCGACGGATCGATCCACACTGTCGTGAGTGACGAGAGCTGGACGTGTGTCGCCTCGACGATGACTCGCGCCGACCTCATGGATGGGCAGAGCGTCGACTACACCCTCAACATGGATGCCGTCGAGCCCGTCCGCGTCGGAGCGGTCGTCGATGCGCCCGCGATCACGTGGTCTCCCGCGCCGCCCGTGCGCGTGGTCCAGACGCGCTCGCCGGTCTCATCGCGCGAGATCCGCCCCGGAGTCTGGGTGATCGACTTCGGTCAGAACGCCTCGGGGTGGGTCCGGCTCGCCGATCTGGGAGACCCCGGGACGCGCACCGAGATCGAGTACGGCGAGTATGTGGATGCCTTGGGCGACTTGTCGACGTCGCACCTCGACTCGGAGCGGCCTGAGGGTCGCAAGGCGTTCGTTCAGCGCGACGAAGTCATCGCAGGTCCTGCGGGTGAGGTGTTCGAGCCGCGTCACACGGTGCACGGGTTCCAATATGTGCGCCTTACGCGCAGTGGTGCCGCATTCGACCCGGCATCCGTCACGATGCAGGTCGTCCAGACCGACCTGGCACGTACGGGCTCGTTCGAGAGCAGCGACGGGGATCTGAACCGTCTGCACGAGATCGCCGACTGGAGCTTCCGCGGCAATGCCGTGGACGTTCCCACGGACTGCCCGACCCGTGAGCGGCTTGCGTGGACCGGCGACTATCAGGTGTTCGCGCCGACGGCGACGCGCTTGTATGACGTGCTCGGATTCACCCGCAAGTGGCTGCAGTCCGTCCGTGACGACCAGCTCGACGACGGCCGCATCGCGAACTTCTCGCCCGACGGTCGCCGCATCAAGCACCATCTCGACGACCAGTTCGCGATGATGACCGGGTCGTCCGGGTGGGGCGACGCGATCGTCGCCGTGCCGTGGGAGATGTACCTCTCCTACGGCGACCGGCTGGTGCTCGAGGAGAACTACGACGCGATGGTGCGCTGGGTGGAGTGGGCGCTCGAGAAGGCGCGCACCACTCGTCATCACGCACGCATGCAGGCGTCGCCCGAGCCCGAGCCGTTCGAGCAGTACCTGTGGGACGGCACCTTCCACTGGGGCGAGTGGACCGAGCCCAAGGAACGCGACGGCGACGGCAACCGTATCGACCCGATCAAGCACAACCCGATGGCATGGTTCATGGCTGACAAGGGCGAGGTCGGCACCGCCTACCTGCACCGCTCGACCGCGACGCTGGCGCGAGTCGCCGACATTCTCGGACGAGAAGTGGATGCTGCGCGCTACGCCGACACCGCCGAGAAGGTCGCCGATGCCTGGCGCCAGGCGTACCTGAACAGCGACGGCACCACCGCCACCGACACCCAGGCGGCATACGTGCGCGCCCTGTCGTTCGGCCTGGTACCCGCAGATCTGCGCGCGGCCGCCGTGAACCGCCTCGTCACGCTGATCGATGAGAAGGACACGCACCTCGCGACCGGCTTCCTCGCCACCGGTGACCTGCTGCCTGTGCTCGCCGATGCCGGACGCGCCGACGTCGCCTACGCGCTGCTCGGTCAGCGCACCGCACCGTCCTGGCTGTACATGGTCGATCGCGGTGCGACGACGATCTGGGAGGACTGGGAGGGCATCGACGAGAACGGCGAGGCCCACGAGTCGCTGAACCACTACAGCAAGGGCGCCGTGATCCGGTTCCTTCGCACCCACACGCTCGGACTCCGGCAGGACGCCGACTCGATCGCGTGGGAGAAGGTCACCATCGCCCCGGTGCCCGCACCGGGCATGACCTGGGCTCGCGGCACCCACGACGGCCCGCAGGGTGAGATCGCGGTCGAGTGGCGGATCGACGGCGACGGCATCCGCATCGTCGCCGACATCCCGGCCGGCACCACCGCCCGCATCGTCTTCCCGGACGGCGAGACGCACGTCGCCGAGCAGGGTCGATTCGACCAGACCGCCGGGCTTCCGGCATCCCTCATCACCGCCGTCGCCTCCCGGTGACGCGCATCCGACGCATCGACGCGAAAGAGAGAACGAACATGACCAGCTTCCCCAACGGTTTCCTGTGGGGCGCGGCGACCGCCGGCCACCAGATCGAGGGCAACAACGTCAACAGCGACTGGTGGGCCCGTGAGCAGATGATGCCCGGGATGGAACTGTCGGGCGACGCCGTGGACAGCTACCACCGCTACCGCGAAGATATCCAACTGCTCGCCGACGCAGGGCTCACCTCGTACCGGTTCAGCCTGGAGTGGTCGCGCATCGAGCCGGTGCGCGGGTACTTCTCGAAGGCCGAGCTGGCGCACTACCGCCGCATGATCGAGTTCTGCTTCGAGAAGGGCGTGACTCCGGTCGTGACCCTGCAGCACTTCACGACCCCGCAGTGGTTCGCCGCGCTCGGCGGCTGGGACGGCCCTGAGGCTCAGGAGCTGTTCTGCGCGTTCGTGGAGCAGGCGTGCACGATCCTCGACGGCGTCGAGTGGGTCGCCACCATGAACGAGCCCAACATGCAGGCCGCCATCATGACCGCGATGCGTCACCTCGCGACGTCGGGCGGCGATTGGACGAGCCCGACGGTCGAGGCCGACGGTGACGAGCAGAAGAAGAAGACTCACAGCGAGTTCCTCACCTACGCGGATCCCGAGATCGGCCGCATGTTCACCCGCATCCACCACGCGGCACGCGAGATCGTCCGCGCCCGCACGAATGCGAAGGTCGGTTGGACCATCGCAGCGGGCGCTCTGACGGCCGCCCCCGGCGGAGAAGAGAAGCTCCTCCAAATCCGCTACGGCAAGGAAGACGTGTACTGGGAAGGCAGCCGCGGCGACGACTTCGTCGGCGTGCAGGCCTACTCGAGCCAGCAGGTCGACGCGAACGGACTCGTGCCGCACCCGCCGCACCCCGACAACACCCTCGTCGGCACGGCCTACCGTCCCGACTCGCTCGCGATGGCGGTGCGCCACGCGTGGGAGGTCAGCGAGCACACGCCGATCATGATCACCGAGAACGGCATCGCGACGGCCGACGACACCCAGCGCATCCGCTACACCGGCGAAGCGCTCGAGGGACTGCTCGGCACGATCGCCGACGGGATTGCTGTGCGCGGCTACCTGCACTGGTCGCTCCTGGACAACTTCGAGTGGGGCCACTGGGAGCCGACGTTCGGCCTCATCGCCGTCGACCGCGACACTTTCGTGCGCACCCCTAAGCCCAGCCTCGGCTGGCTCGGCGAGGTCGCTCAGCGCAACGCGCTGCCGACGGAGGCCTGACCCATGAAGATCTCGGGCAAGACCTTCGTCGTCACTGGCGCCGGCAACGGCATCGGCCGCGAGGTGACGCTGCAGCTCCTCGCTGCCGGCGCATCGGTGGCAGGCGTAGACCTCAACAAGGACGGGCTCGGCAAGACCGCGGCGCTCGCAAACGTGGGCGATCGCTTCTCGGCGCACGTCGTGAACATCACTGAGAGGGATGCCGTCGCGTCGCTCCCTGCCGCTGTCGAAGCTGTGCACGGCCCAGCCGACGCAGTGATCAACGTCGCCGGTGTCATCCAGAAGTTCGTGAAGGTCGCCGACCTGCCCTACTCGGAGATCGAGAAGGTCATGAACGTGAACTTCTGGGGAACCATGAACATGGTCACCTCGTTCCTTCCCGTCCTGACATCCCGTCCGGAAGCCGCCCTCGTCAACGTCGCCAGCATGGGCGCCTATGCACCCGTCCCCGGCCAGGCTGTGTACGGCGCATCCAAGGCGGCCGTCAAGGTGCTGACCGAGGCGCTCTACGCGGAGCTCCTCGACACCTCCGTCGCCGTCACGGTCATCTTCCCGGGCGCGATCGGCACCGACATCGCCGCGAACTCCGGAGTCGCGCTGTCCGACGGATCTTCGCACGATGCACCCGCGTACAAGACGACCCCGCCGTCGACGGCCGCGGCGGTCATCATCGACGCCGTGGTAAAGGGGAAGTACCGCGCGACCATCGGCAGTGACGCCGCTGCGATGGACAAGCTGTCCCGCCTCAGCCCCAGGCGCGCCACCACCCTCATCGCCAAGCAGATGGGCTCACTTCTCCACTGACCCCTGCGGGGCGTTGACGTCACCTACGTCAGCGCCCCGCCATGCGCACCCAGACAACCCGCTGATCCTCAGCACGCAAAGGAGCACCCATGTCTTTCCCCTTCGCCGATGTTTCGGAGCGCCCGCTCACCGATCTGCTGTCGCTCGGCGGCCGCCGCGCCGTCGTCACCGGTGCCGCACAGGGCCTGGGCAAGGCCATCGCCTCGCGCCTGGCCGAAGCCGGCGCCGACCTCCTCCTCATCGACCTCAACGCCGATGCCGCCGCCGTCGCCGCGGTCGAGCTCGCCGACCGCTACGGCGTCCGCGTGGTGAGCACCCACGCCGACGTGGCTGACTCGGCATCCGTCGCCGCCGCCGCCGACCTCGCAGTCGCCGAACTCGGCGGAATCGACGTCTGGGTCAACAACGCCGGGATCTTCCCGAACGCACCGGTCACGATGATGCCCGACGAGATGTGGGACGCGACCTTCGCGGTCAACGCCCGCGGCGTCTTCCTCGGCGCCCGCGAGGCCGCACGTCGCATGTCGGCCGACGGATCCGGTGGCGTCATCGTCAACATCATCTCGACAGCGGGCGTGCAGGTCGCGTTCCCGGGCATGGCCGCATACGTGGGCTCGAAGCACGCGGCGCTCGGCATGACAAAGTCGCTCGCCGTCGATCTCGCCCCGCTCGGCATTCGCGTACTGGGCGTCGCGCCCAGCTTCGTCCCCACCGAAGGCAACCTCGCCGCAGCCAAAGCCGGCGCTGAGGCCGCGGCGGCCGCCGGCATCGAGATGCCCCCGCTCGAGGTCATGAACAAGAGCATGATCGGCCGCATGGGCACCCCCGACGACATCGCCCGCGTCGTCCTGTTCGCGGCGAGCGACCTGTCGATGATCATGACCGGCAGCACGCTCCTCGCCGACGCCGGCGAGACGCTCTGACGATGACCCCGCCCCGGCCGCGTCCGCTGCGCGCGATCCAGCAGATCCAGATCGGCCGGGTCGCATCCACCGAGAGCCAGGCGCGCGACACTCTCGCGCGCCTGGCTTCGGCCGGATTCGAGGCGATCGAACTCAACGGCTTCATGACGCGGCCGACGCCCCTGCTTGTCCGCGCCCTCACGAGGGTTGCGGGTATGCCGGTGGGCGGCGGGGGTCGCCTCGATTGGCCCCGCCTGGTCGCGGAGTCCGGGCTGTCGGTCATCGCGTTGCACGAAGACCTGGGAACGATCGAGCGGGATCCGGCCGCTGTCGTGGCGCGAGCCGTCGAGTTCGGCACCCACAACGTCGTCGTCACCGGCATGCACCGCTTCGACTACGGCGACGAGGTCGCCGTAGGTCAGCTCGCGCAACGGCTCACCGCGGCCGGCCGCACGCTCACCGCGGCCGGCATCCGCCTGCTGTACCACAACCACACGGCCGAGTTCCGACGGCTGCCGTCCGGCGGCACCGCGTTCACGATGCTCGTCGAGCAGACGGATCCCGACGACGTGGCGTTCGAACTCGACTGCTTCTGGGCCGCCACTGCGGGCGCCGATCCGCTGGCGCTGCTCGACCACCTCGGCGAGCGCGTGCGCCTGCTCCATATCACCGATCGCGGCTCGCGGATCGCAGGATCGACGATGACCCCCATCGTGAAGGTCGACAGCGTCGAGCTCGGCACCGGGAACATGGCCATCGAAGCGATCATCGACCGCGCGGCATCCCTGCACGTCGAAGCGATCATCCTCGAGACACACAAGAACTGGATCGACGGGTCGCCGTTGCGCAGCGCTGAGATGAGTGCAGAAGTGCTCCGACGCCTGCTTCCCTGACACCCATTTGTCCCATCACGGATTGAAGGGCGCCCAGGCGCCAACGGAAGGGAGCAACGATGCTCGCATGGGGGATCATCGGCACGGGAGACATCTCCGACCGGCTGGTTGCCGACCTCAGCACGGTGCCGGGTGCGACCGTGACCGCGGTGTGGGGGAGGTCGACCGAGCGCGCGGACGGCTTCGCCCTCAGTCACGGCATCCCGTTCGCGACGGCGTCGCGTGACGCGCTCCTCTCCCGCGTGGACGTCGATGTCGTCTACATCGCGACCCCCGCGCACACGCACGCCGACATCGCGATCGAGGCGTTGGAGGCTGGCAAGCACGTTCTGATCGAGAAGCCGATCGCCACATGCGCCGCTGACGCGGAGCGCGTGTATGCGGCGGCGTCGACGGCCGGGCGCTTCGCGATGGAAGCGATGTGGATGCGGTTCAATCCACTCCATATCGAGGTGATCGACCGCGTCCGCGAAGGGCTCCTCGGAGCAGTCCACAACGTCCGGGCGAGCTTCGGAACGCCGTTCCAGGCACGAGGCCGCATCCTCACCCCGGGACAGGGTGGCAGCATCCTGCGCGACCGTGGCATCTACCCGGTCACCCTCGCGCACTGGTTCCTCGGCGAGCCGGCCTCGCTTGTCGCGTCCGGTGTCTTCGAAGACGGAACCGACATCGACGGTCACGCGACGCTCGAAAACCGCCAGTCCTTCGCGCAGCTCGCATGGTCGGGGATCCGCTTCCTCGACCTCACCGCGACGGTCACGGGTGAGCGGGGATGGATCACCATCGATCCGATGTTCTGGGCCGGATCGCGTGCCCGGGTGCATGCGGGATCTGTCGAGCGAATCTTCGGCGTTCCCGAGATAGTGGAGCATCCTCGTCAGGGCAACGGATACGGACCGATGCTCGGCGCGGTCACCGATGCCATCGGTCGCGGGCGCCTCGAGCATCCTTGGCATTCGCACGCCGACTCGATCGCGATCACCCGCACCCTCGATGCGGTGCTGGCGGGAATGTCCGCGTCGCCGGACGTGTGACGAAGAACACGGATGCCGCGTTGCTTCTGTTCGCGACGATTCAGTTCTATTCCCGGCTCGATCAGCCGACTTAGGATTGCGGTCGTCTCATACGCGCGACGTGGATCGACTCCCGTCATCGGTCGTGAGAGTATCCCCAAAGGAGTGTGAAACGCGATGGCGCGTAACCCGAAACCGACAGCCAGCGAAGCCGACGGCGTCACCTACCGTCGAGCCCGCACCTGGGAGATCGCCTTCTCCCAGTTGAACAACGGCTCGGCGATGATCTTCTACGTTCTCGTCGGACTCATGAGCTACCTGCAGAACGCCGGCTACGGCATCGCGGTCGCCGTTGCGGGGATCATCCTCACCGTCACCCGTGTGTTCGACGGTGTGATCGATCCGCTCGTCGGTCTCCTCATCGAGAAGGTGCGCTTCCGGTTCGGCAAGCTGCGCTTCTTCATGCTCGCAGGCTGGGCGATCCGATCGCTCGCGATCCTCATGCTGTTCGTCTGGGGATCGAACGCCGGCCTCGGCCCGGTGTACTTCATCGCGATGTACCTCGTCTACATCATCGGCTCGTCGATGAACGATATCGCCGGACAAATGTCCGGTCCGGTGCTCACCAACGATCCTCGTCAGCGACCGACGGTTCAGGTCTGGGCGACCGTGTACGCCTACCTCATCCCTTCGATCTTCACGATCGTGTCCACCGTCGTCTTCCTGCCCCGTCACGGCAACGAGTTCACCGTCGGGATGCTCAGTGAGACCGCGATCACCTACGTGGCCTGTTCCCTGGTCTTCCAGATCCTCGCCTGCATCGGCGTGGCACGCGTCGACAAGCCGGAGAGCTTCGTCCACCTCGCGTCGGTGTCGAAGAAGGATGCCGAGGTCACGGTGCGCGACATGTGGAATGTGCTCGCCCACAACGGCGCGTTCCTGCGGTATCTCATCAGCGGCGCATCCGACAAGCTCGCCCAGGTCGTGAAGTCGCAGGCCGTGATCGGCACGCTGATGTGGGGCATCCTGCTCGGAAACATGCAGCTGGGAACCACGCTCAGCCTCATCGCGATCCTCCCTGGCATCGTCTTCGCGATCTTCGGCGCTCGCTACACCGGCAAGCACGGCTCGAAGGCGGCGACGGTGACGTGGACGTGGATCTGCATCATCCTCGCCGTCGTGCTCGCCGCGTTCTGCCTGGTGGTGGACCTGCGGTCGGTGCTGGGCAGCCTGCCCCTCACCATAGTGTTCTTCCTCGTGTACCTGCTCCTCAACGGCGCGTCGATGGTGGTCACGGTGGCCTCCGGTGCCATGCGCGCCGACGTCATCGACTACGAACTCGACCGCTCGGGCAAGTTCCTTCCTGCGACGGTCACCGCCACCTACAACTTCGTCGACCAGATCATCTCGTCCCTCGGCTCGACGCTCGCCCTGGGTGCGGTGGCGCTCATCGGTTTCTCGGCGGTCATGCCTCAGCCGACGGACAGCCCGAACACCGCGATCCTCCTCATGACGATGCTGCTCTTCTTCGGTCTGCCGATCCTCGGCTGGGTCTGCACGCTGATCGCGATGCACGGCTACAAGCTGAACCGCGGCGAGATGATCGCCGTGCAGAAGCGGATCGCGGACCGCAAGGCCGAGTTCACGGTCGAGTCCCCGGCGGAGTCGCTCGCCTGACCGAACCGCACGGAAGATCACGGCCCTGGGCGGCGGCGCGAGAGCGTCTGCGCCCGGGGCCGTCGTCATGATCCGTGCAGCGCGCGATACGCCGTCGGCGTCATTCCATACTCGGCTCGGAACACCTTGACGAAGTAGTTGGCATCGTCGTACCCGACGAACGTCGCGATCTCGCGAACCTCCTGCGTGGTGGTGGCGAGGAGACGCGCCGCACGCTCGGCCCGCCGCTGGGCGACGTAGCCCGCAAGCGTGGTGCCGGTGGCCTCTTTGAACCGCCGTGCCAGAGTCGAGGCCGACACCCCGAGGCGCTCGGCGAGCTCTGGCGTCGAGACGTGATGGCTGAGATGCAGGTCGATCTCGTCGGCGACGCGCCGCACAAGAGGCGGATAGCCGCGCACACGATGGCGCTTCACCGCTTCGCAGAAGTCGGTGACCATCTGCGAGGTGAACCCAAGCGCGTGTCGCGGATCGGCGCTGTGGCCCACCCGGTGCAAGCGCTGGGCGTACTCCTGGGAGATCGCGTCGACTGTCACCGGTGGCAGGCCGCCACGTTGGGCGGCGACCCGGGCCATGATGCGCAGGATCGTCGCGCCGAGGAACGGCGTGTTCAAGTAGCCGCTGATGCGCGGCATCCCCGACAGCCCTTGAAGCGCAGCGAGGGCCCGATCTGTCGCACCGTCGGCGACGGCATCCATGAAGTCCTGCTCGTGGCGATAGCGCTCCTCGATCACTGCGAACGACGCGGATTGCGGAGCGTCGCCCAAACCGGGTGCTATGGTGCCCCCCTCGGCCTTCACGTGCTGCAGAGTGCCGGCAGCATCCTCGCCACCACCCGCACGCAGGACCGCCGAGGCGCTGCGATGGACATACTCGGCATCGACGATCGCGTAACGCGTTCGGTAGAGCTTGTACAGCGACAGGTAGGCGGTCGGAATCCCGAGTCGACTCATCACCTCTTCGGCTGTCCCAGGGTACATCGGTGCGTGCGTGTATGGGCCGATGACGAGAAGCCGGTCGTCCCAGCGCGCCAGAGTCACCGCCATCCCGAGCGGCTCTTCGACCTCGTAGATGACCTGCGCGGGCATCGCGTGAACGAACTCGCGAAGCGCGGCAGCGGTGAAGGCCGGCTGGAGCTGCGGGTTGAGGCAATGCGCATCTTGGAATGCCGCAAGTGCGCTCGTGATGTCGGAGGTGACGGTCACGGGACAGCTCAACACGTTGGTGAGGATTCCGACGATCGTGCCGAGGTCGTCGGTGTCAGCCGTCGTCGTCGCCATTGTCATCTCGATCCATGATCGCGTCGGCACTCGTGCGCGATGAATGCTGTTCCTGCGCTTTCAGTTCTATCACTCGTCCTCGTCTGCTCCTAGCGTGGAGTCATGCCCGGCACACGCCGGTGCGCTGTGCGCCGAAGGAGACCACAATGACGCAGCCTCCCCTCTCTTCCCCCCGTCGGACGACGCTGATTCTCGACGAGTGGGCGTTCGCCCCCGAGGCTCTGCCGAATGCGAGCTGGGACGAGGTGGCTGCGGCTGGGGCTGCCGTCGACCTTCCGCACACGTGGAATCTCGCGGACGGAGCCGCCGGTGGCGGATACCGACGTGGCCGCTCGACATATGCGCGACGCGTGACCGCCGACATCGGCGCGATCGAGACCTGGCTCGAGTTCGCTGGAGCGAACTCGAGCGCTGAGGTGTACGTCGACGGCCACCTCCTCTCGCGTCACCACGGCGGGTACTCCACATTCCGTGTCAACGTGACCGAGCATCTCGTACAGGATGCCGCGACCGTCGTCGTCGTGGTCGACAACGCGGCGAACGAGACCGTGTACCCGCAGCAGGCCGACTTCACCTTCTACGGCGGCATCTACCGTGAGGTCCGGCAGATCACCGTCGGCGCGACGCACTTCGCCCTCGACGCAGACGGGGGACCGGGGCTCACCGTCACGCCGCAGCTCACAGGCGAGCATGCCCTCGTCTCGATGAGCGCGGCCGTGTCCGGGGTCGCCGGCGGCGAGGCATCCGTTCGGTTCATCATCGACGGCGAGACGTGCGTCTCTGTGCCCGTTGTAGATGGCGCAGCCCGGGCCGACCTGACGATCGAGCAGGTCCGCCGCTGGCACGGGCTGCGCGACCCCCACCTCTACACCGCGCGCGCGGAGCTTGTCGACGGTGATGTCGTCGTCGACGCGGTCGAACTGCGATTCGGATGCCGCGAGTTCGCGGTCGACCCGCAACGCGGGTTTCTGCTGAACGGCGAGGAGTACGCGCTGCGGGGAGTCTCGCGCCACCAGGACTTCGAGGGCGCCGGCAATGCGATCACCGAAGAGATGAAGCAGACCGACCTCGCACTGATTCGCGAGATCGGTGCGACCACGGTCAGACTCGCTCACTACCAGCACGACCAGCGCTTCTACGACCTGTGCGATGAGGCGGGTCTCGTGGTGTGGGCCGAGATCCCGCAGATCACCGTGTTCCTGCCCGGCGCGGTCGACAACGCGCGCGACCAACTCACCGAGCTGATCGTGCAGAACCGCCACCACGCGAGCATCGTGTGCTGGGGACTGTCGAACGAGATCACCCTCGCCGGCGCCGGCGACGACGTCGTGGCTGCGCACCGCGATCTCAACGACCTCGCCCATCGCCTCGACCCCACGCGTCTGACAGCCATGGCCAACCTGTTCCTCCTCGAGACGGACCACCCGCTGGTCACGCTGCCCGACGTCATGTCGTACAACCTCTACTTCGGCTGGTACGTCGGCGAAGCCCCCGACAACGACACCTGGCTCGACGACTTCCACACCGCCTACCCCGACATCGCGATCGGCCTCTCGGAGTACGGGGCCGATGCCAACACGCAATACCAGACCGCTGATCCCGCCAAGGGCGACTACACCGAGAGTTACCAGGCGCTGTATCACGAGCACATGGTCGGCATGATCGAGGAACGGCCGTGGCTGTGGGCCACGCACGTGTGGAACCTCGCGGACTTCGGTTCGGCCGGCCGTGACGAGGGCGGCGTTGCGGGGCGCAACCAGAAGGGCCTCGTCACGTTCGACCGCTCGCTCAAGAAGGACGCGTTCTACGTCTACAAGGCGGCCTGGGCGACCGAGCCGTTCGTCCACGTGGCGGGACGCCGCCGCGCTGAGCGCGCCGAAGATGTGAGCGAAGTGGTCGTGTACTCCAACCAGACTGAGGTGACGCTGCTCGTCGACGGCGCCGAAGTCGGCACGGTCTCAGGCGCACGGGCGTTCCGGTTCGACGTGCCGCTGACGGGGGAGCACGAGATCACCGCGCGCGCCGGCGAAGAAACCGACACGGTCGTCCTGCGCAAGGTCGACGAGGTGCCCGCGGCATCCATCATGCCCACCACCACCATCGCGAACTGGTTCGACGAGGCGCCCCTGCCCGCTCCCGAGGGATTCTTCTCGATCAACGACACGCTCGCCGACATCAAGCAGTCGGAGGAGGGTGCACGACTGATCGGCGCGGTGCTCGAAGCACTCGCGACAAGCCGAGGCGAAGTCGGTCGCGGCGTCGAGATCCCTCCGGCAATGCAGGCGATCGTCGACCGGATGAGCCTGGAGAAGCTCATCAAGCAGGCAGGCAGTGTGCCTGTCGAGCAGGTCGCCGCGCTCAACGCGCAGCTCAACCTCATCGCGAAGTAAGCCCGGTCCCGTGGACTTTCGACTCTTCCCTTCGGACGTGCGTGTCCGAGAACTTGCGGCGGAACTGCACGCTGAGGTGGCGGGCGCGCCGATCATCTCTCCGCACGGCCACGTGGACCCTCGTCTCTTGGCGGACGACATTCCGTTCAGCGACCCCGCCGAGCTGTTCCTCACCCGCGATCACTACGTCACACGGCTCCTCCATGCGAGTGGGGTGTCGCTCGGCGATCTCGGCCTCGACCCCGGTCGCTCTGTCGATCCGCGCGAGGCGTGGCGCATCCTCGCGGCCAACTGGCACCGCTTCGCCGGGACAGCCAGCGGATACTGGCTGACCGACGAGCTTACGACGCTGTTCGGCGTGGAGGAGGAGCTCTCGCGTGAGAGTTCTGATCGTATCTACGACCGCGTCGCCGCCGCGTTGGCGGAGCCTCGATTCCGACCCCGTGCTCTGTTCGACGAGTTCCGCATCGACGTGCTCGCCACGACGGACGACCCGCTCGACGATCTGGCGCCGCACGCACTGCTCGCCGCGGACCCGGCGTTTCGCGGTCGCGTGCTTCCGACCTTCCGCCCCGACGCGTACCTGGATCCGGAGTCTCCCGGATTCGCTGATCGGGTCGGACGACTGCTCGCGACCACGGGCAAGCCGACGACGTTCGGGGGGTACCTCGACGCGCTGCAGGCGCGCAGGGCCTACTTCGTCGACAACGGGGCGGTCTCGGCGGATCACGGGGTCGCAGAGCCGTTCACCACGGATCTGGACCCGGGGACGGCTGAGGAGCTGTTCCGAGCGGTGTTGGCAGGGACGGCGGATGCCGCGGGCGCCCGGCTCTTCCGTGGTCACATGCTGTTCCAGATGGCCCGGATGAGCGTCTCGGACGGTCTGGTGATGACGGTGCACCCCGGCGTGCTCCGCAACCACCACCGCCAGACGTTCGATCGGTTCGGACCCGACACCGGGCACGACATCCCGATGCGCACCGAGTACACGCACAATCTCCGTCCGCTGCTGAACGCCTTCGGGACCGCGCCCGGGTTCCACCTCGTCCTGTTCGCGGTGGACGAGACGGTGTACTCGCGCGAGGTGGCGCCTCTCGCCGGCTTCTATCCGAGCGTGTTCATCGGCGCTCCGTGGTGGTTCCTCGACGCGCCCGACGCGATTCAGCGGTGGCGGTCGGCTGTCACAGAGACCGCAGGCTTCTATCGGTCGAGCGGCTTCATCGACGACACGCGCGCATTCCTCTCCATTCCCGCACGACACGACACGGCACGACGATCGGATGCCGCGTTCCTGGCGCGTCTCGTCGTCGAGGGGCGCGTCAGCCTGCCGACCGCGCGCCGGGTGGCACGGGATCTCGTCGACGCGATCCCGCGAGAGGTGTTCAAGCTGTGACCCTTTCACCGCTCACCCGCGACGAGCTCGCAAGGCGCGTCGGCGACGCAGCGTCGGCCCCAGCTCCCGTGCGGATCATCCATCTCGGACTGGGCCATTTCTTCCGAGCACACCAGGCCTGGTACACCGCCCATGCCGCCGATGCGGGGCAGTGGGGGATCGCGGCATTCACCGGGCGCAGCGTCGCGGGCGCCGAGGCCTTCAAACGGCAGGACGGGCTGTTCACGCTGGTCGGGCGTGGCCCTGACGGCGACCAGCTCGAGGTGATCGGAAGCGTCGTCGAGGCCGTCGCGGGACACGACGTTCAGCGCCTTGCCGCTCTCGCCCGCGACCCGCAGGTCGCCGTCATCACACTCACCGTGACCGAGAGCGGCTATCGGCTGACCACCGCCGGGCTGCCTGATCTCGACGACGGGGACGTGCGAGCAGACCTCGCCGAACTGCGGGCGGGAGAGTCGGCGGCGAGGACCGTGCTCGGCCGGCTGCTGACCGCCCTCCACGCGCGGCGGGACGCGGCCGTCGGGCCGATCGCCGTCGTCCCCTGCGACAACATTCCCGGCAACGGCGACTTCGTCGCGCGCGGCCTCACCGCGTTCGCCGAGCGGGTCGACCCCGCGCTCGCCGCGTGGATCACCGCGAACGTGTCGTTCGTGAGCACGTCGGTCGATCGCATCACACCTCATACCGACGAGGTCCCCGCCGTCGTCGCGGACGCCGGCTGGCTCGATGACCTGACGGTGATCACCGAGCCGTTCTCGGACTGGGTGCTCGCGGGCGACTTCCCCGCGGGACGGCCCGACTGGGAGAGTGCCGGCGCACGGTTCGTCGACGACATCGAACCGTGGGAGAACCGAAAACTGTGGCTGCTCAACGGCGCCCACAGTCTCCTCACCTTCGCGGGCATGCCGCGCGGGCTCGACACCGTCGCCGAGGCGATCGCCGACCCCGAGTGTCGCGCCCTCGTCGAGTCGTTCTGGGACGAGGTCGTCGCCTGCCTCCCGGACGGCACTGAACATATGCAGTACCGGCGTCAGCTCATTGAGCGCTTCGAGAACCCTCGCATCGTCCACAGACTCGCCCAGATCGCCGCCGAGGCGACCACCAAGGTGGAGTTCCGCTTCGCGGCCGTCGCCGAGCGCTCGCTCGCAGCGGGTCGGGATGCCTCGGCCAGCGCGCGCGCTCTCGCGACGTGGATCACCTGGCTGAGTAACGACCCCGGCGCCGTCGACGTCAGAGCAGACGCGGTCGCCGCGGCCGCGGCATCCGACGACTCCGTTTCGGCACTCATCGGACTCGTCTCGCCCCGGCTCGCGTCCCTGCCTGCCTTCGTTGACGTTGTCCGACGATTCGCCCAGGATGCGACTGCCGCTCACGCTCGGTGACCGTACCCGACTTCCCCGTTCCACGCTCCAAGGAGAACTCATGATCATCGAAAAGGCTGAGGTCATCGTGACCAGCCCTGACCGCAACTTCGTCACGTTGAAGCTGACGACCGACGAAGGACACACCGGCCTCGGCGACGCGACCCTGAACGGGCGTGAGCTCGCCGTTGTCGCGTACCTGACCGAGCACGTGGTGCCGCTGCTGATCGGGTCGGACGCAAGCAAGATCGAGGACACCTGGCAGTTCCTGTACCGGTCGGCGTACTGGCGTCGCGGCCCCGTGACCATGGCAGCGTCGGCTGCGGTCGACATGGCGCTGTGGGACATCAAGGGCAAAGCGGCCGGGATGCCGGTTTACCAGCTCCTCGGTGGCGCGTCGCGCACAGGGCTGCTCGCCTACGGTCACGCGTCGGGCAAGGAGCTGCCCGAGCTGTTCGACAGCGTGCGGTCGCACCTGGAGCAGGGGTACAAGGCGATCCGCATCCAGACCGGCGTCCCCGGGCTGAAGGCGATCTACGGCATCGCGTCGCAGTCGTCCGACACCGGCGGCGGCGAGGCCCGCTACGACCACGAGCCGGCCCGCCGCGGTGCGAAGCCGGTGCAGGAGGACTGGGACACCCGCGCGTACATGCGGCACCTGCCGACCGTGTTCGAAGCGGTCCGCAACGAGTTCGGGCCTGAGATCCCGCTGCTGCACGACGGCCACCACCGGATGACCCCGATCCAGGCAGCCAAGCTCGGCAAGTCGCTGGAGCCGTACGACCTGTTCTGGCTGGAGGACTGCACCCCGGCCGAGAACCAGGAGGCGCTGCGCCTGGTGCGCCAGCACACCACCACCCCGCTCGCGATCGGCGAGATCTTCAACACCGTGTGGGACTTCAAAGACATCATCCGCGACCAGCTCATCGACTACGTCCGCGGAGCGGTCACCCACATGGGTGGCATCAGCCCGTTGAAGAAGACACTCGACTACGCGGCGATGTACCAGATCAAGTCGGGCATGCACGGCCCCACCGACATCTCGCCGGTCGGCATGGCCGCAGCGATGCACCTGGGCCTGTCGATCCACAACTTCGGCATCCAGGAGTACATGAAGCACGGCCAGAAGACCGACCAGGTCTTCGAGCAGTCCTTCACCTGGAACAACGGGCTGCTGCATCCCGGCGACAAGCCGGGTCTCGGTGTCGAGCTCAATGTCGACGAAGCGGGGAAGTACCCGTACGAGCAGGCATACCTGCCCTACAACCGCCTCGCCGACGGCACCGTCCACGACTGGTGAGTGCAATGGATGCCGCGGCCGGTGCCCGTACGTCGCCGGCCGCAGTCATCGTGATGGGGGTGGCGGGCGCCGGAAAGTCCACGCTCGCCACAGCCATCGCAGAGCGACTGGGCGCGGTCTTCATCGAAGCCGACGATCTGCACTCCGCGGACGCGAAGGCGCAGATGGCAGCGGGGGTGCCGCTCACCGATGACGACCGTTGGCCATGGCTCGCCCGCGTCGCCGAGCGGGCTCGCGACGCGCGCAGTGCCGGTCGTCCGGTCGTGGTCGCTTGCTCGGCGCTCCGGCGCGTCTACCGGGAGGCACTGGTCCGAGACAGCGGGCTCGATCTCGCCTTCGTGCACGCGCACGGCAACGATGAGGAGCTTGCAGAGCGCATCGGTCAGCGCTCCGGCCACTTCATGCCCGCATCGATGCTCGCGTCGCAACTGGCGACCCTGGAGCCGCTCGCCGACGACGAGAACGGTATTGTCATCCCGCTTGCGATGCCGATCAAGGAAGCGGTCGACGCGTCGATCGAGTTTCTGGGATGACACCCTGCGGAGCGGAAGTCGCCCGCGGAGCTGTCGCTGCTGAACGCAGAGCTCGGCCACAGTCTGGTCAGCGTCCTCCCCCAGGGAGAAGATCGTGGAGGTCGCGGACGAATGAACTTGTGAGTCGCTACCCCGCGGACCGAGACCGTGTCGTGAACACGCTGCCGCGGTGTCAGCCCGCCGATGCGGCAGAGCGTCGCGCGACCTCGGCCAGAACAAACTCGACAAAATCCGCGTCGCGATCCGCGATCCACCGCTCGGGGGCCTCACTAGTTGGTGACTCTCCTGGCCAGTTCGTGATCCGAGTAGCGCGGTCGCGATCTGGGCGAGTTCCCGAGATCGACACCCACTCGCGCAACCGTTGCCGCGCGTCAGCGAAATCGCGGTGCCATCCGAGCGGCGCCGACGCGTGTTGGTCAGGGTCGTACGCGCCGAGCCAGTGTGTGTGGAGCGCCGACAGCTCCCACACAAGCTCCCAGTGGCGGTGCCAGAGCGGGGGGACAATGGATGCTGGAAGCCCGTAGGTTCGGCGGAGCCAGTTCACCCAGTGATTGAGCTCGAGCCATTCGGCCTCGGCCTCCTCGGTCGTAAGCAGGTTCCAGTTGACCGGACGGGGCGGCTCACCTGTCGGGCTGGGGGCGTAGTCGCTCTCAGTCCGTTGTGACGAGTTGCCTTCACGCGTCGTAGCATCCATCGCGGGTCACAGACCGAGCGCCGGAGCGTTCGCTCGATTGCGCGCAGTCGGTGATATCGGATTCGCAGTTGGACCTTCGAGCTCCCGTGCCGCGCGTCGAGTTCGATCGACGACATAGTTCGTCCGCGCCGTGTCGTGACCGATCCGCTTGGCGACGAACTCCTCAGCTTCAACGCTGTGTCCCTCGCGTTCGACAGCGAAGCTCCGAATGTAGCCCTCGGCGACGAAGCTGTCGCCCTTCTGCAACTGGCTCAGCGCGCGTTCGGCGGTTACGCGGTAGGCGACGAGGTCGTGGAAGCTGGGGTCGAGTTCGGTGAAGCTGCCGTCGTCGTTGCGGCGGAAGTGGGGTTGGCCGATGCGAACGTAAAGCCGGGTGTCGCCGTTCTCTGTGATCGACCGCTGCGGATCTGAGGCGATGAATCCGGAGACGGATTGCTGGGTGTGGAGCGACATGACGGGACCTCTTTCAGGAAGCGGGTCACGAGCGACCCGCGCTGACGAGTAGGTGCACCAGTCCCTCCATGGTCAGTCTTCGGGATCGAGGTCGCGGGGCGACCGCGGCCGAAGCGAAGCCTCGACATCTGCGCGATCTGCCCGCAACGTGGCCGCGTCAGCACGCGAGATCCACGGTCGCAGCCGGGTCACGATCGGCGGCGCCGCGCGCAGCATCACGAGACCCGTCCCGAACGGAAGGCGTCGGATCGTGTCAGGTGGGAGGATCGCGACGCGCCGGATCGATCGCTGCGATGATCTTGAGCCGTGGTCCCCGACGGTGGTCGAATCCGTCGCCTCATCGCGGTCGCCGATCAACGTCGACAGGTCCTGCAGGTCACGCGAGTTGGAGGCGCCACCGAGGATGATCTTCACGATGGAGGCATCCCAGATTGCGCCGGCGCCGTTGTCGTTCCACTTCGCACGCGCTTGAGCCAATGACTGCAGCACCGGCATCGTCGTGACCCCCGTACCTCCTCCCTCGGCCATCAGCGTCGGTAGCGAGGGAAGCGGAGCCAGATTGCCGATCTCATCGAGGGCGAGTAGTAGCGGAGGGTCGAGCCGCGCACCCGGATTGCGGGCGGCCATCCTGCGGGCACACTCGATGAGGTCTTCGACGAAAGCCGCGACGAGCGCTGCGGAGTTGTTCGCCCCGGCGCCGGTGGCGAGGAGGTAGAGCGTTCCGTTCGAGCGGAGGAATGCTTCGGGGTCGAAGTGCTCACCCTCGCTGGGCGAGACCGCGCGCAACACCCGTGGATCTGCGAGTGCTCCGAGTGCGAGTGACACGCCCTGCCAGATCGAGTCGCGAGTCCGGGGGTCGGACTCGAGCATCGCCCGCAGCGAGTCCGCCCACCCGGTTGCTGCGCGAGGGTCGTTGACGAGGATCGGCACGGCGTCGGATGCCTCGGCCGGGTCGAGCGTCCACCGGAACAGGTCGCTCGGGCTCCGGTTGCCGAGCGCCGCCGCGTGCAGGAGGGCCTGCAACGCAGTGCGAGTCTTGGCCTCCCAGAACCCGCCGGAGTCGACGCCGCCTGCCCCGAGACCGGTGCCGGAGGCGAGGCCGGCGGCGCGGATCATCGCGGTGAGCGGGTCGTCGCAGCCGCGAATCGGAGACCATCGAAGCCCCGAAGGAAGCGCGCCGGCGAGTTCCTGGGGATCGAAGACGGCAACGGGTCCGATGCGTGATCGAGCCTGCATCGTCGCCGTGAGGTTGTCCGGGCGCGTGGAGGTCGTGACGACAGCCCCCGGCGCATCGAGGATCGCGTTGATGACAACGTGTAGCCCCTTGCCTGATCGGGGTGGCCCGATCACCAGGATGGAGTCCTCGACGCTCGCCCACACGGCCGTCGAGCGTGCGTATCCCAGGAGGTATCCGGCATCCGCCGCCTTCGGGTGAGAGAGCGACGGGCGCAGGTGGCCAGCGCGTCGCATCAGCGCGCGGCGCGACGTGAAGGCGGCGACATCGGTGCGCGTCGCAATTCCGGGTGTGTTCTCAATCGCGGTATCGGTTCGGCCGCCGATGCGGCGCACCGCCAGCCAGAGCCCGACGCCGACCGCGGCCGCCGTCCCCAAGAGAAGGCTCGCACAGACCCAGTACGCCACGACGTTCAAGCCCGGGCTGCCGACCGCGACGCCCGGCTCGCTGGGGTTCGTCAGGATCGCCAGCCCCGATTCGATTCCACGGGTCGGCGGCCGCGCACCAGTCACCCACGCGGCGATGGATGCTGCGCCACGAAGGATCAGCAGAAGCAAAACTCCTCCGACGAGCGCGATCAACCCGAGGTTGGTCAGTTCGTCACCCATCGGACGCGCTCCGCGGGGTCCGGGCGTGCTCACAGCGCGATCCCCGGGTTCGGACGCGTCACTGTCGACGGGTGAGCCAGGCCCGTCAAAGAGGGTCGGCTCCGGTCGACCATCCCGACGATGTCGTCCGCGCTGGTCACAAGTTCGGCGCTGCCCTCGTTCAGAAGACGGTGGCATCCCGCGCTTGCGGCGCTCGTCACCGGCCCGGGCACAGCTCCGACTGGCCGACCGAGTTCGATGGCTCGCGCTGCAATATCGAGCGCTCCTGATCGGTAGCCGGCCTCGACGACCACGGTCGCCGCGGCGAGCGAAGCAATCAGTCGGTTCCTCTCCATGAACCGCCACCTCGTCGGCGTCGCACCGGGAGGGAGCTCGCTCACGATGAGTCCGCCGCCGTCGACGATGCGCGTGAAGAGGTCGCTGTGCCCGGCGGGGTATGCGCGGTCGACGCCCGCCGCCACGACTGCGATTGTCGCTCCCGGGCGCGACATCGTGGCCGCGCGATGTGCTGCGCCATCGATGCCATAGGCGCCGCCTGAAACGACGAGTCGGCCCGCGCCGGCAAGGTCCGAGGCCAGCTCCGACGCGATGTGCTCGCCGTAGCTCGTCGCCGCACGCGCCCCGACGATCGCGACGCGGGACGACGCCCGTCTCGTCAGGTGGCTCACGTCGCCCTTCGCCCAGAGCGTGAGAGGTGCCAGGTCGCCGAGCTGGTTCAGCTCCCGGGGCCACTCCTCATCAACCGGTGTGAGGAGATGCAGGCTCATTCGCTCTGTAGCTTCGACGATCCGAGCGCCTCCGTCTCGTTCGATCCGCGGTCCGACGCGTCGGCGCCACAGCTCGAATTCCGCCTTGTCGACCTCGTGAACGACAACCTGCTCGGACTGCACGAGGTCGAGCGTCGCGACCGCACCCAGTCTGCGCACGAGCGCACCTGTGGTGCGGTCGCCAGGTTCCGATGCTGCGGCTAGGAGGATGCGTGCCGAGCGCTCGTCGGTGATGGATGTCGTCATTGTGTCCTCCGTCGCTCGGATCCACAGGCACTCGGTGATGCACCACCGCCGTGGTCCGCGCGGAAACCGTCAATCTTCATCGGAACTTCTCGGTGTTGATCGACATGCGGGCCACTGTCGCGAACAGCGACGCCTCCTCAGTCGCCAGCTGGTGCTGGACGACGTAGCTGCGCCCTTTGATCCGCCAGAGCCCCTGTCCGAGTCCGAGCGTCGGGAGCAGCGCTTCCTCGGTGGAGGTCAATCCGAGAGCGGCCGAGGTGGCCCCGAGCTGGTCGGGCTCTTGGCGGTAGACGATCCGCGTCTCGGCGTTCGCGAGCAGCGACGAGGCGAGGGCGCGCATGGCGGAGCCCTGGTCGCCGACGTTGTCGAGGTCGGACAGCTTGTGGAAGATGAGCATGTTCGCGATCCCGTAGTGGCGCGCGAGTCGCCATTGCGCGTCCATCCGCCGGAGCAGGGCAGGGTGGGCCATCAAGCGCCACGCCTCGTCGTAGATCACCCATCGCTGACCACCTGCCGGGTCGGTGAGTGCGGACTCCATCCACGCTGAGCAGCACGTCATGAGCACCGACACGAGCGTCGAGTTCTCGGCGACGCGTGAAAGGTCGAGGGTCATCATCGGCAGGCTCGGATCGAACCGGACTGTCGAGCGCCCGTCGAAGAGCCCGGCAAGGTCGCCAGAAACGAGGCGGCGGAGGGCGTGGCCGACGAGCCGGCCGTCATCGGGATGGCCCGCAGCGGAGAGATCCGCACCGGGGGCCAGGATGCGGTCCACGACCATAGGCAGGGTCGGGATGCTCGCTTCACGAACGACTTCGGCGAGCGCGAGGTCGATCGAGGTGTGCTCGAGGGGCGAGAGCGGGCGGTCGAGCACCGTCTCCGCGAGAGCCCCCACGAGATCCCGCCGCCGGGCGGTCACCTGCGCAGCCCACTCGGAATCCGATGCCGTGGCGGGCCGGTGTCCTTCGTCGAGCGGGTTGAGGCGGTTGCGCAGTCCGTGACCCAGCGCGATTGCTCGGCCACCCACCGCCTCGGCGACGGCGGTGTGCTCGCCCTTCGGATCCCCGGGCACGTACACGCGTCGGCCGAACGGGAGGGATCGTGTGTAGAGAGCCTTCGCGAGCGCGGATTTGCCTGCCCCGACGATGCCCGCGAGGACGACGTTGGGTGCGGTGATGACGCCCTGCTGATACAGCACCCAGGGGTCGTAGACGAACGAGCCGCCTGAGAAGAGATCCTGTCCGACGAACACTCCGGACGACCCGAGGCCGCCCTCCGCAAGGAACGGGTAGTGTCCTGCGAGCGTCGCCGACGTGTCCTGGTGCTTCGGCAGCCGTAGCCGTCCGGGGGTGCGCAGCGCGGCCGGGCCGTCCTCGCCGGACGACGGCAGATAGGTCGCCGCCTTGGCTTCAGCTCGCTCGCGCTCCCAGGCCGCCTGACGCTCGAGCGAGCGAGCACGCTGGGCGTCGACGCTCAGACGCTTGATCGAGCGCAACCGCTCCCGTCGCACACGGGCGCTGTCCGCGGCGGGAAAGACCACGGCTGCTGTGAGAGTCCGTTCGAGATCACTCACCGTGTCACAGCTCCACGGTCGGGCGCGCCGCGACGAGAGGATGCCGCGAACCACTGCCCGGCGGGCGCGCGAGAGGGCGCGGCCGGCGCGGGCTCCGGCTCCGCGACGAACCGCCGTAGCAGCGACACGTATCCGAACGAACGGTTGTAGGTCAGCGCGTACGCCGAGGCATTATCGAGTTCGACGCGGTCGGTCGTGGTCCACGGAACCTCGTCATAGACGTAGCCGTTCACGAGCGCAGCATCCGTCGTCTCGTCGCCGTAGTCCCAGGCCGACAGGTGAGTGATCGCCGCGGCGCTCCCGTTCCGTTCGATCAGGTCGAGCACTTCGTCGGCTCCATCCCCTTGCAAGAAGACGACGCTGATCCAGCGCTGCTCCGTCCCATCTGTTGGCGTCTCGGTACCTGCGCGTTCAGGCATCTCTAACTCCTTCCGTTCACGAAAGAGGTGCGCCGCTCGCTACACGCTGCGGCACAGCGGCAGGGCTGCGGCGGTGAACGACTGCGCCTGCTGTCCGACGAGCCGACGCGTCTCGCACGACGCCTGGACCGCGGCCTGCTCCACGGAGGCGACGGCGGATTCGAGGGCATCTCGCGAGCTGGCGGTGACGCTGATCAGGCCCACGGTGCGCAGCATCCCGTGTCCTGCCGTCAGCTCCGACTCCTGCTGAACGATGTCGGAGTACTCGGCGGTGGATGCTGCGTTCTCTACCTGCCCGACGCGGGAGCGCTGGTGGGCATCGCTGACGAGTTCGGTCTTCTTGCGTCGCAGATCCCGCGCGGCGCGGTCGGTGGCGACTGGGACGTAGTGGAGCGACACGGTGCGGAGGATGCCGTCGGAGAGGATGAGAGGTGCGAGGAATCCGGGGAAGACCGGCGATCGCGGCCACTCGCTGATCCACAGGACGGTGTGGAAGCCGCTGTCAGAATGAAGGCAGTCCCATCGTTCGGTGACCGCGAGCGGCCCGGCATCGGCGAGGGTTCGACCCACCGTGGGGTGGCGATCGAGGCGGGTGGCGGCAGCTGGGTCGTAGGCCGTGCGAAGCACCTTCGCGAGTTCGGCGGCGCCGAGCCAGTGCCCCACGGTGATATCGGCCGCACGTAGCGCAGACACGAGCATCGACATCTCCTGGCGCAGCACTGCGGCTGCGCCTTGGATGCCTCCGCCGTTCGTGCGCACTTGGCGGGCGCTCGCCGCCAGGTCGACCGCGAGGCTGATCGTGGTCTCGTGGCGCGCGCCGGCGGGGCCGGCGCTGTCGATGAGGGTGCGGTAGGTGGTGGCCGCCCACCCGCCGTCATCGGTCGCGTGCTGCGCCCACCAGTCAGTGAGTCCGGTGCCAGCATCGGGGAGGGTGCGCTCCGATACCTGCACGCGGGCGATCCGCCCCGAGCGACAGGTCGCCGCCAGGACTCGCCCCCACCCGCTTACGCGGCGCTGCTGCTCGGCCGGATCGAGCAAGGTGAAGGCGGGATGCGTCACGGCGAGCACCGCGGTGAGCGTTCGGGCGTGCGGGTCGTGGATCATCGCGGCGCCGGTCTCGGCATCCTCCCATTCGCGTGCCGAGGCGGCGTCGCCCGGGAGCGCGAGCGTTCCGACCGGTCGAGGGCGCTCGATGCGCTTCCGATACTCGAGTTGCCCGGTGCTCGCCCGACGAGCCCAGCGCAGCACGATCGGCATCCACTCGACGACTGTCCGACCGTTGAGCCGAACGAATGCGGTCGCCACCGCTGATCCCCACAGCGGGGCTGTCCATGCGACCGCCGTTCCCCCGACCGTGTACAGCGCAACGACGACGGTGATGAGAGCGATGGCGACCGCGATGAGCTGGGGGAGTGATAGACCGAGAAGGATGCCGCGTCGTGAGAGGCGCGAAAACCGAGCGGGGGCGAGTGCGTACTCGGCGGGGACTGTTCGTGTGGTCATCGCGGGGTGTCCTTGGTCGGAAGAACCGGTGGGGGAGGTGTGGGCGCGGGTCGCGCGTTCGAGGTCCCGCTAGCTGATCGAGCCGGTTCCGAGGCGGTGGACTCTGCACCGTGTGCTTCTGCCGCTCGGCCGACAGCGGCGCCTGCCTTTGGCGCTGCGGTGGCGATGCCGTGAACGACCGCGGCTCCCGCGACGACACCGGCGCCGATTCCGGTCACGGCACCGAGCCCAGCAGCGCCCGCAGAGGCGCTGGATGCCGGTACTCCGGCGGTTGCGCCGGACGCACCCGCAGGACTCGCGACGGCACCGCTCGAGGTCGCGCCGGGTGCGCCCGATGCGCCGGAGCCAGGACCGTTCGAGGTTCCGAGTACCTGACGTGCACCTCCGGCGATGACACTCGCGGGCACGGGCGCCGGCCGGTTCAGCGCCGACTTCGCTTCCTGCTCGCTCGACATCGCGTGGTACATGTCGAAGCCGACGAAGCTGAGGAACTTGTAGGTGATGTAAGGCGCGAACGCGGCGACGAACATCAGCACGATGCCGGCGACGGGGTCACCGACCGATGCGAGATCCGAGTCGATCGGGGCGGCGACCTGCGCGATCGCGACGAGGAAGATCACCACCAGCACGAGCTTCGAGAGGATCAGCGCGAGGACGAACGCGGCCCACTTGCCGAACCACCCCTTGGTGGCATCCCAGGTCATCCCGGCGAGGGCGATCGGCCCGAAGACGATCGCGACCAGCAGAAGTGCCTTGCGGATCAGCAGTGAGAACCACACGATCGCGGCTGAGCTGATCGCGAGGCCCGCGAGGAAGATCGTCAGGATCGCGCCCACCCCCGGGGCGGCGATGTTGATGGTTGCGAGGCCGGCGACCAGTAGCGCGATGCGATCGCCGATGCTCTCCATCGTGTTGCCGGTCGCCTGCACGATGCCGATCGTGAGCTGGTCGGTGATCTCGATCAGCAGTCCGGTCACGGTCAGAATGACGAACGACCCCAGGACCGACTTCGCGAGCCCCGTCCCTGCGCGACCGAGAGCGGAGGGGTCTCGACGCACCAGCGCAGTGATGAGTTGCAGGCAGAAGAGCACCAGGGTGACGAAGATCGCGATCCCGAACAGCACGTTGTAGACCCCGACGTAGCCTGGAGCGCTGAGGTCGACGAGTGTCGTCGTGTCGAAGACTGCCCATACGGCTGTGAACAGCCATCCGGCGGTCGCACCCATGGCGGAAGCGAGCCAGTCGAATGGGGCGGCGATGAGGGATGCCGCGTTCTCGCCCACAGCGGTGCAGACGGGCGCGATGACGGGGATGTCGCAGACGCTCATGACCTGAATCCCGACGAGGCGTCAGACCGTTTGCCCGACGCTCCAGAAGAAGTTGACGAGTGTCACCGCCGCACCGCAGATGATGGCGGCCCCGCAGGCGACGAGCACGCCGAGCTTGCCGCGCGAGGCCAGATGCGGGTTCGACGAGTTGGCGCCGAAGCCCCAGACGATCGCGGCGATGATGAGCGCGAGGACGCTCAGGATCAGGCCGACGGTCATGACCGCGCCGACGATGACGCGCAGCTGCTCGATGCCCGGCAGACCGGTTCCGTTCGGGGTGATGTCGATCACGGCGCAACTCCTTCACTCGTGGGCCGGTGTCAACGAGGAGGTGCGCAGCGCCCGCCAAATGGGCGGGTCAGATCGTCGCGCCGACCTGCAGGAGGAAGTTCACGATCGCGCTTCCCGCACCGGCGAGCAGCGCCACACCGCACGCGACAAGCACACCGACCCGTGCACGGGTCGCCACCCGGACGTTCCCGGTTCCTGACGCGATCGCCCACGTCGCCGCGCACGCGACAACGACGAGCACCGCGACGACGAGGGAGGTCATGAGAAGCGCGCCGACAACCTCGCGCAACTGGGCCGCGCTCGCCACGGCTCCGAAGTCGGGGTACACCACGGCGGTCATCGAGAGCCTTCCGGCGAGCAGGATGCCGGCGCAACGGTCGCACCGTCGACACCCGTGGCCCCGTGCTCGGTGAGCCATTCGAGCGGATCCACGACCCGCGACTCGATGCCGATGTGGACCTCGAAGTGGAGGTGCGGACCCTCCGATCGCCCCGACGAGCCGACGTCACCGATGTGCTGACCCGCCGCAACAGTCTCGCCGACGACGACGTGCACCCCGCTCGACCACATGTGCGCGTAGTACGTATCCACGCGCTCGCCGTCGACCCTATGGCGGACCACGATGAGGTTGCCGAACCCGCCACTGGCTCCGGCGAAGGTGACCACGCCGTCGGCCGCGGCGAGTATCGGCGTGCCGTCAGCGGCGGCGAGATCGGACCCCGCGTGGAAGCGGGGCCGCCCGGTGAACGGGTCCGTCCTCCACCCGAACGACGACACCCACGTGTACGTGCCGTCGACCATTGGAACGACGATTCGGGATGCCTCGGCCGGCGCTCCCTCGGACGGCAGCTGTGCGCTCCCTGCTGTCTTCGTGAGCGCTCCGAGGATCGCTTCGGCCACGGGTTGAACGTTGTCGTACCGGTCGGGAAACGCGCTCACCTCGACGGCCTGCGCGGCCTGTCCGGGCGTGAGCGATCGCCAGCCGGGGATGTCGAGCAGGCCGCGCGGGCTCCCGCTGTTCGGGCTGTCGGAGCCGCCGTAGAACGCGCGCGCCTGGTAATCCGGATTCATCAGTTCGGCGACAGTGCCCCAACCGCTGGTGGGTCGCATCTGGAACATCCCGAGCGAATCGTGGTCGCCGCCATCACCGTCGTTCGGGTACTCGGTCGATTCCGGGTACGCGGTCGAGTTCGCCAGCATCCGCAGATTCGACTCGGTAAGAGCAGCCGTGAGTGCGATCACGATTCCGGCTCGGCCGACCTCACGCGTGGCCGCACCGATCGAGATGACTGTCGCAGCATGCGTCAACTGCTGGCGGCCCAGAGTGACTGCGGAGCCATCGCGAGCGGTCGCGGTCAGTGAATCAGGGATCGGCCCGACGACAAGCGATGTCGTCGCACACGAGGCCAACGCGGGGTTCACCAGCAGTGCGACAGAGGCCGTACCGGCGATCGGCAGGGTAAACAGCAGCATCACGAGCAACGCGAGAAGCTTGCGCACGGCGCCTCATCTCAAGGGTGCGTCGACGCGGGACAGCCGGAGCAGACGGCACCGCTCGGCGGGGGGACACGCAAGGAAGACGGTGAAGGCCACGGGCCGCGCGGAGGTGACGTGCTCGGTCTCCCAGATGCCGTCGCGGTGGCGCGTGCCGGTGACCGTCACGGCAACCGCACCGGGTGGGAGCTGGCCCGGCGCTGCCTGCTCGAGGGCGGTGGTCCAGGCGTCAGGCACGGCAACCGCGTCGATCGTGAGCCACTGGCGCGTCCCATACATCTGGAGGCTGTCCCACTGTTCGGCCGTCGGCAGATATCCGCGCACGTCCGCGGCGACAGCTGCCGCGTCTTCGGCGTCGGCGAGGTCGACGAGTGGCTGTGCCCAGTCCAGCGGATCGGTGGGACCTCGGGTGTCCCACGTCAGAACGGCCATCGCGACCGCACGGGCTGACGCTTCCGGGTCAGAGGAGAGTCGTACGCGATGAGGAGTGAGCACACCGGGGGCCGACGGTGCTTCCTGCGACTGGGCCCGGACGTTGACAGGATCAGGGTCCTGCTCCTGCGCCGGCATTGTGAGGCCGATGATCCCGACGACGGTCACGGTGAAAAGCGCGACGCAGAGGGTGATCGCTCCGACGAGGGCGGCGCGGCGGCGAAAGGAGGTGGGAAGCATGTTGGTCCGATCGAGGAGGGATGTACTCGAACGACAGGTGCACTACGTCTCCCCGCGCCGGCGTCTGATCTCCTCAGCGAATGCGAGGCTGCCCTCGAGGGTTGCCTCGAACGCCGCCCAGTCCTCGGCCGTCGTGCCTTCGGCGAGTACGGCGGGGTCGTAGCCCGACCACCACTCACGCAGGTCGTTCCAGGTGAAGGCGAATCGGCGCACTTGGGCGGCAGCATCCCGTGCTTTGTTGTCGGCGTCGGAGCGGGCTCGCGCGAGCGCCTTCCGCGCCACTATCTCGGGCTTCTCGCCGGTGGAGGGCTCCTCGCCGGCGCGGAGTCGCGCAGCGGCGGTCTCGGCTGCCTCCCGCAGTTCGGGGGACTGATCAGGCGCCCGCGCCATCGCATCGAGGTCGGCGGCGGCGAGCTCGCCGGTGATCGCTTCGAACGCGGGGCGCACGCTGGCACCTGCGTCGACCGCAGCGAGCGTCGTGTCGGCGCGTGCCCTGATCTCTGGGTCCACCGACTCATCGGCTGCCACCTGCTGAATCGAGTTGACGCGCCTGCTTGCCGGTGGTTATCACGGCAGCCTGGACGCGGGCATCTCCAGCAGGGGTCGTTTGCGGTGCCGTTACGGTAACGGCACCGTCCATTCCTGGCGTTGACGGCGATCCGAATCGGGATGCCTTTTGCCGGCGCGACGCGTCTTCTGAGAGGAGCTTCTTGCACTCGGCATACAGCGTGGCCGTTTCCGTCAGCGTGAGCCCCTTGTGGAGGGTGTTCTCGTCCTGCTCGGCGAGGAGCTCCGTGAGTCGGCCGGAGATCCCCGCGCGCACCCACACATTCACCTTGCGCATCCCGAGCAGGCGGAGCGCCTCAAGCCGCCGTCTGCCGCAGACGAGCAGGCCCTCGGGGGTGACCGTGATCGGCTGAAGAAGGCCGTGCTGCCGGATCGACTCCGCGAGCGACTCGAGATCGCCGAGGTCGGTGCGGTGCCGGGCGCCGATCTGGATGGAATCGATCGAGCGCTCGAGTTCGACACCCGGGGCGGAACTCATCGCTGCACCGCCGGGAGATTCTTCTGAATGCGGGTGACGAGCCGGTCGTCGTCAAGAAGTGAGTCGATCGTCTCACCGATGAGGAGACGCACCAGGATGCCGCGGCCAGCCGCCGTCTGCCGCTGCGCGGGATCCGGCACTCCCAGAAGGACAGTGAGCATCGTTCGCCACGCGTAGCCCGGGAGGTCGAGGACGACTCGCGCGGCCTTGTCGCGACGCAGCAGGTCATACGCGGCCGGCCGGGACGCGGCATCCCCGAGCCGTGTGCAGACGTAGTCGACGCTCGATCGCGCGTGGTCTGCGGGCCACCCGAGGAGTTCGAACACGGCCACTGCGTCATCGACGGCAGCGGTGACGTCCGGCAGCTCGGCGGATCGCGGGTCTGAGTCCGGCGATGTCGAGAGCGCCGCGTGGTACTCGGTGAGCGGGTTCTCGCGGTCACTGAATCGCTCGACATCGTGGAAGCCGGCGTAGCGAGTACGGCGTGCTTGGTGCACAGAGCAGAGCAGCCCGCGTGCGCGTTCTTCGGCGATGCAGGTCACCTGGACCGCTCGGGTCACGACCGCCCAGGGGTCTTCCGCGCGCCGTACCCACGGTGCCCGCATGGCATCGAAGGCAGCCGCAGCCGCCTCCCAGGGGTCGAGGCCGTGCTTGCGGGCGAGCGCCGCGAAGCGAGTGGCGGCGTACCGCATGAGGTCTGCCGCTTCGGGATCGCTCGACCACGCGCGGCCGTCGGCGCGGTGCATCCGTTCGAGTAGCGCTCGCAGCCCCTCTGAAGCGCGAAAGTCGATTGCGTTCGTGGTCATCGTGATCAACTCCGTTCGAGCGTGCGGGCAGTGGTTGGCGAGGTGCGGACGCCGAACGCGCTGAGCGGCGCGAGCCGACGGCGTTGACCGTCCGGTTGGGGTGACGAGGAGAGCCGACGCCTAAGCTCGGACTGGAGGTCGAGTCCACGCCCGATGAGGCGCCCGCTCGAAGAGTTGACGAGATCCGAGATGCGGACCCATGCGATCCGATGGCGCTCGGCCGCGTCGACCGGAGCGCCGGAACCGATCGTCGCGGAAGCGTCGAATCGTGTGCTGGGACTCGCGAGGTGGGGTCGGGGCGGTATCGCTTCGACGTCCGGCTCAGTCAGGCGTTCGATGTCATCACGCATTGCTCTGGCCTCCCTGTTCGAGTGCGTGCGGGGGAGTGGAACCGGTGGTCCGCAGCCAGCGGCCGACCGTGGAGGGGTGGACCCCGAGACGTCTACTGATCGCTCTGTTGGACAGACCGGACGCGCGGAGGATCTGCGCGTCGTGGTGCCGCGCCGAGGTGGCAGTCAGGAGCGAGCGCTCTTCGTCGACGGACGACGAGTCGATCGCGGGGCCGGGGCGCCGCATGAGGATCGACGTCAGGTGCGTGATCGCGAGGAGCACGAGGGGCGGGACCGCGGCGACCGACGCGGCGAGCGCAGCGGGGACGTCGCTGTCGGCGGCGAGGATCGCGTGAATCGCGTTGGCGACGACCGAGACCGATGCGCCCGCGAAGAGCAGGACCCACGGGTACCAGACGCCTCGCGATCCGGTGAGGACGACGGCCGCGACGGTGGCGACGACGATGATTCCGTCGACGATGAGCGGCCATGCCCAGGCCTGCTCGGGGCTGAGCCCCGAGCGCTGGGCAAGGTCCGCAAGTGAGGTGAACGAGAGCCAGAAGGCGCCCGCCGCGATGAACACGGTTCCTGCAATCGCCGTCAGGGTCGCAAGCCGAATGCCATCGACAGGCCGGCGGATCATGACAGGCTCCTGCCGTGGCCGGGCTGCTGCCGTGGGAGCGGAGGAAGCGGCGGTGGGAGTGGTGGCGCGTACTTGCGGATCGTCGCGTCATAGCCGCTGCGTCGCCAGGCTGACTTGACCGTGGCATTGATCTCGCGCCTGTCGAGCCCGATCTCCTCGGCGGCTGGCGCGAGCGCGCTCATCGCTTCGGGGAACTCCACGCCGGCGTCGAAAAGCCGACACGCGGCCCAGAAGAGACCGCGATTGCGTTCTCCCTCCCGCAGGCGCGAAACCCAGACAGCCAGAGCGTCCGCGTTCCCGCGGTCCGCCTGGGCGGTGTAGTACGGCGTGGCAGGTCGGGGGTCTACGAAGCCCCGCAGGGCCGTCGAGTCGAGACGCTGCTGGCGGTCCGTCGATAGCGAGAAGGTCCGATAGCTCGTGACTCCGTCGTCTGTCGCCACCGCTGACGGGGGGATGAGGACGTAGCCCCCTTCGCCGCGGAAGTCGATGTGCGCGCGCGTCGACACCCAGCAGGGGCTCTCGATGTCCGTGTTGACGTAGTAGACGTGCATCCCGCCCGACGGAGTGCGCACGCGAGCGAACTCGCCAGCGGCGACACCGTCATCGATCGCACGTTGGAATGTCGCGTAGCCAGAGCCGGATGCCTTCGTGTCGACGTCGACGACGTCGACACCCGACTGACGGCCGGTCGGCATGCCGATGTTCGCCTCGGGCCAGCGCCGCCACCAGCCGTGAACGACGTGGCCGAGAATCGACGCGTCGTGGAACCCGTTGCGCGTGAGCGGACGCTTGCCGCCGGGAACACACGGGAACACGGGGACGTCGGCCAGCGCGAACGCGAGTGCGGCCTCTGGTCGCGACATCCGCGCCGTCGTAAACAGCAAGTCCGCTACCGGGACCATGTCGGCCTCCCCGCGGCTTCGCGGCCGACAGGGCGGTCGGCGGGGCGCCTGAAGTGCGCGTCGGGTGCGCCGCGCTCGAGCTGCACAGACGGGTGGCCCAGATCTGCCTTCGTCGTCGTGAGAGCGTCGAGGATCTCGACTGCTGCCCTCCGCACGCGCTCACCGGTGTCCTGAACGACCTCAGCGACGGTCTTGCCGTTCACGGTCGACGCCCACGACGCGACGTACGGAATCGTGTAGATGCTCGTGTCCATGCCGTGCGCGGCTCCGACCATGAGAGCGACAGACTCGGCCTCGACCTCGCCGATGCCACGATGACTGATCGCTTCGTGATCGGGGCCATGAAGCCGGATGTGGGCGAGCTCATGCGTGAGGGTCCGGACGCGGGCCGCGGCATCCATGTCGGCGCGAACGACGACGGTGCGCGCGAGGAAGTCAGTACGACCGTTCGCGCCGCCGATCTCTGTTGAATCGGCGACGCTCGAGAGGGTGAAGCCGTCGCTCTCGACCAGCCGCGCGAGTTCGTTCCAGAGTCCATCGGGCGCTTCACCCTTCAACAACTCGGGAAGCTGCCGCCTCGGAGCGGGAGGACCTGACGTTTGCGAGATGTCCCAAACGTGCGCGGGCTTCACGCCGATGAGCCGCGAACGTACGACCTCGCCCGCCCCAGGGCGCTCGCCACGGCGAAGTCGACGCCATGACATGGGGTCGTTCGGCGTCTTGGTGGCGAAGTTGCCAGTGATCGGGGCGAGGATCGCATAGCCGCGCTGCCCTTTGAGTACCTGGTGTCCGAGCTGCTGCCACTGTCGGAAACCGGCGACGAAGGTCGGCAGCGGCTCCGGAACGAGGCCTTGCTCATAGGCCGCGGAATGCTGTGCCCAGATCAGAAGACAGTTCCCAAAGGATCTCGTCCGGAACCGGGCAGCGAACTCGAGCGCGCGCCTCCACTCGTCGCCCGACGTCAGTTCCTCGACTGCGCGCGCCAAGCGCTCGTGCACCTCGCGCAGCTTCTCCTCCGCGTTGGAGCCGGCCCGCTGCTCGTCGGTCATGTCGTCACCTCATTCGTTGTCCGCCCTCGCAGATCAGGTGCGCCGCCGCATCCGAAACGGGAGGCGAGATCTGCGAAGCCGATGAACATGACGCCGAGTCGACAGGGCCAAATGCTCCAGAAACAGGCCAGATGCGGGTCAGAATGAGTCAGAGTGGGATGACGAGATCTGACGCGAGGGTGCCGATGAGTGCAGGGCAACGACCGACCGGAACCGACAGTGGCAAGCGCCTCGCTGAGCAGATGCAGCAGCGCCACATCAACATCCGCGACCTGGCCGCGCGCGCCGGCTGCGACGAACGCACCATCCAGCGAGCGCTCAACGGCGAGACGACACCTCAGTTGCGCGTGGCCGAGGCCATCGCCGCGGTACTGGAATGCGAGCCAGACGATCTCTGGCCGCGCGCCGGCGCCGGAGCATCATTGAACGGTGCGCTGACGGTCCGGTTGTTCCCGTCGCGCGCGCAGGTTCCGGTCGACGTCTGGCGCGATGCGCTCGCCGCCGCGGCATCCCGTATCGACATCTGTGTCTACGGCGGAACATTCCTGTTCGACAACGTCCACGGCTTCCTGCGACTGGTGCGGGATGCTGCATCCCGCGGTGTTCAGGTGCGCATCGCCGTCGGCGACCCAGGGTCATCGGCCGTGCACCAGCGAGGGCTCGAAGAGGGCATCGGCGACTCGCTCGCCGGACGCTGCAGACTCACCCTGTCGCGTCTCGCCCCGATCCACGATCTTGAGGGCGTCCAGATCCGCACCCACTCGACCCCGCTTTACGTCTCGATGTTCTTCATCGACGACACGCTCTACGCCAACCACCACATCCTCGGCTCGCCGGCCGGAGACAACCCGGTCATCGAGATCCCGCGCGACCTCGACCCCGAGGTGTGGGAGAGCTACACGAACTCGTTCGAACAGATCTGGGTCGGTGCGCACCCCGCGCACTATCCGACCCGCTGATCGCGAAAGGCAGATTCATGGCACGCATCGACTACTACAACGACCCCGAGGCACCGTTTCCGAACAGCGTCGTCCCGTCAACGACGAGCGTGGTGCTCGACGACGACGGACGCATCGCTCTGGTGCATCGGAAGGACAACGGACTCTGGGCACTGCCCGGCGGTGGCATGGAGCTGGGGGAGTCGATCGAGGACTGCGCAATCCGCGAGGTCAAGGAGGAGACCGGCCTGGATGTCGAGATCACCGGTCTCGTCGGCGTCTACACGAACCCGCGCCACGTCATGAAGTACGACGACGGGGAAGTGCGCCAGCAGTTCTCGCTCTGCTACCGAACCCGACTGCTCGGCGGTGAGCTCACGTTCGACAGCGAGTCGACCGACATCGCGTGGGTCTCACCCGCCGCGATTGTGGAGCTGCCGATGCATCCCTCGATGAAGCTGCGAATCGACCACTTCCTCGAAGGACGGAGCGAGCCCTACCTCGGGTGAACGCCGACTCGGGCGAGCCTTGCGTTGACACGGTCAACGGCGGCGAGCAGCTCCGGCGCCGATGCGGACACCGCATCGTAGACGGGAGTGTTCGGCTCGTACCGGGTGAGGATCTCGGCGACGCGGTCGGTAGCAGCGATCGGTTCACCGGTCGGTGACGTCGTCATGTCGGCGAATGTCACGACATCGAGGATTTCGCTCGGCGGGGGAGTGAACTCCTCGAGCTCGGCGAGCAGGCCGCGCTGGCGCGCTTCGAACTCCGCGCCCGTGTGGAACGCGATGAGCCGCACCACGAGGTCAGGCATGCCTTGGTCGCGCGCGAAGCGGGCGCCGTCGACGGGGTGGAATCCGGTCTTCGCGAGGTCAGGCGCGTAGCCGACGTCGTGCAGCCAAGCCGCGGCGACGATGTCGTCGGCATGATCGGTGTTGAGGGCCGACGCGATCTCGGCCGCCGTCGCGGCGACGCCCTGCACGTGGGCCCAGCGCCGCGGCACCTCAACGAGCTGGCGCTCCGCCAGTGTTCGAGCGTGGGCTGCGAGATCAACGATCATCACTTCAAGAGTAGAGCGACGTGACGCATAGGGACCTCGGCGGACTGCCTTGGACCGAAGCGCGTCAACTCCAGAGCCCGCTTGTGGCCGTTCCCCAGAACACTGCAGCCGCCAGGGGGACCAGGAGCACAAGGGCCGCGAGTGTTGCCCACGCGTATGCATCGTGCGTGAGGTGATCGACCCAGGCATCGCTCAGCGTGCGCTCCGAGAGCACGCCGCGCATCGCGGCGCGTCGACGGTCGGGACCGGCGCGAATGATGTCGATGCCAGTCACGATCGCGATCGGCAGGACGATGCCCCACGCCGCTAGGACGAGGAGCATCACAACAATGAAGACGAAGTAGCTTCTGACACGGTCAGGGGTGTTCAGGCTCGGATTCGCGAGGTCGGCAGCGATGATCGCGCCGAAGTACCCTCCAACTGCGATCAGGGCTGCCGCCCACAAGGTGCGACCGATCCATGCCAATCGCGCGGTGAGCAGGCTTCGTTCGGCGAACGGTGTGGGGCGCGGAAGCCCGGCCGCGATCGTCACACCGAGAGCCGCAAACCCCGTGACGGCGACAGCGAACGAGATCAGCATGATCGCCGTACCTGCCTCGTGGACTCCCGCAGCCCAGACGGCCCACCCGATCACCACGAACATTGTGATCACCGCCAGTACCCAGCCGACCACGTTTGCCGGCCTCGTCGACACGCGAACCTCACTCATGCGCCGATCGTCGCAGAGGCCACCGACACGAGGATCACGCCTCTTGCAGTAGAGGCGCGCGCACCTCCCTCCTGAACGGAGGAGGTGCGGCGGTGACGGTCTCGATGCGGGTGATGAGCGCTGGCGACGGCTACAAGTATCTTCTTCGCACTGTCGCCGCGGGCGACGGTGATCGCTCGCTCTCGACGCCGCTGACTCGGTACTACTCCGCCGAAGGAACCCCGCCCGGGCGCTGGATGGGAGGCGGTCTCACAAGCCTGGGTGGCAGCATCCATACCGGCGACGAAGTCAGTGAACGTCAGTTGCAGCTTCTCATCGGAATGGGCCGCGACCCGATCAGCGGTGAACCGCTGGGCCGCGCTTACCCGCAGTACGCGCCGACCGAGGATGCGGCATCCCGGCGTCGTGCTGTCGCAGGGTTCGACTTCACCTTCTCTATCCCGAAGTCTGCGAGCGTGCTCTGGGGTGTTGCAGACGCGAGCATTCAGGAGCACATCGTCGACGCCCATCACGCGGCAGTCGCTCACGCCGTTGCGTATCTCGAACGGGAAGTTGCCGCCACGCGTATCGGGGCGACGGGGCGCGACGGCGCCGTTGCACAGGTCGGGGTCGCGGGCATCATCGCCACGGCGTTCGACCATTTCGACAGTCGTGCGGGCGACCCGCACCTGCACACGCATGTCGTAATCAGCAACAAGGTGCAGACGCTGCTCGACGGCAAGTGGCGCTCGCTCGACGGGAGGCCGCTGCACGCCGCGGTCGTTGCGTTGTCGGAACTGCACGAGGCGCTCTTCGCGGACGAGCTGACCCGTCGACTCGGCGTTGCATGGGAGCCACGTCAGCGCGGCCGCGATCGCAGCGTCGCGTGGGCGGTGGGCGGGGTTCCGGAGACCCTGGTTCGCGAGTTCTCGTCGAGGGCGCGCGACATCGATGTCGCGACGGACGCACTCATTGCGCAGTTCGTCCACCGACACGGCCGTCGTCCCGAGCCGGTGACGATCATGAAGCTGCGTGCACAGGCGACACTCTCGACTCGGCCCGAGAAGACGGCGCGGTCGCTTGCGGAGCTCACCGCGGCGTGGAGGGACCGTGCCAGCCAGATTCTCGACCAGGATGCCGCATTCTGGGCACGTTCAGTCGCACAGGGTGATCGGCAAACGGTGATGCGGGCAGAGGATGTTCCGCTCGAGGTTATGGAGTCACTCGGACGATCGGTGGTCGACGCCGTCGCTGAGAAGCGCACCACCTGGCGTCGATGGAACCTTGTTGCTGAGGCGGCGCGTCAGACCATGCAGTACCGCTTCGCCGCGGCATCCGATCGCGAAGCCATCACCGGGATGGTTGCAGACGCAGCCGAGCGTGCATCGCTGCGTCTCACCCCTCCAGAGCTCGCGAGCAGCCCTCTCGAGTTCCAGCGGGCAGACGCCAGCTCCGTCTTCCGCCCTCGCGCTGGTGCTGTGTTCACCGGGCATGCGCTCATGGATGCTGAGGCACGCCTGCTCGCGCGATCGCGCAATCGTCTTGCACCGCGCGTGGATCCGCACGTTCTTCGGCGCCGTGCTGCGGGAGTCACGCTGAGCGCCGCTCAGGTGGCCGCGCTCGCGACGGTGCTCACCTCGGGCCGCGCGCTCGACGTGCTGGTCGGGCCTGCCGGATCCGGAAAAACGACCGCGATGCTCGCACTACGCAAGGCATGGGAGGCGACTCACGGTACGGGCTCTGTCGTCGGACTGGCACCGTCAGCCGCCGCCGCGCACGTGCTTGCGGCCGACATCGGCATCCCCACCGAGAACACCGCGAAGTGGTGGCAGAACCACCTCAGCCGCGGCGAGACCTTCCGCGCGGGACAACTCGTGATCATCGACGAGGCTTCGCTCGCCGGCACGCTCTCGCTCGATCGCATCACAGGACTTGCGGTGGATGCTGGCGCCAAGGTGCTTCTCGTCGGCGACCACGCTCAGCTTCAGGCAGTCGACGCAGGCGGCGCGTTCGCGCTCCTTGTCCACGACAGGGACGACGTGGCGCACCTCTCGGATGTCCACCGATTCCGGCATGACTGGGAGAAGCGCGCGAGCATCCAGCTACGCGATGGCGATGTCGACGTGGTCGAGACGTACGCGGAGCACGACCGAATCCGAGAAGGATCGGTCGAAGCGATGATCGACGACGCCTACGCAGCCTGGCGTCACGACATGCGGGCCGGAAAGTCCAGCATTCTGATCAGCGACTCGAACGACGCGATCGCTACGCTCAACGCTCGCGCTCGCGCCGACCGCATCCTCGCCGGTGAGGTGACCGGCGCGAACGAAGTCGAACTGCGGGACGGATCTCGTGCTGCACGCGGGGACATCGTGATCACGCGGCTGAACGACCGGGGACTCCGCACTGGTCGTTCCTGGGTGCGCAACGGTGACCGTTGGGTGGTCGATGAGGTGCTTGCCAGCGGCTCGGTGCGGGTGCGACGCGCGGGGGTGAAGCGGACCTGGTCCGTGGTCCTGCCCGCGGACTACGTCGGCGAGAACCTCGACCTGGGTTACGCGATCACCGCTCACCGCGCGCAGGGCGTCACCACCGACACCGCCCACACGCTTGTGCAATCGGGTACGACTCGCGAGAACCTCTATGTCTCGATGACGCGCGGACGCGAGGCCAACACCGCCTACGTCTCGACCGACCGACCGGATCTCGAGCACGTCGAGCCGCACCCCGGCGAAGACGCCCGCGCCACCGCGCGCAGCGTACTTCGAGGAGTTCTGCAGCATGTCGGGGCTGAGCTCTCGGCACACGAGCGCATGGGTGCGGAACAGGACCAGTGGGGTTCGATCGCCCAGCTCGCGGCCGAGTACGAGACCATCGCGGCGGCCGCGCAACGCCCGAGATGGGTGGCGATGATCGAAACTTCAGGCCTGTCCACCGAGCAGGCGGCGGCCGTGATCGATTCGGACGCGTTCGGACACCTAAGCGTCGAACTGCGGCGAGCCGAGGCCGGGGGAGCGAACGTCGACGCGTTGCTCCCCGCGGTCGCGCGCTCTCGCGGGCTCGGCGACGCTCAGGACGCCGCGGCTGTCCTCGCGGCGCGGGTTGCTCGGGCATCCGAAGGCCGTCGGCAGAGTCTGGGGCGGCGAATGCCTCGCCACATCGTCGGGCTCGTTCCCGAGGCGCTGGGGCCGATGCCCGACGAGATGCGTCATGCGCTCGACGAGCGCCGCGAGCTGATGGATGCGCGCGTTATGGCTCTCGTTGATCGGGCGCGCGAGCGAGGCGACCAATGGCTTCGGGAGCTTGGCCCAGCGTCGTCTGCCGCGACCGAGACAGCATGGCTACGCGCAGTGACCATCGTCGCGGCCTACCGCGATCGGTACGACGTCCGCAGCCGTGACGCGATCGGTCCAGAGCCCGAGACCGACATTCAGCGACGGGATGCCGCAGCCGCGCGCGCAGCCATCGACGCTGCTCGTCGGGCTGGACGCGCAGCCGAGCAGACTCCACCGCGGCGTCCGGCGCAACACCGAGGAACTGCGCTCTCTCGATGAGGGCCTACCGAGTGTCCGCGTACCGTCCTAGTCTGTGCAGTAGCAACCTCATCTGCGCCACCGCTCGGTGCGGCGGCACGACATCGGCTCCGGCCAGTCCCTTCATGTTCTCGTTGCTGAACCAACGGAGGGCAGCCGCATGTTCGGACTCATCTGGAGCCTCAGCGCGCGCATCCACACATTCCTTCGTCGCACGATGCCGACGAACATCCTGATCGCCGCGATCATGACTCGCCGCGGGCTCAAGTGGGGCGTGCCGGCGATGCTGCTCGTTCCGGCCCACGTGTTCGGTGCCGTCGTGTTCATCAGCCTCCCGGACCAGGATGCGCCGAAGTGGCTCTACCTGCTCGCGCTTGTCTGCCTGTGGAACGCGTTCAAGTTCGCGGTCGTCGGCCCGGTGAGCCTTGTCCGGCTGGCACACGTCCGGATCCTTGAGGCACGTGCGCGCCGCGCTGCCGTTGCGCTCGTGGCGAGCGAGGGAGTGAACGTCGTGCGTACCGAAGGTGACCGAGTCGGCGCGACTGCCTGACGACTGGACGGCATCGAGCCCGCACCCCATCCCCATACGGGCGCTGCGCGCTGACGGGACCCAAGCGGGCGACGCCCGGCTGAGGCTCGGTCCGAAAGGGGCCTTAGGTCGCAGTCAATGCTCGAAGATGGGCCGCGATGGTGGTCCATCCTCCCGGTCGCCGTCTACGGCGTGCTGGTCTCGGGTGTGGGTTGGATCACGCCCAGTTCTGGAGCGCTGTGATCTCCGTGTTTGTTGGTGTCGGTTGCGTCATCTATGCAGCGTTTGCCGCTTAGCATCAGAGCCGGCGTGCGCGGCGACCAAAGGAAGCTGGGATTCATGTCCCGAGCATCCGTGAGTTGCTAGATGCCGAACGCCGCGACTGGTCTAATCGATGAGCCGCGCGGCGCGCGCGAAGAGTTCGTCCTCAAGTACGGATGACGGGGATCCTGTGGCGTAGGTAAGTACCCCCGATCGGTCGTCACACGATCGCGCGACCAAGTCGGCGTTGGAATCGCTGCCAGCTTGAAGTGCGTCGCCCCCGGGGGCGCTGAACGCGCGGCCCTTCACGAGAGTCGGAGCGAGGGCGCGGACATCCGAGAGTTGCTGCTCGATCGTCGTAGCCTCGACTGCCACGTTCTGTGCCACGTGGGTGGGGGCGACATCGAGGACCTGGACCTCCGCCTCGTACCCCGCCACAACCCGCCGCGCGCTTGACCTGGGGTGCGCCAGCAACTGTCCTGAGATTCGCGGTTGCGCAGCGCCATCCGGCCCGCCGCGCGCCGATAACGCGACGTCCAGGGCGGTCGCTACCCTCGAGACCACGGCCTTGGACGGCTGAACCAGTTGTGGGGGTTGTGGGCAGCCTCGCATCGACGCCTTGGTTAGGGGGACACATGGTAGCCGAGACGCGCCTAGGGATAGAGGATCTGGTCCGCGATGAACCGCTTGCCGTCATCGCAGGTGGCGAGATCACAGCCGAGCATGACTCGCTCAACCATCGGGTCGTGGCGCGACGCGTTGCGGAGCTCGTCTCGGTGTCTGCGGGGCACAGTAACGTTGCGCTCTTCGGTCCATGGGGATCGGGCAAGAGTAGCTTCTACGGTCTCATGCAACAGGAGCTTCGGCAGTTCGATCCGACTGTCGAGGTGCTTCACTTTGATGCATGGAAGAACGCTGGGCAAGGATTCCAGGCGAACTTCTTGAGCGAGATCAGCCTCCAACTTTCCGGGAAGGAGGGCACGTCAGATATCAAGCTATTCACGACACAACGGAGCGTACGCCTCCCGTTCGGTCTTGGTGATCGGGTACGGAGCACGAGATGGTGGATCGGGGCGGTCCTGCTGGCGTTGCTTGTCTTTCTCGTTCCACCGCTCGTGTGGACGTCGATCGTGTTCGATCCATCTGCAGGGACAACCTGGTTCCAGCAGGCGCTTGCGAAGACCACGACTTGGTTCGGATTCGTTGCCGGGAGCGCGCTGTTGGTCGCCGTGGTGATGATGATCATGGAGCTGTCGAAGGTCACAGTCGAAGAGTCCAGGCCCAGCCACGTCGCGCAGTTCAGCCGGATCTTCAACGAGATCCTTCAGCGCCCACCGAGGGCGGGTGGTAGGGGGAAGAAGTTCGTCATCTTCGTCGACGAACTCGACCGATGCTCATCGGACGACGTGATGAGGACTCTCGAAGGTCTTCGCACTTTCCTCGGGCATGCCAAGTGCGTGTTTGTAGTCGCCTTCGATCGAGACGCAGTTGCCCTGACGATCAAACGCCATCTGGAGCAGGATCGTGCGGTGCCCTCGCGCCCAGAGCGGCCTTACTACAGCACTGCCGGCGAGTACCTGGACAAGATCTTTCAATTCCAAGTGTCGCTCCCGCCCCAGCCTCCACACACCTTCCGCAAGTACGCGGCTTCGCTCGTTGACGGACGAAGCCAAGGGGTGTGGGCCGGTCTCCCTGCAGAGATCCGCGCTCGCGTGATCGCAATTCTCTCCCCTGTTCACGTTACGAGCCCTCGCCGAACAAAGATTCTCTTGAATGACTTTGCGATAAACGTTCGAGTATTCGAGAGCCTGGGGTTTGATTGGGTTGCGCGTGCGGAAGAGATCGCCGCGCTCACCGTTATTCAGACCGAATTCCCTCGCCTCGCGGCGGACAATGAACGGGAGCCAGGGCTGCTCCCGGCGCTAGCGGCCAGCACGGAGCCAGAGCGTGCGGATCTACGAACGATGTACAGCCAGTACGTTCAAGACGACGGTGCTGTTGTTCTAGACGAGATCGTCGGAACAGATTCCGCGACGGAGACAAGCGATCTCGTGCAAGCGGGTGCACCGCGCGCCGCGCAAGGAGTCGCTGACCAGCTGCACTCAAACCTCAAGCGGTTTTTGAGGACTCTGAATGAGATGCATTGCCAGATTCCGCGCGCAGATCTCGTGCTAATGCATTCCGGCGACCATCTGCTCGCCTTTGAGGACGTTCGCGTCTACAACACGATGGTGCTCGCAGGCGATCTCCCACTCGACGATGTTATTGAGGCTCTAGAGGGCATTAGCCGAACCGATGCAACAGAGGCAATCGCCTACCTACTCGAGCACATCGAGGGAGAAATCTCGGTGGTGAAGACGAGGTACATCGCGATCGTCGGTGTGCTTGCCAAGGAGATGGACGCTGCCCAGCTCGCTACCACAGCGCGCACGGTCCATGGGCACTGGCTCAGTCTCACCGGGAGCCAGGCAGACGCGACCTCGCGGTTGCCTGCCCGCAGTCGCGAGGGTGTTGCTCGCCTGCTCGCGCTCGCCGGGGAGAGTGACGCCATTCACGACTTCTACGAGTCCATCGCGGATATTGCACCTGACTCCCGCGGGCAAGTGCTCAGTGCGCTGATCGCGTCAAGTGCCGGTCGGAGCGATCCGCATCTGAGCGCGTACCTCGGTGGGCAGGCTGTGGGACTCTTCGCCGAGGACTCTGACCCACTTCGTGCATACATTCGGACTCGTGATGCCGACGAGTCGTCGTTGACGAACATGCTCGCTGAGCAGCTAGGTGAGCTCATTGCACCTAAGCCGCTGACCGAACCGGCACCAGCGGCGTCGGCCGCTGCCCGCCGTGAGGCAGCCGCAGCTCATGCCAAGGCCGAAGCGGATCGGGAGGTTGCGATCGAGCGCGAGCGGAACGCGCTCCAGGAACTCGTGGATGAGTTGCCCCACCTGTCTGCTGACGGAGTGGGGCGGGATTGGATCTTTCGCGTGCTTCGCCTCTCCCTCATTGACGACTGGGCGGCCAACCTGCATGACTCGGCGGTGTTGTCTGAACGCTCCCGTGGATATGGAACCATCGCAAATGACCTGCTCCTGAAGGCAATCGCGGTGGGCCCGGCGGCCCGTGCGGCGGGTTGGGCGGAACAGCTGGATTCGACTTCTTCTGCGGATGACACCGACGTCGAAGCAGCCCTCTTGGCCCTCTACTCGAGATTGGGTGAGGACGGAGCGGATGATGGGTCTCGATCAGTGGTGGTTACTGCTGCGGACGCCATCGTTGAGATCGTGCGCGGTCACCGAATCAAGATTGACGCTGACAAACTGGCTCCTACGCTGCAAGCCATTGCAGCCCGCGACTGGGTGGACGGTACTACAAGTCTCCTCTTGGCGGCGCGGCGCGCAATGCGACAGCTCGCAAGTGTGAGCCCGAATGCGGAGCGAGATGTCAGTCTCGCGAGCGATTTGCTCTGCGGGTTCGCCGAGTCCACCGCGGATCTCAACGAACTGGGAGAAGTCGAGCGGGAGCTGACGAGCGAATCGGTTGACCTTCTCCACGCTTTGGCCCTAAGGGGAAGGGAGTGGATGCGCCTCGAGCCCGACCACGACGTGACCGCCATGGTACGGCTCGTCCTGGCGGCGCATTCCATACTCCTTCAACGGGGGAAAACGCCAGAACTGCTGGGGTCAGCGGAAGTCGAGCGGGTCAACGACCCGGAGGGAAACGGAACCCACCTTCGGCACTGGATAACAACCGGCCCACCCCTGGCCGAGATCGCCCGCGTCGCCGATGCCCTTCCAGGCATCGACGAAGTGCGGGCGAGTGATTGGCGGGTGTGGGCGGGCCGAGTCGACAGCAGCCAAGCCACGGCCGCGTGGAAATGGCTAAGGGCACGTGGATCCTCGGACAAGGTGTTGACAGCTGTCGCCTCGAATGGAGTCGATCCGGCCCTCTACCAAGAGCTCGTAGAAGCTGTCGCTGGCGAGTCGACACATCCGCGGCGAGCGACCGCCAATGGCGCCTTCCGGACCCTGCCGTCGAGTCCTGCCGCCGCTCGCGCGTCCGTTTACCTCGCTGCCGAGCTCGCAAAGCCGATGAACAAGATCGACGCAGGGATGGCCGCGAGCAACCTTCTCGCAGTACGAGCGCATCTGACTTCATCGGAGAAGTCACGGATGAGAAGGATTCTGGAGCCGTGGATTGAAGCGTCGACCTCGGTCTCAAAGCGAACTGTTGCCGATCTGCGGGACGCGGGACTGTTGCCACAGAAGAAGTCTTGGATCATGAAGCGACTCGGGCTCTCCGACTGATGGGATACAACGGGAGGGTTTCGCCCACCCCAGCTGCGCCATTCAGCGCCGCGGACATTCGTCTACGATTGTCGCCCTCCAGGTCGACGCGGCGGTGCTTGTGGAGAACGACTGATGGGTCTGGCCGGGGGGTGACGCGACGCGCGATGCCCGGGTGTCGGCGGGTAGTGCCAGGCTTGCCGCATGGTTGTGAGTCAAGGATTCTCCCCACTGGTTTCTTTGGCGACGTCGATGCACTCGCAGCCAGGTGTCTATGCAGTGTTGCTGGGTTCCGGCGTCTCGACCGGCGCAGGCATGCTGACCGGCTGGGGCGTGGTGACCGAGCTCGTCGCTCGAGTCGCGGCCGCCTCCGCTCCAGATGATGCCGATGCCGTTTCCGCCGCCAGAGCTGACCCTGAGTCGTGGTGGAGTGAGAACGGCGAGGGCGAGCTGGGTTATTCGTCGTTGTTGGAGCAGCTGGCTCCTTCTGCGGCGGCTCGGCAAGGGCTGCTCGCAGGCTTCTTCGAGCCGGGCTCGGATGACGAGACGCCGGGACGGCAGCCGAGCAAGGCGCATCGTGCGATCGCAGAGCTTGTACGCCGCGGGTCGGTGAAGGTCATCGTCACGACCAATTTCGACCGACTGATGGAACAGGCCCTCGATGCGGTGGGCGTGTCTCCCCAGGTGATCTCCCGGCCGGAGGCGGTCAAAGGGATGGCGCCGCTGGCGCATTCGAACGCGACGGTTATCAAGCTGCATGGTGACTACCGGGATCTGGGGACCCGAAACACGCCGTCAGAGCTGTCAGACTATCCCGCGGAGTGGACGGGGCTGCTGGAGCAGGTGTTCGACGAGTACGGGCTGATCGTGTCAGGCTGGTCGGCGGACTGGGACGTCGCCCTGGTCGGCGCGTTGGAGCAGTCGACGTCCCGACGATATCCGCTGTATTGGGACCAGCGCAGCAGTCGTGGCGAGGCGGCGAAGCGGTTGCTGACAGGGCGTCGCGGGATCGTGCTTCCCGCATCGAGCGCTGATGACCTGTTCGGCGAGCTTGTCGAGAGTCTGGAGGCGTTGGATCGGTTGTCGGCGCCGCCGTTGACCACGGCGATGGCGGTCGCCCGGCTCAAACGGTATCTTCCTGACCCGGTGAGGCGGATCGATCTCCACGACCTTGTGATGGGCGTCGTCGATGCCGTGGTCGACTCGATTGCCGCACAGCCGGTGACCGCTGTGCATGGAGCGGAAGTCACCTGGCAGGTGGTGGATGACGCGATCGATGCTCACGTCCGGTCGATGGATCAGCTCGCGCCGCTACTAATCGAAGGGGTGTGGCATGACTCCGACGGGGTGCACGACCGGCTGTGGGTCGACGTGGTGCAGCGACTGGTCGATGCCGGCGCGACGTTCCCGCCCCAGTACAACCAAGCGCTGCGCTCGGTGCGGCTGATCCCGGCGTTCGTGGCCGTCGCGGTCATCTCGATCACCGCGACGCGACGAAACCGAGAGGGGCTGCTGCTCACGGTCGCGACTGAAGTGGAAGGTCAGACCCATGCCGGATTCGAGCAACGGGCACCTGCCGCTCAGGTCCTTCACTATCAGCGGCTGTTCTCGGACGATTGGGCGAAGAATCTGCCGCGCTGGGCCGGCACGAACGGCTGGGTCTATCCGACAAGTCACCTGTTCACGAGCGAGATCCGTCGCTTCTTCACGGATCTGATCCCTGACCAGGAGGAGTTCCTGGCGGCGTATCGCGGGTTCGAGTATCGAATCGGGTTGATCCAAGAGTTCACGCCCGGATTTCACGCGATGAGCGGCGAGTATGTCGGCGAGTGGGCTTGGCGAGGTGAGGAACCGCAGGCTGAGTTGGCGTTGCGCAAGCAGGCCGAGCGCGGTTACGCGGCCGCGTGGGCCGCGCTGTTCGACGGCAAGGTCACGATCGATGAGGCGCTCATCGCCCAGCGCGCGATCTTGAAGAAGTATCAGCGGTGGTGACGTCCGCTGAGCGCCGACGGAATGGCTAGTAGTGGTCGCGTTCCCAGAAGATGAACTCCCGATCGTCGTCGGTGATCCCGTAGTTGATGCCAATGCTGCGCAGCCAGGTCGTGGCGAGCCGACAGAGACTGGTGAGGATCAGTTCGAGCTCACCGACCGTCATCAGTTTGTCGACCGGACGCAGGCGATGGAGCGTGAGACTCCAAGCATCCCACGAGTCCTCAAGGTATTCATCCCAACCCACCGGTGACGGGTCAGGGCGGCGGGGTCGACCGTGCTCGTCGAGCCCGAGCTCAGCCGAAAGGTAGGCGATTACGCGAATCAGCCCGCTTGCGGCGGTCATCGTGCGGAAGAGGGCCTGGTCGATGTCGTCCCGCCATGCGCGTTTCGACTCGTTGAGTTCGCCGCGAAGGTGCGTGATGGCATCGGTGAGGTGGTCGGCGTGCCGGAATGGTGAGGGTGCATGAACGGCGGTGTAGCGCTCGATACGGTGATCGTCGATGTGAGCGCCGAGATGTTTGCGCCAGACGGCATCGGTTGGAGTAAGGCCTTGCGGGTCGTGGAAAGCTTCGCTGTCCTCGCCGCGGATGCGAAGCGCGACGTGGCCTGCTTCGTGGCGTGAGAGGTGCTCGGCGTTGGCCACAATGTGCTGCACGAACAGGTCGATGTTGCCGAGCTCGTCGCGGGTTTCGACGAGGACGTGTCCGGAAATCACGATGTCGAAAGTGCCGTCATCGTGCGGGAGGGTGATCGCGCCGACATGTCCGGCTCCCCTGCTTGTTGTGTAGGGGTTGTCCTCGCCGCGTTCGGTGAGCTCGTTGACGGTCTGGACCATGTCGCCGCTTATGGTGAGCCGCCAGAGCGACGAATCCGGGACCAACTCGAGGATGCCCGCAGCCAGGGCGCGCGCGAGCCCGAACTCCTGCAGGAGCCGGGTGAGCGCACCGTGGGCTGCTGCCTCGTCTTCACCATCGAAATGCGCGAACGCGATTGTGATCGGGTTTTCGACCTGCTCATCAGCCATGGGCCGACCCTAGCCACCCCCTCCGTCATCGACGCGTAGGGGTGATCAGTGCGTGATCTCCCGCCGTCAGCCACTGTATTGGGTGAGGACGCGGTCGCGGAGGTTTTGGACGCCGTCGATGCCCGAGCGGTCCGGTTCGACGAGACTCCACACGACGACAGCGGGAGTTCCGATGAGCGCGATACCGAAGAAGAACATGGGGTAGAGCGGGCGCCATGCGAGTCGCGCCCGACTCCTTTTCCACGCTCCTCCGCTGGTTCGCTCACACGCGAACCCCAGCGCGGCGCGCCCGTGGCACTATCGGCTATCGTCTATCGGCTTCGGACGGCACCCAGGAGAGCTCGGTTCGTAGCGACTGGCCGAGTTGACCCATCACCAGTGTGTACTCGTCGCCGAACTGGCTGGCGAGCTGGGCGGCAGCGGACTCGAGCGCCTGTCCGCTCAGGCCGATGAAATGTGTAGGAGGCAGCATGCCGGCGGACGCGGCTGACTCGAAGCGCTCGATGGCGCGTCGGAGGTCTTGATCAAGAAGACGGTTTCGCAGTCGAATGACGTCGAAGCCGTTGGACATGATTTCGGCGTCGTGGTCCGCTGGGAGTTGCGTGTACTTCCCCTCCCGCGCTTGCACGTGGTCAAAGTGCATGGAGCGGCCGGTGAACCGCGCCATGAGCTGCACAGCGTCCTGTAACGCGAGGAGTGTCTCGAGCTGAAACTGATGACGATCGCGCACCGCTGCTGAGTAACGATCTTCGGCGCGCGCGAGCTTCTCCCGCTCGGCCGCGCGCCGGTCGCGCCGCGCCTCATTCAGGCCCGCGAGTGCGTACCCGAGGAACGCGGCGATCAATGTCGAGGAAGCGATGATGATCTGCGGCCACAAACTGCTCGTCACGTGAGCGAGTGTCGCAGAGCATCGGGATCGGATCTCGCCCTCCGCCGCGCCTATTCGTGGGCAAGTCACGCGCTGTCTGATCGCGCTCGATCACCGGTCGACTAGAGCGCAGCCTCCTTCGCGGCGATCGCCGATCGCTGTTTGTGCGTGTCCCGCTCGATCAAGAGGAAGGCAATCACACACACGATGCCGATGAGCACACCAGCCCAACTCGTGACTCCTTCGCCGAATATTGCGCGCCCCGGGAACACTGTGAGAATTGTTCCGACGCTGATGATCCAGGCACCGACCTTCCACTTCCGACGATGCTCACGCTTGAACAGCGGGTCGATGCGGGCGTTCAGTTCTGCCGTCGCCTCATTGAGGCGCTTCGCGAACTCTCCGCGTGGAGAGCCGTCGGGAAGATTCGAGTAGATCGCGGCGAGTCGCTCGACTCGGATCGTGAGCCGCGACTCTTTCGTGAATCGTCGGGCAAGCCATGTGATTGCTGCGGTGAGAACAGGCACTGAGAGCACCGCGAGGAGGATCTGGAGCGGAGCACCGAGGTTGTCCATGGCGCGCAACCTACGCTTCGGCACCGACATTGGATCGGGTGAGTCCGCAAGCCGGTCGTCGATCGGGCGCGAGCGGCAGCTCCTCGGCGTGCCGGCATACTCCCGCGCCGGGTGCCCGTATGCCCCGGACGTGAAGCGGCCCGATGATCGCGCGCTGAACGTGCGCCCTGCATGGGCCCCGCTGGTCGAACCTGCGCGTTGTTCATTTGTTGACCACAAATGAGCCCAACCGGGTCGAGACGGGCCCACGCGTCGGGTAGGCTTCAACCGAGATCGAAGTTCATCGCATGGGAGAAATCCCAGATGAATACAGGTAAGTCGAGACGAATCGTCTCGTGGACACCTCTCCCGCGCGGCGGGAGGTTGGGGCCTTTCGAAATGAATAGGTCAAGGGTTCGATTCCCTTAGGTGGCTCCGACACAGAGGCCCGCCGCGTGCGGGCCTCTGTTGCATTCCGAGAACGGTGGTGGATCATGCCCGAACACGAACTTGACGCGCTCCTCGAGATCTTCGCGTGGGTGGGGTTCGGGCTTGGATTTCTCCTCCTGTCGGTCGCCGTGATCATGTTCTTCGCCGACGGAACATGGCTGCCCGCCCGAGCAATGATCGAAGACGCGCCCACGGGGCGTGTCGCCCGGTGGTTCACCGAGCAGGGGTCTGTGGGGCACGCGCGACTCACCCATGAGCAGGAGCGGACGCTCGGCGGGGCGGACGAAGCCGACATCTACTATCGGCGCGGCGACGCCGGCCGCATGCGGCTCACCGCGTTCTGGCCCGCACTGCGCGCCGTGTTCCTCTTCGGCATCTCGCTGACCGGCCTGGGGATGGTCGCGGTGATCGCGTCGTGGGTCGTACTGTTCGCTAGGGCGTAGGGCGCCCACTCGGAGTCGCCCGGCGCAGTCACGCCAGGGCGAGCATGCCTCCGGCGAGGAGCGCGAGCACGAGGCCCAGCCACTGGATGCCCGCGACGCGTTCACGCAGCACGACGCCGGCCAGCAGAATCGTCCCGCCGGGGTACAGCGCTGTGAGCGCCGAGACCACCGTCAAGTCCCCCGTGCGCAGCGCGATCAAGAGCAGCGCGTTGGCCGCGGCATCCAACACTCCACATCCCACCGCGAGGATCACCGCTCGCTGGCGAGTAATTCTCACCGACAGGGTCTGCGTCGCATGCTCGACATCACCATGGCCGGTCGGGGTGCCGCCCAGGGGGATGGGACTGGCATCGATCGCTCGGGATGCCGCGCCGTCGCGCCGCAGGGCGACGAGCACCATGACCGCAACGATGGCCCCGGTCACAAGCGTGCTGGTGGCGCGCCCGGCAATGAGCGGTGTGAATCCGCTCGACGGGGACGTGTGGTCGAGGATGATGAGGAACCCGCCGATGGCGACGCCCGAACCGATGGCCATGATGACGCCCCGCAGGCTCGGGCGGACCACCTTCTCGCCGGGGATGAAGCCGACAAGCACGACAGCGACGAGCGCGATACCGAGGCCGGCGTAGCCGACTAGCGAGAGCGTTTCGCCCTTCGCGAGCAGTCCCCACAGCATCGGAGCGATCGCTGAGACCACCGCGGTCAGCGGCGAGAGAATGCTCATCGGGCCGATGGCCAAGCACGCGTAGAGCAGCATGAGCGCGACAACGCCGACAAGCCCTGCCCCGATGCCCCAGAGAGTGTCGGCCGCACTCCAGCTCCCGCCCCACGCGAGGTGCAGGAGCAGGAACGCGAGCAGCCCCGCGAACGCCGCCAGGCTCGTGACAACGATCGAGCGGAGGCGGCGCGCGGACAGGCCGCCCAAGAAGTCCGCCGCGCCGTAGGTGAGTGCGCCGACGAGGGCGAGAGTGGCGGGGATCATCAGACTCAGCATAGAGTTTTGCGAAAGCGGAGATTGCTAGATAAACTAGCGATATGCAGATGCCTCATCACGCCAGTGCCCAGCCGACGCGATGGTTGCGCATCGGGATTCCGGTCTTCCTCGTCTTGCTGTGGCTCGTGGGTGGCTCACTCGGCGGGCCCTACTTCGGCAAAGTCGACGAGGTCTCATCGAACGACCGGTCGTCCTTCCTTCCCTCGAGCGCAGACGCAACGCAGGTCAATGAGCGCCTCACCGACTTCTTGGGTGATGACAGCATCCCGGCCATCGTTGTGGTCGAAGGCTCGGGCGAGCTGACCGAGGACGACCTGGCGGAGATTCAGACGCTGTCGGATGACATCGCTGGGGTGCCGGGCGTGCTCGATGGGGTATCGCCGCCGATTCCGTCGGAGGACGGCGAAGCGGCGCAACTGTTCGTGCCGGTGGATGCCGCGGCCGACGTCGAAGAAGTGGTGGCCGAGATTCGTGCTCTCATCGCCGACGACCTGCCAGTGGGGCTCGAAGGCTGGGTGACAGGGCCCGCAGGCTTCACGGCAGACCTCGTCGAGGGCTTCCTGGGCATCGACGGGCTACTGCTCGGTGTGGCACTCATTGCCGTCTTCATCATCCTGGTGATCGTCTACCGGTCCCCGCTGTTGCCGATCCTCGTGCTGATGACGTCACTGTTCGCGCTGTGCGTGGCACTACTCACCGTCTGGTGGCTCGCGTATGCGGGCATCGTGGTGCTGAACGGCCAGGTGCAGGGCATCCTCTTCATCCTCGTGATCGGCGCGGCCACCGACTATGCGCTGTTGTATGTCGCGCGATTCCGAGAAGCGATCGCGACGGGTGCGCGTCGATGGGATGCCACGACCGCGGCATGGCGCGGGTCCGTCGAACCGATTCTCGCGTCGGGTGGCACGGTGATCGCCGGCCTGCTGTGCTTGCTGCTGAGCGATCTCGCAACGAACCGCGCGCTCGGGCCGATCGCATCGATCGGGATCGTGTTCTCCCTTTTGTCTGCGCTGACATTCCTTCCCGCGTTACTCGCGCTGTTCGGTAAGGCAGCCTTCTGGCCGTTCATCCCGAAGAATCCGACGCAAGAGATCCCCGACGATCTCACGCAACCCGTCAAGGGTCTGTGGCCGCGCCAGGCACGTTTCGTCGCCCGCCACGCACGCGTGGTGTGGATTGTCTGCACGGTCGTTCTTCTTGCGGGCGCGGTTGGCGTGACACAGCTCAAGGCCGATGGTGTGCCCTCGAGCGAACTAGTCCTCGGCACGAGCGACGCGCGTGATGGCCAAGCGGTCCTTGCCGATCACTTCCCAGGAGGCTCGGGCAGCCCGGTCTATGTGATCGTGCCCGAGGACGAACTCGCTGACACTGTTGAGGTGCTCGAAGCGAACGACGGCGTGGACTCGGTCGCGGTATCGAGTGAGGACTCGCCCACGGGTCAGGTTCAGGTGACCGTCGAAGGCGGCGAGCCGGTGTTCACCGCGGTCGGTCCTCCGGGAACCGAAGCCCCCGCGCCGACGGTGTCTGACGGCGATGTGCTGGTGACTGCAACCCTGACCGACACCTCGGACTCGATTGCCGCAGAAGACACGGTGCGTGAACTGCGCACTGACCTCGACGACGCGCTCGGCGCCGATGTGGCCCTCGTCGGCGGTGAGACGGCGACCGACATCGACACCAATGACACGTCGATCCGCGACCGCACCGTCATCATCCCGGTGATCCTGGTCGTGATCCTGCTGATCCTGATGCTGCTGCTGCGCTCGATCCTCGCTCCGGTCATCCTGATCGCGACCGTGATTCTGTCGTTCGGCACGGCACTGGGCGTAAGCGCGCTCGTCTTCAACGGGATCTTCGACTTCCCGGGGGCCGATCCTTCGGTACCGCTGTACGGGTTCGTCTTCCTCGTGGCCCTCGGCGTGGACTACAACATCTTCTTGATGTCACGCGTGAGGGAGGAGTCGCTCGTGCACGGCACCCGCAAGGGAATCCTGCGCGGGCTGGTGGCGACCGGTGGTGTGATCACGTCGGCAGGCTTGGTCCTCGCGGCCACGTTCGCCGCGCTCGGCGTCATCCCGATTCTGTTCCTGGTGCAACTCGCCTTCATCGTCGCCTTCGGCGTGCTGCTCGACACTTTCGTCGTGCGGTCGTTGCTGGTGCCGGCGCTGTCGTACGACATCGGGCGGGCAATCTGGTGGCCGTCGAAGCTGGCGCGCCGGTCCGCCGACCCGAACTCCGGAGATCCGACCGCAGATGGGCAGAATCCGGCGCTCCCAGGCGGCGACGGTGATGGGTTTTCCGGAGTTACGACCGCAGGGGGTGCGGTCCCGGCGTCCACCGATCCGGAACTGGTCGCCGAAGACGGGCACGCCCTGACACGCGGGGAGTACCGGCGTAGTCTCGATACATGAGCACCGCACTGTTCATCGTCGACGTTCAGAACGACTTCACCGAGGGTGGCGCTCTCGGTGTGCAGGGAGGGGATGCCGTCGCCGAGCGCATCAGCGCCTACTTGGCCGAGCACGCGGGGGAGTACTCCGTGGTGATCGCTTCGCGCGACTGGCATGACCCCGACAGCAACAACGGCGGGCACATCAGCGACCAGCCAGACTACGTCGACACGTGGCCGGTGCACTGCGTCGCTGACACGGAGGGCGCCGAGTACGACCCCGGGTTCGACACTGCGACGGTGACTCACCATGTGAAGAAGGGGCAGGGGGTGCCGGCATACTCGTTGTTCGAAGGGGTCACCGACGAAGACGAGACGGTGGCCGACATCCTCGACGAGCACGGCGTGCTCGATGTCGATGTCGTGGGTATCGCCACCGACTACTGCGTGCGGGCCTCGGCGGTCGATGCGATCGCCCACGGCCGGAGGGTGCGGATCTTCACGGACCTCATCGCCGGGGTCGCGGCTGAATCCAGCGAAGCTGCGCTGGATGAACTGGCGCACGCCGGTGCGGTCCTGGCCGAATCTGGCGCATAGCGCGCGTCGCGCGTGTGTGGTGGGCCCCGTGGGGCTCGAACCCACGACCCGCGGATTAAAAGTCCGATGCTCTACCGACTGAGCTAGAGGCCCTCGCCTTCCAGCCTAATGGGCGGTGAGGGGTGCTGCCGACACATGGACCGCACCCGCACAACGAGGCAGGCCGCCGTCTTCGTGAGAAGACGACGGCCCGGCACCCGGCTGTGAAGCAACGCCGCTGATTACATTTCGGGCAGCAGCACTGCGTCGATCAGGTAGACGGTCGCGTTGGCGGTCTGGACGCCACCGCAGATGACGTTGGCGCCGTTGACCATCAGGCTGTCACCGCTGCCGGTGACCTCGATGTCCGTTCCCTGCACGGTGGTCTGCATGCCGACGATGTCGTCGGGAGCGATCTGGCCGGGGACCACGTGGTACGTGAGGATCGTGGTCAGCAGGTCAGCGTCGGTCTGCAGCGTCTCGATCGTCTCGGCGTCGATGGCGGCGAACGCGTCGTCGACGGGAGCGAACACGGTGAACTCGTCACCGTTGAGCGTGTCGACCAGGTTGACGTCGGGGTTCAGTTCCCCGCTGACTGCTGCCGTCAGCGTGGTCAGCAGCGGATTGTTCGACGCGGCCACGGCAACCGGGTCTTCGGCCATTCCTGCCACCGATCCGTCGCCATCCGGCACAGCCTCGGCGTAGTCGGCGCACCCGGGGCCGACGAGGTTTGCCGCGGGATCCATCTCCATCGGCTCTTCAGCCTCTTCGGTCATGGTGACGTCGGTCTCGTCCGATTCGGTGGCCGGCGTCGAGCTGCCCATCGAACATGCGCTGAGCGCGAAGGTGGCGGCGACGGCGAGTGCGAGTCCGGTGGAGACGCGCTTCGTGGTGATGCGTGACATGACTTCCTCCTCTATGAGGCCCGGATGGGCCGTGATGACAGGTGCCCGGTGAGGGCTGCTTCCGCCGGGGGCGGTTACACAAGGCCATTCGGAGGGCACATGGGATCGGATTGGAGAACTGCGAAAAAAGTTTCCGCGAGCATGCTCGGCGCCGGAGGACCGCCTTTACCGCACCACCTGCCGCGCCGCATCCTTTCGTGAGAAATCCGTGCGGTACGGCATGCTTGTGCACATGGTCATTGACGGAATCGATGTGCCCGAAGACGGCGCGGAATCCGTCGACCACATTGGTGAGCTCCTGCAGCGCATTGCCCAGGGGGATCAGAACTCGTTCGCGCGCGTGTACGACCTCCTCTCGCCACGCGTGTTCGGCCTGATTCTTCGAGTGCTGGTCGACCGGTCGCAAAGCGAGGAAGTCCTCCAAGAGGTGTTTCTCGAGGTGTGGCAATCCGCTTCCAAGTTCGCTCCGAATAGAGGGCAGGGAAGATCGTGGGTTCTCACGATCGCTCACCGGCGCGCGGTGGATCGTGTTCGCTCGGCTCAAGCGAGCAGCGATCGTGACGTCCGCGTTGGGGTGCGCGATCTCGAGGTCGCCCATGACGGAGTTGCCGAACAAGTGGAACTGCGCATCGAGGGGGAGAAAGTGACGAACGCTCTCTCGCTGTTGCCGGATTCTCAACGCGAGGCGCTCACGCTTGCCTATTTCGGTGGCTACTCTCAGAGCGAGATCTCGGCTCTGGTGGGAGCGCCGCTCGGAACAATCAAGACACGAATGCGCGACGGGATGTCGCGACTGAGAATGGAACTGGGGGTGACGGCATGATCGAGTACGAGTTCGTGCAGCTCGCAGCCGGCTACGCCCTCGGAGCCCTCTCGCCCGAAGATCGCGAAGCGTTCGAGGCCGCTCGTGCGTTGCATCCCGAATGGGAGCACCATGTGCGCGCCGATCTCGACACTGCCGCAGAGTTGGCAGACGCGGTGCCTCAGGTGGCGCCGCCGCCTCACGTTCGCGCCGACCTGCTCGCGCTTATCGCGCAGACGCCGCAGGACGAAGGTTCGGGGGTGGATGCTGCGCCCGCACTGGCTACGGAATCAGACGAGCCCGTAACTACCGATGAGGGCACCACGGCCGAAGATGAAGAGCCCCGGGCGCCCATGCACGACCCGGCACCGACAACGGCCACGATTCAGACGATCGAGCGTCGTCGCTGGACGCGCGGCTTGTTCGGCCTCGCGGCATCCTTGCTCCTTCTTGTCGCGCTGGGCCTGGGCGCCGCAAGCATCGGCGAACTGATTGGCCCCTCGCCGGCAGTTGTCGCCCTGAATGAGATCGAGGCTGCTCCGGACGCCGAACAGGAGACGGTTGATGTGACCGGCGGCGGCACCGCGACCCTCCACTGGTCCAATTCTCTCGGGCGCGCAGTGCTGGTGTCCGACGGTCTGCCCGCCATCGCGGAGGACCAATCGTTCGAGCTTTGGTACATCCGCGGTGACGAGGCGCCGATCGCGGCCGGAACGTTTGAATCAGATCCGGATGCCGCGACCACGGCGCTCGTCGACGGACGCATGCAAGCGGGAGACGTGATCGCCGTGACGATCGAGGAGGCTGGCGGTTCACCCACGGGCGAACCGACGAGCAATCCGATTCTCGCGATCCCCACGGCGTGAGCCCCCGTCCTTAGCGGCGGTTAGCCTGGAATCGATGACCGACGATTCCCGCTCCTTCCACAAGCCTGTCCGGCGGCCCGCTGAGTTGTTCGACCGACTGTTCGCCGCGGACGACCCCGCCGAGGTCTCGCGCGTGGCACACTCCACCGCGCAGGCCCTGCTGTCGAGGGTGCGGGCCGAGCGCGACGATGCGGTGGTCGAGCGACTCATCGCCTTCACGACCGAGCACGGCATCGACGATGTCGCCGAACTCTGGTCGCGTTCGCCAGCCAAATCGCTGCCCGGGGCGCTTTGGCGCCTCTACCTGCTGCAGGTCATGATCCATGACGATGCGCGCACGGCAGCGCTGCTCTACGAGCGCGGGCGGCACGCACTGCGTTCGGCTGACGAGGTGATCGCCGGAGCGCCCGCACCCGCGGGGCCCGACGAGCTGGTCGCGCTCATCAACGAGATTCTTCGTGGTGCTTTCCAGGGGGACTTCGCGGTCGCGCTGGACCGGGCCGCTGCGTTCTGTCGCGTCGAGGCGTCCGGTGCGACCCATGTCGCCGACGACTATGAAGGCACCGAGCCGGATCGCGCGAGCGGCTTCACCACGCGAGCGCTGCGGCTGTCGACGTATGCCGAGGACCTCGCGGCCTGCGCTGCGTTGTGGCGCCGCGACTCGCTGAGCTGACCTTCCGCCGCGGCATGGCCCACCCGGGCAAACAAGAACCGGGCCGCAGAAACGCCTCTCGGCGCGAGGCCGCTCGCAGCGGCAGAAGTTGGAGCCCGGGGTTACTGCGGCCCGGCCGTACCAGTGTAACGCGCGCTCGCCGGAGGTATTCCCGAGGGGTCGGCGGCGTAGGCTTCCCCCATGAGTTGGCACTTCGCGCTGGTGATTGACCCCGCGGCATCCGACGATCGCCGTACCGATTTCTCCGACACCTTCGCTCCCATCGATCCGACGGCGCCCGCGCTGTCTGTCGGTGAGCTCAGCACTCAGCGCGGCGACGGCATCTTCGAGTCGATCGGGGTCGTGGACGGCCATCCGCAAGAGGTCACCGCCCACCTGGAACGCCTCGCGCATTCGGCCGCGATCTGCGCTCTCCCGGCTCCGCATCTCGACCAGTGGCGGCAGGCGGTCGAGCTCGCCGCGGCAAAGTCCCCGGCGCACGGGGAGGGCGTGATCAAGCTCATTCTGAGTCGAGGCGTCGAGCACGGGCCTGCGCCCACCGCGTGGGTCACCTCTGCACCCGCCGCCGATTTCACCGGGCCGCGCCGCGACGGCATCCGCGTCGTCACTCTCGACCGGGGTTACGCGCTCGACCTTCCCGCGCGCGCACCCTGGCTCTTGCTGGGGGCGAAGACGCTGTCGTATGCGGTGAACATGGCCGCGATCCGCGAGGCGAAGAGCCGAGGTGCCGACGATGCGATCTTCGTCACCTCCGATGGCTTCGTCCTCGAGGCGCCGACCGCCTCGCTCGTGCTGCGTGTGGCCGACCGCTTCATCACGCCTGCGCCGAACGGCGGCATCTTGCACGGCACGACACAGCTCAGCCTGTTCGAGCACTTGGCCGAAGGTGGAGAGAGCACCGCCTACGACACCGTGTCGGTTGACATGCTTCGCTCAGCCGACGCGGCGTGGCTGCTGTCGAGCGTGCGACTTGCCGCACCAATCAGCTCGATCGATGGACGAGAGATCGAGGTGGATGCCGCCCTCACGGCATCCTTCAACGACTACCTGCTCTCGCCCCGAGACTGAGTACGAGCCAGCCGGTAGTGTGGCAGCCGTGACCGCGATCCCCACTCCGTACGAAGACCTGCTGCGTGATGTGCTCGACCATGGCGTCCACAAATCCGATCGCACGGGCACGGGGACGACGAGTGCGTTCGGGCGCCAGATCCGCTTCGACCTGTCACAGGGATTCCCCCTCGTGACGACCAAGCGCGTGCACTTCAAGTCGATTGCCTACGAACTGCTCTGGTTCTTGCGGGGCGAGTCGAATGTGGCGTGGCTGCAAGAGAACGGCGTCACGATCTGGGACGAATGGGCGGATGAGCGCGGAGAACTGGGTCCCGTGTATGGCGTCCAGTGGCGGTCGTGGCCGACCCCCAACGGGGCGGCGATCGATCAGATCACCGAGGTGATCGAGCAGATTCGCACGAACCCCGACTCGCGCCGTCTCATCGTCTCGGCCTGGAACCCGGCCGATATCCCCGACATGGCGTTGGCGCCGTGCCACGCACTGTTCCAGTTCTACGTCGCCGACGGCAAGTTGTCGTGCCAGCTGTACCAGCGCAGTGCCGACATGTTCCTCGGGGTGCCGTTCAACATCGCCTCCTACGCGCTCCTCACGCACATGATCGCCCAGCAGGTAGGGCTCGAGGTGGGGGACTTCGTGTGGACGGGCGGTGACTGCCACGTCTACGACAACCACGTCGAGCAGGTGCGCGAGCAGCTCACGCGCGAGCCCTACGCGTATCCGACGCTACGGATCGCGCGTCACCCCGAGTCGATCTTTGACTACACCTTCGACGACTTCGTGGTGGAGGACTACCAGCACCACCCGGCGATCCGCGGCGCGGTGGCGGTGTGACCACCCGCTTCGGCCTGATCTGGGCGCAGGCGCGCGGGGGAGTGATCGGCGCCGACGGCGGAATGCCGTGGCACGTTCCCGAAGATCTGCGCCACTTCAAAGAGCTCACCATCAACACTCCCGTTGTCATGGGGCGTCGCACGTGGGATTCGTTCCCCGCGAGGTTTCGGCCGCTGCCCGACCGGCGCAACATCGTGGTGACGCGCAACGACGAATGGGCGGGCGAGGGCGCCGAGCGTGCCGACTCCCTCGATAGTGCGTTGGATGCCGCGCGGGAGCAGGGCAGTCCGTGGGCGTGGGTCATCGGCGGTAGCCAGCTGTTTTCCGACGCGCTCGCGCACGCCTCGCGGTTGGAAGTCACCGAGCTCGATCTTGACGTTGCGGGCGACACGTTCGCACCCGCGGTGGATGGATGGCGGGTGGCGGCGGTGGAACCCGCTCACGGGTGGCACACGAGTTCGAGTGGCATCCGCTATCGATTTCTCACCTACGAACCGGAAGGCAGCTGAAATGGCACGACGCGCTTTGATCACCGGCGCGAGTTCTGGACTGGGGGCAGAGTACGCACGCCAGGTCGCCGCTCAAGGGGGTGACCTCGTGCTGGTGGCGCGTGATGAGTCCGCCCTGGCGTCGCTGGCCACGGACATTCGGGGGCAGTACGGAGTCGACGTCGAACCGATGGTCGCTGACCTGCTCGACGCGGACGGACTCTCCCGGGTCGTCGATCGCGTTTCCGACGCCGATCGGCCGATCGGTCTGCTGATCAACAACGCCGGCTTCGGCCTGCCACTCGCCTTCGAGTCCAATGACATCGAGGACGAGTCTCGCCACCTGCGTCTCCACGTCGATGTTCCGATGCGCCTGACCCACGCCGCGCTGCGCGCGATGTTGCCTCATAGCGGTGGGCGCATCATCAACGTGGCGAGTGTTGCGGCATTCATTCCGCGATCGACATACGGCGCGTGCAAGGGGTGGTTGGTGAGCTTCAGCCGCTGGGCGAACGGACGCTATGCTTCGCGCGGGGTGACCGTAACCGCAGTGTGCCCGGGGTTCACCCACACGAACTTCCACGAGCGCATGGGCCTGCCTCCGGGCGAAGAGGGCGTGGCAGCGTGGATGTGGCTGGACGCGGAGCGAGTGGTGCGAGAGTCGCTCCGCGACGCGGCTCGGGGCAAGGCGGTCTCCGTCCCATCGAAGCGGTATGCCGCGCTGGTCGCGCTCACCAGGCTCGTTCCACCCTCGCTCGCAGCGAAAGTCGGCGAATCCGGGCGCTGATCGGCGTGCGTCGGGCCGGTACTGTGGAGTCGTGGCTCATAACGGCAATCCCTTCGGTCAGGTAATGGTTGCGCTCGTCACGCCGATGACGGCGGACGGCGAGGTCGATTGGCCCGCGACCGAGAAGCACATCGACGACGTCATCGCCGACGGTGCCGACGGCATCGTCGTCACTGGTACGACCGGTGAAACCTCGACCCTCACCGATGCGGAGAAGCTCCGACTCGTCGAGGTCGGCAAGGACGTGGCAGCCGGTCGCGCGAAGATCATCACGGGTGGTGGCTCGAACGAGACCGCCCACGCGATCGAGCTCTACAAGGCGAGCGAGCGTGCCGGCGCCGACGGCATCATGATCGTGACGCCCTACTACAACAAGCCCACGCAAGCGGGCATCCTCACCCACTTCCGGCTGGTCGCCGACGCCACCGACCTGCCCGTCATCCTGTACGACATCCCCGGGCGCACCGGTGTCCCGATCAAGTACGAGACGATTCTGCGTCTGGCGAAGCATCCGAACATCGTCGCGGTCAAGGACGCGAAGGGTGACTTCAGCGAAGTCAGCCGCGTTCTCAATCAGACGGATCTGCTCTACTTCTCAGGTGACGACGCCAATGTGCTGCCGCACCTGTCGATCGGCGCGAGCGGACTGATCGGCGTGACTGCGAACATCGCCGCACAGCCCTACCGCGTGATCGTCGACGCGGTGAATCGTGGCGATCTGGCCGCGGCCACGGCCGCGCACAAGCAACTCGAGCCCCTCGTGCGCGCCGTCATGACCCATGTCCCCGGCACGGTCTCGGCCAAGTACATCTTGCACGGCCTCGGCCGCATCTCGAGCCCGCGCGTTCGACTCCCGCTCGTTGGTCCCGAAGAGTGGGAAGCCGCGATGATCGAAGATGAGCTCGCCCTCGTGCGCGAAGTTCCGGGAGTCGATTTCTCGAACTTCCGCCCCGATCGCAACGCCGCCGCCGGTGGCGCACTTCCGAAGGTGTCCGGCACGACCAGATGACGCGCACCCCTCCGTCGCGCTCCCGCCGCGTTCGGACACACCCGTAGCAACCGGACGCACAGGCGCCCTGAGGAGAAGACCATGCCCACCACTGTCTACGACCCGCCCGAACTCGCCCCCGGAACGCTGCGGATCATCCCGCTGGGCGGCCTCGGCGAGGTCGGGCGGAACATGACCGTCTTCGAGTACGAAGGCAAGCTGCTGATCGTCGACTGCGGTGTCCTCTTCCCGGAAGAGCACCAGCCCGGCGTCGACCTGATTCTGCCCGACTTCGAACCGATCAAGTCGCGGCTGGACGATGTCGTTGCGGTGGTGCTCACCCACGGGCACGAAGACCACATCGGCGCCGTCCCGTACCTGCTGAAGCTCAAGAACGACATTCCCCTCGTCGGATCCGGTCTGACCCTGGCGCTCATCGAAGCGAAGCTCAAAGAGCACCGCATCCGTCCCTTCACCCTCACTGTCGCAGAGGGGCAGAAGGAGCAGATGGGGCCGTTCGACCTCGAGTTCGTCGCGGTCAATCACTCGATTCCGGATGCTCTCGCTGTGGCGATCCGCACGCCCGCCGGCACGGCTCTCGCCACCGGCGATTTCAAGATGGATCAGTTGCCGCTGGATGGCCGCATCACCGACCTGCGCACGTTCGCGCGACTCGGTGAGGAGGGCGTGGATCTCTTCCTCGTCGATTCGACCAACGCGGACGTTCCGGGGTTCACGCCGCTCGAGCGTGAGATCGGCCCGGTTCTGGATCAGGTGATCGCTCGCGCTCCGCGCCGCGTCGTCGTCGCGAGTTTCTCGAGCCACGTACACCGCGTACAGCAGGTGTTGGATGCCGCAGCCGCCCACGGTCGTCGCGTGGCACTCCTCGGGCGCAGCATGGTCCGGAACATGACGATCGCCTCCGATCTGGGGTACCTCAAGGTTCCCGACGGTGTGCTGATCGACTACAAGAAGGCGAAAGACCTGCCGGACGACAAGATCGTCTACATGTCGACGGGGTCCCAGGGTGAGCCCATGGCGGTGCTCAGCCGCATGGCGAACCTCGACCACGCGATCGAGCCGGGCCCGGGCGACACGGTGATCCTCGCCTCGAGCCTGATCCCCGGCAACGAGAACGCTGTGTACCGCGTGATTGACGGGCTCACGAAGCTCGGCGCGCACGTGGTCCACAAGGGCAACGCGCGTGTCCACGTGTCGGGGCACGCCGCTGCCGGTGAATTGCTGTACTGCTACAACATCGTCAAGCCCCGCAACGTGCTCCCCATCCACGGTGAGTACCGACACCTCATGGCCAACGCCAAGCTCGCTCAGGACACAGGCATCGACCCCGAGCGCACCATCCTGGGTGAGAACGGGACCGTCATCGACCTTCGCGACGGCGATGCCCACGTGGTCGGTCAACTCGACCTGGGCTTCGTCTATGTCGATGGGTCGACGGTCGGTGAGATCACCGACGCCGATCTGAAGGACCGCCGAATCCTCGGTGAAGAGGGCTTCATCTCGGTGATCGTTGTAGTGGATGCCGCCACCGGCCGCATCATCTCGGGTCCCGAGATCCACGCTCGCGGCTTCGCGGAGGACGACAACGTGTTCGAGAGCGTCAAGCCCAAGATCGCGGCGGCGCTCGAAGAAGCGGCCAAGTCGGGAGTACGCGACACGCACGCCCTGTCGCAGGTGGTTCGTCGGACCATCGGACGCTGGGTGAACCAGTCGCTGCGCCGTCGGCCGATGATCGTTCCGCTGGTCATCGAGGCCTAATCGGCGCGCCTCGGTCGCGCGCGAATCGTCGTGGTCATTCGCGTCCTCGCGGTGTCGCTACACTCACCGCATGGGACCGGTGTTCGTGCTTCGCAACGCGACGCAGCCCGACGGTGCGTTCCTTGCCGACATGCTCGTCGAAGCAGCGAACTGGCGTGCCCAGGGAGCACGTCCCAAGCACGAGATTCTGACAGGAAGTGAACACCGCCGCTATGTGGCGGGGTGGATGCGCCCGGGCGACACCGGAGTGATCGCCGAGGTCGGCGGTGAGCCCATAGGAGCGGCGTGGTACCGCCTGTTGCCACGCAACGACCCGGGGTTCGGATACGTCGATATCGGGGTGCCTGAACTGATCATCGGTGTCCGACCGATCTGGCGTGCGCACGGCGTAGGGCGCGGCCTGTTGACCGCCCTGTGCGCCCGCGCACAAGAGGCGGGCTACGCGCGACTGAGTCTCAGCGTGGAACGAGGGAACTACGCCACCACGCTGTACCGCTCCGAGGGCTTCGCGGTCACCCACCGTGCTCACGGACGCGACACCATGGTCAAGCGCCTGCGCTGAGCGGGGCCGGTGTGGTGACGGCGAAATGTCGCCGGCTCGGCGTACCGTGGGGGAATGGCCAGGAGTTCACAGCCGACCACGAGCGGTCGCGCGCCCGCAAAGGGCGCGTCGTCGCGCACGCAGAAGCCGGCACCGGCGCCCAAGAAGTACGTCGGTGAACCCGACAAGCCGCCGGTGATCGTCCGCATGTGGCTCGGTCTGGCACACGCCACCGGTGGGCTCTTCCGTGCCTTCGGGCCGGAAACGCTGGAGAAAGACCAGCGCCGTGACGGTTTCCCGTTCTTCCTGGTGCTCTTGGCGGTGCTGGGCAGCATCGTCGAATGGTTTTTCATCGGCACGGATGTCGCTGCCACGATCAGTGCGTACTCGGTCGGTGGCCTTCTGGGCCGTGAGGCGTTCATCCTCCCCGTTCTGTTGCTGATCCTCGCGGGATGGATGTTCCGGCACCCTTCATCCGTGCACGACAACGGGCGCATCGGTATCGGCTTCGGCCTGTTCGTCCTGACCATCGCCGGGTTCTGCCATGTCGCGGGCGGTCGACCGCAGCCCAACCAGGGCCTCCCGGCGCTGAGTGAAGCCGGCGGTTTGTTCGGGTGGATGCTGGGAGAACCGCTCGCGATGCTGTTGACCGATGTCGGTGCCTACATCGTGCTCGGCCTCCTGGCGATTCTGTCCGTGCTCATCATCACCAAGACTCCGCCCAACCGCATTGGTCGAAGGCTGGGGGAGTTGTACGCGTGGATGTTCGACGCCCAACCCGAAGAGCGCGCTGAGAAACCGTCCGCAGGTGCGGAGACCGAGGACGGAGAAGGCGACTCGTCTATGCCATGGTGGCGGCGAAATCGCACGGGTCGTGAACAGGATCCCGAGGACGGGATCGGTTCGCAGGATTTGACCGAGCTTCTGCCGGTAGGGACCAGTTCTGGCGGGTTCGACCAGGCGATGGCGCCGGTGACCCCGGATGCCGCGATCCCCGGGCAGGGGGCGAAGACGTCCGCTCCCGACGCGTTAACCGAGGTGTTTGACGCCGCCGCCCTCGCCGGCGTGGTCGCCGGAGCGGGTGAGGCGTCCGGCGTCTCGCTACGCGATGACTCCGACACTGGGGAGATTCCCGATGACCAACTGCCGGGGCCCACCGGCCTCGGTGCAGACGGCATGCGCGCCGCCCCGCCTCTTCCCTACCGTTTGCCATCGGTCAACGCACTGGCCGAGGGGACGCCGCACAAGGCGCGCTCGCAGGCCAATGACGACACTGTTGCCGCCATTACGAGTGTGCTTCAGCAGTTCGGTGTCGACGCGAAGGTGACGGGGTTCTCGCGCGGACCCACAGTCACGCAGTACGAGATCGAGGTCGGGCACGGAGTCAAGGTGGAGCGCATCACCGCTCTCCAGAACAACATCGCCTACGCCGTGGCATCCAACGAAGTGCGCATTCTGGCGCCCATTCCGGGCAAGAGCGCCATCGGTGTCGAGATCCCGAACACCGACCGCGAGATCGTCACGCTCGGCGATGTCTTGCGGTCGCAGGCCGCGGCCCAGTCGACCCATCCGATGACCATCGGCGTGGGGAAAGATGTCGGCGGCGGATACGTGGTGGCGAACCTCGCGAAGATGCCTCACCTGCTGGTGGCGGGATCGACTGGCTCGGGTAAGTCCAGCTTCGTCAACTCGATGATCACAAGTCTGCTCATGCGGGCGAAGCCGAGCGACGTGCGCATGGTGCTGATCGACCCCAAGCGCGTCGAGTTGACCTCGTATGCCGGCGTCCCGCACCTGATCACGCCCATCATCACCAACCCCAAGAAGGCCGCAGAGGCGTTGCAGTGGGTCGTGAAAGAAATGGACATGCGGTACGACGACCTCGCGTCGTTCGGCTTCCGCCACATTGACGACTTCAACAAGGCAGTCGTGGCGGGCGAGATCACCTTGCCCGTGGGCAGCGAGCGCGTGCTCAAGCCCTACCCGTACCTGCTGGTTGTCGTCGATGAGCTTGCCGACCTCATGATGGTCGCCCCTCGCGACGTCGAGGACTCGATCGTTCGCATTACCCAGCTCGCACGCGCCAGTGGCATCCACCTCGTGCTGGCCACCCAGCGCCCGTCCGTCGATGTGGTGACAGGTTTGATCAAGGCGAATGTGCCCTCGCGTCTGGCGTTCGCGGTGACGAGTGTCACCGACTCGCGCGTGATCCTCGACCAGCCCGGCGCTGACCGATTGATCGGTCAGGGTGACGGCCTGTTCCTGCCGATGGGGGCGTCGAAGTCCCTGCGTGTGCAGGGCGCGTGGGTCAGCGAATCTGAGATCGAGAAAGTCGTCAAGCACGTCACCCAGCAGGCCCGACCGGAGTACCGCGATGACGTGGCAGCGGTGGCGGAGAAGAAGGAAGTCGACGCGGACATCGGCGACGACCTCGACGTGCTTCTCGCGGCGGCTGAGCAGATCATCTCGACGCAGTTTGGATCGACCTCGATGCTGCAGCGCAAGCTGCGTGTCGGTTTCGCCAAGGCGGGCCGCTTGATGGATCTCCTCGAGTCTCGAGAGATCGTCGGTCCCTCCGAAGGATCGAAGGCGCGAGACGTGCTCGTCACCCCCGAGCAGTTGCCCGAGGTTCTGGCGCGGCTGCGGGGCGATGATGTTCCTGCAGCGCCGGCCGCGCCCGCGGCGGGCGCGGCCGACGACCGCTACGGGTCTGACGCTGTGGACGCACAGTACGACGGTCTGCCCGTCGTCGAAGGTGAGGACGGATCTGAGGACGCGTGGGGCCTGACCGGCCGCGACTGAGGTCGCTACCGGAGCGGCTTACGCCCAGCAGATAGGCTCGCAGCCATGGCGATTCCCCGGCAGCTTCCGAACATGATCACGATCGTGCGCATTTTCTGCGCACCCGTCTTCCTCGGGATGCTGCTGGCGGACGGCGGCGCAGACGGAGCGTTGCGCTGGTGGGCGGCCGTGCTGTTCATCGTTGCGATCGCGACCGATGGCATTGACGGGTACCTCGCCCGCAAGTACGAGATCGTTTCGGACCTCGGGAAGCTCCTGGATCCGCTTGCCGACAAGATCCTCACCGGCTTCGCCTTCATCGGACTGTCGATCCTTCTCGAACTGCCCTGGTGGGTCACGATCATCGTGCTCATCCGAGAAGTCGGCATGACGGTGTACCGGTTCATGGTGGTGAGCGATCACGTACTTGCCGCGGCGTGGATGGGCAAGCTCAAGACCGTCGCGCAAGGTGTCGCGCTTGCGCTCGCGCTGCTGCCGCTGTGGACCCTCGTGGGTGAATGGATCTTCTGGGTCAACGGGGTCACGATGACGATCGCCGTCATCCTGACGATCGCCAGCGGCATCGACTACGTCGTGACAGAAGTACGCGCCCGGCGGGCGAAGCAGGCGTGAGCGCAACGCTCGCAGAGAGCGCGTTGCGAGCCCTCCAAGCGCGCGGGTGGACCGTCGGGACGGCCGAGTCGCTGACGGGTGGTCTGGTGGTTGCCAGCCTTGTCGATGTACCAGGGGCGTCGGCAAGCGTTCGCGGCGGCATTGTGGCCTACGCCACGGATGTGAAAGCGTCCGCACTCGGAGTGGATGCTTCGTTGTTGGCCGCGCACGGCCCCGTGCATCCCGACGTGGCGCGTCAGCTGGCGGAAGGGGCGCGGAGTGCGCTGGGAGTCGACGTGGGCATCGCCACGACGGGTGTGGCCGGCCCCGAGCCGCAGGGCGGCCGGGCCGTGGGAACCGTGTTCGTGGCTGTGGTCACACCGGAGGCTGCCGCAGTTCGTGAGCTGGCGTTGACGGGCGATCGCGCCGAGATTCGTCACGCCGCGGTGCGCGAAGCGCTCGAGCTGTGTGTCGCGAATGTGCCAGAGGTGCCGGGGGCGTGATCGGGAAAGTCGCGTGTGACGTCGGGAACAAATCGTGTTTCATGTCGGTTACTTTCAGCGATTCCCGCCCAACGCACAGCCGCCCGGGTTAGATTGGCTTCATTCCGGTGATGTACTGTTATCCACCCGGATGATCCGCGGGACATCAGAAGTGAGGAGGGGGCCCATGATTCTGGTTCGTCAAGAGATCGGCGAAGTCCTTCGTGATTTCCGCCAACAAAAGGGACGCACCCTCCGTCAGGTTGCCAGTCGCGCGAGTGTTGCGCTGGGCTACCTGAGCGAAGTGGAGCGTGGCCAGAAGGAAGCATCCAGCGAGATCCTCGCATCCGTCGCGGAAGCGCTCGATGTTCCTATCTCGACCATCATGCGTGAGGTCGGCGACCGGCTCTCGGTTCTCGAGGGTCTGCAGAACTTCCCCGACGTCGTGCCCGACGAGCTCGTCGCCCAGGTCGACGCCGAACTGTCGCTGCGCTGACGTCTGAATGCGGCGCAGCGAGTTCGATCGTGCCGTGTCCGATGAATTCGGCGCGCGCGCGAGCACGGTAACCGGCGATCTCGTCTTGTCGGCGTTCGGCGACCGCAGTGCGCGCGACGCGCTCAGCGCCGGGGCCGATCCACGTGATGTGTGGCTCGCGCTGTGTGCAGAGATGGACGTACCTGCCGAGCGCCGCTACGGCGTCGGCCGGCGTGATCCGAAGAAGCCCTGACGTCGCATGGAACATCGAATACTCGACCGGCGTGTCGTCGAATATGTGTTCGATCCCCGCGTAGGCTCCTCCCCAAGAGGTGTCGGCAGGATGTTATCCACCGCAACGTCGAATCTCGGTCCAATGTCCGAGGGTGCTCGTAGCGTGAAACACGTCATACCGACATCCCCTGCCTTGTCGCAGCATCCGCTTCACCGGAGGGGAGCGCGACAGCCTACAGGCGACGGAACCCACGCAGAAGGAGCATGCCATGCCATCACCCGCTGACCGCGAGAAGGCCCTCGAATCGGCCCTCGCACAGATCGACCGCCAGTTCGGGAAGGGCTCGGTGATGCGTCTCGGTAGCGATGAGCGCGCTCCCGTGGCCGTCATCCCCACCGGATCCATCGCACTCGACGTCGCGCTCGGCATCGGTGGACTTCCGCGTGGCCGCATCATCGAGATCTACGGACCGGAATCGTCAGGTAAGACCACGCTCACACTCCACGCGATCGCCAACGCTCAGCGTGCGGGCGGCATCGCGGCCTTCATCGATGCCGAGCACGCGCTCGACCCTGAGTACGCGAAGAAGCTGGGCGTCGACATCGACGCACTGCTGGTTTCGCAGCCCGACACAGGAGAGCAGGCCCTCGAAATTGCCGACATGCTCGTCCGATCTGGCGCTATCGATCTCGTCGTGATCGACTCGGTTGCCGCTCTGGTGCCCAAGGCTGAGATCGAGGGCGAGATGGGCGACTCTCACGTGGGCCTTCAGGCGCGCCTGATGTCACAGGCGCTGCGCAAGCTGACCGGTGGTCTCAACCAGACCAACACGACGATGATCTTCATCAACCAGTTGCGCGAGAAGATCGGTGTGTTCTTCGGCTCGCCCGAGACCACGGCCGGTGGAAAGGCGCTGAAGTTCTACGCGTCGGTCCGCCTCGACATCCGTCGCATCGAAACGCTCAAAGACGGGACCGAGGCTGTCGGAAACCGTACGCGCGTCAAGATCGTCAAGAACAAGATGGCGCCTCCGTTCAAGCAGGCCGAGTTCGACATTCTGTACGGCGTCGGAGTCTCGCGCGAGGGGTCACTCATCGACTTCGGCGTCGAGCACGCCATCGTCAAGAAGTCGGGTGCCTGGTACACCTACGACGGTGAACAGCTCGGTCAGGGCAAGGAGAACGCCCGCAACTTCCTGATCAAGAACCCCGACATCGCCGCAGATATCGAGTCGAAGATCAAGGTCAAGCTCGGCATCGGTCAGCCCGCTAGCGAAGCCGCTGCCGACGAGTTGGCGGCGCGACGCCCGGCCTGATCATGGTTCGTTTTGTGGATTCCGGGGCGGGTGCGACCGATGAGGATGCGCTCGCCCCGGTGATCCCGATGTTCGGTGATGCCCGGGGTGAACTGACTGCCGCGGCTCGCGAGGCTGAGCCTGAAACCGAAGACGACCGGGTCGAGCGCGGGATGGCGGCGCTGCTCAAGCGGCTTCGCACGCGTTCGCTCTCGATCAAGGAATCAGAGAGCGTCCTTCGCGGGCTCGAGCTCGAGGATGCGGACGTCGCGGAGGTCATCGAAAGAGTGCTGAGCTACGGGTATCTCGACGATGCTGCTCTGGCAGAGCAGCTCGTTCATACCGGAACGCAGCGGAAGGGGCAGGGACGCGGTGTCATTGCTCAGAACCTGGCGAAGCGCGGCATTCCCCGTGACGTCGCCGATGCCGCGTTGGATACCCTCCCCGATGACGACGCAGAACGCGCGCTCGAGTTCGCACGAACAAAGGCGCGTTCTTTGGCGGGCGTCGAACGTGATGCGGCCTTGCGCAGGCTCGCGGGCCAACTCGCCCGAAGGGGGTACGGCGGAGGGGTGGCCTTCTCTGCCGCACGTACTGCTCTCGACGAGCTGGCAGCCCCGCCCAGCAGAGTGCGGTTCGACTGAGACTCCTTCGGCCGCCGCCCAGCGGCGGCTCGTAGAATGGTTCGCACTATGACTTCTCCGTCCTCCGAGCCGACCCTCATTGCGCCGTCCCCCGCGGCGCGCGCTGCCGATGGTACGGCGCGCACATACGAAGTGCGCACGTTCGGCTGTCAAATGAACGTGCATGACTCCGAGCGGCTGTCCGGCTCCCTGGAAAGCGCGGGATACATCCGCGCAGAGGCCGGAACCGACGCTGACGTCATCGTCATCAACACGTGCGCGGTGCGTGACAACGCGGCCGGCAAGCTCTACGGCACGCTGGGGCACCTCAAGTCACGCAAAGACAAGCACGATGGCATGCAGATCGCCGTCGGTGGGTGCATGGCGCAGATGGACAAAGACGCCGTCCAGCAGAAGGCTCCCTGGGTCGACGTGGTGTTCGGCACCCACAACATGGGATCGTTGCCGAGCTTGCTCGAGCGCGCACGCCACAACGGCGATGCCGAACTCGAAATCCTCGAATCGCTCGAGACCTTCCCGAGCACCCTGCCCACAAAGCGTGACAGTGTGTACAGCGGGTGGGTGTCGATCTCCGTCGGCTGCAACAACACCTGCACCTTCTGCATCGTCCCGAGCCTCCGTGGCAAGGAGAAGGACCGTCGTCCCGGCGATGTGCTCAACGAGGTCCGCCTGTTGGTCGAAGACGGAGCGATGGAAGTCACCCTGCTCGGTCAGAACGTCAACTCGTACGGTGTCGAGTTCGGCGACCGGTTGGCGTTTGGAAAGCTGCTCCGGGCTGCCGGCGAAATCGAGGGCCTCGAGCGCATCCGCTTCACCAGTCCTCACCCGGCGGCCTTCACCGATGACGTCATCGACGCGATGGCAGAAACTCCGGCTGTCATGCCGCAGTTGCACATGCCGTTGCAGTCAGGCAGTGACCGCATCCTCAAGGCCATGCGTCGCTCGTATCGCAGCGACCGGTTCCTCGGCATTCTCGAACGTGTGCGCGACAAGATGCCCCACGCGGCCATCACCACCGACATCATCGTGGGCTTCCCCGGCGAGACCGACGAAGACTTCGAAGACACCATGCGCGTCGTCGAGCAGGCACGGTTTGCCAGCGCATTCACGTTCCAGTACTCGATCCGCGAGGGAACTCCAGCGGCGACCATGCCGAACCAGGTGCCCAAGGCCGTGGTGCAGGAACGCTACGAGCGGCTTGCCGCCCTTCAAGATCGCATCTCGCTCGAAGAGAACCAGAAGCAAGTGGGCCGCGAACTCCAGGTGCTCGTCTCGACCGGCGAAGGCAAAAAGGATGCCGAAACGCATCGCCTTACCGGGCGCGCGGAAGACAACCGCCTCGTGCACTTCGAAATGCCCGAGGGCTCTCCCGTTCCGCGCCCCGGCGATGTCGTGTCGGTTGTCGTCACCCAGGCGGCGCCCTACTACTTGCTCGCTGACTCACCCGATGGCGCGCCCTTGCGCATCCGGCGTACGCGATCGGGCGACGCCTGGGATCGCACGCAGGCTGAATCTTGCGGCGTGCCAGCGCCGGCGGATGCCGGTGCCCCGCGTGCCGTATCGCTCGGCCTGCCCACCCTTCGCGTCGGAGTGTGAACGCCGCGCGTTCGACAGCAGCACAACCCGCGACCCACCGGTTGTGGGCGATCGTCGGCGCCACCGGCACGGGCAAGACCTCGCTATCGCTCCGGCTCGCAGAAGCACTGCGCGAGCGCGGGACACCGGCCGAAATTGTCAACGTCGATGCTATGCAGTTCTACCGGGGCATGGACGTCGGTACTGCCAAACTGCCCGAGGGCGAACGCCGTGGCATCCCGCACCACCTGTTCGACGCGCTCGATGTCACCGAAGAGGCCGCGGTCGCTTGGTATCAGCCGACCGCCCGCGGGATCATCGGCGACATCCATGGGCGCGGTGCCGACGCGATTCTCGTCGGGGGCTCGGGGCTCTACGTCTCGAGCGTGGTGTTTGACTTTCAGTTCCCGCCGCACGATGAAGCAGTCCGTGCCGCGCTCGAAGCCGATCTCGTCGCCCATGGGCCCGGCGTGCTCTTTGCGCGCCTGCGTGATGCTGATCCAGCGACGGCCGCGCGCATCGACCCGAAAAACGGTCGCCGTATCGTTCGTGCGCTCGAAGTCCTCGCGCAGGGGAGTGCGACACACGGTGCCGCGCTGCCCGAGCAGCCGGTGTTGTGGCACACGCCGACGCGCCTCATCGGAACGGCCGTCGCGCGCGAAGAACTGATACCGCGTTTGGATGCACGGGTTGAGGAGATGTGGCGCGAAGGGTTGATCGACGAGGTTACCCGGCTGCGCGAGCGCGGACTCGAACGGGGCGTGACGGCGCGGCGCGCCATCGGCTATGCGCAGGCCCTTGCACAGCTGAACGGCGACATCAGTCAGGCTGAAGCCATCGCGCAGACCCAGGCGCTCACCCGACGATACGCCCGCCGCCAGGTGTCGTGGTTCAAGCGTTATGCCGACCTCGAATGGGTGGATCCGGTGATTCCCGCCGAGAGCCTGCTCGACGAGTCGGTGCCGCCGCGACCCTAGACTGGGGCGATGCCCTCCATCACGTTCACCAAGGGACACTGCACCGGCAACGACTTCGTCATCGTGCCCGACGTCGACGGCGCGCTTGATCTCACCGATGACCAGGTCGCCGTGTTGTGCGACCGCCGTTTCGGCATCGGCGGGGACGGTATTCTGCGCGTGGTACGTGCCGAAGCGATTCCTGAAGGGCGGGATGCCGCCGCAGCCGGCGCCGAGTGGTTCATGGACTACCGCAATGCCGACGGGTCGAAGGCAGAGATGTGCGGTAACGGGGTGCGGGTCTTCGTGCACTATCTGGTGCAGGCCGGGTTGAGTGAACTGAGCGATACCCCCATGCTGCTCGGCACACGAGCGGGCGTGAAGACCGTCACGCGCGCGCCAAACGGCTACGAGGTGGATCTCGGCCCGTGGACCGTGGATGCCGCGGAAGTTGTGGTCCGCGCGAAGGGCGGCGGGGCACCGAGGCCGGGCTTGGGTATCGACGTCGGCAACCCGCACATCGTCGTGGCGCTCCCGGATGAGGCTGAGCTCGGCGGTCTTGATCTCACTGTGCAGCCGCACATGCAGCCCGAGCCTCCCCACGGAGCGAACATCGAGTTCGTCGTGCCCAGCGATCCGCTCGTCACCGATGGCGTCGGGTCGATCCGCATGCGCGTGTTCGAGCGCGGAGTCGGCGAGACGCTCTCCTGTGGCACGGGCGTTGCGGCAGCAGCGCTCGCCGTGCGTCACTGGGCGGGACCTGCGGCACCCGATCACTGGCGTGTGGGTGTTCCCGGGGGCACGCTCGAAGTTCGCATGCCGTATGTCGGCGACGAGCAGCACGTGTTGCTCTCAGGCCCGGCGACACTCGTCTACTCGGGTGAGGTCGCGCTGGCCTGAGGCCCGTCCGTCGGACTGCCGTCAGGGGAGCGTGATCGGCTCGCTCGGCGGCGATCCGTGTTTCCGGACTCGCAGGACGCGGAAGCCCTTGCCCGTCGCCGTGCGGTGCACGCTGTAGCCGCGCTCGAACGTCGCGGCGAGCCAGCGCTGCAGTGAGTCTGATCCGAGATTGCGCTGGACCACCAGCCACGCATCCGAACGCTCATCCAGGCGCGGGATCCAGCGCTCGAGGAGTCCGTGGAGTTCGCTTTTGCCCACGCGGATCGGCGGGTTCGAGCGGATGCTGCGAAACGACACATCGTCGGGAACATTATCGGGCAGCACGGCGTTGATGTTCTGCAGGCCTAACGCATCGGCGTTGCGTCGTACGAGATCGAGCGCGCGTTCGTTCACATCGACCGCCCACACGGTGGCGTGCGGTGACTGCAGAGCGAGGGTGAGCGAGATCGGTCCCCAACCGCACCCGAGGTCGAGCAGATGACCACCGGGCGGCGGCGGGGGAGTATTCGCGAGCAGCACGCCGGTACCGGCGTCGATATGGTCGGGACTGAAAACACCCCCAGCCGTGGTCACCTCGACGTCGGCACCGTCCAGCCGCACGCGAATGCGGCGCAGATTCTCAGCGCTTGCGGGCGACGCGCTGAAGTAGTGGTCACTGCCCATGGCCTCTGAGCGTAGCGGAGTCCACGCCCAGCGCGGGAGGCTAGAGTTTACGGATGCTTCGGCCGAAGCATCCGACACCCCTGACAGCCCTGATGAGGGCGCCGAAAGGACCCCATGACCGATACCACCACACCGACCGGCACCGACGAGTCGGGCAGCGACCCGATCGATCGCGTGCTCTCGCGAGCAGAATCGCGTTCGGGTGTGCGGGTATTCGGTTCTGCTCAGGCGCTCCAGGACGCATCGACCGTCGGACGCGCCGACACCGATGGGGATCAGTGGGATCGCGAGGAGCGTGCGGCTCTTCGTCGCGTGCCGGGGCTCTCGACCGAACTCGAGGATGTCACCGAGGTCGAGTACCGTCAGCTTCGCCTCGAGAACGTCGTCCTCGTCGGCGTGCACCCGCAGGGCGCGCAGGAGGATGCCGAGAACTCGCTGCGCGAACTTGCCGCGCTCGCCGAGACGGCCGGGGCCATCGTGCTGGACGCCGTGCTGCAGCGCAGGCCCCACCCGGATCCGGCAACGTACATCGGGCGCGGTAAGGCCGAAGAGCTCAAGGGAATCGTGGCGTCTGTCGGCGCCGACACGGTGATCGCCGACACCGAGCTTGCTCCGAGCCAGCGACGCGCGTTGGAAGACGTCGTGAAGGTCAAAGTCATCGACCGTACGACCGTCATCCTCGATATCTTCAGCCAGCACGCGAAGTCCCGTGAAGGTAAGGCGCAGGTCGAACTCGCGCAACTCGAGTACCTGTTGCCACGCCTGCGCGGCTGGGGTGACTCGATGAGCCGGCAGGCCGGTGGGCAGGTCGGAGCCGGTGGCGCGGGAATGGGATCGCGTGGTCCGGGTGAAACCAAGATCGAGCTCGACCGGCGTCGCATTCGCACGCGCATGGCGCAGCTGCGTCGTCAGATCCGTGATTTCGCGCCGGCCCGCGACGCGAAGCGCGCCGAGCGCAAGCGCAACACCATCCCTTCGGTGGCGATCGCCGGATACACGAACGCGGGCAAGTCCTCGCTGCTGAACCGACTCACGAGCGCGGGCGTGCTCGTCGAGAATGCGTTGTTCGCGACGTTGGATGCCACGGTGCGGCGTTCTGAGACGACCGACGGTCGCGTCTATACGCTCACTGACACCGTGGGCTTCGTGCGCAACCTGCCACATCAGTTGGTGGAGGCGTTCCGCTCCACGCTCGAAGAAGTGGGCGGTTCGGATGTCATCGTGCACGTCGTGGACGGTGCGCACCCCGACCCTGCCGCGCAGCTGGCCACTGTTCGAGATGTGATCGGCGACGTGGGCGCGCGTGACCTGCCTGAGTTGGTCGTCTTCAACAAAGCCGACCTGCTGGACGAGGACACGCGCCTGGTGCTGCGGGGCCTGGAACCCAAGGCCGTGTTCGCGTCGTCTCGCACCGGCGAGGGCATCGAAGAGTTGCGGGCGGCGATCGAACACGCGCTGCCGCTGCCAGAGGTCGAACTGCGCGTGCTGGTGCCCTATGACCGCGGGGACCTCGTATCCGCGATCCACGAGCACGGGATGCTCCTCGAGCAGCAGCACGAAGCCGAGGGCACCGCGATCCACGCACGCGTTGGCGCGCACCTGGCTGCCCGTCTCGAGCCATTTGTGCGCTGACCGCTGGAGCGCTCAGGTCGCGCGGGAGGTCAGTCGAGCACGATCGGCGCTATGCCGTCGGGGGTGAAGCCGAACACCTCCCCGAGGAAGGCGACTTCTGCCTCGAGCGTGGCGACGATTGTTTCCGCACGGCGGAATCCGTGCCCCTCGCCCTCGAACGCGAGGTAGGCATGCGGCACGCCGTTGCCGGCAAGCGCGTCGCGCACCGCCTCTGACTGCGAGGGAGGCACCACGTGGTCATCGAGGCCCTGCTCGATGAGCATCGGGGTCGTAAAGCCCTCGAGGTGAGACAGCGGCGACCGGTCGATGTAGAGCTGTTCGGCCTCGGGAAGCGGACCCACCAGGCTGTCGAGATAGCGTGCCTCGAAGTCATGGGTGTCTTCGGCGAGAAGACGAAGGTCGGCGACCCCGTATCGACTGATTCCGGCGCTGAACACGTCGGAGTTCGCGAGGGCGCACAGGACAGTCCATCCGCCGGCTGAGCCTCCCGCGATGGCCAGACGACGCGCGTCGGCGCGGCCCGCGTCCGCAAGGCCGCGGGCCGCGGCGATCACATCGTCAACATCGACCACACCCCACATGCCGCGGAGACGTTCGCGGTACGCGCGACCATAACCGGTGGACCCGCCGTAGTTCACGTCCAAGACGCCGATCCCGCGGCTAGTGAAGTAGGCGATCTTCGCTGACGGCGCGCCACCGACGTGAGCGGTCGGCCCGCCGTGCACGAACACGACGTACGGTGGGCGTTCGTCGGCGGGACCCACCACCTCCGGGTGCGTGGGTGGGTAGTCGAATGCGTGCACGGGCCCATGGGGGCCGGACACCGTCAGAGGCTGTGCCCGTGGCATCCATTCTTCTGTGAGGGAAGAGCCTCCGCCGGCAACTCGGGTCGGGCTGGCGGGGGAGTCGATGTCGACGTCCCACACCGTCGCCGCGCCGTCTCGCGCGGTCCCCGAAATCAGCACGCGGGTGCCGCTGACATCTTCGATCACCGTGTTCGAAACGACGTCGACGTCGAGCGGGGAGACCGCGCCGTCGGGTTCGACGAGAACCACGTGATCGCTGCCATTCGTTCTCACGGCGACGATGCGGCCATCGGCGAACGAGCCGAACCAGCGTGACCCGAGGACCCACAGTCCGCCACCGGTGTCGGCGTCGGCGGGCGCGAGCGGGCGCGGTTGCTCGCCGGGTCGCACGCGGCACAGGTTCCACCGGCCGCTCGGGTCATCGACGAACGTGAGTTCGCCGCCCTCAGTCCACACCGGCTGCAGGGGTGCGCTTCCGTCACCGCCAGCGATCACAGTGCCGGTGGTGTCGGGGTCGGTGAGCGCACGAACGCGCAGCGTGGTTTCATCCCAGGGCATGTGGGGGTGGTTCCATGCGATCCAGGCCAGCGTCGAGCCATCGCGTGACAGTGCGGGCTGTGCAACGAAATCACTCCCTGAGGCGAGGACGACGAGCGCATCGGGCGTCGATGCTGCTGCACCGTCCAGCGGAACGGAGACGATGTCGCGGACGACCTTTCCCGAGCCGTGCGTCTCGCGCACCGCCAGGAGCCGGTCGCCGGCGATGCGGAGGCCGCCGAAGCGCATGCCGCCGAGCTCCGGGGTCAGAGCGCGGGGAGTGTCGCCGTCGAGCGCCCAGATCCGCTGATCTGTCTTCTCCACGAACACGAGGGCGCCGGCCGGAGTCGCCGCCCACGCGTCTCCGCCGTACTCGTGGACCGCCGAACGCGCGTTCCACGGCGCAGGGAGAATCGGCTCGGCCGTGCCAGCGCCCGATCGGCGCATCACGGTCGTGCGTCCGCCCTCCGCGGCAACCGACTGTCCCCACCAAATCTCATCGCCCACGAACTGCGCGCGTTCGAGGCGCGGAGAGGACTCCGAGACAGCGGCGGCAGAAACGTGTGATGGCCAGGAGCCGAAAGGGAGTGGGGCAGTCATGCGTTCCACGTTACGGGCATCGGCGTAGATGAAACACGTCGTCACACGTCGGGCGGCAGGTGTGGCATCCGCTAACTTTGACACACACGATGTCCATCGATCTCAGCGCGCCGCCCATCCCCTTCTCGTTCGAGGTGTATCCGCCGCGCACCGAAGCGGCCACCGCGTCACTCCACGAGACCATTCGCCACCTCGCCGCTGCGGGGCCGAGATTCATCTCCGTCACCTATGGCGCGGGCGGGTCGACCGGCGGCAAGTCGCTCGAACTTCTCACGCACATTCTGCGCGAGACGCACGTCGAGCCGCTCGCTCACCTGACGTGCGTGGGGAGCACGTATGCCACGACCAACGCCCTGATTCGCGAATTCCTCGACGCGGGAATCCGCAGCTTCCTCGCGTTGCGCGGTGATCCTCCCGCTGGTGCTTCCGAAGACGACGTCTACCTCGGCGATCTCGAGAGTGCCGCGCAACTCGTTCAACTCATCGACCGAGTGCAGGCGGAACGCTCGCCCTACAGCGAAGTGCTCCTGCCGGGTGTGCCCGGGGCCGCGCAAGTCGCCCGACGGCCCGAGGTAGACATCGCCGTGGCCGCGTTCCCGAACGGACACCCGCGGTCGCGGCATCCGAACGAGCACATCGACGCACTCCTGGCGAAGCAAGCCGCCGGAGCCACGCTTGCGATCACGCAACTTTTCTTTCACGCCGACGACTACTTGACGTTCATCGAGCGGTCACGGCGTGCCGGCGTGACGATACCGATCCTCCCCGGCCTCATGCCCATCACCTCCCCGTCGCGGCTCAAGCGGGTGCTGGAACTGAGCGGCGAACCGTTGCCCAGCGATCTCGCCGTGGCTCTGGAGGTCGAACCGACGACGTCGGGGCAGAAGCGGATCGGGATCGATCACGCGGCCGCGCTCGCGCGCGAGGTCCTGGCGGGCGGCGCTCCCGGTATCCACATGTACGCCTTCAACAACCACGACACCGTCCTCACCGTTCTGCGGGAGGCTGGGGTCATTGCCGAGGCGGAGAGAGGGCTGCCCTCCGCATAGCAGTGGGCGCTGACTCTTCGAGGCCGGATGTGCGACGAGGGGGTGCCGCCCACATCAGTGAACGGCACCCCCTCGTATGGCGAACCTCGCCGGATCAGGTGCTGCGCGGCGGCCGCTTCGCCGCGGGCTTACGCGGCGCCTTCGGTGCTGGCGCGTCAGCGGTCGGTTCGAGCACGGCGGTATCAGCATCAGGGTCTGAGGCGTTCGGCCCGCTTGTTGGGACGAGTGCCGGTTCAGGGACGATCGCGTCATCGAGCGGGAGTGTGTCGGATTCCCCGTCCTCCGTCGGCTCTGATGGGGTGAGATCGTCGTCGGGCGAGCGCTGCAGCAGCGTGGCGATGAGCCATACAGCCAGCGCCAGGATGACGACCAGCAGGATGTCGCCGATCGACAGCGGGCGGAGCGCGAAGAGCAGAACAAGGGCGAGCACCAGGATCGCGACGCGTACGAGAGTCCGCTGCGCGTAGAGCCAGTCGCCGAACGCGCCCGTGTTGAGGCCGCTGCGGCGGAGCGCCCCGCGGGCTGACCCCGAGAGTCGCGCGCTGAGGGCGCGGGTGCGCGCGGCAGACTGCGAACGCCCGCCGAGCCAGCCTGCGACCGCGACCACGACGCCCAAGAACGTCAGCACCACGGCCGTGTCCCGCATGGCTCCGACGAGTGCGAAGAAAATGGTGTCGAGGGTGTGTGCCGGTATCCCCAGAGACGGCGCGTTGAGACCTAATACCGCGCTGGTGATGTTGAATCCCAGTGCGAGTGCACCCGCGCCGATCGCGATGGCTACGCCGGTGCCGAGCACCGCTACCGACCGGCGTCGTGCCAGCGCAATGCCCAAACCGAACAGAGCCAGGCAGATGATCGGCAACCACCAACCGACGGTAACCGCGATGGCATACACCGTGCCGACCAAAAGCAAGGCGTCGCTTTGGACGAGGACGATCGTCTTCTCGATCGGTGGGATCAGGGACGCGATCCCGATTCCTTGATCGATCATTCGAGCCTTGAGTTCTTCGATGATCGGGCCCAGCTCGATACCCAGCGTGCCGTCGTCGGCAAGGCTCACGACGCCATCCGAGTCGCCCGCGGTAGCCGTGGCCACCAACGCGCGGTGGCTCGCGACGAGCGCGGTGCGCCAGACGGCAGAGAACGCATCGGACTCGACGACCTTCGTGACGCCGGTGTCGATCAAGCTCTGGACGCCCGAGGCTGCCGGTGCGCGCAGCAGTTCGAGCGCAGTGAGGGCGGGGTTCGGCAGGTCCAGTGTTGCGAGCCCGTCGAACAGGTTGTCTGTGTAGCTCTCAATGTCGATCGAAGCGTTGATCGCGGTGGTCGCTTCATCGATGATCAGTGCCTGGACATCAGGATCTTCAGACAGCGGTGCGAATGTCGCGACGAAGGCATCCTCACTCACCAGCTGAGTACGAGTCCACCCGCCGACGATCGATACCGGAACGATGATCCCCGCCAAGATCAGGCAGATGGCGGAGAGAAGTCCGCGCCACCACCCGCGCCGGTTCTTCGTCGATGCCGCCTTTGCAGGGGCAGATGGCTGCGGCGACTCCTTCAGTGCCGCGTTCTCGGCTCGGAGTGCCGCGAGCTCGGCTCGGAGCTGATCGACTTCTGACGCCATTTATTCGTCCCCTCACACACGTGGTGACGCCAGACTAGTGGGAACGCAAATGTTGTGCGCGGTAGCGGCGTCACACGGCGCGAAGGACTGCCACCACCTTGCCTAGCACTGTCGCGTCATCGCCCAAAATAGGTTCGAATGCGGAGTTGCGGGGCAGTAGCCAGGTGTGGCCGTCGCGTTGCCGGAACGCCTTCACTGTGGCTTCGTCGTCGAGCATCGCGGCGACGATATCGCCATTCTCGGCAGTGCTCTGAGAGCGGACGACGACCCAGTCGCCATCGCAAATCGCCGCGTCGATCATCGACTCGCCCGAGACCTTCAACATGAACAGGTCTCCCTTGCCCACCAGTTGGCGGGGGAGGGGGAAAATCTCTTCCACCTGCTGCTCGGCAGTAATCGGGACACCCGCCGCGATTCTCCCGACGAGCGGCACGAGCGCGGCATCGCCGAGGGCGGGTGCGGTGTCTGCCGGGTTTTCTGCTGCCGTGCCGGGAAGGTCGATGAGGACCTCCATGGCACGGGTCTTGCCCGCATCACGCCGAAGGTATCCGCTGAGTTCCAGCTGGTTGAGCTGATGAGTCACGCTCGAGAGGGACTTCAACCCGACGGCATCGCCGATCTCGCGCATGCTGGGCGGGTAGCCGTTGCGCGCGATCGCCCGCTGGATCACTTCGAGGATGGCGAGCTGCTTGTCGCTGAGGCTCTTACGCCGGCGTGTTTGCGGCTTCTCCCGTGCACTCGCATCGCTCATGGGTGTTCCTGTCTCCTCGTCACCAGATCAGCATCCTCATTCGAATGTCTGAGGTCCGTGGTGTGGTTCTCGTATCGAAACCGTATCCGCATTCCATGTGGGATTGCACGACCTTGGCCGCGTGTCGCGTTCGAAGGTCATGAATGAACATCATGGGTTGACATGCGGTTATATCGAAGATAGCTTCGGAACGAAGGTTCGCTTCGGCCTCTCCCGGCCGAGACGCCGAGGCGAAACTTCCCCCAATCGAGGAGAACGAAATGACCACGATCGGCATCACCGGCTACGCACAGATCCTTCCTGCACCGCGCACGCGCTTGCGTCTGACGACGCGCGGCCGGCGTGTTCTGGCGGCTCTCGCTGCGACTCCGTTGGTGGCCGCAGTGACGATCGCGGTTCTCAGTGGTGGTGGCGCTCTCGCGTCGAAGGCGGACGGCGCGCCGGTGGGGAGCTTCGTGAGCGTGACGGTGTCGACGGGCGACTCGCTGTGGTCGATCGCGCAGGACGTCGCGCCCGCGGCTGATCCCCGCGACGTGGTTGACGCGATCGTGCGTCTGAACGCGCTCGAGGGTGCCAACGTGCTCGTGGGGCAGCGGTTGGCTATTCCCGCGGAGTACGCGCCCGCCGATTGATCAGCCTGACCGCGCTCGCTTGCGGTGGCGCGGTGCTCCTGTATTCAGCGGCCTGATCGCGGTGACGGGCCTACGATGGGACGGGTGAACGTTCGACTCGACGACCTCCCTCTGCGTGCCGACCTGCGTGGGCTCACGCCATATGGCGCGCCTCAGGCGGCGCTGCCTGTGGCGCTCAACGTGAACGAGAACACGCATCCCGTTCCGCAAGACGTCGCCGACGACATCATGGACTCGGTCGCGCTCGCCCTGCGCGAAGTCAATCGCTACCCCGATCGCGAGTTCACGGAACTTCGCCAGGGCTTTGCCGATTACCTCGGGCACGGACTGACGGCCGAGAACATCTGGGCCGCGAACGGGTCGAACGAGGTGTTGCAACACATCCTGCAGGCTTTTGCCGGTCCCGGTCGCACAGCGTTCGGGTTCGCTCCCACGTATTCGATGTATCCGCTCCTGACGCGGGGAGTGGGGGCGACGTGGATCGCCGGTACGCGCGACGTCGACTTCACTGTCACGCCGGAGTCCGCCGCCGAGCAGGTGTCCGAGGCCGCGCCAGATGTCGTTTTCCTGTGCTCGCCGAACAACCCCACGGGCACTCCGGTACCCCTCGATGTGATCGAGGCCGTGTACGACGCCGCTCCCGGCATCGTCATCGTGGACGAGGCGTATTACGAGTTCGCTCCGTCCGGTGAGCGTTCCGCGCTTACGCTGCTGCCGGGGCGGGAGCGCTTGATCGTGTCCCGCACGATGAGCAAGGCGTTCGCGTTCGCAGGAGCGCGCGTCGGTTACCTCGCCGCCGATCCCGCGATCGTCGATGCACTTCGTCTGGTCCGGCTGCCGTATCACCTGAGCGCGCTCACCCAGGCAGCGGCGTCTGCAGCCCTGCGGCACGCGCCCACCATGCTCCGAATGGTCGACGAGATCGTCGCGCAACGCGACCGCATTTCCGCCACAGTTGAAGCTCTCGGGTATCGCCCCTACGAGTCCTGGTCCAACTTCGTGCTGTTCGGCGGCGTGGACGACCCCCGGACGGTGTGGCAGGGCTTGTATGACCGCGGCGTACTCATTCGCGACGTCGGCATCCCCCACCACCTACGGGTATCGGCGGGGACGGAGGAGGAGACCACCGCATTCCTCGATGCGCTCGCCTCGCTAGGATCGGCAACATGAGCGCTCCCTCTTCTGACCGTTCGCCCCGCACAGCTTCGTTGCGGCGCGCCACCAGCGAGTCCACGGTAGAGCTCTCGCTCGACCTCGACGGCTCGGGGCGCAGCCACATCGACACCACGGTGCCGTTTTTCAACCACATGCTGACGGCGTTTGCGAAGCACTCGCTGACCGACCTCACGGTGCGGGCATCCGGAGACACCGACATCGACGCACACCACACCGTGGAAGACATTTCCATTGTGTTGGGCCAAGCGATCCGCGAGGCGCTCGGCGACAAGTCGGGCATCTCGCGCTACGGCGATGCGCTGGTTCCGCTCGATGAAGCTCTCGCGCAGGCTGTCGTCGACATCAGCGGTCGGCCGTATCTCGTCCACACGGGGGAGCCCGCCGGATTCGAACACCACCTGATCGGCGGCCACTTCACGGGCTCGCTCGTGCGTCACACGTTCGAAGCAATCTCGTTTCAGGCGGCGCTGACCGTCCACGTCCGCGTGATCTCAGGCCGTGACCCTCACCACATCGCGGAGGCCGAGTACAAGGCCTTCGCGCGCGCCTTCCGTCAGGCGAAGGCGCTCGACCCGCTGGTGGACGGCATCCCGAGCACGAAGGGCGCCCTGTGACGAGCAAACCGGTCGTCGCGGTCCTCGACTACGGCTCGGGCAACGTCCACTCGGTGGTCAAGGCATTGGATGCCGCGGGTGCCGATGCTCGGCTCACGGCGGACCGCGGACTCATCGCCGACGCTGACGGGTTGCTCGTTCCCGGTGTAGGTGCGTTCCGCGCTGTCGCGGACGCGCTTCGGGCCATTCGCGGTGATGAACTGATCGGTCGACGCCTTGCTGGCGGGCGCCCGGTGCTCGGCATCTGCGTGGGAATGCAGGTGATGTTCGAGCTCGGCGTCGAGCGCGGCGTCGACACCGAGGGCCTGGGCGAATGGCCGGGTGCGGTCACTGAACTGGATGCTCCTGTGCTGCCCCATATGGGATGGAACACCGTGCGCCCCGACGAGGGTTCGCGTTTGTTTCGCGGCATTGAGAATGAGCCGTTCTACTTCGTGCACTCCTTCGCCGCGCAGAAGTGGACGCTCGATGTGATCCCGCCGTTCCCGAAACCGTCACTGACCTGGTGCGACTATGGCACGCCGTTCCTCGCCGCAGTTGAGAATGGGCCGCTCAGCGCCACCCAATTCCACCCTGAGAAATCGGGGGATGCCGGCATCCGTCTGCTCTCCAATTGGATCGACGGCCTTACCGCGACTACCCTCTGAAATCGTGCTGTCTGCGGAGGCGAGTGCTTCCGTTTTGTTCCCGCACAAGGAGCCATGAACGATTTCGCCTCAACACCCGAGTTGATCCTGCTTCCCGCTGTCGACGTCGCAGACGGCAAAGCGGTCCGCCTCACCCAGGGGGAGGTCGGTAGCGAGACGAACTACGGCGACCCCGTCGACGCTGCTCTCGAGTGGGCCAAGCAGGGCGCGCAGTGGATTCACCTGGTCGACCTTGACGCGGCGTTCGGTCGCGGCAACAACTCGGCGATCATCCGCAGGGTGATCAAACAGGTGCGCGGAGTGCAGGTCGAGGTTTCCGGCGGCATCCGCGACGATCGCAGCCTCGAGGCCGCGCTCGAGAGTGGCGCCTCGCGCATCAACCTGGGAACCGCAGCCCTTGAGAACCCGGAGTGGGCTGCCGACGTGATCGGACGATACGGCGATGTGATCGCGGTCGGTCTCGACGTGCGCGGCACGACGCTCGCGGCTCGTGGCTGGACCCGGGACGGCGGCGACCTGTGGACGGTGCTCGAACGCCTCGAAGCTGCGAACTGCAGCCGCTACGTGGTCACGGACGTGACGAAGGACGGTACGCTTCAGGGCCCCAACCTCGACCTGCTGCGCGAAATGGCCACGCGCACGCCCAAGCCGATCGTCGCTTCGGGTGGCATCTCGAGCCTCGACGACATCGCAGCGCTGCGCGACCTGGTGCCGCTGGGTGTCGAAGGGGCGATCGTCGGCAAAGCGCTCTACGCGGGTGCGTTCACGCTCGCTGAGGCGCTGGATGTCGCCGGACACTGACCCGCGCCACCCCGAAGGCCACTCTCACGCGGCCGACTCTGCCGGTGTGCCTTGGGAGGGGCGCAGCTTTCACGAGAACCCACATGCGGCCGATGACGGCTCTGCCAATCCGGCGCTCCTCGGTGCACTGATCGACTTTCACGAAGGCCGGGCAGCGGCATCCGACGTCGTCAACGCATACCGTGAGGCGCGCGTGCTGATCCCGCTGATCGCCGACAAGGGCGACGAGGGAGTGGGGCCGCACGGGCTGTTGGTCGACAAGACGCAAGAGCTCTCGATCGTGACTGTCGCGGCGCCGGACGGGCGGCGCGTACTGCCGGTCTTCACCTCTGTCGAGTCGATGAGGGTGTGGGATGCCACGGCCCGCCCGATCCCGACGCCCGGCGTTCGCACGGCCCTTGCGGCGTCTGCGGAGGATACCGACCTGATCGTCATCGACCCGGCATCGGAGACGGAGTTCGTCGTGCGTCGCCCGGCCGTCTGGGCGATTGCTCAAGGGCACCCGTGGGTGCCGAGCGCACTGTCACCCGAGGTCTTCGCCGGCCTTCAAGAAAGCATCGGTGGCGAGCTCGCCGTTCTCGATCTTTCGGTGGAAGCAGGTGACCCGACCGCGCGACTGCGCGGGCCGGAGTTGATCGTGCGTCTGCACCTGATGGATGGCCTCGACAAGGCGCAACTGGACGCCGTGCTTGCTCGGCTCGCGAAGCGCTGGGCCGCCGATGACAGGATCGCTGTGCTCGTCGACTCGCTGGCAGTCAAGCTCGTTCGGAGCTCGTGACCGACCTCAGTTGACCGGCCCGGTCCATTTCTCGCCGGGGCCCTTGCCGATCGGATCGGGGATCGTGGATGCTTCGCGGAAGGCAAGCTGGAGCGAGCGCAAACCGTCTCGCAGCGAGCGTGCGTGCATGTCGCTGATCTCGGGGGCGCCAGCGGTGACCAGGCCCGCGAGGGCGTTGATGAGCTTGCGCGCCTCGTCGAGGTCGAGCTGGCTTTCGGGGTCGTCCGCGAGGCCAACCTTGACGGCCGCGGCACTCATCAGGTGCACTGACGTGGTGGTGATGACCTCGACGGCGGGCACGTCGGCGATGTCTCGGGTTGCGTCGCTTGCGGCGCGTTCCTGCTCTTCCCAGCGGGCCAGGCGGGCCGCTTCGCTCTCAGCATCTGATGCCTGATCGGGCCCGTTGTGCTCCGGAATCGTGTCCACGCCACTCTCTCTGCTAGACTTGTGCGAGTTCTGGGGCAGTCTGCTTCAGACCGAAAGAGGATTTATCCCACCCGCGCTTGCCGCTCCAGGCTACCGGGTCATGCGCTCCGCCCCGAACGTACGTCGTTCCGGGTAGTTCCACGTGATGTGGAAAACCGGGTGCAAAAGCTCGCGCTTGTGCGCTGAGCGGGTGGAATGGACCCTCTTTCGGCCGGATCACAACCTGTGATGCGGCCGTTTGTCACCGTACGAAGAGGAGTTCCGCATCAGCGATCCCCGCACCAATGACCGCATCCGCGTCCCCGAGGTCCGCCTCGTCGGCCCCGCGGGTGAGCAGGTCGGCGTCGTCCGTATCGAGGTCGCGCTGCGCCTCGCTCAGGAAGCCGACCTTGACCTGGTCGAAGTTGCTCCCAACTCGAAGCCGCCCGTTGTCAAGATCATGGACTACGGGAAGTTCAAGTACGAGGCTGCGCAGAAGGCCAAGGAAGCCCGACGCAATCAGGCCAACACCGTCCTCAAAGAGGTCCGCTTCCGTCTGAAGATCGAAGCCCACGATTACATCACCAAGCTCAAGCGCGCCGAGGGCTTCTTGCAGGCCGGCGACAAGGTCAAGGCGATGATCCTCTTCCGTGGTCGCGAGCAGTCCCGCCCCGAACAGGGTGTCCGTCTGCTTCGCAAGTTCGCCGAAGATGTTGCCGAGTTCGGCACGGTCGAGTCGAACCCCACGATCGACGGTCGCAACATGGTGATGGTGGTCGCCCCGCACAAGAACAAGTCCGAGGTGAAGACCGAGCAGAACGCTCAGCGTGCCGCCAACAAAGAGGCAGCGCGCTCCGCTCGAACCGGTGCCCCCACCCCGACGCCCGATTCGGCTCCTGCCGAGTAAGGCCCACAGACTCCCGCTCCGGCGGGACACCGACTCCCGCCTGGGCGGGAAGTGAAACGAAGGAAGAACACATGCCGAAGCAGAAGACCCACTCGGGTGCCAAGAAGCGCTTCAAGATCACCGGCAGCGGAAAGCTCAAGAAGCAGCAGGCCGGTATGCGCCACAACCTCGAAGGCAAGTCGAGCCGTCGCACCCGCCGTCTGAACCAGGACCAGGTGCTGTCGAAGGCCGACACCAAGGTCGCGAACAAGCTCCTCGGTCGCTGAGCGACCCGGGCAAGTTAGGAACGAAACGAAATGGCTAGAGTCAAGCGGGCGGTAAACGCCCACAAGAAGCGTCGCGTCATCCTCGAGCGTGCCTCGGGTTACCGTGGCCAGCGCTCGCGTCTGTACCGCAAGGCGAAGGAGCAGGTCACCCACTCGCTCGTCTACGCGTACCGCGACCGTCGCAAGCGCAAGGGCGACTTCCGCCGCCTGTGGATCCAGCGCATCAACGCAGCGGCACGTCAGAACGGCATCACGTACAACCGCTTCATCCAGGGCCTCGGGCTCGCGGGTGTGCAGGTCGACCGTCGCATGCTCGCCGACCTCGCAGTGAACGACGCCGCGACTTTCGCGTCGCTCGTCAACACCGCGAAGAGCGCACTTCCCGAGAACGTCAACGCCCCCAAGGCCTGACCTTCCTCGCAGAAATGGCGTCCTCCCTCGGGAGGGCGCCATTTCGCGTTTTCCCGCGCCGCACGGCGATAGGGTGAACGTGTGCTGGAGAACCCACGATCCCCGCGCGTGCGCGCGGTGGCGAAGCTGACCAAGCGCAGCGCGCGTCACGAGACCGGGCTCTTCCTTCTCGAGGGCCCGCAGGCGGCTCGCGAAGCCCTGGCCTATCGTCCCGACTCGGTTGTGGAACTGTTCGCGACCCCCGGGGCGATGGAACGACACACGGATGTGCGCGATGCGGCGGCCCGAGCAAACCTCGATGTCGTCCTGACGACCGAAGCCGTGTTGGATGCCATGGCCGACACCGTGACACCGCAGGGCATCGTGGCTGTTGCCCGCCAGTCGCCGACCGCGATTCGCGACGTCTTCGCGTCCCTGCCGAAGCTCGTGGTGATCTGTGAAGAGGTTCGTGACCCCGGAAACCTGGGCACGATCATTCGAGCGGCCGACGCGGCCGGCGCCGATGCCGTTGTACTCACCGGACGGACCGTCGACCCCTACAACCCCAAGGTGGTGCGCGCCACCACGGGATCACTCTTCCACGTTCCCGTCGCCGTCGGCGTCGACCTGCAGACAGCGATCGACCGTTCACACGCGGCCGGCTTGCAGGTGATTGCCGCTGATGTCGGCGGCGGGGACTTCCTGGCATCCCGAGACAAACTCGCAGCGCCCACGGCATGGCTCTTCGGCAACGAAGCGCACGGTTTGCAGGATGAGGACCTTGCGCGCGTCGACTTCGCCCTGCGACTGCCGATCTACGGCGCGGCCGAATCGCTCAACCTTGCCACGGCAGCGAGCGTGTGCTTGTACGAAACCGCGTTCGCCCAGCGCGGGTAGCGGGGGCCAGCCCTCCGCCGGTGTTACAACTTCGTAAAGGTCGCTCCGGCCTCCTGATGCGCGTCCGTGGTCGCCCCTAGGGTGAACACATGGTCGCACCAGAGTCACCGGCGCCTGCGCCGCGCACGTCCAACATCAATGTGCGGCGGGGTGAACCGCTCGTCGTGGTGGAGAACGTCGACAAGCACTTCGGTGAACTCCACGTCTTGAAAGACATCAACACGGTGGTCAATCGCGGCGAGGTCGTGGTCGTGATCGGCCCCTCCGGTTCGGGCAAGTCGACCCTGTGTCGTGCGATCAACCGCCTCGAGACCATCGACTCGGGACTGATCACCATTGACGGCGATCGTCTTCCCGAAGAAGGAAAGGCACTCGCGCACTTGCGTGCAGACGTCGGGATGGTCTTCCAGTCCTTCAACCTCTTCGCTCACAAGACCGTGCTCGAGAACGTCACGCTCGGTCCGATCAAAGTGCGCAAGATGAAGAAGAAGGATGCCGAGGCCAAGGCCATGGAGCTCCTTGACCGCGTGGGCGTGGCCAACCAGGCGCAGAAGATGCCGAACCAGCTCTCCGGTGGCCAGCAGCAACGCGTCGCGATCGCGCGATCCCTTGCGATGAACCCCAAGCTGATCCTGATGGACGAGCCCACGAGCGCGCTCGACCCCGAGATGATCAACGAGGTGCTCGACGTCATGGTCGGTCTGGCCAGCGAGGGCATGACGATGATCGTCGTCACGCACGAAATGGGCTTCGCGCGCAAGGCTGCCGACCGGGTGCTCTTCATGGCCGACGGCGCAATCGTCGAAGAGGCGACGCCCGAGGACTTCTTCACCAATCCGCAGAGCGACCGGGCAAAGGACTTCCTATCCAAGATCCTGGAGCACTGACGCAAGACTTGGCCACTCCCCAGGGGCCGAGAACCGAGAGGAGGGTCGCCACGAGCGGCCCGCAACAGCAAAGGACGAAGACATGAAGCGAGTGAGACTCCCTCTGATCGCGCTGATGGCGGCGGGCGCCCTGGCGCTGTCGGCATGCTCGAGCGACGGCTCTGACACCGCCGCCCCCGAGACCGACACCGACGTCACCTTCGAAGAGGGCACGACGATGGCCGAGCTCAACGAGGCTGGCACGATCACGATCGGCACCAAGTTCGACCAGCCGCTGTTCGGCCTGAACGGTCTGGATGGCCCCGAAGGGTTCGACGTCGAGATCGGCAAGATCATCGCCGCAAACCTCGGCATTGCAGAAGAAAACATCGAATGGGTCGAGGCGGTCTCGGCCAACCGTGAGCCGTTCATCGAGAATGGCGAGGTCGACATCGTCATCGCGACCTACACGATCAACGACGCCCGCAAGGAAGTCATTTCGTTCGCCGGCCCCTACTACATGGCGGGGCAGTCCATCCTCGTGCTGGCCGACAACGACGACATCTCGAGCGAGGAGGACCTCGTCGGTCAGCCGGTGTGCTCGGTGACGGGGTCGACCCCAGCCGAGAAGCTCGCTGAGATCGGTGCTGAGCCGGTGCTCACCGACACGTACTCGAACTGCCTCGAGCCCCTGCGCAACGGAGCAGTCGTCGCCGTGTCGACCGACAACGTGATCCTCGCCGGTCTCGCCGCACAGAACGAGGGCGAGTTCAAGGTTGTGGGTGAGCCGTTCACCGACGAGCCGTATGGCATCGGTCTCGCGCTCGACGACACCGACTTCCGCATGTGGATCAACGACGTGCTCGAAGCCAGCTACGAAGACGGCAGCTACGAAGAGGCGTGGAACGCCACGGCGGGTACCATCCTGCCGTTCGTCGAGCCGCCGACACCGGACCGCTACTGAGCGATCGGATGCCTCGGCCCTGCCGCCGCGCGGGGCCGAGGCATCCCTCCCCTTACTGACATGCGAGAGGACTACCTGTGGATCAGTACCTGAGTCTGTGGCCCACCTTTTGGGAGGGCTTTCGCATGACCTTGCTGTTGCTCGTCGCCTCGGGCATCCTGTCGCTGGTCGTCGGCACACTCGTCGCCGCGATGCGCATCTCACCGGTGACCGCGCTGAACGGCTTCGCAGCGTTCTACACCGAGATCGCGCGCAACACTCCGCTGACCCTCGTCTTCTTCTTCACGGCATTCGTCTTGCCGTTTCTCGGCCTCCGCTGGGCATTCGTGCCGCTCGCGATCCTCGCGCTGACGTACTACACGTCGCCGTTCGTCGCTGAAGCCCTCCGCTCGGGAATCAACGGTGTTCCGGTGGGCCAGGCCGAAGCAGCGCGAAGCATCGGACTCGGGTTCGGTCAGTCGGTATCGCTTGTCGTTCTTCCCCAGGCCTTTCGTATGACGATCCCGCCGCTCATCAACGTGTTCATCGCGCTGACGAAGAACTCATCCGTTGCCGGAGGGTTCTTCGTGCTCGAACTGTTCGCGGTCACTCGCGCTCTGGCGAACGCGAACGGAAACATGGTGATCCCGATCTTGCTGACCGCGGCCGCCTTGTATCTCGTGATCACCGTGCCGCTGGGCCTGCTCGCCGGGCAACTCGAGAAGCGATTGGTGGTGCAGCGATGAGCGCTTCGAACGTTCTCTTCGACGCCCCGGGCCCCCGCGCGCGCCGCGCTTCGCTGATCGGCTCCATCGTCGCCGGTGTGCTCATCCTCGCGGCCGTCGTGTGGGTGTTCTTCACTCTGGCCGGCCCACGCCAGTCTGGCGGCATCACGATTCCCGGCATGTTCGATGCATCACGCTGGGAAGCCCTCGCACAAGTGCGGTTCTGGGAGATCGTGTGGGAAGGCGTGGTCGCCACACTTTCGGCTGCGGCGCTCGCGGCCGTGGGCGCCATCGCTCTCGGCGTGGTCTTCTCGCTGATGCGAAGCTCCGAGAAGGCGTGGCTCCGGATCCCGACCGCGTGGCTCATCGAGTTCCTCCGCGGCATGCCCGTGCTCCTCATGATGCTCTTCATCTTGCTCATCGCATCGACGGGGGCGTTCTGGGCCGTCGTTTTCGCCCTTGCCCTCTACAACGGCACCCTGATCGGCGAGGCGCTCCGCGCCGGACTCGCCTCCCTCCCGCGGGGCCAGCGCGAGGCTGCGCTGAGCGTCGGCATGGGCGTGTTCCAGTCGAAGATGCTGGTGGAGTTCCCGCAGGCCTTCCGCCAGATGCTGCCGATTATCGTCGCCCAGCTGGTGGTGCTCCTCAAGGACACCTCACTTGGCTACATCGTGGGCTACCACGAGCTCATTCGATCGACCATGAATCAGCTATCGGCTGCTCTGGGTAATCGGTATCTGTTCACGCTCTTCGCGGTGACGCTGGTGATCTATCTGATCATCAACCTGTCGCTGTCGTGGTTCGCGCGCTGGTTGTCGCGTCGCACCGCATCCGGGTATGGCTCGGGGCGCAAGAAGAGCGGCACGCCGAAGGACGACTTCGACCCGGATCAGGCCCTTCTGGCTGCCGAAGCAACGGCGGCCGCGCGCCAGTCCGAAGGGCGATAGCTTCGGGGGCAGACCAGGGGACGAGGTCGGTAGACTCGTCTCTCGTGTCTGACTCTCCCGAGATCTCTCCCGAAGCGGTGGATGCCGCGGTCGACGCTGCACTTGCAGCGATCGCCGACGCGCACGACTCCGCGACCCTCAAAGAGGTGCGTTCAGCGCACAGCGCCGAAGGTTCACCGCTCGCCCAACTGAACGCTCAGTTGCGTCACGTCCCGAACGACCGCAAGGCCGAGTTCGGCAAGCTCGTCGGACAGGCCCGCGGTCGCGTGAACCAGGCTTTTGCGGCGCGCGAAGCAGAGATCGCCGAAGCGGAAACGGCCGCGAAGCTCGAAGCTGAGCGTGTCGACGTGACGGCGCTGGCCTCGCGCGCGCGCGTCGGGGCGCGGCATCCGATCTCCCTTCTGCAAGAGCAGATCTCGGACATCTTCGTCGGCATGGGATGGGAGATCGCCGAAGGCCCCGAGCTCGAACACGAATGGTTCAACTTCGACGCGCTCAACTTCGACGTCGATCACCCGGCGCGCCAGATGCAGGACACCTTCTTCGTCGACCCGGTGGAGCGCCACCTCGTGATGCGCACCCACACGAGCCCCGTGCAGGTGCGCTCGATGCTCGAGCGTGACCTGCCACTGTATGCGCTGTGCCCGGGACGCGTGTACCGCACCGACGAGTTCGACGCGACGCACCTTCCGGTGTTCACCCAGTTCGAGGGGATCGTCGTTGACAAGGGCATCACGATGGCCCACCTCAAGGGCACGCTCGACCACGCCGCGCGCGTGTTGTTCGGGCCCGAGGCGAAGACGCGCTTTCGTGCGAACTTCTTCCCGTTCACCGAGCCCAGCGCTGAGCTCGATCTCTGGCACCCGACGTTCAAGGGCGGTGCGCGCTGGATCGAGTGGGGCGGCTGCGGGATGATCAACCCCAACGTGCTGCGCGCAGCCGGCATTGACCCCGAGGAGTACTCGGGCTTCGCGTTCGGTATGGGGATCGAGCGGACGCTGATGTTCCGCAGTGATGTGCAAGACATGCGCGACATGGCCGAGGGTGATGTGCGCTTCAGCGAGCAGTTCGGGATGGTGGTCTGATGCGCGTCCCGCTTTCGTGGTTGCGTGAGTACGTCGATGTTCCTGCGGGCGCGACGCCCGAGGACGTTCTGGCGGCGCTGGTATCTGTCGGCTTCGAAGAAGAGGATGTCTTCGGGTTCGACCTGCAGGGACCCATCGTCGTCGGCGAGGTCCTTTCGTTCGAGGCCGAGCCGCAATCCAACGGCAAGACCATCCGTTGGTGCCAGGTCGACGTGGGCGAGGCCAACGGGGGAGTGCGCGGCATCGTGTGCGGCGCCGGCAACTTCTTCCCCGGCGACAAGGTTGTGGTGACGCTGCCTGGCGCGGTCCTTCCCGGACCCTTCCCGATCGCGGCCCGCAAGACCTATGGGCACGTTTCCGACGGGATGATCGCGTCGGCTCGTGAACTGGGCCTCGGCGACGAGCACAACGGCATCCTTCGTCTCATCGAACTCGGCATCGATGCCCCCGCCGGAACCGACGCTATTGCCCTGCTCGGCCTCGACGACGTTGCCGTCGACATCAACGTCACCCCGGATCGCGGCTACGCGCTGTCGATCCGCGGTGTGGCGCGCGAATACTCGCATGCCACGGGCGCAGCTTTCCGCGACCCGGGCTTGCGCGACGCTGACGAGATCGCCCACCCGACGTCGGGATTCTCGGTTGCCGTGGACGACGCGGCTCCGATTCGCGGGCGCGTGGGGGCATCCGAGTTCGCCGTGCGCATCGTGCGCGACGTCGATCCCACCAAGCCCACGCCCGCGTGGATGATCGCGCGGCTCACGCTCGCCGGCATCCGCTCCCTCGGCATCCTGATCGACATCACCAACTACGTGATGATCGAGCTGGGCCAGCCGATCCACGGTTACGACCTCGACCTGCTGCGCGGCGGCATCACGGTTCGCCGTGCCACCGCGGGGGAGAAGCTCGAGACCCTCGACGGCAAGGTGCGCACGCTGCACACCGAAGATCTGCTGATCACCGACGAGTCCGGTCCGATCGGCCTCGCCGGTGTCATGGGCGGCGGAACGACCGAGATGACGGATGCCACGCGCAACGTCCTGATCGAAGCGGCCACCTTCGACACGGTGTCGATCGCGCGCACGGCGCGTCGCCACAAGCTGCCGAGCGAGGCATCCCGTCGCTTTGAGCGCGGTGTCGACCCGGCGATCGCATTCGTCGCGGCCCGTCGTGTGGCAGACCTGATGGTCGAATTCGCCGGTGGCACGCTCGACACCGAGGTCGGCGGTGCGCTGTTCACGCCGGTGTCGACCGTCGCCGTCACGCTGCCCGCCGCATTCACGTCGAACCTAATCGGCGTCGACTACACGCCCGAAGAGATCACCGGCGCGCTCGAGAAGATCGGATGCCGCGTCGAAGCCGAAGGCGGCGACTGGCACGTGACGCCGCCCACCTGGCGCCCCGACCTCACAGACAAGTGGACGCTCGCCGAGGAAGTGGCGCGCATCGAGGGGTACCACCGGATTCCCTCCGTACTCCCTACGCCGCCGTCCGGTCGCGGGCTCACGGCCGCGCAGCAGGGCCGCCGTCGGGTGTCGAACGCGCTGGCCGCTGCCGGTTTCGTCGAGACCCCATCGTTCGCGTTCACGACCGACGAGCAGAACGATCTGCACGGGTCGGCATCCGGCGGGCACCTCCCGAGCGTCAAGCTCGCCAACCCGCTCGACGGTCAAGCGGCGTTCCTGCGTCGCAGCCTGGTTCCGGGGCTCCTGCAGGTGGCGCATCGAAACCTGTCGCGTGGCTTCACCGATCTCGCCCTGTTCGAAACCGGTGTGGTGTTCTTGCCGAAGCCCGGCGTGCAGTACGGCACCTCGCACGTGCCGCCGCTGGCTGTTCGCCCGTCGGCGGCGATGCTCGCCGAGCTCGACGAGTCGATTCCGCCGCAGCACCGGCACGTTGCGGTGCTCCTGACGGGAAACCTCGTCGCCAAGCAGCCGGGTGTCGCCGCGGCACCCGCAGACCTGGTCGACGCGCTCGACGCCGTTCGCACGATCGCCTCCGCCGCGGGCGTGCGCATCGATGTCGCGCAGGGTGAGCGCGCCGCGCTGCACCCGGGACGCACGGGCGTGCTGAGCGTCGACGGCACCGAAGTCGGGTACGTCGGTGAGGTGCTTCCGGCGGTGTCGGATGCCGCAGACCTGCCCGGTCGCGTGGTGGTGGCAGAGCTCGATCTCGACCTGGTGCTGTCGCTCGCGGGCGAGAAGGTCGTCGCCGCATCGCTGTCGGGCTACCCGGCGGCGACGCAGGACGTGTCGCTGGTCGTCGATACGGGCGTTTCCGCCGCGTCGGTGCGCGATGCGCTGGTCGCCGGTGCGGGGGAGTTGCTCGAGTCGGTTCGCCTGGTCGACGACTATCGCGGGCAGGGCGTTGCCGAGGGCTCGAAGAGCCTGACGTTCGCGCTGCGCTTCCGCGCGCCTGACCGCACGCTCACCGCAGCCGAGGCCACCGAGGCGAAGCTCGCCGGCGTCGCTGCTGCGCACGAGCGCGTCGGCGCGACGATCCGCGACTGAGTTTTCTCCCGCACCCCGGCACCGCCCTCCACGCCCTGGCGCCCCACGCCCTGGCGCCCCCGCCCTCACACCCCACTTTTTCGCCGAGTACACGTGTAATCGCCGAGAGCACACGCTAACTGCGTATGTTTTCCCGTGCAGTCGGCGACAACACGTGTACTCGCTAGGGATGGGGCGCGGGGTGCCGGGAGGTGCGGCGCGCGGGGCGCGGGAGGTGCGGGAGGTACGGGGCGCGGGTGCGTGAGGGGTAACGAGCGCGATTTGCGGATGCTGCGCCCGCCCCGCTACTGTCGGCGCATGCCTTCGGCCACCTCGGGACTCGCGATGCTCGCTTCGAGCATCGCTCCCGCGCGCCGACGCCGCCTCGGGCTGGACGGCCGCCGACTCTAGGCGACCCTGCCGCGAGGTCCTGCGCGGACCGCCGTGTGTGGGCGTCGCCGTCTTCGGTCCGTCGTCCCAGACTCTAAGGTGGAAGCCATGACTTATTCGGTCGCCGTCTCCGGCGCATCCGGTTATGCCGGCGGTGAGATCCTGCGGATCCTTGCCGCGCATCCCGATGTCGAGATCCGCACCGTGACCGCGCATTCGAACGCCGGTCAGACCCTTATCCAGCACCAACCGCACCTGCGATCGCTCGCGCATCTGACGCTGCAAGACACCACTCCCGACACGCTCGCCGGGCACGACATCGTCTTCCTCGCGCTCCCGCACGGTCAGTCGGGGCAGTACACCGACGCGCTCGGTGACACACCACTCGTGATCGACGCGGGCGCTGACCACCGGCTCGAGAGCGAGACCGCGTGGGACGCGTTCTACGGCGGTGCCTTCCACGAGCCGTGGGCGTACGGGGTGCCCGAACTACTCATTGGCGGTAACGCCAAACAGCGCGACCGGTTGGTGGGGGCATCCCGAATCGCTGCACCCGGATGCAACGCGTCCACCGTCTCGCTGAGCCTCGCCCCGGGCGTCGCGGCCGGCGTGATCGACACCACCGACATCGTCACGGTCCTTGCAGTCGGGCCGTCTGGTGCCGGCAAGAGCCTCAAGACAAACCTGCTTGCGAGCGAGATCCTCGGCACGGCGAACCCGTATGCCGTGGGCGGCACGCACCGGCACATCCCTGAGATCCGGCAGGCGCTCGCCGCCGCGGGCGCGGCAGCCGACGGCATCCGTATGTCCTTCACTCCCGTGCTGGTCCCCATGGCGCGCGGAATCCTCGCGACGTCGACGGCTCCGATCGCCGCGGACGCGACCGACGCCGAGATCCGCGACGCATGGCAGTCGGCGTACGGCGATGAGACTTTCGTGCAGTTGCTCCCCGAGGGTGAGTTCCCCCGCACCGCCGACGTGATCGGCGCGAACACCGCACTCATGGGTCTCGCCGTCGACCGCGCGGCGAACCGTGTCGTTGTCGTCACAGCGGTCGACAACTTGACCAAGGGCACGGCCGGCGCGGCCGTGCAATCGATGAACATCGCGCTGGGCCTCACCGAGAGCACCGGCCTGTCAGTGAACGGAGTCGCCCCGTGAGCGTGACCGCAGCCCAGGGATTCGAGGCGGCCGGCGTGGCCGTCGGTCTCAAGTCCACCGGAAAGCCCGATGTTGCCGTCGTGGTGAACCGCGGACCGCTCAAGGTGGGGGCGGCGGTGTTCACCAGCAACCGCGCCAAGGCCAACCCGATCATGTGGTCAGAGCAGGTCATCGCCGACGGCACGGTCGAGGCGATCGTGCTGAATTCGGGTGGCGCGAACTGCTTCACGGGCTCGTTCGGGTTTCAGACGACGCATCAGACCGCTGAGAAGGCTGCGGAGTTGCTCGACGTGAGTGCCGGTGACGTGCTGATCTGCTCGACCGGACTCATCGGTACCGGTGATGAGGTCTTCCGCGCGAAGGTCCTCGATGGCACCGAGAAGGCGATTGCCGAACTCTCCGCAGACGGTGGCGAAGCGGCATCCCTCGCGATCATGACCACCGACTCGAAGCCGAAGCGCTCGGTTGTCAGCCGCGACGGGTGGACCATCGGCGGCATGGCCAAGGGGGCCGGGATGCTGGCACCGGGCCTCGCGACGATGCTCGTCGTGATCACCACGGATGCGGTGCTCACCGCTGAGCAGGCCGACGCCGTATTGCGCGGTGCCACGCGCACGACGTTTGACCGCCTGGATTCGGACGGCTGCATGTCGACCAACGACCAGGTGACGTTGATGGTCAGTGGGGCATCGGGCGTCACGCCCGACCTGACCGCGTTCGCCGAGGCGCTCGCCGAAGTCAGTGCCGATCTCTCACGTCAGTTGCAGGGGGATGCCGAAGGTGCCAGCCACGACATCACGATCGAGGTCGTCAATGCCGCGAGTGAAGACGATGCCGTCGTGGTCGGCCGTTCGGTCGCGCGCAACAACCTGTTCAAGGCCGCCATCTTCGGTAACGACCCGAACTGGGGTCGCGTGCTCGCTGCGATCGGCACCACCGATGCCGCCTTCGATCCGTACGACGTCGACGTGTGGATGAACGGTGTGCGGGTGTGTACGGCCGGCGGCCCCGACGCGCCCCGCGAGGATGTGGATCTCACTCCGCGCGCGACGCACCTGGTCATCGACCTCAAGGTGGGCGAGGCATCGGCGACGATCCTCACCAACGACCTCACGCACGATTACGTCCACGAGAACAGCGCGTACTCTTCATGACTGACATTCAAGACACCGACCCCGTCGAGGCCAGCGGCAAGGCGGCGATCCTCATCGAGTCGCTTCCGTGGCTCAAGCGGTACAGCGACCAGATCGTTGTCATCAAGTACGGCGGCAATGCGATGGTCAGCGAAGAGTTGCAAGATGCCTTCGCGGCCGACATCGCCTACTTGCGATACGTCGGCGTGAAGCCGGTCGTCGTGCACGGTGGCGGGCCGCAGATCTCGTCGATGCTCGACCGCCTGGCGATCCCGAGCGAGTTCAAGGGCGGCTATCGCGTCACCTCGACCGAAGCGATCTCGGTCGTGCGCATGGTGCTCACCGGGCAGATCAATCCGCAGCTTGTCTCCAAGATCAACGCGCACGGACCGGTCGCGACCGGTCTGAGCGGTGAAGACGCGGGCCTGTTTGGCGGCCGTCGACGTGGCGTAACGATCGACGGCATCGAGCACGACCTCGGGCGCGTCGGAGATGTCGTGCAGGTTGACCCGCGTCCGGTTCTCGATCACATTGAGGCAGGACGAATCCCGGTCGTCTCGAGCATCGCACCGGATCTGGATCACCCCGGGCACTCGCTCAATGTGAATGCGGATGCCGCGGCATCCGCTCTGGCCGTCGCCCTCGGCGCGGTGAAACTGGTCGTGCTGACCGACGTGCCGGGGCTATATGCCGATTGGCCCAACCGCGACTCGCTCGTCTCGCATCTGGAGTCGGACGAATTGCGCACCCTGCTTCCGAAGTTGGAATCGGGCATGATCCCCAAGATGACCGCGTGCCTGCAGGCGGTCGAAGGGGGAGTAGATACGGCGGCGATCATCGACGGTCGCGTGCCGCACTCGGTACTGGTGGAGATGTTCACCAGCAAGGGAATCGGAACAGAGGTGGTGCTCTCATGAGTTGGCAGGATGACGCGGGGCGCGACCTCGTTCGCAGTTTCGGTCCGCGGATGGCGATGTTCGTCCGCGGCGAGGGGGCGTACCTGTGGGATGACGAGGGCAAGAAGTACCTCGATTTCCTCGCGGGCGTGGCTGCCGATTCGCTGGGGCATGCCCACCCGGTGTTCGTCGATACGATCAGTCGGCAGGCGGCGACGCTCGCACACGTGTCGAATTACTTCGCCACACCTCCGCAGCTTGCGCTCGCGGCTCGGCTGAAGCGCATCGCCGGCACCGGTGAGGCAGGCCGGGTGTACTTCGCGAACTCGGGTGCTGAGGCGAACGAGGCCGCGTTCAAGCTGGCGCGCCTGCACGGCGGGGTCGACAAGCCGCGCGTCCTGTCGTTTGAGAACGCCTTCCACGGTCGCACGATGGGTGCGCTGGCCATCACCGGAAAGGCGGGCATGCGCGCGCCCTTCGAGCCGATGGCGCCGGGCGCCGAGTTCATCGAGACGTCGATCGAGGCGCTCGAAGCCGCCATGGACGACCGCGTCGCGGCCGTGTTCATCGAGCCGATCAAGGGCGAGGCCGGGGTGATCGACTTGCCCGAGGGCTTCCTTCGTGCCGCGCGCGAGCTCACGACGCGGCACGGCGCCCTTCTGATCATTGACGAGATCCAGACCGGCGCCGGCCGCACCGGCGAATGGTTCGCCTTCCAGCACGAGGGCGTCACGCCGGACGCGATCACCGTGGCCAAGGGTATTGGTGGCGGGTTCCCCATCGGGGCTTTGGTCACCTTCCCGTCTGCTGCTGAGCTGTTCTACCCCGGCACGCACGGTTCGACGTTCGGCGGCAACTCTCTGGGTACCGCGGTCGCTGACGCCGTGCTGAACGAGATCGAAGAGTCCGAACTCGTCCGCAACGCCGCCGAGCGCGGCACGCAACTGCGGCAGGCGATCAGTGAGATCGACTCAGATCTGGTCAGTGGATGCCGCGGCCGCGGCCTTCTCGTCGGCGTGGCGCTGTCACGCCCGGTCGCCAAGGCCATCGTTGAAGCCGCGCAAGTGCACGGTCTTGTGATCAACGCACCCAACGACGAGACCATCCGTCTGGTTCCGGCGCTCACGATCGGTGACGTCGAGATCGACGAGTTCATCAGCCTGTTCACCGCGTCGCTCCGCACTGTCGAAGCCGCCCTCTTGCTCGAGACCGCCTCGGAGGTTCCCGCATGACCCGCCACCTGCTACGCGACGACGATCTCACTCCGGCCGAGCAGGCCGAGATCCTCGACCTCGCGATCGAACTGAAGAAGGATCGCTTCGCCGTCAAGGCGCTCGAGGGCCCGCAGACGGTCGCGGTGATCTTCGACAAGTCGTCGACCCGCACGCGCGTCTCGTTCGCGGTCGGCATTGCGGATCTGGGCGGATCGCCGCTCATCATCTCGACGGCGAACAGCCAGCTCGGCGGCAAAGAGACGCCGGCCGACACGGCGCGCGTCCTCGAGCGCCAGGTCGCCGCCATCGTGTGGCGCACGTACGCGCAGTCCGGGCTCGAGCAGATGGCCGAGGGCACCACGGTGCCGGTCGTCAACGCACTGAGTGATGACTTTCATCCGTGCCAGCTGCTGGCCGACCTCCTGACGATCCGTGAGCACAAGGGTGACCTGAAGGGCCTCACCCTGGCGTTCTTCGGCGATGGCAAGTCGAACATGGCGCACTCGTACATGCTCGCCGGCGTCACTGCGGGCATGCACGTGCGGGTGACCTCGCCCGAGGCGTACGCGCCGCGGGAAGACGTGGTTGCCGATGCCGACCGGCGTGCGGCGGAGACCGGTGGCTCGGTCACGCTGTACACCGACCCGAACGAGGCGGCGGCCGGTGCCGACGTCATCGTCACCGATACGTGGGTGTCGATGGGCAAGGAAGAGGAGAAGCTCGCACGCCTCCGCGACCTGGGGGAGTACAAGGTCACGTCCGAGACGATGGCCCTCGCGCAGAACGACGCGATCTTCATCCACTGTCTGCCGGCCGACCGCGGCTACGAGGTGGATGCGGCCGTCATCGACGGCCCGCAGAGCGTGGTGTGGGACGAGGCCGAAAACCGTCTGCACGCCCAGAAGGCGCTGCTGGTCTGGTTGCTGCGGCAGCAGTGACACCCGGGGCTGGCGGCGTCGCCACACGCTGGCGGCGACTGAACGGTGAGGGCAGAGTCCAAGGCGTCGACCTCGCTCGGGGCCTTGCCGTCATCGGCATGCTTGCCGCCCACCTGCTGACGATCGAGCAGTCCCTCGAGTGGCTCGATCCCAACACCTGGATTGCCGTGGTGAACGGCCGATCGTCGATCTTGTTCGCAACGCTCGCCGGCGTGTCGATCGCCCTGGTGACTGGCGGTGCTGTTCCGCTGCGCGGTGAGCGTCTGCGCGTGGGAATGATGCGCTTGGTAGTGCGCGCGTTCGCCTTGTGGATGCTCGGAGTGTTCCTCATCTTCGCCGGTGCGCCGGTGTTCGTGATCCTGCCCGCCTATGCGCTGATGTTTCTGATCGCCGTCGCATTCGTGCCGTTGCGCGCACGCACGCTGGCGATTCTCGCGGCCGTCATCGCTGTGGTGATGCCGTTCGTGCAGGTGTGGCTCGATGACCTCAGCTTCTGGGCGACTCCGGCCGGGCACGATCTTGCTCTCCTTATTGGATGGCATTACCCGTTCACCACCTGGATCGCGTTCGTCTTCGCCGGCATGGCGCTCGGACGCGCAGACGTGCGCCGGTTGCGCACGCAGATCGGGATGCTGGTGGTCGGCGCCACGCTGTGCGGGATCGGTGCGCTACTTGCCGCGTGGACCGCACCGTCTCCCGCAGTCTCGTCACAGGGAGCCTGGGGCAGTCCGAGCTATCTCGAACAGGTGTTTTCCGCCGAGCCGCACTCGACGGGCCTGTGGGAAGCGATCGGATCGGGCGGCTTTGCGCTTGCCGTCATCGGCGCGTGCCTTCTGCTGTGTCGGACGATCGTGAGCATGCCGCTGTTCCCCCTGCGGGCGCTGGGCGCGATGCCGCTGACCGCCTACACGGCTCAGATCGTGGCGTGGGCGATTGCAGCGACGGCGGTGCTGGGTGCCCCGGGCGATCTCATGGCTTTCCGTGCGACGGAACCTTTCTGGGCGTTCACGCTGATCACGATCGCCGCGTGCACCGCGTGGGCGCTCCTGGTCGGTCGCGGCCCGCTCGAGTGGGCGCTCGACCGGTTGTCACGCTTCGTCGTCCGCTCGGGTCCGGGCGTTCGGGCTGGGTAGGCTTGAGGGGTGAGTGACAACAAGGGTGACGGAACCAACGAGGGCGCACTGTGGGGCGCCCGCTTCGCGACGGGCCCGTCGCCTGAACTGGCAGAACTGAGCCGCTCCACCCATTTCGACTGGGATCTCGCGCTCTACGACATCGCCGGCTCGCACGCTCACGCGAAGGCGCTCGCTGCGGCGGGGTATCTCACAGCCGACGAAGAGCGCACGATGCACGCGGGCCTCGACCAGCTCGCCGCTCAGATCACCGACGGCACCCTGCGCCCGTCCCCGGCGGACGAAGATGTGCACGGCGCCCTCGAGCAGGCGCTGATCGCCACGGTGGGGGCAGAGGTTGGCGGAAAGCTGCGCGCCGGCCGCAGCCGTAACGACCAGATCGCGACCCTGGTCCGGATGTACATGCTCGACCACGCGCGCACCATCGCTCGTGAGGTGCTCCGGCTGGTCGACGCCCTTGTTGCGCAAGCCGAGGCGCACCCGGATGCCGTCATGCCCGGCCGCACGCATCTGCAGCACGCCCAGCCGGTGCTCCTCGCTCATCACCTTCAGGCTCACGCGTGGCCGCTGGCGCGCGATCTCGAGCGGCTCAGTGACTGGTCGGTGCGAGCATCCGTCTCCCCCTATGGCGGGGGAGCGCTCGCCGGGTCCACCCTGGGGCTTGACCCGCAGCTCGTCGCGGATGAGCTCGGGCTGGCGCGCCCGTCCGAGAACTCGCTCGACGGCACCTCTGCCCGTGACGTGGTGGCGGAGTTTGCCTTCATCACGGCGATGATCGGCATCGACGTATCGCGTCTGGCTGAAGAGATCATTCTGTGGAACACGCGGGAGTTTGGCTTCGTCACGCTGGATGACGGCTACTCGACCGGGTCGAGCATCATGCCGCAGAAGAAGAACCCCGACATCGCCGAGCTCGCGCGCGGCAAGGCGGGGCGCCTCATCGGCAATCTGACCGGCCTGCTCGCCACCCTCAAGGCGCTGCCGCTGGCGTACAACCGCGATCTGCAGGAAGACAAGGAGCCGATTTTCGATTCGGTGCGCACCCTCGAGACCGTTCTTCCCGCGTTCGCAGGGATGATCGCGACCCTGCGGTTCGACACCGATCGCATGGCCGAGCTCGCGCCACAGGGATTCTCTCTGGCCACCGATGTGGCCGAGTGGCTTGTCAAGCAGGGCGTACCCTTCCGTGACGCGCATGAGATCTCGGGCCATCTAGTGCGGGTGTGCGAGCAGAGCGGTCTCGAACTGCACGAGGTCGACGACGCTGGGCTCGCCGCGGTGTCGCCGCACTTGACCCCTGCGGTTCGCGAGGTGCTGACTGTTTTGGGGTCCGTGGCATCACGCACCGGAACGGGCGGCACGGCGCCCGTGCGTGTGGCAGAGCAGCGCGCGGCGTTGATCGAGCGCGTCCAGGCGAGTGCCCACACGCTGGGTATCTAGGGCGGCTGCCGCGGCATCTGTGCTTATGTTCTGAAAAAAATAAGCAAAGTACTTATATTCAGATTTCATAAGCGCTACCATCGGCGCATGAGCATTGCCGTGATCGCCGACATTGTGGGCTCTCGTGCCCTGCCTGACCGGCAGGCCGGACAGAAGATGCTGGATGCCGCGATCTCGCGGGTCCACGCGGATCGCCCTTTCGCCACGCAGCCTTTGCACCCGACCGTAGGAGACGAGCAACAGGGGCTGTACCCGGATCTTTCGCGGGCACTGGCCTCCCTGCTGCTGCTGCAGCTCGCCCTGCCGGAAGGTATCCAGTGTCGGTTCGGGATCGGCGTTGGAGAGGTGCGCGCTGTGTCTGCCGCGAACGGTGACATCCCCGAGGGGCCGGGGTGGTGGGCCGCGCGCGACGCGATCGAACATGTGCGTTCGCTCGAGCATCGCGCCGCGCCGCAGGCGAGAACGTGGATTGTCGTTGCCGAGGGGGAACATGACGAGATGAAGACGCAGGCGAGCATGGCGAATGCCTACCTGCTGGCGAAGGACGATCTCGTCGCGCAGATGAACGAGCGGACCCGCCGGCTGGTGTACGGGCGGTGCGTAGGCAGTAAGCAGTCGGACCTGGCGCGCGCCGAGGGCATCAGCCAGCCCGCAGTGTCGCAAGCGTTGAGCAGCGCGGGTGCTCGCGCGGTCGTCGAAGGCTTTCGCGTGCTGACCGCCTCTGTCGGAGATCCCCAATGATCCTCGCTGGCCTCCTCTTGCTCGCCGTCGGCACGGCCGACCTGATGCGTCAATTCATCCCCGAGCGTCGGCGATGGATCGGATACCTGGCCGGTGGACTCTTCGTCCTGGTGCTGGCTTCGGGTGCCGACGCGGGAGCTGCGGGCTTCGCGGCGATCGCTGCCGCCGCGCTTTGGGTGATGACGGTGCCACCGGACGGACGCGGGCGCGGCGGCTTCTGGCCGATCGGTGCGCTCGGGGCACTGTGCGCGATTGCGGTCGCCACCGTCGGTGGGCGCGGCGAAGCAGGGCCGCTCGGCGACGCGTGGCAGCAGTATGCCGCACTCGGCAACGCTGCCTTCGACGCAGCGGTGCTGGTATGTGGAGCCATCGTCTTCCTGTTGGAATCCGGCAACGTCATCGTGCGGACCGCTCTGCGAAGCGAGCAGGGCGCCGCCGCGGCATCCGACACCCCCGCAACAGACACGGCACTGGCCGACACAGAGGATGCCGATACCGATCGCGCCGAAGAGTCGATGGCCGCCCGCGCAAGTGCGCCGGTACTGCGTGGCGGGCGGCTCATCGGTCCGCTCGAACGCGTGCTCGTTTTCGCGCTCACGCTGGCCAGCGCCTACACCCTGATCGCGGCAGTCCTCGCGGCGAAGGGGATCGTTCGGTTTCCCGAGATCAACAACGATCGTGGCACGGGTACGCGCGCGGAGTACTTTCTGGTCGGCAGCTTGGTGAGCTGGGTCGTTGCCCTCGCCTGCGCGGTGCTGGTGTGGTGGGGTGTGCACGCAACGTTGCTGTGATCGGGCAGTTGTCGCAGTGGGTTCGGCGCGGGACGCGTGGTCGTCGCTGATAGCCTGGAGCGCGTGTCTGAGCCTTCCGTGACTGCCCTCGCACCGGCCAACGACGCGTCCTTCGAGAATGTTTGGGACGAGATCGTCTGGCGTGGCCTGGTGCACGTGTCCACCGACGCCGATGCGCTGCGCGCGCTGCTGAGCGGGGACCCGATCACGTATTACTGCGGCTTCGATCCGACCGCGCCGAGCTTGCACCTGGGTAACCTCGTGCAGTTGCTCACCATGCGCCGGCTGCAGTTGGCCGGCCACAAGCCCCTCGGACTCGTCGGGGGATCGACGGGTCTCGTGGGCGATCCGCGCCCGTCGGCCGAGCGCACGCTCAACACGCGCGAGACCGTCGCCGAGTGGGTCGGTTACCTCCGTTCCCAGGTCGAGCGCTTCCTCAGTTTCGAGGGGGAGAACGCCGCGCGGATGGTGAACAACCTCGACTGGACCGCGCCGATGAGCGCCATCGACTTCCTGCGCGAGATCGGCAAGCATTACCGCGTCGGAACCATGCTCAAGAAAGATGCCGTTGCCGCGCGATTGAACTCCGAGGCCGGCATCAGCTACACCGAGTTCAGCTACCAGATCCTGCAGGGCATGGACTACCTCGAGCTGTACCGCCAATACGACTGCGTGCTGCAGACCGGTGGATCCGATCAGTGGGGCAACCTCACTAGCGGCACCGACCTCATTCACCGTGTCGAGGGTGCGTCCGTGCACGCGATTGGCACGCCCCTGATTACCAACAGCGACGGCACGAAGTTTGGCAAGAGTGAGGGCAACGCCGTGTGGCTGGACCCTGCAATGTGCAGCCCGTACCGGATGTACCAGTTCTGGCTGAACACCGATGACGCCGATGTGATCTCGCGCCTGAAGGTCTTCACCTTCCTCACGCGCGACCAGATCGCCGAGTACGAGCAGCTCGTCGCCGATGAACCGTTCCGCCGGGCAGCCCAGAAGCGCCTGGCGCTCGAGGTCACGACGTTCGTTCATGGGGTGGATGCCACCACCGCCGTGATCGCGGCGTCCGAGGCACTGTTCGGGCAGGGCGATCTCACTTCGCTCGACGCGGGGGCGTTGCGCGCGGCGCTGGAAGAACTGCCGAATGCGACCGTGGCGCCGGGCACCGGCATCCTGACCGCACTGGTCGACACGGGTCTGGTTGCGAGCATCTCAGAGGGTCGGCGCGCAATCGCTCAGGGCGGCGTGAGCCTCGACGGTGAAAAGATCGCCGACGACACTGCCGTCGTGAACGGGACGCTCCCCGGTGGAGTGTCCGTGCTCCGCCGCGGCAAGAAGACGCTCGCGGGCGTGTTTATCGAGGGCTGATCGAGCAGGTGCCCTTCACGCCGAGCCACGCCGTTGTGGCGTTGCCGTTCGTGAGGACACCCCTTGTCCCCGCGGCCATCGCTGTCGGAGCCATGACTCCAGACCTCCCGCTGTTCGTGCGGGCGTTTCCGCTGCACTACGGGTTCACGCATGACTTCGGATGGCTTCCGGCGACGGTGATACTGGCGCTCGTCCTCCTGCTGGTCTGGCGCTGTGTGTTGCGTCCGGCGGTGCGAGAGCTGGCGCCGAATCTCCTTGCGCAGCGGCTGCCTTCGGAATGGGATCGCGGGGTCGTGGCCGCGCTGCGTGAGACCTTTGGGGTTCGGCGCGGCGCGACGGGGTGGGCCATCTCATGGCTGAGTGGGCTTCTGCTGCTCGTATCGTTGCTGATCGGTGTCGTCAGCCACATCGTGTGGGATCTGTTCACGCACGAGGGGCGCTGGGGAGTCGTCGCGCTTCCGGTGCTCGAGCAACAGTGGGGGCCGCTGGTCGGCTTCAAGTGGATTCAGCACGGGTCGAGCCTGCTCGGCTTGGGGATCCTCGCGGCCTACGCGCTTGTGTGGGTGGTCCGGCGTGAGGCAGCCCCGGTCGCTGCCCGTGTTCTCCCCGCGTGGGTGCGTCTTGCCTGGATCATCGCGTTGCCGGTGTTTCTTGTGACGGCGTGGATGTGGGGACTGGCCGCTTACGGTCCGCTCGACGCGACATGGACCGTTGCGCACCTCGCGTACCGGGTACTGCCGCCGGCGTGCGCGGTGTGGGGAGTGGCGACTCTGGGGCTCTGCATCGTCGTGCAGGCGACGCGTCGCGCACGTTACTCGCTGTGACCTGCGAAAACATCCCGCTTACGGCTCTGGCCCGGGGGTGCGACACGCCCGGGGTGTGGGGTGGATTTGTGGGTTGGTGGGGTTGCGCGTAAGTTATTACTTGTTCGCCCCACAGGGAAGCGGAAGGGCCGGAAGGTCTTACCCCCCTCAAGTTGGTTGAACGTCTCCTTTTTCCCAAATCTCTCGGTTGAGAGAGTAGGACTTTTGTGTCTAGGATGAGGGGTTCCCTTTCGTGACCGCGGTTGCTGGCTGCCAGGTGTTCTGGTGTGTTGGTTTGACAGACGGAGCGTGGGGGATAAGATAGTGAAGTTGCCCTTCTGGCGAGGTCGTGAGGCTGAGCGGGTGGGCGTCCGATCCTTGAGAACTCAACAGCGTGCACTTGTCAAATGCCAAATTATCCTCGTCCAACCTTTTTTAGGGTTGGTTGAGAATTCCTTTGGATCAAGTCCAACTCCTTTGGGGGTTGGCGTTATGGATTGTCAGCAATGACATCTTTTTGGTCAGTTCAAACTC
>NZ_JAPEHV010000038.1 GCF_028823665.1 Microbacterium sp. C7(2022) | reverse complement strand
CTTTACTTGATGCACCTCATTGGCATTGTCCAGTTGATGTTTTATCAGCAGTAGTTTAAAAGCAACACAAAGAGGCAGATTTAGTTTAGGGAATGTAGGGCTTCAGTACGGAATCCAACCCCAACATCAAAGCGCAGTATTCTATTTTCTTGTCCTGCAATTCTAGAATGTGACTACAAATTAAGTGTATCTCTTACTGAAGTTTTCAAATGGCACACAGCTCACACCTGAAGATGCAGAGGTCAGCAAAACTACCCCAACAAAAAAGCACTTACTGCATTGAAACCAAAGTTAGTGTTTGTGTTAGGGTACTATTATTGACCAAATCTAGACCTTGATGAGCAAAAAAACAATATTA
>NZ_JAPEHV010000037.1 GCF_028823665.1 Microbacterium sp. C7(2022) | reverse complement strand
AGCAAGCACGAAAAATATGGCGCTTACTTACAGAAAGAAAACGGTCTAAACAAGGGTAAAATATTACTCACCAAATGAGTGTGCCAAGCACAAGAATGCTGAAAATAACCTTAACGAGTGCTGTTGCAGGGATTAGGTCCAGCTCCTCGTCCGTTGCGGGTGTGTTGTTGACATACCGTCAGGCGTAGAGAGGACGGAGTTGCGCATGCCCACAGGTCGGGAAAAAAAAAAAAAAGCCGGCGAAGTTTTCAAATCGAAGCAAAAGTACTAATACCACTCCGTGAAACTACTCTTTTACAATACAGCTCCTGCAGTGAAAATTTCAATTAAGTAAAAAACATATAACCACAAAAAGAAATACTTAAAATA
>NZ_JAPEHV010000036.1 GCF_028823665.1 Microbacterium sp. C7(2022) | reverse complement strand
GCCAAATCAGCCTTCTCCGCGAAGGAGAACACGTTTGGAGTTGGTTTCCAGCTGCGGAGACCACCAGCCAAGCAGCAGTGCCCACGGAGCCAGAGGCAGCCCAGACCCTCCTTGGCCCTATGGGGAGCCTAGGGCTAGGTGAGAACTAGGCAAGCGCTGCGATCCTGAGCCAAGCCGCATTGGGGCTGAGGTTTGTTCCCCGAGCACAGTTTCCCTTTGCAGAGTGCAGCTCCTAGGAGCGCGTTTTGTGCCGTTTCGGAGCTAGGCCCTAGGTGGGTCCCTCCCTAGCTGGCTATGGGTGGGTTGCTAGGGCCAGTGCACACAGGGCTTCTTCATGCCAAATCAGCCTTCTCCGCGAAGGAGAACACGTTTGGAGTTGGTTTC
>NZ_JAPEHV010000035.1 GCF_028823665.1 Microbacterium sp. C7(2022) | reverse complement strand
GTGTGTCGATGGCGCGTACCGTTTCGGACGCTTCTGGTGAGTTGGACGATACGGGCGCGATGCTCGGCGTCGCCGCTCCAGTGTTCCCGATGTGGTTCAACCCGGGCGGAGACGCCGGGGCAGGGTTGCCGTTGGGCGTGATTGAGGCCGACGGGGAGTGGGTGAAGATCTGGTTCCCCTTGGAGCTTCCTGCTCCTGTTGTTGATGACCGTTTCGTGACGTATGAGTTCGCTGCGGGTGTGCGGCTGCTGGTGGCGGTGATGACGGATGGGTCTGGGTTCCGGCCGGTGGTGGAGTTGGATTCGCCGGAGGCTGCGGACTGGTTCGAGGATGCGTTGGAGACCGCTCGTGACGAGGGGGGTCTTCTCGGCGAGGGGTTGGATATTCCGTACCGGCTCGA
>NZ_JAPEHV010000034.1 GCF_028823665.1 Microbacterium sp. C7(2022) | reverse complement strand
TCCTCACAAACAATACCAGTGCACCCCAAGGTGATTTACTAGGCCTTATGAACCCTTTCTCTAACAAATCTTTCAATTGTTCCTTTAGCTCTTTCAACTCCACCGGGGCCATTCGATAAGGAGGGATGGAAATAGGCTGAGTAACCAAAAGTAGGTCTATACCGAAATCAATCTCCCTTTCAGGAGGGACACCGGGGAGTTCATCGGGAAAGACATCAGGGAACTCAGCAACTACCGGAACTAACTCAATAGGAGAGGATTTAGACTCAACATCCCTAACCCGCACCAGATGATAGATGCAACCTTTGGAGATTAGCTTTCGGGCTTTGAGGCACGAAATGATTTTACCCTTGACCACCGAATCACGACCTTCCTATTCAAGGACAGGTTCATTTGGGAAT
>NZ_JAPEHV010000033.1 GCF_028823665.1 Microbacterium sp. C7(2022) | reverse complement strand
CGTGACCTACGACCGATGGTGAAGGCAGCACTACAAGTGACTGTATGGAAACCAACTCAGAACACGCATGTGCAGTCATCCTCCGATGGACAATATGTGAAAATATTTCTGCGAGCATATGACAAAGGAACAAGAGCCCAAGTGCTACTAAGTCAGAGATTCCCTACTCAACTGCCACTCTCAGAAGAACATAGTGTGCTACTACATCAGATACCACATGAGTTATGGTCACATCATAAAACAGATGTAGGGCTAGTTAGGTCAGCACAGCCAGTTCACATCAAAGCAAAAGAGGGCATTGTGTTGCCATACCAAAAACAATATCCCATTAAACCACACCAAATAGCAGGTATAAGACCCACCATCAAGGGCTTGGTAGGAGCCCGGGTGTTAAAACGATCAACAA
>NZ_JAPEHV010000032.1 GCF_028823665.1 Microbacterium sp. C7(2022) | reverse complement strand
GACAGTTTAGGCCTAATTAAAGCCTCTAAAATCCTAACCCTAGCCATTCTTCACATTCTTTTCACGCTAGGGAAATTTTGAGCCAAGGAGAAGAGAGCAAGAGGAGAGGATTTTGAGTTCCATTGAGGAGTTGCTGAGAGTTGGGTGTTTCTTCAAGCGTCCAGGTATGTAAGGCTCACCCCAATGTCAATATCTTTTCATTGACATGCCAAATTCGTAATTTGAGATGAGGGTTGATGAGTTCATGAGTCTTGATAAGTTTATGATGTTTAGTGTCTAATCTTTACATGATTCTTGAGAAATTATGATTTTTATCAAATTGTTGAGTTGTTTTACTGCCCTATTGGGATTGAGACATGAGTTTTATACTAAATTTCATACATTGAGATTTGCATAATTTTATGAAGT
>NZ_JAPEHV010000031.1 GCF_028823665.1 Microbacterium sp. C7(2022) | reverse complement strand
TGAAACCAAAGTTAGTGTTTGTGTTAGGGTACTATTATTGACCAAATCTATACCTTGATGAGCAAAAAAACAGTATTGCACTTATAAACAAACAAGATTAACACCCCAACTATATAGCACTTTCTTGGTAGTGAAGTCAGAGGGTTGCTCAAGTTGAAATGCACTTCTCACTGAAATGTGTCTCTGAATCAGCTTTCTGGAAGGAATTTCAATCATCTTCAATCTTTTCACATCCAAGACAACCCCAAAGAGAAGCACTTATGAACACAAGAATCATTAGTGTCTCCATTTGAGGTGATCTGAATGTAATTCAAATGAAATCTGTCTTCGGGTACAGTCTGCAGCATTTGTCATGTACAACCGCCCCAACAAGTAGCACTTAACTGTATTCAAACACAACTCAATGCTCAAGTTGGGTCAATATGACAGACTTACAGTTTGCAATCTTC
>NZ_JAPEHV010000030.1 GCF_028823665.1 Microbacterium sp. C7(2022) | reverse complement strand
CACCGCCCACGTCGTGAGCAAGATCACCTGAGCGATCAGCAACGGATCGGAGGCCAAGCGGTCTTAGGAAGACAAAGACGATGATCAACTCCTTGGCTCACAGAACGACATGGCTACGATCCGACTTGTGAAAGACTAAGAACAAGATTTTCGAATGAGTTAAAACTAAGTTTAGGTTTAGGGTTGATTAATAAGCTAGAGTCGAAGATGGCTGCAACTCCACCTCCTCGGCCAGTGCCTCGAGGAATGTGAGTATTAATATGACTAGGAGGAGTGGACTCATTCAGGCTAACATATTCTTCCTGACACAGCCAAGTTTCAGTTAGACAAAATATATCCATATGATAGTCAGATATTAAATCATTGACTAACACAGCTTTAGACGACAGAGATCTAATGTTTAAGTCCACATTCAATTCTCTTATTTTGTTGTACTGCTGCACTGGTGGTGTTAATTTTTAT
>NZ_JAPEHV010000002.1 GCF_028823665.1 Microbacterium sp. C7(2022) | reverse complement strand
GTACTGCAGGGGGGACCCTGTGGGAGAGTAGGACACCGCCGGACTTCCTTTAAACAAAGAAGCCACCCAACGTTGGGTGGCTTCTTTGCGTTAACCATCGGCCCTGAGTGCCGAGGCCCCGCGCGGGCGCACACATGGCATGCTCGGACGATGAGCAATGCACGTCTCGCCCGACCATCTCACTCCGGTGACCGACAAGGCATCGCGGTGACGCGGATTGCTGCGCGGTGGGTACTCGCGCTCCTCCTCGTGGCAGCAGGACTGTCTCATCTGACGTGGGGCCGGCGCGGATACCGAATCACCGTGCCGGACTGGGCGACCCGGCTGTTGCGCACGGACAAAGACATGATCGTCGTGGCATCCGGTGCTGTCGAAGTCATGCTGGGGGTCGCACTCGTCGCCTTGCCACGTGACCGGCCGAGAGTCGGTGGCATCGTTGCGGCGTTTTTCGTTGCCGTCCTTCCCGGGAACGTTCATCAGTGGCGCACGGGTCGTTCCGCACCGCTGCTCCGCACCGACGGCGCTCGGTTCATCCGGCTCTTCCTGCAGATCCCCTTGATCGCCTGGGCGCTGTGGTGCACTCGTCTTGACGCCTCGGATGAGTAGGATCGGCAACCGATGAACGACTTTCTTGCTGCCCTGGTCGATCGTGTAGATGCTGCTCGCATCATCACCGATGCTGAGGTGGTCACTCGCTACAGCCACGATGACGCCGAATGGGCGGACTATGTCTCGCCGAGCGCGGTCGTCTGCGCGGAGTCGTTGGACGATGTAGTGGCCACTGTTCGCTGCGCGGCTGAGTACGGCGTCGCGGTGGTGCCGCGCGGTGCAGGCACAGGACTGTCCGGTGGAGCGAACGCGGTCGCTGGGTGCGTCGTGCTGTCCCTCGAGCGTATGACGGCGATCACCGAGGTCAACCCTGATGAACGCTACGTCGTCGCTGAAGCTGGCGTGCTGAACGACGAGCTGCGGCGCCACGTCGCTGACTTTGGACTTTGGTACCCGCCAGACCCCGCCAGCTACCGGATCAGCACGATTGGTGGCAACGTGGCCACGAATGCGGGTGGCATCTGCTGTGTGAAGTACGGCGTGACCCGTGACTATGTTCTCGGCATGACCGTCGTGCTCGCTGACGGTCGTGTCGCGAGGCTGGGCCGAAAGACTGCGAAGGGGGTTACCGGTTTCGACCTCACGGGTCTCATGGTCGGTTCGGAGGGTGCGCTCGGGGTCATCGTGGACGTCACGCTGTCGCTCCGTCCGCTTTCGGGCCGGGAAGAGCGGGGGGTCGTCGGCTACTTCAGTTCTCTCACGGATGCCGGCGCAGCAGTGTCTGCTGTGTCGAAAGCGGGAATTGTGCCGTCGGCGCTCGAACTCATCGACCGCACATGTCTTCGCGCGGTCGCACAATGGCAGGAATGGGATGTGCCCGCGGATGCCGCGGCGTTGCTCCTGGCCGCGGTAGACGAACCCGGCGCTATCGGAGCGGGGCATGCCTCGGTTATCGCTCGGCTGTTCGGCGATGCGGGAGCTACCCGTGTCGAGCGCGCCGACGACGCGGCAGCGATGGAACAACTCTTCCTCGCGCGACGGCTCGCGTACCCCGCTCTCGAACGGTTGGGGCCTGTTCTTACGGAAGATGTGTGTGTTCCGCGTGCCGCTGTGCCCGAAATGCTCGCCCGAATCGAGGCGACAGCGATGGAGCACGAGGTGACGATCGCGAACATCGCGCACGCCGGGGACGGCAACCTCCACCCACTGATCATCGCACCAGTCGGCGATGACGCGGCGAAAGCGCGAGCCATGCGGGCCTTTGACCGTATTGTTTCCGACTGCCGTGAGCTCGGCGGGACAGTCACCGGTGAGCACGGTGTGGGCCTTCTCAAACTCGACGGCGCCCGCGAGGAGCTCAGCGAGGTCGTGCTCGATATGCATGGCGCCATCAAACATGCGCTCGATCCGCGGGATCTTATGAACCCGGGGAAGGCATTCCCCCGCGACAAGAAGGTGAGCCATCAGTGACGGCACTCACGACCAGTGATGGTGTGCGCATCGACTATCAGGAATCGGGCGACGCGACAGGTCGACCCGTCGTGCTGCTGGCAGGTTTCAAGGCCGCGGCCACGACATGGTCCGCACAAGTACCGGCCTTGGTGCAACATGGCTACCGCGTGATTTCCGTCGACCTTCGAGGGCACGGTGCGGCGGAGCACCCGGAGTCCGGCGTCGACATGAAACGTCGGGGCGCTGACCTACATGACCTGCTCGACGCTCTCGATCTGACCGACGTTGCTCTCGTGGGTGGATCGATGGGCGGGAACACCATTTGGGCATACATCGCCGACAACGGCGATGAACGACTCCGCTCCGTCGCGATCGTGGATCAGACGCCGAAGATGCTCAATACGGCCGACTGGCCTCATGGCTTCTATGGCTATGACGAGTCAAACCGTGACTCCTTTTTTGCCGAGCGGATCCCCGATACGGGTCGGGGCACGCCGATCTGGCGGCGCGGCCGGCGCCTGGTGCGGTTGTTGCGCGCGATGCGCGGCGCGGATCACGCTTTGTCGACGGGTGAACTCGCGCTGCTTCACGACCACGCCATCGCCGATTGGCGACCGGTGATTGCGAAGACCACAGTGCCGACCATCTTCATCGCAGGGGCAGACAGTGAGTTCTGGCCGAGTTCGCACGCGGCGGCGGCGGCCTCGTTGGCGCCGCGTGGCGAATCCAGCGTGATTCGCCACGACGGCCACGCGGCGAACATCGAGCAACCCCGGGCATTCAACACCGGGTTGCTCGCTTTTCTCGCTCGCACGTGACGAGCGCGCCGATGTCGGCGGAGTGTCGCACGTGCACGCTCGACACTCCGCCGACATGAAATGGCGCCGGCTATGTTCGTACGCCGCCGCCAGATCGTAGGCGGGAGACGGCGTCGACCGAAGCCGCGAGGATCAGCACAGCTCCGGTGACGAGCAGGTTGATGCCGGCCGGCAGATTGAGCAGGCCGAGCCCGTTGGTGATGACCGCGATGACCATCGCACCGATCGCAGCGTGCACCAGACGCCCGCGACCACCGAAGAGGCTCACCCCGCCGACGACGGCGGCTGCCACGCCGCTCAGGACGATGTCGCGCCCGACCGTGGCATCCACTGACCCCACGCGTGCGACGCTCAGGAGCGCCGACATCACCGCGAGTGCGGAACAGATGACGAAGGCCCACCACTTGATCCATCGCACCTTCACACCCGATCGGCGTGCGGCTTCGGCATTGCCACCGATGGCGTAGATGTAGCGACCGAATTTGGTGCGGTCGAGAACGAACGTGCCGACCCAGAGGATCAACAGCACCACGGGAACAATAATCGGCACACCCGCGACGACGTTTGCTGCGGATTGCCCACGGTTCTGGTTGAGGACGAACACGAACCCCCCGCCGAGCACGGCGATGACGCCGAGCTTGATCCACACCAGCGAGATCGCGCGGTTCGGCACGCCAGCCCGTGTTCGGCGCGAGCGATCCCAGAACGACGTCCCTGCCGAGATCAGGAGCATGACGGCGAGCATCGTCCACCCCGCCCAGACAGGCAGGTTGCCGTTCTGCAGAGCGATCAGTTCGGGAACCTCGAGGCGGTACAGGCCGCCGGGGCCGATGATGACCAGCGCCAGACCCTGGAACCCGAGAAAGAGACCGAGGGTCACCACGAATGAGGGAATTCCGACACGGGCGACGAAGAAGCCGATCAATGCGCCGGTGGCGAATCCGAAACCGAACCCGATCAAGAGGGCGAGTGGCCACGGGATGTTGAACTGAGAGGCGAGCACGACGAACAGGGCCATGCCGACTCCGCCGGTGACCCCGGCAGAAAGATCGATCTCGCCGAGGAGGAGGACGAAGACGAGTGCCATGCCGAGAATCACGAGGCTCGCACCCTGATTGAGCAGGTTTGCGAAGTTCCGCTCGGTCAGGAAGTACGGGCTCAGAATCGAGAACAGAAGTGCCAGGACGACCAGTCCGCCGATGGCGGGAAGTGCGCCCATGTCGCCGCTGCGTACGCGTTGCCACCATGCCTGAACTTGGTCGACGAGTCCGCCCTCGACGCCGCTGCCGATCAGGTCTGCTGCGACGGGGTCGGGAGCGGCGTCGGTACGGGGTGCGTTGCTGCTCATTCGTCGCCTCCGGTGCGAATCGTGGACGTGTTGATGATCTCCACGTCTCCGAGGGTCTTGGTGCCGGTGATGTAGCCCACGACATCGTCGCGAGTTGTCTCCGACGTGGCGATCTGCGCGACCATCTGGCCGAGGTACAGCACCGCGATGTCGTCGGCGACGGAAAACACATCTGCCAGGTTGTGACTGATGAGCACCACGGCGACACCCTGATCTGACAGCCGGCGCACCAGGTTGAGCACTTGCTCGGTCTGGGCGACGCCGAGCGCTGCTGTGGGCTCGTCGAGGATGACCACGCGTGCGTTCTTGAGTACGGCGCGCGCGATAGCGACCGTCTGACGTTGTCCGCCGGAGAGCGACGACACCTTCTGGCGCACCGACTTCACGGTGCGCACTGACAGCGAGCGCAGCGTATCGGACGCATCCTTTTCCATGCGGCCTTCGTCGAAGGTACCGTGGGAGAGCTCTTCGCGTCCGAGGAACATGTTCTGAACGATGTCGAGGTTGTCGCACAGAGCGAGGTCCTGGTACACGACCTCGATACCGAGGCTCGCAGCGTCTCGAGGTGCGTGCAGATCTCGGTGCTTTCCATCGATCAGCACCTCACCCGAGTCATAGGGCTGCACACCGGCCAGCCCCTTGATGAGTGTGGACTTTCCGGCTCCGTTATCGCCGACAAGGGCGGTGACCCGACCCGGGTAGACGTTGAGGTCGACGCCCTTGAGGACGCTCACCGGTCCGAAGGACTTCTTGACACCGACCAGCTGGATGATCGGCTCTGGGGGAGTGATGGTTTCTGACATACTCGCTTCCTCGCGATGCGTCGGGTCGCGCGCAGGGGGCGTCGCGCCAGGTGGCGTGACGCCCTCTGCGGCTGATGCCCGAATCGTTACTGGGTGACGCCGAACTCTTCGCACGCAGCCATCACGTCGGCGGTGCACACCTCGTCGTACGAGGCGTCGCCGGCAGCGATGACGTCCTTGACCTCGTTGGGTCCGACGAGGATGGGCGTGACCTGGATGTACGGCGTGCCGTCCTCCAGCGAAGCGTCCGTCGACACGGTCTCGCCATTGAGGAGCGCAATCGCCGTCTCCACCGCGGCGGCGGCCTCGTCAGCAACGGGCTTGTAGACGGTCGCCGTCTGCCAACCGAGGAGGATGTTCTGCAGACCTGCGACGTTGGCGTCCTGGCCTGAGACAGCGACACCCTCGAGGTTGTTGTCCTGCAGCACCTTGATGACGCCGGCGGCGTTGGTGTCGTTGGCAACCCACACGCCGTCAACCTGGCCATCGAGCGCCGTGAGGGCCTGCTCGAAGTTCGTCTGCGACTTGGCCTGGTCCCACGCCCCCGGGGGCTCGGCTGCGGGCTCGATACCGGCCGCTTCCATGACCTCGACGGCACCGTCGTGGAACATTGCCGCGTTGCCGTCCGTGGGGTCGCCGCCAATGTAGACAACGACGGCCTCGGCCGGATCGACGCCGGCCGCCTCGAGCCCGTTCAGCACCGTCTGGCCCTCCATGCGACCCACCTCGACGTTGTCGAAGGACACGTAGTAGTCCGCACCGGCGAAGGGGCGGTCGTACGCGATCACCGGGATGCCCTCGGCCTTGGCCTTCGTCGCCACCGTTTCGGCTGCGCCCTGGTAGTCCACCAGCAGCATCACGCCGCAGCCCTGAGTGAGCTGCTGGTCGGCGATCGTCGAGTACTGGTTGACGTCACCCTGCGCGTTCTGGATGTCGACCTCAAACCCGGCGCCTTCGAGTCCTTCCTGAAGGTACTTGCGGTCGAAGTTCTCCCAGCGCGGTGACGAGGCCGCGTCGGGAAGAATCACGCATGCGCGCCCCGCATCGGCGGTGGAGCCGTCGCCACCATCCGTCGTGGTGTCCGTGTCGCTCGAACCCGAGCATCCGGCAAGCAGCACAGCGCCGGCGCCCACGAGGGCAATCGTCGCTGCGAGAGATGACTTCTTCATCGTTCGCCTTTCATCATTGAAACCGACGAGAGCGCGGCATCCGTGCCGACTCTCTTGCGTTGTGTCGATCAAACTCTTTCCGCGCATTGGCGTCAAGTCTTGAACGTAACGCTTTTGCAACGCGCTGTGCTGTGCGTGATCGATGGCGCGAAGTGCGCATAATGCTGCGCAAATGTACGCGAGGATTAAGTAAATGCTCAGTGGTGGGGCGACTGTCGCGATTCCCGGCTTTTCCGTATGAATGAATACCAGCGCGGTAGTGTCAGGCTCTACCGTGTGATGCGCGCGTTCGGCGCGACATTGAGTCGACGATCACAGCGAGTACCAACACGGTGCCCGTCACGATGAAACGGATCGACGAGTCGAGATTGAGCAACGTGAGCCCAGACGAGATCGATTGGATGACGACGATCCCCAGGAGCGCGGAGAACGCGGAACCTCGGCCGCCGAACAAGCTCGCGCCGCCGATCACTGCCGCCGCGATCGCATTGAGATTCGTGTCGGCCGCGCCCGAACTCTGGTTCGCCGCGGCGAGTCGCCCTGCCGCGAGGATCCCACCCGCGGCGGCGAGTGTCGCGCACAGGCAGAACGCTGAGAGATAAATGCGATTCACGCGGATGCCGGCGCGGCGTGCGGCCTCTGACGAGCCGCCCACGGCGTAGACCGCGCGACCCCAGCGCGTGCGGGTGAGGGCGTAGTTCATCACCACCACGAGTAGGACGAATGACAGGAACATGACTCCCACGCCGCGTGACAGATTCAGGTACCACGAGACACCGAGGAGAAATACGAGCAACAGGATGGTGCGCAGGGCGATTGCGCGGTACCCCTCGCTGAGAAGATTCGCAGCGGTGCGGCGGCGGGCACGCGAGACGTGGACCCAGGCGAATCCTGCTGCGGCCGCGACCGACGCGGCGTATGCCATCCACGGGGGGAGGAACATCTGCTGCGCGAACTGAACCAGCCACGAGTCGAACGGAATGTTGATGGAGCCGGAGTCGCCCAACACCCATAGCTGCACGCCGAGGAATCCGAGGAGCCCCGCCAGGGTGATCACGAAGCTGGGCAACCCGAAGCGCGCAAAGAGCATGCCGTAGAGCGCGCCGATCAGGCATCCCACGATCAGTGCGACGAGGATCGCAACGGCGAGGGGCCAGCCCTGCTCGACGAACCCGACCGCGACGATTGCCGCGGCGAGCCCCGAAACGGATCCCACTGAGAGGTCGATCTCTCCGACGAGGAGAACGACGACGATGCCGAGTGCGATGGTGCCGATCGCGGCGCACTGCATGGTGAGGTTCACCAGGTTCACCGGTGACAGGAACACGGGATTGAGGATCTGGAACACGGTGCAGATCAGCACCAAGCCGATGATCACGGGCAGCGATCCCAGGTCGCCACCGCGGATGCGTTCCCAGAGGGAAGACGCGGCTTCGCCAACGACGGCTGATGCCCCGGTAGCGGGTGTAGATTCGACGGCGCTCGGGCGTTGAGAAGGGCGATCGGATGCCGTCATCGGGTGCCTCCGGTCGAGCCTCGCCGACCGCGACCGCGACCGACGAGCGAGACGATTCCTTCGGGCGGAGGCGTGTCATCCGGCGTTGCCGGAGTGCGGTCCGTGTGAGGCGTCGCCGGCATGGGCGGCGACAGGCTTGCCCCCGTGATAGCGGCGATGAGCGTCTCGCTCGTGACGTCGGCAACGTTGAAGATGCCGTTGTTGCGGCCGAGCCGGAGCACCACGACCCGGTCGGCGACAGCCATGACATCGGCCATGTTGTGACTGATCAGCACCACACCGTGTCCCCGCTCTCGCAACCGCACGATCAGATTCAGAACCTCGGCGGTCTGCGCGACACCCAGCGCTGCTGTCGGCTCGTCGAGGATCACCACACGAGGGTCGCCGATGAGCGATCGTGCGATCGCTACGGTTTGGCGTTGCCCACCCGACAGTGACGCGACGGGTGTGCGCACCGATGGCAGCTTCGCGGACAGTTCGCGCAACAGCATCCACGTGCGCTCTTCCATCTCGACTTCGTCGAGGCTGAGCCCATTGCGAAGCTCTTGACCTAGCCACAGGTTCTCGACCACATCGAGGTTGTCGCACAGCGCGAGATCCTGGAATACCGTGGCGATACCGAGGGCGTGCGAGTCGGCCGGACTCGGAATGTCGACGTCGACACCATCGAACTGGATGCGTCCTGCGTCGGGTGCGTGCACGCCAGCGAGGAGCTTCACCAGCGTGGATTTTCCGGCGCCGTTGTCGCCGATCAACGCCACCACCTCGCCTTCGTTGACCCAGAAGTCGACGTTGGTGAGGGCCTTGACGGCGCCGAAATGCTTGCCGATGTTCGACATCGTGAGGATGGGCTCGCGAGTGCGGCCCTTACGGACGGCGGTTGTGCGTGGGGTCGGCATTATTCGCTCAGCAATCCTGCCGTCACACAGGCCTCGCGGTACGCCGGCGTGCAGATGTCATCCAGCGTCCAGAACCCGTCCGCGACGACCGTGTCGGCGATGTCTTCCACCCGCACGGCGACGGGATCCAAGAGAGTGGTCGGGATGCCGTTGACCTGCATCGGCGCGTCCACAGCCTCCCCGCGCATGAGCGCGACCGCAACATCGGCGGCGAGTTCTGCCTGGGGACGGATTGCCTTGTACACCGTCATGTATTGGTCGCCGGCGACGATGCGCTGGATTGCGGCGAGGTCGGCATCCTGTCCGGTGACCGGGGGGAGTGGCGTGACATTTGCGGCGCGCAGGGCAGAGATGGCTCCGCCCGCGGTGGCATCGTTGGCCGCATACACGCCGACGATGTCGTCGCCGTATTGGGTGATCTGCCCTGCGACCCACTCTTGTGCGCGCTCGGGGCTCCACCCCGGCGTGTCGAACTCGGCAAGGATCGGCACGCCCGCGGCATCGATCACTTCGTGGGCGCCTTCGCGGAACAGTCGCGCGTTGTTGTCGGTGGGGGAGCCATGCACCATGAGGATCCCCTCGGCGCCACTCATCGTTCCGAGACGATCGAGAAACGCACTGGCTTGCAATTGACCCACCTTCTCGTTGTCGAAGGACACATAGTAGGCGATGTCGCCGCCGAGGATCAGACGATCGTAAGCGATCACTGGGACACCCTGCGCGTTGGCCGACAGCACGATCGACGCGGCGGCGGTCGAGTCGACAGGGTCCAGGACGAGTACGTCGGCTCCCGCCGTGATCGCCGATTCCGCTTGCTGTTGCTGCTGCGCGGCATCCTGATCCGCGTTCGAATACATCACGTCGTAGTCGCCCAGTTGCGCGACGCGCTCCTCGAAGATCGGGCGATCGAAGGTCTCATACCGCGCGGTCTTCGCATCGGGCAGAAGGAGGGCGATGCTGCCCGCGGTGGCGTCGCTCGTTGACGCGCAGCCGCTTGTGATGCTGCACGAAATCGCGAGAACCGCAACCACGAGAGTCACGCGCAACCCACGAGTGCCGCGCCGTCGCGGAATGAGATCAGGCATCGGGTCAGGCGGTGATCTCGAGGGCGTCTGCGTCGACCGTCACATGGTCCAGGGCGATGGCAATCGCGCCGCGGGTCTCGGCCCACTCGCCGAAGGATGCGCCGACAATTTCGGGGAGTCCATTTGCCGATCCCAGAGCGGTGCGCTCGAGGGAGTGCCGCATCGGCGCCATCAGAATCTCACCCGCTGCCGAGAGTTCGCCACCCACGATGATCAGCTCAGGATCGAACAGATTGCACAAGCTCGCAGTGGCAATGCCGATGTGGCGGCCCGCATCGGCGATCACACGGCGCGCGCTGCCGTCGCCGTCTTCGGCCGCCTGCAGCAGATCGCTCAGGCGTTGCATCCCCTCGCCGGCAGGGAAAAGAGAAAGCAACGCCGGTCCGCCCGCGTACGTCTCGAGACACCCGCGATTGCTGCACCGGCAGATGGGGCCGTTCTCGTCGATGGTGACGTGGCCGATCTGCCCTGACTTGCCGTTCACGCCGCGAAAGAGATCCCCGCCGACGATGAGCCCGGCGCTGATCGTGTGTCCGATGCGGATGAAGACGGATGCCGCGGCCTCACGCCCTTCGCCTTCGCGGGCTTCAGCCAGACCGCCGAGGTTTGCCTCGCTGTCGACGTAGACCGGCCGGCCGATACGTGCGGACATGGCCGTGGCGATGTCGACGCCTTCCCACCCGCGAAGGAGCCCCGGCGTCGAAACCATCCCGGTGTGGATGTCAATCGGCGCGGGGAGAGCGATCCCCACAGCCAGCAAGTCGGCAACCGTTCCGCCGAGGGTCTCCATCATGTCGCTGAGGAGCATAGACAACCGGTCGAGTTCGGCGTCATGGCGATGGTCGAGCGCGAGAGGTAGCGATGTCTGCGACACGACGGTTCGCGTGGCATCGGCGATGGCGATACGCAGTTGGCGTGAGCTGAAGTGGACTCCGGCGACGAGTCCCACCTGGCGTGCGAGTGAGACGAGCGTGGCGCGACGACCGCTGCGCGAGGTGAACGATGTGTGCAGGATGCCCGACGCGGTGAGCTCTTTGACGATGTTCGACACCGTCGCGGGCGACAGACCCGTGCTCCCGGCCAGTTCGACCTGCGTCAAACGCCCGTGCCGCTTCAGGGAATCCAGCAGGCGCGCGCGATTGGCTTCGCGAAGCGACGTCTGGGACCCCGGTGGGGCGATTCTGCGGACCACAGGCCCACTGTACCCGCGCGGGGCGTGCGAAGGGGAGAGCGCTCAGCGGCTATCGCTGATCAGGCGGATCTGCACGATGTTGCCGGATTCATCCATCTCGGCGACTTTCGGATGGGCTTTGACGAAGTCGGTGAAGCTCTTGAACCCGAGTGCCTTCTCGCTGAAAGCGGGGTCGAGACGCTTGATCAAGCTCTTCACCGCGGAGGCGTGTTGCCAGTCGATCCCACCCTTGTCGCTTTCCAGGCGCAGCGCACGCTGCAAGAGGTCGGCACCCGGGTCAGTCGATGTCTTCTTGCGCCGCGAGCGTGACGGTGCTTCCTGCTTCTTGTCAGGCTCGGGTTCGGGCGGGGTCACACCGGGGAGCGCGTCGTAGGAGTCGAACTGGTCGCATGCGGCGGCGAGGGACTTGGCCGTCGACCCGGCCACGCCTACACCGACGACAAATCGCCCCAGCCGCTTGCAGCGCTGGGCGAGAGGGACATAGTCGGAGTCACCGGCGACGATCACGACGTGCGTGAGGTCGGGGAGTCGGAACATGTCCTCCACCGTGTCGACGGCGAGGCGGATATCGGCGCCGTTTTTGGCATACGCGGCCGCGGGAAAAAGCTGCACGAGATCGACCGCACGGGCGACGAGCTGAGAGCGGTAGATCGCATTGACCGGGGAAGACCAGTCCGCGTACGCCCGCGTGAGAACGAGTGTGCCGAAAGACGTCGCGTAGTCGATGATCGCCCCGACATCGATCGTGGCCGCGGCGAGTCGCTCGGCGATCTCGGGATCGGTCGGGTCGGCCGAGATCTTCTGCCGGTCGCGAGAGTACGAGTTTCGACCGTGCACCCGGTCGTACCAACTCATGACGATGTTGTCGAAGTCGAGGTACACCGCCACGCGAGCGTCTTGCACGTCAGCCATCATTCTTCTCCGGGGTAGCGCACGCCGATCATTTCGCGAACTTCGTCGAGCGTTTCCATGATGGCGACGCTCTCGGCGATCGGAAGGAGGTCGCTGTCCAGCGCGCCCGATGCCACATACCGCTCGGCGGCGAGGGCTTGGAACTGCATGCCGCGCCCCTCGATGTCAGACACGAAGGTTTCGATCACTGTGCCGTCGGCGGCAACCACACGGAACGACGACGGGGTGTACCAGACGCGATCGATGTCGATGCGGGCATCCGTGCCGATGACCGAGGCGACGTTGGGTCCCGCCGACCGCGAGGCGGAGAGCGACGTGGAGAGAGCCCCGTTCATGTGGGTCATGATGGTGGCGACCTCGGCGTCGGCTCCGGTTTCACTCAGCCGTGCGGCAGCGGCGATGCCGACCGGCTCGCCGAGGATGTCCCACGCGAAGGAGATCGGGTAGATTCCGAGATCGAGCAGGGCCCCGCCGCCGAGTTCGAGAGCGTTGAGGCGGTGCGACGGATCACTGGAAATCTTCTGCGTGTGGTCCGCGACCACTGCGCGAATCTCGCCGAGCGTTCCGTCCTCGATGATCTCGCGGATGCGGATCATGTGCGGAAGATAGCGCGTCCACATCGCTTCCATGGCCAACAGTCCGCGCTCTGCCGCAGCGGCGCGGATCTCTTCGGCCTCCTCGGCGTTCAAGGCGAAGGGCTTTTCCACCAAGACGTGCTTCCCGTGGGTAAGGGCGAGGAGCGCGTGTTCTTTGTGCATCGGATGCGGCGTCGCCACATAGATGATGTCGACGTCGGGGTCGCCTGCGAGCTCTTCGTACGAGCCATACGAACGCGCGATGTCGAAGTGCGAGGCGAATGTTGCGGCAGCCTCGGCGCGGCGCGAACCGACCGCGACGACCTCTCGCCCCGCCGTGCGCAGATCAGAGGCGAACGCGTGCGCGATTCCTCCCGTGGCCAGGATTCCCCAGCGCAGGCCGGGCGAAGAAGGTGTCGTCATTGTTCGAGCGTACCGATCTCCCGGGCAAGGACGACGTGTGTGTGCACGGGTAGGCTCGCGGGGTGAGTTCCTCTGTCGACAGATTCCGTGAGATCCTGCGCATCCCTACGGTGTCGCACGCTGACGAAGGCCAGACCGACTGGGCGCCCTTCGCACTCTTCATGACGACCATCGAGAGGCTCTACCCGGCGACGCATGAGACCCTCGAGCGCGAGGTGATCGATTCTCACTCTTTGCTGTACCGGTGGCGCGGAAAAGAGAAAGCCGGCGCCACCGTCCTCATGGCACACATCGACGTCGTCGACGTTGTGCCAGGCGAATGGGAACACCCGCCGTTCGAGGCGCACGTGCTCGGGGAGGGGGTGGATGCCACGATCCACGCGCGTGGCGCGATCGATGACAAGGGCTCACTCGTCGCCATTCTCGAAGCAGTTGAAGAGTTGGCGGCGAGGGGCTTCGTCCCCGCGCGTGACGTGTACCTCGCATTCGGTCACAACGAAGAGGTCGCTGGCAGTGGCGCACGGCGGATCGTCGACGCCCTGCGCGAGCGCGGCATCCGACCCGACCTGGTGCTCGACGAAGGCGGCGCCGTTGTCGACGGCGTCGTTCCCGGGGTCACGGTTCCCACCGCGATGGTCGGTGTCGCCGAGCGGGGAGTCATGACGCTGCTGCTCACAGCCCGCGAGAACGGTGGGCACGCCTCGACTCCGCCAGCGATGCCCGCGACCGCCCGGCTCGCCCGTGCGATCGATCGTCTGCGACGCCGGCCGTTCCCGACGCGCATGGTTGCGCCCGTGCGAGCCATGCTCACCACGCTTGCGCCGCACACGCCTCAGCCATTGCGCACGTTGTTCGGCTCGCTCGCTCTCACCGGCCCGCTCGTCGCCGCGGTGTTCTCCCGTATGGGGCCTGAGATGAATGCGATCGTTCGGACCACCGCGGTGGCGACCGAGCTACAGGGGGCGCCGGGGGAGAACGTCCTGGCGACGACCGCGCGCGCGAGTGTCAACATTCGTTTGCTGACCGGCGACACCGTTCGCAGTGCCACGCAGCGCGTGCGGCGTGTCATTGCCGATCCGCTTGTGGAGGTTGAGGTGCGTCACGCATCGGATCCTTCGGCTGTGTCGCCGTGGCGAGGGGCGCAATGGCGCAGGATCGCCCAGGCCGTGACATCGACCCTCGGAGAAGACGTGGTCACAACGCCTTACCTACAGCTGGGGGCGAGCGACAGCCGATGGTTCACCGCGATCAGCGCGCACGTCTACCGGTTCACGCCGTTTCATCTCACTCGCGCAGAGCGTGATGCGTTGCACTCGCACAACGAGCGGATTCGCGTGGATGTGTGGCTGCGCGGCATCACCTTTTACCGTGCGTTGATCGAGAAGAGCTGACGACGCGAGCCGACGCGGGTGGTCAGCCGGCGGCGACGGAATCTCGGACGGCCACGGGAACAGCACGCAGGGCGCGGTCAAGGTCGGCGATGATGTCAGCCGGGTCTTCAAGGCCGATCGACAATCGTACGGTGGTCCAGCCGATGCGCGCCTCACCCAGTTGATCGGCAGACATGTGGCTGTGCGTCATCGACGCGGGGTGCGCGGCGAGGCTTCGTGCGTCGCCGATATTGGCGACCAGGTGCACCACTTCGAGGTGAGAGATGAACTCTTCCACGCGTGCGAAGTCCTCTTCGTCGTCACCGCTGGAGTGGAGGTCGAACGAGAACACCGAGCCCGCGCCGCGGGGCAAGTAACGTTCAGCGAGGTCATGCCAGGGGCTGCCCGCAAGAGCGGGGTGGTGCACGTGAGCGACGGCCGGATGCTCGGAGAGGAACTCGGCGATCGCGTGTGCGGACTGTGTGTGGCGGGCCATGCGCAGATCCAGCGTCTCGATGCCCTGCAACAGCTGGAAAGCGTTGAACGCCGACAATGACGGGCCCAGATCGTGGACGTACTTCGTCTTCACCAGCGTGATGTACGGCGAGCCGGTGGCGCCGAACCGTTCGACGAGGCTCTCCCCGTGCACGCGCGCGTACGGCTCGTTCAACTGCGGCCATCGGTCGGGCTCGGCGCCGAAGTCGTACGTGCCGAGGTCGACGACGACCCCACCCAGGGAGGTGCCGTGGCCGCCGAGGAACTTCGTCGCGGAGTGCACGACGATGTCGGCACCGACGTCCTTCGCGCGCTGTAGGTACGGCGTGGCCACGGTGTTGTCGATGACGAGCGGCACCCGCGCAGCATGAGCGATGTCGGCGACCGCCTGCACATCGAGCACCTGGGCAATGGGGTTGGTGATCGACTCGGCGAACAGTGCACGCGTATTCGGCCGCACCGCGGCCCGCCACGCGTCGAGGTCATCCTGGTCGACGAACGTGACCTCGATACCCCAATCCGCGAACGTGTCTTGCAGCAGATCGACCGTGCCGCCGTAGAGCTGGCGGGCGGCGACGATGTGCTCACCGCTCTTCGCGAGCGCGAGGAGTGCGACCGCGACCGCGGCCTGCCCCGACGCGACACCGGCCGCCGCGATCCCGCCTTCGAGCTCAGCGACGCGGCGCTCGAACACGATGACCGTGGGGTTGGCGGCACGGCTGTAGATGTTGCCGTCGCGCTTGAGGGCGAACAACTCGCGTGCCTGGGTGAGTGAAGAGAATTCGAACGCGTTCGACTGATGGATCGGGGGGATGGCGGTGTTCTCGGCGGCGCTGGGAACATAGCCAGCCTGCACCTGAGCGGTGGCGAAGGCGCGCGAAGTCTCGGACATGGCTCCATTGTCGGACGAGCACGCGCCCGCGCGTGCGGGTGTGTCGAACTGTTGCGCGAAGGAGAAGCTCAGCGCAACTGAGCGAAGTGCTCTGCCGCGCGCGTTTTTCCGACGACAAGGATGGTGTCCCCCTCGTGGAGCACCGTGACGTTGTCGGCGTTGTCCCAGACATCGTCGTGCTGAAAAGCAGCCACCGTGACTCCGTGGGTGCGACGAAGCTTCGTGTCGCCCAGGGGGATGCCCTGGATCGAGGAGGGGACGGGCGCCTTCACCATGGCGTAGCCCGGCGCGATCTCGATGAAGTCAAGGGCTGCGCCTCGCACCAAGTGGGCAACGCGACGCCCCATGTCCTTCTCGGGATAGATGACCTTGTGCACGCCGAGTTGCTCGAGGATACGCCTTCGCCGGGGTCAGGGACGCAGGATGATTTTCCCGCGTGTTCCCGACTCCACGAGCCGGTGTGCCTCCGCTGCTTCCGCGAGGGGGAGACTCGGCCCCAACTCCACCGTGAATGCGCCACGGGCGAGTAGCGCGAGCGTGACGGGCACGGCTTCCGAGCGCCAACGCAGCTCGTCGTCGGATAGCGCGCGTGCGGACCCGCCACTGTATGCCTGAATGCCGAATCCGGGAGCATCCGCCCCCCGCACCAGCGTTGCAATGCGGGAACGATCGCTCACGAGCGCCAGCGATGTCACGATCGCCTCGTCGGTGCCCGCGGCATCCAGGGCGACCGTGATCGGCCGAGGAGTGGCCGATCGCACGCGTTCTTCGAGGCCGGGTCCGTACTCGACAGGAGTCGCGCCGAGCGCGCGCACCTCATCGAAGCGGGCGGGGGAGGCCGTGGCGATCACGTCAGCGCCCCAAAGGCCGGCGAACTGGATTGCCGCTTGCCCGACGGCACCTGAGCCGCCGTGGAGGAGCAGCACGTCGCCGGCGCCGACAGCAAGGGAGCGCAGAGCCTGGTATGCCGTTCCCGCAGGAATCCCGATGGCCGCCGCCTGAGCGGGCGTCACCCCCGCCGGGAGGGGAAAGACCTGTGACGCGGGCACGGGGACGTGCGTGGCATAGGCGCCCTGGGCGCCGATGAACGCGACTGACTGGCCGACGCGAAAGCCGTTCACTTCGCTGCCGACGTGGATGATCTCGCCGGCACCGTCGGCGCCGACGCGACGCGGGGATGTGATGGCAGGTGTCGGGCGAATCCCGGACCGCAGCTTCGCGTCGATCGGGTTGACGCCCGCGGCCTGGACGGCGATGACGACCTCGTCGGGCCCGCCGATGACATCGGGAATGTCGATGATCTCCAGCACCTCGGGGGCGCCGATTTCACGGTATGCGATCGCTTGTGCCATGCAGGTTCCCAACACGCTCGGGCGGGTTCTATTCCTTCAGCGCGCGCGTGATTCGCTGAATCGAGACGGATTCGGCCGTACCCAATTGCTGCGCGAACAAGCTGATTCGGTACTCCTCGAGAAGCCAGCGGGCGTGCACGAGTCGGGCGGGAGCGCCTGCGGGTAGTGGGATGCTGCCGCCGGCCTCCTGGTAGAGGTTCGCGGCCCGTTCGAACTCGCTCATGCGCTGGCGATCCCGGCCAGGGTGATCGGCGAGCGCCCGCACGCGCTCATGCGCACCACGCAGGTACCGATGCACGTTCGGTAGTTGCTGTGTTCCGGTCCGCACGATGAAGCCCGGAAACAGCAACCCGGCGAGCTGCCCTTTGACGTCATTCAGCGCTCCGAGCAGAGTCAGCGAGTTCTGGTCACGCACGGCGCGTTCAACCTCGCGTGCGGCGGTGAGGATCTTCGCCGAGAGTGACACGGTTTCGAACAGGGTGTCGACGATGATGCGCGAGAGCTCATCTCGCACGGCCTCGAACTGCTGCTGCGTACGAACGCCGTCAGGGGTGACGCGCGCCATGACTGCGTCCGCGACGGCTGCGCGGGCGTCTTCGATCAGCGCCTTCGCCGACGGATATGGAGACGAAGCCAGCGCGAGCTTCTCGGGCGCCGTGAGGTGGTCGAGCACGTACGCGACGGGGGAAGGTACTGCGAGCAGGAGCAGGCGGCGAACGCCTGTTCGGGATGCCGCGAGGGCGGCATCCGGTGTGGACTCGATGCGCAGCGCGACCGAGTCAGCCGTATCGACGATTGCGGGGTAGCCGCGCACCACGCCACCGGCGACGCGTGTGTCGACGACGGCGGGGAGGTCGCCGAACGTCCACGACGTGAGCCCCGAGCGCTCGGAGAACGCCGAGTCGACCGCGCCCTCAGCGGGAGCGGCGGGCAGGCGAGGGCCGCGTTGTGCGGGCGGGCGCGAGAGCGACTTCGCCACCGAAGTGCGCGCTTTGGCGGCTAGACGTTGCTGGAGCGCGCTCAGGTCGCGGTCCGAACCGACGGTACGACCTCGCTCATCGACGGCCCGAAATGAGATCAGTAGGTGCGCTGGTACGCGTTCCATCTCGAAGTCCGCGGCCGTGACCGGGGTGCTCGCCAGTCGCTGGATGCGCGCAGCGAGGGCGTCTCGCAGGGTGAGGTCGGGTTTGCCCGCGTGCGATTCGGGACCCGAGTCTGCGAGCTCGGCGGAGAACTTCGCGGCCCAATCGGCGGCGGGCACGACGTGACGCCGCAGCGCCTTGGGGAGTGCACGCAGCAACGCGGTGATCAATTCGTCGCGCATGCCCGGAACCTGCCAGTCGAACCCGGTCGATGTGACCTGCGCGAGGAGTGCGAGCGGGACGATGGCGGTGACACCGTCGTCGGCTGCCCCAGGTTCGAACCGATACGCGAGGGAGAGGACCTGGTCGCCCTGATGCCAGCGGGCGGGAAAGTCCGCCGCATCCGATCGGGCGGTGTCATCGAGGAGGTCTGCTTCGCGCATGTCGAGCAGGCGCGGCGTGCGGTTCTGTGCGTTGCGCCACCAGGTCTCGAACGAACGGACATCGAACACATCGTGCGGGATGCGCGTGTCGTAGAAGCGGTAGACCGCTTCGTCGCCAGCGAGAATGTCGCGTCGGCGTTCGCGTTCCTCGATTTTCTCGAGGCGTCTTCGCAGTTCGAGGTTGCGCCGCTCGAACGCCGAGAGGCGCTTGTCCAGATGAGCGATGTCCCAATCGCCGTCGACCAGTGCGTGTCGCAGGAACAGCTCTCGTGCGAGGGGCCGGTCGAACCGCGCCAGTTGGACCCGCCGCTTCGGGATGATTTCCACCCCGAACAAAGTGACTTTCTCGTAGGCGGATGCCGCACCCGCGGTCTTGGACCAGTGCGGCTCGCTCAGCTGGCGCTTGGCGAGATCGCCGGCGAGTTCCTCGGCCCACGCCGGGTCGATCGCCGCGACCGTGCGTGCGAATAGGCGCGAGGTCTCGACGAGCTCGGCCGCCATGACCGCCTGCGGGCGCTTCTTCTTCAGGCCCGAGCCGGGGAAGATCGCGAAACGGGTACCGCGTGCCCCGAGATACTCGGCCCCGCGGCGGGCATCCGCCTTTGCCGACCCCGCGCGCGAAGCGGATGCCCGGTCGTCGATGATTCCGATCTGCGAGAGCAGCCCGGACATCAGCGCCTTGTGGATTGCATCCGGGTCGTGGGCGTCACCGGGCGCTCGGTCTCTCACGCGCATCAGGCTGGTCAGCTGCCGTTGCACGTCAGCCCATTCGCGCACGCGCACATAGTTCAGGTGCTCTGACCGGCAGAGGCGGCGGAACGCGCTTGATCCGAGTTCGTCCTGCTTTGCTCGCAGGTACGTCCAGAGACCGAGCAGGGACATGAAGTCGCTCGTCGGGTCGGCGAAGCGTGCGTGCAGACGATCGGCTGCCTCGCGATGCTCTTCGGGGCGCTCTCGGACGTCCTGAATCGACATCCCGGCGACGATGGGCAGCACATCACCCAGGACCCCGGTTCGCCGTGCCTCGATGAGCATGCGTGCGAAGCGCGGATCGATCGGTAGGCGCGAGAGTTCGCGTCCGATGTCGGTGAGAGACGGATGCCCGCCACGACCCGGTGACGTCGATACCGCTCCGAGTTCTCGCAGCAGGTCGAACGCGGCTCGCACACCGCGGGAATCGGGCGGCGTGAGAAAGGGGAACGACGCGATGTCGCCGAACCCCAGCGAGAGCATCTGCAAGATCACCGAGGCGAGGGAGGTGCGAAGAATTTCGGGCGTGGTGAATTCATCTCGCGTGGTGAAGTCGTCTTCGGCGTACAGGCGGATGGCGATGCCTGGGCTGGTGCGACCGGCACGACCCGAGCGCTGTTGCGCAGAGGCTTGAGAAATGGCTTCGATCGGGAGTCGCTGCACCTTGCTGCGGGTGCTGTAGCGCGAAATTCGCGCAGTGCCGGTGTCGATGACGTAGCGGATTCCCGGAACGGTCAGGCTCGTTTCGGCGACGTTCGTCGCAAGGATCACGCGGCGCCGCACGCCCGCCACCTGGGAGCGCTCGAACACGCGGTGTTGCTCGGCCGCGGAGAGGCGCCCATACAACGGAAGCACTTCCGTCGGGGCGGCATCCTTCGCGTACATGCCGCGCACGGCATCCGTTGCGTCTTTGATCTCGGCTTCACCGGGGAGGAACACCAAGACATCGCCAGCGGGTTCGCGATCGAGTTCGCGCAACGCGGCGGTGATGCCGTCGACATCGTCCTCGGCATCGTCGGTGCGGGGGCGGTAGCGCACCTCGACCGGGAACGTGCGCCCGGACACCTCGATGATCGGGGCAGGTTCATCGGGTGTACCGAAGTGTGCGGCGAAGCTCTCGGGGTCGATCGTGGCGCTGGTGATGATCACCTTGAGGTCGGGGCGTCGCGGAAGGATGCGCTTCAGATAGCCGAGGAGGAAGTCGACGTTGAGGGAGCGCTCGTGGGCCTCGTCGACGATGATCGTGTCGTAGCGGCGCAGGAGGCGGTCACGGTGGATCTCATTGAGCAGGATGCCGTCAGTCACCAGTGCCACTTTGGTGTCGGCCGACACCTTGTCGGTGAAGCGCACCTTGTAGCCGACCGCAGAACCCAGAGGGACCTGCATCTCGTCGGCGATGCGCTCGGCGATCGTGCGCGCCGCGATGCGACGGGGCTGAGTGTGCGCGATGGAGGTGCGGCCGAGCTCGAGACAGATCTTCGGCAGCTGGGTGGTCTTGCCCGATCCGGTGGCGCCGGCGACGATCACCACTTGATGCGTCTTGATGGCGTGCGCGATCTCGTCACGGGCCGCGCTGACGGGCAGCTCGGCCGGATAGACGATCACCGGTTCGATCTCGGGCATAGCCTTCGATCTTAACCGGCTTACGCTGGAGGGGTGATGATTCCACGCGTGACTCTCAACGACGGCCACTCGATTCCCGCCTTCGGCTACGGCGTCTTCAAGGTGCCCGCCGACGACACCGAGCGCGCCGTGAGCGAAGCCCTCGAGCTGGGGTACCGACACATCGACACCGCTGCGATCTACGGCAACGAATCCGGTGTCGGCGCGGCAGTGAAGGCATCCGGCATCCCTCGGGACGAGCTCTTCATCACGACCAAGCTCTGGAACGACCGCCACGACGGCGAAGAGCCTCACGCTGCGATCGCGGAGAGCCTGGAGAAGCTCGGTCTGGACCGCGTGGACCTGTATCTCGTCCACTGGCCGACGCCCGCGCGCGACAACTACGTTCACGCGTGGGAGAAGATGATCGAGATCCGCGAAGCGGGCTTGGCAACCAGCATCGGCGTATCGAACCACCTGGTGGAGTACCTGGACCGACTGGTGGAGGCGACCGGGGTCGTGCCCGCCGTCAACCAGATCGAACTGCACCCGGCCTACCAGCAGCGGGACATCACGCACTGGGCCGGTGAACACGGCATGAAGATCGAGTCATGGGGGCCGCTGGGTCAGGGGAAGTACGACCTGTTTGGCGCTGCGCCGGTCGTCGCGGCCGCTGAAGCTCACGGAAAGACTCCCGCCCAGACCGTCATTCGCTGGCACCTGGACAAGGGATACATCGTGTTCCCGAAGTCCGTGCGGCGCGAACGTCTGCAAGAGAACCTCGACGTGTTCGACTTCTCGCTCACAGCTGACCAGATCGCGGCGATCGACGCGATGGATCCCGGTGACGGCTCGGGTCGCGTGTCGGCGCACCCGACCGAACTGAACTGACCTCGCCTTTCGACTGGGTCTGTCGCTGCGTTGAGTGCAGCGTCAGACCCAGTCGAAGAAGGCGTCAGTGTGTAGGCGCCAGAAGTCATACGGAACAGACATCGCGGTGGCGAGCGGATACCAGAACGCCGCGACGGCGAGGCTGACCCAGAGGAAGACCCATACGAGCCGTTGACCCGTGAGCCGCCGGTAGCGGTCGGCATCGGGTGGACCCTTGATATCGCGCAGCGCCGTCGTCAGGGCGATGAGCACGAACGGGAGCATCAGCACCGTGTAGAACTGGAAGATCGTTCGGTCGGTGTAGAACAACCACGGCACGTATGTCATCGCCAGGGCCGAGAGGACAAGGGCGTCCTGCCATTGCCGCTTCACGATGAACCGGTAGATCAGATACAGCACGGCGAGTACGCCGGCGTACCAGACGAGTGGGTTGGGTGTGCTCAACACCGCCTGGGCGCAGCCGTTCGCCACCTCGCAGCCGTCCTCGCCGAACGCGTCCTGGTGGTAGTACATCGACGTCGGGCGCAGGAGCAACGGCCATTGCCACGCCGGGCTCGCATACGCGTGCGGCGAGGAGATGCCCGCCGCGGAGTTGTACATCGCGACGTGATCCAGCCACAGGCTCTGCAGGGGGAGCGGCACCCACGACCACACACCCTCGGCGGGGCTCGCGTCCGCTGCGTGCCGGTTGTAGCCGCCGTCGGTCACGAGCCACCCTGTCCACGACGCCAGGTACACGCCGAACGCCACGGGCACGAGCAGCGTGAAGGTCGCAACGCCCTGGCGCACGGCATCCGTCGGCCAGAACAGCACCCCCGCGTGCCGCCGCGCCAGAGCGTCGGTGACGACGAGGTAGATGCCGACACCGGCGAGTACCCACGCCCCGGACCACTTGACCGCGGTTGCCGCACCGAGGGTGGCACCGGCCGCGATGATCCATGGCCGGTTCCACAGCATCGGACCCCACGCCGGGGGGCTCGCGTCGTCGCACAGGGCGGCGAAGTGCGTGATGCGTTCCATCGTGCGTGTGCGATCGACGACGACGAAGAGGAAAGCCAGCAGCACGAAGAACGTGAGCGTCATGTCGAGCAGGGCGAGGCGGCTCATCGATATCGCGAGGGAATCCACCGCCATCAGCAAGCCTGCGACCACCGCAAACGTCGTCGAGCGGGTCATGCGTCGCGCGAGGAGCATCAGCACGAGTACCGTCGCGGTACCCAGTAGTGCGGTGGTGAAACGCCAACCGAACCCGTTGTCGGAGCCGAACAGCAGCATGCCGACGCCGATGATCCACTTGCCCAACGGTGGGTGGATCACGAAACTCGGATCGGTGAGGAAGACATCGGTCGCGCCTGCGAGGAACTGCTCATTCGCGCCCTCGGGCCACGCTGCTTCGTAGCCCAACTGCGTGAGCGTCCAGCCGTCCTTCACGTAGTAGGTTTCGTCGAACTGGTTCATCGCATCGTGCGGATGCGCCAGATTCACGAAGCGCAGCACGCCCGCAAGGAGCGTCACCAGCGCGGGGGCGAGCCATGAGTACAGGCGCGCGAACCGGGAGTCGGTGGCTATGCGTGCGACGAGCCTGTCGTACAGGCTCGGGCGACCGTCCTCGCGTGGAAGCAGCGTCGACCCGCTCGAATCGAGCGCGTCATCGGAAGGCCGGGGGGCATCGGTCACGGCCCAAGTTTAGGGTGGGGGAGTGATCATCCTCGCGGCGACCCCGATCGGAAACCTCGGCGATGCGACGCGTCGCCTCGTCGAGGCCTTGGAGAACGCGAGCGTCATCGCGGCGGAAGACACCCGGACCACCCAGAGACTGTTGGCGGCTCTCGGCATCTCTCATCGTCCGCGCCTGATCGCATTGCACGATCACAACGAGAAGGCGAAGGCGGGCGAGATCGTCGACCTTGCGCGCGAGCAGGACGTCTTGGTGCTGAGTGATGCGGGCATGCCCACCGTCAGCGACCCCGGCTACGGACTGGTTGCGGCAGCCGTGGAGGCGGGGGTGGCGGTCACCGCGCTCCCCGGCCCGAGCGCAGTGCTCACCGCGCTCGCCGTGTCGGGTCTACCCACCGACCGGTTCACCTTCGAGGGGTTCGTCCCCCGCAAACAAGGAGAGCGGCGCAGCGCCTTCGGAGCCCTCACGAACGAACCCCGCACCATGGTCTTCTTCGACGCCCCCTCGCGCGTGGCGGCGACCCTGCAGGACATGGCTCACGTGTTCGGAGCCGACCGCAGAGCCGCCGTCTGTCGCGAACTGACCAAGCTGCACGAAGAGACAGTGAGGGGCGGTCTCGCTGCGCTCGCGGAATGGGCGGCGGAAGGAGTCCGCGGCGAGTTGGTGATTGTTGTCGAGGGCGCCCCGCAGCAGAGCATCGACTTCGACACCGCGGTTGCGCAGGTCGGGGCGTTGGTCACTGCCGGCGCGCGCTTGAAGGATGCCGCCGGCGAGGTGTCAGCCCAGACAGGGCATTCGTCGCGGGAGCTGTATCAGGCTTCCCTCGCCGCGCGAGGGAAGCCTGATACAGCGGGGTAGGGCTCAGCCGCGCACCTTCACGGCGAGCTCCTTGCTCAGGGTGCTGCCCACTGAGTTGGAGAACTCCACGCGGTAGCGGTGCGTGCCCAGCGGGGCATCCGTCACTGTCACCGTCGCGCGCTGTGCGCCGGGCGTCTGCGCCGTCAGGGTGCCTTCGGCGATGACAGTGTTGCCCTCGAAGAACCGGTACGTCGTCGCGTTCGTACCCCACCACAGGTTGGCCGTGAGCGTGTAGGTGCCGTCCCCGTCATAGTTGTCGTGGCTGAGCACCGGCGTGCCGGGGTTCGCGTCCGTGACCTTCACCCGCATCGTCGAGGTCCGCGTTTCGCCCCGCGAGTTCACCAAGACTCCGGTGTACTCGTAGGTGCCGTTCTTCTTGCCGGCGATCGCCACCGATGCTGCCTGAGGGCTGAGCCCACCGAAGGTCAACGGCACGCGTGCGATGAGCTCGCCATCCTCGTACAGTCGCCACACGGTGGCGTTCTGACCCCACCAGAGGTTCATCGACACCGTGTAGGCGCCATCCGCAAGGCCGGTGTCGTGACCGTTGTCGTTCGACAGCACACCTCGTGCGGGCGCGGTCGATGCGGCGTCAGTGACGATCAGATCGGCCAGGGCTTCCTCGAGCGCTTCGGCTGCGGCATCCACCACCGCCTGCGAAGGCGACGACGCCTGTGCGACGATGTCCGCGCGCGCCGCCGCACGGTCGGCCGCCGCCAGCGACGTGGCCGTGAAGCCGTCGCGCGCGAGGTCAGCGACGCGATCCCGCGCCTCGGTCAGCGCCGAGGCATCGACGTCGCCGGACCCGCCACGCACCAGTCGGAAGTCGTCGACGGTGCCCCAGGCCCCGGCGCCCAGCGCGAAGCTCGCGCGCACCGTCACCGCGCCATCCGCCGCCACGGTGATGGGCGCGGCCACCGCCGTGCGGAACTCTTGCCAGTCGACCAGTTCGAGCGTGGCTTCGGCGGTGGAGTCGCCTGACGTGCCGCGCAAGGTCGCGGTGTACTCGCCCATCCCATCACCTTGCGTGGTCGCCTCGAGCGTGTAGTCGCCAGCCGGCAAACCATCGACGGTCTGCGAAACCTCGAAGGCGTAGTCCGCGTCAGCCCAGAACTCCACGGCTCGTGTCCCATCGGACGCGTTGCTGCTCGCAACGGCGGCAGCACCTGTACCGGTGATGCTCCACGCCGACGAATCGGCGTCTTCGAAGCTGGGGTTTGCGAGCCAATTGCGCTCCGTGACGGTGATCGTGGCGGTCGTCTTTACGCCCGTCGCGGTGTGGCCATCGATGCGGTAAGTCCCTGCTCCGGGGATCCACTCCATGCCCGGTGCCCACTCGATGTCGACCTGCTCACTGATGCCGTTGAAGGAATCTACTCGCACGCGCTCGGGGAGAGCGATCGGGTCGCCATCGGTCACCGTGATTGCCACCGGCGAGACTCGAATGGTCTCGACTCCCTCGCGGGCTTGCAAGGAGTCGAGGGCTGCGATGAGGAGGGATGCCGCTTCGTCGACCTTCTGCGCGGTCGGCGACACAGCGCCAGACACGATGCGCGCGATCTCGAGAGCATCGTCGAGCACCGCGAGAGTCGAGGGGGTGATGGCATCGCGGTCGACTCGCTCGGCACGCTCGAGGGCGTCGTCCAGCGCAGCGGTATCGGCCGGTGTGGCGTCGACGGAGATGAGCGCGATGTCGTCGATTGTTCCCCACGCCCCGGCGGGGAGCGTGGCGGAAACCGTCACGGTAATGGTGCCGCCTTCCCCGACAGTGACCGCTGACGTGCGGGGGGTCGACCAGTTGCGCCACCCGGTCATCGCGAACGCGGCGGACTGTTCGTCCGCGGCGGATGCCGCAACAATGCGCACGGTTCCGGTGTCGCCTTCGTCGTCACCCTGCAGTGCACCCGTGGCGACGTACTGCCCTGCCGGAAGAGCGGCAGACGTCTGCGACAGCGTGAACGAGAAGTTGGATCCGTCCCAGAAGTGCGCGGAGCGCGCCCCGGTGCGCGGGTCGTCTGTCGCGCGCAACGTGAGCGCGCTGCCGGAGCGCTGCCACATGCTGACATCGTCGTCTTCAAACCCGCCGTTACGGAGGAAGTTCCGCTGGGCAACGGTGATCTGAGCGCTCGTTGTCAGGCCCGAGGCAGTGGTGCCGGTGAGCGTGTACGTGCCTGCTCCGCTGATCCACTCGGCACCCTGCGACCAGGTAACCGGCTGCTCTTCGGTGGAGCCGTCGTTGTACGAAACCGTCACCGTGGCCGGCAGCGTGATGTCATCACCCTCGGTGAAGGTGAGCGCCGGGGTGGCAACACTGGTGACCTCGCGGGGCGCCACGGCACCGGTGCGAACGTACGAGAAGACGTTCAGTGACTCCAACGGTGTGCCGTCGAATGCGAAGAGTGCCTGGTTGTCCCACGCCGAACCGCCGAACCAATGGCCCGCGTCTTCGGGGTCGTACTCGCCGGCGAAACTCGACGCCCAACCTGAGCCGTCGCGCTCCCACAATGCCTTGTTCGCTTCGAGCGTGCTCGGGGGCCCGACGGGCAACCACGCGGGCTCCCAGTAGAAGACGCCGATGCCCGCGTCGCCGATGTCAGACACCGCCTGGATCACGTCGCGCACCGCGGTGGCCTGGCCCTGCACGCTCACGGGGTACTGCGTTGCTTCGCTGGGCAGGTCGATGACGTTGCCGTGGCCGTCCCCGTCTTCGAGCGTGTACGCCCACGAGGTCTCCGCGACCATCACGTCCTTTTGGTAGGTGTCTGCCACGCCCTTGAGTACGGAGGTGAGGTTTGCGGTCGAGCCGTGCCAGAACGGGTAGTAGCTCGAGGCGAACACGTCATAGTCGACACCGCGCACATCGAGTTCGCGCGCGTAGCCCGCGTAGCGGCCGGGCGTCTCGGGGTTTGTGAAGTGCACGGCGACGGCGGCATCCGGCAGGACATCACGCACGGCCGCCGAGCCTGCGGAGAAGATTTGCGCCATTCCTGTCCAGCCGGTCACTCCGGCCACGGCGTTGTTCGTCTCGTTGCCGATCTGCACCATCTCGACGTCGACACCGGCGGCAACGAACTGTTCGAGGGCCTCGGTCGTGTATTCGGTCACCGCTTCTGCCTTCTCGCTGACGGTGAACGATGCCCACGCCTTCGGGGCCTTCTGCTTCGCGGGGTCGGCCCAGAAGTCCGAGTAGTGGAAGTCGACCAGGACGCCGAAGCCGGCGTCCGTCGCCCGCTCGCCGATCTCGACGGCACGCTCCACGTCGTTGTTCCCACCGCCGTAGCCTTCGCCGGCGGCGGTGAACGGGTCGTTCCACACCCGGACCCGCACGTCGGTGACGCCCGACTCAGCCAGCACGGTGAAGAGGTCGGATGCTTCGCCCGTGGCATCCCGGAAGATCACCCCGGAGTCTTCGAGCGCGAGAGCGGAAGACACGTCTGCGCCCATGATGAAGTCGCCAGCGAGGCCCTCGACTTTCTGCACCACGATTCCGGCTTCGACGGGCTCGGTCTCATCTGCGTGGGCAGGGGAGGCGAGTGTGGTGACGGCTAGCGCGGCGACAATGCCGACTGTGACCGGTCTCAGGTTGCGGTATGAGGACATGGTCGATCTCTCCGATCAGCGTTGATGGGGATAGGGAAGGGGGGAAAGGATGTGGCGGATCAGCCCTTGACGGCGCCGCTCGTGAGGCCTCCGACGATGTATCGCTGAAGCGTCAGGGTGAGGATGAGGATGGGGATGGCGCCCAGCACGGCCCCGGCGGTGAACAAGCCCCAGTTGGACTGCAGCTGGTTCGAGACCCAGCCGTACATGCCCACCGCGAGCGTCCAGTTGTCTTCGCTGGTCATCACAATGCGGGCGATGAGGAACTCGGAGTAGGTGGCGATGAACGACAGGAGTGCCACGACAGCGAGGATCGGGGTGACCAACGGCATGATCAGACGCCAGAAGATCTGAGCGTGCGAAGCGCCGTCGATCTTCGCCGACTCATCGATCTCGATGGGAATCGTGTTGAAGAATCCGTAGAGCAGGAATGTGTTCGCGCCAAGGACTCCGCCGAAGTAGATGCAGATGAGCCCGATCTTCGAGTTGAAGCCGAGCGCCGGCACCACTTCGCCCAGGGCGAGGAGCATCAGGAAGATCGCTACGAAGGCGAGCGCCTGCGGGAACATCTGGATGATGAGCAGGCCCGTGAGGCTCGCCCGGCGCCCCGAGAATCGGAAGCGCGAAAACGCGTATGCGGCGCACGCGCCCATGATCACGGCGCCCACCGAGGTGGCGATTGAGATCACGAGCGAGTTGCCCATCCACGTCCAGTAGGCGGTGCTCGAAAGCGCGGCGAAGTTGCTGAACGTGATGTCGGAGAACAGGCCGGTCGCTGCGGACAGGCTGCCGCGCGGGTTGAGCGCGGCCGACAAGGTGTAGATGAGCGGGAAAGCGGCGTAGATGATGATCGCCACCGCGACGATGTACTTCCACCCGACTTCGAGCCACCAGCGGCGTCGACGCGCGCGCGTGCGGTCAGGGGTGGTCTCGTTCGGGCCGCCGGCGCCGGTGCCGCCGCGGGTGAGCGTGGGTGCGGTCTGCTCGGTCATCTCTAGAACTCCTCGAGTCGGCGGGTCTGGCGGAACGAGATCGCCGCGATGATGCCGACGATGATGAACACGATGATGGCCAGGGCGCTGGCTAGTCCGAAGTCGGCGGCGCCGCCGGACACCCCGGAGATGTCGTAGATCGCCGAAATCAGGATGTCGGTGTACCCGAGCGCGTACGGGGCGCCGGGGATCGCCGGTCCGCCGTTGTTGAACAGGTAGATGATCGTGAAGTTATTGAACCCGACGGCGAACGAAGAGATCGCCAGGGGCGCGGTGGACACGAGCAGGAGCGGCAGCACGATCGATCGGAAGCGACGGAACCTGCTCGCACCATCAATCTCGGCCGCCTCGAGAGCATCGGAGGGAATCGACTGCAAGGCTCCCGTGCACACCAAGAACCAGTAGGGGTAGCTCAGCCAGATGTTGACCCACAGCAATGACAGACGCGCGAGCCACGGGTCACCCAGCCAGTTGATGTTGGCGCCGAAGAAGAACAGGTCGTTGATCACACCGAACTCGGCGTTGAACATGCCGCGGAAGACGAGCGCCGACAGGAAGACAGGGAAGGCGTACGGGAGGATGAACAGCGTGCGGAGGGTCTTGCGGGCGCGGACGCGCGGATCGTTGTAGATCATCGCGAAGAGCAAGCCCAGGCCGAACGGGATTAGTACCGACAGGATCGCGAACGTGAAAGTCCACCCCGCGACGATGAGCAACGGCTCGGCGAGGTCGGGATTGGTGAAGATCTCGAGGAAGTTCGCGAACCCGACATTCACGTACCACCCGGCGGGAAGACTGCTGCCGTCGGCGGCGGTAAATGTGCCCTGGTCGGTCGCCTCATACACGGTGCCGGTGGTCGTATCGGTGATGGTTTGGTTGGTTTCGTCCCACACGAGCGTGGAGGTGTAGATGGCGCCGCTGCTGCCATCGCGCGTGCGGATCGAGCCGTCGTTCGGGTCGTCCGAGACGGGCACCCGCAGATCGATCACGGCTTGCTGGAGTTCTTGATCCGACAGCAGGCGAGCGCGATCGACGATCTGCCAGCCCGCGACTTCGGTCGGGGCCCCCGCCGAGACCTGGCCCGCTTCCGACAGCGGCTCGATCTCCGAGCCGACCATCACGGTGCCCTCATCGTTGATGGCGAAGCCGAGCTCGCCGATGCGCTCGACGACAGTGAGGGGATACGTGGGGGAGCCCTCGACGCGCCGCTCACCCTGGATGAGTGCGGCTTCGACGGCTTGTTCCTGCGTTCCGGCGTGACCGGTGCCGTAGTTCGTAAAGGCGATGTACGCGGTGTAGCCGAAGATGAAGATCTGGAAGGTGAAAAGGAAGATCAGACCCGGGAGAAGGTACTTCATCGGCAGCGCGCGCCGCGAGAAGTAGACGATGTCGGCCGCGATGACCAAGACGATCATCCCGCCGAAGATGAGCCACGATTCGGCCCGCCACGCGGAGAGGATCACCATGATTCCGAAGGCGTTGACAAGCGCCATCAGGATCAGCTTGACGATGAAGCCCCATCCGCGGCCGCTCCACCGGCGTGCGTGTGACTCGCGCGGGGCGCGGCCTCCATTCGCCGCGGGTGGCGGTGTCTCGGCGGTATCGAGGTTCGCAGACATGTGGTTCCTTCGTCGCCCGTGGAGTTATGGGCAGGTGTGTGCGGGACGTGGTGTCGTGCGGGCGGGGCCGTGAAGCGCCCGCCCGCACGAGAGTGTCAGCCGTTGAGGGCTGCGGTGAGGTCGTCGATCATGGTGTTCCACGTCGACACGGGGTCAGCACCGGTGATGATCTGCACCTCGGCGGCGTTCCAGTAGTCCCACACCGAACCCATCTCAGGGATGCTGGGCATCGGGACACCGTTCTGCGACGATGCGAGGAATCCGGCCGTGATCGGGTCGGACGCAGCCTTCTCAGCGACCGTGGACCACGCGGGGATGCGCGGGTCCTGGTCGTACAGAGCCTGCTGTGCTTCCTCGGTGCCGATGTAGTTCACGAGGAACTCGTTGGCCAGAAGCGTGTTCTCGCTCTGCGAGCTGAGGTAGAAGCCCTGCACGCCCACGAAAGGTGCAGCGGGCTCGCCGCCGGCCGACGGGATCGGGTTGACCTTGACGTTCACGTCGGGGAATGACGCGATCGCCCACGGGCCCTGGATCGTGTAGGCGGCCTGACCGGAGTTGAACAGCTCGTTGTTGGTGTCGTAGTCGATCGTGGTCGAGATGTAGCCGGTACCCGACTCGCCGTTCTCGCCGAGCCACGTGGCGAAGGCATCGCCTGCTTCGCCGCCCATGCCGATCTCGTTGGTGTACGAGCCCGAAGCATCCTGCACGAAGACAGGCGCGCCGAACGAGGTCTGCAGACCGTACATGGTGTAGCCGTCACCGGTTTGGCCGGCGGTGTTGATCACGACGGGGCGCTCGGCACCCGAGTCCAGACCCGCCTGGATCATGTCGTCCCACGTGGCGGGGGCGTCCTCGCCGACCAGGTCGACATTCTGGATCAGTGCGACGGTCTCGAGCGAGTAGGGCAGGGCGTAGAGCTGGCCGTCGTAGGTCATGGCGTCGAGGGCCACCTGTTCGAACTCGCTGGCCTTGTCGCCGAGGTCGACGGTGTTCACCACGCCGCCGGCGACGAGCGCGCCCAGCCAGTCGTGGGCGCCGACAGTGATGTCGGGACCCTCGCCGGTCGGGACCTGTGCGAGGAAGTCCGCGCGGATGTCTTCGAAGTTCTTCTCAACGAGAGTGATCGTGGCACCGGTCTCGTCTTCGAAGGTGGCCGCGGCGGCTTCGACGGCGGGCTTGCGGTTGGCGTCGACCCAGATGGTCAGTTCCTGGCCGCTGCCGTCGATGGGAGCGGCCTCGGTCGGTTCGGTGCTCTCGCCGCCGCTGCAGCCGGCGAGGGCGACGGCGCTCGCCAGGGCGATGGCGCCGAATGCGATTTTCTTACGCATGTCGTTTTCCTTTCAGAGTGTGGTCTCTTCGATGAGGCCTCTGAGTCGAGGTCACGGCGATGGGACCGGAGGGGAGTTCGACCAGGCAACGCGCCTGATCACAGGGTAGTGAGGTGTGAACCCGCGGCCTAGCCCCGGGCACAAGCGGCGGTCAGCGACCACCTCCTTCTGCGGTGTGCGGGCTGCGCACCACGGCGACACCACCGGGGAGAACCGTCAGGGTCTCCGCGATCGTCTCGCCGGTGAGAAGTTCTATTCCCGAGGCGGGAAGCTGTGCGTTGTCGTCGCGGTGGTTGATCGCCACCGTGTAGCGCGCATCGTCGCCGTGGCGGGTAATCACCTCGAGGCCCGAGGGTAGATCGGATGCCACGACACCGGCATCCCGATACACATCGGCCATCACGGTGGCAAGGCTGTCTGCGTCCAGCCGCGTGCTGAGGTACCACCCCGTGCCCGCGCCGTACGTGTTGCGCGTAATCGCGGGTCGTGCGCCGCCGAGCGCACCCGGGCCATCGACGTACGTTGCGACCGATTGGGCGGTCGTGAGACTCAGGTCTTCGTGCCACGCGTCCGCGCGGAGCGAGGATCCGTCATGCCATGTCACCGTGGACTTCTCGCCCTCGCGGAGCGGGAGGAACTCGTCCACCGTGACGCCGAGCGCGTCCTTCAATGGCGCACCGTACCCGCCCGGGTGTACCGCGTCATTTTCATCGACGATGGCCGAGAAGAACGACACGAGCAATGTTCCGCCGTTCTCGACGAAACGCGTGAGGTTTGCGGCGTCGGCGGCGGTGAGCAGGTACTGGGCAGGAGCGATCACCAGCTTGTAGGCCGACAGGTCGTGCCCGGGGAGAGCGAAATCAATCGTGATGTTGTCGCGCCACAGTCGCTCATAGAAGGCGCGGATCCGCTCGGCGTGCGTGATGTCTTCGGACGGGCGCCATTCGAGGTCCTGCGCCCAGAAAGACTCGAAATCCCAGAGAATTGCGACGTCGGCCTGCACGCGGGAGCCGCGAATAGCGTCGATCTTTTCCAGCGCGCCACCGAGCTGCACGACTTCTTTCCACACCCGCGACGACGTGCCTGCGTGAGGGAGCATCGCCGAGTGGAACTTCTCCGCTCCCGAGCGGGAGGCGCGCCACTGGAAGAACAGCACGGCATCGGCACCGCGCCCGACGTGTGCGAGCGAGTTGCGTGCCATTTCGCCGGGCCGCTTGGCGATGTTTCTCGGTTGCCAGTTGACGGCAGACGTGGAGTGCTCCATGAGGATCCACGGCTTGTTCCGGCCCACCGAGCGCGTCAGATCGGCGGCGATGGCCAGGCCGATTTCGCCCTCGGGATCGGCGGCCCACAGGTAGTGGTCGTCTGAGACGATGTCGACCAACTCTGCCCATGCCCAGAGGTCGGTCGTCCAACTCTGATTGGCCATGAAGTTCGTAGTGATCGGCTGGTCGCCGTGCGCGCGGATCGCGTCTCGTTCGAGCGTGAAGCACTCGCGCAACTGGTGGTCGGTGAACCGGGCGAAGTCGAGTCGCTGTGCGGGGTTGACGACGCTGGGCGCGGCGGCGGGGGCGCCGACGTGCTCCCAGTCGGTGTAATGCTGACCCCAGAAGGCGGTTCCCCAGGCCGCGTTGAGCCCGTCGAGGGTGCTGTACCGGTTCTTGAGCCATTCGCGCCATGCGCGGACCGACTGAGGGGAGTAGTCCTCGCCGACCGGAACTCCGTACTCGTTGTGGACATGCCACATCACGACGGCCGGGTGCGACGCGTATCGTTCGGCAAGCCGGGAGGCGTAGCGGACGATCGCCTCGCGGTAGGCGGGAGAGGACGGGGAAGCCATGCCTCGGGCGCCGAATCCCATGGTTACGCCGTCGCGAGTGATCACGCGCGCTTCGGGATACTTCGCGAAGAACCAGGCCGGAGGAGACGCTGTCGGCGTGCCGAGGTCTGCAGCAATGCCGTTCTCGTGCAGCAGGTCGAGCAGCTCGTCGAGCCACGAGAAGTCGAACACACCCTCGGCGGTCTCGATCAACGCCCACGAGAAAATGCCGACGCTCACCATGTTGACACCGGCCTCGCGCATGAGGGCGACGTCCTCCCGCCACACCTCGCGGGGCCACTGCTCGGGCGAGTAGTCGCCTCCGTAGGCGATCTTCGAGATCGCTGGCCAGGAGTACGGCGAGGGCATTGACGCTCCTTCGAGTCGGTGGTTCGGGGCCACAATCACTCTGTGACCGGTCACAGTATGACTCAGAAAAGAGGTGCATTCACTGTGGCATTCGGTAACCGTTATCGAACTGTGACCGGTTACAGATTACTCACAGGGGACATCGAGAACGGCAGCCGACCCGGTAGAGTCACTCGACGTGGAAGGTGTTCCCGGGCGGCGCAAGCCGACGATTCGCGATGTGGCGGCTGCCGCCGGAGTCTCGCATGGCACGGTGTCGCGAGTGATGAACGGGGGCCACTGGGTCTCGGCCGAGGCGCGAGAAGCCGTCGAGGATGCCATTCGCCGCACGGGCTACACCGCGAACCACCACGCGCGCAGCCTCGCCACGGGGCGTGCGAACTCGGTCGCGTTCCTGCTGACCGAGCCGCAGCACCTGCTGTTCGCCGATCCCACGTTCGCCCTTCTCCTTCGCGGCGCCGCAGAAGCGCTCGCGCAGCGATCGATGACGCTTGTGCTCCTCGTGGCGGGTACGCCCACGGAGCGAGCGAGTGTGGCCCAGTTCGTGCGAGGCGGCCACGTCGACGGGGTGATGCTCATCTCATCGCACGAAGCTGACCCCCTGTTGGAGGAGTTGGTGACGGCCGGTGTCCCGACAGTCAGTTGTGGCATTCCCCTCGGTCACGACATCGAAGTCCCCACTGTCTCTGTCGATGAAGAGGGCTCGGCGCGCACCATGACGGAATTCCTCCGGGGCAAGGGACATCGGCGCATCGCGATGATCGCGGGCCCGCGGGATACCCCGGGCGGCAGATATCGGCTGGTCGGCTACCGCGACGCCCTCGGGGAAGACTTCGATGAGGCGCTGGTCGAAGAAGGCGACTACAGCCAAGAGTCGGGTACCGCTGCGATGGCGCGCCTGATGGCTCGTGCCGATGACATCGACGCGGTCTTCGCCGCCAGCGACCTGATGGCCGCCGGCGCGATCGCCGCGATCCGCAAGTCAGGGCTGCGCGTTCCCGAAGACATCGCCGTTGCGGGGTTTGACGACTCAGGCCTCGCCGCCACGCACGAGCCCGGACTGACCACGATGCGTCAGCCGTGGGATCGGATCAGTGCAGAAATGGTGTCGTTGCTGCTCGCCACGATTGCGGGCGAGCGGGCAGACCCGATCACGCTCCCGACGACACTGATCGAGCGCGGCAGCGCCTAGCGTCGTCATACGCTCGGAGGTGGCATCCGGTCGAACTAGAATCTTCGAGTGACTTCCGGCAGTTCTTTCTACATCACGACGCCGATCTACTACCCCTCCGATGTCCCGCACATCGGACACGGGTACACGACCGTGGCCGTCGACACGCTCGCGCGCTGGCATCGCCAGGCGGGGGATGACACCTGGATGCTCACGGGCACCGACGAGCACGGCCAGAAGATGATGCGGGCTGCCTCAGCCAACGGAGCGACCCCGCAGGAATGGGTCGACCGCCTCGTCGGCGAGTCGTGGTACCCGCTGCTCGAGCGGCTCGACGTCGCTAACGACGACTTCATCCGCACGACCCAGCCGCGACACGAAGAGCGCGTCAAGGCCTTCGTGCAGGCGATCTACGACCGCGGCTACATTTACGCGGGCGAGTTCGAGGCGCTGTATTGCGTCGGCTGCGAGGAGTTCAAGACCGAGGCCGAAATCATTGACGGTACCGGCCCGTTCGAAGGACTCAAGGTCTGTGCAATCCACTCGAAGCCGCTGGAGCTGCTTCAGGAGAAGAACTACTTCTTCAAGCTGAGTGAGTTTCAGGATGCCCTCCTCGACCTGTACTCGACGGTGCCGGACTTCATCCGCCCCGAGTCTGCGCGCAACGAGGTCCGCTCGTTCGTCAAGCAGGGTTTGAAAGACCTGTCGATCTCACGATCGACCTTCGACTGGGGTATCCAAGTGCCGTGGGACCCGAGCCACGTAATCTACGTGTGGGTCGACGCACTGCTCAACTACGCCACCGCCGTGGGTTACAGCTCCGACCCCGACGAGTTTGCGCGCCGCTGGCCCGCCTACCACGTCGTCGGCAAGGACATCCTGCGCTTTCACGCCGTGATCTGGCCCGCCATGCTGATGGCGGCCGGGCTTGAGGTTCCGCGGGGTGTGTTCGCGCACGGCTGGCTGCTCGTCGGCGGCGAGAAGATGTCGAAGTCGAAGTTGACCGGAATTGCGCCGAGCGAGATCACCGACGTGTTCGGCTCGGACGCCTACCGCTTCTACTTCCTGTCTGCGATCGCGTTCGGACAGGATGGATCCTTCTCATGGGAGGACCTGTCGGCGCGGTACCAGGCCGAACTCGCCAACGGATTCGGCAACCTCGCCTCCCGCACTGTGGCCATGATCGACCGTTACTTCGGTGGTGTGATCCCCGAGCCTGCCGAGTATTCGGACGCTGATGAGGCGGTACAGAGGGTCGTGTCGGATGCCGCGACTGCTGCCGACGCGGCGATCGAACGTTTCCGCATAGACGAGGCCATCGCTGCGATCTGGACGATCGTCGATGCTCTCAACGGCTACATCACGGAGAACGAGCCGTGGGCACTCGCCAAGGATGACGCGCAGCGCGAGCGGCTCGGCACCGTGCTGTATACCGCCGCAGAAGGACTTCGTGCGCTGGCTGTCTTGCTCTCGCCCGTGATGCCGTCTTCCACGCAGAAGCTGTGGGAATCGCTCGGTGCCGCTGACGCCCTGGGTGATCTGACGTCACAGCCCATCCGCGACGCCGGGCACTGGGGTCAGCTCCCGACGGGTACGACGGTGCAGCCCCTGACGCCGCTGTTCCCGCGCGTGGAGCAGTCGGTGTGAGCGACCCGAGCTCGTACGTGCGCGAACGTCACAACGACGGCTCGCGTGATGTGCGGTGGCCGCAGGCGCCTGAGCCGCTTGCGGTCGCGGTGTACGACAACCACTGCCACCTCGAAATCGCTGACGGCGATGCGCCGCTGACGCTGGGCGAACAATTGGATCGCGCCGCGGCTGTCGGTGTGATCGGGGTTGTTCAAGCCGGTGGTGATATCGAGTCGAGCCGCTGGTCTGCGTGGGCTGCGGCATCCGATCCTCGTGTTCTCGCGGCCGTCGCCATTCACCCCAATGAAGCGCCCGTGTACGCCGAGGTGGGCAAGCTCGACGAAGCGATTGCCGTCATCGACGAGCTGGCAGCGCAGCCGCGCGTGCGCGCCATCGGTGAGACGGGGCTCGACTTCTTCCGTACGAGTGGTGAGGCGCTGGCGCCCCAGCACGAAAGCTTTGAAGCGCACATCGCGCTGGCGAAGAAACACGCCATCGCCATGCAGATCCATGATCGCGACGCGCACGACGCCGTGCTCGAAACGCTCGAGCGGGTCGGCGCACCCGAGCGCACGGTTTTCCATTGCTTCTCCGGTGGTGCCGACATGGCACGGTACTCGGCCGATCGCGGGTACTACCTGTCGTTCGCTGGCAACGTGACCTTCAAGAACGCGCAAAACCTCCGTGACGCCCTAGCGGTCACCCCGCTGGAGAGAGTGCTGGTGGAGACGGATGCGCCGTTCCTGACTCCGACCCCGCACCGCGGCCGCCCCAACGCGCCGTACCTGATCCCGCTCACGGTGCGCTTCATCGCGGCCGAGCTCGGCCTCGAGGTCGATGAGGTGTGCGCACAGATCGCGTCGAACACGCTCGCCGTCTACGGACAGTTCTCGGATCGACCCGCCTCATGAGTACGGATCCCGCCGTCGCGGTGATCGACACGGTCGAGGGGTTGCGTACCCGGATGGCCTCTCAGCGCGCAGCCGGGTCGCGGGTGGCGCTGGTTCCGACGATGGGAGCGCTACACGAGGGGCATCTGGCTCTGATCCGCGCAGCGGCGGCTGATGCCGAGGAAGTCGTCGTGTCAGTCTTCGTGAACCCGACTCAATTCACTCAGGCGAGCGACCTCGACACGTACCCGCGCGACCTCGATCGCGACATCGAGCTGGCCGCTTCGGCCGGCGCGACGACCGTGTTCGCCCCGGCGGTTTCGCAGGTGTACCCCGAAGGGTTTTCGACTTCGGTGCGCATCGGGGGAGTGACCGAGCGCTGGGAGGGGGCGACGCGTGGTGCGGCGCACTTCGACGGCGTCGCGCTCGTGGTCACGAAGCTGTTCGGAATGGTCGGGCCCGACACAGCCTGGTTTGGCCGGAAGGACGCGCAACAAATCGCGGTCGTCCGTCGACTCGTCGCCGATCTCGACCTTCCCGTGCGAATCCGCACCGTGGAAACCATCCGGGACCATGACGGATTGGCGTTGTCGAGCCGCAACGTGCGGCTGCGGCCGAAAGACCGCCAGCGCGCCGTCGCTGTGCATGCGAGTCTGCAATCGGCGCGAGAACTCGTCAGCTCCGGGGAGACGGATGCCGCGCAACTGGCGCACGCCGCGCGGCAGGTACTCGCGCAAGAGGGGATTGAGCCCGAGTACTGGGCTGTCGTTGACCCGCAGACGTTCGAAGAACTCGAATCGGTCGCGGACGGCGCTCTCGCCATTGTCGCGGCGTACGTCGGCGACGTACGTCTGATCGACAATCTCGTGCTGAGCTGATCTCGCGTCAGAGTTTGCGCAGTTCCACCGTGTCGACGGTGTGGTCGCCGCGCTTGGCGAGCACGAGGTCGGCGCGATGCCGCGTCGGCAGGATGTTTTCCCGCAGATTGGGCAGGTTGATTCCGTGCCACAGTTCACGGGCGCGCTCGTCTGCTTGAGCATCCGTCAACGTGGTGTACCGGTGGAAGTGCGAGGCCGGGTTCGCGAAAGCAGTGTCACGCAGAGTCAACCAGCGTGACACGTACCAGCGCTCCAGGTCGTCGGGCTCGGCGTGCACGTACACCGCGAAGTCGAACAGATCGCTGACGGCGACGTCGTGCGGCCCGGGCGGGGGCTGCAACACGTTGAGCCCCTCGACGATCACGACGTCGGGCTGCTCGACCCAGATGCGTTCTCCGGTCACGCGGTCGTACGTGAGATGTGAGTACACCGGAGCCGGAACGCGGGGCACTCCGCGCTTGATTGCCGACACGAAGTCGAGCAAGGATCGTCGGTCGTAGGACTCCGGAAATCCCTTCCGGTTCATCAGGCCGCGCCGCTCGAGTTCGGCGTTCGGCCACAGGAAACCATCGGTGGAGACGAGGGCGACGCGAGGGGTATCGGGCCACCGTCGGATCAGTTCTTGGAGCACGCGGGCCACCGTCGACTTTCCGACGGCGACCGAGCCACCGATGCCGATGACGAACGGAGTGATGCGCTCGGCACGATTCAGGAACGCATCCGTCGCGCTTCCGAGGTTCTGAAGCGAGGCCGCGTGCAGACTGAGCAGGCGACTGACGGGCAGGTAAATGTCGGCGACCTCCTCGACGTCGAGCCGGTCGCCGAGGCCGCGGAGTCGTTCGATCTCGTCGGGGCGCAAGGGCATGTGCGCATCGGGTGCCCGCAGGGCCCAGTCGGGCCGCCGGAACACGCGATATCGTGACCGCTGATCGATCGCGTCGAGCATCAGAACAGTACCGAGAGGCCACCGTCGACGACGATGGTTTGGCCGGTGATGAAGGACGACTCGTCGCCGGCGAGGAACGCCACGGTCGACGCGACCTCTTCCGGCTGGCCCCAGCGCCCCAGAGCGGTACGCGTGCGTACGACGTCGTTGATGCGTGCATCCGTGAGGAGATCGGCGTTGGATTCGGTGACGATCGTCCCGGGCGCCACGGAGTTCACCCGGCATCCTTGCGGTCCGAGTTCTGCGGCGAGGGAGCGTGTCATTCCGTCGATTCCGGCCTTCGCCGCCGCATATCCGACGTCCCCGGCGCGTCCGCGCAGCGCAGCGACCGAGGAGACGGTCACGATGGTGCGTGGGGTGACCCCCGCTGCGGTAGCCCCGCGGAGAAAACCGCGCGTCACGTCGTAGACCGACGTGAGATCCGCATGGACGAGGCGCGCGAAGGCCTCAGTGTCGAGATCAGCGATGCCTCGACGATCCCGCACGCCGACATTGTTGACCAAGACGTCGGGGACATGGCCCTGGTCCCGCGCTCGGCGAAACGCGAGGTCTATCGCATCGGCATCGGTGACGTCCGCGGCGAAGGCCGAGACCCCCGGCCCGAGTTCTGCCGCGCGGTCCGCAAGGGCTTCCGCGTCGCGTCCGCCGATGAGTACGTGCGCTCCGCGGGCGCGCAGCGCGTCGACGATGGCTCGTCCAATCCCGTTGCGCCCGCCCGTTACGAGTGCCGTGCGGCCCGTAAGCGAGGATGCCGGTGCGCTCACTCCGGCTCGCTCAACGCGAGGGCCACGGCAGCGGCGTCCCACGACGATGCGTGCTCAGGCCCGGGAAATGCGCCGGTGCGGACGTGCTCGGTGTATTCGTCCAAGGCCGCTGCCGCATCTGCTGCGAAGGTGCGGTACTGCCGAGCGTGCCGGGGAACGAACTCGTCGTAGAGCCCGAGGATGTCATGCCACACCTGAACCTGACCGGTGCACCCGGGGCCGGCTCCGATGCCGATGGTGGGGATCTCCAAGCGATCCGTGATCGCCTGGGCCAACTCTGCGGGAACCAACTCGAGGACGATCGCCCACGCGCCAGCCTCTTGCAGAGCGAGGGCGTCGTCCAACAACCGTCGCGCCTGTAGGGCGCCACGGCCCTGCACCCGCAGGCCGATCGCGTGCACCGACTGGGGAGTGAATCCCAAATGACCCATCACCGGAATGCCCAGGGACACGAGGCGACGCACGGTCTCCGCGACCGCTGTGCCGCCTTCGAGCTTGACCGATTGGCACCCGCCTTCGGCCATCAAACGGGTGGCCGCGCGCACGGCATCCTCTTCGATCGCGTAGCTGCCGAACGGCAGATCAGCGACCACCAGAGGGTGCTCGGCTCCGCGCATCACGGCGCGCGTGTGGTAGATCATCTCGTCGAGCGTCACCGGAAGAGTCGAGTCATGGCCCTGGACCACCATGCCCAGTGAGTCGCCCACCAGAATCGCCGAGACGTTCGACCGATCGACAATGCGAGCACTGGTGTAGTCATAGGCGGTGACCATCGTGAAACGCTCGCCGCGCTCAGCCGTTCGGCTGATGGTCTCGATCGTCGTGCGCACGCCGCCTCCTCTTCGAGCGCACCGCGGTCACAGCACGCCCTCACAAGGATGCCAGAAGTGGGTCAGCCCTTCGCCGGCCGAGCGAACAGCGTCTCGGTCTGCTCGAGTTCCATGCCCTTGGTTTCGGGGATGCGTAGCAGGACGAACACGAACGACAGTCCCGCGAACAGCGCATACATTCCGTAGGTGATCGGCAGCGACCAGTTCGACATCACCGGGAAGGTCATGGTGATCGTGAAGTTCGCGAGCCACTGCGCACCGGCGGCCACGCCCAGCGCCTTCGCGCGGATGCGGCTGGGGAAGATCTCGCCGAGCAGCACCCACACCAGGGGGCCCCACGACGCGCCGAATCCGATCACGAAGAGGTTGGCTGCGACGATCGCGATCGGCGCCCACACACCGGGCAGTACGAGGGAATCGCCCGATCCTTCAGCAAACGCGAACGACAGCGCCATCGCACCCAGCGAAAGTGTCATGATCACCGAGCCGGTGAGCAGGATGGGCTTGCGTCCGACGCGGTCCACAAGGAAGATCGCCACCAGCGTCACGAGCACGTTCGTCACACTCGTGACCACGCTGATCAGCGGAGCATTCGTCAGGCCGACCGAGTTCCACAGGCTCGTGGAGTAGTAGAAGATCACATTGATGCCGACGAACTGCTGGAACACCGACAGGATGATGCCGATCCAGACGATCGGCTGAAGTCCGAGTGCCTTACCTCGCAGCGAGACTCCCGCGAGCTTACGGTCTGTCTCGATGGCGTTGACGAGCTCGTTCATCGTCTTGTCGAGATCGACGGCGGGGACGAGTCGGGTGATGATGGTGCGCGCTTCGTCGCTGCGCCCCTTGGCAATGAGATAGCGGGGCGACTCGGGGAGAGTGAAGGCCAGGACGCCGTAGACCACGGCGGGCACGACACCCACGAGGAACATCCAACGCCACGCTTCCAAGCCCCACCACAGCACGTTGTCCGCGCCCCCGGCCGCGGCCTCGAGCCAGAAGTCGCTGAGCAGCGCCGCGAAGATACCGAGGGTGATCGCGAGCTGCTGGAGCGAGGCGAGACCGCCGCGGATCTGGCGCGGTGCGACTTCGGCGATGTATGCCGGGGCGATCACGGATGCGATGCCGATGCCCAAACCGCCCACGACGCGCCACAGTGCGAGATCCCAGACGCTGAACGCGTATGCGGCGCCGATCGAGTTCACGAAGAACAGGATCGCGCCGAGGAACATCACCCGCAGGCGGCCCCACTTGTCGGCGAGGCTTCCCGCGATCATGGCGCCCGCCGCGCACCCCAGGAGGGCGACCGCGACGACAAGCCCGGTGACGAAGTCGTTGAGGGCGAAGTCACCCTGGATCGATTCGACGGCTCCGTTGATCACCGAAGAGTCGAAACCGAACAGGAAGCCGCCCACCGCGGCCGCGACGGCGAGCGCAATAGCTCGCTTTCCGTACGGGCTTCTCAGAGAGAACGCGTCCGCGGGCACCGCACTGCTGGAATTCATGATCGTCACGTTAGCGCTCTGTGAGTCTCTTTGGGCGGTGCGACGCGATCACAGCGCTGCGCGTATCATCCGTGCGCTGGAATACAGTGAAAGCATGCCCGTACAGCTTCTCGGTGCCGCGGAGATTCGCGCACTTGCCGCCGAACTCGACGTCACGCCGACGAAGAAGCTCGGGCAGAACTTCGTGGTGGATGCCAACACGGTGCGCAAGATCGTTCATGTCGCTCGTGTCGTCGAGGGCGAACGCGTCGTCGAGGTAGGCCCGGGGCTGGGCTCGCTCACACTCGCGATTCTGGAGACCGGTGCTCTCGTCACGGCCGTCGAGATCGATCATCGTCTTGCGGCCCGGCTGGCAGCTACGGCCGCAGGGCACGGCGTCGCCCCCGGTGCGCTCACTGTCGTCGACGCCGACGCTCTGCGGGTGACCGAGCTTCCCGGCGATCCCACCGTTCTGGTGGCAAACCTGCCGTACAACGTCTCCGTTCCCGTGTTGCTTCACTTCCTTGAAACATTCGACAACCTCCAGCGCGGTGTCGTGATGGTGCAATCCGAAGTGGGGGAGAGGTTGGCTGCTCCTCCCGGGTCCAAGACGTACGGAGCGCCAAGTGCGAAGGCGGCGTGGTACGGACCCTGGCGGCTGGCAGGGACAGTGTCGCGGCAGGTGTTCTGGCCCGTGCCCAATGTCGACAGCGTCCTCGTCGCGTTCGAGCGCGACGCTCAGCCGCGGGGGAGTGAAGAGGAACGTCGCGCGACCTTCCGCATCATCGATGCGGCGTTCCAGCAACGTCGCAAAATGCTGCGCCAGGCGCTGGCAGCCACTCTGGGTGGCACGGCGGGCGAAGCATCCGAGATTCTGGAATCTGCGGGCGTCGCACCGACCGCACGCGGCGAAGAGCTCTCGATCGACGACTTCGTGCGCATCGCCCGAGCGCTCGGATAGGTGGCCGCGGCGGTCCTGCTATGCGGGTGCGCGCTAGCCTGAACGGGTGACCGACGAATCGCGCTACCTCTCTCGCGGGGGCGACCTCAACCGTCCCTATTCCGCTGCGTCCGACCGTTACGACGGCTCAGAGTATCGCCGCGTGGGCGGGTCGGGGCTGACTCTCCCGCCCATTTCGCTCGGCCTGTGGTGGAACTTCGGCGACAACATTCCGTTCGACAATCAGCGCGCGCTGCTGCGCCACGCATTCGACCGGGGCATCACCCATTTCGACTTGGCGAACAATTACGGCCCGCCGTATGGATCAGCCGAGATCAACTTCGGCCGCATGATGCGTGAAGACTTCGCGCCCTATCGCGACGAGCTCATCCTGTCGTCGAAGGCCGGCTACGACATGTGGCACGGTCCGTACGGCAACGGCGGATCGCGAAAGTACGTGATTGCCAGCGCAGAGCGTTCGCTGCGGAACATGAGTGTCGACTATGTCGATATCTTCTACTCGCATCGCTTCGATCCCGATGTCCCGCTGGAAGAGACGATCGGCGCACTCGACACGCTCGTACGGCAGGGCAAGGCCCTGTATGTCGGTATCTCGTCGTACACAGCAGAGCAGTCCGCGAAAGCTGCGGAGATCGCGCGCACGATGGGCACACCGCTGGTGATCCACCAGCCGTCGTACTCGATAGCCAACCGTTGGATCGAAGACGGACTCACGGACACGCTGCGGACGGAAGAGATGGGGGCGATCGTGTTCACGCCCCTCGCTCAGGGCCTGCTGACCGACAAGTACCTGGGCGACGGTGATGCTCAGCGCGCGCAGCAGCGATGGTCGATGCCCGGCAAGCGCCTCACGCCGCGTGGGCGCGAGCGCGTGCAGGGCCTGAACGACGTGGCGGCACAGCGCGGTCAGAGCCTGGCGCAGATGGCATTGCAGTGGGTGCTCCGTGACAGCGTCGTGGCCTCGGCGCTGATCGGCGCCTCGCGCCCTGAGCAGATCGACGAGAACGTCTCGGCCCTCCAGGGAGCACCATTCACCGACGATGAGCTCTCTCGCATCGACGCGCTGTCGGACGGTATCGACGTCGGCCTCTGGGCGGACTCGGATCCGTCATGAGCCAGGCGATGCCCACCACGGGCGTGCACGTTCGTGCTCCCGGCAAGCTGAACCTCTTCTTCGAGGTCGGTCCGCTCGGGGACGACGGCTACCACGATGTCGCCTCGGCCTACCAGGCGGTCTCACTGTACGAAGACGTGTGGGCAGAGCCATCCGATGCGTTCACGATCGCCGTCTCGGGCAGTGTCGATGTCTCCACAGTTCCGTGCGATGACCGGAACCTCGCCGTTCGCGCGGCACGGATGGTCGCGCGCGAAGTGGGCTACCGCGGCGGGGTGCACCTCGACATCGTCAAGAACGTTCCCGTCGCGGGCGGAATGGGCGGAGGATCTGCGGATGCCGCCGCCGCCCTCGTGGCGGTAGATGCGCTCTTAGGCGCTGACCTGGGTACAGCCCGTCTGCTGGCGATGGGCGCGAAGCTCGGCGCCGACGTGCCCTTCGCGCTGATGGGGGGAACCGCCATAGGCACCGGACGCGGCGACGAGCTGCGCCCGGCTCTGGCGCAGGGCAGGTTCGAATGGGTCATCGTGACCACCGGAGACGGCTTGTCAACTCCCGAGGTATACGGCCATCTGGATGCACAGCGTGACGACGGTCTGGCGCCCGAGGGGCGGGAAGACATTCGCGATGTCGAACCCGGCGTCCTGCACGCTCTCCGCGCGGGGGATGCACGCGCGCTCGCCGAGCATATGCGCAACGACCTGCAAGTAGCAGCGCTCGCCTTGCGTCCCGAGCTGCGGACCACGATCGAGTTGGGCGAGCGATCCGGTGCGCTGGCTGGCATCGTGTCGGGCTCTGGGCCGACCATCGCCTTCCTCGCGGAGGATCGCGATGCGGCCCTGGATCTGCAGATCTCGTTGGCTGCGTCGGGGTACGCAGCACTGCACGTGCACGGGCCTGTGCACGGAGCGCGCGTGCTCGCTTAGCACACTTCGGCCGTCCGGCTCCAGGGTCGCAGGCGTCCGATACGCTCGAATTCGACCCAGTGGGGGTGGACCACATGATCGAGTTCGAACACGTAGATAAGAAATTCCCGGACGGCACCGCCGCGGTATCGGACTTCAGCCTGGTCATGCCCGCGCATAAGACCACGGTGCTCGTTGGGTCGTCGGGGTGCGGCAAGACCACGTTGTTGCGAATGATCAACCGCATGGTGGATGCGACGTCGGGTGTGATCCGCATCGACGGCGACGACATCGCCACACGCGAGCCCGTCGCACTGCGCCGCAGCATCGGCTATGTCATGCAGAATTCGGGGCTTCTTCCGCACTTCACCGTGCTCGACAACGTGGCGACCGTCCCCGTGTTGCGAGGGACGTCGCGGCGCGAGGCACGCAACCGGGCGCTCGAGCTGATGGAGACGGTGGGGTTGGATGCCGCGATGGCGGGCAAGTACCCGCACCAGCTTTCCGGTGGGCAACAGCAACGCGTCGGCGTGGCTCGGGGACTGGCCGCAGACCCCAACATCCTGTTGATGGACGAACCGTTCGGTGCCGTCGACCCGATCGTGCGCGCCGAACTGCAGGAAGAATTGCTGCGTCTGCAGCGCGAGATCGGAAAGACGATCGTCTTCGTCACACACGACATCGACGAAGCGTTCCTTCTCGGCGACCAGGTGGTCATCCTGCAACGCGGGGCGCAGATCGCACAGTCGGGTACGCCCGACGAGATCATCGAGGCGCCGGCGAACGATTTCGTGGCCAAGTTCATCGGAGCACAGGACGGCAAACGTGCGCTGGCGCTGCGATCCACACCGCATGGCGACGCGGTCGTCGATGCCGAGGGGCGTGTGCGCGGGATGCTGGTGAAGGACGGCACGTGACGTGCAGTGGATCTTCGACAACCTCGGGCTGATCCTCACACTCTCCGCTGATCACCTGCGGCAGAGCGTGATCGCAGTGCTCGTGGGCCTGGTGCTCTCGGTGCCGTTGGGCTGGGTGGCGTGGCGCTACCGGCTCTTGCGCGGATGGGTGATCACCATTACGGGGCTGCTCTACACCATCCCTTCCCTCGCGCTGTTGATTCTGCTTCCCACGCTGGTGGGGTATCGGGTGACGAGCGAACTCAACCTGATCGTCGCGCTCACGATCTACGTGGTGGCGATCCTCGTCCGTTCGGTGGCTGACGGACTCGATTCCGTTGACGAGTCTGTGCGACAGTCGGCCACAGCGATGGGGTTCGGTTCAACGCGTCGATTCTGGCGTGTTGATCTTCCCTTGGCGGGACCGGTCATTCTCGCCGGGCTCCGCGTAGCCACCGTGAGCACGATCTCGCTTGCGACGGTAGGCATCTTGGTGGGCGTGACCAACCTGGGTTACCTGTTCACGAATGGTCTGCAGCGCCGCATCATCGCGGAGGTCCTGGCCGGGATTATTGCGGTCGTGGTTATTGCGTTGATCCTCGACGCGCTGTTGGTTCTTCTCTCGCGGATTGTGCTCCCCTGGACGCGCAAGACCACGCCCGGCGTTGCGACGGCAAAGGGTTCGCCTGACGCGAGAGGTGCTCGGGGGGACGCGGCCGGGGTGTCGGGACCTGACCAGGTCGCGACCGCCGCAAGCCCCGCGGGGGTGCAGCGATGAACCTGATCGCGGAGGCCTTCGCCTGGCTGTTCTCACCCGAGCGACTGCAAGGTCCGTACTCGCTGCAGATCCTGCTCGCGCAGCAACTGTTTTACACGGTCGTCTCCGTGGTCATCGCTGCGGTCGTCGCGATCCCGCTCGGCTGGTGGATCGGTCACACCGGCCGCGGGCGCGAGGCGGCCGTGGCCCTCTCCGGGGCGGCACGCGCGATTCCCGCGTTCGGTCTGCTCATACTTCTCGTGCTCGTGTTCGGGGTTCTCCACAAGCCCGAGGCGGCGTTCGTCACTTTCGTCGTCCTTGCGATCCCGTCCCTGTTGGCCGGTGCCTACTCGGGGTTCGAAGCGATCGACCGCCGCGTCGTCGACGCGGCGCGGGCCATGGGCATGACCGAGTGGCAGATCCTCTTCAAAGTCGAAGTGCCCCTGGGGCTGCCGCTCCTGATTGGCGGGCTGAGATCGGCCACCCTTCAGGTCGTGTCGACGGTGACGATCGCGGCCTACGTGAATCTGGGCGGACTCGGCTGGCCCATCATCCAGGGCATTCCGCTCCAGCGATTCGATCAGGTGCTCGGAGGTGCGCTGTTGGTTGCCGCGCTTGCTCTCGTTCTCGACGCTCTTCTCGCCCTTGCCCAGCATGCCGCGGTGCCGCGCGGAGTGCGCGTCACCCCGGCCGACATCGTTTCCACCACGCGTTAGTTACGTCCCTCAAGAAAGGAAGCAGTCACCATGTCCACAGCACGACACTCACGACTTCGCCTCGTCCGGACCGCCGCGATCCTCGCTGGTGCGAGCCTTGCGTTAGCAGGATGCGCGTCCAGCAACCCGCTGGAGAGCGAGCCTGACGACGGCGATTCCTCGACGACGACCGACACGATCGTCGTTGGCTCACAGGCCTACTACTCGAACGAGATCATCGCCGAGATCTACGCGCAAGCGCTGGAGAACGCCGGCTTCGACGTCGAGCGCCAGTTCCAGATCGGTCAGCGCGACGCCTACATGCCCTCGATCGAGAGCGGCGACATCACGCTGTTCCCCGAGTACACCGGAAACCTGCTGCAGTACTTCGACCCCGAGACTGACGCCCGATCTGCGGAAGATGTCAACGCGGCTCTTGCGGATGCGCTGCCCGATGGCATTACGGTGCTCGATGTGTCCAGCGCGAGCGATCAGGACTCGTACACCGTGACGGCAGAGTTCGCCGAGGCGAACTCCTTGACCACGATCGCCGATCTCGCGAACGTCAGCGAGGAGTTGGTTCTCGGCGGACCGCCCGAGCTGGAGGCGCGGGAGTACGGCCCCGAAGGGCTGCTCAGCGTCTACGGGATCGAGGTTGGATTCCAGGCCACGGGTGACACCACGTTCGAAGACCTGGTCGCTGGCACGGTCAATCTCGCGAACATCTACACGGCCGACCCGCGCATCGAGACCTCAGGCCTCGTGGTGCTTGAAGACCCCGAAGGGCTGTTCCTCGCCTCGAATGTGGTGCCGGTCGTGAATGCCGACATCGCCGATGAGATCGCTGATGTCATCAACCCCGTGAGCGCGGCGCTGACACCGGAAGGTCTGGTTGCGCTCAACGTCCAGAGCACCGAGGAGCAGATGTCGTCCGCCGACATCGCCGCGGCATGGTTGGAGGAACAGGGCCTCTGACCCGTGCACAGGCGAGGGCGTGCGCGAGTGCGCACGCCCTCGCCTAGCCTGGAGGGAACATGGCACATCTTCTCGGCGCGGAAGCGCTTCACCTCGAGTTCCCCACCAAGGTCGTCTTCGACGGCGTTTCCCTCGGCATTGACGAGGGAGATCGCATCGGAATCGTCGGCCGCAACGGCGACGGCAAGTCCAGCCTCATGGCTATGCTCGCCGGTCGACTCGCGCCCGATTCCGGGCGGGTGACAGTCCGCGGGGGAGTGCGGGTCGGCGTGCTCGACCAACAGGACACCCTCGACGACACCCGCACCGTCGCAGCGAGCGTCGTCGGAGACCGTGACGAGCACGAATGGGCGGGCGACGCACGTACGCGCGACGTGATCTCAGGACTCCTCGCCGACATTCCCTGGGAGGGTCCGGTCACGGGACTCTCCGGTGGCCAGCGACGACGTGTCGCCCTGGCGGCCCTCCTCGTTGAGGATCACGATGTCGTGTTCCTCGACGAGCCCACGAACCACCTCGACGTCGAGGCGATCGCGTGGCTGGCCGACCATCTCAAGCGGCGGTGGTCGCCTTCCAGCGGTGGCCTGCTCGTCGTGACTCACGACCGGTGGTTCCTCGACGAAGTGTGCACCAAGACGTGGGAGGTCCACGACCGTATCGTCGAGCCCTTCGACGGGGGCTATGCGGCGTACATCCTGCAACGGGTGGAGCGCGATCGCCAAGCCGCCGTCGTCGAGCAGCGTCGTCAGAACCTCGCACGCAAAGAACTCGCGTGGCTGCGTCGTGGCGCCCCCGCACGCACGTCGAAACCCAAGTTCCGAATCGACGCCGCGAACGAACTCATCGCAGATGTCCCCGAGATCCGCGACGCAGTCTCGTTGCAGTCACTCGCTGTTTCACGACTGGGCAAGGACGTCGTCGACCTCCTCGATACCGGGGTGAGCTACGGCGAGCGTCAGGTGCTCTCGCCCTTCGAGTGGCGTGTTGCACCGGGAGAGCGCACCGGGATTCTCGGTGTCAACGGAGCAGGAAAGTCGACCCTTCTCGGGCTGATCTCGGGCGAGGTGGCGCCGACCACGGGGCGCATCAAGCGCGGGAAGACGGTAAAGATCGCCACCCTGACACAGCGCCTCGACGAGCTCGAGGAGCACCTGAACGACCCCGTACGCGTCGTAATCGCGGGTCTTCGCACCACGTACACGTTCGGCGCGGGGAGCAAGGCGGCCGAGCTGACCCCGGGGCAGCTACTCGAACGGATGGGATTTTCGGCGGCGCAACTGTCGACGCCCGTGAAGGATCTGTCCGGCGGGCAGAAGCGACGGCTGCAACTGCTGCTGATCCTGCTCGAGCAGCCCAACGTCCTGATTCTCGATGAGCCCACGAACGACCTCGACACCGACATGCTCGCCGCGATGGAAGACCTGCTCGACACGTGGCCCGGCACACTCTTGGTGGTCTCGCACGACAGATACTTCCTCGAGCGGGTCACCGACCAACAGTTCGCCATCCTGTCAGGACACGTCCGTCATCTCCCCGGTGGCGTCGACGAGTATCTGCGCCTCCGAGAGCGTGAACGGTCAGCCGATGCTGCGCCGCCGCGCGACGATGCGTCACCTGGTCCGCGGTCGACGTCCACTCTTGCCGGCGCCGATTTGCGCGCGGCGCAGAAAGAGCTCGCATCCTTGGAGCGACGACTGGAGAAGCTCGAACAGCAGATCGCCGCGGCGCGCATCGCGCTGGCAGATCATGATCAGTCCGACTACGTCGGACTCGGTGCCGAGATGGCGCGCATCGGCGAGCTCGAATCTGAGCGTGACGGCGTGGAAGAACGCTGGTTCGTGGTGGGGGAGCAGGTGGGCTGAGCCGCTGAGCCGTGATGCTCAGGCGTCGAAGCCGACGCTCAGCTTGCGCAGCAGCGCCGCAAGTCGTTCACTCTCGGCCCGAGAGAGGGCATCGAGGATGAGTGCCTCAGCATCGACGAGCCGGGTGATGGCGGCATCCACCCGCGTGCGACCCTCGTCGGTCATCGTCACCAGGACGCTGCGGCCGTCACCCGGGTCGGCTTCGCGCCGCACCAAACGGCGTCCCACGAGACGGTCGATGCGGTTGGTCATGGTGCCGCTGGAGACGAGCGTCTGCTGCAGCAACTGTTTCGGGCTGAGCTGAAACGGCTCGCCCGCGCGGCGAAGCGCGGACAGGACGTCCCACTCCCAGGGCTCGAGTTCGCTCCGGCGGAACGCGTCGCGACGTGCGCGATCGAGGTGCCGTGACAGCCGGTCGACGCGAGACAACACCCCCAGGGGCGAGAAGTCGAGGTCGGGGCGCTGGGAACCCCACGCCTCGACGATCCGGTCGACTTCGTCTGCTTCTGGCCGCATGCGTCCATTATCGGCGTTGGCATGGCGGCCGCGTCACGGGGACCCCGGTGGGATCTGGCAGACTAAGAGGCGGTCACCGTTCGGTGGCGGTCCGCCGTAGTGTAATGGCAGCACGACAGCCTTTGGAGCTGTGAAGTCTAGGTTCGAGTCCTGGCGGCGGAGCATGACTGGTACGCCGCTTGCCGTGATTGTCCTCGCTGCCGGACAGGGCACGCGCATGAAGTCGACGTTGCCGAAGATGCTGCATCAGATCGGCGGACGACCGCTGATCGGCCATGTGCTCGCCACCGCAGGCGAACTTTCGCCCGAGAGCATCACCGTGGTCGTGCGTCACGAGCGCGATCTCGTGGCGGCGTCGGTTGTCGCAGCGGTGCCCGACGCCCGCGTGGTGGATCAGGATGACATCCCCGGCACCGGTCGCGCCGTCCAGGTCGCCCTCGACGCCCTCGGCGCATTCGAGGGCGACGTACTGGTGCTCAGTGGAGACGTCCCCCTGCTCGAGACTGATGCACTGCACGATCTCCTCGCCACGCATCGACAGACGGCGGCCGGAGCGACGCTCCTCAGCGCGCTGCTCGACGACGCGACCGGATATGGCCGGGTGGTTCGGGGCGAGGATGGATCCGTTTCCCGCATTGTCGAACAGAAGGATGCCACACCAGACGAGGCTGCTGTTCGCGAAATCAACGCGGGCGTCTACGTCTTCCACGCGCCCGCTCTGCGCGCGCACTTGGCACAAGTGGGCACGAACAACGCACAGGGTGAGATGTACCTCACCGATGTCGTCGGGCTGATGCGTGAGGCATCGCTGACGGTGAGTGCGACGCTCGCGCCCGATGCATCGACGGCGCTCGGCGTCAACGATCGCGTCCAGTTGGCTGAGGCCGCACGCATCCTCAACGCGCGCATTGTGCGTCACTGGCAGCTCGAGGGAGCCACGATTCTCGATCCGGCGACGACGTGGATCGATGCGGACGCGAGCCTCGCCGCAGACGTGACGGTGTTGCCGGGTAGCCACATTCTGCGTGCTACCACCGTGGCATCCGGCGCAATCATCGGCCCCGACACGAGCCTGGTCGACTGTGAAGTCGGCGAAGGCGCCACCGTTCGACGCACGGACGCCACGCTCGCCGTCATCGGGGCGGGCGCCACGGTCGGGCCGTTCGCCTACCTGCGACCGGGAACCGAATTGGGTGCCGCGGGCAAGATCGGGACGTTCGTCGAAACCAAGAACTCGGTGATCGGCGAGCGCAGTAAGGTGCCGCACTTGTCGTACATCGGAGACACGACCATCGGCACCGGCGTGAATCTCGGAGCCGGTGCGATCACCGCGAACTACGACGACGTGACCAAGCACCGCACTGTGATCGGGGACGAGGTGCACTCGGGATCCCACAACGTGTTCGTTGCTCCCGTTAGGATTGGTGACGGCGCGAAGACCGGCGCGGGGGCGGTCATCCGTAAAGATGTCCCCCCTGGTGCGTTGGCCATCAGCGTGGCTCCTCAGCGAAACGTCGAGGGGTGGGTCGAGCAGAACAGACCGGGAACCGGGGCGGCAGCAGCCGTAGCCAAGGCTCGGTCCGCACAGAAAGCGGACGATGGCGCGCAAGAAGAAGAAGACCGTTGACCTCGATCGCGACAACGACATCGCTCCTGGCCTCGAGGCCAAGACGAAGAAGCGGCTCGTTGTCGCACGCGGAAGCTCGCACCCTGAGCTCGCTTCTGAGGTAGCGAACGCGCTCGGCACCGAACTCGTCCCCACGGAATACCGCACCTTCGCGTCGGGCGAGATTCTGACGCGCTTCGAGGTTTCGATCCGCGGGTGCGACCTGTTTCTGATCCAGAGCTTCGGGCCCCCCGTCAACGAGTGGCTCATGGAGACACTGATCATGCTCGATGCCGCCAAGCGCGCGTCGGCGAAGCGAATCACGGTCGTGGCGCCCTACTACCCGTATTCCCGGCAGGACAAGAAGGGCCGTGGTCGTGAGCCGATCAGCGCCCGCCTGGTTGCTGATCTGCTGAAGACCGCCGGTGCAGACCGGGTCATGAGCGTCGATCTGCACGCTGCGCAGATCCAGGGATTCTTCGACGGCCCCGTGGACCACCTTTTTGCCAAGCCCGTGCTGTTGGAGTACTTCCAGCGCACGCTCAGCGCGGACGACCGGGCGGCTCTCACCGTGGTGTCGCCCGACACCGGTCGCGTCCGAGTGGCCGACACCTGGTCGGACAGCCTCGGAGCACCGCTGGCGATCATCCACAAGCGGCGCGACCCGAACGTGGCCAACCAGATCACCGTCAACGAGATCGTCGGTGACGTCGACGGTCGTGTATGTCTGCTCGTCGACGACATGATCGACACGGGCGGAACGATTGTGAAGGCGGCCGAAGCGCTCAAGAAGAACGGCGCCAAGCGGGTCATCGTCGCCGCCACCCACGCGATCTTCAGCCACCCGGCTGCCGAGCGTTTGCAGAGCGAGGCGATCGACGAGGTCGTCGTGACCGACAGCGTGCCGATTCCCGACGAGAAGCGCTTCCCGGCGCTGACGATCCTGCCGATCGCACCCCTTCTCGCACGCGCCATCGAAGAGGTCTTCCAAGATGGCTCGGTCACCAGCATGTTCGACGGGGCCGCGTGACCGCGCGGACTGCCGCGGCGTTCGCTGCCATTGCGGGAGTTGCCGTGCTCGCGGGGTGCGGGGCCACCGACAGTTCAACCGAGTCGGTGGGGACGGACACAGGGTCGAGCACGTCGGATTCGACGAGCTCGGGGAGCGGTTCGTACGTTGACGGCACGTACACGGCGGAGGGCTCGTACGCGACACCCGAATCCGTCGAGACGATCGAGGTGACGGTGACGCTCGTCGACGACGTGGTCACCGACGTCGCTGTCACGGGGGACCCGCAGAAGCGCGAGTCCGAGCAGTACCAGGCGGAGTTCATCGGCGGGATCGCCGACGTCGTGGTCGGGCAAGACATCGACGAACTCTCGGTGAGTCGGGTCGCCGGTTCATCCCTGACCAGCGCGGGCTTCAACCAGGCGATCGAGGCCATCAAGTCCGACGCGGCGCAGTGAGCGCAGAGGTCTGGTAACTCGAGCTGAGAACACATGGGTCTTCGACGCGATCGGAACCCGCTGGACGATCGACAGTGATGTTCGGGTCTCTGACAGTAACCGCGCGCACATCCTGGCGCTCATCGACGACTTCGACCTGACGTGGTCTCGCTTCCGCGACGACTCGGTCGTCTCGGCTCTCTCGCGCGCCGCCGGGCAGTTGCGTGCCGGGGAGGACGTCGACGCGATGTTCACGGCTTACACAGCGCTGTCGGCCGCGACGAACGGGGCGGTGAATCCGCTCGTCGGTGAGAGTATCGCTCGCCGCGGGTACGACGCGGTGCTGTCCTTTGTCGACAGGGGAGCAATACCGGCACCGCATGATTGGGGCAATCTGCTGTCGTGGTGCGACGGAGTGCTTCGAGCGACTCAGCCCGTGAGCGTCGACGTGGGCGCCCTCGGCAAGGGTCGCCTGGTTGATCTCGTCAGTGCTGCGCTTGCGCGGCATCCGGGCGCGGTCACTGTCGACGCCAGTGGCGACGTGCGCGTTCGTGGGTGCGCCGAGCGCATCGCTCTCGAGCATCCGTATGACGCCGGGCGCGCGATCGGAGTGTGGACGGTAGCGGATGCCGCGCTGTGCGCGTCCGCGGTGAACCGCCGCGCGTGGGGTCACGGCTTGCATCACGTTCTTGATGCACGCACGGGTGAGCCGGTGGATAAAGTGGCAGCTACATGGGCGATGGGCCGCGACGCGATGCACGCGGACGGGGCCGCGACGGCGCTGTTCTTCGACGGCGGGCCGGCACTCGCCCACGAGTGGGGGATTTCGTGGGTGAGGATGCTGACGGACGGGCGTCTTCAGTGGTCGCCCGGGTGTGATGCCGAACTCTTCATTCGGGCCTGACGCATTCATCCAGCGCTAGCGTGGGAGGGTGACCCACACGCATGCCTCGACCCTCGGATCTTCTCGACCGCTTGCGTCGATGAGCGTGCGGAGAAACATCTGATGCTGAGCACACTGACAGCACTCTGGTCGCGCGTGTTCGGACTGCTCGGCCGAGTGTCGATGTACCGCCTGGTCTACACACTTCTCGCCTCTCTTGCAGTGATCGCCTTCCTGCTCTCGTTCGCGGGTTTGGTCGTACCTGAACCGCTCGAACTGGTTGTGACTTTGGCGGTGCTGTGCGCCGTGTGCGCGGGGGTGGATGCCGCGTCTCAGCGTCTTCTCGGCTTGCCGTGGCGCATCGAGTCGTCGCTCATCACCGCCCACATTCTGCTGTTCATCCTGCGCCCGACTCTCGATGTTGTCGCGCTGGTGGGTATCGCGATCGCTGCGGTGGCGGCATCCGCTTCGAAGTATCTCTTGGCCTGGCGCGGTCGCCACATCTTCAACCCGGCGGCGGTCGGGGCGACCGTGCTGACGTTGCTCTCCATCTTGTGGCCAGCTCTGGGTGCCACCTCGTGGTGGGTGGGCACGCCAGCCCTCGCCGTCCCTGTCATCGCGTTCGGACTTGCCGTGTTGTGGCGCACGGAGAAGATACGAGTGGTATCGCTGTTCCTCGCCATCGCGGTGGTCGTGGCGACTGTGAGAACGGTGCTGCAGTATCAGGCGGCCGGACTCGACGTCGAGCTCGGCACGATCATTCCCGCGATGCTCTGGTCGTCGCCGTTCCTGTTCCTGGGAGCGTTCATGCTCTCCGAGCCGCTGACGCTGCCGCCTCGACGCTGGCAGCAACTCGTGGTTGCCGCGGTCGTCGGCGTTCTCGCGGGCTGGCCAATCGACGTCGGGGCGATCTCGCTCGGACAAGAGCGCGCCCTCCTGGTGGGCAACGCCGTCGCATTTGCGCTGGCCGTGCGCACGGCCGTGACACTGACCTTGGATTCGCGCGCGCGCCTCACGCCCACCGTGACCCAGGTGACTTTTCGTGCGCGGCACGAGTTCCGGTTCACCGCGGGGCAGTACCTTGAACTCGAAGTTCCGCACCGGCATCCCGATGCTCGCGGTACGCGACGGGAGTTTTCGATCGTCTCTTCGCCCGAGGAGTTGCCGGCCGTGCGCGTCGCATTCAAAGAGGGATCGCAGAGTTCGTACAAGCGTGCCCTCGCCCAGGTCGAACCGGGGACGGCTCTGCCGGTGACCGGGGTGTGGGGCGACTTTGTGCTGCCGGGCCACCGGGATGCCCCCATTTTGCTTGTCGCGGCAGGCATCGGCGTGACGCCTTTCGTATCGCAACTGAACCACCTTCGGCGCAGTGGAGACGAGCGGGACATCGTGCTCGTCTATGTGGCATCGGAAGCGGCAGAACTGGCGTTTCGAGACGAGATCGAGGCTGCGGGCGTTCGTGTCGTCGTTTTCACGCGCGACGAACCCGCCGGCCTCACGCCGCAATGGACGTGGGCCGACGGGGTGCGGCTGGACGCCGAGGGGCTGCTGCGGGTTGTTCCCGACATCGCGCGCCGTCACGCATACGCGTCGGGGCCGCCGGGATTGATCGCCGACCTCGCGCCCGCACTCGAGCGCGCAGCGTCGATCACGACCGACGCGTTCAGCGGCTACTGAGTGCTGTCCTCGGCGCGGGGACCGTCGCCCTCGGTGCGCGGCGGTTGTGCGGGCAGCGTGACTTCGAAGGTCGTGTCGCCGGGGCGGCTGTCCACGTGGATGCGCCCGTGATGCGCATCCACGATGGCTCGCACGATCGACAGCCCGAGGCCCGTCCCACCGGTTTGGCGAGCGCGTGATCGGTCTGCGCGGGCAAATCGCTCGAACAGCTCATCGCGAAGCGACGGATCAACGCCGGGCCCGTCATCGTGCACGCGCAGGGTTGCGCCCTTCTCGTCGCTCTCGACGCTGAGCGTCACGGTGGTGCCAGCGGGCGTGTGGGTGCGCGCGTTCGCGAGCAGGTTCGCCACAACCTGATGGAGCCGCGCTGCGTCGCCGGTGATGGAGACGGGTTCGTCGGGCACGTCGACATGCCACGTGTGGTCCGGCCCCGCTGGGCGTGCATCACCGACGGCTTCGAGGGCGAGTCGCGTGAGATCGACAGAGCCGTTTACGAGCTCTTGGCCTTCGTCGAGACGCGCGAGAAGCAGAAGATCTTCGACGAGCGCCGTCATCCGCAGAGACTGTGCCTGAATGCGATCGAGTGATTGCATGGTCGTTTCCGTTGCCCACGAAGGGTCGGCCGGCTGCGGATGCGTGAGCGCGCGCAACGACAGTTCGGAGTACCCGCGAATCGACGCGAGCGGCGTCCGCAACTCGTGACTGGCATCGGCGACGAATCGTCGCATCCGCTCTTCGTTCTGCTGGCGCGCGGTCAGCGAGTCATCCACATGGTCGAGGAGGACGTTGAGGGATGCACCGACGCGCCCGATCTCGGTGCGGGGGTCGGACTGCTCGCTGGGCACACGTTCGGTGATGCGAACTTCGCCCTGATCGAGGGGGAGCGTAGCCACACGCTCTGCGGTGTCGGCCACTGAGCGCAAGGGAGCAAGGCCCGCGCGAATCGTCCAGGCCGTGGCGGCAGCGAGCAGGATCAACCCGCCGGCCGTGAGCAGCCCGATCGTGATGAGCATCTGTCCCATCGTCGCGGTCACGTCCGACCGTGAAAGGCCGACCAACACCACAGATTGGCCGACCGGTACGCCCTTGACTCGGTACGTGTCGAGACCTTCGATGTCGATGACGAGCGGTCCGTCGCCGCGGAGACCTTCCACCAGCTCGTCGATCTGCTCATCGTTCAGCGAGACGACCACGCCATCGGCGTCCATCACTGCCGCAGAGGCCCCGCCGACGGGTGTCTCGACCGCCAGCAGGAGTCCGGGCTGCGAGGGCATCTGGGTCAGGATCTCGGCTGCCGACTGGCCGGTGAACAGCATGGGCTGAATTCGGCTGGCGGTCTGTTGCGTCGTCGCATCGAGCTGGCTGTTCAGCCGCCCCTCGAGCACTTGCCCGAGAATCGCGCTCATCGTGATTGCGACGAACACCAGGATCATCGAAACGATCGAGACAATTGTGACGATCAAGCGCCGCTGTAGCGTCCACGGCGGCCGCCCTCGCGTCTCGGGCGGGTTGGCAACAGCCTCCGCCGACGCGCGTGCCATCACTGCGGCGCCTTGATCATGTATCCGACGCCGCGCACGGTGTGGATGAGGGGCTCGTTGCCGTGATCGATCTTCTTTCGCAGGTATGAGATGTACAGCTCTACGACGCTGGACTTGCCGCCGAAGTCGTAATCCCACACGCGATCCAGAATCTGTGCCTTCGAGACCACCCGTCGCTGATTGCGCATGAGAAACCGCAGCAGTTCAAACTCGGTGGCTGTCAGCTCGATCTCGGTCTGGCCGCGCGTGACTTCGTGGCTGTCCTCGTCCAGCGTGAGGTCTGCAACCCGAAGAATGTGATCGGTGCCGCTCATTTGCGCGGTGCCGGCCCGCCGCATGAGGCCCCGCAGTCGCGCGACGACCTCTTCGAGACTGAAGGGCTTCGTGACGTAGTCATCACCACCGGCTGTCAGGCCCGCGACACGGTCGGACACCGAGTCCTTGGCTGTGAGAAAGAGCACGGGCACATCGTCGCCGGATTGGCGCAGCCGGTGCAGGACAGACATGCCATCGAGGTCGGGCATCATGATGTCGAGCACCATCGCGTCGGGCGCGAACTCTCGAGCAGCCTGGAGCGCTTCGAAGCCCGAGCTCGCCGTTTTCACGACCCATCCCTCCATGCGCAACGCCATGGATAGTAGATCCGTCAGCATCGCCTCGTCGTCGACGACGAGAACGCGCAGGGGTGAGCCATCGGCACGGGTGAGGGACGCAGCGGGGGTGGTCATAAGGCCATTCTGTGCAAGTTTCTATGAACTTTCTATGGTGCTGTCTATGTGGCACCTGTGAATCGGCTTTCCCTCGTGAGGAGAAGCATTCATAGGGTCCTCATAACCGGTTCTTCGCGTTCCCATCATCGGAGTTCGTACCGTCTGCCTGACGGCGATTCACGCCCATCAGGAGGAAGTATGTACGGCACCTATCTCCGGCGAGAACTCGCCGGACGCAAGAAACAGACAGCGATCGTGGCTGCGGGACTCGCGGTCGCCATCGCGCTGGTCATCATCGTCAATTCCCTGTCAGCGGGGGTGAAGGATGCCCAAGCCCAGGCACTCGAGTCGGTGTACGGGGTCGGTACCGACCTGACGGTGACAGGTGCAACTGCCGAGCCTGGCGAGGGCGGCGGACCGCGGTTTGAGTTCGACGACGAGGCTGGCGAGACAACCGATGGCACGACGTCGATCAGTCAGTCCCGGCTTTCTGCGGACTTTCTCCGCGGAACGCTGAGCTCGAGCGTCGTCGACAGTGTGGCCGCCACAGATGGAGTCGCGGCGACATCTGCTGCCCTGTCACTGACGAACACCACCTTCTCCGGCGAGATGCCCGACCGGTCGCAGATGCAACAGGGGGAACCGGGCGAGGGGCAGGCCCCACCCACCGGCGGCCCAGACGGCGCGGGGGGCAGTGCCTTCGATCTCGATTCGTTCACCGTCTTGGGTGTGGACACGACCACGACGGCCGTGGGCCCGTTGTCGGCTGTCGAGGTCACTGATGGTCGACTCTTGGATGCAAGCGATGCTGGCCAGCTCGTCGCTGTCGTCGACGCGACGTACGCGTCGACCGCGGAGCTCTCCGTCGGCGACTCGATCGACGTCGGGGGATCCACTGTCGAGGTCGTCGGCATCGTCGGTTCCACCTCGAACGAAGCCGACACCGCGGCCAACGTTTACCTTCCTCTCGATAGCGCACAGAACCTTGCAGGGCTCGAGGACGCCGTGTCGACTATCTACGTCCAGGCAGAGTCCGCTGACCAGATCGCCACGGTCCAGCAGGCGATCCAGGACGAGGTGCCGGATGCCACGGTCAGCTCGCAGTCGGATCTCGCCTCGACCGTGTCCGGATCGCTGTCTTCGGCATCCGCCCTCATCACCAACCTGGGCACGTGGCTGTCGATCATCGTCCTCGCCGTAGCGCTGGTGCTGGCGGTGCTGTTCACTATCTCGGGTGTGTCACGCCGTACTCGCGAATTCGGCACGCTCAAGGCCATCGGCTGGTCGAATTCGCGCGTGGTCGGACAGGTCGCCGGCGAGTCCGCAGCACAGGGCCTGATCGGTGGCGCGCTCGGTCTGCTTCTGGGCGTTGTGGGCATCGTCCTCATCAACGCACTGGCTCCCACGATCTCGGTCGCCCAGACGGCGAGTGAGATGCCCGCAGGGCCGGGCGGACAGTCAGGTCCCGGGGGAGGGGCTTTCGGTCAGGCTCTCGCCGAGAGCAGCTCCGACATCGTGCTCAGCGCGCCGTTCACTCCGGCCGTGATTGTGCTGGCCATAGGAATCGCCGTCGCAGGCGGTGCGCTCGCCGGCGTATTCGGCGGGTGGCGAGCGGCACGACTCAGTCCGGCCGAAGCACTGCGTTCGGTGGGCTGAGCGATGAACTCCGACACGCCCACCGCGACACCTCTCGCTACACCTGAAACAGGAGAAGACGACATGACCCTGCTCGCTGCAGATGAGTATCCGAAAGCGGATGCCGCGCCCGCGGCGCTTTACCGACTGAGCGGGGTCTCCCGCACCTACCAGCAGAAGGCGAGGGTGGTGAAGGCGCTCGCCGGAGTCGATCTTGAGATCGAGCAAGGCGATTTCGTCACCATCCAGGGGCCGACGGGTGGAGGTAAGTCCACCTTCCTTCAGCTATTGGGTGCGCTCGACCGCCCGACGAGCGGCTCGGTCATGCTGGGTGACACCGACCTCGCACGCGCCTCCAACGCACAGCTCACCCGCGTTCGGGCGGACGAGATCGGGTTCGTGTTTCAGGGTTTCAACCTGATCCCTACCCTGACAGCCGCGGAGAACGTGGACATGGCGCTCGAGCCGTTGTCGCTGCACCGTGATGAGCGGCGGCAGCGGGTCACGGAGGCGCTGGATCGCGTGGGTCTCGCTGAGCGGGCTGACCACCGACCGAGCGAACTATCCGGCGGTCAACAGCAGCGCGTGGCGATTGCGCGAGCGATCGTGAAGCGCCCGCGCGTTCTGCTCGCGGATGAACCCACGGGCAACCTGGACGAAAGCATGCGGGACGAGATCCTGGTGGTGCTCGAAGCACTGTGTGCGGAGGGACTGACGCTGATCGTCGTGACGCATGATTCGGCGGTTGCAAAACGTGCGAAGCGCCGCCTCCGGTTGGATCGCGGAAAGGTGACCGATATCACCCGCTGACCCTGAACCTGCGGCGTCGTGCGGCACCCTGTGCTCAGCGATGAGAACCCGCCCAAGTGACGGGGGCTCATCTTCTACTGCGAACCTCACATGAGGTCAGTGCGTGTCTTCTGCTTCGATCTCGGTGCGGTCGCCGGACCACAGTGTGTGGAACGTGCCTTCCTTGTCGATGCGCTTGTAGGTGTGAGCGCCAAAGAAATCACGCTGACCCTGCACGAGAGCCGCGGGGAGCCGTTCGGCGCGCAAGCCGTCGTAGTAGGCAAGCGACGATGCGAACGCGGGGGCAGGGATGCCCGAGCCAGCAGCGAGCTGCACGATACGACGCCACGACGCCTGAGCGCGGCCGAGAGCCTCGACGAAGTACGGCGCGGTGAGCAGGACGGGAAGGTCCGGGGTCTCGGCGTACGCATCGGCGATGCGGTTCAGGAACTGCGCACGGATGATGCAGCCGCCGCGCCAGATCTTCGACACCGCACCCAGATCGATCTGCCAGTCGTACTGTGCAGCACCGGCGCGGATCTCGTCGAAGCCCTGGCTGTATGCGACGATCTTCGATGCGTAGAGAGCCAGGCGAACGTCTTCGATGAACGCATCTGCATCGTCAACCGAAAGCTCGTCGGCCGGGCCCGGCAGTCCGCCGGATACGGCACGCTGTTCAGGGTGGCTCGATAGCGAGCGGGCGAAGACAGCCTCGGCGATGCCTGACACCGGAACCCCGAGGTCGAGTGCTGTCTGCACCGTCCACGCGCCCGTGCCCTTTGCGCCCGCCTGGTCGAGGATGACATCGACGAGCGGCTTGCCGGTCTCGGCATCCGTCTGACGCAGGACCTCTGCGGTGATCTCGATCAAGTAGCTGTCGAGCTCGCCGCTGTTCCACTCTGCGAAGACATCCGCGATTTCCGCGGGCGACTTTCCCGTCGCGCGGCGGATGAGGTCGTACGCCTCGGCGATGAGCTGCATGTCTGCGTACTCGATGCCGTTGTGCACCATTTTGACGAAGTGACCGGCGCCGTTGTGGCCCACGTGCGTGACACAGGGCTCGCCCTCGGCGACAGCGGCGATCGACTTGAGAATGGGGCCGAGGGTCACCCACGACTCATCCGAGCCGCCGGGCATGATCGACGGGCCCAGCAGTGCGCCTTCTTCACCGCCGGAGATACCGGCGCCAACGAAGTTGATACCCGTCTCGCGTACGGCCTTCTCGCGGCGGATGGTGTCGGTGAACAGCGCGTTCCCGCCATCGACGATGATGTCGCCGGGTTCGAATACCTCGACGAGGGAGTTGATCACGGCGTCGGTTGGTCCACCCGCCTTGACCATGATGATGGCGGTGCGCGGCTTCTGCAGGCTCGCGGCGAACTCGTCGTACGAGAACGCGGGAACGAATTCCGCTTCGGGGTGGTCGGCGACCAGCTCGTCGGTCTTCGACCGGGAGCGGTTGTACACCGCCACCGTGTTGCCCTCACGTGATGCGAGGTTGCGGGCGAGGTTCGACCCCATCACCGCGAGCCCCACCACGCCGATATTTGCTGCCTGCTCGGTCACTCAAACTCCTGTCGTCGGTCTGTTCCAGCCTAGAGTCTGGTGCGCTTGTGTTACACCGGATGGCGTGCTGCTCACGTGCCCGGGTATGACGATGTGAGGCGCAGAGGGCGCTCTAGTCGTTGCGATAGGCCTGGCGTCCAAGCGACCAGAAGGCCAACACCGTGCCGACCGCGCCGAGCGCGGCGACTCCGCCGATGATCCAGGTGAGTGCGTGCGTCCAGAAGCCGTAGTCCATGTGAATCCTCCGTGGCGGTAGCGGGCCGTCTCAATCGTAGCGGGGCGCCTGATAGACTCGGGTCTTGTACTTCGGCGAGGGATGCCGCTTGTCGGCCTTTCGAGGCGACGAGAGCATCCGTTATCGACGCGGTGAACGAGGCCCTTGGCTTTCCTCACGCGTTTGCGTTCGAGTCGAAACAGACCCCACACACCTGGGCCGTTCACCGGCCCGACATCAATCGGGCCTCGCGCCCGCAAGGAGCAATTATGTCGACTGAGCCCGACCACAAGGTCATTGCCGAGGTCCGCGAGAACTTCGGCAAGGGCTTCGCCCGCCGCCTTCGCGCTGCTGGCAAGATCCCCGCTGTCATCTACGGTCACGGCACCGCACCCGTCCACGTCGCGCTGCCCGGCCACCAGGTCGCCCTGCTGGTCCGCCGCGCGAACGCGCTGCTCGAGCTCGACGTCGATGGCGCTTCGCACCTCACGCTCGTCAAGGACGTGCAGAAGGACCCGGTTCGCCAGATCATCGAGCACATCGACCTGCTCGTGGTGAAGAAGGGCGAGAAGATCCTCGTCGACGTTCCGGTCACCGTCACCGGTGAGTCGGCTGCCGGCACGATCGTGAACCTCGACGCGACGTCGGTCTCGCTCGAGGTGGAGGCGACCCACATTCCCGAGCACGTCGAGGTCAGCGTCGAGGGCCTCGAAGAGGGCACGCACGTCACCGCCGCCGAGCTCACGCTGCCCAAGGGTGCCACCCTGGCCGCTGACCCCGAGCTACTCATCGTCGCTGTGTCGACGCCCGCGGTGTCGAGCGACGAGGACGAGGCTGCGGAGGGCGCAGACGAGGCCGAGGCCGAGGCTGAGGCAGCCGAGTAAGGATTCAGGCGCCCAGGCGCTGATCCGAATCGAGGGGGTGCATCTGCACCCCCTCGATTCGCTTAACGGCTTCCTGTTGCCGCAACGCGGGCAGGGAACGGCAGGATAGGGAACTATGGCAGACACATGGCTGATCGTGGGCCTGGGCAACCCGGGACCGCGCTATGAGATGACCAGGCACAACGTCGGACACCTTGTCATCGACGAGCTCGCCGCACGGCGGAGCGAGTCCTTTCGCGCGCACAAAGCCAACGCGCGCGTGGTCGAGACATGGTTGCGCCCCGGTGGTGACAAGCTCGTGCTCGCCAAACCGCAGACGTTCATGAATGTCTCGGGGGGGCCTGCGGCCGGGCTGGCGAAGTTCTACGGCATTGCTCCGGAGCGCGTGGTGGTCGTGCACGACGAACTCGACATTCCCTTCGACACGATCAAGGTCAAGATCGGTGGCGGACACGGAGGTCATAACGGCGTGCGCGACGTTGCCAAGGCTCTCTCCACGCCTGAGTTCGTGCGCGTGCGCGTGGGCATCGGTCGTCCACCGGGACGACAGGATGCCGCGGACTGGGTACTCGATCCGTTCAGCACCGCGGAGCGGAAGGTGCTGCCGATTCTCGTAGGTGACGCCGCCGACGCGGTTGAGCAGACGGTGGGCGAAGGACTCCTGGCCGCCCAGCAGAGGTTTCATGCGCCCAAGGTGTGAGGTGCTTACAGCGCAGCGATGCCCACTGCTGCCCCGATGACGATTCCGATCTGAACCGCCACGACGAAAATGACCGGGCCGTTCGCGGCGACGATGATCGCGGCAACCCCCATGCCGCGGCCTGTGCGCTTTACGGTGGCGACGATTCCCTGGACGACGGCCCACACGCCACACAGCGTGCCCACCCAGAACGCAATCTCCCCCAGGAGGACCCAATCGCGGACGGGTGTGAGGGTGCTCCAGTCGAACGTCGCAGCGGTCAGGGAGGAGTAGTTCATCGTCCCCCGACCGATCTCGAACGCGGCCACCGAGACAATCAGCGGCATGAGCACCGCTGCAACCAGGGCCAGCGTGAGAGCGATCGCCCCTGTGTGCCGGCGCGGTGACCCCTGAGTGGCAGGGGTGGGTGGCGGCGATGCCGGGAGTACCGTGGGAGCGGCAATTCCCGCGGGTCCGGCGTAGCCTGCGGGTGGGGCGTAGCGGGGCCCAGACGACGCCGGGGTGAACGGGCGATGGCCGGGTGGTGCCCAGGTGTTCCCCGGCGCCGGCGGATTGCCGGGCTCGGTCGAATGGGCTGGGGGACGGGCATCGCCATCGGTCACTCGTTCATCCTAGAAGCGACCGCTGACGTCCGAGGGGCGCCGTAGACTTCTGCGGTGACAGTTTCCGGGATCGTGCGCGCCCTCGAGCAGGCGGAGTCCTTCCGGGACGCCGTCGCCGCGGCGCCCGTAGACGCAGACTTCTCCATCGTCGAGGGCCTGTCGGCGCCACTGTTGGCGGCGCTGGTGGAGCGTCGGCGCAGCGCTGGCCAGCCGCCTGCCCTGCTGCTGATCGCGCCCACCGGGCGACGCGCGGAATCCATCGGCCCGGCCCTGAGTGCGCTCCTGCCCGACGCGGATATCATGCACTTTCCGGCGTGGGAAACCCTTCCTCACGAGCGGTTGAGCCCGAGTGTCGAGACGGTGGGTAAGCGACTCGAGATTCTCGCCCGCCTCGCCGCATGGGATGGGAAGACTCCTCTCGTGGTGACGGCCTCCGTCCGCGGAGCGATTCAGCCGATTGCTGCCGGACTGACGGACATCGCCTCCCTGCATCTTGCAGTGGGCAGCCGCGGGCACGACCTCGCACACGTCGTTCACGACCTTGTTGAGCGCGCCTACCACCGTGTCGATATGGTGTCTCGGCGAGGCGAGTTCGCTGTTCGAGGCGGCATTCTCGATGTCTTCCCCCCGACGGCCGCACATCCGGTGCGAGTGGAGTTCTTCGGCGATGAGGTCGATCAGATCCGCCAGTTCTCGGTGGCCGACCAGCGCTCGCTGCCCGGCGAGGTCTCGGACGTCACTCTGACGGCAAGTCGCGAGCTATTGCTCACCGAAACTGTGCGCCAACGTGCCGCGGAGCTCCACGAGACGTTCCCCGGGCTGCGCACGATGCTCGAGAAGATGAGCGAGGGCATTCCGGTCGAGGGGATGGAGTCTCTGCTTCCCGCCCTCGTCGATGATCTCGTGACTCTCGTCGACTACCTGCCACGGTCGGCGGCGGTCTCGCTCGTCGATCCCGAGCGTTCGATCACGCGGGCGATCACGCTGAGTGACACCAATCGCGAGTTTCTGGATGCCGCGTGGAGCGCCGCCACGGCGGGAGCTGACACACCCGTCGACCTCGGCACCGGTGATTTCGTGTCATTGCCGGCTCTGCGCGAGGCGGCGCACGCGCGGGGCGATGTGTGGTGGACGATCAGCGCGTTCGACTCCGGCGCGGCAGATGCCGCGGCGGACGGACTGCTCGACATCGATGCGGCGCTTGACGCCGCACGACTGATCAAAGTCCCGGCTGATGCTGTCCCATCGTTCCAGGGCAATGTCGACGGTGCGACGGCGCACATCGCTGAACGCCTTGCGGCCGGCTGGCACGTGGTTGTCGCCGCATCCGGCGTGGGACTCGTCGAGCGTGCGCGTGATGTTATGGCCGAGCGCGGGATCGCCGCACGAATGGTTGATCACGTGGATGCCGCGCCCGAGCCCGGTGTGGCGTACACCGTGGTCTCGCAGCTCGAGCGCGGATTCGAGCTCGCCGAGGCGCGCCTGGCGGTGCTGACCGAGTCCGAGTTCTATGGGCGCACGATCGGCGGCGACCAGCGGGTGGTGAAAAAACTCGCCTCCCGCAGACGCAACGTCGTCGATCCGCTGCAGCTGAAGCCGGGCGACATCGTCGTGCACGCCACCCACGGCATCGGCAAGTTCGTAGAACTCACGCAGCGCGTCGTCTCCAGCGGCGGCCGAAACGCCGTCAAGAGCACGCGAGAGTACCTCGTGATCGAGTACGCGCCCGCCAAGCGTGGGTACCCGGGGGACAAGCTGTTTGTTCCGACTGACCAGCTCGATCAACTGTCGCGCTACGTTGGTGGCGAAGCGCCGGTGCTGTCGAAGATGGGCGGCAGCGATTGGTCGCAGGCGAAGAGCAAGGCGCGCAAGGCTGTGCGCGACATCGCCGTGGAGCTCGTCAAACTCTATTCGGCGCGCATGGCGTCCAAGGGTCATGCGTTCGGCCCGGACACCCCCTGGCAACGCGAACTCGAAGAGGCCTTCCCGTTTGCGGAAACCCCGGACCAGCTGCAAACGATCGATGAGATCAAGGCCGACATGGAGAAGCCCATCCCCATGGATCGCCTGCTCTCGGGTGACGTGGGCTTCGGCAAGACTGAAGTGGCGGTACGCGCAGCCTTCAAGGCCATCCAGGACGGCAAGCAGGTCGCGATGCTCGTGCCGACGACGCTGCTGGTCAAGCAGCACATGGAGACGTTCGCCGAACGGTTCGCGGGATTCCCCGTCAAAGTGCGCGCGCTGTCGCGCTTTCAGACCGACAAAGAGGCGCGCGACACACTGGCCGGCATCACGGACGGCACCGTCGACATGGTGATCGGCACGCACCGCATCCTGACCGAGAAGGTGATTTTCAAGGATCTCGGGCTGATGATCATCGACGAGGAGCAGCGGTTCGGCGTCGAGCACAAGGATGCGCTGAAGAAGCTCAAGACGAACGTCGACATTCTGGCGATGAGCGCAACACCGATCCCGCGCACCCTCGAGATGGCCGTCACCGGCATCCGCGAGATGTCGACGTTGCAGACCCCGCCGGAGGACCGGCATCCGATCCTCTCCTACGTCGGCGCTCGCAGCGACAAGCAGATCGCCGCGGCGATCCGTCGCGAACTGCTGCGCGAGGGCCAGGTGTTCTACGTGCACAATCGCGTGCAGTCCATTCAGCGGGTGGCCGCCCACCTTGCCGAGCTGGTGCCCGAGGCGCGCATTGCGGTTGCGCACGGCCAGATGGGGGAGCACCAGCTCGAGCAGGTCGTCGACGACTTCTGGGAGCGCCGCGCCGATGTTCTGGTTTCGACGACGATCATCGAGACCGGACTCGACATCGCCAACGCCAACACCATCATCATCGACCGTGCGGACAAGTATGGGTTGTCTCAGCTGCATCAGCTGCGCGGACGCGTTGGTCGTGCGCGTGAACGTGCCTATGCGTACTTCCTATACGACGAGATGAAGCCGCTGAGTGAGACCGCGGCCGACCGCTTGGAGACCATCGCCGTCAACAACGACCTCGGATCCGGCATGCAGGTGGCGCTGAAGGACCTCGAGATCCGCGGGGCGGGAAACCTGCTGGGTGCCGAACAGGCCGGACACATCGCCGGCGTCGGCTTCGACCTCTACCTACGAATGATCGGGGAGGCCGTGTCGGCGTTCCGAGGCGAGGAAACCGAGGGACCGGTGGAGCTTCGGCTCGAACTCCCGGTTCAGGCTCGGATTCCGGAGGACTACATCGACAGCGAGCGCCTGCGACTCGAGGCGTACCAGAAGCTCTCGGCCGCTTCTGCCGCGCAGGCGGCTGACGATGCTCTGGATGCCGTCACCGAAGAACTGACCGATCGATACGGCGAACCGCCTGCGGACGTTGCGGGGCTGCTCGCGGTCGCTCGTTTGCGCCGCCGTGCCGCGCAGGCCGGTCTGAGCGATGTTGTCGCAATGGGACCGAACCTTCGCATCGCCCCGGCTCACTTGCCCGATTCGATGCGCGTCCGACTGCAGCGACTGTACCCAGCGGCGAAGCTTCTCTCGGGCGGTGATGCGCTGGTCGTACCGATGCCCAAGGTCGGGGGAGCGCCGCTCGGCGACGCGGATCTGATCGCGTGGGTGGGTCAGTTGATCGAGCAGCTCTGGCCGCAGAAACCCCCTGTCGACAGCGCCTGAGCGACGCTACGCTGGCAGCGTCGAAGGAGCCGCATGCAGTTCGAACACCTCGGGGTTCGGCCCCGCATCCACCCCTCGGCCGTCATCGCGCCGACAGCCGTGATCAGCGGCGACGTGCACATCGGAGCGGACTGTCAGGTGCTCCACGGTGCCGTCATCACGTCCGAGGGCGGCGCGATCACCCTCGGCCAGAGCGTCATCGTGATGGAGAACGCACTGATCCGGGCAACCGCGACGAACCCGGTGCATATCGGTGACCATGTGCTGGTAGGCCCCATGGCGAGCGTGTCGGGGGCCACGGTCGGGGACGAAACGTTCCTCGCGACGGGGACGCGTGTGTTCAACGGCGCCACGATCGGCGAGCGAAGCGAGGTGCGCATCAACGCGGTCGTCCACCTACGCACGGTGCTGCCGCCGGAATCCACTGTCCCGATCGGTTGGGTCGCCGTCGGCGACCCGGTGTGCATCCTTTCGCCCGACCGCCACGAAGAGATCTGGGCGGCGCAGCGCGAGCTCGACTTCCCCGGCTACGTGTTCGGGCTCGACCGTGACACTCCTGACCTCATGGCGCAACTGACGGAGCGATATGGGCGCTCGCTCGCCCGGCACGCCGACGACATGCCCGTCGACTAGGCATCTGCGCTCGCGCTACTCCCAACGGGTGCCACAGGAACGGCATCCGAATTCGACGACGAGCGGACTCTCGAGCCAGTCACGCCGATCGAGTTCGATGTCGAACCACCGAGGCTCCACCGCGGTGACATCGAGCGAGCCGCACGTCGGGCAGATCTCGGCGATGACCACACGTTTTCGGTCCATGCGCCCACGGTAACCCCGGTCACCGACATGGCCCCCGAACACGCCGCGTGTCGTCGGGCGCGGGTCTCGACGCGAGGATGCGCCGAGAACGATCACCCGGTGTTCTGAAGGCCGGCTGCGACGCCGCTCACCGAGAGTAACAGCAGGCGTTGCTGTTCGACGTCGACGGGTGCCGACTCGTCCGCGTCACGCAGGGCACGCAGTGCGCGCAGCTGCAGCAGCGACAACGCGTCAACGTACGGGCTGCGCATCTTCACGGCCCGCTGCAGCACGGGCTTGTTGCCCAATAGCTCTGTTCCGCCGGTCACGCGGATCACCCACGCCCGAGTGAGTTCCATCTCTTCTCGGACCAGATCCGCGAGATCGTCGCGATCACCCAGGGCGAGATAGCGACGTGCGATGCGATCGTCGGCCTTCGCGAGGCTCATTGCCACGTTGTCGATCAGGGTGCGCAACAGCGGCCACTCTTGATAAGCCTGCTGCAGCACCGCTTCGTCACCGACGGCCTGCAATGCCGTGCCGAGGCCGAACCATCCCGCAAGATTGATGCGGGCCTGAGTCCAGGCGAACACCCACGGAATCGCCCGCAGGTCCTCAAGCGACTCCACCGAAAGTCCACGGCGCGCGGGCCGGGATCCGAGCGCGAGCAATCCGATTTCTTCCATTGGCGTGACGGTTGCGAACCAGGGGGCGAAGCCCGGCGCCTTCACGAGTGAGTAGAAGCGCTTCCGCGACGATTCGTCCATGACGGCCGCGATGTCGGCGTACTTCTCAGCTGCCGCGCGGTTGCGTTCCTCGTTCGACGGCGACGACGCGAGAAGGATCGCGGCGGCCACCTGATCGATGTGGCGCATCGCAATCGCGGGGTCGCCGTAGCGAGCGAAGATGACTTCACCCTGCTCGGTGAGCTTGAACCGTCCGTCCACCGAGTGAGGCGGTTGCGCGAGGATCGCGGAGTTGGCGGGTCCGCCACCGCGGCCGAGCGCACCGCCGCGCCCATGGAACAGCGTGAGTTCGATCTTCTCCGATTGCGCCCACGCCGAAATCTTCGCCTGCGCTTCGTAGAGCGCCAGGTTCGCGGCGACCGGCCCCACGTCCTTGGAAGAGTCCGAGTAGCCGAGCATGACTTCCAAGCGGCGGCCGGTGGATTCCAGGCGGGCCGCGAATGCAGGATGGTCGACGATCTCGGCGAGGATGCCCGGGGCTGCCTGCAGGTCCGCGAAGGTTTCGAACAGCGGGATCACGTCGAGGACCGGGATCGTGCCATCGGGGCCGGCTGCGTAGGCCGCGAGACGGTGGACGTTCGCCAAATCCTCGGCGGACTGTGTGAAGGAGACAATGTAACGACCGGCGGCACGGGGGCCGAAGCGCTCCTGCAGGAACGCCACGGCGCGGAAGACATCGAGCACCTCTTCGGCCTGATCGCTAAGCGAGTCCCCGGCATCGAGCTCAGCGAGGACCTTGCGGTGGACGGCGGAGTGCTGGCGCACTTCGAGTTCGGTGAGGTGGAATCCGTACGTCTCGACCTGCCAGATCAGCTGTTGCAGGTGGCCGTAGGCCTGTCGAGCCGCGCCGGATGCGACGAGCGAGTCCTGCACGATGCGAAGATCCGCCAGCAGGTGCTCGGGCTGGGCATAGGCGAGGTCTGCGTCGCGTTCCCGGGTGGCCGTGAGCTTGCGTCCGATCAGCAGCAGGATACGCCGGTACGGCTCGTTGGGGGAGCGCTCCGCGATCTCGGCGGCAGCCTCTTCGTCGGCCGACTTCAAGCGGCGCCACAGGGCTTTGGCGGCGTCGCTAGGGGGAGTCGACGTGCTGTCGAGTGTGAGGTTGCGTCCGATGCGATCGGTTGCGCGCTCGAGACCTCGCAGCACGTGTTCGCTGGCGATCGCCGCCGCCTTGCGAGTGACGGATGCCGTGACAAACGGGTTTCCGTCGCGGTCGCCACCCACCCACGAGCCCACGCGGACGAAGGGGCGCACGACGGGCGCACGGCCGCCAGCGGCCGGGCCTTGCAGTGCGTCGTCGACGCGTCGGTATACGTGAGGAACCGCCGTGAAGAGAGTCTCGTCGAAAACCGACATGACGGCGCGCACTTCGTCCGTGGGCGACGGTTTCTGGGGGCGCAGCGGCGCGGTGCGCCATAGCGTGTCGATCTCCTCCAGCATGCGCCTCTCGGCTCGTCGCTCATCAGCGCCGTTTCGCAACGCCTGGTCGTGCTGTTCCAAGAGTTCTGACAGTCGACGGATACTCTGTGACACCGCGCGGCGACGCGCTTCGGTGGGGTGCGCCGTGAACACGGGGTGGAAGCGGAGATCCTGTAGACGGCTGAGCGCGGAGTCGTCTCCGATCTCTTCGGCCAGCCGGACGAAGGCAGCCGCGACGGAGTCAGTGGCGTTCTCGCGCGCGGGGCGGCCATCACGCTCACGCAACACGCGCACGCGCTGGTGCTCCTCGGCGAGATTCACGAGGTGGAAGTACGCCGTGAATGCACGAGCAACCTCGTCGGCCCGAGCCACAGTGAAGGAATCCGCGATCGCCGCCGCACGCTCGAACGCCTCGGGCGACTCATCGGTGTACGCCTGAATTGTCGCCGTCCGCAGTCGTTCGACGTCTTCGTAGAGTCCGGGTGTACCGCTCTCGCGCAGAATCTTGCCGAGCAACGAGCCCAGCAACCTGACGTCCGAGCGCATCTGCTCCGGGATTTCCTGACCGGCCTCAAAGCGTCCGACGAGATCGATCGCCTCGGTCTGGGTGAGTTCACGCATCCCTCCACGCTACCGTCGGTGTGTTTCGTTCCCGTCACGGCGGCGAGGCATGTGACGTTGAACGTCGTTAGACTCGGTGGCGGAGTGCCGGGAAGTCTGGTCGGCGTCGGTGGAGCACGCCGACTGCACTCTGAAAGGACCCCATGTCCCTGCTTCGCTCTGCACGCTTTCCCGCGATCATGCTGCTCTGCGCGGCAGCGCTCGGGCTGATTGTCGCCAATTCGGCCCTCGGCCCCGCTGCCGATGACGTGATGCACGCCTACGTCGGCATTCCCGGGTTCTTCGAACTCTCGGTCGATCACTGGATCAAGGACGGCCTGCTCGCTCTCTTCTTTTTCGTCGTGGCTGTCGAGCTGCAGTTCGAGCTGACCAACGGGCAGCTCAACTCAACGAAGAAAGCGCTCCAGCCGGCTATCGCTGCCGCCGGTGGCGTGCTCGTGCCGATCGCTGTCTACCTCGCGTTCGCGTGGGGCACGGAGTCTGCAAACGGCTGGCCGATCCCGACGGCGACAGATATCGCATTCGCCCTCGGTGTTCTTGCGGTGTTCGGGCGCGGCCTGCCCTCGGCCCTCCGCGTCTTCCTTCTCGCGCTCGCGATCCTCGATGACATCGTCGGCATTGTCTTCATCGCCGTCCTGTTCACTGCGGATGTCGACTTCGCGATGCTGGGAGCCGCTGCCGTTGCGGTGATCGCCTTCGGGATCCTCAGTCGGCGACTCGACACGAAGGCACGCATCCCGATCACGATCGTGCTCGTGCTCCTCGGCATCCTCGCCTGGGCGCTGACATACCTCTCCGGTGTGCACGCGACGATTGCGGGTGTCGCCCTCGGTCTCGCCATGTCGCAGCAGCCCGCCCTGCACGCGCGGCACGTGCTGGAGCCCTGGGTCAACGGACTCGTTCTGCCGATCTTCGCTTTCGCGGCGGCGCTGGTTGCCATTCCCCAGGTCGGGTTCAGCGAGCTCACGCCGGCATTCTTCGGCGTGCTCATCGCGCTGCCCGTGGGAAAGATCGTCGGCATCTCGCTGTTCGGGTGGATTTCGCTGCGCGTCGGCCGCACCGCGGGACCGCCGCCGCTCGCGTTCACCGACCTTCTCGCCGCGGGAGCACTCGGCGGCATCGGGTTCACCGTTTCGCTGCTGTTGTCTGAGCTCGCGTTCGCAGGGAACAGCGAATTGCGCGACGAGGCCACGCTCGGTGTGCTCGCCGGATCGATGATCTCGCTGCTCTTGGCGGGCATCCTTGTGTCGTGGCGTGCGCGGCATCACCGGGCGGTGGCTGCCGTCACCGCGGCGGAATCATCTGCCGCCGACGCGAGCTGAGCATGACGAACATCCCGGCTCACGGTGCTGGCACCGAGGACGCGCTTCGCGAAGCCGCGAACACGATGCGCGCCGTGCGGGAGAGGTGCGTGTGGTCGCAACAGATCGACCATCGCGCTCTCGTGCCGTACCTCGTCGAAGAAAGTGCCGAGGTGATCGATGCCGTTGAGGCCGGGACGCGAGACGACCTTCGTGAAGAGCTCGGCGACCTGCTCTGGCAGGTGCTCTTCCACGCTGAGATCGCATCCCGCGATGACGATGATCCCTTCGACATCGATGATGTTGCCCGGGGGCTGACCGAGAAGATGGTGCGTCGTCATCCGCACGTGTTCGCGGATGCTGTCGCGAACACACCGGAAGAAGTGCTCGTGCATTGGAACGCGGCGAAAGCCGCCGAGAAGAGCACCCGCACCAGCGTGCTCGACGGAGTGAGTGAGCGGATGCCGTCACTCGCGCTCGCGCAGAAAGTGGCATCCAAAGCCCGCCTCGTGGGTGTCGAGTTGAACCGCGCGCTGGCAGAGCCAGCCTCGGAAGCGGAACTCGGCGACAGTTTGTTGGCGCTCGTTGTTCGCGCGAGAGAGAACGGATGGGACGCGGAGCGGGCGCTCCGAGAGCAGGTGCGCTTTGTCGAGAGCCAGATTCGCAACGCCGAGCGCTCCGGCGAACACCCCGCGTCTGGGTGAGTCGCCGGGCACCTGCCCGCGACCTGGAAAGATAGAGCACGTGGCAACTGTGAACCCGCCGCGCGGCATGCGCGACTTCCTCCCTGCAGACAAGGCGCGCCGCGAGCGCGTGCTCGCCGTCATCCGAGAGCGCTATCGCGCCCACGGATTCGACGAGATCGAGACTCCGGTCATGGAGGAGTACTCACGCCTACACGCCGGGATCGGCGGCGACAACGAGAAGCTCGCATATAACGTGCTCAAGCGGGGGCTCGACGCCGACGCGATCGTGCGCGCGGCAGACTCGCCCGCCGACCTTACCGACCTCGGGCTGCGCTACGACCTGACCGTTCCTCTTGCCCGGTTCTACGCCACTCATCGGGGCGAGCTGCCGACGGTGTTCCGTTCGATCCAGATAGCCCCCGTATGGCGGGCAGAGCGCCCCCAGAAGGGCCGTTATCGCCAGTTCATGCAGTGCGACATCGACATCATGGGCGATGCGACGGCCAGGGCCGAGGCGGAACTGATCGTGGCGAGCCTCGACACCCTGGATGCGCTCGGCCTCGAGGGCGCGAGCGTGCGGATCAACGATCGGCGCGTACTCGATTGGATGCTTGAGCACTTCGGTTTCGAACTCACCGAGCGCCCCGGCGTGCTCATCACGCTCGACAAGTTGGACAAAGTCGGCCCGTCCGGCGTTGTCGCCGAGCTGCGCGAGCGCGGTGCAACGGCTCCCGCGGTCGACGCGCTCGAGGGGTTCCTCACCCGGCCTATGACTCTCGAGTACGTCCCGTACGGCGAGCGCCAGCTGCGAAAGCTCTTGCCCGAAGGGGTACCCGGCAACGTGGTGGAGCACCTGGTCGGCATTGGCGACGCCGTGCGCGCGGCACGCGGGACTGACGAGATTCCGCTCACCTTCGACCCGTTCCTGGTGCGGGGCATGGGGTACTACACCGGCACCATTTTTGAACTGGCGCATCCCTCGGTCGACTATTCGCTCGGCGGCGGCGGACGATACGACGGCATGATCGGACGCTTCTTGGGTCAGGATGTGCCGGCGGTCGGGTTCTCCATCGGGTTCGAGCGGATCGTCGACCTCATCTCGGACGCGCAAGATGCGGCATCCGACGCGCTTGTCGTCGTCCACGATGCGAATGTGCCGCTCGGCGAACTGCTGGCGGCGAAGGCGTACTTCGTCTCGCAGGGTCGTCGCGCGCGCCTGGAGACCCGGACAAAGAATCTCAAGGCCTTGCTTGAACGCGCTGCGGGGCAGGGGTACACCTCGTTCGCCGTGCTTTCGGCGGGCTTGGATCCTTCCGAGCTTGAGGTCAAGACTTTGGCGTGATGCCCATGTCTCGCCCGCGGCTTGCGGGAGGAGCAGGGCGGTAACCCCCGGTTTTCCCGTCATTCATTTCGGCAGGGTGCACTTCGTTCATGGCACGCACCCTCGAAAGCCGAAGCGGGGCTCATGTCACGGTGGCGGTGACCGCAGGCACAGCGGCCGTGCTCGTGGTTGCCTCGTTCGTTGCCCGTGCCGTGTTGCAGCAACAAGCGGCGATCGCCCGGCGCCGCATTGGAAAGCCCCTCGGTGAGGACGCCCTCGATGCGGATCGCGTGTGGCGACGCTCGCTGCCCGGTGAGCCCATCGAGTTGCTGCTGCTCGGCGATTCGATCGCGGCGGGGCTCGGCGCGAGCCGACGAAAAGACACCCTCGGGGGCCGACTGGCGAAGTCGACAGCGAAGCAGGCCCACCGACCGGTGCGGCTGACGACCGCGGCGGTGGTGGGCTCGGAGTCTTCCGAACTGGGTCGTCAGCTCGATCAGCTGCCCGCAGGCTATCGGGCCGACGTCGCGGTCATCGTGGTCGGCGGCAACGACGTGACACACCGCGTTCCGGTGGCCGATTCCGTCGGCCACCTCGCGGAGGCGATCGAGCGGTTGCATCGGCAGTCCAGCGCGGTGATCGTGGGTACATGCCCGGACCTCGGCGCACTGCGCCCCGTCCCGCAGCCGCTCCGCGCTCTCGGCTCGCGCCTGTCTCGCCAACTGGCGGCGCAGCAAGCTCTGGTTGCCGAGCGCCTGGGTGCACATGCGGTATCTCTCGGTCGGGCGGTGGGACCATTCTTCATCTCGGAGCCCGATGAAATGTTCTCGCTCGATCGATTCCACCCCAGCGCGTTGGGCTATCGGCGCACCGCAGAGGCCCTGACGCCGGCCGTGATGCGCGCGCTGGGTGGCGCGCAACGCTGACGCCGAAATCTCTCTCGGGCTGGGCCTATGCGCTGGTAGCGTGCGAGTCATCCATCCGATCTCAGAAGGAGTCACAGATGGCTGAACATCAGACGACGACGGGCTCGAACGCTGCTCCCCAGCGGGAGGAGTGGACCGGCCAGGTCGGGTTCATCCTCGCCGCGATCGGATCGGCTGTGGGATTGGGGAACATCTGGCGTTTCCCCGGGGTGGCCTACGAGAACGGCGGGGGAGCGTTCCTGATTCCGTACCTGGTGGCGCTCGTCACGGCGGGTATCCCGATCCTGTTCCTCGACTATGCGATCGGACATCGCTTTCGGGGCGCGGCGCCACTGGCGTTTCGGCGGTTGGGCGGTCCCCGTCATGGGAAGTGGCTCGAGGGGCTCGGCTGGTTCCAGGTGGCGATCGCGTTCGTGATCGGGCTGTACTACACGGCGGTCATCGCATGGGCGCTGAGCTATTTCGTCTTCTCGTTCGATTTGCGCTGGGGCGATGACCCCGCAGGGTTCCTGATCGGGGAGTACTTGCAGGTGGGCGAGCCCGGGCTCAGTCTCGAGTTCGTTCCCGGTGTGCTCATTCCGCTCGCAATCGTCTGGATCGTGGTCATCGCCGTGCTCGCCAGCGGTGTTGCCCGCGGCATCCAGCGCGCAAATTTCATCTTCTTGCCGCTGCTGGTGGCCGCATTCCTCATCCTCGTCGTACGCGCGCTCTTCCTGGACGGCGCCGCCGACGGTCTCAACGCCCTGTTCACGCCTGACTGGGCAGCTCTCGCGAACCCGGATGTCTGGATCGCCGCCTACAGCCAGATCTTCTTTTCGCTGTCGATCGCGTTCGGCATCATGATCACGTACGCGTCGTATCGCAAGCGTCGTTCGAACCTCACCGGCCCAGGGTTGGTTGTGGCCTTCTCGAACTCCTCGTTCGAGATCCTCGCCGGGATCGGTGTGTTCGCCACTCTCGGATTCTTCGCATTCGAGCAGGGGATCGCCGTCAGCGACCTCGACGGTCTCACCGGGGTCACGCTCTCGTTCATCACGTTCCCCGCGATCGTCTCGCAGATGCCCGGGGGCCCGATCTTCGGCATCCTCTTCTTCGGATCACTCGTGATGGCCGGGTTCACGTCCTTGCTGTCGGTGCTGCAAGTCGTCTCGGCGGCCTTCCAAGACAAGTTCGGGATTTCGCCGCGGCGCGCGGCGGCATCCATCGGCGTCGTCTCTGCGGTGCTGTCGATCTTGTTGTTCTCCACGACCACGGGGCTCATCGCCCTCGACACTGCTGACCAATGGGCGAACAACGTCGGCATCGTGGCATCCGCGATTCTCACGTCCGTGCTCGTGATCTGGGTGCTGAGGAAGGGGGCAGAACTACGCTTCCATCTGAACAGCGTGTCCACGTTCCGGGTCGGTCGTACGTGGATCTTCTTCGTCGGGTTGCTCGCCCCGGTGGTGCTTGCCTACATGCTGATCAGTCGCATCATCTCGCTGATCGGTGAAGGCTATGCGGGTTATCCCACGGCGTATCTGATTGCCGTCGGATGGGGTTCGGTGCTGTTCATGGTGATCATGGCCATCGTGATGCCGCTCACGCGGTGGAAGCGCTCGCCGGATGAGTTCCCCGTGTGGCCCGCGTTCGAGAAGGAGGTCGCCCGATGACCGCGATCGCCGTGGTGTTCCTGTTGCTCGCCCTGGTGGTGGTCTGGGGCGGGCTGTTCGCCAGCATCCTGTTCGTGCGCGCGCGGCCCGAGACGGCTGAATACCCGCCGGGAGGCGCCGACGATCACCGCGAAGACGACGCGCCGGTAGAGCGAGACACCTGATGACGTCGGGCCTTGATCCCAAGAGTCGCGGGTGTGAGTTGTTCTAGTTGTTGTAGAGTAACTGTGTGTTAATCCGCCTCGATCCTGACAGTGATACTGCGCTGTTCGTTCAGGTCGCTGATTCGATCAGAATGGATGCCGCCGCCGGCCGCCTTCGCCCCGGTGAGCGCCTGCCCGCGGCGCGAGAGGTCGCAGCGCTCCTCGAGATCAACGTGCACACCGTGCTCCACGCCTACCAGGAGCTTCGCGACGAGGGTCTCATCGAACTTCGGCGCGGACGCGGCGCGGTGGTGACACCGCAGGCGGATGCACTCGTCGCACTGACGCACGACATCCGTGCCGTCGTTTCTCGTGCGAGGGCGTCCGGCCTGCCGGCCGAAGCTCTTGCCTCCCTCGTGAAGGAGATCGCCCGTGAAAACCGCTGAGAACATGCCGCTCGCCACTGGCGCCGCCCGAGTGCCTTGGCTGGCCGTGGTGACATTCGTCGCGTTGGCGTGCGGCACCGCCTGGCTGGTGACGTTGCCGCTGTGGCTCGAGGGCGGACTCGCGTCGCCGTGGGCTGCAGCGTTGCTTCCGCTCATGATGATGACTCCCGCGGTGGCGACCGTGATCGTCCTCTTTGTGTTCCGCGTTCCGGGTCACGAGCGGGCCGCGTTCCTGGGCCTGTGGCCGCTTCGCCCCGTGGGCCGGCTGCTGTTGTTTCTCGCGCTGGGACTGTTCCTGCCGATGATCGTCGTGATCGCCGCCGCACTCGTGGCAGGCGCGCTGGGGCTTGTGCGGCTGGATCTGATCTCGTTCTCAGGGTTCGCTGACCAGCTTGCTGCTGCGGCGCCGGGTGCGGCACCCGCTCTGCCCATCCAGGTCTTGGTCATCGTTCAGATGGTCGCGCTGCCGATCGGCGCGATCATCAACAGCGTGTTCGCCCTCGGCGAGGAACTCGGTTGGCGGGGCTGGCTCCACTCCGCGCTGCTACCCCTGGGCGTGTGGCCGACGCTGCTCATCACGGGCGTCATCTGGGGGCTATGGCACGCGCCGCTGATCCTTCTCGGATACAACTTCGGAAGGCCTGACCTCGGCGGTCTCGCCTTCATGGTCGGCGGGTGCGTGGCCTGGGGAGTCCTGTTGGGTTGGCTTCGCCTGCGCAGCGCCTCGCTGTGGCCCGCGGTCCTCGCCCATGGATCGCTCAACGCGGTGGGCGGTGTCGTGCTCGTGTTCATCGCGTCCGGTGAGGTGGCTGACATGGCAATCGTCGGTCCGCTCGGTGTGGTGGTCTGGGTCATGCTCGCTGTCTGTGTTGCGGTGATCGCGCTCGTGGGGCAGTTCCGTCGAGGGGCGCCTGCGACTGTGGCTCGAGTCGACACGGGGGCAGCCCGCTGATGGACGTCCGCACGCTCGCACTCCGACGATTCATCCTCGTCGCCCTCGTCATCCCTGCCGTCGTCGCCGGGGTGGGCACAGCGGTGCAGGTGATCGCTGTTCCCGGTCTCGGCGAGACCGTCGCCGTCCATTGGAATGCCGCTGGCGATCCGGATGGGTTCGCACCTGCATGGACTCAGCCGCTAATGACCGTCGGCATCGGGTTTGGTGTTCCTGCTCTCATCGCGCTCCCCGCGTTGCCCGGGCTGCGACGGGGAGCGGGCGGCCCGACGTACCGACTCTTGGGCGCGACGGCAACGTGGACGAGCATCTTCGTGGTCACGATCTTCACGTGGACCACGCTGGCGCAGACCGGGGGAGCGTCAGCAGATGCCGTGGCGATCGGGCGCATCCTCGTCAGCGCACTTCTGATTGCACTGGCCGCTGGCATCGGCGCGTGGTTCGCCCAGCCAGCCGTCGCAGCACGTCCGTTGCATGCCCGCTCGGTCGCGCCGCTGCCGATCGAGGCCCACGAACATGCGGTGTGGGTGAAAGTCAGCACCATGACACCGGTGGCGATGTGGGCCCTGTGGGCAAGCGCCGCGCTCCTGTTGCTCGCCGGCGGCCTGATGGTCATTCAACAGGCCGAAGCGGGGTGGATCGTCGCCATCGTCGGTGTCGTGATGGTTGTTGCGGTAGGCGCGACCACCACATTCCGCGTAGCTGTGACCGAAGCCGGGATGCGCGTGCGGTCGGTGTGGGGCGTTCCGCGCTTTGGCGTCGCCGCGGCGGACGTGCAGCAGGTGCAGGTGATCGAGGTTAATCCGATGGGCGAGTTCGGCGGGTGGGGCGTTCGTGCCGCGCCGGGCCGGCTTGGCGTCGTCCTGCGCTCGGGGGAGGCGATCAAAGTGACCCGACGCGGCGGCAAAAGCCTCCTGGTGACGGTTGACGATGCCGCGACGGGCGCTGCCTTGCTCGAGTCGTACGCGCGGCGCGCGGCATCGGATCTCGATGCTTGACGGCTGTGCCGCTCCCGGGTTTGCTGGAGGCATGTCCGAACCCACGCCCGACCTGTGGCAGCGCGTCGATCACTATCTGACGAGGACTCTCGTCGGTGAGGATGCCGCGCTCAGCGCAGCTGTGGACGATCAGAACGCGGCGGGCTTGCCGGCGATCGAGGTCGCCCCGGTGAACGGCAAGTTCTTGAACCTCTTGACGCGGATCAGTGGGGCGCGCCGGGTTCTCGAGATTGGAACGCTCGGCGCGTACTCGACGATCTGGATGGCTCGCGGGCTCCCTGAGAACGGGCGCATCGTCACCATCGAGGCCGAACCGGACAATGCGCGCGTCGCGCAGCGAAATCTCGAACGTGCACACGTCGCGCACATGGTCGAGATTCGGGTCGGGCGCGCAGCCGAGGTGCTCCCAGAACTCACGTCTGAAGAGCCCTTCGACCTGGTATTCATCGATGCCGACAAGGAATCGAACACCATCTATCTCGACTGGGCCGCGCGACTGGGCCGCCCGGGCACCGTCGTCGTCGTCGATAACATCGGCCGCGCGGGCGAGATCGCCGACCCCGCCTCTACGAACTCGCAGGTCATCGGCACGCAGCGCGGACTCGAGATGCTCGCGCGAGATCCGAGGTTCGATGCCACCGCGCTGCAGACCCTCGATCGCAAGGGCTACGACGGCGTCGCGCTCGCAGTCGTGGTGTGAGCTCTCGCGGCATCCGATCCCCTCGACACTGGCGCGCGCGTTCACGGTCACTAGACTCAGAGGCGGACCGACGACGCTCCCTGATCCACCCTCCACAACACAAGGAGTTCCCCAGTGGCACTTATCGAGGCAGTAGGCGCACGCGAGATTCTGGATTCACGCGGCAACCCGACCGTCGAGGTGGAGGTGCTGCTCGACGATGGGATCGTCCAGCGCGCCGCCGTCCCGTCGGGGGCATCCACCGGAGCATTCGAGGCGTATGAGCTTCGCGACGGCGACAAGAGTCGGTACGGCGGCAAGGGCGTTCTGAAGGCCGTTGCCGCGGTGATCGACGAGCTCGGCCCGGCGATTGAGGGTGTGGATGCTAGTGAGCAGCGCATCATCGACGAGATCTTGATCGAGACCGACGGCACCGACAACAAGTCGCGCTGCGGCGCCAACGCCATCCTGGGCGTGTCGCTCGCGGTCGCCAAGGCTGCGGCAGACAGCGCGGATCTTCCGCTGTTCCGCTACCTGGGCGGGCCCAACGCACACGTCCTCCCCGTTCCGCTGTTCAACGTCATCAACGGCGGCGAGCACGCCGACAACGGCATCGACATGCAGGAATTCTTCCTCGCACCCATCGGCGCGGAGAGCTTCTCGGAGTCCCTGCGCTGGGGCACCGAGGTCTACCACGTCCTGAAGGGTGAGTTGAAGGCGGCCGGCTTCGCCACCGGCCTCGGTGACGAAGGCGGTTTCGCCCCCGACCTGCCTAGCAACCGTGAGGGTCTCGACTTCTTGGTCAAGGCGATCGAGAAGGCGGGCTTCACCCCCGGCACCGACATCGCGCTCGGACTCGACGTCGCCGCCACCGAGTTCTTCAACGACGGCGTCTACCGCCTCGACAACAAGGACTGGTCGGCCGCCGAGCTCACCGAGTACTACGTCGGGCTCGTCAACGACTACCCGATCGTCACCATCGAGGACGCCCTCGCCGAGGATGACTGGGACAACTGGAAGGCCCTGACCGACGCGCTGGGCAGCAAGACGCAGCTGGTCGGTGACGACCTGTTCGTGACGAACCCGACGCGTCTGGCCGACGGAATCGCACGCGGCGTGGCGAACTCGCTGCTCGTGAAGGTCAACCAGATCGGAACGCTGTCGGAGACTCTGGATGCCGTGGACATGGCACACCGCGCGGGGTACACCGCGATGTTGTCCCACCGTTCGGGCGAGACCGAAGACACCACGATCGCCGACCTCGTCGTCGCGACCGGAGCAGGTCAGATTAAGAGCGGCGCGCCCGCGCGCAGCGAGCGCGTAGCGAAATACAATCAGCTTCTGCGCATCGAAGAGGAGCTGGGCGATGCGGCGTCCTTCATCGGGCGCGCAGCATTCCCGCGCTTCACGGCGTGATGCGACGCTGATGACCATCTGAAAGACTCCCGCGCGACGCGGGGTCTTCGAACGACGAGAGGAGGAGCCGTGGCAGCAAAGACGGCTCCTCCTTCTCGTTCCCGCGCGACAGGCACGGCGGCGCCGTCCACGCGCCGACTGGACGTACGCGGTTGGTTGGGAGGCATCCGACTGTCGGGATTCATGATCATCATGTTCGGACTCGTCGTTCTCGCCACGTTCGTCCTCGTCCCGACCATCGGCACGTATGTCGACCAGCGTCAGCAAGTCGACGCCCTCGCTGACGCCGTGGAAGTGAGCCGCGACGAGGTCGCGCAACTCGAACAAGAGCGTCAGCGATGGAGCGACCCGGCCTACATCACTTCCCAGGCGCGGGAGCGGCTGTACTACGTGAACCCAGGCGAGGTCGTCTACCTGGTCGACAACGATCTGGCGCCCGAGGACGTACCTGTGGAGCAACGGCCGGTCAGCGATGAGTTGAGCGAGACCCGACGCGACTGGATGGGGCAGTTCGTCTCGTCGCTTACGGAGGCCGGTCTTGCGCAACCCGTCGTCGCGCCGGTAACCATCGGCGTGCCTGACGAACCGACACCTTCGCCGTCGGCAACACCATCGGAGTGAGTCACCGATCCAGCGCCGTCACAGGAGCCGCCGGTAGCCTGAACGACGTGACGACGCCTCCCTTCGCCCCTGTCAGTGATGCTGATCTGGCTGTGCTGCACGCCCAACTCGGACGCCCCGCACGTGGCGTCGTCGGCGTGGCGGCGCGGTGCGTGTGCGGGAACCCCACGGTGGTGGCCACGCTACCGAGGTTGCCCGACGGCACACCGTTCCCCACCTTCTACTACTTGACCCACCCGGCGGCCACCGCGGCGATGTCGACTCTCGAAGCCGAGCACGTTATGCGCGACATGAACGACGTGCTCGCGGAAGATCCCGACGTGGCATCCGCCTACGGCGCCGCACACGATGCCTACCTTGCCGATCGAGCGCACTTCGGCGACGTGAGCGAGATCGCCGGGATTTCGGCCGGCGGCATGCCCACGCGAGTGAAGTGCCTGCACGCCCTCGCGGGGCACGCGCTGGCAGCGGGACCGGGGGTCAACCCGATGGGGGACCGCGCGCTGGAGATGTCTTCGTGGTCCCCTGAGCGCTGCGTATGCGCCGATCCTGGATCCGCGGCGCGCGTTTCTGACGAATGATGAGGGCCCTCTTCGCCAGCCTGGTCGTCATCGGCCTCCTCGCCGGGCTGACAGCTGCTCCGGCATCGGCATCGGCTGCCGTCTCTTTGGCGCCAGCGCCGTCGGCAGCAACGCCGGATGATGTCACGGCCCCGACTCCGACTCCCACGGCGGAAGTGGATGAAGGCGACCCGATTCGCAATGCCGAGTACTGGTTGGATGACTACGGCGTCGCCGAGGCATGGGAGACCACGCGCGGCGCGGGCGTGAGAATCGCGATCATCGACACGGGCATTGCCCGCGGCCCGGAGGAGTTCGCCGGTGCCGTCGTCGGCGGAACCGACGTTTCCGGGGTGGGCACACCCGATGGGCGCACACCGGTTGGCGCTGTGGACGCCGACCACGGCAGTTGGGTGGCCTCCCTTGCTGCGGCTCGTGGCACCGGTCCCGATGAAGGGATGATCGGTGTCGCGCCTGAGGCGGAGCTCTTGTCGATCTCAGTCGGGTTCGGGTCGACGGCGCAGGTGCCTTTCAGCCAGCAGATCGCCGAGGCGATCGTGTGGGCGGTGGACAACGGGGCGGACGTCATCAATCTGTCGTTCACCACGAACGGCACCACATGGGACGAGTCGTGGGACGACGCATTCATGTACGCGTTCGATCACGACGTCGTCATGATTGTGGCGGCCGGAAACCGGGGGAGTGGCACCACGAAAGTCGGTGCGCCCGCCACGATTCCCGGGGTGCTGACGGTCGGGGGCGTGGATCCCTATGGTCGTGCCAGCGTGGGTGCCTCAACTCAGGGCATCACCATCGGTGTCTCGGCGCCGAGTGAGCGGCTGATCGGTGTTTCGCCCGACGGCACTCTCGTGTGGTGGGACGGCACCAGCGGCGCCGCGCCGATCGTTGCCGGCATCGCTGCGCTCGTCCGCGCAGCTCACCCCGAGCTTGACGCGAACAACGTCATCAACCGGATCGTGAGCACGGCCACGCCGTCAACCTTCGCCACGGCGGACCCAGATCCGCTGTACGGATACGGATTGGTGGATGCCGCGCGCGCCGTTTCGGCACCCGTTGCCGAAGTGGATTCCAACCCCATGGGGAGCCTGTCGGACTGGATTCGGCTCTATCGTCGCGCCGACAGCAGCCCTGTGCCGAGCGAAGCAGCGCAGCCCGCGGTGGTGCCGGAGTTGCCGCCGATCGAGAACGTGACGACCGCGGCATCCCCGCTTCTGCCGACGTACGCGACAGTGCTCTACGGGACCGTCCCGCTCGTCCTGGTCACCGCCAGCGCTATACTGGTGGCGCTCGGCGTCACTGCAGCTGTCCGACGCATCCGATCGGCGAACTCTTCGCCGCGCCGCTGATACCCAGGAGTAATCCCCTCGTGACGAACACCGTGCCCAAGATCCTCATTGTCGGTGGCGGATACGCAGGCTTCTATACCGCTTGGAAGCTCGAGAAGCACCTCCGCAAGGGCGAAGCCGAGGTCACGATGGTTGACCCGCTGCCCTACATGACCTACCAGCCGTTCCTCCCCGAGGTGGCTGCCGGCGAGATCGAAGCCCGCCACGTCATTGTGGGGCACCGCCGCCACCTCTCGCGCACACGCGTCGTGACCGCGAAGGTCACCGGGATCGACCACGCGAACAAGGTCGCCACGATCACGCCGCCTGCGGGTGAGCCCTGGCAGGAAGAGTACGACCAGATCGTCGTCACCGCCGGCGCCGTCTCGCGCACCTTCCCCATCCCCGGAATCGCGGACAACGCCATTGGTCTGAAGACGATCGAAGAGGCGGTCGCGATTCGTGACCGTGTGCTGACGAACTTCGACCTGGCCGCGAACATGCCGCCCGGACCCGAACGTGACCGCCTGCTGACGGTGGTCGTGGTCGGCGGTGGGTTCGCCGGCATCGAAGTGTTCGCGGAACTGCGTGCGATGGCTTCATCGCTGGTGAAGGACTACCCCTCGATCTCGTTCGAAGACACGCACTTCCACCTCATCGAGGCGATGGGGCGCATCATGCCCGAAGTGTCGCTCAAGACCAGCGAATGGGTGCTGAAGAGCCTGGCCAAGCGCGGGGCGAACGTGCACCTGGACACCCAGGTCACCGGCGCTGTCGACGGAAACGTCGAGCTGTCCACCGGTGAGGTAATCCCGACCGACGTGATCGTCTGGACGGCGGGCGTCATGGCGAACCCCACCGTGGTGCGCGGTAGCGACCTGCTCGTCGAAGAGCGCGGACGCATCGCCACGCGCGCCGACCTGCGCGTGGGCACCGAGGACGAGATCATCGAAGGCGCGTGGGCGGCCGGTGACGTGTCTGCTGTTCCGGATCTGACCGGTGGCGGTGTCGGCGGCTACTGCGTGCCCAACGCTCAGCACGCTGTGCGTCAGGCAAAGTTGCTTGCCAAGAACCTGGTTGCAGTGCTTCGTGGCGAACTGCCGCGTGAGTACGTGCACAAGAACCTCGGTGCGGTGGCCGGTTTGGGGCTTTACAGCGGTGTCTTCCAGTCCGGAAACATCGCCATTAAGGGCTTCTTCGCGTGGGTTGCCCACCGTGGATACCACGGGCTGGCCATGCCGACCTGGGAGCGCAAGTGGCGCGTCATCTTCGACTGGTGGAATAACTTCTGGCTCGGTCGCGACAACGTGACGCTGCAGACCGTCCAGAACCCGCGCTACGTGTTCGAGGAGTTCGCTGCCCGTCCGCGCCCCGTTCAGCCCGCGGCGGCGGAGGCACCGGCGGCGAAGGCCGGCGACAAGGTGTCGGCCGCAGGCTGACCCCCACGCCCGTGCTCGACGTACCCTGAGAAGGTACGCGCGTGACGCGTGCCCCCGTAGCCCAATGGCAGAGGCAGGCGACTTAAAATCGCTCCAGTCTGGGTTCGAGTCCCAGCGGGGGTACCACTCGGTATCGCCAGATCGAGCGCGGGCTCTAGGCTGTACGACATGTGCGCGCACCCGAAGCGGGCCCAATGAGCCTCACTTTGATGTCGGCTGGCGACGCCGGCACACCCTGGAAGCATCCCGACCGCTATTGGCCGGCGATGAGCCATGCCGTTCGCGACGTCTCGGGCCCCCTGGCCGTCGTCAACGTTGCAGCGTTGCGGTACAACGCGTTGGACATGCTTGTGCGATCGGCGGGTGTGCCGATCCGCGTGGCGAGTAAATCGGTGCGCGTGCGCGAGGTCGTCGATGCTGCCCTAGGAGTACCGGGGTACCGCGGCATCCTGGCCTTCACGTTACCGGAAGCGCTCTGGCTGTCTGAGACCTGCGAGGATGTCGTCGTCGGGTACCCGAGTGTGGACCGTGGCGCGATCGCAGAGCTGTTGCGCGACGAGCGCGCCACGTCGCGTGTGACGCTCATGGTCGATGACGTGGCGCAACTCGATGCCGTCGATGCGGTGATTCCGGCACGCAACCGACCGGTCGTCCGTGTCGCGATCGAGGCGGATGCCTCGTGGCGTGCACCAGCCCTCGGCCATATCGGTGTCCGTCGGTCCCCGCTCCACGAGCCGGGTGAAGTCGCGACACTCGCGCGAGCGATTGCCGCTCGCCCGGGCTTCCGGCTCGTGGGCGTGATGATGTATGAGGCGCAGATCGCAGGTCAGGGCGACGACACCGGCTCGGGCGACGCCGTTATTCGGTGGATGCAGTCGCGGTCCGGGCACGAGCTCCGCGCGCGCCGCGCGGCGATCGTCGCGGCGCTGCGCGATATCGCACCGCTGGAGTTTGTCAACGCGGGCGGAACCGGCTCGTTGGAGCTGTCGGCCGCGGATCAGTCGGTGACCGAAGTCACCGCGGGAAGCGGCTTCTTCGCGGGTCATCTGTTCGACGGGTACCGTGCGTTCGACCCCGCACCCGCCGCCGCATTCTCCCTCGAGGTTGTCCGAAAACCGGCCGCGGACATCGCGACTGTCCTCGGGGGAGGGTGGGTTGCATCGGGGCCGCCGGTCGCCTCACGCCAAGCGAAGCCGGTGTGGCCGTTGGGACTTCGCACACTCGCCCGTGAAGGAACGGGCGAAGTGCAGACCCCCTTGCAAGGGGAGGCGGCCCGCAGTCTCTCGATCGGCGACCGCGTGTGGTTCCGGCACGCCAAGAGCGGCGAACTCGCCGAGCGCGTAAACCAGTACCACCTCATCGATGGCGACAACGTTGTTGCGACGGTACCCACGTATCGCGGGGAAGGCCGGGCATTCCTATGACCCGCATGGGCGGTACGTGGCAGAACTGGGGGCGTTCCGAGCAGGTGCGGCCACAGGCTGTCGAGATGCCGCGAACTGCCGAGGCCGTGCAACGCTCGGTGTCGGCGGCCGCCAGCAAAGGCATGCGCATCAAGGCTGTTGGTGCCGGCCACAGCTTCACGGGGATCGCGGTCGCGACGGATGTGCTGCTTGATCTTTCGCATTTGACCGGGCTGATCGCAGTTGACCGCGAGCGGGGCTACGCCACGTTCCGCGCGGGTACGCGGTTGCATCAGATCCCGGCGTTGTTGGCCCCATATGGGTTGGCGATGGAAAACCTGGGCGACATCGATCGCCAGTCGATTTCCGGAGCGATCTCGACGGGCACGCATGGCACGGGGGAGCGATTCGGTGGCATCGCCACACAGGTCGTGGCCGTTCGCATGGTCACTGCGGACGGCGAGATGCTGCTCATCGACGAAGAACATCATCCCGAGTTGCTGCCGGCCGTGGTCGTCGGACTCGGTGCCCTGGGCATCTTGGTCGAGGTGACGGTGCGGTGTGTCCCACGCTTCGTCCTGCACGCGCTCGAGCAGCCGGAAGACCTCGGAGATGTTCTCGACGAACTCGCAAATCGAGTGACTGCGAGCGACCACTTTGAGTTCTACTGGTTTCCGCACACCGACATGGCGATGACCAAGACGAACACGCGGCTACCCGGTTCAGCGCCACGGCATCCGCTTCCCCGTGTCGGAAAGTGGATCGACGATGTGCTGGTGGGCAACGGACTGCACCAACTCGCGTGCGATGTGACCCATGTTGTTCCCGCGGCGATCCCGAGCGTGAATCGTGTCTCGGTGAAACTGTGGGGAGACCGCGAGTTCACCGATGTCTCAGATCGGGTATTCGCCACAGAGCGCACGGTGCGTTTTCGGGAGATGGAGTATGCCATTCCCGCGGAGCATGTCCGCGAGGCTTTCGACGCGGTGCGTGCGCTCATCGACGAGCGCGGGTGGCGCGTGTCGTTCCCCATCGAGGTGCGCTTTGCGCGCGCCGACGACCTATGGTTGTCGACCGCGTCCGGTCGTGCGAGTGCGTACATTGCGGTGCATCGCTACTGGCGGGATGACCCGACGGAGTACTTCGCTGCGGTGGAAGAGATCATGCAGCGTTTCGGTGGTCGCCCGCACTGGGGCAAGATGCACTCGCTGGATGCCGCAGCGCTCCGCACGCGCTACCCGAAGTTCGACGACTTCGTGGCGTTGCGTGACCGCCTTGATCCAACGCGAATGTTCCAAAACGCTTACCTTGAGCGGGTGCTGGGCGAGTAACCGCTGAGAGTGTGCCATCGAGCGAGGATGTGCGCGAGGCCCGTGGCTAGGATGAGGGGGGCAATCAGAACGGAGTCGCGCACATGGAATGGCTGGTCCCAGTCCTTATCGTCGTCGTCTTGGCGGTGGTCGTTGGTATCTACCTGTGGGCGACGTACAACTCGCTGGTGCAATTGAATGTGCGCGTCGACGAGGCGTGGAGTGACATCACCGTGCAACTCAAGCGACGGGCCGACCTCCTGCCCAACTTGATTGAGACGGTCAAAGGGTACGCCGCCCACGAGAAGGCCGTGTTCGAGAACGTGACGAGGGCACGGGCAGAGACGCTGTCTGCCACTGGACCCGCGGAGGCAGGCGTCGCGGAAGGGCATCTGCAGCAGGCGCTGAAATCGTTGTTCGCTGTGGCCGAAGCGTATCCGCAATTGCAAGCCAGTCAGAATTACCTGCAGTTGCAGCATTCGATCGTTGACACTGAGGACAAGATCCAGGCATCCCGCCGGTTCTACAACGGTGGTGTCCGTGAGCTGAACACGAAGATCAAGGTGTTCCCGAACAATCTGTTCGCGCGCAACCTCGGGTTCCACGAGCGTGAGTTCTTCGAGGTTGTCGACGGTGCGGGGATCGCCGAACCGCCTCGCGTGCAGTTCTGACGGTTCAGAACACCACCAATCGCATCTCGTTGCCTTCCAGGTCGTACGTTCCCTGCAAAGACCAGTCGTCGGTGAGGTAGCGCGCGGTCTCGGTCGTTCCTGATCGCTTCCGCCCGCTTACGGTAACTTCCAGCGTGCCACCGGTTGCGAAGAATCGTCCGTCGTCGGAGAGGGCGAGGACGGGGTAGTCGGTGATCGTCATCGAGACGCCGTCCATGGCTGCGAAGTCGGCGGCCCACGGGACTCGGATGCCGCAGTGACGGGGAATCGTGTCCGCGGGCACCACGCAGGCGTTCGCGTACTCGTCGAGGGTCTCCTGCGCTCGGGCTTCTGCCGTATCGGTCAGCTCCGGCTCGAGGAGCACCTCAGTCACATTGCCGGGCACCAGGGTCGCGGCGGATGACGCCGCCAGAATCTCAGCCGGGGCCGCGTCGATCTCATACTCCGCGGGGAGTGCGACCGCCTCATCGTTGGTCGAGATTAGCGATCCGGACAACCAGACGGAGTCGCCACGTGTGGTGCCCACTCGGAGTGTCCCGAGCGCATCGGGAGCGACGCGCCACCCTTGCGAGCCATCGACGAGAGTGAATTCGCCGCGCGTGGTCGAGCCTGCGAGCGTGAACGTGAACCGGGCTGTGGCCGTTCCGCCAGCCGCTCCTACATGGTCTACCCGCACATCGGAGATTGTCTCGGTGGCGGACTCCAACGTGATGTCGGGGGACAGGGATGCCAGAGCGTCGTCGCCGAGCAGCGCACGCGCTGCGTCGCTCTCTCCCGCGGCCAGCGCCTCCAGATACTCGGTTGCCACTTGTTCAGCGCTCGGCGGCCGGGTGACAGCCCACGCGGCAATCGCCCCGCCGAGGATCACTACTCCCGCCGAGGCGGCGAGGGTGATCACGACGCTGCGTCTCATTCCTCCAGGTTATCGGCCGGGGCCCCCAGAACCGGAGTGCTGCCGTGGCGCTGGGCCTCCACAAGTTCGGCCGCGAGCGGCCCTGTGGCGTCGCCCCAGCTCGACACTGAGATCGTCTCCAATCCCTGCCACCGTGCGGCGCGGCGGATTTCGGCAGCAAGCCTGGCTGCGGCGTCCTCGGGCACAGCAGATTCCCACCAGGCTGACTGCACCAGAAGCGTTGAGGTGGCTCTGTCTGCTTTCAGGTCCACTCGGGCGACGACATCGTCGCCGATGATGACGGGGAGCGAGTAGTAGCCGTACACCCGGGCCGAGGCAGGCGTATAGATCTCGATGCGGTACTCGAAGTCGAAGAGTCTCACCGCGCGATCGCGAAACCACACCATGGGATCGAACGGGGTGAGGAGGGCTGCGGCATCCACTCTTCTCGGGAGGCGCGCATCCTTGTGCACCCATGTCGGGACCGAGCGCCCGTTGCTTCCCCAACCGTCCACAGAGACGGGTTGGAGCTCGCCGGCGTCGACGAGATCGGCGATGGCCGCGAGAACCGCACGACGATCGCGGATGCGCCAGTAGTCGGCAAGATCGGCGGCGGTGGCGACGCCATATGCGCGGGCTGCGCGGTACACGAGCTCGCGGATCGCGTCAGTTCGTGGAACCGGCTCGGCGAGGATCGAGTCCGGGATGACGTCCTCGGCGAGTGCGTACGTGCGCTCGAACCCGCGTCTCCCGGCGATCGCTACTTCACCGAACAGCCACAGATACTCGAGCGATCGCTTCACCGCATCCCAGTCCCACCACGGGCCGCGAGGAGCCGTGCGACTGTCATGCTCGATCTCAGCCGGACGCAGAGGCCCGCGATCTCGCAGTTCCCGCCGCACCCAATCCACTGTCGCGGCGTGGGCGTGAAACCAACCGTCGACAGCGCCATACTTGGCGCGCAGTTCTTGCATACGGAAGTCGAACAGCCCCCAATCCTCCATGGGGACGAACGAGGCGACGTGGGCCCAGTATTCGACGTATCGCCCTGGGCCCCGGAAGAGGTGGTCGTCGAGTGTGGCAACCTCGTACTCGCCCAGGCGAGAGAAGAACGGCATGTAGTGCGAGCGTGCGAAGACGTTCACCGAGTCGATTTGCAGGGTTGCCATGCGGCCGAAAGTGGCATGCAGATTCCGGGCGTTGACTCGCTGGGGCTGCGGCAAAGAGAACCCTTGCGCAGCCAGAGCGATGCGGCGCGCCTCGGCGCGGCTGAGTGAAGGTTTCACCCGAGCGACACTACGCGTCCCTACCGACACGCGGAGCCGTGGAGCGACCATGGGTCGAACATCCCGGACACGGCATACACCGGGCCTAAACTATCGGGGTGAGCGGATCACCGTCCGCTTGTCGGAAAGGCGCATTCATGACCACTGCCCCTGGGCCAGATCTCACCGCGGATCCCAAGGTGGGAGGTGCGCCTCGCCTGTCGGACTTTGCCGACGCGGCAGCCACCTTGCAAGGGGTGATTCGGCGTACGCCGATGGATGTCTCCGACCACCTCTCCGACTTGCTGGGCGTTCCGGTGCATCTGAAGCTGGAGAACCTGCAGCGAACCGGATCGTTCAAAATCCGTGGGGCGACCTACCGACTTTCGCGTCTCACGGCCGACGAGCGGGCACGTGGTGTTGTGGCGGCTTCCGCGGGCAACCACGCGCAAGGTGTCGCACTCGCGGCGAAGACCCTCGGCATCCCGGCAACGATCTTCATGCCCTTGGGCGTTCCCGTGCCGAAACTCTTGGCGACGCGCGGTTATGGGGCGGACGTCGTTCTCGAAGGTGCAACGGTTGAGACGCCGCTGCGGCTCGCAGCGGAATTCGCCGAGCGCACCGGAGCGGTGTTCATCCACCCGTTCGACCATGCGGACGTGATTGCCGGCCAGGGAACCCTCGGGCTCGAGCTGATGGAGGAGCTCCCCGACGTGGAAACCGTCGTGCTGGGGATCGGGGGAGGCGGTCTCATCGCCGGTGTTGCCGCCGCCATTAAGGCCACGGCTGCCGCACAGGGACGCACGGTGCGCGTGATCGGCGTGCAAGCGGAGAACTCTGCCGCGTATCCGGCCTCTCTCGCAGCGGGCATGCCTCTGGACGTCGCCACGCGGCACACGATCGCGGACGGAATCGCGGTGGCGCGACCCGGAGACCTGCCGTTCGAGATGATCCAACGGTACGTCGATGAGGTCGTCACGGTGAGCGAGGATGACATCGCGCGCGCCCTGTTGGTCTTGCTTGAGCGCGCAAAGCAGGTCGTCGAGCCCGCGGGCGCCGTGGGCGTCGCGGCCATCCTCGCCGGCAAGGTGGCCGCGGAAGGGCCTACCGTCACCGTACTGTCCGGCGGAAACATCGACCCGCTCCTGCTTCAGCGGGTCGTCGCCCATGGACTCGCGGCATCCGGTCGATACATGACCTTGCAGATCCCGCTTCCCGATCGCCCGGGTCAGCTTTCGCGCGTGTCGGAGTTGTTGGCGCAGGCGGGCGCGAATGTGATTGAGGTGCTCCACACGCGGCACGGCCAAGGGATCCAGATCAGCGAAGTGATTCTGCAACTCAGTGTGGAGACGCGCGGTCAGGAGCACCGGGCACGCGTGATCGAGATCCTCGAACAGGCCGGCTTCGCGCCCAAGATCGTGAACGACTGAGCGCGAAGCCGCGTGCTCGTTACTGCCCGGTGTAGGTGGTGACCTTGATGATCTCGACCGAGATCGAGCGGCCGTTCGGCGCGGTGTAGGTCGTGCTGTCGCCTTCGTTCAGTCCGAGAATCGCCGCTCCGAGAGGAGAGGCCTCGCTGTAGACGTCGAGCTCAGATCCGGAGGCGATCTCGCGGTTGCCAAGCAGGAAGGTCTCTTCGCCGCCGGCGATGTTGGCGGTGACCACGGTTCCGGATTCGACAACGCCGGTGCTTTCCGGCGCCTCGCCGACCTTCGCGTTCTTCAGCAGGTGCTGGAGGGTGCGGATGCGCGCCTCCTGCTTACCCTGCTCATCCTTGGCGGCGTGGTAGCCGCCGTTCTCCTTGAGATCGCCCTCTTCACGTGCGGCCTCGATGCGCTTCGCGATCTCTTCGCGCCCTGTCGTGGACAGGTGCTCGAGCTCGGTCGCGAGCCGGTCGTAGGCATCCTGGGTGAGGAACGTCTCGGGGGCATCGTTGGACACGGGTGACTCCTTCAGTGGGGTGTCCGTCATACATCAAACGCCCTGGCTCTCGGCCAGGGCGCACGGTGACGGCAGTCGAGCCAGACTACGACACCCAGCAGGAGTTGACAAACCCGGTGGTGGCTTCTGCCGTGGTGGGCAGCGTCACCGTGAACTCACGCGTGGGGGAGTCCCCAGCGGGGATGTCGACGACCTTCCAGCCCACGACACCGTGGTTGGTGTCCTGCGCTTCGACAGCGCACGTGACGTCGCGTCCGGGTGCGGTCGTGATCTGCATGCGGACAGAAACTTCATGTTCGTCGAACACTTCGAAGCCGGTGGCATCGGCATCCACGTCGTCGAGGGTGCCCGCCACAACACCCCAGCCGATGAATCCGACCACCACAGCACCCGCAGCGATCGCGGCGATCAGGTATCGCCGCCGACGTGCGGGGGAGACGCGACCGTAGCGCAGGTCGAGCTCGTGCGGGGTAGTCATGAGTGGCGGGGTCCGTCCCTGTCGAAGATTAGGCTGTACTCCAGGCTATGCGCTGTTCGGGCGTACCCGTGCACCCCCGCCCCTCGACTCGAAGGACACCATGCAGGACGCGCTCATGTGGAGTCTCACATCCGCCTCGACGAGTACGCCGAGTCCGACTCCCACCATCGACCCCGACACCGTCACGCCCGGCCCCGAGGGGTTCTTCGTTATCGCCATCATTGCTGTCGCGGTGATCCTGCTCGTCGCGGACATGATGCGACGCATCCGTCGTGGTCGTGTGCGAGCCGACGTGAATGAACTTCTGGATGCGGAAGCGGCGGCCCGCGCGGAAGACTCCGATGCCGAGGGCGACCAGCGGGCCAGCACCACCTCGCCGGAAGACGACGAACCGAGCGAGTCGAACTCGCGTTAGGTCAACCGTTGTACGGCGGGTTGAGCGCGATCAGCAGGCACGCCGTCCAGTGGCAGAGGAACGCCAGTACGGTGCACACGTGGAAGATCTCGTGGAAGCCGAAGTGGCCGGGCCACGGGTTGGGTCGCTTGATCGCGTAGACGATGGCGCCGACCGTGTAGAGCAGTCCGCCAGCGATCACGAGCCACATCATCGCGGCATTGGCTCGGAAGAGATCGGGCATGTACATCACTGCGGCCCAGCCGAGAACAAGATAGAGCGCGACATACAGCCATCGCGGCGCGTGGATCCAGAACACGCGGAACAGGATGCCGAGGATTGCGCCGCTCCATACGAGCGACAGCAGGATGATGCCCTGGGTCGGCTCGAGGGCGAGAACCGCGATGGGCGTGTACGTGCCGGCGATCAGCAGAAGGATGTTCGCGTGATCGATGCGCTTGAGTACCGCCTTGGTCGTCGGGCCCCAGTTGAAGCGGTGGTACAACGCGGAATTGCCGAAGAGCAGCAGTGATGTCGCCATGAAGACTGCGCACGCCCATTTTGCCGCGCTGCCCTGGGCCAGAACGACGAGCACGATGCCGGCCGCAATAGCGACCGGGAACGTGCCAGCGTGAATCCAACCGCGCCACGAGGGCTTGATCTCGGGGGATGCAGCATCGACGGTCGCTGCATCCAGGAGCGGGAGCACGGGAACCTCGGGCGCGGGGATTGCTCTGCTGCGGCGGCTCATGACCCCAGGGTAGGCCCCGCCACATTCCGCCGGGCGTACATACTCGGTCTCACGTGGAGTGCGACTGGATGCCACGTGCGGCGCGTGAGCGCAGGCGGTAGCGTAGAGATGTGACGCGCGGTTCGGGGAACGCGGGGCGGGGGCCGCTCTATCGGTTGTACATTCAGCGACTCCGCCGTCAGCTGGACCCCCAGCGTGTGCCGCACCATGTGGCCATGATGATCGACGGAAACCGCCGGTGGGCCAAGCAGCTTGGTCTCGAAACGGTGGCGCACGGTCATCGTGCGGGCGCAGAGAAGATGCGCGAGTTTCTCCGCTGGTGCGACGACGTGGGTGTGAAGGTCGTCTCGCTGTATCTCTTGTCGACGGACAACGTGCGCAAGCGCGACCGCGCCGAGATCGCCGATCTGATCGAGATCATCGCCGACCTCGCCGATGGCCTCTCGCGGGAACCGAACTGGCGAGTGCATCCCGTGGGGCGCGCCGAACTGCTTCCGGCGGAACTCGCGCGAGTCCTCGCCGATGCCGAGGAGCGTACGCGGGGCAACACCGGTCTGCATGTCAACCTCGCCGTGGGCTACGGCGGACGCGGTGAGATCGTCGACGCCGTTCGCAGCATCATCGCTCAACACGACAAAGACGGTGGCTCCCTTGAGGAGTTGGCCGCGAGTCTCACACCCGAGCAGATTGGCGAGCATCTCTACACCGGTGGCCAGCCCGACCCGGATCTCGTGATCCGCACATCGGGGGAGCAACGTCTGAGTGACTTCCTGCTCTGGCAGTCCGCTCACAGCGAGTTCTACTTCGTCGAGGCCCTCGGGCCCGACCTGCGAGAAGTGGATTTTCTGCGCGCGATTCGAGACTTCGCCAAGCGGGATCGCCGGTTCGGCAGCTGACCTTTGCGCCGTGCCAGAATGACATCGTGACGGATGTTGATGGCTACATCGCCTCGTTCGACGGAGAACCGGGCTATCTGGACTGGGCGGCCTTCGGACCGTTGTCGCCGTCGGTGCGATCAGAAGCGCATGCAGATACTGAACTCCTCGGTTCGGGTAGACGCAGCAGCATCGACCTCGTGGCTGATCACGCGACACGCGCACGCGACCTGGCAGCCAGTGTGATGGGCGTTGATGACTCTGCGGTTGTGCTTCAGCCGTCTACCACCTACGGACTGATGCACGCGCTCTACGGAGTCGCTGGCGGCGTCATGATGGGGAGAGGGGAGTTCCCCTCGCTGACAATCGCAGCCTCGCGTGCGGTCGATGCTCTTGCATCAGCTCACGTGCAGTGGGTCGAGCCGGTCGACGGCTTCATGTCCCCTGACTTCGTGCGAGCCAACCTCACCGACGACACGCGCGCTGTCGCGGTCAGCCTGGTCGATTTTCGGACCGGCTACCGCACAGATTTGTCCGCGTTGCGGGACGTGATCGGTGACCGGCTTCTGATCGTCGATGCCATCCAAGGCTTCGGCGTCGTTGAGGCCGACTACAGCGCCGCCGACGTCGTGTGCTCGAACGGGTACAAGTGGCTGCGGGCGGGCCGTGGAACAGGGTTCGCGTACTTCAGCGATCGTGCGCTCGAGCGCATCCGTCCGGTGCTGTCGGGATTCGCGGGGACCGATGGTGATTTGCCCCTGGATGTCGTACCGCTGCCGGCAAGCTCCGCACGCGCCTTCACCGTCACGGCGCCGGACGCTCTTGCCGCGGCGCGGCTGGCGACAGCGTTGGCAGAAACGGCTGCGGTCGGGGTGGGGGTCATCGAGGCAGAGATCGCGCAGCGCGCCGCAGATGTGATGTTCGTGGCTGATCGCTACGACGTTCCGGTAGTGACTCCTCGCGATCCTGCGCGACGCGCAGGTATTGTCACGCTCGCTCCTGCTCCCCAGGATGCGGCAGCGCTCGCGGCGTCGTTGGCCAATCACGGTCTCACTGTGACAAGCCGGTCGGGGCAGGTGCGCATTTCTGCGCACGCAGGCACAGCAGCCGACACTTTGCGCCTGCTGGGCGACGCGCTCGCTGAGTTTTCTTCTGCGCGTGTGTGGTGAACCCGGATGCCGGGTGCGGCATCCGGAATTTACTCAGCCGTAACCTCGAATCTGCGTGTCGCCCGGGCGTGTCGCTCGTGAGAAGTCGTACGGTCATCACAACGGGCAAGGCGCCCGTTCGAGTCGGCCAGTAGGTTCACGACTCGTGACCCAGGTCGACTCGTGACTGCCGGGTGACATACCCGGGGCGGGAGTGGGTTGTGACCACACGAGCACCACACAAGCAGCACAGTCAGACCGTCGACGGGATCGACGATCAGGACCAGGATCTACGCACATACGTGCTGGATACTTCGGTTCTGCTGAGCGATCCGCGGGCGTTCTTCCGTTTTGCCGAGCACAACGTCGTGATCCCCGTCGTGGTGATCACCGAACTCGAAGGCAAACGGCACGACCCCGAGATCGGCTACTTCGCGCGGCAAGCATTGCGTCATCTGGATGAACTGCGCGTCGAGCACGGTCGACTGGACTTTCCCGTCTCGGTAGGAGACGGCGGAACGTTGCGTGTGGAACTGACGAACACGGACGCCACACTTCTGCCCGCGGGTATGCGACTCGGTGACAACGACACCCGCATCCTCGCGGTCGCGATGAACCTCGCTCACGAGGGACAAGAAGTCACGGTCGTGTCGAAAGACCTTCCGATGCGCGTCAAGGCGGCCTCGCTCGGCATCAGCGCCGAGGAGTATCTCGCTGAGCAGGCCGTGGACTCCGGCTGGACCGGCATCGCGGACATCAACCTCGCTGGCGACGAAGTCAGTGACCTCTACGAAAGCGAAGTCGCCACGGCCGAGGATGTGCGTGGTCTGCCGGTGAACACTGGCCTCATCATCCACTCCGAACGCGGATCCGCGCTGGGGCGGGTGACCGGCGACGGCTCGTTCAAGCTCGTGCGAGGCGACCGCGACGTGTTCGGCCTGCACGGCCGGTCTGCCGAGCAGCGCATCGCGATCGACCTTCTCTCCGACCCCGACGTGGGAATTGTGTCGCTCGGCGGGCGCGCCGGTACCGGCAAGTCCGCCCTGGCGCTGTGCGCTGGCCTCGATGCGGTGCTCGAGCGTCAGCAGCAGAAGAAGATCATCGTCTTCCGCCCGCTGTTCGCCGTCGGTGGTCAGGAACTCGGGTATCTGCCCGGGGACCAGTCCGAGAAGATGAACCCGTGGGGACAGGCGGTCTTCGACACGCTCGGTTCCGTCGTATCGGGAAATGTGCTCGACGAGGTGATCGAGCGAGGGATGCTCGAGGTGTTGCCGTTGACTCACATCCGTGGCCGTTCTCTGCACGACGCGTTCGTCATCGTTGATGAGGCTCAGTCGCTCGAGCGCAATGTGCTGCTCACCGTGCTGAGCCGAATGGGTCAGAACTCGAAGGTGGTACTCACGCATGACGTGGGGCAGCGCGACAACCTGCGCGTGGGTCGACACGATGGTGTCGCTTCAGTGATTGAGACGCTCAAGGGCCACGATCTGTTCGGACACGTCACGCTGGTGCGCTCAGAGCGTTCCGCGATTGCAGCTCTCGTCACGGACCTGCTCGAGCAGGGTGAACTCGCCTGAGACGACAGAACAAAAGCGGGGTCGGATGCCACATCCGACCCCGCTTTTTTATGCCGTGGAATGAGAAATGTCTCATGCGCAGAACGCGCGCATCGCCGGAGTCCCGTGCGACGATTGATGAAGCGAGCAGCTCGGATGGGGAACGGGATCATGGACACACGCGTGAAGTATGCGGTCGGCGGCGTGGCCGTCGTCTCCGCGAGCGTGTCGATGCTTCTCGCAGTGGCAATGACCACCGCGACCACGTTGGCCGATTCGGCCGGCATGGCGATCGCCTCGGAGCCTGTCATCATCGACGGTGCGAATCCCGAAGCACAAGGTTTCCTGTCGGCCGATGCCGCACCTGTAGCCCCATCCGCGAACGCCGAGTCCGTGCGCGTGGATGTTGTTGAGAAGCAGGATCCACAGCTCGTTACTCCACACTCAGTGTCGACCACCGAGCCCGCATCGACGAGACCGGCGGCTGCTGTGAACTCGCCAGAGTCAACGGCGGGTGCCCAGTCGAACACCGCGTCGAGCTGGGCGCCGACGGCGAAGCCCGCGCGAGATGACGACAGCAGCGCGAAGCGTGACTCGCGCGACCGAGACAGCGCGGACACGCGTCGCGAGCGTGATCGGTCAGACGAGCCGCGCACGACGAAACCACAAGACTCGAAGGCCACTCCTTCCTCCACGCGTCGCGACAAGGATCGGTCACCTCGATCCACGGACGTCGCGAACCAGACCCGATCGCACGATTCCCCAGACCGTCGCGATCGGTGACAGGCCGGCATCCCCAGCCCGGCCTTATAGCCCCCGGTGTCCCCCAGCACCGGGGGCTTCTCTCTGTCTACTCCCAGCGGTACCCGGTGCCGCGAACGGTGACGATGTGCTCGATGCCGAGTTTGCCCCGCAGATAACGGACGTACACATCGACGACGTTGGATCCCGGATCGAAATCCAATCCCCACACTTGACTGAGCAAGACCTCGCGGCTGAGAACGCGGCCAGGATTGCGCAGAAACTGCTCGGCAAGTGCGAATTCGCGCGCCGACAACTCGACTTCACGACCATCGACGGTGGCGCGCCTGGCCAGAACGTCCAAAGACACGTTTCCGTGGCTCAGCACCACGGAAACCGCGCCCGAAGATTCCCGAAGGCGCGAGCGAACACGAGCCAGCAGCTCTTCGAAGGTGAACGGTTTCGGAACGTAGTCGCTGGCACCGGCATCCAGCCCTGAGACCGTGTCTCGTGTGCTGGTGCGTGCCGTGAGCATGATGATCGGCACGCTCACCCCCTGCGCGCGGGCGTTGTGCAGCACCTCGAAGCCATCCATCGTCGGCAGACCAACATCCAACAGGACGAGATCGGCGTCGCCTCTGACAATGGCGGTCAGCGCCTGCGCGCCGTCATCGATGATCGAGGTGGTGTACCCCGCCGTGCTGAGGCCCCGCGCGACGAAGGACGCGATCTGCGGTTCGTCCTCGACGATCAGGATGTGGGTCATTCGACGGCCTCTCGTTGTAGAACGACATCGCCCGCGCGTACCGGCGCCGGGAGGGCGGCGGACCCCGGCGGTAGGTGGATAGTGAACGTGGCCCCGCCGCCGACGGTGTCGGTGACGGCGCAACTGCCCTGGTGCCCCTTGGTGATGGCGTCCACGATCGCCAGACCGAGCCCGGAGCCGCCGACGGAGCGCTTTCCTCCCGCGCGGTCGAATCGCCGGAAAATTCGATGTCGGGCAGCGGGCGGAATCCCCGGTCCGTGGTCACGCACCCAGAATCGCGCGCCTTCGGGAGTGACCGCGCTGCCGATCTCGATCGGAGCACCCGATGGGGTGTACTTCGCCGCGTTGTCGGCAAGCTGCAGCCACGCTTGAAGAAGACGGTCCTCGTCCCCGATGATCACTCCCGTGCCGGTCTGCTCGACGCTCCACTCGTGGTCGGGAATCATCGCGACAAGCTCGAAGATCCGTGCAGTGAAGGCACCGACGTTGATGTCACGCATCACATAACTCTCGCCTTCGACGGCGGCGAGGAGGTCGATGTCTTCGACGAGCCGTGCGAGTCTGTCCAGCTCGGTGATACCGATTTGGCGGGCCAACTCTACGTCGTTCGCGTCGTGGGCGTCCATGAGTTCGAGGTGGCCGCGCACGATCGTGAGGGGGGTCTTCAACTCGTGCCTGACATCGTCGAGCAACTGCTGCTGCACCGAGACGGATCCTTGGATGCGGTCGAGCATCGAGTTCACCGTGCGCGACATGGCTGCGATTTCGTCGTCTCCTTGTGGGGTGAGTCGTGGAGACAGATCGGCGAGAGTGATGGCATCCGCTGTCAGTCGCATGTCCCGAATGGGGCGAAGAAGGCGCCCGGTGACGAACCAGCCCACGACCCCGGTGGCCACGAGCACCGCGATCGCCGCGATGATGTACGTCGTCAGCGACGCCGTCACCGGTTGGAGCTCGGCGCCGAGGTCGCTGGCGCGCACGTAGATCCCTTCGCTGTCATCGCCGCCGACAGACGTGGGAATGGCGACGTAGCGAATCGTTCTGTCCCCGCTGGTCGCCGTGCCCTGGGTAATGACCCCACCGGCCGTTTCGGCGACGATCCGCTCGATGAGGGCAGGGTCATCGGCCATGTTGAAGCCGGAAAGCGTTGCGGGAACGAACGCGACCTCGCCGTCAATGATCGCCATCGATGCTTCGTTTCGTGCGGGCACTAGCCGCGCGACGACAGACCGCAGGTACGAGCGGAGGTCAGCGAAGGCTTCCGAGGTGAAACTCTCGTCTGCGGGCTCAGCGTCGTCGGATTCGTCGGTTGCCGTGGGCGTTGCCCGCGGATCGGGTACCGCCTCTTCAGCGACGGTGCGCAGGCGCTCGATCTGACTTGTCAGGCGCGAGTCCACCTCGTCGAGCACGCGTTCGCGCTGAACGATGAACGTCACGCTGCCCACGAGCGCGAGCCCGACGCACGCCACTCCGAGGATCGCTCCCAGGATCCTGACGCGCGCCGAGATCGGCCGTGGTGGACGGCTCACGAGGTGATTATCCCGGGTGCGTCATGGAGAGAAGATCGAGCCGCTCGTCCAGCTGCTCGATCGTCAGCTCGCCGCGCTCGATGAAGCCCAGCTCGATCACGGCTTCACGCACCGTGATTCCTTGAGCGACCGAGTGCTTGGCGATCTTCGCGGCCGCCTCATAGCCGATCAGCTTATTGAGCGGGGTCACGATGGACGGTGACATTCCGGCGTACGCCGCGGCGCGTTCGACATTGGCCTGCAAGCCCGAGATGGTCTTGTCGGCCAGTACCCGCGACGCGTTCGCGAGGAGGGTGATCGACTCGAGCACGGCCGTGCCCATGACGGGAATCGCGACGTTCAGCTCAAACGCTCCCGATGCTCCGGCCCACGCAACGGTGGCATCGTTGCCGATGACGCGTGCGCACACCATGAGGGTGGCCTCGGGGATCACCGGGTTGACCTTGCCCGGCATGATCGACGAGCCCGGCTGCAGGTCGGGGATGTGCAGTTCACCGAGGCCCGTGTTCGGCCCCGAACCCATCCAGCGAATGTCGTTGTTGATCTTCGTCAGCGACACAGCGACCGTACGGAGGGCGCCGGATGCTTCGACAAGTCCGTCGCGGTTCGCCTGTGCCTCGAAGTGGTCCTTCGCCTCAGTGATGGGCAATTCGGTGTCCGCCGCGATCAGCTCGATGACCTTCTGAGGGAATCCGAGGGGAGTGTTGATGCCGGTGCCAACAGCGGTGCCGCCGAGCGGTACCTCCGAGACCCGGGGGAGGACTGCCTGGACGCGCTCGATACCGAGGCGGATCTGGCGGGCATAGCCGCCGAACTCCTGTCCGAGCGTCACGGGCGTGGCATCCATCAGGTGCGTACGCCCCGACTTCACAACGGACTTCCACTCGTCCGCCTTCTCTTCGAGCGCCACAGCCAGGTGGTCGAGCGCGGGGATGAGGTCGTCGATGAGTTCCTGCGTGACGGCGATGTGGACCGACGTTGGGAACACATCGTTGGAGGACTGAGAGGCGTTGACATGATCGTTGGGATGCACGGTCGCGCCCAAGTCCTGCGAGGCGAGAGTGGCGAGCACCTCGTTCATGTTCATGTTCGAGGACGTGCCCGAACCGGTCTGGTACACGTCGATGGGGAACTGGTCGGCGTACTCGCCCGAGATGATGTGGTCCGCCGCTCGTGAGATCGCGTCAGCGATCGGCGCATCGAGAGTGCCGAGCTCCTTGTTGGCAAGGGCTGCCGCCTTCTTGATGCGCGCCAGCGCAACGATCTGTGCGGGCTCGAGGCGGTCACCCGAGATCGGGAAGTTCTCGACGGCGCGCTGGGTCTGGGCGGCGTAGAGGGCATCCTTGGGCACGCGCACCTCGCCCATGGTGTCGTGTTCGATGCGGTACTCGATGTCAGTCACGTCATTGTTCCTTTGGTGTGGGGTGTGTTCAGGATGTCTCAAAGCCGGCGCCGACCATGGCGTCGGGTACCGCCTTGCCCTCGGCGAGCCGATAGTTTGCGCCAACGATTGCCACGCGTCCTTCGGCGACCGCGTCGCTGATGAGTTCGGACGAGTGCAGGATTTCAGCCACAGTGTCGCGCAAGTGTTCGCGGCCGACGTGCTCGGCATCGACCGTCGAGGGAGCCACTCCATCCACGCTGGTGCTGCGGATAACGCGACGCACGGCAGGCACGATGGGTGCGATCAGTCGCCAAATGTTCGCCGGGAGCGGGGCCGCGTCCAGATCGGTGCTGTCGATTGCCGCTTTGACCGCGCCGCAGGCATCATGCCCGAGAACGACAATGAGGGGCACCTCAAGCACTGCGACCGCGTACTCCAGGCTGCCGATGACGGAGTCACTGGTGACCTGGCCGGCGTTGCGGATTACGAAGAGGTCTCCGAGGCCCTGATCGAAGATGATCTCCGCGGCAAGTCGAGAATCACTGCATCCGAACAGCGCTGCGCGCGGACGCTGCCCCGCGGCCAGCTCGTGGCGCCTCTCGACGTTTTGGTGAGGGTGCAGAGGCTCACCCGCGATGAAGCGCTCGTTGCCGCGCACCATCTCGTTCCATACGCTGACGGGGGTTTGGGTGTCGCTCACTGACTCTCCTGTCGAAGCTCGTCGATGGATGAAGATACGGATGCCGCGGCTTGAGCCATCAGGTCGTCGTCGGCGACGCCGTAGATGAGCACGGTGTCATCGCCCACCTGGGTCGAAATCGCCGCTGTGATGCCGCCGGCTCGGTCGGGATCGTCGATCGCGTAGACGGACCATTCGATGCCGTCGACCGTCATGGTGCCGTCGACATCCGCACCGCCCAGGACGCGTGTCGTCCAGGCGGGATCCGCATCGAAGCCCTGCGCGATTCGAACGAAGCCGACTTCGGGCGCGTACACGACCGTCCACGCGCTGAGGTCGTCGCGGTCGATGTATGCGCGGTTGACGCGCCAGTCGGCCGGAGCATCAGGCACGATGAGGGCGCGGCCTTCCGCGGCCGCGACATCGGCGGCGACGGCGGCGACGTCGATCGGCTCTGCTTCGGGCGGAGTGCCGCGGGGAACACCGAAGATCACGACGCCCACGATGATCAGTGTGGCGATGAGCGCGGCAATAAGGTTTCGCGCCGTCTGACTCGACCGATAGACGCGTGAAGACTCTGCCTTGCGGTCGGCGGTCTCCTGAGGAGTTTCGGGTCGTCCGAGTTCGGCGACCACACGGGGTTCGCGCGACATCAGCTCTCCGTGTTCGTGGCGTCGTTTCGTGCGGCGTCCAGCCGTTGTTTGGCGCCCACGAGCCACTCTTCGCATCGTGCGGCTAGTGCTTCACCGCGTTCCCAGAGTGCGAGGGAGTGCTCGAGGGTTGGTGCACCCTGCTCGAGTTCCGCAACGACCCGCACGAGCTCGTCGCGTGCTTGCTCGAACGACAACTGGCCGACGTCAGCGACGGGTGCGGGCTGATCGGTCATGGCCACCATCTTAGTTCGGTGTGCCGACATGCCCCGTGCCGTCGGCGGCTGGGACGGTGGCGGTTTCGTCGATTTCGCCCTCTGAGCGGGCGGCGAGCGATCCACGACCCACGGTGATGATCAGCGGCGTCGATGCGGGCGCATCTGAGGCATCGCGCACAATCATGCCGTCCTGACGATGGGCGATCGCGTATCCCCGCTCGAGAGTGGCCGCGGGTGAGAGCGCGCGCAGCGATGCGCGAAGTTCTGAGGTGCGCCGCGATGCATGATCGATCGCGCGCGCGATGCGCTCGCGGCCGCGCGATGTGAGGACGTCGAGATCCTGTGCGCGGGAGTGGATCATGCCTTCCGGCGCGCGAAGTACGGGCCGCGAACGCAACTGTTCCAACTGCGCGATGTCGTGCGTCACGCGATGCGTCAAGCGGGTGGTCAGACGCGAACGCAACTGTGCCACGAGGGCGCGCTGCTCGGCGACATCGGGCACGATGCGCTTGGCTGCATCGGTGGGAGTGGAGGCGCGTAGATCGGCGACGTCATCGAGCAACGGCCGATCGTTGTCGTGGCCGATCGCGCTGACGATGGGCGTGCCCGCTGCCGCGACGGCGCGAAGCAGGCGTTCATCGCTGAACCCCAGCAAAGTCTGCGGGTCGCCGCCTCCACGAGCGATGATGATCACGTCGACGTCGGGGTCGGCGTCCAGCGCTTCCAGCGCCCGCAGTGTCTCCGGGACGCAGCGGTCTCCCTGCACGGCGGCGTGCACGGTGCGGAACCGTACGTGCGGCCATCGCAACTGTGCGTTGCGGAGCACGTCTTTCTCTGCATCCGAATTTTGACCGGTGATGAGCCCGATCACGTGCGGCAGGAAGGGGATCGGACGCTTGCGCGAGGCATCGAAGAGTCCCTCCGCGCGTAGCTGGGCTCGCAGGCGTTCGAGTCGTTCGAGTTGATCGCCAATGCCCATGTGACGCATCGAGGCGACCGTGAAGCTGAAGTCTCCGCGTTTGACGAAATAGTCCGCCTTTACGCTCGCAACGACGTGATCGCCGACCTTGAGGTCGGCGGGGATGCGGGCAAGCGTACTGGACCAGATTCGTACGGAGATCTCGGCGTCACCGGCGAGATCTTTCAGTCGTGCGAAGACACCCCCGGATCGGGCGTTCCAGGACGTCAGTTCGCCCTCGACCCAGACGGATCCCCACGTGGAGATGAAGCCACGGATGGTGTCATTCAGGCGAGAGACTGATGTCGGGGCGTCGAGCGTCGAGTCGCGCGGGCGCACGGAGTCGGCGGGCGGTGGCTCGCCGGGGACCGGGGCGGACTGAAAGCTCGTCATGTCTGTTCTCCAGGCTCGTGCTCAGCACCGGCCGTAGAATCGTGGGGTGAGTATCAGCAGCGTGGGTCAGAGTCCGGTGAGCATGCCCATTCCTCGAGTTCCCCGGCGCCGTGAGCCACTTCAGGATATCGCCGTCCCCGGACGCAAGCGGATCCTGCTCGCCGCTCCGCGCGGGTACTGCGCAGGGGTCGACCGAGCCGTGATCGCCGTCGAGAAGGCACTGGAGCGCTTTGGGGCACCGGTGTACGTGCGCAAGCAGATCGTGCACAACATCCATGTCGTCACCGAACTCGAGCAGAAGGGTGCCATCTTCGTCGAGGAAGTCGATGAAGTCCCCGAGGGCGCTCACGTCGTCTTCAGCGCGCACGGAGTCTCACCTGCCGTGGTCGAGGGTGCGTCTGCGCGCGGATTGCGCGCCATTGACGCGACCTGCCCACTTGTCACGAAGGTGCACCGCGAGGCCGTGCGCTTCGCTCGCGACGACTTCGAGATCCTTCTCATCGGCCACGAGGGTCACGAAGAGGTCGAGGGGACTGCGGGGGAGGCGCCCGAACACGTCACCATCGTCAATTCCCCCGAAGACGCGGACCGCATCGTGGTACGCGACCCCTCGAAGGTGGTGTGGTTGTCGCAGACGACGCTGTCGGTCGACGAGACGATGGAGACTGTCAGACGCCTTCGGGTGCGTTTTCCCGAGCTGCAGGATCCGCCGTCGGATGACATCTGCTACGCGACGCAGAACCGCCAGGTTGCGATCAAGAAGGTCGCTAAGGACGCGGATCTTGTGATCGTTGTGGGTTCGGCCAACTCGTCCAACTCGGTCCGACTTGTCGAAGTCGCCCTCGAGTACGGGGCCAAGGCGGCCTATCGTGTGGACTACGCCGACGAAATCGAGCAGTCCTGGCTCGACGGCGTGGAGACGATCGGGCTGACCAGCGGAGCATCGGTTCCCGAGGTGCTTGTCGAGCAGGTGCTGGGCGATTTGGCGGGGGCAGGCTTCCGCGATGTCGAAGAAGTCCGCACGGCAGAGGAAGATCTTCTCTTCTCGCTTCCTAAGGAGCTTCGCCACGACAACTCTGGAAAGAAGGACGACCGCGCACTCGGAGGGCGAGCGCGCGCATGACGGACTCATCTGATCCTCGCCCGCGTCCGCAGTACGGCGAATACGCGACACCCGAAGAGCAGCGCGCTCGGATTCGCCAGCCAGACGTGGCGGCGGCTCTCGACGTGGGGATGCCCGCGCACGAGGTGGCTGAGCCCCCAGCTGAGACGGATGCCGCACCCGGCGCCGGCGCCGCGCACGCCGTTCCCACGCCGAAGCGTCGCCCCGTTGATCGCATCGTCACGTTCGGGTTGCTCGCGTACGGGTTGATCACCGTGGTCACATCGTTCAACACGCTCGTGGACTACAACGCCTACGCTGCCCAGGTGCTCGAGATGATGGGTGCCGACCCGGGGCTCGCCACGGGGATCGACGGTCGATCGTGGGGCGTCGCTGCGGCCCTCGTTCTCGCAGGCGGCTGGCTGCTGACAGCGGCACTCTCGTGGCTCAGCCTTGCGCGCGCGCGAATCACGTGGTGGATTCCTGTCGTCGGAGCGATCGTGTTCACCACCGTGTCGGCTGTCCTCATGCTCACTCCGCTGATGAACGATCCTGCTGTGTGGGACGCCCTCCTCGCGGGCGTCGCGGGCTGAGTTCTCGCGCGACGCCCGCACATGCAACGATGCCGTGGCGTCCCTGTCACAGGGACGCCACGGCATCAGACGTTGAGCGGCGTCAGGCGGCGAGGCTCTTTCCTGCGGAACCCAACTGCTGGGTTGCTTCGACCACGCGGGCGGCCATCGCGGACTCGGCGATCTTTCCCCATGCGCGCGGGTCGTAGGCCTTCTTGTTGCCCACTTCTCCGTCCACCTTGAGCACGCCGTCGTAGTTCTGGAACATGAAGCCTGCGACTGAACGCGTGAAGGCGTACTGGGTGTCCGTGTCGATGTTCATCTTCACCACACCGTTGGCCACAGCGAGGGCGATCTCTTCCGAGGTCGATCCGCTACCGCCGTGGAAGACGAGGTCGAGGGGCTTGTCACCCGTACCGAACTTCGCGGCAATGCCTGCCTGGATCTCGCCGAGGAGTTCAGGGCGGAGCTTCACGTTGCCGGGCTTGTAGACGCCGTGCACGTTGCCGAACGTCAGTGCCGAGATGTAGCGGCCGTTCTCGCCCAGGCCGAGTGCTTCGACGGCCTTGGTGACGTCCGCGACCGTCGTGTACAGAGCGTCGTTGGATCCTTCGTGCTGCACACCGTCCTCTTCGCCCCCCACGACACCGATTTCGACCTCGAGGATCGCGTTGATGTTCTTCAGACGGGGGAGGAGGTCCTTGGCGATCTGGATGTTCTCATCCAGCGGCACAGCGGAGCCGTCCCACATGTGGGACTGGAAGATCGGGTTGCGGCCGGCGCGCACTTCCTCTTCGGATGCTTCGATCAGCGGCATGACGAAGCCGGGCAGAGCGTCCTTGGGGCAGTGGTCGGTGTGCAGGGCGATGGTGATCGGGTAGTTCTTGGCGACTTCGGTGGCGAACTTCGCGAAGGCGAGTGCCCCTGTCGCGCGTCCCTTGACGGAGTGGCCGGCGAAGTAGTCTGCGCCGCCGGTGGTCACCTGGATGATGCCGTCGGATCCGGCCTCGGTGAGTCCCTGGAGGATGGCGTTGATCGACTGCGAACTCGCCGCGTTGATGGCGGGGTATGCGAAGCCACCGGCCTTCGCGCGGTCCAGCATCTCGGCGTACTGCTCGGGGGTTGCGACGGGCATGAAGGCTCCTTCATCGTGACAGCGGGTGCACTCAAACTCTAGCGAAGCACCTGCCGATGTCCGTGTGTGTGAACATTCGCCGTCGAGAGGTCTAGGCTCGGGATGCTGTGGGTGAAAGATTCACTAATCTTTCGTCCTTACGCACGTAAAATTTCGACCGCAATCGGTGAGATGGTGGCTACGCTGGCGGAATGGTGAGTCTGACCGCGGATATGTCCCCGCTGCATCCCGACCGAAATCTGGCCCTCGAACTGGTGCGAGCAACTGAAGCGGCGGCGATTCGCGCAGTTCCGTTTATCGGTCGCGGTGCGAAGGAGGATGCCGACGGTGCGGCTGTCGACGCCATGCGCGCGTTCTTCACCACCGTGAACTTCGACGGCACCATCGTCATCGGTGAGGGCGAGAAGGACGAAGCACCGATGCTCTTCAACGGAGAGCGTGTCGGTAACGGAAAGGGCCCGCGCGCAGACGTCGCTGTCGACCCCATCGACGGGACGTCGTTGACGGCAGCAGGACGCAACAACGCACTTTCGGTGATCGCGGTCTCCGAGCACGGCACCATGCTCGACGCCTCGAGCGTGTTCTACATGGACAAGCTGGTCACCGGGCCCGCGGGCGTCGGCGTCGTCGATATTCGACTGCCCATTGGGGAAAACATCAGACTGCTGGCGAAGGCGCTAGGCAAGCCGGTGGATGAGATCGTCGTTTCGGTGCTTCATCGCCCCCGGCACGAGGAACTCATCCGAGAGATTCGTGAGGCCGGTGCGGGAACGCGCCTGATGAGTGACGGCGACGTGGCGGGTGGCATCAACGCGGCCCGGCACAACGCCCGTACCGATATGTGCGTCGGCGTCGGCGGGAGCCCCGAGGGCATCGTTACCGCGTGCGCGATCAAGGCGCTTGGTGGACACATCCAGGGTCGGTTGTGGCCACGCGATGACGCCGAAAAGCAGAAGGGCATCGACGCCGGGCTGAAGGTTGACGGCCACGTCTACGAGGCCGATGACCTCGTGAAGGGTAGCAACACGATCTTCGTTGCGACCGGTGTCACGGATGGGCAACTCGTCGCCGGTGTTCGGCGTGATGGCGGGTACGTCTATACCGAGTCGGTTGTGCTTCGCGGTGCATCGGGGACGTTGCGCCGGATCTCTTCCGAACACCTCGTTTCTAAGTGGCTGTAGCTGCTCGTTTCGCGGTTCACTGCGCACTCTGACAGAGATTTCTGGCAGAATCGCTGGCGTGCCACGAGGCACATCGGCGGTGCGCCACGTCATCTGAGGAGGAGCCGATGTCTACACCCACCGGTGGTTCTGCGCCTCAAACGGGCGCGCAAATGGTGATCGCCAACGCTATCGATCCCGCTCGTCGCCCCGACGTTCTGCTGCGCAAGCGACGCGAAGAGGGCCACGAGATCAGTGCGTGGTGGATGATCGGTGCGTTCGTCGGGGTGTCAGCCGCAGTTATCCTCATGATGAGCTTCATCCCCGGCGGCGCCTAGTCCTCCCACGCAGCGATGCGAGATCGGATGTCTCCGATCTCGGCGGTGGCGGTGGCGGCTTCGGGGTCGCTTTCTTCTGGTGAGCGTCGCGGCGTCTCCCGTGAATCGAGAGCGTCAAGGAGTTCGGGTTGCGTGAGCGGTCGCGGTGTCGCTTCGATCGACGCCGGTGCGGAGACGGAGTCGAGTTTCGTCTGATCGATGCCGGGGAACTTCCGTGCGGTGACCAGGACGCGCGACTCTAGGGAGCCCGCGAACTTGTTGTAACTGGTGACCGTGCGCTCGATCGCCCGGCGGAGGTCGTCTGCATGCGCGGCAAGACCTCCCAGGCGGTCGTAGAGCTGTGTGCCCAGGTCGAAGAGTTGGCGTGCCTCGCGGGAGACCTCTTGCTGCGTCCACGTGTAGGCGACGGTCTTGAGCACCGCCCACAGGTTGACGGGAGAGGCGAGAGCGACGCGCTTTCCGAAGGCGTAGTCCAGAAGCGACGGGTCGGTATCGAGCGCCGCTGCGAGAAGCGATTCACTGGGGACGAAGCAAACGACAAACTCAGGGCTGGACTCGAGCCCGGCCCAGTATGACTTCCGCGCGAGCGCGTCGACGTGAGCGCGCACAGCCTTGACGTGCTTGTCCAGGAGGGCGGAACGGTGCGCCGCCTGGGCGCCCTGAGCGGTTGGCGCAATCGCGCTGGCTTCGAGGTAGGCGTCGAGAGGAACCTTGGCATCGACGGCGATCGCCTTGCCTCCGGGCAGCCGGATGACCATGTCAGGGCGTCCCGCGCCGGCATCCGATGAGATCGAGGCCTGCAGATCGAAGTCGACGTGCCGCGTGAGGCCTGCGGCTTCGACCACACGCCGCAGTTGGGTTTCACCCCATACGCCCCGTGTCGCGCCAGAGCGCAGGGCCCCGGCGAGCGACTCCGTGGTCGCGCGGAGCGCCTCGTCGGACTCGTGCGCGCGGCGCAGTTGTTCGGCGAGCGAGCCGAATTGTTCTTGGCGGTCGCGCTCGAGTTCGCTGACCTTGCCTTGCATCGCGATGAGAGTCTCTTGAACGGGGGCGAGTGCGCGCAGGATCGTCTGATCCCGTCGGTCCCGCTCCTCCCGCGCCGCATGATCCTGGCGTACCTGCTGCGACAGCTCTCGATACTGCAGTTGCTGCGCGGTGAGCTGTTCATGCATGCTCCGCCGCTCGGCGTCAGAGGCGGCGAGGCGCGCTCCCATGGCGATCATCTCGCCCGACGTCCGGGCGGCGTGTCGAGTGCCCCCGACATACAGGCCAGCGAGCAGGCCGAGCGCGAGGCAAACGGCGGCGATGATCACGACTACGAGTGCGTCCATATGCCCATGGTCACGTACACCACCGACATCGGCCGTGAGGCGCCGCCCGGGAGCGTGGCGAGCGGCGAATCAGGCGGCGAAAACCGTTCGCGCGGGTGCGTCGGTCACGGCGATCTGTGACACGCGCACCGCGTTCGCCTCCGCCAGATCGTCGATGCTGTCGTTCTGTCCTCGGCGAGCTGCATCGATCACGACGTGTGCGCACGCCAGGGCATCGGCCACAGCGTTGTGATGCGCGAATTCAGCGAACCCTGCCTCGGCGGCCACGAACGGCAGCCGGTAGGACGGAAGGTCGTACACCTTGCGCGCGATCTGGAGACTGCACGCGTACCGGTACGCCGGTAGCTCGTCGCCGGTTACCGCACAGGCACGCTTCAGCACGGCCATGTCGAAGCCAGCGTTGTGAGCGACCAGAACGTCGTCGCCGACGAACGCGATGAGATCGATCAGCTGCTCGGACCACGAGGCCGCGTCCGCGACGTCTTCTGCACAGATGCCGTGGATGCGGGTGTTGAGCTCGAAGAACTCGCCATGGCCCGGCGGCGGCTGAATCAGCCACCCTGCCGTCGTGACGACCTGGCCGTTTCGAACGCGTACGAGACCGACGGCGCACGCGGACGCGTTGCTCGAATTCGCGGTCTCGAAGTCGATCGCGGTGAAATCCAGAGGCACGCCACCACCGTCCCCCGCGGGGGCGACCACGGCGGGCAGGCGCGCCGCGCGCCGCGTAGACTGGCTTCCCGTGGCTCTCACTATCGGCATCGTCGGCCTGCCCAACGTCGGCAAGTCCACCCTCTTCAACGCACTGACCAAGAACACGGTTCTCGCGGCGAACTATCCGTTCGCCACGATCGAGCCGAACATCGGCGTGGTCAATTTGCCCGATCCCCGGCTCGACACGCTTGCCGAGATCTTCCACAGCGAGCGCATCCTTCCGGCCGCGGTGTCCTTCGTCGACATCGCCGGTATCGTCCGCGGAGCGAGCGAGGGGGAGGGCCTCGGCAACAAGTTCCTCGCGAACATCCGCGAGGCTGACGCGATCGCGCAGGTCGTCAGGGGGTTCGCTGACGACGACGTTGTGCACGTCGATGGCGCCGTCGACCCCAAGAGCGACATGGAGACCATCAACGCCGAGCTTCAGCTTGCGGATCTCGAAACTCTTGAGCGCGCCATCACGCGTTACGAGAAGGAAGTGAAGGGTCGCAAGCTCGATCCCGCAGTGCTGGCGACGGCGGTCGAGGCGAAGGACGCGCTCGAAAGGGGCGTGCTGCTCTCAGCATCCGGAATCGATCTTTCTCTCATCAAGGAACTCGGTCTGCTCACGGCAAAGCCGTTCATCTTCGTTTTCAACGTCGATGAGGCTGTGCTGACGGATGCCGCGCGAAAGGCTGAACTCGCGGCACTCGTCGCACCGGCACAGGCGGTTTTCCTCGACGCGAAGATCGAGTCCGAGCTGATCGACCTCGACCCGGAAGACGCGGCGGAGCTGCTGGCGTCGACGGGGCAGGAAGAGTCCGGACTCGACCAGCTCGCTCGCATCGGCTTTGACACGTTAGGTCTTCAGACCTACCTCACGGCCGGCCCGAAGGAAGCCCGCGCATGGACGATCGGCAAGGGCTGGAAGGCCCCGCAGGCTGCCGGCGTGATTCACACGGACTTCGAAAAGGGCTTCATCAAGGCGGAGATCATTTCGTTCACAGACCTGGTCGAAACCGGCTCCGTACTCGAAGCGCGCTCCAAGGGGAAGGCGCGCCTGGAGGGCAAAGACTACGTGATGCAGGACGGCGACGTCGTAGAGTTCCGATTTAACGTCTAGCGTTATTGACGCGATGCGTTATGCTCTTGGTCGATGATCAGGTCGTTCGGAAGTAAAGAAACCGAACGACTGTGGCGTCGCGAACGCGTGCCGTCGATCGATCCTCGGATCCACTCGGCGGCGTTGCGCAAGCTGCGTCAGGTGGGAGCCGCCGAGTCATTGGACGATCTCCGGCTCCCGCCGGGAAACCGACTCGAAGCGCTGAGAGGCGATCGTGCCGGACAACACAGCATCAGGATCAATGATCAGTGGAGGATCTGCTTCGTGTGGACCGATGCTGGACCAGAGGAGGTGGAGATCGTTGACTATCACTGACAAGATTCCCCCGATTCACCCGGGCGAGGTCCTCATGGAGGACTTCATCAAGGGCTTCGAGATCACTCAGAACAAGCTCGCGGTCGCAATCGGTGTACCGCCACGCCGCATCAACGAGATCGTGCACGGCAAGCGTGGAATCACGGCCGACACGGCTCTTCGATTCGAGCGCTATTTCGGGGTCACGGCGCAGTTCTGGCTTAATCTGCAGACGCGGTACGAGTTGGACCTAGCCGAGGACCGGGTCGCCGAGCAGATCGCGGCGATCACTCCGCTGAAGGTCGCGTGAACGACGAGCCGGTCGCTCTCCGGCGACTTCGGCGCAATGATGCGCCCGCCGTGCTCGCGGCGTTCTTGTCGAATGCAGACATGGCGCGTCAGTGCGATGTCAAGGCGATGGTCGACGCGGAGCGGTATGTCGATCGACTGATCGAAGCGGGGTCTCCGCACGAGGCATGGGCAGTCGTCGAGGACGATTCGCTGGTCGGCGTCGTCTGCGTGTCCGTTGACCATGCGAATCGTAACGGCTGGTTCTGGTATTGGATGACCGATGCTGCGAGAGGGCGCGGATGGACCGCTCGGGCGGCTGCGACGGTTGCGGACTGGGCGCTGAGCGCGCGCGGACTGGAGCGCCTCGAACTCGGGCACCGGGTGAACAACCCAGCATCGGGTGCGGTCGCCCGACGTGCCGGGTTCATCAAGGAGGGCACCGAGCGCGCGAAGTTCCTGGTCGATGGTCACCGGGTCGATGTCGACACATACGGGCGGCTGCAGTCCGATCCAGCGCCGGCACACACCGACATCCCGATGATCGGCGGGCACATTGCCCCCGCAGATGGCCGTGGGTGACGTAACGTCGTGGAGTTCCGCTTCAACGTGTAGCGCGGGTCGCGTCACCCGTGCACGGGCATCGCGGGCGGATGCAGGTACCGTGAGTGCGTGACCAGCACACGTGAGCTCAGAGATCTCCTCTCTGCCGGAAGGCGCGATGAATTGCTCGGCGCGCTTGTGGCGATCGACGCCCCGAGGCGCCGCGCACTCTCCAAGCCCTTGGTAGCGCGGGCTAGAGCGATTCTGAGCGTTCAGTTCGGATCGACTGTCTCGAGGTGGCTGCGCAGTCTCCGCAAGGACTATCCCGGCGGCTACGCGCAGTTCATCGATGCATGGGAGGGCTCGATCACCACGGGGCACTGGGATGCCGCGACGACCGTACTGCTCGCGGCCCGAACATCGGCGCAGGCGGCGAAGGTGTGGCCGATCCCCACAGGAAGTGGCTTCGCCGAGGCGCTCTATCCGGCGTTGTTCCCCGGCGACCTCTCGATCTTCTGCGAGCAGTGGTCAGCGGACTACTGGTCGAACCCGAAACATTGGGACCGTAACGCCGGTCGCGGCGTGATGTACGAGTGGGTCGAAGCGGGCCTGGTAGAGCCTCCGCGTCACGACGGTGCGGTGCTGATGTTGTTCAGCGGATTGACGGCCGAGCCCGGTCGTCCTCTGCTCCGCTGGCTTCTGGCACGACCGCAGGTCACCAGCCACTTGTTCACGCGCATCTTCGTCACACCTGGTGTGAGCGGCGCCTCGCTGGCGCAACGTGACCTCCCTCCTCATAGTGATAGTTCGCTGCGCGAGGTCGTCGTGCCGGGACTCGTGCGAGCGGGCCTGTGGACTCATGAGTTCGTCGTGCACGGCGCGCAGTCTGCGCTGCGAAGCGACCTGCCCGCCTACCAGAAGCGCTGGTTCGAGGGGGTGGCATCAGATTTCGGGAGCGCGTGAGCGTGAGAGGATTTCAGTCATGAGCGATGTTCAGATCTTCGAACCTGAGGGTCGGCGAATCCCGTACGCCGAAGAGGGGGCGGGTCCCGCGGTGATCCTCCTGCCCGGTCAAGGGCTCACCGTCGGCTACTTGGGAAACCTGGCGCACTCCGTCTCGGAAGAGGACTTCCGGGTCGTGCGGATCGGATCGCGCCGGCCGACTGATGGCGCGGAAACACTCGAGGACCTCGCTCAAGACGTGATCGATGTCATGGATGCTCTCGGCGTGGACCATGCGTGGGTCGGCGGACACGGCTTCGGCGGCTCCGTCGCGCGCGCCGTCGCGGCCGGCCACCACGACCGTGTCAACGGAGTGCTGCTGATGGGCGTCGAGAGCGATGGGCACACGACCAGCTCGCGGGACTTCCCCGGCATCCCGGAGCGACTTCACGACGACGAGGTCAGCGACATGCAAGCCGCGGCGCGGAACGCAGCCGGTCAGGCGGTACCGCTCGCAGAGGGAATCCCGGTGCTGGTGATTCAGGGCACGGACGACGAAATCACGCCGCCCAGCAACGGTGAAGCGTTGCAGCAGAGCGCCGCCGACCGAGTGAGTGTCGTTCCGATCGACGGAGCGGGGCATATGTTCCCGTTCACGCATATGACGGCGACGTCGTGGGCGATCGAGGACTACCTCGACTGGGACTGAGGTTCAGCGCCCCTGGCGCTTCTTGTAAGGCTTCGGTTGGCCCTTGACCGCAGGGGCCCGTCCCTTGCCCTTCGACGCCTTGGCTTTGCCGCCGGAAGGTGCTTTCCCACCGGCAACCGCCGGGGGAGCGGCGGCGATCTGTCGCTTCGCTTCGTCCAATAGCAATGACCCCGCAGCGGTGAGCGACCACCCGGACTTCGCCCTCGTGAACAGTGGATGCCCGACCTCGCCCTCGAGTCGGTCGATAGTCGAGTACAGCGCCGCCAGAGGGATGTCGAGGGATGCCGCCGCACGCGGCACGTGCGCATCGTGTTGCACGATCGCCACGAAGCGTCTCAGATCTGCGATCTTCACGGGGCCGTTCGCATTCGTGGTGTGGCGGGAAGCAGCATCCGATCACGGTACTACGCCCTGACCTGAGCTCGTGGGCGGGCAATCTGCGCCGCGGCGCGCCTCGCTATGGTGAGTGGGTGGCTGAGGAACCTTCGCAGAACACCGATCCGGTCGACAGCACCCCGCCCCGTGTACCCCCTGCCTCTCGCACGCGGTTCGGTCGCCCTACCGGCAAGGACGTCGTCTCGGGGTTCGTGACGGGACTATTCTCCATCCCCGAGGGCATGGCCTACGCGAGCATCGGTGGCTTCGCGGCACCGCTCGGCCTGTGGTCGGGGGTCATCCCGACGATCTTCGGATCGGTGTTCGCCCGCTCGGTGCTGATGGTGACCACGCTGACGAGCGCGATCGCTCTGTCGTCGCAGAGTGTGCTGGCCGATGCCGGCTTGCAACCCGACGACATCGGGGCCGTCGCGACACTCACGGTCATGGTCGGCGTCGTCATGCTGATCATGGGTCTGTTGAAGCTGGGCAGCGTGATGTCGTATGTGTCGACGGCAGTGATGACCGGATTCACTACCGGCATCGCCTTGCAGATCGTTGCCGGCGTCATTGGCGATGTCACCGGATACGACCCTTCCAGTCACAACACCGTGGGCAAATTCATCGACGCGTTCGTGCACGTCGACCAGTGGCAGGGGGCGCCGGTGGTCGTCGCACTCTCGACGGTCGCCGTGTGGTTCATCGTTCGGCTCGTCAGGCCGCTACGTTCGCTCGCCACGCTGATCGCACTGTTGGTGGTGACTCTTGCGTGCGTGCTGCTGCGCCCCGACATCGAGTTGGTCTCCGACATCGCCGACATCATGCGCGCCCTTCCGCCGCTGAGCTTGCCCGACCTGGCGGCTGTTCCCGCGCTGGCCAGCGGCGCTGTTGCAATCGCGCTGGTCGCCCTTGCGCAGGCCGCCGGGATCAGCGCGGCAGTGCCGAATCCCGACCGGTCACGCCCTGACACGTCGAAGGACTTCACCGCACAGGGGCTCGCGAACATCGCCGGGGGCTTCTTCTCCGCGCTTCCCACCGGGGGGTCGCTCTCCCGCACCGGTGTCGCGACGAGCGCAGGAGCGTCGACACGTTGGTCGGGTATCTTCGCCGGCGCGTGGCTGGCGATCGTCGTGCTCTTGGTTGGCCCGTGGGCGGGCTACATCCCCATGGCGGTGATCGGCGGGCTCATGCTCGTGATCGGGGGAGAGCTCATCGTAGGTCGGCGCCGTGACATCGCCCTCATCTTGCAGACGTCCTGGATGTCGGTGGCCGCCATGGTCGTGACCTTCGTCGCGACAACGGCCCTTCCGCTGCAGCAGGCGATCTTTCTGGGTGCCGGGTTGTCTATCGTCCTCACCGCAGCCGCGCTGGCACGCCACGGCCGCCTCATTCAACTCGTCCCGCAAGCGGATGGTGATTGGAGTATCGCCGAGCCCCCTCCCGTGCTCGAGTCGCATCGAACGACCGTCCTTCACTATTCCGGGACTGGTCTGTTCTCCGAGGTGAACACGGTTGTCGAGGAGTGGCCCGACTTGTCGCACGCGACCGATGCGGCGATCGTTTTCTCTCTGCGCACGGCCGCGACTGTCCCCTCTGCGACGTTTTTCAAGGCGTTCCGTACGCAGGCCGACCGATTGCGTGAACAGGGCATCGCGCTCGTGATTTGCGGAGTGCCGCCGCGATACCTGCGGACGCTGCGACGGGCGGGTGTTCTCGACGATGTCGACGCGGCGAACGTCATTCCCGCGAGTTCCACGCTCATGGGCGCGTTGACAACGGCATACCAGCGCGCCGAAGAACTTCGTTCTGAGATGAGGAATACGCGAGAGCAATCCCACGGGAACGACACCCTGTAGGCGCGCCCGGGTCGGGATACATGCCTGTCGAGGCATCCGACCGCACGTAGGCTCGCCACACGGGTCCTACGACAGGGCCTGCTCATTCAGCTTTGGCTCCCGGGTCGCCGCTGTCGACCAGAGGAGCCGCATGGCCTCGATCGCCCCCGCACCCACGCTCGGTCCCGTTCGTCAAACGTATGCGAGCGCTCAGACCTTCCCGCCGATGGCGCGCGCGTACACACACGTGTCGCAAGTGATCAAAGAGACGGGGCTGCTTGCCCGCACGCCCTGGTTCTACGCGCTCGTCGGTGCGGCGCTCGTCCTTGCCTTCGGTGGTGTCGTCGCAGGTTTCATCCTGCTCGGTGATTCGTGGTTCCAGCTCCTGATGGCGGCCGCGCTCGGCGTCATCATGACCCAGGTCGCTTTTCTTGGACACGAAGCAGCCCACAAGCAGATCCTTACGGGTGGCCGCGCCAACACGCGTCTGGCGCGTGTGCTCGCCGCGGGTGTGGTCGGGATGAGCCTGTCGTGGTGGGACGCCAAACACAGCCGTCATCACGCCAACCCCAATCGCGTGGGCAAGGACCCCGACATCGAGGTCGACACGATCTCGTTCTTGGAAGAGGATGCCGCGGCCTCACGCGGCTTCATCCGGGTGCTGACCCGAAAGCAGGGCTACCTCTTCTTCCCGCTCCTGATGCTCGAAGGCGTGAACTTGCACTATCTCGGCCTCAAGCATCTGCTGACGACGCCGGGCAAGGTGGAGGGCCGTGCGTTGGAGATCGTTTTGATTCTGACCCGCCTTGCGATCGTGATCGTCCCGGTGTTCCTCCTGTTACCACTGGGCATGGCGTTTGCATTCATGGGCGTTCAGCTCGCCGTGTTCGGCGTCTACATGGGCGCCGCGTTCGCGCCCAACCACAAGGGGATGCCGATCATTGCGCCCGACGCGCGATTGGACTTCTTCAGCAAGCAGGTGAGGACCTCTCGCAACGTCTCGGGCGGCTGGTGGGCGACGTGGCTCATGGGTGGGCTCAACTATCAGGTTGAGCATCACCTCTTCCCGAGCATGTCGCGCATCCACCTCTCGCGTGCTCGCGAGATTGTGCGTGATCAGTGTGAGACGCTCGGCGTTCCGTACACCGAGACGAGCCTGGTGCGTTCGTACGCCATCGTCATCGAGTACCTCAACCGCGTCGGACTCGCCGCGCGGGATCCCTTCGATTGCCCGATGGTTGGCGAGTACCGTCGTGCCTAACCGCGTTACGATTGCCGTATGACTTCCTCCAACGACACCGTTACCCTTCAGCCCGTACCCGACGAGAAGAACCTTCTCGCCCCCGCCGAGAGCGCGGGCGGTTGCTGCGGCGGCACCAGCTGCGGCACCAACTGAGGACGCGCCTTCCGCAACGAAACGACCCTGCACTGCCGAGCGGCAGTTCAGGGTCGTTTCGTTTGGCTACGGTTCCGCGTGTGGGCGCGCCGGCGGCTCGCCGCTCAGTGCACAGGCGGCGGCGCGTCGAGGTCGTCTGCGGGCTTGCGAATCAGGAAGGCCCCGACGATGGTGAGCAAGGACAGGATCGCTCCGACTAGGAACGCCGAGTGGATGCCCTGGGCCTCTGCCGCGATGGCGTCGGCGCCAGCGGCGCCCGTGCCCGCCGCGACCGATGACATGATGCCGATCATGAGGGCGATGCCCGCGGCGCCGGCAACCTGCTGGGCGGTGCTGACAATGGCGCTGCCGTATGAGTAATAGCGCGGTTGCAGTGATCCGAGGGACGCGGTGAATAGGGGGGTGAACGACAGTGCGAGGCCGATCGAGAGCACCGTGTGAACGGAGATCACGAGCCACAGCGGCGTGTGCTGATCGTACGTGGTGCTCAGCCACAGCATCCCACTGGTGAGAACGGCTCCGGGTACGAGGAGCACTCGCGTGCCCGCACGGTCGTAGATGCGCCCGATCACGGGACCGGCGAAGCCCATCGCGAGCGCGCCCGGCAGGAGTACGAGACCCGAGATGAGGGGATCGAGCGCGAGCACCTGCTGCAGGTAGAGCGGGAGGAGCGTGATCGCGCCGAAGAAGACCAGCGAGATGACGACCATCTGCCCGAGCGCGAGGGAGAAGTTGGCGCTCGTGAACACGCGCAGGTCGAGCAGTGCTTCGTCGGTGCGCTGCAACACGAGTTGGCGCCACACGAAGAACCCGAGGGAGATGACCCCGACCACGAGGGCGATGATGAGCGAGGTGCTGGCTATCGCGTCGGCCGCAGCTGCGTCGCCGCCGCCCGCGCCGTGCCCGCCACCGCCGAGCTGGCTGAGCCCGTAGACGAGCCCGCCGAAGCCGAGCGCTGACAGGATCACGGACAGGATGTCGATGCGGGCGTGGGTGTTCTCGCCCAAGTTGTGGATCCACTTCGCGCCGACGAACAACGCGACCAAAGCGATGGGCAGGATCGCACCGAAAATCCACCGCCATCCGGCGGTCTGCAGGATCAGCCCTGACAGGCTCGGACCGATGGCGGGGGCGAGCGCGATCACGACGCTGACGCGGCCCATCATGGCGCCGCGAGAGTGAGCAGGCACGACCGTCATGATCGTGGTCATGAGCAACGGCATGAGGATCGCGGTGCCCGACGCTTGCACGACGCGTGCGGCGAGCAGAACCTCGAACCCGGGTGCCAGGAATGCAACCAACGTGCCGGCCGAGAACAGCGTCATCGCCGAAACGAACATCGCTCGCGTGCTGAAACGCCGGATCAGGAATCCGGTGATGGGGATCACCACGGCCATGGTGAGCATGAACGCTGTCGTCAGCCACTGTGCGGCGACGGCGGTGATTCCCAACGTCAGAATCAGTTGCGGGATCGCGATACCCATGGTCGTCTCATTGAGGATCGCGACGAAGGCGGCCGACAGCAGCACCCAGATCACGCGTGACCCCTCAGCAGAGAGAGTCGCGGGCGCGGGCGTACGGATGTTGCCCGTATCGGGGGTGGTATCGATCGCCGCCATGGGGCCTCCTGGGTCGGGTGCAACGACCCGGGGGCGTGCACGAACGGCCATCCTCGGATGGCAAGCTTTCACCATAACTCAGGGGTCGGACTTTGCATTCCCGTCGGGGCCGAACTTTTCCATCGAACCTGGCCCGCGCCCGCCCGTGCTCGGTCGCTTAGGCTCGGGTCGTGAGCATGATGCGAGGTGGTGGCGGGGGACACCAGGGCTTTCGCCCGCCCGATACTGAGGCGCAGCGCCGGCAGAACGCGCAGGCGCCGAAGATCCCGCACCTGGGTCATCGCATTGTTGAACTCTTCCGGCCATACCGCTGGAGCATCGCCGTCACTGCTGTCCTGGTCATTGCCGGTGCGTGTATCGCTGTTGTGCCGCCCTTGCTCGTTCAGCGCATCTTCGATGACGCGCTCTTTCCGGTCGACGGCTCGGCTCCCGATGTCCCGCTGTTGTGGGAACTGGTGCTCGCCACGATCGGCCTGTACCTGCTGGGCGCCGGTGTTGGAGTCACGCAGACATGGTTCACCTCCACCGTGGGAAACAAGGTCACCGGCGACCTTCGAGTGCGCCTTTTCGATCACCTGCAGGCGATGGAACTGGGCTTCTTCACGCGGACCAAGACTGGCGTCATCCAATCGCGTCTGCAGAATGATGTCGGGGGCGTCTCGGGAGTGCTGACCAACACGGTCACGAGCATCCTGGGGAACACCGTCACCGTCGCCGCATCCCTCGTGGCGATGATCATCATCGACTGGCGGTTGACGATCATCGCCGTGATCATGATGCCGGTGCTCGTCGCGGTACAGCGGCGAGTAGGGCAAGTGCGGGCGCGGATCGCCGCCGAGACGCAGGAGTCGCTGTCGGAACTGACGGCCATCACTCAAGAAACTCTGAGCGTCTCAGGGATCCTGCTGTCGAAGTCGTTCAATCGCCAGATCACCGAGTCGCGGCGCTATCGCGCCGAGAATCTGAACCAGGTGAGGCTCCAGGTCCGTCGGGCGATGAGCGGACAGGGATTCTTCGCGGTTGTGCAGGTGCTCATGGCCAGTGTGCCGGCAGTGATCTACCTCGTCTCGGGCTACCTCATCTCGGGCGGCACGGATGTACTTACCGCGGGAACGATCGTCGCATTCACGACCGTCCAGGCGCGATTGCTCATGCCGCTCATGGGGTTGATGCGGGTTGCCCTGGATCTCCAAACCTCTGGTGCATTGTTCGCCCGTATTTTCGAGTACCTCGACCTCGTGCCGGCGATCCGCGATGCGCCGGATGCCCTCGATGTCGCACGTGCGAGCGGCCCGGTCGGCAGTGTGGAGTTCCGGGAGGTGGTCTTTGCGTACCCCGATGCAAGCGAAGGCTCACGGCCTACCCTGGACCGCGTCTCATTTCGTGTGGAGCCTGGGCAGCACGTGGCCTTCGTCGGCCCATCGGGCGCGGGCAAGACCACGGTGCTCTACCTGACCCCGCGAATGTACGAGGCCAGTGCGGGCACGGTGATGTTCGCTGGCGAGGACGTTCGCCGACTGCGGCAGGAGTCGATCATCGACCATGTCGGCATCGTGTCTCAGGAGACGTACCTGTTCCACGCGTCGATCCGCGACAATTTGCGGTATGCCCGGCCCGGGGCCACCGACGAAGAACTCGAAGCGGCTTGTCGTGCCGCCAACATCCACCACGTGATTGCCGGCTTCGAACGGGGCTACGACACGGTCGTGGGCGAGCGGGGCTATCGCCTGTCGGGCGGTGAGAAACAGCGGATCGCGATCGCTCGGGTGCTTCTGAAAGACCCGGCTGTGTTGTTGCTCGATGAGGCCACTTCGGCGTTGGATGCCGTGTCTGAGCGCGCCGTTCAGGATGCTCTCGACGCTGCCGCACGCGGTCGGACCACGCTGACGATCGCGCACCGCCTGTCGACGGTGCGAAGCGCCGATGTCATCCATGTCGTCGACGCCGGACGAATCGTCGAGAGTGGCACCCACGAGACACTGCTCGCTCACGGCGGACTCTATGCCGATCTCGCGGCCGAGCAACTCGCGGCGTCGCGGATCCTCGAAGACGAAGAACGCATCGAGGCGGCGCGCGAACCGTCGTAGGTCCTACCAGCTGCGGGCGAGTTCGAGGGCGGATGCTGCGCCGGACTCGCGCGGCAGCGTGACGTCCTCGACGTGGGCGTCAAGCCGTCGAACGAACGCACCGATCGCCGTGCGGTAGGCCGCATCGGGGTGATGTTCGCCGATCGCGACGAGGGGAGGCAGGTCGAGAGTGAAAATCAGCGGCAGCCGCTCTCGAAGCGCGTCGTCGAACCCGCCCGCTCGAAGAACATCAAGCCCGGCTTCTAACGCCTCGAGATAGTCGCGGAGCACCGTGATCTCGTACTTGTGCTGCGTGATCGAGGAACCGTCCGCGCGTTCGCGCCACTCGACCACGACATCCGGGATCACGTCGAACGCGTGAGCACCCGTATACATCCGCTGAGCGACCACCTGGTCTTCGTACGCTTTCCCCTCGGGAAACCGCAATGAGAGTCGCCGCCAGAACTCAATGCGGCTCATCTTCGACCACGCGACGATGTTTCCCGAGGCCGCCGCATGCTCTCGCAGAGTGACGGCGGACCGCCGCGGATCCGTTGCGCGAGCCACCCAGGGTTGAACCTGTCCGGGCGCGTAGCCGCCGGTAGGCGTCGGCCTCAGGCGTACGTATGCGCCGGTCACGAAATCGCTCCCGCTGGACTCGAGACTCGACCACAGGCGGTGCAGTGCTTCCGGGCGCATGATGTCGTCGGCATCAAGGAACGCGACGTATTCGGTGTCGACCCGTTCGAGCGCGGCGTTGCGGGCCGCGCCGAGCCCCCGGCGCATGGGCTGGTGGAGCACGCGGAATCGTTCGTCCCGCCCGGCGTACTCGTCGAAGATTCGGCCGGTCTCATCGGCTGAGGCGTCGTTGACCAGCACTGCTTGCCAGCGCGGCATGCTCTGCGCGCGCAACGATTCGAGCGCTTCGCTGGCGAAGGTGGCGACATCGAAGCCCGGCACGATGACCGTGACTACGGGTGCGGGCGTCAGGGTCACGCGCTCGATCGTACGGCAGTGACGGATGCCGCCACCGCCGCTGCGACGTCATCGAGCGGTTCGCGCATGTGGTGCCCGAAGGTGAACCGCACCGACGTCTGAGCGACCTCGGCGGAGATCCCCAGGGCGATGAGTACGTGGGACGGTTCGTCGCTCCCGGCCGCACAGGCAGAGCCGCTCGAGCTAACGATCCCACGGCGTTCGAGTTCGAGGAGAACTGCTTCACCACTCGTTCCCTCGAAGGTGAAGCTCGCCGTCCCGGGAAGGCGTCGGTCTGGGTCGCCCGTCAGTCGCGCCGCGGGTACCGCGGCCAATACCTCGGCGATGAAACGCTCGCTCAACGCGCTGACGTGGGCCGCGGCATCCATTCGCTCGCGCTCTGCCAACTCGAGCGCGGTCGCGAAGCCCACTGCACCAGCGACATTCTCGGTACCCGAGCGCTTCCCGCGTTCCTGACCACCGCCGTGAAGGAGCGGCTCCAGCGGCACGCGACCGCGCACACCGAGCACTCCGACGCCTTTCGGCGCCCCGATCTTGTGCCCCGCGAGTGAGATGGCGTCGTACCCCAACGGTGCGATGCCCAGGGGCAACCACCCTGCGGCCTGCACAGCGTCGATGTGCAGCAAGGTGGGGGTGCCTTCGATCAGCGCAGCGATGGACGGGATGTCCTGTATCGTTCCGACCTCGTTGTTGGCGTAGCCGATGCTCACCAGCGCGGTGTCAGTGTGAAGCGCGGATGCGACAGTGTCGGGGTCCGCGATGCCGGTGGGAGAGACCGTCACCTTCGTGACGGCGAACCCATGGAGGCGTTGGAGGTAGTGCGCGGATTCGAGGATCGACTCGTGTTCGATCGGGGTCGTGACGATGTGGCGCCGACCGCTCATCTGCCAGGCGCCGATGCCGATGCCCTTGACAGCGAGGTTGTTGGCCTCGGTACCACCCGCGGTGAAGACGATGTCGCCGGGGCGCATCCCCAGCACGCGCGCCACCCGTGCGCGGGCATCTTCAAGTGCGCCCGCCGCGGCTTCCCCGACCGTGTGGTGGCTCGACGGGTTACCGAAGTACCGGGTGAGGAAGGGCGCCATCGCCTCGAGTACCTCGGGGCGGATGGGAGAGGTGGCGGCGTTGTCGAGATAGCGCACGATCAGTCGGCGTCGATCCGGATGTCGAGGCCGAGATCGAGCGCGCGCGCCGAGTGAGTGAGCGCCCCGACCGAAATCACGTCGACGCCAGTCTCGGCGATCGCACGGACGGTGTCGAGCGAGACTCCGCCCGATGCCTCGACGGTGGCACGACCGGCGACTTGTGCGACTCCGGCCCGCAGGTCTTCGAGCGAGAAGTTGTCGAGCATGATGGTGCCGATGCCGGCGGCGAGCACGGGCTCGATCTGGTCGAGCCGATCGACCTCGACTTCGAGGTGACTCGTGTGGGGGAGCCGCTCCATCGCTGCGGCGAGAGCATCGGTGATGCTCGCTCCACCTCGCGTGAGGATAGCTAGATGGTTGTCTTTGGCCATCACCGCGTCCGATAACGAGTACCGGTGGTTGCGGCCACCGCCAGCGCGCACCGCGGCCCGTTCGAAGGCGCGCAGTCCGGGCGTGGTCTTCCGCGTGTCGGCAATGCGTACGCCGGTGTGCGCAACCGCGTCGACATACGCGCGGGTGAGACTGGCGATACCGGACATTCGTTGGGCGAAGTTCAAGCCGATTCGCTCTGCGGTGAGCACGGCGCGCGCCGGGCCCGACACAGATGCCAGCACGGCTCCCGCGGCGAAGCGGGCGCCGTCATCGACGGTGAGCTGGACGACGACGCGCGGGTCCGTGAGTCGAAATGCGGTGGCGAACACCTCCCCGCCGCTGAATACACCGGGCTCCCGCGCGACCAGGTCGGCGTGGGCGGTGGTGTTCTCGGGAATCAGGTACTCGCTGGTCAGATCTCCCCAGGGGGCGTCTTCCTCGAGCGCAGCCCCCACGACGCGCTCGATGTGGGCAGGGGTCAGCATGGGATCACCTCGTGTTGCGTGGCCGTGGCATCCGAACGGAAATGGGCTCCGACGGAGTCAGTGCGGCGAATCGCCGCGAGCACAAGGTGCTCGGCCACCAGGAGCAGGTTCTCGTTCTCGTAGTCAAATTCGGTGCGCGCCGTGCGGGGTTGGCCCCGCCATGCGGCGATCACCTCGGCAGCATGCGCCAGACCGGCCTCGTCTCGCACGAGGCCCGCGTGCTCCCACAGCAGAGCCTGCAGCGCGTGCCTCGAGAAGGCCGGCGGTGCGGGGAGTGGATCGACCCGGTCGGGGATGCTGGGCTCTGGATGCTGTTGCGGCCACTCGTCACGATCTGCATCGGCGGTGAGAACATCACCAGTGCGGGCGCCGAAGACGGCTCCCTCAAGGAGCGAGTTCGACGCGAGTCGGTTGGCGCCGTGCACGCCGGTGCGTGCAGTCTCGCCGACCGCATACAGACCCGGCACGGTACTGCGGCCGTAGAGGTCTGTCGTCACGCCGCCCATCAGGTAGTGCGCGGCGGGGGTGACCGGGATCGGCGTGCGCGCCCAGTCGTAGCCTCTCGCGCGCACCGCGCGGTCGATCGTCGGGAAGCGCTCGGCCAGGAACGCGGCGCGCTCGTCGGCATCCTCGGAGTGCACGTGGGTGGCATCCAGTAGCACCGCACGTCCGTCCTGTGCGTTCATCTGTGCGGCAATGGCGCGCGCAACGACGTCGCGAGGTGCGAGTTCGCCATCGGGGTGAGCGTCGAATGCGAAGCGACGCCCGTGTTCGTCGATGAGGGTCGCTCCTTCGCCCCGCACGGCCTCTGAAATCAGGAAGGCCTGGCCCGCGGCGATGATCGTCGGATGGAACTGGACGAACTCGAGGTCCTGCACGTGCGCACCGGCGCGAAGAGCGGCGGCGACACCATCGGCGGTTGCGACCGTGGGGTTGGTCGAGTGGGCGAACAGCTCTCCGGCGCCACCGGTGGCGAGAACCACCGCGTCTGCCGGCAGCGTGAGCGCATTGCCCGGTGCGTCGGGAGCCTCGCCGACGAGGAGCTCGACCCCCCTCGCGCGACCGCCTCGCACGATGACATCGATCAAGAACGCGTGCTCCATCACCTCGACGCCCGAGGAGCGAAGGTGACCGACGAGAGTCTTCTCGATGGCGGTGCCCGTCGCATCTCCACCCGCGTGAAGAATGCGCGGGTACGAGTGTGCGGCTTCGAGGCCTTTGACGAAGGCGCCGTCCGGTGCCCGATCGAAGCCGACCCCGAGAGAGATGAGTTCGCGGATCCGCTGAGGTCCCTCTTCGGCGAGAACGCGAACTGCTTCTTCATCGCATAGTCCCGCTCCGGCAACCAACGTGTCACGCACGTGGTCTTCGACGCGGTCGTCATCGAACATGACGCCCGCAATTCCACCCTGGGCGTAGCGGGTGTTTGCGTGATCGAGGACGTCCTTCGTCACGAGGGTGACGCGGCAGCCGTGCGCGGCGGCATGCAGCGCCACAGTCACGCCGGCGATTCCGCTGCCGACGATCACCGCGTGCGTGGTCACGAGGCGACCGCCGCGGGGGGCTTGGCTGCCAGCATCCGCTCAAGGGCGACGCGTGCGGGCGCCGCGACATCATCGGTGACAGTAATGCGGTTGCGTGCGTTGCCTGCCACGAGTTCTTCGAGCACCCACGCCAGATAGCCCGGGTGGATGCGGTACATCGTCGAGCACGGGCACACGACGGGATCGAGGCAGAAGATTTCGTGTTGCGGGTACTGGGCTGCCAGCCGCTGAACGAGGTTCACCTCGGTTCCGATGGCGAAGGTCGTGGGCTCGGATGCCGCGGCGATCGCCTTGCGGATGTAGTCGGTCGATCCCGCCTCGTCTGCTGCGTCGACGACCTCCATCGGGCACTCGGGGTGCACGATCACTCGTACCCCGGGGTGCTCGGCGCGTGCTTGTTCGATCTGGTCCACCGAGAACCGTCGGTGGACCGAGCAGAACCCGTGCCACAGGATCACCCGTGCGTCGGCGAGGGCCGCGGCATCCGATCCACCAAAGGGCTTGCGCGGATTCCACATCGGCATCTGATCCAGCGGGACGCCCATGGCCTTGGCGGTGTTGCGGCCCAGGTGCTGATCGGGGAAGAACAGCACGCGACGGCCACGCTCGAATGCCCACTCGAGGACCGTGCGAGCGTTTGAAGACGTGCACACGATGCCCCCGTGGCGACCGACGAAACCCTTGATCGCGGCCGAAGAATTCATGTATGTCACAGGGATCACGGGAACGCGTCCCTCGGCGTCCGGCGCCGACATGTCGCCGTAGACCTCTTCGAGCTGTTCCCAACACTCTTCGACCTGGTCGATGTCGGCCATATCGGCCATCGAACACCCGGCTGCGAGATTCGGCAGGATCACGGCCTGGTGAGGCTGCGAGAGCAAGTCGGCGGTTTCAGCCATGAAGTGCACCCCGCAGAAGACGATGGCCTCGGCATCGGGATGCTCGAGCGCGGCGTTGGCGAGCTGGAACGAGTCGCCCACATAGTCGGCGTGGGTGACGACCTCTTCGCGCTGGTAGAAGTGCCCGAGGATGACCACGCGCTCGCCGAGCGTCTCTTTGGCGGCGACAATACGCGCGGCAAGCTCTTCTTCGGAGGCATCGCGATACTGCTGGGGCAGTTCGCCCTGGCGCGGAGATCCGGTCGGGATGACATCGCCCATCGAAGAGCCGGGGCCGTAGCCGGGGCGAGCGTCGAAGTCCCATGGTCCCGCGGCAAGGTCGGTGTTACACGTGTCGCCTGACGCGGTGCCGGAGACGATCGACTGGATCGCGTGATCGACGGATGGGTCGAGCGGACGTGGTTCGAGGGTGATGTTCACAGCAGGCATTTCAGCTCGTTTCAGTGGCGTACGTCGAGCGGGCCGCGATCGGCGAGTTCGACATCGGGGTTGAAGCGGTACACGCGTGCCGGGCGATGGCTCCCGGTGCGAAAGCGATCGGTCGGGATCAGCGTCCCGGTGCCCTCGACCTGCCGACGGAAGTTCGCCGGGTCGAGGCGGCGGCGCAGGATCGATTCGTACACCTCGCGAAGTTCGGCGAGGGTGAACTCATCGGCCAGCAACCCGTGCGCAATGCGGCTGTAGCCGACTTTGTTGCGCAGGCGCCAGAGTGCGTACTCGACGATCTGGTTGTGATCGAAGGCGAGTGTCGGGAGGGCGTCGGCATCGAACCACTCCACATTGTCATCCGACGAGTCGACGACTTCGTCGGGACGGATCAGTGCCCAGTAGACGATGGAGACGACGCGCGTGGGGGATCGGTCGACGGCTCCGAACGCGTAGAGCTGCTCGAGGTAGCTGGGGGCGATCCCGGTGGTCTCTGCGAGGGTTCGGGATGCCGCGGCATCCAATCCTTCTCGAATATCGAGCCACCCACCAGGCAGAGCCCACTGGCCTGCGTGGGGATCGCGCATGCGGCGCACCAACGGCAGGGCGATGCTCGCGCGATCGGCCCCCTCGCGGCGGCGCAACGTGAAGATCACCGTCGATACGGCGACACGCGTCGCGTCTGCGTCCGGTGTAAGGCCGGGTGCGCTTTGGTTGCGAGTGCTTGTTAGTGTCATGGTGACCATTACTCCACGATCATCTTAGTGTCGCGATGACACAAAGGGCAAAACGGAGTCGCGCCATCGGCATTTTCATAGATTGCGCACATACGCTGATCACCCATTCGTGCGCTCGTGCGCAGATCGCAGAGGAACCCCGTGCTCGTCGTTGACATCGTGCTGATCGTGATCCTGGTGATTGCGCTGGCCGCGGGGGCGTCGCGGGGGTTCACGGGCAGCATCGGCGTCTTCGCCGGAATCGCGGCGGGTGCTGCTGCCGCCTACTGGCTCGTCCCGCTGCTCAATGACTGGTGGCCCTGGCCGCAATGGCGGCTCTTGGCAAGCGTCGCCGCCGCGATCGGACTGATCCTCGTGGGTTCGTCGTTGGGAGCCGCGGCTGGCGCGGCCGTGCGTCGCGGTGTGGATCGCACCCCGCTTCGCGGATTCGATCGTCTGCTCGGTGCGCTCACCGGCGTGGCTGTCTCCGCCCTCGTGATCTCGCTCACGGCGACCGGGCTGATCGCTGCCGGCGTGCCGATCGTCTCGTCCGCACTGTCCTCGTCGCAGGTGGTGCGAACGATCGACTCTCTGACGCCGGACCCGGTTGACCGTGCCCTCGCGGAAGTGCGAGCGATCGTCATCGACGAGGGCCTGCCGCAACTCGGTGAACTGCTCGAGGTCACCCCGACGCAGACGATGCCCCCGGTGGATCTGGAGGATCCGGCGCTCGCGCAGGCAGCCGCTTCTGTCGCGCGCGTCTCGGGTACCGCATTTGCGTGCGGTCGCAGTTCGACCGGCAGTGGCTTCGTGATCGCCGACGACCGTATCGTCACCAATGCTCACGTCGTGGCGGGAGTAGACCAGCCGCTCGTCGAACTGCCTGGGCGCGCTGCGCAAGAAGGACGTATCGTCTACTTCGACCCGGTGGATGACCTCGCCGTGATCGCGGTGGACGATCTCGACGCCCGGGTGTTGCCTCTGAGTCGGACACTGGATGCGGGGGCCGCCGGTGTCGTGCAGGGGTACCCTCTGGGCGGGCCGTTCACCATGGTGGGCGCATCCGTGCTGTCCGTGGGAAGTGCGCCGGTGCCCGACATCTACGCCGAATCATCGGCATCCCGTGAAATCTATGCGCTCGAGGCGACCGTGCGTCCGGGGAACTCGGGTGGCCCACTTCTGACCGGCGAAGGCGCGGTGGCCGGAGTCGTCTTCGCCCGCGCGGAGGCCGACGAGAACCTGGGCTACGCGATGACCATTGCCGAACTGCTGCCGGTCGTCGCGCAGGCGGAATCCCTAGAGCGCGCCGTGTCGTCGGGATCGTGCGTCACGGCGTGATTTGAGAGCAATTGTGTGCGGCGAGCGCACCGGTGACCGATATGCTGGCCACACATGTCAATATCGGCCGATGACCCGGGCGGGAGAGCCTCGACAGTTCGTGTGTCGAGCACCGAAGGAGCAAGCCTCCCCGCCAATCTCTCAGGTACGCGTACCGCCCTGGTCGGCCAACTCTGGAAAAGGCGCTGCGTCGCAGGGCCTGCCGACGGTGAAAGCCCGATCGATCGTTGCTGTAACGCGACGTCGGGTGAAACTCTCAGGCCAATGACAGAGGGGGAGTTCCTTCGGGCGTGATGCGCCCACCCGATCCGACGGGAGAACTCATGACCGACCCCCGCACGACGCCCCTGCACGAGCGCCATCACGAACTCGGGGCATCCTTCACCGACTTCGGCGGCTGGCTGATGCCGGTGCGCTACAGCTCGGACCTTGCCGAGCACCATGCTGTGCGCAGGGCGGCCGGGCTCTTCGACATTTCGCACATGGCCGAGTTCATCGTGGCCGGCCCTGACGCCGCTGCATTCCTCGACTTCGCGTTGGCCGGAGCGATCTCGCCGATGAAGGTGGGGCGTGCAAAGTACTCACTGGTGCTTGCCGAATCCGGCGGCATTGTCGATGACGTCATCGTGTACCGGCTCGCCGATGAGCGCTTCCTGGTGATCGCGAACGCGGGCAATCGTGATGCGGTCGCGGCCGCGTTCGACGAGCGCTCGGAGGGCTTCGCCGTCCCCGAGGCTCCCGCAGAAGACACTGGCGTCGTACCTGTCCACGCCTCCGGGCTGGTCACCGACGTCACCGATGAGTTCGCCCTTCTCGCTGTCCAGGGGCCGATCGCGCGCACCGTCGTGGAAGCGACGGACGGGATCACCGGCATCACGCCCGCGCTGGCCGACCTCGGCTACTACGCGTGGGCGGCGGGCGAGTTCCGCGGCGTGCCTCTCTTCGTCGCGCGCACCGGCTACACGGGTGAAGATGGCTTCGAGTTGCTCGTACCGATCTCGCACGCGCAAACGTTGTGGGACGCCCTTTTGATCGCGGGGCAGCCACACGAGCTCGTACCCGCGGGCCTTGCATCGCGCGACACGCTTCGCTTGGAGGCGGGGATGCCGCTCTACGGGCACGAGCTGTCGCTCGACACGGTACCCGCGCAAGCAGGCCTGGGCCGGGTTGTCGCCCTGAACAAGGACGACTTCGTCGGGCGTTCGGGCCTCGCGAGCGTCGTCGCCGTGGACGCACCCGTGCTCGTCGGTCTCGCCTCCGAGGGCAAGCGTGCGGGACGCGCCGGCTATGCCCTGTATGACACGGCAGACGGTGGCGAGCCGGTGGGCGAGATCACCAGTGGTGCGCTCAGCCCGACGCTCGGGCACCCCATCGCGATGGCGTATGTGGTTCCGCGCGTGGCCCACCCCGACACCACCCTCTACATCGACGTGCGGGGGACGCGCATCCCCGCCACCGTGACCGCCCTGCCGTTCTATCGGCGAAGCAACTGACCTGGAGTAGACAATGACCGACCTGAACACCCTCAAGTACACCGAAGAGCACGAGTGGATCGCCGTGGACGGTGACATCGCCACCGTCGGCATCACCGACTTCGCCGCCGACAAGCTCGGCGACGTCGTGTTCGTCGAGCTGCCCGATGCGGGATCGACCGTCGCCGCGGGCGCCGTCTGCGGCGAGATCGAATCGACCAAGTCGGTCGGGGAACTCTACGCGCCGCTCAGCGGTGAAGTCGTCGAGATCAACGACGCCGCGGTGGACGACCCGTCGCTCGTCAACTCTGACGCCTTCGGCGAAGGCTGGCTCATCAAGATCCGCATCGAGTCCGGCGCAGCAGAGGGCCTCCTCGACCGCGCGGCGTATCTCGAGCTCACCGGCGGTGCCGAGTGACAGGGGCTTTCGCGGCGCGTCACATCGGGACGGATGCCGACGCCCAGCGCGTCATGCTCGATGCCCTCGGGTACGACAGCGTCGATGCCCTCGTGCGCACGGCGGTGCCGGCATCCATTCACTCCACTGCGCGCGCCACGAGCGATCTCTTGCCCGCGGCCACCGAGGCCGAGGCCCTCGCGGAGCTGCGCGCCTTGGCGTCGCAGAACCGCACCGCGCGACCGATGATCGGCCTCGGTTACTACGACACCTTTACTCCCAGTGTGATCGCGCGCAACGTGCTCGAGAACCCCTCGTGGTACACCGCGTACACCCCCTACCAGCCCGAGATCAGCCAGGGGCGCTTGGAAGCTCTCATCAACTTCCAGACGATGGTGACCGACCTCACGGGGTTGCAGACCGCCAACGCCTCGATGCTCGATGAGTCGACCGCCGTCGTCGAGGGGATGCTGGTTGCCCGGCGTGCCTCGAAATCGAAGAGCAATTTGTTCCTCGTCGACGCTGACGCGCTGCCGCAGACGCATGCTCTCCTCGGTCACCGGGCCGAAGCGCTCGGCATCACGCTGGAGATCGTCGACTTCGAGGCTGCCGACGTGGCGTCGCTGCCCGAGGCGTTCGGCGCTTTCGTGCAGTACCCGGGTGCGTCGGGACGGGTGTGGGATCCAACGGATGTCATCGCTGCCGTGCACGCGCACGCCGGAATCGCTGTTGTCGCCGCGGACCTGCTCGCGCTGACGTTGTTGCGCTCGCCCGGCGCGCTCGGAGCCGACGTAGCCGTGGGCACGACCCAACGGTTCGGCGTCCCGCTCGGGTTCGGCGGACCGCACGCAGGATACATGTCGGTCCGTGCGGGCCTTGAGCGACAGCTCCCCGGCCGGTTGGTCGGAGTGTCACAGGATGCCGTCGGCCACGCCGCCTACCGGTTGTCGCTTCAGACGCGCGAGCAGCACATTCGCCGCGAGAAGGCCACGTCGAACATCTGCACCGCGCAGGTGCTGCTGGCCGTCATGGCCTCGATGTACGCGGTCTACCACGGCCCGCAGGGGCTCACCGCAATTGCCACCGAGGTGGCAAAGAAAGCGGAAGCCTTGGCGAACCGGCTGCGTTCCTACGGGCTCACGCTGGTGTCTGACGCGTTCTTCGACACCGTGCGCGTGCGGGTGCCCGGGCTTGCCTCGCGTGTCATCGACCGTGCGCGCGAGCGGGGGTACCAGCTGTACGCAGTCGATGAGGCGACGGTGGCCATCTCGGTAGACGAGACCACCACGACCGAAGACCTCGCCGCAGTGGCCTGGTCCTTCGGGCTTCCCGAAGGGGAGTTCATCGGCGAAGGAGACCAGGGTGAGCGCGCTCTGTCGTATGACGATGCGACGCCGATTGCGGCAGTGCCAGCATCCCTCCACCGTGTCGAGGACTTCCTGACGCACCCCGTGTTCACATCGCATCACTCTGAAACCGCCATGATGCGCTACCTGAAGCTGCTCGCTGATCGGGATTACGCGCTTGACCGCGGCATGATTCCGCTGGGCTCGTGCACGATGAAGCTCAATGCCGCGACCGAGATGGCTGCGGTGTCGTGGCCGGAGTTCTCCCGCGTGCACCCTTTCGCGCCCGAAGCGGACGTGCACGGCTACCTCGCCCTCGTTGAACAACTCGAGCGCTGGCTTGCCGAAGTGACGGGCTACGACGCCGTCTCACTGCAACCCAACGCCGGCTCCCAGGGGGAGCTTGCGGGCCTGTTGGCGATCCGGGGCTACCACCACGCGAACGGCGACGTCGATCGCACGGTGTGTCTCATCCCGTCGTCGGCACACGGGACGAATGCAGCATCGGCGGTGCTCGCCGGCATGAAGGTTGTCGTTGTCGCGTGCGACGAGGCCGGAAACGTCGACCTCGACGACCTGCGCGCCAAGATCGCCGTGCACGCCGAGACTCTGTCGGCGTTGATGATCACGTACCCGTCGACGCACGGTGTCTACGAGCACGACGTGCTCGAGATCACCCAGGCGGTGCATGACGCCGGCGGTCAGGTCTACGTCGACGGAGCGAACCTCAATGCGCTTCTCGGGTACGCCCGCTTCGGTGACCTCGGCGGTGACGTGTCGCACCTGAACCTGCACAAGACGTTTGCGATCCCGCACGGCGGTGGCGGCCCGGGGGTCGGCCCTGTTGCGGCAAAGGCGCACCTCGCGCCGTACCTGCCCGGGCATCCGTTCGATCAGCGTGCAGATCACGCGGGCGGTGTGTTCTCCGGCGGAGCGGTGTCGGCGGCCCCGCATGGTTCGGCGAGCATCCTGCCGATCTCGTGGGCGTACGTGCGCATGATGGGCACGGAGGGGCTTCGGGATGCCACGGCTGCCGCGGTGCTCGCGGCGAACTACATCGCGTTCCGCCTGCGGGACCACTACCCGGTGCTGTACGCCGGCGAAGGGGGCCTCGTCGCGCACGAGTGCATCCTCGACCTGCGGCCGCTGCGCGAGTCGACGGGGATCACGGTGGATGATGTCGCCAAGCGCCTCATCGACTACGGATTCCACTCGCCGACGATGTCGTTCCCCGTCGCCGGGACGCTCATGGTGGAGCCCACCGAGTCGGAGGACCTGGGCGAAATCGAGCGCTTCATCGAGGCGATGATCGCGATCCGCGCTGAAGCAGATGCCGTCGCCGCGGGGGAGTGGCCGGCCGACGACAACCCGCTCGTGAACGCGCCGCACACCGCGGAGTCGGTCGTGAGGGGCGAGTGGTCGCACCCGTACTCGCGCGAGACCGCGGTGTATCCGGTGTCGTCGCTCGTGCGCAACAAGTACTGGGCGCCGGTGCGGCGCATCGATCAGGCCTACGGCGACCGCAACCTCGTGTGCGCATGCCCGCCCATCGAAGCGTTCGCGTAAGACGTCTCTGACTTCGTTCGGTGAAGGGTGGGGTGGATGCCGCGGCATCCACCCCACCCTCGCTCGTTGCGCTGGCGGCGGTGCCGAGACAGTGTGCGTGCGCCGACTGCGGCGCCGAGACACGCTCGCTGCGCTGAGACACGGTGGCTACCGCGGGGTCTCAGCGCACGCACTGTGTTTCGGCAAACGCCCGGGGGAGTTCGCGGTTCCCATCCGCGCCGCGGCACGGCCCGCACCTCTCAACGGTGTCGCGAGAGGGTGGCGAGCATCGCGCGCTGCGGATCAGCGACGACCTGCACGCCGGCCGCGAGTAGTTTTTGAGCGAGCGGATCCACGCGTACGGCGTCGCGCATGTCCCACCGAGCAAACCCGCCCAGATGGCGACGAAGTCGGTCTTCGCGCGTCTTCTCTCTGATCAGCGCGGACTTGATCTTCTCGGCGTCGCCGTCGTACTTGCCGTAGCCGTCTGATTCTCCGACCATCGCGCCGTGACGCCAAAAGAAGTCCGGCCGATCCGTTTCGCCTTCGAAGTGAAACTCCTCTTGTAGGGCGGGCTCATCGAATCCGCACCACTCGATTACCGCTCGACTCACAGATTCGCCGACGGACTCCGCTACGCCCGACGCGCGCGCCCACAGCCACTCGAGCACCCGCACGCCGCGGCGTGCGCATTGCGCTGCCGCAATCGAGGCGAGTTGGTCCAAGCAACAGGCATGGCCCATGCGCGCGGACAGCGATGCGTCAACAACTGCGAGCCCGCGCGCCGGCGAGAGGACCCGCCCCAGGTCGACAACCGTCTCGGGCAGCGACGTCGCGAGCAGCCTCGTCCGACCGATCGGGCTGATCTCCCGCGAGTCCCGACTGGTGTGGACTTCGACGTCGCCGTAGCGCACTGAACGCTTTCGATCTGGATCGAACAGGTGGATGCTTGAAGGTTCGCCGAACACGGGCAAGCCGTGCAGCACCGCCGCTGACTCCAGCGCGAACACCGCGGAGGATGAGGTGAGCGCATACGCATGCACCCTCGCGAGGTAGCGACCCCAGGGGGCAAGGGTCGCCCACTCGTCGGCTTGCGCATATACGCCGTGGCGCACCCGGTGCAGTTGCGGTTGAGCGTGGGGGCGGAAACCGGCCATTCGCGCATCCGATGCGCGCAATAGTGCGATCGGAGCCCCGTTGACGGGTGTGAGAGGGAGGGACATTCCATCCTGGTGTGCCACGCATCTGCCGCGCGGAGCCGCTCCCGGATGGATGGTGGATGGATGCTGGCGCCGTACCTTCTGTGGAGGAGGAGGCGCGTCCACTCAGACACGCCCACTGCGGCGAAAAACAGCAGTAGGCGCTGTGTCTCGGCGCTCGCAGAGTGTTTCGGCCTGGTGGGGCGATGGTAGCCAGAGGCTACGTCAGGAGGTTGGAGTAGGGGTCGGCGGGGGAACCGTCCCGAAGAGCGCAGGCCACAGCGCGACGGCCAGTGGGTACCCGACGAACGCCACGATGTCGATGAGCGTGTGCGCGAGCACGAGAGGCATGACGCGACCCCACCGCTTGTAGCACCAGCCGAAGACGACACCCATGACGAAGTTGCCGATGATCGGACCAATGCCCTGGTACGCGTGATACGCCGCGCGGAGTGCCGCCGTCGAGAGGATTATCGCCCACCAACCCCATCCCAGTCGACGGAGCCTGTCGAACAGGTAGGCGATGAAGATGACTTCCTCGGTGAGGCCCGCCCGCAGCGCCGCGAGCACGAGGAGCGGCACCGTCCACCAGGCCGCATCCAGCGGTGAGGCCTGAACCTGAACGGTGATGCCGAGTGCGCGGCCCACCGCATACAGCGCGAGGCCGGGGAGGCCAATGGCCGCGGCCAACAGGAGAGCGCGGGCGATGTCGCCACCGAAGCGGCGAAAGTCCAGTCCGATCCGGCGCAGCGCATTGCCTCCGGGTTCCCAAAGGAGAAAGACGACAAGCGCGACGAGCGACAGTCCGAAGAACACCGAGAGCACCTGGTAGAGCACATCCCAGAACGCCGCGACGTCACGCGACGGGTTCAGTTGGGTCTGTTGATCGCCGATGGGCGTCGGGCGAAGAAGTGCCCGTGTGAGCGAGAGCACGGAGTAGACCGCGGACTGCCCGACGGTCACCGCCAGGACGATGGCGATCTCCCACCACAGCCGAGGGCGGTCGGAGTTTGCGCGCGTTTCCGCCACGTTGTGGACTCCCTCTCACCGAGCCGACGGCCATCGGCGTGATGTTGTCAGAATGCCACATCGATCGCCGATTGAGTAAAGGGCATGTAACGTTTTCGGCATTCGTTTTGATCAAGGTTGCAAGCGCGCCTATCGTTTACACATTCGTGTCCGGCGATGCACAGCGCATTCTTCGGGCACACATATCCCTTGCACAGGAGGAATCAGGGTGAAGATCACACGTCTGGGTGCAGGCCTGGGCATCGTCACGGTGGGAGCGCTTGCTCTTGCCGGATGCTCGGTCCCGTACGAGTCGGAGGTCATCGAAGACACGGAAATCACCGTGTCGTGGAATGACATCATCGACAACTTCAACACCAGCAGCACGTCGGGTAACAACGTCGCCAACAGCAACGTCACGTACCTCACGACGAGCGGCTTCAACTACTACAACGACTCGCCCGAGCTCGTACAGAACACCGACTTCGGTTCGTACGAGAAGACCAGCGACGACCCGCTGACCGTGGAGTACACGATCAACGACAACGTCACCTGGTCGGACGGTGTGGCCGTCGACGAGGCCGACATGCTTCTGTCATGGGCCTACATCTTCCAGGCGTTCGAAAACGAAGAGGGCGGCGCGCTCTTCAACTACGCGAACCCCCGCGCGGACCTCGCGTCCGAGCTGCCGGAGATCGACGACCACAAGCTCACGCTCGTCTACGACGTGCCGTACGTGGACTGGGAAGTCCAGTTCGCTGTCGGCTCGGTCGCGGCTCACGCAGCCGTGATGCTCGCGTACCCCGAGATCGAGGACCCGCAGGAAGCCAAGGACCAGCTGGTCACGGCTATCCAGGAGGGCGACACCGAGTGGCTCACGCCCGTCGCCGAGGCATGGGAAGCCGACTTCCAGTCGCCCAACACGCCGGAGAACCCGCTCGTCAACCTCTCCTACGGTCCGTACATCGTTGAGGACCTCGTCGAGGAGGACTACGTCACCCTCGTCGCAAACGAGGAGTTCGCATGGGGCCCCTCGCCCAAGTACCAGCGCATCACGATCCGTCAGATCGCTGACGCGACCGCGCAGGTGCAGGCTCTGCAGAACCAGGACGTCCAGGTGGCCTCGGGCCAGCCGACGCCCGACGTTCTCGAGCTCGTGCAGTCGACCGACACGGCTGACTACTACACGGGTGACGAGGCAACCTACGAGCACGTCGACCTGACGTTCAACAACGGTGGCCCCTTCGACCCCGCAACCTACGGCGGCGACGAGGAGAAGGCGCGTATGGTTCGCGTCGCGTTCCTCAAGACCATCCCGCGTGAGGAGATCGTCGAGAAGCTGATCCGTCCGCTGAACCCCAACGCCGAGGTCCGCAACTCGATCCTGCAGATCCCCGGTTCGCCGATGTACGACCCGATCGTCGAGGCGAACGGTTCGGCCGAGTACGCTGACGTCGACATCGAGGGCGCCAAGCAGCTCCTCGCCGACGCTGGTGTCGAGACGCCCGTCGAGGTCAAGTTCTGGTACCCCGAGGGCAACGCACGCCGCGCCTCGGAGTACGAGCTGATCGCCACCTCGGCAGCCCTCGCCGGCTTCGACGTGGTCGACGACTCGGAGCCCAACTGGGAGTTCACCGACACGACCGCATTCCCGGTCAACCCCCACGACGCGGTCATCTTCGCGTGGGCATCGACGAGCCTCGCGCTCACCGGTACCGACCAGTACCTCGGAACGGGCCAGCCCTCGAACTTCGGTGGCTACTCGAACGAGTCGGTTGACACCCGCCTGAAGGACCTGGAGACCGAGCTCGACGAGAACGAGCAGATCCAGATCCAGATCGACGTGGAGAAGGAACTGTGGGCGGATGGCTACGGCATCACGATCTTCCAGTTCCCGGGTCTCACGGCATGGGACAAGGGCGTCGAGGGCATTGCCCCCGCACCGCTGGCTCCCTACTACTTCTGGAACTTCTGGGAGTGGGCGCCGACGAGCGGTTCGGCTGCTGAGTAAGCAGCGATAGCATCGCTCCCGATGGGCCGGATGCTCACGCATCCGGCCCATCGGCCACGTTGATCGACCAAAAGGACCCCTGTCCGTGCTCTCTTTCGTAGCCAGGCGCCTCGTCGCCACCCTGCTCGTCCTCCTCGTCGCGTCGTACGTCGTCTATGTGCTGACTGCGATGTCGGGAGACCCCCTTCGCGAACTCCGTGGGAGTCGCGACCCGAACGCCCAGTTCCTCATGGCGGATCTCGCCGAGAAGTTGCAACTGGATATTCCCCCCACACTCCGCTACTTCACGTGGCTCCCGGGTGCGGCCGCCTGTCTGATCGGGCGCTGCGACCTCGGCATCTCCGTGGCCCGAGGCGAACTGCCGGTGACCGAGGTCATCGCTACCGCCATGGGCTCCACCCTCCAGTTGGTCACCGTGGCGACAGTGCTGTCGATCCTCTTCGGTGTCGCCATCGGTATGACGACCGCGCTTCGTCAGTACAGCGGCTACGACTACACGGTGACCTTTGCGACCTTCGTCTTCTACTCCCTCCCGGTCTTCTGGGTGGCCGTCATCCTGAAGCAGTACGGCGGCATCGCCTTCAACCAGTTCCTGGGTGATCCGACGATTCCCTGGTGGTTCCTGATCGTCTTCGGCTTAGTGACCGGATTCATATTCATGGCCATCGTTGGCGGTGGGCTGAGTACGAGAATCAAAACATTCCTCTTCACAGGACTCGCCGGGGGACTATTCCTGACCGTCCTCGACGTCACCCACTGGTTCGATGAGCCTTCGATCGGCCTTGTCGGCGTGATCTTCTTCGCGATCGCCAACGCGCTCATCGTCGCGAGCCTCACGACAGGACTCAAGGACAACAAAGCTCTCATCGCCTTCGGGATTGCCGCCGTTGGTGGACCGATCGCGCTGTACTACCCGTTCCAGTACCTGTTCTTCTACGGGAACGCGTGGTGGACGATTCTCGTCGCAGCGGTCGCCCTCGTTCTGGTCGGTGTCGTGGTCGGCTTCCTCTTCGGCGGCGACCGCAAGGCGTACATGGCTCGCATTGTGGGTCTCGCCGCAGGGCTGGGCACGCTGCCTCTGGTGTTCGACCAGATGTTCCAGCGTTGGTCGACCTACGAGTCGATCATTCCGCTGTCCAGCGGCGTGATCTCCACCATCGGCGCGTCGACCCCGGCGATCGACCGCCAGGACGACTACTGGCTGCAGATGCTCGACTCGCTCACCCACATGATCCTGCCGACGTTGACCCTCATGTTGATCTCGCTTGCGGCGTACACGCGCTACTCGCGCGCCAGCCTGCTCGAAGTGATGAACCAGGACTACGTGCGAACCGCTCGCGCAAAGGGTTTGTCTGAGCGCGTCGTCGTGATGCGGCACGCCTTCCGCAACGCGATGATTCCGATCGCGACGATCATCGCGTTCGACTTCGGTGGTCTCATCGGCGGCGCGGTGATCACCGAGACGGTCTTCGCCTGGAAAGGCATGGGAGCAGTCTTCTCTGACGCGCTCAGTCATACGGACGTCAACCTGATGATGGGCTTCTTCCTCGTCACCGGTGTTCTCGCCGTCATCTTCAACATCGTGGCCGACCTTTTGTACTCGGCGCTCGATCCTCGAATTCGGGTGAGCTGACATGTCCAACTACAACAACGAGCACAATCCTCAGGAATCGAACCCCAACGACGTGCTGCCCAATGAGGACGACTTCCAAAGCCGTCATCGCAATGACCGAGGGAGCGAACTCTCGATCGAGCAGCGCCAGGTCGCAGGGCTCAGCCAAGGCACGATCGTGCGCCGGCGGTTCCTGCAGCACCGCGGTGCCATCATTTCGCTCATCGTCTTCGCCTTTGTCGTGCTCCTGGCGTACACGTCCGTCGGCACGGTCATTGGGGGCACCGGAGACTACAAGGTGGATCCCACCTCGGGAACGTTGGTGATCGACGGATTCCGCATCGCTGGGTGGTACCCGAAGGACTGGTGGACTCGATACGACCTTGTGAACGGCGGTCAGCCGACGTTCCAGCTGTGGCCCCTCCAATTCGGTGAGCACCCGTTTGGCCAGGATGACCTTGGTAAGGACATGTTCGCGCGAGTGATGCGCGGCACGCAGCAGTCGTTGCTCGTGGTGTTCCTGGTGGGTATCCTCGCGACGATCATCGGCACGTTCATCGGTGCCGTGTCGGGCTTCTACCGCGGTGCCATCGACTCGCTCCTGATGCGCTTCACCGATGTCATCATCATCATCCCGATCCTCGTTCTCGCCGCAGTGCTGGCCTTGACCGTTGGCGGCAACGCCCTCACGATCGGTGTCGTCATCGGTGTTCTGGCCTGGACCGGCCTCGCACGACTGGTGCGAGCAGAGTTCCTCGCGCTGCGAGAACGCGAGTTCGTGGATGCCGCGCGCGTCGCCGGAGCGAGCGACCGCCGCATCATCTTCACGCACATCCTTCCGAACACGGTCGGTGTGGTCGTCGTCAACTCGACCCTTCTCATGAGCGCTGCCATTCTCATCGAGGTGTCGCTGAGCTTCCTCGGCTTCGGCATTCAGCCGCCCGACATTTCACTCGGACAGCTGATCAACGAGTATCAGGGTGCGTTCTCGACACGTCCGTGGCTGTTCTGGTGGCCGGGTGTGTTCATCATCGCGATCGCACTGTGCATCAACTTCGTCGGCGATGGTCTTCGCGATGCGTTCGACCCGCGTCAGAAGCGTGTGCCGAACTTCAACGGCCCGTCGGCCGAGCTGCGACGTTGGTGGGCTGCGCGCGGCGCCGACCGCACGGGTGCGATGGTGGCGGCTGGATCAGCATCGGACGGCGCGAGCTCGACGGGCACTGAAACGCGGTGATGGCGATGTCGCTAGATGAACAGCGAGATCGCCAGCGCGGCGAGCAGCACCACGCCCACGATGATCGTGCCGGTGTGCACGCGTGTGTGCAGGCGACCGGCATGCGTGTCGAGCATGTCCGTGTCGCGCAGCTGTTCCCACCGTCTGCGCACGAGGTAGGCCGCAGCACCCGAGTCCGAGTTGACGAGATCGCCAGGGCGTACGGTTCCGGCAAGGTAGCTCGACTCGGGCAGGTGGCGCCCCTGTTCCCGTTGGGCGAGCAGCAGCCGGTGTCGGCCGGGCGCGGGAGCCGACCACGCCGTCACGCGTTGGGTCTCGGTGAACAGCGTCAGCGCGAATCGCGTGTCGATGCGTTGAATGTTCCCGTACGGCACCGTGATCGTGCGGAAGATGTTCTCGACGCTGACGGCGTCGTCGTCGATGCGCACGGACGGGCGCCAGTACGCCGCCCACGCGGCGAACGCGAGCAGACCGAGCATGGGCAGCGCACGCAGGCCGATCTCGGGCGATTGGACGATCATGGTCACCGCGGCAGCGCCGCAGATGGCGATGACACACGCCGCGAGAACACGGCCGAAACGGGGACGGAGCACATGGGCTTCGGGCATCCCTCTATCGTCGCAGATGCGGCATGACAAACTCTGAAAGGCATCAGCACGTGAACGACACACAGAACAGCGCCCCTCCGGTGCTGGAGGTTCGGGGCCTCGGCATCGACTTCTGGGTCGAGGGCGAGTGGGTCTCGGCTGCACGCGATATCAACTACACGCTCCACCCGGGCGACGTTCTCGCCATCGTGGGTGAGTCCGGGTCCGGGAAGAGCACGAGCTCGATGGGCGTCCTCGGCTTGCTCCCCGGCAACGGTCGCGCCACCGGAAGCGCGAAGCTTGCCGGCGAAGAATTGATCGGCGCCTCCGCACCCCGCTTGCGCAAGGTCCGCGGTAAGGGCATCTCGGTGATCTTCCAAGAGCCGATGACCGCGTTGAACCCCGTCTACACGATCGGCTACCAGATCGTGGAGGCGCTGCAGATTCACGATGTCACTCTTCACCGTGCTCAGGCCAAGGAACGCGCACTCGAACTGCTCGCGCAGGTCGAGATGCCCGACCCCAAGAAGGCGTTCAACTCGTTCCCGCACCAGCTGTCCGGCGGCCAGCGTCAGCGCGCGATGATTGCGCAGTCGATGGCGAACGACCCGAAGCTGCTCATCGCCGACGAACCCACGACGGCACTCGACGTGACGGTGCAGGCCGAGATCCTGGACCTCATGCGCCGCCTGCACACCGAGCTGGATTCGGCCATCGTGCTGATCACTCACGACATGGGCGTGGTGGCTGACCTCGCTGACCAGGTGATCGTGATGAAGGACGGCGCGGTCGTCGAGCATGGGTCGGTGCGCGAGATCTTCAAGGCGCCCACGCACCCGTACACCCAGGCTCTGCTGGCTGCGGTCCCTCACCTCGGGTCGAACCCTGCCTCGCCCGACGATGCCGAGAAGTTCGCGGACAGTGAGACTGTTCTGCGCATGACCGACCTTGTCATCGAGTACCCCAAGCGTGGGCGTGTGCCGGCGTTCCGAGCGGTGGATGGAGTCAATCTCGAGATCCGTCGGGGCGAGGTAGTCGGCCTTGTCGGCGAGTCAGGCTCGGGGAAGACGACGATCGGTCGAGCAGCCATCGGCCTGCTGCCCGCGCATTCGGGTGGGCTCGAAGTCGCCGGACACAACATGGTGGGCGTGTCTAAGCGCGACCTGCTCTCGGTGCGTCGCGACATTGGAATTGTCTTCCAGGACCCGGGATCTTCGCTCAACCCTCGTATCCCGGTGGGGGAGTCGATCGCCGAGCCGCTCCTGCTGGCAGGTGGGTACTCGAAAAAGGAGATGAACACACGCGTTGAGGAGCTCCTCGACGCGGTGGAACTGCCGCGTGCGATGCGCAACCGATACCCGCACGAGCTCTCCGGTGGTCAGCGTCAGCGCATCGGTATCGCCCGTGCGCTCGCGCTCAAGCCGAAGTTCCTGGTCGCCGACGAGCCGACGAGCGCCTTGGATGTGTCGGTGCAGGCACGCGTGCTTCACCTGTTCCAGGAACTGCAGCAGGATTTGGGGTTCGGATGCCTCTTCGTCACGCACGACTTGGCAGTTGTCGACCAGCTTGCCGACCGTATCGCGGTGATGAACCACGGCAAGCTCGTCGAGATCGGCACGCGCGATCAGATTCTGCGCAACCCGCAGGACCCGTATACGCAGCGCCTGATCTCGGCCGTCCCTGTGCCGGACCCGGACGAGCAGGGCGAGCGCCGCGCGTTGCGGGCGGCCGCCAAGAACGGTTCCTGAGCTCGCACGACTGGGAGGAGCGCAGGATGGGCGTGGGCCGCGCGTGAGGGTCCGCTGGCTGTGTGCGCGTGCGCGCGCGATTCCGGTTCCCTTGTGGGGCTTGTTTGCGGTTGCGGCGGTCGTGGCCGGGGTGCTGGCAGGTGCGGGCGTCGCCGCTCAAGCGAGCGAAGCGTCCGCGGTCGTCCGCGCACTGGATGATGTGGCGGGTGACCGCGCCGACGTCATTGTCCGTTTCGAACCAGAGAATTCGGAGCGAGCCGACGTTGCGAGTGCGGTCTCTCATGCGCTGTCCGAGATGGATGCTGCGGGTGCCCTGAGCGACGTCGACTCCGACTCGCTGGACCGCCTCGTTTACCGTATCGACGCTGCCGGCATCTCGACCTCATCCGCCCTGGCATTGATGTCGGGACTTTCCGATCTCGGTGACGGCATCGAAGATGCGCTGGGCGCCGAGGTCCAGGTTTCTGGAGGTCTGCGGACGAGTCTGCTCGCACTCGAGGATGGAATCCGTGCTCGTCAGGCGATCCATGCCGTGGCGTGGGCGACGCTGTTCCTGGCGGCAGTCGTGGTTATGGCCACCGTCGCGGTCGAGCCCGTGCGCGTACGCGCGGGGGAGAACCGTTTGCTCCGCGCCCGCGGAGCTCGACGACGCTGGCTCGCAGCAATCACAGCTATCGAGACGGCGGTGATCGCGGGGGCGGGTGCTCTCGGCGGTGCCGCGGCGGGTGCGTGGGCGGCCGCGGCGATAGCGGGACTTCGAGTCCCGTGGATGACTGCGGCAATCGCGGCGGTCGGAGTGCTGATCGTGGCGGTGCTGGCTGCCGTCATTGCGACCGTTCGCGCTGTTGACGTCCGTACCGGGCGCGCTGATGTGGCCGCAGCTGGGGGCGCAATCGGTCTTCTCGTCGTCCTCGCCAGCGTCTCGGTGTGGCAGTTCGTGGCGACCAGCCGTCGCGTGAGCGAAGGGGCGACATTCACTGTCGACCCGATCGTGGTGGTGGCCCCCGGACTGGTATTGGTGCTCGCCGCGCTGGTAGCCGTGATCGTCGCCACACCGTTGGCAGGTGCTGCAGCCCGTGTCTCTGCGAGGGGACGCACCGTATCGCCTACTCTCGGGTTGCGGCTCTTGGCACGTCGCCCGGGACGGCACGCGCTCACGATGAGCGTTGTTGCCATCGCCATCGGCTCCTTCGTCTTTGCCGGATGCTACGGCGGGACGATCGCGGCCCTTGGCAACGCACCTGAAGCATTGAGGGTCGGTGCCGACGTGCGAGTCGTGAGCGTCCCCGAAGACATGATGCTCTCCGACCTCGACCTCTCTGACGGCGTGGACGCCTCGATGCCGGTGCGGACCTTCGATGCTCGTGGTGCGCAGGAGAACGTTCCCGTCCTTGCCGCGGAAACCTCCAGCCTCAGCGAAGTGATGCTGGATGCCGACGGCGCGATGGACACTGCGGGGGTTGCCGACGACCTCGCGCCGCAGATCGATGGAATCCCGGTTTCGGCGAGTGCAGACGCGCTCGAGGTACGGATTCGCACCGGTGAACGCACCGAGCTCGATCTCGACGGTATGCCTGTGAGTCTCGGCCCCGCACCGATCGTGGCGTCGATCTGGTTTGTTTCCGATGGCGGTGCCCTCGCCGTTGAGGAAGCAACGAACTTCGATATCGAGGAGACAGATTTCGAGGGCGGAACTCTGACCACTACACGGGCCGAGAGCGACCGGAGCACCACGATCGATCTCCCCTCGGGCGAATGGTCGCTGGCTGCCGTGTCGGTCGGTTCAGTCGAGTTCTTCGGAAGCGGCAGCACGGCGCGCGTCGACGTGTCGGTCGCGGGGCAGCCTCTCGACCTTTCGGTGCTCTCGCCGACGGCGGGCGCCGAGATCGAACCCGTGCAGACCGGACTGAGCGTCCGCATCGCGGGGTCAGCGAATGGTGAAGCGGTACGAGACGCCTACGCGGTCGCGCCCGGTTGGCCGTCGCGTCCCGCAGCAACGCTCACCGCTGAGCTTGCCGCTTCGATGGCGGTCGAGCCAGGCGACGTGCTCTCGTTGCGCGCATCCGCGCTCGGCACGACCGTGGACTTCAATGTCGTGAGCCTCGTGGATGTTCTTCCCGGCGCGCCGGGGGGAAGTGGCATCCTGACCGATCTCTCGGCCCTGTCTATGGCCGTGGGGTCCGTGATTGCGCCGAACGAAATCTGGTTATCGACGGATGATCCTCTCGCGGTCGCGGATGCCGTGGAGGCTGCCGCGCCGGCGACGGCGTCGGTGACGGCCGATCCGCGAGCCGCCCAGTCCGCTGCGAGCACCGTCTCGGCGTTCGCTCTGAGTGCGGTCGGCGTGGGGATTCTCGCGGTGATCGTGTTGGTGATGAGGCGGTCGTCGAACCGTACCGACGCTCGAGAGCTCGCACTACTCGATGTGCTGGGGCTCGGGCGTCGCGGTGCTCGGCGCGCGCGGGCACTCGAGGACGGCGTCGCGGTTGTCGTAGGCGCAGTCGGCGGCGTCATCGCGGGCTGTGGATCGGCCTGGTTCGCCGCGCCCGTGCTGGCGCGGGCCGCGTACCCGTCGATCCCGCCCGACTTCGTGGTGTCGCTGCGCGTTGACGTCTCACTTCTCCTGCTCGGGGTCGCAAGCTGCGTCGCTGTGTTCACGGCGATCGCGACCACTGTGCGCGGGCCGCGCGTGCTTGCTCGCTGGCTTCGGGAGGACGAATGAAGACCTCACCGAGCCTGATGTCTCTCATGCGTCGCCGGTTTGCGACGCCGCGCTCTGCTGCCCTGGTGATCGTCGCGCTCACAGCCCTCGCTGCGTTCGTGATTGCTGCCGCACCACGTGCGTTGGTCGGCGTCATTCGCGATGAAGTGTCGTATCGCATCGGCGAGATCGCTCCATCGGGCCGTGATCTCGCGGGCGTGTCGTTTTCGGGGCCGAGCTACGGTTCAGCCACCGATGCCGAGCTCACCTCGGGGTGGGACACCGGGGCAGGAGCGGTGCTCGGCGAACTCGCCCAGCGGCTGAGCGATAACCGTGCAGACTTCGATCCCTCTGTCGTGCACATCACCGACCCGGCAGAGTTCGTCGTCTACACGCGCCCGACGGCCGCAGTGCCAGAGGAATTGCCCGCGACGTCGCCGAATGGCGAGGTGCAACTGGCCGCAGACCCGAGGCTGCAGACGAACCTGACCCTTGTCGAGGGGAGTTGGCCCTCGGCCGGGGAGCAGGGCGACGCGGTAGAGCTGGTACTCACCGTGTCTGCGGCGGACACGATCGTGTGGCCCCTCGGGGAAGTTCGATCCATCGAGGGCGCATCAGGACCCCTCGATGTGGTGCTCGTTGGACTTACCGAACCGGTGGACGCGGCGGACGGGCGCTGGCAGCATTTGCCACCGACGACTGCGGCGTTCTTCTTCGACGACGGAAACCGTAGGCCGACGGCCACCGCGGCCGCGTACGTGGACGCTGCGGGATGGTCGCGGTTGGCAGATGAGTTCCCCACCCAGCTCGAAACGTCCGCGTGGTACCCCGTGGACGCATCGCGCGCCGAAGCAGCTGATCCGGAAGAACTCCTGGCGGGCCTACGCCGAGCGTCCGCGAGTTCTCTGGCGATCGACGACAGCGGGGATCACCGGATCCGTTTCTCCACGGCGGTGCTCGATGTGCTCGACACTGCACTCGCGCGCTCTCATTCTGCGAGCGCGATCCTCGCTGTGGCGGTCACAGGTCCGCTGGCCGTCACCGTGGCGCTCATCGTTCTCGCGGCAGCCCTCATTGTGCGCCGCCGGCGACCCGACCTGACGTTGCTCTCGGCTCGCGGCGCGCCGGCGGCGCGGTTGCGGCGACTGCTGGGCGCGGAAGGACTCGCGCTGGGCCTCCCGGCTGCCGCGCTCGGGACCGTTATCGGGGTCGCATGGACGCCCGCCGATGCCGGACCCGTATCAAGCGCTCTCGCACTGCTCGTGGGGGTCACCGGCTCGCTCGCGCTTGCCAGCGCGCTGTCCAACAACGGCAGCGAGCGCGAGCGGCGCGACATGGGCGCGACCCCACCGAGCCGTCTGGCACGAGCGGCCCAGGCGACGGTGGTAGTCCTGGCGATCGTCGCGGTGGCGTTGCTCGTGATCCGCGGTGTCGGCTCGACCTCTGGGCCCGTGGACCCGTTGGTGATCGTGGCGCCATTGTTGGCCACTGTCGCCCTCGCGCTCGTCGTCGTACGCCTGCACCCGTTGCCCCTCTCGCTCGCCCTTCGAGTCGCTGACCGGGGGCGCGGCGTCGTCGCCATGGTGGGTGCGGCCCGCAACATCCGCGGAGCGGCGGCAGGCTCCACGGCCGTCCTCGCGATGCTTGTGGCCGTTGCGATCGCCGTATTCTCCTCCCTCGTGCTCGCGACGGTAGACCGTGGCGCCGTTGCCGCAGCCGAACGCCAAGTCGGCGCTGATCTTCACTTGGCCGGCCCATTTCTTACGGCGGACCAACTCGAGGCGATGCGCGCTGTCGACGGCGTTGCCGAGGCCACGGGACTGCTCATGGGCGACCGCGTGAGTGTGAGCGGACCGGATGGTCAGGCGAATGCGACCGTCGTGGCATCCGACATCGCGCGCTTGTCCCGGATTCAAGAAGGCATGGCCGGAGGGATGCCGGCGGGTCGCATCGTCCCCGGACAGACCCCGGTGCAGGCGATCGCGACAACTCCGCTGTCTGCCGAGGTCGGCGTGGGCGCGGCAATGGCAGGGCGGGCCGACGTGAGCATCGAAGCCTCCGTCGCTCGTGTTCTGGGGTCGAGCGTGACGGGCGAGGTCTTCGTCGTGGATGCCGCCGACTACGAAGCGGTCACCGGGCTGGGTTTCTACCCCCGCGTCGCGCTCGTGGATGTCACCGAAGACGCAGATCTTGCCCGCGTGATTGCGGACCTGGGCAGCGTCATCGGCAGCGCGCACACGGTCGAGTCGTTGGACGCCCGTACCGAGGCGATCCGCTCGTCGCCGGCAGTCGCCGCATTGCGTGTGGCGCTGTTGGCCGCGGTGGGGCTTGCGCTGGCGCTGTCGGTCGTGGCGCTCTTGCTGGTGGCGGGCGTGATGCGCGACGAGCGATCGCGGACCATTGGACTGTTGCGCACGATGGGACTTCGTCGCCGTCAAGCGCGAGGGATCATCGCCTGGGAGTTCGTCCCGCTGGGCGTGACCTCGCTCGTCGGCGGCATTGTGCTGGGAGCGGTGCTCCCCGTGATCGTGATCGCCTCGATCGATCTGCGCCCCTTCACGGGCGGTGCCGTTCAGCCCGCGCTCACAGTCGACCCGGTCCTCACGGCTGGATTGATCGGCGTCGTGATCGTCGCGCTCGGTGCGGCCGTGGTGTGGAGCGTTGCCGCGGCGCGTACGACATCTCTGGCGACCATTCTCAGATCCGAGGAGGACTGATGACATCTGTTGACATCGCCGAGCGCGACCCTGAGATCTTCTGCGAGGGGCTCGTGCGCATCTTCACCGTGGCGGACATCGAAGTTCAGGCGCTGCAGGGCCTCGATCTGGTGGTCGGCGCGGGGGAACTGGTCGCCGTGGTGGGTGCGTCCGGTTCGGGCAAGTCCACACTGCTGTCGATCTTGTCGGCGCTAGATGCCCCCACCGCGGGCAAGGCCGTCGTCGCCGGGCGCGACCTCCCTTCGCTCTCTGCGCGTGAGCGCGTCGCCTACCGTCGAGAGGTGGTCGGTTTCGTCTGGCAACAGACCGCGCGAAACCTCTTGCCCTACCTGACCGCAGAAGAGAACGTGCACCTCGCGCGAGCGATCGGCGGTGACAGGTCCGCGCCACAGCGTGCGCGAGAGCTGCTGGACATGGTGGGTGTGGCTGATCACGCCGGCAAGCGTCCGGCCGAACTCTCGGGCGGTCAACAGCAGCGGGTTGCCATTGCCGTCGCGCTCGCCAACGAACCGCGGGTGCTGTTGGCCGATGAACCGACAGGGGATCTTGATGAGCACACAACCGCCGAGGTCCTCGAGACGTTCCGTCGCGTGAATCGTGAACTCGGCACGACGGCCGTGATCGTCACGCACGATCCCGCGGTGTCCGAACACGTCGGGCGCACCATCCAGATCCGCGACGGGCGCACGGCGACCGAAGTCCTGCGCTGGACTCATACCGACGTCGAAGGTCGCGAACACGCGATGGCCGAGGAGTTCGTCGTCCTCGACAGGGTGGGGCGGATGCAACTGCCCGCCGACTACATCGACCAGTTGGCCCTGCGTGATCGCGTTCGGCTACGCCTGGAGGCCGATCACGTGGGGGTGTGGCCGGGCGATCGTGCACCGCAACAGAACGACGATGAGGGGGAGGCGTCATGATGTCACCGGTGCTGGTCGCGTCCGGGGTCAGTGTGGTTCACCGCACGGGCGCGGGCGATGTCACGGCCCTGGCGGATGCGTCGCTCAGCCTGCATCCTGGGGAGTTCGTAGCCCTCGTGGGCCCGTCCGGGGCGGGAAAGACGACCCTGCTCCACGCGCTGGGCGGGATTCAACCGGTCACGACGGGGTCCGTCACGATCGGTGACGTCGAGATGACGTCCGCCTCCGAGAGCGTGATCGATCGCGTTCGACGCGAAGAGATCGGCTTCGTCTTCCAGTCGTTCGGTCTCATCGGAGCGCTTTCGGCGCGAGAGAACATCGAGCTGCCCCTACGCATGCGCAAGTCGGATGCCGCCACTCGCGATCGTGAGGTCACCCGTCTGCTCGAGCGAGTCGGGCTCGGCTCGCACGGATCCCAGCGCCCAGCAGAGTTGTCGGGCGGGCAGCAGCAGCGCGTCGGAATCGCCCGCGCCCTGGCCGGTTCGCCCCGCATCCTGCTGGCCGACGAACCGACCGGACAACTCGACTCGCACACCGCGGAAGCCATGCTCGGTCTGATCGAGTCGATCGCTCGAGAGGAGAACCTCGCTGTTCTTCTCTCCACGCATGATCCGAGCGTCGTCCAGCGAGCAGATCGCGTGCTGCACATCGTCGACGGAGTGCTTCGCGCAGCGTGAACCGCTGGTTGTGGCGCGCGTGCACGCGCTCTTCAGGGTTCCGGGGATAGACTGGCCACGCCCGAATCCGGGCATTCTCCCACTCTCGCAAGGATTCCCTCATGGCCCGCGCCCTCCGTCCGGACCTCCGCAACGTGGCAATCGTCGCCCACGTTGACCATGGCAAGACCACGCTCGTGGATGCCATGCTCCGCCAGACTGGCTCGTTCGGCGAGCACTCGCACGTGGAAGAGCGCGCGATGGACTCGAACGATCTTGAGCGCGAAAAGGGCATCACGATCCTCGCAAAGAACACGGCGATCACGTACAACGGCATCCACAGCGATGTTCCCGTCACCATCAACGTGATCGACACGCCCGGCCACGCCGACTTCGGTGGCGAGGTCGAGCGCGGCCTGTCGATGGTCGACGGCGTTGTTCTTCTGGTGGATGCCAGCGAGGGGCCGCTGCCGCAGACGCGCTTCGTGCTGCGCAAGGCGCTCGAAGCGAAGCTTCCCGTGATCCTCCTGGTGAACAAGACCGACCGTCCTGACGCTCGGATCGCCGAAGTCGAGGAAGAAGCGCACGACCTGCTGTTGGGTCTGGCCTCGGACCTGCAGGACGACGTACCCGACCTCGACGTCGACGCTCTGCTCGACGTGCCGGTGGTGTACGCCTCGGGGCGCGCGGGAGCGGCATCCCGCACCCGACCCGCGAACGGCGACCTGCCCGACAACGACGACCTCGAGCCGCTGTTCGAGGCGATCCTGCAGCACGTTCCCGCGCCGGAGTATGACGACGAGGCGCCCCTGCAGGCGTGGGTTACGAACCTTGACTCGAGCCCGTTCCTCGGCCGCCTCGCGCTGCTGCGTGTCTTCAACGGCACGCTCAAAAAGGGCCAGACCGTCGCGTGGGTCCGCTCGGACGGCACCACCAGCAACGCGCGCATCACCGAACTCCTGAAGACCCGCGCGCTCGAGCGCTACCCGGCCGAGTCCGCGGGCCCCGGTGACATCGTCGCCATCGCTGGCTTTGAAGAGATCACCATCGGCGAGACCATCGCCGACCCCGAGGACGTGCGCCCTCTGCCCGCCATCACGGTCGATGACCCGGCCATCTCGATGACCATCGGCACCAACACGTCGCCGCTGGTGGGAAAGGTTAAGGGACACAAGCTCACCGCGCGCATGGTCAAGGACCGCCTCGACCGTGAGCTCATCGGAAACGTCTCGCTCAAGGTCGTCGACATCGGACGCCCCGACGCCTGGGAGGTGCAGGGTCGCGGCGAGCTCGCCCTGGCGATCCTGGTGGAGAACATGCGCCGTGAGGGCTTTGAGCTCACCGTCGGCAAGCCGCAGGTGGTCACGCGTAAGGGTGAAGACGGAAAGGTCAAGGAGCCGTTCGAGCACCTGACCATCGACGCGCCCGAAGAGTACCTGGGCGCGATCACTCAGCTGATGGCGGCGCGCAAGGGCCGCATGGACAACATGACGAACCACGGCACCGGCTGGGTACGCATGGAGTTCGTCGTTCCTTCGCGCGGTCTGATCGGCTTCCGCACCGAGTTCCTCTCGACCACACGCGGCACCGGTATCGCCAACGCGATTTCGCACGGATACGACGATTGGGCGGGTCACATCGTGACCCGCCAGAACGGGTCGATCGTCGCCGACCGCGCGGGCGTCGTCACGCCCTTCGCGATCATTGCCCTGCAGGAGCGCATGTCGTTCTTCGTGCAGCCCACGCAAGAGGTGTACGAGGGAATGGTCATCGGTGAAAACGCACGCGCCGATGACATGGACGTCAACATCACTAAGGAGAAGAAGCTCACGAACATGCGTTCGTCGACCGCCGACTCCTTCGAGTCGATGACGCCCCCACGTCAGCTGTCGCTGGAGGAGAGCCTCGAGTTCGCCCGCGACGACGAATGCGTCGAGGTGACACCCGAGATGGTGCGCATCCGCAAGGTCGTGCTCGACGCCACCGAGCGTGGTCGGGCCGCCGCGCGCCTCAAGCGTCAGGACGCGAACGCCTGATCTCTTTCTGACGCGCACCAGCGCGATCCACTTTCAACGCGGTGGCCACCCCGGTGGTCGCCGCGTTGTCTGTAGCATCGGTGGGTGAATTCGAACGCGAGCCCCGACCGTGCGCGTCGCGGCAGCGACGTGAGCCGCGCTGCGCGCGAAGGCCTCGGCGTCGCGCTGGCGACCAGCGCCTACGGTGTGTCATTCGGTGCGCTGGGCGTGGCCGCCGGCCTCGACGTGTGGCAGACCTGTGTGCTGAGCCTGCTGATGTTCACGGGTGGGTCGCAGTTCGCGTTCGTCGGTGTGCTGGCCGCTGGCGGCATTGCGGCCATGCCAGCGGCGATTGCGTCAGCGGCGTTGTTGGGCGTGCGCAACGTCGCCTACTCGATCCGGATGGTGCCGATCATCGGCACCCACGTCTGGCGGCGCGTGCTGGCGACGCCGTTCACGATCGACGAGTCCACCGCTGTCGCGCTCGCCCAGCACGATCCGCGTGCACGCCAGGTGGGCTTCTGGGTGACCGGTGTCGGGATCTACATCGGCTGGAATCTCTCGACCCTGCTCGGCGCACTTCTCGGTGATGTGCTCGGTGATCCTCGGGCGTGGGGATTGGATGCCGCGGCCGCGGCGGCCTTCCTTGCGCTGCTGTGGCCGCGCCTTCGCCATCGCCAGCCGATCATCGTGGGCATCGCCGCTGCGGTCGTCGCCACCGTGCTCACCCCGGTGCTCATGCCGGGACTCCCCGTCATCATCGCTGCAGTGGTGGCCATCATCGTCGGCTGGACGAACATGTGGTCGACGCCCGAGTCCGAGCGGGCGTGGGACGAACCCGACGATGTGGCCGAGAGAGAGGGGCTGCCATGACGTTGTGGAACGGCATTCTTGTGGCATCCATCATCTGCGTTGCCCTCAAAGCACTCGGGTACGCGATACCCCCGCGTTTGCTCGAGGCGCCGCGGACATCGCGCATCGCAGACCTGTTGACGGTGGCTCTGCTCGCCGCGCTGGTCGCCGTGCAAACGCTCGGCGTCGGTCAGGCGATCACCGTGGACGCGCGAGTGCCGGCGGTGCTCGTGGCAGCAGGCCTGCTCATGCTTCGCGCGCCGTTCCTTGTTGTGGTCGCCGCGGCGGCGCTCACCGCGGCGCTGCTGCGAGCCTGGGGCTGGGCGGCTTGACCCGCGCCGGACACACGTCGAGGTTGCACGAACCACATCGCCGGTGAGGACCCGGGTGCGATTCGCGCAACCTCGAGACGGGTGTCAGCTGGTCGCGACGCAGGCGGCCGAGTAGTCCGTTTGATCGAACGATGAGCCCTCGTAGAAACTCTCGATCGTCCGGAGCCCGAGCTCGACGTCGGGATCGGGGACACCGATGTTGACGGCCTGGTTGGCGTTCGCCTGAGGGTCCCCACCGTACGTGTGCGGTTGCATCATGCCCTCGAAGTCGACCGTCAGACCGTCGACGACGGCCGCGATGCCCTCGGGCGTGAGGTCGCCCGCCTCGGCGGCCGCCTCGAGTGCGGCCTTCAGCGGATAGCCGATCGCCCAGCCGATGATGTACCCACCGTTCGCCGGAAGTTCGCCGTCGAGCGATGCCTTCACTGCTTCAATCGCGGCGCTGGAACCATCCCAGTTCTCATAGGGCGTCATGTGGTTGTACAGGCCGATCAGAGCCGGCGCGGCCGCCGAGTCGAGCAGGGCCGGGTTCCACGTGGGCAACGCGCCCAAGAAGCGGCCTTGGTAGCCTCCGGCGGCGAGCTTGCCGACGATCTCAGCGGTCTCTGCGGGGCCGACTGCCAACACAACGACGTCGGGGGAGCCGGCAGCCACAGCGGCCACGACGGCGTCCTGGTTTCCGACCACTTGGTTGGGGCCCGTACCGATGGCCTCCAGTGCGGTTGCGCCGTTGACCTCGGCCCACCGGTTCACGCCTTCGGCGGAGTCCCCGCCGTAGTCGCCGGGATAGCCCACCGCCTGCACGGTCGTGGGTGCACCGTTCGTTTCGGCGAACCAGTCCAGACCCGCCAGTGCCTCGGTGCAGTACGAGTAACCGGTCTCGAGGATGATCCCGCCGTCGTTGTCGTCGAAGGCGTAGCCGGACCACCATGAGGTAGGAACGGTCACCAGGCTCCGTTCGATCATGTCGGGCAGTACCGATTCAGTGTTGACGGTGCCGAGGGACTGGGCGATCCCCGCGATGCTGTCAGCGATCTGCTGGTACTGCGCCGCGTGCTCGGCAGCCTGATACTTCGTGTCGCGGGTGTACGTGTCGATGTCGACGTCATAGCCGCCGATTCCGCCATCCTCGTTCACCTGCGCCCAGAATGCGCGCTGTGCGTCGGTGATCGGCACGGCGAGCGCAGCGAACGGCCCCTCGGTGAGGTCGGAGAGAACGCCGAGGTAAATGCATCCGTTGTCCGCGTTGACGGCGTCCGGGCAAGGCTCGACGGTAACGCCGGCGCCGGTGCTGATCGCGTCGGGATCGCCCGTGTCGGTATCGGTGTCGGGCTCGACCTGGGTGCAGGCCGAAAGGGTGAGTATTCCCGCCGCGACGAGGGCGAGCGCCGCGCGGCTTCGTTGACGCTTGGTCATGCTGTGCTCCTTTGTTGTGTGTTCGGTGTTCTGTTGTGCGGTTTCTGTCAGTACGAGAAGGGCCAGGCCTTGAAGTAGTTGCGCACGCGGATCCAGATGCCGTACAGCCCGCGAGGCTCGAGGGTGATGAACAAGATGATGAGCACGCCGAAGACGATCGTCTGCAGCTGGAAGACGTTGAGCACTCCACCGCCCGAGACGGTGAGCCACGGAATGATCGCGGTGAGTTCTTCGAGAAGCCGGGGGACGAGAACGACGAAGCACGCGCCGATGATGGTGCCCGAGATCGTCGCGATGCCCCCGATGACGATCACCGCGAGAAAGTCGATCGACAGGAAGAGGTTCCACTGTTCGGGTGCGATGCGACCGATGAGCATCGAGAACAGTGCTCCGGCAAGACCTGCGTAGGCGGACGACAGTGTGAAGGCGAGCGTCTTCGTCCGTAGCAGGTTGACACCCATGATTTCGGCCGCGATGTCGCGGTCGCGTACGGCAGCGAACGCCCGCCCGTACCGACCGCGCATCAGGTTGCGCGCGGCGACGCCGAGAGCGAGCAAGAGGACGAGGCACAGCAGGTAGAGGGTGACCGGGGGAGGCAAGAGTACGGGCCCGATCGCATACGTCGCGCTGAGGTCGACGCCGAACAGGGTGCGCTGGGCGACGCCGCGGCCCACACCCTGCCCGCCGGTGATCGGGATCATGATCTTGAACAAGTGCTCGCCGAGAATCAGCAGGCCGAGCGTCAGCACGGCCAGATAAAGGCCGCGCACACGCGTCGCGAGCGGCGCGACCACCGCGCCGATGAGTCCGGGGATGATGGCCGCCGCAGGGAGGACGATGGCCAGATCCAGCTGCAAGCCCCACGTGGTGCTGCCCGGCGTGCCGCCGAGCACAGCGGCGGTGTAGGCGCCCAGACCGAGGAAGAAGGCGTGGCCAAGGGAAACCTGGCCGGCGTAGCCGGTCAGTAGGTTGAGCCCGATTCCCCCGATGGCGTAGATGACGGCCAGCGTCAACAGGTAGATCAGGTCGGCAGCGATCAGGAACGGTGCGGCAATGGCGATGATGACCACGACGGCTGTCCAGAAGCGCTTGGCCGGTGTGTTCAGCAACGCTTGGTCGGCCGCGTAGCTGGTGTACAGCGTGGGGCGTCCCCGACGCACACGGGCCGATACCTTCCCACGCGAATGCTCGAAGTCCAGATGGGTCGATGCTCCGGTGAGGCGGTGGGACGCCTCGGCGAGCGTGTCGTTGCGGGTCATACCCGTTGCACCTCCTTCGTGCCGTAGATGCCATAGGGCCGCACGAGCAGAACGATGATCATGATGAGGTAGGGCACGACATTGTCGAAGTTGGTTCCTAGCCACGGCGCGAAGATCGGTTGATATGTCTTCGTCAGCGCCATCGCAACACCCACGATGAGCCCGCCGACGACCGCTCCCTTGAGCGAATCGATGCCGCCGAGGATGATCGCAGGCAACGCCACCAGCGCGAAGAGTGCGTCGGTGGCTTGCACGACCGATCCGTTTGCGGCGAGCAACGCCCCGGCGAGGGCGGCGAGGCTGCCGCCGATCGCCCACGAGATCGAAAACATGCGCCCGACCGAAATGCCTTGCGCGAGCGCGGTCTCCTGGTCAAGGGAAGTCGCGCGCATCGCGAGTCCGATCCGCGACCGGGTGAGCCACCACCCCAGAAGGGCGATGACGACGAGCGAGATGACAAATCGGGCGATGGCGTTCTCATAGATCTGGATGCCGCCCGAGCACCCCGTGACACCGAAGGATTCGGTGACCTCGCCGCCGACGCATATCGACCGCAACTGCCACGGGTCACCGACGGTTCGTGGCTGGGAATCGAACAATCGGAACGCGATCACCAGGAGCAGGATGAAAAGGCCGACGGTCACGATCGCCGTCGAGAAAGCGGGCCGACCGACCATGGGACGGATGGCGACTCTTTCAATGCCCGCGGACAGCACAGCGATGACCAGCATCGCGATCGGTACCGCGGCGAAGAAAGGGAGGCCCGCCTGCGTCGCCAGCACGCTGGTGGCGAAGGTCCCCAGGATGAGCAGCGCCGGCTGCGCGAAGTTGAGCACCCCGGTTGAACGGTAGATGATGACGAAGCTGACGGCGATGAGCGCATAGACGGCGCCCTGCCCGAGACCGGTCGCGAGCGCGGCAAGCAGGGTGTTCATCCGTTTCTCCCGAGGTCGCCGCCAGGGAACGCGTTCGAACCTGCGTACATGTCGTCGATGAGATGCGGCACGGTCTTCGCGAACGCCTGACGCTTGAGCTTCTGTGTCGCGGTGAGCTCACCGTCTTCGTGGTCGAGCTCTTTCGTGAGCATGCGGAACTTTCTTACGGCTTCAACGCGCGCGAGCTTGGTGTTCGCCTCGCGGATCACGCCCGCGATCAGCTCGATCACCTCGGGCTTGCTCGAGAGGTCTCGGTACGTCGTGAACTCCAGGCGTCTGCGCGAAGCCCAGTCGGCGACGGTGTCGTACTCGATTCCGATCAATGCGGCCAGATACGGGCGCCGATCGCCGATGACGACGGCCTCTTTGACGAAGGGGGATGCCTTGATCGCGTTCTCGATTTCGCTGGGCGCGATGTTCTTCCCACCCGCGGTGATGATGATGTCCTTGATCCGATCCACGATCCGCAGATGCGTCCCGTCCACCCACTCACCGACGTCGCCGGTTCGCAGCCAGCCTTCCGCATCGAGAGTGTCGGCCGTGGCATCCGGTCGCCCCCAATAACCGGCGAATGTTCCCGGATGCCGCGTGAGCACCTCGCCGGTGTGCTCGTCCAGCCGCACCTCGGTGAGGGGCTGCGGCTCGCCGACCGTGCCGATTCGCATGCGGCCGGCAAAGTTGGACGTCGCCACCGCGGAGTTCTCTGTCATGCCATACGCCTCGAAGAGAGGGATCCCGAGGCCCAGGAAGAACCGCAGCACGTCGGGTGCGATCGGGGCTGCCCCAGAGATGGCGTGGCGCACGCGCAGCAGCCCGAGGCGCTTGCGTAGCGGGCGGTACACGGGCCAGTATCCGATCGCGTAACGGACGCGTGCGCGCCATGTGAATGCGCCGCCGTTCGCGATGCGGTCCGCCGCGATGGTTTGGCTCCAGCGCGCCCCGAGCGAGTACACCGCGCGCTTGAGTCTGCTCGCGTTGGCCATGCGAATGGCGACGGCGGCTTGGATCTTCTCCCAGATGCGCGGTACGGCGAACAGGACAGTGGGCTGCACCTCGGCAAGGTCGGTGGTGACGGTGTCGATCGACTCGGCGAAGTGGACCACCGTGTGCGAGCGCAGATTCGCCCACACCGAGATGCCCCGCTCGACCACGTGCGAGAGGGGAAGGTAGGACAGGAGTGCATCGTCCGGTCCGATTTGTCGCCCCAGCAGTCCGCCGTCGAGGGTGAAGACTTGCGCCGCGAACGAGATGTTGCGTGCCGTCAGCATCGCTCCCTTGGGCGGACCGGTGGTGCCCGAGGTGTAAATGAGAGTGGCGATGTCATCGGGAGTACGGCGCGAGTCCTCGTCGTCGAGCAGGCTCGGGTGGTCGCTGCGGTGGGCATCGCCTCGATCAATGAGGGCATCGATCGAGAGAAGTTTGGGGTGATCGTAATCGGCAAGCCCCCGCGCATCCAGGTAAACGATCCATTCGAGTGCGGGGCACTCCGGCTCGGCTTCGAGCGCTTTGTCGACCTGCTCCTGATCCTCGGCGACCAACACGCGTGCGCCGCTGTCCTGCAGGAGGTACGTCACTTCGGCCACGGGGTTGGTCGGGTACAGGCCGACAATCACGGCGCGCAATGCGGACGATGCCACGTCGGTGAAGAGCCACTCCGGCCGGTTCTCGGACTGGATCGCCACACGATCGCCCGCGCATACTCCGAGGGCCGCCAGACCGAAGGCGATGCGCTCCGCGGCGTCGCGATAGTTTGCCCACGTGATGTCTTGCCATACCCCGGCCCTCTTGACGCGCAATGCCGTGTGGTCACTCCGCTCGGCGGCGACCTGGCGGAGGAGACGTGGCAGGTAGGTCACCTCGAGCTCGGTGGCGGGCAGGACGTCGTTGGTGCTCATCAGTGCTCTCCCGGTGTTGGCGGAGTGGCAGGTTCGCGACTGCCTTCGCTCAGGATGTCTGCCACATCGGCCGACGCTCCGCCGAGGTAGGCAGCGATGACCGCGGGATCCGTCTGCACCTCTTCGGGGGTGCCCAGTGCGATCCGCTTTCCGAAATCGATCACCATCACGCGGTCGGCGAGGTCCATGACCAGTCGCATGTCATGCTCGACCATGATCATGGACGTCCCCAATTCGCTTCGAATGTCGAGGATGAAGCGGGCCATGTCTTCGGTTTCTTCGGAGTTCATGCCCGCCACGGGTTCGTCCAAGAGCAGGAGCTTCGGCTCCATGGCGAGTGCCCGACCGAGTTCGACGCGCTTGCGGATGCCGTAGGGGAGAATTCCCACCGGAAGCCCACGAACGCCCGCCAAGTCGAGGAAGTCGATCAGGTCCTCGACACGTCGGCGTGCGGCGAGCTCTTGGGCGCGTGCGCGTCCGAGCCAGAGCATGCCCTCCAACCATCCGTACGTGGCTGCCTGGTGTCGTCCCAGCATGAGGTTGTCGAGCACCGAGAGATTGTCGAAGAGTTCGACGTTCTGAAAACTTCGGGCGACTCCGCGCCCGGCGATGACATCTGGCGCGTGGCCCAACAGACTTTCGCCGGCGAGAGAAATCGAACCTGACTGCGGCTTGTACACGCCCGAGATGCAGTTGAACGTCGAGGTTTTCCCTGCACCGTTGGGGCCGATGATGGCGAACAGTTCTCCCTGCTGCACGTCGAACGACACCCCATCGAGCGTGGTGGCACCGCCGAACCGCAGGGTGAGGTCGGCAACCTCCAGCAACGTCATGACAACCACCTCTTTCGGCGCTTGTAATGCTTGACGTCGCGCAGGCTCCCCGCGGACGCACCTGTGCCGAGGTAGAACTCACGGATGTCATCGTCATCGCGCAGCGCCTGGGCCGGGGCATCCATCACGATCTTTCCGTTCTCCATGACGTAGCCGTGGTCGGCGATCGAGAGTGCCATGGCCGCGTTCTGCTCGACGAGCAACACCCCGGTGCCGGAGTCACGGATCTCGACGATGAGATCTCGGATTTGCTCCACAATCTGTGGCGCGAGGCCGAGGCTCGGCTCATCCAGCAGGATGTACGCGGGCTCTGCCATAAGCGCGCGTCCGATGGCGAGCATCTGCTGTTCGCCACCGGAGAGGTAGCCTGCCCGCTGCGCTCGGCGTTCGCCGAGGATGGGGAACATGCCATAAATGCGGTCGAGCTTGGCCGCGATATCGGTGCGGCTGCGCGTGTACGCGCCCACTCGCAGGTTTTCTTCCACAGTGAATTCCACGAAGACGCGCCGGCCCTCCATCACTTGGCTGACCCCGGCCTTGACCACGTCCGGTGCGCGCCGGGTGTCCAGGGGGACATCGTCGATAGAAACGTGTCCGCGGGCGATGCGGCCCCGATGGACATCCAGCAAACCCGTCATTGCGCGAAGCAGCGAAGTCTTCCCGGCGCCGTTCGCCCCGAGCAGCGCCACGATTCCGTCACGCTGCACGCGGAGGCTCGCTCCGGTGACCACGAGCATCACATCCTCGTAGACAACTTCGATGTTGTGCACTGCCAGCGTCATGGCTTCCTCTCGGTCACGGCGCCGTGGTTGTGATGAACCTAACAACTCCGTGCGCATACCGCCCGGTCGGTTACCGAGTTGTGATGAAACCGAGGGCCAAGCCAGATGGAATCGCGTTTCACGCGCCTCTGAGCGCTGGCATAGTGCTCCGATAGCATCAAATGATGCGCATGTCACTCGTCACGCGAATCGGCACCTGGGTCGTCGCATTCCTCATCGGCGGGGTCTATGGTGTCGCCGGAACCATTGCGCACACCTTCACCCTGGGGTGGTTCCCCCTCGGCCTTGTGCTCGGAATCATCGGGTGCGCTGCCTTCCTGATCGCGGTCCGCTTGCTGACCCTCGATCGCTGGGCGGCGCTGGGGACGGGGCTGGGGATGATGCTGTCAACCCTGATGTTCTCCGGCACCGGGCCGGGAGGGTCGGTGGTCGTGCCGCAGACAGACGCGGGCGTGGTCTGGACGATCGCGGTGCCGATCCTCGTGGCGCTCGTCGTGGCGTGGCCGGACCGCTTGCCGGCGAGGAATGCCCAGTAGACTGATGCCGTGACGTACGTGATCGCCCTTCCTTGTGTGGATGTCAAAGACCGTGCCTGCATCGATGAATGTCCCGTGGACTGTATCTATGAGGGCGATCGATCGCTGTACATTCATCCGGACGAGTGCGTCGACTGTGGTGCATGCGAGCCTGTGTGTCCCGTCGAGGCGATCTACTACGAAGACGACCTCCCCGACGAGTGGCAGGACTACTACAAGGCCAACGTCGAGTTCTTCGACGACGTGGGATCGCCCGGTGGTGCGGCCAAGGTCGGAGTGATCCACAAAGATCACCCGATTATCGAGGCCCTCCCACCGCAAGAAGAGGCGTGATCTCCTTCGTCCCTGCGGGGCACTGACATGGCGGTCTCGGACCTCGCGGACTATCCGTGGGATGCGGTCGCCCCGTACGCAGAGCGTGCACGCGCCCACCCCGGCGGAATCGTCGACCTTTCTATCGGCTCGCCCGTGGATGCGACGCCGGACGTCGTTTCTCGAGCGCTGATGGGCGCCACTGATGCGCACTCGTATCCGCAGACGATGGGAACACCCTCGCTGCGGGAGGCGATAGCGTCGTGGTACGACCGCCGCCGGGCGGTGACGGGACTCACCCCCCAGCATGTATTGCCGACGGTGGGCTCGAAGGAACTCGTCGCCCTGCTGCCGTTGCTCCTCGGGGTCGGTCCGGGCGATGTTGTCGTCCACCCCCGGGCGGCATACCCGACGTATGAGGTCGGAGCCCGGCTCGTGGGTGCCACGCCTTTCGCCTCGGATGACCCGGCCGAGTGGCCCGACAACACCCGCGTGGTGTGGATTAATTCGCCCGGAAACCCGGATGGCCGGGTGCTGGACATCGACCAGCTTCGTGGGGCCATCGCGCGTGCGCGTGAGGTGGGCGCCGTCCTCGCGTCGGACGAGTGCTACGCAGAACTCGGGTGGGATGCGCCGTGGGACGCCGCCGCTATTCCGAGTGCCCTCGACCCGCGGGCGACCGGGGGAGACCTGACGAACGTTCTGTCGGTCTACTCGCTGAGCAAGCAGTCGAACCTCGCCGGTTATCGAGCCGCCTTCCTCGCCGGCGATCCGGATCTGATCGCTCGGCTTCTGACGGCTCGCAAACACCTCGGCCTCATGCTGCCTGCGCCGGTGCAGGCGGCGATGGTCGCGGCGCTGGCAGACGACGGTCACGTCTCGGCGCAGAAGGAGCGGTACCGCTCACGCCGAGATCTTCTTCTCCCCGCAGTGGAGGCCGCGGGCTTCCGCATCGACGAGAGTCGGGCGGGGCTTTACCTGTGGGCCACAGAAGGGCGCGATGCATGGGAGAGCGTTGCGCGACTGGCCGAGCACGGAATCCTGGTCGGACCGGGCCACTTCTACGGTGCACACTTCCCGCAGCACATCCGGCTGTCGCTGACCGCCTCCGATGAGCGCATTGCCGCGGCTGCTGAGCGTCTGCGTTCCCTCGCGCACTGAGGAATCCTCCACACGAATCGGCCAGGCTTTGGTCGTGTGCGCAGTAGGCCTGAGCGACCAGTAGGCTGTAATAACGCGGCGGCGCGGAATCTCGCCCCGCGCCGGAGTACCGCTCTCGCCATACCGGTTCGTAGCGGCATCCGACCGACACCCCCGTCCGATCAGAAATCGCGAGGAGGCGCCGTGAGCGAAGCGGGCACCCAGCAGGACAAAGCCACCCTTACCATCGGGGACAAAACTGCGGAATTCCCGCTGTTGCGCGGCACGGACGGTGCGCCCAGCGTCGACCTGTCCACCTTTACTCGCCAGACCGGTTACACCGCCCTGGACTACGGATTCGTGAACACGGCGGCGACGCGCTCCGAGATCACCTACATCGACGGGGATCAGGGAATCCTGCGCTACCGCGGCTACCCGATCGAGCAGCTCGCGACGAACAGCACCTACCTCGAGGTCGCATGGCTGCTTATCTATGGTGAGTTGCCGACGGCCGACGAGCTTGCAGAGTTCGATGAGCGCATCCGGCGCCACACGCTCCTGCACGAAGACCTGAAGCGATTCTTCTCCGCCTTGCCGCACACGGCACACCCGATGTCGGTGCTTTCCTCGGCTGTTTCGGCGCTCTCGACCTACTACGAGAGCGAAACCGACCCGAACAATCCTGAGTTTGTGGAGCTCAACACCATCCGCATGCTGGCCAAGCTCCCCGTGATCGCGGCCTACGCGCACAAGAAGAGCGTCGGTCAGGCCTTCCTGTACCCGGACAACAGCCTGGGTTTCGTCGACAACTTCCTCAAGCTGAACTTCGGTGTGCTCTCCGAGCCGTACGAGGTCGACCCGGTGATGTCGCGGGCGCTCGAGCGACTGCTGATTCTCCACGAGGACCACGAGCAGAACGCGTCCACTTCGACGGTTCGCCTGGTCGGTTCCACCGGTGCAAACCAGTTCTCCTCGATCTCGGCAGGCATCAACGCGCTGTACGGGCCGCTTCACGGCGGCGCCAACGAGGCGGTGCTCGAGATGCTCGGACGAATCCGCGACTCAGGTGAGAGCGTGCAGCGCTTCGTCGAGCGGGTGAAGAACAAGGAAGACGGGGTGAAGCTGATGGGCTTCGGCCACCGCGTCTACAAGAACTACGATCCGCGCGCCAAGCTCGTGAAGGAATCGGCGGATGAGGTGCTGCAAGCTCTCGGCGTGAGCGACCCGCTGCTCGATCTCGCGAAGGAGCTCGAAGAGATCGCCCTCAACGACGACTACTTCAAGGAGCGTCGCCTGTACCCGAACGTCGACTTCTACACCGGCGTCATCTACAAGGCGATGGGCTTCCCGACGCGCATGTTCACGGTACTTTTCGCGATCGGCCGCCTGCCCGGCTGGCTCGCTCAGTGGCGCGAAGCCTCGCGTGACCCGCAGACGAAGATCGGGCGCCCGCAGCAGCTGTATGTGGGTGCCGGTGAGCGCACCTACCCGGGTGTCGGCTGAACCTGCCTTCACGAAGAAGCCCGAGCGATGTTTCGCTCGGGCTTCTTCGTTGTCAGTGGTCAATCTATGCGTGCAGCGCCGCGTTGAGGGTCACGCCGACACCGGCTCGGGCAACGGCTTCGACCGCGCCGGTGATCGAGTTGCGGCGGAACAGGATGCCGTTGCGCCCCGACAGTTCGGCTCCCTTCGCCGTCGGCTTCGTGCCGTCGGCTCCCGGTGCCTGGTCGGCCAGCACGATCTTTGAGCCTGCGGTGACGTAGAGCCCGGCTTCGACTACGCAGTCATCACCCAGCGAGATGCCGACGCCAGCGTTGGCGCCGAGAAGGGTGCGGGCGCCGATCGCCACCTTGTGGCTACCGCCGCCCGAGAGGGTGCCCATGATGGACGCGCCCCCGCCGATGTCGCTGCCGTCACCGACGACCACACCCTGCGAGATCCGCCCCTCCACCATGCTCTGGCCGAGCGTTCCGGCGTTGAAGTTGACGAAGCCTTCGTGCATGACGGTGGTGCCCGGCGACAGGTACGCGCCTAGCCGCACGCGAGACGCGTCGGCGATGCGCACGCCGGCCGGAGTGACGTAGTCGAGCAGTCGGGGAAACTTATCGAGTCCTTGTACCTGAATTCCCGCGCGCAGAAGATGCGCACGCTGGGATGTCGCGGTGTCAGGATGCACGGGGCCCGCATTGGTCCACGCCACATTCGGCAGGTGGCCGAAGATGCCCTCGAGATTCAGCTCATTCGGTCGAACGATACGGTGCGAGAGCGCATGTAGCCGGAGGTAGGCATCGGGCGTCGAGGCGGGTGCGGCATCCAGGTCGACCTCGACGGTCACGACCTGCACGGTGACAGCACGGCGTTCGTCGCGTCCTTCGAGGGTCGTGAGTTCGTCGGATGCCGCGGGCGCGGCATCCGGGATCCGCCCGAGCGCGGGGGTCGGGTACCACGTGTCCAGTACTGTGCCGTCGTCAGCCGTTGTCGCGAGGCCCGTGCCCCACACCCATCGTTCAGTCATAACTCAACGGTAGCGCGCACGACGAAGGTGCCTGTCACCGGTCGGTGGGGCGGGGCGGACAAAGACAGGGCTGGATAGACTCGACGGGTGCCGACGCTCGACCTGACTGCTTCCAGCCCCGACATCACGCGCGCGATCTGCGACATTCCTAGCGTCTCCGACGATGAGAAGGCTCTCGCTGACGCGATCTACGATGTCGTCTGCACGCAAGAGCACCTCGATGTGTACCGCGATGGTGACACCATCGTTGCGCGGACGAACCTCGGGCGCGCTCAGCGCGTCGCAATCGCCGGCCACATCGACACGGTCCCGATCAATGCCAACCTCCCCACGCGCGACATCGACATCGACGGCGAACCGCACATCTGGGGACGAGGAACCGTCGACATGAAGTCCGGGCTCGCCGTGCAACTGAAGTTGGCCGTCGAGCTCACTGACCCGAGGGTCGACATCACATGGATGTGGTACGACCACGAGGAAGTGGATGCCGACCTCAACGGCCTCACTCGTCTGGCTCGCACGCGGCCGGACCTCTTCGCTGCAGATTTCGCAATCCTCGGCGAGCCGTCCCTTGCCGGTGTAGAAGGTGGCTGCAACGGAAATCTGCGCGCGGTCGTACGGAGCACGGGGGTCCGCGCGCACAGTGCACGTTCGTGGATCGGGGAGAACGCAATTCACGGCGCGTCGGCCATCTTGGCGAGGCTGGCGGAGTACCGCGCGGCCGAGGTCACCGTTGACGGGCTGGATTACCGAGAGGGGCTCAACGCGGTGCGCATCACCGGCGGCATCGCCGGCAACGTGATTCCGGACCTCTGCGAAGTCGAGGTGAACTATCGGTTCGCGCCGAGCCGTTCCGGCGCCGAAGCGGAAGCACACGTGCGCACCGTGTTCGAAGGATTCGACGTCGAGGTGACCGATCTGGCGGAGGGCGCACGGCCAGGGTTGGACGCACCGCTTGCGCAAGACTTCGTCGCCGCAGTCGGCGCTGAGCCTCGGCCGAAGTATGGCTGGACGGATGTCGCGCGATTCAGCGCGCTCGGCGTGCCTGCGGTGAACTACGGTCCGGGCGACCCCCATCTCGCGCATCACGACGAAGAGCGCGTTCCGGTCGCGCAGATCGACGCGGTGGAGCGCGGGTTACGCGCATGGCTGACGGGGCGCTGAGGCCCGACAGCCGCCTGCACTGGTGGCACGCGATGCCCATCGTGGCGCGCATCGCCGTCATCTACTTCAGTGCGCGTGTTGTGACGACGGCCTTCCTGCTCGGAGCATCCGCACTGTCTGGACCGGGCTCGCGTTTCGGCGTGTCGCCGTCCCTCGGAGACCTGATCCTTGGGTGGGATTCCCGTTGGTACTGGATCGTTGCCGAGGTCGGCTACCCGTCAGACCTACCGACGACCGATTCGGGTGCGGTAGGGGAGAACCAGTGGGCGTTCATGCCTCTGTATCCGTGGCTCGCGCGGATCGTTGCGCTTCCGTTCGGCCAATGGTCCATCGGGGCGTTTCTGGTGTCGATCGTCGCCGGCTTCGCAGCTTCGGTGGTGCTGTATCGGCTCTTGAGGGAGAAGCTCGACGAGAGTACGTCGATGTGGGCGGTGACCTTCTTCGCGTGCGGTCCACTCGCGGCTCTGTTCCAGGTCGGCTACGCAGAGTCGTTGTTCCTGCTGTGGCTGTTTCTCGCGCTGTGGTGTGTTCTTGGCCGTCGCTACGGCTGGCTGTACCTTCTCATTCCGCTGATGGGATACACGCGACCAGGAGTGTTGGCGTTCGCGCTTTTTCTTGGTCTCTACGGAATCTGGCGGTGGTTTCAGCGTCGGCGGGAGGCTCTGGCGGCTTCAGAAGTGGTGCACATCGTTGCGCTCGGGCTACTGGCGGTGGTGGTGGGCTTCTCGTGGCAGGTCATCGCGGCCTGGGGCACGGGGGACGGAGGTGCGTATCTGGCGACGGAACTCGCGTGGCGTCGCAACTGGATCCCGGGCGATGCGGTGTTTGCTCCCTTCGACGGGTTTCTCGCGGCAACCCAGTTCTGGTTTGCGACGATGTGGGGCCTTCCCGTCGAAGTCGGCTACGTACTCCTGGGCGCGGGCGTGGCCGTTATCGCGGCGGCGTTGCTCTGGGCGCCGCCGGTGCGTCGACTCGGGGTGGAGATGCGACTGTGGAGCGCGAGCTACGTCGTGTACCTGCTCCTGGTCTTCTTCCCGCAGTCGAGCATCTTCCGACTCCTGATCCCGCTGTCACCGTTGTGGGGGGCGGTCGCGGTACCGCGCTCACGCCTCTGGCGGATCAGTGTTCTGATCGCATGCCTCGTAGGGCAGTGGTGGTGGATATACAACATGTACGCCCTCGGCAATACCGTGTGGCAGATTCCCTGAAACCGATCCCACCTGTCTCTCAGGACGGTCTGGGGGAGTTCACAGGCACGGTAAACTACCACATAGATCACCGACGAAAGGGAGCCAGCATGGCAGCCATGAAGCCGAGAACCGGAGACGGGCCAATGGAGGCCGTGAAGGAAGGGCGCCTCATCATCGTGCGTGTACCGCTCGAGGGCGGCGGACGCCTGGTCGTCTCGGTTAACGACGCCGAAGCCAAAGAGCTCTACGACGTGTTGGGTGGCGTCGTCGCCCCCGCCTGACGCACCTGAAACGAAGAAGAACGGCCGGTCATCAGACCGGCCGTTCTTCTTCGTCTTGGCCCCGCTGGTCGCATTCAGTCGGAGGCGACCGTCGTCAACTGCAGAAGCCCTTCGCCCACGATCGAGAGCGAACCGATCACGGCGGGCGACGATTGCGTCTCGTGGATGAGAGACCGATACGCCGTGGTGATGTCGTCGCGCTTCACCGGATCCGCGACGTTACCCCCGGCCAGTACCCGTGGAATGAGCACGGTGCCGCCAGCGCGAACGAGACGCAACCCGTGTTCGACGTACTCGATGACTCCCTCGGGGTCGGCGTCGACCAACACGATGTCGTATGACGCTTCGTTCATGCGGGGGAGAACCTCAGATGCACGACCGGTGATGAATCGGGCCCGAGCGGGTGCGATCTTGGCTTCTGAGAAAGACTGTCGCGCCACTCCGAGATGCTCAGGCTCTTTATCGATGGTCGTGAGCGTGGCCTTGGGTGCACCACGCATCAGCCACAGACCGGACACGCCCGCCCCCGTGCCGATCTCGACGATGTGAAGCGCACGCGACGCCGCTGCGATGACCGCGCACTGTGCACCGACCGCCGCGCTGATCGGCGCGGCGCCGATCTCGAGGGCGTGCGCGCGTGCACGCCCGATGTGATCGGGTTCGATCGTGACTTCGTTTGCAAATCTGTGGTTGGCGCTTTGCTCGCCCATGGGTTCCTCCGCCGTTAGCCTACGCGCCCGTGGTCGGCTCAGCCGTCCGCCACGGCGTAACCTATTCGTATGTTCTCCGGCATCACGATCGAGAAGCTGCTGCTCATCGGCGTCATCGCAGCGCTCCTTGTAGGTCCGGAGCGGCTGCCCGGCTATGCCGAGGCTCTCGCACGCTTCGCGCGTCGGGCTCGAGAATGGATGACGACCGCTCGAACCCGCGTGAAAGAGGAGATGGGCGACGACTTCGACGATGTCGATTGGCGGACGCTGGATCCCCGCCAATACGACCCGCGTCGGATCATCCGAGAGGCGCTCCTCGACGACGCTCCGGTGAACCCCACGAAACCCGTGCGCGTCCCCGCGGCGACGATGGCGGCTCAGGGTGCGGCACATGCGCCTAAGCCGCCGACAAAATCCCCGTTCAAAGCAGGCGACGATGCTCCGCCGCCGTATGACGCCGAGGCAACCTGAGTCAGCGCACGTTCACCGAAAGGGGGCGTCCGGCAAGTCCGCGTGGTGCGCGGGAGAGGCGTTCCGCGATCGCATCGATCGCCTGAGCGGCGGGGTCCTCCGGATGCGCCACTACGGTGGGCACGCCTGCGTCGGCATCCTGCCGCAGCAGCGGGCTGAGCGGAACGCTCGCCAGCACGGGGACCGAGTGGTCCTCTGCGGACAACGCATCCGCGACCTTCGTTCCGCCGCCAGTGCCGAATATCTCGAGCGTCGTGCCGTCGGGCAACGTCATGGCGGCCATGTTCTCGACGACACCCGCAATGCGCTGCCCGGTTTGACGAGCCAATAGACCACTGCGCACGGCGACGTCCGCGGCAGCGGACTGCGGGGTGGTCACGACAAGCACCTCTGCGTGAGGGAGGATCTGGCCGACCGAAATCGCAATGTCGCCGGTCCCGGGCGGCATGTCGATCAGCAGGATGTCGAGATCACCGAAGAACACATCAGTGAGGAACTGCTGCACGGTGCGGTGCAACATCGGCCCGCGCCACGCGACGGCGCCGAGGGGGTTCGTGTCTTCTCCCCGTCGCAGGAACATCCCGATCGAAATCACTTTCACACCGTGCGCGACCGGGGGCAACATGAGCTCATCGATGCGCGTGGGCACGGGTGCAGCACCTGTGTCGTCGGTGAGGCCGAGGAGCGCGGGGATCGAAAAGCCGTGCACGTCCGCGTCGATGAGGCCCACGGCCAGTCCACGTGCCGCGAGAGAGACGGCGAGGTTCGCGGTCATCGTCGACTTACCGACTCCGCCCTTGCCGCTCGTGACGGCGATGACTCGAGTGAGTGAATCGGGCGTGAAAGGCATCTCGCGTGCTGCACGCCCGCCGCGAAGCTTTTCGGTGAGCGCGTTGCGTTCTGCGGGTGTCATGACACCGACGTCGAGTTCGACACTTTCGATCCCGGTGACAGAGACCGCAGCGCTGCGTACGTCGGCACTGATTCGCTCAGCGGCCGGGCAGCCCACGATCGTCAAAGCGATCTTCACGAGGGCTCGATCGTCGACGACCCGCACGTCTCGCACCATGTCGAGGTCACCCAAGGGCTGACGCAACTCGGGGTCCATCACCGCTGCGACTGCGCGGCGGACCTCGTCCGCGGTGGCAACGGTCATCGCTCTGCCTCCTCGCTCTCGGTGCGCTCCTGGAGCGACTGGAGGAAGGATGCCAGTTCGGTGCGCAGTTCGTCGCGGGTGAGGAGTTCGGATGACAGATCGGCGACCGTCATGCGGAGAGCAACAACCTCGCGGGCGAGGTACTCGGTGTCGGCGAGGTTGCGCTCGGCGCGCTGCCGGTCCTGTTCGATCTGCACGCGGTCCCGGTCATCCTGACGGTTCTGCGCGAGCAGGATCAGCGGCGCCGCATAGGAGGCTTGCAACGACAGCATCAGCGTGAGCGCGGTGAATCCGTTCGCTGCGGAGTCGAACCGGAGATCGGCTGGCATCAGGGTGTTCCATGCGATCCACGCGACGCAGAACAGGCTGAGGATCAGAAGGAACACCGGCGTGCCCATGGCTCGCGCGATCCACTCGGTGAAACGTCCGAATCGGTCGCGCGAGGGCTGTGCCGGTGGGCGCTGCAACACGCCCGACCGGCCACGCGGCGCGTCGAGTGAAGGCACGCGGTTCGAACGGGCCATCAGCGCCTCCTCGGGATGCTCGCGGTCGTGGTCGGAACGGGCGCAGGAATGTCGGGTCCGTCATGCGAGCGCCAGTCGTCGGGCAGAAGGTAGTCGAGCACGTCATCGATACTCACCGCGCCGACCAGGCGGTGCGCGGCATCGACGACGGGCACCGCAACCAGGTTGTAGCTCGCGAGCAGGCGCGCGACCTCCGCTGCAGAGGCAAGGGCCGACACCGGATCGACCGTGTCGTCGATGATCGCGCCGAGCCTCTCATGCGGCGGATAGCGCAGCATCCGCTGAAAGTGCACCGTGCCGAGGAGCCTGCCCGTCGGCGTCTCATAGGGCGGCAGCGTTACGTACACTGCTGCTGCGAGCGCGGGGTGCAACTCGTGCCGTCGGATGAGGGCCAGTGCTTCGGCGACGGTCGCGTCTGCCGAGAGCACGATGGGTTCGCTCGTCATGAGACCGCCGGCCGTGTCGGGCCCGTACTTCAGCAGGGCGCGAACGTCTTCAGCCTCTTCGGGCTCCATCAGATCGAGAAGCTCTTCCAAGCGCTCCTCGGGCAGCTGTGCCAGGACATCGGCTGCATCGTCAGGCTCCATGGCATCGAGGATGTCGGCGGCTCGTTCGTCGCCGAGGGCCTCGAGGATGTGCACCTGGTCGTCCTCGGGCATCTCTTCAAGAGCGTCAGCGAGACGGTCGTCCGGGAGTTCTTCAGCCACTTCGATCAGGCGCTCTTCGGGAAGGTCGAGGAGAGTGTTCGCGAGGTCGGCCGGCTTGAGCTCGGAGTAGGTGGCGACCAGCTGTTCGGCGGACTGTGCTTCGCCCGGCGTGTTCTGCTCGTGCACGTCCGCCCATCCGGCGAAGGTGGTGGGGCCTTTCGCGAAGGGCGATGCACTGGTCTTCGGACGACGCAGGAAAAGCTGGCCGACGTCCCACTCTCCGAGGCGATTGCGTTCGATGGCGACGTCCTCGATGACGGCGTGCCCGCTTCCGTCGGAGAAGTAGACCTTGCGCCCCAGTAATTCAGCCATCACGCGTACTTCGCCGCCGCGCTGTTCGAATCGGCGCACGTTGATGAGGCCGGTGGTGATCACCTGACCGGTATCGATCGATGTCACACGGCCGATAGAGACGAACACGTGTCGTCGCCCGGGGATCTCGATCACGAGCCCGATAACGCGAGGCGGGTCGTCCTTGCGATAGATCACCACGACGTCCCGGACCTTGCCGAGTCGGTCGCCGGCGGGGTCGAAGACGGCGCAGCCCGACAGGCGCGCGACGAATACCCTCTGCGTGCTCACGAATCCAGCGTAGTCGTGCCCTCGTGGGAGGATGGGGAGATGAGCATGATCGGCGGACGCTTTCCCCAAGGTTCCGACGACGTCGGACAGACCCTCGCCAGCTTTTCCACTTACGAGCGCGCGCAGAAGCTCGTGCAAACGCTGATCGCTGCGGAGGTGCCCGCACGCGACATTGCGATCGTCGGGCTCGGTCTTCGGTCTGTCGAGCGCATCACCGGTCGCCTAGGCTATGCCACGGCCGCACGCTCGGGAGCGATCAACGGGCTTCTGCTCGGCCTGCTGTTCTCCGCCATCTTGGTTCTCGGTACGACAACAGTGCCGATCCAGGCTTTCGTCGGAGTGCTGTTTGTCGGCGTAGCTATCGGGATGCTGCTCAGCCTCATCACGTTCGCGTTCGTCCGTCGGCGGCGCTCCTACGCATCGGTGATGCAGGTCATCGCTGATCACTATGAGGTAACCGTCGCAGCGTCCAGCTTTCACAAGGCACGACAGGCAATGGCGTCACCCGCCCCATCGTCGAGCGGAGCCACAAAGTCAGCGGCAGACGCGGCCACCGTCGATGTGGGTTCCGAGCCCGAGAACAGACGCACTTCGCGCCCGGAGGAACCGCCCCGCTACGGGGAGCGCATCACGGCTCCGACAGGGGAGCAGGTCTCTGAACCCGAGCGGTCCGACCCGGCCGCACCGGGCGGCGAGTCTGAACCACGACGTTCTGACCCGTGATGATCGAGGAACTCGAAGCGGAGGTCGTGGTCCGGCTCCCAAAAGGCGACGTCACGGTCTCGGCGTGGCACGCCATCCCCGCAGGTTCGCAGGATGTGATCGTGTGCGCCCATGGGGCGGGCGCCGGGGTCCGGCATCCATTCTTCGACGGACTGATCGACGGGTTTCACCATCACGGAATCGCGACCGTGCGATTCACTTTCCCCTATCTGCAGGCCGGTCGACGTATGCCTGGTCCGGCCGCGCACGCGATCGCAACCTGGGCCGCGATCGACGCTCACACCCGAGCACTCACTGTCCAAGCCGGAACGAAAGAGTGCCGCCTGTGGGCCGCGGGCAAGTCGTACGGCGGCCGCATGGCATCGATGGCGGCAGCCCAAGGAGAGATCGACCCGACGGGATTGGTGTATCTGGGCTATCCGCTGCATCCGCCGGGCAACCCCGAGAAGCCGCGCGTGGAGCACTTGCCCGACGTTGTACAGCCGCAGCTGTTCATCTCTGGTACGCGAGATCCGTTCGTAGATCCACATGAACAACTCGAAACGGCGATTGCGGGCTGTCGGGACGCCGAGATCGAATGGGTCGATGGCGGGGGCCACTCGTTCGAGGTCGCCGGCCTCCGGAGATCGCCCGAGGAGGTCGGGCGCGCCTTGGCCGAACGCGTGAGCGCCTGGGTGCGGCGGAGATCTCAGCGGCCCGCGGCGTAGCCCTGCATGCCGCGGGGGTTCGCGGCCGCCCAGAGGGTTCCGCGTGCGCGGTCGATACCGACGGCCGACAGACGGCCGAGCCGCCAATCGCCCGCCGTAGTGACAACGTGGCCGCGGCGGCGCAATCCTTCGATCACTGCGCTTCCCAGTCGGTCCTCGACGATGACCCCGCTTGCGTCCCAGGATCGGGGCCAGAAGGATTCCACCATCGCGATCGTGTGGAGAGTCGGTGCATCGATCGCCTCCTGGGCGCTCCACCCACCGACGAGCATGCGCAAGAGCATCGGCAGCTGCCACTGATCTTGCTGATCGCCGCCTGGTGTTCCCAGCGCTATGGTGGCGTAGCCGTCGCGAAGCACGAGGGTGGGGGTGAGCGTCGTTCGGGGCCGTGCGCCAGGTCTCAGGGCAGACGGCGCCTGTGGATCGAGCCACGTCATCTGCAGCCGCGTGCCCAGGCAGAAGCCGAGCTCGGGGATCGTCGGGGAGGACTGGAGCCAGCCCCCCGACGGAGTGACAGCGACAATGTTGCCCCAGCGATCAACGACGTCGATGTGGCAGGTGTCGCCGCGTGTGTCGCCCGTGCGCGAGACCGTGGGCTCGCCGGTGCCCGCGCCGGTGCTGGGTGGGCGTGCGATGAGCGGCGGCGTGAAACCTCGCTGTCCGTCGAGAATGCCGGGCCGCCACTCCTGCGAGGCGGTCGCCTCGAGCTGCGTCCGCCGCTGAGCGATGAACTCGTCGGTGAGCACGCGCGCGGCATCCATACCCTCACCGAAGTGTGCATCACGGTCAGCCAGAACGAGCTTGAGGGTCTCGATGATGGTGTGCGCACCGACCTCGGTGCTGGGGTCGAGGTGTTCGTCGGGCAGCGGATCGAGAATGCGGAGTGCTTCGAGTAGCGCGGGGCCCTGGCACCAGGCGCCGCCCTTCGCAACGACGTGGCCTCGGAAGGACGCCGTGACAGCTGGCTCGTAAGATGCGCGGAATTGCGCGAAGTCGGCGGCGGTGATGACCGCGGCGTGGTCGGTACCGCTGGAGTGACGGTGAGGGCGCGACAAGAAGCGTTCGGTGGCGCGCGCGACCAGGCCGGTCGCCCACTCTTCGCGCGCCGCATCGATACGCGCTTCGCGACTGTCGCTTGCGCTGCCGACGTCCACGAGCATGCTGAGCACATTCGCGTAGGCCGGATTGCGATACAGATCGCCGCCTGAAGGGACGGCGCCCGACGGCATCCACAGATCGGCCGAAGACGGCCAGTGTTCACGGAAGAGATCAGCTACCTGGCTGATCGTCGCCACTGTAGTGGGGAGGAGAGGGATGCCCTCACGCGCGTACGTGATCGCCGGGGCGAGAACATCGCCGAGTTCCATCGTGCCGTGATCACGCACGAGCATGAGCCAGGCATCTACCGCGCCGGGAACCGCCGCGGCGAGGCCGCCCGCTCCGGGGACCATGTCGAGCCCCTCGTTCACGAAGTGGTCGATTGTTGCACCGGCAGGTGCGGGCCCCTGCCCCATGAGCACGCGCGGTTCGCAGGGGGCATCGGCCGTGGCGAAAATCCCGACAAGGTCTCCGCCGGGTCCGTTCAGATGCGGCTCGGCGAGGTGCAGAACGAACGCGCCGGCAGCAGCGGCGTCGAATGCATTCCCCCCGCGTTCCAGCGTCCCCTGTGCAACAGCAGTGGCGAGCCAGTGCGTGGACGCCGCCATACCGAACGTGCCGGTCAGCTGGGGGCGAGTGGTGAACGGCGGGGGAGCGGCGAACGACACAGGCGTGCTACTTGCCGCGCGCCATCCAGGCCTCGATCTCGTCTGCCGTGCGTGGAATGTCAGCCGAGAGATTGACCGGCCCGTCGATCCCCATCAGGACGTCGTCTTCGATGCGCACCCCGATGCCGCGGTACTCCGCGGGCACGGTGGTGTCGTCGATCTGGAAGTACAGTCCGGGCTCGATGGTGAACACCATGCCCGGCTCGAGGAGTCCGTCGTAGTACAGGTCGCGCCGCGCCTGCGCGCAGTCGTGCACGTCGATGCCGAGATGGTGGCTGGTGCCGTGCACCATGTAGCGACGGTGGTGACCGCCCGCATCGGCGGACAATGCCTCCTCTGGTGTGACAGGAAGCAGGCCCCACTCGGCGACCCGCTCCGCGATCACGCGCATGGCAGCGTCGTGCACGGAGCGGAAAGTTACGCCCGGGCGCGCTGCGGCGAATGCCGCGTCCGCGGCTTCGCGCACGGCCTCGTACACCTTGCGCTGCACCGGGTTGAACGTGCCGTTGACCGGGAACGTGCGAGTGATGTCGGCGGTGTATAGGCTGTCGACTTCGACTCCCGCGTCGATCAGAATGAGATCGCCCGGTACGACGGCGCCGTCATTGCGCGTCCAGTGCAGGTAGCAGGCGTGCGGGCCGGATGCCGCAATGGTGTCATAGCCGACCGCGTTGCCGTCGCTGCGCGCACGACGATGGAAGATGCCCTCCACTTCGCGCTCCCCCCGAGAATGGGCGATGATCTCGTCGAAGTGCGCGACGATGTCGTCGAATCCGCGCGCCGTCACATCAACCGCGTGTCGCAGTTGCGCAATCTCGTACTCGTCCTTGACGAGACGCAGCTCTGAGACGACCCGGGTGAGGTCGGCGTCTTCGTCGAGCACGAGGTCATCATCGAAATGCTCGAGCGCGTCGATGTGCGCGGTGGAGATCCCCAGATCGGATGCCACACCCGCCAACGCGGGGCGGGGACCGATCCAGAACTCGCCGATCGTGGCATCCGAATAAAACTCGGCCGTCGTGCGGTCGGCGCGCTCACGGAAGTAGAGCGTCACATCATGACCGGCCTGCTCACGCGGCTCGAAGACGAGAACCGCACCGGGCTCGGCATCGGCGGCCCAGCCTGTCAGGTGCGCAAACGCCGAGTGGGCGCGGAAGGGATAGTCGGTGTCGTTGCTGCGTTGCTTCAACTCTCCGGCGGGGATGACCAGCCGCTTGCCAGGAAACGCCGCCGAAACCGCATCCCGCCGGGCGGCGGCGTACGGTGCCTGCTCTCGAGCAGGCGGGACGACTTCGGGTCGATCGGACCAACCGGTCGAAATGGTGTCGAGGAAGCCCTGGCCGTAGGGCTGCCGTCGGTTGGTGCTCGTGGACGCCGGTGCGGGGGTCTCGGTCGTGCTGTCGCCTGCCGTGCTCATACTCCCAGTCTCGCACGCCAATTCAGGGTCGGCGAGGCCACTACTGAGTGGGTTCGAGTTGGACGATGAGCGGGCGGTGGTCCGAGCCGGAGTCGTCGAGCGATCGCAGGACGATCGATCCTGTCGCCTGCCAGTTCTCGCTCGCCATCACATGATCGATCGGAGCGCCCGCCAGCGTCGGCAGCGTGGCCGGCCAGGTGCCCACCGCGGCGTTGCCGGTCTCGAGCGCGGCATCCCGGCAATGTCCGAGGTCGGCGCCATCCACGCCGAGACCGCCGAAGTGATCGAGGGTCGCATTGAAGTCGCCGGCCATGATCACGTTCGCATCGCTGCATTGATCGGCAAGCCATTGCAGGTCAGAGCGCCACGCGTCCATGTAGGCCTCTCGCGGTGCCACCGCGTGCGCGACCACCACGATCGGTCCTGTGCCGTCGGTCGGAGCAGCCACGGCGCTGGGGAGCGTGGAGGTGTTGGTCACGCCGTCGATCGAGGATTCGATGACCGCATAGTCACCCATCTCCGGCGTAATCAGGAGCGTCGTGGAGCTGGCATCCCATCCATCCTCGCCATACTCGGTGTGATGAGCCCACATCGGGTGTCCGAGTTCGCGCATCGCAATAGCGACTTGCTCGCCTGTCTCGATCGTGGTCTCCGGCAGCGCGACGATGTCGGCGCTCATGGCGACCGCGATCTTCGCGATGGTATCGGCGGGCGTGGCGTCGCCGGCCGTGTTCCATGTCATGACTCGCACGCTGGTCTCAGTTTGCTGAGGGAAGGCATCGTCACCGTCACCGCCGCGCACGAACACGATCGCGGCAGAGGCGATGGACGCGATGCCAAGGACGAGCGCCACACCCAGTGCGAACGCGCGGAGCGGCCGAATCAGGGCGACCAGCAACGCGAGGAGAGTTGCGGCGATGAAGAACGCCAGCAGGATGCCGCGGAACGACACGATCTGAGCGATCGGGTACACGCGGTCGACACGGAAGAACGTCGGCCATGTGAGGATCGCCGCGCCAATGGCGATGACCACGGTGACGAGGATCCCGAACAGGCGAAGCACGCCGTGACTCTATGCGAGCAGTCTGAGAAATCGGTCGGTGGCCGGGGTGTAGACGACGCCCGGGTGTGTCTGCCAGACGCTACTGTCGACTCATGCACGGCACGACGCACATCGCAGGCCCGTGCGATCTGCACCTGCACTCGTCCCAGTCCGATGGTACGGAGCCGCCGGCCCAGGTGATGGCATCCGCTCATCGCCACGGGTTGCGGACGGTTGCGCTGACCGATCACGACACGACGTCGGGATGGGCGGAAGCCGCCGACGCCGCCGCGTCCCTCGACATGCTCCTCCTGCCAGGGATGGAGCTGTCCTCTCGGCATGAGTGGCGAAGCGTGCACCTCTTGGGGTACCTGTTCGATCCTGATGATGCGACACTTCGTGACCTGACGAGCCGTATCCGGTCGTCGAGGTTGGAACGCGCCCGCGCGATGGCTGATCGCATCGCGCGGGACATGGATCTGACGTGGGAAGACATCCTCGCGCATACGTCTGACGGCGCGACGGTAGGGCGCCCGCATATCGCTGATGCTTTGGTCAGTCGCGGGCTGGTGCGCGATCGTAGCGAGGCGTTCGACAGCATCCTGCACCCGGGTGGCGAGTATTACGTGGCGCTGTACGCGCCCGATCCCGTCACCGCGACCGCTGCCATTGTCGGTGCCGGGGGAGTGGCGATCGTGGCGCACCCTGCGGGGCGCGCGGGACTGCTGCCTGCGCCGCTCACCGAGCGAATGCTTGACGCGGGACTGTCGGGGTTCGAGCTGGGACACCGCGAGAATCAACCGGCTGCCACGCGCTCTCTCGCACGGATATGTCGAGACCGGGATCTGATCGTCACAGGGTCAAGCGACTACCACGGGATGGGCAAGCCCAACCTGCCTGGTGAGCACACAACAGCACCCGAGATGGTGCAGCGCATCATCGACCGCGCACACGGAAGCGCCCCCGTCTACCCGTAGGAGACGAGGGCGCTTCGCGAGGGGTGCGCGGACCTATCAGGCCAGGGCCTTGGCCTTCAGCGCGTCGTACTCGGCCTGCGTAATGGTGCCGGCATCCAGAAGAGCCTTCGCCTTGGCGATCTCTTCGGTCGGGCTGGCGGCCGAGCCCCCGGCCACCGACTTGATGTATTCGTCCTGGGCCTGCTTCATGTCTGCGGCGGCCTCGGCGCTACGACGTGCCATTCCGCTGCCACGGGCGATCAGGTAGACGAGCAGAGTGAGGAAGGGCACGAAGATCAGGAAGAAGATCCACACTGCCTTCCACCCGCCGTTCAGCTTGTGGTCCCGGAACAGGTCGCCGATCACGGCGAACAGCGCGAACAGGTAGGACATGAAGACGAAGATGAGCAGGAACCACCAGATGATGTCCCAGAACGATCCCCAGAAACCCTGGTACTCGTAGGAGGTGGTGACGGCGTCGATAAGTCGCACGGGGGGTGCCTTTCTGCATGCGATGTGGCGGCGCCATCCGCGCCGCGTCGATCACACCTTAGCGAACATGCGCCACTCCGTGCGGATTGGTTCCGTTGTGGGCGCGCTACGCGCTGGTCGGGGCGCTCGGCGTGCCGTTCGACCCGCCGCCGCCACCGCGACGCCGGCGGCGGCGGCGCGGTGCCGGCTTACCGTCGTGGTGTTCGGATCCACCACCATCGTGGGTTCCCGCACCTTCGGCGGACACATCCGCCGGCGCCGGCTCACCGTGCGTAGCGGGAACAGATGCGCCGGTGCCCGAGCCTGAGCGACGGCGGCGACGGCGGCGAGACGATGTCCCGGGTCCGTCGTTCGCCGAGGCGTCGGCCTGAGGGGTGGCATCCTTCTTCTGGCTCGCACCCGACTTCGCTGCGGGGTCGGCCTTCGGGGCCGTGCGGATGCGTCCCTTCGTTCCGGCGGGGATATCGAGATCGCTGTACAGATGGGGGCTCGACGAGTAGGTCTCCACGGGCTCGGGCTGACCGAAATCGAGGGCGCGGTTGATCAGCGCCCACTTGTGGAGGTCATCCCAGTCGACAAAGGTGACGGCGATTCCCGTCTTTCCCGCTCGACCCGTGCGGCCCGCGCGGTGCAGGTACGTCTTCTCGTCGTCAGGAATCGTGTGGTTGATGACGTGGGTGACGTCGTCGACATCGATTCCACGTGCGGCCACGTCGGTAGCGATCAACACGTCCTTCTTGCCGGACTTGAACGCCGCCATCGAACGCTCGCGTGCTTCCTGACTCATGTCGCCGTGCACGGCCCCGGCGTTGAACCCGCGATCGTTCAGTTCGTCGACGAGCTTCTGTGCGGCACGCTTGGTCCGGGTGAAAACTACGGTCTTCCCTCGACCTTCGGCCTGCAGAATGCGGGCGATGACCTCGTCCTTGTCGAGCGAGTGTGCCCGGTACACCAAATGGCGGATGTTTGCCTGCGTGAGGCCTTCATCGGGGTCACTGGCGCGCATGTGAATCGGGTTTGACATGAACCGTCGAGCCAGCGCGACGATCGGGCCGGGCATCGTTGCGGAGAAGAGTTGCGTGTGGCGGATCGCCGGCACCTTTTGGAAGATCTTCTCGATGTCGGCGAGGAAGCCGAGATCAAGCATCTTGTCGGCCTCGTCCAGCACGACCTCGGTCGCGTGCGACAGATCGAGGAGTCGTTGGTTGCTCAGGTCGATCAGGCGACCCGGGGTGCCGACGACGATCTGCGCGCCCGCCTTGAGTTGATCGATCTGACCCTCGTACGCCTTGCCGCCATAGATCGCCACCACGCTCGTGGCCCGGTTTCGGGTGAGCATATCCATGTCTTCGTAGACCTGTACCGCGAGCTCACGCGTGGGCACCACAATGAGTGCCTTCACTCCGTGAGTCGGCTCAAGCCCGAGTCTCTGAACGACCGGGATGCCGAACCCGAACGTCTTGCCGGTTCCCGTCTTCGCCTGCCCGATGATGTCCTGACCCGGAAGGGAAAGCGGGATCGTCTGCTCTTGAATAGGGAACGCATCGATGATGCCCTTCGCCTGGAGCGCGTCGACGATGTCCTGGTCTACGCCGAGTTCGGCGAAGGTCGTCACAATCTGTGCCTGTCCGGCAGTGAGATGCTGCCTGGTTCTAAGCCCCGGCGTGTCGTGTTCGACATGCAACGCGGGCGGAAAGCGATCCACGCCTTCTCTCGAGCCCAGGCGCGGGGGTCCCGATCCGACGCCGGGACGCCTTCCAGAATAGCCGAGGAGTGCCCGGATGCCTCCGAGTCGTATGCTGAACGGCGTGGTGAACTGGTTTTGGAAGCGGCGCGACACGGGCCGAAAGCTGCAGCTGCGCTCTCGCGATGACGTCGATGACACCACGCGTGTGGACTTCGAGGAGCTTGCGCCCGACATCGATACGTTCCTGGGTCAAGCCGCGTACCTGCAGCTCGGATACTTCGAAACCTTGAGTGAGCTGATCGCTCACACACCCGAGTTGGCGGACAAAGAGTCGTTGTCGAGAGCGGCGGGCGCAGCCCTCGATAAGCATGAAGGGCTCGTCGCGTTGATCCGTGATCGGGGTGCCGATCCCACCGCGCTGATGCTGCCGTTCCGCGAACCCCTGGACGCGTTTCGACGCGAGACGCACGGGGTCCGGCCGTTCGAGACCATGCTCGCCGTCCACATCACGGCCGGAATGCTCGACGATTTCTATCTCGCGCTGTCGGCGAGCTACGGCGATACCGGCGCGCGCGTCGCGCGAACTCTGCGGGCCGATGACGATCGTGAGGCGATCGTCGAAATCATCGGCCGCGCCATCGCGAACGACGAGCAGTGGCGGTGGCTGCTGGCGATGTGGGGTCGCCGTCTCGTCGGCGACACGCTGCTGATCGCACGTTCTGCGCTCCGCCCGGCCACCCTCGGCGCTGCGGACGAAGAGAAAGTCGAACCGGTGTTCACCCAATTGATGGCGGCCCACTCACGGCGAATGGACGCTATGGGCCTTGCGGCCTGAGTCGGAACCGCCCCACTGATGCGGGCGCGAGTCAGGCGATGCCCAGTTCGACACGCTCGCGAGCATCGTGCTCGATGCGGCGGCGCGCCATCACCAGCGTGACGGGATACGTCACCACCGGCGGCACGATGAGCATCGACAGCCAGAGCCAGACGCTGTCGGTCCCGATGCCAGCCCACGTCATCACGGCCCATGCAACTGACGCGGATGCGGCACCCAACACAGGTGCGAAAGCGACCCCGCGCGTATAGCGATCGGGGACGAGAAAGTGGATGCCGGCGCCGATCGCGGCGCCCACGACGAGCGCCAGAATAATCTGCATGTCAGGCCACGAAACCGACGCGGCGCGACTCTTCGGTCCCGATCTCGATGAACGCCAGACCGGCGGTGGGAACGATGTAGGAGTTGCCCTTTACGTCGGTGAATGAGACGTGAGTGGCCCCGGCGTCGAGGGCTGCGCCCACGGACTTCTTCACGGCTGCAGCCGTCTCGCTGGTGTCGAAGCTGAGCTCGCGGCCGGTGTTCGCGATGCCGATGCGGATCTCCACGTGATGCCCTCTTTCGCGGTGCTGCCCCGGCGATATCCGGGTGCACCGCAAGCCTACGACACACGCCCCGTTGCCTCGGTCGCTGGGCGCTCGCTCTGCGCGAACGGTCGATGAGGCATGCCCGTGAGTGTCGGAACGTACGGCTACGGTCGAGGGGTGGATGAGGCCAGCCGACAGGGGAGTGCGCGACGCGACGATGGCGTATTGAGTGCCGTTCTCGATTCTGTGCAGACGGCTGTGATCGCGCGGCCGGTGAGCGACTCTGCGGTCATCGTCGGCGGCCCGGGGAGCGGAAAGACGACCGCGCTGGTTCGTCGCGCCGTGCATCTCACGCGCGGCGCTGAGGCGCTTCCGCCGGATGCGATTCTTGCCGTGACGCCCTCTCGGCAGAGTGCAACCATGCTCCGGGATGAACTGGCGGTGGCCGTCGGACGAGCGACGTCCGGCCCGCTGGCTCGCTCCCTGACCTCCTTCGCCTTTCAGATCGTGCGCGCAGCGGCGGTGATGGCGGGAGAGCCTTCGCCGCAACTACTCACGGGAGCGGACGAAGACCAGATCATCGGGGATCTCCTCGCCGGGGACGCAGAAGATGAGCGCGCCGGTGAGTCCCGCTGGCCTGAGTGGCTCTCGCCCGAGATTCGCGCTACGGCTGGTTTCCGTGCGGAGGTGCGCACGTTCTTCGCCGAGTGCACGACGGTGGGTGTTGGCCCCGATCGCCTACGCGCGCTGGGCGCTCGCGACGGGCACGACATCTGGCAGTCCCTGTCGAGTTTCCTTGCCGAGTATCGGCAGGTTCGCGCGGTGATGCGCGGTGCCCACCGCGATGCGGCGGGACTCGTACGCGAGGCCGTTGAGATCGTGCGCAGAGAGGCGCCGGGGATTGAGACCCTCGACCGATTGCGTGTCTTGCTCGTGGATGATGCTCAAGAACTCACGTACGGCGGCGTGGCGTTGGTCGACGCCTTGCGTTCCCGTGGCATCGCGGTGATGGCATTCGGTGACCCCGATGTGGGATCCGGTGCGTTCCGGGGGGCGACACCAGCGAACTTCGCGTCGCTGGTGGCACGCATCGGCACGCCCATGGTGCTAGACGGCGTGCACCGTGGCACCCCAGCGCAGCACGACGTGATTCGCCGCGTCACGCAGAGTATCGGCGCGGTCGGAGTCGTCCATCACCGCACTCCGCCGGCAGCGCACGATGCCGCCGAAAGACACGCCGCCGAAAGAGATGCCGCAGGCACGGAACCGTCATTGCGCGCGTTGACCGCGCGCTCCAGTGCCGAAGAGTTTGATCTGATTGCGCGACTCCTGCGTGAACGCCACGTGCACGACGGGGTGGAATGGTCACAGTGTGCCGTGATCGCGCACGACACGCGTCAGGTTGCGGCGCTTCACACGGAACTGGCGGCGCGTGAAGTCCCGACTCGAACTGCGGGGGCAGGGAATGCACTCGGCGCGCTCGCCCCTGTGCGCGACTTGATGCACCTCCTGGAGCTGGCGTCAGCGACTGACTGGACGGCTGACGAGATCACAGCGGCGCTTTCGGGCACTTTTGGGCGGTTGGATGCCGTCGATGTTCGACGGTTGCGCTCGGCCCTGCGTCATCGCGAACTCGCAGAGGGAGGCCAACGAAGCGGCCGGGAGTTGCTGCTTAGCGCGATGCGCACTCCGCTCGAGCTCGATCTCGTGGATATGAGAGAGGCGCGCCGCGCCGCCGTGCTCGCTCGTACGCTCGAGGAGCTGCGGACTGGGCTTAGGCAGGGGGCGACCGCCCACGAGTTGCTGTGGACTGCGTGGAGTCGCAGCGGTTTGGAGCGTGCATGGTCGGATGCCGCCCGAGGACGTGGCCCGGTGGCGGAGCGCGCCCATCGCGACCTTGATGCGGTTGTGGCGGTGTTCCAATCAGCGAAGCGATTCGTCGAACGTTCCCTCGATGCCGATCCGATGGTGTTCGTTCGCAGTGTGATCGACAGTGCCGTCGCAGATGACCGCCTGGATGCACCACAATCGGGTGATTTTGTGCGGGTCATGACTCCCGCAGGCTCGCTTGGACTGGAGTTCGACACAGTGGTCGTCGCCGGTGTCCAAGACGGTGTGTGGCCGAACACGCGGCTACGCGGAAGTCTTTTGGAGACGTGGCGACTGGCGGGTGCCGCTGTTCGCGGCGATGAAGAGCCCGATGTCACGGACACATTGGATCGCCGTCGCGAGGCGATGAGCGATGAGCTCCGTCTCTTGGTTCGGGCGCTCTCACGGGCCACGGAACACCTCATCGTCACCGCAGTTGACGATGACGACACCGGTCCGAGCGTCTTTTTCGAGTTCTTCCCCGATTCGCAACGCGCAGTGATTGACCACCCGCTCTCACTGCGCGGACTGGTTGCTCGTCATCGCCGCCTCGCAGGGGAATCAGCCAGTCCGGCTCGTCGTGACCATTCTGCCGGGCAGCTCGCCTTGCTCGCCCGTGCAGGCGTGCCCGGCGCATCGCCGCAGGACTGGTACGGAGTGAAGGGTCCGACGTCGAACGGACCGGTGCGCGACGTGGCCCGCGAGGCCATCAGGGTCTCACCCTCCCGTCTGCACACGCTCGAGGAATGCGAGCTGAACTGGGTGATCGGCGACCTCGGAGGCGACGCGGGTAGTGCAACAGCAGGGTTGGGGACCATCATTCATGCGGCACTGGAGAACTCTGTAGGCAGTACGGAGGCTCAGCTGTGGGAGCAAGTCGAGTCGAGGTGGGGCGAACTGGACTTCGAGGCAGAGTGGCGCGACCGGGCGGAGCGTGCGAGGGCGCGCGACATGATCGGGCGTTTGCACAGGTATCTGAGTCGCTTCGAGCAGTCCGGCGGAGCGCTGCTCGATGCCGAGCCGCACTTCGAAGTTGCGATTCCCATGGACACGAACGTGTTTCCGCATGGGGCGATACTCTCCGGCTACATCGATCGAGTGGAGCTCACAGCCGAAGGAACCGTGGTGATCGTCGATCTCAAGACCGGCAAGCGCGAGCCCCAGACCGACGCGAAAGTGCTCGAGAATCCTCAGCTTGCGGCCTACCAGCTGGCTTTCGATTTCGGGGCAATCCCTGCGGCGACCGGCCATCCTTCGGGCGGAGCCAAGCTGCTCGTGCTCACGCCGTCCTCGACGCGCCTCGATTACGCCGAACCACGTCAAGCGCCGTTCGATGATGAGCGACGTGATGCGTTTCTTACGCGCGTGCGTGAGGCCGTGTCAGTGATGGGCGGCACAGTTTTTCGAGCGCCATATGAGGAGCACTGCCGCGATGAACACTCCTACGGACTATGTCGGATTCACACGATCGGCTCGGTGAGTGCATCGTGAACGACCAGCGCAAGTCGAAGGTATCCGTCAGCGCGCACGCGATCGCTGCGGCGTTGGGCCAGTTCCCGCCCACACAAGCGCAAGCGGCCGTGATCGAAGCGCCAATGGCGCCGGCGCTCGTCGTGGCGGGCGCGGGTAGTGGTAAGACCGAGACAATGGCGTCGCGCGTGGTGTGGCTCGTCGCGAACGGCTGGGTGCAACGGCACGAAGTCCTCGGCCTGACTTTCACACGGAAGGCCGCGGGCGAGTTGGCGGAACGTGTCCAGAAGCGCCTGCACCGGCTTTCGGAGTTCGAACACGCGGGACTTTTGCCGCATCTCGACCAGCTGCACGCGCACGGGGAGCTTGCGGTGTTCAGCGAACTTGAGCGCACACGCGTGCCCGGGGAGAGCGAGCAGAGGCGGCAAGACGTCATCCGCGCGCTGGCGCGTCGTGTCGGGGCGTCGCCGGAAGTGGCCGCTGCGGATGCCCTGCTTCATCGACCCACTGTGTTGACGTACAACAGCTTCGCCGATCAAATCGTGCGGGAGCATGCCGTGCGGGTGGGGCGCGATGCGGAGGTTGCCATCCTTTCCGAGTCCGCCGCGTGGCTGTTGATGCGGCGGGTCGTGTTGTCTTCGGACGATGACCGACTCGAACACCGAACCGAAGCGCTGCGTACGGTGATCGACGCGGCCCTGCGCATCGCACGCGACTGCAGCGATAACCTGGTGGACCTCGACGCCCTGGCCGCTTTTCCCGCGCGGTTCGATAGCGTGCTGGAGCGGCCATCTACCTCTGCGCGCACCGTGGTGTACCGCGACGTTGTCCTCGCGCACGCTCGTGTGAGCGGACTCTCTCTGCTCGCGGAGCTTGCCCGCGAGTATGGGCGACAGAAGCAGCGGCTTGGTGTCATCGACTTCTCAGACCAGGTTGCGGGCGCGCTCGAGGTGGTGGGTAGTCACACGACGGTGCGCGAGGAGATGCGCGACCGGTTCCGGGTCGTCCTCCTCGATGAATATCAGGACACCTCCGTCGTTCAAACGGATCTGTTGGCGACGTTGTTCGCAGACAGTTCGGTCATGGCAGTCGGCGACCCGCACCAGGCGATCTACGGGTGGCGTGGGGCGAGTGCTGGGAATCTCGGCGGGTTCGCTCACGCGTTCGCTCCGACGATGACCTGCGGCGAATACTCGCTAGTGACCAGCTGGCGAAACAGTTCCGCCGTCCTCGACGCGGCTAACGCGGTTCTCGCGCCGCTCGCGGCATCCGCCCCCGTCGCCGTCGAGCCCCTCCGCGCCCGTCCTGATGCTCCCGTGGGACACGTCGAGATGGCATTCGACAACGATCTCGATGCGGAAGCTGACCGGGTCGCAGAGTGGTTCGAACGCGTGCGCGCCGAACGCGCGGCGCGAGGGAGCGCCACCACCGGTGCCGTGTTGTTCCGCAGCAAGAAACACATGGTTCGCTTTGGCGATGCGTTGGCGCAGCGTGGCATCCCACATCGCATTCTCGGACTCGGCGGGCTGTTGTCGACGCCGGAGGTCGTCGACGTCGTGAGCACACTGCGGGTGATCAGCGACCCGACCGCGGGCTCGGCATTGATTCGGCTTCTGGCCGGGCCGCGCTGGGAGATCGGTCTTCCCGATCTACGGGAGTTGGCGTCGCTCAGCCGGCGCATTGCGCGCCATGATGCGGCCCTTCAGCCCCTCCCCGCGGGCGTGCTCGAAAGCTTGCGCTCGGGCGGGGGTGAAGAGAGCGGCAGCCTGGTCGACGCTCTGGACTTCATCGCTCGCCACCCGGCCGACCATGGGTGGCTCGCTGGCTTCACTGTGGACGCGCGCGCCCGTTTGCGCGAGGCCGGCGAAGTTCTCTCCGGCCTCCGACGTGCTGCCGGTGTTCCGATTCCTGAGCTTGTGCGCCTGATCGAATCAGAGTTGCGGCTCGACATCGAACTCGCGTCGAACGCGGCCCGAGGGCCAGCCCGTGTCGCCTCTGCGCAGCTGCGCGCATTCGTCGACGAGCTCCAGGGCTTCCTTGCGGCAGATGAGTCCGGGTCGTTGCCCGCGCTTCTCGCGTGGCTCGACCATGCCGAGCAACTGGACGAATTCGCTCCGCGCACTGAGCCTCCCGAAGACGATGTGGTGCAGCTGCTGACGATTCACGGATCGAAGGGGCTGGAATGGGACGCGGTGGCGGTCGTTCGGGTGGTGAAGGACGAACTGCCCAGCGCGCCGCGCGACACGCGAGCCTGGCTCGGCTTCGGAGTGTTGCCATATGAGTTCCGCGGCGACGCCGACTGGTTGCCACGTCTGCGATGGCACGAGGACGAGGCCCCGACCGCGCAGGCCATGCGTGACGCAATACTGGATTTCGCGGAAGAGGGCCGCGCACGCGGGGTAAACGAAGATCGACGCCTGGCGTATGTGGCCGTCACGCGTGCACGAGATCACCTCCTGCTGACGGGGTCGTTCTGGTCGGGGACGAAGAATCCACGCGAGCCGAGCGTGTTCTTTCGAGAGATCGCAGCCTCGCGAGGGATGGATCTGTCGGGATGTGATGCCGGAGACAATCCGTATCAAGGGGAGCGGCGCCTCTTGCGGTGGCCGCTCGATCCCTTGGGAGCGCGTCGCGCGCACGTGCTCGACGCTGCAGCGGCAGTGGAAACGGCACTCGCAAGCGAGCCCGTGATCCCTGACCGGGATGTCGCGTTGCTGCTTGCAGAACGTGAGGCGCGCCAGGGCGCCGCATCGCTCGTTGCTCCGACCCGGATCGCGGCATCGCGCTACAAGGACTTCGTGTCGGATTACGACGGGACTGTGGCGCAGATCGAGCGACCGCTGCCTGAGAGACCGTATCGCCAGACTCGTGTGGGCACGCTCTTCCATGCGTGGGTCGAGCAACGCTCCGGCCGCGCAGGGACTGGGCCGTCGCTCGACGATGCGCTGTGGGAAAGTGACGTCGAGAGCGATGCGAGCGTGGCGTCAGAGGATGATGCCGCGACGCTCGCTCGTTTGCGCGAACGTTTTCTTGCGTCTGAGTGGGCGGACCTGACGCCGCTGGAAGTGGAAAGCGAGATCAACTTCACCGATTCTGACCTCGACGGGCGAGACCATGTCGTGATCTGCAAACTCGATGCTGTCTATCGCCGCGACGACCGCGGGGGGCGGATCGAAATCGTGGATTGGAAGACGGGCGTGCCACCCAAAACCGACGCCGAGCGAGCAGAGCGGATGCTGCAATTGGAGCTGTATCGACGCGCCTATCACGCGAAACACGGAGTGGCCATGGACGACATCGACGTGGCGCTTTACTACGTCGCGGACGACCTCATCCTGCGCGGCTGAGTCTGCGTCCGGGGTCAGTCCGCGAGCCAGCGGCGGAGGGCGGCGTCAGAGGCGCGCTCCGCTTCCTCGGTATCCCCCGCAGCGGCGATCTCGGCCTCGAGATCGCCGAGCTCGATCGGTTCGGTCGCGTGTTCTTGGCCATCGGGGGTGAGGACCGACCCGCCGGGTTCGCCCGCACCCTCGGGCGACGCTGCGGGCGAATCGTCTTCGGTGAGCCAGCCTGACAGCTCATCCGCGTCATACGCGTCGGTCTGCATCGAGGTATCCACGGTCACTGCCGAAGGCGCAAGATTGGCCACCATAGCCAGTGCCGAATCTGCATCCGACAGCTCTTCTGCGGCAATATCCTCGCCGCCCGTGCTCTGGGCGAGGGACCGCAACAATTCTTCCGCGTCAGTCAGCACGTCCTCGTTGCCCTCGTCGTAGCCGTGGACTAGCCACTTGGCGAACTCGAGCTCGGCGTACAGGCGACTGCGGGCCCGAAGCATCGGGTCAGGAGAGCGTCCTCCCGCCGCCGAGTATGCCGCGAAGACGTCATCTGCCGCATCGGGGGACGAGGCGAGCCACTGGAGGTCCAAAGCGGGGTCTGCGACACCGAGCCCATGCCACTCGAGGAGTCCCGTGACCGTCGGCACCTCGTCGAGGTCCTCGACCACGAAGGAAGCAGCTGTCACGCCACCGAGGGTCACCGTGGTCTCGAAGCGCCACAACCCGTCGTCGGCCACCGCTCGTCGCCAGCGGGCCGTGAGCGACACCGGAACGCGCTCGGTGGCATCCGCTCTATCCAGGAGCCGCGTGACCTCGGCACGCACCTGCGATGTTGTGCGCGCGGGGAGCCCGGGTGAGCGCACGATCGAGGTGGGCAGGGCATGAACGGCGGCGATAGCCGCGCCGAGCGAGGGTGCCAGTCCGCGTCCTGCGGGAACGTGCGGCGCCTCGACCCGGTAGCCAGGGACGTAGCTCATGACGGCAGCGCGCACTCCGCCCAGCGACGATTGACCGAGCACGTGGGGTGCCTGGAAAGGCAGCAGCTCACGCACACCAGCCGTCAGCGCATCGAGAGCACGAAGCTCATCGGCTAACCGTGCGGCTGCGTTCTCATCGTTCGGTACGCGTACGACCACTCGAACGCCGCCGTCTATCTCGACGAGTGCGGAGTCAAAGGCTCCGTTGACGCGTTCAGAGAGCGGGCTGACCCTCGTAGCCACGGCACCGGGCAAGGCCGATGTGACGGACGCGGCTAGAGTGAGAGGGGAGCGTGCCATGAGCCCAGCGTAGGTCGGGTCTCGGCGCCCCGCGCCGCGCCACGCCCTGATAGGTGCCAGTCACGCCGAGGGCGTTTCGCCGTGAGAGACGACCCGATCGCAGGAGGATTGGCTGATATGACATCACACGTTGATCCCGCCCTGAGGCCAGTCGGATATCGTCGTCCGGGTGCTGAGCGGGCCCGCCCGGATGCCGTCGACGAGGCGCGCAGGGACCCGCGGTCCCGGGTCCTCGTGTTGCACGGAGATCGGGTTCCGCTGGCAAGTGGCGGCCACGTGAGGTGGTGTGCGGTCGATGATGCGCCGCCCGCGACGCAGTGGGCAATGCTCGGTGCATTCGCGGATGGTTCGCCCGCGCTGCTGGCAATCGTGTCGGACGATCACGTCGCCGATTTCGTCGAGCCAGTGGACTGGCAAAGTGTGCGGCGCGTCACGCACGGGCTCGACCCGGACGACGCGGCAGCGGCGGTCGCCGCGGTCAGTCTCAGCCGCTGGTTGACCGACGCATCATTCTGCCCCGCGTGTGGAGAGCGGGCCGACGTCGAAGACGGTGGTTGGTCCCGTCGTTGCGCCTCGTGCGGACGGCAACACTTTCCGCGAACCGATCCCGCCGTGATCGTGGCTGTGACCAGCGCCACAGATCCTGATCGTCTCCTATTAGGGAACAACACCCTTTGGGAGCCCAACCGATTCTCCTGCTTCGCGGGCTTCGTCGAGGCAGGGGAGTCGGCCGAGGACGCCGTGCGCCGCGAACTCCGTGAAGAGTGCGGTATCCGTGTGCACACGATGCGCTATCGCGGCTCGCAGGCGTGGCCCTTCCCACGCTCATTCATGCTTGGCTTCCTCGCCGACGGGATCGATGACAACGATGCTCGCGCCGATGGTGAAGAGATCCGCACCGTCCGTTGGTTCACGCGTGACGAGCTGCGCGCGGCATTCCGCGGCGACAGTGACATCGTGCTACCGGGTGCCGCGTCCATCTCTCATGCCCTGATTCGAGGGTGGTGCGACGGCGAGTGAGTGACGCAGCCCTTGAAGGACTCGACGAGCAACAGCGCGAGGCCGCACGGATTCTGCGTGGCCCCCTGGCCGTGATGGCGGGCGCCGGTACGGGAAAGACGCGCGTCATCACCCACAGGATTGCCCACGGCGTCGATACGGGTGCGTTCTCCCCAGGTCGCGTGATGGCTCTCACATTCACCACCAAGGCCGCGGGGGAGATGAGGAGCCGGCTCCGTGCGCTCGGAGTCGGCGGCGTGGCCGCGCGTACCTTCCACTCGACGGCGCTCGCGCAGTTGAACTTCTTCTGGCCGACAATCGCAGGGGACAGCGCGCCGACCATCATCGACAACAAAGTGCGCTTGCTGGCCCATGCCGCCGACACGATCGGAATGAGCCTCGACACCGCGACTCTGCGTGATGTTGCCGCCGGTATCGAGTGGCGCAAGGTCACGATGCGGAGCATCGAGGCCTACGCGCATGCCCGGCCCGACGGTGTCGGTCGGCTGGGGGTTGAGCGAGTCGTCGACTTGCAACGCGCGTACGAGAAACTTAAGGACGAACGCCGACAGCTTGATTTCGAGGATGTGCTGCTCGCGTGCGCGGGAATGCTTGAGGCTGAACCCCGCGTGGCGCGCGCCGTGCACGAGCAGTACCGTCACTTCACCGTCGACGAGTTTCAAGACGTTTCCCCGTTGCAGAATCGCCTGTTGGAATTATGGCTCGGCGACCGTCGTGACCTTGCGGTCGTCGGGGATGCGAGTCAAACGATCTACTCGTTCGCGGGAGCGGACGCGCGCTACCTCCTCGAGTTCGAGCGACGGCACGAAGGTGCCGCCGTTGTGCGACTGGACGTCAACTATCGCTCCGATAGCGGCGTGCTCGCCGCCGCAAACGAGCTGATGCGTGATCGGCCGGGCGCGCTTCACCTGACAGCGGCGCATGCGGCGACCGACCACGCCCTCCCGACAGTCACGGCGTTCAATGACGATGACGCCGAGGCGCGCGAAGTCGCCTCCCGTGTGACATCGCAGATCGCCGCCGGGATCGACCCACGTACGATCGCGGTGCTCTACCGTTCGCATGCACAGTCGGCTGAGATCTTGTCGGCGTTGGCGTTACGGGGCGTCGCTGCTGGTGTGCTCGGGGGGCGCCGATTCTTTGAGATGCCCGAGGTGCGCCAAGCGGTGTTGGCGCTCCGGGGCGCGGCAGTCGCTCCGATGCAGGCCGGGTTTGTGGAGACGGTTCGTGATGTCTTGCGATCGCTCGGGCTGACAGCGGACCCTCCCGAGGCTGGCGGTGCGCTCCGAGATGCGTGGGAGGCTCGCGCTGCCCTTCTTCGTCTCGCCGAAGAGGCAGGACCGACCGCGACCCTGCGCACCTTCACCGACGATTTGATGGCACGAGCGAAGGCAGGCGAGGATCCCGCGATGCGCACGGTGACGCTGGCGACGCTACACGCGGCAAAAGGCCTGGAATGGGATCACGTTCACATCATCGGAGTTGCCGAGGGCCTCTTGCCCATTTCGTACGCGTCGACGTTCGAACAGATCGATGAAGAGCGCCGACTGGCATATGTCGGCATTACGCGGGCGTCGCGAACGCTCGCATTGACGTGGGCGCGCGGTGCGCGAGATCGACAACCATCGCGGTTTCTGAAAGAGATCGGCACCGGCAATCTTCGTGAGGTGGGAACGCGCGCACCTCGCGGTGCGGCGAGTCGGCGCGGACGCTGATCGTTTCGCCTGCCAGCGATGCTGTTGCCTCAGCGGCAATCAGTCTGCTCGCGGCGGACGCCGCTTCGCGAATGACGCTCACGTCCGTCACGTCGACGGGGCGTGCGACGAGCTGCGCTGCCAGAACGGGCCAGTCCGGGTCATCGGCGCTTTCGTGCAAGGCTACGCAGGCGAGGCATGCCGTGGAACCCGGGCGGATGAGCGGCCCAATGGTGGCTTCCGACCCTCGGAAGACAACCGGGAGGTGAGGTACATCGTCGGTCATCAAGCGAGCGGCGAATCGGGGTTCGACCAGATGGCATGCCAGAACAATCGTGATGTCAGGACGGTTGGTGGCGGGCGCAGACTGATCCCACGCGCGCACCATCGCGAGTCCGTCGGCTGCGAGGCTGTCGCTGAAAACCTCGTACTGGGCATGACTTACTTCGGGTGACACCACAACGGCCGCGGCGAGAGGTCGGTGCGACGAATCATCCCTGATGGCTGGGCGAATGTGGTCGACCAGCCCTTCCGCGCCGCCGGGCGGTGCACCCGCAACAGCAGCCAGAGCGTCGAAGGCATCCGCCGCCACGCCCCGTTCTAGTGCGCGAATGATGCGCAATTGCCACGGGAGGGGGTATGTGAGTGTCGCGACCGCAGGAAGGCCGAACTGGAGTACTGACGCCGATCGCCACAGTGGCGGGTAGGCGGGATCGATACGCGGCATGGCTCGATCATGGACGACGGCCCCGCGCTCGCGCCGGTCCTCCACAGGTCGCTGCGCAGAAAGCTTTGCGCAGCGACCTGGGGAGGAGGGTCAGACCGGTCGGTGGTCGTCGGGGTGGCTGTCGCCAGTCGAGTCGTCTTGTTCGGGGGTCGGGGCCGGCGGCACCTCACCCGCCAACAGCCGCTCGAGCGCATCATCGAACTCGTCCGACGCTGGCTGCTCGCCGCGAGCTGTGGCCTCCAGACGCGCCACCAGCGCGCCGGGGTCATCGATGTCGTCGGATGTGGGCATGAGGTCGGGGTAGTCCCACAACGAATCGCGGGCGGCGGGGCCGACGGCATCCGTGACCGCTCGCCACATCGATGCGGCCTCGCGCATACGCCGGGGTCGCAGTTCGAGCCCGACGAGAGCGCCGAGGGCTCGTTCGGCAGGTCCGCCGACTGCGCGTCGCCTGCGCACGGCCTCCGCGATGCGATCTGCGGAAGGGAGCCTCTCCGTCGCGTCGGCCGTCACGACGTCGACCCACCCTTCGATGGTGGCGAGGAGGTTCTCGAGCCGAGTGAGGGCGGCCTGCTGGGCGTCCGACCGCGGCGGGAGCAGTGCTCCGCTTTCCAGCGCGCGGCGGAGTTCCTCCGTGTCGGAAGGATCGAACCGGCTCGCGAGATCTTCGAGCGCGTCTGTATCTACGCGGACCCCGCGGGCATAGTCGGTGATTTGCGAGATCACGTGCAGGCGCAGCCATCGTGCGTGCCGGAACAACCGCGCATGCGCAAGCTCTCTCGTTGCGATGTAGAGAGCGACCTGGTCGTCCGGAATCTCGAGCGCGGTTCCGAAATCGGCGAAGTTCTGAGGGAGGACGGCGTACTCACCGTCGGGCATCAGGGGAATGCCCACATCACCGCCGCTGACCACCTCTTTGGAGAGGTTTCCGACAACCTGGCCCAATTGAGCGGCGAACATGGCACCGCCCACGCCGCGCATGAGTCGACCGGCGCCGCGAACAAGATCCTGCATGTCCTCAGGCGCTTGAGCGCCCAGCGCAGAGGTCAGCGCATCTGCAACACTCGTGGCGACGGGTGCTGCCATGTCCTGCCACACGGGGAGAGTCGCCGTGACCCAGTCACCGCGGCTCATCGCGCGCGGGGCGGAGGCGAGCTGCGAGATCCCGGTGGCCTCGCTCAGCCACAGATTCGCGAGCGTGTACGCCTGCTGCAAGTCAGTGCGCTGGCCGTCGGTCACCGACAGGCCGTCCTGGTTTGCGATGTGCAGGGCTGCGCGGCGCGCTTGCTCCCAGTCGATCTCTCCGTCTGATGCCATCGCACCTTGCACCTGTCGGAGGATGTTCTGCATCATTGCCGGGTTTACGTCGGTACCCGTCATCTGGGACAACTGCTCGAGTTGCTCGGGTGTGAACTGCGCACCGGCACCACTCAGGAGCTGGCGCAGCAGTTCCTGCAGGTCGTCCGGGTTCTGATCGTCCTCTGCCACTTCGGTCGCCTCTCAGCTGGTCGATCTCGTCACGCTCTACGCTAGTCGCAGCATCCCTGCAGCGACCGGCCGTGCCCTCAATCCGCTTACGCCGCTCGCGAACGACCCGCCCGAGAGAAGCATCCGTGACCCTGTTCCACGAAGAAGACGTCGCCGTTCCCGTTCCCCGACGCCGGCTACCGCGGGCGACGGTGGCCGGAATTTGGGCCCTGGCAGTGGCGTTGGTGGTTCTTCTCGTGCTGACCTTCCTGCCGACCGCGTACGTGATTCAGCGGCCCGGTCCCGTCTATAACACACTCGGGAGCGCAACCGCGGCTGATGGAGAAGAAGTGCCGCTGATCTCGATCGAGGGTGCCGACACGTACGCGACCGAGGGCGCTTTGGACCTGCTCACCGTGCAGGTCGTAGGCAACCGCGAGCGTACGCCCTCATGGGTCGAACTCGCCCTGGCATGGACTGACCCGCGCAAGGCCGTACTCCCTCTGGACTCGGTGTTTCCCGAAGGCACCACGACGGAGGAGAGAAACGAAGAGAGCGCCGCCATGATGGTCGACTCGCAGCAGGAAGCGACGGCAGCGGCGCTGACAGAACTGGGATACGACGTCGGTGCTCAGCTGACCGTGCACTCCGTGATCGAAGATTCTGCGGCCGAGGGCGTCGTGATGGCGGGCGATGTCATTGTCGCCGCAGACGGAGTCGACGTCGCCGATGCCGCGGCTGTGAGAGAGGTCGTCAACGCGGCGGACGGTGACGCCGTCGAGTTGTCCATCATCCGCGACGGAGCGGACGAGACGGTGTCCATCACTCCGCGTGAGACCGAAGTCGATGGCGAGACGATGCTGCTGCTGGGTGTGACGCTCAGCACGGTGTACGACTTCCCGATCGATGTCACCATTCAGCTCAACAACGTCGGCGGCCCGAGTGCCGGGATGATGTTCGCCCTCGGAATCATGGACGAGTTGACGGAGGCTTCCCTCAACGGCGGCGAAACTGTCGCGGGGACGGGCACGATCACGGCAAGCGGCGACGTGGGTCCGATCGGGGGCATTCGGCAGAAGCTCTGGGGCGCGAAGGATGCCGGGGCGACGGCGTTCCTGGCTCCGATCGAGAACTGCGACGAGGTTGTCGGGCACGTCCCCCCGGGGATGGATGTGTTCGCCGTAGACACGCTGGACGACGCGCTGGAGGCGCTTGATGTCGTCTCGACCGGTGGAGCGGGCGCGGACGAGTTGCCCACCTGCACCGCGGACTGATCGACGCGGTCACGGCTGACGCACAGGCGTCGACTGCGCCCAGGCGTCGGGGGCGCGCATAGGATGGTCGGGTGACCTCGACCTCAGCGCCGGCTCCGGCCACACCTTCCCGCTCGCGACGAGTCGTCGCGATTTCCCTCGCGATCCTCGCCGGTTTGGTTGTGGCGTTCTTCGCGTTCGCGAACTTCTACTCAGAGTGGCTCTGGTACGAGCAACTCGGATTCGACTCGGTTCTCATCACCCAGTGGATCGCGCGGGTGGTGATGTTCGTCATCGGCTTCCTCGGCATGGCCGTTCCGGTGTGGGTCGCGATCCAGCTGGCGTACCGGCTGCGCCCTGTGTATGCCCGACTGAGTTCGCAGCTCGATCGCTACCAGGAAGTCGTCGAACCATTGCGTCGACTCGGAATGTGGGGTATCCCGATCTTCTTCGGGTTCTTCGCCGGGTTCGCGGCATCTGCGCAGTGGGAGACCACATGGCTGTGGCTGAACGGCGTCGCCACAGCGACCACCGATCCGCAATTCAACCTCGACACCGGGTTCTACCTGTTCGCGTTGCCCTTCTACGTGTCGGTTACCGGGTTCGTCTCAGCGGTTTTGCTGATCTGCCTGCTCGTCACCGCACTGGTGTCCTACCTCTACGGGTCGGTACGCGTTGGCCAGCGAGAACTGCGAATCTCGAAGGCCGCCCGCATCCAACTTGCGATCCTGGCGGGTCTGTACCTTCTGGTACAAGCCGTCAGCCTGTGGCTCGATCGCTACCAGACTCTGACCGCGCCCGGTGATCGCATCACCGGTCCCGGGTACACGGGCGTCAACGCCATCATCCCTGGGCAGGAGATCCTGGCCGTGATCGCGGTGATCGTGGCGATCCTGTTCTTCGTGACCGCCGTCATCGGTCGCTGGCGCTACCCGCTGGTGGCAACGGCACTGCTCGTCGTGGCATCCCTCATCGTCGGCATCGGATACCCCTGGGTCGTCAACACCTTCCAGGTTCAGCCGAACCGCTTCACGCTCGAGCAGGAGTACTACCAGCGCAACGTCGACATGACGCACGAGGCATACGGTGTCGATGGCCTCGAGAAGATGGACTTCCAGGCGGAGACAGATGCCGGCGAAGGTCAGTTGCGGGAGGATGCTGCGACCACAGCGCAGATTCGGATCATGGACCCGGCCATCGTGTCTCCGACGGTGCGCCAGCTCGAGCAGTACCGCGGTTACTACCAGTTCCAGGACCCGCTGGATGTCGACCGCTACGAGATCGATGGTGTCTCACAGGACACCATCGTGTCGGTGCGCGAACTCGACCTCGACGAACTCGGTGCCGCCGCTGACTGGCAGAACACCGCTGTCGTGTACACCCACGGCTACGGCCTGGTGGCGGCGAAGGGCAACGACCGGACGGGCGACGGCGATCCCGTCTTCCTCGAGCGCGGTATTCCCGCGGCGGGCTTCCTCTCGGACAGCGAGGACTTTCAACCGCGCGTGTACTTCGGTGAGTACTCGCCGCAGTACTCCATCGTGGGCGCACCCGAGGGCTCGGAACCCGTCGAACTCGACTACCCGTCGGGTGAGGACGGCGCCGGCGAAACCAAGACGACGTTCGAAGGCGACGGGGGACCGAGCCTCGGCAACGTCTTCAACCGCCTCGTGTACGCGCTCAAGTTCCAGGCCGAGCAAATCCTCTTCTCGGACTACGTCAACGACGAGTCGCAGATCCTCTACGACCGCGACCCGCGCCAGCGCGTGCAGAAGGTTGCCCCGTATTTGACGCTCGACAGCGACCCGTACCCCAGCGTGGTCGACGGACGAATCGTCTGGATCATCGACGGCTACACGCTCAGCGCGAATTACCCCTACTCATCCACGGTGAGCCTCGCCTCGGCGATCTCTGACTCGTCGAACCCGGCGCCGCGGTTCGCGCTGGACGACATCAATTACATTCGCAACTCGGTCAAGGCGACCGTCGACGCGTACGACGGCTCGGTGACGCTGTACGCATGGGACGAAGAGGACCCGGTTCTCGAGGCGTGGCAGAACGTCTACCCGTCGACCGTCGAGCCGATCAGCGAGATGTCTGCCGACCTGATGAGCCACGTGCGGTATCCGACCGACCTGTTCAAGGTGCAGCGCACCGTCCTCGGCGTCTACCACGTCGATGACGCGCGGTCGTTCTACCAGAGCGACAACCGCTGGCAGACGCCCAACGATCCCCAGGCCGACACGAACCTGCAACCGCCGTACTACCTCACGATGCAGATGCCTGGGCAGGACGAGCCGACGTACTCGATGTTCACCTCGTTTATTCCGGCATCCACCGGGGGCAACGCCCGAAACGTGTTGATGGGCTACCTGGCAGTGGACTCCAATGCGGGGGCAGAGGCCGGCGAGAAGGCTGAAGACTACGGGAAGCTCCGGATGCTCGTGATCGACGCCGACACCACGGTGCCCGGTCCGGGGCAGGTGCAGAACACGTTCGACGCCGACCCGTTCGTGTCGTCGCAGATCAACCTGCTCAAGCAGGGACAGTCCGACGTCCTGAACGGAAACCTGCTCACCCTGCCCGTCGGTGGCGGTCTGCTCTACGTGCAGCCCGTGTTCGTGCAGTCCTCGGGTGCCACGAAGCTCCCCACACTGCAGAAGGTTCTGGTGTCGTTCGGTAACGACATCGCCTTCGAGGACACCCTCAGTGAGGCGCTTGACGCACTGTTCGGGGGTGACTCCGGAGCCGATGCGGGTGACGGTGACGTGACACCGACCGATCCCACCGACCCCGAAGAACCCGTGGATCCTGAGGAGCCCACGACCCCCACGGTGCCGTCGGATGACTACCAGCAGGCGCTGTCTGATGCGCAGCAGGCGATGCTCGATCGTGACCAGGCGCTGCAGGAGGGTGACCTCACCGCCTTCGCCGAAGCCGACGAGCGGCTGGCGGCAGCGGTCGAGACACTTATCGAGCTGGGACTTCAGGAGTAGCCCGAACCCACAGCGCAAAAGCGGAGGGCCGACCCGGACAGATGTCTCGGGTCGGCCCTCCGCTTTCCATGCCTTTCACGCGGTGAGGAACCACCACCAGATGAGAAGAAGGGTGACAACGAACCCGGCCACCTGGTTGAGCCACAAGAATCGGTCCCATCCTCGCGTCGCGGTATCGGCCGTCTCATCCGTGATCGAGCGATAGGGCCACAGTGTCGCGAGGTACGGAAGCGCCGCAATCGCGGCGAGTGGTCCCGGCCACATGGTGAACAACATCAGTACCCCGGCAGCGCTATAGCAGCTCAACGCGAACCAGACGGTCCACCGTGCTCCCTGGGCGGTCGCGATGGAAGAGATGCCGGCCTCTCGGTCAGCGATCACGTCCTGAACGGCGCCGAAGGCGTGCGAGGCGATGCCCCAGAGGGCGAACGAGCCCAGCAACGCGAAGAGTTGCCAAGTCCAGGTCGCGCCAGCGATCACCAATCCAAACACTGCAGGTGAAAAGAAGTGGATGCTGCTCGTGAGTGAGTCCGCGAACGGTCGCTCCTTCAGTCGCAGTGGCGGGGCGCTGTAAAAAACCACGAAAAACATGCTGAGCACGAGGACGATTCCTGACTCCAGCGAGCCCGAGATCAGAAGGAACACGACGAAAGGCAGACTGACGACGGCGGCCGACACCAGCGTGATGGTGTGCATGCGACGATCGAGCACGGCGCCGTGCGCGCCGCCCTTTCGAGGGTTTCGCATGTCAGATTCGTAGTCGAATACGTCATTGATCCCGTACATCGCGAGGTTGTACGGGATCAGAAAGAAGACGGTGCCGATGACAAAAATAAGATCGACCTCCCGTGCGACGAGGAGGTATGCCGCGGCGAAGGGGTACGCCGTGTTGATCCAACTGATCGGTCGCGAAGACACGAAGAGCTGGCTCACAACCTGGGCCGGTGACAACGGAGTGGGCGCTGGGCTGCTCATGTCATGTGCCTTCCTCGGCGAGGGGTGGGGGTAGTAGCGTCCAGATCGCGGGAAGGAGGAACGCCGCGCACACAGAGTAGGAGAAGTCCTCGATAGGGGCGAGGCCGATCCGGATGCCGGTGAGATGCTCGGGCGGATAGGTGAACAGATCGGCGGCAATCATGATGTTGTCGAAGATTGCCGTCAGCACCACCAGCGCCAGCGCTGTCACAGCAGACGCCGCCATGCGCCGGGCAAACTTCGGACGCCGCGCCGAGAAGAGGGTGACAGCAGCGGTGACGACGAAGAACGGAACAGTGAGCAGGGCGTACGTCATGTGTCGGCGCTCCCGTTCTTCCGACGGAGAAATGCGCCGTAGATCACCAGGGAGAGGTAGCAGAGAAACGCGAGGAAGACAGGTTCTTCGAGCGGCAGGTGTGGCGCGAGGTCGATGCCGATCAGGAGAGGGCTCGAGCCTTTGACGAACACGCCGGCTGCGATACCGGCAGCGTCCCAGATGAGGAAGAACACGGTTCCGAGCACGACGGCGAGCGCCGTGCGCGCCGGGGCATGCCATGCGGCAAGCCGGAATCTGGCGTCCAACGCCGCCACGCCGGCGGCCGAGAGCAGGATCGCAGCCAGATAGAGCCCCGGAATCATTGGACTCGGCTGGGTTCGGCCAGGGGGCCAGGCGTGCGATCACCGCGAAGCCGCTTGAGGACGAGTTCTGCCGAGATCAGGCACATCGGCAGACCGATGCCCGGGAGCGCGGATGTTCCGGCATACGCCAGACCGCTGACCTTCTTCGAGACATTGCGCGGGCGGAAGACGGCGCTCTGCCCCAGGGTGTGCGCCAGCCCGAGGGCGTTGCCCCGCCACGAATTGAGGTCCGCGGCGAAGTCACCGGGTGCGACCGTTCGGCGCACGACGATGCGTTCGCGAAGATCCGGGATGCCGCACCACTCCGAGATCTGCGTGATCACGCGGTCTGCGGCGCGCTCGATCGCCTCGTCGCCCGCACCGTCGATCCCGCCTCGCCCGAGTTCGGGGTTCGCAGGGATGGGAACGAGCACGAAAAGGTTCTCGTGGTCGGTTGGAGCCACTGTCGGGTCGGTTCTGCTCGGGGCGCAGACATACAGCGAAGCGGGGTCGGGGATGCGAGGCGACGGACCGAAGATGTCGGTGAATCCTTCCTCCCATTGGTCGGCGAACAGCAACGTGTGGTGAGAGAGCTGCGGGATCCGTCCGCGGACCCCCAGCATCACCAGCAGTGCGCCGGGGCTCGGTGTCTTCGTGTCCCACCATTTGTCGGGATAAGTCCTGAGTCGAGGGGGTAGAAGCGCCGTCTCGGTGTGGTGCAGGTCCGCGGTCGAGACAACGAGGTCTGCACTGAACGTGGCGCCGCCCTCTAACTCCACTCCGGTCGCACGCTCGCCTTCGGTGGTGATGCGCGCCACGGGCGAACCGGTGCGCACGTCGACCCCCTGCGCCACCGCGAGCCTTTCGATCGCGCGGATGATCTCCGTGAAACCACCGCGCGGATATCGAACGCCATCCGAGAGATCGAGATGACTCATCAGGTGATAAAGGCTCGGCACTCCGTATGGCGTACCACCCAGGAAGACCGCGGGGTACTCGAGGATCTGACGCAACCGCGGCTCAGTGAAATCCTTCTCCACTTTCGCTGCGAGCGGGCGGGCCAGGAGAAGGCTCAGTTGGGGGAGCCGTCGGAGCACCTCCGGGTCTCGCAGGCCGGCGTACGACTCGTACGTGTCGTAGAGAAACCGCTGCACAGCCAGTCCATAGGCGTCCTCGGCCGAATCGAGATAGGCGGACAGTCGCGCCCCTGCGCCCCGTTCGATACTTTCGAACAGCGTTGTTGCCGCCTGTCGGCCACTGCGAACGTCCACCGGTTCACGGTGCGTCTCGGGGTCTGAGTACACGCGGTACGCAGGATCGAGATCAATCAGATCCAACTGGTCATCGGCTGAGGTGCCCACGAGACGAAAGAAGTGATCGAAGACTTCGGGCATCAGGTACCAGCTGGGCCCGGTGTCGAATCGAAACCCGTCCCGCTCCCAACTGCCGGCGCGACCGCCAACGTCGTCCTGCCCTTCGAAGAGCGTGACCTGCACTCCCTCGTGGGCGAGAAGCGTGGCGGTGGCGAGGCCAGCGATTCCACCGCCGATGACGATGGCAGTGCGGGGGAGGGGGCGGGCGGCTTCGGTCACGAACGTATCTCTCTCGGGGGGCGTCCCAGCCATGCGCGGGCGGCGAGGGCGGCTTTAGCGGAAGCGGGAACGCTCACTCGATCCGTAGACCGACCCCTCGCGCGCAGCCGAATCGAGAGGGAGGCAAACAGGTCGTGAGCGGCGGTTACTGCGGGTCGGCAGTCTGCAGGAAGGGCCGGTATCACCGCGGCGGCAGCCCGAAGATCGGCGTCGATACGGTCGAGCACGTCGAGCCGCGTCACGCGCCCGCCATCGACCCCCAGGTAGTCGCGTCCGAGCCCCTGCGCGTCGAACTCCAGATCGCGCAAGAAGTTGACGTCCTGGAACGCAGCGCCGAGTCGTCGCGCGCCATCGACCAGGTCGGCTGCGGGGCGCAAGGGTTGCGGGGCTCCAGCATTCACAAACACTTGCAGGCACATGAGGCCCACCACCTCGGCTGACCCATAGACGTAGGCGTCGTGTGAGCGGTCGTCGTGCACGCGGGCGGTGAGGTCGGTGCGCATCGAGGTGAAGAATGGTGCGATCAGGGATTGGTCGATGCCGCACTCGCGAGCGGTTCGAGCAAACGCGTGCACCACCAAATTCGTGCTGAAGCCCCGCTCGAGCGCCCGATACGTTTCGGCCTCGAGGTCATCCAACACGGATCCTGTTGTCGCCGAGTCCAGGCCGGCAGCCGCACAGGGCCCGTCGACGACCTCGTCGGCGACCCGCACCAGCGCGTAGATGTTGCGGACGTGTGGGCGTGGGCGTAGGCCGAGCAGACGGCAGGCCAGGGAAAACGACGTGGAGTACAGTTCGATCACACGCGCTGCCGCCGCGTCGGCCGCGCGGTTGTAAAGTTCCAGACCCGTGGGCTCGGTCTGAGTGCGCAGTGAACCGCTCACGGAACACGCCGTTCGATGTCGTCGGCGAGGCGAATCAGCAACGATCCCAGTCGTGGTGGCATCTCGCCCGCGACTGCCGTCTCGCGGGCGCTGGCCAGGGACTCTGCCACCATGGCGACGACGCTATCGCGAGCTCCACTGGCGGCAAGAGCTGCTTGAGCATGGCGCACGGCTATCGGCCCGGTATGGGCGATCGTCAGCGCGTCGCGCACCTGCGGCCACGTCGTCGTCGTTGCGGCGTAGGCGACCAGTGGGGTCTGCTTGGCTTCTCGGAGGTCAGCGCCGACTTCCTTCCCGGCTTGTGTGGCCGTCCCAAAGGCGCCAATGAGGTCATCCACGAGCTGGAAGGCCAACCCCAGATCCCCGGCCGCGCTGTCCAGGGCTCGCACGGTGGCTCGCGATGCCCCGGCAAGAACTGCGCCGGCGCGAAGCGGCGCGGAAAACGTGTACACAGCCGTCTTCTGAAACGTGGCCTCAAGCACGGCTTTCGCGTCGGCGCCAGCCGTCATGAGGCCGTTCTCGACGTCCGCGAGTTCGCCAGCGGCAGAGATGAATACGGCGTCGTCGAGCAGCATCGCCAGTTGCTCTCGCACTTCCGGTGCAACATTCGCCAGCATGATGATTCGCGTCGCCTCGTGGAGCAGCAGGTCGCCACCCAGAATGGCGGCAGCTTCGCCGAATGAGCGAGCGCTCTGCTCTGTGACGCCTACGCGGCGCGCACGGTTGTGAAACTCGCCGGAGATGTTCGGGATGCCGCGCCGGAGCGTGTCGTGATCGATGACATCGTCGTGCACCACGAATGCGGCGTGGAGCAGTTCAAACGCGGCCGCGATGTCGTAGACCACCGGGGCAGGTTCGCTGTCGCTGAGCGCGCGGAACGCGGCGACGACCAGCGTCGGGCGAAGCCTCTTCCCGCCCATTGTCGCGCGTCGAATTGATTCGCCGAGTTCAGCGAACGAGCCACCGAGAGCTGAGGTTCGGATGAGAATTCGCGCGACAGCTGTGTCGACGGCGTCATCGATCGCGGGGTCGGGCGGCAACGCCTTCATGACGCTCGGGCGAGGTCGGCGGCGGATTGCCCGAAGAAGTCGAGCTGTTGAGATTGCAACACCAGCCACGGGCTGAATGCCCAGGGTGTCGCGGCCAGTGCGGCCGCAAGGTCCGTGGGTGTCACCCATTCGGCATCCATCACCTCGCGAGGGTTCAGGCGGGGTGCATCCGTGGTGCGTGCAATGTACACGGGACACAGTTCGTTCTCCACGATGCCACCCGCGTCCACAGCCCGATAGCGGAACAGGGGAAGCGCGAGCTCGAGGTCGTGGACCGTGATCCCCAGTTCGGAATCTGCGTGCCGACGGACGGCGTGCAGCATCGCTTCTGCGGGGCGAGGATGGCCGCAGAAGGAATTCGTCCAGACCCCCGGCCACGTCTTCTTCTCCAGGGCGCGCCGAGTGACGAGAAGTTCGCCCTCGTCGTTGAGAACGTGGCACGAGAAGGCCAAGTGCAAGGCGGTATCCGTGCCGTGAACGCTGCTCTTGGGGGCGGTTCCGATCGGGTTCCCGTCGCTGTCGAGGAGTACTACGTGATCTGCATCGGTCATGCTGTCCTCCAGGGTTGTTTGCTAGTTTAGCTAGCAATATTCTGAGTCTCGATCGTACAAGTAATTTGAGAGGGGTGTCCACATTGAGCGATTCATCTGCTGTGTCGGTTCCTCGTGAGGGTCTCGTCATGGAGACGTTGCGAGCGATCCGCGCACTCAGTGACGCCATGGATCGCATGAACAACGGCATGAAGAGCGACATGGATATGAACGGAACTGATCTCGCAGCGCTGCGCATGCTGATCGTTCGTGAGCAGCGAGGGGAGTCCATCTCGCCGCATGACATCGCTCATCATCTTCGAATTTCGTCGGCTTCGACCACGAAATTGCTCGATCGTCTCGCAGACTCGGGCCACATCGTTCGGGTGCCGCATCCTCGCGACCGTCGGGCGCGTGTGGTGCAGTTGACCCCCGCGTCCAAGAGAGAGTTCTTTCGGCTCTTTCGCGCTCACTTGCGTGCCATGGAGGCGGTCGCCGATGACTACTCTGAGAAAGAACTCCTGGTTATCAACCAGTTTATGGATGCTCTTGGCAGTGCGATAGATCCGCGTGAGTAGCGCAGAGCGCAACGAAAAAGCGCCCCATTTCTAGGGCGCTTTTTCGTTTTTTGTTGCGGGGACAGGATTTGAACCTGCGACCTCTGGGTTATGAGCCCAGCGAGCTACCGAGCTGCTCCACCCCGCGGCACAAGAAGTTAGCCTAGCACGGATTCGAGCGCGCGTCGACACGGCTGTCGCGATCGGGCTTCGCTTGCCGAATCGGGCGCTGCGCCGGAAAGATGGGACCATGCTGGCGCGCCCCGAACCCTTCGCGGATCTCACGGTTCTCACGACCCTGAGTGCGATCATTGCTCTTTTCCCGGTCGCGCTGCACCGCGTCGTCTTCCGACGGCGCGCGAAGACCGAAGTCGTTCGATATGGACACGAAGCCCGCATCACGGCTCTGTTGACGGTCTCTGTTCTCCTGGTCGGTGTCGGTGCGTTTGTGTTCGACATCGTCGTCAGCGCTCGGGCCGCGTGGTGGGCGGCGCCCACATGACGTCCCGAACCGAAACTGTCGCCGTTGCCGTGGCCCAGTTCGCGCCGACGGCTGACCTTGATGCGAATCTGTCAGCAATCGCCGAGCTTGTCGCGACCGCAACTGCTCGCGGGGCACGACTGGTGGTCTTCCCCGAGTACTCGAGCTACTTCGTCGACCCGTTCGACTCCTCGCTGGCGGCGAGCGCGCAAGCGCTCGACGGCCCATTGACCCGCACGCTCACTGACTTGGCGGGTAAGCACGACGTGACGATCGTTGCCGGGCTTGTCGAGAGAGCAACAGAGGGTGATCGAGTGCGCAACACGGCAGTTGCCGTGACCGGCGGTGGTATTCAGGCCGTCTATCGAAAGCTTCATCTTTACGACGCGTTCGGCCAACGGGAGTCGGACTGGGTGGAGCCGGGTGAACATGGCCCACCTCAGCTCTTTGAGGTCGACGGCCTGCGTTGTGGCTTGATGACGTGTTACGACCTCAGATTCCCCGAGTCCTCGCGGGTGCTCACTGATGCGGGTGCGGACGTTCTTGTCGTCCCGTCAGAATGGGTTCGCGGGCCTATGAAGGAAGCCCACTGGCGCACTCTCATCCACGCGCGAGCAATCGAGAACACTGTTTTCGTCCTCGCGGCGGATCATCCGCCGCCGCTGGGGGTGGGCCATTCGATGATCGTTGATCCGCTAGGGAGCGAAGTGGCTTCCGTGGGTGTGGGGACTGACGTCGCCGTCGCACATCTCGATCCCGCGGCGATTGCGCGGGTGCGGAGGGTCAATCCCGCGCTGGCCCTGCGGCGATTCGACGTCGTACCGCGCGCCTAGTTGGCGAACGCAGCGCCCAGACGTGTCATTGCTTCGCTGATCACTGAGTCCGTGCGGCACGCGGCGAAGCGAACCAGGGTCGCGTAGCGGGCTCGATGCTCCGCGCTCACGAACGCCGAGAGTGGCAGGGCGACGACGCCGGCTGCTACGGGCAGCCGGCGACAGAAGTCGTCCGCGGAAGCGCTCCCGAGTGGGCTGACATCTGCGACGGTGAAGTACGTGGCGGCGGGCGCCGAGATCGCGAATCCGGCGTCGCGCAGGCCGGTGCCCAGCAGCGCACTGCGCCGGCCTTGGGTTTGTGCAATTTCCGCGAAGAAGGCATCAGGCAGCGAGAGTCCCGCAGCCATCGCCGGCTGAAACGGTGCGCCACCTGAGTACGTGAGGTACTGCTTGACGGTCATGACGGCGTCCAAGAGGTCGCGCGGACCTGTGACCCACCCCACTTTCCATCCGGTGGTTGCGAATGTCTTGCCGCCTGACGAGATCGTGAGCGTGCGCTCAGCGGCGCCGGGCAAGGATGCGATGGGAACGTGGCGGCCATCGAAAACCAGGTGCTCGTAGACCTCGTCAGTAACGATCACCGCGTCGTGCTCGATCGCCAAACGCACGATGTGTTCGCGCACCTGCGGGCTGAATACCGCGCCGGTGGGGTTGTGGGGATCATTCACCACGATCACGCGTGTACGCGCGCTCACGGCCGCAGCCAATTCGTCGAGGTCTGGTTGAAAGTCGGGCCAACGCAGCGGTACGGGAACGAGCCGTGCTCCAGACAGAGCGACAAGCCCGGCGTACGCGTCGTAGAACGGTTCGAACACGATGACTTCAGCCTCATCGTCGCCGACGAGGGCCAGGATGCTCGCGGCCAGAGCCTCGGTGGCTCCCGCAGTGACCAGTACCTCTGTTTCCGGATCGAGGGTGAGGTTGTAGAACCGGAGTTGGTGCGAGGCGATTGCCTGGCACAGTTCGGCAGTGCCGCGACCCGGTGGGTACTGATTCAGCCCAGCCGCGATGGCTTGTTGAGCAGCTTCCAACACCTCCGGCGGGCCGTCGGAGTCCGGGAAGCCCTGCCCCAGATTGATCGCGCCTGTGCGGCTGGCTATCGCCGACATTTCCGCGAAGATCGTCGGCCGTGGGCGCCCATCACTCCCGAGGAGTCCCGCTCCGCGCGCCGTACGCTGCCACGCTCCAGAAATGTGTCGCATGCTCGTTCACGCTACTCGACGTCTTCATCTGCATCCCATAGGGCTGTCCCATCCACGACATAGAAAACCCACAGGCTACGTGGGCATGGTGGAATTCACATGGGAGAAGGAGCAGTCATGAGCGACACCACGGGGAACCGACCCGAAGGTCAGAACCAGGCCGACGGCCAGAACCAGACCGAGAGTCCGAATTCGGCCGATCGTCCGGACCACGCCCAGCCGGCCGCCACGCCGACACCGCCGCCTGTTCCTCCGATGGCAGCTCAGGATGCCGCTGCCCAAGCGCCACGAGGTTCTGCTGTTCCTCGTGCAGCAGAAAACGGATACGGTTCGGCCCCTGCGCAGGCGTACGCCCTTCCCGCGGGCTTTACGGTGCCTGGGGCAGCGTTCGGTTCCGCGGCGCACGACACGCAACCCACGGTGCCGTTGGAATCTCTGCCCGGAGCTCACGCCACGGCGTCGGACAAGAAGCCCAGCGGTGCGAGCAAGGTCACCGGCATCCTGGTCGCTGCGGCCCTCGTGAGCGGTGCCTTCGGACTCGGGGGCGCGTACCTGGGCACACAGGTGTTCGAGCCCGTCAACTCGGTTCCAGCCGCGGGGCCATCGACCGTCACGGTGAATGACACCGACTCGGTGACGGCCACCACCGCTATCGCCGCGAAGGTAGTTCCGAGCGTCGTGACCATTGCCGCCTCGAGCAGCAGCGGCAGCGGAACCGGCTCCGGCGTCGTCCTGTCGGAAGACGGCTACGTTGTGACGAACACGCACGTTGTCACACTCGACGGCGCTACCGCGGACGCTGACATTACCGTCACGACGAGCGACGGGCGGGTGTACGCGGCAACGATCGTGGGCACCGACCCGACGTATGACCTCGCAGTCATCAAGCTCGAGGATGCCAGTGGCCTTACCCCGATCGAGTTCGGCTCGTCCGCGGACCTGAACGTCGGCGACGTGACTGTTGCCGTGGGTGCGCCGCTGGGACTATCGAACACGGTGACAGAAGGAATCGTGAGCGCCCTCAACCGTTCGATTGAGATTGCGTCTTCCGCCGCCCCCGACACCGGGTCTTCTGATGAAACCGACTCTCGGGGACGCAACTCGCAAGGCGAGGAAGACGGCAGCGAGGATGATGGGCAGGACACTCCATTCTTCTTCGACTTCGGCCAGGAACAGACTCAGACGCAGGCGTCGGAGACGATCAAGATCGCGGTCATCCAGACCGACGCGGCGATCAACCCCGGCAACTCGGGTGGAGCTCTCGTTGACAGCGAGGGGCAACTGATCGGAATCAACGTCGCTATTGCCTCGGCGAGCGGATCTTCGGGCCAAGCAGGTTCGATCGGCGTCGGCTTCTCCATCCCCGCTGATGTCGTGGAGCGTGTCGCGAACGAGATCATCGAGACCGGTTCCGCAACCCACGGACTACTGGGCGCCAACGTCATGTCGGCTACTGCTGTCGAAGGCGCAACCATCCAGGGCGCATACATCGACGAGGTCGTTGCCGGGGGCGCGGCCGATGCGGCGGGCCTGCGTCAGGGCGACATTGTCACGGGCTTCAACGGCGTACCCATCACGGACTCCGTGGACCTCACGGCTCAGGTGCGCGCCGCCGCAGCCGGAAGTGAAGCGACCGTGACGTATGTGCGCGGTGAGAATACCGAGCAGGTCACAGTCACCCTCGGTGAGTTGCCGCTCTGATCTCTGTCGGTTCTCAAGAAGGACGCCACCCCGCGATAGGCTCGCGGAGTGGCGTCCTTCTCGTTCGGCGCGGGGAATGCGCGCAAGCTCCTCAGCATCCCGCTCTATGCACTTGGACGCATGGCCACCTGGGTGATCCCGCGCACCCGCGAAGACTGGGTCTTCGGTTGTGCCGTGGGACTTGCTGACGGTGCGCTCGCGCTGTGGGAGGTCGCGGCCCGCCACGGCGTGCCGGCGGTGTGGTTGGTGGACTCCGATGAACAAGCGCGTGATGCGGCCGCGCGTGGCATCCCGAGCATCCACAAACACTCCGCGCGCGGCTTCTGGCGCACGGCGCGTGCGCGCGTGGTGGTGCTGACGCACGGGTTTGGCGACGTCAACCGATTCGCCGCGTCCGGCGCGGTGATTGTTCAGCTCTGGCACGGCATCCCTCTCAAGCGCATCGGGATCGATTCACCTGAGACCACCCGCGCACCGCACACGGTGCGAGGAACGTGGCTCGGGGGAGCGACTGAGATGCTGTTGCGGGCGATGTACCGGTCTGCCACCCGGCGCATCACCGTGATCCCCGCGGCATCGGAACTCGTCCGCGGGCGGCTGGAGTCTGCGTTTTCTCTGCGCAGCTCGGCGGTGCCTGTCACGGGGGAACCGCGCGTCGACGTGCTCTCGCAGGGTGATGTCGAAGCTCGTCAGGCGCGCGCCAGAGCGACCATCGAAGCCGCCGTGGGAGCGCTTGGCGGTGCGCGCGTCGTGCTGTACGCGCCGACATGGCGTGACGGTGACGAAGATCCAGCGATCCCGAAGGCCGAGGATTGGCGCGAAATCCTTGCAACTCTCGAGAGAGTTGATGCGGTGCTGCTCGTGCGGTCTCATCCACTGGGCGCGGGGGAGTACCAGCCGGGCTCGAGTACCGACCGAGTTCGACTTCTGGGATCCGATCGGCTGGTTGACATTACGCCGGCGCTTTCGGGGATCGACGCGCTGATTACCGACTACTCCTCGCTCGCCTTCGATGCATCCCTCGTCCCGGTGCCGACGATTTTCTTCGCCCCTGACGTCGAGAGCTATGCCGCTCGCCGGGGCTTCTACGGGGAGTACCGCGATGTCGCAGGCAACGCCTGGGCCCAGTCGTGGACGCAGACTCTCGATCAGTTGACGGGATTGCTGAGCGACGAGGGTGAGCGTACCCGCCGCATCGCGCGCGCACGCGCACTGAGTGACAGCGTTCACGCCTACAGTGACGGACGCAACAGTGAGCGGCTCTACGAGGCGATCGCGGCCCGTATCGGAGCGTTGCCCGGACGCGCACAACTGAGGAGAACCAGATGACTTTGGCGACGTTCTCGACGGACGGTGGCGCGGTCCTCCGTGTCCACGGACGCGGCCCTACCCCAGAGTCAGCTGAACTGGTCGGCCCGCGTGCGCGTGTCTCGAGCGTGCCGACGGGCGATGGGCGCGGATGGCGGGTGGAATTTCCCCTCGAGGCTTCCCGCTGGGGAGGCGCGCCCCTCCCGCTGCCCAGTGGCGACTACCGCCTGTTCCTCAACGCCGTCGCGGAGGACGTGGAGTCCGTTCCTCTGATGCAACTCGGCACGCTGCGTGCTGAGATCGTCGATGGCGTCCTGCGGGTCGGGCCGCCGGTGCATCCCGCGTACGACTCGGGGGAGGCGCAAGACGCCCTCGAACGTCGCTATGCGACGCGGCCCGGCGCACTCGAGAACGCCGTCTTCTTCGAGAGCTTCTACGGTCGCAACGCGAGTTGCAATCCGCTGGCCATCGACCGCGAGCTCGCCCGCCGCGCACCTCACGTCACCCGATACTGGAGCGTCGTTGACCTGTCGGTCGCCGTCCCCGACGGCGCGATCGCGGTGGTAGAGGGCAGCCCTGAATGGTGGCGTGCGCGTGGCGCGGCTCGACTGCTCGTCGTCAATGACTGGCTTCGACGTCGATTCGCGCGCCGCCGGGGCCAGCGCGTTCTTCAGACGTGGCACGGCACCCCCGTCAAGCGTTTGGCGCTGCACCGGCCCGGATTCGATCCGCGCCGCGCGGTCGCGGTCGTCCGAGAGGGTCGCCGGTGGAACGTTCTCCTCGCGCAGAACGCGTACGCCGAACGAATTCTCGGCAAGGCGTACGCCTTCCTGTCCCGCCCGATTTGGGTCGAGGGCTATCCACGTAACGATGTGCTCGTCACCGGCGACGCAACGTCTGCTCGCGAGATTCTGGGGATTGCGGCATCCGATCGTGTCCTGCTCTATGCTCCGACGTGGCGTGATGACCGTGAGCAGATGGTGGACTTCGTCGATCTCTCGCGGCTGGCGGCGGACACCGACGCGGTGATCTTGGTACGCGGACATTCACGCACGATCCAGCAGGGTTCTGACACGATCGGCGCACGAGTGATCGACGTCACGACCTTTCCTGACATCTCGCAACTTCTTCTGGTCGCCGATGCACTGATCACCGACTACTCCTCGGTCATGTTCGATTTTTCGGTCACCGGCAAGCCCATGTACTTCCTGGTGCCGGATCTCGAGCACTATCGCGGCGAACTACGCGGCTTTTACTTCGATTTGGCCGCGCACGCTCCCGGGCCTGTCGTCCGCACGCAGGCGGAGTTGACGGATGCTGTGAACGCGCCCGATCCGCAACAGTTCACGGGCCGCTACCGTGCGTGGAACGCACGCTTCAACTCGCGAGACGACGGACATGCGGCCGAACGTGTTGTCGCACGCATTCTGGACCAGGGATTCGTTGCCCGCGAGTGACGCTGTGGAGCCCTACGGGAGCGGGGTGTTCCGCGTACCCAAGCGTGAGGTGTCCACCGTGTCACGTGCGCCCACCAGCACGCCCGCGAGAAAGCCGTAGCCCCACGCCAGGTGCATCGTCGGCAGCACGGCCGTCGTCCACAGCTTGTCCCGCCACCCCTTCCCGCCACCGGGCCCGAGAGCGACCCCGATGATGATCGCAAGGTAGGCGACTATCGGTAGGTAGACCGCCATCGCCGCAACGAGCCCAAACCACCCACCGACGGCGCCGAAGGCACACAGTGCGGTGAGGATGACGGCAAGTCCCACGTCGACCACGAGGGCCGGGGGAGCGAAAAAGCGAAGGGGATTGCGACCCGGGTACCGCCGGACGAGTTCGCCGCGCCACCGCCCCGTGGCGACGAATTGCTGAGCGAGCCGCACCCAGCTCTCACGTGGCCAGTAGGTGACAGCCAATTGCGGGTCGAACCACACACGGTGGCCCGCTCGGCGGATGCGTAAGTTGAGTTCCCAGTCCTCACCGCGGCGGATCGTTTCATCGAAGCCCCCGACTTCTTCCAGGACATCACGGCGCATCACACCCAAATAAGCAGACTCGGCCTCACCCTCTCGCGCACCGCCGTGGTAGGCACCGCCGCCGAGCCCGATGGGTGAGTTGTATGCGCGGGCGACCGCTCGTTGAAACGGCGTACGACCGCGCGCGCGCATCACGCCACCGACGTTGGCGGCATCCACACGGGCGAGTGTCGCCAGCGCGTGGCGGGTGTAATCGTCTTCGAGCTCGGAGTGGGCGTCGACGCGCACGATGATCGGGTACGAGCCTGCGGCGATCGCCAGGTTGAGCCCGATGGGGATATCAGCCGCGGGGTTGTCGACGAGCCGAACGCGAGCATCGTCGGACGCGATGCGCTGCGCGAGCTCGGTCGTTCCATCGGTTGACGGTCCGAGCGCGAGGATCAATTCCATCGGCCCGTCGACCGACTGGCCGAGGACGGTCGAGACAGCATGCTCGAGGTAATCACGCTCGTTGAGTACGGGCATGATGAACGTGACGCCTGCGGAGCCCGAAACGGGGGAGGCCTTCGGGTGGCCGCTTTGCTCGTCATGCACGGCTCGATCATGCCACGTTCCTTGCTGGGTAGGCTGGAGCCGTGGGTATCGTCTCGGATGGCAAGAAGGCAGTCTCGCTCGTCCGGAAGGCGGTGCAATCTCGCTCGGCTGTGATCTCGGTGCGGCGTGCGCTCGCGGCGCTCCCGCCGCACCCGCGCCAGCACTACCGGGTAGCGGTGTACTTCGCAGACGGCGACGTCAACATGTACCAGATCCGCCAGTGGTATAAGCCGCTCGCGGAGCTGGCACGTACGTGGCCGGTGGTCGTCCTGAGCCGGTCTGCGTCGGGTGCTCAGGCGCTGCTGCGTGAGCAGGGCGCGCCCCCCGTTGCGTTCGTCCCGACCGTGCGTGATCTCGAACGCTTCATTGGTACCCAAGACATCCGTGTCGTGTTGTACGTGAACCAGAACACGCGCAACTTTCAGATGTTCCGGTACGGACGACGGTGGCATGTATTCATCAACCACGGCGAGTCCGACAAGATGTACATGGCCACGAACCAGTACAAGGCGTACGACTTTGCGTTCATTGCCGGGAAGGCAGCGCGCGAGCGCCTCGGACGGGTGCTGTGGGACTATGACTTCGACCACCGTGCGATCGAGATCGGTCGACCGCAAGCCGATCACTATTCGGGCCGGCTCCCATACACGCCGGATGCTCGGCGTGTCATCCTTTACGCGCCCACGTGGGAGGGGGATCGCCCGTCCGCTCACTACGGGTCGATCGCGTCCCACGGCGAGGCATTGATCTCGGCGCTGTTGCGCGCAGGCACCTATCGCGTGATCTATCGTCCCCACCCTCGTTCAGGGGTGGTGAATGCTGCGTATGGCGCCGCGAACCAACGGATCATCGCGTCGCTCGCGGCGGCGAACACAGCGGATCCGAGCGCACAACACGTCTTCGATGATGGCCCCGATCTTGGGTGGCAGCTCGCCGCTGCCGACGTCGCCATCGTTGACATTTCTGCGATGGTGTACGACCGGTTAGCGGCAGACAAGCCGCTGCTGATCGCGCGGCCCACCGATCCCGCCGCGCTCATCGATACGCACGGCTACTTGTCGGAGTGCGAATGGCTCGATGCGGCCGACGCCGAGGACGTCACGACGCAGATTGATCGGGTTCTCGACGACGAGAACGCTCAGGCCACCCTACATACGTGGGTGTCTCACTACTTCGGTGACACCACCCCCGGCGCAGCGACACGGCGATTCCATGACGCTGTGGCTCGGCTGATGTCCGAGTGGGAACGCTGGCACGGTCAGGACGAAGAAGAGGAGATCGAGGACGATCTCGACGATGACGCGGAGGATGACGACGTCGTTCTTGGCGCCTGACGCGGGCGAAGCCGCGCGACCTCAGACGAAGAGGTTCGCCCGCTCGAGATCTTCCGCGAAGTCGATCTCGACCGCATAGAGATCCGAGATGTCCAGCGGCACGACGCGCACGCCGTCTTCGGCGATGGCCAGTTCCAATCCGCGCTCGAAGTAATCCTGATCACCTACCCGGGTCAACTGGCGCATGAACGCCCGCTTGTCGCGCGAGGAAATGTAGTTGATCCCGACGGCTTCGCCGATGCCACGCTCGACGGTCTTCGACAGCTCGTCGATGTGTCCGTCGGCGGTGACGGTGTACTTGACTTCTTCGTCGCTGACCTTCGACGTGTTGACGGTGACGAACGATTGGTCTGCCTCGATGTGGGCGATCGCCCGCCCGAGTACCCGCGGGTCGAAAACGACGTCGCCGTTCATCCAGAGCACGCCGGAACGGCCGGTGTTGGCCAGCCCGCGCAGCAGGCTCTTCGATGTGTTGGTCTGGTCGTAGCGGTCGTTGTACACGTAGTCGACGTTGGGAAACGCGTCAACGATCGACTCCGCGCGGTATCCGACGACGGTCGTGATTTTTGCGTCCGAGCCGAACGCGGCGCGGATGTTGTCGTGCTGCTGCCGCATGATGCTGCGACCGTCGCTCAGCTCAGTGAGGGGCTTGGGCAAAGCGCGACCGAGTCGCGAACCCATGCCTGCGGCGAGGATAATGGTCTGAAGGGTCAAAGTCTGCTCCTGAAAGTGGGCGGTTCATCGTCGGTTAACCGACGGGACACCCCTTCGTGCCGATCTCATGGTAGCGAGTGGGGCTGGGAAGGACCAGAAATTCTCCCGGCTGTTGCGGATTCGTGATGTGCTGAGTATTCGCTGTTCGCCCACACTGCCTTACCGTGCTGTCTGCCTTGCTTGGTAGGTTGGATCGATGACAGCATCTCTGCCGGCGCCGAATGACCGTGATCCGCAAGAGACGGATTCGACTGTCTCCGCGCCCATCGTCCGGCTTTCTGCAGCCGCAGGGCGATTGATCAAGCAGAAGTCAGGTCCGTCCCGGCCGTCTGTTTCGGGCGCCCCCGAGGACCCCGCCGTCGGGGAAGAGAGCTCGGATGCTGACACGGACACAGACGCCGGGTTGATCATCCCGCCCAAGCCGCCCCTGCCGGCATGGGCGCAACCGTCACCCTCCAGCGATGACGCGGCCGATCCCGATCCGGCCGTCTCGGACGGGGAACTCGTCAGCCCTGAGCCTGAGCCTGAGCCTGAGCCTGAGCCTGAGCCTGATGATTCTTCGACGGGATCGGCGCCCGCCTTGGTCGAGGTGGACGGCGTGTTTGAGCAGCAGGCAGCGTCCGGTGAGGATGTGCTGGTGCTGAGAGGCGTCACCAAGCGCTTCGGTGATGTCGCCGCAGTTGATGGGATCGACCTCACCATCCCCGCGGGTTCGTTCTATGGAATCGTTGGGCCGAACGGCGCTGGCAAGACGACGACGCTGTCGATGATCGCCGGACTTCTTGCCCCCGATAAGGGCAGTATTCGAGTTGCTGGGTTGGACGCGGCATCCGATCCCCGCGGAGTCAAGCAGTTGATGGGCGTGCTGCCCGATCGGCTGCGGACTTTCGATCGCCTGACCGGCCGGCAGCTTCTCTACTACTACGGCGTGCTGCGCGGGCTCAAACCGGCCGTCGCAGAGAGCCGCACGGCCGATCTGTCTCGCGCGTTCGATCTGACCGACGCCCTCGGGCGTGTGGTGTCGGACTACTCCGCCGGCATGCTGAAGAAGGTCATGCTGGCCGGCGCGTTGATCCACTCGCCGCGCCTCTTGGTCTTGGATGAGCCGTTCGAGGCTGTGGACCCGGTTTCCAGCGCGGTGATCATCGACATTCTCAACACGTACGTCGCGCACGGTGGCACGGTCATCCTGTCGAGCCACGGCATGGAATTGGTCGAGCGCATGTGCAGCCGAGTCGCGGTGATCGTCGCGGGGCAGGTTCTTGCAGAAGGCACCGTTGATGAGGTGCGAGGAGAGCTGACGCTCGAACAGCGATTCGTCGAGTTGGCCGGCGGGCTCAGTGACGTGGAGGGCCTGGAGTGGTTGCACACGTTCTCCGACTGAGGCTTGCGCTGCTGGTCGGTGCGTTCCGCGGTGACATCGTCGATGTGAGCCGTACGGTTGTGCAATACCTTGTGGTTGCCGGTGCGACGGCCGCCGGGTGCTGGGCTTTGTTGTCGTTGCGCGACTCGCCGGTGGAAGTGGCACTCACGGTGACGGTGCTGGCTGGCTCGGCGGCGACCGTGGGGTTCGCCTTGTCGCCTTTGATCGGCGCGGCAAGCGACCCGCTCGACCCCCGACGATTCGCCGTGGTCGGGCCGGCACCCGGTCCTCTTGCGGGTGCTCTCGCTATGGCCGGCATGATCAGCGTTCCGGTCATCGCACTGGCAGCCCTGGCGATCAGCACCGGGGTCATGTGGTCGTCGTTCGGCGCGCCCGTGGCGACGACCGTGATCGGCGGGGCGCTTGGCGTGATCACCTGCTCGCTCGCAGCTCGCGTCTGCTTGGCTGCGGCGTCTCTGTTTTTGAAGGAGCGGCAGTCCCGTGAACTGACAGGGCTTTTCCTCCTGCTCATCATCATCGTGGTGGTGCCCGCGGGAGTCTTCTTGTCCTCGCTGGAATGGGAAGGGATTGTCCCATCGCAGCTCTCTGAAGCCGTCCAGTTGCTGGCGATCACCCCGCTGGGTGCGGCATGGGCTTATCCCGGTCTCATCGTCGTGGGAAACCCCGCCTCGACCACAGCGATCCTCGTCGCGCTCGCCACAATCGTCGTCTTGGTCGCGCTGTGGGTCTTGCTCGTGCGGCGTACGCTCACGACCACAGAGCGCCCACTCGCGGTGCGCGAGCGGCGCGGCCTCGGTTGGTTCGCAGTTGCGCCCGGAACGCCCGGCGGCGCCATCGCCGCACGGAGTCTGCTGTATTGGCTCAACGATCAGCGCTACCTCATGAATTTGCTGGTGATCCCGGTCGCCGCGGCGGCGACCACGGTGCCGCTACTCGTGGCGGGCGTGGCGCCCGAAACGGTTGCGCTTGTGCCGGTGCCATTCGCGGCTCTGTTCCTCGGTTGGCTCGTGCACAACGACGTGGCTTACGACTCCACGGCCGTGTGGATGCACTTCGCCAGCGGCGTGCGCGGTCTGGCTGACCGCGTCGGGCGACTGGTGCCGGTGTTTCTCATCGGCACACCCGCGTTGGCGGTAGCGATCCCGATCGCTGTGTCGTTGCACGGTCGTTGGTCAATTCTTCCTGCCATGATCGGGCTGTGCGCGTGCCTGTTCCTCACGGGTCTCGGCTTGTCGAGCATCGCATCGGCGGCAGCCCCGTACCCGGTTTCGCGCCCCGGTGATAGCCCGTTTCGTCAGCCGGCGCGTACCGGTTCGACGCCGTTCCTGTCGCAGGGGATGGTGCTGCTCGGCGTTCTGCTGTTGAGTGCCCCGGTGTTCTGGTGGTCATGGCTCGCCATCGAGGACCCCACGTCTGCAGACCGTGCCCTGTGGGGCGGGGTCGGTATCGGGTGCGGAACGTTGGTGTTCGGCGTCGCCATCGGCGCGGCCGTCTTCGAACGACGCAGCGGTCGCCTGATGGAGTTCGCCGAAGCGACGTGATCGTCTGTGCACGACCCATTCCGCGCCCCAACCGGCCTGAGTCACGGGTACACTGACGGCATGAGCACCCCCCTCGACAGCCCCGATCAGGGCGGCTTGGCCACCCTCGACCGAGAGCTCGAAGAGCTCATCCAAGAAGAGAACATCGAACCCGGTGACCACGAGCGCTTCTCGCATTATGTGAAGAAGGACAAGATTCTCGAGTCCGCTCTCACGGGAAAGCCGGTGCGGGCGCTGTGCGGCAAGAAGTGGACTCCGGGCCGCGACCCCGAGAAGTTTCCGGTGTGCCCGACGTGTAAAGAGATCTACGAGTCGCTCGGCGGCTGACCCTCCATATCGACGTCGACGTACACGGTCGGTAGGGCCGGCTCGGAACGGCTCAGCGCAAGCCCGCGCAGGGGCAGCTCTCGCCGAACCGCGCGATGGTGATCGCGCGCTGCCTGCACGCCCGATGGCCCCTCGAAGTCGGTGATCACCTCACCGGAGCGCACCAGCGCGTGATGAAGCGGGCGGGCGCCTTCGGGTGCGTCCGGCGAAGCGAGGGACTCGAAGGCCGACGCGACCAGGATCAGTTCTCCGGTCGCGGTGCCGCCTTCCAAGGTGCGGAACGCGGATTTCCGTCCGCCATGGGACGCCTTGTTCGTTGATGCCTTGGCGACTGACACCCAGCCGCCGGCGGGATCCTCGCGTGCCACCAGCTTGTAAACCATCCCGGCCGTCGGGCTCCCTGCCCCCGTGACCACGGACGTTCCCACGCCGTACGAGTCGACCGGCGAGGCGGCAAGTGCCGCGATGGCGTGCTCGTCGAGGTCGCTGGTGACGGTGATCTTGGTGTGCGTGGCACCGAGGTGGTCGAGTTGTTCGCGAACGGCCGAGGCAACAGAGGGAAGGTCGCCGGAATCGAGCCTCACGCCACCGAGTTCGGTCCCTGCCACACGGATCGCGGTATCGACGCCTGTGCGCGTGTCGTACGTATCGACGAGCAGGGTAGTCTCCACGCCGAGCGCAGCTATCTGCGCGCGAAAGGCGTCCTCCTCCGAGTCGTGGAGCAACGTCCAGGCGTGCGCGGCGGTTCCCATCGTGGGGATGCCCCACCGTCGCCCGGCTTCAAGATTCGAGGTGGCGCCGAATCCTGCGATGTAGGCGGCGCGTGCCGCAGCTACCGCAGACTCCTCTCCGGCGCGTCGCGAACCCATCTCAGCGAGAGGACGCTCACCCGCTGCCACACTCATGCGCGCTGCGGCGGTAGCGATGGCCGAGTCATGATTGAGCACGCTCAGTGCGAGGGTCTCAAGCACGACTGCCTCGGCGAAGGTACCCTCCACAACGAGCACAGGGGAACCAGGAAAGTAGAGTTCGCCCTCGCGATACCCCGTGATCGAGCCGGTGAAACGGTAGTTCTCCAGGAACGCCAGGGTCTCGGCATCCACCACCTTCTCGTCGGCCAGAAAGCGGAGTTCATCCTCACCGAACTGGAAGTCGCGGATCAACGACAGGAGGCGCCCGGTGCCGGCGACCACGCCGTACCGCCGGCCCCCGGGCAGGCGACGCCCGAACACCTCGAACACGCACCGCCGCTGGGCGGTGCCATCGCGCAGGGCTGCGCCCAGCATGGTCAGTTCATAGCGGTCGGTATACAGGGCAGTGCTCACGGGCGCGGCGCTCATAGCGAAAGCCTACTGACGCTGGCGTAGGCTGAGTGATCGTGAATGACGCCCCCATCGGAATCTTCGACTCCGGAGTCGGTGGCCTCACTGTCGCGCGGGCTATCTCGGCGCTGTTGCCACAAGAATCACTGGTGTACATCGGAGACACGGCGCACTCGCCCTACGGTCCGAAGCCCATCGCCGACGTGCGTCGGTACTCGCTGGAGATCCTCGACACCCTCGTCGATCAGGGTGTGAAGATGCTCGTTATTGCATGCAACACTGCCTCATCGGCGATGCTGCGCGACGCGCGGGAGCGCTATGACGTCCCGGTGGTCGAGGTCATTGGCCCGGCCGTGCGTACGGCGATGTCGACCACGCGCAACGGAAGGGTCGGCGTCATCGGCACGGTTGGCACGATCGGTTCTCGCGCGTATCAGGACATGCTCGAGGTGAATGAGCGCCTCACCGTGTTCGCGCAAGCGTGCCCGCGGTTCGTCGAGTTCGTCGAAGACGGTGTCACCGGGTCTGCCGAAGTGCTGACTGTCGCGGAGGAGTACCTTTCACCTTTGCGACACGCCGGGGTTGACACGCTCGTACTCGGCTGCACGCACTACCCGTTCCTCGAGGGGGCGATCAGCTACGTGATGGGACCGGACGTCAGTTTGGTCTCAAGTGACAGCGAGACAGCCAAAGACGTGTATCGCCAGCTGGTTTCGCGAGATCTTCTCGCAGGACCGGATGCCACGCCCCGCCACATCTACGAGGCCACCGGGACCTCGGCAGACGATTTCGTCCGCCTTGCCCACAGGCTGATGGGCCGTGAGGTGCGTGACGTCCAGCTCGTACAGACGGGCGCCATCGATCTTCCCGTTCGCAGCGCACAGCCGCTGTCGTGAACTGAGTACCGAAGAACCCACCGAGGAGAGACATGAGCGACATTGTCCGCGCAGACGGCCGCGCAACCGACGACCTGCGAGAGATCACGATCGAGCGGGGGTGGAGCGCTCACGCGGAGGGTTCGGCCTTGATCTCGTTCGGGGGCACCAAGGTTCTGTGCACGGCATCCTTCACCAACGGGGTTCCGCGCTGGCTCACCGGCAAGGGGAAGGGCTGGGTCACCGCGGAGTACGCGATGCTTCCGCGAGCGACGAACTCGCGCAACGATCGCGAGGCCGTGCGCGGCAAGATCGGCGGCAGGACGCACGAGATCTCGCGACTCATCGGCCGCGCTCTGCGTGCCGTGGTCGATACGAAGGCACTGGGTGAAAACACCATCGTCATCGACTGCGATGTGTTGCAGGCGGATGGCGGCACTCGAACCGCTGCGATCACGGGGGCCTATGTGGCGCTCGTGGACGCCATCGAGTGGGGGCGGTCGAAGAAGTTCATCGGGCAGAAAGCCACCCCGCTCATTGACTCGGTCTCTGCGGTATCGGTCGGCATCATCGATGGGGAGCCGATGCTCGACCTCGCCTACGTCGAAGATGTGCGCGCCGAGACGGACATGAACGTGGTTGTCACCGGTCGCGGACTGTTCGTCGAAGTGCAAGGCACGGCGGAAGGCGCGCCGTTCGACAAGCGCGAACTCGATGCGCTGCTCGAATTGGGCGTGAACGGCTGTGCGCAGCTGCGCGACATCCAGGTCGCTTCTCTGGCCGCTGCGGGGGAGTGACCGTGACAGAGCCGACATCGTCTCGTGCGGTTGTCTTGGCGACGCACAACGCGCACAAGGTGGCCGAGTTCCAGGCGATCGTTGCGGCGACTCGGCCGGACCTGAAGGTGGTCGCGTATGACGGGCCCGAACCCGTCGAGGACGGGATCACATTCGCTCAGAACGCCCTGATCAAGGCCCGCGCGGCCGCTGCGCACACGGGACTTCCTGCGCTGGCCGATGATTCCGGGATCTGCGTCGATGTGCTCGGCGGTGCACCCGGCGTCTTCTCGGCGTACTGGGCGGGGCACGCCAAAGACGGCGCCGCAAACGTCGCGCTCCTCCTTGACCAACTCTCTGACATCGCTGAGGAGCATCGCGCTGCGCAGTTCGTTTCGACGATCGCGTTGGTCTCGCCTGATGGCACGGAGCACGTCGTCGAAGGCATCTGGCCGGGCATGCTTGCGACCGAACCATCGGGGGCGGGCGGCTTCGGTTACGACCCGGTGTTCATCCCGGACGGGCAAGGTGGGTCCCCGCGAACGGTGGGAGAGTGGACCGCCGAGGACAAGAATGCGCAGTCGCATCGCGCGCGAGCGTTCGTCGCACTGGGTCCGCTCCTCGCCGATCTCTGAGTACTGACGCTGAGAATCACACTCATTCCCGACTAGTCGACACGGGGTCTCTCACAGCCCTCGCGCGCATAGCCTTGGGGCATGCACGACCACGCACCTCGCGGCATCCGTCACTCCAGCAACCGGCGGCTTCTTGCCCTTTCGCTGGCAATAACGGCGACGGTCATGGCGGCGCAGATCATCGGCGCGATTGTCTCTGGGTCTCTTGCGCTGCTCGCCGACGCGGTGCACATGTTCACCGATGCCGCGGCGCTTGTCATCGCACTGGTCGCCAGCGCGATCGCTGCTCGCCCGGCGACGGAGCGCAACACGTTCGGGTTCCAGCGTGCAGAGGTTCTCGGAGCTCTCGTGAATGCGATCATCCTGATCGTGTTGTCGGTGTGGGTTGCCGTTGAAGGGATCTCCCGGCTGGTCTCTCCGGCTGCTGTCGAGGTCGAGGGCGGCTTCATGCTCGTGGTGGCTGTTGTGGGACTCGGCGCCAATGCCGTGGCGATGTGGCTGCTCAGCGCGGCGCAGCGGACCAACATCAACGTGCGCGGCGCGTATCTGGAAGTCCTGGGTGATCTCATCGGCTCGCTGGCAGTGATCATTGCGGCTGTTGTCATCGTGCTTACCGGTTGGGTTCAAGCCGACGCGATCGCTTCGCTGGCGATTGCGGCGATGATCGTCCCGCGGGCGATCGGGCTGCTTCGCGAAGTCGTCCATGTCCTGGCGGAATCAGCGCCCTCGGGTACTGCGGTCGGTGAGATCCGGGAGCACATTCTGACCACGGAGGGCGTGGTGGATTGCCACGATGTCCACGTGTGGCAACTCACGCGCGGTGCGCCGGTATTCAGCGCGCACGTGGTCGTCGCCGATGAGGTGTGGGAGCACGGTCATGCTCCCGCGGTGTTGAGTCGGCTGCAGGAGTGCCTCGCTTCGCATTTCGACGTGGAGCATTCGACCTTTCAACTCGAACCGGCCGGGCACGTCGAACACGATGCCCACGCGTGAGCTACTCCCGACGTACGTCGTCCACGGACTTGTCCGGGCGCAGGCCGCGCCAGCGGGCGTGTCTGAGCATGCCCGCCGGCGTGATCTCGGCGTACTCGACTTCGCCCACGAACTCCGCTCGAACCCACCGCGCATCCGATGCGTCCGTTGCCGGCACACCGTGGAATGGGTTGCTGTCGGAGCGCACAGGCTCAAGGAGCGTGCGGAGCCGACCGAGCTCGGCGTCTGAGAAGCCCGATCCCACCCTCCCGGCATAGCGAATGCCCACGCCGTCTGGGATGCCGACCAAGAGCGAGCCGATGGTATGTGCCTTTCCGGGGCGGATTGCCCCGATCACCACTTCCTGCGTCTTGGTGCGCTTGACCTTGAGCCAATCTGACGAGCGGATGCCGCGCTGATAGCGAGACGCAGGGTTTTTCACCATGACACCTTCGAGCCCGAATCGGTCGGCAGCGGCCAGTGCATCATCGACGTCCTCCAACACCGGCGGGACGATGATCGGAGCCTTCGCATCAGCGACGAACTGTTCCAACAGTGACCGGCGTTGCGCGAGAGTCAGCGAAGCGGTGTCGCGTCCGTCGAGAGAGAGCAGGTCGAACAAGTAGTAGCGCACGGGCGTGCGGGCGGCCTCGCGGCTGATCGCGTGGCGGTTGCTCAGGTTCATGCGCGACTGCAGGCGCGTAAAACTCGGCTGCCCCTTCTCGTCGGTTGCGATGATTTCGCCGTCGAGAACGGCGGGGACGGCGCCCAGGCCCAGCGGGACGGCAGTGAGATCGGGATACGTTGCCGTCACGTCATTGCCATTTCGGGTGAGCAGCGCCAGTTCCCCGCCGCTCCAGAGCCCGATGGCGCGAATCCCGTCCCATTTGATTTCTGCCCAGCTCGCCCCGGAGCTTCGCCGCCACCGTTCGGCCGTCGCGCGGGCAATCCCCGGTGTGGCGGCGGTTGCCAGCATGGGGCGTACGTCCCCCCATGGTGGTGGGGGAGCGCTTTCTGCCGGCACGGGGGTGGGGTGCGTGCGCGCAGGGGCGGCTGCGCCGGCATCCGACTTCATCCGATGCAACAACCACGTCGACTTCTCGCCTACGCCGTCGGTCCGGATGAGTGCGAGCCTGACCCTCCCCAGGGGCCCGCCCGGCTGGCCTTCCGCGACGAAAATGATCTCGTCATCGCGCCACTTCTCGAGCGTGAAGCGACCCGTGTCCCAGATCGACATGACGCCCGCGCCGTATTGACCGTCGGGGATGACTCCGGAGAAATCGAGATACTCCATCGGGTGATCCTCGGTCTTTACGGCCAGAGCATTGCGTGTCGTTGTCTCGGGTATGCCCTTGGGCACAGCCCAACTCGCGAGTACTCCGTCATGTTCGAGTCGCAGGTCCCAGTGAAGTCGCGAAGCGTGGTGTTCCTGAATGACGAAGCGCGGCCGGGGGTCCGCGGTGGGTGCTGCGACGTGTCCCAAGGCGTTGTGCGGCATGGGCTCGGGCGTTCGCCCGGCGGTTCGCTTCGACAGATACGTCGCCAGGGGGCCGTGGGCATCTGCACGCCCACCGGCATGGAAGCCGAGCGCCGCCAGCGGGTCGCCGGACTCGTCAACACGGCGGAGTACGGCATCCAGCGTCAGGTGCGCGAGGGCGGGATCGTCGAGTTCTCCCCACGTGCGTGGTGCCGCGACCGTGGGCGTGGCCCGGCCGCGAAGCGAGTATGGGGCAATAGTCGTCTTGGCGGCGTTGTTCTGGCTCCAGTCGATGAAGACGCGGCCCGGCCGTGAGGCTTTCGTCATCTGACTGACGACGAGGTCCGGATGATCGGCTTCGAGCGATCGGGCGAGCTCTTTCGCGACCTGGGATGCCTGCTCGCTCGTGTATGCGAGCGGCAGTGGCGCATACAGATGGATGCCCTTGCTGCCGCTCGTGACCGGATACGGGTCCAGCCCCATCCCCAGAAGGATGTCCTTCGCCCATCGCGCGACCTGAGCGCACTCGACGAGGCCGACGCCCGGCCCGGGATCCAGATCGAGCACGAGCCGATCGGGCGGACCCTTCTCACCCTGCGAGTCGAACCGCCATTGCGGCACGTGCAGTTCGAGGCTGGCCACCTGCGCGAGGTACACGAGTGTGGGGACATCGCCGACCAGGGGGTAGTGCTTAGTCCCCGTCGAGTGGGGGATCGGCAACCGGCGAATCCAAGATGGTGCGCCCTGCTCAAGGTCCTTCGCGAAGAACCACGGACCCGGCTGTTCGGCCGTGCCGACACCCTCCGGCCAGCGCTTCCGCGTCACCGGTCTGCCGATGAGATGCGGAATCATCACGGGTGCCACTCGTGTGTAGTAGTCGATCACCTCGCCCTTGGTGGTACCCGTGGCGGGGTACATGACCTTGTCGAGATTCGTCAGCCTCAGGCGTCGGCCGTCAATCCGAACGAGCTGTTCGGCAGCGGCATCCGGCGACGACATGCGCCCAGATTAGTGCCGTTCACTTCTGTGGCGGCACAGCCACTAGTCACGAAGGCTGTGACAGGTGTGTACTGGTGTGATGAGGGCGATATGGAAGGGTGCGCTGACGTTCGGTCTGGTCAACGTGCCGGTGAAGGTCTACTCGGCCACCGAAGATCATGATGTGTCGCTGCACCAGGTGCACGCGGCCGACGGTGGGCGCATCCGTTACCAGCGAATCTGCGAGCTGGACGGTGAAGTGGTTCCCTACCAGGAGATCGACCGCGCCTACGACGACGGCGAGCGCACGGTGATCTTGACCAAGTCCGATTTCGCGTCTTTGCCGTCGGAGCGGTCGCGTGAGATCGATGTGGTCGAGTTCGTCCCCAGCGAGCAGGTGGATCTCCTCACGCTCGACAAGGCCTACTACCTTGAGCCCGACTCGGCGTCGCCCAAGGCATACGTGCTGCTGCGCAAGACGCTCGAGCAGACCGACCGCACGGCTATCGTTCGGTTTTCGCTGCGGCAGAAGACCCGGTTGGCGGCATTGCGGGTGCGCGGTGAGGTTCTCGTCCTTCAGACGCTCCTGTGGGCCGACGAAGTGCGTGACGCGGCCTTCCCGTCGTTGGACGAGTCCGTGCGCATCTCGGCGAAAGAGCTTGAGCTTTCGGCGTCTCTGGTGGAGAGCTTCTCGAGCGATTTCGACCCGTCGGCGTTCACCGACGAGTATCAGCAAGAGCTACGCACCCTGATCGATGCCAAACTCGAGCAAGGAGACGCCCTCGACACGTCCGCGACGTTCGGAACACACGAAGAGTCGGATGCCGGTGCCGAAGTGATCGATCTCATGGACGCGCTACGAGCCAGCGTCGAGCGTTCGCGTGCGGCACGCAAGAACGATGCGTCGAGCGAATCCGACCCCTCGGCTACGAAGAGCGTGAAAAAGTCGGCGTCTGCCTGACTCCGGTCAGCGCTCGTCGTCGCGTTCGGGCCCGCGCTCGAACACGTCCGCGTCGAGGACGAGGTCGGCGGCTTCGTCCTCGTCGGTGACGACGTCTTCTCCGGCTGCGGCGGCGTTGCGAGCCTTGCGTTGTTCGGCGAGGTAGTGCCACAGGGTCACGACCGCGGTACCCCCCACCGCGACGAGCAGGATCAGATCGATGTACTGCTGCACGAACCACGCGACCGGCGGGATGAAACCCAGCAGATACCCTGCCATCGTCAACCCGAAACCCCAGAGCACGGCGCCGATCAGGTTGAAGAGTGTGTAACGCCCCTTGTGCATGTGACCGACACCGGCGGCCACGGGGGCGAACGTGCGGACGATCGGAACGAACCTTGCCAGGATGATCGTGAGGCCGCCGAAGCGCTCAAAGAACGCATTGGTCCGCTCGACGTTTTTCACGCTGAAGAGGCCGGATTCCTTGCGCTCGAAGATCGCTGGGCCCGCTTTGTGGCCGATGAGGTATCCCACCTCGCCGCCGACAAACGCGGAGAGGCCGATCAGTAGCGAGACCCACCAGATATTGAGCCCGAAGACATTGCTGGTGTGGGTGAGAAGGCCCGAGATGATCAGCAGAGTGTCACCGGGAAGGAGGAACCCTACGAGGAGTCCCGTCTCGGCAAAGACGATGAAGCACACCACCGCAAGAGCCCATGGACCCGCCGCAGCGATGATCGTTTCTGGGTCAAGCCAGGGGATGAGTGCAATGTGGTGCACGATGGGGTGTCCCGTCGGATGCTGCGGCGGATACTGCTCGGCTACGGTGAGCGACCAAGCTCGTGCGGAAGGTGGGACTTGAACCCACACGCCCGGAGGCACAGGAACCTAAATCCTGCGTGTCTGCCAATTTCACCACTCCCGCGAGTGAGAACAGTCTAATGGTCGCGAAGACACGGTGTTCCGGGGGCTGACCCCCCGAGGGCTGCTACGTCGCTGGTCGGTGTGCTGTGGATAACTTTCAGTGGCACGTTCGCCCAGTTGTCAAGATGCTGGAGTGACTCCGGCAGACGCACCCACGGCATTGGTCGCCGAACGCGTGCGCGAGCGGCTCCGGTTGGAGCAGGCCGACCTCACGCGCGACCGTGACGTTGCTGCGCAGATCGCGTGGAGCGAAGTGCGCCGACACAACGACTTCGCCCTCGCGCGTGGGCTTGCCCCCGTGGACGACGAGTCCGCGTGCGTGCGAGATGTGCTGGCCAGCGTCACCGGATACGGTCCGCTGCAGCAGTTCCTCGACGACCCATCCGTCGAGGAGTTGTGGATTAACGCGCCTGACCGGATCTTTGTCGCACGGGGTGGTGTACCCGAACGCGTGCCGCTCACGCTCACGGATGCAGTCGTGCGTGACCTGGTGGAGCGGATGCTGCATTCGAGCGGTCGTCGGGTAGACCTCTCGCAGCCGTTCGTGGATGCGTCGTTGCCCGATGGCTCTCGACTTCATGTGGTCATTCCTGACATTACCCGCCGGCACTGGGCGGTCAACGTTCGCAAGTTCCTGCCGCAATTCGGCGACATGGATCGTCTCGTCGCGATCGGCGCGGTCCCGCCCATCGCCGCGCGGATCCTGGTGGATGCCATGGCCGCAGGGAAGTCCGTGCTTGTCTCCGGGGCTACGCACGCGGGCAAAACGACTCTCTTGAGCGCGATGCTCTCTGCATGTGCACCTGGAACGCGCATCGTCACCGTAGAAGAGACCTTTGAGTTGGCCATTGCCGCCACCGACATCGTTTCGTTGCAAGGGCGCCAGCCCAGCCTCGAAGGCACAGGCGAGGTGTCGCTACGACGGCTCGTCAAAGAAGCGCTGCGCATGCGTCCCGACCGGCTGGTCGTCGGGGAGGTGCGTGACGCGGAGGCTCTTGACCTGCTGTTGGCGCTCAACACAGGCGTGCCGGGAGCAGCGACGATTCACGCGAACAGCGCTCGCGATGCTCTCGGCAAACTGGCGTCGCTCCCACTGTTGGCGGGCCGCAACATTGATTCCGCCTTCGTTGTCCCGGCTGTTGCAGCGTCGGTGGATCTCGTGGCACATGTCGAACGGAGCGTGGACGGGAGCCGCCGACTCGCGGAGATCATCGCGCCCGAGCGCACGGATGGCTCGGCGATCTTGGCTCGTACGCTATTCCGAGCGGAGTCAGCATGATCGTGCTGTGGGGAGCGCTCTTGGGTGCAGGCCTGTTGTTGATCGCATCACCGTGGTTGTGGCCCGTTAGAGCATCAGCTGTCGAGCGGAACACACCTCCGCATCGCCTGGCTCGCCTCCTGGAGGACGCAGGTCTGCCACGGGTATCGCCAGCGGCGATCAGAGTTGCCTGCGCCATGCTTGCCGCGTGTGCAGCCGCTACCGTGTGGCTCCTGACACAGGTGCCCGCCCTCGCTGTGCTGGCCGCATGCGCCGGGGCGAGCGCGCCGGTCGTCTGGCTGCGCGCGCGGCGCACGCGACTCATCGCCTCTCGGCGTGCGCTGTGGGCCGACGTCTGCGATTTGTTGATCGCGTCAGTGCGCGCCGGCATGTCCCTCCCGGATGCGGTGAGTGCGTTGGCTTCATCGTCCCCAGCCGCGCTGCGGCCAGCGTTTGCCGGATTCGCGCGCGACATCGCGGCATCCGGTCACTTCGACTCTGCCGCCTTGCGGCTGAAGTCCGCGCTCGCTGACCCGGTAGCTGACCGCATTGTTGAGACGTTGCGGATGGCGCGCCAAGTCGGCGGCTCCGAGCTGAGCGGTGTGCTGAGGGCACTGGCGGCGTCGGTGCGGGCCGACGCAACACTGAGATCAGAAGTGGAGGCGCGACAGTCGTGGGTGCGTGGCGCGGCGATCCTGGGCGTGACAGCCCCATGGGTGATTCTCCTGTTGCTGGCTACCCGTCCTGAGGGCGTGCGAGCGTACGGCAGCCCCGAGGGCGTGGTGTTGGTCATCGTCGGCGCCGCCGTGTCTTTCGTCGCCTATCGGGTCATGATCGCCATCGGGCGGCTCCCGGAAGCGAAGCGGTGGTTCGCATGATCGACTTCACCTCGTTGGCATACGCGGTCGTCCTCGGCACCGCCCTTGGCCTGGGCGTCTGTTTGGTGGTGTCACGTGCGCCCCGCTGGGGTGCCCCGTCGCTGTCTCGCAGGCTCGCTCCGTACGTGCGCGATGTCACAGACCCCCGAGGAATCGCTCCCGTGGCGACTCCGGTTGTGGGCGCCGACGCCGTCTGGCTGCGCCTACGTGATCACGTCGCTCGCCTGGTGGGCGGCGATGACGCGCTCGCACGCCGTCTCCGGCGTGCCGGTCGTGCACCCGATGTTTCGGTGTTTCGCGGTCAGCAGCTCGTGTGGGCACTTGGCGGGGCGGGCGCCGGTGCCGCGGGAGCGGTCGCGCTGACCCTCGCGGGGAGAGGCGGAGTTGCAACGTGGCTGCTCGCAGGGGTCGGCGGCGTTGCGGGTTTTCTCGCGTGCGACATGCTGCTCTCGCGTGCCGCCCGCATGCGCGCGGCGCGCATCGAGGAGGAACTCCCGACCATCCTCGAGTTCTTGGCTCTGTGTCTGTCGGCGGGCGAAGGCATCCTTGATTCGCTCCGACGCGTCAGTGCAATGGGAACCGGTGACTTCACCCGCGAGCTGCGCGCGACGGTTTTGGCAGTGGGCACGGGTTCGCCACTGTCGACGTCACTGACGGAGATGTCGACGAACCTTGACGTGCCCGCAGTGTCACGAAGTGTCGACCATCTCGTGTCAGCGATTGACCGCGGCGCGCCTTTGGCTCAGGTTCTTCACGCGCAAGCGCTGGACGCACGCGAAGAGGCGAAGCGATCTCTTATCGAGCGAGCGGGAAAAAACGAGATCTACATGCTGATTCCGCTGGTGCTCGTGATCCTGCCGCTGAGCGTCCTATTCGCAGTATTTCCCGGCATCTTCATGCTCAGGCTCGGTGTCGGCTGACGCAGGTTGCGCCTGCCCAATTGGAGGAGAGAAATGTTCCACTCGCTGCTTAATCGGCTCACAGATCGGCTTCGCGACCGCGTCTCAACGGTCGTTCAGGACGAACGGGGAGACGTGCCGGGATGGGTGCTCATCACGCTCATGACCGCCGGACTGGTCGTCGTGATTTGGGCACTCGCTGGCCCAGCGCTCGCGGGTCTGTTCGAGCAGGCGATCGAAAGCGTTTCCGGGTTCTGATCGATGACGAGCGGAGGGCGCAGGGGGGACGACGACGAGGGCTCGAGTCCGGTCGAGTTCGTGCTCGTCGGAGCGCTACTCACGATCTTGACCCTCGCAATCCTCCAGCTCGGGCTGTCGGTCTACGTACGCAACGTGGTGCATGACGCGGCCGTGGAAGGCGCCTACCACGCGGCCTTGGCTGACACGTCCCTCGCGGACGGCGCTGAGCGAACCCGCCAGATCATCACACGTACGGTGGGCGCGGAATACGCCAACACCATCACCGCTCGTGAGACGGGCACTCTCGGGCTCGCCGCGATCGAAGTCCATGTCGTGACGACCCTGCCGCTGGTGGGTCTGTTCGGCGCTCCGAACGCATTGGAGGTTGTCGCTCATGCGCCGGCCGAATCCTTCGACTGACTCCGAATCTGGTGCCGCCGTGCTCGAGTTCATTCTCGTCGGTCTCGTGCTGTTGGTGCCGCTGGTATATCTCGTCATCACGCTCGGATCGATCCAGGGGCAGAGCCTCGGGGCCGAAGCAGGTGCGCGCCACATCGCCCGAGCGATCGCGCTCAGTTCTGACAGCGATGAGGCTCGTGATCGCACCGACCGCATCCTCGCGGCGGTCGTGGAGGAGTACGGCATCGATGACAGCGCAGTCGAGATCGCTCTGCACTGCCGTCCGGCCAGCGCGGACTGTCCTTCTGCCGGTGCGACCGTTGTGGTGACCGTCCGTACGTCGGTATCGCTGCCTCTCGTGCCACCGGTGCTCGGTCTGGACCGGATAGCGAGCGTTCCTGTCGAGGCATCGTCGGCCCAAAAGGTCTCCCGCTTCTGGGGCGTGGGGTCGTGATTTATGCTCCGACCCCTCCGTCTGACAGCGCGAGCGATGACGGCGGTAGCGTCATGATTTTGGCGTTGGGGTACGCCGTTCTCGCAATCGTGCTGATTCTCGTGTGCGTGGATGCGACGAGCCTGTATCTCGCGCAGAAGCGGCTGGACGCGACAGCGGATGCCGCGGCGCTGGCGGCCGCCGACTCATTCACGCTCGTGGTGAAAGACGGTGAGCCTGCGGCGATCCTCACGTCGGACGGGGTGCACACAGAGGCGACTTCTCTGCTGTCCGCGATCGATGACGCTGCGGCGATCGCGTCAGCGACGACACCTGACGGAGTCTCGGCGCGGGTGACGGTGACCACCACGTGGCATCCGCCGGTCTCAACGCTCTTCGTGCCGGAAGGTGTCGTCCTCGAGTCCACCGCCACGAGTCGCACCGTCCTGCGCTGAGGGCGCCCGTGGCGGACGAGTCACGCAGTCAGCGTTTGATACCGAAAATGAAGTAACTCGCCGGTCCGATCCAGTTCACGAGAATTGCGGGCACCCATGCCCACTTCGGTCCGTTGATCTCTCGCTCGTCACGCAGACGCAGGTCCCAGAAAGCGAGAAACGCGAACGTCGCCTGGACCAGCCCGATAAGTCCGAGTGCGACGCGCCCTGCGGGGGAGACTTCCTTCTTGTTGCCCATGAAGGTTCCTTTCGGAGGCGTGAGTCCATCATGCCGTCGGTGAGCGACGCGCGCCAGCATCCGTCGAGCGTCACCGCGCACACGCACCTACCGGCTCGCAGCGTCAGCGTTGAATGAAGCGCGGGATCCAGCGTATGAAGCCCAGCGCCCCCACTAGGGCGACCGCGCCCATCGCTCCGGTGGCGACTGCCAGTGAGATGGCCGCGGCGAGGGCCGAGACAGCGAGGGGCGCCAGCGCGCCGCCGGCGTCGGTGAGCGTGCGCCACGACCCGAGGAAGGGAGCCGGATCGTCCTGGGGCGCGAGGTCGGCGCCAAGGGTGAGCAGGATGCCACTCGACAAGCCGTTCCCCACCGCCAGGACGGCTGCGAACAGCGCGAACCACATGTCGGCGGTCGCGGAGTCGTGCGTGAACGCGAGAGCGATGAGCCCCGCGCCCATGAGGACCATCGCGGGCAGGGCGGCCCACAACCTACCGAACCGATCCATGACTTGCCCGCTGGCGTAGAACAACGCGAAATCTATCGCGCCGGACACGCCAACGACGAGCGCGATCGTTTGCGCGTCAACACCGATGGAAACTCCCCAAAGTGGAAGCACCAGTTGACGCGTGGATCGAACCGCCGACAGCGCCGCCGCCGCCAGTCCCAGTCGCGACAGAATTCGTCGGTGCCGCCACATCGTTCGAAACACCCCGGCCCGCCCCTGTGTTGGGATGGAACCGGTGACCACTTCTCCGGTGTCTTCGGTGGTGGCATCCGCCTCTCGTACTGGACTCGACGGCCGATGCGTGAGGGGAGCAAAGCGTTCTTCCGGATCGGGCCCGAAGAGGACGAGTGCGATCGTCGCCGTCAAGCACGCCGCGAAGAACCAGATCGCCGCACGCTCGTCGCCCCACAGCGCCAACAATGCCGCGGCGACGAACGGGCCAACGAACATTCCCAGGCGAAAGGTGCCGCCGAGGAGCGAGAGCGCACGTGCACGAAAGGTCAGCGGCACGCGCGTCGTCATGAACGAGTGGCGCGCCAGGCCGAAGCCCGCCGCGCAGAACCCGATGACGAACACGCAGAGCGCGAACACTCCGAGCGAAGACGCGAGCGCGATTGCGCATGCTGCGAGGAGGGCCACGCACCCGGCTGTGGCCATGGTGATGCGTTCACCGAAACGCGCCACCGCCCACCCCGCGGGCAGATTCCCGCAGAGTTGGCCGACTACCAGGGCTGAGGCGACGAGTGCCGCGAGGGCGACATTTGCACCCAGGCGCGCGGCGATGACGGGAATGAGGGGGAGGATTGCGCCTTCACCGAGGGCGAAGAGCACCGTGGGGCCATAGACCATCGGGCCGAATCCGAAAAGCACCTCCCGCGCTCTGAGGGGATCGCGATGGTCGGGCACGTTTCCACGTTAGTCTGGGGTGTCATGCTTGAGCTCGATCTTTCCGCCGATATCCAGGGCCTGCGTTCCACGTTCGCCGACATCACGTCGGTCGTCGACGTCGAGGCGCTCAACGCCGAGATCGCTCGCCTGAGCGAAGAAGCTGGTGCGCCCGACCTCTGGGACGACGTCGAAAAAGCGCAGAAGGTCACCAGCGCGCTCAGTCACCGCCAGGCGGAGCTCAAGCGCATCACCGAGATCGAGCAGCGCCTCGACGACCTCGAGGTGCTCGTTGAGCTCGCTAACGAGATGGAAGACGAGGACTCGGTCGACGAGGCGCGAAAAGAGCTGGCCGAACTGACAGGAGTGATCGGACAGCTCGAAGTCCAGACGCTTCTCGACGGCGAGTACGACGAGCGCCCCGCCGTCATTACCATTCGTGCGGGTGCAGGCGGGGTGGATGCCGCGGACTTCGCAGAGATGCTGCTGCGCATGTACTTGCGATGGGCCGAGCAGCACGGATACTCGTCGACGGTGATGGACACGAGCTACGCAGAAGAGGCGGGAATCAAGTCGGCCACCTTCGAGGTCGACGCCCCGTACGCCTTCGGCACCCTGAGCGTCGAGGCCGGAACGCACCGCTTGGTCCGAATGAGCCCTTTCGGTGCTGCCGGTAAGCGCCAGACGTCGTTTGCGGCAGTGGAAGTCATCCCGCTGATGGAAGAAGCCCAGGAAGTCGACATTCCCGAGGGGGACATTCGCGTCGATGTGTTCCGTTCTTCGGGGCCCGGCGGTCAATCGGTGAATACGACCGACTCCGCGGTACGCATCACCCACCTGCCGACGGGCATCGTCGTATCGATGCAGAACGAGAAGTCACAGATTCAGAACCGTGCGGCCGCCATGCGCGTGTTGCAGTCGCGGTTGCTGCTCCTGCAGAAAGAGCAGGAAGCGGCGACCAAGAAGGAGCTCGCCGGAAACATCACGGCCAGCTGGGGCGATCAGATGCGGTCGTACGTTCTTGCCCCCTATCAAATGGTCAAGGACCTGCGAACCGAGCACGAAGTCAACAACCCGGGCGCTGTCTTCGACGGTGATCTTGACGGATTCATCGCCGCCGGCATTCGGTGGCGAAAGCGCAAGACCGAGGATTGATCGCTCTGACGGGTGTCGCAGGGTCGATGTGTGCGATGCACGCTTAGGCTCGATAGGCCATGATCCGGTTCGAGAATGTCACTAAGCACTACCGTGGCACGTCGAAGCCCGCACTCCATGATGTCGACTTCGAGGTGCTCCGCGGTGAGTTCGTCTTCCTCGTCGGGGCATCGGGATCGGGAAAGTCGACCTGTCTGCGGTTGATCCTGCGTGAGGACGTGCCCACTCACGGGCGTGTTGTCGTGCTCGGGCGTGATCTGCGCACGCTGTCGAACCGAAAGGTTCCGTACTTCCGTCGACACATCGGTGCGGTCTTCCAGGATTTTCGACTGCTCCCGAGCAAGACGGTCTTTCAGAACGTCGCGTTCACCCTTCAGGTGATCGGCTCCTCTCGTGGGTTCATTCAGCAAGCGGTGCCCGAAGTGCTTGCGCTCGTCGGGCTCGACGGCAAAGAGAAGCGATTCCCGCACGAGCTTTCCGGCGGTGAGCAGCAGCGCGTTGCGATCGCGCGTGCCCTGGTCAATCGCCCGCAGGTGTTGCTCGCGGACGAGCCGACAGGCAACCTCGACCCGGCCACTTCGGTCGACATCATGCAGTTGCTCGCGCGTATCAACGCGTCCGGTACGACGGTGGTGATGGCGACGCACGAAGCCGGGTTCGTCGATCAAATGCAGCGCCGAGTGATCGAGCTGCGTCACGGGGTCTTGGTTCGCGACGAACGGCACGGCGGGTACGGCGATACTTCTGGATTGCCTTCACTGGCACCTGTGGCCGAACGCGGCGCTGCAGCCGTGGCCGCGCTCACTGCCGTGCTCGAGGTGCAGCGGGAGGTCGCGGAGGGGCAGAATTCGAGTGCGGCCAGCGTTCCGGCATCCGATCAACCACTCCCTCCCGAGTCCGATCAGCTCGTGCCGTCGGTGGAACCTCTGAGCGCCGACGAGGACGCGACACCTCCGGCGGTGGTTCCGCCCGCGACTGCTCCCGTCTCGCTGACCGACATCGCGCGCAGCGGCGATACCGGAGCGTTTGACGTTGCGGAGCTCGGACTCGTCGACAAGCTGGGGCTCTCGGACGGCGACTCCGAAGAAGAAGTGGGGCCGACGTCGTGAGGTTTGCTCTGGTGCTGTCGGAAGCCTTCTCGGGGCTCCGGCGCAATGTGTCCATGGTCATTTCGGTGGTTTTGGTGACGTTCGTCTCGCTCACTTTTGTCGGTGCCGCGATGCTCATGCAGATGCAGATCGGCACTATGCGGGACTTCTGGGTAGACCGGGCACAGGTGGCGATCTACATGTGTACCGACATTTCGCAGGCGGTTACCTGCGCGGACGGCGCGGCTACACAGGAACAGCTCGACGAAGTGCAAGCGACGCTCGACAGCGCCGCACTGTCTTCACGCATTCGGGATGTTCGATTCGAGACCCAGGAAGAGGCGTACCAGAACGTCATCGACTTGCTCGGTGAGGACTACGCAAGCGTCATCACGCCGGATCAGATGAACCAGACCTATTGGATCAATCTGAACGATCAAACCGAGTCCGACATCATCTTCGAGGCATTCAACGGTCGGCCGGGTATCGAGCAGGTCAAGGACCAGCTCCAATACCTAGAGCCGTTGTTTTCTGCACTGACCGTGGCAACGTACATCGCTGTGGGTATCGCTGGACTCATGCTGATCGCTGCTGTCCTCTTGATCGCCACCACCATCCGACTGTCGGCCTACGCGCGCCGCCGCGAGTTAGGCATCATGCGCCTCGTGGGAGCCTCGAACAGGTTTATCCAACTGCCCTTCGTGCTGGAGGGCGTCTTCGCAGCTCTCATCGGTTCCATCCTTGCCAGCGGTGCGGTGATCGCCGGCGTTCACTTCGGCGTCAACCAATACCTGCGCGCCCGCATCGATTTCGTGACCACGTGGGTAGGGATGGACGAAGCCTGGCTCGTGATCCCCGTGCTCATCGTGATCGGCGTCGTGTTGGCGGGATTGTCTGCCGGCTTTGCGATTCGCAGGTGGCTTCGCGCATAGATCGGCGCTTGCTATGCTGGTGGGCTGCCGTGTCGGCCCTTCGCGACACCGGCATCGAGACACGAGGAGTGCGCATGCCCAGGGAACGCGGGGAGAAAGTCATCGCGACCAATCGTCGTGCGCACCACGACTATGCGATCGAGAAGACCTACGAGGCCGGGCTGGTACTCACCGGCACCGAAGTGAAATCTCTGCGCCAAGGGCGCGCGAACCTCAGCGACGGCTACGCATACATCGATGGGGGCGAAGCCTTCCTCGATGCGGTGCACATCCCCGAGTACTCACAGGGGCACTGGACGAACCATGCGTCTAAGCGCACGCGCAAGTTGCTGTTGCATAAGGAAGAGATCATCAAGATCTCGCATGCGGTGTCCGCGGGGGGCTACACCCTTGTTCCCCTCAAGCTGTACTTTTCCGATGGGCGAGCCAAAGTCGAGATCGCTGTCGCGAAGGGTAAGCGCGAGTACGAGAAGCGACAGGCCATCCGCGAACGCGAAGACAAGCGTGAAGCCGAGCGCGCCATGCGCTCGCGCAACCGCTTGGGTGAATAATTTCGGTGGTCGCGCGTAGCAAGGCGTGAGGAACTCACGTCGTGAGACGGTGTATCCTGTAGTGCTCGGGTGTACGCCACCCGAACGACAACTCCACAGTGTGACAACGGCCGCTTCCCTAGGAAGCAACGCCTCATGGCCACGGGGATGATCGGTTTCGACATCGCCTGTGACTCTGCGTGAAGCGGGCCGAGGATGCAGGGTTATCTCGTTAACGCTCTCTGCAAAACCATAAGTGCCGAAACCAAGCGCACTGAGTTCGCCCTCGCTGCCTAAGCGAGCCTGAACTCCGTCAGACCGTAGGCGTTCCCGCTACGGACCCTGGCGTCATCTAGGGGACTTGCTGCGCGATGGCGTCTGGACATCGCGTGGGACTCTTCCCAGACTGGGCTCGTCGACTTAGGTGTCTGTAACAAAGGTCGGAGCCGAGCAGAACGTCTTCACAGACTGCGCCCGGAGAAACCGTAGTCTCTCAGCGATGGACGGGGGTTCGATTCCCCCCATCTCCACTGCCGTTGTCACAGTGCTCAGGCCCTGACAGACGCGAATCTTCGCGCACTGTCAGGGCCTGAGTGTTCGCAGCGCCTGCGCTGTCTCAGGAGGCGGGCCAATCGATGAGCAGAAGGCCCTGCTTGGTGTCGGCCTGGAGAACCTCTCCGTCGATGAAGAGGTACGTCACGCCATACCCGTTCTCATCGCGGGCGAATGCTGTGTCGGGGTTCTCGGTGATGTACACGCCCTCGGCCGCGTCCTCCTGCACCCAGCCCTCAGCGACAAGCGCACGCTGTGCATCGGCGGCACCGTCTGAGTCGATCGGTGCCCAGCCGAAGATCTGCGGTTGATCGTTGGCCTGACTTTCGTAGTCGGCCCAGATGCACTGGATCCCCTCGGCGATTTCGATGTTCCCGAGGTAGAACGTTTCGGTCTTGACGCTCCACCCCACGCTGAGGAAGTCATCGACGACGGCTTGCCCGATCAGCGTTTCACACGTGGGTACTTCGGCGGGGCTGGCCGCGTCGTCCGAGGTCTCGGTGTCGGTCGTGTCGGGCTCGGATGCGGTCTCGGTGTCGTTGTTCGTGGCGGGGGCTTCGGATGCCACGGTGGTCGGCGCGGTCTGTGGCTCTCCCGTGGCGCCACATGCCGTCAGTGTAAAGGCGGTGAAAACAGCGAGAACAGTGGTGCCAAGGCGCACATGTGGGGGGATCATCGAGCGGGACTCCGGGGCGGGGGTGATCGGGGTGGGGGAGATGCGGCGGGCGTCAAGTCTGGTGAAGAAGTGCGAGGAAGTCGTCGTGGAGGATGCCGTTGGTGGCCAGCGATGACCGCGAAGAGATCGATTCGGCGCCCGCGAACGACGTGAAGCGCCCGCCGGCTTCCACGATGATCGGCACGTGCGCGGCGATGTCATACTCCTTGACATCGAACTCGGCGACGAACTCGAGCCGCCCCTCGGCGAGAAGCATGTACGGCCAGGCGTCGCCGTAGCCGCGATCGCGCCACACCGCGGTGGTCAAGCGCTCCAACGCTGCGGACTGCCCTGCGTCTCGCCACTGAGCGATGCTCTGAAAGCTCGCGCTCGCCTCGGCGAGTGTGTTCACTGGGGAAACTCTGATCGCGCGAGGTGAGCCACTGGGGGTGTTCGTCCAGGCGCCAAGAGACGTCGCGGCCCACCACCGTCGTCCGATGGCCGGCTGGCTGACGACGCCGACGCGTGGAACGCCGTCGATCGCAAGTGCGATCAGCGTCGACCACATGGGGATGCCGCGGAGGAAGTTCGCGGTGCCGTCGATTGGGTCGATGATCCATTGCCGGTTGCTCGAGCCGGTGACTCCGTACTCTTCCCCGAAGATCTCATCGTCGGGCCGTTCGGATTCGATCAGCGCGCGGATCGCGCGCTCGGTCGCCAGATCGGCGTCGGTGACATGAGACGAGTCGGCCTTGACATCGATGTGAAGGTCCGCGGCGTCGAACCGTTCCATGGACGCCTGGTCTGCGGCATCCGCGATGCGCAGCGCAAGCGCGAGGTCGCCCTCAAGGTCGCCGTCATAGGGCGCGTCGAAGCGGATGTCGGGGGAGGGGGAGGTCACATCCACCAGCGTAATCGAGCCATTTGCGCCTCGATTTCCGTGAGACCCAATCGTGATGCTAGTGTTGACCCTCGGTTCGGAAAGTTCGAATCACGCACCTCTAGCTCAATCGGCAGAGCAACTGACTCTTAATCAGTGGGTTCAGGGTTCAAGTCCCTGGGGGTGCACCGAAGGCCCCCGATCTCTCGCCAGATCAGGGGCCTTTCAGTTTGCGTCCGTCACCGTCACCAGGGTGCGCTGCCACCCTGACGAACCGTCGGGCGCGATCGGTGCACGCTCTTCCGTCTGCACGTCTCCGTTTACGTTCACAGCCCGTACGGTGAGGTAGTGCGTGCCGGGCGTGGCATCCCATTCGATGAACCACTGCACCCACGTGTTCTTGTTGATCGGCGTAGAAAGGGTGGCCGGCTGCCAATCGCCGTCGTCGATGCGCACTTCGACCCTGTCGATGCCGACCGTCTGCGCCCAGGCCATTCCCGCGACCGGCACGCGGCCTGCGTTGATCGGGGTGCCAGGGCGGGGTGTGTCAATCCGCGACGAGAACTTGATCGGTGCCTGGGCGCTGTAGCCGCGAGGAGTCCAGTACGCCTCATCCTGCGCGAACGTCGTGACGGTGAGCTGCGTGAGCCACTTCGTCGCAGAGACGTAGCCGTACAGGCCGGGAACCACCATGCGGACGGGAAAGCCGTGTTCGAGCGGGAGTGGCTCGCCGTTCATTCCGATCGCGAGGATCGCATCGAGATCGTCGTCGACCAGGGCGGACAGGGGGGTGCTCGCGGTATAGCCGTCCACGCTTCGTGAGAGCACCATGTCGGCATCAGATGCGGGTGCAGCACGCTCAAGCACCTTGCGCAGCGGGATTCCCAGCCATATCGCGTTGCCCAGAAGGTCGCCGCCGACCTCGTTCGACACGCACGTGAGGGTGATGGCGTACTCGTCGACGCCCATCGCCACAAGATCGTCGAAGCTCAGCTCGATCCGTTCACCGACCATGCCGTCAATCGTGAGCTTCCACGTCTCGGGGTCGATGGATGGCACCGTCAGCGCGGTATCGACGCGGTAGAAGTCCGCATTGCTGGTGATGAGGGGCGACAGACCCGGAACATCGAGCTGAGCGCCCTCGGGGATGGTGACCGTTGTCGTGGGTGTGGGGAGCGTCAGGGCTTTGCGCACGGCCTCGATGGACGATGTCGCCACGGTGGCAACGCGGGCGCCCGCGCCGACGATGACCGCGGAGAGTCCCGCGAGGGCGGTGAGCCGAACGAACGCGCGGCGGTCGACACCACCGGCTTGTGAGTTCTCGCGGGTGGTCGAATGTGCCCACGTCCACAATCGCGCGACGAGGAGGCGCACGATGACACATGCCGAGACGGTCGCAGTGACTGTGGGGATGACCGAGATGAATGTCGCTCCAGCACGGGTAAGGACAGCTGCCCCCGAGAGGACGCCCGCAACGGTGAAAGCAACAAGCCCCAGCGGCGGCCGCGCGAACTGCACGATTCCGGCGAGGGCGGATGCGATGACAACGGCGAGCCCGAGTCCTACCAGCAACGCGATCTTGTCGTACTCGGCGAATGTCTCGATCGCGAATTCCTTGAACGGTTGAGGCACGATGTCGATCACGAAGCCACCGACGGCGAGGATCGGGCTGCCGTCGCGCGCGAACACCAGGGAGAGGATCTCTGCGACTGCGAGGAACACTGCCGCGCTGACGACGCCAGCGACAGCGCTCCACGCCCAAAAAGACGCACGAGGTGTGATGCGTGCCATGCTCCGACCTCCCTTGCCGGCGGCCCGGCATCATGAGGAGTTCGTTGCGTGGCGGCAAACGGATTGGTGGCCGCCTACCTGCCAGCGGCGATTCGTGTGGAGAGTTGATGCGCGTGCGCCAGCAGTGTGCGACCCAGTTCTGCCAAGCGCGCGGGACCGAAGCGAAACTCCACTCCCGTGAGACTCAGCGCCCACTGGGGGTGTCCTTCGGGCGTGAACACGGCGGCCCCGATGCCGTAGCTCCCCTCGACGATGAGACCAGGGTTGACGGCGAAGCCTCGTTCTTTCGTGTCGTGAAGGCGAGCACGCAGACGTCGCGGGTCATGTGATGCGCCCCAGCGGTCGGCGAGTTCGGGATGCCGCTCAAAGTACGCGTCCACATCGTGCTCTGGGAGAAAAGCCAGGATCGCGAGTCCTGCAGAGGCTACTCCCAGCGGGAAGCGCACCCCTTCGGAGAGTACGAACGATCGGATGGGGAAGCTACCTTCCTCGCGGAGCAGGCACACGGTTTCGTCGCCGCGCCGCACCGAGAGAAACGCGCTCTCTTCGGTGCGTACCGCGAGGGATCGCACAATGTCTCGCGCGGTTGCGGTGATGTCGTATCGGGATGCCGCGACCGTGCCCATCAGGTAAAGCTCGGGCCCCGGCATCCACCGCCCGGTGCGCTGATCCTGGTCGACCAGCCCTTCGTTCTGCAGGGCCGCCAGCAGGCGGTGTGTGGTCGGACGGGTGAGGTCGGCGCGAGCGGCGAGTTCGGTGACGGTGATGCCGGTGGACGCGGCTTGTGTGACGAGCCGTAACAGCATCGCGGCACGCGCAACCGACTGCGTGCCGGGTATAGAACGGGCCGGGGCATGGGGAGGGTTGTCCACAATGTGGACGCTACGCTCCATTCATTCCACATCGCAACCTACGTCGTGCACCGTCATCGGCTGCGGGCGAAGAATGGTGCTGCAAGCCTGATGGATGCAAGGGCGGAACGTGACGACGAAGGAGTGCGCGTGATCGACAAGACGGTGACGTCGGCGGCGGAGGCCGTGGCAGACGTAGGCGACGGTGCCAGTCTCGCCGTGGGCGGGTTCGGGTTGTCTGGCAACCCCATCGCGTTGATCCAAGCGATCCTCGCGCAGGGCACGAGAGATCTGAGTATTGTCAGCAACAATTGCGGCGTCGACGATTGGGGACTGGGCGTCCTGCTCAACGCGAAGCGCATCCGCAAGATGACCTCGTCCTACGTGGGCGAGAATAAGGAGTTCGAACGCCAATTCCTCTCGGGCGAACTGGAACTCGAGCTCACTCCGCAGGGGACACTTGCCGAGAAGCTCCGAGCAGGCGGGGCGGGGATCGCCGCGTTCTACACGCAGACCGGCGTCGGTACGCAAGTTGCCGAAGGTGGTCTTCCTCGGCGCTACGACGGTGATGGCGGCGTCGCTGTCGCATCGCCAGCCAAGGACGTACGGAGCTTCACGATTGACGGAGAGCCGCGTGACTACGTCCTCGAAGAGGCGATCGTGACGGACTTTGCGCTCGTGCACGCCGCACGCGGAGATCGGCACGGCAACCTGATCTTCAACAAGGCCGCACGCAATTTCAACCCGCTCGCCGCGATGGCTGGACGCGTCTGCATCGCTCAGGTGGAAGAACTCGTCGAACCTGGCGAGCTCGACCCGGACAGCATCCATTTGCCCGGAATTTACGTGCACCGTGTTCTCGAGGTCGGCACCGACATCGAAAAGCGCATTGAGCGGCGCACCGTCGCCTCACCGACGACAGGAATGTGACGATGACACTCACTCGTGACCAGATGGCAGCCCGCGCGGCGCGCGAACTCGCCGACGGCGCCTACGTGAACCTCGGAATCGGACTCCCCACCCTGGTGCCCAATCACGTCCCAGACGACGTGACGGTGGTGTTGCAGTCTGAGAACGGCATCCTCGGTGTTGGGCCCTACCCCGCCGAGAGCAAGGTCGACCCCGACCTCATCAACGCCGGAAAGGAGACGGTCACCGTAAGATCGGGCGCCGCGTTCTTCGATTCCGCCACCAGCTTCGGAATGATTCGGGCAGGGAAGGTGGATGCCGCGATTCTCGGCGCGATGCAGGTTTCGGCCTCGGGTGACCTGGCCAACTGGATGATCCCGGGCAAGATGGTCAAGGGCCCCGGCGGGGCGATGGATCTCGTCCACGGAGCCGCAAAGGTGATCGTCCTTATGGAGCACGTCGCGCGCGATGGCTCGCCGAAGATCGTGGGCCAGTGCTCGCTGCCCCTGACGGGCCGCGGCGTGGTCGATCGCATCATCACCGATTTGGCGGTGATCGATGTGGCCGACACGGGGCTCGTGCTTGTCGAACTCGCGCCGGGTGTGACGGTCGAAGACGTCATCGCGGCAACCGAGCCCCCGCTGACCATTTCCCCCGATTTGAAGGTGACATCATGACGCAGAACGACATCGTTATTGTTGCGGCGGCGCGCACGCCACAAGGGCGGCTCAAAGGGCAATTGGCCAGTCTCACGGCCGTTCAGTTGGGCAGCTTCGCCATCCGTGGGGCGCTCGAGCGTGGGGGAGTGCCTGCAGCAGACGTCGACGCCGTCGTTGTTGGCCAGGTGCTCCCGGCGGGCGTGGGCCAGAACCCCGCACGGCAGGCAGCAGTTGGCGCCGGCATCGGATGGGATGTGCCGGCATCCTCAGTGAACAAGGTGTGCTTGTCCGGGTTGACGGCCGTCATCGACGCGAAACGAATGATCGCCACGGGCGATGCGAGGGTCGTCGTAGCGGCCGGCATGGAATCGATGTCGCGGGCGCCGCATCTGCTCACGGGGTCTCGTGAGGGGTGGACGTACGGGTCGGTCGAGGTGCTCGACCACATGGCGTACGACGGGCTCACGGACGCTTTCGACGACGAGAGCATGGGGGCGTCGACCGAGCGGCATAACGCGCGACTCGGGCTCACGCGGGAAGAACAAGATGCTGTCGCTGCGCGCTCACACCAGCGAGCGGCCTCAGCACAACGCGAGGGACGATTCGAGGCGGAAATCGTCCCCGTGGAGATTCCGCAGCGCAAGGGCGACCCCGTCCAGGTCACCACGGACGAGGGCATCCGGCCCGACACCACCGCGGAAAGCTTGGCCGGCCTGCGTCCGGCCTTCGCGAAGGACGGCACGATCACTGCCGGGAGCGCTTCGCAGATTTCGGATGGCGCATCGGCGGTCGTACTCACCACCCGCGCGCACGCCGACGAGAACGGCTGGGCGGTGCTGGCGGTCGTGGGTGCGAGCGGCCAGGTTGCAGGGCCTGATAATTCGTTGCACTCGCAGCCTTCGCGTGCGATTGGCCAGGCGTGCCAGAAACAGGGAATCGACCCGACGAGTCTCGACTTCGTCGAGATCAATGAGGCATTCGGCGCCGTCGTCGCCCAATCACAGAAAGAGTTGGGGCTCACCGATGACGTGGTCAATCCTGACGGAGGCGGGATCGCTGTCGGACACCCGATCGGTGCGTCAGGAAACCGGCTCGTGGTGCACGCGGTGCACGAGCTAGTTCGGCGTGGTGGCGGTACCGCCGCCGTCGGGCTCTGCGGCGGTGGCGGTCAGGGAGAAGCGCTGATCCTCACACGCTGACGACGTCAGCGATTGAGGTTCTTGTACGCAAGCTTTGCTTCCTTGCCGTGCACGGGGGAGTCCGCGGGCAGGGTCTCGCCCTTCTCAGCGCGGCGCACATCGACGATCGTGCCGATGACGAGCGCGACCGAAATGGCCCAACTGGCCCACGCGAGGGCCTGACGCCACGTGAATGTCTCGCCCTCGCGCAGCGCGCGCAGAAGCGTGAGTCCGCTCGTGACGGCGGAGAAGAGTCCCGTGCTGAAGACGTATGAGCGCATGATCCTACGCTAGCGCCACCCGGGCCCGGCGTGGCATGGCAGTCGCGATAGCCTGATCGAGCATGTAACCGACATGGGAGGGCCCGTGCCTGAAGCCGAGTTCGTTGTAGTTGCCAATCGCCTGCCCGTCGATCGAGTGCCTGGAGCACACGGGGATGACGTGTGGCGACGTTCCCCGGGTGGCCTCGTCACCGCCCTCGAACCCGTAATGAAGAAGGCGGACGGAGCGTGGGTCGGGTGGGCCGGCGGCGCCGATCTCGACCTTGAGCCCTTTGAGTTCGACGGCACGGTGCTCGTTCCCGTCCGGCTTTCCGCAGAGGACATCGAGCTGTACTACGAGGGAATGTCGAATGACACTTTCTGGCCGCTTTACCACGACGTCATCGCCGCACCGCGATATCGGCGCGTGTGGTGGGACTCCTACGAGCGCGTAAATCGGCGGTTTGCCGAGGCGGCAGCAGAGGTTGCCGCCCCGGGTGCCACCGTATGGGTGCAGGACTATCAACTGCAGCTGGTTCCCAAGATGTTGCGCGAGCTGAGACCCGATCTCACCATCGGGTACTTTCACCACATTCCGTTCCCGGCATATGGCCTGTACTCGCAGTTGCCGTGGCGCAAGCAGGTTCTCGAGGGATTACTCGGGGCCGATGTCATCGGGTTCCAGCGTGTCGCTGACGCGGGAAACTTTGCCCGCGCTGTGCGACGGCTCTTCCGCTACGAGACACGGGCAAGCGGCGTCAATGTGCCGCAACCGGACGGCACTACCCACACCGCACTCGCGAAGGCGTTCCCGATTTCGATCGATGCGGAGTCATACGTAGAACTGGCGCGCAGGCCCGAGGTGCAGCAGCGGGCAGCCGATATCCGACGTGAGCTCGGAAATCCGCGGAAGATCTTGCTCGGCGTCGACCGTCTGGATTACACCAAGGGGATCCGTCATCGGCTCAAGGCCTTCGGCGAATTGCTTGAAGACGGCGAGATCAACGTGGAAGACGTGACTCTGGTGCAGGTGGCCAGCCCCAGTCGCGAGCGCGTCGAGGCGTACATGCAACTCCGGGACGAGATCGAGTTGACCGTCGGTCGTACCAACGGAGACTTCGACACCATGGGCCACACCGCGATCCGCTATCTGCACAATTCGTACCCGCGGGAAGAGATGGCAGCGCTCTTCTTGGCCGCCGATGTCATGCTCGTCACGGCCCTGCGGGACGGGATGAATCTCGTCGCCAAAGAGTATGTTGCAGCGCGCACCGACAACCGTGGGGTGCTCGTGTTGAGCGAGTTCGCCGGCGCCGCCGATGAGCTCACCAGCGCCGTGCGCATCAATCCGCACGACATCGACGGCATGAAGGAGTCCATCATGCGGGCGATCGACATGCCGGCCGCCGAGCAAGGCAAGCGCATGCGTGCGCTGCGCAAGAAAGTGCGGGAGAACGACGTCGCGAAGTGGTCGGAGTCTTTCCTGTCCGCTCTCGCCGATGCCCGGACGATGCGTAACGCGAGGAGCGCGAAGCGATGACCGCGCACTACCAGTCCGCTCTGAGCGGTGTCTCCCACGCGGAGCGGTTGCTCGTCGCCCTCGATTTCGATGGGACGCTCTCCCCGCTCGTGGATGATCCGATGAGTGCACGAATGTTGCCCGCCGCCCGTGCGGCGGTCGAGTCGCTGTGTCAGAGTCCTGACACGATCGTCGCGCTCGTCTCGGGTCGCAGTCTCGTAGATCTGCGTGTGATCGCTGAACACGATGACGAATCCGTGATCCTCCTTGCCGGGTCACACGGGGCTGAGTTCTGGCTTCCGGGCGAAGGAATCGCCAGCCACGGAGAGCATGACGAAGATGTGCAGCTTCGCAACCGGCTTCATACGCTCGCTGTCGAGGCGACGGCACACGTTGACGGGGTATGGATCGAGCCCAAGACGTTCGGGTTCGGTGTGCACACGCGGCGTGTCAACCCACAGCATGCGGCGGACGTACACCGCATCGTCGACGAACTGGTTGCTCGCGAGGCGCCAACCTGGCGCAGGCGCAGCGGTCACAACATCGTCGAATATGCCTTCCGCCACGAAGGGAAGGACTCGGCGGTCGCGGAATTGCGTGCACGGACGAACGCGACGGCCGTGTTGTTCGCAGGAGACGACGTCACCGACGAAGACGCACTGGCTACGCTCGGCCCGCTGGACCTCGGAGTCCACGTGGGCGCACCGCCGAGCGCCGCATCGATCTGCGTGCCCGATATCCCCGCGTTCGCGGAACTTCTCGACACGCTGGCGGCAGAACGTAGCCGCGCACGGGAATAGACTTCGAGAATGCCTGAGCAGCACAACGACATCGACATCAAGCCGCGCAGTCGCGTGGTCACCGACGGCATCGAAGCCACCACGTCGCGCGGAATGCTCCGTGCCGTGGGCATGGGCGACGAGGACTGGGAAAAGCCACAGATCGGCATCGCGTCCAGCTGGAACGAGATCACGCCGTGCAACTTGAGTCTCGATCGTCTCGCGCAAGGGGCGAAGGAGGGTGTCCACTCGGGTGGCGGATACCCGCTGCAATTCGGAACCATCTCGGTGTCGGACGGCATCTCGATGGGGCACGAGGGCATGCACTTCTCGCTCGTGTCGCGCGAAGTCATCGCAGACTCCGTCGAAACCGTCATGATGGCGGAGCGTCTTGACGGATCGGTTCTGCTCGCGGGCTGCGACAAGTCGCTGCCGGGCATGCTGATGGCTGCCGCGCGCCTCGATCTGGCCAGCGTCTTCCTCTACGCGGGCTCGATCGCCCCGGGCTGGGTGAAGCTTTCCGACGGCACCGAGAAGGAAGTCACGATCATCGACTCGTTCGAGGCTGTCGGTGCGTGCAAGGCCGGTGCTATGAGCGAAGAGGATCTCAAGCGCATTGAGTGTGCGATCGCGCCCGGCGAAGGCGCGTGCGGTGGCATGTACACGGCCAACACCATGGCGTCTGTTGCAGAGGCGCTCGGAATGAGCCTTCCGGGTTCGGCTTCGCCGCCCTCGGCCGACCGTCGACGTGACTACTTCGCGCATCGTTCGGGCGAGGCTGTGGTGAACATGCTTCGCCTCGGCATCACCGCTCGCGACATCATGACGAAGGAAGCTTTCGAGAACGCAATCACGGTGGCAATGGCGCTCGGCGGTTCGACGAACGTCGTGTTGCATCTGCTTGCCATTGCTCGGGAAGCTGAGGTCGACATCACCCTCGATGACTTCAACCGGATCGGCGACCGGGTTCCTCACCTCGCCGACATGAAGCCGTTCGGCCGCTACGTCATGGCCGACGTCGATCGGCACGGCGGCCTGCCGGTCATCATGAAGGCGCTGCTCGATGCCGGGTTGCTCCACGGCGACGTGCTCACGGTGACGGGAAAGACCCTTGCTGAGAATCTCGCTGCGCTCAACCCCGACCCGCTGGACGGTGAGGTCATTCGCACGCTCGACAACCCGATCCACGAAACCGGTGGCATCACCATCCTGAAGGGTAGCTTTGCACCCGAGGGGGCCGTGGTGAAGACCGCGGGCTTCGACGCATCGGTGTTCGAGGGGCCCGCCAGGGTCTTTGACCGCGAGCGAGCCGCGATGGACGCCCTTACGAACGGCGAGATCGTCGCAGGTGACGTTGTCGTGATCCGTTACGAGGGACCCAAGGGCGGACCGGGTATGCGCGAGATGCTCGCCATCACCGCGGCCATCAAGGGCGCGGGCCTCGGAAAAGATGTACTACTCTTGACGGACGGCAGATTCTCAGGCGGCACAACCGGCCTGTGCATCGGCCACATAGCACCCGAAGCGGTGGACTCCGGTCCGATCGCCTTCGTGCGCGATGGTGATCTGATACGGGTCGATATCGCGGCTCGCACTCTCGACCTACTCGTCGACGACGCAGAGCTGAACTCCCGCCGCTCCGGCTGGGAGCCCCTTCCTCCGCGCTATACCCGTGGCGTCCTTGCCAAGTACTCTCGCCTGGTCGGCTCTGCAGCGCAGGGCGCGACCACCGGGTGACCCGGCTACAGACAACCGTTCTTCTCTCGTTCTGAGGACTCATCATCATGCCTGCCGAATCCGCGACGGCCGTTCCCCGGCCCCCCGCACGCACCGCATCCGCGCCTGTGCTCACGGGAGCACAGGCGGTCGTCCGCTCGCTTGAGCTGCTCGGCGTCACCGACGTGTTCGGTCTGCCGGGCGGCGCCATCCTTCCCGTCTATGACCCGCTGATGGATTCCACCGACCTGCGCCACATCCTCGTGCGCCACGAGCAGGGTGCCGGTCACGCTGCCGAGGGCTACGCCGCGGCATCCAACAAGGTCGGCGTCGCGATCGCGACCTCCGGTCCGGGCGCAACGAACCTTGTGACCGCGATCGCCGATGCCTACATGGACTCGGTACCGCTGGTGTGTATCACCGGCCAGGTGTTCTCGACGCTCATGGGGACGGACGCGTTCCAAGAGGCTGACATCGTCGGCATCACCATGCCGATCACCAAGCACTCCTTTTTGGTGAAGGATGCCAGCGAGATCCCGGGTGCAATCGCCGCTGCTTTCGAGGTCGCCTCGACTGGCCGGCCCGGTCCCGTGCTGGTTGACATCACCAAGGACGCGCAGCAGGCCGAGGTGCCCTTCGTGTGGCCGCCGAAGATCGACCTTCCGGGATATCGCCCGGTCACCAAAGCCCACGGGAAGCAGATTCAAGCCGCGGCTCAGTTGCTTGCCGAAGCCAAGAAGCCGGTGTTGTACGTCGGCGGTGGTGTTATCCGGGCACAGGCATCGGCAGAGTTGTCGGCTCTCGCTGAGACCACGGGCGCCCCGGTTGTCACCACGCTGATGGCGCGCGGCGCGTTTCCGGACTCCCACCCGCAGCACCTGGGTATGCCCGGCATGCACGGCACCGTCCCCGCCGTGCTCGCACTGCAGGAAGCTGACCTGCTGGTGTCGCTCGGTGCGCGTTTCGACGATCGGGTCACCGGTAAGGCGTCGCTGTTTGCGCCGCACGCCAAGGTCGTGCACGTTGACATCGACCCCGCAGAGATCTCCAAGATCCGCACTGCGGACGTCCCCATCGTGGGCGACTTGAAGGATGTTCTGGTCGACCTCGAGGTGGCGTACCGCGCGGCGGCAGACGATGTTGCACGGGACACCGACGAGTGGTGGGCGTTCCTTGACGGCCTGCGCGACGAGTTCCCGCTCGGATACGCGCCGACGACGGACGGCTTACTGGCACCCCAGTACGTGATTCAGCGCATCGGTGAGCTCACCGGCCCCGAAGGCGTGTACGCCGCTGGCGTTGGCCAGCACCAGATGTGGGCGGCTCAGTTCATCAAGTATGAGCGTCCGAACGCCTGGCTCAACTCGGGTGGCGCGGGCACGATGGGCTACTCCGTGCCGGCCGCGATGGGCGCCAAGGTGGCCGAACCGGATCGCCATGTGTGGGCGATCGACGGTGACGGTTGCTTCCAGATGACCAATCAGGAGCTCGCGACCTGCGCGCTGAACAACATTCCGATCAAAGTGGCGATCATCAACAACTCGTCGCTCGGGATGGTGCGGCAGTGGCAGACGCTGTTCTACGACGGTCGCTATTCGCACACGCACCTCAACACCGGCCACGGCACGGTGCGCATTCCCGATTTCGTGAAGCTCGCCGAAGCGTACGGGTGCCTCGCGATCCGCGTGGAGAAGGAAGAAGAGGTGGATGCTGCGATCGCCCTCGCACTCGAGACGAACGATCGCCCCGTGGTCATCGACTTCGTGGTGAGCGCTGATTCGATGGTGTGGCCCATGGTGCCGCAGGGCGTGAGCAACAGCTACGTACAGTACGCCCGCGACCACGCGCCGGTTTTCGAGCAGGAGGACTGAAATGTCGAGTCATGTGCTGAGCCTCCTCGTGGAGGACAAGCCGGGTCTTCTCACGCGCGTCGCCGGGCTCTTCGCTCGTCGCGGCTTCAACATCGAGTCGCTGGCCGTGGGTGTCACCGAGGTTCCCGGACTTTCGCGTATCACCGTCGTGGTTGACGTCGACCAGTTGCCCCTCGAGCAAGTCACCAAGCAGTTGAACAAGCTCGTCAACGTCCTCAAGATCGTCGAGCTCGACTTCTCGACGTCGGTGCAGCGTGAACACATGCTCGTCAAGGTGCGCGCCGACAACTCGACACGGTCGAACGTGCTCGAGGTCGTCAATCTGTTCCGCGCGTCCGTGGTCGACTACGCACCCGACGCAATCGTCGCCGAGATCACCGGTGACAAAGGCAAGATCGACGCCTTCTTGCGCGCACTCGAACCGTTCGGCATCAAAGAGTTGGCCCAGTCGGGTTTGCTCGCCATCGGTCGCGGTGGCAAAAGCATCACCGAGCGCGTGCTCCGCGGCTGATCCGCGGCATCCGATTCCACACGAACCCCGATATCAAGGAGAAATACGAAGATGGCTGAGATTTTCTACGACGACGACGCAGACCTGAGCATCGTCCAGGGCCTGAAGGTCGCGATCGTGGGCTATGGCTCGCAGGGTCACGCCCACGCGCAGAACCTGCGCGACTCGGGTGTGCAGGTCGTCATCGCGCTCAAGGAAGGGTCGAAGTCGACCGAGAAGGCGCAGGACGAGGGCTTCGAGGTCAAGAGCGTCGCGGATGCCGCGGAGTGGGCTGACCTGATCATGATCCTCGCGCCCGACCAGCACCAGCGTTCGATCTACACCGACAGCATCAAGGACAAGCTGACCGCCGGCAAGACCCTTGCCTTCGCGCACGGATTCAACATCCGCTTCGGTTACATCGACGCACCCGAGGGCGTCGACGTCATCCTGGTCGCGCCGAAGGCCCCGGGTCACACGGTGCGTCGCGAGTACGTCGCTGGGCGCGGCATCCCCGACATCATCGCCGTTGAGCGCGATGCATCGGGCAACGCCTGGGCCACGGCCCTGTCCTACGCCAAGGCCATCGGTGGGACGCGCGCCGGCGTCATCAAGACCACGTTCACCGAAGAGACCGAGACCGACCTGTTCGGCGAGCAGGCCGTGCTGTGCGGCGGTGTCTCGCAGTTGGTCCAGTACGGCTTCGAAACGCTCACCGAGGCGGGCTACCAGCCGCAGATCGCCTACTTCGAGGTTCTGCACGAGCTGAAGCTCATTGTCGACCTCATGTGGGAGGGCGGCATCGCCAAGCAGCGTTGGTCGGTTTCTGACACAGCTGAGTATGGCGACTACGTCTCGGGGCCGCGCGTGATCGACCCTCGCGTGAAGGAGAACATGCAGGCGGTGCTCGCCGACATCCAGTCGGGTGCGTTCGCCAAGCGGTTCATCGACGACCAGGACAACGGCGCCGTCGAGTTCCAGGAACTCCGCGAGAAGGCTGCGTCGCACCCGATCGAAGCGGTTGGAAAGGACCTGCGCTCGCTCTTCGCATGGAAGCAGCAGGACGCCGACTACATCGAAGGCAGCGCCGCGCGCTGATCGCAGACCCTCGACGTCACCCGTCGAGCTCGGCTTTTGAAGCCACACGAGCCCGGTCCCTACAAGGGGCCGGGCTCTTGGCTTGGGTGGCGGAACGCGCAGGTCGACACCGATAGCCTGAGTGTCGTGTCATCGCTGTCTTCCGTCCCCGTCGAAATCGCCGTTCAGGATGCCGTGGGTGCGCGCTCTGCTCTTGCGGCCGGTGCGCAACGGCTCGAGCTCTGCCAGGCGCTCGAGGTCGGCGGCCTCACCCCTTCGCTGGGCCTCATCCAAGCGACGTGTGAAGCGGTAGACCCCGCCGCGGTTTTCGTGCTCGTGCGCCCCCGGCCGGGCGGATTCGTGTACTCGGACGAAGAGGTGGACGTTGTCACGGCAGATATTCACGCGTGCGTTTCTCGAGGCGTGGGGGGAGTGGTGGTCGGCGCATTGGATGCCGGTGGTGCTGTGGACACAAAGGTCGTGCAGCGGTGGCGGGATGCCACGGGCGACGCCACTCTGGTGTTCCACCGGGCGATCGATGCGTCCCGGGATCCACTGGAGTCTCTCGCACTGCTCGTCGACGCAGGGGTGAACCGCGTCCTGACCTCTGGAGGAGCACTACGAGCGATCGACGGCGTCGAGACGTTGGCGGCGTTGTCCGCGCAGGCGAACGCGCGAGTCGAAGTGATGGCCGGTGGGGGAGTTTCGCCGACGGACATCCCAGCCCTCGTGGCGGCGGGCGTCGACGCCGTGCACCTCTCGGCGCGTCACCGCGTCGGTGAGGACGCGCCCGCGGGGCCCGGGGGCGGCACCAGTACGGGCCACGACGCCACCGACGTCGCCCTCGTGCGGCAGGCAGTTGCTTTCGCCTCGCGCTGATCGAATGCCCGGGCGAAGTACGCTGGGGGAGTGAGTTCCGAACGCGACGATGCCCTGCGGTGGGACGGCGACGATGATCCCACTCTCGATGCCGCTGCCGCCACCGCGCCGGTAGGCCCCGCAGGAGAGGTGCCGCCAGCAGTGGAGGCGCCGCTGGCCGACAACGTGCACCCCGCCAAGAGCGTGTCCGCCGGCGCCGCGGAAGAACGCGAGAACCATGCCGTGACGTCGACGTCGCACGAGGCGGCCGCGCAGGCGCCGCTGGGCAACGCGGCGTTAGTGACGCTGGGCGTTGTGGGCGGTGCGTATGCGCTGTACACCGTCGGCTGGGTGATCGGCGGCCTCCGTTTGCAGGGGGTGGCACAGTATCTTGTGGCCGATGTGATGTTCGTCGGCAGTCTTTGGCTCGCGGTGATGGCGCCGGCACTGTGGTTCGGGACGACATTCGTGCTCACACGGAACACCGCGACCTGGATCCGTATTCTGTGCTTGGTCGCCGGGCTCGCGTTGTTGGTCCCGTGGCCATTCGTCATGATTGGGGCGTGGGGGCAGTGATGTCGACGAATTCGGATGCCACGCCATCGCGCCACGGGGCACCCACCTGGCTCGTGACTGCGATTTCTGGCGCATTCGGGCTGTTCTTCGCGTACGCGATGTGGAACGCGATCAGCAACCTCGTCCAGACGGCTCAGGTCGCGGGGGACCTCGGATTGAGTCTGAACGCGCTCGGTTGGTTCTTGTGGATCTTTGCGGCGGCCTTCCCGCTCCTGGTGTGGGCCGCGGCGTTCGCCCTCGGTCGACGACGCCCTGCGACCGTGTTGGCACTCGTCATGGTGACGGGCCTCGCACTGGTCGCCGTCTTCTGGTTGAACGTTGTCGCATACTCCACCCTCAACACCACCCAGCTCGTCGGCTGACACCTGCCGTCACACGGGCAGGGGCCGTGATCTGTCGCGCTAGGCTGGTCGAGGCCCCGCCCCGAGGATGTGTGGCGCGGTATCCGTCGTTCATGCCGTCGCGCACTGCCCCAAAGGAATTCATCCTGTGACGAAGCCTGTCGTGCTCATCGCCGAAGAACTTTCCCCTGCCACCATCGAGGCGCTCGGCCCCGACTTCGACGTGCGCCACGTCGACGGTACCGACCGCACGGCGCTCTTCGAGGCTTTGGCTGTCGCCAACGCGGTGCTGATTCGCTCGGCGACGAAGATCGACGCGGAGGCACTGGCAGCAGCGCCCCACCTCAAGGTCGTGGCGCGCGCGGGCGTCGGCCTCGACAATGTCGATATCAAGGCCGCCACGACGGCCGGTGTGATGGTGGTGAACGCGCCGACGTCGAACATCATCTCGGCCGCCGAACTCACCATCGGGCACATCTTGTCGCTTGCGCGTCGCATTCCGGCGGCGCACGCCTCTTTGGCTGGTGGCGCGTGGAAGCGCAGTTCGTACACCGGTACGGAACTCTTCGAGAAGACGGTCGGCATCATCGGTCTCGGTCGCATCGGTGCGTTGATCGCCGCTCGCCTGCAGGGATTCGACATGCGCGTGGTTGCGTACGATCCTTATGTGACGAGCGCTCGCGCTCAGCAGTTGGGTGTCGAACTGTTGTCGCTTGATGAGCTCCTCGAGCAGAGTGACTTCGTCACGATTCACATGCCGAAGACCCCAGAAACCACGGGGATGATCGGCATCGATCAGCTCCGCAAGATGAAGCGCACCGCGTGCGTCATCAATGTTGCTCGCGGTGGCCTGATCGACGAAGAAGCCTTGTTCAAGGCGCTCACCACCGGTGAGATCGCCGGCGCCGGACTCGATGTCTTCACGACCGAGCCGCCGGCTGAGGGTGGTTCTGCGCGCATGCTGCTCGATCTGCCCAATGTCGTCGTCACCCCGCACCTGGGTGCGTCCACGGAAGAAGCACAGGAGAAGGCGGGCGTATCGGTTGCCAAGTCGGTCCGCCTCGCGCTCGGCGGAGAGCTCGTGCCGGACGCCGTCAACGTCGCGGGCGGCGTCATCGATCCGTATGTGCGCCCCGGCATCCCCCTGGTCGAGAAGCTGGGCCAGATTTTCGCCGCCCTCGCGCACTCGCCGCTTACGAGCCTCGACATCGAGGTGCACGGCGAGCTGAACGGCTACGACGTGAGTGTGCTCAAGCTCGCGGCACTGAAGGGCGTCTTCACAAACATCGTGAGCGAGTCGGTCTCGTACGTAAACGCGCCTCTGCTGGCAGAGCAGCGAGGTGTTGAGGTCCGTCTGATCGTGGATGACCAGAGCGAGGAGTACCGAAACGTGATCACGTTGAACGGTGCACTCTCGGACGGATCGCAGTTGTCGGTTTCGGGAACCCTGACGGGAACCAAGCAGATCGAGAAACTGGTGGGCATCAACGGCTACGCGATCGAATTGCCGATCGAGCAGCACCACGTGGTGATGGTGTACACCGACCGCCCGGGAATCGTTGCGGTGTACGGGCAGAAGTTCGGCGAGGCTGGCATCAACATCGCCGGCATGCAGATCGCCCGCCGCGAAGCAGGCGGTCAGGCGCTGTCTGTGCTCACGGTGGACTCGCCGGTGTCTGACGAACTGCTCGGCGAGGTCAGCTCGGCCATCGACGCCGATCTGTTCCGCCAGATCGAGATCACCGAGTCCTGAGAGAGCACTGAGTCCTGAGTCAGGGGCGGCGCTTCACCGCCGCCTCGACAAGGGTGATGAGCGTATTCATCGCTGCACCGCGAGGGACCGGGCCGGCAATTGCTGAACCGGCGAGAGCGTTGTTGTAGTACAGGCCGTCGCTCACGAGCATCACCAGATCGTGGGCCGATTCGTCGGCCACGTGCGGTCGGATGGTGTCGCTCCATCGCCTACGCACATCGTGCAGCACGCCAACCGCGGTCGCATTGCCACTTTGCGCAAGCCGCGACACCGCGATGAGTGTGCGATCGAGCGCGCTGCTTTCCATCGCCGATGAACGAAGAAAGTACGCAACCGGGCCTTCGTCAGCGTTCGTGATGGCCGCGATGTCTTCGTCGACGAGACCGACCAAACGCTCAAGCAGTGCCGACTCCAGAGCGTCCTTGGTGCCGAAGTGGTACAACAGGCCGCCCTTCGACACGCCAGCAGTACGCGCTGTGGCATCCATGGTTGCTGCGCGTTCACCCTCGTCGATCAGAATCTGCTCGAACGCATCGAGGACTTTCTCTCGCGCGAGGGGTGGGCGACTCATGGTCTCGATGGTATCCATCGTGTTGACGCGCATCTGATACTATACCGGCTGGACGGTATAGAAATAGAGGATGCCATGACGACCGCGACGCCGACTCGACCCATTACGCACGCCGATGGCGCCCGCGTGGGATGGCGGGGATGGGCTGCCCTGGTCGTGCTGATGTTGCCCGTGCTGCTGGTCTCCGTCGACAACACGGTGCTGAGCTTCGCGCTTCCCGCCATCGCGCTCGACCTGGAACCCACATCCGCGCAGCAGCTCTGGATCATCGACGCATACCCCCTCGTTCTCGCGGGATTGCTGGTGACGATGGGGTCTCTCGGCGACCGTTTCGGCAGGCGCCGGATGCTTCTGATCGGCGCGACCGGCTTCGCCGTCGTGTCGGTTCTCGCCGCGTTCGCGCCGACGGCAGGATTGCTGATCGTCGCGCGGGCGGCGATGGGTGTGTTCGGTGCGATGCTCATGCCGTCGACGCTGTCGTTGTTGCGGAGCATCTTCGTCAACCGAGATCAGCGCCGTTTGGCAATTGCGGTATGGGCGGCCGCATTCTCGGCTGGTGCGGCGCTCGGACCGATCGTCGGTGGCGTGCTGCTCGAGCAATTCGCATGGGGCTCGGTGTTCCTCATGTCGGTTCCCGTACTTGTGCCGCTTTTGGTCCTCGCGCCCCTCCTGGTTCCTGAGAGTCGGGATCCTGCACCAGGTCGCATCGATCTGTGGAGCATCGTGCTGTCTATGGCAGCGATGGTGCCGTTCGTATACGGGATTAAGGAAGCAGCGGTGCGCGGCCCCAGTGCGCTCGCCATCGCTCTCGTCATCTCTGGTGCTGTGGTGGCCGCGATCTTTGTCCGACGGCAACGCGCGCTCGCCACACCGATGATCGACGTCGCGTTGTTCCGGCGCGGCACTTTCAGCGGCGCGTTGCTTGTGAACCTCCTGAGCGTGATCTCACTGGTGGGGTTTCTGTTCTTTGTCACGCAGCACCTGCAGTTGATCGTGGGACTCTCGCCGCTGCAGGCGGGGCTCGCCTTGGTGCCCGGGCTTGTCGCCATGATCGCGTCCGGCTTGGCTGTGGTCCCCGTCGCAAAGCGGTTCCCCGCCCGCGTGATCGTGCCCGTGGCACTCGGGTTCTCGGTCATCGGCTACCTCGGCGTGGCGGCGTCCACGGGCAGCATCACGCTGCTGGTGCTCTCCTTTGTGTCGTTGGGTATCGGGATCGGGGCCGCAGAGACGGTGTCGAATGAACTGGTGCTGGCGAGCGCTCCGCCGGAGAAGGCCGGTGCCGCGAGCGCGGTGTCCGAAACCGCCTATGAACTGGGCGCAGTGTTGGGCACGACCCTGCTCGGCGGTGTGCTCACCGCGCTGTACCGAGCCAACATCTCGCTTCCCGTAGGGGTCACTGCCGAGTCGGCGGGTGCTGCCAAGGAGACGTTGGCGGGAGCCGTGCACGCTGCTGATCAGACCGGGGGAGCACTGGGGACGGCGATTGCCGATGCCGCTGCGGCGGCGTTCGATGCCGGTGTGACCGTCACATCGCTCATCGGCGCGGGACTCGTCGTGCTCGCCGCTGTCGTTGCGGCCACTACCCTGGGAGGGACCCGCGCGGCATCCGCCGACAAGCGCTGAGCGTCAGCGGGTGAAACTATGGAGAAGGAGCGCGATGTCGCACGTCCAGGAGCCCACCGTCGTCAAGCTCGCTGTCATCCCGGGTGACGGAATCGGACCTGAGGTCGTCGCCGAGGCCGAGAAGGTGCTTGACGCGGTCACGGCGGGCAGCGGCATCCAGTTCTCGAAGACGCGCTTCTCGCTGGGCGCCGGGCGCTACCTCGAAACCGGTGACACGCTGACCGACGACGATCTGGCCTCTATCGCGGCTCACGACGCGATCCTGCTCGGAGCAGTTGGCGGTGTGCCGGGCGATCCGCGACTGAAGGATGCCAACATCGAACGCGGTCTGTTGTTGCGACTGCGATTCGCTCTTGACCATTACGTCAATCTTCGCCCGTCGAAGCTTTACCCCGGTGTTCCCGGTCCGCTGGACGAACCGGGAGACATCGACTTCGTCGTGGTGCGGGAGGGAACCGAAGGACCGTACGTCGGCAACGGGGGGTCGATTCGCACGGGTACGCCGCACGAGGTCGCGAATGAAACGAGCGTGAACACGGCGTTCGGCATCGAGCGGGTCGTGCGCTACGCGTTCGAGCTTGCCGAACGCCGGTCGAAGAAGGTCACCCTCGTTCACAAGACGAATGTGCTCGTGCACGCCGGTGGCATGTGGCAGCGCATCGTGAACGCGGTGTCCCTCGAGCACCCGGACGTGGCCGTAGACTATCTGCACGTCGACGCGGCAACCATCTTCCTGGTCACGAACCCGAGTCGTTTCGACGTGATCGTCACCGACAACCTCTTCGGGGACATCCTCACGGACCTGGCTGGCGCCGTCACCGGTGGCATCGGCCTCGCCGCATCGGGCAACATCAACCCCGGCGGCGCGTTCCCTTCGATGTTCGAACCCGTTCACGGTTCGGCGCCGGACATCGCGGGCCAGCAGAAGGCCGATCCCACGGCCGCGATCCTCTCGGTGGCTCTGTTGCTCGATCACCTCGGGTACACCGCCGAATCGCAGCGCGTTACGCGCGCGGTCGAGAACGACATCGCGGACCGCGACGGCACTGCACGAACCACTTCTCAGATCGGCGACGCCATCACTGCGCGTCTAGAGGCGTAACCTGAGACCAGGCGGCCTTGCCGTACCGAACAGCCAGGATGTGAACCCATGACTCTTCTCGACTCCGACACCGGACCCGCACCGCTGACCTTCTCTGTCACGCGAAACCTCGCCGCGGCGACCACCGCCGAGCGCGAGGAGATTCTCGCCAATCCCGGCTTCGGCCAGAAGTTCACCGACCACATGGTCGACATCTGTTGGTCGGTAAACGGCGGCTGGCACCGCCCGCGCGTGCAGCCTTACGGTCCGATCTCGCTGGATCCCGCGGCAGCCGTGCTGCACTACGGTCAGGAGATCTTCGAAGGCATCAAGGCGTACCGGCACGAAGACGGTTCGATCCACACGTTCCGGCCCGATCAGAACGGCCGGCGCCTGCAGCGATCGGCGCGTCGGCTCGCGCTGCCTGAACTGCCGGTTGAGTACTTCCTGCAGTCCCTCCGCGAGCTCATCGCGGTCGACGGCGCGTGGGTGCCGTCGGGTGCCGATCAGAGCCTGTACCTCCGCCCCTTCATGTTCGCGAAAGAGGCATTCCTCGGAGTGCGGCCCGCGCAGAAGGTCGCGTACTACCTGATCGCAAGCCCCGCAGGCGCATACTTCAGTGGCGGAGTGAAGCCGGTATCGATCTGGCTGAGTGAGGACTACGCACGTGCGGGCAAGGGGGGCACGGGCGCTGCCAAGACCGGCGGCAACTATGCGGCCAGCCTTCTGCCGCAATCCGAAGCGTATGAGAACGGGTGCGACCAGGTCGTCTTCCTCGACCAGGATCGCAACGTCGAAGAACTCGGCGGAATGAACGTCGTCTTCGTGTACAAGGACGGCACGATCGTCACTCCCGAGTCGCCCTCGATCCTCGAAGGCATCACCCGCGACTCCATCCTTCAACTGGCGCGTGATCGCGGGCACAAGGTCGAAGGGCGCGCGGTGTCCCTCACCGAGTGGCGTGAGGGCGTGGCATCCGGAGACATCGTCGAGGTCTTCGCGTGTGGAACGGCCGCCGTGGTGACGCCGATCGGTGTGCTGAAGGGGGCTGACTTCCTCGACGAGCAGCCCACCGGCGAGTTGGCGCTGTCACTGCGAGAAGAGCTGACCGACATTCAGTACGGCCGCCGCGAAGACACGCACGGCTGGCTGACGCGCCTCGACGCCTGATGAGGTCTCGCCCGTCGTGCGCGCAGGCGCGCGGCGGGCCTAGGCTGGTGCGGTGAGAATCGCACGCTTCAGTCACCAGGACGGCATCAAGTACGGCATCGTCGACGGGGGAGAACTCGTCGTGTTGGCCGGCGACCCCATGTTCGCCGGATACGACACCACGGGGGAGCGCGTGCCACTGGCAGACGCCGCGCTCCTCGCGCCCGTGATTCCGCGTTCGAAGGTCGTGTGCGTGGGGCGGAACTACCGCGATCACGCAGCCGAGATGGGCAACGACGTTCCCGTCGAGCCGATGCTGTTCTTCAAGCCGAACACCGCCGTCGTGGGGCCGGGTGATGCAATCGTCCTGCCGGGAATTACCGAGTCGGTGAGCTACGAGGGTGAACTCGCCGTGGTGATCGGTCGGATCGCGAAGAATGTGTCCGCCGAGAACGCGCTGGACTATGTGTTCGGATACACGATCGCTAACGACGTCACGGCCCGCGATCTTCAGAGTCGCGACGGACAGTGGGCGCGCGCAAAGGGGATGGACACATTTTGTCCGCTAGGCCCGGCAATCGAGACCGAGTTCGATCTGGCTGGCGGGGCGATGATCACGTCGCGCGTGAACGGTGAGGTGCGTCAAAACGGGCCTATAAGCGACATGATCTTCGGTGTTGCCGACATCATCGCCTACGCCTCGCAGGCATTCACGCTGTTGCCGGGCGATGTGATCCTCACGGGCACTCCGGCAGGCGTCGGGCCACTCGTTGCGGGCGACACCGTTGAAGTGGAGATCACCGGTCTCGGTATTCTGCGTAACTCTGCTCGCGCTGCGACATGAGCGGGCGAGAGTCGCCGGGGACCGCTTCAGCGGCTGATTCATTCGCAGCCTCACCGGAGTACGTCGCGCGCGTGCAGCGACGGACCGTGTGGACGCTGTCGCTCGGCCAGGTGCTTGGCGGATTGGCGTTCGGCGCAACGATCTCCCTCGGCGCGGTGCTCGCGGCACAGATTTCGGGCGACGAATCACTGTCCGGGCTCGCCGCAGCCGCGGTCACGTTCGGCACGGCGCTCATCGCGGTTCCGCTTGCCAGGCTGGCGCGCTCACACGGGCGCCGAGTCTCGCTGACAGTCGGCATGGGCATCGCCCTGGTCGGAGTGCTGCTGGTCGTCACGGCGGTGGCCGTGGCATCCTTCCCCCTTCTGCTGACGTCGTTCCTGCTGGTCGGCGCAGGTCAAGCGGCAAACCTCCAGTCGCGTTTTGCTGCGGCGGATCTCGCGAGCGACGCGTCGCGGGGCCGAGATCTGTCGATCGTGGTGTGGGCTACGACTATCGGCGCCGTGCTCGGTCCGAATCTCACCGGACCCGGTGAGTTGATCGGCGACGCCCTCGGGATGCCACCGCTTACCGGACCGTACGCGTTCACGCTCGTCGCACAAGTGCTCGCGATGCTCGTGTACCTGGTCGTCCTGCGTCCCGACCCGCTGTTGCTCGCGCAGCGCGTCGTAGCGCAACCCTCGTCGGTCGCCTTGCGCATTGCGAGAACTGATCGCCCGCTGGCGGCAGCGTATGCGATCTTTGCGGTCGCCGCGGCCCACGGAACCATGGTCTCGGTCATGGCGATGACGCCCGTGCACCTGTTGCATCACGGTGCATCGCTGTCGGTCATCGGGTTCACGATCAGCCTGCACATTGCGGGGATGTATGCGCTCGCGCCGGTGTTCGGAATCCTCGCCGACCGTGTCGGACGTGTCGCCACGGTGCTCGTCGGGCAAGTGCTGCTCGCAGCCGCTCTGGTGACGGCGTCGCTCGGTCAGGACGACACGAGCATGGTGACCGTGGCTCTCGTGCTGCTCGGCCTCGGATGGAGCGCGTCCACGGTCGCGGGGTCCGCATTGCTCACCGAAGCATCCGCAGAAGACCGACGCACTCGACGGCAGGGCATCAGCGACTTCACCATGTCGATGGTCGGGGCGGTCGGCGCGATTCTCGCCGGTGTCGTCTTGGGGTGGATCGGCTACGGCGGGCTCGCACTGGTGGTGCTGGTGCTGGTCGCGGCAACCATTCTGGCCGCGCCGATGGCACTTCGAGCGCGGGTCAGCGACTCTGTGTGACTGCCCGCGCGGCCGTGTCGACGTCGCGCACGTCGTTGAAGATGTGAAACGCGACTCTTGCGCGCCCCGCGCGACCGGATGCGGTGATGCCTGCGGCAGCCAGTTGCCGTAGATCGTCGCCATGCGGGTCATCCCACGTGACGATCGCGCTCGGGCGTGCGACTTCCGGCAGACCCAGTTCGGCGCGGAATCGCGTTGCGAGCCCCGTCGTGTATGAGTACAGCGCGTCGGGCTGCACGGAAGCGAGGAGCGCCAAGGCTGGCTCGGCGCCTACGAACGCCTGCCACGCGGGCGATACGTCGAACCGCGTGATGTCGGGTGCGAGGACGCCGTCGCCGCCGTAGCACGTCGCCCAGGGGTCCGCGCCGGCGTACCAGCCCGCGAACAGCGCGGGCGTATCGGCGGCGAGCGCGTCCGACAGGGTGAGGAACGCCACCCCTCGAGGCGCGCACAGCCACTTGTATGCGTGACACACGAGGGCATCGAAATCTGTCGCCCGCACGGGCAGCCACCCCACCGCCTGGGTGGCATCGCAGAAGGTGCGCGCGCCGTGGCGCCTCGCCTCTGCCACGATCCCCGCCGCATCCGCCACCTCGCCCGTTGCAGACTGCACGACGGAGAAGACGACCATGTGCGTGCGGGCATCGATCGCTCCTGCTAGGTCGCGCAGGGGCGCCGTGCGCACGCGCAGTCCACGACCGGCATGGATGAACGGCAGCACGATGGATGAAAAGTCGCCTTCGGCGATCAGGACTTCCGCGCCCTGCGGAAGGGACGCGGCGACGAGCGCTGCCGCCACCGAAGATTGGGATCCAATGGCGACTCGCTCTGCAGAGACACCGACGAGGGAGGCGAAGGATGCTCGTGAGGCCTCGACGCTGAGGCAATATGCGTCGAGATCGACGCGTCCGTTCGTCGCGGCATCCATGTCCGCAATGACAGCTGCTCGGCTGGCGAGGGTCGGAAGACCGCTTGTGCACGCCGCGAGATAGCCGCGACCGCCCACGAATTGGGCCTGCGCATCTTCGAGTCGGGTCACGGCTGGGCCGGTACTGGGGAAGTTCACTTCTTAAGCGTGCGCAACTTGATACCGCGCGTCTACGGGAGGTATTCGATGAAAAACATGCAGTCATGTTATGTATCCTCGGCGTATGGACCGCTGGGACATTGACGTGGACGCGGCATCGCTGCGGATCGTCAAGGCCATCGCTGACGGCGGCTCGATCACGGCAGCTGCAGTGGCCCTCGGTTACAGCCAGCCCGCGATCAGTCAGCATGTGAAACGGCTCGAGGAGCGCATCGGTCTGCCAGTTGTCGAGCGCGTGGGGCGTACTGTGCGGGTGACCGAAGCGGGGCGGGTGTTGGCTCGTCATGCGTCCGCGGTGACGACGGCGATGGATGCCGCGGCCGGCGAACTCGCAGAGCTAAGGGGGTTACGGTCGGGCCGTGTACGGCTTGTCGGGTTCCCCTCGGCTTCGCCGACCATTGTCCCCAGGCTCTTGTCGGATCTCGCCCGGCGCCACAGCGGCGTGATTGTGACCTACCTTGAGGCTGAACCGCCGGAAGCCGTCGCTGCCGTGCGCGAAGATCGTGCCGACATCGCTCTCACGTTTAGCTATCCCGGTGACCGCGATGATCCCCACGGCGAGAGTGCCCGAGGCCTGTCGGTAACCACGATCGGTGCGGACGACTTGCTGGCCGTGCTGCCCAGTGAACATCTTGCCGCAGCAGGCGCCAGCATCGAGGTCTCACACCTGGCCGGGGAGCGATGGATCGCTGGTTGCCCGCGTTGCCGTGGGCATCTGCTCGAGTTGTGCGCGCGAGCGGGTTTCGCGCCCGACATCGCGTTCGAGACCGACAACGTCGTCGCTGTGGAAAGCCTCGTTGCGCAGGGGATTGGCGTGGCAACACTCCCTCGTCTGGCCGTGGAATCGTTCCCCCAGATTCCGGGTATCGTCACGATCCCGCTGCCGAACGAAGAAGCACGCACCATTCACGTAGTGACGGCGCGGGGCGCCGAACGCGTGCCTGCAATCCAGGCAACGCTCGCCGGGATCGAGCGTCTGTTCGAGCGGTGAACGCCCGAAGGCGGGATGAGAGCGAACTCTCACCCCGCCTCTGTCGTGCGCGCCGTCGGGTTACGCTCCCGCGGCCGCCTCGCGCTCGAGGATTTCGATCCGGCGACGATCCAGCTCTGACTCCAGCGCCAGTCGGTCCTTCTTGAAGGGCTTGTAGAGCAGGGTCAGGAACACGGCGTTCACGACCATCACTCCGCTGACCAGCCACAGCATCACGCCGGGCAGCCCGATCGAGGTCGCCAGGGCGCCACCGAGGATGGAGTAGATCGCGAACCCGATCGACTCGATGATCGAGACGAAGATCGCGAATGCCGCGCCACGCAGCTCGGGAGGCACGATCGCCATGACGAGCGGACGGTTGACGCCCGGGTTCAATCCCTGGGCGATACCGCACAGCCCGAAGAGAACCAGGTAGGGCAGGATGCCGCCATAGGCGAACTGCGTCGTGAAGAACGCGAACACGGCGAACAACAGCTGAGCGCCCTGCAACATGGCGATGCGGCCGTAGTTGACGCTGACCTTGTTCAGCCAGTCAGACAGGAAGCCGCCGACGACGGTTCCCAGCAGATATCCGATACCGAACGGCGCCATCACGCTTGCGGCGACCGCGACATCGAATCCGTATGCCTGCACCAGCATGGTGACACCGAACACCGCAAGCAGCAGGTGGCTCGAAAGCAGACGGCTGCCGAGCAGAATCAGGTAGCTGGGGATCGTCATGAGCGCCCGCACCTTTGCCCACGTGATCTTGGATGCCTCTTGGCGCTCGGCCTGCGTGAACGTGCGCAGTTGCTCTTCACCACCACCGGTGCCCGGGTCTTTGTAGAACGCGAGGATCAGCACGCCGAAGAAGACGTTGATCGCGCCGAACACGAAGAAGCCGTAGCGCCAGCCGTCTTCGATGTTGGCGAGCTGACCGATGAGCGGAGCCAGGAGGCTGCCCACCGCGGCAGTGCCGCCGTAGAGCCACCCAACGACGCGTCCACGCTGCTTGTCAGTGAACGAGTCGCCGATCACCTCGGGAACGATCGCGTGCGCGGCGGCCGTTCCGGCTGCCATGATGCCGTAGAGCACCAGAAGCTGGGTGAAGTCCTGCGAGAAGCCGGCGGCGATCGCCCAGACTCCCCAGAAGCCCGTTGCGATCGCCAGGATCGACTTGCGGCCGAACTTCTTCGCTAGGAACACCCATGCGGGGCCGGCGACCACACCGACAATGCGGCCGACCGCTGCGAGCACGCCGAGTGCGCCGGTGCCGATCGACAGGGCCGTAGCGATCACAGGGAACAGGGTGGTGGCCATGCTCCCTTCGCCGCCGTCGACGACCATCGATCCACCAAGGACGACGAGGTTCGTCTTGCGACGAGGAACGCCGCCCTTCTTGTCGAGGTCACCGTGTCGGATTGCGGCAGTCACGGTCGGGGCGGACGCCGCAGGTTGCGGGGTCGCCGCCGACGCAGAGTATTCGTTGGACATAGTGGTCACTCCTTCGTGAGTTGTGTGAGGGGCGGGTTAGTGCGCGTCGACGTTGTCGGTGGCGACGGCCTGGGTGAGTTGGTGGGCGAGTCCCGCGAGAACGGGGCGGGGGAGCAGGCCGACCATCATCGCGGCCACCTGGAGCAAGGTCATGCCGCCGATCATGGCCGCGACCGGCCCGCCTGCGAGCATCGGAGCGTGCTCGACCAGTACCGCGCGGGTACGTGCATCCGTCAGCAGCTCCGTCAGTGGACGCTCGAGGATGATCCCGTCAGCGCCGAAGTCTTCGGCGTGCGAGGCCGGCGCAAGTGAGGCTTGCAACATAGGCCACTGTGCGTCGATCAGCAGATGCGATTCGTTCAGTGGCCCCTCCTCGGGAAGGCCCAAGCGTACGTACTGTTCGGCGGGAGCATCGGCCGCCCGCATCGCGTCGCGAAGCGCTGTAGCCATCGTGAGTTCGAGTTCCGGGTTCTGCAGCGGCGCGACCTGGTCGGGGTCGGTCTCGAGGTCGAACAGTTGGGTGCCGAACGCGTACGGGCTCACCCATGACTGCGCCGGCGTCTTCAGGACCTTGAGTCCCTTCGTGAAGGGGAGAGGGTCGACGAACTGCGCGTGCGCGAGTTGTTGATGCGGGAAGAATCCGGTCATGACCGTCGGCATGAGCGTGTGCTCTGACAGCGGCTGGTTCTGCGGTGTCGCGGACGCGCGCATGTACACGTATCGCCCGTCGGTGACGCACACGTGTCCGCCGAAGATACCGAACAGGCCGTGTTCGCGGATCGGCGTGTCATCGATAACGACGGATGCCAGTGACTGGCCCTGCATGTTCTCCGTGCGCTCAACGCCGAAGAAGTCGAGCAGAGTGGGTCCGAAGTCGATCGTCTGCACGAGCGAGCCGCGGCGTTCGCCTGCCACCTGTGAGCGGGGGTCCCAGACGAACAGCGGGTTGTGGATGGTCTCGTCGTACCAGGGCTGGACGTTCTTGCCCCACCAACCGTGCTCACCCAACATGAAGCCGTGGTCGGTGCACACGATCAGCATCGTGTCTTCCCACATGTTGTGCTCGTCCATGAGGTCGAGAACTCGTCCGAGGGATGCATCGCACATCGACAGCAGGGCTGCATACTCCGCGCGGGCGTGCTCGACCGCTTCTGGCGTCTCGGTGACCTTCGCATAGTCCGGCCAGTCGAAGTGAGGGCCGTCGTACTCGGCTGCGGCGTAGTGCGCCTTGTATTCCGCGTAGCTGAAGAAGGGCTCGTGCGGATCAAACGTCTCGATCTGCACGAACCACGAGTCGTCATCCTTGTTGGTTTCGATGAACTCGACGCCAGCGTCGAACGTGAGCGTCTGCGGGTGATCGGCCTCGTTTTGGAGGTGGGCACGGTTCACCCAGTCCTGTCGCCAGAGCTTCGGCTTGAGCGTGGACGTCATGCCGAGCGCGTCCGGCATATCGGGGTCAGCGATCTGACCCTTCCACGGGTCACCCTCCTGGCCGCGGAAGAACTCGTACGTCGAATAGCGATTGTGATACGTCGCTCCGCCGTCTTCCCAGTAGTGCTGGTGGTCGGTCGCAAGGTGCGTATGCACCCCGGCATCCTTCAACATCGCCGGCACGGAGTCATCGAATGGCTCCAGCGGTCCCCACGAACGGTGCAGGAAGTTGTAGCGACCGGTCTGCAGCTCACGGCGCGCGGGCATGCATGGCATCGATCCGCCGTAGCAGTTGTCGAACGTGATGGTCTTGGCGGCCAGACGCTCGAAGTTCGGGGCGTGCACCCAGTCGCCACCGTACGGCGGAAGCATCCGACGATTGAGGCTGTCGAACATGACCATGATGGCTCTCATGCGAGCTCCTTTGCGGTTGGGTCACCGGCGTTTGCGGTGATGTCTGCGATCAACTTCGAGCGCATCTGCTCGAGCCATTCCATCCACTGATCCACGGCGTGGGCGCCGTAGCGGTGCATCTCCTCGCCGTAGCGCGAGTAGGCGTGAGCGTCGAAACCTTCGACGGCGTCGGCCCCATTCAGCCCGCGCGCACGAACGCGACTGATGGCAACCTGCTCGCGCCGATACTTCAGTTCGGTCTCGACCACACGAAGTGCGGCGCCCAAGTCCAGGCCGACGGAGAAGGCGAAACGCGTGTTGAAGTCGGCGTCCTGGAATCGGCTGGTCGGCTCGTACGGCGAGTGGATCCACTCCAGCAGCACGCGGTGGCCGTGCTCGGTGATGCGGTAGACCTTCGCGTCGGGGCGCCCCTCTCGCGGGTCGACCTCGAATTCGACCAGGCCGTTCTTCACCATGCGCGAGAGTTCGCGGTAGATCTGGCTGTGGTGCGTGTTCGAGCGAATGAACTGACCCTCAGCGTCGAACCACTTCAAGAGCTCATAGCCATGGAACGGTTTGAGCGACAGCACACCCAGCAACACGTTCTCGAACTTCATCGCTCTCTCCTCGTCATCGAGCTATGTGCAGATACACATATGTAACAAGTTGTATAGCGCGCGATGTGCGCGGTTGTCAAGGGGTCACCGCACGTAGAATTGCCGACGATGACTTCTTCACCCGATCCCCGCACCACCGAGGCGACCGGCTCCGATATTCGGGTCCGCTTCTGCCCTTCTCCTACGGGCCTTCCGCACGTCGGCCTCATTCGCACCGTGCTGTTCAACTGGGCCTACGCCCGTCACCACGGCGGGAAGCTTGTCTTCCGTATCGAAGACACGGACGCCGCGCGAGACAGTGAAGAGAGCTATCAGCAGTTGCTCGACGCGCTGCGGTGGTTGGAGATCGACTGGGATGAGGGTGTGGAGGTCGGTGGGCCGCACGCTCCCTACCGGCAGTCACAGCGCCACGACCTCCATCTCGACGTGCTGGAGAAGCTCAAGGCCACGGGTGCCGTGTACGAGAGCTACTCGACCGCTGCTGAGATTGACGCGCGAAACGAGGCCAATGGCCGCGCAAAGCAGCTCGGCTACGACAACTACGACCGCGATCTCACCGAGGATCAGAAGGCCGCGTTCAGAGCAGAGGGTAGGGAGCCCGCATGGCGGCTGCGTGTACCCGACGAAGACCTCACATACGTGGATCTGATCCGCGGCGAGGTGACGTTCCCGGCCGGATCATTCCCGGACTTCGTGCTGGTTCGTGCGGGGGGAGTGCCCCTCTACCCGTTCGTGAACCCGGTTGATGACGCGCTGATGGGGATCACCCACGTGATTCGCGGTGAAGACCTCATGCCGTCTACCGCCCGTCAGCTCGCGCTGTACAGCGCCCTGATCGATGCGGGTGTCACCACCTTCGTGCCGCGTTTCGCCCACATGCCGCTCGTGTTGGGCGAAGTGGGAAACAAGAAGCTCTCCAAGCGGGATCCGAAAGCCGACTTGTTCCTTCAGCGTGAACGCGGCTTCATTCGCGAGGGTCTTCTCAACTACCTCGCGCTGCTCGGCTGGTCGATCAGTCACGATCGGGACATCTTCTCGTTGGATGAACTGGTCGCAGCCTTCGATATTGCCGACGTGAATCCGAATCCTGCGCGCTTCGACCAGAAGAAGGCGGAGTCGATCAACGGTGATCATGTGCGCATGCTGGATTCTGGGGAGTTCGTTGCGCGCCTCGTGCCCTACCTTGCACAGGCCGGGGTCATCGATGCAATCCCCACGCCCGAGCAACAGGCGATGCTGGGTGCCGCGGCGCCTCTCGTTCAAGAGCGGATGCAACTGCTCGGCGATGCGCCAGGAATGCTTGGCTTCCTGTTCACCGACGACATCGTCTACGCCGAGGACGCGTTGTCGTCGCTGCCGGCGAACACGGAGGACGTGCTGCAGGCGTCGATAGGCGCTCTGGAATCCGTCGATGAAGCGAGTTTCGGCACTGAGTCCGCGCAGGCAGCGTTGTCGGCGGCCCTCATTGATGGATTGGGCCTCAAGCCGCGCGTGGCGTTCGGGCCGCTGCGTGTCGCGCTCAGCGGACGTCGGGTGTCACCCCCGCTCTTCGAATCGATGGAGTTGCTCGGTAAGAGCACGACGTTGCGCCGGCTGCGGGCGCTTGCAGACCGCGAGTCCTGACGCGAGGCTCAGTTTGGCAAGGGCCGGATCGTCGTCTAGACTCGATCTTCGGCACGGCCTTGGCTGAACTGCCTTGGGGTATGGTGTAATTGGCAACACGGCGGTTTCTGGTTCCGTTGTTCTTGGTTCGAGTCCAGGTACCCCAGCAAGCACTCCTCTGACTCCTTGTGAGTCGGAGGAGTTCATGTTTTCGGCACAACAACCGCGTCTGCGTGTGGCCTACCGCTCCATAATGGACCATGGCCTCCGAGAGCGGATCCGGCCCGGATGACGAGCTCGCAACGCTTCGAGCACGCGCGTACGGGCCGAATGCGGACATTGGTAACGATCCGCATGCGCAAGCTCGCCTCGAAGAGTTGGAGCAGTCGACGGCGGGCGTAGCGAGTGCTCTTGATGCCCCGTCGCGGCCGGGCCCGCAGATCTCTCTCGATAGCCCGCTGCGCATTCCGTCACAAGCCGAGCCCGTCTCGAGCGCGCGCGCGGTGGATGGACGCCCAAATGTGCGGGGCCGGATCCGCCCGTGGATGCTTGTGGCGGCGGGGGCGCTCGGCGTCACCGTGGGCGTGCTTGCTGGTGGTGCATGGATCTCGGCGGGTCAGGCGCGCGCAGACTTCGTGCTGGCGGCGACCGATGCGGAGCCTTCCGCCGCCCTGGTGGAGCAGATCAACGCGTGGGGCACCGGCGGCACGAACTATCGGGGCTACGAGAGCATCGGGGACCTCCAGGTGTGGCTGGTCGAGACAGAACCTGGCATCCATTGCGCGTTGGTGGTGAACATCGCCGCCGTGCCTGACGAGTCGGGTGTTGCGGGAGCTTCGTGCGAAACGCAGGGGTTGGACCCGGTGCTCGATGTGGCCATTGGGGCGGGCGGATTCTTCGACGGCGCCATGCCGAGCCCCGATCCGTCCCTGCCCGAGGGCTCAGTGATCCGAGTGTTCGTGCGAGCAGACGCAGCCGAGATCTGGCTTTATGGCGACGTCGGCGGGGAGTATCTTCCATAGGTTTGCTTTTCTGTTGTTATTGCTTGTTTTGACTTGCTTTGTGTTGTAGCGTGTGGGAATCCGATGAAGGGTGTTCCACGTGTACGCAACGGAGCGACAGAGCCGCATTCAGGCGCAACTCGCTGAGACCAGCCGAGTGAGCGTGGTCGCGCTCGCACGCGATTTCGACGTGACGACCGAGACCATTCGCCGCGACCTCGATCAACTCGAGCGCGCCGGCCTGCTCCGTCGTGTGCACGGGGGAGCGGTCGCCCCTCAACGTTCGAGCACGCTCGAGCCGACGCTGCTCGAGCGTCGCGGCCAGCACGGCGTTGCCAAGCAGCGGATCGCACGCCGCGCCGCCGCTGCGTTGTCGCCGTCTTTTCGTGGGTCGGTCTTCTTCGATGCCGGCACGACGACGGATGCCGTCGCGAGTGAGGCGGCACCGAGCCTCGGCCCGGGTGTCGAGGTCGTCACGCATGCACTTTCGCTCGCCCTCACCCTGTCGAATGCACCTGCCGCGACTCTCAGCCTGATCGGTGGGCGAGTGAGGGGTGTTACCGGCGCTGCCGTGGGATCCGAGACGGTACGTGCGATCGAGTCGCTACGCCCCGACGTTGCGTTCGTGGGCACGAACGGCATCTCTGCGCAGTTTGGCTGTAGTACTCCCGACCCTGACGAAGCCGCGGTCAAACGGGCTATCGTCCGCTCCGCTCGCCGCGTCGTGGTGGTCGCTGACCGCGAAAAGCAGGATGCGGAGTTGCTCGTCGGGTTCGCATCGCTGAGCGACATCGATGTGTTGGTCACGGATGCCGCGCCAGGCGCCGCGCTCGCGGCGGCGCTTCACGACGCCGATGTGGAGGTCTGGGTCGCATGATTGTCACTCTCACAGCCAATCCCTCGTGGGACCGCGCGCTCGCCCTGGGCAACTCCCTCGCCCCCGGCGAGGTGCAAACGGCGCTGAGCGGGCGAGAGGACGCCGGCGGAAAGGGCATCAACGTTGCTCGCGTGATCGCCGCAGCCGGGACGCCAGCTCTCGCGGTGCTGCCGCTTGCCCCCTCGGACCCCTTCAGCGCGGTCGTTTCTGCTACCGGTCTCGCCACGCGAGTGGTGGCCGCTCAGTCACATGCGCGTGTCAACTTGACACTCACAGATCCGTTGGGGACGACCACGAAAGTCAACCTTCCTGGCGCGCCGATGGCGGAAGCGACGGCAGACGAGTTGCTGCGATCCACCGTCGACGCATGCGTCGACGCGAGGTGGCTCGTGTTGGCCGGCTCCCTCCCGCCCGGAGCAGGGGAGGACTTCTATACGCGCGTGATCGTTGCCGTACGCGAGGCCCATGGCGGGCGGGCGCCACTCATTGCAGTGGATGCCTCCGGTGCGCCGCTGCGTCACGTCGTCGCGCACGGACGTCCGGACTTGATCAAGCCGAACGAGGACGAGCTCGCCGATCTCGTGGGTGTTCCTTTCGCAACCGACCTCACAGGGCGCGCCGCGGCCGATCACGCCAAGGTGCTTGCATCACGTGTCGTGCCGCATGGTGCACGGGCAGCGCTGGTGACCCTCGGTGCCGCAGGCGCCGCTCTCGTGCGGGCTGACCAGGCGTGGTTTGGGCGGCCGCCGGCGATCACCGTCGCCAGCACCGTTGGTGCGGGCGACAGTTCCCTCGCGGGTTTCCTGCTCGCCGACCTCGCCGGGCGAGATGGTGGGGAGTGCCTCGCCAATGCGATCCGGTACGGGGCTGCGGCGGCATCACTGCCCGGCACCCAACCTCCCGCACCCTCTGATCTTCCACCCGGCGACGTGCCGATCACGTCGCTTTGACCACCGCTGACAATCGGAGTAGCCATGTCACACACCATCACACCAGGCTTGGTGAGCCTGGACGCCGCGCTCGGAGACGACAAAGCAGCCGTCATCCGTGCCCTGGCAGCGCGCGTCGTCGACGAAGGACGCGCGACCGACGCAGAAGCGTTGTTCGCCGACGCGTGGGCGCGAGAAGAAAAGGACGAAACCGGTCTCCCCGGCGGAATCGCCATCCCGCATGCGAAGAGCGCCGCGGTGACTGAGGCATCGCTCGCGTTCGCACGCCTGTCACCGGGCGTGGCGTTCGGCGCCGACGATGGGCCGGCCGATCTGGTGTTCCTGATCGCTGCGCCCGCCGACGCGGCGGAGGAGCACCTCGCTGTGCTGTCGAAGCTCGCGCGTAGCCTCATGCAGGACGACTTCACGTCCGGTCTTCGGGCCGCGGGGACGGCTGAAGAGGTTGTGTCGATCGTACGCGTCGCGATTGGTGAAGCTGAAGCAGCGCCCTCCGATGCGCCCGCTGCGCAGGAAGCCTCGATCCCTGCCGTCGATGTGCCCTCGGCGCTCAGCGTGGACGGTCGACCGGCGCGCATCGTCGCGGTGACATCCTGCGCCACAGGAATTGCCCACACCTTCATGGCTGCCGACGCGCTCACGGCAGCCGGCAAGAAGTCTGGCGTTGATCTGGTCGTCGAGCCGCAGGGGTCAAGCGGCTATCAGGCACTCCCGCAGGAGCAGATCGAAGCCGCGGACGCGGTGATCTTCGCTACCGATGTGGACGTGCGTGAGCTGAGCCGATTTGCGGGCAAGCCCGTGGTGCGCTCTGGCGTGAAACGCGGGATCGAGCACCCCGATGCGCTTATCGCTGAGGCGGTCGCCGCAGCCAACAATCCCGCAGCCGTGCGTGTGAGCGGCGATGCCGCTGCATCCGCAGCACCCGGTAGTACGGGGGAGCAGCCGTCATGGGGCTCTCGCATTCAGCGCATCCTGCTCACCGGCGTCAGCTACATGATCCCGTTCGTCGCCGGCGGTGGTTTGCTGATTGCGCTCGGCTTCCTGTTCGGCGGCTACCAGGTCACCGACAACGCCGCGAACGTGATCGTGCAGAACTCCCTGTGGGATCTACCGACCGAGAACATCACGAGTGACTTCGGGCCGCTCGGGCAGTACTTGGGCTCGGTGTTCTTCATGATCGGCGCCACATCGATGGGCTTCCTCGTGTCCGCTCTCGCGGGGTACATCGCGTTTGCGATTGCCGATCGACCGGGTATTGCTCCCGGGTTTGTCGCGGGTGCTGTCGCGGCACTCATGAATGCAGGGTTCATCGGCGGCATCGTCGGTGGTCTGCTCGCCGGTGTAACCGCGTGGTGGATCGCGTCGTGGCGCGTCCCGCAGTGGTTGCGAGGGCTGATGCCCGTGGTGATCATTCCGTTGCTGGCCGGCATCGTGGCATCCGGTCTGATGATTCTCTTCCTCGGGCGCCCGATCGCCACCCTCATGGAGTGGCTGACGGTGTGGCTGAATGATCTCGCCGGCACGTCCGGAATCATCGCCGTCGGTGTCGTGCTGGGGCTCATGATGTGCTTTGACCTCGGTGGCCCGATCAACAAGGTGGCGTACGCGTTCGCTGTTGCAGGTCTTGCCGAGGTCTCGGCACAGAACTCCACGCCGTATCTGATCATGGCGGCCGTTATGGCTGCGGGGATGGTCCCGCCGCTGGCCATGGCACTCGCGTCGACGGTGTTGGCGCGACCGCTGTTCCCGCAGGTGGAACGCGAGAACGGTAAGGCCGCATGGCTCCTCGGCGCCGCGTTCATCAGCGAAGGAGCGATTCCGTTCGCCGCAGCCGACCCGTTACGCGTGATTCCAGCGTCCATGCTCGGCGGTGCGGTCACCGGAGCGCTGAGCATGGCGTTCAGCGTGCAGTCCCTTGCGCCCCACGGCGGCGTGTTCGTCTGGTTCGCGATCAAACCCTTCTGGGGCTTCGTCGTGGCGATCCTCGCCGGAACCGTCGTGAGTGCCTTCGCCGTGGTCGCGTTGAAGAAGTGGGCCGTGCGCAAGACGCCCGCACTCGAAGCCGAAGCCGTTCCGGCCGCGGCATGACTGAGAAGGAGACAGAAATGGCAGAACGCACCGCAACCATCGCGAGCAGCTCTGGGCTTCACGCGCGACCAGCGAAGCTTTTCGTGAAGGCCGTGCAAGAAAAGCCGGTACCCGTCACGATCGCCGCCGAAGGCGGACCCGACCTCAATGCCGGCAGCATCCTGTCACTGATGGGGCTGGGCGCATCGAAGGGCACCGTCGTCACGTTGAAGGCCGACGGCGAGGGTGCCGAACAGGCGCTTGACGAACTTGTCGCCCTGTTAGAAACCGATCTCGACGCCGAGTAACACACACCCGGACTATGCGAGCACTTCGCCCAGCGCTTCGGCGCCGAGTGCCGCATAGTCCGGGTTGTCGTCGCTGTGCGTGAGCAACATGACGCAGATTACGGCGGCCCACGCTCGCGCCCGAGTTTCGATGCACGGATCGTAGCCGTTCCCGAGCGCGCGCCAGAAGTGATCGCGCCCGGCAGCGTCGAATGTGAGCCACGCCACCGCGAGATCGTAAGCAGGATCGCCCGCGGTCACATCCCCGAAATCGATGATCGCCGCGAGCGTGCCGTGAGAGGTGATCAGGTTGCCGGGGTGGAGATCCCCATGGATCCACACCGGCGGATGCGGCCACGTCGGAGCATCGATGCCCGCGCGCCACACGCCCCGAACGGCCCGAGCGGTCGCGCGAGAAAGCGCGCCCGAGGCATGCAACTCCTGGATGCGCCGGGTCACGTCGCCGTCGCGAGTATCAAGCGGAGGCCCACGAAAGACATTCTGCGGCGCATCATCGGGAGCGACATGGTGAAGCGCGAGCAGAGCCTGCGCGAGGGATGCTGCCCAAGAAGAGCGCGTCCCACGGGGAAGATCCATGGCACGGCAGCCCTCCGACCAGGGCACAACGGACCACGGCCAGGGAAAGTCGGCTGATGGTTCGCCTCTTACCAACGGCACCGGCACCTCGACGCCGGCAGCCTGCAGTGCGATGGCGATCTCTGGCAACGCGGCGTGCTCGTGATGGATAAGCGGCGCGGCACGCGCGCGACGTGGTAGACGGACGGCGAGGCGGTCGCCCACCCGCCACATCTCGTTGTCCCACCCGGAGCTGGCACGACTCAGGTGAGCCGTCGCGGCATCCGTTACCACGAGACCGCCCTGCGCGACCAGCAACGAGCGCACCAGCGCCTCGTCGATCGCGACTTCGGCGTGGGGTCGATTCGGCACCTGTGCACTCTAGCGAGCAGCAGGCGCCTCGGGTAGTGTCGTGGCACTGCGACGTGCACTCTTGGTGTGCCGCGCATACAGACGGCGGATGCCGTGGGTCGAAGCCGCGCGGCATCCGCCGTCGTTTCTACGTTTCTGCGCTATCCCCGGGGTCGAGTTCGATGAACTCACCGCCGTGCTGTTCCACCGCCCACTTCAGCCGCGCTCGGCCCATCTGCCGACCGATCGTGGAGAGCGTCATATCGTGCGTCCCGAACGTGCGCCGTGGGGCGACCGCGAGCACGAAATCCATGGCCTCGCCGATCTTCAACCACGGCGCCCCGACGGGCGCTGCGAGCATTTCCACGGTGCGGCCCTCGGGTACGGCGTAGGAGTCGCCGGGGTAGTAGAGGCTGTCGTTGACCAGCACGCCCACATTGTCGATCACAGGAATCGATTCGTGAATGACGGCGTGACGCCCGCCGAAGAACTCGAGGTGGAAGGGATCTACGGTGATCGCGTCTCCGGGGGAGACCACGTTCACAGGGAAGTCGGATGCGGCGTCGGCAACACCCTGCGGACCGTAAATCGGAGCATCCGGGAAGGCATGTAGCAACCGGGTCAGATGCTCGGGCGTCCAATGATCGGGATGCTCGTGCGTGAGCACGATCGCGACGACATCGCTGAGATCGATCAGCGGCGCCGTGAACGAGCCCGGATCGATGACGAGCGTGCGGCCGGCTGCCTCGACGGTCAGCGCTGCGTGCTCGAATTTCGTGATTCGCATAAGACGAAGTCAACCGTCGATGCGTCTCACCGGCAACAGAACACGCGATTCGCGGCTCGATTTGGAGAGCGCGCAGAAGCCGTGGCATAATCGAACGGTTGCCGAAACGGCAGCGAAAAAGTACGGCCCCATCGTATAGCGGCCTAGTACGCCGCCCTCTCACGGCGGTAACGCGGGTTCGAATCCCGCTGGGGTCACCACCACGAAAGCCCGTCCACTCGGACGGGCTTTCGTCGTCTCGCGGAGCGGCCCGCCGTGGTGCGGGGCCCAGCACCCCGACGCGCGCGCCGCACTCCGACGCGGGCGCCGCACCCCGACGCGGGCGCCGTGAGCATGAAACCTGCATGTGAGCATCAGTTTTCATGCCCACCTGCAGGTTTGGTGCTCGCTCGCGCGTGCGCGCCGGGTCTTCGGCAGCGGGCGCGGGGGAGGAAGGCGCCGAGCGGGTAAGTTTGTCGGCATGCCCTCACACGACGACGCGCCGCTCGCCGAGGTCGCTCGCATCGCGCGCGACCTCATCCGCATCGACACCACGAACCATGGTGGCGGTACGGCCAAGGGTGAGCGTGAAGCCGCCGAGTACGTCGGCTCATATCTCGAGTCGATCGGTCTGGATCCGGTCTTCTACGAGCCGATCGCGCGTCGCACCAACGTGATGGCCCGCGTACCAGGGCGCAACCCCGATAAGCCTGCGCTGGTTCTGCACGGGCACCTCGACGTCGTGCCCGCGATCGCCGAGGACTGGTCGGTTGACCCCTTCGCTGGCGAGATCCGCGACGGCATGCTGTGGGGGCGCGGCGCGGTCGACATGAAAGACATGGACGCAATGATGCTGACGGCAACCGCCGACATCCTCCGCGCTGGCGAGCAACCTGAACGCGATGTCATCCTCACCTTCTTCGCCGACGAGGAGAACGGGGGCGTGGAGGGCTCAGAACTCGTCGTCAAGAATCACCCAGAATGGTTCGAAGGAGCCACCGAAGCGATTAGCGAAGTCGGCGGATTTTCGATCGGTGTCGGCGATCGTCGCGCCTACTTACTGCAGGTCGGCGAGAAGGCTCTCATCTGGATTCGCCTCGTCGCGCGCGGACGCGCCGCGCACGGTTCGTCGTTTCACTTCGACAACGCGGTGACGCACCTCGCGCATGCCGTCGCGACGTTGGGCACCACCCAGTGGCCGGTCAGCTTGACGCCCGCCACTGCGGAGATGGTCAGCCGCCTGGGCGAGCTCGCTGGTTCGACGTCGAGCGACCCGGATGAGGTCGCGATGGCAGCAGGGACAGCATCCGGCTTCTTGCGCTCCACGTTCCGCACCACCACCAACCCGACCGGGCTGACGGCAGGCTACAAGCACAACGTGATCCCCGACCGCGCCGAGGCGCTGATTGATGTTCGCGTGCTCCCCGGCACCGAAGACGCCGCGCTGGCAGAGATCCGCCGCATCGTGGGGCCGCACGTCGAGGTCGAGATCGTGCATCAAGACATCGGGCTGGAAGTACCGTTCTCCGGTGGCCTCGTCGATGCGATGGTCGGGGCGCTCGGTCACCACGACCCTGGCGCGCCTGTCGTGCCATACCTTCTCGGTGGAGGTACCGACAACAAGGCGCTCGCCACTCTCGGCATCGAGGGCTACGGCTTCGCGCCCCTTCGGTTACCCCTGGACTTCGAATTCACCGGCATGTTCCACGGAGTCGACGAGCGCGTGCCGCTCGACGCACTCGACTTCGGCCGTGCTGTGCTCGCGGACTTGCTTCGCACTTACTGATGACAAATGAACCTGGATGCCGCGCCCCGGCATCGTGCTGTGAAAGGCGCCCATGAATCTATTCGAGGCGATCATCCTCGGGCTCGTGCAGGGACTGACGGAGTTCCTGCCCGTCTCTTCGAGCGCGCACCTGCGAATTCTGGGCGAGTTCTTGCCCAGCGCCGAAGACCCGGGAGCGGCGTTCACCGCCATCACGCAGATCGGCACCGAGGCGGCCGTGGTCGTGTTCTTCTGGCGAGACATCGTCCGCATCATCGGTAACTGGTTCCGCTCGCTTGCCGGCAAGATCCCGCGCAACGACCCGGACGCGAAGATGGGCTGGCTGATCATCGTCGGCAGCATCCCGATCGTCGTGCTCGGGCTCTTGTTCCAAGACCAGATCGAGACGACTTTCCGTTCGCTATGGCTCATCGCGGGCATGCTGATCTTTTTCGGTGTGCTGCTGGGAATCGCGGACCATGTGGGTGCCAAGAAACGCAAGCTGAACGACCTCACCGTCGGCCATGGCGTGGTGTACGGGTTCGCCCAGTCGCTGGCGTTGATCCCCGGTGTCTCGCGATCAGGCGGCACAATCACCGCGGGGCTGTTCATGGGTTACGAGAGAGCGGCAGCCGCGCGCTATGCCTTTTTGCTGGCGATCCCCGCGGTGTTCGGCAGCGGCTTCTACCAACTCGCGAAGAGCTGGAACGAGCCGGGCGTATTCAGCCTGGGCGAGACGGCCGTCGCGACGGTGGTCGCCTTCGTCGTTGCGCTGGCCGTGATCGCGTTCTTCATGAAGTGGATCTCACAGCACAGCTTCTTGCCATTCGTCGTGTACCGAGTCGCATTGGGCTCCACGATTCTGGTGTTGCTCAGTATGGGTGTGATCTCGGCCTGAGCCGCGAGCACCGCGCGGTCAGCGTCGCGGCGACGGAGGATCGTCGCGTCCGGGCTTGGTGGGCCCCTCACCACCGCGTCGCAGGTATCGCTCGAACTCTTGCGCGATGGCGTCGCCCGACGCTTCGGGGGAGTCCCACGTGTCTCGCGTGCGCTCGAGTTGTTGAATGTACTCGGTCATCTCTTCGTCGTCGGCTGCAGCCGCGTCGATGGATGCCTCCCACGCGGCAGCCGCGGTGGAGAGGTCGCCACGGGGCAACGACGCGCCGGTGAGGTCCTCAAGCCGGTCGAGTAGTGCGAGGGTCGCCTTGGGGGAGGGCGTGTGGCCCGCGACATAGTGCGGCACGCTGGCCCACAGACTGGCGGACGGAATACCCACCTCATTCGCCGCGTACCCCAGCACACTCAAAATGCCCACGGGGCCTTCGTAGGTGCTCTTCTCGAGTTCCAGACTGGTGCGCAGGGCGTCCGAGTCGCTTCCCGCGAAGACTGAGATCGGGCGCGTGTGGGGCACGTCCGACATCATCGAGCCCAGGGCGACGAAGCCCGTCACATCGTGGCTCAGAGCGGCATCGATGAATTCCGCGGCGAACGCCTGCCATGCCCGGGCGGGTTCGACACCCGTCAGCAACCAGAGTTGCGTGCCGCGTGTTGTTCGAGTGGGCTTCAGAAGCGTCGCCTCAGGCCACGCAAGCGAGCGTGTGCCGTCGGCGTCCATGGTGATCTGCGGGCGCGTGTACTGGTAGTCGAAGTACAGTTCGGGGTCGACCTGGAACACGGGCTCGTACTCGCCGGCTTCGCGAAGGTGCGCGATAGCCGACGACGCCGCTTCACCCGCATCATTCCATCCGTCGAACGCGGCCACCAGTACTCGGCGTCCCAATCCGTCCACGCGACCTCCTCTGCCCCTGATGAGTTCCCTCCACAATAGGCCCGACCACCGACGGGTAGCCCCTGACGGGTAGCATTGTCCGGTGAGTTCCCCCCAGCTTTCCGCGGTCCTGTGGGACATGGACGGAACCCTCGTCGATACCGAACCGTATTGGATGGCGGCCGAGACCCCGCTCGTGGAGAGCTTCGGCGGCACGTGGTCCCACGAACAAGCCTTGGGCTTGGTCGGTCTAGGCCTGGACGATGCCGCGCGCATCTTCCAGTCCGCCGGCGTGCGCATGGCCGTCCCCGAAATCACGGCTCATCTGACCGACAGCGTCATGCACCAGCTCGCCACCAAGGGAGTGCCCTTCAGACCCGGCGCTCAAGAATTGCTGGCGAGCTTACGTGCGGCAGGGGTAAAGACCGCGCTCGTCACGATGTCTTTACGCCGCATGGCCGATACGGTGGTCGATCTCATCGACTTCGACGCATTCGACGTGGTGATTGCCGGAGACGAGGTGACCCGGCCTAAGCCCTTCCCCGATCCGTATCTGCAAGCGTGCGAGGCATTGGGTGTCACGCCGGCTGAGGCCGTGGCCATCGAGGACTCTCCCAACGGACTGCGTGCCGCCGTGGCATCCGGCGCTGCAACGATCGGTGTACCTCTGATGGTCTCTCTTGAAGGTGTCGGAGCGGATGCCATCTGGCCGACACTCGAAGGGCGCACCGCGCACGACCTGACGGCCTTCCACGCCTTGGTGCGCGGACGAAAGGATCACTCATGACGAACCAGCGACCCAGCGGACCGTTTCGCGTCGGCGACCGCGTGCAGTTGACCGGGCCGAAGAACCGGATGCACACCATCACGCTGCGCGAGGGAGGGGAACTGCACACCCACCACGGCGTGCTGCGCCACTCACAGCTCGTGGGAGAACCCGATGGCTCGGTCGTGACGAACAGCAGCGGTCATGAGTATTTGGCGCTCCGGCCCCTGTTGCGTGACTTCGTCATGTCAATGCCCCGTGGTGCAGCGATTGTGTACCCGAAGGATGCCGCGCAGATCCTTGCTGAGGCTGACGTCTTCCCCGGTGCGACCGTGGTCGAGGCTGGTGTGGGATCAGGTGCTCTCTCACTGTGGTTGCTGCGCGCCCTGGGGGCCGAAGGTCGGCTGGTGTCGTTCGAGCGTCGGGAGGACTTCGCCGATGTGGCGCAGGCCAACGTCGAAACGTTCATGGGTGCGCGGCCGACGAACTGGGACGTGGTCGTCGGCGATCTTGGCGAGGCGCTGCTCGAGACGGTGGCGCCGGGGTCGGTCGATCGCGTCGTGCTCGACATGCTCGCGCCGTGGGAGTGCATCGATGTCGTCGCCGAAGCACTCACTCCGGGCGGAGTCGTGCTGTGTTACGTCGCGACGGCGACTCAGCTCAGCCGCGTTGCCGAATTCATCCGCGGGACAGGGCTGTTCACCGAGCCCGACGCGAACGAGACGATGGTGCGTGGGTGGCATGTCGAGGGCCTCGCGGTGCGCCCTGATCACCGTATGGTCGCGCACACGGGCTTCCTGGTGTGGGCACGTCGCCTGGCACCGGGCGCGGTGCCGCCCGAGGTAAAGCGGCGCGCGTCGAAGTCGAGCTACAGCGACGAGGATGTCGAACTCTGGACTCCCGGCGCCGTAGGCGATCGGCAGATCACCGACAAGAACTTGCGCAAACGCGTGCGTGAAGCCCAGCGCGCGGCCCAAGGCGCACGCATCGCGGCGGGAGTCGAGGGCGCGGCGAGCGACGAGCCAGAGGGTTCGGCCTAGACTGTTCCGGTGCGTAAACTCCCCGCTGCCCTCGCCGTTGCCGCGCTTGCTGCTGTCAGCCTGACAGGCTGCACGAGCTCTCCGTCAGCTGACGACTGCGTCCCCGAGTCAGCCGATGTTGCGGCGCTCGACCTCGTGAACGTCACCGGCTCTGTCGACGCGGTGCCGAACATCGACCTGTACACGCCGTTCCACGTCGAGCAGACCGAATTCCGGGAGGATGTCGCCGGTGAAGGCACTGAGGTGGAGGCATCGTCCCAACTCATCGTCGTAGACGTGGCGCTCTTCAGCGGAGAGACGGGCGACGCGCTGCTCGCGACCCCGTACGACGGTGACCTGTCGCGCGCGTACACGGTCGACCGTTGGGCCGAGCAATTTCCCGCGTTCACCGACGCGCTGGTGTGCGCGTCGCCGGGCTCTCGCGTAACTATCGCGATGGCGCCGGGCGACTACGACGCTGCGTCGCTCGCGAGCGTCGGCGTCGCTGAAGATGACACCGTGATCGCTGTGGTCGACGTCCGCAAGGTGTACCTCAGCGCCGCAGACGGCGACAACCAGTTCAATGTCGGCCATGGCCTTCCGACGGTTGTGCGCGCTCCCGACGGTCGCCCCGGCATCATCGTTCCCGATGGTGCGGCACCTGACGGCCTGCAGATCGAGACCCTCAAGAAGGGTGACGGCGCCGTTGTCACAGGTGAGCAGCCCGTTCGTGTGCACTACACGGGCGTGACGTGGGACGAACGTGAGGTCTTTGACACGAGTTGGGACTCCGAGCCCGCGTCGATGACGCTGGACGCGGTCGTTCCCGGCTTCGCTGCGGCTCTGGACGGCCAGACTGTGGGGTCACAGGTTTTGGTCGTGATCCCGCCTGAGCAGGGCTATGGCGACCAGGCGCAGGGGTCGATCCCCGCGGGCTCGACGCTGGTGTTCGTCATCGACATCCTCGGTCTTGACGACGCGCCCCTGAGCTAGCGCGGCACCGCCGCCCGGTTCCACTCTCGCTCTAGGATGGCGGGGTGCCCGACAAACCCTCCACCCCCACGTCGCCGGAAGAGCGCCTACTGAACCTCGTGGTCGCGTTGATGGCGACCGATCACGGTTTGACGAAGGACGCCATCTTGTCGTCGGTCTCGGGCTACCGCGAACTGGGCGAGGCCGGAGCATCGAAGGCCGCGCTCGAGAAGAGTTTTGAGCGAGACAAGCTCAACCTGCGCCAGCTCGGAGTGCCTATCGAGACCCTGGGTGACACCGCGGACCCCGAAGACCTGCGATCCGCCAGGTATCGGATCGCCATCGGGGAGTACTCCTTGCCGGACGACATCGAGTTCACGCCGGCAGAGACCGCCCTGCTCCATCTCGCGGGGAGCGTATGGGGCGAGGGGTCGATGACGGATGCCGCGCGCAGCGGCCTGAGGAAGATCCGCGCTCTGGGCAATGAGGTCGATGAGCCGATCATTGGGTTCGCGCCGCGCATCAGTATGCGGGAGCCGTCGTTCGCGCCGATCGAGCGGGCAATCGATCAGTGTCGAAGCGTCAACTTTGCCTACCTCAAGCCCGGGGAGCGCACCCCGCGGGTGCGACGGGTGGAACCGTTGGCACTGGTGGAGTACGAGGCTCGCTGGCATGTCTTCGGGTTTGACCGGGATGCCGGTGCGGAGCGGACGTTTCTCCTCAGTCGCATCGTGGGGGATGTCACGATCACTCGGCAGAGCTATGCCCGCGACAAGCGGAAGGATGCGGGCGAGAGGGCGCTGGCCGGTTTGCGCGATGTGGCCTCGCGCAACATCGCTCACCTCGAGGTGAACCCAGGTACCGAAGCCTCGTTGCGCTTGGCTCGACGCGCTTTGCCCGCCGACCAAGGCCTGCGTGCTCCCTTTGTCGACGCCCATATCTTCGCTGACGAACTGGCCTCGTATGGCCCCGAGGTGAGGGTGGTTGAACCCGCCGACCTCCGAGACAAGGTCATTGAGCGCTTGCAGGGCGCTCTGAGAGCGCACGAGGAGCCATCATGAGCGAGAAGCCCACCCTCGTCGCCACCGATCGCGCGGCGCTGATGCTACAACTCGTGCCGTATCTCGTGGCCCGTGGTGAAGTCAGCGTGGAACAAGCGGCGGTAGATTTCGATGTCACGCCCGAGGCGATGCGGGCCATGGTCGAGAAGTTGACGGTGATCGGCCGACCCGGAGACGGGGGCTTCTGGCAAATGCCGAACGACCTCTTCGACATCGACTGGACGTTGCTCGATGAGCAAGACCGCATTGCGCTCACAAACACCGTCGGGCTCGAGCGATCACCGAAGCTCACGACGCGTGAAGCCGCGGCACTCCTGGCAGGACTCCAGCTCGCGCGGTCGCTGCCCGGCATCGGCGATTCCGACGTGTTCACGGGACTGCTTGCCAAGCTTGCTCGCGGTGCGTCGGGAGCGCCCGTCGATGTGATCGTCGCTCCTGGCCCGGTGGATCATGCGCGCGAGGTGGTCGCTCAGGCGCTGAAGGACGGGGTCGCGGTGTCATTTACCTATAAAGCTCCGGATGCTTCCGCAACCACAAGGACGGTCGATCCCGTCAAGGTGCAGATCGCGGACGGCCAGTGGTACCTGCAGGGCTGGTGTCATCTGCGAAAGGCCATGCGCACTTTCCACTTCGACCGTGTCAGTGATCTCAGCCTCACTGAAATGCCGGTGAGTCACAGCGGGGATGTTTCCGCGTGGTTTGACGCAAGCGATGACGACCTCACAGCCACGGTCCGGTTCCCGCTTGCCGAGGCTCCGCTGTTGGGGGAGTATCTCGCACGGGCGGAGGTGAATTCGCGTGGAGCGATGAGTGAGGCGACCATGCGCGTCGCGGATGAACTGAGCTTGCGCCGGCTGGCAACTCGTCGCGGCGGTGCCGTGGAGATTGTGCGCCCGCCCGCCGCCCGCGCCGCTGCCGCGGAATGGGCATCGGCGGGGCTGGACCAATACCGCTGAGCCCGGAGGAAAGGCAACGGCGGATCGTCTGTCTGTGCCTCTCGAAGTAGAGCCCGGGTTAGACTGGCAACCGACCCGCCGAAAGGACATCATCATGCTGCAAGGCCTCACCGGGTGGCACTTCCTGATCATCCTCGCCGTGATCCTGCTCCTGTTCGGTGCTGCGAAGCTTCCCGCACTCGCGAAGAGCATGGGTCAGTCGGCCCGAGTGTTTCGCGGCGAAATGAAGGCGATGAAAGAAGAGGATGCGTCCGCGACCGACTCGACGGCGAGCTCGACCGAGGCACCTTCCCCCGAGAACCGGACGGACTCGGCCGGAAACTCCGACGCAAAGCCCTAGTCCGGGGTGACCGCGGAAGACACGCGGCGCCGCGGCTCCTCGGACTCGCCGCGTCGTGAGAAGCGCATGTCGCTCGGCCAGCACCTTGTCGAGTTGCGCAAGCGCATCATGATCGCAGCGCTGGCCCTTGTGGTCGGCATGGTGGTGGCGTTCTTCATCACCGACTTCGTGATCAATCTGATCACAGAGCCCATTCGGGTTGTCGCAGAGAGCAGGGCCGACGAGGTCAAAGTCGAGTTGATGTTCGCGACCGTGACCTCAGCGTTCGACTTGCGGTTGCGCATGTCGTTTGCGATCGGCTTGATGATCTCTGCACCGATTTGGTTGTGGCAGATTTGGGCCTTCATCATGCCGGGCCTCACGAAGAAGGAGATCCGCTACACCATCGGTTTCCTCGCGGCCGCGATTCCGTTGTTCTTCGCAGGATGCTACGTGGGGCTGATCATCATGCCGCACATCGTCGAACTCATGGCCTCGTTTGTCCCCGACGGAGGAGCATCCTTCTACGACGCGTCCTACTACTACGACTTCGTGTTCAAGTTGCTGATCGTCGTCGGGGTCGCCTTCATCCTTCCCGTGTTCCTCGTGGCTCTCAATCTTGCAGGAGTCATCTCTGCCCGTGACATCCTCAAGGGATGGCGCGTGGCCATTCTGATTTCGGTGATCTTCTCGGCGCTGGCCACTCCCGCCGCGGATGTCGCCTCGATGTTGATGCTGTCGGGGATCATGATTGTGCTGTTCTTCGCCGCCGCGGGCCTATCTCTCATCTTCGACCGGCGGCGCGCAAAGCGCGATGCCGCAACCTTGGGTACTGAGGCGGCTGCATGAGCGGCGCCGGTCCGGCTGAGCGATACGCCCGTGCACGTGCAGCCGCCGAGCAGGACCGGCAGCACCCCGTGACTGCGGAGTTCGCGGCGGCGCAACGGTTCGATCTCGACCCTTTCCAGCTCGCAGGTTGCCGAGCGCTCGAAGAAGGGCGCAGCGTCCTCGTTGCTGCCCCCACGGGCGCGGGGAAGACGATCGTGGGCGAGTTCGCCATCCACTTGGCGATGCGCGAGCAGGAAGACAAGGCGTTTTACACCACCCCGATGAAGGCGCTGTCGAACCAGAAGTTCCGCGAGCTTCAGGACGTCTACGGAGCCGACGAGGTCGGACTTCTCACCGGGGACACCAACATCAATGCGCACGCACGAGTCGTCGTCATGACGACGGAAGTGCTGCGCAACATGCTCTATGCGGACTCGCCGGCTCTTCGCGGTCTGCGATACGTCGTCATGGACGAAGTGCACTATCTCGCAGATCGCTTCCGCGGGGCAGTGTGGGAAGAAGTCATCATCCACCTTCCCCCGTCTGTGCGGTTGGTGTCGCTGTCTGCCACGGTCTCGAACGCGGAAGAGTTCGGGGACTGGCTAGACACCGTGCGCGGCGACACGGAGGTCATCGTCTCTGAGACGCGGCCCGTGCCCCTCGAGCAGCACGTGCTCGTTCGCGGTGATCTGCTGCCGTTGTTCGACGATCGTGCCGGCGTTGCCACCGCACAGGTCAATCAGGAATTGATGCGCATCCGCTCGTTTAAGGGCGGGAACTACGACAACAACCGCAACGCGCAACGCGCAAGCAGCGCACGCAACGCGGGGTACGAATCGCGCGGACGACGACCGAATCGTGGCGGTCGGCGGCCCGGGCGTCCGAGCAATGCGCAACGTATCGAACGCATCGATAGACCGCAGGTCGTGGAGTTGCTTGGTCGCGCGAACCTCCTCCCGGCGATCTTCTTCATCTTCAGCCGTGTGGGTTGCGATGCCGCCGTGCAGCAAGTGCGCCGGGCGGGCGTCCGGCTGACCTCCCCCCAAGAGCGAGATGAGATTCGTCGCATCGTCGACGAGCGGACGCAAGCACTGCAGGACGAAGACCTTGCGGTGCTCGGTTACTGGGAGTGGCGCGAGAATCTCGAGCGCGGTGTCGCTTCGCATCACGCAGGCTTGCTCCCCGCATTCAAAGAGGTCGTTGAGTATCTGTACCAACGCAAGCTCGTGAAGGTTGTCTTCGCCACCGAGACCTTGGCACTGGGTATCAACATGCCCGCGCGCACCGTCGTGCTGGAAAAGCTCGAGAAGTTCAACGGTGAAGCACGGGTCGCCATTACTTCGGGGGAGTACACCCAACTCACCGGGCGCGCCGGGCGTCGTGGCATCGATGTGGAGGGCCACGCGGTGATTCAGTGGACCGAGAGTCTCGACCCTCAGGCCGTCGCCGCCCTGGCATCCCGGCGGACCTACCCGTTGAACTCGAGTTTCCGACCGACCTACAACATGGCCGTCAACCTGATCGATCAGTTCGGCCGTGCGCGAGCGCGTGAGATTCTGGAATCGTCGTTTGCTCAGTTCCAAGCGGATCGAGCGGTTGTGGGTCTCGCGCGACAGGTGCGCGAACAGGAAGAGACGCTCCGCGGATATCGCGGTGCGATGGAGTGCGATCACGGCGACTTCGCCGACTACTCCGGGATTCGGCGTGAACTGAGCGACCTCGAGCGACAGAACCGCAAGGATGCCGGGGCGTCGCGGTCCGTGAAGGACGCGCGGCAAAAGCAGATCGCGACTCTTCGCCGTCGCATGCAGCGCCACGGTTGCCACCAGTGCCCTGATCGCGAACATCATGCGCGGTGGGCTGAGCGCTACTGGAAGCTCAAGCGTTCCACCGACCAGACCCGACGCCAGATCGATGCCCGCACCGGCACGGTCGCGCGCGTCTTCGATCGTGTGGTCGACGTGCTGCAGGCGCTCGAGTATGTGAAGGTCGGCAACGACGAGACATCGCTCACTGCGGCCGGGCGCACGATGCGGCGCATTTACGGGGAGCGCGACCTCCTCGTGGCGGAATCCTTGCGGCAAGGAATCTGGGACGACCTGGATGCCGCGTCCCTGGCCGCGCTGGCGTGCTCGCTGGTCTACGAGCCCCGTCGTGATGACGCAGGGGTGGGGGAGCGCGGCTTGCCGCGCGGCGCGTTCCGCGTGGCTCTTGCTGAGACTCTCACACTGTGGCAGCGCCTCGACGATCTTGAACGCGACCACCGACTGCCCGGTTCTGAGCCTCCATCGGCAGCCCTCGCACAAGCCATGCACATGTGGGCGCGTGGCAGCATGCTCGATCGGGTGCTGGCCGAGGCAGACATGGCCGCGGGCGACTTCGTGCGGTGGTCCAAGCAAACGATCGACCTTCTCGACCAGTTGTCCCTCGTCGCCGATGCGCCGCTGGCCACCACCGCACGCAAGGCCCTGGATGCCGTACGTCGTGGCATCGTCGCGTATGGCACGGTCTGAACGCGTCGCCAAGGGAGAGCAGGTTTCAGTGCACACCAGCGTCCGATCGCGCCCGATTCTCCCGTTGTGGGCAGCCGTGCTGGTTGCCGTCGCGGGGGGAGCGGTTCTCGACTTGGCGTATCCCTCGGTGGGGTGGTGGCCTCTTGCCTTCGTCGGGGTCGGCTTGGCCCTGGTCACCTTGATCGGGCGTTCGGCGTGGGGCGCACTGTTGGTCGGGCTCTGCTTCGGCGCGACCTTCTATCTGATCCACATCATGTGGATCACGCGCTATCTCGGTGTCGTGCCCTGGTTCGCACTCGCGGGCATCGAAACGTTGTTCATGGGACTGGGATCGATCCCGATTGCGCTGGCGTATCGCTGGGTTCCCCAGTTATCGGGCTCGCGCGTTGTGGCATGGGTCGGCCTGCCCGCGCTGGTTGCCGGCCTGTGGACGGCACGCGAGCTGTTCATGGGTTCGTGGCCGTACACCGGGTTCCCGTGGGCCCGCATCGGGATGAGCCAGTCCGAGAGTCCTCTGGCGCATGTGGCTTCGTGGGTGGGGGTGTCGGGTCTGACCTTCCTCATGGTGTTCTTCGCTGCGGCGCTCATCCAGTGCGCTCGAGACCGAGCATGGCGAAACGTGCGAGCCGCAATTCCGGCGGCTGCTCTCGCGGTGGTCCTGCTCGCCACCCCCGCGTTCCCCACGTCTCCTGCAGGGATCCTCACGGTGGGGAGCGCGCAGGGAAACGGACCCTCCGGCTACTTCGATGAGCGCTCACGCAACGCCGTACTGGGCGCCCAGGTCGCGGCATCCGAGCCCCTCTTCGGCCAAGAGATGGATGTTCTGCTCTGGCCGGAAGGCGGCATCGACTCCGACCCGTTGAGCGAAGCGTCCACGGCCTTCACTCTCGACGCGGTGTCGCGCCGTGTGGGGGCACCTCTGATCGTGAACGCGGCCACCACACGAGGGGACGACGTCTACAACACCTCGATGTTGTGGGTGCAGGGCGAGGGCGCGGTCCAGATTCACGACAAGGCGAACCCGGTGCCGATGGGGGAGTACGTGCCGGACCGATGGTTCTTCGAAGCAATCGCTCCTGATCTGATCGGTCTCATTCAGCGCGAGTACACGCCCGGCTCGAACGCGCCGTTCTTCGACCTTGACGGCGTGGGCATCGGGCTGGCCATCTGCTTCGACGTGATCTACGACGCCGTGATCTGGGAGGGCGCACGCGACGGGGCCCAGATCTACATGTTCCAGACCAACAACGCCGACTTCCGCGGAACCGATGAGAACCTGCAGCAGCTCGCTTTCGCGCGCATGCGGGCTATCGAGACGGGGCGTAGCGTGGTCAACCTTTCGACCGTCGGCACGTCGCAAGTGATTGCTCCTGACGGGTCCGTCATCGACGGAATTCCCGCGGATGTTGCCGGGCACATGCTCACAGACGTACCGCTGCGTACCGGACTCACACCGGCAGTTGTGATCGGGGAGACGGTTCAGCGTGTGGTCGGCCTGGGGAGCATCTTGGTCCTGATCGTGGTCGGAGTCTCCGTCACGGCGATGCGTCGGCGCGCGAAAACGCCGGCCCCCGAAGGGACCGGCGTTTCGGACGAGTAAACGTCAGGCGCTGATCTTGTCTGCGTTCGGAGCAGCGGTGCCGCGACGCTCACGCAGAAGCGCGAGCCGCTCTTCGAGCAGTTCTTCGAGCTCGGGAAGGGTCCGGCGCTCGAGCAGCATGTCCCAGTGACTGCGAGGAGTCTTGTCGCCCGAGTGGTCGACGCTCACGGTCTGGTCGCCCACGCGGCGAAGCGCTTCGGCGCCGCAGTACCGGCATTCCCAGGCCTCGGGCAGCTCGGCGTCTGCGGCAAATGTCAATGTGGTGTCACGGTCGCACGCCGTGCAGGTGTAGGTGTGCTGTGCGCGTTCATGGAACACGACGCCCTCTTCGCTCTGTAGGCTCTGGGCGCCGAGTCGGATGCCGCGAAGGCTGCGGTCTGCCATTGTGTGGTCCTCTCGTCGCTACCTCTCAGGTATAACGGGGTCACCTGTGGAGAAGGTTGGAATGGTAGGCTCCGTCGCCCATTCACAGAGGATGCTCAGCCGCGATCGACAGGGAACATCCGCAGGGCGAGATCTGCGCGGTCTGTGACGACTCCGTCCACTCCGAGATCGCGCAAACGGGTCAGCTCGGCGGGTTCGTTGACCGTCCAGATGTGGACCTCGACGCCCGCCGCGTGGGCTGCGTCGAGCACTCGCGGCGAGAGAATGCCCACCCTCCCGTGACGCTCCGGAATCTGTAGGGCATCCACACCGTGGAGTGCACGCGCCATCATCTTGTTAGATCGCAAGCTCGCCGCCCACACCAGGCGCAGGATGGTCTCACGTCCGGCGGACGTGGCAGGCAGTGCTCCCGCGCGTGTCTCGGCGGCGGATGCGAGGGCCGTAGCCCTTCGCGCATCCGAAAAACTGGTCAGCAGGACACGCTCCGCGTGCGGCGCTACTACGCGGCCGGTAGGCACGGCTGCGGCATCCGCTTTGACATCGATATTGAAGCGGACGTCCGGGAACGCATCGAGAGCCTGCCGCAGTGTGATCACACCGCCCAGCGGCGCCATGATCTTCTCGAGCTCTCGCAGGGGGGTCTCCGCCACGAGAGCCGGGTTCCCGGCGACACGAGAAAGATCCGCGTCGTGGAGCAGTACGACGTGACCGTCGGATGTGAGGTGACAATCGGACTCGATGTACACCGCGCCGGCGGCATGGGCTGCCGCGATGGCTGCGAAGGAGTTCTCAACGACTCCTTGAGAGGCGAGTTCTGCGGTCACCAGTCCGCGATGAGCAAGAATGCGTGGCGAACCGGATGCGTTGAACCACGGGTGTCTCGCCCCAGGGTCAGGCATCGCCACCCTTCGGTGTCCCCGGCGTGGTGCGGGCCTCGGAAGCGATCGAATCCGCTTCGGTAGCGGCCTGCCGCGCGGCAGCTACCGCCGCGTCGGCTGTCGCACGTGCGGTGCTGGATTCCCGCGGTGCGGGCTTCGTGCGACCACCCTCGGGGCTGGTGGACCCTGAGGGGCTCTCCGCGCGCCCTGCGAAAGCGTCACCGATACCGCTGAGGGCCGACGTGATCTCGCTCGGCACGATCCACAGCTTGCTCGACGGACTCTCGGCGATTTTCGGCAAGGTCTGCAGGTACTGATAGGCGAGCAGTTTGTCATCGGGGTCGCCGACGTGAATGGCGTTGAACACCATCTCGATGGCCTCCGACTCGCCCTGTGCGCGAAGGACGGCAGCCTGCTTATCGCCTTCGGCGCGAAGAATCTCGGCCTGTCGTCGCCCCTCCGCCTCGAGAATCTGCGACTGCTTGGAGCCCTCTGCGGTGAGGATCGCCGCGCGACGATCGCGCTCGGCGCGCATCTGCTTCTCCATCGAGTCTTGGATCGACAGGGGCGGGTCGATCGCCTTGAGTTCGACGCGGGACACGCGGATTCCCCACTTACCGGTCGCTTCGTCGAGGACCACGCGCAGTTTGCTGTTGATCTCGTCACGGCTGGTCAAGGCCTCTTCGAGATTCAGCCCACCGACCACGTTGCGCAATGTCGTCGTGGTCAGCTGTTCGACGGCGCCCAGATAGTTGGCGATCTCGTACGTCGCCGCGCGTGCATCGGTGACCTGGAAGTAGACCACGGTGTCGATTGACACGACCAGGTTGTCTTCGGTGATGACCGGCTGCGGGGGGAACGAGACAACTTGCTCGCGAAGATCGATCAGGGGGCGCAGCCGGTCGATGAAGGGCACAAGCAGATTCAGGCCGGGCGTCAGGGTTCGTTGGTATTTTCCGAGTCGCTCGACGACGCCGGCGTTGGCCTGCGGGATGATGCGAATCGAACGGAAGATCACCACCACGACAAAGATCGCGATGACGACCAACAAAACGATGATGAAGATCTGGCCGATGAAGGCCCCAGGGTCAACCATCTTCGGATGTCCTTTCAACGGGGGAGCGGGGTGCGACTTCGACCGTCGCGCCGAGGACGCGGAGCACGGTGACCGGAGTGCCGGCGTCGAACGGCAAGTCCACTTCACCGTCACGCAGTCGAGCCGTCCAGGTTTCTCCGTTATCGAGTTTGACGCTGCCTTCGCCATCTCGGAAGGGCTGGAGGACGCGCCCGCGCATGCCGACGATGGCATCCACGTTCATCGCGACAGTCTTGGTGCTTCGGTGCAAGGCTCGGAGCAAGAGGGGACGAATGGTGAACAGCAGGAGTGCGGAGATCAGCGCCGCTGCCGCGATCTGCAGCCACCACGGTCCGCCGAGCAGATTTACGCCCAGACCGCCGATGAGGGTTCCTGCCGCCAGCATCAAGAACGTGAACTCGAGCGTGATGAGCTCGATCACGACGAACAGGAGCGCGAGCGACAACCACAGAATCCACATGTACTGCGTGAGATCGGGCAACATCGCGGGTCCTTTCCTCCGTATGACGACACTACCGCCGTGCGATGCTGTCAGGCCGGTGACACGAGGGTCGATTGATAGGGTCGACACGGCCCCGCAGTGGCGGGCGCGCACCATTACTTCAGGAGTGCCACACCATGACTCAGCCTCTCGCTTCGGGATCCCTTGCCGGCCGCACAGCTCTTGTGACGGGCTCGTCCCGCGGCATCGGCGCCGACACCGCGCGCTACCTTGCACTGGCGGGGGCGAATGTCGTCATTAACTTCCGGAACAAGGCACCGCGCGCCGAAAAGCTTGCGGCCGAACTGCGTGAGCTCGGCGTGGAGGTTTTGGTGGTCGGTGCCGACCTGACCGACAGTGCATCGGTGTCGGAAATGTTCGACGCCGTGCAGCGGACGTTCGGATCTCTGGACATCCTCGTGCTGAACGCCTCGGGCGGTATGGAGTCCGGGATGGCGGAGGACTACGCCCTCGCGCTCAACCGTGATGCCCAGGTGCGTGTGCTTGAGACAGCGATGCCGCTGTTGGGTGAGGGTTCACGCGTGGTCTTTGTCACCTCGCACCAGGCTCACTTCATCCGCACGACCCCCACGATGCCTGAGTACGAGCCAGTGGCCTTGTCCAAGCGCGCGGGAGAGGATGCACTTCGCGAGCGCATCCCCGCACTCGCCGAGAAGGGCGTGGGATTCGTCGTGGTTTCGGGCGACATGATCGAGGGCACCATCACCGCCACCCTGCTCGAGCGCGCGAACCCGGGGGCCATCGCCCAGCGTCGCGATTCGGCTGGCAAGCTCTACAACGTTTCTGAATTCGCCGCCGAGGTGGCCGCTGCCGCGAGTGACCCCGTCCCGGCGGACAACACCCGACTGGTCGGCGACACCTCCTCCTTCACAGCGGAGTAAGAACGTGCGCGCGCGCGATATCGAAACGCTCATCGAGGTGGGCCGCCCCGCGATCGCGCGCGACGCGACGTTCGCGGTGTTCGCGACTTCGCGCCCCGACGTCGCGGCCAACCGTGCCGTCGGGCAGATCTGGCGGATCGACCTTCCCGACGGTGCACCGCGCCGTCTTACCCGGGGGATCGCCGATACGGGGCCGCGTGTTTCGCCCGACGGGGCGTTGGTCGCCTTCTTGCGCCCAGGGGAGCGGAACCGACCGCAGATCTTTGTTGTGTCGTCGGTGGGTGGTGAGCCCGTTCAAGCGACGGATGCCCCACTTGGCGTTTCAACGTTCGACTGGGCACCCGACGGCATGTCCCTGGCGTTCACCGCACGAGTTCCCGAAGCCGGGCGCTACGGCGACGTGGAGGGGCTGGAGGCCACATCTGAGGCACCCCGCCGTGTGCGGGGCATCCGGTGGCATAGCAACGGCCTGGGCTACACGGGTGATCGCCCCGCGCACGTGTTCGTCGTGGCCACGCCCGATGTCACCGCAGAGCCGATCTACCCCGTTGCTCCCGTGTCCTCCGGGGCTTCATCTCGAGGTGAAGGCGCGGACGCGCCGCGGTTCCTTCCGAACGCGCCGCGCCAACTCACGCGCGGCGGGACGTCGTACGGCGATGTGAGTTTCACCGCGGATGGGTCCGAAGTCTTGACCGTTCCCGACGAAAACGACCCTGACGATGCGCCGGATTTGCGCGATCGCGTGGTGGCCGTCTCGCTGGATGATGGCAGCGAACGAGAACTCGTGAGCCGAGACGAGCGGCTGTCGATCGCCGCAGTGGCGGCGTCGCCCGACGGCTCTGCGGTGTTGCTTGCCCACGAGTTGGGGGAGAGTAACGTCGACTTCGTCGCTCCGATGGTCGGGTTATTTGTCGTCGATGAAGGAGGCGTTCGACGCCTCACCGATGACTCTCATGACCTCGGCGACACCGGAAGCCACGTCTCCGTTGCGTCCGATGGCACGTTCCTGGTGCAGGAACGTCGACAAGGGCGCGTTCGTCTGCTGCGGGTCAGCAGCGCGGGTGAAGTATGTGAGGTCCTCGGCGGTGACGTCGAGGTGGTGGGGCACGCGACTGCGGGGAACACGGTGGCCGTCGCTGCTCGCGGGGTCGACTCGTTCGGCGAACTCCTGGTTATCGACGCTCACGGCACTCGAACCGTGACCGCATTTGGCGAGGCCGCCTCGGCAGCCGGCGTCATCGTGCATCGTGAGGTCACGATCCAAGCGAGAGACGGTTATCCGGTGCACGGATGGATCGCCACGCCTGCCGGGGAGGGGCCATTCCCGGTGATTCTGCAGATCCACGGTGGACCATATGCCGCTTACGGCATTCATCTTTTCGACGAGACGCAGGTCTTGGTGGACGCGGGATACGCCGTTGTCTATTGCAACCCTCGTGGGTCGGCCGGATACGGGAGAGCGCACGGGCGTAGCATCCGAAAGAGCATGGGCACCGTCGATTACACCGATGTGATCGACTTCTTGGACGCCGCGTTGGCGAGTGACTCGCGGATGGATGCCGATCGCGTGGGAATCATGGGTGGCTCGTACGGCGGCTATCTCACGGCCTGGATCATCGCGCACGACCATCGCTTTTCTGCGGCGATTGTGGAGCGCGGATTCCTCGATCCATTCTCCTTCCAGGGAACGAGTGACATCGGCTCGTTCTTCGGTGACGAGTACGTCGGCACGAGAGCGGAGGACATCGAGCGGCAGAGCCCGATGGCCGTTGTCGATCAGGTCAACACGCCCACGCTCGTGATGCATTCGGAACAGGACTACCGTTGCCCGCTCGAGCAAGCAACGCGATACTTCTCTGCGCTGAAACGCGCGGGTGTCCAGACCGAGATGCTCATCTTTCCTGGCGAGGACCATGAACTGACGCGCGCGGGACAACCTCGACATCGCATCGAACGCTTCGACGCGGTTCTGGAGTGGTGGTCGCGTTACTTCGCAGGCTAACGCAGGCGCAATATGCGAGGAGGGGGCCGGCTCGTGCCGACCCCCTCCACGCTTTTCGTTCTGAAGCGTCAGAGCTGCTTGCCGAAGGTGAACGCGCGAATGACGTTGATGATACCCAGAACGACCAGTGCGATACCGAGCAACCACCACAGCACGAGTGCACTCCACAGCGGGGAGAACAGGAGAACGACGCCGGCGATAATGCTGACGATTGCGAAGAAGATCGTCCAGCCCTTCGACGATGCGTCGCCGAGCGTGGACAGCGAGACGATGCCCTCGACGATCCACATGATTCCGACGAGGATCGCGAAGAAGAGGGCGAACCATCCGGTTGCGGCCTGCAGGTTCGCGAACATGATGATGCCGGCGATGATGAAGAGCAGTCCGAGCGCGATGTGGCCGACGCGCGCCCAACCACCCTTGGTCTTCGAGAAGATGCCGAGCCCGGCGTAGACCAGACCAGCGGCGATCGCGTAGATCGCGATGATGGCGGTGACCACGGACGCGGTCTTGCCCGGCCACACGAGGATCAGCACACCGACGATCACGGCGAGGATTCCTCCGACGCCGAGAGCGGTGCGGATTCCGTTGACGGCCGACTTTTCGGCGGATTCCATAGACATGTGAGGCCCTTTCTGAGAGCTTCCTGTGAGCTTGCGGGTTACAGCTTAGACCCCCGCCCGCAGCACCTGCCAATGCACGGGGGAGTGTTGCCCATTCCAGCCGACTGTGAGGCGGTCAGCCCAGCAGCAGCGTGATACCGATGAGGATCGGAACGCAGCCAACCGTGGTCACGAACACCGTGTCGCGAGCGATCGTTTCGCCGATTCCAAACCGCTGTGAGTAGTTGAACACGTTCTGCGCGGTAGGCAGGGCAGCCAGGACGGTGACAACGAGAACATCGTGCCGGTCAAGGCCGAACAAGAACTGTGCGGTCGCCCACGCCACCAGCGGCATCACGAATAGTTTGAGCGACGACGCGAGAACCACGTCGCGTCGTCGGCCGGGTGCCGACAGCACGCGCTGCCCGTACAGCGAGATCCCGTAGCTGATGAGGAGGACAGGCACGCACGCATTGGCGATCAGTAGCGCCGGTTCGATCACGATGGGTGGCAATGTGACGCCGGACACCGAGACGAGCGTGCCGAGCAGGGAGCCCAGAACGATCGGGTTGGTTGCCGTACGAGTGATCGTCCGCCACAAGCTGGAGCGGCCTGAGGTGACGGCATCCATGATCACCATCGTCACCGGCGTGAAGGCGAGAAGCTGCAGCAGGATGACCGGCGCCGGATAGGCGGCGCTGCCGAGCAGATACAGCGAAAGCGGAATTCCGATGTTGTTCGAGTTCACTTGCCCCGCAGCTAACGCGCCGATTGTGGTTTCGCCCACCGAACGATGCCATACGAATCGCGCGATCAGCCCGTACGCGAGGAAGATCGCCACGGCGGCGATTGCCGAGACAGGGAGCAGCGCGGAAAACAATCCACGGACGTCTGCTTGCGCGAGAACGACGAACAGCAGGAACGGTGACAGGACGAAGAACGTCAGGCGCGCGAGTACCGGCCGCGCGTGTTCGCCCAGCAGATCGATGCGACCGATGATCCACCCGACCAAAATCGCCACACCGACGACGACGAAGCCGGTCAGCGATTCCCACATGCCTCCACAGTAGGGTCGCCGCTGCGGTGGCCCCAATCCGATGATCGAGTCACGTCAAGCGCTTACCGATAATGCACATTATGACAACTCTATCTGTGAAGTAGAGGGGCGAGCCCCCCGACTCGCCCCTCCCGCGCCCTGCGGCTACAGCCCGGCGGAGTCGTCCGTCGTGCTCGTCTGCTGACGGCTCACTCGCTCTTGACCGCCAGGGTCGACGGCCGTGCGTGTGACGGTTTCGCTCTTACGGCTTCGCATCATCAGAACGATGCCGATGATGAAGATGACGGCACCCGCGCCCATCAGGATGTAGCCGATCATGTCGAGGTTCACCCATTCGACATCGACGTTCACCGCGAAGGCCAGAATCGCTCCGACCGCGAAAAGGAAAATACCTGCACCGATGCTCATGTTCTAGTTCCTTTCTCAGCCGCATGAGGCCGTGTGGACTCGGCGTCGACACGCGCGTGTGCGACCCCGTCTACCTTTGCGAGACTGCTCTTCGAAGTTCAACCACTTGACTTCTGTGGCCAGTCGTGCTCGGGTGGCGAAATGACACGGGTCATCTTCTACACCGCCGCCACGCTGAACGGCTTTCTTGCCGATGATGATGATTCGCTGGATTGGTTGTTCTCGGCGCCTGGTGGCGAAGGCGGTGACGAAGGCTTTCAGAGCTTCCTTGCGACGGTAGGCGTGCTGGTACAGGGCTCATCGACCTATGAATGGGTGCTCGCGCACGAGGGGCTCCTCGAGGCGCCGGAAAAGTGGCCGTCCTACTACGGCTCACGACCGACGTACGTGTTTAGCTCGCGAAAGCTTCCGACTGTCGCAGGAGCAGATGTCCGGTTCGTGTCGGGTGCACCCTCGACGGTCTGGGCTGAGATCCTCGCCGCCGCGCAAGGAAAGGACGTATGGCTGGTCGGTGGAGGCGACTTGGCTGGTCAGTTCGCCGACGCAGGGTTGCTCGACGAGATTCGCGTGTCTCTCGCTCCGGCGACGCTCCCCTCGGGGAAGCCCCTCCTCCCCCGGACTCTCGGTGCGGATCGACTCACGCTGACGTCGGCGCGACAGTCCGGTGCGTTTGCTGAGCTCGTTTATCGCGTCGCCCGCCCATAAACCGGGTCAGCCCGTAGGTTCGATGGCGACCCAGGACGAGAATTTCGGCTCGCGGCCATCTCCCGACGACGTTCCCGTGAGCCGCCGTTGCAACCAGGGGCCCACGTGCTCGCGGTAGTAGGCCATTCCTCGCGGAGCTGAAGTCGGCAGCGGCGGCAACGACCACCAACCGGCGGGAGGCTTGAGGCCGAGAGAATCGAGCACACGTGCCGCGACGCGGTGGTGACCACGCGCGTTCATATGGAGGCGGTCCTCTGACCAGTAGGGAGGGGTCGACAATTCCTCGTCGAACCAGTTGAACGCGCGCACGATATCGGCGCGGTCTTCGAACGCGCCGGCAACCGCGTGTGAGAGCACATCACCGCGGCGTTGAATCACCCTGCTCAGCGGCAACTGCCCCGACGGGTTGGCTCCCGACAACATGATGAGCGTGACGCCCTCTTCATCGCACCTTTGGACGACATGGCGAAACGCGCTGACGACCTGCGCAACGCTCGTGCGCGGCCGCAACATGTCGTTCCCCCCACCATTGAACGACAGGTGGGTCGGCTTCAGCGCGAGCGCGGGTTCGAGCTGCTGTTCAACGATGGGACGCACTAGCTTGCCCCGAATCGCGAAGTTCGCGTAGTCGACGCTCTCCCCCGTCGCGTTCGCCCATCCTTGAGCGGTCAGGTCGGCCCAGCCCCGCACGTGTCCGTCGGGAAGCTCATCTCCGACGCCTTCGGTGAAGGAGTCGCCGATGGCGACGAATCGAATGGATGCCACTCCCCCAGCCTACGACGCGTGACCCGCCTCACCGCTCGTCGAGCGCCGCCCCGCGCGAATCCACCAAGCCCCACGCGGCCCCTGCCGCGACGAGGAAGAACACGGCGAACACCACGAACAGCACGCCGGTTCCGCCGAACAGCAGGAGCGGCGGAACGCACAGTGGGGCGGCGATCGATGCGATGCGACCGACACCGGCGGCCCAGCCGGTACCCGTTGCACGCAACGACGTGGGGTACATCTCTGGCGACACCGCGTAGAGCGCACCCCACGCACCGAGATTGAAGAAGGACAAAGCCATGCCTGAGGCGATGATCGCACCCTCCCCTGTTGCGGTGCCGAAGAACACCGCCGCCACCGCAGAGCCGATCAGGAAGACAGAGAGCGTGGCTCGGCGTCCCCACACTTCAATCAGCCACGACGCGACGGCATAGCCCGGTAGTTGCGCCAAGGTGATGATGGCGGTGAAGGCGAACGATCGTACGAGATCGTATCCCTGTGCCACGAGCAGCGTCGGTATCCAGATGAAGGCTCCGTAGTAGGCGAAGTTCACACAGAACCAGATCAGCCACAGGGACGCGGTGCGCCGACGGAATTCGCTCCCCCACAGCGCGCGCAGGCGTGCTCCCGCGGTCGTCGCGGCGGGATTGACATTGATGGGGCGGGTGGTGACACGACGCGAGGCAGTCTGACTCAGCGATGCGGATGCTTCGAACTGCCGCACCACGGTATCGGCATCCTCATGCCGGCCCTGACGCTCCAACCACCGGGGCGACTCGGGTAGGCCCCACCGCACGATCAGGGCGTAGCCGGCCGGGATCGCCCCGATCGCGAACGCCCACCGCCACCCGTCACCTGACGAAGGGATGACGAAGTACCCGATCACGGCGGCCGCCGTCCAGCCGACCGCCCAGAACGCCTCGAGAATTACGATGAGCCGGCCTCGCATCCGCGCGGGCGCGAACTCGCTCACGTATGTCGACGCGACAGGGAGCTCGGCGCCCAGCCCCAGACCCACGAAGAATCGCAGCACGAGAAGGGCGACAAGGCCGCCGACCAGGGCACTCGCGCCGGTCGCAATTCCGTACACGACGAGGGTCAGCGCGAACACCTGGCGCCGTCCGAAGCGATCGGCCAGCAGGCCGCCCAGGGATGCACCGACGGCCATGCCGACGAAACCCAGCGAGGCGATCCACGAGGATTCTTGGGGGGTGAGCGACCACTGGACCGCGAGCGCGGCGATGATGAAGGAGATCAGACCGACATCCATCGCATCCAGTGCCCAGCCGATACCGGAGCCCCCGAGCACCCGCAAATGGCGGCGCGTGAACGGCAGGCGATCCAATCGCTGTGAGATCGATGCGTCGGTGCGCGGCCCACTCGTGGCATCCGTCATGGGTTCATCGTACGGATTCCACGAGTGGGCGCGCGCTGGTGTGACACACCACGGCGCGGCCGCTGCTGGGAGCCGCGCCGTCGAGACGTTTAGCGCGCGAGCGCCGCCTTCAGCGTGTCGAGGCCGACACCTCCGATGTCGAGCGCCCGGCGGTGGAACTCCTTGATCGAGAAGGCGTCACCCTCGCGGTCTGCTGCATCGTCACGCAACTGTTCCCAGATACGCTGCCCGACCTTGTAGCTGGGTGCCTGTCCTGGCCAGCCGAGGTAGCGGTTGACCTCGAACTCGACGAATTCATCGGGCATGTTGACGTTGCGCTTCATGAACTCGAGTGCGTACTCCGCGTCCCACACGCCGTTTCCGTCCGGGCGGGTCTTGCCGAGGTGCACGCCGATGTCGAGCACGACGCGGGCCGCACGCATCCGCTGACCGTCGAGCATCCCCAGCCGGTCGGCGGGATCGTCAAGATAACCCAACTGCTCCATGAGCCGCTCCGCGTAGAGCGCCCATCCTTCGGCGTGACCGGAGGTTCCCCCCAGGAGCCGCCGCCATGAGTTGAGCTGAGCACGGTTGTATACGGCCTGTGCGATCTGGAGGTGGTGGCCGGGAATTCCCTCGTGGTACACGGTGGTCAGTTCGCGCCACGTGTCGAACTCGGTGACACCCTCGGGAACGGACCACCACATGCGGCCCGGGCGGGAGAAGTCATCGGTGGGGCCGGTGTAGTAGATTCCGCCTTCCTGCGTGGGAGCGATCATGCACTCCAGCCGGCGGATGGGCTCAGCGATGTCGAAGTGAGTCCTGCCGAGTTCCTCGACGGCCTTGTCGCTCGTGGCTTGCATCCACTGCTGCAGGGCCTCGGTGCCGACGAGCTTCCGGGACGCGTCCTTCTCGAGGTGGGCGACTGCCTCCTCGACCGTCGCACCCGGAAGGATCTCGTTAGCGATCGCTTCCTGCTCGGCGACCATGCGAGCGAGCTCCGCAACGCCCCACTCATACGTTTCATCGAGGTCGATGGTGGCGCCCAGGAAGCGCCTCGACTGCAGGGCGTAGAGCTCCCGTCCGACGCCATCATGCTCCCCCGTGACGGGCTCGAGCGTCCCTGTGAGGAACTCGCGCAGGCGATCGTAAGCGGCCTTCGCGGAGATCGCACCCGCACGAAGCTCGTCGCGCAGCTCGTCGGGCAATTCGCCCTCGTCAGGCCTGGCTGAGGCAACGAACGAGTCGAAGAAGCCGTCGGTGGCGGAGTAGCGAGCGATCTGGGTAGCGACTTCGCGCACCTGCCGGCGTGCGGGGGTGACTCCCTGCGCGATCCCCTGCCGGAGCGTCTCGATGTAACCGTTGATCGCCCCGTCAACCGCACCGAGTCGGCGCGCGATGACCGCCCAGTCACCGGCTGTCGCAGTGGGCATCAAATCGAAGGACGCGCGGATGTCCTGTGGGGGTGAGGCGATGACGTTGAGATCGCGCAACGCCCACTTTGACTCGTGGAGATCCAGCAGCAGCTCAAGTTCGCGCGAAAGGTCGTCCCGAGTGACGACGTCAACGTCGTCGATCGGGCTCGCACCTCGAAGTGCCGCGAGCGTCGCGCGTGCGGCCTCCGCCATGCGCTCATGCCCGGCAGGGCTGAGATTACCGAACCGGTCGTTGTATTCGCTGCGGCCGATGTAGGTCGCAACGATGGGCTCCAGTTCGACGAGAGTGTCAACCCACGCGTCAGCGATCGTGTCGATTTGCGTGGGTGTGCGGGTGTTGTCGGTCATGCTCCGAGCCTAATGCGCCGCGTGGTCCCAGTCCTCTCCGCGACCGATCTGCACGTCCAGCGGCACGCTGAGGTCGGCGGCATCCCCCATGCGGGTACGGACGATGGACTCGACCTGGTCCCATTCGCCGGGCGCGACCTCGACGACGAGCTCATCGTGGATCTGCAGGAGCAGGCGTGAGCGGAGTTGCTGCTGTGCGAACTGCTCATGGATATGGAACAGGGCGATCTTCATGATGTCTGCGGCGCTGCCCTGAATCGGGGCGTTGAGCGCGGCCCGCTCGGCGTTCTCACGCAGCACTCGATTGGGGCTCGACAAGTCCGGGAACGGGCGGCGGCGCCCGAAGATCGTCTCGGTGTAACCGTCGATCTTGGCCTGTTCGACAGACGAGCGGAGATAATCGCGCACCGCACCAAACCGGGCGAAGTACTCCAGCATGAGAGCTTTCGCTTCAGCTTGCTCGATGCGCAGTTGCTTTGACAGGCCGAATGCCGAGAGCCCGTACACAAGGCCGTACGACATGGCCTTGACTTTCGTGCGCATCAACGGCGTGACGTCTGCGGGATCGACGCCAAAGACACGTGCGCCGACGAACCGGTGCAGGTCCTCGCCCGAGTTGAATGCCTCGATCAGCCCCGGGTCCTCGGACAGGTGCGCCATGATGCGCATCTCAATTTGGGAGTAGTCGGCCGTGAGCAGGGTCTCATACTCCGCGCCGACCTGAAACGCGGCGCGGATTCGCCGGCTCTCCTCGTTGCGAACCGGGATGTTCTGCAGGTTCGGGTCTGTGCTCGACAGGCGACCGGTTTGGCTGCCCGTTTGCACATAGGTGGTGTGGATACGACCATCCTCGCCGATGGCCGCGTCGAGGGACTCGATGATCTGGCGCAACTTCGTGGCCTCGCGGTGCTGCAACAGCAGATCGAGGAACGGGTGCGGATGCGACTCCTGAAGGTCTGCCAGAACCGCGGCATCCGTCGAATACCCAGTCTTCGTCTTTCGTGTCTTGGGCAGCTGAAGATCTTCGAAGAGAACCTCCTGCAGCTGCTTTGGCGACCCCAGATTGAACTCTCGCCCGATGAACGCGAATGCGCTCTGGGCAAGGGAATCCGCACGGGCGCCGAGCTCACCGGAGAACTCGGATAACTGCGCGTGCGACACGGCAACCCCTGCCAGTTCCATGTCGGACAGAGCAGTGAGCGTCGGCAGTTCGATATCGGTCAGCACGCGCGCCACCGCATCCGGCATCTCTTCACGCTGTGCCGCCGCAACGCGCAGTCCGAACCATGCCAACTGCGCGGGCGTGGCGCCCTCGGTCTCTGGCACGAGCTGGGTGGGATCAGCCTCGGGAAGCTTCTCGTCAAGAAAGCGCTCCACGAGTTCGCCGAGGGTCTTGTCGGGGAAACTGGGGCGTTGCAGCCATCCGGCGAGGAGGGTGTCGTAGGCAAGTCCGCGCATCGCGATTCCGGCCCGTGCCAACGCCTTTACCTGGGCCTTGGCATCGGTCAACACCTTAGGTGCTTCCGAACTGAGCCATGGGGCGACCGCTTCGGCCACAGTCTCGCTCCAGTCGCACTCTCGTGCTTCTCCGCCAACGGCGAAGCCCACACGGCGGGGCCGGCCCGCTTCGACCACGACGGTGAGACCCACCTCGCCCTGCGCGGCGTCAAGCCACGCACGCAGCTCGTCAGCGGACGGTTCGGTCGGTTTTGGCATTTCGACCGCGGGAGCCGTCGCGGCTGCCGTCGCCACCGCATCTGCGCCCGTTGCTTCGAGCACGCGAGGGAGCAGCGTGCGGAACTCGAGCCGGGCGAAAATCTCGCGCACAGCCTGCGCGTCAATCGGCGCGACGGCGAGGTCGGCCGGCGCGAGGGGCAGTTCGACGTCGCGGAGCAGTCGGTTCAAGGACCGGTTCCGGCGCACGTCGTCGAGATGGTCGCGCAAATTGCCGCCGACGACGCCCTTGATCGTGTCGGCCTTGTCGAGGAGCTCTTGCAACGAGCCGAACTGCGTGAGCCACTTCACCGCGGTCTTCTCACCGACCTTCGGCACACCCGGGAGGTTGTCGCTGGTCTCACCGACGAGAGCGGCCACGTCGGGGTACTGCTCCGGCGGCACTCCGTAGCGGTCGATCACCGCCTGGCGGTCGTACCGCTTGAGCTGAGATACGCCCTGCACATTCGGATACAGCAGCGTGATGTTCTCGTCGACGAGCTGAATCGTGTCCCGATCCCCAGAGCACACCAGCACCTCGAATCCCTGTTCAGCTCCCTGCGTCGCCAAGGTCGCCAAGATGTCGTCGGCTTCGAAGTCTTCTTTAGCGAGTACCGCGATACTCATCGCCGCGAGGCATTCCTGCAGGAGCGGGATCTGGCCTTTGAACTCCGCCGGGCTCTCGGCACGGTTGGCCTTGTACTCCGTGTACTCACGCGTGCGAAACGAGTGCCGAGACGTGTCGAACGCGACCGCGAGGTGCGTGGGCTTCTCTGCCTTGATGAGGTTCACCAGCATCGACAGGAAGCCATAAATACCGTTGGTGTGCTGGCCGTCTTTGGTGGAGAAATTGTCCACCGGAAGGGCGTAGAACGCTCGGTAGGCGAGCGAGTGGCCGTCGACGACGAGGAGGGTAGGCTTTGCGGAGTCGGTCACCATGACAGCGTAGCCGCGGGTGACGACATCCCTCTCGCTCGTCGACTCGAAGGCGGATCAATGACCGACCATTCCCCCGCGGACATCGATGGCCTTGCTTGGGTTGCACAGCGCGGCATGGGCGCGCTCGCTGAGAAGATGGGCATGGTGTTCACCGAGTTCACCCTTGAGCGGTGCGTGGCGACGATGCCGGTAGAAGGCAACACGCAACCGGTCGGCTTGATGCACGGTGGTGCCTACGTGGTGCTGGGAGAATCGCTCGGATCGATGGCTGCGAACCTACACGCCGGCCCCGATCGCTTGGCGGTGGGCGTGGACATCAACGCGACGCACACGGGCTCTGCCACAGCGGGAGTCGTGACGGGGGTGTGCACCCCTGTCCATTTGGGTCGCACGATCACCGTTCACGAAATTGTGGTGAGCGATGAGCGCGGCCGACGGTGCTCGACGATTCGTATCACAAACATGATCAAGCCCATGCCTCGCGAATAAGCGCGAAGCATGGGCTTGTCTGTCGTGTGTGGCGCCGGAGCGCCTGTGCGCGCTACTTCTTGGGTGCGAGCTGCTCGATGATGGCCTTCGCAACATCCTGCATGGTGAGTCGGCGATCCATCGACGCCTTCTGGATCCACCGGAAAGCCTCGGGCTCGCTCAGGCCCATCTTCTCGTTCAGAAGGCCCTTTGCGCGGTCGACGAGCTTGCGCGTTTCGAAACGCTCCACCATGTCGCTCACCTCGGCCTCGAGGGTGATGATCTGCTCGTACCGGGCGAGAGCGATTTCGATGGCGGGGAGCAGGTCGTTCGGCGTGAACGGCTTCACCACGTAGGCGAGAGCACCCGCCTCACTCGCGCGCTCAACAAGCTCTTTCTGGCTGAAAGCGGTCAGCAGCACGACCGGCGCGATGTGGTTCTTGCTGAGTTTCTCGGCGGCTGAGATGCCGTCAAGCTGCGGCATCTTCACGTCCATGATCACGAGGTCGGGCCGCAGCTCGGTTGCGAGCTGGACGGCGGTCTCACCGTCGCCGGCTTCTCCGACGACATCGAAGCCGTTGTCGCGCAGAATCTCGACGATGTCGAGTCGGATCAGCGACTCATCTTCGGCGACAACGACACGACGGGGTGCGGACGCCGGCGTACCGGTGGTCTCTTCCTGCTCAGTCACCATTGAATCCTACGGTATGGTCGAAGCCGCACGTTCAATTCGCCCGGTGTGGCAAAGGGAACGCGCGCCGGTGTGGCGGAATGGCAGACGCGACCGACTCAAAATCGGTTGCCCGAGAGGGCGTGTGGGTTCGAGTCCCACCACCGGTACAGCACGAGGGGTGGACTTCACGCGAAGTCCACCCCTCTTTTGTGCTTCTGATCAGGCCCCGAAGTACTGGTTACCGAGTGCCTTGCTCTTGAGTGCGTCGAACTCGCCCTGCGAGATCGCACCGGAATCCAGGAGCGCCTTCGCCTGCGCAATGTCTTCGGCGGGGCTGGTCGAGGCCTTCGGCCGGTAGTCGTCCACCTCGGGCACCGCTCCCCTGCCGGCGCGTGCGCGCTCGGCCATTCCGTTCCCGCGGGCAATGACATACACGAGTGCGGTGAGGAACGGCAGGATAATGAGGAACACGATCCATACGGCCTTCAGCCAACCGTTCAACTTGTGGTCTCGGAAGAGGTCCACGATGATCAGCGCCATCACGAAGAAGTAGGCGATGAAGTAGAACGCAAACAGGGCGAACCAGAAGAGGTCGAGGAACATTGAGCAATCGCTTTCTCGGGGGAACCACGGTGTACGAATTCACTCTAGCGAGAGCGCCCGCCTCGCCGGGGAAAGAGAAAGTGCGGGATGCCCGTGGGTGGCATCCCGCACTTCTTCGCGGTGCTTCTTACTCGCCTGACTGGTAGATCGGCGCCTTGCCGTGTACCGCGTCACCCACCTTGTGAATGCGAATGTCGTTGGTGGAACCGATGATTCCGGGAGGCGAACCAGAGATCACGACGACGCGATCCCCGACCTGTGCGAGGTCGTTGGAGAGCAGATAGTCGTCGACCTGGATGAACATGCGGTCCGTGTGGGGCACGTGAGCGACCAGCGTGGACTGAACGCCCCACGTAACCGCCATGCGGCGACGGATTGCAGGCTCGGGCGCGAACCCGATCATGGGGATCTTGGGGCGCAGACGCGACATCCGTCGCGCGGTGTCGCCGGACTCGGTGAAGATGCACAGGTACTTCGCCTCGACGAAGTCGGCTACCTCCATCGCTGCCAGCGTGATGGCGCCACCCTGAGTGCGCGGCTTCGCATTCAACGGTGCGATGCGGTCGAGGCCGTGCTCCTCGGTCGACGAGATGATGCGGGCCATCGTCTCGACGACACCCACCGGATACTTGCCCACGCTCGTCTCACCGGAGAGCATCACCGCATCGGCGCCATCGAGGACGGCGTTGGCGACGTCGCTGGTTTCTGCGCGGGTCGGTACCGGGTTCTCGATCATTGACTCGAGCATCTGAGTCGCCACAATCACCGGCTTCGCCATTCGGCGGCACAGTTCCACCGCGCGCTTCTGGACGATCGGTACCGCCTCAAGGGGCAGTTCGACGCCCAGGTCGCCTCGGGCGACCATGATGCCGTCGAACGCGTCGATGATCTCTTCGAGATTGTCGACGGCCTGCGGCTTCTCGATCTTGGCGATGACCGGAACGTGCCTGCCCTCTTCCGCCATGATGACGTGCACGCGCTGCACGTCCTTGGCGTCGCGAACGAACGAGAGCGCGATCAGATCGGCGCCCGCGCGCAGACCCCACCGCAGGTCGGCCTCGTCCTTCTCGGACAGAGCGGGAACGTTGACGGCGACACCGGGGAGGTTGATTCCCTTGTTGTTCGACACGGCGCCGGCAACGATCACCTTCGTGGTCACCGTGGTGTCGGTCGTTTCCACGACCTCAACGCGAACTTTGCCATCGTCGATCAGCAAGAAATCGCCCGGCTTGACGTCCTGCGGCAGCCCCTTGAACGTGGTCCCCACGATCTCCTTGGTGCCGAGAATGTCGTCCGTGGTGATCTTGAAGATGTCGCCGACGGCGAGCTCGTGCGGGCCGTTCTCGAACTTCCCGAGACGAATCTTGGGGCCCTGCAGGTCAACCAGCACGGCAACGGCGCGTCCGGCGTCGTCCGCCGCCTTGCGTACGTTGGCGAAGTTGTTGTCGTGAACCGAGTAGTCGCCGTGGCTCAAATTGAACCGGGCGACGTCGACACCGGCGTCGATGATGGCGCGAACCATCTCGTACGACGATGTGGCGGGTCCTAGGGTGGCCACAATCTTGGCGCGTCTCATCCGTGGTTTCTCCGGGGTTGTTGTGATGGCGATTGCCGACTTCAGCCTACGCGTGCTGCAAGCCGATGGCGAGGTCGGTGGGGCGCACCGGAGCAGGTAGCTCCGACTCCCCCATGAGGTAGCGGTCGACGCTGGCGGCCGCAGCGCGGCCTTCTGCGATCGCCCACACGATCAGGGACTGGCCGCGCCCGGCATCCCCGGCCACGAACACCCCCTGCGTGTTGGTCTGGTAGTCGTCTGCGCGATCGACGTTGCCACGCTCGGTGAACACGGTCGAGAGCTGCTCTTCGAGCAGTGCACGCTCGGGCCCCGTGAACCCCATTGCGATCAGCACAAGATCGGCGGGGATCTCGCGCTCGGTGCCGCTCTTGGGTACACGGCGGCCGTCGACGAACTCTGTCTCCGCTACGCGCAGTGCGCGTACCTCGCCCGCGTCATTGCCGAGGAACTCCACCGTCGAGGCGAGGTAGGAGCGCTCGCCCCCCTCTTCGTGAGCAGAAGACACTTCGAACAGCGTGGGAGCCATCGGCCAAGGCTGGTGCTCGGGGCGTTCGCCAGGAGGCTGCTTGCCGATCGCGAGGTTGGTGACGCTCAGGGCACCATGCCGGTGCGCCGTCCCGATGCAGTCCGCACCGGTGTCGCCGCCGCCGATCACGACGACGTGCTTGCCCTCCGCAGAAATCTGGTGGGGCACGGCGTCGCCAGCGACCGCCTTGTTCGACTCGACGAGGTATTCCATCGCGAAGTGCACGCCTGCGAGATCGCGGCCAGGAATCGGCAACTCGCGCGGCACCGTGGCACCGGTCGCGACGATCACGGCGTCGTACCGCGCGCGCAGATCACTCCAGGAGATGTCCTTGCCGATCTCGACGCCGGCGCGGAAGCGCGTGCCCTCGTCTTGCATCTGCCGAAGGCGAAGCTCGATGTGCTTCTTTTCCATCTTGAAGTCAGGGATGCCGTAGCGCAGCAGGCCGCCGATCCGGTCGTCCCGCTCGTACACGGCCACCGTGTGACCCGCGCGGGTCAGCTGCTGGGCGGCAGCGAGGCCCGCCGGCCCGGAGCCGACGACGGCGACAGTCTTGCCGGTCAGGCGCCCCGGGGGTTCGGCCTCGACCCAGCCGTTGCCGAACGCTTCCTCAACGATCGAAACTTCGATCTGCTTGATTGTGACGGCCGGCTGGTTGATTCCCAGCACGCAGGCGCTTTCGCACGGCGCGGGGCACAACCGCCCGGTGAATTCCGGGAAGTTGTTCGTCGCGTGCAGGCGCTCGATCGCCGAGCGACCTTCACCCCGCCAGGTGAGATCGTTCCACTCGGGAATCAGATTCCCCAACGGGCATCCCTGGTGGCAGAAGGGCACACCGCAGTCCATGCAGCGGCCCGCCTGACGGCGCAGAACAGCGTTGTCGCCCGGCTCATAGACCTCTTTCCAGTCCATGATGCGCACCGGCACCGGCCGGCGAGCGGGCAGTTCCCGCTCGGTCGTCTTCAAAAAGCCCTTGGGGTCAGCCACCCGTCACCTCCAGGATGCGAGACCACACGACGTCACCGTCGGGGTCGAGCCCCTCGGCCACCGCCGCCTGGCGTGTGTGCAGTACGGCCGCGTAGTCGCGCGGCATCACTCGGACGAAGTTCTCCAGTTCAGACTCGAGGTTCTCCAGTAACTGAGCCGCCAGAGCGGAGTCCGTGTGAGCGATGTGTTGGGCGAGCAGGTCGCTCAGAATCTCACCGTCCCCCGCGCCGAGCGGGCCGAGTTCGAGTTCGCCGGATGCCAGCGACTCTCGGTTCACGAGCTTTTCGTCCAACTTGTAGATGTAGGCGGTACCGCCCGACATGCCGGCACCGAGATTGCGCCCCGTGGCACCCAAGATGACGGCAAGACCACCGGTCATGTACTCGAGCGCGTGGTCTCCCACACCCTCGACCACCGCTGTCGCGCCGGAGTTGCGCACGAAGAAGCGTTCGCCGACCACGCCACGCAGGAACATGGTTCCCTGCGTCGCGCCATACCCGATGACGTTTCCAGCGATGACATTCTTCGACGCATCGAAGGTCGCCTGTCGGGGCGGACGAACAACGATCTGTCCACCGGAAAGGCCCTTGCCGACGTAGTCGTTCGAATCTCCTTCGAGACGCAAGGTAATGCCGGACGGCATGAAGGCCCCGAACGACTGACCGGCCGACCCGGTGAGGTTCACGACGATGCTGTCCTGCGGCAGTCCGTTTTCGCCGTGCTTCTTGGTCACATGGTGGCCGAGCAGGGTACCTACCGCTCGAGCAGTATTGCGCACAGGAAGGTCGATCGTCACAGACCCGCCATCGTTGATAACACCCTGAGCACGCTCGATGAGCGCGTTATCGAAGTGCTCTTCGAGTTCGTGCTCCTGCTGACGCATGCTGCGCCGCGGCTCTTCTTCGGCGAAGACGGGGCCCTCGAGGACCGGGGCCAAATCGAGGCCGCTCGCCTTCCAATGGGACACCGCACCGTCCATATCGAGCAGATCGGTGCGCCCGATGGCTTCGTCGAGGGTTCGGAATCCGAGTTCCGCGAGGTACTCGCGCACCTCTTCGGCGATGAACTCCATGAAGTTCACGACGAATTCCGGCTTGCCGTTGAAGCGCGAACGCAACACAGGGTTCTGCGTTGCCACGCCCACAGGGCATGTGTCCAGGTGGCATACGCGCATCATGATGCACCCCGACACCACGAGTGGAGCGGTAGCGAATCCGAATTCTTCGGCACCCAGCAGCGCGCCGATCATGACATCGCGCCCGGTCTTCAGCTGACCGTCGACCTGCACCACAACGCGATCGCGCATGCCGTTGAGCATGAGCGTCTGTTGCGTCTCGGCGAGGCCGAGCTCCCACGGCGTGCCCGCGTGCTTCAGCGAGTTGAGCGGGCTAGCACCCGTACCGCCATCGTGACCCGATACCAAGATGACGTCGGCCAGAGCCTTCGCCGTACCTGCGGCAACCGCACCGATACCGGATTGGCTTACCAGCTTGACGTGTACGCGGGCCTGCGGGTTGGCGCGCTTGAGATCGAAGATCAACTGCTTCAGGTCTTCGATCGAGTAGATGTCGTGGTGCGGCGGCGGCGAGATCAGCCCGACGCCGGCGGTGGCGTGGCGCGTACGCGCCACCCACGGGTACACCTTCGTCGGCGGAAGCTGACCACCTTCGCCGGGCTTGGCACCCTGTGCGAGTTTGATCTGGATGTCGTCAGACTCCGTCAGATACAGGCTGGTCACACCGAAGCGGCCGGACGCGACCTGCTTGATCGAGCTGCGACGTTCCGGATCGAGCAGACGATCGACGTCCTCCCCGCCTTCGCCGGTGTTCGACTTGCCGCCGATCCGGTTCATCGCGATTGCGAGAGTCTCGTGTGCTTCGCGGGAGATCGAGCCGTAGCTCATCGCCCCGGTCGAGAACCGCTTGACGATGGCAGATACGGGCTCGACCTCATCGATTGGAATCGGGGTGCGTCCCTGCGTGCGCAATGCAAACAACCCGCGGAGGGTCTTCAGCTCATGTGCCTGATCGTCCACGAGCTTGGTGTACTCGCGGAAGATGTCGTATCGCCGCGTGCGCGTGGAGTGCTGCAAACGGAACACCGTGTCCGGGTTGAACAGGTGAGGCGCTCCGTCGCGGCGCCACTGGTATTCGCCACCCGTCCACAGCCGCTCGTGCGCACGCACGGCCGCATCTTCGGGGTAGGCGTAGGCATGGCGAGCGGCATTCTCTGCCGCGATCACGTCGAGGTCCACCCCGCCGAGCTTCGATTCCGTCCCGGTGAAGAAGCGGTCGATGAACTCCTGCGAGAGACCGACTGCTTCGAATACCTGGGCACCGGCGTACGACGAAACGGTCGAGATGCCCATCTTCGACATGATCTTAAGCACGCCCTTGCCGAGCGCGTAGATCAGGTTCTTCACGGCCTTCTCGGGGGTGATGCCCGTGATGAAACCGGCGCGGACGAGGTACTCGACTGTTTCCATCGCGAGGTACGGGTTCACGGCGGACGCCCCGTAGCCGATGAGGGTCGCGACGTGGTGCACCTCGCGAACGTCGCCAGCTTCGACAACGAGCCCCACCTTCATGCGCGTTTCGTTGCGGATGAGGTGGTGGTGAACTGCCGCGAGCATCAGCAAGGACGGGATCGGTGCGAGGTCCTTGTTCGAGTCGCGGTCACTGAGCACGATGAACTCGGCGCCGTCCTCGATGGCCTGGTCTGCCTCGGTGCACATTTGCGCGAGGCGCTTCTGCATGCCCTTGTGGCCGGCTTCCGCGCGATACAGTCCGCGGATCGTGACCGATGACCGCCCGGGAAGCGCGGTGTCGATGTGCTGGATTTTCGCCAGCTCGTCGTTGTCGATCACCGGGAAGTCCAGCGTGACGGTCCGGGCGTGGCCCGGTCCCCATTCGAGCAGGTTCCGCTCGGGTCCGAGACCCAGCGAGAGCGACGTGACGACCTCTTCGCGGATGGAATCCAGCGGCGGGTTGGTGACCTGGGCAAACTGCTGCGTGAAGTAGTCGAACAGCAGTCGCGGTCGGTCGCTCAGCACCGCTACCGGGGTGTCGCTGCCCATCGCTCCGAGAGGCTCTGCGCCGTTCTGTCCCATCGGCGTGAGGAGGATGCGGACCTCTTCCTCGGTGTAGCCGAACGTGCGCTGGCGACGTGTGATCGAGGCGATCGGGTGCACGATGTGTTCACGTTCGGGCAGGTCGGCCAGGCGCACGCGGCCGGCGTCCAACCACTCCTGCCACGGCTCGAGGTCCGCCAAGTCACGCTTGATCTCATCGTCTTCGATGATGCGGCCCTGTGCGGTGTCCACGAGGAACATGCGACCGGGGCGGAGACGCCCGCGGCGCTTGATGCGCTCAGGCTCGAAGTCGAGCACACCCGTCTCAGAGCCGATCACGATCAGCCCATCCGTCGTCTCGGTCCACCGGCCGGGGCGAAGTCCGTTGCGGTCGAGAGTCGATCCGACGAGCGTTCCGTCGGTGAAGATGAGCGCCGCCGGTCCGTCCCACGGCTCCATCTGCATCGAGTGGAAGTCATAGAAGGCGCGAAGCTTCGGATCGATGTCCGCCTGCTTTTCGTATGCCTCGGGCACCATCATCATGATGGCGTGGGGCAGGCTGCGGCCCGTGAGTGTGAGGAGCTCGAGCACCTCGTCGAAGGAGGCCGAGTCGCTCGCACCCGTTGTGCAGATCGGCAGCAGTGGATCGATCTCACCGAGGAGTTCGGACTCCAGCTGCGACTGGCGCGCGCGCATCCAGTTGCGGTTTCCCTTGACGGTGTTGATCTCACCGTTGTGGGCGAGCATACGCAGGGGCTGTGCGAGGGGCCACGAGGGGAACGTGTTCGTGGAGTACCGCGAGTGGACGACGGCGAGCTCGGAAGCGAAACGTTCGTCCTGAAGGTCCGGGTAGAACGGCTCGAGCTGAAGCGTGGTGACCATGCCCTTGTAGCCGATTGTGCGTGCGGACAGCGACACGAAATAGGCGCCCAGCTCGTGGTGCGACCGCTTGCGCAACCGGTAGGTGCGGCGATCGAGTGCGATTCCCGAAAGTGCGGGTTCGGATGCTACGGCTGGACGAGCGACGAAGAGTTGCTCGAATACGGGGCGTGCCTCGAAGGCGAGCTTGCCGAGGTTGTCCTCTGCTGTCGGCACGGAGCGCCAACCCAAAACGGTGAGGCCTTCGGATTCGGCGATCTTCTCGATGCCGGTCTTCTGCGCGCTGCGTGCATCGTCATCGCGCGGCAGGAACGCAAGCCCCGCGGCGTACGCTCCTGCCGGAGGCAACGGGAATTCGACGACCTCGCGGAAGAACGCGTCGGGCATCTGCGTGAGGATGCCCGCCCCGTCACCGGTGCCCGCGTCCGAGCCGATGGCGCCGCGATGTTCGAGGTTGCGCAGCGCCGTCAGAGCGAGATCGATGATGTCGTGGCCGGCCTCGCCGCGCAGCGTGGCCACCATGGCCAGGCCGCACGCGTCCTTCTCGAAATCGGGGTTGTACATCCCCTGCTTGGCGGGAAACCCTGCCAAGGGCGACTGCGCGCTCAAGGGAGCCTCGTTCGAGGCATTGCGACGGGGGCTCGATGCCATACCTACCGTCCTCACGTTGATACTCAAGATGGGACGTCGTCGGCCCTGTGCTGATGTTCGGCATCACCCCGCCATGGGGTGACGTCTTCAGTTCGTGTCGGCTGTGCTTGTGGCGGTGCCCGTGACTGAGTCGGCTGTCGGTGGTTCGCTGACATCGACGTAGTCGTCGGTGTTCTGCGATTGTACAGTGCCGCTCGGGAGCCATTCGCGACCCGTCACGTACGGGGACGGCTCAAGGCCCGGGTGCCGACGCTTCTGCACCACGAAGAGGACCAGCCCGAGGACGACACCGAAGATCGCTGCCCACACATTCGTGCGCAAGCCCAGGATGATTTCGCTCGGGTCGATGCGAATCGACTCCCACACGATTCGGCCAGCCGAGTACCACACGAGGTAGAGGGCGAACAGGCGGCCCCACTGGAGTGTGAGGGCTCGTCCCGCCCACAGAAGTACAAGTACGCCCAGTCCGTTCCACAGCACCTCATAGAGGAAGGTGGGGTGGAACAGCGTCCCCTCGGCCAGTCCCGGCGGGAACGCGGGGTTGTCGTAGTCGATTTCCAGACCCCACGGCAGATCGGTGGGCAGCCCGAACAGTTCCTGGTTGAACCAGTTGCCGAAGCGGCCGATCGCCTGAGCCAGAAGCAGACCAGGCGCCAGAGCGTCGGCGAAGGTCCAGAACCGGATGCCGGTCCAGCGGCATCCGAGCCATGCACCGATCGCTCCACCGATGAGCGCCCCGTAGATGGCGATGCCGCCTTCCCAGATGTACAGCGCGCTGAGCGGGTTCGCACCTTCACCGAAATAGAAGTCGAAGTGGGTCAGCACGTGGTACACGCGCGCAGCGATGATCGCAAGCGGCACCGCCAGAAGGGCGATATCGATCACGACCCAGGGCTCGGCGCCGCGCTTGGTCAGTCGGTGATTGGTGATCAGGGCGGCGAGGATGATGCCGGTGATGATGCACAGTGCATAGAGGTGGATGCGCGGTCCGCCATCCCACAAATCGAAGTAGCTGACCGAGGGGCTCGGGATGCTGGTGGCGACGCTGACGGCGGCGTTGAGCATAGGTGATCGTGTCCTTGACTGTGCGGGGTCGACGGGGAGTCGACGAGGGAAGTCTAGTTGCGGGGCGTTCCGGCGGCGATCGCGCGGGCCGTACGGGCGAGCCCGTCCAGCCCGTCTTCGCGCAGCGCGCGCACCAGCGCCGTACCGACGATCGCGCCGTCGGCGTACTCGACGACAGACGCCACTTGGTCGGCGTTTGAAATGCCGATTCCGACGCACGCGTGCGCGGCGCCGCGGTCACGAAGACGCCCGACGAGGGTGCGAGCGGCGGCGTCGAGTTGTGCACGCTCGCCGGTGATTCCCATCGTCGAGACCGTGTAGATGAAGCCCGTCGAGTTCTCGATGATCACATCGAGACGCTCATCCGTAGACGTCGGTGCGGCCAGGAACACGCGGTCCAATCCGGTGCGCTCGCTCGCAGCGATCCACTCGGCGGCGGCATCGGGGGTGATGTCGGGTGTAATGAGTCCGGCTCCGCCAGCGGCGAGAAGATCGTCCGCATAGCGTTCTACGCCGTACTGGAACACGGGGTTCCAGTACGTCATGACCAAGACCGGCACGTCGGTGCGGGAAGAGATCTCTCTCACCGCAGTGAACGTGTCGCGCACGCGAAAACCTCCGGCGAGGGCTGCCTGCGTGGCCTCCTGGATCACGGTGCCGTCCATGACCGGGTCCGAGTACGGCGGGCCGAGCTCAAGCACATCGGCGCCGTTCTCCGCCAGAGTGACAGCGGCTTCGATGCTGGTTTCGAGGTCGGGGAAGCCGAGGGGAAGATATCCCACGAAGGCACCGCGGCCTTCGGCATGTGCGGCGTCGATTGCAGCGGCAACTCGAGAGGTCATTGATCAGCACCTCCGTCGTACAGCGCGAAGTATCGAGCTGCTGTATCCATGTCTTTGTCACCACGACCCGAGAGGCAGACGGCGATCACGCTGTCGGGGCCCCACTCGCGACCCATGCGCAGCGCGCCTGCAAGTGCGTGCGCGGACTCGATCGCGGGGATGATGCCCTCGGTCTGGCTGAGGAGACGAAGGGCCTGCATCGCCTCGTCGTCTGTGGCGGGAATGTACTCCGCCCGACCGATCGATGCGAGCCACGAGTGTTCAGGCCCGACTCCGGGGTAATCCAGTCCGGCAGAGATGGAGTGGGATTCCACGGTCTGTCCGTCGTCATCTTGCAGGACGAATGTCTTCGCGCCGTGCAGGATGCCGGGACGACCGCGCTCGATAGATGCGGCGTGGCGCGGGGTGTCGACGCCGTCGCCTGCCGCCTCAACGCCGTAGAGCCGAACCTGCTCGTCGTCAAGGAACGCGTCGAACATCCCGATCGCATTCGAGCCACCGCCGACGCACGCAAAGACGGCGTCAGGAAGACGGCCCACCTCATCGAGCAGTTGCGCGCGCGCCTCTTCGCCGATCACCTTCTGAAAATCACGCACCATCGCAGGGAATGGATGCGGTCCCGCCGCGGTGCCGAAGATGTAGTTCGTCGTCTCTACTGTCGCCACCCAATCGCGATACGCGTCGTTGATTGCATCCTTCAGCGTTCGCGAACCCGTCGTGACGGGAACCACCTCGGCTCCGAGCAACCTCATCCGGGCCACATTGAGGGCTTGACGTTCGGTATCGACCTCGCCCATGTAGATCGTGCACTCGAGGCCGAAGAGGGCGGCGGCGGTGGCTGTCGCCACGCCGTGCTGGCCGGCACCGGTTTCGGCGATCACTCGTGATTTGCCCAACCGCTTGGTCAGAAGAGCCTGCCCCAGCACATTGTTGATCTTGTGCGAGCCGGTGTGGTTCAGGTCCTCGCGCTTGAGGAACACACGGGCGCCGCCGGCATGCTCGGCAAAGCGCGGAACCTCGGTGATGATTGACGGCCGACCCGCGTAGGTGCGAAGCAGCTCAACGAATTCCGCCTGAAACTCCGGATCAGCCTTCGCCGCTTCGTACTCGACGGTGAGCTCATCAATCGCTGCGATCAGGGACTCCGGCATATAGCGGCCACCGAACTCACCGAAGAAGGGACCACTCTCGGCGCGCAAGCTCATGACCCGGCCTCCAAGAATGCCTGCAGCGTCGACACCGGATCGCCGGTAACAAGCGCCTCGCCGACGAGTACGACATCGGCTCCGGCTGCGCGATAGTGGGCGACGTCGCCGGGAACGAGCACCGCCGACTCGGCGACTTTCACCACGTCACGGGGGATGCGATCCACCAGTGAACCGAAAAGGTTCTTGTCGAGTTCGAACGTCGACAGGTTGCGGGCGTTGACTCCGATCAGACGCGCTCCCAGATCGACGGCGCGGTCGACCTCGTCCGCGGTGTGCGCTTCCACCAGCGGGGTCATGCCCCACTCGAGGACGAGACCGTGCAAACGCTGCAGGACGTCTTGCTCGAGCGCAGCGACGATCAGGAGCACGAGATCGGCGCCCGCTGCGCGGGCCTCGAGCACCTGGTACTCGTTGGCGATGAAGTCTTTTCGCAGCACCGGGACGCCGACGGCAGCTTTCACCGCTTCGAGGTCAGCCAAACTCCCCTTGAATCGCCGGCCCTCCGTGAGAACAGAAATCGCCGATGCGCCGCCCTGCTCGTACAGTCGCGACTGCAACGCCGGGTCGGGGATGCTCGCGAGGTCCCCGCGGGACGGGCTTGCTCGTTTGACCTCGGCGATGATCTTGACGCGGTCTGCGGGGGCGAGGGCTGTCAGAGCGTCGAGCGCAGGCGCTGCCACACGAGCCGCAGCTTCGACCGTGTGAAGTGGCTTCTCCGAAGCGCGCGCTTCGGCATCTGCAACCGCGCCGGCCGTCAGGTCGGCGAGCATGTCAGTGCTCTTTCGGGGTGTACTTGTGACCACCGACGCCGTACCCAGCTTTCGCCATGATCCAGCCGACGAGGAGACCGACGAACAGCAGTCCGAGTGACGCCCACACGAGCACGGGCATGTCGAACCAGTAGAACAGGGTGCCGAGGGCCACCGCGATCAGCATGATCACGACGGCCGTCCATGCTGCCGGTGAGTGTCCGTGACCGGGGTCGCCGATGGGGTTGCTCATTGAAGTCCTCCGAGATTGCGCGGGCTTGGTCAGTCTAGCGGTCACGCAGTGGGATCCTCGCCACGGGAGAGGTCGTCCCATGAGTCGATGGCATCCCGCGGTGCGCCGGCGGGCGGCGTCGCCTTCGGGTTTCCGGGTGCAGCATCCGATGTCGACGACGTGGCCGGCGGGTGCGGGGTGTGGACACCGGAAGCGGCCGTGGCGGGCTCGGTCTGATACCGGCGTCCCGATGATCCCCACCGGCGGGCTGTCCACAGCGCGAAGAGTCCGCTCGCGGCCAGCACGATGCTCGTGACAAGCGTGATGACGGGCCAGGCGGTCGTCTGGACGCCGGCGACGAGCGCGCGCACGGACTGTTCGCCGGCGATACCCGTCGCTTCGGTCACCGTCGCAGCGATCGCCGAGATGGGTATCGCCAGCACAACGACGGCCGTAACCCAGACCAGCGCAATGGCGATGAGCACGGTCATGGCGGCGAACACGTGGCGTAGCACCATTCCCATGATCGACAGGGCGAGTCCCGACGCGAGCACCGCGAGACTCAACGGAGCCAGCACGGGAACGGCCGTCGCGCCGGCGACAGCGAGGTCGCTGCTGCCGCCGTCCACCAGCGCGACATGCAGCCACGTTTGAGTCGATGAGATGACCCCGAGCGCGCCACAGAGCACGATGAGCGAGACGCTGAGAGTCCGCGCCCGCCGGATCATGTGTCTCCGTGTTCGGCTGGCTGGGGCAGGACGACCGGGTGCAGGTCAACGGTGTCGAAGCACGTGCGCGTGCCCGTGTGGCAGGCGGCGCCCACTTGCTCGACCGTGATCAGCAGCGTGTCGCCGTCGCAGTCGAGGCGCGCCCCACGAACTAGTTGGATGTGACCAGATGTGTCGCCCTTACGCCAGTACTCGCCGCGCGATCGCGACCAGAATGTCACTCGACCGCTCGTGAGTGTGCGCCGCAGCGCTTCGGCATCCATCCAGCCCATCATGAGCACTTCGCGGCTGTCCCATTGCTGAATGACCGCGGCGACGAGGCCGTCGGAGTTGAAGGCTACTCGAGCGATGCGGTCGTCGATCTCGGTGGTCATGCCGACACCTCGCGGACCGAGACGCCGGCGGTGGCCATGTGGCGCTTGACCTGTCCGATGGTGAGGTAGCCCGAGTGGAAGACGGACGCGGCGAGCACAGCATCGGCTCCGGCGGAGATCGCCGGAGCAAAGTGGTCGAGCTCGCCAGCCCCGCCCGAAGCGATCACGGGAACCGTGGAGAGTTCGCGCATAAGCGCGATGAGTTCGAGGTCGAATCCGGTCTTCGTGCCGTCGGCATCGATGGAGTTCACCAGCAACTCCCCTGCTCCTCGCTCGATGGCCTCGCGCGCCCATTCGAGAGCATCCAGAGTGGTCTGAGTGCGCCCCCCGTGCGTGGTCACGACGAACCCCGAGGGCGCGGCCGCTGATCGCATGACATCGAGCGAGAGCACAAGCACTTGGGCGCCGAAGCGATCAGCGATGTCATCGATCAACGCTGGTCGAGCAATCGCCGCGGAATTGACGCCGATCTTGTCAGCGCCCACCGCGAGCAGGCGGGCGACATCGTCCGCAGAACGCACCCCGCCGCCCACCGTCAACGGGATGAATACCTGCTCCGCGGTTCGGCGCACCACGTCGTAGGTAGTGGCACGTTCATCGACGGTGGCGGTGACGTCAAGAAAAGTGATCTCGTCCGCGCCCTGCGCGAAGTACGCCTGCGCGAGTTCGACAGGGTCGCCCACGTCGCGCAGGTTCTGAAAGTTGACCCCCTTCACCACGCGGCCTGCGGCGACGTCGAGACAGGGGATCACGCGGCACAGTAGCGTCACGTCAGAGCCTCGCGTTGTGGATCGCCGTGACGAGAATCGCGCGAGCACCCAAAGCGTAGAGATCGTCCATCACTTTGTTCACGGATGCTCGGGCGACCATCACTCGCACCGCGACCCACTCCGGGTCGCGCAGCGGAGAGATGGTGGGCGACTCGACGCCGCCGGCGATTGCGGCAGCGCGGTCCACCAGTGCGACAGGAAGGTCGTAGTCGACCATGACGTATCGGCGGGCAACCATGACTCCGCGGAGCCTGCGCAGCAGCGTGTCAGTGCCTTCGGCGTCGGTGGGGCCGGAGATCAGGACGGCTTCAGACGTGAGGATCTCGGGACCGAATACCTCGAGCCCTGCCTGGCGCAGCGTCGTTCCCGTTTCCACGACGTCGGCGACGGCATCCGCTACCCCAAGACGCACCGCCGATTCAACGGCCCCGTCCAGTGGCACGAGATCCACGGCCACGCCGTGCGAATCGAGGAAGGAATCCACAAGCCCCGGATACGAGGTGGCGATGCGTACTCCGTCAAGATCGGTCAGCCCGCTGAACGTTCCGGGTGGCGCGGCGAAGCGAAACGTCGAACGCGCGAAGCCGAGGGCTTCGATTTCGCGAGCGCCGGGCATGCGCGCGTCGCGGAGCAGATCGCGGCCGGTGATTCCGACGTCCAACGCACCGGATCCGACATAGGTTGCGATGTCCTTGGGGCGCAGGTAGAAAAACTCGACTTCGTTGGCCGGGTCGATGATGTGGAGGTCTTTCGAGTCGCGGCGACCGGTGTACCCGGCCTCGGCGAGCATGTCGGCCGCAGTCTCGGCGAGCGAGCCCTTGTTCGGCACGGCGATTCGCAACATGGCAACGTGTCTTTCGTCAGGAGAGAAGAGGGGCGAGGGCACGCTCAGAGATGTCGGTAGACGTCTTCGAGTGACAGACCCTTCGCGAGCATCAGCACCTGCAGGTGGTAGAGCAACTGGGAGATCTCTTCTGCCGCAGCGTCGTCGGATTCGTACTCTGCCGCCATCCAGACTTCGGCTGCTTCTTCGACAATCTTCTTGCCGATCGCGTGTACGCCCGCATCCAGCTGTGCGACGGTTCCAGACCCTTCGGGGCGCTCGGCGGCTTTCGCGGCGAGCTCGGCGTACAGCGTGTCGAACGTCTTCACCATGCCAGGGTATCGAACCCGGGACGGCGTTCGGACCCTGTGACGTCCTGCCGACCTCGTGATGCCGTTGCTACGGGCACGTTCTCAGTGCGCGTGGGTGTGCTTCCGGGCCTGGTTGCGCAGCGCGGCGATCGCCGCATCGGGATCTGAGGAGCCGAAGACTGCAGAGCCAGCGACGAACGTGTCCGCTCCCGCCGCAGCGGCCTGTCCGATGGTGGACTCACTGATTCCGCCGTCGACCTGCAGCCACACCTGACTGCCACGCCGGCGGGCTTCCGTGGAGAGCAGGCTCAACTTCGGCATCGTTTCGGGCATGAACGACTGACCGCCGAATCCTGGTTCGACCGTCATGACCAGAATCTGATCGAATTCGTCGAGCACGTCGAGCAGATTCGCCACGTCGGTCGCGGGCTTCACGGCCACACCCGCGCGCGCGCCGATGGCGCGCAGTCGACGGGCTAGAGCGACGGGCTCTGTTGCGGCTTCCAGGTGGAAAGTGACGGATGCCGCTCCCAACTCCGCATAGTCGGGAGCCCAGCGCTCGGGGTCGTCGATCATGAGGTGCACGTCCAGCGGGACGGGACTCGTCGCCTGGATGCGCTCAACCATCTGCGTACCGAACGTAAGGTTCGGAACGAAGTGATTGTCCATGACATCCACGTGGACGAAGTCCGCGGACTCGATGCGCTCGAGCTCCGACTGCATGTTGACGAAGTCGGCTGCGAGGATGCTCGGATTGATGCGGGGCGCGTCGTGCGGGGGCATTCGTCCATTATGGCCAGCCCACCCCGCGCCATGCGTACTCGTCCGTCAGACGCGCTGCAGGAGAGAGATCGACATCGCGTCCGTGTTGTGTCTGTGCGGCCACAGCTGCGCCCGTCCCGACCCGTCGGCTGGCGGCGCAAGGTCGGGCTCTCCCACGGCAAGCGCGGTGAGAACTTCTCGTGCGTTGAGTTCGTGCACGGCATCACCCCACTCTCGGGTGACTTCGGCCACCACGCCCGCCGTTTCTGCAAGGTGCGGCGAGCACGTCACGTACGCGACGATGCCCCCTGGGGCCAACGCCGACACCGCACCGCTGAGAAGTTGAGTCTGCAACGCCGTGAGATCGGGGACATCGGCGGGAGACTTCCGCCAACGTGCCTCGGGGCGCCGCCGCAGGGCGCCCAAGCCCGTGCATGGTGCATCGACCAGAATGCGGTCGTAGGTGTTCTGAGCCGACGCGGTGCGCTCACGGCCATCCTGCTCTGTCACCTCTACGCTCAGCGGCACCCCCGCCAGTGCATCGCGCACCAGACCTGCGCGGGCCGGCGAGACCTCATTCGCTTCGAGCACCGCACCGTGAGCGAGGGCTTCAGCAGCGAGCATCGCGGTCTTTCCTCCGGGACCGGCGCACAGGTCCAGCCAACGCTCACCTTCGCGCACCTCACGTGCCCGGCTGAGCGCCAACGCAGCCAGTTGCGAGCCTTCGTCCTGCACCCGGATCCGTCCCTCGCTCGCTCGGATCTCGGCGTCGGGGTCGCCGCCCTCCGAGCGGAAACCGTAGGGAGAAAACGGCGTCTGCCGCGCACCGGCGGGAACGGATGCCAGCCCGGGCAGTGCCGTCATGGTGACGCGCGGAGCGACGTTGTCGGCGGCGAGAAGTGCTTCCAACTCATCGGCTCGGCCCTCGGCGGCCAGAGCCCGTCGAAAGGCCCGCACCACCCACACCGGATGCGATGTGCGAAGGCCGATGCGCTCGTCATCGGATCGCGCGCTGTCCTCGATCCGGGTCATCCACTCCCCTGGTGTGTCGCGCGATATGCGGCGGAGGACCGCGTTGGCAAAACCTGCCGCCCCACGACCGCCTGCCGCTCGCGCGAGTTCGACCGACTCGTTCACGGCCGCGTGCGAGGCGACACGTGTCGCTTGAAGCTGGTGAACCCCGAGGCGCAGTGCGTCTAGCACTCCCGGGTCGATGTCCTGTGTTCCGCGATCCGAGGCGAGCGCTATGACCGCATCGTACGTGCCACGCCGGCGAAGGGTGCCGTACGTCAGTTCTGTGGCCAGTGCGGCGTCTGCGGGCGACAACCCCGCGCGGACGATCGATTTCGGCAGCAGGAGATTTGCGTACGCGTCGGACTCTTCCACGGCGCGAAGGGTGTCGTAGGCGACGCGGCGCGCCGGGCTGACGGAGCTCACGAGCCGAGCACCGGTGACACAGCGCGGAGACCGCGGAACCAGTCTGTCGCGTTCATGGCTCCCTTTCCGGCGGGTTGGACGCGCGAGAGGACGAGCGGGTCGGATCCCGTACCCACGAGCAGCTTCTTGTGATGCAGCTCCATCGCTCCCGGGGTGAGCGCGGGCGTATCTGCCTCCGAACGTGTGATCTCGAGGATCTTCACGCGCGCTCCTTCGATGGTCGTGTGCGCGCCGGGCTCGGGGGTGACTCCGCGAAACCGGTTGTGAACGGTCGTCGCATCCTGGTGCCAGTCGAGCCGCCCGTCGGCATCCTCGAGCTTCGATGCGTACGTGACCTCACCCTGCTGCGGCCGGCCGACCGCGCGTTCCTGCTCGATGTCGTCGACGACACGGGCCAAGAGTTGCGCACCGGCATCGGCGAGCTCGGTAAGCAGATCACCGGAAGTGGCGGCCCCGTCTACCTCCACCGTGATCTCGTCATACACGTCGCCGGCATCCAGCCCCGCGACGAGCGCGAACACGCTCGCCCCCGTCACCCGATCGCCCGCAATCAGCGCATGCTGTACCGGTGCGGCACCACGCCACCGGGGCAGGAGGGAGAAGTGGAGGTTGATCCACCCGTGTGTCGGAGCACTCAGCAGTGGCTCGCGGACCAGTCCGCCGTACGCCACGATCACCCCCAGTTCGGGCTCTAACGCCATGATTTCGTCGCTGGCGGCGGCATCCAGCCGATCCGTGCGGTGGATGCTCAATCCGAGGGATTCAGCCGCGCTCGCGACGGGCGACGGGGTCAGCACTCGCTTACGCCCGAGGGGTGCGTCCCGCCGGGTCACGACGGACGCGATGTCATGACCGCGGGCGGCAAGTGCGTGCAACGACGGCACCGCGGCGTGCGGTGTCCCGGCGAAAACGAGGCGCATGGGGCTCCTCACAGATCCAGATCGGGCAGATCCACCCGAACTTTGAGTGTATTGGTCGGACGCGCGGCGCGCCCCTTGACGGGTTTGCGTGCCTTCATCGCTCGCTCGATCACGCTCGCGCGCAGGGAGGAGGTCACCGCCGAGCCGAGTGCGTACTCGAACCGGACGAGCGCGCGTACTCCCCCACCGGCGGGTACCGGTCCGAGCACGGCGTCGGTGCCCAGACGAGGAACGGCTTCACGGAGGGCCATCAGGGCGGCGTCCACGTCCTTGCGGTCGCCCTCGAGCGCGGCCACTCGAACCACGGGCGGCATTCGAAGGGGGGCGCGGTCGGCCAGTTCCGCTCGCGCGTACGTGGGCTGAGTCCAGGTGGCAAGGGCACGTGCGACCGTCCCAGTGACGCCGACGAGATGGACAGGGGCGCCCGGTGCGGCAAGCGCCGCCGCATTCGACCACCAGCGCAGGCACGCCTCGCCGATGCGCAGATCTTCGGCGAGCAACATCTTGTCTCCGTCCAGAAGGATCACCGCGCCATAGCCGCCGGCTGCGATCGGCTCTGCCCCGCGGGTCGCGACAACGAGCGCCGGCACCGCGTCGACGTGCGTGACCAGGTGATCGCCATCGGAGACGATGACGCGCGTACCGGCGAACGCGCGACCGAGTTCGTCTGCGGTGCGCTCACTGCCCGATGACGCCATCCTGAAGCTCGTGGCGCTGCACTCAGGGCATGCCCACGCCCGCGCGCCTCGTCCACACCACGTGCAGGTGGGCGCAGCGCCCGCACGCGCGGCGTGAAGCGGCCCGGCGCAATCCGCACAGCGGGCGGGGCTTCGGCACTCCGCGCACACGAGCACGGGAGCGTAGCCCGGCCGAGCCACTTGCACGAGCACGGGACGATCGGCGAGAGCCTCTCGAGCTGCGGCGAAGGCGGCCGAAGGCACTCGTGCGCCACGGGACTCCCCCTCGCGCGTCGCGCTGAGGATCACACGCGGCGAAACCTTGCGCACCGCGGGCGTCTCGATGACCCAGCCGAGTGACACCAGCCGTTCGACATCGGTCGTCCGCGTGTGCCCGGAGAACACCAGGGCGCACCCGTCGATCTCTTGCCGCACCAGGGCGGCATCACGGGCATGAATGCCAGGGCTGAGCGGCTCTTGGAGCAGGCTGTCACCGTCGTCCCACACTGCCAACAAGCCCGGGTTGGACACCGGTGCGTACACTGCGCTGCGGTTGCCAATCACGATGCAGGGCGCGTCCGCCAGCGCTCGTAGGTACGCACCGTAACGCGCGGGGGAAGACTGCGACGCATCGTGCCGGACGACGGAAAACTGAGGTGCGCGTTCGCGCAATACGGCCTCGACTTGCATCCGATCGCGATGATCAGGCACCACGATCACTGCACTGCAGCCGCGGGCCAGCGTGTCGATGGCACACGCCGCCAGCGTCACCGCCCACTCACCGACGTACGCACCATCCGCCAACTGCTGCAGCCCGGGCGGCGCATCAAGGGCGATCCGACGGAACGCGCGCAGCGCCTCGTCGAGCTGTCGAAAGCTCGACACTACGTCAGCTGCCCACGCTCGTGCGCCATCATCGATGACGGGCCGCTCAGGAGGTGGAGAAGCGAGCCACGCCCGCTCGGCACGCACCATCCGCTTCGGTATGGCCAGACGCAGAACGTCGCTGGCAGAGCCCGCGGCGCGGTCTGCGACGCGGCGTGCGAGCTGATAGAGGGACGTCGGGAGTACGCGCACATCCGACACGATGCTGTCCACTTCAGACAGCGGCCGGTCGCCGTCATCGGTCTGGGCGTACTCGACCAGATAGCCCTCCACCATGCGTCCCATCGACCGCAGGGGCACCGTGACCCGCACACCGGGCACGGCCTGATCGGCTAGCTCCGGCGGAATCTCGTAATCGAACAGTCGATCGAGCTGCGGAAGCGGAGAGTCGATCAGCACGCGCGCGACGAGCCGCGCGCTCACGTCACAGTCCGGCGGCGGATCGCAGGGCGTCGACGCGATCCGTGCGCTCCCACGTGAACTCGGGAAGCTCGCGACCGAAGTGGCCGTAGGCCGCGGTCTTCGCATAGATAGGCCGCAAGAGATCGAGTTCGTCGATGATGGCCTGGGGGCGCAGATCGAACACGTCGAGGATCGCCCGGGTGATGACATCGTCGCTGACGTGCGCGGTGCCGAACGATTCGACGTACAGCCCCACGGGCGCTGCCCGACCGATGGCGTAGGCCACCTGCACTTCCAGACGATCGGCTAGTCCGGCCGCAACGGCATTCTTTGCGACCCAGCGCATGGCGTACGCCGCCGAGCGGTCGACCTTCGACGGATCTTTGCCGCTGAAGGCCCCGCCACCATGCCGTGCCGCGCCGCCGTAGGTGTCGATGATGATCTTGCGGCCGGTCAAGCCCGCATCCCCCTTGGGCCCGCCAATCACAAACGGGCCCGCCGGGTTGATGACGTACTTCACGTTCGACGTGTCCAGGCCGGTGGAGGCGAGGACCGGGTCGATCACCTCAACTTGCACGGCGGCACGGAGCGCAGCGATCGAGATGTCGGGGTGGTGCTGGGTGGACAATACGACGGTCTCGACGGTGCGGGGAATCGCGCCGTCGTAGCCGAGCGTGACCTGTGTCTTACCGTCGGGTCGCAGGAAGGGCAACGCACCACTGCGGCGTGCCTCAGTCAGCCGCTCCGCAATCCGGTGAGCGATCCAGATCGCCATCGGCATCAGCTGCGGCGTCTCGTTCGTGGCGTACCCGAACATGATCCCTTGGTCACCCGCACCGAGTGCGTCGATGGGGTCCGCCGAGCCACCCTCGCGGTGCTCGAGCGCGTTGTCTACACCCGATGCAATGTCGCTTGACTGCTCTCCGATCGATACGGTCACACCGCACGAGGCGCCGTCGAACCCCGTCTCGCTCGACGTATAGCCGATTCCGTTCACCACGCCGCGCACAATGCCGGGGATGTCGACGTAGCCGTCGGTGCGCACCTCTCCCGCCACATGCACGAGGCCCGTCGTCACGAGAGTCTCCACTGCGACTCTGCTCGAAGAATCGGCAGCCAGCAGCGCATCGAGGATCGAGTCCGAGATCTGATCGCAGATCTTGTCGGGATGCCCCTCGGTGACGGACTCGGAGGTGAACAGGCGCAGTTCGGTCATCGAAACTCCAGATCGGTGGCGGCGAAAACCAGTATGCCCTCGAGATCGGACATTGCCGATCTCGAGGGCATCACAGCGTAACGACTACTCGACGGGGCGCAGACGCAGCTTGTCCTCGTGGATCTCGTGCATCGCGATCGTCAGCGGCTTGTCCTCGACGGTGGAGTCAACGAGCGGCCCCACATTGTCGAAGAGGTTTCCCTCGTGCAGGTCGGAGTAGTAGTCGTTGATCTGACGCGCGCGCTTGGCCGCGAAGATCACCAGCTGGTACTTGGAATCGACCTTCTGCAGAAGGCTGTCGATGGGGGGCTCGATGATGCCCTGGTTCGTTCCGGCCATGGCGAAACCTCCTGGATCGAATGGTGGAAAAAGGCAGGATGCTTCTGAGGAAGCATCCGTTCATCCTACCCGAGTCTGTGGCGGGCGCAGATGCGGCGCGCTCAGTCGGCGAGCGATGCCACCTCGGATGCGGCGCGTGCCACGTCGTCATTCACGACGAGATAGTCGAACTCTGCCTGCGAGGCCAGTTCCCGCTTGGCGGTCTTCAGCCGCCGCGCACGCTCCTCATCGCTCTCCGTGCCGCGACCGACAAGCCGCTGGACGAGCTCGTCCCAGCTGGGCGGCAGGAGAAACACCAGCGATGCGTCCGGAGCGGCGGCGCGTACCTGTCGCGCCCCCTGCAGGTCGATCTCGAGCAACACTGTGCGACCCGCACTCAGGGCGTCATCGATCGGCCCACGCGGGGTGCCGTAGCGGTACGCATTGTGAACGGTCGCGTGTTCGAGAAGTTCACCCGCGGCGACCCTACGGTCGAACTCCGCATCGTCGACGAAGAAATAGTGTTCGCCGTCTACTTCGCCGGGTCGCGGCTGACGGGTCGTGGCAGAAACAGACAGCAAGATCTCGGGGTGCCTATCCTTGATCTCTGCTGCGACTGTTCCCTTTCCGACGGCGGTTGGCCCCGCGAGGACGACAAGGCGGCTGCGCTTCGCGCGTGGCGTGGGTTCGGGGAGGCGTGCATCGAGGAACTCGGTAAGCACGGCGCGCTGGCGCGAGCCGAGTCCGCCGAGTCTCTTCACGGAAGAGATCTCAAGGTCGTGGAGGATGCGGTCGCGTTTGCCTTCACCGATCGCAGGGATTGCCGTCAGGAACTCCGTGACACGCATGGCGCCCGCGGGTGATTCCGGGTGGGCGAGCGCGCGGCGCAAGAGTTCTTGGGGGCTGATGACGCGCATGGCGACGTCCTTCTTGAGGGCGGCGCGTTCGCGGCGTGCAGCCACCGCGCGGCGGGATGCTGCGGCGCGGTCGACGTCGGGTGGTGTGCGGGAGTCAGGCACTTCGGGTCTCCTGGAGGATCACGCGCCTTTCGTCGATCGCACGGACAAGTCCCCCCGGGCCCGCAGCGAGGATTCCCCGGCTTTCGCTCACGAGCACTGACTTCGCAAGCGGGCCGAACCGGGACTCCACTTCCGTCAATCCGGCCCCCTGGTGGCCGAACCCCGGCGAGAGGATCGGTGCAATCGGCTCGATCGTTTCGGGTAGATCGAACGCGTTGACCTCGACGGTAGCACCGATCACGAAGCCAATACTCGACCACGTCGAAACTGCGGTGTGTCCGGCAGCGAAGTCTGAGACTTCGCTGATAATCCCAGATGCAACGGTAAGTCCATCATCGCGACGCGCACGCTGCAGGGTGCCTGCTTCGGGATTACTCGTGGCCGCGAGGACGAACAGCCCCTTGCCCACTTCCATGGCGAAACGCATGGTGGAATCCAGCGCCCCCACACCCAAGTAGGGGTTGACAGTCAGCGCGTCCGCCTCCAACGGCGAGCCCTGCGAGAGCCATGCCCGTGCGTACGCATCCATCGTGCTGCCGATGTCGCCCCGCTTGGCGTCGGCGATGGTGAGCAAGCCGGCCGCGCGAGCCGAACTCAGGACCTCTTCCAGTGCCGCAATGCCCGCCGAACCGTATCGTTCGAAAAAAGACACTTGCGGCTTGATCACCGCAACCCGATCGACGCACGCCTCGATCACGCGCAGGCCGAATTCCCTCGCACCGTGCGCCGTGGCATCCAGCCCCCACTCACGCAACAAGTGCTCGTGTGGGTCGACCCCGACACAGAGCGGTCCACGAGCAGCGACCGCGGCCTGCAGGCGTGCGCCGAACGTACTCACGCGCGCGCTGCCCGTTCTGCGGCGTACTCCTGCAGGCTGCGCACATCAAAGCCTTCGCCCATGGCGTCCATCGCGCTCACCGCAGCGCCGAGCACCGCCATCGTGGTGAACAGCGCCTTGTCAGCAGTCACCGCGGCGGCTCGGATCTCGTAGCCATCGGCGCGCGCGCTTCCTCCACTCGGAGTGTTCACAACGATGTCGATCTCACCCGCGTTGATGAGGTCGACAATGTTGCGCTCGCCCGACGCCTGCGTCTCGCTGAACTTGTTCACGACGTCGACTCGGATGCCGTTGCGGCGCAAAATCTCGGCGGTGCCCTCGGTCGCCACGAGCGAGAAGCCGAGCTGCTGCAGGCGGTGCGCCGGAAGAATGACGCCGCGCTTGTCGCTATCGGCAACCGAGATGAACACCGTGCCCGACAGCGGCATACCACCGTATGCAGCCGACTGGCTTTTCGCGAAGGCCGTCGGGAAGTCGCGGTCGATGCCCATGACCTCACCCGTGGAGCGCATTTCGGGGCCGAGCACCGAATCGACGGTCTGACCGTCCTTGGTGCGGAAGCGCTTGAAGGGCAGCACGGCCTCCTTCACCGCGACCGGTGCGTCCAGCGACACGCGCGAGCCGTCGACCTCGGGCAGGAGGCCCTCAGCACGAAGGGTGGCGATGCTGTCGCCCGCCATCACTCGGCTCGCAGCCTTAGCGAGCGGGATGCCGAGTGCCTTGGACACGAACGGGACGGTGCGGCTTGCACGCGGGTTCGCTTCGATGACGTAAAGAACCCCGGCCGAGATCGCGAACTGCACGTTGAGTAGACCGCGCACACCAATACCGGCGGCGATCGCATGCGTTGCTTCGCGTACCCGGTCGATGTCGGTGCGGCCGAGGCTGACCGGCGGCAGTGTGCACGACGAGTCTCCCGAATGGATACCCGCCTCTTCGAGGTGCTCCATGACGCCGCCGATGTAGAGCTCGTCCCCGTCGAACAGCGCGTCGACATCGATTTCGATCGCATCGTCGAGGAAGCGGTCGACCAACAGCGGCAGACCGGGACCGATGATCGCTTGGTCTGCGATGCGGACGAAGTAGTCACGGAGCGACTCAGTGGAGTAGACGATCTCCATTCCGCGACCGCCGAGCACGAAGCTCGGGCGAACCAAGACCGGGTAGCCGATCTCCTCAGCCACGGCGACAGCACCTTCGACATCGATGGCTGTGCCGTTGCGTGGCGCGACAAGCCCGGCGTTGTCGAGCAGCCGGGAGAACAGCTCCCGCTCTTCCGCCAAATCGATCGCGGCGGGGCTGGTTCCGAGGATCGTGTAGCCGGCCTCCTCGATGCCCTTTGCGAGCCCCAGCGGCGTCTGCCCGCCCAATTGGCACACCACGCCGAGAATGGTTCCCGACTGCGCTTCGGCGTGCAGCACCTCGAGCACGTCCTCGAGCGTCAGCGGCTCGAAGTACAGACGGTCGCTGGTGTCGTAGTCGGTCGACACGGTCTCAGGGTTGCAGTTGACCATGATGGTCTCGAATCCGGCATCCGACAGCGCGAACGACGCGTGCACGCACGAGTAGTCGAACTCGACGCCCTGACCGATGCGGTTCGGGCCCGAGCCGATGATGACGACCTTCGTGCGCTCCGAAGGCGTGACTTCGGTCTCTGCGTCGTAGCTGGAGTAGTGGTACGGGGTGAGTGCCGGGAACTCCCCCGCGCAGGTGTCCACCGTCTTGTAGACCGGGCGTACGTTGAGGTCGTAGCGCAGGGCGCGCACGTCCGCCTCGTCGACGCCGCGCAGTTGCGCGATCTGCGCATCGCTGAATCCGTGCTCCTTGGCCACGCGCAGCGTGTCGATGCCCAGCTCAGCGGCATCCCGAACGAACTCCGCCACCTCATTGATCAGGGCGATCTGGTCGAGGAACCAGGGATCGATCTTGGTCGCCTCAAACGCCTGCTCGATCGTGGCGCCCTTGCGCATGGCCTGCTGGAGCACGACGATGCGACCATCCGTGGGAACGGTGGCGATCTCGAGAAGTTCGTCCACCGAGCGCGATTCGTCGCCCCAGTGGAAGCTTGACCCGCGCTTCTCGAGCGACCGCAGAGCCTTCTGCAGTGCCGTCGCGTAGTTGCGACCGATCGCCATCGCCTCGCCGACCGATTTCATCGTCGTGGTCAGCGTGGTGTCCGCGGCGGGGAACTTCTCGAAGTTGAAACGCGGAACCTTCACGACCACGTAGTCGAGCGTCGGCTCGAAGCTTGCCGGGGTGACCTTGGTGATGTCGTTGGGGATCTCGTCGAGGCGGTATCCGATCGCGAGCTTGGCCGCGATCTTCGCGATCGGGAAGCCGGTGGCCTTGGAGGCGAGCGCGGACGAGCGCGACACGCGCGGGTTCATTTCGATCACGATGATGCGACCTGACGCGGGGTCCACAGCGAACTGGATGTTGCAGCCACCGGTGTCGACGCCCACGGCCCGGATGATGTCGATGCCGATGTCGCGAAGCCTCTGGTACTCACGGTCGGTGAGAGTGAGCGCCGGGGCGACGGTGATCGAGTCACCGGTGTGCACGCCGACGGGATCGACGTTCTCGATCGAGCAGACCACGACGGTGTTGTCGGCGGTGTCTCGCATGAGTTCGAGCTCGTACTCCTTCCACCCGAGGATGGACTCCTCCAGGAGCACCTCTGTGGTGGGCGAGTCGCGCAGACCGGCACCCGCGATGCGCCGCAGGTCGGTTTCGTCGTACGCGAAACCCGAACCCAACCCGCCCATGGTGAACGACGGGCGGACGACGAGCGGGTAGCCGAGCTCGTCCGCGGCGGCGAGAACCTCGTCCATGGTGTGCGCGATGCGCGACGCGGCGACATCCGCCCCGGCGTCGAGAACGAGCTGCTTGAAGATCTGGCGGTCTTCACCCTTGTTGATCGCTTCAAAGTTGGCGCCGATCAGTTCGACGTCATACTTCTCGAGGATTCCGTGGTGGTGCAGGTCAATCGCGGCGTTGAGTGCCGTCTGTCCGCCCAGGGTGGGCAGGATCGCATCCGGCTTCTCTTTCGCGATGATCGTCTCGATCACCTGCCAGTTGATCGGCTCGATGTAGGTGGCATCGGCGAAGTCCGGGTCGGTCATGATCGTGGCGGGGTTCGAGTTCACGAGGATCACTCGCACGCCCTCCTCGCGGAGGACGCGGCATGCCTGGGTGCCGGAGTAGTCGAATTCGCAGGCCTGACCGATCACGATGGGGCCGGAGCCGATGACGAGAACGGAGTTGATGTCGGAGCGCTTGGGCATTACTTCTCCCCTGCCGTTGCGGCGGTGGTGGCGACGACAAGGTCGCGGAAGCGATCGAAGAGGTAGTTGGCGTCGTGCGGACCTGCCGCAGCCTCGGGGTGATATTGGACCGAGAACGCCGGGATGTCCAATGCCCGCAGACCTTCGACCACGTTGTCATTGAGACCGATGTGGCTGACCTCGACGCGGCCGTATCCGTTCGGGCTGTCGACCTCGCCCTCAAGCGGTGCGTCGACAGCGAAGCCGTGGTTGTGTGCGGTGATCTCCACCCGACCGGTCGCCTTGTCGAGCACCGGCTGGTTGATGCCGCGGTGGCCGAACGGCAGCTTGTAGGTGCCGAATCCAAGTGCTCGGCCCAGCAACTGGTTTCCGAAGCAGATCCCGAAGAACGGCAGCTTGTCGTCGAGCACACCACGGAGCATCTCGACATGAGCATCGGATGCCGCAGGGTCGCCGGGCCCGTTTGAGTAGAACACCGCAACCGGGTCGATGGCGCGGATGTCGTCGATAGTGCTCGTCTGCGGAAGCACGTGCACGTCGAAGCCGCGAGCGGCAAGGTTGTCGATCGTGGCCTGCTTGACCCCGAGGTCGAGCACCGCGAGGTTACCGATGCGGTCGGTCGTGGCGCGGGTGACTTCGGTGGCAGCGACCGAGACTGCCGCCGAGAGATTCTGCCCCGCCATGTTGGGGGCACTTTTCACGCGTTCGAGCTGGTCGTCGTCGCTCAGCGTGGCGTCATCGCCGGAGAAGATCGCTCCGCGCATGCTGCCAGCCGCGCGGATGTGGCGCGTGACGGCGCGGGTGTCGATGCCGCTGATCCCGACGATGCCGTCACGTGCCAGCGAGTCGTCGAGAGACTCGTCGGCCCGCCAGTTCGACACGACGCGTGAGGGGTCTCGCACGATGTAACCGGCGACCCAGATGCGACGGGATTCGGGATCCTCACCGTTCATTCCGGTGTTGCCGATGTGAGGGGCCGTTTGCAGGACGATCTGGCCCGCGTACGAAGGGTCGGTGAGCGTCTCCTGATAGCCGGTCATACCGGTCGAGAACACGACTTCACCCAGCGTGGTGCCGCGGGCACCGTACGCGCGTCCGGCGTAACGGGTGCCGTCTTCGAGAACGAGGACGGCTTTCTCTGTCGTGAATAGCGAGGTCATGCGTCGGATCCGATCTGGGACGGGGTGAGGATGCTGCCGATGGACACCGCGAGCGCGCGAGCGGAGGCATCCTGCGGACGAAGGTAGGTGTCGACGACGGTGCCGCCGTCGGTACGCCATGACAGGCGCACCAGTCCGTCGCGCTCGACAACGCGGTCGATCGCGACGGTGGCCTGTGCCACATCGACGATGCGCCCGGTGTCGAAAAACACGCGCGGTGCTCCGGTGAGGTCCAGGGCCAGACCGGCATCGGTGATCGTCACATCCCCGCGGGAGCGGAATGCGAGGCCCGAGATGGCAAGGCGTTCGAGTGGCGCGGCATGCTGTGTCGTCGCGACGTACAGCGCGCGATACGTCGCGATCGTCGCGGCGCTGTCCGGCGCTTCCGCGACGGGCGCGGCGATGCCGGAATCCCGTCGTGTGCGACGAATCCACGCCCACGCGAGCACGGCAATGAGGGCAACCGCAACCGCGGCGATGACGAGGAGCGCGGCTTCGCGGGTCATGACAGCGCTCCCGGGGTGTCGAGCAACGCTCCGTCTGCGACGGTCGGCGTTCCGCGGTACAGCGTCCACTTCACCTCTCCGGGCAACGGACGGCCCAGGTACGGCGAGTTGACGCTGCGTCCGCGTAGGTCCGCGGTCGTGAATTCGCGTGCGGGTGAAGGGTCGTAGAAGGTGAGGGATGCCGCGTGCCCAGGTGTCAGCGGCTCGCCGTGCCCGGAGAGGCGACCGATGCGCGCTGGCTCTCGGGACATGATTCGCGCGACGTCACCCCATGTGATCATGCCGGTGTCGACCATCGCCTGCTGCACCACGCGCAATGCGCTTTCGAGGCCCACCATGCCGTGGGCGGCAGCCTGCCACTCGCACGCCTTGGATTCGATCGGGTGCGGCGCGTGGTCGGTGGCGACGATATCGATCGTGCCGTCGGCGAGACCCTCACGAACAGCGAGAACGTCCTCCTCGCGACGCAACGGCGGATTCACCTTGTAGCGGGCGTCGTAGCCGCGCGCGAGCTCGTCCGTCAGTAGAAGGTGGTGCGGCGTGACCTCGGCGGTCACGTTGACCCCACGCTTCTTGGCCCAGCGAATGATGTCGACCGAACCGGCCGTCGACAGGTGGCACACGTGCAGACGCGAGCCGACGTGCTCGGCAAGCAGCACATCGCGCGCGATGATCGACTCCTCGGCCACCGCCGGCCACCCCGCAAGCCCCAGTTCGGCAGAGACGGTGCCTTCGTTCAACTGGGCGCCCTCGGTCAGCCGTGGGTCCTGAGCGTGCTGCGCGATGACGCCATCGAACGCCTTGACGTACTCGAGTGCGCGGCGCATGATCAGCGGATCCCACACGCAGAAACCATCGTCGCTGAAGACGCGCACGCGGGCGCGGGAGTCGGCCATGGCACCGAGCTCGGCCAGGCGCTCCCCCTTCTGGCCGACAGTAACGGCGCCGATGGGCTGCACCGTGACGAATCCCGCCGCTTCGCCGAGCGCCAACTCCTGCTCGACAACGCCAGCGGTGTCGGCCACCGGTGAGGTGTTGGGCATCGCGAATACGGCCGCGTACCCTCCGGCGGCAGCCGCGCGTGACCCGGTGAGAATGGTCTCCGAGGCCTCGAAACCCGGCTCACGCAGGTGAGTGTGCAGGTCGACGAGACCGGGAAGCGCCACGAGCCCCTCGGCGTCGACGACCGTTGCGCCCGAGCGGCTCAGCCCCGTTCCGACCTCGGTGATGAGTCCATCTTCGATCAGAATGTCGGCCGCGTTAACTCCTTCGAGAGTCGCCCCACGGAAAAGGAAAGTGTCACTCATCGGGCGTTCTCCTCAGTATTGCTGTGTGGCGATGTCGGGTTTGCGTCGGCATCCCGCTCTGCACCTGCCAGAAGCAGGTAGAGCGCGGCCATGCGCACCGACACGCCGTTCGATACCTGCTCCAGCACAGTGGAGCGTCCGGAATCGGCCGCCGCGGCAGAGATCTCCAGCCCCCGGTTCATGGGCCCCGGGTGCATGACGATGCTATCGCCCTTCAGCGCAGCCAAGCGGTCGTTCGAAAGCCCCCATCGGCGCGAATACTCCCGTTCAGTGGGGAAATATGCGGCATTCATGCGTTCGAGCTGAATCCGCAGCATCATGATCGCATCGGGCGCGGCACCGATCGCTTCATCGAGGTCGTAGACGACATCCGCGGGCCAGGCGGATACGTCCTGCGGCACCAGGGTAGGCGGTGCGACCAATGTCACGTGGGCGCCGAGCGTGTTCAGCAGCCACACGTTCGAGCGCGCCACACGCGAGTGCAGGACGTCACCGACGATGGTGACGCGCATGCCTGCAAGGTCGCGGCCACGGCTGTCGGCACCCCACCTGCGCTTGCGCATCGTGAATGCATCGAGGAGCGCCTGGGTCGGATGCTCGTGGGTGCCATCGCCCGCGTTCACCACCCCTGCCGTGATCCACCCACTCGAAGCGAGCGTACGAGGCGCGCCGGAGGCTCCGTGACGGATGACGACGGCATCCGCACCCATCGCTTGAAGCGTCTGAGCAGTGTCCTGCAAAGACTCGCCCTTCGAGACGCTCGAGCCCTTCGCCGAGAAGTTGATGACATCCGCGCTCAAGCGCTTTGCGGCGGCTTCGAATGAGATTCGTGTACGCGTGGAATCTTCGAAGAAGAGGTTGACGATGGTCTTGCCGCGCAGCGTCGGAAGCTTCTTGACTTCACGTTGCTGGGTCGAGGCCATGTCCTCGGCGATGTCGAGAATGCGTAGAGCGTCGTCGCGGCTCAGACTCTGCGTGTCGAGCAGGTGGCGCATGTCACTTCCCCCCGATCGTCACAGCGTCATCGCCATCGACCTCGACGAGCCTGACGTTTACGCGTTCGTCGCGCGAACTCGGAAGGTTCTTCCCGACGAAGTCCGGTCGAATCGGGAGCTCGCGGTGCCCGCGATCGACGAGTGTGGCAAGTCGAACCGCGGCCGGTCGCCCGATGTCGCCCAGGGCATCGAGTGCGGCGCGGATGCTGCGCCCGGAGAACAGCACGTCGTCCACGAGCACGACAGTGCGGCCATTGACACCACCCTCGGGAATCCGTGTTGGCCGGGGCGACCGCGTGGGATTGCGGTGCAGGTCATCCCGATACATCGTGACGTCGAGGTCGCCGACGGGGACTGCGACGCCGCTGAACTGCTCGACGAGGCTGCCGATGCGATGGGCGAGAGTAACACCGCGCGTGGGAATGCCGAGAAAAACCAGATCCTCGGGGCCTTTGTTGGACTCAAGGATCTCGTGCGAGATCCGAGTCAGTGCCCGAGTGATGTCGGCGTGGTGCATCACGATGCGTTCGTGTGCGCTCATACCGCTCCCTTCTCCGCCTCACGGGACGGTGTTAAAGGTTGCTTTCCTGCCAGTCTAGCGCGTGGTGAACCTTGTCCTACGCGGCCGGTACCGTCGCGTCTTTGTGGAGGTCATCCTCGATCTTTGACGCACGAATCGGGTGCCCCTGTGTGCTGAGGCACTTCCCTGAAGCGAGATCCCACTTCCAGTCATGCAGGCTGCACGTGAGCACACCGTCTTCGATCTTGGCTGTCTTCGAAAGATCCGCGCGTAGGTGCGGGCAGCGACGCTGCACGACCCACTCCCCCAGCTCCACGTCCTCCGATACGTCGGACTGCTCCGCGTACCAGTTTTCGACGTACTCGATACGGTCGCGCGAGAGGCACTTAAAGAACGTGTAGATGAACTCGTTGAACTTCCCCACTCGCCCGGCAGTGAACTGCATGGACAAGAAGATCGAGTTCGACCAGTCGATCTCGTGATCGCGGATATTGGTAGAGACGAGATCGGCCGGGATCGTGAACCAGTAGTTCGTCTCCTCGCCCGCGTACTCGCGGACCTTCGCCTTCGGGAAGTCCACAACAAGGTCGAGCTCGCCGATGGTCATGCGCACGGGGCCGCCGACGCCGTCGCGGAAGATGCGCCCACGACGAAGCAGCGGTTCCCACCATGCCTTCAGCTCGGCGAGCATGTCGGCGGGGGCGAGGACGGGTGCGCGGGATGCCACTTCTGCCGCGATCTCGTCTTGTCGCGTATCGCGCTGCTCGGCGAGGTAGTTCCACTTGTCGTCGAAGATGCGGTCGATCTCGGCATCCGAATACAGAGACTGCGTGACCGTGATCTCACCGTGCACCAGTTCCACGACCGTGCCGGGCACGAATTCGTAGCCCTTCTGCTGGGGGCGGAGCTCCTTCATGTGCGCGAGGAACTGACGCTGGTCGGTGAAGATCGCGTCGTCGTGTTCGCCGTATCCGTTGAACCGGAAGAGCTCTTCACGCAGGAACATGGGCGGCCCGGCCATGGGGAAGACGTGCTCGGCATCGACCTTGTCGATGTAGTACATCGCGCGCTTGTTTTGCGCGTCGCGCTTCAGGCCGGCGAAGTTCTGTTTCGCATCTTGCGGCAGGTCGTACACCATCGGCCACCAGATAGCACCGGAGACCTGCGTGAAGTACGCCTCGGGCTTGCTGAAGCTCAGCAGCTTTTCGAGATCGAGAGGGTGGGAGTCGTTCTGGTTCAGGATGCTCGCGGTGCCGTCGTCGACGCTCAGCGACGAGTCGCCGATGGGGCCATCGCTGGGAGCACGGAGCGGAGTGACCATGATCTTCAGGTCCCCGAAGTCGAGGGGAACCCCCGCCTGCGTGTAGATGATGTTCTCGTAACCCAGGGCGCGAATGTCTCGCTCCAGATCATCGGTCGGATAGTCCGGCAACAGGACTTTGATGTCCTTCGGTACGTAGCGATGCATGAGCGCCGGATCGAAGTGATCCCGATGCCGGTGAGAGATATAGAGGAAGTCGGCATTGCCGAAGCGTTCCCAGTCCAGCGCCCGGTTGTCGGGGAACGGGAACCACGAACCGAAGAACGTCGGCCCGATCACGGGATCGCAGAGGATGCTCCCTCCCGCCGTCTCGATGAACATTCCGGCATGGCCGAGGCCCGTGATGCGCATACTCGCTCCTTCCGTGGCAAGTCTACGCGAGGAGCTCACCGATGCCTGGGCGACCAGGCGTAGATCAGGGCTCGAGCAGCCCGCGGATGTCGTCGGCGGTCAGCGCGTGCGAGAACAGCGCATCGTCGTCCATGACAGACCGGAACAAACGTGCCTTGCGCTGTTGCAACGCCATGACCTTCTCTTCGATGGTGTCCGCAGCGATGAGGCGGTATACGAGCACACGCCGAGTCTGACCGATCCGATGCGCGCGATCGACCGCCTGTGCCTCGGCGGCTGGATTCCACCACGGGTCGAGGAGGAAAACATAGTCCGCTTCGGTGAGCGTGAGCCCGAAGCCGCCCGCCTTCAGGCTGATCAAGAAAACGGGTGCTTCACCCGACCGGAATGAGCTGACCGCGCCGTCGCGGTCGGTGGTTGAACCGTCCAGATAGGCGAACGGGATCCCCTGTTCACTCAGCCGATCGGCGACGAGGCGCAGGAACGATGTGAACTGGCTGAACACCAACGTGCGGTGGCCTTCGGCGAGCAGCTCGTCGAGGTGTTCGTACAGCACGCTGAGCTTGCTGGGTGGGATATGAGCGTGCGCCGAGTCGATCAGCTCTGGTGCGAGGCTGAGCATGCGTAAGAGGGTCAACGAGCGGAAGACGATGAACCGATTGCGGTCCAGATCATCCAGCAGCCCGAGCACCTTCTGTCGTTCACGCTGCAAGACCGTGTCATAAATGGCGCGATGCGAAGCGCTCAGTTCGATGCGTACGTGCTGCTCCTGCTTCTCGGGGAGATCCGCGGCGACCAGGTCCTTCGTACGGCGCAACATCAATGGTCGGATGCGCCGCCGCAGCCGCTCCAGGCGACGTTGCCGGTACTCACCGCCCTCGACGTTCGAGGGCACCTTGCCATGCTCGATCGGTCCGATGTAGTCCTCGCGAAACTGGCGTGCCGAGGGAAAGAGACCCGGAGCGGTGAGCGACAACAGCGCCCACAGCTCCGACAGAGAGTTCTCCATTGGGGTGCCGGTGACGGCGAAGGTGACCTCTGCGTTCAGGTCCTTGACCACGCGGTGAGCGCGCGTGTGTGGATTCTTCACGAACTGCGCTTCGTCCAACACGATGACAGACCAGTCGACGGCGACGTACTCCGCCTCGTCGAGGCGCAGCAGCGTGTACGAAGTCACGACGATGTCGGAGACGACGGCAGCCTCGGCTACAGACCGAGAGCGCTTCATCCGGGTCGCACCGATAACGGACACCGCTAATCCGGGAGCGAAGCGTTCGGCCTCCTCGGCCCAGGTCGTCAGCACGGACGTGGGGGCCACGACCAGCACCGGCTTCGCCTCACCCTGCGCGCGGGTGTGGGCAATGAGAGCCAGCATCTGGAGGGTTTTGCCCAACCCCATGTCATCGGCGAGGATGCCTCCCAGCCGGTGCCGCCACAAGAAAGCCAGCCATTCGTAGCCGGCACGTTGGTATGGCCGAAGCTCGGCCGTCAGCGCCGCGGGAACAGGGGTGCTTTCGATGTGCTCGATATCGCGCAATGCATTCGCTGTCGCGCGCCACGACACCGCTGGCTGCGCTTCGTGTGCCAGGTCTTCGAAGTCCGTCCACAGCGCCGTTTGATAGCGATTGATCCGTGGTCCGCTCTCCCATTCATCCAGGCCGCCCGCTTCGTCGATCAACTCTCTCAGCCGGTCAAGCGATGGGTGCTTCAGAGAGAAATAGGCACCATCGCTCAGCAGCATCCGCTTGCGCCCCAACGTGAGAGCGCGAAACAGAGGCGTGAAGGGGATGGTTCTCCCGTCGATGGTGACGATCACGCCGAGGTCGAACCAATCGGCGTCGGCCGATTCGACGGTCGTAATCCGCACTTTGGGGTCCGCGGAGAGTTCGCGGTACAGGGGCCGCTCGCCCCGCAGGACAACAGACACGTCCTCGCACATTTCCAGAGCGGGGAGTGCGTGCGTCGAGAACTCGGCCGCGTCCAACCCGGTCAACGTGCCGTGCCCGCTCACAGGTACCGGCGCCGATTCACTCCAAATTCGGTCGACTTCCGACCGAATGCGTGCCTCGGCTTCGCGGTCCCGCTCATGGGAGTGTGAATCGTCGAACGCGATGCGCGTGTCTGTGCCGTATCTCCACTCGAGACTGTACTCGACCCGGTGGTTCGGGCTGAAGCGGACCGTGACGATGAGCCGAGGGTGGGGCGGCCCGGGCACCTCGATGCCGGACGCGATGACGGCGGTGTGCCGAGCGAGAGCGGGCAAGTGTTCGGTAAGGAACTCTTCGCTATCTTCCGAAGGAATGCGGACCGGCTCGACGGAAGACAACAGCGAGCGAACCGGTCCTGACACGTGTGCCGGGGCGAGGCTCACGTCGATGCGCTCGGCCACCGTGGTCACCGTGTAGACACCCACGGAGCCTATGGGGCGCACGATCGGTGGGATGTCCGTGATCTGTGCATCGGTGTCGTTCGGGACGATCGCGCCGTCGATCGAGAGGCGCACACCTAGGTCTATGCCCGTCGGTGTCCGATCAACGACCATCGCGAGTTCGGCGGTGTCTGCCAGCCGAACCGTCTGCGTCTTCCTTGTGGAAATGATGGGGATGCCCCACGTCTCCGCCGCGCGCAAATGCGGCCACAGCAGGTGCGACTCGATCTCGTCGAGCGTCAGCCACTCGGATGCGTCCGTAAAGCTGCCGAGCGTGCGCACAGTCCGTCCAATGCTGTAGAGCTCGGCGAACCAGCGCGCATGCGCCGGATCGTATGCATGCCCCGGTCTGCGCACGGCGTCCCACGACACGGCTCCCTTGATCCAGGCGTCGCTGCGCGAACTGCGTTCGAGGGGCCGAAGTCCGACGAGCACATCCGCACCAGCGGCAAGCAGGCTTCGTCCTGTGGCTGTCTCAACGAGCGCGGCCGCCCAGGGCGAGCTCAGCTGCTTTCGCCGCTGGCGTAGTTCTACACCCAGAGCGAGGGGGGTGCGTGGCGGCTCATTGCCTGCGGCGAGCACGCGTCGCCAGGAATCCGGGGTCACAGCATCCATCGTCTGTGAGACCCGCGACACTCGGGCCGCGTCAGGACGAGCGAGCGATTCGTGCGAGCACGCCGTGCACGAAGGCGCCCGAGTCGTCTGTGGAGAATTCCTTCGCGAGTTCGACGGCCTCGTCAATGGCTACGGCCGTGGGCACCTCGTCGTTGAAGAGGATCTCCCACACTCCGATCCGCAGTACCGCGCGGTCAACGGCGGGCATGCGCGCCAGAGTCCAGTCCTTCGAGAAGGTGGTGATCTGCTCGTCGATCGCGTCGCGGTTGTCGATGACCCCGTCCACGATGTCCCGGGCATACAGCCAGGACGCCTCTCGAGCCGGCTCGGTGGCTGCTCGCTTCGCTTCGCTGGCGAGCATGACCGCGATGTCTTCCCCGCGGACGTCCGCCTGGAAGAGAATGTCGAGGGCGCGTTTGCGCGCCTTTGTCCGTGCGCTCACGTGATCAGTTCACGCGGCCAAGGTAGTCGCCCGTGCGGGTGTCGACCTTAACCTTGGTGCCCTGCTCGACGAAGAGCGGAACCTGGATCTCGAAGCCGGTCTCAAGGGTGGCTGCCTTCGTGCCGGCCGACGAGCGATCGCCCTGCAGTCCGGGCTCGGTGTAGGTGATCTCGAGAACGACAGAGGCCGGCATTTCCACGTACAGCGGGTTGCCGTTGTTGAGCGCGATCTGTACCTGCTGGTTTTCCAGGAGGAAGTTGGCGGCGTCGCCCACGGTTGCAGCGCCCACCGTGAGCTGGTCGTAGTCGGCGACGTCCATGAAGACGTATCCTTCGCCGTCGTTGTACAGGTAGGTGAAATCGCGGCGATCGACGTTCTCGATATCGATTTTGGCGCCCGCGTTGTACGTGCGATCGACCACCTTGCCCGACACGACGTTCTTCAGCTTGGTGCGGACGAACGCTCCACCCTTGCCGGGCTTCACATGCTGAAACTCCACAACGCTCCAGAGCTGTCCATCGATGCTGAGGACGACGCCGTTCTTGATGTCTGCGGTGGATGCCATGAGGAGAAGAAGTCCGTTCGTGAGAGAAGGGGCCTATGGGCGGCCCGACGAGTCATTCTACGGGATGGCTCGTGGGACCCGTGCGATGGGTCAGTCAGCGGCTTCGATCGCATCGATCAACAGGTCGATGGCCCGGCCGTAACCAGCCACCCCCTGACCAATCACGTGCACGACAGCAACATCACGCACGTACGAGTGATGGCGGAATTCTTCGCGCTCCGTGATGTCCGAGATATGCACCTCAGCGACGGGCAGCGCGACACTGCTGAGCGCGTCTCGTAGCACGACCGAGGTGTGGGTGAGGCCGCCCGGATTGATGACGATGCCGGCACAGGTCAGCCGTGCAGCGTGAATGGCATCGATGAGCACGCCCTCATGGTTTGACTGGATGCTACGCAAGTCGAATCCGCGCGCAGCGGCCGATGCGGTCGCGAGCGCTTCCACGTCATCGAGGGTTTCGGTTCCGTAGATCTCGGGCTGACGCACACCCAGAAGATTGAGGTTGGGGCCGTTGACCAGCAGAAGCGTACCGCGCGCGGGCGAAGAGGGAACAGCCGGTGACATCACCCGCTCACCCTAGCGCTTCGCCCGCACCGGCAGCTCAGGCGCCACCGACCTCTTGATACGCCGCGAAAAGGAGAGACTCGTCGGGCGCTTGCAATACGGTGGGCTTTGCCACGTCATCAAGCACGATGAAGCGCAACATGCCCCCGCGGCTCTTCTTGTCTCGTTGCATCGTGGCCTTCAGTTGGGCCCACGCCCCCGCTCGATAGCTGGTCGGCAGCCCGAGCGATTCGAGGATGTCGCGATGACGCTGGGCTGCGGCATCCGAGAGTCGCCCTGCCAGCCGCGACAGTTCGGCGGCGAACACCATTCCCACGGATATCGCTGCCCCGTGCCGCCACCGATAGCGCTCGGAGTGCTCGATCGCGTGGCCGAGTGTGTGCCCGTAGTTGAGGATCTCGCGTAGTCCCGCCTCGCGCAGATCCTCGCCAACCACGCGCGCCTTCATCTCGATGGCCAACTCGATCGTGCGTCGGAACTCCGGCGTCAGGGGGTCCGTCGCGCGCTCGGGGTCGGCCTCGATGATGTCAAGGATCTCGGGGGCCCAAATGAACCCCGCCTTTACGACCTCGGCGTAGCCGGCGACGAGTTCGTTGCGTGAGAGAGTGTCGAGCAGCGCGAGATCGCACACCACAGCCCGAGGCGCCCAGAATGCGCCCACGAGATTCTTCCCCTCGGCGGTATTCACCCCGGTCTTGCCCCCGATGGCCGCGTCGACCATGCCGAGAACTGTGGTGGGAACCTGCACGACCTCGACCCCGCGCAACCATGTCGCAGCCACGAAGCCCGCAAGGTCGGTCACCGCTCCGCCACCGAAGCCGATCACGACGTCGGTGCGGGTGAAGTCTGCTTGTCCCATCACTTGCCAGCAGAACGCCGCAACCTCGATGCGCTTGCCTTGTTCAGCGTCAGGGATCTCTGCCAGCAAAACGTCACGGCCGTCGGTCAAGGAATCACGAAGCTGTTCGGCCTGAGCAGCGAGTGTCGGCGGGTGGACGATGAGCACCTTGCGTGCCGCCGAGGGCAGGCTATCGGCGACGCGCGCGCGGATGTCTCGCCCGATGATGATGTCGTACTCCGCGTCGCCGGTTACTGAGACTGTCGTGATGTCGCTCATGAATCCTCCGTGTGACTGTCAGACGAGCGCGCCCACTCGACCACAGCGTCGGCCACCGCGGACAGCGGTCCGCGGGACGTATCGAACGTGATGTCGGCGAGGGACTCGTAGAGCGGCGCGCGCGCATGCGCGATCTTCTTCCATTGCTCCACGGCGTCACCCTCGCGCAGAAGGGGTCGCGAGCTTCCGCCAATGCGGCCCGCGATGACGTCATCCGAAACAGTGAGCAACACCACTCGATGATCGCCGAGGTCCCGTTGGGTGTCGCGGTTCAGGACGGCTCCACCCCCGAGCGCGATCACGCCCCCGGCCGACAGAGCGTCAGCGACGGCGAGGCGTTCGAGCCGACGGAAGAGTTCCTCTCCCCCAGATGCGAAGAGATCCGCAATTGCTCCGTGTTCCCGGACGACGAGTGAATCGGTGTCGGTGAACGTCGTTCCCAGAGCCTTGGCGACGCGCTTTCCGATGCTGGTCTTCCCGGCGCCCATGGGGCCGATCAGTACGAGCGCGTCAGAGGTCATCGCCCAGCGCAGGGTCGCTCTCCGCCGTGGTGCGCAGCGTCGCCGGGATGGATGCGAGGTATGAATCCATGTTGCGGCGCGTCTCGCCGATGCTGTCGCCGCCGAACTTCTCGAGAGCTGCTTCTGCGAGGACAATGGCGACCATCGCCTCAGCCACGACACCGGCTGCCGGTACGGCGCAGACATCCGACCGCTGGTGGTGAGCCGAAGCGGTGTCGCCGGTAGCGACGTCGACGGTGCGCAGCGCCTTCGGGACAGTGGCGATCGGCTTCATGCCGGCCCGCACCCGAAGGACGGTGCCGGTCGACATGCCGCCTTCCGTGCCACCTGCGCGATCACTCGAACGCGTGATTCCTTCGCCTGTGACGTGCAGTTCGTCGTGTGCTGCAGATCCGCGTCGCGTGGTGGTGAGGAATCCGTCCCCCACCTCTACGCCCTTGATGGCCTGAATGCTCATGAGTGCCTGCGCGAGCTTGCCGTCGAGTCTGCGGTCCCAGTGAACGTGGGACCCGAGTCCGGGCGGCAGGTTGTAGGCGAGCACCTCGACGATGCCACCCAGGGTGTCACCGGCCTTGCGCGCGTCATCGACCTCGGCAACCATGCGCGCGCTCGTGGCCGCGTCGAAGCAGCGCAGCGGATCAGCGTCCAACGCGGCAACATCCGCAGCCGTCGGCAACGGCGCGTCCTCGGGGGCGCGCACGGGACCGATCGACAGCGTGTGGCTGACGAGGGTGATGCCGAGTTCAGCCAGGAAGCTTCGAGCGATCGCGCCCAGCGCTACACGGGCCGCCGTCTCGCGCGCTGACGCGCGCTCGAGAATGGGCCGTGCTTCGTCGAAGTCGTACTTCTGCATGCCCACGAGGTCGGCATGACCAGGGCGCGGGCGAGTCAGCGCAGCGCCTCGCCCGCGAGACTTCTCAGTCAAGTCGACGGGTTCGGCGCTCATCACCTCCGTCCACTTCGGCCACTCGGTGTTGCCGATGCGCAAAGCGATGGGGCTCCCCAGGGTGCGTCCGTGGACGACGCCGGAAGAGATCGTCAGTTCATCTTGCTCGAACTTCATACGCGACCCCCGACCGTAGCCGAGCTTGCGTCGTTCGAGATCTGCTTGGATGGCGGCGCTGGACACGGGAACCCCCGACGGGAGACCCTCCATGACAGCGATGAGTTCGGGGCCGTGGGATTCGCCGGCCGTCAGCACGCGGAGCATTGCTCTAGTCTCCCACGAGCGCCGCGCGCATGTCGGCGAGCACAGCCTCTTCGTCATCCAACGCAACGCCGCCTTCTCCGTGAACGAAGATCCGCACTTGCAAGAGCGCTTGGTGCAAAAGCATCCCTCGACCCGACGATGCCGAACCACCGGCCGCAATCCATGCGGTGGCGAGCGTAGACGGCCAGTGTCCGTAGACCACGTCAACGAGGTGCCCCGCAGACTCCGCCAACGCGGCGGCATCCGCAGCTGCGACGGCTGCACCCCCGGGCAATGTCGCGACCGTCACCGCAACGGGCTCATAGTCACGCGTCGTGAACGGTTGCCACCGAACGTTCGTACCCAATCGCGCGGCCACCCGCGCCAAGTCGGCAACGGCGGCTTCGCGACGAGCGACGACGTCGATTTGGGTGGCGCCGAGCTCGTTCAAGGCGATCAGGGCTGACATGGCCGTCGCGCCGGCGCCGACGATCCGTGCCTGTGTGACCGACGAAACACCGTCCTCTTCGAGACTGCGACGCAGCCCACCCACGTCGGTGTTGAACGCGTGCGCACCCTCCGAGTCGAATGCCAGGGTGTTGGCGACTCCCGTCAACTCACTGTGTGCATCGCGCGAGTCTGCCGCGTGGAAAGCGAGCGACTTCAGCGGCATCGTCAGCGAGAGTCCGCGCCAGGTGTCGTCACGCTCCGCGAACACCCCCGCGAATGACGCGGCATCCACCCGCCGGCGCTCGTACGTCCATTCCAGACCCAACGCACGATAGGCCGCGGCATGCAATGAGGGCGACTGGCTGTGCGCAATGGGGTCGCCCCACACCGCCAACCGATTGCGCGTGCGCGGCTCGCGGATCAGCACCCGCTGTCCGGGTTGTCTGCGCACCACGACTGCCACTGCGACACTGCCCGGTTGTGGTCGGCGAGGTTCGTGGTGAACACCGTCTCACCGGTGTCGAGGTTGACCGTCACGAAGTACATCCAGTCCCCGTCGGCCGGGTGCATGGCCGAATCGATCGCGACATCACCGGGATTGGCGATGGGTCCGACCGGCAGTCCGGTGTGCACGTACGTGTTCCACGGGTTGTCATCTTCGAGGGCCTCCTGCGACGAGCTCACCGTTCCGTCGTGCATCTCGCCATAGCCGTATTGCGCCGTGGAATCCATCTGCAGCAGCCCGAAGGTTTCCTGGTTGTCAGGCTTTAGCCGGTTCTGGATAACTGTGGAGACCTTCTGCATGTCTTCTTCGTAGCGCGCTTCGCGCTCGATGATCGACGCGATGGTCAGGATTTCCTGGCGGCGGTCCTCAGGGACGCCAGCCGCGTCGAGCGACTGCACGGTGCGATTCACGAGAGTGCCGATCACCTGCTCGGCTGTCACCCCGGGGTCGAACGTGTAGGTCGCGGGAAACAGCCAGCCCTCGAGAGAGTCTGCATCGACGCCGTAGGCCGAGGGGTCCGATACTGCAGCTTCGAAGTCAGCCAGCTCGATCCCGATCCCTTCGGCCAGGATGGGCAGCGACTGGTCGACCGTGAGTCCCTCACGCAGTTGCGCAGAGTTCTCCATTTTGTTCGCCGGGTCTTCGATCGCCGCGAGGGCGGCAGCCGAGCTCATCTGCTGCTGCATCCGGTACACGCCGGGCTGGAAGTTCGGGTTAAGGGCGTTATCGATCAGGTAGTCGTAGAACGCCTCCGGGGTCATCGTGACACCGGCTTCGTACAGCTTCTGCGAAATGGGTGATCCGGTGTCGCCTGCGTCCACGGTCACGAATGCTTCACCCGTCGCGAGACCATCTTCGTAGTCGTTGGGCTCTTCCCACCCCATGACTTCACGGATCTGGTCTTCGTAGGTATTCCAGACCCAGAGTCCGCCTGCAGCGATGCCCCCGAAGATCACCAGCACGACCCCGAGCGCGATCCACCCGCCGATGCGGCGCTTTCGCTTGTCCGTGGGCGGCGGCGGGGCGCCGAGCGCGTCGGTGGTGGTCTCCCCGCTGAAGAGGTCTTCAAGCGTGGGTGTCGCGGTGCGCGCCCCTCCGGGTGCGACGGTTTCGGAGACGTGTGCCGTTCCCCCGCGACGGTAAGACGCGGCGGTGGCCCCGGATGCTCCGGCGAACAGCCACTGGTCCTCAACCGAGAACGGTTGAGTCTCCGGCTGCGCACGATCGGCGGACGACGCCGCCGAGACTTGTCGGGCCTCCGGTGCGGACGACGTCACGCTGTCCGTCGGCGCGGCGCTGGCGCCCTGCGCGGCCGCACGTGCCTCACGACGCGACATGGGTGCGTCTGAGGGCCTTGCGGGCATAGACGCATCGTTCGTTGGATCGTCGGTCATGTCAGGCGGGCTCCTGAGAAAGGGGGGTTCCAGGTGGTCGGCCGGTGCTCTTCTCCACATCGAGAGCCTGTTGCAACAGGACCACCGCCGCGACCTGATCCACAATGTTACGAGACGATCTCTGAGATCTGCCCGAACTCCGCAGGGCCGCGTGCGCGCTCACCGTGCTCAGACGCTCGTCGACCAGTCTTACGGGGAGGTCGGATGCCGCGGCCACACCTGCGGCGAATTCACGCGCATCGGTGGTCGACGGTGTGTCTTCACCCCGCATGTTGAGGGGCAACCCGACCAATATCTCCGTTGCGGCGTGCTCCTGGGCTAGCGAGATCACACGCGCAATCGCCTGGTCGTCACGAGGAACGGTTTCCACGGGGGTGGCGAGAAGGCCGTCGGGATCGCATCGTGCGACGCCGACGCGTGCTCGACCGACATCGACGCCGATGCGAACTCCGCGACGAAACTCGCTCACGCTTCGAGGGCCGCTTTCACGGCATCAAGCGCGGCCGGCAGGGCGGAAGCATCCGTCCCACCACCCTGAGCAACATCGTCGCGACCGCCGCCGCCACCGCCCAGAACACCCGATGCCACCTTGACGAGCGCACCCGCACGTGCCCCAGCGCTGCGAGCGCTTTCGGTCGTGGCGACGATCACCACGGGGCGCTCTCCCACGATCGCGCTGAGAACCACAACTGCTGCACGGTCGTTGAGCCGCTCCCGCACCTGAAGCGCGACGGTGCGCACGTCGTCGGCCGAGGCCACTTCACCGAGCGTGTCGGCAACCACGGTGTACGCCCCTGCGGCTGCGGCCGATGCGACCAGCGCCGGTACTTTGTCGCCCAGCGCCTTCGACTCGAACGCTGCGATTTTCTTCTCGGCCGCCTTGAGGTTTGCCGTGAGTTCGGCAATGCGCGCGGGGAGCTGATCGCGTGGCGTTTTGAGCGTCGTCGTCAGCTGCGAAACGAGCGCCCTCTCGGCCGCAAGCGAACGGAACGCGTCCACACCGACGAGCGCTTCGACTCGTCGGTTGGAGGCGCCGACCGATGACTCCCCCACGAGATTGATGAGTCCCACTTCGGCGCTCGTGGAGACGTGCGTTCCCGCGCACAGCTCGCGCGACCACGGGCCGCCGATGTCGACCATGCGCACCGTGTCGCCGTACTTTTCGCCGAACAGCGCCATTGCGCCGAGGGACTTGGCCTCCTCCAGCGGAAGCACGCGCGTCGTCACTTGCAAGTTGTCGCGCACGGCGTTGTTGGCGATCTCCTCGATCTCGCTCTTGGTTGCGTCAGACAGCGCCTGGCTCCAAGAGAAGTCGAACCGCATGTAGCCCGCCCGGTTGAGTGAGCCTGCCTGGGTCGCAGAGGAGCCGAGCGTGTCTCGCAGCGCAGCGTGTACGAGGTGCGTCGCGGAGTGCGCCTGTTGCGCGGCGCGGCGGTTTACGGCATCCACCACCGTCGTCGCCGGCTGACCGACGCCCACCTCGCCGGCGGTCACCTCTACGGTGTGACTGATGAGCCCGGGGACCGGCTTCTGCACGTCGAGCACTTCGAGTTCGTACCCTGGGCCGACGATGACACCCTTGTCGGCAACCTGTCCGCCGGACTCTGCGTACAGCGCGGTCTCGGCGAGGATGACCTCGGCAATCTGACCCTGTGTCGCACGCTGGGCGGGGTGCCCGTCCACGAGCAACCCGAGCACGCGCGACTCGGTTTCGAGGTCCGAGTAGCCGGTGAACACCGTTTCGCCCTGCGCGCGCAGGTCGCGATAGACGCTCAAATCCGCCAGCGCGCGCTTGCGCGACTTCGCATCGGCCTTGGCGCGCGCCCGCTGCTCCTGCATGAGCGTGTCGAAAGCGGCGCGGTCGACGCTCAGTCCTGCCTCTTCGGCGATCTCGAGGGTGAGGTCGATGGGGAAGCCGTAAGTGTCATGCAGGAGGAACGCTTCCCCGCCGGCGAGCGTTGAACTTCCCTCGTTCTTGGCTGCAGTCAGCGCGTCGTCGAGGATCGCCGAACCCGCCGCAAGCGTGCGCAGGAAGGTCTCCTCCTCGGCGTACGCATATGCCGAGAGGCGTTCGTAGTCATCGGCCACGATGGGATAGGCCTCACGCATGGCATCGCGCGACGCGGTGAAGAGCGCAGGGAAAGTTGCGCCTTCCACACCCAGAAGTCGCATGGAGCGGATCGCACGCCGCATCAAGCGGCGCAAAATATAGCCGCGACCCTCGTTAGAAGGCGTGACGCCGTCGGAGAGCAACATCAGCGACGAGCGCACGTGGTCGGCCACGATGCGGAAGAGAACGTCGTCGTTGTGGTCGGCGCCGTAGGTCTTCCCGGAGAGTTCTACCGCGCGGTCGAGAACAGGACGGACTTGGTCCGTTTCGTACATGTTGTCGACGCCCTGTTTGATGAACGCCACGCGCTCGAGGCCCATGCCCGTGTCGATGTTCTTGTTGGGCAGCTCGCCCATGATGTCGAAGTCGATCTTGGAACGCACGTTGTCGATCGCGTACTGCATGAAGACGAGGTTCCAGATCTCGACGTAGCGATCATCATCTGTGGCCGGGCCGCCATCGATACCGTAGGCCGGCCCACGGTCGAAGAAGATCTCCGAGCACGGGCCGGCAGGGCCGGGAACGCCGGTGCTCCAGTAGTTCGTGTCCTTGCCCAGACGCTGGATGCGCTCCTCGGGCAGGCCCGCAATCTTCTGCCAGAGTCCGAATGCCTCGTCGTCGTCTTCATAGACGGTGACCCAGAGGTCCTGGGGATCGAAGCCGAGCTTGCCGTCGTCCTCGCTACCCGTGAGGAGATCCCACGCATAAGTGATGGCGCCCTCTTTGAAGTAATCACCGAACGACCAGTTGCCGAGCATTTGGAAGAACGTGCCGTGCCGCGGGGTCTTCCCGACCTCTTCGATGTCATTCGTGCGGATGCACTTCTGAACATCCGCAGCACTCGGGTACGGAGCGGGTACGTTACCGCTGAGATACGGGATGAACGGCACCATGCCGGCGACGGTGAACAAAAGGGTCGGGTCATCGCTGACCAGGGAAGCGCTGGGCACGATCGTGTGCCCGTTCTGTTCGAAGTAGTTCAGGTAGCGCTGGGCGATTTCGGCGGTCTTCATCGGGTCCTCAAACACGGTGCGAGCCGCTCCCCGGGGCCGGGGGACGGCTGCGAGATATCAGGCGGGGTCAGTCAGTGATTTTGTCAGCGGCGGTCGCGACGGAATCGACAGCTTCGGATGCCGCAGCGATGGCGGCCTCGGCGGCTCCCGCCGCTGCATCCTTGACATCGTCGACCAAGCCGGTGAAACGTGCCTCCTGCTCGCGGTACGCATCGCCCATTCGGTCCGTGAATTCGCTGATGCGCGCATCCACCTCGGCGAGGAGCTCGTGTCCGCGCGGATCCTTGTTCACCAGGTGCGCGACGACGAATCCTCCGGCGACGCCGGTCAGGAACCACAGCAGTTTCTTCATCTCACCACTTCCTCGCGGCCGCCGGGCGCGGCCGATCTCCATCGTAGGCGGAAACGACGAAGGGCGCCGGGATTCCCCGGCGCCCTTCGTGCGTAACGCGTATGCCTGCCTCAGCGTGCGGCGTAGTACTCGACGACGAGCTGCACGTCGCAAACGACAGGCACCTCGGCACGCTTCGGGCGACGCTCGAGGCGTGCCTGCAGCTTGTCGAGCTCAACCGACAGGTAGCCGGGAACGGGAGGCAGAACCTCAGCGTGGCCACCGGCGGCAGCGACCTGGAACGGCTCGGTGCCTTCGCTCTTCGCCTTGACGTGGATGAGCTGACCCGGCTTGACGCGGAACGACGGGCGGTCGACCGTCTGGCCGTCAACCAGGATGTGACGGTGCACGACGAGCTGGCGCGCCTGTGCCGTGGTGCGGGCGAAGCCCGAGCGCAGAACGAGCGCGTCCAGACGCATCTCGAGCAGCTCGACCAGGTTCTCACCGGTCAGGCCGTCCTTGCGGCGGGCCTCGTTGAACGTGTTGCGCATCTGCTTCTCGCGGATGCCGTACTGCTCGCGCAGACGCTGCTTCTCGCGGAGACGAACGGCGTAGTCGCTGTCCTGCTTGCGCTTGGTGCGGCCGTGCTCGCCCGGAGCGTAGGGACGCTTCTCGAGGTAGCGGGCGGCCTTCGGGGTGAGCGCGACGCCGAGCGCGCGCGAGAGACGGACCTTGCGGCGGTCCTGGGACTTCGTGGTCACGAAGATGTCCTTCCGATGACGTGGCCGCGTCTTTCGCGGCTCACGGACGTATCGCCCGCCCCTGCCAGTCGGCGCGCACGTCGGGGCGAACCGGTGGGGGTAAAGGGGGGTGGGGATGCCTGAAAACTGAGTTTCGAGCCGATCAAGCTTATCAGAGATGATCCGCGTGCAGGTTCGCGTGCCCGCCGTCAGCGCGTGTCGCCCAGGATGCGGCGGATTTTCTCAAGTCGTGCGGCCACATCCCGCTCGTGACCGTGAGAGGTGGGTTCGTAGTAGCGGCGGCCGCGAAGTTCATCCGGCAGATACTGCTGAGCGACGACGCCGATCTCCGTGTCGTGAGGGTACCGGTACCCCTTGCCATGACCGAGGCGCTTCGCCCCGGGATAGTGCGCGTCGCGCAATGGCGGAGGAACGCGTCCGAACCCCCCAGCCCGCACATCTGCGATGGCTTGATCAATGGCAAGGTACGCGGCATTGGATTTTGCCGTCGTCGCGAGATACGCGGTCGCTTCCGCGAGTGGGATGCGCCCCTCCGGCATCCCGATGAACTGCACCGCCTCTGCAGCGGCGACGGCAATCGTGAGCGCCTGCGGATCCGCAAGCCCGATGTCCTCTGCGGCCGAAACGACGAGGCGGCGTGCGATGAAACGCGGGTCCTCCCCCGCTTCAACCATGCGCGCGAGGTAGTGCATCGCGGCGTCGACGTCGGACCCGCGGATCGACTTGATGAACGCGCTGATGACGTCGTAATGCTCATCGCCCTGCCGGTCGTAGCGCAGGAGCGCGCGATCGACCGCCAACGCGACGTGCTCGGCCGTCACGCGCGGGACGCCGTCGGATGCTGCGTCCTCGTCGGCCGGTTCGGCGAGCATCGCAGCTGCTTCGAGCGATGTGAGGGCACGACGCGCATCGCCCGAAGCAAGGCGCACGAGAACATCCCGCGCATCGGCATCAAGCTCGACCGTGCCGTCGAACCCGCGCGGATCCGCCACCGCGCGGTCAAGGAGCATCGCAACATCATCATCGGTGAGGGGGCGCAACGTGAGAAGCAGCGAACGCGAGAGTAGCGGCGAAATCACCGAGAACGATGGGTTCTCCGTCGTCGCCGCGATCAGCACGACCCAACCGTTTTCCACGCCCGGCAGAAGCGCGTCCTGTTGCGCCTTGGTGAAACGGTGAATCTCATCCAGGAAGAGGATCGTGGACTGCTCGTAAAGATCACGCTGAGTCAGCGCTTCCTGCATCACCTCGCGGACGTCGCGCACGCCCGCGGTAACCGCGGACAATTCGACGAAGCGTCGCCCCGACGTGCGCGCGATCGCCTGAGCAAGCGTCGTCTTCCCCGTCCCCGGAGGACCCCACAGGATGACAGATGTCGCCGAGCGAGCCGCTGCATCGGGATTGGCAAGGGTCACCAGTGGTGAACCAGCCCGCAGCAGGTGCGACTGGCCGGCGACCTCATCCAACGATGTGGGACGCATCCGCACGGCGAGCGGAGTTTGTCCCTGGAACAGGGCGGTCGGATGTGCCACGTCATTAGGCTACTGCTCGGAACGGACAGCGGATTGGCTCCGAGAGCATGCGGACCATAAGATCGTCGCGGTCGCACTCCACGTCGGCCCGAGGGAGTAACTGTGGCTGCTGGTGGCAAGAATCGCGACGCACGTGAGCAGCGTGAGCGTGCGCGCCGGTATCAGGCGCGTGCGGCATTCCAGACGGGGTTGCGGACGCGCCGCACGCGCGACAACGTGCTCGCCGGCGTCGTCGGCGGGATCGTCATCGTCGCTGCCTTCGCCGCGCAGAGCGTGTACTTCTCGTTCGGACCAGGAGCCCCCGAACCAGCCCCCACGCCGTCTATGTCGTCCACACCCGCGCCGTCGCCGACCCTCACGGGCACGCCGGCACCCACGGCCACCGAGTCCCCGGCGCCGTAAGTCAACGAAATGCCTCAGTGACGGGCATCCCACGTACTAGGCTTGGGAGCCGTCCATCCCCCACAGGCGGCGTTCGCCGCGATGAGGTGCATCACGTGACTGCCGCAGCAGATTCCACTCCCGAAAACAACGCTCCGTCCGAGGCGGCCCCGCAGTGGGGGCGCGTCGATGAGGACGGCACCGTCTCAGTTCGCGAAGGCGACACCTGGCGCGTTGTCGGTCAGTTCCCGGATGGCTCGCCGGACGAGGCGCTGGCCTACTTCGAGCGCAAGTTTGCCGACCTCGCCAGCGAGGTATCGCTGCTCGAGGTGCGCCATCGGCGTGGTGGCGCCTCCGCATCCGACCTGCGGGCCGCCGCACGCACCGTGAGCGCCAAGTTGCACGAGGCTGCCGCGGTGGGAGATCTGGCCGGACTCGAACAGCGTGTGAGTGCGCTCACCGAGACCCTCGCGGCCGAATCCGAGACCGAGGCCGTTGCCGCGCGCGCGGCAGTGGACGAAGCGGTCAAGGAACGGGAGTTGCTGGTGGCACAGGCCGAAGCTCTTGCCGCGCGTGATCCGAAGTCCGTGCAGTGGAAGCAAGCCACCGCCGAGATGTCAGCGCTCTTCGACCAATGGCAGAGCCACCAACAGAACGGTCCGCGCCTGCCCAAGTCGACCGCTCAGCAGCTGTGGAAGAGATTCCGCGACGCGCGAGCAACCGTTGACAAGCATCGCCGAGAGTTCTACGCCGAACTCGACAGCGCTCACAAGGTCGTGCGGGATCAGAAGTCCCGTTTGGTCGAGCGCGCTGAGGCTCTCGCTCCGAAGGGCGAGGACGGTATCCCCGCCTATCGTGAGCTGCTCGATCAGTGGAAGAGCGCGGGTCGCGCCGGGAAGAAGGCCGACGACGCACTGTGGGCGCGGTTCAAGGCCGCCGGGGATGCGTTGTACGGTGCCCGCATCGAGCGCGAAGCCGCCGAAGCAGAAGCCTCAGTCGAGAAGATCGCCGCCAAGCGGGCTCTTCTCGAAGACGCCAAGGCAGTCAGCGCGGAGCGTGATATTGCCAAGGCGCGCAGCCTGCTCACCGGTATCCAGCGACAGTGGGATGACATCGGCCGCGTGTTCCCGCGTGATGCGGAGCGGGGTCTCGATGATGACCTGCGCAAGATCGAGCAAGCCCTGCGCGCTCGCGAGGACGCCGACTGGAAGAGCAACAATCCCGAGACCAAGGCGCGCGCGAACGACATGACCCGCCAGCTCACCGACGCGATCGACAAGCTCGAGGCCGAGCTCGCGGCTGCGGAGCAGTCGGGCGACAAGCGCGCTATCGCACAGGCGAAGGAAGCGCTCGAGACCCGCAAGTCGTGGCTGAAGGTGCTGGGCGGCTGATCGCCTGAACGCGGCATCGCGGTTTTCCACAGTCTTGCGGAGTCCGCGTCACCGGACTCTGTGATGCGTCAGGATGCCAGGTATGGCATCCCCATTCGTGTACGTCGCTGGCGATCGCCTCACGTTGGCGGAGTTGTGCGCGGCACGGCTCGATGGCGATGTGATCGAACTCGGCGACGCGTACACGCCGACCGATACCGTCGAGACCACATGGTTGCGCGCGGCATCGTTGAGGCCTCTCGCCCCGTCGACCCTCGCCGTGACCCACCTCAGCGCGGCATGGGTGCATGGACTACTGGCAGTACCCCCGCACAGACATACCGTGCAACGGGCGGTGGGACGACGGAGCCAGCGCTTGCCAGACCGGATGTTGATCTATCGAGATCTCGTGGTCGACCACGACTATCTGATGACGATCGCCGACGTCCTCGTCACGACGCCCGCCAAGACGCTGAGTGACCTCTTGCGCGTGCAGGACACCGAGTATCACGCCGCCGCGCGCGGTATCGTCAGAGCCGAACCTGACCTTGCGCGCAAAGCGCGGTCGATCCTGCAGGCGGGCTCACTCCCCTACAAACGAGAGGCGTTGAACCTGTTGGAAGGGTGGGGTGGTACCGGTTACGACGAAGTCACGCGGTAGACGTCGTACACCGCGTCGATGCGGCGGACCGCGTTGAGGACGCGGTCCAGGTGGACGATGTCACCCATCTCGAACACGAACTTGCTGAGGGCAAGGCGGTTGTTGGTCGTGGCGACAGTGGCCGAAAGGATGTTGACGTGGTGCTCGCTGAGCACGCGCGTCACATCGCTGAGAAGCCCCGACCTATCGAGCGCCTCGACCTGAATCTGCACGAGGAACACGCTCTTCGTCGTTGGCGCCCATTCGACGTCGATCAACCGGTCTGGCTCGTCCCGAAGGGCGCGCACGTTCGTGCAGTCCTCGCGGTGGACTGACACACCGCTTCCGCGCGTCACGAAGCCTACGATCTCGTCGCCGGGAACCGGAGTGCAGCATTTGGCGAGCTTGACCAGGATGTCGGGTGCACCGCGGACCAATACCCCGGAATCGCCCGCGCGAGGGGTTCGGGGGCGCCCCACAGGCAAGTCGATAGGACCGGTGGCCGTGTCTTCCTCGGCTCGGACGAGTGCCGTGACCTTCTCGATCACCGACTGGGTGGAGACATGCCCTTCGCCCACTGCGGCGTATAGCGCTGTGACGTCCTCGTACCTCAGCTGATGCGCGACCTCTGAGAACGAATCCTGGCTCATCAGCCGTTGGAGAGGCAGGTTTTGCCGACGCATCGCGCGAGCAATGGCTTCCTTGCCCTGTTCGATCGCCTCGTCGCGGCGCTCCTTCGTGAACCAGCCACGAATCTTGTTGCGCGCCCTCGTACTCTTGACGAAACTCAACCAGTCCTGGCTGGGGCTGGCATCCGGATTCTTCGAGGTAAACACCTCAACGACGTCGCCGCTCTTAAGTTCGGATTCCAGCGGGACGAGTCGCCCGTTGACCTTCGCACCCATGGTGCGGTGCCCAATCTCGGTGTGAACGGCGTACGCGAAGTCGACCGGCGTTGCGCCGGAGGGAAGCCCGATCACGCGCCCCTTCGGCGTAAAGACGTACACCTCTTTCGCGCCGATCTCGAACCGCAGCGAGTCGAGGAACTCACCGGGGTCAGCGGTCTCAGCCTGCCAGTCCGAGATGTGCGCGAGCCACGCCATGTCGTTCTCTTGGGCCTTGGTATCAGGCTTGCCGCCGCTGATGCGCTCTTTGTACTTCCAATGCGCCGCGACGCCATATTCCGCCTGCTGATGCATCTCATGCGTGCGGATCTGAATCTCTACCGTGCGTCCGCCGGGGCCAATGACCGTGGTGTGCAGCGACTGGTAGAGATTGAACTTCGGAGTCGCGATGTAGTCCTTGAATCGCCCGGGCAACGGTGTCCACCGAGCGTGAATTGCACCGAGAACGGCGTAACAATCGCGCACGCTTCCCACCAGGATCCGGATGCCGATGAGATCGTAGATGTCGTCGAACTCGCGACCGCGCACCACCATCTTCTGGTAGACCGAATACAGCTGCTTGGGACGCCCCATCACGCGACCGCGGATGCGCAGTTCCCGTAGGTCAGAGTCGACGGAGTTGATGACGTTCTGCACGTACTCCTCGCGTTGAGGAGTACGTTGCTTCACCAGCGAATCGATCTCGGCGAAGAGCTTCGGATGAAGCACTGCGAACGAGAGATCCTCAAGTTCTGACTTGATCGTCTGGATGCCGAGTCGATGCGCGAGCGGTGCATAGATCTCGAGGGTTTCGGTTGCCTTCTTGCGGGCCTTTTCTGGCGGAACGAAGCCCCACGTGCGTGCGTTATGCAACCGGTCGGCGAGCTTGATGAGAAGAACGCGAATGTCGCGAGACATCGCCACGATCATCTTGCGTACGGTCTCTGCTTGCGCGGACTCCCCGTATTTGACCTTGTCGAGCTTGGTGACTCCGTCAACGAGCATCGCGACTTCGTCGCCGAACTGTTCGGTGAGCGCATCGAGACCGTAGGACGTGTCCTCCACGGTGTCGTGCAGGAGCGCCGCGGCGATGGCCTTGGGCCCAAGTCCGAGCTCGGAGAGGATTTGAGCTACTGCGAGCGGATGCGTGATGTAGGGCTCACCGCTCTGCCGTACCTGCCCGGAGTGAGCCCGATCAGCGACGGCATACGCGCGCTCGATAATTGACAGGTCTCCCTTGGGGTGGTGCGTGCGCACCGTCCTCAAGAGTTGTTCGACGTCGTCTCTGCGCGCAGCTCGGGAAAAAATGCGCGGCACCAGCCGGCGAAGTGATGACTGCTGCGGAACTGACGTGTCGGCCATCAGCATCCCTCCCCTTCGCCGTGGCTCAACATCCTACGCGGCCAACAGACCGCCGACTCGCACTAAGCAGCGGAGACCGCGAGCTCGCGAGCGGCGATGATGCGCTCGTTGCGAGCCTTGATCGTCGGCTCGTTTTCCCGCAGCAGCGAGTACAACGGCGCGGCGACGAACAGCGTCGAGTACGCAGCCACGATGGTGCCGACGAAAATCGAGAGCGACAGGTCGGTGAGGGTCTCGGCGCCCAACCACAACACACCGATGAACAAGATCGCGCCGGTCGGCAGAATGGCGACCACGGTGGTGTTGATCGAGCGAATGAGGGTCTGGTTCACGGCAAGGTTCACCGACTCACCGAACGTTCGGCCGAGCGCTTCGCCGTCCTCGCTGGTGTTCTCTCTGATCTTGTCGAACACGACTGTCGTGTCATACAACGCGTACGACAGGATTGTCAGGAATCCGATGACAGCAGCGGGAGAAATCTCGAAGCCGAACAAGGCGTACACACCGATCGTGATCACCAGCACATCGACAAGACCGATGATGGCCGAGACGGACATCTTCCAGGTACGGAAGTACAGCGCGAGAATCAGGAATGTCAGAGCGAGGAAGATCGCCAGGCCCCACAGGGATTGACGCGTGACGTCCGCACCCCAGCTCGGCCCGATGAACGAGTAGCTGACTTCGGACACGGGGACGTCGTATGCCGCCGCCAGAGCGTCGCCTACGGCGCGGCTCTCTGCGTCGTCCGCCATCTGGTCAGTCTGGACCCGCACTGCGCTGTCACCGACCACGGTGACCTTTGTGGTTGCGCCCGGCACTACTGATTGCACTGCTTCGGTGGCGACCAACTGGTCCGGAGATGTGACATTGGTCACCGTGAACTGCGAACCGCCGGTGAACTCGATCGAGAACTGGATCGGGCGGAACAGGGGCACCAGTGCCGATGCGATCACGAGGACCGCGGCGATGATGAACCACAGCTTCCGCTTGCCGACGAACGGGAACGACGTCTTCCCGGTGTATAGGTCGTTACCCAACTGGCCCATGGAACGCATCAGCGGCCTCCCTCATCGCCGGGCGTACCGGGTTTGTCTTGTGCGGCCGCGAGCTCGGCTTGCTTGCGTTCTGCGATGGTCTGCCGACGAATAGCCTCGTTGCGAGACCGCGAGGCCTTCTTTCCAGCGGCCGTTGTCGAGACCGCCGCTGCGGGGGCGCGGAATTGTGCGCGCCCGCGATACACCGCACCCAGCGCCGTCGGGTCCAGGCCCGACAGCGGGTGCCCACCCCCGAAGAAGCGAGTGCGCGCCAGCAGCTGCAGGACGGGGTGTGTGAACAGGATGAAGATGAACACGTCGATCGCTGTGGTGAGACCCAGCGTGAACGCGAAGCCCTTCACTGTCGCGTCGGCCAGGATGTACAGCACCACGGCCGCCAAGACGTTGATGGACTTCGAGATGTAGATGGTGCGCTTGGCACGTCCCCATCCGTCCTCAACAGCTGCGGTGATCGACTTTCCGTCGCGCAACTCGTCTCGGATGCGTTCGAAGTAGACGATGAATGAGTCCGCGGTGAAACCGATCGTGACGATCAGACCGGCCACACCCGCAAGCGAGAGCCGGAATCCCATGCGCCACGCCAGGATGCACAGCGCCAGGTAGGTGAGAATACCCATCACCACAAGCGACGCGATAATAACGAATCCGAGCGCGCGATAGACGACGAGCGAGTACAGCGCGACCAACGCGAGACCGATGAGGCCGGCGATCAGACCGATCTGGAGCTGCTGTGAACCGAGCGTCGCCGAGATCGTGTCAGAGCTGACGACCTCGAAGCTCAGCGGCAGTGCTCCGTACTTCAGCTGGTCAGCGAGGATCTTGGACGTCTCCTGCGTGAAGCTGCCCGTGATACTGGGCTTTCCATCCAGAATGACGCCGTTCATCGACGGCGCCGACAGGACCGAGCCATCGAGGACGAACGCGAACTGGTTGAGCGGAGGGTTGGCACCGTACAGGCGCTGGCTGATCTCGCCGAAGGTCTCGGTGCCCTCACTGTCGAACGTGAGGTTGACGGCCCACAGCCCGTTGTTCTGCTGAAGACCGAACGTCGCGTCCACGATGGCCGACCCGTCGAGTTCAACCGGGCCCAAAATGTACTTTGCGGAGCCATCGACGTCACACGTGATGAGAGGCTCGTCGACCGGTGCCGATGCCGGGTCATTCGCAGGGTCCGCACAGTCGTACGCCAGGAACTCTGCCTGCACTGCAGGCGTCACCCAGTTCAGGTCGCTGCCGTTCGTCGGCGCGACGGTGGGTGTCGCCTCGAGGGTGGGATCAGGGGTGGGGTACGGTGTCTGGTTTCCGTCGTCACCGACGAAGCTATTGACCGGAGCGCCTGTGTACAGAACCGCGCGCAGCTGCAGCTGGGCGGAGGCCTCGATACGCTGACGTGTCTCGTCGTCAGCGTCACCGGGTACCTGCACAACGATCTGGTTGCCCGCCTGAGTCGTGACGTCTGCTTCTCCGACGCCCGAGGCATCGACGCGCTGGCGGATGATCGTGACAGCTTGCTGCATCTGCTCGGCAGAGGGGTCCGCGCCGTCTCCGGTTTGTGCTTCGAGCACGATCTGAGTGCCACCCTGGAGATCGAGCGCGAGCTCAGGGGTCCAGGAACTCTCTTCAAAGCCCCAGACTCCGAGAGAGTTGATGCCGAAAAGCACGGCAATGGTCACAAGCAGTCCGGTGAGCGCGCGCCAGGCGTGCCGCACGGGGGTAGAAGTCGCCACGAGGGGTGTCAGCTTTCTGAAGGTGCCCCGAAGGGCGGTCGGTCAGGCCTGGGGCTTCGAGCCGGGCTCGGTGTCGGTCTCGGTCGCCTCCGGCGCAGCTGCGGGGAGTTCCGCCTCGGGCTCGGCCACCGCATCGTCGAGCACGACGTCGTCGTCGGTGGGCGACACCACGCGCAGGATGGCCTGACTGTGAACCTCGATCTGCACGCCCGGCGCGATTTCAACGAGCGCAGGCTCGTCGAGATTGTCGGGGTCGAACGCGACGATCGTTCCGTACAAGCCGCCCTGAAGCAGGACCTTCGCACCGGGCACGGTCTGGCGTGCCTTCTGTTCCTGCTCGAGCTTCTGCTTCTGCATGCGTCGGCGCGAGCTCCAGAACATGAAGACGAGGAGTGCGCCCAGGAGCAGAATCAGGCCGTACTGATTGAAGAATGTCGCGAGGTCCATTGAGTGCGAAGCGCCTTTCGGGTCAGACACGCGCCGGGCGGCACTGCCTAAAGTCATGGGGCATGAAGCCCCCAGCGATTATAGGTCATGGATTCCGAGCACCGAGTTCGGTGTCGGTACGCCCAGGTGCGCGTATGCCTCAGGTGTCGCTACTCTGCCTCGCGGGGTGCGGCCCATGAAACCGATGCGAACCAGATACGGTTCCACGACGGATTCGATTGTGTCGCCTTCTTCGCCGACCGCAACAGCCAGCGTGCTGAGACCAACCGGTCCCCCGCGGAAGCGCCTCACCAATGCATCAAGGACTGCGCGATCAAGTCTGTCAAGCCCGATGGAATCAACGTCGTACAGATCGAGCGCCGCGTTCACCATGGCCTCGCTCGCTTGATCTCCCGAGCCGTGCACGATCAGGTAGTCGCGCACACGGCGCAACAAGCGGTTCGCGATGCGCGGGGTGCCGCGTGAGCGACGCGCGATCTCGGCGCGCGCGGGGGCAGGAACGGCGACACCGAGCATCTGAGCTGAGCGATGTAGTACGCGCTCCAATTCCGCTGCCTCGTAGTACTCGAGGTGCCCGGTGAACCCGAAACGGTCGCGGAGGGGGTTGGGTAACAGTCCCGAGCGTGTGGTCGCTCCAACAAGCGTGAACGGAGCGAGATCGAGAGGGATGCTGGTCGCGCCAGCACCCTTACCCACCATGATGTCGATGCGGAAGTCTTCCATGGCGAGGTAGAGCATCTCTTCAGCGGAACGCGCCATCCGGTGGATCTCGTCGATGAAGAGCACCTCGCCCGGGGTGAGACTCGACAGCAAGGCGGCGAGGTCGCCCGCGTGCTGGATTGCTGGGCCACTCGATAACCTCAGAGGGCGTTCGCTTTCATGCGCGACGATCATCGCGAGCGTGGTCTTGCCGAGGCCGGGCGGACCGGCGAGGAGGATGTGGTCCGCCGGGCGCGTCTGAATACGAGCGGCATCCAGCAAGAGTTGCAATTGCCCTCGCACCTTCTGCTGCCCGACGAACTCCGACAACGACGACGGGCGGAGCGCTCCTTCGATGGCGAGCTCGGACTCGTCGATGGGCCCATCTGCGGCCTGAAGGTCATCCACGCAATGACTCCGTTCGTTGCGGCCCGAGTGCGGCCAACGTGAGCCGGAGCAGAGACGGAACGCTGTGGGTTGTCAGATCGGCGGTGCTCTCGATGACGCCGTCAACCGCTTCGACGGCGACACGTTCGCTCCACCCGAGTCCGACGAGAGCTTGAACCACCTGGGGGGCGAGTTCGGCGCGTCCGCCCACATTTCCATTCGCAGTGGCGGCAGGCGCCGCAATCTTGCCCGCCAGCTGGACCACAATCAGCTTGGCCGTCTTCGGACCGATGCCGGACACCCGCCGGAACGGTGCGTCATCGTCACCCGCCACGGCATCTGAAATTTGGGGCACAGTAAGGGTCGACAAGACGCCCAGTGCGGACTTCGGGCCCACTCCCGTCACTGACAACAGCAGTGTGAAGACCGCGAGCTCGTCACGAGTCGAAAATCCGAACAGGGAGAGCGAGTCCTCGCGAACGACGAGCGTTGTGTGCACGAGAACCACATCACCGACATGCACCTGTCGCGCGAATTGCGAGGTAACCGCAACCAACAACCCCACACCACCGACTTCGACGACCACCGCGTCGGAGTCGACATGGGCGACCGTGCCGCGCAGAGAGGAGATCATGACATCACCCTAAGCGAGTTTTCGGATGTTTGTTCGAGCGACACGCTCAGCGACGCGTGCCGCGCTCGGCCTCTGCCCACGCACGTTGAGCGGGCGTGAGTGCAGTCGCGCGCGGCGCCGACGTCGATGTGCGCCACGCGTGGCACAGCGCGAGCGCGAGCGCGTCGGCGGCGTCGGCGGGTTGAGGAAGCGCGTCCAACCGCAACACTCGCGCCACCATGGTCTGAACCTGCCGCTTGTCTGCGGCGCCGTAACCGGTGATCGCGGCCTTCACTTCCGTCGGGGTGTGTGTCTCGGCGCGAAGACCCCGCTCGCCCGCGATCAGAAGAGCGATACCGCTGGCTTGAGCGGTGCCCATCACGCTTTGGCGATTGTGCTGCGAGAAGACCCGTTCGACGGCGACAACGTCCGGAGCGAAGCGATCGACGACTGTCCGCAGCCCCTCTGCAATCAGAGCCAAACGCTTCTCGATCGGATCGCTAGGCGACGTGCGCACCACATCGACGTACACGAGCGATGCGGAACGATCTCGAGCCACGTCGACCACGCCCACGCCGCACCGTGTGAGACCAGGATCTACGCCGAATACGCGCAGAGTTCCAGACGTGGCAATGGTCACTCCCCCACGCTACGCGCGATGGCGGGAATACCGGTCAGGCGCGCCTGCCTATTCGTCCTCTTCGAGTTCCGCCTGGACATCGGCGGTCAGGTCGAAGTTGCTGAAGACGTTCTGCACGTCGTCGCTGTCTTCGAGCGCATCGATGATGCGGAACACCTTGCGGGCGGTCTCGGCATCAATCTCCACCTTGAGGTTCGGCACGAACTCCACATCCGCCGACTCGTAGTCGATGCCCGCCTCCTGCAGCGCCGAACGCACGGTAACGAGGTCTGATGCGTCGGTGAGGACCTCGAAGCCTTGGGCGTGAGGTTCGACCTCTTCGGCTCCGGCTTCCAGCGCGGCCAACATCACGTCGTCCTCCGTCGTCCCCTCGCTCGAGACGACGATTACGCCCTTACGCGAAAAGTTGTACGCGACGCTGCCCGGATCGGCCAGCGTTGCGCCGTTGCGGCTGAGCGCGGTGCGCACCTCGGCTGCGGCTCGGTTCTTGTTGTCGGTCAAGCACTCGACCATGAGCGCCACGCCGCTGGGCCCGTACGCTTCGTACATGATCGACGTGTACTCGACGGCTTCGCCACCGATGCCGGCGCCGCGTTTGATGGCGCGATCGATGTTGTCGTTGGGCACCGACGTCTTCTTGGCCTTCTGCACCGCATCGTAGAGAGTCGGGTTTCCGGCGAGGTCAGCACCTCCCAACTTCGCAGCGACTTCGATGTTCTTGATGAGCTTGGCGAACGACTTGGCGCGGCGCGCGTCGATGACGGCCTTCTTGTGCTTCGTCGTCGCCCACTTGGAATGCCCGGACATTGTGCTCCTGAATACGCGTGTCGACGGGTTCCCCCGCCGGCGACCCATTCTAGGCCAGCCTTGCGGGCGACGCTCAGTCGAGGAGCTTGCGGAGCGTGCGGAGGTTTCGATTCGTTGTGCGTGTACGCATGCTCGACTTCGCGAGGAACTTGGCGAAACGGCTCGACGTCGAATGCCCCTTCTGGGGATTCCAATACACGACGCCGTCTCCCGCTAAGACGGGATCTGCCACGCTGTCACCGACTTCTGCGTGTGCCAGCAGCTCTTCGCGAGCCCCATCGACGCAGAACACCACCCACGGTTGTCGGGACGGGTCTGCGGCATCAAACGGGAATTGGTCGACGATGCTACGCAGCGCGCGCTGCGGGACCAGAATCAGCTTCGCGTCGTAATCGAACGCGTCCGCGAGCGCGCGCTCAATGCGGGCTGTAAGAGCAGGGCGGTCGGATGCTACGTCGGTCGGACCGGTAAAAACGACATTCCCGCTGGCGAGAACTGCGCGTGCATCCTCGAAGCCCAGTCGGGAAAAAACCGATGCCAACTCTGCGTTCCGCATCGTGACGCCCCCGACGTTAACTCCCCGCAGTAGCGCCACCCAGGAGGTTATTGTCGCTCCCTCGCCGCTCATCGTTACAGCGTGAATTCGAAGCCGAAGCGGGAAGACAGCAGCGCGAACATGTCTCGTGGGATCTTTGACAGGTATGCCGGCGCCAGCGTCAACGTATCGGCCGAGCCGATGAAGGGAAAGTACACCGGGCCGTCGGTGGCCGCCTCGGTGTCATCCCGAATAGCGACGATCTCGGCGCCGATGCGCCGAAAATCACGCAAGGTGATGGGTCTCGCCAACGGCAGGGTGTCGCTGATTCGCATCTGCCAGTGGGGCATGGCCACACCACGGCGCGTCGCGGTCACTTCCTCGAGAGGGCCGAGAACGCGCCCCCACGCCGCGATACCTGGTTCGGGCAGCGTGCGATCCCACACGAAGAGCGTGTCGCCCGGCGACGTGTGTCGCACCAGCTCGTGCGACCACTCGAACCGTCGATCGTCGCTGGACTGAGGCGCGCGGAGGAACTCCCCTACCTCTCCGCGTGAGGGCGCGATCATCCAATAGCGCTCCTCCGCGCTGGGTGCCCACCAGACGTTGATCGTCATGATGTCGATTCAACCACCCCACACCGACTGCCGGACGCGCGCCTCGCGGTGTCGACGAACAGACGGTGAAAACGATCGTCACCCGTTACTTCAGGATGAAACGCCGTCGCCAGCAAAGGTCCCTGACGCACGGCGACGATCGTGCCGTCCGACAGAGTCGCCAGCACCTCAACACCCGGGCCGATGCGCTCGATCACCGGCGCTCGAATGAATGCGGCGCGCACGGGGGGCGCCCCCAGGACTGGCACATCCAGATCGACCTCGAACGATTCCGTCTGCGCACCAAAGGCGTTGCGCCTTACCGTGACATCCAACCCCCCAACAGTCTCCTGACCTTCGATTCCCTGAACGATGCGATCGGCGAGCATGATGAGGCCTGCGCAGGTTCCATACACCGGCAAGCCCGCGCCGATAGCGACACGCAGCGGATCCTGCATCCCGAAGGAGCGAGTGAGCTTGTCCATCACGCTCGACTCGCCCCCGGGGATGATCAGTCCGTCGAGCCGGTCCAACTCGCGCGGGCGTCTCACCAAGATCACCTCGGCGCCCAGCGACGTCAGCACGCGCGCGTGCTCACGCACGTCGCCCTGGAGCGCGAGCACACCGATCCGGGTTTGCCCCGCCATCGACGTCTACCAGCCGCGCTCGGCGAGCCGATGCGGAGCGGGAAGGTCGGCGACGTTGATACCGACCATCGCTTCGCCAAGCCCTCGCGACACGTCCGCGATCACCTGAGGATCGTCGTGGAACGTGGTGGCCTTCACGATTGCGGCCGCGCGCTGCGCGGGGTTTCCCGATTTGAAGATTCCCGAGCCGACAAAGACTCCGTCCGCGCCCAATTGCATCATCATCGCGGCGTCCGCGGGGGTCGCGACGCCACCGGCGACGAACAGTACGACAGGCAACGAGCCGGTTTCGGCAACCTCGGCGACGAGCTCGTACGGCGCCTGAAGCTCCTTCGCCGCCACGTACAGTTCGTCCTTGGTCATTGACCGCAGCGTGTTGATCTCGGCAGTGATCTTGCGGATGTGCTTGGTGGCTTCGGAAACATCGCCGGTGCCCGCTTCACCCTTGGAGCGGATCATGGCCGCACCTTCGTTGATACGGCGCAGAGCCTCGCCGAGGTTTGTCGCACCGCACACGAAGGGAACAGTGAAGTTCCACTTGTCGATGTGGTTCACGTAGTCCGCCGGAGAGAGCACTTCGGATTCATCGATGTAGTCGACGCCGAGCTCCTGAAGCACCTGCGCTTCGACGAAGTGCCCGATACGCGCCTTAGCCATCACCGGGATTGAGACGGCGGAGATGATGCTGTCGATCATGTCTGGGTCACTCATACGGGAGACGCCCCCCTCGGCACGAATGTCGGCGGGTACCCGCTCGAGAGCCATCACCGCAACGGCGCCGGCATCTTCGGCGATCTTTGCCTGATCGGCGGTGACGACATCCATGATGACGCCGCCTTTCAGCATCTCCGCGAGTCCGCGCTTCACGCGCGACGAACCGGTCTGGGGGGAAGTGCTCATAACTGTCACCTTCGTCGGGAGCGCACGACGGCGCCGCAAGGATGGCCTTTTGGCCTAGGCCAAAAGATAGCATGGGCCAGGCCGTACACTCAGGCATCGTGAAAGGTGACGCAATGACCGGCAACATTCGAGGCGGCACGGCTGCCGAGATCGTGGAAAGTGTGCGCGAGCTGGTCGAGAGAGGATCCCTCGCGGCCGGCCAGACGCTGCCACCGGTCCGCGGGCTGGCCGAGAAGTTGGGGGTGAACCGCAACACCGTGGTGTCGGCGTACCGCACGCTCGCTCAGGCGGGGATCGTCGTCTCCCGCGGCAGGGCCGGCACCAGCGTGGCGTCGCAGCACGCACATGCCCAAGAGGGATACAGTCAGGGCGCGGTTCTCCGTGACGTCGGCACGGGTAATCCCGATCCCGCCTTGATTCCCGGGTTCACCGCCGTGCTGCGCCGGATCGCCGAGCGCCCGGTCCTCTACGGCGAACCTGTCATCGACCCAAACCTTGAGCAGTGGGCGGCTCAGTGGATGTCGGATGCTGTGCCCCAGACCGCGCGTGCGCGACTCACCGTTACCGGCGGGGCCGTCGATGCCGTCGAGCGGCTGCTCGCGGGGGCGCTCACTCGCGACGACGCCGTCGCGCTCGAGGATCCGTGCTTCCTCGCGAGTATTCAAACCGTGCGACTGGGCGGCTACCGAGCAGTGCCCGTCCGCGTTGACAAGCAAGGAATCACCGTAGACGGGCTACGATCGGCCATCGAGGCTGGCGTGCGCGCCGTGGTCTTGACCCCGCGCGCGCAGAATCCCACCGGCGTGAGCCTCTCGGCGGAACGGGCGTCCGAGTTGCGTGCTCTGCTCGCCGAGCATCCATATCTCTTCATCATCGAAGACGATCACTTTTCACTCCTCTCAGATCAGACGTACCACTCGGTCATCCCCACCGATCACCAGAGATGGGCGGTCGTTCGATCGGTGTCGAAATTTCTCGGCCCGGACATGTGCCTCGCCGTTGTTGCCTCGGACGGGCCGACAGCCGATCGACTCGCCTTGCGCCTAAGCCCGGGCACGACCTGGGTCAGCCACCTGCTGCAACGTCTGGCGCACGCGCTACTGACCGACGCCGATTCCACAGCGACGATCGAACGCGCCCGCGCCCACTACGCACAGCGCAACACCGAGTTTCGTTCCCTCCTCGCCACCCGCGATCTTGCGTGTGAGAGCCGGGACGGCATGAATCTCTGGGTCGACGTCGGTACGTCAGGACAGGCCGTGGCCGAGCAACTGATGAGGCGAGGCTGGCTCGCCCGGACGGGAGACGAATTCGTTCTCGCGGATGAGTCAGCGCGGAGGCATCTACGGTTGACGGTGCATGATCTGGGCGCAAGTGACGCACAACGTCTCGCCGACGACGTGGCGGCCGCGCGTGACGTCGCGGTCGCGCGTGGGATGATCGAGCAGTGAAGATCCTCTCGATTCAGTCGGCTGTGGCGTACGGTCACGTCGGCAACTCCGCTGCCGTCTTCCCGCTCCAACGAATCGGCGTGGAGGTGATGCCGGTCTACACAGTCAACTTTTCCAACCACACCGGCTACGGTGCGTGGCGAGGACCGATGATCGATCCCTCCGACGTCCGCGAAGTGATTCGCGGAATCGAAGAACGAGGAGCGTTTGAGAGCATCGACGTAATCCTGTCCGGCTACCAGGGCGGTGAGGGCATCGCTGATGTGATCCTCGAGACCGTGGAGCGCGTCAAGTCCAAAAATCCCACCGCGATCTACGCGTGCGACCCCGTGATGGGGAACGCAAAATCGGGGTGCTTCGTGGCTCCCGCGATTCCGGTGCTGTTGCGCGACCGCGTCGTCCCCGCTGCGGACCTCATCACTCCCAATCAGTTCGAGCTCGGATATCTCACCGACACCCAGCCGAACACGCTGGAATCCACGCTCGCATCCGCCGACATCATCCGGGACGGCGGCACACGGACCGTGCTTGTCACGAGCGTGGAACGCCCGGATCAACCCGCCGACACCATCGAGATGCTCGCGGTTGATGACGACGGCGCATGGATCGTGCAGACGCCCCGACTCCCGATGAAGGCGAACGGGTCGGGCGATGTGACGGCGGCGCTCTTCACCGCGCACTATCGACGCAGTGGCGACGCCTCGGATGCACTCGCGCGCACCGTTTCGAGTGTCTACGACCTCCTCGAGCGCACGCATGCGTCAGGCGAACGCGAACTTCAGCTCATCGAGAGCCAAGAGGCGTACGCGAACCCGCGCATGCAGTTCGCTGTCTCACGCGTGCGCTGAGGCCGTTCAGACGTCCCAGGCGCTGGCGACGGTGTCGCGCACCTCGCCCAGCAACTGCGGCAACGCCTTCGTCCGCGCGATGATCGGGAAGAAATTCGCATCCGACGCCCACCGCGGCACGACGTGCTGATGCAGGTGTTCGTCGACGCCGGCACCAGCCACACTTCCTTGATTCATGCCGATGTTGAAGCCATCGCATCGTGACACACCGCGCAGCACGGTCATCGCTCGCTGCGTAAGTGCACCGATCTCGGCAACCTCTTCTGCGGTGGCTTGGTCGTACGTGGCGATGTGACGGTACGGGCAGATCAAGAGGTGCCCGGAGTTGTACGGGAACAGGTTCAACAGAACGTAAGCCGTACGGCCACGGTGGACGATGAGTCCGTCCTCGTCTGACTTATCCGGCGCCGCACAAAAGGGACATTCCTTGCGCAGCACTTCGGGACCCGCCTGGATATAGGCCATCCGATGGGGCGTCCACAAGCGCTGGAACTGATCCGGCACACCGGCGAACTCCGAAGCCGGAATGTCGGAGGTGGCATCCTGCTCCCCCGCCGTGCTGGGGCGAGGGAGGTCGGATGCTGACGTCACGCGAAGTCCTCGGCGGTGTTCACCAGCGCCTTGGAAGCGATCGCCTCCGAGATACGGCGCACGGCATCTGCGACGGGAACCCCGTTCTCCTGAGAACCGTCACGGAAGCGGAACGACACCGTGCCGGCATCCCGATCCTGCGCACCGGCGATGAGCATGAGCGGCACCTTCTGCGTCGTATGCGTGCGAATCTTCTTCTGCATGCGGTCGTCACTGCGGTCGAGTTCGGCGCGTACACCTGCGGCACGAAGCCCGGAGATGACGTCGTCAAGATGGTCGGCGAAGTCATCGGCCACGGGCACGCCCACGACCTGAACCGGCGCCAGCCACACAGGGAAGGCTCCCGCGTAGTGCTCGAGCAGGATAGCGAAGAACCGCTCGATCGAACCGAAGAGCGCCCGGTGAATCATGACCGGGCGGTGCTTCTCGCCATCGGGGCCGGTGTACTCAAGTTCAAACCGCTCGGGCTGATTGAAATCGAGCTGGATCGTCGACATCTGCCAGGTGCGACCGATCGCGTCGCGCGCCTGGACCGAGATCTTGGGGCCGTAGAACGCGGCGCCGCCGGGATCTGCGACGAGTTCGAGTCCCGAAGCTTCTGCCACCTCGCGCAGTGTCTGGGTCGCCTCGGTCCACATCTCGTCGGCCCCGATGAACTTCGGATTTCCGTCTTCTTTAGTTGACAGCTCGAGATAGAAATCGTTCAGCCCATAGTCCCGGAGCGTCTGCAGCACGAACTCGAGACTGTGTGTGAGCTCACCCTTGACTTGGTCAGCCGTGACGTAGATGTGCGTGTCATCTTGAGTCATACCGCGTACGCGTGTGAGTCCCGCGAGTGTGCCGCTCTTCTCATATCGGTACACGGAACCGAACTCGCTCAGTCGCAAAGGCAACTCACGATAGCTGCGCCCACGAGAGCGGAAAATCAGATTGTGGAACGGGCAGTTCATGGGCTTCAGGTAGTACTCCTGACCCTCACGTGAGGTGTGCCCGTCTTCGTCGACAACCTCGTCGAGCACCATCGGGGGGTACATGCCATCGGCGTACCACTGGAGGTGACCACTGGTCATGAACAGATCACCCTTGGTGATGTGCGGCGTGTTCACCACGTCGTAGCCACTGGCGAGCAGCCGCTCGCGCATGTAGCGCTCGATCTCGTAGCGGATGATGCCGCCCTTGGGATGGAACACCGACAGACCCGGCCCGATCTCGTCGGGGAACGAGAACAGGTCGAGCTCCTTGCCGAGTTTGCGGTGATCGCGCTTCGCGGCTTCTTCAAGTCGTTGCTGATATGCGCGGAGTTCGTCCTTCGTCGGCCAGGCAGTGCCGTAGATGCGCTGCAGCTGGGGATTCTTCTCGCTCCCCCGCCAATATGCGCCGGCGACGCGGGTCAGGTCCCATCCGTTTCCGATCATGCGTGTGCCTGGCACATGCGGCCCGCGACACAGGTCTTTCCAGACCGTCTCACCGTCGCGGTTCGTGTTGTCGTAGATCGTCAGTTCACCGGCGCCGACTTCGACGGACGCCCCTTCGGCGGCTTCAGCAGACCCACCCTTGAGCCCAATCAGTTCCAGCTTGAACGGTTCGTCGGCAAGCTCGGCGCGGGCTTCATCGTCGGTCACGACACGGCGGACGAAACGCTGACCTTCGCGGACGATGCGTTCCATCTCCTTTTTGATGGCCTTGACGTCTTCGGGAGTGAAGGGCTCATCCACCTGAAAGTCGTAGTAGAAGCCGTCGGTGATAGGCGGGCCGATGCCCAGGTTCGCCTGCGGGTTGATCCTCTGCACGGCCTGTGCAAGCACGTGGGCCGTCGAGTGCCTCAGGATGCTGAGGCCATCGGCGCTGTCGATCGTGACGGGTTCTACATCATCCGCTTCTGTGACCACCGTCGCGAGGTCTTTGAGTTCGCCGTTCACCCGCAGGGCGACGACGGAGCGGTCGGGGAACAGAGCGAAACCATCCGCGGGATACGACACATCAGTCACACCCCCAGTCTATCGACGACTCGGAAAGCTCCCACCGCACCAGGTCTGGCATGAGCGGACCAGAGAGGAACACAAAAAACCCCCGGAAAGCCGGGGGTTTTGTGGTGGTGCGCGATACTGGGATCGAACCAGTGACCTCTTCCGTGTCAGGGAAGCGCGCTACCGCTGCGCCAATCGCGCCTAAAAGGCTATTCAGTTATGAGGCGAGGTGGCGACGGGATTCGAACCCGTGTAAACGGCTTTGCAGGCCGGTGCCTAGCCGCTCGGCCACGCCACCGTGTGGTTTGACCCCACGTGCCGGGAGCCATTCTCCGAAAGCTTCCCTACACTCGAGCGGATGACGAGACTCGAACTCGCGACCCTAACCTTGGCAAGGTTATGCGCTACCAACTGCGCTACATCCGCATTTTGTTTCCGGGATTCGCACCCCGGGCACTCGTTAAACATTAGCTCAGATCGGCCAATGTGCAAAACTGGCGGCACCCCGCGCGTGTCACCGTATGTGGTTCGTTCCTGCCTCGGGGATCAGGTAGTATCGTGAACCGGCCCGTTGGGGCCAAAGGGGCGATTGGCGCAGTTGGTAGCGCGCTTCCTTCACACGGAAGAGGTCATCAGTTCGAGTCTGGTATCGCCCACCGGATACAGCCCCGGAATCACGCGGAAGCCGCGAGTGAACGGGGCTTTTTCGCGCGCTCAGTTCCATGCGTGGCCGTCGTAGTGATGGACCGTTCACTCGGCCATATCGGGACGGCATCCGCTAGACGCGCTACTTACTGCGATTCGCCGTGAGTACGCAGCTTGGTGATCACTCCTGCGATGGAGACGATGGCCCAGACGCCCTCCAGGAGTAGGAATCCCCATTGCTGTCCTTGGAGTGCCAGGACTGCGAGCGTCGCGGAGCCGACCAGGTTGAGTAGGAGGTAAGTCCAGGAATCGTGCTTCAGGCGGCGTGTTTGTGTGGCGACGAATGCGCTGAGGATCAGCAGAGCTCCAGCGATCTGGACGATTTGTTCGAACATGACGATGCGCCTCTTTCGGGTCGTCGTCTTGTCGTTCCGGGTACGGCGTGTCTCGTCCGGGCGCACCTACTGTCGGCTGCCCTGCCATTCCCCCACGGCGTCGCCGCGCTGTCTGAGAGATCGCAGGGCAGATGGCATACACACTGCATCGCGGCTGGATGCGCCGCTGCATGCGTGAGGGCGGGCGGCCTATCGGGCGCCTGCCGTGTGTTGCAGTCGTTCGAGTCGCGAGTGCCAGTCCTGCTAGGAATCGTGCGTCCAGGTGCCAGTGGACGACGTCGACGCGGATCAGGTTCGCGTCGCGGTGGATGGCGAGTTCGAGTCGGGTGTCGAGTGGTTGGGGCTCTCCGGGCCATGTGATGCGCCATTGGTAGATGACCCAGCCGGCGGGGCGCTGATCGAGGGCGAGTGCGGTGATGTGCCGGCCGTCGGCGTCGGCGTGGAGTACCTGGCCGGCGTCGGTGCGGGCGATGCGGGCCGTGGTGGCGAGCCAGTGCGTGAGCAGCACGGGGTCGGTGAAGTGGCTGAACACGGCCGCCGGGTCCGCGTCGATGGTTGTGCTGGCGCGTAGCTCAGTGTCCATCGGGCACGCCTGCGGTGAGTTCGGCGAACACCTCGTCTGCTTCGGTCGAGCGGGACACCGCGGCCGCTTGTCCTGCCCACAGTGAGAGCAGCTCGCCATGGTTCTGGCGGGCGGCTTCGGTGCGGAACTGGCCGGTGAGCCAGTTCTGTGCGGGGAACCGGGCGATCGCCCGCTGATCTTCGATCGTGCTGGTGGCGCGGTTGGGGATGCCGCGGGCCAGGCGGCCGCTCATCGCCCGGGTCAGCATGGTGCCGTGCGCGGGGCTGTGGCTGATCGCCTCCCGGTGCGCGTCGGGGGCGGCGGACTGCCGGGTGCGCAGGAAGGCGGTGCCGACCTGGACGCCGGAGGCGCCGAGTGCAAAGGCAGCGGCGACTCCGCGGCTGTCGCCGATCCCGCCGGCCGCGACGACGGGAATCGTGACGGCGTCGACGACCTGCGGTACGAGCGCGATCGTGCCGACCAGGGACTGTTCGGCCGGGGCTAGGAAGGAGACCCGGTGGCCGGCGGCCTCGAAGCCGGTCGCGACGATCGCGTCGGCGCCGCTGGCTTCGAGTGCGACCGCTTCCTCGGCGGTCGTGGCGGTGCCGATCACCCGGATCCCGAGGCTGTGGGCGCGGTCGAGGAACCAGGCCGGGGGCACGCCGTAGACGAGGCTCACCGCGGCGGGCCGCGTCTCGAGCACGGTTTCGAGCTGTTCGTCGATGTCGGGCAGGAACCGGGCCGGCACCGGCGGGACGTCGATGCCGAGCTCGGCGAAGAACGGGGCCACGGCGCCGATCGCGGCGTCCAGGTCGGCGTCGATCGGGTCGACCTCGTCCCCGGTCGGCAGCCATAGGTTCACGGCGAACGGGTTCGCGGTCGCCGCGCGCAGCGCCTGCACCGTCTCGCGGATGCGCTCCGGGGTATAGCCATACAGGCCGTAGGAGCCGAGGCCGCCGAGGCCGCTGACCGCGGCGGTCAGCTCCACCGAGGACAGCCCGCCGAAGGGGCCGAGCACGATCGGCGTCTGAATGCCGAGCAGTTCCTCCAGCCGTCTAGTCCCGCTCATTCGTGTGCTCCTGTCGGTTCGGGGTGGGGATGCCGCACCGCCAGCAGGCCTCCGCATCAGGCGAGGTGAGCGCGCCGCAGTCCGGGCAGACCCGGTCCAGCCAGCACACCGCCTCCCCGCCCTCGGCGGCCGCTTCGGTCATCGCGCGTGCTCCTGGAGGACGTCGCGGAGCACGATCGCGTGGTTGATCTGCGGGTCGCGCGCCGCATAGAGGAGCGTCGCGGACGGGTGGTCGCGCAGCAGCGCGCCCAGTTCCTCGAGCGTCGGGTTGTCGGTGAGCTCGGCACGGTAGCGGTCGGTGAACGCTGCGAAGCGGGCCGGGTCGTGGTCCCACCAGGTGCGCAGGCCGGGGCTTGGGGCGATCTGCTTGCACCACAGGTCAAGGCAGGCGCGTTGCCGGCTCAGCCCTCGCGGCCAGAGCCGGTCGACCAGCACCCGGAAGCCGTCGCCGGGCTCGGGGGCGTCGTAGACCCGCTTGAGGCGCAGGCCCTCGGTCACGATGCGCCCCCTCCGTTGGTGCGAGTAGGCTCTGATTAAACAGGAGACTACTCCAGTTTATTGGAGGTGGACGGATCATGACGGCGGCCCTGGGCGTGCAGATCGCGGCGGTGTTCACCTGGCTCGGGATGGTGCTGGCGATCTCGTTCCTGGAGGCGCCGCTGAAGTTCCGTGCCCCTGGCATCACGATCCCGCTCGGGGTCGGCATCGGCCGGCTCGTGTTCCGGGCGCTGAACATCGCCGAGGCCGTCCTGTGGCTCGCCGTCCTCGCCGGAGTGCTGGTGAGCGCGGCCGACGCATCGCCGGCGCAGCTCGCCTTGGTCGTCGCGGTCGGCGTCGCCCTCGGGCTCGGCGCGCTCGTGCTGCGGCCGCTGATGGACCGCAAGGTCCGCACCGAAGGATCGGCCGACCATGCACCCCGCACCGGCCTGCACCTGGGCTACATCGCTCTCGAAGTCGTCAAGGTCGGGCTGCTCATCGCCCTCGGCGTTCTCCTGTTGGCGTCATGACCGAGCATTCCGAGCCGAGCAGGGCAGCGACCGAGGTCGGGGCGGCGCGTGTGGTGATCCGTCCCAGCATCCTCTACGTGGGCACCCCGGTGATGCTGATCGCCTCGCGGAACCCGGACGGCACCGCGAACCTGGCCGCCGCGTCCTCGTATTGGGCGCTCGGGCAGATGCTCGTGATCGGCCTGGAGGACGGCGGTCAGACCATCGACAACGTCCTCGCCCTACCGGAGCTGACCGTCAGCTTCCCCCAGCCGGAGTTGTGGGAGGCGGTCGAGACGATCGGCGACACCACCGGCAAGAACCCCGTACCGGCCTCGAAGGCGCCTCGCTACCGGCATGTCGCCGACAAGTTCGCCGCCGCGGGCCTCACCCCGCGCGCATCGGAGACGGTGACCCCGCCGCGGGTGGCCGAGTGCGTGCTGCAGTTGGAGGCCGTCGTCCGCCGAGTCACTCCGGGGCTCGGCGAGTATCACCTGGTCGAGGCCGAGGTCACCCGTGTGCATGCCGCGCCGGAAATCGTGGTGCCGGGCACCGAGCACATCGACCCGCGTGCCTGGCGGCCGATGATCTACTCCTTCCGGCACTACTTCGGCCTCGGCGCCGAGCACGGCCACCGCCCCACCAGCGACATCGCGGGGCGCACACCATGAGGGATCTCGCGGATCGCACGGACGTCGCTGAGCTCGTGACCGGGTTCTACCGGGCGGCGTTCGCTGACCCGCTGCTGGGGCCGATCTTCACCGAGGTCGCGAAGCTGGATCTGGAGCGCCACCTGCCGATCATGTGCGACTTCTGGGAGACCGTGTTGTTCCGCGCCGACCGCTATCACCGCAACGCGCTCCAGCTCCACCTCGTCCTCCACGCACGGCATCCGCTCACCGCCGAGCACTTCGACCGGTGGCTGGAACTGTGGAACCAGGCCCTCGACGACCGGTTCGCCGGCCCGGTCGCCGAACACGCCAAGGTGCAGGCCGACCGCATCGCCGCCTCGATGCTGCGACGCCTGGCCGGGCGCTCCGGCAGCGCCTTCGAGACCATCACCCGCCGCCCCGACCAGGAGCCTGCCGATGCCCGCCTCAACCCGTGAACCCTCGCTCGTCTACGCCGAGACCGAGCTGCGCACCGGCCAGCCCATACGGAAGGTCATAGACGGTCAGGCGATCCTGATCGTCCGCGACGACACCGGAGTCATCCGCGCGGTCGACGACACCTGCACCCACGCCCAGATCTCCCTGGCCGACGGCTTCATCGAGGGCCGCACCGTGGAGTGCTGGGCCCACGGGGCACGCTTCGACCTCGCCACCGGCCAGGCACTGACCCTGCCCGCCGACCGCCCCCTGACGACCCGCCGCATCGAAGTCCACGACGGGATGATCTATGTCACCTGAGCAGATCGAGCACCGCCCCGAACAGCACCGTGCCGCGTCGCCCTCCGCGGCCGGCCGCAAAGTCCTCGACGAACTGCATGCCGCCAACGCCCCCCTCGATGCTGCAGCCGTGGCGGACCGGCTCGGCGTCCACGTCACGACCGCCCGATTCCATCTCGACCGCCTGGCCGACGCCGGCCTCGCCCACCGCCGCACCGGCAGCGAGCCGCGGCGCGGACGCCCCCGGATCCTCTACACCCCGGCCGGCCCCGAGCGAGATGAGGAGTCCCGCGAACAGCTCATCCACGTCCTCGCCAGCGCCCTCGCAGCAGGCGACACCGCCAGCACCGAGTCCGTCGACGCCGGCCGCCGCTGGGCCGACAGCTTCGACCCACTCACTGACACCGACCCCGCAGCAGGACTCGTCGACGTCCTCGACCGGCTCGGCTTCGACCCCGACCCCCACGAACAGCAGATCCGGCTGCGCGCCTGCCCGTTCCGCGACGCCGCCCGCGAGCACCCTCAGGTGGTGTGCGCCGTCCACCGCGGACTCATCGAACAGCTTCTCGAACCGAGCGGCACTCGTTCCCGCCTCGTCCCCTTCGCCGAGCCCGACCTCTGTCTCGTCACCCTCGAACCCGCCCTCGCCGCGTCCTGGTAGCGTCGGAACCCGTGTGCCGCGAGCCGGCCCACATGCCGCACCCGCGGCAGCGCACCACCGAAATGGAGTCCCACCGTGTCCGTACTGGATGAGTCCCTGACGCCGGTCTTCGAGGAGGTCGTGCGCCGCAACCCCGGCGAGGCCGAGTTCCACCAGGCCGTCCGCGAGGTCCTGGAGAGCCTCGGCCCGGTCGTGGCCAAGCACCCCGAGTACGCGGACGCCGAGATCATCCGGCGGCTGTGCGAGCCGGAGCGGCAGATCATCTTCCGCGTCCCGTGGACCGACGACGCCGGCCGGGTCCAGCTCAACCGCGGCTTCCGCGTCCAGTTCAACTCCGCGCTCGGCCCCTACAAGGGCGGCCTGCGCTTCCACCCGTCCGTCTACCTCGGCATCGTGAAGTTCCTCGGCTTCGAGCAGATCTTCAAGAACGCCCTCACCGGCATGCCGATCGGCGGCGCGAAAGGCGGCAGCGATTTCGACCCGAAGGGACGCTCGAACGCCGAGGTGATGCGGTTCTGCCAGTCCTTCATGACCGAGCTGTCCCGCCACATCGGCGAGTACACCGACGTGCCAGCAGGCGACATCGGCGTCGGCGGCCGCGAGATCGGCTACCTGTTCGGCCAGTACAAGCGCATCGCCAATCGCTATGAGTCCGGCGTACTCACCGGCAAGGGCCTGACCTGGGGCGGCTCCCAGGTGCGCACCGAGGCCACCGGCTACGGCACCGTCTACTTCGTGGACGAGATGCTACGCGACGCCGGCGACGCCCTGGACGGCAAGCGAGTGGTCGTCTCCGGCTCCGGCAACGTCGCGATCTACGCGATCGAGAAGGCCCAGCAACTCGGCGCCATCGTGGTCGCCTGCTCCGACTCCGACGGCTACGTCGTCGATGAAACGGGGATCGACCTGGAACTGCTCAAGGAGATCAAGAACGGTCATCGCGGCCGCGTCAGCGACTACGCCCAGCAGCGCTCCACCACCCGCTTCATCCCCGGCGGGTCGATCTGGGACGTGCCCTGCAAGATCGCGCTGCCCTGCGCGACCCAGAACGAGCTCGACGCCACCGGCGCCGCGGCGCTGATCCGGGGCGGCACCCGCATCGTGGCCGAAGGCGCGAACATGCCAACCACACCCGAGGCGATCCGCGCACTCCGTGAGGCCGGCGTCCTGTTCGCGCCCGGCAAGGCCGTGAACGCCGGCGGCGTCGCCACCAGCGCACTCGAGATGCAGCAGAACGCCTCCCGCGACTCCTGGACCTTCCAGCACACCGACGAGCGCCTCGGCGAGATCATGCGCTCCATCCACGACCGCTGCCTGGAGACCGCGGATACCTACGGAAAGCCCGGCGACTACGTCGCCGGAGCCAACATCGCCGGCTTCACCCAAGTCGCCGACGCCATGCTCGCCCTCGGTCTCATTTGAGCCTCGGACGTCTCCGACTGGGTTTCGTGACAGTCGTACGCTGAACGCCCGCGCCGCAGCAGGCTGGCCGGGAGACCTTCATCGGATGAGCGGTCACCGGACGGCCACGGCGAGAAACCTACGCGCTCACCCCAAAATCACCCCGAGGGCGGATTCCGAGGTCCAAGAGGGCCGCGGCGGTCCCGAAGAATCAGGGGAATCGGCCTCCCGTCATTCATCGAGCGCCGCCTGCGCCGTCGGCGGACCATCCGTACCGTCGCTGCAGCTCGTACGCCACCCGTGTGAACCGATCAATATCCAGCGCGCTGGCCTCGCGGCGCATTCCCCGCGTGTGCACACTGTAGATCTGATCAAGATCGACCCACGATTCACGCCCTCGCGAGTCCCACGGACCCGACCCAATCGATAGAAAGTCCCGATCCCCGTCGTGTGAGCGAGAAGTGAGTTTAACTGCGTACACGCGATCCGGACCGTGCGTGGCGATCACGAGCACCGGGCGGTCCTTTCCTCGACCGTCACGCTCGGCGTACGGGACCCACGTCCATACGATCTCGCCCGCATCGGGATCCCCGTCGATCGACGGCTCGTACGCGAGGCGCAGAGCGTGTCGAGCCGGAGGCCGCACCTCAACTGTCTGGGTGGAACGGTCGTGCACCACGGCAGGCGTTGTCTGTCGCGTTGTCGACCGAATGAGGCCGAGAGCGGAAGCAACGGCATTGATGAAGCGGTGGGTTCGACTCACGACGCCACCATACACATCCGCCCAAACGCCGGAGGGCGCCGCAACCGTGGTTGCGACGCCCTCCGGGCGATGATGGCGTATCAGACGCGCTCGGCGAGGAGGTAGCCCTCTTCGCCATGAACGACGGTGTCCACACCGGCGATCTCGTCCTCGTTCTTGATGCGGAAGCCCAGGGTCTTCTGGATCGCGAAGCCGATGATGTAGGCGACCACGAAGGAGTAGACCAGGACGCCTGCTGCGGCCACCAGCTGCGACACCAGCTGACCAGCGCCGCCACCGAGGAACAGGCCCGTCTCGGTCGCGAAGAAGCCGAGGTAGAGCGTTCCGATGATGCCGCCGACGAGGTGGATTCCGACGACGTCGAGCGAGTCATCGAAGCCGAGCTTCCACTTGAGCTCGACAGCCAGGGCGCACACGGCACCGGCAACGACACCGAGGAGCAGTGCCCAACCGGGCGTCAGGTTGGCGCAGGCCGGCGTGATGGCAACGAGACCAGCAACAGCACCCGAGGCAGCGCCGACGGACGTCGCCTTGCCGTCCTTGAGCTTCTCCACGATGAGCCAACCGAGGATGGCGGCAGCGGTTGCACCGAGCGTGTTGACAACGATGAGTCCCGCACCGGTGTTGTCCGGACCGAGCAAGCCGAAGGTGCCCTCTGCACCAGCGTTGAAGCCGAACCAGCCGAACCACAGGATCGCGGCGCCGAGCAGCGTCAGCGGAACGTTGTGGGGCTTCTGGATGCCCTTCTGGAAGCCGATGCGCTTGCCGAGGACGAGTGCGAGGGCGAGAGCGGCAGCACCCGCGTTGATGTGCACCGCGGTGCCACCGGCGTAGTCGATGACCGCCGGGAGTCCCGTGCTGTCACCCCAGTTGAAGATCCAGCCGTCGCCCCAGACCCAGGCGGCAACCGGGAAGTAGACGATTGTCGCGAACAGGCCCGCGAACAGCATCCACGATCCGAACTTGGCGCGGTCTGCGATCGAGCCCGAGATGAGGGCGACCGTGATGATCGCGAACGTTGCGCCGAAGGTGGCGCCGACGAGCGTTGCGCTATCGGCCTGTGCAAGTCCGAAGTCAGCGAAGGGGTTGCCCGAGAAAGCGAACGTGCCGCCTCCGAGGCTCATGTTGAATCCGTACAGGATCCACAGAACGCTGATCAGGCCCATTGCCCCGAAGCTCATCATCATCATGCTGACGACGCTCTTTGCCTTCACGAGTCCGCCGTAGAAGAAGGCGACGCCCGGGGTCATGAACAGAACCAGCGCGGTTGCTGCGATCGACCACGCGAAATTTCCGCTATCCATGAGATTCCTCACTCATTGTCATGTTTCTCGAGGTGCCGAGCGGCCGCTGGGTCGGGTGTAGCGGCTGTCCGGGCGTGGCCCAGTCTGACAAGCGGGAGTTTCGCGCGGCGTGCACCCTGTGTTTCACACCTGTTACGCGATCGGCCCTGAGGTAAACATCAGGTTTCGCGTGAACGTGAGCGTGCCGCGAGTTTCGACAGATGGTGAGGCGAGCGCCTCAGGCGAGAGTACAGGCAACCAGGCGCGAAATCGCCCGCAGGTACTTCTTCCGGTAGCCGCCTGTCAGCATCTCCTCGGGGAACACCAGATCAAGGCTCGTGCCGGTCGCACGAATCGGCACCTGCGCGTCGTATACGCGGTCGATGAACGCGACGAACCTCAGCGCCGCAGACTGGTCGATGAAGGGTGTGACGTTTCGAAGACCCACGGTTGAGATGCCATCGATCACGCGGATGTAGCGCGACGGATGCACCTGCGCCAGCCGTGTGACGAGCTCACCGAATTCATCATCCGAGACGAGACCGGCCTCCGCGCGTGTCTGCATTTCTTCTTCGTACTCAGCGTCCGTGAGCACCACCGCGTGTCCGTCCACCGCGCGATGGCGGTAATCGGTGCCATCAATCCGGATCGTCTGGAAGCTGTCGGACATGGCGTGAATCTCACGGAGGAAGTCCTGAGCAGCGAAGCGGCCCTCGCCCAACGCATTGGGCGGGGTGTTCGATGTTGCAGCCAGTCGGGTTCCCGAAGCGACCAGCTCAGCCAGCAGTCGCGTCATCACCATCGTGTCCCCGGGATCATCGAGCTCGAACTCGTCGATGCAGAGCAGGTCTGCGCCACGGAACAAGGCGACAGTGTTCTGATAACCCATGGCCCCCACGAGCGCGGTGTACTCGATGAACGATCCAAAGTACTTCCGGCGCGCTGGCATCGCGTGATACACCGCCGCCAGCAGGTGGGTCTTGCCGACGCCGAATCCACCATCCAGGTAGACACCGGGCTTGAGCGGCGCTTGCTTCTTCGCACGCCGGAAGAGTCCCGTGCGTTCCATAGGCGCGCCGCCCGCGAACGTGCGAAGCAGTTCTTTCGCCTCCTGCTGAGAAGGGTAGTCGGCATCCGCTCGATAGGTATCGAACGTGGCTTCCGAAAATTGCGGTGGTGGGACAAGCGCAGCCACCATCTCGGCGCCGGACAGCTCCGGAGAGCGATCTGAAAGCTTGACGAAGCCGGTCGAGGTGGTGGTCATGCGGATTCCGAAGTCCTTCGATTGAGCGGGAGGGTTCGCTGCCGCTCCCCCACTCTACGGCGCGTTCAGTGCGACGCTGACGAGTCCTGCAATGTGAGCTCACGCTCGCGCAACCAATCGCCGATGATGGCCGTCCAGCGATCCTGGTCGTAGTTCCACAACTTGGTGTGGCGCGCGGTAGCGAAGACGTGCATCTCGACGAGGTCCGGTCGCGCGCGCGCCAACTCGTGCGAGGCATCCGAGGGCACGAAGCCGTCATCATCGCTGTGGAGTAGGAGAATCGGATGCTGCAGCTCGCCGGCCCGCGCGACGATGTTCAAGCGATCAAAGGGGATCGGTGCGCCCGTGCCCGTCAGCGACGCCGCCCAGCCCGTGCCGAGTGCACCCAACGCCAGCGACGTCACAGACGGCGGCACATGCATGAAGGCTGCCTGGTACTCGAGCACGATTCGCCAATCGACCACCGGCGACTCGAGGATCACCCCAGCGATGTGCGATCGGTGCGCCGAGTTCAGCGAGGCCTGCAAAGCGATCGCCCCGCCCATCGACCACCCCATCAGGATCACCCGTGAGGCACCGCGCCGGCGCGCGAAACCGATCGCGGCATCAACGTCGCGCCACTCGGTAGCCCCGAGCGCGTAAGTACCCGTCTTGCTGCGCGGCGCCTCACCGTCGTTGCGGTATGACACGAGAAGGGACGTGATCCCAGCGCCATGAAACAGCGGAACAGCGCGCAGCGCCTCCGCACGTGTAGTACCCCGCCCATGGATCTGGATGACCCAGACATCGTTGTCGCCGGCTGGGAACAGCCACGCCGGGCATGGCCCGACCGTCGTACCGATCAGTTCAGACGTGAACGGCAGGTGCAGCTGGTCTGGACTGTCGTAGTACCACCCACTGAATGCGGCGTGTGGCGAAACATCGGCATCCGACCCGATGTGGGTCAACAGCTTGCGCGTGACCGCACCTTCACTCATGCCCAAGACCGAGCCGACCTTTACGTACTTTTCGACACCCGATGTGAACAGCCCGTACCGTCCGGGCAGTTCAGTGTCGGGTGTGCGGGCCAGCGTGATGGTCTGCGCCGAAGCATCCACCCCAATAATCTCGGTGTCCGGCACGCGCGCGGCGGGAGTCACCACCCGACGCGCCATATGGACTGAAGCGACGCCGAGTGCAGCGAGCACGGCGGTGAGAGCCAGGCTGAGCAGTGTCAGCGCGGCTCGGATTCCAGCAAGGAACGTGGGAGATGCGCGGCGCATCGCGGCGCGCCTGGAAGCGACCATCGAGGCATCACTCTAGTCTGTCGGCGTGACCGACCATCGATCTCCCGCGGGACCGTCGTCGTTTGACGACTCCGTCGAACAGGTTCGGGCCTTGCACATCCGCGGGGACATCACCGTGCGGGAGATCGCGGCGCCCGCGGGCCTTGCGGCACATGCGTTCGCGATTGCCGGCGACGTTCGCCCCGATCAGGGCGCCATCGAGTCTGCGTACGGCACTGGTCGACTGGTGTTATTGCACGACGAAGACGGCCCTGCTGCCTGGAACGGTTCGTGGCGGATCGTCTCGTTCGCACAGGCACCGCTTGAGACCGACATCGGGATCGACCCGATGCTGGCCGACGTCACATGGTCATGGCTTGTCGATGCGCTGGACGCTCACGGCGCAGCCTTCCACTCGGAGTCCGGGACGGCGACGAAGATCCTGTCGAAGGGCTTCGGCTCCCTGCTGGAAGAAGGCGACGGCGCGCAGATCGAGTTGCGCGCCTCATGGTCACCCCTCGGCGACATCGCACCGCACGTGGAAGCATGGGCAGAGCTCGTCTGCATGCTGGCGGGGCTTCCGCCGGGTTCTGAAGGGATAACGATGCTGGGATCGAGAAGGCTGACGGGTGACTGAGTATTCGGTCATCAACGACGGTGAGGGACTCCGCGAGGCCTGCGAGGCCCTTTCTGCCGGCACTGGACCGGTAGCCGTCGATGTGGAACGCGCCTCGGGTTTTCGCTATTCGCAGCGCGCGTACCTAATTCAGGTGTTTCGCCGAGATGCGGGCGTGTTCTTGTTTGATCCGCCGCCGATCGGCGACTTCACGCCCCTGCAGCGCGCGATCGGCGACGTTGAGTGGGTTCTACACGCGGCGAGCCAAGACCTCCCGTCACTACGCGAGCTCGCCCTCGAACCCCCGTCGATCTTTGACACCGAACTTGCGGCCCGACTCCTCGGTCACGAGAAGGTCGGGCTCGGCGCCGTCGTCGAGGACACTCTCGGGATCATGCTGGCCAAGGCACACTCGGCCGCCGACTGGTCGACGCGGCCGCTGCCGCAGGCGTGGCTGGAGTACGCCGCTCTCGATGTCGTCCACCTGATCGATGTGTATGACGCATTGGTGGCCGAACTAGCCGAGCAGGGTAAGACCGATATCGCTGCTCAGGAGTTCGACGCGGTATTGCGACGCCCCGCCAAACCACCGCGGGAAGACCCATGGCGACGACTGAGCGGCCTCCACACCGTGCGCGGACGCAAGGCGCTCGCCGTCGCCCGCGCACTGTGGCAAGCACGCGAGGAATACGCACAGCAAGAGGACGTCTCCCCAGGGCGGCTCGTTCCCGACCGGGCACTCGTTGTCGCTGTGCGGGCCAACCCGACGAGCAAGCAATCGCTCGCCGCGAATAAGGATTTCATCGGCCGGGCCAGTCGCACGCAGCTCGATCGCTGGTGGGACGCGATCGAGCGGGGGCGCGCTGACACGGATCCGCCAGCGGAGCGCGCGTCCGGGGGCGATACGCTCCCCCCGCCCCGCGCGTGGGCTGATCGCAATCCCGCGGCCGACGCACGGCTGAAGGCCGCGCGCCCGCGTGTGGAAGAGCTGGCCACTGCGATCGGTATGCCGACAGAAAACCTTCTGACTCCCGACCTGCTGCGGCGTGTCGCCTGGGCGCCACCCGCAGAAAACAGCGCGGACGCGGTGGGCACAGCTCTCGCGGAGCTGGGCGCTCGCCCCTGGCAGATTGCCTATACCGCACAGCTGATCGCCGAGGCTTTTGTGGAATCCGTGCAATCCGAGCCCGAAGCGCCGGAATCTGATTCGTAGGAATCCGCCACCGGGTTCTACCCCGACGAGCCACTTCTCTAGGCTGGCGATATCCCAACTATTGGAGGCAGAGTGGCCGAGCTTTCGGATGTCTACTTCGTCGATGGAATGCGTACCCCCTTTGGGCGCGCTGGCGAGAAGGGCATGTACTGGAACACCCGATCGGATGACCTCGCCGTGAAGGCGACGATCGGTCTCATGGAACGAAACCCCGGTGTGCCGGCTGATCGGATCGATGACGTCGCCATCGCTGCGACGTCGCAGACCGGCGATCAGGGTCTCACCCTCGGGCGGAGCGTCGCGATTCTCGCTGGACTCCCTCAGACCGTTCCCGGATTCGCGATCGACCGCATGTGCGCGGGCGCAATGACCAGCGTCACAACGATGGCCGGCTCCATTGGGCTCGGCATGTACGATCTCGCACTCGCAGGCGGCGTCGAACACATGGGGCGTCACCCGCTCGACGGCAGCAACGTCGACCCCAACCCGCGATTCGTGGCCGAGAAGCTCGTCAGTCCGGATGCGCTCAACATGGGCATGACCGCTGAGCGACTTCACGATCGTTTCCCCGAACTCACCAAGGAGCGCGCCGATCGGTTCGGCATGCTCAGCCAGCACAAGGCGCAGGCGGCGTACGACAACGGCAAGTTCCAACCGGACCTTGTCCCGGTGTCGATCAAAGACGCCAGCGGCGCATGGGGCCTTGCAACAGAGGACGAGGGCCGTCGCCCTCAGACGACGATGGCTGACCTCGCGGGATTGAAGACCCCGTTCCGGCCGCATGGCCGCGTGACCGCGGGTACGTCATCTCCCCTCACAGATGGCGCGACGATGTCGCTGCTGGCTGGCGGCGGCGCCGTAAAGGAGTTCGGCCTCACCCCGAAGATGCGAATGGTGTCCTACGCATTCGCCGGCGTCCAGCCTGAGGTGATGGGCATTGGTCCGATCCCCTCGACCGAAAAGGCACTCAAGAAGGCCGGGCTCACGATCGGCGACATCGGCCTCTTCGAACTGAACGAAGCCTTCGCGATTCAAGTGATCTCGCTCCTCGACCACTTCGGTATCGCCGATGACGATCCGCGGGTCAACCAGTGGGGCGGTGCCATCGCTCTGGGGCACCCGCTCGCTGCGTCCGGCGTCCGGCTGATGATCCAGCTCGCCGCACAATTCGCCGAGCGCCCCGACGTGCGCTACGGGCTCACCGCCATGTGCGTGGGGCTTGGCCAGGGCGGGTCTGTGATTTGGGAGAACCCTCACTACAACGGAAAGAAGAAGTAGGACCGAAGCGATGACGAACTACGAAGAAATCGACTTCGGGCCTATCCTCGCGATGACCGACGGCGAGGTCGTCACCCACTCGCTCGTGCGCGACGTACGTCTCGCATCAGGCAAGGTGCTCGCGTTGGTCACGCTCGACAACGGCCGCGACCACACGCGCCCCAACACGCTCGGCCCCGCGACCCTCGCCGAGCTCGGCGCCACTCTCGACACCTTGCGTGGCCGGGCAGCCGCCGGCGAGATCGATGCGGTCGCGGTGACCGGAAAGCAGTACATTCTCGCCGCGGGTGCCGATCTCAGCGACATCAGCAAGGTGGGGTCGAAGGAGAACGCGCGACTCGTCGCACAATTCGGCCACCATGTGCTGGGCAAGCTCGGCGAGCTCGGCGTCCCCTCATTCGCGTTCATCAATGGCCTCGCGCTTGGCGGCGGACTCGAGATCGCACTGAACTCCACGTATCGCACGGTGGATGCCTCCGCGGCAGCGATCGCCCTGCCCGAGGTGTTCTTGGGGATCATCCCTGGGTGGGGCGGCGCGTACCTGCTGCCAAACCTCATCGGTATTGAGAACGCTCTCGAAGTGGTGATCTCGAATCCCCTCAAGCAGAACCGGATGTTGAAGCCCCAACAGGCATACGACTACGGCATCGTGGATGCGATCTTCCCTGCGTCAACCTATCTCGAGCGTTCGCTGGCATGGGCAGACGGTGTGCTCACGGGCACGATCACGGTCGAGCGCAAGAACGTACCGGGCAAGCTCGAGCGCCTCACGAAGTGGCCGATCGCCATCAAGATGGCGCGCGGCATGCTCGAGTCCAAGATCGGCACCGTTCCCAAGTCTCCGTATGTTGCGCTGGATCTCCTCGACAAGGCGAAGAGCGGCAGCAAGGCCGAAGGATTCGCTCGCGAAGACGAGGCACTGGCCGAGTTGGTCACCGGAGATCAGTTCGCTGCGTCGATGTATGCGTTCGATCTGGTGCAGAAGCGCGCAAAGCGCCCTGTAGGAGCACCCGACAAGGCCCTCGCAAAGAAGGTCACGAAGGTCGGCATCATCGGCGCGGGTCTCATGGCGAGCCAGTTCGCCCTGCTGTTCGTGCGCCGGTTGCAGGTTCCCGTTCTGATCACCGACCTCGATCAGGCTCGCGTGGATAAGGGCGTGGCGTACATTCACGATGAAATCGGCAAGCTGGAATCAAAGGGCCGTGTCGACTCCGACACCGCTAACAAGCTGCGTTCACTGGTGACGGGCACCACCGACAAGTCTCAGTACGCAGACTGCGACTTCGTCATCGAAGCGGTGTTTGAAGAGGTCGGCGTCAAGCAGCAGGTTTTTGGCGAGATCGAGAAGATCGTGGCCGAAGATGCCATCCTGGCAACGAACACGTCGTCGCTGTCGGTCGAGGAGATCGGAAGCACACTCGCCCACCCCGAGCGACTCGTCGGTTTCCACTTCTTCAACCCCGTGGCCGTGATGCCGCTTATTGAGATCGTCAAGACCCCGCAGACGGTGGATGCCGCGCTCTCAACAGCCTTCGTGGTTGCCCGCGCGTTGGGCAAGAACGCCGTGCTGACCGCGGATGCGCCCGGCTTCGTCGTCAATCGCCTCCTGGCGAAGGTCATGGGTGAAGCAGCCCGCGCCGTCTACGAGGGAACCCCGATCGCGGACGTCGAGAAGGCATTCGCGCCGCTTGGGCTCCCGATGGGGCCGTTCCAGCTCATCGACCTGGTGGGCTGGAAGGTCGCCGCGCATGTGCAGGACACCATGGTCCGCGCCTTCCCGGAGCGTTTTTACGCCAACGACAACTTCCACGCGTTGGCAGAGCTTGATGGCGTCGTCGAGAAGGACAAGGGTGGCCGGGTAACCGGGTGGACCAAGCCTGCGGAGAAGGCGCTGCGTGGTGCGATCGGCAACTCCCCCGCGTCATCCGATGTGATCCTCCAACGCGTGCAAGACGGCCTAGCTGAAGAGATCAAGATCATGCTCGACGAGGGCGTTGTGCCCGAAGTGGAAGACATCGACCTGTGTCTCATCCTGGGTGCCGGGTGGCCCTTCATCGATGGCGGGGCATCCGCGTACCTGGACCGCGAGGGCGCGTCCGAGCGGGTGTTCGAGGACACGTTCCACCACCCCGCGATTCGGGGCGTTGCCTCGATCTGAGAACCTCGTTCCCACGTCTAAGGGGTGTCCACGGCCAGCCGGCCGCGGGCACCCCTTCGACGTTCGTTCAGTGGTGCTCGTCGGCAGCGATGTGCTCGACGGACTCCATCGGTTGCGCGTGTGCACCGCGCGCCATCGGCACACGCGTCCCCAGCACCTGGGCGACGACGTCCTGTGCGATACGGCTTGCGGTGAGACCCGCGTCTTCGAGGATCTGCTCGCGGCTCGCGTGATCGATGAACTCGTCCGGCACACCCAGTTCGTCCACAGCAGTGTCGATGCCCGCTTCACGCAGAACCTGGCGCACGCGGGTACCGATCCCCCCGACCCGGATGCCATCTTCGATGGTGATGACGAGGCGGTGGGATGCTGCGAGCGAGATGACCGAAGGCTGAACGGGTATCACCCAACGAGGGTCGATCACCGTGGTGCCGATTCCTTGAGCGTTCAAGCGCGATGCGACATCCATGGCCACATGCGCCATCGGTCCTATTCCGACGATGAGCACATCATTTGCTTCTGAGCGCGACAAAACGTCAACACCATCCTGCAGGCGCTCCACCGCGGGCAGGTCAGGCAGGACGGCGCCCTTGGGGAATCGGATGACCGTAGGCGCATCCTCGACGTCAACGGCTTCACGCAACTCTTCCCGCACCCGTTCGGCGTCGCGAGGTACGGCGATGCGGATGCGCGGCACCAGTTGCAACATCGCCAGATCCCAAATGCCATGATGGCTGGGACCGTCAGGGCCCGTAACGCCCGCTCGATCGAGAACGAAGGTCACGCCGGCGCGGTGGAGGGCAACGTCCATCAGCACCTGGTCGAATGCGCGGTTCATGAACGTCGCGTAGATCGCGACGACCGGGTGAAGACCACCGAAGGCGAGACCGGCAGCAGATGCGACAGCGTGCTGTTCCGCGATGCCGACGTCATACACGCGATCGGGGAACTTCTGCGCGAAAGGCAAGAGCCCCGTCGGACGCAACATGGCAGCGGTCATGGCGATGACGTCCTCGCGGTCATCGCCGATGTCGCGAAGCTCGTTCGCGAAGACATCCGTCCACGCGGGAGTGCTCGACGAACTGCCCACAGTCTGTCCGGTGGTCGGGTCGATCTTGCCTACTGCGTGGAACTGGTCCGCCTCGTCGTCGCGAGCGGGTTGGTAACCACGCCCCTTCTCTGTAATCGCATGGACGATCACAGGAGCGCCGTAGGACTTCGCGAGTGCCAGCGTCTCAAGAAGAGTGGGCAGGTCGTGGCCATCGATAGGGCCGAGGTACTTGATGTCGAGGTTCGAGTAGAGCGCTTCGTTGTTGGTGAAACGGGAGAGGAAGCCGTGCGTGCCGCCCCGAACACCGCGATAGACGGCTCGCGCGGCCGGACCCAAGCGTCGGAACAAATCGGCGGAGCCGCGATGCAGAGTTCGATAGCTGTCTGCCGTGCGTACACGGTTCAGATACCGGGCCATGCCGCCGATCGTGGGGGCATACGAACGACCATTGTCGTTGACCACGATGACCAAGTTGCGATCGTTATCGTCCGAGATGTTGTTGAGCGCTTCCCAGGTCATGCCTCCGGTGAGGGAACCATCGCCGACAACCGCGACGACATGCCGGTCCTTGCGGCCTGTGCGCACAAACGCGCGGGACACCCCATCCGCCCAGCTCAGGGAGCTTGACGCGTGAGAAGACTCCACAACGTCGTGCTCGCTTTCGGAGCGCTGAGGGTAGCCAGCGAGACCACCGCGTGAACGGAGCATCGAGAAGTCTTGACGCCCGGTGAGCAACTTGTGAACGTACGACTGGTGTCCGGTGTCGAAGATCACGGGGTCGTTGGGCGAGTCGAAGATCCGATGCAGCGCGATGGTCAACTCCACCACACCCAGGTTCGGACCGAGGTGTCCGCCGGTGCGGGCCACATTCTCAATCAAGAACTCCCGCACTTCGCCGGCGAGCTGCTCAAGCTGCGCCGTGCTCATCGCATCGAGATCCCGCGGCCCGGTGATGGACGACAACAACGACATCCCCACTCCTCTCCCAGCCCGTCTGGGCACGTTTCAGTTTAGCCGTGGGACATCGCGCCGGTCGGGCACCCGCCGGCTCAGTGAACGTGTGATAAGCAAAGGATCCGCTACCCGACACGAGCAAAGCGCCCGCCCCATCACTGACGGGGCGGGCGCTGTTGCATCGCGGCGCGAAACTAGACGAGCGAACGAAGCACGTACTGCTAGGTAACGTGGCAACTACTAGGGTTAATTGAAGCGGGAATCCCGCCCCACCGAAGGAGCCATCCATGCAGAATCTCAGCACCGACGAGGTCGTCGACTTCTTCGACGCGATCCTCGGCTTCGACTGGTCGCGCCAGTTCGACCGCGGCTCCTACGGCGACGAGCACTGGTTCTCGAAGCGCCGCGCCGAAAACCGGTCGGCGCGCATCGTCATCCTCGACGGCGAGGTCATCGTTCACGAGTTCGACTCGACCGGCGCGCTCGAGTCGTCCGCTCGCTTCGGAGGCGACCTGCGCCGGGCGTGCGAGCGGGCGCTGCTCATCCTCGGCATCGAGGCTGCAGCGTGACTCCGCGCGACCGCCTGCTCTCCGCTGCGCTTGTGCTCGCCTCCGGCGTCAACGCCGCGGACCTGATCGCGACAAACTCGACCGTCCCCGCCGACCGCTCGCCGCGTGCAGACCGGCTGCGCGGCGAAGCGCTCGCCGCGGACCTGGCGACGTTCCGCGCCGCGCTCGCCGAGTTCAATGCCGAGGTCGCAGCATGACGCGGGCGGCGATCTACGCGCGGATCAGCAAGGACAAGACCGGCGAAGGCCTCGGCGTCGACCGGCAGCGCTCCGCGTGCATCGAGCTTGCCCAGGGTCGCGGCTGGGACGTCGACCCGGCGCGCGTCTGGATCGAGAACGACACCAGTGCCACGGCCGGTCGTCGCCCGAAGTTCGAGGCGATGGTCGCCGCTGCCGAGGCTGGGAGCATCGACGTCATCGTCGCCTGGCACATCGACCGGCTCACGCGGAAGCTCAGCGAGCTGGAGGACCTGATCGCGCTCAGCGAGCGGACCGGCGTCAAGATCGCGACCGTGTCCGGCGACGTCGATCTGACGACGGATGCCGGGCGGCTCGTCGGTCGCATCCTCGCGAGTGTCGCTCGCGGCGAGGTCGAGCGGAAGGGTGCCCGTCAGCGTGCCGCGAACCAGCAGCGCGCCGAGCTGGGCAAGATGCCCGCGGGCCGCGCGTTCGGCTACGCGAAGGACGGGACCGTGCTCGAGGATGAGGCGCGCGTGGTCCGGGAGCTGTTCTCGCGCTTCGCGGCCGGGGAAGGGCTGCATACGTTGACGCGCTGGCTCGGCGACAACGGCGTCACGAATACCCGCGGCAAGCCGTGGAGCCGCTCGGGCGTGCGCGACCTGCTCACGAATCCGCGGTACATCGCGGAGCGCTGGATGCTGCGGGCACAGCCGAGCGGAGGCCGCTCGCGCGAATACGTCGGGCCGGGCGACTGGGAGCCGCTCGTCACCGAGGACATCTACCGGGCCGTCGGTGCGATCCTCTCCGACCCGGCGCGCCGTGAACGGTTCGGGCAGCGCGGGAACGCTCGCCGCTACATGGGCGCGGGCTGCTACGTCTGCGGCATCTGCGGGACGCCGCTCAAGACTGGCTACGCGGGCGTGAAGAACCCGAAGCCGGGCGCAGCCCACTACCGGGTCTACGTCTGCCCGAACGGGTCGCACGTCAGCCGCCGCGCCGACTACATCGACCAGACCGTCGAGGCGGTGATCAGCAAGCGGCTGCTCGACCCGCGTATCGCGGACGCGTTCGCGGCCGAGGATCGCGACGACGTGCGCGCGCTCCGCGACGAGGCGACTGCGCTGCGCGCCCGCATTGACGGCTTCGCGGCCGACCTCGCCGACGGGCTGCTGAATGCTCGCCAGGTGAAGGTCGCGACGGACCGCGCCGAGGCGAAGCTGCGCGAGGTCGAGGCTCAGCTCGCACGGGTCGGCTCGGCGACCGCGCTCGGGGGCATCCTCGGTTCCGCGGACCCGGCAGCCTCGTGGCGAGCTATCGTCGATCCTCACGCTCGAGGCGTGGTCATCAACGCGCTGTGCACGGTCCGCGTGCATCGGATGCCTCCCGGCCGTCGGCCGTCGGAGCGCAACGTCGAGAAGCTCGAGGCGTGGTCGGAGCGCGTCACTGAAACCATCGAGTTCGACTGGCACCGACCGGTGTCGGAGGACTCCTGAAAGCTTGACGGCACCCGCCGTCACGAAGATGCCCTCGCCGCTGGGAAGAGCGACGAGGGCCACGACCGGAAGGACCCCGATCATGGGAATTCTCGCATCCACTCCTGCTGCCGACAACGAGGTTGTCGAGCGTCACTCGTTCGCGCCGGGCGCGGAACTGCTGACCGTCGACTGGCCGGACGGCCGTCACGCCGCGACGCTCGTGCTCGAGGTCGACCGTGACGTCACTGCCGACGAGCTGCGCGCTCTCGCCGCGCTCTACGAGGCGTTCCCGGCCTGGCTGCGCGCCCGCGCGGACGAGCAGGACGCGCGGCCGTGACCGACCTGCTCGGCTACGACCTCACCATCCGCTGCGCTGGCCACCGCCGCCGCGCGGGCGACGTCATCCGCGCTCGACTGGCCGTCGCTCACCGCGCGCTGGAGGCCTGGAAGTTTCGTCACCCGAACGGCGTTCGCGTGTGGGAGGGCGTCGGCTCCGACAGCCGCGACTACGTCAACGGCGCTGCTGCGCGCTCCGACGACGTCTACGTGCCTGACGCGGACGCCACGGAGCTGGTGCACCGCCTCGGCGCTGCGGTCGCTGTGGGCCGGGCGGTGAAGCGCAGCGGCTACGAGTTCCACTGCCGTGGCTGCAATGTCACGGTCCAGTTTCCGCACGACGCGGAGCTGTTCGAGGTCCTCGATCGCGTCGCGCTCGCAGGCCGAACGACGATCTACCTGCCCGATCTGGAAGTGCTGCGCGCTCACGTCGCGCAGCACTGACCTGCCATGCTGCGCGCGTCGCGCCCGCCCGCGCGCAGCATGCGCTAACGTAGTCACCGAGTTCCACAAGGGAACTTCCCGACCGTAGACGCGGTCCACCTAGAACCCTCCTGACCGGGAGGACGGCGAAAGCCGTATCCCGGCCCCAGGAGGGTTTCCGTGTCTACGAGCACTCCCCCGCGCAGCCTCGCCGGCTGGGCGACGATGAATCAGGCAGCCGCCGCTCTCGGCGTCAGCCGCGACACCATCCGCCGCATGATCGCCCGCGGCGAGATTTACGCCGAGCGCATCGGCCCGCGCCTCGTCCGCGTCGACCTCGAGAGCATCCGCCCGGTGCCGCTCGGCCCCGCGCCCGTCGTCGAGCGCACGATCCGCCGTCCGCTCGAGGTCACCGAGCGCATCGCGGCTGGCGGTGACGAGTGAACGCCGCCACGCTCGAGGCCTACGCCGAGCGTGTCGTGTCCGCTGCTCCCCCGCTGACGGCCGCGCAGGTCGATCAGGTCGTTACGATCCTCCGCGCCGCTACGACGTCGGGAGCGGGGCGTTGAGCGCCGGTCAGGAGCACGCCGCGCGCGAGCACGTCGGCGAGGTCGACTCGGCGGGCATCCCGGCCGCGATCGCCCTCGACCCGCTGCGCAACCACGTCTACGCGCACCCGTACCAGTCCGGGGCGAGCTGGACACCGCCGAGCCGCGAGCAGAGGCGCGCCAGCCGCGCGCTCGACGCGTTCTTCGCGGAGGCCCGCTCGTGACGGCCGGTTCGGCCGGTCTGACCGGTTCGGCCGGTTCGGTAGAGGGGGTGCTGCAGACCGGTTCGGCCGCTTCGACCGGTTCGGCCGGTTCGTATCTGGGGGGTGTGCTGGAAACCGTCCGCGGTTGGCTCGGCACCTACATCAGCGTCGCCGACGAGCTGGACCTCGATCTGCTCGCGCTGTGGGCGGCTCATACGCACGTCGCGATGGAGACCTACACGACTCCTCGCCTCGTGCTCGACTCGGCAATGCCTGGCTCCGGCAAGACGACCGTGCTCGAGCATCTGCAGCGGCTGTGCGTTCGTCCGATCCAGGCCGCCTCCATCTCGTCGCCCGCGCTGCTCGCACGGATGCTCGACCGCGAGATGCGGACGATCTTGATCGATGAGGTTGACCGGTCCCTCGATCCCAAGAAGCCGGGCGTCGAGGACCTGATCGCGATCCTCAACAGCGGGTACAAGCGTGGCGCGACGCGCCCGGTCCTCGTTCCGGGCCGTGGCGGGGAATGGGACGTTGCCGAGATGACGACCTACTCGCCTGTCGCGATGGCGGGCAACGCTCCGGCGCTGCCGGACGATACCCGCTCGCGCTGCATCAGGGTCCTACTGATGCCGGACCTCTTCGGGACCGTCGAGTCCTCCGACTGGGAGGAAATCGAGCCGACTGCCGTCGAGATTGGCGAGTCGCTCGCCGAGGCGCTCGATCGGTTCCGGGACGACGTGCGCACCGTCCGGCCTCCGCTCCCGGCCGGGTGTGTCGGCCGCGTGAAGGAGAAGTGGCATCCGCTCGCCCGTGTCGCGGCTGTCGCGGGCGGTCGCTGGCCGTCAACGGTCGAGTCCCTCATCAACCGTGATCTGGAGGACATTGCTATGGAACGCGAGGAAGGTCTGATGAAGCTCCCGCCTGCGGTCGTGCTGCTGCGCGACCTGCACTCGGTGTGGGGCGAGCACGAGGTGTTCGTCGCGACGCCGACGCTGATCGGCCGGCTGATCGCTCTGAACCCGGAGTACTGGGGCGACGGCTCGTCGTATGGCCGTCAGCTCACTGCGCAGCGGATGGGGCGGATGCTCACTCAGAGCGCGAAAGTGCGAGCTACCCGCGATAGCGCGAAGGCGCGCGGGTACGCGCGCTCGTCGTTTGAGCGGGTGTGGCGACAGCTCGGCATCGCCCTCTCATCTGAACCGGCCGGACCGGTCGAAGCGGCCGAACCGGTCCTCGCCCTGCCGGAGGAAGAACCGTGGTGAATCGGCAGGTCCGCGTCGAGCGTGCGCTCGCTCGACGACGCAAGCACCGCTCGCCAGATGCCGACCTCGACGCCGAAGCACTTGCCCGCCTAAACCGAGCCAAGGAAGCGCTCGGCCTTACCGAATCCTCTACCGAAAGGAACCAGCCCGATGGCCACTAGAACGAAGCTCACCTACGACGACCGGACCGGCATTGTCCGCATCAGGCTGATCGAGCGCACGGGACCGAAGCGCCACGCGCGCAGCGTCGCCGTGCTCCCCATCCCCCGCGCCGACATTCGTGCGCTCTCCGACGCCATCCACGACTTCGCCGACGACCTCGACCGAAAGGACCGCAACGCATGACCCCGACAACTCTGCTGCGCGCAGAAGGCAGCCCCGCCACCTGGCTGATCAACTCAACCAGGGACCACCGCATCGACCGGCCCGGCGAGTTCCGCTACCTCGTCAGCAGCCTTGACCAGTCCGCGATCGCTGACCTTGCGATGCTCGCGCTCGAGCACTGGCAGGTCCGCGTCGGCCGCGGCCCGAACGGCGGCCTCCGCGTCACCCTCACCCGCCCAGGGGGTAAGGGCGTTCACGCCTCTGCAACCGACCCTTCAGACCGAAGTCTCCGGCAGCGGAAGTCCCCCTCCGAGGGGGACTCCCCTTCGCGCACGCGCGCGCGTGGGGAGGCTGCTCGTGGCTGATGTGAAGCAGACCGCAGGGCGGCTCATCTTCGCCGTCGCGGACCAGGACCGGGATCAGTTGCTGGAAGCGCTGCGCGGCTTCCATCCGAGCGGGAACCTCTCGCTGATCCTGGCGCTCGCCGACACGGCTGCGGCTGCGCTCGAGGCGCTGCACGGCGACAGCTGGCGGGACGCGCTCTCGCTGGCCCTGCTCGACGCCGAGCTGGACGGGGAGGTGGTCGACGATGCGGACGAGTGATGACTGGCTGGACGGCATCCGTCCTCGCCGGGGCGATGGGGAGAACCCGTGGCGGGCGTTCGCGTTGGACGTGCAGCGTCGCCTCCGCGAGGCGCGGTCGCTGGCTCACGAGGCGAACGTGCGTGCGCGTGACGCCGAGCAGGCTGCGCGGTCGGCGCGGGCGCGCCTCGTGGCGCTGCGAGAGCGTGGCGACGACTTCCACCGGCTGCTGCAGCTTGCCGAGTCCTCGGTGCGGCATGAGCGTCGTGCTCTTGCCGACGTCGAGCGGCTGCTCGAGCAGGGTGACGTGCCTGCCGTGCTTGAGCTGCTCGCTGCTCGTCGCCGGACCCTCGAGCGGATCGGGGTCGTGTCGTGAGGTGGCTGTGGGCGCTGCGCCGCGAGGACGCCGACGACCAGGATCGGGAGCTGGGCAAGCGGGGGCCGGTCCTCGACCGTGACGGCGAGCCGGTCCTCGGCCCGGACGGGAACCCGCTGCAGAAGGTTCTCGTCGTCACGCGACGGGACTGGTCCGGCGATGCAGTCGAGGCGGTGTGGGTCGATCCTCGGCTCGCGTGGCAGTACGACGAGGCGCAGTGGACGGAGGGTCGTCATGGCGCTTGACTCTGGCGCGTATCGGGCGCTGCGCCGTGAGCTGCGGGGCACGTGGGCGGCTGCGGGCACCCGCTGTTGGTTGTGCGGGCAGGCGATCGACTACTCGCTGCCTGCGGGCGATCCTGGCGCGTTCGAGCTGGACCACAAGATCCCGCGGAAGCAGCGCCCGGACCTCGAGCTGGACCCGCGGAACTGTGCGCCGACGCATCTGCGCTGCAACCGGTCGAAGGGTGCGAGTGTGCATCAGCTCGCGCTCGGCGAGACGACCGAGGACTGGTGATCGGGCGCGTGTCGGAGGGTCGTGTTAATGTGCCTGCACGCCTCCCGGGAGGGTCGGTCGAAGGACGAGGGCCACTGGTCAAGTTCGAGCGGTCAGGTCATCCCAGGGCGAGTGAAAGGCCGTCGGTCAAGCCGACGCCCGGGACGAGGGCCACTGGTCAAGTTCGCGGGCAGTCCGCGTCAGCCCGTCCGTCCGAGCGAAAGCGCACCAGCGCGACCATGACGAGACCCGCTCTGGGTAAGTCCCTGGTCCGTATCTGTGGTGCCGCTCCAACCATTCACCGCCCGTGCCGCGTGGCCGGGCACCTCTCGAAGGAGTACCCATGAATCTCAAGCAGCAGCTCGCCGCCCTGCAGGCGTCGATGCGTCAGATCGTCGACGGCGCGAAGGCAGCCGGTCGCGAGGTCACCGACGCCGAACTCTCGACCCTCGAGGCGAAGGCCACCGAAGCCCAGGACCTGAAGGCGAAGATCGAACGCGCCGAGAAGTCTCAGGCCCTGTTCGACCGCGCGTTCAAGCTCCCCGACGACTACTCGGAGGACGCCAATGGCGAGGTCATCAACCACGGCTCCGGTCGCTCGAAGAGCCACCTCGCGCTGACCGGCCCGGCCGTCAAGGCCGCTGCGCAGAAGATCGCGCCGAAGCTTGACGCGACCCGCAAGAAGTCGCTGCTCGCGCCCGGCACGACCGAGCTGTACGCCGTGCCGCTGCAGCCGGGGATCGTCGAGCAGCCGCGCGTGCCGACGTCGATCCTGGAGCTGCTGCCGCTCGTGCAGCGCAGCGTGCCGAAGTTCCAGTACAACCGGCAGACCGGCTTCGACGACAACGCTGCGATCGTCTCGCCCGGCCAGGAGAAGCCGCTGTCCGGCCCGACCATCGAGAAGGTCGACGGGTCGCTGTACGTCATCGCGCACCTCACCGCGCCGGTCGACGAGTACTCGCTCGAGGACTACGACCAGCTCGGCCCGTTCATCGCAAGTCAGATGCTGCTCGGCCTCGGCCGCAAGCTTGAGGGCTTCGTGCTCAGCGGCGACGGCACCGACCAGGAGGGGCAGGCCGGTAAGGGCATCGTCGGCCTGCTGTCCGGCCTCATCTCGGGCGTGCAGGTGCAGGCGTTCGTCGAGGACCGGCTGACCACGCTGCGCTCCGCGCTCACCCAGCTCGAGACGGCTGGCTACGAGGCGGGCGCGTTCATCCTGAACCCGCTGGACTGGGCCGCGATCGAGACCGCGCGCGCCACGTCCGGCAGCTTCGATCTCGGCGGCCCGATCGACCGCGCCAAGCGTCAGGTGTGGGGCACGCAGGTGGTCACGTCGACCGGCGTGCCGGCAGGGACCGCTGCTGCGCTCGACCTCGACGCCGTCGCGCTCGACGTCGACACCGCGGGCATTCGCACCCGGTGGGATGCGTCGCAGGGCTTCACCCGCAACGAGGTGTTCTGCCGCGTCGAAGGCCGCTTCGGCCTGTCCGTGTTCCAGCCGAACGGCATCATCCAGATCGACCTCGCCGAAGGCTGATCCGCGATCCCCAATCCCGCAGCGCCCGCCACGGACTCCACGTGGCGGGCGCTGCGCTGTTCCCGCTCAGCACCGATAGGCTCCCGAGCGTGGGGACCTTCCGAAGCCTGCTCGATGCCGCTCGTTCGATATTCGCGGGGTCGGCTGCGCCGCCCACCGAGCCATCCCAGGCAACCCCTGAACCGCCCGCCGAACGACGACCCCGGAAGACCTCGCAGTCCCTCGCCCGGCAGCTCGTGCGCGAATTCCCCTACGGCGTCGACGCCGAGACGCTCTGGGATCGCTGCGAGGCCGCAGGACTCGAAATGGCAGACGTCGACCGGGCGATCGATGACCTCGCGCGGGATGCCGCGGTGAAGGTCGAGCGGATCGATCCCTCGTCACTCACCGTGGTCGACCTGCTCGGCGTCGACGCGATGCGCATGCGGATCAAGGGGTCCGTCGCTTGGGTCACCGACACCGAGCGCGCCCGGTATGGCGGCCAGGAGTACCTGCTCGTGCGCGAGCCTGACAACGAGTTCGACGCGCAGGCGATTGCTGTCTACGGTCGCGGGCGCAAGGTCGGCTACGTGCCCGCCTCGAAGGCAGCGGCACTCGCCCCGCTGCTCGACGCGCTCGAGGCCGACGCGTACCTCGTCGCCGGGGCCGCCGTGCAGCAGAACAGCATCAGGCTCTGGGTCGACGTGCCGCGCGTGCCCGCGCTGCGGTCGTTCGTCGCCGCCCGCCCGAGCTGACGTCCGGCCCCCCGCTGGGCATTCTGCTCATGCCGGCTCCGGGGTCGGCTGATCAATCTGCGCAGCCGCATGCGGAAGCGCCCGCCCCGAGCTGTCGGGACGGGCGCTGCGCATCGCGGACGCGAAACTATACGAGTTGACGAAGCACGTACTGCAGGATGCCACCGTTGCGGTAGTAGTCCGCCTCACCGGGCGTGTCGATGCGCACGACCGCGTCGAACTCGACGACCTGCTTGCCCTCAGCGGAGAACTCGCTGGGTGCGGCCGTGACACGAACCGTCTTGGGCGTCACGCCCTCGTTGAGCTGCTCGAGGCCGGTGATCGACACGATTTCGGTGCCATCGAGGCCGAGCGACTCCCAGCTCTCGCCCGCCGGGAACTGCAGCGGAACGACGCCCATGCCGATGAGGTTGGAGCGGTGGATGCGCTCGAAGCTCTCGGTGATCACAGCCTTCACGCCCAGGAGGCTCGTACCCTTGGCGGCCCAGTCGCGCGACGAACCCGAGCCGTATTCCTTGCCACCGAAGATGACGAGCGGAGTACCCTGCGCCTGGTAGTTCTGGCTCGCGTCATAGATGTACGACTGCGGGCCGCCCTCGAGCGTGAAGTCGCGCGTGTAGCCACCCTCGACAACGTTGCCGTCATTGACTGCCTTGACGATGGCGTTCTTGAGGCGAATGTTGGCGAACGTACCGCGAATCATCACTTCGTGGTTGCCGCGGCGCGACCCGTACGAGTTGAAGTCCTTCTGCGCCACACCGTGCTCGGTGAGGTACTGCGCAGCGGGAGTGCCCGCCTTGATGTTGCCGGCAGGGCTGATGTGGTCAGTCGTGACCGAATCGCCGAGCGTCGCGAGCACACGCGCGCCGGTGATGTCGGTAACGGGAGTGAGTTCCATCGACATGCCGTCGAAGTACGGCGCCTTACGCACGTACGTCGAGTCAGCGTCCCACTCGAAGACAGGGCCCGTGGGCGTAGGCAGCGTCTGCCAGCGCTCGTCGCCATCGAAGACGGTGGCGTACTGCTTGATGAACTGCTCGCGCGAGATCGACGAGTCGACGATCTCCTGAACCTCATCCGGCGACGGCCAGATGTCCTTCAGAAACACCGGGTTCCCCTCGCTGTCGCTACCGAGCGGATCGGTCTCGAAATCGAAGTTCATGGATCCGGCGAGTGCGTAGGCGATGACCAGCGGCGGCGAAGCGAGATAGTTCATCTTCACGTCGGGGCTGATCCGGCCTTCGAAGTTCCGGTTGCCCGAGAGCACTGCCGTGACCGCCAGGTCGTTCTCGTTAATCGCGGCGGAGACCTCCTCGATCAGGGGTCCCGAGTTACCGATGCAGATCGTGCAGCCGTATCCGACGGTGTAGAAGCCGAGGCCTTCGAGGTCCTTGTCCAATCCGGACTTCTCGTAGTAATCAGTGACGACCTTTGAGCCGGGGCCGAGCGTCGTCTTCACCCACGGCTTGGACTTGAGGCCCTTCTCCAGAGCCTTGCGTGCGACAAGACCGGCCGCGATCATCACCGACGGGTTCGAGGTGTTGGTGCAGGACGTGATGGCCGCAAGTGCCACCGAGCCGTGGTTCAGAGTGAACGCGTCGCCTGCGGCCGTCTTGACCGGGGTCGGCTTGGACACCGTCGCAGGGGCGTGCGAGTGGTGGTGGTGCTCGTGGTTGCTGTGCTCGTCTTCGGGCGTAAGTCCGGGCGGGTCGGACGCCGGGAAAGACTCCGAAATCGTCAGGTCGACGAGGTCGTGGTCAGTGTCGGCATAGTTCAGCAGGTCGCGCTCGAACTGAGACTTGGAGTTCGACAGCAGGATGCGGTCCTGGGGACGCTTCGGGCCCGCGATCGAGGGGACGACCGTCGACAGGTCGAGCTCCATGTACTCGCTGAACTCGAGCTCCCGGTCGGCGTCGTGCCACAGCGACTGCGCCTTGGCGTAGGCCTCCACGAGGGCGACCGCCTGCTCGTCGCGACCGGTGAGGCGCAGGTAGTCGAGGGTGACGTCGTCGATCGGGAACATCGCCGCGGTCGAGCCGAATTCCGGGCTCATGTTGCCGATCGTGGCACGGTTCGCCAGCGGCACGGATGCCACACCTTCGCCATAGAACTCGACGAACTTGCCGACCACACCGTGCTGGCGCAGCATGTCGGTGATCGTAAGGACGACGTCGGTCGCGGTGACGCCTGCGGGAATCTCGCCGCTGAGCTTGAAGCCCACGACGCGAGGAATCAGCATCGAAACGGGCTGGCCGAGCATGGCTGCCTCTGCTTCGATTCCACCGACACCCCAGCCGAGAACGCCGAGACCGTTGACCATTGTGGTGTGCGAGTCGGTGCCCACACACGTGTCGGGGTAGGCACGGAGCACGCCGTCGACGTTGCGGTCGTAGATCACCTTCGCGAGGTGCTCGATGTTGACCTGGTGCACGATGCCCGTGCCGGGCGGAACAACCTTGAAGTCATCGAACGCCGTCTGACCCCAACGGAGGAACTGGTAACGCTCACCGTTGCGCTGGTACTCGATCTCGACGTTGCGTTCGAGTGCATTCTCACTGCCGAACAGGTCGGCAATCACCGAGTGGTCGATGACCATTTCGGCGGGCGAGAGCGGGTTGATGCGGTTCGGGTCGCCACCGAGTGCGGTCACTGCCTCACGCATGGTGGCGAGGTCGACGATGCACGGCACACCGGTGAAGTCCTGCATCACCACGCGGGCGGGCGTGAACTGGATTTCAGTGTCGGGTTCGGCCGTGGCATCCCACGAACCGAGCGCCTCGATCTGCGCCTTGGTCACGTTCGCGCCATCTTCGGTGCGAAGCAGGTTCTCCAGCAGCACCTTGAGGCTGAACGGGAGCTTTTCATACCCGGGAACCGTATCGATGCGGAAGATCTCGTAGTCGGTACTGCCGACCGTCAGGGTGCTCTTAGCACCGAAGCTGTCAACCGTGGACACGTCTGTCTCCTTCGTCGGCGGCGGGAAAGGTACCGCGGTGCGGCTGTTTCCCATCATCCCGCGCTCCGGGGGCCACTGCTAGTGAGGCTGGCCTAATCGTCGGGCGAGAATTTATCTTGATGTCAAGATAAATCGTATCACTTGGCCTCGCGCGGGTAGAGCGCGCGAACGGCGAGCCACGTCACTGCGACCATGGGTGCGAACAACGGCAGCCCCATCGCGAGCTTGACACTTCCCAGCGCAGTGATGTTGTCCGCGAAATACAACGGCAGCTGCACGGCGAGTCGGGCGGCGAACAGTCCGGCCCACGCGATCGCGAGCCAGAAGTACACCCGGCGCTTCCTCTTGTCTGCGCGCCACTGGGTGCCCTCCCCCATCAGCGCGCCGGCGGCCAAGCCGATGAGCGACCATCCGACAAGAGCCGATACGAGCAGTGCAGAGCCATACAACGCGTTGGTGATGAATCCCGGCACGAAGTTGTTGCCCGCGTCCCCGGTGAATGCAGCGAACGCGGCCGCGGCGCCCGCAGCCACGAGTCCGCCCACCGCCGCGGTAACCGGCTGTCGGGCGATCAATCGGATCACGGTGAACACTGCGGCCGTGCCCACTGACAGGGCGAGCGCCAACCAGAGGTCGCCGTCCCCTGTCTGCGAGTCAATCGTCAGCGTGTAGGCGACGATGAACAGCAGGCCCGGGAGCACCGACTCGAGGATGCCGCGCCAACCGCCCATCGCGCGCCACACAACGTGGCCCGTTGCCGCGTCACCCTGCGGGTCGAGGCCTGCCTTGCGCGCGGCCCCGCCCAATGCGGAGCCAAGGATTTCGGATGCCGTTGGCTCCGGCGCTGCCGACGTGTCACCGTGCACTGGGGTGCGCCCGGCGTCTGGCTCCGCGTTGCCGGTATTCGAGTCAGCGGGCTCGCTCACGCGGTCCCCGGGGTAGCCGGCATGCGCAGCGGGATGAGATCACGCGGTGGCATCGGTGACCCCCCGCGCACGACGACGATCGAGCGGAAGAGGTCCTCGACCTTGGCTGCGGCGTCCACATCGCTGGTCGCCGCCCCGCCAATGACCCCGCGCAGGAACCACCGCGGTCCATCCACGCCGACGAATCGAGCCAAGCGTTTGCCCGATGCGCCGTCTGCCCCTGCTACCGGCACCTCGGCGAGCAGTTCGGGCCCGAGCGGGCCTTCTCGTTCTTCGACGCGGCCGCCCTGCTGTTTGACCTGAGCGCGGATCTGGTCTCGCGTTTCGTCCCACAGCCCGGTCGATCGCGGGGCAGCGAACGGCTGCACCTGAAGGGTCGAATCCGCGTAGTCCAGTCCCACAGCAACGATGCGCTTCGATTGCTCTTCGACTTCGAGCCGCAGGTTGAGGCCTTCGCGCGGCAGAATCTTGATTCCACCCAGATCGATATAGGGGCGCACGGGATTCGCCTCGGCCTCGTCGAACGGGCCCTCTTCAGAACGGACCAGCTCGGTGAAGACCGGCGTAGCGCCGTCGATGGGGTTCGGATCGGTCATGCTCGCGTGTCCTCTTTCTGGTAGCCGGTGGAGCCGAAGCCGCCTTCGCCTCTCACACTGTCAGGGAGTGAATCGACGGCAAAGAATCGCGCGCGCGTCACCGGCATAACGATCAACTGCGCGATTCGCGCTCCCACCTCGACGTCGTAGCTCTCACGAGCATCGGTATTCAACAGAGTTACCTTGATCTCGCCGCGGTACCCGGCATCGATCGTCCCCGGGGAGTTGACCACCGTGATGCCGTGCTTCGCGGCAAGCCCGCTGCGCGGCACGACGAACGCAGCAAATCCCTCGGGCAGGGCAATGCGCACACCCGTACCGACGAGTGCCCGCTCGCCGGGGGCGAGGTGGACAGCCTCGGTCGAGACGAGATCGGCGCCCGCATCGCCGGGATGGGCATAGTGGGGCGCCTCGGAGGCGATAATGGGAACGTCCACCGTTTCAGTCACCCAATGAGGGTAATGCAGAACTCAGCGAGCCACGTCGGCACCGGCACTTACCGAGAACGACTCGGCCCTTCACTGTGGACGGTCCTCGCGGCCGCAGTGGTCTCCCCGATGGCCGCGCTCGTCTTTGTGGCCATCAACCCCACGGTGGCCTTGGCTATCGGAGCGTTCGTTGCCGTGGGTGTGATCGGCGCCATGATCGCATTTGCGCCCGTGGTCAGCGTGACGGATCACACATTGCGCGCAGGACGCGCGCACATCGACGTTGCGTTCACAGGTGAACCCGTCATCGCGAGAGGCGAAGACGCGAGGCATGCCCGCGGCCCAGGCCTCGATCACCGGTCGTGGCACCTCATCCGCGGTGGCATCGAACCCGTTGTGATCATCCCCATCATCGATCCCGATGATCCCGCCCCGGCGTGGGTGATCTCCTCACGCACGCCTGAGCGGTTGGCGGCGGCACTGCGCCGCAGTCACATCACGCAGCGCACTCCACGCAGATAGTGCCGTCGGCACCATCGTGGTCGAGCTGCGATCGGTGCTTCACGAGGAAGCAACTCATGCAGGTGAACTCGTCATCCTGCGCGGGGAGAACGACGACGTCGAGCTCGAGGTCAGACAGATCCGCACCGGGCAGTTCGAAGCCCGAAGGGTTGTCCGCATCCTCAACATCGACCGAGCCGGAGAGCTTGTCGGGGACACGCTCTTTGAGCGCCTCGATCGACTCGCCGTCGTCCTCGGTCTTACGTGGTGCGTCGTAATCGGTGGCCATTCCTGTGGATCTCAACTTCCGAGTGTGCGGTGGGTGGCGGCCCGTTCGGGCGGCCATAGTTTGCATGAGTTAGGGCGATTTGGCAAATGCCATGTCTTCACGCCCGTGTCTTCACAGGCAAACTCGCGGCGCACCCTCGAAATTCCGGCCGATTGCCGTGCCGTGTGTCAGCATTGTGGCGCACACGCAGCAGGATCGGAGGGGCGTTCGCATGGAACAGCTCAAGGTGATCGGAACAGAAGACGACAACCTAGTCCTGGCGACCGAGTCAGGGGAACGTTTCGCGCTCTCGATCGACGACGTCCTGCGAGGAGAGTTGCGCAAGGCACGACGTGAGCGCGAGCCTGAACAGAGCGCACCGCGGCCCAGCCCACGAGAGATCCAGTCCCACATTCGCGCTGGCCTGTCGGCGCAGGAGGTTGCCGAACTCCTCGGAGCTCGCCTCGAAGACATCGAGCGCTTCGAGGGACCAGTGCTAGCAGAACGTGAGCACATCGTCGGCCAAGCCCTCGCAGTACCGGTATTGCTCGGTGGCGACTTCGATGGTCACACGCAGCCCTCGTTCGGTGCGGCGGTGCGCGGCAAGCTGAGCGAGGCTGGCGCCGTGAACGAGCGATGGACCAGTTGGAAGGAACCCACCGGCTGGGTGCTCAAGCTTGAGTTCACCGCCAACGACGTGGACCATGACGCCCGCTGGGGCTTCGATCCGCGTCGGAGCACGCTCACACCTACGAACTCCGACGCCATGCAGCTCTCCCGACAGGGTTCGCTGCCAGAGGGCTTGATTCCTCGACTGCGCGCCTTGGACAACGCGCCAGCAAAAGACGAGTCACGGTTCGACAGTGGTGCGTTCGGACCCCGTCATGTTTCCGACGGCGAGCGAGAACTGATCGAGGCCCCGGATGCCACGCCGACGGCAGCACAAGCGGCGGCGATCAAGCGAGCAGACTCTTCCGTGACCACCAGTGCCGAAACAGCTGACCTTCTCGAGGCGCTTCGACGCCGGCGAGGGCAACGTGAGCCACTACCGGAAGCGGAAGACGAGGCCCCGCGAGTCAGCGCATCCCCCGTCGCGTTGTTCGATGCGCTCGAGCCCGGGTACGACGACACGATGGATGCGGCGACTCGGTCATCCGACGAGTCGGACTTCGACGCACCCTCCTCCGCAGTCGCTGAGGCCGGCCGACGGAAGGGCCGTACATCGATGCCGTCCTGGGACGAGATCGTCTTCGGCGCCAAGACCGACGACTGAGCGCCCGACGCTCACGCTAAACGTTGCGGAAGGCCCCGAGCCGGATCAGCGGAACCGTGCGCTCTTCGTGGGTGAGGGATCCGTGTTGGCCGATCATTCGCTGCGGCCCTTTGTCGGACAGGCGATCGTCGTAATAGGCAATCGACGTGCGCGCAGCAACAACGACATCGCCCACACGATCATTCACGTCAGGGTGAACATCGCCGAGCAACCCGGTTTCGCGCAGCTCGGCGCGGGTGAGCACCCACGCGCGCCCAGACTCCGAGTCCTTCCACCGTGCAGCCACCTCGTGCGCGCGACCCGGCTCCGCGTACAAGTGCAACGTACGCGGTTCTCCGCCGATAAGGCGCACGCCGTCCAAGAGTGGATGCCCCTCCCCGAGGAGGACGTGGCGGTGACGAGGCACATCGACCATGCCGTGGTCGGCAGTGACGAGCGCGCCGACATCGGGTGCCAGTTCCGCCGCGAGCGCCGCTGCCGCGGCATCCATCGATTCCAAGGCGGCCACCCACTCGCCCGACTCCCAGCCGCGCTGATGTCCCACCCCATCGAGTTCGGGTGCGTACAGGTACGTCAACGATCCCGGGTGGCGATGAGCCAAATGTGCGGCGATACGAACGCGCTCGAGAAGATCGTCCACACCGGTGAACTCGGCTCCTTCTTGAGTCGCACGCGTGAAGCCTGTCCCGGCGTACTCTTTCTTGCTGACGACAAAGAACGGCCCGTCCGTGCGTTCCGCCAGGGGTGTCGCGCGCTGCCAGCCCTCGGGCAGACCACCCTGCTCCCAGCCGCGTAGCTGATTGACCACGCGGTCGGTGCCGGGAACTCTTGCACGGTAGCCGACAATGCCGTGGGTGCCCGGGTGCGTGCCGGTGAGAAGACTGGTCAACGCCGACGCTGTGGTCGAGGGGAACACAGTCCGACCGATGGACTTCTTCGACGACATCGACGACAGGAACCGCGCATGTCCCGCGCGGGCAGAAAGGTTCGACGCGCCGAGCCCGTCGATGACGAACACGATCGCACTGCGCGCGGGCGGCAACCAATCTGATTCCGACGATAGAGCGCGCAACATCTGCGGGACGACATCGGTGAGGCTCCGGGCGTGCGCGGACTCCGCAGGTAGGCTGAGGGACATCCGGGCCAGTCTCGCACAGACCGCAGAGACGTTGCGCCCCGCCGTTCCGCCGTCACCCGAGGCCATATCGTCCATGCCAACTTCCCGCGCCGATTCCTCCCCCGCCGACCACGAGCGCATCGAAGACGTCGATGTCTCTGCTGAGATGCAGGGGTCGTTTCTCGAGTACGCGTACTCCGTGATCTATTCACGAGCGCTCCCCGATGCGCGTGACGGTCTCAAGCCCGTGCAGCGACGCATCCTGTTCCAAATGGCCGACATGGGCCTGCGGCCGGATCGTGGTCACGTCAAGAGCGCCCGCGTCGTGGGTGAGGTGATGGGTAAGCTGCACCCTCACGGCGACAGTGCGATCTACGACGCCCTCGTGCGTCTGGCGCAGCCGTTCTCTCTGCGCGTCCCCCTCGTCGACGGTCACGGAAACTTCGGCTCGTTGGATGACGGGCCGGCCGCGTCGCGATACACGGAGGCACGTCTGGCACCGCCAGCGCTCGCTCTCACGGAAAACCTCGACGAAGACGTCGTGGACTTCATCCCGAACTACGACGGTCAGTTCCAGCAGCCTGAAGTACTGCCGGCAGCGTTTCCCAACCTGCTTGTCAACGGCACCACCGGAATCGCCGTCGGCATGGCGACGAACATGGCGCCCCACAACCTCATCGAAGTGGTCGCCGCCGCTATCCACCTTCTCGAGCATCCGAACGCATCGGTCGAAGACCTCATGGAGTTCGTTCCCGGTCCAGACCTGCCCTCCGGCGGAATCATTGTGGGACTCGACGGGATCAAGGATGCCTACGCCAACGGGCGCGGAACTTTCCGCACGCGGGCGAAGGTCTCGGTCGAGTCGCTCGGCCCGCGTCGTACCGGTCTCGTCGTGACCGAACTGCCGTACCTCGTCGGTCCCGAACGCATCATCGAGAAAATCAAGGATGCCGTCACGGCCAAGAAGCTGCAGGGCATTGCCGATGTCGCCGACCTGACTGATCGACACCACGGACTTCGGCTGATCATCGGCATCAAGACGGGCTTCGACCCCCAGGCGGTGCTGGAGCACCTATATCGTCTGACCCCGCTCGAAGATTCCTTCAGCATGAACAATGTCGCACTGGTGGACGGTCAGCCGGCGACACTGGGGCTGCGCGACATGCTGCGGGTGTATCTCGACCACCGAATCAGCGTCGTCACGCGACGAAGCCGTTTCCGTCTGCAGAAACGTCGCGACCGCCTGCACCTGGTCGAGGGACTTCTGATCGCAATTCTCGACATCGACGAGGTCATCCAGGTCATCCGCGCCTCGGACGACGGCGATCAGGCGCGCACACGCCTCATGGACGTGTTTGACCTTACGCAGCTGCAGGCCGAATACATCCTCGAACTTCGTCTTCGACGACTGACACGGTTCTCGCGCATCGAACTTGAAGCCGAGCGCGACAATCTGCTTGCCGAGATCGCACATCTGGAAGAACTTCTCGCGAACGACGGGCTCCTTCGCGCGCAAGTTGCCCGCGAGCTCGAGGCCGCAGCGGACACGTATGGCACTCCGCGGCGGACCCTGCTCCTCAACGGCGGCCCCGTGCAGCCTCGATCCCGTGCCGCCGCCGCGGCCGCGGAGCTCCAAATCGCCGACGCGCCCTGCCGGGTCTTCCTCTCCGCAACCGGACGCATGGTGCGAGCCGAGCTGTCAGCCGAGGCGCCGCAGGGCGGCATCGTCACCCCGACCCGCCGAGCGAAGCACGATGCGATCCGCTCGGCCGTCGACGCGACGGCGCGAGGCGACCTCGGCGCCGTGACCAATCGCGGGCGCCTGGTTCGTTTCTCCCCCGTCGACCTGCCGTCGGTACCGGGGAACTCCGTGCAGCTCGCCGCAGGCACACGCGCCGATCAGTACCTGGGGCTGAGCGGTGGTGAGCACGTTGTGGCGATCGTTCCCCTCACCGCCGAACCCGCCATCGCGCTCGGCACGGCACAGGGGGTTGTCAAACGCGTCGCCGCGAGCGAGATCAGCAACAAGCACGACGTGGAGATCATCGCGCTGAAGGATGGAGATCATGTCGTTGGTGCGGCCCCAGCATCCGACGATTCTGAGCTGGTCTTCGTGAGCGACGATGCACAACTACTGCGTTTCGATGCCTCCGCTGTTCGCCCTCAGGGGCGTGCGGCAGGCGGTATGGCGGGCATTCGTCTCGCCACGGGAGCGCAAGCCATCTGGTTCAGTGCTGTCACAGCCTCCGAGAACACCGTCGTCGTCACGATCGCCGGTGCCACCCAGGCGCTTGCGGGTACCGACGCGGGTAGTGCGAAAGTATCGTCCTTCGAAGAGTTCCCGGCCAAGGGCCGAGCCACCGGCGGAGTGCGCACCCAACGCTTCCTGCGCGGTGAGGACACTCTCACCCTGGCGTGGGTGGGCGACGATCCCCGCGCCGTGGATGCCACCGGGACCACGCGGAACTTGCCTGCGCCCGGAGCCAAGCGAGACGCCTCAGGTCAGGCGTTGGACGCCGTCGTGGCGGCCATCGGCACTAGCGTTCGCTGACGCCGCCACGGCAACGCCACGGCAACGCCCCGACTACGCGTCGATACGATCTCGATCGAGCCGAGCCGAGGCATCGATGATGAACTCGCGCCGGGGGGCAACCTCGTTGCCCATCAGCAGCTCGAACACGCGGGAGGCGGCTTCCGCATCGTCGACACGCACGCGACGAAGCAAGCGGCCCGCGCGATCCATCGTCGTCGTCGCGAGCTGATCGGCATCCATCTCGCCCAGACCCTTGTAGCGCTGAATCGGTTCCTGCCATCGCTTGCCGGCCTTACCGAGCTTCGTCAGCAGCGCATGGAGTTCTTTCTCGGAGTACGTGTACACGGTCTCGTTCGGCTTCGAACCCGGGTTGATGACAATCACGCGGTGAAGGGGCGGAACGGCCGCGAAAACGCGACCCTCCTCGATGAGAGGACGCATGTATCGGAAGAACAGGGTCAGCAACAACGTCCGAATGTGCGCTCCGTCAACATCCGCATCGCTCATCAGGATGACCTTGCCGTACCGGGCGGTTCCGATGTCGAAGGAACGACCAGAACCGGCACCAATCACCTGAATGATCGACGCGCACTCGGCGTTCGACAGCATGTCGCTGATCGACGCCTTCTGGACGTTGAGGATCTTGCCTCGAATCGGCAAGAGCGCCTGATACTCGCTGTTACGCGCCAGCTTTGCCGTGCCGAGCGCCGAGTCCCCTTCGACGATGAAGAGTTCGGAGTCGGCGACGTCGTTCGACCGGCAGTCGACCAGCTTGGCCGGGAGCGAGGAGGACTCGAGTGCGTTCTTGCGCCTCTGGGTCTCCTTGTGCGTGCGCGCCGAAATACGGGCCTTCATCTCGGAGACGACTTTCTCCAGGAGCAACGCTGTCTGCGCCTTGTCGTCCCGCTTCGTCGAGGCGAACCGCGAGGCGAGCTCACGCGCAACAACGTTGGCAACGATCTGCCGTACCGCTGGCGTGCCGAGGATCTCCTTGGTCTGCCCTTCGAACTGCGGCTCGGGCAACCGGACCGTGAGCACCATGCTCAGGCCCGCCATGATGTCGTCCTTCTCGATCTTGTCGTTGCCGACCTTGAGTTTTCTGGCGTTGTCCGCGACCTGGGCTCGCAGCACCTTCATCAGGCCGGCTTCGAATCCTTGCTGGTGCGTGCCACCCTTGGGCGTCGCGATGATGTTGACGAAAGAACGCCCCGTCGTCTCATATCCAGTCCCCCATCGCACGGCAACATCGACGTGACATTCCCGCTCGACCTCGGTTGGCACCATCGCACCACTGGCCTGCAGAACCGGCACCGTCTCAGTGAAGGACCCGGATCCGGTGAGCCGCCAGGTGTCAGTGATCGCAGCATCCGGCGCAAGGAACTCTGCGAACTCTGAGATACCGCCGTCGAACCGGTATGACGTTTCCGTCGGCTCGCCCTGCCGCTCGTCACGGATCACGATCTCGAGGCCCGGAACAAGGAAGGCCGTCTGGCGTGCGCGCTGCTCGAGCTCGGAAAGTACGAACTCGGCATCCTTCGTAAAGATCTGCCGATCTGCCCAGTACCGAATGCGCGTACCTGTCACGCCCTTGGGCGCGCGGCCTACCGTACGCAGGCTCGAGGACTTCTCGAACGGGCTGAATGCCGACGTCGGCTCGTCGCCCGCGAACGTTCCTGGTTCGCCACGATGGAACGACATGGCCCAGGTCTTGCCGGCGCGGTCGACTTCGACATCCAAGCGTTCCGACAGCGCGTTCACCACGGACGCACCCACACCGTGCAGCCCGCCGGATGCCGCGTAGGAACCACCGCCGAACTTGCCGCCCGCGTGAAGCTTGGTGAACACGACTTCGACGCCCGACAATCCCGTGCGCGGCTCGATGTCGACGGGGATGCCGCGGGCACGGTCGCGCACCTCGACGCTCCCGTCTGGGTGGAGAATGATGTCGATGCGCGAACCGTGCCCGGCGAGAGCTTCGTCGACCGAGTTGTCGATGATCTCCCAGAGGCAGTGCATCAGTCCGCGGGAATCGGTGGAGCCGATGTACATCCCGGGGCGTTTACGGACCGCCTCGAGCCCCTCGAGGACCTGAAGATGGTGGGCGGAGTACTCAGCGGTCACAATCCTCAAGCCTATCCGCGGCATCCGACTGACCTTGTCCGACACGCGTCGCGCGGTCGCGACCGGTGCTGCCGTAACGGCAGGAACGTACGCGGTGAGCGAAATGTCGCGGAATATGGGCATTCTCCCTGGCAGAGCGTGGTTGTATTTCAGAACCGGAACGATGATCTACGCAATCGAGGAGGCACCGAAATGAACACACTGTCGACACCTGCCGAGTCCGCCGTCCTCGAGTACCGCCTGACAGCTGCGGATCGGTGCGATTCCTGCGGCGCGCAGGCATACATCGCCGCCGAGGTCAACGGGAGCGAACTGCTCTTCTGCGCACACCACGGGCGCAAGTATGAAGAGAAGCTCCGCGAAGTCGCCACCAGCTGGCACGACGAGACTGCCCGGCTGCACGACGCCGTCTGAGGTTCCCCGCGTAACAAGCGGCGTCCCGCAGGCGCGTTTCAGCCGCGGGCGTCGCCGCTTTCGTACAGTCGAGCGACGCGCGGGCTGACTCGCACGACTACCTCTTCGCCGATGGTGTTCAGTGCCTCCGCGATGTCGGTAGCCGATCCCTCTCCGTGCGTTCCCGGGCCGAAGATCAGGACGGTCTCACCCACATCTGCCCCCGGCCATGACTCGATCATGGATTCGCTCTCGCCGACGTGGATCACACGTCGCGTGCCTCCCGGTGTGCCCACAATTACGCGTCCCGACAGGAGGGACGGCACGCCGTCGAGTGACCCGACATCGATCGAAACCTGATCGGCCGCGACGCTGAGAACGTCCGCCTCCAGGCGCGCCGCGGGGCGTAGCCCGAGCTCTCGCTCGTTCACGCCACCTGCGGATCGGATGCCGTAGCAGAACGCACCGACTCGCACCATGTCGTACCGAAACTCGGGCCGGGCGAACGATGCCGCGCTCGCAGCCAAGTGCCGCATCACCGAAGTGACTCCGGCCCGGCTGAGGATGTCACCGGCACGTTCGAACTGTTCGCGGGCGGCGTCATCTTCCGCGTCGGATGCCTCGGCGATATGGCTCCAGAGCCCGACGATCTCGATCTGACCCGATCGATGGAAGTCCACCGCACGAGTGACGAACTCCTCCCACTCGTCGAGGCGCACACCATTGCGGTGAAGTCCCGTGTCGACTTTCAGGTGAACACGAATTCTCCGGCCATGCCGCAGCGCCGTTCCCGCGACATCCTGGAGAAGCGCGCGATCCCCCACGCCGAGGTCGAGATCGTGCTGAACGACTTCTTCGATGTCGGCGGGCGAAGCCGCGATCCACACGAAGATGCGCGCATGTGCCCCGACAACCTGACGCACTGCCGTGGCCGTGCGTACATCGAAGGCGCCGAACCACCGGATGCCCGCTTGGTAGACGGTCGTGCACGCCCGCGCAATTCCGTGCCCGTACGCGTCGTCCTTCACGACGAACATCACTTCGGCAGGGGCGACCGTGTCGCGCACCTGAGCGACATTGGCCTCGAGCGCCGCGAGGTCGACGACGAAACGAGCCGTCATTCGGCGACCCTCCGCACCGCACGAAGCCCCACCATCGTTGTGATCTCGGCAATCGAGAGCCCTGACTCCCGCGCCCACTCCCGCACGGGAGGGGCCCCTTGCTCGCTGCGACCGAAGAACAGAACGTTGTCACCTCGCATAACGCCTGAATCACCAACATCGACCACGCACACGTCCATCGCAACGCGCCCGATCACGGGAAGCTGCCCTTCCGCATGCGCGACCGAGATCTTCCCGCCCAACGAACGCACAACCCCCTGCGCATACCCTCCGGTCACGAGCGCGATCCGTGTGTCCGTTGGGGCCCGGTGCAGGTAGCCATACGACACACCCTCGCCAGCCCGAAGCCGCTTCACAGAGAGCACAGTGCCGACCAGCGCCATCGCGGGGACACCCCCTGATCCGCTCACACCGAACAGATGCTCCGGGTCTAGATCATCGGTTCCCGTGACGATACCCACTGATTCCAACGTTGAGCGCACGAGGTCGATGCCATGCCCCCACGCGTCTCCGGCGAGTACCCTCTGGGAGAACGTCCGCGCTCCACGCGCACGCGCGTCACGTGCATTGTGGAGCAGTGCCGAGCGAGAAACGAACGCTACCGGCGAACTATCCCGCACCGGGGCGGCATCGGAGAACTCTATCTCCAGGTCGGGTGACGTCACGCCCTCTAGACTATCCGGGTCCCTTCTTCCTACCCCGGAGTCTGCATGTCATCTCAGGGCCTCGGCCTCGGTCCGCGCGTTCGCTACCTCATCGGCCGCGCTCGCCGCATCAACATTGCGTCGGTGTTCGAGCGAGCGCGCGAAGCCTCGCATACTCACGGCAAGTGGATGCCCGCGGTGGTGGTCGACATGCTGTGGCAAGCAGGTTTTCGCAACGTGGGGTTCCAGGACTACATCGACTATGACTTCGCGATCTTGACGCGCGCAGAGCGCGCCACCTACATGACGCATCCGGTGTCGAATCAGCTGTCTCAGAAGTACGACCACCCGGACTTTCGCCACATTTTTCAGGACAAGATCGAGTTTGATCGAGTCTTCAGCGAATTCCTCCGCCGTGACTGGCTGGTTGTCGAACCCGACAACGCGGAAGCCGTCCGCGAGTTCGCAGAGCGTCACGGCACGATTGTGACGAAGGAACCCGTCGGCCAGGCTGGCACGGGAGTGCACCGCTATCACGCCGCGGATGTGACCGATTGGGCGGACTTCCATAGCGGGCTGCTCGCCCGAGGAGAGCTACTCATCGAGGAAGTCATCCGACAGCATGACGATCTCGCGGCGGTGTGCCCGGGAACGGTGAACACCACGCGCGTCACCGCATTCTTCGACGGGGAGCGCACTCATATTCTGGCCATGGCGCAGAAGTTCGGTCGCGGTGCCGTGAGTGACCAGATGACGTTCGGCGGCTTCTACACGATGCTCGACGACAGAGGGCACTCGCGCGGCCCCGGCTACGACTCCCACGAGAACGTTCATCGCACGCACCCCGACAGCGGGTTCGTCATCGCAGACTTCCAGCTCCCGATGATCGACGAGGTCATTGCATTTGTCGACCAGGTAGCCCGAGTCGTACCTCGCGTTCAGTACGTCGGCTGGGACATCGTAGTGACTCCCGACGGCCCGGTGCTCGTCGAAGGCAACTGGGGTGCTGGTGTGTATGAGAACAAGCCAAGCGTGACTGGCATTCGCACCGGCAACAAGCCGCGATACCGACAAGCCATCGGCTTCTGACGCATAAAGAACGGCCCGCGCGAATCGCGTGGGCCGTTCTTTATGCGAGCTCAGACCTTTCGAATAACCCCGAGCGGTGTGGACTCGTGTCCCTGTCCGAGGGGGTTGTCCTTCAGGATGGCCACCAGCTGCTTCTCGGACTGCTTCTCCAGAGTCGAGCCCAAGATATTGCCACCGAGATCGTTAATATCGACAACCGCCACGTGCGCAACCCCGCCCAGTAGAGCCTTGAGTCGCTGGGCAACTTCGCGCGGACGCTCAGGGCCGAGCACAACCGCCTTGTTGTAGGGCGGAATCGTGCCGCTCGTGGGCCCATCGATCGCGCGTGCTTTGTCGCCCGCGATGCGATAGAAGTCGCCCTTACGTCCAAACGCCTTCGTCACGGCAGCGACCGCGGCCGCCACCAGGATGCGCGGCGTCCCACACTCGCGCAGCGCCATCTCCATCGTCTCGGGCATCCCCAAGCCGATCCCGTACGGCGTACGCGTGACGTACTTCGACAGGAACAGTGCCAACCGGCGCGGGGTGATGTCCTCTACCAAGTATGAGCGCCCTTGCGTGATCGCGACGATCTTTTCCGTGACGAACAAGATGTCGTCAGGACGGACGACGTCCGCAGCATATTCACGAATGAAGGCGTCGAGGTCATCCCCGGGCATCACGACCCGTGTGCGAATCGGAATGCGCGCGAAGGACGCGCCGTCAACCTCAACCGTCAGCGCCTTGCCGGCGTTCGCCTCGCTCACTCGAGGTAATCCCGGAGCGACTGCGAACGGCTCGGGTGACGCAGCTTCGCCATCGTTTTGGACTCGATCTGACGAATACGCTCACGCGTCACGCCGAACGTGTCACCGATCTGGTCCAGCGTCTTGGGCTGACCATCTCCCAGGCCGAAGCGCATCCGAATCACGCCTGCTTCGCGCTCCGACAGGGAGTCCAGAAGTGACTCGAGCTGGCGCTGCAGCATCGTAAAGCCGACGGCATCCGCGGGGACAACCGCTTCAGTGTCCTCGATCAGGTCACCGAATTCGCTGTCGCCGTCTTCGCCGAGCGGCGTGTGCAACGAGATGGGCTCACGGCCGTACTTCTGAACCTCGATGACCTTCTCGGGGGTCATGTCGAGTTCGCGAGAAAGCTCTTCCGGCGTGGGTTCACGGCCGAGGTCCTGCAGCATCTGACGCTGCACTCTAGCGAGTTTGTTGATGACTTCGACCATGTGAACGGGAATGCGGATGGTACGAGCCTGGTCGGCCATCGCACGGGTGATCGCCTGACGAATCCACCACGTCGCGTACGTCGAGAACTTGAAGCCCTTGGTGTAGTCGAACTTCTCGACCGCGCGGATAAGGCCGAGGTTGCCCTCCTGGATCAGATCCAGGAATTGCATTCCTCGCCCGGTATAGCGCTTGGCGAGCGAGACCACGAGGCGCAGGTTGGCGCCCAACAGGTGACTCTTCGCGCGTTGTCCATCGCGGGCCACCCACTGCAGGTCGAGGCCGAGCTGGCTCGTCTTCTCGGCAGCCGACATGTGCGACAGCTTCTCTTCGGCGAACAGTCCCGCCTCGATCCGCATGGCCAGTTCGACCTCTTCGGCGGCGTTGAGAAGCGGGACCTTTCCGATCTGCTTCAGATAGTCCTTGACCGGATCGGCCGTCGCACCCGTGATCTGAGTGGAGTAGACCGGCACGTCTTCTTCGTCACTGGACGAGATGACGATCGCTCCCGTGGGCAGTGGCTCCGTGAAGGCCGGCTTCGTGCTCTCGCCGTCCTCATCATCGTCGGATGCGTCGTCACCTGCGGCCTGCGACGCCTTGCCGGTGTCGGCGTCGTCTTCGCTGGCCTCTACTTCGTCGTCGAGGTCCTCGTCGGCAGCCTTCTTCTTGGTCGTCGCCTTCTTCGGAGCGGCCTTCGCGGCAGTGCGCTTCGCGGGCGCCTTCCGCGCGGGCGTCGCCTCGGCGGCTTCGTCCAGCTCGGTGTCCGGAGCAGCCTTCTTGGCTGTTGTCTTCGCGCTAGGAGTCACGTTTCGCCTTTCACCATCGAGCGCGCACCTGACGCTCGACGGTATGTTTCGGACACTAGTAAGACCCTTGTCAAGTCCTTTGCGCCGCACAAAGCGGCACGTACGCGGATTGACAACGGGTCAAGGTGTCTATTGTCGCACACTCACGCGATTGCTCTTGCATTTCGCAACAGAATGTGCGGTGCCCCTCGGTAAACGCCGCTGAAGCACGAAAGATTCCCGCACGCGCGAAGCTCAGGAACCGCGCTTGCCGTCATCACCCGGCGGCCGCGTTGCGAGGAATCTCTCTAGCTCCGCGGCGAGCTCGTCGGCGCTGGGTAGGTCTTGAGTGTGGATCATCGCAGTGGCCTGTGTGGAACCGGCCATATACGCGTCGTAGCGTTCCTCGAGGCCCGCGACCATGCGCGAGAGTTCGTCGTTTCCCGCGACCTGTTCCTCGACTTTCACCAGGTACTCACGGTTGGCCTCGCGCAGGTCATCACCGGCGAACACCAATCCGGTTGCCACGGTCAGACTGTCGAGCGCGGCCAACGCCGCCGCCGGGTACTCCGTGTCGCCGAGGTAGTGCGGGACCAGCAGGACGAAACCCGCCACCATCACGCCGGCTTCCGCCAGTCGGTACTCCAGTAGGTGGCCGGCGGTAGCCGGAACCTGGGTGTGCGGCTTCCAGACGGAGTGCGCCTCGGTCAATTCCGTACGCGTGCCACTGACCGTCGTTCCCAAGGGCCTGGTGTGGGGAACGGGCATCGGGATGGCATGCACCCAGGTCACGGTCGAGACCCCGTACTGTTCGGTGAACTCCAAGACCGAGCGTGCGAATGCATCCCATGCGAAATCCGGCTCGTACCCGGAGAGCAACAGGAATGGCTGCCCCAAGCTGTCGTGGACCAGCGCGAGTTCCAGACGCGGCGCGCGGTAATCGGTGAGTCGGTCGCCGTCGAAGGCGACGAGGGGGCGTCGAGCGCGGTAATCCAAGAGCGCGTCATTGACGTAACGCACCAACGGGTTGCCATCGAGTTCGTCGCGCAGATAATCGACAGTCTGGCTCACCGCATTGCCGGCGTCCGCAAATCCTGTCAGCGCGATGACCAACGGGAGCCCGGGCGGCACGGGTGGCGCAGCAACTGCGCGCTCATAGATCGAAGCGGGATCGGGCATGCTCCCATCGTACGATCCGCACGCAGGTGCAGGTCTGGGCGTGTGCCGCTCAGAGCGAACACGGTCCTCCCTAGGATGGAGAGCATGTCGCACCCCGACCTCGAATACTCGACCGATGCGATCCGCGACACAGCTGCGGACGCGATTGTTCTGGCTCTTCCGCCCCTCGGTGGTGAATCACCGCCGAATCTCGACCAGTGGCCGGGACTCCAAGAGTCCTTGACTGCCGTCGGCTTCACCGGTGCTCGCGGGACGACGCTCCGCGTTTATGCGCCAGAGACCACGACGCTGCCACTGACCGTGGTGGGAACCGGGTCGGATCCGGATGATGCAGCGCTGCGGGATGCCGTCGGTGCCGCGATCCGCTCGCTGACGGGTTTCGCCACCGTCGCGATAGCGGCGCCCGGGAGCGGCTCGGCGGCATGGGAGCCGCTCGCAGAAGGCGCCGCGCTCGGCGGATATCGCTTCGACGACTACAAGTCGCGGGCACCCAAGACCCGCGCGAACCGCGTCGTTGTCCATGGCACGGCACCGGTCGATTCCGTCAACCTTGCGCGGCCCCGGGCAGTCGCCGACGCGGTCGCGCTTGTCAAGGACCTCGTCACCATCCCGGCGGAGTGGTTGGGGCCGGTGGAGTTCGCCACGCGCGCCGAGGAAGCAGTCGCCGGACTCGACGTGAGCGTCGAGGTGTTCGACGAGGTCGCTCTGCACGAGGGTGGATTCGGTGGAATTCTGGGCGTCGGTCAAGGATCGGACCGCCCCCCGCGCCTGGTGCGCCTCGCGTACCGCCCGGAGCACGCCGAGCGCCACGTCGCTCTCGTCGGGAAGGGGATCACGTTTGACACCGGCGGTCTCTCGCTGAAGCCGCCCGCGGGCATGGTCGGCATGAAGTACGACATGTGCGGTGCGGCGACCGTCCTCGCGGTCCTGCGAGCAGTCGCATCTCTCCAGGCCCCGGTCGCAGTGACGGCATGGCTCTGCATCGCCGACAACATGCCATCCGGTCGAGCAACACGCCCCGGAGATGTCGTGCGCATTGCCGACGGCACCACTGTCGAAGTCTTGAACACCGATGCGGAAGGCCGACTTGTGCTTGCCGACGGTCTCGTAGCCGCCAGCCGCGAGCATCCTGACCTCATCATCGATGTCGCCACCCTCACGGGAGCGATCAGCGTCGCGCTGGGAAACAGACACACAGGTGTCATGGGCGACGACGGTGCGGTTTCGGACTACCTTGCCGCTGCCGCGCACGTCGCCGAGTTGGCATGGGCGCTCCCGCTCCCCGAGCACATGGTGGACGAACTGGACTCGCCCATCGCGGATTTGCAGAACGCCAAGATCGGCGACCCCTCGGGCGGTTCACTGTTCGCCGGGTTGTTCCTGCGGCACTTCGTCGGCCGCGGGAGTGACGAACCCGACTCGCCGCGAATCCCTTGGGTGCACCTCGACATCGCGGGTTCGGGATCACACAAGGGTACGCCCTACGGTTTCACCGATAAGGGGCCGACCGGCACCACAGTGAGGACGCTCGTTCACCTGTTGACGGGGGCGGCGTCCTGATGTCCGCGGATGAGTTCGACGTCGTCGTTCTCGGCGGGGGCAGTGGCGGGTACGCAGCGGCCATCCGCGCCGCGGAACTAGGAAAGAGCGTCGCCCTGGTCGAAGAAGACAAGCTGGGGGGTACGTGCCTGCACCGCGGATGCATTCCCACGAAAGCCCTTCTCCACGCAGCGGAGGTCGCAGACACCATCCGGGATTCCGGGTCCATCGGCATTACCGCGACACTCGAGGGCATCGACATGCCGGCCGTCGCGCGGTGGCGCGATGGTGTCGTGGGGGGCAAGTACAAGGGCCTGCAATCGTTGATCAGCCACCGCGGAATCACGGTCGTCACAGGCACGGGCAACCTTGCTTCCGACGCCACCGTGCAGGTCGGAGACCGCGTCCTGCGAGGGACTGACGTCATCCTCGCGACGGGCTCATTCTCTCGCACTCTGCCCGGCGTAGACGTGGCAGGGCGTGTGCTGACGAGCGAGGGCGCGCTGGCTCTGGAGAGCGTGCCGCACAGCGTCATCGTGCTGGGCGGCGGAGTCATCGGCGTCGAGTTCGCGAGTCTCTGGCGATCTCTCGGGGCAGAGGTCACGATCGTCGAAGCGCTCGATCACCTCATCGCGAACGAGGATGCTTCCTCCCGCAAGGCATTGGAACGCGCCTTCCGCCGCAGAGGCATCACGTCCCATCTGTCGGCCCGCGTCGAGTCTGTGGCGCAGACGACCGACGCGGCTCAGGTGACATTGGAGGATGGGACCACGCTGAGCGCGGACTACGTTCTGGTCTCCGTCGGCCGCGGTCCCCGCACGAGCGGCATCGGGCTGGAAGGCGCGGGCGTCGCACTGGACCGGGGCTTCGTTGTGACCGACGAACACCTGCAGACAACTGTTCCCCATGTGTGGGCCGTCGGCGACATCGTCCCGGGACTGCAATTGGCCCACCGAGGCTTCCAACAGGGCATCTTCGTCGCGGAACAGATCGCCGGCCTTAATCCGGCGCTCGTCCCGGACCAGCACGTGCCGCGGGTCACCTACTCCCACCCGGAAGTCGCATCGGTCGGCCTCACCGAACAACAAGCCATCGACGCGCACGGCGCAGACTCCATCGCCACCTACGAGTACAACCTCGCGGGGAATGGCAAGAGCCACATCCTGGGAACGAACGGTATCGTCAAGGTGGTGCGTGCCAAGAACGGTCCCGTGTTGGGAGTCCACATGGTGGGCGATCGGGTCGGCGAACTGATCTCTGAAGCTCAACTCGTTGTGGGGTGGGAAGCCCACCCCGAAGACGTCACCCCCTATGTCCATGCTCACCCGACCCAGAGCGAAGCGCTCGGCGAAGCCTTTCTGGCGCTCGCCGGCAAGCCGCTTCATGCGATCTGACGTCGATGCACGCAGTCGTCACTAAGCTAGATCCGAACTACATTCCGAAGGAGACATCGTCATGAGCACTTCCGTGGTCCTCCCCGCTCTCGGAGAGAGCGTCACCGAGGGAACGGTCACCCGCTGGCTCAAGCAGGTCGGCGACACGATCGAAGCGGACGAGGGCCTGCTCGAAATCTCCACGGACAAGGTGGACACCGAGATTCCCTCCCCCGTTAGTGGTGTAATCGAAGAGATCCTCGTCGCCGAGGATGAGACCGTTGAAGTCGGTGCCATCCTCGCCAAGATCGGAGATGGGTCTTCGGCGGGCAGCGCCGCCGACGCACCCGCGGCGGAATCTGCAGACACTGCCGCAGAGCCCGGGGCCGCGAGCGAGGCGCCCGCGCCCGAGTCGGCTTCCGCTGAAGCCGCACCTGCCGCAGAAAGCACCTCCTCTGCCGGCAGCGCAAAGGACGTCGTCCTGCCCGAACTCGGTGAGAGCGTGACCGAAGGCACCGTCACCCGCTGGCTGAAGCAGGTCGGCGACGATGTGGCCGTTGACGAACCCCTGCTCGAGATCTCGACCGACAAGGTCGACACCGAGATCCCGTCTCCCGTTGCCGGGAAGCTTCAGGAGATCGTCGTCGCCGAGGACGAGACCGTCGAGGTCGGTGCCGTACTGGCCCGAATCGGCGACGGCGCGGCAGCCCCCGCCGCCGCACCTGCTCCGGCCGCAGCGGAAGAGCCCGCGGCCGAGGAGCCTGCCGCGCCGAAGGAAGAGGCTGCGCCCGCGGCCGCCGAGGCCCAGGCAGAAGCTCCTGCACCGGCAGCCGCAACCGCGGAGCCAAAGTCCGCTCCCGCCGCGCCGAGCGCAGCACCAGCCGCAGCAGCGCTGAAGGACGACGCTGACCCGGTCGCGTACGTCACTCCCCTGGTCCGTCGTTTGGCTCAGCAGCAGAATGTTGATCTCTCGTCGGTGAAGGGAACGGGCGTTGGCGGTCGGATCCGCAAGGAGGACGTGCTGAAGGCTGCGGAGGCGGCCTCGACCGCTGCTCCGGCAGAGAGCGCCAAACCCACCCCCGCCCACACGCCTCTCGAGGTGTCGCCGCTACGCGGTACCACGCAGCCGATGTCGCGGTTGCGCAAGGTACTCGCCGAGCGGGCAGTCGCCTCGATGCAGGCCACCGCCCAGCTGACAACGGTGGTGGAAGTCGACGTCACGAAGCTGTCGAACTACCGCGATGCTGTGAAGGGCGACTTCCTCGCCAAGACAGGCGACAAGCTGTCGTTCCTCCCGTTCTTCGCGCTGGCCGCCGCGGAAGCGTTGCAGGCGTTCCCCGTCATCAACTCGACCGTCGACGGTGACAAGATCGTCTACCCGCCGACTGAGAACCTGTCCATCGCTGTGGACACCGAGCGCGGACTGCTCACGCCCGTCCTCCGCGACGCGGCAAGCAAGAGCTTGGCTGAGATCGCTCACGAGATCGCTGACCTCGCTGCGCGTACGCGTGACAACAAGCTCAAGCCGGACGAGCTCGGTGGCGGTACGTTCACACTGACCAACACGGGTTCACGGGGCGCGCTGTTCGACACTCCTGTGGTGTTCCTGCCGCAGACGGCGATCCTGGGAACCGGCATCGTCGTCAAGCGACCGGGTGTGGTTTCGGTGGATGGAAAGGATGCCATCTCGGTGCGCTCATATGTGTACCTCGCGCTTTCATACGACCACCGCGTCGTGGACGGCGCTGATGCTGCCCGGTTCCTCGGTGCGGTGAAGAACCGCCTCGAGACCGCAGCGTTCGAGGACTCGCTCGGCATCTGAGCTCGGCCCCGGCCCTGAGGATCATGGCTGTTGCGCGGCGTCATAGACGTCGCGCAACAGCCATTTTTCGTCCGTCCGCTCGATAACGACGATCTGAGCGGCCTGATCGTCACCCGCTGCGTCCGCGCGCAGCACCGCCACCCCACCGAAGTCATCAACCACGACCAGATCCTCTCTCGCCGAACCGGTCAGCGTGCTACCTCGCGGAATCGCCAGGCCCTGCCGTGTTGAGACCGCGTCTCGGCAGCGCTCATCTTCTTCACACGCGAGGAAGGCGCGGACGAGAGCTTCCGCTTCCGCGACGAGGTCCGTCCCAGGGTCAGCGCCCGATGGCGAGGCCTTTGACCCGGTCGACGCGTCCGCATCGACGTGATCCACGGCCGGCTCCACTGTGGGTTCGTCCAGCCCCTCTGCCTGTGCGAGTGGCGCAGGCTCAGGCCACAGCCAGCCCACACCGACGATCACCAGGGCGACCACCGCCGCAACCAGCCACGGTGCACCCGCTCGGCGTGCGGTCGGCCGGGCGCCGGCACGCCATACCGCCGTCGTCGCACGAGAGACGGCATCGGCAACGTCGTTGTCGATGTGGCGAAGAAATCGGTGAAGGAGCGACGTAGGTGGGTCCGGCGGGGCCCTGTGGGCGGCCGGCGCGGGAGCGTCCGGCGGCGCATCCGCGGCGTAGTTGACCGGCGTGAGCGGGGATGATGCGAGCGCACATGGGTTTGCGATCGCAAACACCTGCGCTTCGCGCTCCTCGAACTCGTATGGCCGGGTTGCCGGCGATACGGCTTCCGTCCCTCTCGCCCACCGGTGATCGTGTTGATGCGCGATCAGCGTGAGGACTTCGTTGCACGCGTCAAAGGCCCCTTGTGAGCCCACAGCCGTGGCCAAGAGGGGCTTGCCGTCGTCGGTGATCCACCACTCGCCCTGCGGTTGCTGGATGGGTCCCGCGCTGTCCTTCGCCGCGTCCGATAGCTCGGCCGCTGCGCGAAGCACGCTGATCGCCAGCGTCACACGTTCACCGTCGGAAAGGTCAGCACCAGCTGAGCGACGGCGCGCGATGAACTCGGTGACACGCTCGCTACACGCGGGCAGGATGGCGTCGTGCCCGTCGGGACGACGCGCCACATCGAGCGCTCCCATAAGGTGGCCATCCGGGTCAGCCGCCCATCCGTGCCACTGTGTCGGTAACGCCTCCGTGGACACGAAAAGCCGACGCTCCTCTCCCGCCACGGCGACGAGCATGCCATCCCATGGCGCATCGACACCGCCCCGCACAGGTCGGATCGGGCGCACGGCCTGTGTGAGTGCGTCTGCGGTGGTTCCCAGGGAGTGTGGCATGGTGCCTCCACCTTGTCGCGGGTGCGATTTCCCACCGCGCCAAGCCATCGTCTCGTGGAAAACTCGACGGCGCCAGGCATCTGGGGAGGAGCCGTGGGCACGCCGCACGAAAGGTAGGCTGTAGGGCATGTCCAGCCGCAGTACCGTTCCGGAGAAGCGTCCCGGCTTCTTCTCCCAGCTCCGCACCCTCTACACGTTCACCCAGAAGGCATTCCCCTGGCTGCCCTTCCTGTTGATCGCTGTTCTCATCCTCGGAATCGCCGCGGGTGTCGGAGTCGGGTTCCTCGTTCCGCCTGTCGCGATCTGGAGCATCATCCTGTGGGGCTTCACCGGACTCATGCTGGGTATCCTCGGCGGACTGATGACAATGACACGGTTGTCCACGCACGCCATGTATCGCCGGCTCGACGGGATGCCCGGGGGCGCCGGGCACGTGCTTTCCACGTCTCTCGGGCGCCACTGGCAGTCCAGCGAGATGCCGGTGGGCGTCAACCCCAAAACGCAGGAGGCCGTCTACCGCGCCATCGGTCGAGGTGGCGTGGTCATCGTCGGTGAGGGTGCGCGCGGTCGACTGACCCGCCTCGTGGCCGACGAACGCTCCAAGGTGCAACGTGTGGCATCCGGAGTACCGGTGACGGTCCTCTACATCGGACACGGCGAAGACGAGGTGCCGATCGGCAAGTTGGCTCCCACCATCAAGGGGCTTCCGAAGAAGGTCGACCGAGCCACCATGGCAGCGGTCATCAAGCGCATCGATTCGGTTTCGCAGTCGTTGTCGTCGTTGCCGATCCCGAAGGGCATCGACCCCACGAAGGTGCGCGCGCCGCGACCGCGCTGACGGATCGCGTCAGGCTCGCACGAGGACGGAACCGGCGACCTTGTCGTGTAGTCCTCGGTGGTCGGCATCCCAGATCGCCGCGGGAATCACGAGAACGAGCAGTGCGGTGCGCACGACCGGTCGCCAGGGCCCGACCCATGCGCCGTCCACCCGACGCAAGGTCAGCCCGAAAATCTTGTGCCCTGGGCTGGCTTGCAGTGTCGGCAAGAACACGATCTGGATGGCCGCGAAGATCGTCAGGATCGCGAGCGGGTCCCAGTCGAAGAAGCCTGAGATCAGGTATGCCGCACCGTAGTCAACGAACAGGGCGCCCACGCGCCTGCCCAGCGTGCCGATCGAACCTCGGCCCTCTGCGGGAAGGCCGAGTCGTTCACCGGGATACTCGAGGGGGACGTCACTCACGCCACAAGCGTATCCAGACGCCTGTAACATGCCGGAAACAAAGCGGTCACTGCGAGGCAATGCCCCGACGGTACCGTGCACGAAGGTCCGCGTTCAGTCGCGGCAATCCCGATGCCCTACCTCTGGAGCCTTAATGTTCAAAGATTCATCCGAGGTCCTGAAGTTCATCAAGGACGAGGACGTCAAGTTCCTCGACATCCGTTTCACGGATCTGCCTGGTGTTCAGCAGCACTTCAACATTCCGGCAGCGACCGTCGACGAGGAATTCTTCACCGTCGGCCAGCTCTTCGACGGCTCCTCGATCCGAGGCTTCGCGAACATCCACGAATCCGACATGCAGCTCATCCCTGACGTGTCGACGGCGTACCTCGACCCGTTCCGCGAGGCGAAGACGCTGATCATGGTCTTCGACATCTACAACCCGCGCAACGGCGAGATCTACTCGAAGGACCCGCGCCAGGTTGCCAAGAAGGCCGAGAAGTACCTCGCGTCCACGGGCATCGCCGACACCGCATTCTTCGCCCCCGAGGCAGAGTTCTACATCTTCGACGACGTCCGCTACGAAGTGAAGCAGAATTCGAGCTTCTACACCGTCGACTCGGAAGAGGGCGCGTGGAACACCGGCCGCGTCGAAGAAGGCGGAAACCTCGCCAACAAGACCCCCTTCAAGGGTGGCTACTTCCCCGTGTCGCCGGTGGACAAGACTGCTGACCTTCGCGACGACATCAGCCTCCGTCTGATCGAGTCGGGCCTCGAGCTCGAGCGTGCACACCACGAGGTCGGCACCGGTGGCCAGCAGGAGATCAACTACCGCTTCGACACGATGGTGCACGCGGCAGACGACATCCTGAAGTTCAAGTACATCGTCAAGAACACCGCTGAAGAGTGGGGCAAGGTTGCCACGTTCATGCCGAAGCCGCTGTTCGGCGACAACGGCTCGGGTATGCACACCCACCAGTCGCTGTGGAACGGGGGCGAGCCGCTGTTCTATGACGAGAAGGGCTACGGCGGACTGTCGGACATCGCCCGCTGGTACATCGGCGGCATCCTGGCTCACGCTCCCGCGGTCCTCGCGTTCACGAACCCGACGCTCAACAGCTACCACCGTCTCGTGAAGGGCTACGAGGCGCCGGTGAACCTGGTGTACTCCGCCGGTAACCGCTCGGCCGCGATCCGCATCCCGATCACGGGCACCAACCCCAAGGCAAAGCGCATCGAGTTCCGCGCACCCGACGCCTCGGGTAACCCCTACCTCGCCTTCGCGGCGCAGCTGATGGCCGGTATCGACGGCATCAAGAACCGCATCGAGCCGCACGAGCCGGTCGACAAGGACCTCTACGAGCTGCCCCCCGAGGAAGCGAAGAACATCCCCCAGGTCCCGAACTCGCTTCAGGACTCGCTGGATGCACTCGCCGCTGATCACGAGTTCCTGCTCGCGGGTGGCGTGTTCACGCCCGAACTGATCGAGACGTGGATCGAGTACAAGATGGAGAACGAGATCAAGCCGCTGGCCGCGCGCCCGCACCCGTTCGAGTTCGAGCTGTACTTCGGTGTTTGATCTGACACCGCCGCGATAACCGCAATGACGAGGGCCCCGGAGAAATCCGGGGCCCTCGTCATGTGTCGGGTTCACCCGTAAAACAGCTTCTCGAAGTCTCGGCGCGACCGGCGTGCGGCGGCGAGGTAGTCCTCCTCCACAGCCGTCGCCGACCGCGGCGGGTACTCGAGCAAGCGCCCGATGCCGTCCAGCCGCTTGCGGTCGGCCGGCAACACGTCACTCGTCTGCCCCGACAGCAGCGTATTGGCCGAACGCAGACGGCTCGCCAGGCGCCAGGAAGCCTCGAGGTGGTCACGGGCAGCCTCCGGGATCAATCCGGCGGCGGAGGCGGCTCTCAGCGCTTCCTGCGTGGAAGTGGTGCGCAGTGCAGGATGCGCGTGCGCGTGTTCCAGCTGAATGATCTGGCACAGCCACTCAACGTCACTCAACGTCCCCGGGCCGAGCTTGAGGTGGCGCGATGGATCTACGCCTTGCGGCAGACGCTCGTTCTCCACACGGGCCTTGATGCGTTTGATCTCCCGTAAACCCTGCGGGTCAACACTCACGGGATAACGCACCGAATCGGCCAGCTCCGTAAACGAAGCGATCAGCTTCACGCTCCCCGCGACCCCGCGCGCGCGGAGCAGCGCTTGCGCTTCCCACGACAGCGACCAGCGCCGGTAATACTCGGCGTACGAGTCGAGCGTGCGTACCATCGGCCCATTGCGTCCCTCGGGGCGGAGGTCCGCATCGAGGTCTAGAGGCACACGATGATCCTCAGAGTGCTTGCGCAGCTCACTCACCAAACGGTTGGCGAGGTCCGCCGCACGCTGCGGGTCCACGTCGTTGGGTCGATAGACGTACATCACATCGGCATCCGACCCGAAGCCGAGTTCTGCTCCGCCGAAGCGTCCCATCGCGATCACCGAGAAGTCGAGCGATTCATCATCGGGCCCGACGACCTCACGCCGCACCGCGCGAAGCGTCGCCTGTATGGTCACCTCAGCGATGGTCGTCAGCGAGGCGGCCACCTCTTCGATGGTGATGGTGCCGATGATTGCCGCCATGGCCGTGCGGAGCAGTTCTCTGCGTCGCAGCGCTCGCACAGCCCGCATCGCATCATCGATGTGCTTGTGACGCGTCTGGATCGCCCGCGCCTCCTGTTGCAGCGCGGGCCCCGTCCGCGGCCGCAACTGCTCAGGCTCGTCAAACCACGCTGCCGACTCCGGGATCCATTCCATGAGCTCACCGACGTAGCGAGACCCGGCGAGAACGTGTGACAGGCTCTCGGCCGCACCGGATGAATCGCGTAGCATCCGCAGAAACCAATGGGTGTCGCCCAGCCGCTCGCTCAGTCGTCGGAAGGCGATCAGCCCATAGTCCGGGTCGACGCCGTCAGCGAACCAACGAATCATGACCGGCATCAGATGGCGTTGGATCGTGGCTTTTCGACTCAGGCCGTTTGTCAAAGCGCCGATGTGACGCAGTGCACCAGCCGGGTCGGCGAAACCGATCGCCGCAAGGCGGTCGCGCGCCTGCTCCGTTGTGAGTACGCGCTCCTCAGCCGGGAGCGCAGCCACGGCCGACAGCAACGGTCGATAGAACAGACGGACATGGATCTCACGTACCTCGCGCTTGACCTGCTCCCAGCGCGCCCACACGGCCTCACCGGTTTCGGCGAGCTTCGACACCCGTGCAAGAACGCGAAGATCGGTAGCCTCGGTCGGCATCAAGTGTGTGCGTCGCAGGTGGCGAAGCTGCACTCGGTGCTCGAGGAGACGCAGGAAGCGATAGTCCTGGGAGAAGGTGGATGCTTCGACACGCCCGATGTACCCCTCGGCAACAAGTGCGTCGAGCGCATCAAGCGTGCCGCGCTGACGAATCTGCTCGTCCGAGAGCCCGTGCACCAGTTGCAGCAATTGCACGGTGAACTCGATGTCGCGGATGCCGCCGGGCCCCAACTTGATCTGCACGGCGACTTCGTCGGCGGGAATGTGGTCCGTGACTCGCTCGCGCATGCGCTGCACACTGTCGACGAAGTTGTCTCGTGCAGCGCTCGTCCACACTTTCGGCTGGACAGCCTCCACATACGCCTGACCGAGAGCAGGATCGCCGGCAATCGGTCGGGCCTTCAGCAGCGCCTGGAACTCCCAGCTCTTCGCCCAGCGGTCGTAGTACGCCAAGTGCGAGTCGAGAGTGCGCACGAGAGCGCCTTGCTTTCCTTCAGGTCGAAGGTTCGCATCGACTTCCCAGAGACCGGGCTCGATTTCGATACCGGATACGCCACGCATCGTTTGCACGGCCAACCTCGTGGCGATATCAACGACACGGCTTTCACCCAACTCGGCCATGGTCTCTTCGGCCGCACCGGCAACGAAGATTACATCCACGTCGCTGATGTAGTTCAGTTCCCGCGCGCCCGTCTTGCCCATTCCGATGATGGCGAGTGACGTCGCAGCGACATGCTCTTTGGCAAACAAGCCCGCTCCAGCGACACCACCCGAGACTCTCGTCCGGGCCACGCTCAGCGATGCCTCCAACGCCGCACCCGCGGCATCCGCAAGTCGCGCAGCCACCGTCCCGATGTGATCGATCGGGCTATCACTCAGGAGGTCGAACGCCGCGATTCTCGCGAGAATCCGGCGATATCTCACACGCAGCGCGATCCACGCGTCTTCGGAACCGGATGCCGCGAACCCGCCCTCTTCGCCGATCGCATCCCGCATCGTGTCGTGCATCTGCTGCTTCGAGGGCAACGCGGTGCCGGCGTCCGTGAGTTCGCGTATCTCGTCTGGATGCCGGAGGAAAAAGTCTGCGAACCCCGTCGACGCCCCTAGTAGCGCCCACAGCGCGCGCCAACCCACCTCATGATGGGCAATGTCAACGATCGGGGTGGCATCGCGACGCGCGATGGCCAGGACGCCATAGAGGGCGCCATCGGGATCGCCTACGTCGCTCACCGCGGAAAGAACACGCGAGCGGTCCACCCCCACAAGGGTGCTGAGTTCGTCTAGCCGCTCGTCGGCGGCGGCGAGATCGCTGAACCCGTGGCGCGCGAGCGGAGTGAGGGAAGACCCGGGGCGTTCGCTTGCAGACATGCGTCAGCCGAGCGAACTCAGAGCATCTCGAGGTTGTTCTGCAGTTCGAACTGCGTCACCTGCGAGCGATATGCCTGCCATTCCTGACGCTTGTTCAGCAGCACGTAGTTGAAGACCTGCTCACCGAGAGTCTCGGCGACCAGTTCAGACTCCTCCATGTACTCCAGCGCGTGGTCGAGGCTCGCAGGCAGCGGAGCGTAGCCGAGCGCGCGCCGCTCTCCGTCGCTCAGCGACCAGACGTTGTCCTCTGCCTCGGGGGGCAGTTCGTACTCCTCTTCGATCCCCTTGAGGCCGGCAGCGAGGAGGAGCGCGTACGAGAGATACGGGTTCGCCGCCGAGTCCAGCGCTCGGTACTCCACGCGGGAGGACCCGCCCTTCTTCGGCTTGTACATCGGCACGCGAACGAGGGCGGAGCGATTGTTGTGTCCCCAGCAGATGAAGCTCGGGGCTTCGTCGCCGCCCCACAGCCGCTTGTACGAATTCACGAACTGGTTCGTGACGGCCGAGATCTCGTTCGCGTGGCGCAGGAGTCCCGCGATGAAGTGCCGACCGACCTTCGAGAGCTGGTACTGGGCGCCTTCTTCATAGAACGCATTCACGTCACCTTCGAACAGGGACATGTGCGTGTGCATACCGCTGCCGGGCTTCCCACTCAGGGGCTTCGGCATGAACGTGGCGTAGACGCCTTGCTCGATCGCCACCTCTTTGACGACGGTTCGGAACGTCATGATGTTGTCCGCTGTGGCGAGTGCGTCTGCGTAGCGGAGGTCGATTTCGTTCTGCCCGGGCCCACCTTCGTGGTGACTGAACTCGACAGAAATGCCGAGGTCTTCGAGCATCCGGACCGAGCGACGTCGGAAGTCGTGTGCGGTGCCCCCGGGAACATTGTCGAAGTAGCCTGCGGAGTCCACCGGCTGCGGCCCCTCAGGGCCGAAGGTTGACGACTTCAGCAGGTAGAACTCGATCTCGGGGTGGGTGTAAAACGTGAAGCCGGCGTCGGCTGCCTTGGCGAGAGCGCGCTTGAGCACGTGGCGGGGATCTGACACGGCCGGCTGACCGTCGGGCGTAGTGATGTCGCAGAACATGCGCGCGGTCGGGTCAATCTCTCCGCGCCACGGCAACGTCTGGAAGGTGGTGGGGTCGGGGTGAGCGAGAAGGTCCGACTCGTAGGAGCGAGTCAGGCCCTCGATCGCCGAACCATCGAAGCCCAGACCCTCAGTGAATGCGCCTTCCACTTCGGCGGGCGCGATCGCCACCGATTTCAGCGTTCCGATCACGTCTGTGAACCACAGCCGGACGAACTTGACACCCCGCTCTTCGATCGTCCTCAGAACGAAGTCACGCTGCTTATCCATCGCATCCTCTCCACTGCCGGTGCGGCCATAGCCAGACTACTGGGCCTCAGCTGCGATGGCCGACACTCAGTGCGAGCCCCACGCGTCGTCGCGAGCCTCCTCGTCGGCCCACGCGCGAGCACGCTCCGCGAGCTTCTCGGGTGCCCGCGCGGCATCCTCCGCACTGTCAAACGGCCCCACGCGATCGATGGACGGGGATTCGTAGCCGTACTCGACCTGCTCGGTCTTGGTGTTGTACCAGTACTTCTCACTGCCATTCGCCATGGAGACCCCCTCGACACACAGCGCGATCGCGCCGTGAAACTGATCCTAGCCAGGCCGCTTGCCGACTGTCTCGCCGCGCTCGATATGCTGACCACATGGCAGATCAGACGAACCGTGCGGTTGGCGTGGACATCGGCGGAACGGGAATCAAGGCAGGAATCGTCGATCTCGACAAAGGCGAACTCGTCAGCGACCGCGTGAAGGTCGCGACCCCCGACGGTGCGAAGCCGAAAGATGTCCTCGTGGCGGTGACCGAAGTTCTTACGCGTCTCGGGGTCGAGGATGCGTCCGTGCCGCTCGGCGTGGCGTTTCCCGCCATCGTCAAAAACGGCCGCACGCTGTCTGCGGCGAACGTCTCTGACAAGTGGATCGGCTTCGAAGCGGAGAAGTTCTTCGAAGACGGCCTGGGGCGTGACATCCACTTCGCGAACGACGCCGACGTCGCTGGGGTCGCCGAGGTCCGCTACGGCGCCGCCAAAGACCAGCCCGGCCTGACGATCCTGACAACGCTCGGCACGGGGATCGGCTCTGCGATGCTCTACAACGGCGTCCTCATCCCCAACTCTGAACTTGGGCATGTGCAGCGCGCGAGCGCGAAGAAGGATGCCGAAGCCTACGCCGCCTACTCCGCGATGGAGCGCCACTCACTGTCGTGGAGCAAGTGGGCGAAGCGTCTGCAGTGGTATTACTCACACATCGAGTTCTTGTTCAGCCCGGATCTGTTCGTCGTGGGCGGCGGCGTGTCAAAGCATGCCGACCAGTTCCTACCGCTCCTCGAACTCAAGACGCCCATTGTTCCGGCGGTGCACCGCAACAACGCCGGGATTATCGGCGCTGCGGCATTGTCGCTGTCATCCTGACTCCCGTCGCAGCGCTGCGCCGGCGGAAAAGTGAATGGGCCGGCCTGTACGCCGGGAACTGATCCAGGGTAATTGGGGTTGATTGAGGTTGACTGACGCGCGCGACTAATGCCTGGTCAGAGGACAATCCGCTACATGAGGTTGATTGTCAGCATTTGCGCTCATCTGGAGATTCTGCGGACTTTTTGCGGACTCGGCCCGCCTAGACACGCGCACCCCCGATGATCTGTGCTGCCTCCCACGCCTCTTGCTCGAGGTCGCGTACGACTGGGTTGACGAACGTGACCTGCACGGGAGCCGCCGACGAGTCACCGTCGGTCGCGTACTCGGTCTGCTTCTGCTTGACCGGCGACGTGGCGGCTGCCGCGCGAGCGATACGCATCGTCGACGAGACACCGTCGCTGATGCCCGAACCGAGCGCGGTGCCGAACTCACCACGAATCTGATCGGCCATGCCAGCAACACGGGACTGAACGCGACCGAAGCCACGCTCGAGTCCTTGCTCGAGGCCGCTCATGATCCACTCACCGGGTTCGACGAGCAGTTGACGGTCGTAGGCTTCCGGGCCTTTGTTGTCCCGAATCCACGGCGCGATACCGGCCACGAATGACGTGATCTCGCCCCACTTCGACCGGAGCCCGTTGAGCAACCCGCCGAGGATCGAGTTACCGGCAGACCAGAGCAACCCGAGGGGGTTCCTGAACGTGCCAGTGATCGAACCGCGAAGACCAGAGAAAACACCCTTGACAGCACTCGTGCGGGAGTCAGCACCGGCCTTGAACCCGCCCATCGTCTGACTACCGCGGCCGCGGAGCCACGTGCTCGACCCGCCCATGCTTGCGGACAGTCGACCGCCGATACCGCCGAACATCTGCGCGACACCGGGCACTCGACCGTCGGCCGCTGTGCGGAATCCGTCGACGACTTGACCGCCCCGGCCGCGGAGCCATGCACCGGCCGTCGACGTCGAGTTGTCGATGCTCGACTTGACGCCACCCATGCTTGTCTCGACGCCGGGGAGTCCGCCCGTGATGCCCTGTGCGAGTCCGCGGGAGAACCCGCCGCCGCCACTGATACCGAGATCGGACACTTCGATGCCAAGGTCTGCCAAGGACTGCTTGACTGCTTGCTTCGTCTCAGCCGATGCGCCGGAACCCAAGAATGTGTTCCACATCTTCTGCCCCGACTTCGCACCCTTCTCGGCGAACTCGGCTTCGATGAGGGCCGTGTACTGGGCGACGGCTCGCTGGGCCGCGGCACGCTGAGCTGCGTCGTCGGTGCTGTCGGCCCAGTTGAACAAGTCGCCCGTCCAACCGCCGTTCTTCTTGATCTCGTCGACGACCCGGTCGAGTTCTGCATCGTCGAACAGCCAGCCGAGCCCGTTCTTGAGTGCCTCGCCAGCGACCTGCGGAATTTCAAGCAGCCCGCCTGAGAGTTTCGTGATCGGGTCGAGCGCGGTCGCGAGTGCATCCATCGCGGTCACGAGCGCGGGTGACAGGCCGTCGGCGAGATCAGCCATTTTGGGGCCGATGTCCTCGAGGGCTTCCGAGAGCGTTCCGAAGATCGACTCGAGCGAGGGGCCGAGCGCGTCGACGAGGTCTTCGATCGCCGGCGCGAGTGAGTCGACGACCGATGTCACGGCATCCGATAGACCCGGCAGGACACGCTCAACGGTGCCCATGAGTGACGAAACCGCCGGCATAAGGTCACTGATCGCGCCTACTGCTGTCGGGAGCAACTCTGCCGCGAGGTCGCCGAGCAGCCCGAGGAAGTCGCCGAACGTGTCTGCGATGGGCTGCAGGGACGGCTTGATGCCCTCGAGCGCGTCGAGCAGACCGCTCGACAATCCCTCGAGTCCGACCTCGACCGACACGCTGTTCAGTGCGTCTGCCGCGGCCTCGACGAGTCCACCAAGGAACCCACCGGATGCGGAGATGAACCCCTCGAACGCGGAGTCCAGATCGGACACGAGTCGGCCGACGGCGCGGATCGCGTCACCGAACGACGACATGGCGTCGTACGATCCGCGGAACACGGCCGACAGGCCACGTTGGAAGTCGGCGCTCTTGACGGTGGCTTCCCACGTCTGCATGAGGTCGGCGAACCCGGCGAGTCCGCCCGATCCTGCCGATTCCGCTGCGATCCAGATGCCTTCGAACACACCGGCGATACCGGTCGTGGCATCCCACAGGTCGTACATCGACTTGATCGCGCCTTCCATCCACAAGTCGAGCCGCCCGTCTTCGGCGATGCTCTTGAGAAACGCGTCGAACGTGTTGGCCTGACGCACGAACCAACGTGCGAGGCGCGGCGTGTACGTCGCGGCGATCTGGGAGAGCGACACGATCGCACCGGCGAACCCGTCTGCACCGGTGCCGAGCACACGCCAACCGTCGGCGATGCCCTTGAAGATCGACTCGAGTCGACCGCCCGACAGTTCACGGCCGAACGCGTCGGCCAGCGCGCCAGTGAAGTCGCCGACACCTTCCGAGAGATCACGGAACGCGTTGCGGAGCTGCGGCATGAGCCCGTTGACGAGGTCGAGGATCGGCTGTCGGGCACGATCCCAGTACGTCGTGTTGATGATCTCGCCGAGTTCGTTCATCCCGTCGGCGAGGGGCGCGAGTTGGTCGCCGGCGTCACGCCACGCGACGAACAGTGCGATGAACGATCCGACCGCGTTCTGCACCAGTCCGGGGAGGACGAGTAGCGCCGGCGTGATGGAGAACATGCCAGCGCCGATACCGACGAGCCCTGACGTTGCGGCGAACAGGCTCGCGACGAGCGACGTGATCCCCGTAGTCCAACCGAGAATCTTCGGCAGGTTCTTGTCAAGGTTCCGTGCGATGTCAGCGAGGTCGTCTACCCACGTGTACGCGAGACGAGCGCCAGACAGCGCTGCGAGCGTCGTCGACGCCTTCTTGAGTGATGTCTCGTTCACCTTCGCGAAGAACGTTACGAATCGGTCCCGAGCCGTGTACCGGAGTTGTGCGGCCGCGGTCGCGGTGAACGCGTTGGCCGTGATGTCGACCTTGTTCCGACTGGCCTCGCGCACCATCTTCTTTACTTCGTGCTCGAACTCTTTGGGGTTCGCGATCGACGCGTGGATGCTGGCGTGAGTGGTCTTCGATATCTCCGTGAGTGACTTCTTTAGGTCACGGTTGAATCCGCGCGTATCGGGCAGAACGCGGATGGAGACACGGCCGATGTTGCGACCCGGGCTGTACGTCATGGCGCGATCGCCCCCAGCGCTGCGGAGTCGCTCAATGCGGCGACGTCGTCGAGCAGTGCGCGGCGAGACTGGATGGCGACCCGGACCCGCTTTCGATGGAGGGTGCGCCACGCGTCGACCTCTGCGGCGATCGCGTTGAGGTGCGCGTCGACGTATCGACGCGTCAGCGAGTGGCCGGTGATCACGTCGCCGGCGGTGACGTGTGGGGCCTCTATCGTCATGATGACGTGCCCTCCGGCGCGGCCGACATCGACCGAAGGACGGGTAAGCGTCCGACGCGATGGCACCATACTGAGCGGCCACGAGTCGGACACGGCCCACGTGGTAACCGCCCGCATGTGCTGACCGTGCGTCGCCTCAATGTCGGTATCAGGCGACCCCCAATCGACAGCGACGGGGGCGAGGTCGGCTGTATTGGCCAGATCGTCTACCAGCGCTTCGTCGAGCGCGTCGGCGAGGTCGGCCGCGGTCAGTAGTGCCGCGAGGTTGATGGCCGCTTCTGTGCGGCGTCTGAGGGTTTCGGCGAGCGGTTCACCCGCGAAGAGGGGGTCGGGCATGCTTGTGCCTCCGTTTCGTCTTCGACGAGGGCTTGTAGCTCTTCGTCTGTGAGGACGGGGAAGTTGTAGTCGTTCAGATCGATGCCGAGAGCGAACGCGCGGGCCTCGAGGGCGACTCGGTCGCTGTCTGTGGCGTCGGAGTCTGGGTCTGGGATGGTCGGCACGGCAGGGAGCGACCAGATGAACGTGTTCCCCTGCCGTGACTTCACCACGACGCGATCGGCAGCCCGGCGAACAGTCGACGCCGCGAAACCGAGGTCGGCCAGGTGCGCGACCACCGCGCCAGCTGTCGCCGAACCGCCACGACCAGCGAGAAAGTCGGTGACGGCATCGTCGATGCTTGCACTGCTCACAGCACTGCTCGCATCCATCGGGCACTGCTCACGCGTCGCGATACCGCGGCATTCCGCGGGGCGGTGCGTCCGGTTGCCTGTCGCGACACCCCCTGAACCCGCGCGCACAGCGAGAGGCAGAACGCTTGCGGCCTTCCGGGTGGGGTGGGGCGGGGGGTGGAGGCCCGGTGGTTGAGGGTGAGCGGGGCGACGTCGGGCGCGGCGTGCGCCCCGCTCACGGTGCGCGCTGTCAGAGCGCGCGTGCGTGGGAGTCCGGGGGGTTTTCCTGACGACGGGGAAGGCAGACCGCCGGCGCGTTCTCGCGCGATACCCGGAGTACCCACGACGATCAGGCTGCCTGTGAGATTTTCACGAGGGAGCGAGCTGCGGGGAACAGGAACCCGATGCGCGCGACGACGCGGACAGCGAGTTGGTCTTTCTTGAATCCCCAGTGCTGGGATGCCATGAGTTCGACGTCCTTACGGACGACGATGATCGAGCGGTCTTCGGGGATGCCCCAGACCGTTCCCGGGGTGACGTGGGGTGACGTCGAGATGGGCACGCCCTGGATCACGCGCCGTGTTCCGGCCTCGACGGTCCCGAGAAGGGGAACGTTGCTTCCGGTGCCGGCCTTGAGCTTGGCGAGTGTCTTCGCCGTGTCGGGGTGCATGACCCATGACGTCAGTTCCGCGCCTTCCGCTTCGGCGGCGGCGAGTCCGTCGATGAACGGGTCGATGCTTGTGGGGGCCGCGTCGACGTGGCTGAGGCTTGCGACGTTGATCGACTCGAGGCCCGCGGGTCGGTGCGCTTCGTAGTCGGGGTCTTCCTCGTCGGGGGCGATGCCGAAGAATGCGGCGTCGACCTTCGGGACGACGCCCTGTACGAGTCGTCTTCCGATGATCTCGGCTGCGGCCGGTGTGGTGTCTTCGGCGAGCTCGTTGGGGATGAAGACGATTCCCGCGACCTTTGCGGGGGTCGTGCTGACGTTCTCGGCGGCGAGATCGGATTCGGGGATGTCTTCGCTCTCACCAATCCACGCGGTGGTGGGGTCAGAGACGATCTTCGGGATGCGGTAGCGCTCTTGGTCGGTGGCGATGACCTGAGAGACGCGCATCGCTACGGATGCGTTGGAGAGCGGCTCGATAAGGAGCGGGCCGGATTCCTCACCACGGAGGATGTTGAGTGTCGACATGACAGAGGGGTTCCTGTACTTCGCAGACCTGCGGTGTGTACTGGTCGGGCCGTCCTGCGGTCCCCGACTTCCCCTCTGGGGAGTGGTGGTCGAAAGTGTGAGCACTAGCTCGAAACACTGTCGCCACCTTGACGTTATCACAAGGTGGCGACAGTCGTAGCTACGTGCGACTACGTGTCGAAACTCAGCAGCTTTTTCGCCGCCGCTTGCTGGCCAGTCCCCGAGCCGCGCGACGCGTATGTCATCCTGCCGATCACCTGAGCGAGGTAATCGGGTTGTGGGCGCTCTGCCACCAGGTAGGGACGCGATTCTGCCAAACCCTCGATGGCTTGTGTGACGCGCTCCGGGTCGATCGCCCCCGCGTCGTCGGTGAGCGTCGAGACATCGACGTCCCCGATCTCCCACAGGTCGGCCGGATTGTGCATGTACGGCAGGTTGTTGTCGGTTTCGATCATCTTGGTGACGACCTGCCGTTGTAGTGAGGTGATGTTGTCGCGGAGTCCAGCGACTGTTGCGTCGTGCTCGGTGCGCACCGCGTCGATCTCGGCTTCCTTATCGCGGAGCTTGGTGCGCCATTTCGCGGCTTCCGCGTTGCCGGTGCTGCGGGGGTCTTCGGCTGCCTTCGGTGGCGTGGGCGTTGGTGCCGGCGCTTCGGGGGCTTCGGGGGCTTCGGTGCTCATGACTGGTCCTTCAAATAGTCGCTGATCTGGTCGGTCAGGGTTTGGAAGCTGACGACGTGCGTAGCTTGCTCGCGCATCGCCTCGGCGACGTCGTCGTCAGCGAATTCGAGCAGCTTCGACACGTAGCCGCACGCGAGGTTGAGTAGCGCCGTGTTCACCGCGCTCGCGGATTCGCTATCGGTCATGTCGCGGCTCCATGTGGCGAGGATGAGATCGGCTTGTCGCTCTACGTCGCCAGCGGCGAGCACGAGGCACGCGGCGAGTACGCGCCCCGCGCTCTCAGCGCGATCGCTGTCGTGGCTTTCGGTCTTGCTGTCAGGGGGCATTCAGAGTGTTCCTTCCTTTGTGGGTACGGTCAGGTCGCGGGGATGCGGCGCGTGACCGGTGTCTGTGAGCTGCGCGTAGTACCGCGCCAACTCGGCGGCATACGCTGTCGGGTCGTTCCATGCACGAGACATGGCATCGAAGTTCGCGGGTTTGGGCGCGCTCACGCCGCCGCCCGATCGTCGCGGACACCACACCGGCCGCAGTAGCCCGATGTCGCGACGAATGCGTGCCCATCCGTGCAGGGTGTCGTCGGCTCGCTCATCGTCGCTGGTCGCCGTTCGATTGCGTGCGCCTCGAACGCACGGCGGTCGTTGCCGCATCGTCGGCACGGGTCGTCGTGATCCCAGTTCGGATGAACGGGACAGGTGCGGGCGAGGGTGGTGCTCGCGCTCGCGCGGGCGCGTGGCGCTGCCTTGGTGGTGTCTGGTGGAGGGGTACCGGTCTGGGCGATACCCATTCCACCCGAAACCGGTACCCATTCCGACTCGAAACCGGTACCCATTCCAGATTGGGCACCGGTACCCATTGTCGAGTTATCCACAGGGCGCGAGAGGATCGACAGGTCGTACTCTGCCCGGTGGCTACGGTGCGCCGCCGACTGCTTTCGTATCATCCCCTTTGTGATGAGCGAGGGGATGATGCGGACGCTCAGCGCAGACTTCGCGGCTTGTGAGCCGGGACGCTTACCGATCGCCTCAGCAAGCCGATCGTGGCCCCACGAATAGACCGTCGATCCGTCTTTGACGGCCGCGGCCATGTCCAGCAACACGGCGCGCTCAAGGCTGGTCACGGCGGCGTCGAGCAGTAGCGCCTTCATGCGCTTGACCTCACCGTGTCCCACTGATCAGCCGTCGAGATCGGCGAGGTGCACGGTCGCGTCGGCGGGTCGCCGCAACTCACGCGCTCGCGTCGACTTCGCAACCACGGCGAAAAGCTCAGTGAACAGTTCGTCGGCTCGAGCGCGGTCGCCGGGGTGGACCTGGTCTGAGACGCGCGAAAGTGCAGCAAGCGCACTGTCCTTGTTTCGCGCTATCGTTGATTTAGACATTGGATTCTCCATTCGTGTCGTCGAGCAGTCCCGTTGCAGCGGGGCTGCTCTCTTCGTTGTGGGTTATGGCGACGCGGTGGCCACGCATCAGGCCGCGCTCGCGAAGAACTCGTCGAGCTGCGCGGCGGTCACTACGCGACGGCCCCCGAGTTTGGTCGACGACAGCGCGCCGGTATGGATGAGCCAGCGGACGGCTGCCTCAGAGCGGCGGAGCTCAGACGCGACCTCCGGAATGAAATAAAAGCGGGGCGTGGACATTGAAGTTCCTCTCAGTGTGTTCCAGTCGCTCAGATCGCGACTTTTTGCGTCTTCTAGACACAAGGTACACGGCGGGTAGTCATGGCGCAACATTGATTGTTATTGTGTCTCCATGACACATGCTCAAGAAACGATCGGTGAGCGAATCGCCAAGTACCGCAAACGCGGCGGCTTGAGCGCGGAGAAGTTGGCAGAGCGAGCGAATCTCACCCGCTCGGTAATCACGAACATCGAGACCGGACGCCGCGAGGATGCTTCCTGGCGTGAAATCGAATCCATTGCGAATGCGCTCGGCGTCGCCCCGCTCGCCCTGGTGCTGCCGATCGACCGGCCGTTTGATCCGACAGACTTCGACGGGTGGACGACTACGAACTACGGCGTTCGGAGCGCATACATCGGCGAATCATCGATGCCACGCGAGAGCGACGTCGGAAATGACGTGACGACACTGATAGCGCAAACAGACAACCTGATTGCCCTCCGCGAGGAAATTCGGTTCCTGGTTGACCAAATCTGCGACATCGCTGGCGGAGCGCACGCCGCGCACTCGATGATCTCGGGAGCGCTCGCGCCGCCCGATCCTGCGAGAGATGCCGTAGAACAACACCGGCGGGTGTCCCGCTCCTATAAGTCGATACTCACGGCATTCGTTGAGCTCGGCGGCAAAGCGCCGCATGATGACCCGACGACGAGCACGCTTGAGGCTCGCGGCCTACGCGTCAACGCCAACACGTAGCGCGGACATGCCAAGCATCAAGCAAAGGGATGATGGCGTCTGGCGTGCGCGCTATCGAGACGCCACGGGCCGAGAGCACGCCCGCCATTTCAAGCTCAAGCGCGACGCGCAAAGATGGCTCGAGGAAGTCTCAGCATCCGTCGTCACCGGCCAGTACGTCGACCCGCGCGCGGGGCGCGTGACATTCCGCGAGTACGCCGAGGGTTGGCGCGCGTCTCAGGTCCATCGGAAGCAGACCGCGGACAGCTACGAGAGCCGGCTTCGGCGGCATGTGTATCCGGTGATCGGGAGCATGCCGCTCGCGTCGATCCGGCCGTCGACGATTCAAGGCCTCGTGAAGCGCATGAGCACGGAGGGCGACGGGAGGGCCGCTCTCGCGCCCTCAACGGTCGAACTGACGTACAAGGTCGTATCGACGATATTCAAGGCCGCTGTGCGCGACAAGCGGCTCTCAGAGTCCCCGTGCATCGACGTGCGGCTGCCCAAAGCCGGCAAGACGCGGGCGACGCCCCTCACGCTCGAGCAGGTAGCGACCCTGCGCGACACTGTGCCCGATGAGCTGCGCGCTCTAATCGTGCTCGTCGCGGGCACTGGACTGCGACCAGGTGAAGCGTTGGGCGTCACGCGTGATCGAGTGCGACTACTCGGCCGGAACCCTGCCGTAACGGTCGATCGACAACTCGTGACACGCGCGAAAGGCACTGCCGAGTTCGGGCCACTCAAGACCGAAGCCTCAGACCGGGTCGTACCACTCCCCCGTGTCGTCGTCGCGGCGCTGAATGAGCACATCGCCGCGCACGAGATCGCCGACGACGGTCTGCTCTTCACGTACCGTGGCCAGCCGATCACGCGCCCGAGGTTCTGGCACCTGTTCGCTGAGGCGCGCGAGGCGGCGGGGCTGACTGAGGCGACAGGCACGGGTCTGCACGCGCTCAGGCACTACTACGCGAGTCTGCTGATCCGGTTCGGCGAGTCCGTGAAGACCGTGCAAGCACGACTCGGTCACGCGTCCGCAACGGAGACTCTCGACACCTATAGCCACCTGTGGCCGGACTCCGACGATCGAACACGCGACGCGGTCGACTCGGTGCTACTCGCAGATTCTGCGGACTCCCTGCGGACTACCCGACACAAGGCATCAGGAAACACCTGATCAAAAGCGGATAAGTGAATGGGCCGGCCTGTACGCCGGGTTCTGTTCCGGGGCGATGCCCCTTCGATGACCATCTATCTCGGCGACACGTTGCCATGCCGCTCCAGCGGCCTACCCGGGGACTCGGCGAGCCGCGTCAACATCCCCTGTCTGGCCTTGCTCCGGGCGAGGTTTACCGTGCGGGCCACGTCACCATGACCCCGGTGGTCTCTTACACCACCCTTTCACCCTTACCGGGCGAGCCCGGCGGTCTGCTCTCTGTGGCACTGTCTCGCGGATTGCTCCGGGTGGGTGTTACCCACCGCCCTGCCCTGCGGAGCCCGGACGTTCCTCGGCGCGTACGGCGAGCCGTCGCGACGCGGCCATCCAGCCGACCCATTCGCCCACAGTCTACCGGCAGCACCCAGCGCTCCCCAGTCAGGTCTTCGTGGCCGACGCACCGACACTGACGTCAAGGGGAAAGTCGAGCGGGAACGCCCCGAACATGAGTGACCCCGCAGTTTCGGCCGCGCGTTGGACCGCATCAACCACGGCATCTGCGTGCTCTCGCGGCGAGTGGACGATGACCTCGTCGTGCAAGAAGAACGCCAGATGCGCTCCGCGCGAGAACACCGGACCCGACCGCGGCGCCGCGTGGACCTCGGCAACGGGAGGCAGCGCCGCAAGCCGCGCCCGCAAATCAGCCAGCCAGATCAGCGCCCACTCGGCCGCCGTACCCTGGACCACGAAATTGCGCGTGAAGCGGCCCCGATCGCGCGCTTGACGGCGCGCATTGGTGATCTCGAGATCGGATGCCGCTTCCTCGCTGGCCCCGGTTTGGGTGAGCTGCCACGAAGCGGACGCGGGAGGACAACTGCGCCCGAGCCACGTGGAGACGATGCCGCCGTCTTCCCCCGCACGTGCCGCGTCATCCACCAGGCGCATGGCACGGGGGTAGGTGCGGCGCAGCTTCGGCACCAAACGCCCAGACTCGCCGGTCGTGGCCCCATACATTGCCCCGAGCATCGCCAACTTGGCGTCGGCACGCGAGGCCAGTGCGCCGCGCGCCACGATGCCCTCGTAGAGGTCTTGGCCGCGTGCGGAGGCCGCAAGTCCTGTATCGGCCGACATCCCCGCGAGTACGCGCGGTTCGAGTTGCGCTACATCAGCGACAACGAGTGTCCATCCCGGATCCGCACGAACCGCCTCGCGTAGCACGCGCGGTATCTGCAGCGCTCCCCCGCCGGAGGAAGCCCAGCGGCCGGTGACCACGCCGCTCGGGACGTACACCGGGCGAAACCGTCCATCCGAAACCCACTCGTCCAGCCACGCCCAACCGTTGGCCGACTGCAGACGCATGAGCTTCTTGTACTCCAGGAGGGGCGGGATGACGGGATGCTGGTGCTCCGCGAGCTCCCAACGGCTCGTCGATTCGACAAGCACGCCCACACGATGCAGCGCCCTCAGGGTGAGTCCCATAGCGTGGTGTCAATTCCCGCGGGGGTCCTCGGCGTTGTAGAC
>NZ_JAPEHV010000029.1 GCF_028823665.1 Microbacterium sp. C7(2022) | reverse complement strand
ATACCAGTTTCCATTCGTCAACCTCGTTTCCACCTGGAATCACTGTTCCTCTTGTTGATGCGTTGGCCATTTGTCCTCATGATTGTCCATGTTGTTCCTGTTGACCCTTTAAATAATTCTGCTGTGTTTTTGACTGATCTAATTTGACCACAGATGAAGCATTTGGTGCTGTGTTATTAAAGTCACGGAACTTTAATGACTGGCATCACAACAAATGATCTCGGACCAGCCTTGTAGCGGTGCTCAGTATTCAGAGTTTAAATCCTTGCACATTAAGCGTTGACATTATTTTGTCTATTCCCTGTTTTGCTTTTTTGAAGGGATCATTTGTTAATAGAATGTGACTTTTTAATAATAACCTATTAATTGATTTAAGCCCGCCACTTAAAGGGGAGGACCTGTGTTCCATGGAGCGGAAGCAGTACTGAACTGTTTTCACAGCCGTTGACAGCTCGCTCCGCTCGCGTGGATGTGCGTCAATTGTCGGGTGTCACTGAATTAACTTTTTT
>NZ_JAPEHV010000028.1 GCF_028823665.1 Microbacterium sp. C7(2022) | reverse complement strand
GATTTGATGATGAGATGAGGAAATTCCTATCCCTATGACATCCCCATAGCTTGAGTCCAAAGTCCCAATTCCCCTAGAATTATGTGTTATATGTATAATTATCATGCTATGCTTCCATAAAACCAAGGATGTGCAAATGATATGCTAAGAGGCTTGTTTGGGTGGCCTTCGGGCTATCCATTCGCCGTGTCTCGCCTAGGCCTTGGCTTGGGGCGTGACAACTGTCCGGCGAAAGGAAGAGATGGCCATCCTCAAGGCCCAAATGCTCAAGGAGGACCACCAGGGGGCGCTCCACGCCATAACCGGTTCTATGCCCTCCAAATGAGGCAAGGAGCGGATGAAGCACCCGATGTTGTTACCGGTATGTTGAAAGTATATGATCTTAATGTTTATGCTTTGTTGGACCCGGGTGCCACTCTTTCCTTCATTTCTCCATTTGTTGCTAATAGGCTCCATGCATGCCCCGAAATTTTGTGTGAACCAATTGAGGTGTCTACCCCCATCGGTGAGTCCATTCT
>NZ_JAPEHV010000027.1 GCF_028823665.1 Microbacterium sp. C7(2022) | reverse complement strand
TATCTTCTGTTTTCAGGGTTAGACACAACAGGCTGGAGCCTGGTTGTTGACGCTGGATAAGAGAGACTGTAGAGAGGCTATGCTGTTGCTAGGACAGCAATGGTTGACGTCTTTCCTTGTTTGGATCTGATATCCAATAGAGTCATCACACATGACAGACTGAGTTAGGAATAACCCTATTTGGATATAGCGGAACTTATCAGTTCTGGGGAAGGTTAAATACTGAGCTTCAGGACACCATCTTCAGATTTGGGTAGCAGTACGCTGTGATTCACACGTGGTGTTTCCCTTTTCTCCTCGATCGAGCTTCAATAAATATTCCTGTGTAAGACATCCCGGTCTCCTGAAACTTCTTGTTAGAGTGAACCAGCTCTAAAAATACCTTCACCATCATCCCTGTTCCCAAGAAGCCAAGGGCCACAGGACTTAATGACTACAGACCCGTCGCCCTGACCTCTGTGGTAATGAAGTCATTTGAGCGCCTTGTGCTGTCCCACCTCAAATCCATCACTGACCCACT
>NZ_JAPEHV010000026.1 GCF_028823665.1 Microbacterium sp. C7(2022) | reverse complement strand
GAGGTTCAACATCATCAAACTTGACTCACACGAGATGATAGATACATCCCTTAGAGATTAACTTTCTAGCCTTAAGGTAGAAAATAAACCTGCCCTTCGACACCATAGCATCTCCCTTCCACTCAATAACAGGCTCATTCGGAAACTGGAATTTGACAGTTCGAGTTCTGCAATCAACAGAGGCATAACAGGCGTGAAGCCAATCCATGCCAAGGATCACATAAAAATCAACCATCTCTAACTCAATTAGATCAGCAAGAGTATCCCTATGATAGATGGACACTACACAGTCTCTGTAAACTCGCTCAGCTCGAATAGGCTCACTAGTCGGAGTAGAAATGGAAAATGGCTCAAGTAAACACTCAGGAAGAATCTCAAATCTATCTGCCACATAAGGTGTCACAAAAGAACAAGTTGCACCCGGATCAAGCAAAGTATAACAATCAAGGGTAAAGACTCGAAGCATACCCGTCACAACATCTCATGCCACCTCTTAATCCTGTCGATTTCCCATCGCATACAGACGG
>NZ_JAPEHV010000025.1 GCF_028823665.1 Microbacterium sp. C7(2022) | reverse complement strand
AAGTCGGAGGCCAAGCGGTCTTAGGAAGACAACCAGAGTCAGCAACTCCTTGGCTCACATGAGACAGCAGGCCAGGCTTAGGAAGACAACCAGAGTCAGCAACTCCTTGGCTCACAGAACGACATGGCTACAAATATGACTAGTGTTAAGTGAGGAGGGTTAAATAAAATAACATTAAGTTAGCATAGTCCTAACTTAACAGCCGAGCGTAAAATAAAATGATACATCCAGACTTGTTCTGATGTTCTGCCATGTGAATGCCCTCCTGCTCATGGAAACTCACAAACCGCCGGGATCAGTCTCTCATCGTGAGTGAGTACTCATAGATGACTGGCCTCAGAAAAAAAAATCAACTCCGACAGCGGGTGTGCGCGTGCACGTGACGAGCACGCCCGCGACCGCTACACTAAAGTTTCTCCTCAACTTTAACGTGACAAAAGTAAGACACGTTATGTCCATAATATAGTTCAGCTAGCTCAGAGCTATATAGCTCTGACGCAGCGTTAGCTGACATTACAACACACATCATTACTAGC
>NZ_JAPEHV010000024.1 GCF_028823665.1 Microbacterium sp. C7(2022) | reverse complement strand
CTTCTTTAAGCAGCCTAGTTGGGATGGGGTCTAAGAGGCAGGTTGTTGGTTTAGACGAAAAAATCATTGAAGTTAGTTGGTAAAGGTCAATTGGAGAAAAACAGTCTAAATATAAATCTGGTTCTACAGCTGCTTCTGAGGTTCCTGAAATTCCTGTACTCGAAGATGTATCTGAACTAGCTGAGAGCACAAGATGATGAATTTTTTCTCTAATAGTTAGAATTTTATCATCAAAGAAGCTCATGAAGTTATTACTACTGAGAGCTCTGGGAATACATGGCTCAACAGAGCTCTGACTCTGTGTCAGCCTGGCTACAGTGCTGAAAAGAAACCTGGGGTTGTTCTTATGTTCCTCTATTAGTGAGGAGTAATAGGCTCCTCTGGCATTACAGAGGGCCTTCCTGTATGTTCTAAGACTATCTTGCCAAACTAAATGAGATTCCTCCAGTTTGTTGGAACGCCATTTCCTTTCTAATTTTCGCGATGTTTCTTTTAATTTGCGGGTTAAGGAGTTATACCATGGAGCTAACCTCTTTTGTTTTATTATCTTCTTT
>NZ_JAPEHV010000023.1 GCF_028823665.1 Microbacterium sp. C7(2022) | reverse complement strand
GACAAGCCATGGACACCCAATCAATAAAGTAAAAATACTCGAATGAAAATGAAAGTAAACTGGCTCCTCCGAAAAGCAAGGAGGGCTCACCAAGCTCTGAGGAATGTACTGCTCAGAACCTCAACGATGCGCGTGCTGAAGTCCTCTATCACCTGTATCTGCATCATAAAATGATGCAGGTCCAAATGGACGTCAGTACATGGAATATACTGGTAATGTAAGTGAAAGCTCAAAGTAAACTCAACTCTCTCAACTCCACTCCTCAACTCATAACTCAACTCAACTCCTCAACTCAGACTCAACTCAAATAACTCATGCAAGTTTTAAGTTTAGAAAACATGCATTTTGAAAATAGACTCATTTATGCAACTCAGTTTAGAAAACATCATATGCTCTGAAAAAGGTTTTGCTTGGAAGTTTCTCTAACCGACATCCAATCCCATCACCTTATATTTGGTGATGCACAAAGATCCGACGTCGTTGCCACGTCCATCCTAAACTTGCCAAGGTAAAGGACGATCAACCTCTCTCTCTCGGATCCAAAGAGAAATGTCCACTTTTGGGACTTGGGTCGCCTGACTAGCAGCACAACCATCCTACGCTGGCAACGTAGTTCTGGGGTAGCTCACCCACCCGCTCGGTGCTCAATACTCCTTCCAAGACTAAATCATGCACTCAACTCAATCAATCAACTCAACCT
>NZ_JAPEHV010000022.1 GCF_028823665.1 Microbacterium sp. C7(2022) | reverse complement strand
TCAGGGTGGTGTGGCCGTAAGCTGCAGCGCTGGGACCAAAACAGTCTTTTTATAGACGTGGATTAGCATCATCGCGGCTATCTGTGTGTATTTCCGTCCATTGGGGACATTGACATATTTGTAAAAGTTCCAGGGCAAGGAGCTCTGATTACAGTCATACAATTTCCCCACATGAATGAATGATAAAGACTGTTTATCGCAGCGCTGGAGTCTAATTAAGTATTTTTACCGTACATGAGTACACGTATGCTGCTTATCCTTCACTCGAATATTTCGATTCCATGCTACCTACACTTCCTACTCCACCTCCTTTCAGAGGGAAATATTGGACTTTTTACTCCACTACGTTTGTGATTGTTATGGCCACAAGTCTGCAGATTTCGATTTTACATTTAAAACATGTGATGGTTTCATAAACTATGATGGAGCATAACACGTGGAAAGTTTATTTTCTTAAAAACATATCCCATAATCATGTAGCGCTGAGAGGGGCCGCAGACTGTTGTAACGGCTCAGTTTTTGCTTCTAGCAACAGGATTTGTTTTGTTTCCTGACAATCTGCACTTTCTGCCCATATAGAGAGAATACCAAAACCTTATGTCACAGCATCTTTGAAGGGGCTGTTTGTCACGTCGGCGACCGCTTACGGCCACACCACCCTCAACGCGCTCGATCTCGTCCGATCTCGGAGGGCAAGCAGGGG
>NZ_JAPEHV010000021.1 GCF_028823665.1 Microbacterium sp. C7(2022) | reverse complement strand
TCCACCAGTCGGGGCTTTATGGCAGAGTGGCCCGACGGAAGCCTCTCCTCAGTGCAAGACATATGAAAGCCCGCATAGAGTTTGCCAAAAAACACATGAAGGACTCCCAGACTATGAGAAATAAGATTCTCTGGTCTGATGAGACGAAGATTGAACTTTTTGGCGTTAATTCTAAGCGGTATGTGTGGAGAAAACCAGGCACTGCTCATCACCTGCCCAATACAATCCCAACAGTGAAACATGGTGATGGAAGCATCATGCTATGGGGGTGTTTTCAGCTACAGGGACAGGACGACTGGTTGCAATT
>NZ_JAPEHV010000020.1 GCF_028823665.1 Microbacterium sp. C7(2022) | reverse complement strand
GCAAAAATCTATCTAATTATCAAGCTTTTAATCATTTAACTTCTTTAAGACAAGAACAGCTACCAAATGAACACAGCAGTACAAAAGGTAAATGGTAAATGACTCACTTATGTGGTATCAAGGGAACTGTGGATTGATCACCATCTGCCTGAGCCTGGAAGGGGACAGTTAAGAAGAATACAACAATTTAACACAACCAAAGCTCACCACAACTCATAAACATCTTGTTTCCAGTACAAGTGAAAACTGTAACATAGGCCTATTACCCACAAAGACAGTATTGTAATGTACATATTCTAGACAACATAACCTTAAAGAATAACTTAGGCCACTGAGTATGCCAGCAATGGTAACAGGCTATGATAAAAAGACAGACAGGGAGACCCTTTTGTCTGTCCCAAATCTGATCTGCGGGCTCTCACTGCACTCCTCGTGTGATCAGACAAGCACTGCGCAAGTAAACAGTGTGCGGCATAGACATATAAAGAGTAGACGCCGCATCGACCGCTACTGCCTATTGGCGCTGACGAGACGTGGGGCCGCCATCTTGGACCGGTCACCCGCTCCACTCAGTGTAATCTGTCTGCAGGTACAATGAAGTGTCAATGCATTTAATCAATCATAACTCTGAATACTAAACTGATTTTCACGGGATTGTTTAATGCAAACGTCACACATGTATATATAATATATATATATATATTATATATACAGATATATAGGGAGAGAGAGATAGATAGATAGATATAGATTTTCATTTTTTTTTT
>NZ_JAPEHV010000001.1 GCF_028823665.1 Microbacterium sp. C7(2022) | reverse complement strand
CCAACCACCCCCAGGCAACAGCAGGAATGACACCACACGACGGGACTTGACCGCGCTCAGACCACGTCGCCGATGGGCGCAGGCGCCTCGGGAACCTGCCGGCGCGAGCGCCGCGCGGCCCGCAACGAATCGGCCGTGAGCACGGCGAGCGCGACCCACACCAACGCGAAACCGATCCAGCGTTCGAGCGGCATCGGCTCTTGCAACACAAGCAACCCGATGAGGAACTGCAGGATCGGCGCCACGAACTGCAGCAGTCCGACGACGGTGAGCGGCACGCGACGTGCACCAGCCGAGAACAACAGCAGCGGCACGGCGGTGGCCACCCCGACGAGCAACAGCAGCGCCGTGTGCCACGCGCCGTGCGCGCCCATGGTCAGCCCGCTGGTGTTCGCGACGACCACCAGCACGATGCCGGCGAGGGGCGTCAGCCACACCGTCTCGAGCGTCAGGCCGCTGACCGCGTCGACGCTCGGTCCGTACTTCTTCTTGACCAGTCCGTACGTGCCGAAGGATGCCGCCAGGGTCAGCGCGATCCACGGGAACGATCCGTACCCGACGATGATGATGCCGACGGCGAGCGCGGCGATACCGATCGCCACCCACTGGGTCACACGCATACGCTCGCGTAGCACCAGCACTCCGAGCAGGACGGTGACGATGGGGTTGATGAAGTAGCCCAGGCTCGTCTCGATCACGTGGTTCGTGAGGGCCGCGTAGATGAAGACCTGCCAGTTGACGTAGATCAGCGCGCCGCCCAGCGCCGTGAGCGCCAGCAGGCGCGGCTGCCGCATGATGCCGCCGAGCCGTCGCCAACTGCGAGTGAGCGTGATCAGCAGCGCGCAGAAGATCAGCGACAGGACGATGCGCCACGCCACCAGCTCGAACGGCCCGGTGGGCACGAGCAGGAAGAAGTAGAGCGGCAGCACACCCCACAGCAGGTATGCCGAGAATGCGTAGATCCCTCCGAGCGTGCGCTCGCGCGCGTCATCCTGGCTCACGGGATCGGCTCGGTTCACTGGGCCAGCCTACGGCCGCAGCGCGCCTTCAAGACTCATGGATGCCACGCCCGCCCATCCGCGATCTGCCGACCTTCGTATGATCCCTGCCACGCGCCGTGTCGAGCACCCCGCCGGGGCGGTGCCACGCGCCCCTCCTTCCCCTCGAGCCTCGCCTGATCCCGACCTCGCCGCGAGTCTCCTGCCCTCACAGCGGGCCACGCCACGAACGTCCCGCCCCGCTCATATGTCACAACACGCCGGGCCGATCACTCACAAGCCACAAAGTGCGCCATACGAGCGCGCGGGAAGCCCACCGGGTGTCGTCCGCCCCGCTCATATGTCACAACACGCCGGGTCACTCGCCCACAAGCCACAAAGTGCGCCATATGAGCGCGCGGGCAGCCCATCGGGTATCGTCCGCCCCGTTCATATGTCACAACACGCCGGGTCGCTCGCCCACAAGCCACAAAGTGCGCCATACGAGCGCGCGGGCAGCCCACCGGGTGTCGTCCGCCCCGCTCATATGTCACAACACGCCGGGCCGCTCGCCCACAAGCCACAAAGTGCGCCATATGAGCGCGCGGGCAGCCCACCGGGTGTCGTCCGCCCCGTTCATATGTCACAACACGCCGGGTCGCTCGCCCACAAGGCACAAAGTGCGCCATACGAGCGCGCGGGCAGCCCATCGGGTATCGTCCGCCCCGTTCATATGTCACAACACGCCGGGTCGCTCGCCCACAAGGCACAAAGTGCGTCAGGTGAGCGGGCGCGGGCGTCAGGTGAGCGGGCGCACAGCACGGCGCGCGCACGAAAAGAGGGTCGGATGCCGAAGCATCCGACCCTCTCGTCGCGCGAAGCGCGAAACTAGCGGACGACGACCGCGAGGACGTCGCGAGCCGACAGGACGAGGAACTCGTCACCACCGAACTTCACCTCGGTGCCACCGTACTTGCTGTAGATGACGCGGTCACCGACGGCGACATCGAGCGGGACACGGTTGCCGTTGTCGTCGATGCGGCCGGGGCCGACGGCGACGACTTCACCCTCCTGGGGCTTCTCCTTGGCGGTGTCAGGGATGACCAGACCGCTGGACGTGGTCTGCTCGGCCTCGACCTGCTTGATGACGATGCGGTCCTCGAGCGGCTTGATGGAAACCGACACGGTCTACCTCTTCTTTCCTTGAGACTGAAGACTCGTTAGCACCCTCACACCGAGAGTGCTAATGGCAAGTGTAGGCAAGCGCTGGCACTCATGCAACGTGAGTGCCAACTCGTTTCACAATGTGGCACGAGCAGATCCCGCGATCCCCCGTCGATAGGCTGGCGGGATGGAAATGGCCGAGCTCACCGCGCTGCTCACCCCCGACGGGCTGCGCCTGCTCGACGAGGTCGGCGAGATCACCAGCACCGACGACGCAGCCCGCACGGTGTCGCGCCTGCGCGCGGGCGGGCACTCCCCCGACCTGGTCTCGGCGGTCGTCACGCAGGCCCGGCTACGGCAGAAGGCACACGCGAAGTTCGGCGAATTTGCGGGGCGGATGCTGTTCACCCGCGCCGGGCTCGAGCAGGCCACGCGGCTCCCTATCGCCGCACGCCACGCCGCACGGTTCCGCGATGCCGAAGCCACCCGCGTGGCCGACCTCGGCTGCGGGATCGGCGGCGACGCGCTCGGGCTCGCGGGCCTCGGGCTACACGTCGATGCGGTGGATGTCGACGAGGTCACCGCCGCCATCGCGGCCTATAACCTGGCGCCCTTCGGCGACGCGGTGACGGTGCAGCAGGGGTCAGCGGAAGCATCCGATCTCTCCCTCGCCGATGCGGCGTGGCTTGATCCCGCGCGCCGCACGGCCGGCCACAGCGAGACATCGCGCACGCGCCCTGAAGACTGGTCGCCATCGCTGGATTGGGTGTTCGATCTCGCGCGCCGCATGCCCGCCGGCGTGAAGCTCGGGCCGGGGCTCGATCGCGCGCTGATTCCGGATGACGTCGAGGCGCAGTGGGTGAGCGCCGATGGGTCGACGATCGAGCTCGTCCTGTGGTCGGGGCCCCTCGCGCGCAACGGTGTGCGGCGCTCCGCGCTCGTGGTGCGCGGCGATGCGGCACACGAGATCACGAGTGAAGCGGATGCCCCTGACGCGCCCGTCCGCGAGATCGGAGCGTTCCTCCACGAGCCCGAAGGCGCCGTCATCCGCGCGCGTTTGATCGGCGATGTCGCGCGGTCGCTCGACGCGGGCATGCTCGATGAGCACCTGGCGTATCTGACGGGTGATGCCGCCGTGACGAGCCCGTTCGTGCAGTCGTTCCGGGTGCGCGAGGTGATGCCGATGAAGACGTCGACGATCAACGCGTCGCTGCGGGTGAACGACATCGGCACGCTTGAGATCAAGAAGCGCGGCGTGGATGTGGATCCGGCCCGGTTCCGCCGCACGCTCGTGTTGCGCGGCCGCGAGTCGGCGACGCTCCTGCTCGCGCGCGTCGGCAGCAAGCGCCTGGCGATCCTGGCCGACCGCGTCGCGGCCGCGTAGCGCGCGCGGGATCCGGCCGCAGCGTAGTGTGCCGCGCCGGCCGCAGCGCCGTGTGCCGCGCCGGGTGTCGCGGTCGCGGCCGCGTAGTCCGCGCGCCGCGCCGGCGCCCGCTCAGCCCCAGATGTTGGCGACGTTCGCGGCGTAAATGAGCCACCCGGCGCTATAGATCACCGACACGGACCCCAGCACGATGGCCCAGACCGCGATCGCCCGCGATTCGAGGGGGCGAAACAGCGCGATGATCGCCGACACGATCGCAACGAGGCCGATCGGGAACCCCCACCCCACGAACAGCGACACCACGAGTCCGATGATCGCGAAACCGAGCGCCCATCCGGCGAGCCCGCGATACGGCGGCGCTTCGGCGGGCATCAGCCACTGCGCGACCGGCGTCGGGTCCGTGTCAGTGCCCGGCTCTTTCGGCGCCGACTGCGACGTGATCGGGGTGGGCGCGGTCGGCAGGCGCGTGAAGCCCCCGCGGTGGGCTCCGGGAAGAGTGGATGCCACGCCATGCGGCCTGTCCTCGGGAGCACCCTCGGTGCGGGGCCGTGCCTCGCTCCGGGTGCGCGCCGAAGCGGGCGCGGGCGCGGGTTCAGGCGCAGGAGCCGCGGGCGCGGCCGGCGACGACTCGGCAGCGGGCGCCGGCGACGACTCACCAGGAGCAGCACCCACCGGCGGATCGGCGGGGGGCGGCATCCGCTCGTCGTCGCTCATGCCCGCGCGACCTGGATTTCCGTGACCGGCAGGGTCGAGTCTGCGCCGAACTCAAGCGTCGAGGCCGGTCGGCCCGACATGATGAGCTCCGACGCGAGCGCGGCGATCATCGCGCCGTTGTCGGTGCACAGCGACAGCGGCGGAATCCGCACCGCGACACCGGCCGCTGCGGCACGTTCGAGGGCGACGTCGCGCAGGCGCTTGTTGGCGATCACGCCTCCGCCAAGGAGCAGGCGCGGCACGTCGTAGTCGCGACACGCGTTGAGCGCCTTCGTCACGAGCACGTCGACGACGGCCTCGCGGAACGACGCGGCGACATCGCCGACCGGGACGTCTTCCCCGGCATCCCGTCGCTGTTCGACCCACCGGGCGACGGCGGTCTTCAGCCCCGAGAACGAGAAGTCGTAGCGATGGGTCGCCATGTCGGACGCGCGCGAGAGGCCGCGCGGGAACGGGATCGCGTTCGGGTCGCCCTCGGCGGCGGCGCGGTCGATCTGCGGGCCGCCGGGGTAGGGCAGACCGAGCAGCCGCGCGACCTTGTCGAAGGCTTCGCCGGCGGCATCGTCCATCGTTTCGCCGAGCATCTCGACGTCGGTCGTGAGGTCGCGCACGAGCAGCAGCGAGGTGTGCCCTCCCGACACGAGCAACGCGACCGTGGGGTACTCGATCGCTGCGCCGTCGTCAGTGAGCACGTCGGCGGCGATGTGCCCGACGAGGTGGTTGACGGCGTACAGCGGCTTGCCGAGTGACACCGCGAGCGCCTTCGCCGCGCCCACGCCGACCATCAGCGCACCGGCGAGCCCCGGGCCCGACGTCACGGCGACGGCATCCAGATCACTCAGTGAGACGTTCGCTTCGGCGAGCGCGGCCTCGATCGAGGGCTGCAGCGCCTCGAGGTGCGCGCGGGCGGCGACCTCGGGGACCACACCGCCGTAGCGTGCGTGCTCGTCCATCGAACTGGCGATCGTGTTCGACAGCAGGGTTCGCCCACGCACGATCCCGATTCCGGTCTCGTCGCAGCTCGTCTCGATGCCGAGCACCAGGGGTTCCGTGCGGTTCACGAGCACACTCCTCCCTGCGCGCGCGCAGCGTCTGCGGCCGATGCGGAGGATTCCGGATGCCGCGCCGCGACCCATCCGCGCAGATCGGCCTTCATCACCACGGCGTCGACATCGTCGGGTTGGTAGTAGCGGGGGCGGCGGCCGATCTCTTGGAAGCCCTCTGAGACATACAGCGCCTGGGCGACGGGGTTGTCGTCGCGCACCTCGAGGAATACGTCGTGCACGCCGCGGTCAGAGGCCTCGGCCATCAGGGCGCGCAGCAACGCGCGACCCCGCCCTCGCCCGCGGGCGGACTCGGCGATGGTGATGGTCTGCACGTCAGCGTCTTTCGCCCCGCGCACCGCGCGGAGCCCGGCGTACCCGACAAGGGCGCCCGCCTGCTCGTCAACGATGTACCAGCCGTGCGGCGACGCGATCTCTTCGGCCATCATCGCCTCGGACCACGCATCCGACGGAAAGCTCGCGCGCTCGAGTGCCATGATCGCGCCGAGGTCATCCGCCGTCGCGCGTCGCAGGGTCATCGCGTGCCCCCGTCCGCCGCACCCGCACCCGCAGCCGCAGCCGGCGTGACCTTCTTCGGTCCGTGCGGCATCGTCACATCGGGAGAACGCAGATACAGGGCGTCACTCGAGGCGACCGATCGCCCGGCCGCCACCGCGCGTGCGGCGACGAGCCCCAGCATCCCGGCAGGAATCGCTTCCGCATCGCGGCGCAGAATCGAACCCGTTTCGAGAATCCCGTCCAAGTCATCGCGCGGGGTGAGCGCCGGCTCGGCCACGCGAACGGGGAGTCCGTCGGCGTCGAGACCGCGATAGACCGTGTACGCGAACTCGCGGCGCCGCGCGTCGGTGACGACGGCGAAGGGTTCGTCCGGGGCATCCTGAAACCCGCCGGCGAGGGCGTCGAAGAGCAGAAGTTCCAGCGCGACGGCGTCGTGGCTGGCGACCGGAATGACCGGGATGCCGCGCCCGAGCGCGAAGGTGCGCGCGGCGGCGATACCGACGCGAAGCCCCGTGAAGGGGCCCGGCCCCATGCCCGCCGCGACGGCGTCAATCGCGGATGCGTCGACCGACGCCTCGGCGAGCGCGCGCTGGATCAGCGTGCCGATCACTTCGGCGTGGCCACGGGGGTCGCTGCTGGTCGCTTGCGCAGCGATCACCCCGTCATCCTCCACGACGGCGACGGCGGTGCCGAGGGAGGTATCGATCGCGAGGAACACCCCTCCAGGTTAGTCGCGCAAGATTGTCCACCAAACGGCCGACATACAATCCGAATGTGGTTCGGTAACGTTGTCGTCACGGTTGGATCCCCAGCCGACCATGCGCCCTGGCAGGCTGACTTTCGCCGCCGGGCTCACGTGCCCCTCATGTCCCCAGCGTGAGGGGCACGAAACTTTTTGCGGGGTGCGATGTGGCCCGCCGCGGGAGCGGTCGGTGACGGGTGTGCCCCACCGCAAGGGCCGCGCGAGAGCGGCCCCGCCGCGAACAGTCGCGCGCCGGCCGCAAGCAGCTACGGCCGCCGCGAGACGGTGACCGCACGCGGAGAGTCGGCATCCAGCGCCTCGGTCGCGCGCGAGTACGTGCCGCAAGCGGTGTCGACGCCGCGGCCGTGCCACTCGCGGTCGAGTTCGATCTCCCACCACTGTTCTCGCAGGCCGTCAACCATGCCCTTGCCCCACTCGACGATCACGACCGAACGGTCGAAGTCGATGTCGAGATCGTCGAGCTCGCCCGGCGACCCGAGCCGATACGCGTCGACGTGCACGAGCGGCGCTCCGCCCACGAGAGACGGGTGCGTGCGGGCGATCACGAACGTCGGGCTCTGCACGGGTCCGCGCACGCCGAGGCCCGCGCCGATGCCGCGCGTGAGCGTGGTCTTCCCCGCTCCGAGGGGACCGGTGAGGACGATCATGTCGCCGGGGCGCAGCATCCGCCCCAGTTCTTCGCCGAAGGCGTGCATATCGTCGGGCGAAGCGATTTCGCGCGTGCCGAGGATGTCGTCGAGGGTCATGGGTGCTCCTTTCGCGCGAGAAGGATGCCGCCGCTCACGTCGTCACCTGTCGCCGCGGCACGCGCGCACCGATGCGGGTGACGATCTCGTAGTTGATGGTTCCGGCCGCGCGTGCCCAGTCGTCGGCAGCCGGCGCACCGAGGGTGGGGTCGCCGAACAGGGTCACCTCGTCGCCCACTGACACCGCGGCGTCGCCGACGTCGACGACGAACTGGTCCATGGCGATGCGGCCCGCGACGGTGAAAGTCTGGCCGCCGATCGACACCGTGCCACGGCCCGATGCCTGGCGCGGCACGCCGTCGGCGTACCCGAGCGGCACGAGCGCGAGCGTCGTCTCGCGGTCGGCACGGTAGTCGAATCCGTACGAGACTCCGGTGCCGGGGCCGACACGTCGCGTCGACGCGACCGCCCCACGAAGAGTCATCGCCGGGCGCAAGCCGAGCTCGGCCGACGAGCGATCATCGAACGGCGACAGCCCGTAGATCCCGATGCCCACGCGCACGCACCCCAGCCGCGCCTCGGGCAGGTCGATGGCCGCGGCCGTCGCGGCGATGTGCCGGACGTGCGGCCGAAGCCCCACGAGCGCCGCCGCGGTGACACCCTCGTGAAAGCGCGCGAGCTGGGCAAGGTCTTCGCTTTTCGACGTATTCGAGAAGTGGCTGAACAGCCCCACCACGCTCACTCGCCCCAGCCGTTCGAGCCGCGCCGCCTCTGCGAACACCATCGCCTGTTCGGCCGGAGCGATGCCGCTTCGCGACAGTCCGGTGTCGAGTTTCAGATGCACCTTCACAGGTCGATCAGCGGATGCCGCAGCCGCGGCGCTCAGCAGTTGATCGCCGTTCGAGATGCCCAACTCGATGCCGTGCGCCGCCGCTTCGTCGAAGGAAGTACCGGGCGCGTGCAGCCATGCGATGACGGGCGCATCGATGCCGCCGCGTCGCAGCGCGAGCGCCTCGCCGATGTCGGCGACGCCGAGCCGTGTGGCGCCGCCTGCGAGCGCTGCCGCCGCCGCACGCACGGCGCCGTGGCCGTAGCCGTCGGCTTTGACGACCGCGATGACCTCGGATTCCGTCAACCGGCGCAGGTGGCGCACGTTGGCCTCGATCGCGCTGAGGTCGATGATCGCTTCGCGCATGACCCCGTCGGGCAGGCGGGTCATGGGGTGGCCTCCTTTGGCGTGGCGAGGGGTGCGGCATCCGGGCCCGCGTCCTCCGCCCTATTGCCCGCTCCAGCCGCGCGCTCGGCGATCACGTAGGCCGATGCGAAGCCTCCGTCGTGGGTCATCGAGAGGTGGATGCTGCTGATCCCGCGTTCAACGATGACGTCGGCCGTGCTGCCGGTGAGCGTGAACCAGGGGCGACCGGATGCTTCGGGAGTGACTTCGATCTCGGTCCAGTGGACTCCGTCCGAACCGCCGAGGGCTTTGATGAGCGCCTCTTTGGCGGCGTATCGAGCGGCCAGCGAGTGCGGCTTGAGCGCGCGCTCTGCTGGCGTGAAGAGTCGCTCAAGCAGTCGCGGCGTGCGCTCGATGGTCTTCTCGAAGCGCGCGATGTCGACCATGTCGACGCCGATTCCCGCGATCACCACAGCCTCCACTCGCGCCGCGGTTGCGGCATCCGTCACTTTATCGCGCCCCGGGTGCGTCGCCCGCTTCGCGCCCGACCCGCGGCGCCACCGCACCCGCGGCGCCACCCGTCGCCACCCCGCCCTCGCCACTCGCCCCTCGCCCCTCGCCCCTCGCTACCCAGCCCACCCGCTCATATGTCACGACACGCCGGGCCACACGCCCAAAACCCGCAAAGTGCGCCATATGAACACCGGGCATTGGTGCCGGAAAGCCGCGCCAACCCTCGCTCCCCCGGTTCATCTGTCACGACACGCCGGGCCATACGCCCACAGACCGCAGAGTGCGCCAGATGAACATGGGCGGCGCGCAGAAAGTACGACCCTCGGCTCTGCGCGACTCCCGCGTTGCGCCACCGCGCCCAGGCATCGGAGCTCTGGCCACCAGGGTCGCCGCTAGCGCCTCCGGCGGCGATAACTGAGGAAGATTCACCCCATGAGGACCAGCGCTCATGGAATCGCCCTCGGGGGCGGAATTCTCCTCAGTTGCTGTCCCGCACGCGAAGCGCACCCCGCACGCGAAGCGCACCCCGCACGCGAAGCGCACCCCGCGCCCGCAGCGCTACCGCCCGCGGCGCGAGCAAGCGCTACCGCCCGCCGCGCGGGGCGAGCACGCGCAGCTGCAGCATGGCGGCGAAGCGCTGCTCGGGGTCGTCCAGGTCGATCCCGCCCACTTCGGCGATGCGGCGCAGCCGGTAACGGAACGTGTTGGGGTGCACGAACAGCCGCGCAGCGGCGGTGCTCACGTCGCCGAACGCATCGAGCCACGCGCGCAGCGTGTCGACCAGATCACCGCTGTGCTCGGCGTCGTACTCCATGAGCCTCGCCACCGGCCCGGTCGGGGTATCCCCGCGCGCCAGCGCGTGGTCGCGCAGTTCGAGGACGAGCGTCTCGGTCTGCACGTCCGACAGCGGCGCCGCCCGCACCGTCCCGCCCTCTCTCAGCACGCGAAGCACTTGGTCCACCGTCGCGCGAGCCCGCGGGAGTGCCGCAATGTCGGCGGCCACCGGCCCGATGCCGACCACAGCCGACAGCCGCCGCCCGACGCGTTCGAGAAAGTCGTCGCATATGCGCCGCGCGCGTTCTTCTGCATGATCGACGGATGCCGCGCCCGCGGCGCTCCGCTCGATATCGCGCCCTGCTGCGGCACTCGCTGTGCCCCTCACGGCCGAAGTCTCGCGCGCGGCGGTCGAGCCCCGCCCCGCGGCAGCACCGCCCGAGCCCCGCCCCGCGGCAGCCCCGCGCGCCGCGACACCGCGCCCGCCGGGCCGAACGCCGCCACCCGCACCGCCACGCCCCGCGGCCCCCGGCAACGGCACGAGCCCGTAGACGACATCGCCGACGAGTGCGGCGGTCGCGCCCGGCTGCGCCGCGGCAAGGTGCATCGAGAAGGCGTCGGCCAGCCGCGACCGGTCGGCGGCGCGGGCGACGTCAACCGTCGGCTCTGGGGCATCGAGCAGCGTGACCCCGAGCACGAGCAGGGGCTGATCGCCGAGACCAAGTCGAGCCAGCGCCGGCTGTGCGCTGGCCCCACCCTCGAGCGCACTCGAGATCAGGTCGGTGTGAAGCCGCCGCTGCACGTCGGCGCCCGCGCGCACCTGCATCAGGTGCAACGCGACGAGAGTCGCCGAGTCGCGCAGGCTCGCGCGTCGCTCGGCGTTCAGATCGCCCGCGACAGCGACCCAGATCGAGCCGAGATACTCATCCCCGGCACGCACAGCGACCGCGAAGCGCGGCACAGTGAAGCCTCCGTCTTCGAGCGCGACCGGCTCGACGCGAATCGGCTCGTCACTGCGCAGCAGCTCGCGAAAGACGCCTCGTTCAGTGAGCACGCTCGCGTACCTCTCGGGCACCTGTCGCCCGAGGATCGTCTCGATGCGCGACGGGTCGGCCTCGTCTTGACGCCCCGAAAATGCCAGCACGCGCGACTCGCGGTCTTCGATCGTGACGGGCGCGTCGACGAGCGCGGCGACCGCGTTGGCCACCGCGAAGAGATCACCCGACGGGATGCCACCCAGTGTCTCGGTCTCCATCGAACCCAGGTCACCGGTGAGCAGCGATCGCAAGAGTGCGGCGAGGTGAGACCAGGATGCCCCGCGCCGAAGCGACAACAGGGAGACACCACCGCGCGCGCTCGCCTGTCGCATGGCGTCGTCGGCGGGGATCGGACCGCGCAGGATTAGCCCGATCGCGTCGCGTTCGGCGAGCTCTTCGAGCAGCACCTGGATCTCGCCCGGATCACCGAGGCCGACGCCGAGCACGAGTGCGCGCCGCGGCAGCGTCACTTCGTCGAGCGGGTCGTGGATGACGAGCCCGCCGATTTCGCGCGGGTCGCCGCTTTCGCCCACGACGAGGTCGAGCAGCGTGTCGCCGAGGTCGTCGAGCACGCGGCCGAGGGTGGCACGGGGTCGAAGTTGCACGGCGGGACGCACCTGTTCGGTTCGCGGGGCCGGGTCGACCCCAGGGGATTCGGCGCCCAGCCTACTTGCCGCCTGCCCCGCAGCGCCCGTCACAGTTCCGCCGACGGCACGCACCGCGACATCGGGCCGAGCACCCGCGACGGCCGGTTCCGCGCACACACCCGCGCACACACCCGCGCACACACCCGCGTGGACCTATCACCCAGCGCCCGTCAGACAGCGATCCATTCGGTATGCGTCGTCCGCTCGCGCAGCGCGTCCTCGCGCGGGGTGACGCCCAGGCCCGGCCCGGTGGGCACGGCGAGGTGCCCCTCTTCGAGGACGAACGGCTCGGTGATGTCGTCGCTGTAATAGCGCCCCGACCCTGACGTGTCACCGGGCAGCGTGAATCCGGGCAGCGCCGCGAGGGCGACGTTCGCCGCGCGACCGAGCCCGGTCTCGAGCATCCCGCCGCACCACACCGGCACACCGTTGGCGGCACACACGTCGTGGATCCGACGCGCTTCGAGGTAGCCCCCGACGCGCCCGGGCTTGATGTTCACGACCGACGTCGCCCCGAGGCGAATCGCTGCCGCCGCAGACTGCGCCGACGTGATCGACTCGTCGAGGCAGATCGGCGTCTGCACCTGACGCGCGAGATCGGCGTGCCCGACGATGTCGTCTTCTTCGAGCGGCTGCTCGATCAGTAGCAGGTCGAATGCGTCGAGGGCCGCCAGGCGTCGCGCATCGCGCAGTGTGTAGGCGGTGTTGGCGTCGACCTGCAGCAGCACGTCGTCGCCGAAGCGCTCGCGCACGGCGCGCACCGGCTCGATGTCCCACCCGGGCTGAATCTTGAGCTTGATCCGCACGTACCCCTCGTCGAGGTACCCGTCGACGGCGTCGAGCAACTCGTCGATCGAGTCCATGATGCCCACCGATACGCCCGACGGGACGCGTGTCGACACGGCCCCGAGCTCACGAGCGAGCGACCGGCCCTCGGCGCGCAGTTCGGCGTCGAGCACACCCATTTCGAGCGCAGCCTTGGCCATCTGGTGACCCTTGAATTGGTGAAGGCGCGCGGCGACCTGCGTGGCATCCAATCCCTCACCGGCGATGGCGGGGATCAAGAACCGGCGCAGCGCGTCGGCGGCACCGTCCACATACTCGGGCGAGTAGCGCGGGTCTGACAGCGCGACGCATTCGCCCCACCCTTCGCCCGCGTCGGTCACGACGCGCAGCAGCAGGATGTCGCGCGAGGTCTGCGTCGAGAATGACGTGCGAAACGGCGAGACGAGGGGCATGGCGATGCGTCGCAGTTCGACGCCGGTGAGTTTCACGATTCACTCCTGAGGGGTGTGGGGTCGGATGCCGCGCCCGCGCGCCGCACAAGATAAGCGCCGCCGCGGTCGAAGCCGATGACACGACCGCCGCCGGCGAGCAGGGGGGCGAGAACGTCGCGCACCGCGCGCCGCCACTGGCGCGCCAGCTCGATGTCGGAGCCGCGCACGGCGGCGATGTCGGCGGGAACGGGAACGATGACGATGTCGGCGTCGGTGGCCACCGGCTCGGGCCGGCCATCGACCAGCCGTACGGCACGCTCGGCGCCGGCGCCGCGCACGCTGAGCTCGTCGACGTGGGGCGCGTGCCCGGCGCAAGCCACAACGACGTCGGGGTCGCGCAGCGGCCAGCGCGCCACCAGTCGGTCGGTGTCGTCGTGACCGTTGATGGCGTCGGCCATCGTGCCGTAGAAGTTCGGCAGGTACTCGACGGGCATCGCTCCGAGCTTCACGATGTTGAAGTAGGCGTTGCGCGAGACCAGCGGATCGAAGGTCCACACGATGTGATCGATGCCACGCTCAAGCGCCCACGCCCGCTGGTGCAGCTTCAACGCCGAGCCGACGTTGCGCCACGGACCGGGACGCACGCCGGCGATATGGCTGTGGAGGGTGCGCACCGCGGGCTCTTCGTGGAACGCGACGGCTCCCCCGATGAGCTCGCCGTCCGAGTACGCACCCGCAACGTAGCTGCCTGCTTTGCTCATCGCGCGCAGCAGCTCGGGCGTCATCGGCGCCCCCTGCTCGCGCCCCCAGATCGTGTGGAAGAGCTGCGAGAGGGCGGTCAGGTCGGCGAGGTCGGTGAGGATGCGCACCTGCACACCCGCGCGCTCGGCGGCGCGCTGAGCGGTCGCGGCGGCTTCGTCGACGACCGCGTCGCGGACGCGCTGGGGCGCATGGTCGGGCGCGGCGGCAGCGTGGTCGGGCGCTTCGGGCGCTGCGGTCGCGGCGCTGGAGCCCGCGGCCGTGCGGCCACCCGCGCCCACGCGGTCCTCTGCGGCGAGATCGGTCATGAGCCACCTGCCAAGAGGTCTTCAATGAGGTCGGCCAGGAATGCGGTGCGCGGCGCGAGAGTGTCGACGATCACGTGCTCGTCGACGGCGTGCGCTCCCCCGCCGACGGCGCCGAGTCCGTCGAGGGTGGGCGTGCCGACTCCGGCGGTGAAGTTCCCATCGGATGCCCCGCCCACCGCGACACCGACGAGGGCCTTCTCTGATCGGCGCTGTGCGATGGCGGTGGCGCGTTCGAACAGCGCGGCCGAGGCTGAGTACTCCAGCGGAGGACGGTTGATCCCGCCCTGCAGCTCGAGCGACGCGCCTTCGAGAACGGGTGCAAGCTCCCGCAGAGCCGCGTCGACGCGCTCCTGCTCGGCAACCGTCGTGGCGCGCACGTCGATGTCGAACCACGCCTCGGCGGGCACGGTGTTGGTCGCCGTGCCGCTCTGCATGAACGTCGGCGTGACGGTCGTCGAACCGGCGGGGTCATCGAGCGCCCGCACGGCGAGCACCTGGTGCGCGGCCTCGACCGACGCGTTGACGCCCTTGTGCGGCTCGAGGCCTGCGTGCGCCGCGCGGCCGTGCACGACGAGCCGGTACATCGAGGCACCCTTGCGGGCGATCTTCACGGCACCGCCGTCGGCAGACGCTTCGAGCACGAGCACGGCGTCAGCGGCGGAGGCCTCTGCTTCGATCAGTGCGCGCGAGGAGTGCGAGCCGATCTCCTCGTCGCCAGTAACCAGAATGGTCACGCCCTCGCGGGATGCGAGAGAGGCGACGGCGTGGAGCGCCATCACGAGCCCGGCCTTCATGTCGAAGCATCCAGGACCGCGCATGACGCCGTCTTCGACGGAGAACGGATGCTGCGCGAGCGAGCCGATGGGCCACACCGTGTCGTGGTGGCACAGCACCACGACACGGTGCGGGTCTGTGGGGTGTGAATCACCGCGGCGTGAGTCGGCGCCCTTGTCGAACCGCCAACGCAGGTGCGTGCACCCGTCGATGACGATCGTCTCGGGGGCGGCCGACAGCAGGTCTTCGCCGACGGTGGCCACGACCTCGGCGCTGCGCGCCACGGCGGCCAGGTCGCGCGAGGGCGATTCGCATTCGACGAGCGTGCGGATGTCGTCCACGAGCGCTTCGGTCGAGCCGACGCGGCCCTGTGAGCGCGCCCGCGTCGTGGAGTCGGTCACTACAGGCGCGGTCACGATAGCTCCGATACGGATGCCGGCTCAGTCAGCGGCGTGGCGCGTGCGCCGAAGTGCAGGTAACGCTGACCGGTCTCGAGGGCGAAGAACGTCACCGGAATCCAGCTGACCGTCCCCGGCGCCTGCAGCGCGAAGATGTGGTCGTTCACGGCCGTGAGCGGGTAGACCTCGGCCTCGTCTTCGGCGAGGTCGGCCATGGCGCCCGTCGTCTCGGTGGTGAGCACGAGACGCCCCTCGGCGTCGTGCATGATCTTCATGCGCACCGACTCGCGCTCGTAGACGCCGAGATACGGCGTGGCGTCGACCTCGACGGGGGTCGCGGGCGGCGTGAACCGCGGGGGCAGCTGCACCTCGGCGACCTCGGCGAAGAACTCGCGCGAGAACTCCCCGAAGAAGTCGTTGGAGTGCCCGCCGTTGACCAGCAGCGTCAGGGCGAGGTTCTGCTCGGGCAGCACACGGAGGAAGCCGTTCTGGCCGAGGGTCGAACCGTCATGGCCGTAGACGCGGTGCCCGCTGTAGTCGAAGCGGATCCAGCCGAGACCCCACGAGTCGCCGAGCGTGATGGAGTCGGGCAGGTCGGCCTGGTGTGCCGCCATCTGGGCGACGGAGTCTTCGCTGAGCAGGCGCGTGCCGTCTGCGGTGACGCCCCCGCGCAGGTGCAGGGCTGCGAATTGCAGCAGGTCTTCGGCCGACTGCACGATGAGTCCGGCAGGGCCCACCGAGCGCGGCATGTCCCACTTGGGCGTCGGGACGATTGAGCCGTCGGGCGCGGGGATGTGCCCGGTCGCCGCACCGAAGCGCAGCGCATCTTCGGCGAGGGTCACGGTGCGAGTCAGTCCCAGGGGTCCCGCGAGGCGCGAAGCGATCGACGCTTCCCACACTTCACCGGTCGTGGCGCGGATGATCTCGCCGAGCATGACGAAGCCGGCGTTGCAGTACGACCACGTCGCCCCGAGCGGGTGGTTCTGCGCGGCATCCGACAACAAAGCCACGAGCTTCTCGACCGCGTCGTCACCGCGGCCGGTGTCGGTGAAGATGTCGCCGTCGATGCCACTGGTGTGGGTGACCAGGTGACGCACGGTCACGTTCGCCTGCACATCGGGGTCGGCGAGCTTCAGCGACGGCAGGATCTCGATCACCGGGGTGTCGAGGGTGAACTTTCCCTCTTCGATCAGCTGCATGATGATCGTCGTCGTCCACACCTTCGAGATCGATCCGATCTGGAAGATGCTCTCGTTCGTCACCGGAGCCGAGGTCGCCTTGTTGAGCGTGCCGAACGAGCCGAGTGCGACCTCGTCGCCGTCGACTCCGGTGCCGAGGCGAATGACACCCATCTGCGCGCCGACGATCCCGTGGCGCTGCGCGAGGGCATCCAGTCGCGACTGCCAGTGGGCGACGTCGATCGGCTCGGGGCGAGCCTGGGCGTCACCGGCGAAGCGGTGCAGCCACTGCAGCACGCGACGGTTGTAGTCCAGGCGGTGCGACAGGCGCCCGGTCAGCGGGAACACGTGCGATCCACCGGGGTACAAGACCATCTCGGTCGGGACGCCGAGGGTCTTCAGCGCCGAGTACCACTGCTGCGCCTGCCCCACGGGGCACCGCCGGTCGGCGTCGCCGTGCAGCACGAGCGTGGGCGTCTTCACCGCCTGCACGTTCGTGATCGGAGACTGCTCGGCGTAGGCGGCGGGGATCTCCCATGGGTACCCCTGCAGCTCGACGTCACCGAGCAGCGCGCCGACGTCCGCGGTGCCGACGAGGCTGCGCAGGTCGCTCACGACACCGCCGGTCACCGCCGCGGCGAAGCGGTCGTCGTTCGCGGTCAGGTAGCACGTCATGTACCCGCCGTAGCTGTAGCCGGCGACGGCGAGCCGTGCAGGGTCGGCGAGCCCTTCGGCAACGAGCTGGTCGACCGGCTCGAGGAAGTCCTTCGCATCCGAGATGCCCCACGCGCCGTCCACGGCGGTGTAGAACTCTTCGCCGTAGCCGTCGCTCCCGCGCGGGTTGAGGATCACCACGGCCCAGCCGCGAGCGACGAGTTCCTGGTGGTAGACGTGCATCTCGTCGGCAACGTCGTTCCAGGCGTTGTGCGGCCCGCCGTGCACGTCGACGAGCAGCGGGCGCGCACCCTGCTGCTCGGGGTCGGCGATGACCCATCCGTGCACCTCGAAGCCATCACTGATCGCGAAGGTGCGCTCGGTCTTCGGGTACACCTCGATGCCCTCGAGCGCGTCACCGTGCGAGGTGCGCACAGTTTCGGCGCCGGTCGCCAGGTCGACGCTCACGATCTCACCGAACGATTCGCGCGTGATCAGCACGACCGCGGCGCGCGATCCGGCGACCGCAAGGCCCGTCACCACGCGTCCGTCGCCGCCGAGCACGCGTTCGCACTCTCCCCCACCAAGAGCCACCGAGTACAGATGGGTGAGGCCACGGTCGCGCGCGGCGAACAGCACGCGCTGGCCGTCGGCGATGAGCACCGGCGAGGCGCCCGGGTAGGCCGGCCCGCCGGTCATGATGTTCCGATCAAGCGTCGCCGCGAGGTCGATCACCGCGCCGTCTTCGAGGTCGACGCGCACCAGCCGCACATGGCCGCGCGGGGCGCCCGGGTACCCGGCGATCACCAGGCTCGCCGAGTCCGGGGTCCAGAGCACGGTGCTGGCGTATCCGCCCTCGAACGCCACGACCGTGGCATCCGCCTTCTCATTGAGGGCGTCGATCGTCCACACCGACCGCACCATCGACCCGCCCGCCGGGGCTGCGGTGAACGCGATCCGCGCACCGTCGGGCGACCATGCCGGAGCATCGACGATGCCCTCGCCGCGGGTGAGGCAGCGCACGGCTCCGGTGGCGACCTCGACCACGTGCAACTGCGGGTGGCGCGTGCCGAACACTCCGGCTCCGTCGGCCTGGTACTCCGCACGGCGGATCACGATCGGCGCGTGAGAGGCGGCGTCGGGCGCGGCATCCACCATCGCGGTGAAGGCGATCCGCGCGCCGTCGGGTGAGAACACCGGAGCGCCCGCGCCCAGGGGCAGAGAGGTCACTGCGCGTGGTTCGCCGCCCGCGGCATCCATCACGAAGATCTGGGGCACGTCATCGACGGCGCGAACGAACGCGATCAGCGATCCGTCGGGCGAGAATGCGGGGGCCGAATCGTTCGGACCGCTGGTCAGCGGACGCGGGTCGTGACCGTCGGCGGCGAGCCACAGGCGCGTGGTCTGCCCATCGGTGTCGACGTCGGGCGTGCGCACGACGTAAGCGATCGTCTGCCCGTCCGGCGACATCGCCGGCGAGAACGGCACCGTGATGCGGGTGATGTCGTCGATGGTCAGATGACGGGTCATGCGGGGCTCCCGGGGGTCTCGTGGATCGCAGAAGGGGATGAGGATGCCGCGCCCCCGCCGGGAATCGCGGCGAGAAGCGTGCGGGTGTAGTCGTGGTCGGGGCGCTCGAGCACCGCCGCGGTCGCGCCGTGTTCGACGATGCGCCCGCGGTACATCACCGCGACCTCGCTCGCGACGTAGCGGACGACGGCGAGGTTGTGCGAGATGAACAGCATCGAAAAGCCCAGCTCGCGCTGCAGGTCGCGCACGACATTGAGGACGGCGCCCTGAATCGACACGTCGAGGGCCGACGTGATCTCATCGGCGATGATCACCTGCGGGCGGCCGGCGAGCGCGCGGGCGAGGGCCACGCGCTGACGCTGGCCGCCCGACATCTCGCTCGGGTACGACTGCGCGAAGCGTCCGTCGAGCTGCACGAGTTCGAGCAGGCGCTCGGCTTCACGGCGCGCGGCCACACCACGCACGCCGCGCGGCATCGCCTCGATCAGGGTGTCAGAGATGCTCATCCGCGGGTCGAGCGACGAATACGGGTCTTGGAACACCATCTGCACGGCACGCTCGCGCCGCGCGCGTTCGATGGATGCCCCGCCCAGCAGAATGCGCCCTTCGCTGACCGGGGCCAGCCCAACGGCGGCACGCGCCATGGTCGACTTGCCCGACCCGGACTCGCCCACGAGCCCGACGACTTTGCCTTCGGGAACGGTCAGCGACACGTCGTTGACCGCGAGGATCGGATGCCGGCGCGTGCCGTACCGCACGGTCACCGCGTCGAATTTCAGCTCGCTCATGAGGTGACCTCCGTGGCGGGCGCGGGTGCGGGTGCGGCGGCCGCGTCTGCGGCGGTCGCGTTGGCCGCGGGCTCGGCACCGGCGCGCACCGTCGGCAGCGGCAGCGGCTCGCCCGCGTGCCAGCACGCCACGCGGCGGCCGTCCGCCTCGGTGACCAGTGCCGGGTCTTCTTCGCGGCAGCGTGCGCTGGCGAGCGGGCACCGGTCGGCGAATGCGCAGCCGGTCGGCACGTTGGCGGGGTCGATCGAACGCCCCGGAATCACCGCGAGCGGCGCATCGATGTCGGTGGTCATGTCGGGCACGGCGGCAACGAGAGCGCGCGTGTACGGGTGCTTCGCCTCGGTCACGAGACGGTCGGCGGGAATGTCTTCGACGATCTTGCCGGCGTACATCACCAGCACGCGGTCGCACACCTCGCGCACCACGGCGACGTCGTGACTGATCAGCACCAGGGCGACGTCGTTCTCGTGACGCACGCGCGCCAGAAGCTCGAGCACCTGCTTCTGCACCGTCACGTCGAGTGCGGTCGTCGGCTCGTCGGCGATGATCAGCGACGGAGTCCCCATGATGCCCATGCCGATCATGGCGCGCTGACGCATGCCGCCCGAGAATTCGTGTGGGTACTGCCGCGCGCGGCGCTCGGGGTCGGTGAGCTTGACGGCGCCGAGGCGGTACACGGCGCGCTCCATGGCTTGCTTGCGGGTCATCCCTCCGCTGCGCCGCGATACCTCGGCAAGCTGCTTACCCATGCGCATGGTGGGGTTGAACGAGGTCATCGGGTCTTGGAACACCATCGCCAGTTCCTTGCCGAGGTGCCGCTGCGTCGCCGCCGCGTGGCTATTGCGTACGTCCTTACCAGCCACCTCGAGCCGCTCGGCGTCGATCGTGACGGGCTCTTCGATCAGCTGGGCGATCGCGAGAGCCGTAAGCGACTTGCCCGAACCCGACTCACCGACGATGCCGACGGCCTGACCGCGGCCGACCGCGAACGACACTCCCCGCACGGGGCGGATGGGCCCGTTCGCACTCGGGACGGTGACGCGCAGGTCCTGCACATCCAGCACCACATCGTTTTCGGGAGTGGATGCCGCAACCTCGCGCGGCGCGCGGGCGAAAGCCTTCTTCGCCGAGCGGAACGGCACGCCGCCCGCCCCCGGCACGCCGAGGTCCTTCGCGATCGCTTCACCCAGCAGGTTGAACGCGAGGCCGGCGAAGACCACCGCGACGCCGGGCGCGAGCGCGGAGGCGGGGTTGGAGTAGATCTGCGCGAGGCCCTCCTGCATGAGGCGACCCCAGTCGTACGCGGGCGCCTGCACGCCGAGCCCGAGGAACGACAGTCCGGCGAAGGCGAGCAACGTGCCACCGAGGCCGATCGTCGCGTTCACAACGAGGGGTTCGCCGATGTTCGGCAGCACGTGACGGAAGAACAGCGCCGGGCGGTGAGCGCCGACGATGCGCGCGGCCGAGACGAAGTCACGACCCTCGACGCTGGCGACCAGCGTCTGGCACAACCGGGCGAACGAGGGGGCACCGGCGAGACCGATGGCGAACATCGCCGAGATCGGGCCGGGGCCGAAGATCGCCGCGAAAAACAGGGCGAGCAGCAGACCGGGGAAGGCGACGGCGATGTTGACGCCCCACGTGATGACGCTGCCGATGCGGCGCCCGAGCAGCAGTGGCGCGGCGCCGAGGATCAGGCCCAGCACCACCGAGACGCTCGTCGCGCCAAGGGCGAGACCGACGGTGAGTTGGGTCGCCACGAGAACGCGGGCGAGGATGTCGCGCCCCAGCGCATCGGTGCCGAACCAGTGCTCGGGCGACGGACCGGCGAGGATGTTCGACGTATCGAACTCCTCGGCTTGAGCCCCCCAGATCATCGGAGCGAAGAGCGCAAGGAGACCCAGCAGCACCGTGCACGCGACCGCGGCGATCCCCATCGGCGAGCGCAGCAACCGGAATCGGCGACGTCGCGTGCGGGCGGGCGCGGCATCCATCGGCTTGTCGAAAGGCTCGCCCGTGAGGGTGTCGAGCGCGACGGGAAGATCACTCATCAGTTCTCTCCGATCGTGGAGCGCGGATCGAGAATCGCGAGCAGAACGTCGACCAGGGTGTTGGCCAGCAGCACGCCGACGCCGTAAACGAGCACCGTCGCTTGCGCCATCGGGTAGTCCTTCGTCGTGATCGACGACACGATCGTCGAGCCGAGCCCCGGCCACGCGAACACGTTCTCGACGAGGACGGTGCCGGCGACGAGGCCACCGAGCAGCAGACCGCCGATCGTGAGCGATGCGGTCACCGCGTTCGGCAGGGCGTGGCGCAGGTTGATCACCCACGCCGGAAGGCGCTTGGCGCGCGCGGTGCGAATGTAGTCGGCGTCGAGGACGCCCATCATCTCGACGCGCATGATTCGCGAGAGCACCGCCGCCGGCCCGAGCGCGAGCGCGAGCACGGGCAAAATGAACGACTCGGGCCCGCTGCGCCCGGCGACCGGGAGCCAGCCCAGGCCCACCGAGAAGATCGCGACGAGGATGACACCGAGCAGAAAGTCGGGGATCGAACTGATGATCACGCTCGTGCTGGTGAAGGTCAGTTCAGTCTTGCGGCCGCGGCCGCGGCGAGTGAGGATCGCCATCGATACACCGAGCGGCACGGCGATCGCCAGCGCCAGCACGAACGCGATCACGGCCAGTTGCAGCGTCGCCGGGAGTCGCTGCGCAATGGTCTGCGACACGGGAAGCCCCGACATCATCGACACACCGAAGTCGCCCGTGAGCAGGCCCTGCAGGTAGTGCCAGTACTGCACGATCAGCGGGTCGTTCAGGCCCAGGGTCTCGCGGCGCGACTCCACGAGGTCCGCCGGGGCGGTCGGGCCGAGCGCCGCACGCACCGGGTCACCCGGGATCAGGTGGATCATCAAGAAGGATGCCGTCACCAGCACCCACAGTGACACCAGCAGCCGACCGGCTCGGCGAAGACCGAAGCGCACCCAGCGTTCTGAGAACAGCTGTCGCCGCTCGGGGCTCGTGGTCTGGGCAGAGTCGACTGCTGGTGTCACCGTTGTCATGCGTCTACCTTCAGCCCAGCATCCGGACCGACAGCGGCTCGAGGTCGCCACCGACTTCGAACTCCGCGCCGTTACCGAACGTGCGACCCAAGCTGTTCATGTAGGGGAAGACATCCGCCGACGCCACCAGCGCAGACTCTGCCGCCAGCCAAGCGTCGCAGCCGTCGGCGCCGGGCACGGTGGCAGCCTCGGCGATTGCCGCCTCATACTCTTCGTTCGCGATGTGCCCGAAGTTGGTGACCGACTCGCCGCTGACGAAGGTGATGATCTGGTCAGGGCTCGACACGTTCAGCGTGATCCAGACGACATCCCAGTCACCGGTGTTGAAGATGGTGTCCTGGATGACGGTCTCATCCTGCGTCTGCAGGTCGACCTTCACACCCAGCGCCTCCCACTGGCTTGTCGCCAGCTCCGCACCGGCGGTGCCGCCCTGGCCCATGCTGGTCTCATAGCGGAACTTGATCTCGAGCGGAGTGCCGTCCTTCTCGCGCACACCGTCGGACCCCATGACCCAGCCGGCTTCGTCGAGAAGCGCCGCGGCTGCCTCGGTGTCGTATGCAGGCATAGCCGCGGTCACCGAGTCACCCACACATGCAGCCGGAGCCAGCGCGGCAAACGAGGTCGGCGGAGCCCCCTGGCCCATCCCGACGACGTCCATCATCTCGCTGTAGTCGATCGCCTGTGTCAACGCGAGGCGCACGGCGGGGTCTGCCGTCACGTGGCCCTCACCCTGGTTGTGCCACTGCTGGCCACCCAGGGACTCGGTCTCGGTGTAGAACAGACCGGCATCGATCAATCGCTGCGCGTCTGCGCCGCCGGTGCCACCGGCGTTGACCTCACCACTGAGCAGCAGGTTCGCTGCCGTGGTCTCGTTCTCGACGACGCGAACGACAACGGATGCCGGGACTCCCGTTTCGGCCGTCGTTGCCCCATCCGGACCCCACGTGTAGTCCTCGCGAACCTCGTAGGTGTAGTGGTCGTTCGGGACAGCCTCGGTGAGAACGTAGGGGCCTGTGCCGTTGGTAGCAGATGCCAACGTGGAGCGGTCGTCCATGCCGGCGTCGCACACCATCGGCAGGCTCGCGAACGCGTTGATCGCGAACGATGCGGGCGCAGCGAGAGTGACCGTCACGACATTTCCTTCGGCGGTGGCGGTCGCACCGACGGGGAGGAAGGCACCGAGCAACGGGCTCTCGTTGGCAGGGTCACCGACGTACTCGATGTTGCGCACCACGGTGTCAGCAGTGAAGTCACTGCCGTCGGCACAGGTGATGCCATCGGCCAATGTGAAGGTCAGCTCCGTCGTGTCGACCGTCCACTCGGTGGCCAGCTGCGACACGATGCTGCCGTCTGCCGGGTCAGCAGCAACCAGCGAGTCGTACGCGAACTGCGTCATCTGGTTGGTGACACTTCCGGCGTTCATCTGCGGATCCAGCAAGCCGCCGTCTGCGCTGACCGCCATCGTGAAGGTCGCGCCGTCGACGTACGTCGCCTCGCCGCCCTCGCTCGAGCCGGTGTCGCCTGAACCCGAGCAGCCGGCAAGGGCGAGCGCCCCTACCGCGAGGGTGCCGACGATGATCAATGGTCGTTTCATGGTGCTCTTCCTTACGTGAAGCACACGCCGGTGCTGTGGGTGTGCGGTCGGGTACTGCTCTTGTGGGGGTGTGGGTCAGCGGGGGTTCATCCCGCGACGCGGGGCATCGCGCGGCCCGTGTGCAAGTAGCGGGCGTTGCCGTCATCGTCGGCGCCGATGAAGACGAAGGGCATGAACATTCCGCTCGTGGGCTCGACCGCGATGATGCGGTCCGGGCCGAACGGTACGTACTCCGATCGCTGCGCGGTCTCGCCGAGTTCGATCGCCAACCCCTTGGGCACGATGTCGATCCAGATGCGCTGCTCAGCATCCTGAGTCACTGTGAGGTCCATCACCGAAGCGCCATACGTCCCGACGAAACGGCTGGCGTCGATGGGCTCGGCGTCGGTCGGGGGCGTGGGGAGGTGCTTGTATTCGACCCCGGCGAGCTCGCCGAGGATGTGCGCGAAGATCTCGCGCGACAGCGGGTAGACGTTGCCTCCGTTGGTGAGGAGGGCCACCGCGATGCCGTGCTCGGGCAGTACGCGCAGGAACGACGCCTGCCCGATCGTGTTGCCGTCGTGGCCGATCATGGTGCCGATGTTGGTATCCATCAGCTCCCACCCGAGGCCCCACGCGTCGCCGAGCATCTCGAGGCGCGGCAGGTCGACCTCGCGCACCTGCATCGCCTCGACCGACGCTTCGCTCAGCACGCGGGTGCCGTCTTCGGCGACGCCGCCCCGCAGGTGCATCGCCGCGAACGCGATCAGGTCGCGCGCGGTCATCGCGAGCATCGACCCGGCCGGTGAGTTCGACCGTTGCATCGCCCAGATCGGCGCGGGGACCACCGGGCCCCCCTCGCCAGCGTCGAGGTGACCGAGTGCCGCACGGAAGCGGATCGCCTGCGCGGCATCCGTGGCCGCGTGCGTCAGACCGAGGGGCGTGATCACGTACTGGTGCAGCGCCTGGTCGTAGGGCATGCCGCGCAGCACCTCGACCAGGCGGCCCAGCACGCAGAAGGCGAGGTTGTTGTAGGAGAACTGCTCCCCCGGGGTGAACAGCTGCGGCACGTCGCCGATGCCGCGGATGAAGATCTCGAGTGCATCGTCGCCGACACCGGTGTCGCGGAAGACGTCACCCTCGAAGCCTGCGGTGTGGGTGAGGAGCTGGCGGACCGTGACGGCGGCCGCGGCATCCGCGTCTTCGAGGGAGAACTCGGGCAGGTAGGTCAGGACGGGCTCGTCGAGGGCGACGATGCCCTCGTCGACGAGCTGCATGACGAGGGTGGCCGTCCACACCTTGGTGATCGAGCCGATCTGGAAGACGCCGTCGACCGTGTTCTCGACCCCCGTGCCGCGGTTGAGCACTCCGGCGCCGTGCTCGACCAGTTCGCCATCAACGTAGACGGCGACGGATGCCGCGGGGATGTCGAGCTCGTCCAGTCGCCGTTCGAGGGTCTCGTGAAGCCATTGCGCAACGTGCTGTGCTCGGGTCATGGCGACAGCCTATGCACGAGCCCGCCGGTCTCGATTGTCCGATACGACGAGGAACCCGGCGGTGACTAGTCGGATCGAACAAGCGCGTCCCTGGCCTGCGTGGGGCTGCTACCTCGCCCTCCCCCAACCCGGGCCGTAACTCCTGAGATCCCGGCCGCCGCGCGGCGCCTGGCGCCCGAGAACTCGCGATTCCGGCCAAGTTTCCGGAGTTACGGACAGATGTCGGGCATGCCGACAAGCGCGGTGACCGGGTCGGCCGGAGCACGGCAGACGGGCGACTCACGAACCGCAACTCCTGAGATCCCGGCCGCGGCGCGCCTCCCGGCGCGCGAAAGCCCGCGCTCTCAGCCAAAACTCCGGAGTTGCGGACTGCTGGCGGGCATGCCGACAAGCGCGGTGGCCGGGTCGGCCGGAGCACGGCAGGCGGGACAGAAGGCGACCGGTCGGGCGGCGGCACGGCAGGTCGCCCGGCCGCGCCGCCGCCTACTCGACCGTGACGGACTTCGCGAGGTTGCGCGGCTGGTCTACGTCGAGGCCCTTGGCCGTCGCCAACCCCATCGCAAAGATGTGCAGCGGCACTACAGCGAGCAGCGGCTCGTACAGCGGGCCCGCCAGCGGGATGCGCAGCACCTCGTCGGCGTACGGCAGCACGGCGGCGTCGCCCTCTTCAGCGACGACGATCACACGCGCGCCGCGCGCACGGATCTCCTGGATGCTCGAGACCACCTTCTTGTGCATCTCAGCCGACTCGCGCGGCGACGGCACGATGACGAAGACCGGCTGACCGGGCTCAATGAGAGCGATCGGCCCGTGCTTCAGCTCGCCCGCGGCAAAGCCCTCGGCGTGGATGTACGAGATCTCCTTGAGCTTCAGCGCACCTTCGAGCGCAATCGGGTAGCCCACGTGGCGCCCCAAGAACAGCACCGAGCGCGTGTCAGCCATCCAGGCCGCGAACTGCTCGATGTGCGCCTGCTCGTCCTCGAGGATGCGGGCAATCTTCGCCGGAACAGCCTCGAGCTCGCGCACCGCATCTGCCACGGCGAGCGCCGACTGAGAACCGCGCACCTGCGCGACGTGCAGCGCGAGCAGGTACAGCGCGGTGATCTGCGCAACGAAAGCCTTCGTCGATGCGACAGCAACCTCGGGTCCCGCGTGGGTGTAGACGATGGCATCCGACTCACGCGGAATCGTCGCCCCCTGCGTGTTGCAGATCGAGACCGTCTTCGCGCCGGCTTCGCGGGCGAACTTGACCGCCATGAGCGTGTCCATGGTCTCGCCCGACTGGCTGATCGACACGATGAGCGTCTCGGGCCCGATCACCGGGTCGCGGTAACGGAACTCGTGCGCGAGCTCGACATCGACGGGGATGCGCGTCCACTGTTCGAAGGCGTACTTGGCCGTCATCCCCGCGTAGGCGGCGGTACCGCACGCGATGATGATGACGCGGTTGATGCCGGCGAACAGGTCGTCGAGGCCTTCGAGCTCGGGCACCGCGACGACGCCGTCACGCACGCGACCGAGCAGAGTCTTAGCGACTGCTTCGGGCTCTTCCGAGACCTCCTTCGCCATGAAGGATGGCCACCCGCCCTTGTCGGCGGCCGCGGCATCCCACTTCACTTCGAAGGGCTCGACCTCGACATCGTTGCCGTCGAAATCGGTCACCTCGACGCCTTCGGGGGTGATCGCGACGATCTGGTCTTGGCCGATCGCGAGGGCGTTGCGAGTGTGCTCGACGAACGCGGCGACGTCGGAGGCGAGAAAGTTCTCACCCTCGCCGAGGCCGATCACGAGCGGCGAGTTGCGGCGCGCACCGACGACGAGACCGGGCTGGTCTTCGTGCATCGCGAGCAGGGTGAAGGCGCCTTCGAGGCGCGCGGCGACCGCGCGGAAAGCGGCGACCAGATCGCCGTCGTGACGGCGGAACTCGCGCCCGAGAAGCACGGCGGCCGCTTCGGTGTCCGTCTCGCTGCGGAAGGTGTACCCCTCAGAAACGAGCTCGGCCTTGATCTCGGCGAAGTTCTCGATGATGCCGTTGTGGATGACGGCGAGCTTGTCGTCGTCGGCCAGGTGCGGGTGCGCGTTCTGGTCGGTCGGCCCGCCGTGGGTCGCCCAGCGCGTGTGCCCGATCCCAGTCGTACCGTCAGCGAGGGGGTGAGCGGCGAGGTCATCGCGCAGCACGCTGAGCTTGCCGGCGCGCTTGCGCATGCCCAGCCCACCGGCGCCGTCGATGACCGCGACGCCGGCCGAGTCGTACCCGCGGTATTCGAGGCGGGCGAGCCCGGCGATGAGGATGGGCTGGCTCTCACGCGGCCCGACGTATCCGACGATTCCACACATGTGATCAATGGTAAGCGCGGGGGTATGCAAGGCGTCCGAACGAATGGGGTCGGATGCCACTGCCCGCAGCCTGCGTGAAGCCGCGCGCTACAGCTTGCGCAACAGCACCCGGTCGACCGAGTGACTGGCGCCCTTGTCGAGCACGAGCGTGGCGCGGTGCTTGGTGGGCGCGACGTTGTCGCGAAGGTTCGGCAGGTTGATGTCGTTCCAGAAGCCCATGGCGGTCTCCACTGCTTCCTCGTCGCTGAGCGAGGCGAACGTGTTGAAGAACGAGTTCGGGTTCGCGAAGGCTCCGGCTCGCAGGGCCAGGAAGCGGTCGACGAACCATCGCGCGACGTGGTTGGGGTCGGCATCCACATACACAGAGAAGTCGAACAGGTCGCTCACGGCGACATCGTTTGGCGACGGCGGCGGCTGCAACACGTTCAAGCCCTCGACGATCACGACGTCGGGCCGGCGCACCGTGACGCGCGCTTCGGGCACGATGTCGTAGCGCATGTGCGAGTAGAAGGGCGCGTGCACCTCGGCCTCGCCGCTCTTGACCTTCGTGAGGAACTCGACGAGCCCGCGCCGGTCATACGACTCGGGGAAGCCTTTGCGGTCCATGATCCCGCGCCGCTCGAGCTCGGCGTTGGAGTAGAGGAAGCCGTCGGTGGTAACCAGCTCGACTCGCGGCGTGCCCGGCCACCGCGACATCAATTCGCGCAGCAGGCGGGCGATGGTCGACTTGCCGACCGCGACCGATCCGGCGACGCCGACGACGAATGGGGTGGTTGAGTCGGGCTCGCCGAGAAACGCACTGGTGTCGGCGCCGAGTCGCTTCGTGGTCTCGGCGTACAGCGACAGCAGTCGCGACAGCGGCAGATACACCTCGGCGACTTCGGCCATGTCGAGGCGATCCCCGAGTCCGCGAATCTGCACGACTTCGGTCTCAGACAACGGTTGCGTGATGCCTTCCGCCAGCCGCGCCCACTCGTCGCGCCCGATCTCGCGGTACAGCGAGTGCGCGGCGGCGGTGTCGAGGGCTTCGGCAGACATCGTCGCCATCGTATCCGGTGAGTGGATGCCACGCCCCGCCGACTGTGGACGGCAGCACCCCACTACTGTGAGATCGTGCGCCTCGGAGTTCTCGACATCGGCTCGAACACGGTCCACCTTCTCATCGCCAACGTTCGCCCCGGCGGCCGGCCACTCGCCACGACGAGCAACCGCACGGTGTTGCGACTCATGCGCTACCTCGGCCCCGACGGGGAAATCATCGAAGAGGGCGTGCAGGCTCTCGTCGCGGCGGTGAAGCAGGCGCGCGAGGTCGCGGCATCCGAGGGAGTCGACGAACTTCTCGCAACGGCGACCAGCGCGGTGCGCGAAGCGACGAACGGCGCCGACGTCATCGCACGCATCGAGGCCGCACTGGGCCAACCTCTTCAGGTACTCGGAGGCGAGACCGAGGCCCGCTACACCTTTCTCGCGGTGCGGCGCTGGTTCGGGTTAAGTCGCACGCCGCGACGCTGCTCGCACCCGTCGCTGAACGCTTTGCCGCGCTCCCCCGTCCCGACCATGTCGTCGGGACGAGCAAGGCGATCCGATCGCTCGCGAAGCTCGCCGGGTACCCGATGGCCGGCTGGTCGGGCAGCGAGCGCATGATATTGCCGCGCTCGGCGCTCAAGGCCTGGATCCCGCGCCTCGCGCGCATCCCTACCGACGCCCGTCAAGAACTCCCCGGCATCACCGCCGATCGCACGTTCCAGATCGTGGCTGCCGCGGTCGTCGTGCACCAGGCGATGAAGGCCATGGACATCGAAGAGCTCGAAGCGTGCCCGTGGGCCCTGCGCGAGGGCGTGCTGCTGCGCTACATCGAGTCACTGTCGTGGAACGCGGCGCCCTCAGCCTGAGCCACGACCGAGCACAAGAAGGAGAGCGGATGCCACACCTCACCGGCACATGGAACATCAGCGTCGCCACGCCAATGGGCGCTCAAGCCTTCGTGCTGCGCCTCGCCGAAGAGGGCGCGACCATCATCGGCGAAGCGCGCCGGGGCGAGACGACCCTGCCCGTGAAGCAGGGCCGCACCGATGGCAACCGCGGCACGTTCGCGTTGAACCTGTCGAGCCCGTTCCCCGTCACGCTGAACTTCGCGGTCACGGCGCAGGGCGACACCCTGTCGGGTGAGGCGATGGCGGGGATGCTCGGCACGTTCATCGTGACGGGCACTCGACTCGCGGCCTGACTGGGGTCACGCCTCGAGGCGCGACCCCAGCACTAAAGCGCCAAGCGCTCCTGAACGACGGCGGCGAGCTTCTCGGCGTGCGCCTGGGCGACCTCCGCCGTGGCGGCTTCGACCATGACGCGCACGAGCGGCTCGGTACCCGACGCGCGGAGCAGCACGCGACCGCTGTCGCCGAGTTCGGCACCAGACTCGGCCACCGCAGCGGCGACGACCTCGTCAGCGACGCGCTCGCGGTCGACGCCGCGCACGTTGATCAGCACCTGCGGGAACACCGTCATCACCGAGGCGAGCTCGGCCAGCGACTTACCGGTGCGCGCCATCTCGGCCACGATGTGCAGGCCCGTGAGCAATCCGTCGCCGGTGGTGGCGAACTCGCTCATGATGACGTGACCCGACTGCTCGCCACCCAGGGAGTAGCCGTTCTCGTTCATCGATTCGAGCACGTAGCGGTCACCGACAGCGGTCGTTGCGACGCGGATGCCGTGGGCCTCCATCGCACGGTGAAGACCGAGGTTACTCATCACCGTCGCGACGAGCGTGTCATCCACGAGCGCCCCGCGCTCCTTCATCGCGACCGCGAGGATCGCCATGATCTGGTCGCCGTCGACGATGTTGCCGTTCGCGTCCACCGCAAGGCAGCGGTCGGCGTCGCCGTCGTGAGCGATTCCGACGTCAGCGCCGTGTTCGACAACGGCGCGCGAGAGCACGTCGAGGTGCGTCGACCCGACACCGTCGTTGATGTTCAGACCGTCGGGGTCGGCACCGATGACGGTGACGCGGGCTCCGGCATCCCGAAACGTCTCAGGTGAGACTCCGGATGCCGCGCCATGCGCGCAGTCGAGCACGACGTGGATTCCGTCGAGGCGATGCGGCAGCGACCCGAGCAGGTGCACCACGTAGCGGTCTTCGGCGTCCGCGAATCGGCGGATCCGACCGACGCCGGCACCGGTGGGCTGCAACTTCTCGCCGGTCATGGCTGCTTCGATACGCGACTCGACGATGTCGGGCAGCTTGACGCCGCCGCGCGCGAAGATCTTGATGCCGTTGTCCGGTGCGGGGTTGTGCGACGCCGAGACCATGACGCCGAAGTCGGCATCCATATCCGCGATCAGATATGCGGTCGCCGGGGTCGGCAACACACCGGCGTCGTACACGTCGACACCCGAAGAGGCGAGACCTGCTTCGACAGCGGCCGACAGGAATTCGCCTGAGACGCGCGGGTCACGCGCGACGACGGCAGTGAGGCGTTTGCCTTCCGCGCGACGGGCGTCGGCGGAACGGCCCTGGCCCAGGACGACAGCAGTCGCCTGGGCCAGGGTGAGTGCGAGATCGGCGGTGAGGGGGCCGTTTGCCAGCCCCCGCACCCCGTCCGTACCGAAAAGCGGCATTCGGAAGGAAGAGCCGATCAGCGCTTCGAGTACTGAGGAGCCTTGCGGGCCTTCTTGAGACCAGCCTTCTTGCGCTCCTTGACGCGTGCGTCACGTGAGAGGAAGCCCGCCTTCTTGAGGGTGGCGCGGTTGTTCTCCGCGTCGATCTCGTTGAGGGCACGGGCAATGCCGAGGCGCAGGGCGCCGGCCTGACCCGAGGGGCCACCACCCGAGATGCGAGCGATGACGTCGTACGCGTCGGTCAGCTGCAGCACGGTGAAGGGGTCGTTGATCAGCTGCTGGTGGAGCTTGTTCGGGAAGTAGTCCTCGATCGTGCGTCCGTTGACAGTGATGGAGCCCGAACCGGGGACGAGGCGCACGCGGGCGATGGCCTGCTTGCGACGGCCGACGGCCGCACCGGGGACGCTGAGCACGGGGCGCTCTGCGACGACGGCGGTCTCGTCGACCGGGGTCTCGGTCGAGTAGTTAGTGGTTTCTTCGATCTTCGCCACGAGTTAGTCCTTAGTCAGTCGGCGGCGCTTACTGGGCGACCTGGTCGAGGGTGAACGTCTTGGGCTGCTGTGCGGCGTGCGGGTGCTCGGCACCGCGGTACACCTTGAGCTTGGTCAGCTGCTGACGGCCGATGCTGTTCTTGGGGAGCATGCCGCGCACAGCCTTCTCCACCGCGCGGATCGAGTTCTTCTCGAGGAGCTCGGCGTAGTTGACCGACGACAGACCGCCCGGGTAGCCCGAGTGACGGTAGGCGCGCTTCTGCTCGAGCTTCTGGCCCGTGAGCGCGACCTTGTCGGCGTTGATGATGATCACGAAGTCGCCGGTGTCGACGTGGTTCGCGAAGGTGGGCTTGTGCTTTCCACGAAGGAGAGCGGCGGCGTGCGAGGCGAGGCGACCCAGAACGACGTCAGTTGCGTCGATGATGAGCCACTCGCGCTGGATTTCGCCAGTCTTGGGGGTGTAAGTGCGCGTCACAGTAGTGCTGCTTTCTTGATTCGAACGGAGAGGTTCGTGAATCCCACTCCGGGGGGTTTGAGGGGCGGATGCCACATCAAACGCACCAGTGGAGGGCTCACGTTCGTGGTACTCGGCCAGCAGGGCTCACGCACCAAAGATCAAGCTTACGTCACCGAGGGCTATACACCAAACTGGCGGCGGATGCGGCATCCACTCCCCTGTGTCACTTATGCTGGTGCGCAATCAAGGGGAGTATTCCCAACGCAGCGACCGCGTCATTACGAGTGTGATGGAGCATTCCGCGCCGCTGGGGCCGATGGCCTGGAAGAGACCTTGGCGTTTTGTGTACGCCTCTCTTTCAGGAGCTTCTTGTGTCTGTATCCCCTTTGGTGTGGTGGATCACGATCGCGGTGACGATCGCGTTCTTCGTCTACGAGTACTTCGCGCATGTGCGAAAGCCTCATGAGCCGTCGATCGGCGAGGCTGCGCGGTGGTCGGCGTTCTATATCGGGTTGGCATTGCTGTTCGGTGTCGGCATCGGGGTGGTGTCGGGCTGGACGTACGGCGGCGAGTACTTCGCGGGGTATCTGACCGAGAAGGCGCTGTCGATCGACAACCTGTTCGTGTTCTTGCTGTTGATGTCCTCGTTCGCGGTGCCGAAGATCTATCAGCAGAAGGTGCTGATGATCGGCATCGTGATCGCGCTGGTCATGCGCGGGGCGTTCATCGCGGTGGGTGCGCAGTTGGTGGCGAATTTCTCGTGGATCTTCTACGTGTTCGGTGCGTTGCTTCTGTTCTTGGCTTATCGGCAGGCGTTCAGCAATCACGAGATGGATCCGGCGCAGTCGCGGTTCATGCGGTTCGTGCGGCGGGTGCTTCCGGTGTCGGATGAGTATGACGGCGACCGTTTGACGACGGTGCGCGATGGCAAACGGTTCGCCACGCCGATGCTGCTGGTGATCGTGGCGATCGGGTTCATCGATCTGATCTTCGCTGTGGATTCGATTCCTGCGATTTATGGTCTGACCGAAGAGGCGTACATCGTCTTCACGGCGAACGCGTTCGCGCTGATGGGTTTGCGGCAGCTGTTCTTCTTGATCGGCGGTCTGCTGGAGCGGTTGGTGTACCTGGCGCAGGGGCTGGCGGTGATTCTCGGGTTCATCGGTGTGAAGCTGGTGCTGCATGCGCTGCACGTGAACGAGTTGCCGTTCGTCAACGGTGGTGAGCCGGTGTTGTGGGCTCCCGAGATTCCGATCTGGTTCTCGTTGTTGTTCATTGGGGCGACGGTGACGGTTGCCGCGGTGGCGAGTTTGGCGAAGACGCGTCGCGATGCCCGGCACGAGGTGGAGTCGCCCGCCGAGTAGCGAGCGTGGGCGCGGTGCGGTGGATGCTTCGACCGAGTGACCGCGCGGGCGTGATCGCGAGGGTGCTCTGCGAGCGCCATCGGCTGCGAGAGCGATCGGCGGCGACATCAATCCACGGCGCCATCGATCGACGGGGCCATAGATCGACGGGGCCATAGATCGACGGGGATAGGGTGACGCTGTGACTCATCGGATGCCGCGCGCTGCCGTCGCTCTCGCCCTCATCGCTGTGGCCGGGGTGTCTCTGACTGCGTGTTCGTTGGATTCGTTGATTTGGGGCGCCGATGGCGCGCACGTGATCTCGACGACTGAGCAACTGATCGATGCGGCGTCGGCGGGTGACGGGGCGGCGTTCGCGTGCGACGGCGCTGAGGTGGAGTGGGGCGAGTCGGCGGCGTGGTCGGGGTTGTCAGCCGAAGAGCCGGAGAAGTTCGTTGCGGAGCACTGGCCCGAGCAGGCTGAGGATGATCCGTCGTGGAGCATTAATCTCTCGCTGCCCTTCGAGCGTGTCGAGTCGGCCACTCGTTTCCCCGGTGATGTGTTCTACCGCGACGAGGCTGGCGAGTTGTGTGTCGTCGATGTCGCATGGGCGACCGTGATCAGGTGACCTTCCAGTCAGATCGACGGCCCTCTCGGGTTGCCATCCAGGCCGCGGGCGGGCACGCGCCGTCAGGCGGCGAGGCGGAAGCGACGCGGCGGTGGATCGATCCCCGCCCACGCGTACTGCAGCGATAGCCGGCGCGGGAGTCGAATCGGCGTGCGGTCGGCACGGCCGGCGGGTGGATGAAGCATGAAGTCGTCTTTGCCCTCGCGGGTGATCCGCCACCCGCCGTGATGCAGTTCCATATGGTGGAAACGACAGAGCAGGATGCCGCGATCGATGTCGGTGCGCCCATTCTCGGCAACCCAAGGATCGATGTGATGCGCCTCGCAGTATGACGCCGGCCTATCGCAGTCCCGCCACCGACATCCGCCGTCTCGCACGGCGAGAGCGATCTTTTGTTTCGCGCTGAACAAGCGCACTTCGCGGCCGAGATCGAGCGGATTGCCGGCTGTGTCGGTGGTGACCTTGACGGTTCCGACATCACACGCCTGCTGCGCGATCAGCCAGCTGGGGAGTGAGGCTCCCCCGTCTTCGAAGTGACCGACGCCGTGGCGCTCCGCTCGCGGAGGATGCGAGGCATTGCCCTCACCCGCGACTGCGTCTGCAGCTGCATCGGCTTCGGCATCGGAGGCCGCGTCTGCGTCGATAGCGCCCGTGTCGCCCTCCGCGGCGCCAAAATCGGGGTCACCCTCGGTCTCGACAGGCTCGGCGGCGTCAGCGGCAGGCTCGACAAGCTCATCGTCGGGGTCACCCTGCCCGTGTTCAATCCCGGCATCCAACGCTTCGTCGGTCACGACGACGCGAACCCCGGCCTGGCGCGTGCCGAACACTTCTTCTGCGTCGGCGAGAGCGCCCGCACGCAGAAGATCCATGAGCAGGTCGTACGCGAGCTGATCGTTGGTGCGCGGGTCAGCCTTGAGTTCTTCGGCGCGCGCCTTCAACTCGGAATCGACGAACGTCGGCCCACCGCGCCGAGGGCGCAGGACGGAGTTCAGGATCGTGTCGATCCACGCGCCCATGAAGTCGTCGAAGATGATCGTGCCTCGCCGCACGCCATCGCGGTCGATCCAGCTGCGATACGAGCGACGCTGGAAGCGCTCATCAAACCGCTCCGCGGCGCCGGCCGCGTCAAGAAGGTCGCGAATCGTGCGGGCCTGGCACGCAAGTTCCTCGACGTCACGCTCGCCCGCCTCGGCCACCAATTGTTCGACAGCCAGGCTCCAGGCTTCTCGCGCTGTCGCCCTCGCGATCTCGGCGTCTTCTGGGCTGAGCGAGGGATCAGGCTCGACCGGCGCGTGAAGCCCCCGGATGATCGCGTCGTGCTGACTGGTGGTGATCGTGTGCGCGAGCAGAGCATCGTCGGCCGGCGCGTGCCACACGCGGGGGCGCGCAATGACGCCCGATGGATGCTCGGGGGCCGTGGCATCCGGATCAGGCTCATCGCCAGGGAGAGCGAGGTCGCTCTCGATGAGCGTGCCGGGGTCTGGAGTGTCGCGCTCGAACTCGAGCGCCTGCATCATGCCCTCGCCGATACGGACTTGCTTGCGCGCATCTGCACGCGTCGATCCGGTGAGGTCTTGCACGAGCGAGACGGCGTTGCGGTGGCCGCGCTTCTGCGCGACGCCGGAGTGTCCGTACTCCCGGGTAGATTGCACAGCGATGGCCCCGGTGGCGGCGACGCAGATGGAATCGCAGATTCGCACCAGGGCTGTGGCCGCATTCACCAGGTCGATCAGGTCATCACCCGATCGGCCCGCGAGCGCGGCGGGCACCTGAGGCCCTTCGATCTCGTCACCGAGCAGCTCGCGCATCTGAAGCGCGAGAGCATCGATATCGGAGAAAATTGCCATACTCACATGGTATCGATACCCTCTGACATTAGTCTATAGTTTCGATATATCTGTGGAGAACTCCCCCAAACACCGAATCGGGTGCACCTGGGGAGGAGGGTCCGCAGCCGAGCCCGAGCGAACTTCGCGAAGAATGGAACGCATGCTGATCGTGATGGCGGGGCTCCCGGGTGTGGGCAAGAGTGCGGTGGCGGGCGAGCTGGCGCACAACCTCAAGTGCGCGGTGTTGTCGGTCGATCCGATCGAGGCGGCGATGTGGCGCGCGGGAGTCGCGCGCAGCGAACCCACGGGCCTTGCCGCGTACGTCGTCGCCGAGGACCTCGCACGCGAGCAACTGAGGCACGGAAACGCCGTCATCGTCGACGCGGTCAACGACGCCGACGCGGCACGAGCGCAATGGACCGCGCTGGCGAGCGAACTCGACGAGACGCTGGCCTTCATCGAGGTGTACTGCAGCGACGAGGCCACGCACCGCGACAGGCTCGAGACCCGGCGCCGCAACATCCCCGGATTCGTTGAGCCCACGTGGGAGTCGGTCACCGCACGGCGCGCGGCCTTCGATGAATGGGAGGCTCCGCGCCTGCGGCTCGACTCGATGCGTCCGCTCGCCGCGCTCACACGCGAGGCGGTGGAGTATGTGACCCAGGCCCGCAGTCGAAATCAGTGAAGGGCAAGAGGGATGCCACCACCGCCGGGCTCAGAGCAGCAGCATCCCGATCCCGATCGCGTTGAACGTCGCGTGGGCGATGAGCGCGCCGCCCAGTCGTCGGGTGACGTAGACGATCACACCGCATCCAACGCCGACGGCGCCGGTGCCGAGCACCACGGCGAGCGAGACGGGCAGCCCGGCCACCAGCGACGGCACGACGTGCAGGGCGACGAAGGCCGCGGTCGATAGCGCGATCACCGCAACCCCGATGATGACGTCGAGCACGAGGTCGCGCGGAGGCTCCGCGGCGTCCGCCACGCCCGCAGGACCCGCCGGACCCGCCGAACCCGCATCGCTCCCCCGCAGCGCGTCCGCGAGCGATCGCTGCAATACGCCCCGGAAGAACACCTCCTCCACCACCGGTGACACCAGCACCGCCACGGCGAATCCGACCAGGATCGCCGCGACGTCGACCGCGCCCCCGAGCGCTCCGCCCGAGAAGACGCCGGCCCCGCGCACCGACGGCGCGAACACCTCAACGAGCGCCCGTGCGACGAGGCCCACACCCAGCCCGATCACGATGTCGGTTACGCGCCACTGGCTCAGCCCGACCGCCCACCGGAACCCGCGCGCCGCCGCGACCCGAACCGCCGCCCACACGGCCAGCACCATCGGCAGCGACAGCACGACGGCATCGACGAGCACCAGCATCCAGCCGCTCAACCCGATCCCGGCGCGCATGCCGGGGTAGACGATCTGCACGATGACGGTCGCGACCAGTCCGATCACGGCGATGGTGGCCGCGGCGCCGGGGCGCGCCCACGCGCTGTCAGAACTGATCCCGGATGCTTCGCCCCTGGCGCCGTCACTCATGCTCACGATTCTGCCCTCTCACGTCGCTCCTCCACGAACCGCGCGCGAGCGCATCGCTGGTGAAACACAGCGTGTGCGGTGAAACACGGTGTGCGCCACGGTGTCTCGGCGCGCACGGCGTGTCTCGCACCTGGAGTAGCGGCGCGCACGGCGTGTCCCGCGCCCACCCCCCGCCGGCGCCCCCCCCGCCGGCGCCGCCCCGCAACGGCGAGAGGCCCCGAACCCTAGCGGGTCCGGGGCCTCTCAGCGTGAATCAGTGTCAGTTGTTACCGGCCGAACGACGGCGGGCGACAGCTGCGGCGACGGCGATACCACCGATGCCGACGGCACCGACGCCGAGCCAGATGGCAGCCATGGGGGCTGCGCCACCCGTGGCGGGCAGGCCGTCCTCGCCACCCTCGCCACCGGCGGCTGCGTCGTCAACGGCGACCGTGATGGTCGTCGAGCCGACAACGTCGCCGTCCTCAGGCGAGAGGGTGACGGTGTAGTCGGTGGTCTCGGTGACGGTGGGAGCGGTGAAGGTCGCGGTGAAGACACCGTCGGTGCTCGAGGTCTTGGTGACCGAAGCCGAGCCGTCAGCCGACGCGAGAACGATCGACGAGAGCGTGGTGCCGTCGACGACGCCCGGGCCCGAGGTGGCGAACACGCCGGTGACCTCGCCGGGGATGAAGCCGGTCTCGCTCGAGCAGGTGATCGTGCTCGTCGCACCCGGTGCGATCGAGGCGGGGCTTGCGACGCAGACCACGTCCGAGGGGTACTCGTCAGCGAATGCTGCCGACGACCCTGCAAGCGAAACTGCGGCGGCGATAGCCGCGACAGCGAAAATCTTCTTCTTCATGGTGTGTGTCCCTCGTGAAGTACGTAGCTGTGGAAAGCAGTGGATTCGAGCCACTCCCGTCGCGACCCGCTTTTGGCATGGTATAGGCATTTTCCCAGCGAAGCAAAGGCACGTGTTTCGGTTTGGTAAACGTTAACCCACGAAACGTGCACGAAACGTGATTCCCACTCCGATCAGGATCGTTGCTCCGACGGGCGACACGCCGCACCAGTGCGGCTAGCCGAGCGCAGTCCCGACCAGCGCGAGCACGACCCAGCTCGCGTTGAAGACCGCGTGCACGAGCACCGCGCCCCACACACGCCCGGTCAGCATCACCAGCGTCGCGCAGACCACACCCAGAACACCGATACCCAAGACTCCCGACACCGTCAGGGCGCCGGTGAGCGAGTGCATCAGCATGAACACGGCCGAGCTCACCACCACAGCAATCACGCCCGCAGAAGCTCCGCCGAGCGGCCGGCGCAGCACCGTGTAGAGGCTCACGAGCAGCACGGCGCGAAAGAAGAACTCCTCCACCACGGGCGCGACAGCAACCGGCAGAAGCACATCAGACAGAAGCCACGACGACCCGAGTCCCCCGTTGATGCTCGTGTACGACGGAAAGGCTCCAGCCCCACCCAGCACCACGTCGAGCCACCCGCTGAACACGCGCAACAGAACACCGAGCGCGACGGCGTACAGCAGGTCGAGCGCGCGAAAGCGCAGCAGCCCGGCCGGGCGCGAGCGCAAGAACGCCCACGCGATGGGCACGATCATGCCGAGCAGCATCAGAGCGTTGGCAAGAACAGGGGCCCAGGATGCCTCCACCAGCGTCTCGACGGCCGCGGCACCGAGCACGCCGATGCCGAGCGAGATGAACGCGACGGCGAGCAGGCGCTCGCGCCAGCGGTAGACAGTGCGCCCGCCCAGGCGCCAGTCCATCCGGGGCACGTGGACGTAGTCAGCACCGGCGGCACGCAGCTCGGCCCGCGTCCGCGCAGTACCCGCAGCGCCAGCACCACCAGCATCCCCCGCAACAGAGGCAACAGAGCCCGCGAGGGCGTCGATAGAGTGGTCGGGCACGCGCCCACGTTACCCGGAGGTCATCGTCGTGTTCGAGATCATGACGGTCTGCACCGGAAACATCTGCCGGTCGCCGCTCGCCGCCGAATTGCTCCGCACGCGCCTCAGCGAATTCAGCCCGACCATCACCAGCGCCGGCACGCGCGGTTTGCCGGCCGCGCAGATGACGCCCGAGGCGCAGCGGCTGGCCATAGATAGAGGAGTACCTGAAGCGGATGCCGCGGCCCACCGCTCGCGCTTCCTCCTCGAGCAGTTTCTCGTCAGCCCCGACCTGATCCTCGCGATGACGCGTGAGCACCGGCGCGAGATCGCCGAGCTTGCCCCGTCGCGGCTGCGGCACACGTTCACGGTGCGCGAGTTCGCGCGCCTCGCGCAGGGTGTGAGTGATGAACAGATTGTGGATGCCGCCTCCGCCGCCGGCGCCGACCCGTCAGCCCGCGTGCGGGCGATGGCTGCGCTCGTCGCATCGCAGCGGGGGCTCGCCCTCCCGCCGGCCGACGCCAGCGACGACGACGTGATCGACCCATATCGGCGGTCGTGGGAGACATACCTGCGCTCTGCCAACCAGCTCGAGCCGGCCGTCGACGCGGTCGTGCACGCGGTGACGGTGGCGCTGGCATCCTGAACACGCGGCAGAAAACTCACCGTGGCAAGATAGTGCGGGACCGCATCGCGCGTGACGACGTCGTGCGCGGCAGCACCGAGAGGCGACATGGAACTCACTGACTATCTGCGTATTCTGCGCAAGAGCTGGCTGCTGATCGTGGTGGCCACCCTTGTCGGCGTTGGCGCAGCAGCCGCATACTCGCTCACGCGCACTCCTATGTATGAGGCGCAGAGCACGGTGTTCGTGTCGTCGCAGGGCGGCGTGACAATCGGCGAGCTGCAGCAGGGGTCGAACTTCACGCAGTCGCGTGTCTCGACGTACACGAACCTCGTCACCACTCCGATCGTGATGAATCCCGTGATCGCCGAACTAGGCCTCGGCATGACGAGCGACCAGCTGGCCAGCCAGGTGACGGCATCCAGCCCCACGAACACGAGCCTCATCACGATCACGGTGACCGACGCTGACCCGGTGCTCGCGGCTGATATCGCGAACGCGCTGGGCGCGAGCCTCACCAGCGCGGTCGAGGCGATCGAGACGCCGCAGGGTAGCGACACGAGCCCGGTGAGCCTGACGCGCGTGCAGGACGCGATCCCGCCGCTCAGCCCGTCGAGCCCGAACGTGCCGTTGAACCTCGCGCTCGGTTTGCTCGTGGGTCTCGCGGTGGGTGTGGGTATCGCGGTGCTGCGTGCGGTGCTCGACACGCGCATCCGCACGGCGCACGATGTCGAGCTGGTGACAGATCGCCCCATCATCGGTGCGATCGCGTACGACCCGAAGGCCAAGACGCGCCCGCTGATCGTGCACGCCGACCCGCTGAGCCCGCGTGCTGAGTCGTTCCGCGCGCTGCGCACGAACCTGCAGTTTCTCGACATGGGCGGTCGCTCGAGCTTCGTGATCACCTCGAGCCTGCCGAGCGAAGGCAAGTCGACGACCACGATCAACCTGGCGATTGCGCTGGCGGATGCCGGCAAGCGCGTCGCACTTCTCGATGCCGATCTGCGCAAGCCCAAGGTGGCCGAGTATCTCGGGATCGAGGGTGGCGCGGGTCTCACCGACGTGCTGATCGGTCGCGCGCGCGTGGGTGATGTGATGCTGCCGTGGGGTGGCCGCAGCCTGTATGTGCTGCCGGCTGGCAAGATTCCGCCGAACCCGAGCGAGCTGCTCGGTTCGACCCAGATGCACACGCTGCTCGAGGTGCTCGAGCGCGACTTCGATGTCGTGCTGTGTGACGCTCCGCCGCTTCTTCCGGTGACGGATGCCGCGATCCTCGCGCGCGCGACCAGTGGCGCGATCGTCGCAGTGTCGTCGGGCAACACGACCCGGCACCAGTTGTCGGGTGCGGTTGACGTGCTCGAGACGGTCGACGCGAAGATCGCCGGTGTGGTGTTGTCAATGGTTCCCACCCGCGGGCCGGATGCGTACTACGCGTACGGCTACGGTTACGGGTACGTGGCAGAGACCCCCAAGCCCAAGCTGTTCGGTAAGAAGAGCGCGGCGCCCGTGCCTCGTGCGTCCGAACAGGCTGCGACGCCCGCCACGGCGCGCACCGGGCAGCCGGCGCCGGCGAAGCCCGCGCCAGCGAAGCCCGAACAAGCGGCACGCCCCGCGCAAGCCGCGCCCGCGCAGGCCACACCCGCACCGGCACCCGGAACAACGGCACAGCCGGCACAGCCCCGCGCGGCAGCGACGACCAGCGACCACGACATCGAGGCGTTGTTCGGACCGCAACCGCCGCGCCAGCAATAGCGGATCATGGCCGCTGACTCGAGGCAGAGGTTCGCCGGCTCGCAGGTGATCGCCATCATCGCGGTCGCGGTACTCGCTGTCGTCGTCGTGGTGCTGGCCGTACTCGCGCTCGGGCACGCCAAGGGCGAGGGCACGAGCGGCGAGGCGGCGCCGGTGCCGACGTTCGACCTGGGCGTGCAGTCGGCCTCCCCCACGCCGACCGAGACGCCGATCCCCGAATTCGATCGCGCCAACGAACGCTTCCTGGCGCAGGGTGCTGGCACACTGTGGCGCGCGACCGCGGGCGAGTGCGGCGAGACCGAGCCGCTGGTCGAGCGCTCTGACGACCGCGGAGACTCGTGGGTCGACGTGACGCCCCTGTACAAGGGCATCGGGCAAGTGGCATCCCTCGACCCCTTCGCCGATGTGCAGGCCGAGATGGTCGCGTCGATGACCGACGAGTGCGAGACGCAGGCGCTGCGCACCTTCACGCAGGGGCTGTACTGGGAGTCGTACCCCGATGTGTTGGCGGCCTCGCGCTACATCGACCCCGCTGACCCGGCGACCGTCGTGCTCGCCGGCGACGAGGTCGACGCCCCGTGTGATGTCGCGCACGGTCTGCGGGCGAGCGGCGACACGGTCGCGCTGCTGTGTGAGGCCGAGGCGTACGTCTTCGACGATGGAGAGTGGATGCCGCTCCCCGGCGCCGGCGCCGTGGCCCTGGCTGTCTACAGCGGCACCGTGGCCGTGGCGCACTCCGCCGACGATTGCGACGGCGTCGCGGTGACGCAGTTCACCGGCGCCGACGCCGGTTCAGCGATCGAGATCGGCTGCGCCGAGGGTGCGGACGCCACCTCCCCCGCCGCGCTCGTCGCGACGGGTTCGGCGTCGTACCTCCTGTGGTCCGGCGACGAGCTGTTTGTCGTGGGGTAAGGGGCTGGTCACAAGCTAAACAGACTGACTGGTAACCTCATGCCGGGGAATGTATCTATGGGGAGATAGCCTTGACGTCGAATCTGTTTGTCGACGCGTCCGAGGACGCAGGTGACCACACCGAGGCAACACCGCTGCCAACGAAACCCCAGATGACCGACGCTTCACACTCCGCACCGCTCCAGACCCCGCGCTGGCGCGAACGCTACGCGCGACGTCTCTTCTTCAGCGACCTGTTCGTGCTGGTGTGGGTCGTCTACGGCACGCAGATCGTGTGGTTCGGGCTCGGCAATGCGCAGGTCGCGATGCGGGCGGACCACCGCATCACCGATCTCTCCTACTGGCTGTTCTCCGCGGGCCTTGTACTCGGATGGCTGTGGGCGCTCCACCTGATCGACTCGCGCGACTACCGCGTCATCGGAACGGGCACGACCGAGTACGTGCGCATCGCCGACGCAAGCTTCCGCGTCTTCGGAATCATTGCGATCGCCGCCTTCCTCCTGCGCGTCGACGTCGCGCGCGGGTACCTGCTGATCGCCCTCCCGGTCGGAATTGCCGTGCTCGTACTCGAGCGCTGGCTGTGGCGCCAGTGGTTGATCGCGCACCGCGCGATGGGCGACTACTCAGCGCGCGTGCTCCTGGTGGGATCTCGCGACTCGGTCTCGCAGATCGCGCAAGAGTTGCACCGTTCGACAAGCGCCGGGTACACCGTCGTGGGGGCGTGTGTTCCATCCGGTCTCGTGGCCGAGACGATCGAGGGCACTGACATCCCGATCATGGGGAACGTGAATGCGATCGAGCGCGCGATCGAACTCACCGGCGCCGACACCGTCGCGATCACGAGCACCGACGACTTACCCCCGTATAAGGTGAAGCAGATCTCGTGGAACCTCGAGGCTGGTAGGCAGCACCTCGTGCTCGCTCCAAGCATCATGGATATCGCTGGCCCGCGCATCCACACCCGCCCGGTCTCGGGGCTCCCCCTGATCCACGTGGAAACACCCAAGTTCAGCGGTGGCCAGCTCTTCCTCAAGCGCATGACCGACCTGTCTCTTGCCAGCATCGGCGCGCTGATCATCAGCCCGCTCCTGCTGATCCTGGCGCTATGCGTGAAGCTTTCGGGGCCCGGCCCTGTGTTCTTTAAGCAGAAGCGTGTGGGCTTGCGTGGCAAAGAGTTCACCATGTGGAAGTTCCGCTCGATGGTGGTGGATGCCGAGGCCCAGCTCGCGGATCTCCAGGCCGAGCGAGATGCGGGCAATGAGGTCCTGTTCAAGATGACCAACGACCCCCGCGTGACGCGCGTCGGCCGCTTCATGCGCCGGTTCAGCCTGGACGAGCTCCCCCAACTCTTCAACGTCATCGGGGGCTCGATGTCTCTCGTCGGCCCGCGCCCGCCACTGCAGTCCGAGGTCGACCTCTACGCGACGCACGTGCACCGCCGCTTCCTCGTGAAGCCTGGGGTCACCGGCGCCTGGCAGGTGGGTGGCCGTTCCGAACTCTCGTGGGACGACTCCGTGCGCCTCGACCTCTCCTACGTCGAGAACTGGTCGCTCCTGGGCGACCTGGCTATCCTCGTTCGAACTGCGAAGGCTGTTTTTCAGCCCGGTAGCACGGCGCTATGATCGAGCGCAGGGTTGCGGCTCCTCGGGGACCGCTACCCGAATATGTGGCAGTTCCTAGCCAAGCCGCCATTGCGACGGTCATCTTCATGATGGCCTCGAACTCGATGGGCGTCAACCGGCTCCGGCGGGCCTGCCGACGACGCAGGTGGTACGTCCGTTCGATCCAGGTCAGCATTGCCGATGCATAGTTGCTCACGGGTGGTCCAGGCGCGGCGGTCGAGGACGTTTTCTGCAGCAGCGCAAAGAAGCTCTCCATGGCGGTGTTTTCTCCGCTTGACCTGACTCTGCCCGTGCTCCCGACCACGCGACGCAGGCTGAGGGCGCAGATCGTCTTCCGGCTGGGGAATTGAGATCCCCGGATGCTCTCCTTGTCGCGCACGGCGAGGTGGAAGGCGCGATTCGCTTGCCGGCCGCCACCCCGGTTCAATGGCGCTGACACCCGACGCCGTTGATCCTCGCGTTCATCGAGGAGCGACGGGCCACGCGCCGCTCGGTCGGGTCGATCTGCCGGGTCCTGAGTGAGCAGGGCGTGCAGGTCGCCGATCGGACGTATCGGGCGTGAAACGCGCCCAACCCTCCGGGAGCGATCTCGCCGACGCGGTCGTGATCGACGCGATCCTCACTGCCCGTGTCGATGAACACGGGCAGGCGACACCGGAATCAATGTATGAGCGACGCAAGATGGCCGCGCTGCCGCGCCGGCAGGGCCTGACCGTGTCGAAACGCCGCGTGGACCGGCTGATGCGTGGTCTCGGCACAACGGATTGGTCCGCGGCAAGGGCACGGGGAACACTGTCCCAGACCGTAACGCGGCCCGGGCGCCGGACCTGCTGGACCGGGACTTTACCGCCCTGGCGCCGAACCGGCGGTGGGTCGCTGACTTCACGCATGGGCCGGGTTCGTGTACGTGTCGTTCGTAATCGACTGCTTCGCCCGCACGATCGTGGGGCGGTATGCCGCGACGACGAAGACGACACCGCTGGTGGGGACTGCTGCACGGATAGGTGACAGGTTGTAGTCACGCCGCCAGTGCGACGGTCGTGTTCATGATGGTCTCGAACTCGATGGGCGTCAAACGGCCCAGGCGGGCCTGTCGGCGGCGACGGTGGTAGGTCCGTTCGATCCAGGTCACCACCGCGATGCGGAGTTGCTCGCGGGTGGTCCAGGTGCGGCGGTCGAGGACGTTCTTCTGCAGCAGCGCGAAGAACGATTCCATGGCTGCGTTGTCTCCGCTCGAGCCCACTCTTCCCATGGACCCGACCATGCGATGCCGGCTGAGAGCGCGGAGCATCTTCCGGCTGCGGAATTGAGATCCCCTGTCGGAATGCACGATGCAGCCGGCGACGTCGCCGCGCATCGCGACGGCGTTCTCGAGCGCCTGGACGGCCAGACGCGACTTCATTCTCGAGTCGATCGAGTACCCCACGATCCGACCTGAGTAGACGTCCTTGATCGCGCAGAGGTAGAGCTTGCCCTCGGCGGTCTTGTGCTCGGTGATGTCCGTGAGCCACAGTTCGTTGGGCGCGTCCGCGGCGAACACGTGTCGGGTCCGGCCGTGCTCGTCGACGACGGCGCAGAGGTCGTCGTGCACGGGCGGTCCCGGTCGGCGGGCCTTGCTCCGCTTGGGCTTCCCGAACGCGCTGAACCAGCCGTTGGTCGACGCGATCCGCCACGCGGTCCGGTCCGACATCGCTTCGCCGGCATCGCGGGCCTCGTCGGCGAGGAGCCGGTGCCCGAACTCGGGGTCGTCCTGGTGGGCGTCGAATAGCGCGTTCGCGCGATACGCCTCCACCACTGAATATTCGCTTCTCTGAGCGCCACCAGTATTGCGGTTGAGCGCCACCGAGTATTCCGGTTCGGCGCCACCTTCCTAGGCTCCTTCTGCCGCGTGGCTGATCACGCGGCAGAAGGAGTAGTTCGGATGGTACGCAGGATCAAGGCGAAGCTGGTGTTGAGGCTTCGCGCGGAGGGGCTCACGGGTCGGCAGATCGCGGCGCAGGGTATGTCTCGGCACTCGGTGTCGGCGGTGCTCGACGCCGCTGACCGGGAGGGCGTCGGCTGGGACGACGTCGCGGAGCTCGACGAGGCGGACGTGTATGCGCGGCTGTTCCCCGGGCGTGGTGAGCACGAGAGTGTTCACGCGCAGCCGGACTGGGACAAGGTGCATCGGGAGCTCGCGAGGGTCGGGGTGACGTTGAAGCTGCTGCATGGCGAGTACGTCGATGCCTGCCGGGCCAAGGGCGAGACGGCGATGGGCTACGACCGGTTCTGCAAGACCTACCAGCGTCACGTGCTGGTGATCGGGGCGGCATCGCGGGTCGGTCACAAGGCCGGGCAGACGGTCGAGGTCGACTGGTCGGGCAAGACTATGCAGCTGATCGACCCGGTCACCAGGCAGGCGACGAGGGTCTACTTGTTCGTCGCGACGCTGCCGTTCTCCCGCTACTCGTTCGTCGAGCCGACGCTGGATATGAAGCAGGACACCTGGCTGCGCGCGAACACGGCGATGTTCGACTGGTTCGGCGGGTCCGTCCCGCGGATCGTTCCGGACAACCTGAAGGCGGGTGTGATCAAGCACCCTGCCGAGGGCGAGGTGGTGCTGAACGACGCGTATCGGGAGCTCGCGGCGCACTATTCGGCGGCGGTGCTGCCGGGACGGGTGAAGAAGCCGAAGGACAAGCCGAGTGTCGAGGACACGGTCGGGAACGTTGCGACGGTGGTGATCGCGGCTCTCCGCGACCGCACCTTCGCGACGCTGCCGGAGTTGCGGGCCGCGGTCTACGAACGTGTCGCCGCTTACAACGCGAAGCCGTTTCAGAAACGCGCCGGGTCGAGGCTTTCGGTGTTCGAGGGTGAGGAGAAGCCGCTGCTGCGGCCGCTCCCGCAGGTTCCGTTCGAGATCTCGCAGTGGCTCTACGGCCGCAAGGTCCAGAAGAACGGACATGTGGTGTTCGAGAGGAACTTCTACTCGGTCCCTTACGAGAACATCGGTCGGTCCGTCGACCTGCGCATCACCGACACCACCCTCGAGGTGTTCGCCGGGGATCAGCGGCTCACCAGCCATCTCCTCGCCCCAGCCGGGGTGGTCAACGAGTACCGGACGCACGACTCGGATCTGCCCGACGGGCCCCGCTACCAGCAGATGGACCCGCAACGGGCACGGGAGTGGGCCGCTCGGATCGGGGAGAACACCACCACGATCGTGAACCGGATCTTCGAGTCCGTCCCCGTCGACGAGCAGGGGCTCGGCGCCGCGCTGGCAGTGCTCAGGTTGACCCGCCGCTACTCCGCCACCCGGGTCGAAGCCGCCGCCGGCATCGCACTCGATTCCCGAGTCCGATCACCCAGGTATGCGCACCTGCGGCCGATCCTCGACTCGAATCAGGACCAACGCGGCACAGGCCCATGGTTCGAACCCGCCGACGAGGAACCCGCCGGCTACGTCCGCGGCGCCGACTACTACGCAGGAGGCACCCGATGAGCCGGCTCGACTGCGAGACGAAGCGGAAGCTGCGAGAGATGGGCGTCCCCGCCCTCGTCGACGCGCTCGACATCCAAGACGAGGGCCTCACGATCGGGCTGGTGTTCGAGGAGCGGATCAAGCTCGCAGTCGACGACGCCCACGCCGCGTTCACCCACTCCAAAGTCGAAGGCCTCATCCGTCGCGCCGGGCTCCGCTACCCGAACGTGGACCTCCGCCGCGTCGACATGCTCGAACAACGCGGGCTCGACAGAGGCGTGATCGCGCAGCTAGGGACCTGCCAGTTCATCCAGAAGCACATGAACGTCGTGTTCCAAGGCTTCACCGGGTCCGGGAAGAGCTACCTCGGGTCGGCGCTGGCGAAGCAGGCGTGTCAGCACCGCTACCGGGCGCACTACATCCGCATGCCCGACCTCGAAGAGACCTGGACCGCGGCGAAAGACAAGCCCGCCGGTCGGGAGAAGTGGTTGCGGAAGTACTCCACGTTCACGCTCCTCGTGATCGACGAATGGCTGCTCGACCCGCCCACCGACGACGTCCGGTCCATACTGCTCGAGCTCCTCGAACGCCGTTACGACGCCACCTCGACGGTGTTCTGCACCCAGTACGCGAAGAAGGACTGGCACCAGCGCCTCGGCGGAGGGGTCCACGCCGACGCGATCATGGACCGCATCGTCCACAACACCCTCTGGATCGAGACCGGCGACGTCAACATGCGGGAGCACACCGCCGCCGCGGCCGGCTGAACCCGGGCCGGTGAGCGTCGCGCCGACCGGGGTGGCGCTCACCGGCAATACCAGTGGCCCTGAGAGTGAATATCGAGTGGCGCTCAACCGCAATAATCAGTGGCGCTCACGACTCCAAATACTCACACCACCTCACTCTCGGTGATGGGGTTCGCCAGCCACCGGTAGTAGGGCTGGCGGGAGAGCTTGAGCACCCGACACGTCACCGTCACAGGGATCCCCGCGTCGGCGAGCTCCGTCACGAGCGGGTAGAACCTCTTCCCGGCAGGTTCGCCTGCGACAGATACGCTGCCGCACGCCGCAGGACCTCGTCCTCCTGCTCGAGCAACCGGATCCGTTTGCGCGCTTCGCGCAGCTCGGCGGCCTCGGACCGGGTCGTCCCGGGAGCGGCTCCGGTCTCGACTTTGGCGCGCTGGAGCCACTTCTGCAACGTCATCGGGTGAACACCGAAGTCTTTCGCAATCTGCTCGATCGTCACTCCGGGCTCGCGGTTCTGCGCGACGCGCACCACGTCGTCACGGAACTCGCTCGGGTACGGCTTGGGCACAGCAACATCCTTCCAGGCCCACCCCACGGGCAAGCCAGATCAGATGTCACCTACTCGTGCAGCAGTCCCGATCACCGCAGGCTGGGTCGACTGGTGCAACGCGCGCCTCCTGTTCTCCGCCCTCGGCGACATCCCGCCCGACGGGCACGAGGCCACGTACTACGCTTACCTCGAAACACCAGCCCACCCGGTGCTGGCACCCGCATAGGAGCGGCAGAGAACCGGGGACGGTTCAGATACTCTCGTGACTGAGCCGCATCACGGGCTCGTCGCGGAACCGTGCAGGGACCGACTGATCTGATGCGGACTCCACCGTTGCTGTAGCAACGGGTACACGACCTCCCGGAGGCGATCGTTCCCATCGATACGATGCGCGTGCTCACGCCTCCGCCGCCGACTGGCGAGTCGGTGTGCTTCGAACGGGCGGTAGCCGCAGTGAGGGCTCGCGTTCCGACTCAACTCTAGGTAGACCCAGCCCGATCTCTGGTTCTTCGCGGGAGCGACGCCCAGGCAGCTAGGACCGGCAACCAGTAGTACGCCTGCTCAAAGAACGCAGACGTCATTCCGAAACTGAGCATCGCAATCATCACTGATGCAGCCAATCCGTTCTGACGTCGAACGATCGCTTGCACGGTCACCAGCAGTGCCGCGGCGATAATCAGCCCGATGGCTAAGCCGAACACCAATCCGCCCTGGTACCAAGCGCGGAGGAGCACATTGTGCACCACCGTTCCCGAACTAATGGACGCTGCACTCTCTGCGCTAAGGCCCTTTCCTAAGAGCGGATCCCGAGCGATGCCAGCGATCGCTGCATCATAAGTCTGTGCACGTATGTCCAGCGTACTGATTGCTTCTGTTTGGCCTGTTACCTGATAGAAACGATCGAGCGGATTTCGCAATGCGAGAGCGACCTCTGGGATTCCCAGGAACCAAATCGCAAAGCCGACGACGATCGCTGCGACGAACGCGATCCTCAGCACCCGGTAGCCAGCCGCGTACAAAAGAACAAGCACACCAAACGCGCCCGCAGACATTGAGCTCAGACTCCCCGTCGCCAACAGACCAGCGACATTGACCGCGAGAAGTGCGAAGCAGAATGCTCGGTTTGCGTAGCCACGAATAATGCTGGCGACACACACAAGGATTGCGATCACGGCCATCACCCCGAGCACATTCGGATGCCCTGCCAGCCCAGGCGATCGCCCGTTTGCCGCTGCCTCACCAAGCGGACTCGCACCAAAGACCTGCGCAATCCCCGCGAGCCCGGAAACGCTCTGTCCCACGACGAACGCCCCTGCGGCCCACCTCATGAGGCGCTGATCTGCCGTGTAAATGCCTCGCAGCGTGAAAGGAGCTACTCCAAGCAAAATTGCCAGTTGAAGCCCCACGTAAACCGTCTCGCCTAACCCGGCCTCTCCACTAGATGTGATCGTAGCCACGACTGATGCGTACCCAGCGAAGATCCAGATGCCCCACCACTTTGGGCTTCGAGCGATCGTGAGGATGGGTCCTAGAAGTATGAGGCCCATAACCACATAGACCCACATCCGCGCTAGCGGGGGAGGCAACACGCGATAGATGGGAATGAAGAACGAGACCGACACCCACGCCGCGCCAATCGCACCTATCATCATGCCCGGCGCAAGGCGCGGAGCGGATCGAGCTGTACTTTCCCCGCGTGCTTCAGTCATTGCAACGCCTCGTCCGACTCATTGAGAAGGACCCACCAACGCGCTTACCACACCAATAATCTCATCGTTGTAGGCGGAAGTCATCTCCTCAAACTTCGCGATGGACGCTGCGTGCGCTTCGGCCCAGTCCAACTGATCCGCCCACGCGCTCACTGCGGAAACGAAGTCCTGATGTACCGGAACCAGCAAGTCGCTCGGTGACAGCATCTCATGCAACGTGCCAACATCGTATGCCGCGACTGGAATGCCGGCACCCATAGCTTCCAAGACGACAAGAGGAGCCGCTTCATTCTTGTAGGTGGACGGAAAGACGAAATGGGTCAGTCGTCCGAAAAAATCTCGCTTGTCCGCGCCGTAAACGGCGCCTAGGTAGCGGAAGTTGGCACCTAGCGCTAGTTGCGCTCTCGCAATTTGCTCGCCTGCCTGATGGTTCACGATCGGGCCTGCGACGATGAGTTCGACCTCGCGCCCAGCACGTCGGAGATCTACGGCGAGATCGACGACCTCGCGTATTCCTTTCTCTTGCGTTAGGTTGCTAAGGTGACCGAGGACGACTGACGGCGCGCCTGCTGTAATTCGGGGCTCTGCGGTCACGGTGTCGATCAAACCAGCATTCGACAGTGTCATGCACCGCACTCGGGCCCCAAACCTTTCGCGCAACGCCGTTGCCATGCCGACGCTCAGCACCACGTGGATGGCTCGGGGGCCGGAGCCTCGTACTAGCCATCGGTACCTGACTGCACGCTTGGTAACGACCTGATAGCTATGATAGTGCAGGACAAGATTACGCTTACGGATTCGCGCGGCAAGCACCAGCCCAAGCGAGACCCACGCGCCCGAACCGCTGTTGACAGACAGGTAAACAGGCACGCTTTGCCGCTCGCAAAGTATGGACCACAGAGCGCGCGCACTTCTTGTCATCTTTCTCAACAACTTACCTAGTGCGCTTCCCCCTCCCTCAGATGTGTCAACAACTACGAGGTCATGCATCCGCAATTTTAGAGCTTCGAACAACGCGACGCTTGCCAGCGACTGGCCGTGAGTGGGGGGCGGCATCGGCGCGATGAAAAGCACCCGATCGACTCTCATCGCGCTCCTTGAGTTACTCACTTCCACGCACCATTTGCGCTGCAACGCTAACCATGCTCTCGCGTAGATCAACGGCCGCTCGCCTGGAGTTCGCGATTTCGGCCTTGTCAATCGTCGCTTGCACAATGTCCGCCCACTCGACACCGTCCAGCGAGAGGGGAACCTGGGCAAGCGAGAGCCATGGTGCGAGTGTCTCGGAGAGCTTATCCCTGCCGTCGCTGACGATCACCGGTGTCGCGCCAGCCTGTGCGCCCAACAGAAGAGCGTGTAGCCGATTACTGACGACAACAGAGCACGTCGAATACTCGCTCCGGACTCGGTGCTCTTGTTCGGCGTGACCCCGATCGCCCCAGGCCACAAGTCGAACCCCCGACGCCTCCGAGAGCATTCGATGCACCTCGTCGTCCCGTCCCACCTGCGACACGAGCACGGTGTCGATGTCAGCCTCACGTAGGTGGCGGGCCGCGCTCGCGAACTGCGAGGGGTCCGGGCTAAAGTCATACCTGAAGCTGAAAGCGATCCGTCGAAACACCCGAGACGGATCCACCGTCTCGGGCAGGCCCGCGAACGCCAGGTCAGGACCCACGCGCACCCGAGATCCCACAACCAGCAAAGATGCACGATCTCGTACCGACAAGAAGTTGAAGCTCTTCACAAACCTTCGGATCAGATGTAGGGACGTGCGGCTGGGGTCGACATGACGGAAGGACCGGCCTGCGGAAACCACGGCCCCACCCTTGCGCTGGACATAGCGCGCATTCACCGTATTTAGGACCAGCTTTGCATTGCTACGCAGTCCCCTCTGCACTATCTGAGGACCCGGGGCGAACGCCAGCAGCACGGGCACCCGACTCGCCTGGCGGATCAACTCGAGTTGGAACTGTAAACCGCTCTTCAACAGCATCACGTCGCGAAGAGAACCGAAGGCATTGATGTATGAATCTGGCATGTCGCCGACATACACCCTCAGCGATACCCCCTCAATCATGAGCCAATGGAGCAATTCTCGACGTATTTCAATGTCCCCTAGATTGTCATGTTGGGCAGCAATACTCACAAATGCTGGGACGCCCTGCAACCTCATTGTGTCCGCCCTACGACCATCATCAACCCACATCGTCAGTCCCCCGAGATATGTAGTGAACGTACCGGGTAGCAAGCAGTACGGATTGGACAACGTATCCGAGCCCGAGGCCCAGCGCCGCTCCCGTAGCTCCGCCAGCGACCCCTCCTACGATCACTCCGCAAAGGCACGTCACCGTCATACCGAGTGCGACCCGGCTAACGTACTTTCCCATTCCCCACCCCTGAAGTACCGCGGTCAGGAGCGACGCAGCACCCGCGAAAATCAGTGATAGTGATGTGATCTGAATCACAGGGATAGCGCCGATGTAGTCGGGACCGAGCAACAGATCCACAGTCGGCGCGGCAAGGGCAGCGACTGCGCAGTAGAGGAGGACCAGCACGGCTGTGCTCGCGAGAATCATGACATTGAGCTGTCGGCGTGAGCTCGCTCCTGCGCGCGCAGCGGCAGGCAATAGTACCGTCGCGAGCGATGTCGGGAGGATTCTGAGGGGGGACGTCAATCTCGCAGCAATGCCATAGAACCCCGCTTGAGAAAGGGGCATAACGAGAGCGGCGATTACCGTGTCGAGGTTGCGAAGCTGAACCGCGATCGAGTTGTGCCAATAGGCCTGCGAGTCTAAGAGAATCGCCCGATAAGTAGCGGTACTGGAGCTTGCTGTCAGCCTGGTGCCGACCCAGCGACGGGAGGCCCACCACGAACAAAGCGCAGCGACCGCGACGGCAATCGAGTAGACGAGAACGGGGGGGAGCCCTGTTTGCCCCATCGGCACGAAGATCAAGAGAGCGAGCAAACGTCGGGACATCAGATTTATGCTGTTGACAATCGCGTCACCATCCGCAATCGCCACGCCGAGCCAGACATCGGCACTCCGCTCAGCGGCAGACGCAATCGCGAGCGGCACTAGCCACCAGAATCGATGGTCGGCAACCCCGGCTACGACCGCAGCTACAACCAGCACGCCAGCATACGCAACTGAGGTCCTACCGTTCAGTTGAAGTGCCTTGACAACGGCACCTTCTGAATCTCCGCGTGCGCGCGCGCGGACGACAAACGTCCCGAGGCCCAGCCCCGAAAGGGCGAGTGCGACAAGGAGCCCTCCCTGTACCGCGGAGAACAGTCCGAAGTCGGCTGGTGAGATAGCTCGGGCCAACAGCACAACCATTAGCGCCTGAAGGAGTGCCGCGACGATTCGGCCGCCTGCAACCCAAGCAAACTGGACAGACGTTTTCATATGCGTTCGGGAAGATCTGGCGCTACTGAGGTACTAGCGCGACCGCGTCGCGAATCCTTGAGGCCCACTAGCGCTCGCTCAGCCATTCATCCAGAGCATCAAGATGGCCGAGCGCCCGCTCATCCAACTCCTCGCGATCGACAACATCCGCCATTGTCGGTCGCGAGTTCCCATCCAGGATTGACGAAAGAATCTGAACCACGGCGTCTGGACTGGGGGCCAGCGCACCTTCTATTCCAAGCTCCCGATGCTGCGAAACGGTTTTTCCCCGCCCTCCGAATGAAACAAACGGAACACCGCAAACGGCGGCAACGAGGCCGACGTGAAGCTTGTCGGTGACGACTACCGACATAGAGCTGAGCGTGCGGATAAACGCCTGGAGACCCTCATAGCGGACAGCTGCTTGCGTGCCAACACCCCACTCGTAAGGCGACTCGAAATGCGAGCTGTGGGTGATTAGCGGGACGACTTTGACTTCCTTCCCAAACCGCGCTTGTATGGCCTCCACGACGGGAAGAGCGTGCCTTGCGTTCAAGCTGACTCCGACCACAAATCCGTCCTCCCGGACGGCACCTATGTCGTAGAAGCGCCGAGTGGCGAACAACACGTCAGGGTAATGGCGGTATCTCTTCCCGAATACTCGTTGCATGAGTTCGACATCAGACCGCAGGCGGACCGTCCCGTACGCCGGCAACGGGCCAGCAAAGAAGGCTCGACGACTTCCCCAAATCCGAGGCCGCTCAACTCCATCGCTCCCTATGGAGATGGGCACGACCGCTGATCTACCGCTCTTGAGACACCTATTCAGATCCCGAAACTCTTTTTCTACGACCCGCGATGCCGGGCTAGCGAGTGTTCTGACGACCGATGTCGTCGAGAGCATCGCACCGCCGCCGATGACTATAGGGCCGCGAGTCCACGTCGCTAGCGACGGCAATGCTTCTGCGTCGATCTCGTCCCCCAGGCCTGAGTTACTGGAGATCACCACCGGGACTCGACCCCGACGCCTAAGATGCCGCGCGAAAATGTCTGCCATCAAGTCGTCGCCGAAGTTCCCGTGCCCGTATGAACCCCAGATCGCGATGTTGCCTAGTGCGTTCGACATCAGATCTCGTCCTCAACAGACGCAGGGGAGATTCGCGACGCGAGCCTTCGCGCTCGAGCTAACGGGTTCTTCCAGATCAGATGGTCAAACCACCATCGATCGGCCGCTCGCCATGGGTGCACCTCACTCGGAGGTTGGAGGTCGGAGTCCAGTCGCTGAAGTGGAACTACTTGATACTTGGATGCGTATCGCGTGTGCGTGCTGCTACCACCAAATCCTATATTTCGGACTAAGTTCTTTGTCGGGCATACACAAAGCCCGCTCTGCGAGATGCATGACAACATCCATCGAGACGCCCATGCTTGGTCGTTCGGATCCGATTTCTGACGCAGCCACAGCTTAATGAACTGATTTGCCTCACGACGCCTCGGGAGAAGATCCGAGACCGCCTCGCGGGCTCTACGATCCTCAAGAATCCTCATATGGTGGTCGTAATGTCGCCATGCTCTCGCCCAAGTCCCCCATCCCCAAATGTGAATAAAGTTTGAGAAATAGTGAGAGTACGGGTAGTCGGCCATTACTCTCGCGGGGACGAACTGGTTGCCGCTTACCATCATCACCCGGTCGTCCTGAGCATAGTGGTCTAGGTTCTGCGCCATAAACGAAAAGAAATCGGGCGCAGGAACGCAGTCATCCTCTAAGACGGCTACGCGCTCGTGGCCCTCACCAAGCACCCAATCAATTCCGAAAGGAATTGCGCGCGCTACGCCGAGATTAGCGTCCGGAGTTCTCAGCGACACGTTGTGGCGCGTACTGCTCCACTCGCTGACCCATGCGCGTACCGCCGCGCATCTCTCACTCTCGTCGCCTCGATCCGGTCGCGCCCGGTCGAGTAGAACATAGACTGGACCATCGTGATACTTCGCAACGGCACCAAGCACCTGACTTAGATGATCCAGGCGATTGAAGCCGATCACTAATACGGGAAGATCAAAACTCGCGGATCGCGTTGCTTCAGGCATCAGATTCCAAGGTCAGTGAGAATGTTTCAGTCTCAGGGCACTGGCTGTGTCGCGTGCGTCAATACGCTACATCGCCGCATCGAATGGTCTTAGCGATCCGACTGCCTGCCTGACCCGAGACCACGCGCGCCCGTTTAGGACCACAGTTCCCTCGAGGCACACGTGTTGCGTTGGATCGGCCGCCGAGTTCGGCGGTGGCAGTGTGGATGCCGAGCCGGACACAACGGTCTATCGCAGCTTCATCACCAGGTGCACGATGCATCCCACCCTACATTGACGGGTCTGCGGTGTTCGACACCTAAAACGACGCCCGTCGAGTTAGTTCCGCAACCGACAGAAGTTACGCCGCCTCATGGACCGATGATCGTACAGGGGCGACCCGCAACGTACCTGCGGGCGCAAGACGATACAGTCGTCCCGATGACTTCTGCTCGAGCGCCCCAGGTTCTTGTCCTGGGTCTGAACTTTCCTCCCGAATCAACGGGAATCTCCCCGTATACCGGCGCGATGGCTCGCGGCCTTCACCGGAATGGCTTCGATACTCAGGTCCTGACGACGCATCCGCATTATCCGGAGTGGCGGACTCAGCCGGGAGGTCGTCAGTGGCACCGCAGGGACGATCGGGACGGCGTTCGCGTCGATCGCCTCCGCCACTACGTCCCGTCGTCGCCAAGGGGGATACGAAGGTTGATCTCCGAGTTCAGCTTTGGTGCGCGCGCCACCAGTCGACGCTGGGGGCGACCTGATGTGATCATCACGGTCTCACCCGCCATGATCGCATCAGCTATGGCCGTATTTAGGGCGCGCGTCACCCACCCTCGCACTCCCGTTGTTGTCTGGGTTCAGGATCTCTACACACTCGGCCTAGCTGAGACCGGTCAGGCAACTGGTATAGCGCTCGCAGCGATGCGCGCTATCGAACGCTGGTTGCTCCGAAGTGCGGATCAGGTCGTCGTCATTCACAACCGTTTCGCTGATCGCGTCGTGCGCGACTTCGGAGTCGAACGACGCAGAGTCGCCGTGGTAAGGAACTGGACGCACCTTTCGCCAACCCCCGGTTACGACGTTGGAGCAGTTCGTGCTTCGCACAACTGGGCCCAGGATGATGTCGTCGTTCTGCATGCAGGGAACATGGGGCTCAAGCAGGGCCTCGACAACGTCATTGAAACCGCCAGGCTCGCATCGAGCCGCGGCGAACGCGTGCGCTTCGTGCTGCTCGGCGCGGGTAGCGAACTCGAGAGGCTGAGAGCGTTGGGAGCTGGTATCCCGAACCTCGAGTTTCTGTCGCCTGTCAGCGACGAGGAGTTCACCGCAACCCTAGGTAGCGCAAACATTCTGCTCGTCAACGAGCGCCCTGGGGTAGCGGAAATGGCGGTACCCAGCAAGCTTACGTCCTACTTCGCGTCAGGCAGACCCGTGGTTGCAGCTACAGACCTCAACGGAATTACTGCGGACGAGGTGAGGGCAGCAGACGCAGGCGTTGTCGTTCCGGCTGGAGACCCATTCGCGCTCCTTTCCGCTGTGCTCGAACTCGGCTCCGACGAGGCTGAAGCATTCCGCCTCGGCAACAACGCTCGCCTCTACCGGCAAACAGTGCTTGATGAAGATACGGCAATCCGCAGCTTCTCCGAAATACTAGGGACGCTGATCCAAGAGGGCACCGCACCTCAAACTCGTCCAGACCACACGAAGCCTGTCGAAGACACAAGCACGGAGGAACTCCTTGACTAAGAAGGCACTGATCACCGGGATCACCGGGCAGGATGGCTCGTACCTCGCCGAACTCCTGCTCGCGAAGGGGTACGAGGTGCACGGCATGATTCGCCGCGCGTCAACCTTCAACACGCACCGGATCGACCACCTGTACGTCGACCCGCACAGCCCGGACGCAAAGTTGTTCCTGCACTATGGCGACCTGTCTGACGGCGCTCGCCTGGTCACCCTCCTCGCTGAGATCAACCCCGATGAGGTTTATAATCTCGCAGCGCAGTCCCACGTACGGGTGTCGTTCGACGAGCCGGAGCACACCGCGAACACGACCGGGACAGGAACGATTCGGCTCCTTGAGGCAGTGCGACTCAGCGGCGTCCGCACGCGGTTCTACCAGGCGTCGACGTCGGAGTTGTACGGCGCAACCCCACCGCCACAGAACGAGGAAACCCCGTTCTACCCGCGCTCTCCCTACGCTGCGGCGAAGCTTTACAGCTACTGGATCACTAAAAACTACCGCGAGGCCTACGACATGTTCGCGGTGAACGGCATCCTGTTCAACCACGAATCGCCCCGCCGCGGTGAGACGTTCGTGACGCGCAAGATCACCCGTGCCGTCGCCCGCATAAAGGCCGGCTTGCAGAAGGACATCTACCTCGGCAACCTCGACTCGATCCGCGACTGGGGCTACGCCGCAGAGTACGTCGAAGGCATGTGGCGCATGCTGCAGGTTGACGAGCCCGAGGACTTTGTGCTCGCGACCGGCGTCGGCTACACGATCAAGGACTTCCTCGAGACCTCGTTCGGGCACGTCGGGCTCGACTGGAAGGAGTTCGTCAAGTTCGACGAGAGGTACCTCCGGCCTACCGAGGTCGACGCGCTCATCGGCGATCCCACAAAGGCGGGCGAGAAGCTCGGGTGGACGCCCACGATCGACGGCAAGGAACTCGCCAAACTGATGGTCGATGCCGATGTCGAAGCCTTGGAACACGGGGCCGACTGGCGTGACACCGTCAACCTTGCGTCCTGGACCACCGAGCCGACCCTGGTTCTGAAGTGACGGTTGCCGTGGACGGCGTCGAATACACGCCCGCGGAGCTCGATCGCGACGCCACCTTCTACGTCGCGGGCCACCGTGGCCTCGTCGGTTCGGCGATCTGGCGCAAGCTGGAGGCATCGGGCTTCGAGAACATCGTCGGCAAAACGTCGGCAGAACTCGACCTCAAGAATCGTGATGCAGTGTTCAGCTACATGGCGGACGCAAAGCCGAAGTACGTCGTCCTGGCCGCGGCGAAAGTCGGTGGCATCCTGGCGAACTCGACATACCCCGTCGACTTCCTCAGCGACAACATGCGCATCCAGGTCAATGTTCTCGATGCCGCACTGGCGAACGATGTCGAGCGGGTGCTCTTTCTCGGGTCGTCGTGCATCTACCCGAAGTTCGCGGAACAGCCGATCCGAGAAGATTCCCTGCTCACGGGTCACCTTGAGCCCACCAACGACGCGTACGCGATTGCGAAGATCGCGGGCATCCTGCAGACGCAGGCCGTTCGGCGCCAGTACGGCCTCCCGTGGATTTCAGCGATGCCGACGAACCTGTATGGGCCTAACGACAATTTCTCCCCCAAGGGCTCGCACGTGCTGCCAGCGCTTATTCGTCGCTACGACGATGCAGCCAAGAGCGGCGCTGCTTCTGTGACGAACTGGGGAACAGGCACGCCTCGGCGCGAGTTTCTCCATGCCGACGACATGGCCGATGCCTGTTTGCACCTCATGGAGCACTACGACGGACCCGACCAGGTTAATGTCGGCACCGGTTCAGACGTGACCATCAAGGAGATCGCAGACACGATCGGCGAAGTGACGGGGTTCACCGGTGCAACCGAGTGGGACACCTCAAAGCCGGACGGCACTCCTCAGAAACTTCTGGACGTGTCGAAGCTTGCCGATGCCGGGTGGACTTCGAAGATTTCTCTTCAGGAAGGGCTGGAGCGCACCGTCGCTTGGTATCGCGACAACGTTGACGCGCTGCGCGAGTAGCCGTGTACCGCCACATCGTGCTCTTTCGCGTCCATGATCACGTGGAGGATGCGTACCTCGATGCCGTAGTGGACATGATGCAGACGTTCGAGATGTTCCCCGGCGTCATCTCATGGACGACAACTCGCTCTCTCGACGAGCGTAAAGGGCGCGTGATTGTTGAGGACTCGACGTTCGAGAGCCGTGAGGCCTTTCGCGCGTTTCAGGCTGACCCCGGCCACGCGAGCGCTGCGCGCACGATGGCCGAAATCTCAGACTGGTGGGTCGGCGACTACGAGACGTGAACGCCGAGCAGTTCAATCAGCCGGGCTGACCCCGGCCACATCGGCTCTGGCAGGTGGCCAGGACGAAAGAACCGAAACTCGAGCGCCTCGTTGAGAGGTTCCGGATCCCCCTCAAGCTCTACGAGAAACGAAAGACCGATCGCGTGCTTGCGAGGGTCGATGCCGTGGTCGATGTTGAGGTCTTGGTGCATCGTAGGCGGAAACCACTGATGCACGCGGAGTGGCTGGGGATCGACGCCGATGAGCAGGCTGGTATTCAGAGTCTCGCGCGCGTGGCGCTGGAGCGTGTCATGAATCGTCTCTCCGCGCTGGATGCGCCCGCCCAGGTGACACCAAACCCGCCCGAAGGGCGACTCACGCAAGATCAATCCGACTTCCGGCTCGCCGTCATGCGGGTTTCGCACGGGCACGAAGTCAACGCACACGATGGGCACCGACCGCTCAACTAGTGCGTACTCGTCGTCAGGGAGAAAGCTCACGTCCTCATTCTTGCGCCACGGTCTCCGCTAATCGCGCGCGTCACTGAGCCGGAGGGGGCAGCTCCGTCCGCTTAGAATTGAATCCGGCCTGACCGTTTCGTTCGCTAGGAGATCCATGCGTCTGTCTGTCATCGGTTGTGGATACCTGGGAGCCGTGCATGCGGCGGCGATGGCATCCATTGGCCACGAAGTGGTCGGAATCGACGTTGACGAGCGGAAAATCGCGTCGCTCTCGCGCGGCGAAGCGCCGTTCTTCGAACCCGGGTTGCAAGAGATCCTGTCCGAGGGCATCGCGTCGGGGCGGCTGACTTTCACGACTGACATGGGCGCGGCATCCGGCGCCTCGGTGCACTTCATCGGGGTCGGCACGCCGCAGCAGCAGGGCGGGTACGCGGCCGACCTCACGTATGTGAATGCGGCCGTCGACGCGCTGCTCCCCCACCTATCAGAAGGCGACATCGTCGCCGGCAAGTCGACCGTCCCCGTCGGCACGGCCGCAGGGCTCGCGCCGCGCGTTGAAGCGACGGGCGCGACCCTCGTGTGGAACCCCGAGTTCTTGCGCGAGGGGTGGGCGGTGCAAGACACCATCGACCCCGACCGGTTGGTCGTCGGCGTTCCGGCGGGCGAGCGTGGCGAGCGCGCGGCCGAGATTCTTCGCGAGGTTTACCACCCCGCCGGAGCCAAGGGCACGCCATTCATCGTCACCGACCTCGCGACGGCCGAACTCGTAAAGGTCTCGGCGAACGCATTTCTCGCGACCAAGATCTCGTTCATCAACGCGATGGCCGAGATCGCCGAAGCCACCGGCGCCGACGTCACGCAGCTCGCCGACGCGATCGGGCACGACGCACGCATTGGCCGCCGCTTCTTGGGTGCCGGCATCGGATTCGGGGGCGGATGCTTGCCGAAGGACATTCGCGCGTTCGCAGCTCGCGCTGAGGAACTCGGCCGTGGTGAGTCAGTCGGGTTCTTGCGCGAGGTCGACGCGATCAACCTGCGCCGGCGTGAGCGCGCGGTCGACCTCGTCGTGGATGCACTCGGCGGATCGGCGTACGGCAAGAAGGTCACTGTGCTCGGTGCGGCGTTCAAGCCTCACAGCGACGACATTCGCGACTCCCCCGCGCTCGATGTTGCCGTGCGCCTGCACGGACTCGGCGCTGCGGTGACCGTGACCGACCCGGCCGCGATCGAGAACGCGTCGCGGGTGCACCCTCAGTTGACGTATGTCACGGATCGCGACGAGGCACTGCAGAGCGCCGACGCGGTGATCGTCGTCACCGAGTGGGACGAGTACCGGCGCGAGATGTCGCCCGTCGACGCGGGTTCGCTGGTCGCGGGCAAGATCATCGTCGACGGGCGCAACTGCCTCGATGCGGGCGCGTGGCGCGACGCGGGGTGGGAGTACTACGGAATGGGCCGCCCCTAGGGGGTCGTGATTCCGAGCTTGTCCTCGAGTTCGCGTACGACACGCGTGCACCGCGTCACGTCGCCGCGCGCGCGAATCTCTGCGTTGACGTAGGTGGTGCGAGAGACACTGCCCTCGGGTTCCCGCTCGAGCGCCGCCAGCGCTACTTCATGCGCCGTCGTCGCGCTCTCGAGTCGAGCGCGCGCCTCGGAGAGTTGGTTCTCGAACTCGTGGCGCTGGAACGCGCTCATCGCGTCGCTTGGCACCGCCGCAACCGGCTTGGGTGAGGAGTTGTCCCGGCGTGCGCGCCACAGCACCCACGCTCCGTACGCCACGATCGCCACCCCCGCGAGCATGGCCAGCGAGGTGGGCAGCGCCAAGCCGCTCTTCCATGCCTCGGCAGGAATCATCAGCACGGTCGCGCCGAGCACGGCGACACCAGCGCCCACGCCGATGATGGTCCATCCGAGGCTCTGACGCTGCATGGCGACACTTTAGCGTTGCGCGGAGCGGCCGGGCGCGGCATCCGATCATCGAATCAATTCTTGGTTGCTGTCGCGAAATGCGGGCGTAATGCCGAGTGACGCTCGAGAAACACCGTGGGTGGAGAGTGACGATTACCCACTCAGGACGCGTCGGCGCGCGGGCGCCGTGCGCACCCGTGGGCGGGCGGTCCGTTCTTGCGAAAGGACCCGGCACCCCCATGCCACACTCCACCCTCGCGCTACGAACACGCCGCCTGCGCGGCCGTGCCCTCGCGACGCTCGCCACCCTCGCCGCCCTCGTCGGCGCGTCGACGGCACTCGCCCCCGCGGCACTCGCCGCCCCCGCCGAAGCCGGCAGCATCACCATCTCGGCACCCTCGTCGGTCACCGCCGGCGACACCGTCAGCGTGTCGGTCGACGCATCCGCCGCCGTCGACCTGTTCGCCTGCGACGTCACCGTCACCTACGACCCGGCCCTCCTCGCCTTCGACGACGCCGCGGGGACGTTCCCCGACGGCGGGTTCGACTCGGTGTCAGAAGACACCGGCTCGGCCACCTTCACCAACACGCGCCTGGGCGCCTCGCCCGGCCTCGCCGGCGCGCAGGCCCTCGTGACCTTCACGTTCACTTCGTTGGCTGCGGGATCTGCCGAGATCGCTGTCAGCAGCGTCACGCTCGTGAGCTCGACCTCTGAGAGCACCCCGCTCACCGACGTCGCCACCGCAACCACCGCGGTCGCCGCGGCCCCCGTCGTGACGCCCTCCCCCACGCCGACCGTGACGCCGACCACCTCGCCCACGGCCGAGCCCTCGGCCAGCGCCGACCCGACCGAGACCCCGGCCGCCACCGACGACACCGACCCGCTCGCTGTCACCGGTTCCGATGCCACCGTCTGGTTCGTCCTGGGGGGCATCGCCCTTGTCGGCGTCGCCGCCGGCATCCTTCTCATCGCACGTCGCAAGGCGGTGCAGTCATGAGCATCACGGTTCGTTCCGCGTCAGCATCCACTCACTCCCTCAAGAAAGGCACCGTGAGCACCCCCACTACACGCGCCATCGCCGCCGCGGCGATTCTGGGCACCGTTGCAGCCGGTGCTGTGGCGACACCCGCCGTTGCCGCCCCGGTCGCCGCGCCTGCGTCGGCCTCGTTCCTCGCGCCGTACTACACCGAACTCGACCTCACCGGCGACGACCAGGTCACCGAAGCCGACCTCGCCGTTGCGGCTGACGCGCTCGGCACGGTCGCGGGCGACGCCGACTGGGCCGACGTTTCGGTGATCGACCTCGACGCCGACGAAAAGATCACGGTGAGCGACATCGCCGCCCTCTCGCAGCGCATGATCTACGACGACGGAGCCTTCGAACTCCTCGAAGCCTCGACGCTCGACATGCAGGCCGCCATGAACGCCGGCGTCACGACCTCGGTCGAGATCACGCAGGAATACATCGACCGCATCGCCTACTACGACCGCACCGTCGTCGACCTGGCCGACACCGGTCGCGCGCTCAACTCGATCATCACCGTCAGCGACGTGGCCCTGGCTGCTGCCGCCGACGCAGATGCCGAGCGCGCGGCATCCGGCATGACCTCCATGCTTCTGGGTGTGCCGATCGCGGTGAAAGATAACTACAACACCGTCGACATGGTCACCACCGGTGGGTGCGGATGCTGGAACGACAACCAGACCGCGACCGACGCGTTCATGGTCGAGGGCCTGCGGGATGCCGGTGCCGTGATCCTCGCGAAGGCGTCGCTCGACGAGTTCGCGTACGGCTTCGCGTCGGAGTTCTCGTCGTTCGAAGAACCGGGCTCGACGCTTCTGGTCGCGAGCCCGTACAACACCGCGCGCACCGCGGGTGGCTCGAGTGGTGGCACGGGTGCGGCGATCGCAGCGAACCTGGCTGGAATCGGCTTCGGCACCGACACGGGCGGGTCGATCCGCGTGCCGTCGTCGTACAACCAGCTCGTCGGCATTCGCCCGACGGTGGGCCTCGCCAGCCGCGACGGGATCATCCCGCTCGCCCTGTCGCAAGACACCGGTGGCCCCATGGCTCGTAGCGTCCTCGACGCGGCCGTCGCCCTCGATGCCGTTGTGGGTGTGGATGCCGCAGACGCCGTGACCGCATCGCAGGCGGGTCTCGTGCCCAACTCGTACACGTCGTACCTCGACGCTTCGTCGCTGGACGGCGCGCGCATCGGCTACGTGGCGTCGATGCTCGGGTCGAATGCGACGACGCGTCGCCTGTGGGACGCGTCGGTTGCGGCGATGGAGGCTGCGGGCGCGACCGTGGTCGAGGTGACCGCGCCCTCGGGGTTCAGCGCCGTGCTGGGTGAGGGCAGCGGGTCGACGAACGAGTTCCGTCACGACCTGGCTGAGTATGTTTCTGCGCATTTGTCGCCGGCGGTGGCCGCGCGGACGATTCCCGAGATCATCGAGACCGGTAGCTTCGTGGTGTCGCGCCAGCGCACGTACGAGACGCGCGCCGCCGTGACCGAGGAAACCTACGAGGCATGGGCTGGCCCGACCGGAACCCACACGACGCAGCTCGCCGCCGGCAAGGTGCTCGTGCACGCGATGCTCGACGATCTCGACCTCGACGCGCTCGTCTACCCGAGCTCGAACACGTACGGCACGCAGAGCACCAACCTGCGCCTGAGCCCCAACACGGGGATGCCGGCCGTGAGCGTCCCGATGGGCCAGGCGATCGAGTCCGACGGCACGATCACCGGCGCAAACGTCAACCTCGAGTTCCTCGGGCGCGACTTCAGCGAAGGCACGCTGCTGGGTCTCACGTACGCGTTCGAGCAGGCCGTCGACGCGCGCGTCGCGCCCGGGCTGTACGGGGCTATCGAGTAGCCATTGGTGCGGCCCTTAGTTGGCCGCATTCGTGAGGGGTGGGGGCTCCTGGGCGCTGACGGCGCTTGGGGGTCCCCGCCTCCTTTTGTGTGGCGGTCGGTCAGGCGTGCTTCCAGGCGTTCCACCCGTCGGGAAGCCCGCGGAGGATCGCCTTCGCCTCTTCCACCCGCTCTGCCGGAAGATCCTGAGCACGCGACCTGCCAGAATTCGCACCCTCGGGGTACGTGAGCGAGTAATCGACCCAAGCACGACGACCGCGCTCGATCGCCTCTCGGTAACCGCCATTGACGATCGCGAAGACCTGCTGCTCGAGCTCGTCCGCTTCGCTCTGCCAGGTCGAGTCACACGCGTCGCAACCGCAGACGGGGTAGTGAAAGTCGTGCAACAGTCCGGCGTGCATGTAGACGCCGGGATACGACGTAAACACCAGCGTCACCGTCGCACATGTCGGATCGTTCGGCCGTATGCGGACGGCGCGCAGCACGTCGTGGAAGGCGGGATGCAGGAGGTCGCCCGCCACCTCGACGCCCTCCTCGAGCTCGACGTCATACGTCTCGCCGAGGTGCGTGATAAGCGCGTCAGCGACGACGTGGAGCGGCGCGAACCGCTCCGGATGCGTGTCAACCGAGTACGTGTCCTCCGGCGGCGACCCCGGCCACCGGTTCCCGTAGTCGATCACGTCACCTGCGGCGTCCCGAAACACCTGCGCCTCGATGACCGGGCGGACGTACGCGCTCATCCCGCCACCGCCGTCGGCGACTCTCTCGCGCGTTGCTCACTCCGATGGATGCCAGCCACCCCTCGATGGTGCCAGTAATGGCACCACATGGCCATCCGCGCACGACTTTGCCCTCAAGGGCATCGGCCTCACGTGCTTCGCGCCGACGTTGCTCGCAGTTCTTCGAGCGCGTACACCCAAACCGCCGATAGACATCCAGTCCGCCCAGGCACCAAGGTACGCCTGTACCGGCTAACTCCCCGGCGGCGCCAACTCGATCAGTAGTGTTTCGAGGACGGGGATCAGTTCGGGAACCTGTTCGGTCGCTGCCCGGTACACGATGCGGGGGTTCACGACGAGATAGCCGTGGATCAGGACGTTCCTCATGCCGATGACCTTGTGTACGTTTGGCACACGCTCGGCAATCTCTGGTGCAGCCTGCCTCAGCTTGCCGAGCGCCTCCCCAACCAGCTCGAGCTGACGTTCGGTAGCCCACGCCACGACCCCACCCTCGAGGAAGTCCGCAAGCGTCGCGGTGCCGACTGCGATCTGAGCATTGCGGGCGAATTCGAGCGCGTCCCAGACAAGCCCGGCAAGTTACGCCTCAGGCCGCATAAAGATCCTGCGCGCCCCCGAGGGCGGACTTCTTGAAGAAAGGATTGCGAATCGATCCGGCATCGACCAAGTCGACATCGTGACCCACGATCCGCTCCAACTCGAACTTCAGGTCGAAGTAGTCGTTGAACATGTCCTCCCGCTCGGGAAGGAAGTCGACCAGGAAGTCCACATCGCTCGTTTCAGGATCAAACCGATCAGTGAGCGCCGATCCGAAGATCCGTAACCTCGCGACGCCGCGGCGCTCGCACGCGCGGCGGATCGCCTCGACGTCGAGCAGGGTCGCACTGATCATGGCGCTAGTCTCCCAGATCCCGCCTGAAGTTGGGAGCCCGGGACTGTCTCGTCGCGGCGATGACGGACGACCTGTTCGTCGGTGGCCAGCGCAGACTGATGGTCTTCCGGATGCGCGAGCACGTCGTGCCGGTCAGCCTTCGACGCGACGCACCGAGCTCACGAGTACACCGCCCACCACCAGTGTGGAGAAGACGAAACTCGCGGTGACCCCGAGCATCCACACTCCAGTGAGGCTGCCAATACCGCTGCCCTGAGGAATTTGGAAGCCGAGTACCGATGCTGACGCGACGAGTGCGTCGACGAGACGGTCGATGGGATCAGCCGCCAGGAGTTGTGCATACGTTCCGAAGGCGGCGTCGGCAGCGCACAGCGCGGCCATGCCACAAGGAACATAGATCAGCGCCGCCACTCCAAAGAAGAAGAGGTATTCCCACAGGCGGTGGCCATCGGAGTCCGCGTGCGTGCTCGCTCTGTCGCGTTGGCGGTGCCACACAGCCCACGCGCCCATTGTCAGCGTGGCGAAGCCCGCCTCGGCGATCACAGCGGCGCAGCCAATCAAGAGCAAGCACGCCGTGACCCACAGCGGGAGTGCGAGCTGCATCGGCGCACCGTTGAGCGTCATTGCGATGATCGTCACGGCAACGAGCGGAGGCAAGACGTAGAAGCGCCACAGCACACGGATGAGCCCATACAACCGGGCCCGAAACAGTTGATCTGCGGACTCGGCCCGCCGGACCGCGGCATCCAACTTCGTCGACTTGATGCCGAAGAACAGCCAGGGCAGGGACCACCCCCCGTGACGCCTAAGCACTGTAGCGACGTGGTCAGGATCAGCGCGCTGGGCAGGGGTCAGTGCGCTCATGTCGCGGGCCCACTGCCTGCCACGAACGAGCATCCAGATGTCCGACGCGATGAGGTGCTCGACCCGAACGGCGACGACAGCAACAACGATCCAGGCGAGCACGATATCGACCCCGTTGATCTGTGATGCCACCGCGCCCCCTTCCTACCGCCATCTGCGTCACTGCGCTCTTTCAGGATCATGCTGCGCAGGAGCAGGCTATCGCCAGTCGGTCACGTCGCCCCTCCTCCCCAGCGCGGCTGATTCTTTGTTCTAAGGTCGCGTTGTCCACAGGTAGCGTTTGCCGATTCTAGTGTCCGAGGTTCGTTCTAGTGTGTAGGTATGCAGATCAGCCCCGCCGCTCTCGCCGACGATCCCACGTCCCGCGCGTCGGCGGCGCTCGATCTCGTGGTCGATTCCGCTGACGAAATGTCGCGGCTGGCCGCCCGCCGGGTGCAGCACGTCTACGACATGCACAGGGCCGAATTGGATGCCGCAGCCCAGCACGGCCGCGACCTCACCACCGTGGTCGAGCGCGGCATCCGCCTCGAACTGGCCGCAGCGCTTCGCGTCACCGAACACGTCGCCGGCAACCTGCTCGCGTTCTCCGACGCGATGGTCGAACGCTACCCCGAGGTGCTGTCCTCCCTCTCGCACGCGCGGATGACGGAGAAGCACGCCGAAATCCTCGTTTCAGGATGCGACGAAGTCGAACCCGAACTCCGTGCACCGATCGTCGCCACCGCGATCCACCTCGCCGAAACCGAATCCGTCGGGACGTTCCGCCGGCAACTGCGAACCCTGCTCGACCTCACCCGCTCGGTCACCCTCACCGAACGCCACACGCGTGCGTTGAAAGAGCGCCGCTCATACGTCGAACTCGTCGAAGACGGCATGGCCTGGCTGCACGCGTTCCTGCCCGCCGTCGAAGCCCTCGCGATCGACAACAAGATCACCCGCCGCGCCAAAGCGATCCTCGCCGCCGAACTCGCGGCCATCCAGAAAGACGCCGAAGAGAAGGCCGCCGCACGCGCAGCCGACGCGGAACGCGCCGCGGCCGAGCGTGCCGCGGGTGCAGGCGATGCGGGCGACGGGGATGCCGACACGGGTGATGCCGTCGCGACCGGCGCGAACGCCGACGCCGCCGACGCTCCGCCCGCCGACGACGACAGCGCGAACAATGCCAGCGCGACGGGCGAAGCCACCGGGGCTGGCGCCGCTACGAGCACCGACTCCACCAATGCCACGTCCGACATCGATTCCACGGACGATGTCGCCACCGCCGACGCCTCGAGCACCGAGACCGACGACTCCACTGACACGGTCCTCGGCGACGACGAACCCCGCACACTGCAGCAAGTCCGCACCGACGTGCTCTGCGATCTCCTCCTCGATGGCGAAACCCCCACCGACGACGCCGCACACGGCATCCACGCCATCGTCCACGTCACCGTCCCCGCGCTCACGCTCCTCGCCGACACCGACGAAGAACGACACGCACAAGGCCTCGAACCACCCACCATCGAAGGCGCCGGACCCATCCCCTTAGACCGGGCCAAACAACTCTGCGGCGGCGACGCCGGATGGACCCGCGTCCTCACCCACCCCGAATCCGGAATGGTCCTCTCGGTCGGGCGAGATCAATACCGCCCACCGCCTTCACTGCGAAGGCTCGTTCGCTGGCGCGCCGAACGCTGCATGGCCCCCGGATGCCACATGCCCGCATCCCGCTGTGAAATCGACCACACCCTCGCCTGGGAAGACGGCGGCACCACCGCGCTCGAAAACCTCAACCCCATCTGCAAAGGCCACCACCTCGTCAAACACCACGGCGGATGGACCGTCACCGCACCACCCGGCAGCGGCGGCGCCCTCCACTGGCAATCCCCCACCGGACGCCACTACACCGTCCACCCCGAACGCCGCATCCCGACATTCCGCCCCAGCGACGACGCTCCTGCGACGCAAGCCGCACCGTTCTGAGTCGCGCCGCTCCGAGCGGTCCCGAGCCGCGCAGTCCCGAGCCGCGCAGTCCTGAGTCGCGCGCTGGGTCGCGACGCCGCATCGAGCCGCCGATATGACGTCACGCCCACGATTGCGACGCGCACCGTGTGGACGATTCGAGCTCACGAGGGGCCAGGGCGAGCTTTGACGGCCCGAGTTGACTCCCCTTAGCTTCCGCACGAATCATCCCGAGCACTCGACTTGATCACGACTGCATCACAGTCGTTGACATCTACTGTGTTTTGTATACAGAATACGAGCGAACAAAGCAGTTCTCACTCAGAGAGGTTTCCCATGCGACGCGTGCAGTCAGCATCAAAGTTCGTTCTGATTTCTTCGGCCGTAGCAGCACTCACGGTCACGCTGGGTGCGTGCAGTGGCGGCACCACGGCCAGCCGTGACGAAAACACAGTCGTGTGGTCCACATGGGGCACCGCCGAAGAACTCGAGCGATTCAACGACTTCAATGAGGCATTCATGGAGCGTCACCCCGACATTAAGGTCAAGATGCAGCCGGTGGCCGGCTACGGCGAATACCACCCCAAACTGCTTGCACAACTGGCCAGCAACACCGCCCCCGACGTCTTCTACGTCGGCGACGACAAGATCGGCGAGTTCGTCGACTCGGGTCGACTGATGGGGCTCACCGAACTGATGGAGTCGGCCGACAGCCAGACCAAGCCCGACGACTTCTTCCCCGGCCTGTTCGGCGCCGCTGAGAAGGACGGCGAGATCTACGGCGCACCAAACGATTCAAACCCCGATTTGCTCTGGTACGACCGCTCGACGCTTGAAGCCGCTGGCATCACCGACGACCCTGCCACCCTCGCCGCAAACGGCGAGTGGACCACCGACGTCTTCCTCGAAATGAACGACAAGCTCGCGGAGGCGAACATCGGCGGCACCATGTTCTGGAACTACTGGGCCACGCACTGGAGCTGGCTCGCCTCGCAGGGTGCCGCATCCCCCTATGACGCCTCGGGTGCCTTCGTCGCCAACCAAGACCCCACCTCGGTCGCCCTCACCGAGACGCTCGGTGAGTACTTCCAGGACGGGAAGTTCATCGTCGCCGACACCCTGCCCGACGGAGCCGGGGCCGACAGTCTGTTCGTGACTGGTAAGGCCGGTTTCTACGTGCAGGGTCGGTACACGATCGGGCTCGTGAAGGATGCCGGTACTGCCGACAACGTGGATGTCGTGCGCTGGCCCACCCCGGACGGCGAGGCCGCCCCGACCGGGGTCGCTGTGTCGTACCTCGCGATCAACAAGGACACCGCATCGAGCGACGCGGCCTTCACATTCTGGACCGAATTCCTCAGCGCAGAGGGTCAGATCGCCAGGCTCTCGGGCGACGGCAACGCTGTCCCCTCGATTGCCGGAGCCGACGAGGTCGTGCTCGACGACGGCTACCCCGCGAACGCGCAGTCAATGCTCGAGGCCCGCGACATCGGGTTCGTGGACTACGCCGCCGAATCTGTTATCCCCGGCCTGCCCACCGACATCGCCGACATCTTCCTCAAGCTGTACGAGGGGAAGCAGGATGCACAGACGACACTCGACGAGATCGCGGACGTCGTCGCGGAGAAGTCGGGCCAGTAGGCATGAGCGGCATCGCCGCGGGCGAGCGGGCGCTGCAGGAACTTCCTGCAGCGCCCCCTCCCACCCGCAGAGAATCAGCGTGGCGCCGGCGTGATCGGCGCTGGGGCTACTTGTTTGTCGGCCCGCAGTTGATCGGCATGGGAATCTTTGTCATCCTGCCGTTCACGGCGAGCATGGTGCTCGCCTTCGCGCGCTGGAACGGCCTGAGCGAACTCCAGTGGGTGGGCTTCGAGAACTTCACCGCGCAGTTCCAGGACGAGCTGCTGTGGCGGTCCATCGCCAACACTCTCATCATCGCCCTCGTCACCGTCCCGATCGGGCTCGGACTTGCGGTCATCATCGCCGTCGCGCTCGAGAAGCTGAAGACCCGCACTCTCTACCTGGTCTTGTTCTTCGCCCCTGTCGTTACGAGCACCGTGGCCGTCGCCATGATCTGGCAGCAGATGTTCCGTTCGGACGGCGTGCTGTCGACCACGATCGCCAACGTCTTCGGCATCGACCCGCCGGATTGGCTGGGCGATCCCCGTCTCGCCCTGCTCGCCGTCTGCATCGTCACGATCTGGGCGTCGCTCGGCCTCAACGTCGTGATCTTCCTAGCGGGACTGCAGAACATCTCCCCCGCGGTGATCGAAGCCGCCCGCATCGACGGCGCCGGCGCGGCGCGCATCTTCTGGAGCATCCGACTCCCTCTGCTGTCGCCGATCGTCTTCTTCTCGTCGGTCGTCGCCTTCATCTCTTCCCTGCAGACCTTCGACACGGTGTACGTGCTCGTCTCGAACGCCGGTCCCGACAACGCCACGCGCACGATCGTCTACCACATCTACGATCTCGGCTTCGGGCGCTTCGAGTTCGGGCCGTCGAGCGCAGCATCCGTCATTCTTCTCGTTCTCACGCTGATCATCACAGCCATTCAGTTCGGCGCCCAGAAGAAGTTCGTCCACTACGAAGAGGACGCCGCATGACTCAGCTCACGTCCAGTCTCAACGACGGCACACGCGAGCCCGTCACCGACTCGACAGTCGCCATCACGGCGCCCGGCCATCGTCGCCGCTCGACGCCCGTGCGTGACCGCGCGAAGCGGCGGGTGAACTCGGTATTCCTCCATGTGATCCTGGTCGTCGCCGGCATCGCGATGGTGTTCCCGTTCCTGTGGATGCTGCTCACCTCGTTCAAGACGCTTCCGCAGCTACTGCAGGACCCGCTGAAGTTCCTGCCCGACCCGTGGACGCTCGACAACTACGTCGAAGCGTGGACAGCGGTGCCGTTCGGCCAGGCGTACATCAACAGCATCTACATCGCCGTCCTGGTCGTCATCGGCACGCTCATCACCTCGGCGATGGCCGGGTACGGGTTCGCGCGAATCCCGTTCCGCGGCAGCCGCGTGCTGTTCATCGTGTTCCTGGCGACCCAGATGATCCCAGCACAGGTCACGCTCATCCCGTTCTATCTGCTGATGTCGCAGTTCGGCTGGGTCGACTCGCACCTTGCGCTCATCGTGCCCGGGATGCTGGCCAACCCCTTCGCCGTGTTCCTCATGCGCCAGTTCGTCCTCTCGCTGCCGAAGGAGCTCGAGGAGGCGGCGATCGTGGATGGCGCCGGACGCTGGCGCATCTTCTGGAGTGTGATCCTGCCGAACCTCAAGCCCGGGCTGGCGGCGCTCAGCATCATCGTGTCACTCAGCGTGTGGAACGCATTCCTGTTCCCGCTGGTGCTGCTGAACACGCCCGACCTGTTCACAGTTCCGTTGCTGCTCACCGCGTTCCAGGGGCAGTTCGGCTCGGTCAACTACGGACTGGTCATGGCTGCATCTGCGATCGCGACAGTGCCGATGCTGATCGTGTTCGTCATCGGGCAGCGCCGCATCCTGAACAGCATGGCCGCGTCGGGCCTCGGGGGGCGCTGATGTCTGGCCTCGAATCCGGCGCACTCTCCGCGCTGGCCGGCCGGCACCTCGACCTGGTGCGCGCCCCGTTCACGTTGCCGTCCTCACGACTCATCGTGTTCCGCGAAGGCGACGGCGTGCGCGTCCACACGTCGGAGTACGAGCGCGGTCTCGATGAGTGCCGCGTGCTCGACTCGCTGATGGTGGTGGATGCTGCGAAGCGCCCGGCACCGATCACTGCCGTCCTGCCGGATCGCATCGAGTTCGCCGGCGGCGAGGTTTCCCTCGTGTTCGCGGGGCCTGAGACCCTTTCGCTCGGCGCGGCAACGCCGGGCTGGTCGGCCCGCTGGACGATCACCGACGAGGCCTCCGAGACGGGGCCCATCGACGATGCTCTGCGGTTCGAGGTGGCCACCGACCGAAGCGTGCGGGTTGAGCGATCCCCAACCCACGACATCGATGCCGCGGCTGCACGCCGCCGTTGGCTCGACTGGTTCGAGAAGTGCCCGCGTGTGCGCGACGATCTGCAGGAGATGACGGCGTTCTGCTGGTGGGTCCTCGGCGCGAACATCGTGTCACTCCCCCGCCTGCGAGACCGGCTGGGGGACGTGCGCGCCGTCGTGCCGTCGAAGATCGGCTACGTGGGACTGTGGCAGTGGGATGCGTATTTCATCGCGACAGGGCTACGGCACGGCGACACCGCTCTCGCCCGAGAGCAGCTCGATCTCGCGTTCGGATTCCCCTCGGCGAACGGACAGCTCCCTGACGTCGTCCACGAAGAGGGCGTGCTCGCGACCAGCGACGACCTTCCTGTCGCCGACCGTGACCGTCTGCGACGCGCCGGATCGGCGATCGCCGATCCGCACGCACCCGTTCCGCTCACCAAGCCGCCGCTTGCCGCATGGGCGCTGCGCAAGGTTCTCGACACGCTCCCCCGCTCGTCCGAGTCGGATGCGTGGGCGCAGCGGCACCTCGCAACCATCCGTCGTTCGCAGGACTGGTGGTTCTCCCACTCAGATCTCGACGGCGACGGGATGCCCGAGTACGGGCATCCGTATTCTTCGGGCCTCGACGACAGTCCGATTTTCGATGGCCCCCTGCCGACGACCGCGCCCGATCTGGCCGCATACTTGGTTCTGCAGGACCTCGAACTCGCCCGCTTCGCGGAGGAGTTCGGCGATGCCGATCCGGCGGCGCATCATGCACGAGCCGCGCGCACAATGGCGGGATTGCAGGATCTGTGGGATCCGGCGACGGGTGTGTTCCACGCTCGGGCAGCCGGTGAGCTGGTCGCCTCGGACGCGATCGTCGGCCTGATGCCGCTGCTCACCGGATCGCTGCCCGGCGACGTCGCGCGGGTGCTCGTCGCCGCGCTCGACGAGCCCACGCGCTACGGCACGCCGTGGGGACTCCCGACGGTGGCTGCGGGAGACGACGACTTCTCGCCCGAACGCATGTGGCGCGGCCCGGTGTGGATCAACACGAACGTGCTTGTTGCGGAAGGACTCGAGACCTCGGGCTACCCCGAGCGTGCCCGTGAACTTCGGGAGCGCACTGTCGCACTGGTGATCCACGGCGGCGGTCCGCACGAATACTTCAATCCGTTCACCGGAGAGAAGGCCCGCACCGCGACCACGGCCTTCGGCTGGTCTGCCGCGCTGTTCGTCGACCTTGCCGTGCGGCTCTCGGGGTAACTTACGCTGCTGCCCCGGTCAGGCCACGAAGTACTTACTCGACGCATTGTCGAGGATGCGCCGCATGCCGTGGATCCAGTTGTCGCGGAGCGCCGCCGTCGCACCCGGCACATCGCCATCCGCCAAGCGACGGGCGATCTCGGCATGCTCAGCGGCCACCCGCTCGACCATCGCGTCATCGGGGACGAGCAGGGACTCGTAGCGATGGAACGCCCCGCGGACGCTCTCGATCTGAGCAAGGAGGCGCTCGTTGGTGCACGCCGACAGCATGAGCGCATGCCACTCGTCATCCTTCGAGATCACGAGCTTGTGCTCGACGACCTCCTGATCGAATTCGGCGGCAAGCTGTCCCAGGCGCACCCCGAGCTCGCGGAGTTCGTCGTGGGGACTGAGCTCGAGCGCCAGCCCCTCGAGCGCCGCCATGATCGGCGCGAGATCCTCGAACTCGCGAGCACTGAGCGGTACGAAGCGGAAGCCTTTCCCGTTCTCGCTCTCGATCTGCCCCTCGCTCTCGAGCGCGATGAGAGCCTCGCGCAGCGGTGTGCGACTGACGCCCAGCTCGGCGGCGAGCTGCACCTCGTTGATGCCTTCACCCGGCGACACATCTCCCGATCGCATTCGCGCGAGCAGTTCGTCGCGCACCTGGGAGCGCAGATTCTTGCGTTCAATCGGCATTCGATGTCCTCCGGTGCTTGCGGGAAAGCATAGGGCTTGACCGACGGGAACTTCGGACCTACGCTCTTGTATACAGAATACAGTGCGCAGACCGGATACGCCAAGGGGCCGCACCGGCACACATCTCAGTTCAGAGAGGAACTCGATGACCACCCACCACACACGCCCGCTGCGGTTGGAGTCACTCGCCTTCGGCGGCGACTACAACCCGGATCAGTGGTCCGAGGACGTGTGGGACGAAGACATCCGTCTGATGATCGACGCCGGTGTCAACCTCGTGAGTCTGCCGATCTTCAGCTGGCCGCAGCTCGAGCCCGAGCCCGGGGTCTTCGACTGGGGGTGGCTCGACCGCATCCTGGCGAAGCTCTGGCACGCCGGCATCCGCATTGACCTCGCTACCGCGACAGCCACTCCGCCGTCATGGCTGTTGCGCGCCCACCCCGAAATGCTTCCGATGGATGCCGAGGGCCACCGCCTCGAGTTCGGTTCACGCCAGGCGTATTGCCCCAGCTCACCGGTGTGGCGCGAGAACGTCGCGCGCATGACGCGCGCCATGGCCGAGCGCTACGGCGATCACCCCGGCGTCGTGCTGTGGCACATCTCGAATGAGTACGGCGACCACACCTCGCGGTGCTGGTGCCCCGTGTCGGCACGGCACTTCCGCCGCTGGCTTAAGGACCGCTATGGCGATCTGAATGGTTTGAACGAGGCGTGGGGAGTCAACGTGTGGGGCCAGCGCTACACCTCGTGGGACCACATCGAGACCCCCCGTCGCGCTCCGGGACCCGGCAACCCGACGCAGCTGCTGGACTTCGAACGCTTCTCGTCCGACGCGCTGCTGGAACTCTTCCAGCTCGAGATCGACGTCCTGCGTGAGATCACGCCTGACATCCCCGTCACAACCAACTTCATGAGCATGTTCCGCGATCTGGACTACTGGGACTTCGCTGCCGTCGAAGACATCGTCACCGACGACGCCTACCCCGACCCCGCCGACCCGATCGCGCACGTCGGCGCAGCGCTCAACTACGGACTCATGCGCGCCCTCAAGGGCGGACAGCCGTGGCTGCTGCTCGAGTCTTCAGCCAGCGGAACCAGCTGGCGCGATGTGAATGTGCCGAAGGCGCCGGGTGAGATGCGCGTCGACAGCCTTCAGGCTGTCGCGCACGGATCGGATGCCGTGATGTTCTTCCAGTGGCGTCAGGCCAAGTACGGCCAGGAGAAGTTCCACTCGTCGATGCTCGGGCACCGTGGAGAGCGATCCCGCACCTACCGCGAGACACGCGAACTCGGACGTGAGCTGCAACAGCTCAGAGAGGTTCACGGCACACGTGTGCGCTCGCGCATCGGCCTGGTCGTCGACTGGGACTCATGGTGGGGCTCGACCGCCGCTGAATCCCTCCCCTCGCAACGACTGAACTGGGCACATCAGGCCCGCGCATGGCATCGCGCTATGCATCTGCTCGGACACCCCGTCGATGCAGTGCGAGCGACTGGCCCGTTCGACGAGTATGACGTTGTCCTCGTCCCGAATCTCTACATCGCCGATTCGGCGCAGGCCGCAGCCCTCACCTCGTTCGCTGAACAAGGCGGGCGGGTCGTCGTCGGGCCGTTCTCGGGTGTCGTCGACGCCACAGAGAAGGTGCATGATGGCGGCGCGCCAGGGCCGCTGCGCGATCTGCTGGGAATCGAAGTGGACGAACACTGGCCGCACACCGACGGAGTGACCGAACAGGTGACGTTCGCCGACGCCGCGCACGACAACCCGTTCTGGGGTGAGTGGATCGACGCGACCGACAAGACAGAAGTGCGTGGATGCTACGCCTCGGGCGAGCTCGAGGGTCTGCCCGCCATCACGCGGCGCGCCGCCGGTGACGGCTCGGCATGGTACGTGTCGGCAATCCTCGACGATGCCGGCCTCGTCGCGATTTTCCGCGATGTGCTGGCAGAAGCGGGCCTGCCCGCTCGCGATTCCCTGAATCCGGACTTCGAGTCCCTCACTCGCTCGAGTGCCGACACCGACTACACGTTCGCGCTGAATCACGGGCGAGAGCCCCTGACGATCGATGTTCCCCCGGGCGCGCGAGATCTGATCACCGGCGCGACCACGGGCGCGAGCCTCGAGCTCGGACGGTTCGGTGTCGCGGTACTGGCCACGCCCCGCGCCGATCAGGCTCCATTCCTCACGCTGCGCGTCTGACCGCCGACGCGAGCTCCTCTCGATTTCCCTCTGCCCCGACCAGAAAGCAGGATGACGTGACCGACGCCTTCGTGCATCCCTATATTCCGAACACCGCCCCCGCGACGAAAGCAGAGATGCTCGCGACTGTGGGAGCGGCATCCGTTGATGAGTTCTACGCAGACATTCCCGAGGGCCTCCGCGTTCCCGACCTCATCGATCTGCCCGCCGCGCTGCCAGCCGAGGCAGACCTGGTGCGCCATTTGCGCGGCATCCTGTCGCAGAACCGGCCCACCGATGAGGTGGTGAGCTTCCTCGGCGGCGGCACCTACCAGCACCACGTCCCCGCCGTGGTGGACGAAGTGATCCGCCGCAGCGAGTTCCTCACCGCGTACGCCGGCGAACCATACGAAGACCACGGACGCTTCCAGGCACTGTTCGAGTACCAGTCGCTCATGGCCGAGCTGCTCGCGATGGACGTCGTGAACGTGCCCACGTACGACGGCTTCCAGGCCGCGGCGACGGGGCTTGCGATGGCCGGGCGCCTGACGGGTCGCTCGCGCGTGCTGGTGTGCAGCGACGTCCTGCCTGCCAAGCTGTCGAAAGTCGTCGACTACGTCCGTGCCGACCTCGAGCTGCACCACGTGCCGACCTCCCACGGCATCGCCGATGTCGATGCCGTGAGCGCGGCGCTCGGCGATGACGTCGCGGCGATCTGGATCGAGACACCGAGCGCGACGGGCGCGGTCGAGACCCGCCTGGCGAAGATGGCTGATGCCGCTCACGCCGCCGGCGCCGTGGTGGTCGTCGGCACAGACCCCATCGGCTACGGGGTGCTGACGCCTCCCGCGATGCACGGAGCCGACATCGTCGCCGGCGACATCCAGTCGCTCGGGTTGCACCAGTGGTTCGGCGGTGCTCATGCCGGCTTCATCGCGGTGCACGATGACCCCCGATTCGTGATGGAAATGCCCTCTCGCCTCTTCGGGCTCGAGAGCACCACGGTGCCCGGCGAGTACGGGTTCGGTGATGTGGCGTACGACCGCACGTCCTTCGCACACCGAGAAGAAGGCAAAGAATGGGTCGGCACAGCTTCAGCACTCTGGGGCATCGCCGCGGGCGTGTACCTGGCGCTCATGGGCCCGCAGGGGATGGCCGATCTCGGCGAACTGCTACTGGCCCGCACCCGCTACGCGCAGCAGAAGCTCGCCCAGGTCGCCGGAGTGTCACTCGGTGACGACGCGCTGCACCTGCGCGAGTTCACCGTCGAGTTCGCCGACCTGCGCGCGGAGGACGCAGTGCACGCCCTGCGCCGCGAAGGCATCGAGCCCGGGATCCCCGTAGCTGATCGCACCCTGCTCGTGTGCGTGACCGATGCGACGTCGCAGGCTGACATCGACAGACTCGCCGACGCCCTCGCCCGCCTGACTGCCGCGGCGCCGGTCGCGGCATCCGCCCCCGCATCCCAGGAGCAGAACGCATGAGCCTTCCCATCGCCCCCAAGCCCAGCCCGCGCAGGTTCCATCAGGCCCGCTGGGACGAGCCGATCATCTTCGAGCTGAGCAGCCCCGGCGAGCGCGGGCTGATCGTCCCGCCCGTCGAACCCGGTGTGCGAGACGCCGTTGGCGACGTCATGGCAGACCTGCCCGAAGGCATGCGTCGGCCCTCCCCGCCCGCCTTGCCCGAGATCGGGCAGATGCGCGTGCTCAAGCACTACCTGCGTCTGTCGCAGGAGACCCTCGGCTCCGACCTCAACGTCGACATCGGCCAGGGGACCTGCACTATCAAGTACTCTCCCAAGGTCAACGACCAGCTCATCGAGGTGCCGCAACTGCGCGAACTGCACCCGGCACAGGATCCGGGCGACGTGCAGGGTGCTCTCGAGATCACGTGGCGGCTCGAGCAGATGATCGCAGAGCTCTCGGGAATGGATGCCGTCTCCTTCCAGTCCCCGGGCGGCTCGGCGGGCATCTGGACGAACATCTCGATGATCCGGGCGTACCACGCCTCACGGGGCGAGGCCGAGCAGCGTGACGAGGTGATCACCACGATCTTCAGCCACCCGTCGAACGCCGCTGCGGCCAAGGTCGCGGGCTACAAGGTCGTCACCATCTACCCGGACGCCGACGGCTACCCTGACCTGCACGCACTCAAGGCCGCCCTCTCAGAGCGCACCGCGGCGATCATGGTGACGAACCCCGAGGACACCGGCATCTACAACCCGGCGATCCGGGAATGGGTCGACGCCGCGCACGCCGTCGGCGCGCTCGCCTCGTACGATCAGGCCAACGCCAGCGGCATCCTAGGGATCACCCGCGCCCGCGACGCGGGTTTCGACGTCTGTCAGTTCAACCTGCACAAGACGTTCTCGGCGCCCCACGGCTGCGGCGGCCCGGGCGCGGCCGCCAACGCGGTGAGCGCCGAGATGCGACAGTTCCTCCCGGGGCCGCGCATCGAGAAGGAGGGCGATTCCTTCGTCGTCCGCAAGCCCAGCGAGCTGTCAATCGGCCACGCCGCGCCCGGATTCGGGGTGGTGCTGCACGTCGTTCGCGCGTACGCATGGATCATGGCACTCGGCGCAGAGGGAATCCGCACGGCATCCGAGATCGCCGTACTCAACAACAATTACCTGATGCACCATGTGACTCGCATCCCCGGCGCATCGGCTCCGTATGCCACCGGGCGTCGGCGCATCGAGCAGGTGCGCTACTCCTGGCAGGAGCTGTTCGAAGACACCGGCATCTCGAGCGAGGAGATCGGCATCCGCATGGCGGACTTCGGTTTCCACTACTGGACCAGTCACCACCCGTACGTCGTACCGCAGCCCTTCACGCTCGAACCCACCGAGTGCTACTCGAAGTCCGAGATCGACGAGTACCTCGCCGCGCTCAGCGAGGTCGCGCGGGAAGCGCGGGAGGAGCCCGAAGTGGTGCGCACCGCGCCCCACAATCAAACCGTGCACCACACGCACCACGACGATCTCGACGACCCTGAGCGCTGGGCAGTAACGTGGCGCGCGTATCGCCGCAAGTACTTCGGTGAGATGCGCGCCGACGCCGTGCCCGCGGACGCCGTGCCCGTGAACGCATAATTCGCATGCTCGGCCTCGTCATCAACCCCGTCGCCGGAATCGGTGGGCCCGCCGGGCTCGCCGGTTCCGACGGCGCCGACGTGCAGTCGCTCGCGCGAGAACGTGGCTCGGCAGCGCGTGCTGCGGAGCGCGCCGTCACGGCGCTCGAGATGCTCCCGCGCGGGTCGCGGGTGCTGACGGCCGCCGGATCGATGGGTGCGGACGCCGCCGCGACAGCGGGTGTCGATACTGAGGTCGTCTACGCCCCGGCGCACGGTTCGAGCCTCGGTGAGGCGCAAGCCACTGTGCCGGCAGACACGACAGCGGCCGTGCGCGCGCTGACGGACGCCGGCGCGACGCTCGTGTTGTTCTCAGGGGGCGACGGCACCGCACGCGATGTCGCTGCTGCCCTGCGCGATTCCCCCAGCACTGCGGCGCTCGGCATCCCCGCGGGCGTCAAGATGTACTCCCCCGTATTCGCGGTGAGTCCGCGGGCCGCGGGGGCTCTGGCTGCAGACTGGCTGGAGGGCGCGCTGCCGACTCAGCAGTGCGAGGTGCTCGACGTCGACGAGGCGGCACTGCGGCGTGCGCGAGTCGAACCGCGGCTGTACGGCACCCTACCTGTGCCGTACCGAAGCGGTCGCACGCAGGCACGGAAGGCTGCGTCCCCGGCATCGGAGCATGCCGCAGTCGTCGCCGCCGCTCGTAGCGCGGTCTCGGCGATGCGCCCCGGCGTGCGCTACCTTCTCGGCCCCGGCGGAACGATGGCCGAGGTAGCTCGGGCGCTGGGCGTGGAGAAGACCCCGCTCGGAGTCGACGTCGTGCTCGATGGCGCGCTTGTGCGGCGCGGTGCGTCAGAGCTCGAGCTGCTCGACGAGATCACACACGGGCCGGCGAAGGCCATCGTGTCGATCATCGGCGGTCAAGGCTTCGTGCTCGGCCGCGGCAACCAGCAGCTTTCTGCTCGCGTCATCCGGGCACTCGGCGCAGACCCGCTCGTCGTCGTCGCCCCCGAATCCAAGCTGATCGAACTGCACGGTCGCCCGCTACTGGTCGACACCGGCGACCCAGAATCCGATGCTGCCATCGGCGGTTACGTCCGGGTCATCACCGGGCTGGCGGCATCCAGTTTCTATCCTGTCCACGCACCCGAAATCTCGTCAGAACACACATCAGAAATCACGGAGGAGTCCCATGCGTCTTGAAGGAAAGAAGGCCATCGTCACCGGCGGCGCCGGCGGCATCGGCCGCGCATCATCGCTCGCACTCGCCGCCGAAGGCGCGGCCGTCGCGGTCGTCGACCTGAACGCCGACGCGGCCGAGGCCGTCGCCGCTGAGATCCGCACGGCCGGAGGCTCGGCGTTCGCCGTCGCTGCCGACGTGTCGGCGGAAGCCGACATCGAGCGCGTCGTGGCGACCGCGATGTCGGAGTTCGGCAGCATCGACATCGTGTTCAACAACGCCGGCATTATCCGCCGCACGACGGCTGTCGAGACGACAGTCGAAGAATGGGACCGCGTGTTCGGCGTCAACGTGCGCGCGATCTTCCTGATGTGCAAGCACGTCGTACCTCTCATGGCAGCAGCCGGCGGCGGTTCGATCATCAACACGGGGTCCGGGTGGGGCCTCAAGGGCGGCGGACAGGCGATCTCGTACTGTGCGTCGAAGGGCGCCGTCGTCAATATGACGCGCGCGCTCGCCATCGACCACGGGCCGCAGGGCATCCGGGTGAACACCGTGAACCCGGGAGATGTCGACACCGGCATGCTCCGCGACGAGGCCCGTCAGCTCGGGCAAGCGGAGTCGGGGTTCCTCAGCGAGGCTGCCGACAGGCCGCTACAGCGGATGGGACAGCCCCACGAGATCGCATCGGTGGTCGTGTGGCTCGCAAGCGAAGAGTCGTCGTACATCACGGGCGCCGCGATCGTCGCCGACGGCGGCGGTATCGCCTGAACTACGGAGCTGCCGTCATGGGCCACTTACGCGCGGCAAGGATGGTTCCTGTAGCAGGCACCCTTAGGCGCCGACTACTCGTACACCTCAGGCGGCAGATTCTCCGGCATCCTCGGACTCCCCGGCATCTCCGGCCGAGCGCACGCGGAACCACAGGCTGATCTCCCGCACGGCCCGCATGATGTGCGTCCGCTCGGCGGCCGCCTCAAGGTCTGCGAACGTATCGCGGAAGCCCTCGGGCAACTCTTCGCGAGGCGTGAAGATCGGCTGATACCCCATGCTCCACTCCGCGAACTGACGCTCGTCAATCGGCTCATCCAACAACACCGTCAGATCGGTGTGACGCGCGTCGGCCCTGATCTTCTCCAGGAGCGCGTGCACGCGATCGGCACGTCCCTCGAGAATCTGGACGAACTGGCCGCCCCGGTACAACAACATGCCCGTGATGTCGTCACGGCTGTTGTTCTCGCGGCTGGTGATCAGGATGCCGCGCAGCGCGGCATCCGACATCCGCCCCTCGGTCGCCGTGCTGATGTACACGAGCGAAATCAGGGCATTCTCGTCGTGTGAGGCCGTCATGCTGCGACCCCCGCTGACGGGCCCGGTTGGTGCGTCGTGAGCATGTCCATCGCTTCTCGGCGCCCGGGTGCGCGCCCGACGAGCCGCGATCGGCCGTCGAACACGCGGTAGCTCGCATCGGCCTCACGATCGATGTAGCCCAAGAACACGCCGCCCGCATTTGCGACATGGAAGCCGTCCTCGACGCGGGACCACAGCACCTCCCCCGGCCGAAACGCGGGTGCGGCGAACGGATCTGCAGGGAGAGGGTCAGAGGAGAGGGGGTCTGAGGAGAGGGGGTCTGAGGGCATGCCCCACACGCTACGTCGAACGCCGAGAGCGGTCGAGGCGCTTGTGCGATGCCCGGGGTTCTGTTACCCGTTGTGGAGAGGGATGTATCACAGCCGCCGCGCCCGCACTCTGGGCAAGAGGAAACGATCCGTTCGCCCTCGAGGCGAGCACCCGAACAGGAGAGCCCCATGAGCACGTCTTCGTTTGACCCACGTCGCATCCGCACCGCATCTCGCACGCGAACAGTCTTCGCGTCCGTGGGGCTGGCCGCGGCATCCGCCCTCATCCTCACTGGGTGCACGAACCCCATCGACCAGCTCGTGCAGGGCGGCATCGAAAACACCATCGAGCAGGTCATCGAGGAGAACACGGGCGCCGACGTCGACATCGACACCGGCAGTGGGGCATCGTTGCCCGACGGCTGGCCCGCCGAGATCCCGGTGCCGTCGACCTCGCCCGCGTTCTCGATGGCTGCCGAGGGCGGGTTCCAGGCCACGTTCGAGATTTCGGATGCCGCAGAGGGCGACGCGATCAAGGATCAGCTCCTCGCCGACGGATACGAAATGACCGGCGAGAGCGACATGGGTGTGCTCAAGTCGTACATCCTCACCGGCCCCGAGTGGACGATATCGCTCGCCCTCGTGATCCCCGAGGATGACGAAGCCCCCAGCCTCACGTATCTGGTGGCCCCCGCGACCGAGTAACGGCTGAGACGCAGATCACACGTTTCGCCGGTGTCGCCGACACCTGGCAGTATGGCGAGCATGAATCGCACCGCCAAAGTCACTGTCTGGGCGGCGACGGGCGTCGTGATCCTCGGGCTCCTTGGGCTGACGGCACTCGCGGTTCCGGGGGTGCTGCCCACACCGGCCGGAGTCACGGGCAGCAGCACGTCGCTGCCGATGACGGGCTGACCGACTGACCCACTGCCCCGCCCACACGCGCGGGCCTACCCTGGAGGCATGGGTCGCCTGATCGTCACGGGAGGCGCCGGATTCCTCGGCGCCGGTTTCGTGCACCACGTCATCCGGCACACCGACCACCACGTCACCGTGCTCGACGCCCTCACGTACGCCGGCAACCGCGCATCGCTCGACGGCCTGCCGGCAGATCGCGTCGCGTTCGTTCACGGCGACATCACCGATGCGCCCCTCGTCGACTCGCTCGTCTCGCGCGCCGACGCCGTCGTGCACTACGCCGCCGAGTCGCACAACGACCTCTCGCTCGCCAACCCGCGCCCGTTCGTCGACACCAACGTCACCGGAACCTTCACGCTGCTCGAAGCATCCCGAACCCACGACGTGCGCTTCCATCACGTCTCGACTGACGAAGTGTTCGGAGACCTCGGTGAAGGATCGGATGCCCCCGCGTTTACCGAGGACTCTCCCTACCGGCCCTCCTCGCCATACTCGGCGACGAAGGCGGCGAGCGACATGCTCGTGCGCGCATGGATCCGGTCGTTCGGCCTGCGCGCCACAATCTCGAACTGCACGAACAGCTACGGCCCGTACCAGCACGTCGAGAAGTTCATCCCCCGCCAGATCACACAGGTAGTGCGGGGCGAGCGGCCGAAGCTGTACGGATCGGGCAGCCACGTGCGCGATTGGATCCACGCCGACGACCACTCTGCAGCGGTGCTCGCGATCCTCGAGCGCGGCCGCATCGGCGAGACCTACCTCATCGGCGCCGACTGCGAGCGCACGAACCGCGAGGTCATCGAGCGAATCCTCGCACTGATGGGTCAGCCCAGCGACGCCTACGACCACGTCGCCGATCGTCCGGGCCACGATCATCGCTACGCGATCGACGCGTCGAAACTGCGCGAAGAACTGGGGTGGATGCCGCGCCACAGCGACTTCGACGAGGGCCTTTCCGCCACCATCGACTGGTACCGCACCCACGAGTCGTGGTGGTCGGCCGCGAAGGACAGCGCCGAGAAGTTCTACGCGGCGCGCGAGGGCGCGGGCTTCCCCGCTGACACAATGTAAGCACCATGCGCATTTCTGCCCGAGCCGACTACGCCGTCCGTGCCGCCGTCTTTCTCGCACGCGTCGGTGACGGCGAGCGCGTCGCGGGCGAGAAGATCGCGACCGAGCAGGGCATCCCCGCGACGTTCCTCGAGGGCATCCTCTCGGCGCTGCGCAAGTCGGGCATCGTCGACTCAAAGCGTGGCGCCGGGGGCGGGTACCGCCTGGCATCCGCGGCATCCGACATCTCCGTCGCCGACGTCATCCGCGCTGTCGAAGGACCCCTCGTGTACGTGCGCGATGAGCGCCCGAGCGAGATCGAGTACCCCGAGGCCGACACGCACCTCGTGACACTGTGGGTGGCGCTGCGCGCGAGCGTGCGCCGCGTGCTCGACGACACGAGCCTCGAACAGCTCGCCACCGGCGCCCTCCCCGCTGAGGTGACCGCCCTCGCCGACGACCCCGCGTCGTGGGTCAGCGGGCGCTTCCCGACGATGAACGTGGATCCCGCGGCACCGCCGATCACGACGGCTACCGTGAACCTCAATCGCGACTAACGACACATTCCGACACGATTGTTGCGGCATCCCGGCACTTCTGATTGATTACCTACCAATCCAGTCGGAATTACCGGAAAGAGGTCGCCGTGCAGACTCTCGTCCTCCTCGCCCTCGTGGGCCTCGGCGCGCAGCTCGTCGATGGAGCACTCGGCATGGCCTACGGCGTCACGTCGACGACCCTGCTGCTGGCGATCGGCGCGAACCCTGCGATGGCGAGCGCCTCGGTGCACCTGGCTGAGATCGGCACGACCCTCGCGTCGGGCGTCTCACACTGGAAGTTCGGCAACGTCGACTGGAAGGTCGTCCTGCGCATCGGCGTCCCCGGCGCGATCGGCGCCTTCCTTGGCGCGACGTTCCTGTCGAACCTGTCCACCGACACGGCGAAGCCCATCATGAGCCTCATCCTCCTGGGCCTCGGCATCTACATCCTCGTGCGGTTCACGTTCCGCTCCCTCCCCCGCGTCGACCGCTCGCGCCCGTTGCGGCTGCGCTTCCTTGCCCCGGTGGGGCTGGTCGGAGGGTTCCTGGATGCCACCGGCGGTGGCGGCTGGGGTCCGGTGGGCACCCCGGCACTGCTCGCGAGCGGGCGCATCGAGCCGCGCAAGGTGATCGGCTCGATCGACACCAGCGAGTTCCTGGTGGCGATCGCGGCAAGCGTCGGGTTTCTCCTCGCGCTCGGGAGCGAAGGCTTCGACTGGGCGTGGGTAGCCGCGCTCCTCGTGGGCGGAATCGTCGCCGCCCCGATCGCGGCATGGCTGGTGCGCAAGCTGCCGCCGCGCCTGCTCGGCTCGCTCGTCGGCGGAATCATCGTGTTCACGAACGTGCGCACCCTGCTGATCGCGCTCGAGGCACCCGGCGCCGTCTTCACCTGGACGCTCAGCGCCATCGCGCTGATCTGGGCCGCCGCCGTCGTGATCTCGTGGCGCGCATGGCGCCGCGAAAAGGCACTCGTCGAGCGCGAGTCCGACGCGCTCGAACCCTCGCTAACGTAGGCGCATGGCCGTCTCGACGTCTCCTCAGCGCACGTATCGCTACCTGCGCATCGGGATCGCCGGGACGGTCGTCGTCATCTTCGTCGGTGTGGGTATCGCCACTGCTCAGGTGGGCGTTCTCACCTCGATCAGCGACTACTACTACACTCCGGCGAGGTCGACGTTCGTCGGAGCGCTGGTCGCGGCATCCCTCGCGCTCTTCGCTCTTTCGGGTCGCGGGTCGCAGCGCATCCTGCTCGACGCGGCCGCGCTGTTCGCCCCGCTGATCGCGCTCATCCCGACCACGCTCGCGCCGACCACCGTGCCCGACGTGGTGATCCCGTGCCGATTTCGCTGCTTTCCGCCCGAGTACGAGGCCGAGGCCGCGACCGGGATCATGACCTACCTGCTGGTCGGCGCGATCGCGGTGTTCGTCGTGTTGATCCTCGCGGGCCTGCGGCAGGTGCCGATCGGCGCGGTCGCGATCTCGCTGACGCTGACGGTGGGCGTGCTCGTCACGCTCGGGATCGGGTGGGCGTGGGTGCCCGAGTTCGTGCTCGCGCAGGGGCACTTCATCGCGACGATCGCGTTCTTCGGGCTGTTCGCGCTCGTGGCGATTCGCAACGCGTTCCCGCGGCGCGGAATGAAGCCGCGACCCGTGTATCGCGACATGTATGTGTTGATCGCGGTGCTGCTTGTGCTGACACTGGTCGCCTACGGCGCGATCGAGGGCAGTGGCGTCGCCGAGCGCAGCGACGTGCCGTTCGTGCTGCTTGCCGAGGTCGCCGCGCTGGTGCTGTTCTTCTTGTTCTGGGTCACGCAGTGCGCCGAGCTGTGGAACGAAGAGGACCCGCGCACGCTTATCGCGCGGTGAGTGTGGGCTAGTGCTGACGGGATCGCACCAACCACACGATCGTGATCCCGACGACGGCGCCGAGCGTGTTGGCGAGCACGTCGAATCCACTCGGAGTGCGCTGCGCCAGCAGCAACGCCTGCACCGATTCGATGAGCACCGTGACGGCGAGCGCGACACCGAGCACGAGCAGAGGCCTGCGCGGGAACAGGAACGACCCGAGCGCGCCGAGCGGCACGAACAGCACGATGTTCGCGGTGAACTCGATCACGGGGTAGCTCAACCACGGGATCGCGCGGCTGATCGCACGCAGAAGGCCCGCCGCCTCGCGGTCGACCGGTGTCGGCCAGAAGGCGATCATCGCAAGGGCGACGCCGTACACGATCAGCCAGGTGAGCGGGTTGCGAAACCACGGCACGGGCGACGCCTGCACATCACTCACGAGGCCTCCTTCCGCCCGTCCACCCGGGCGCTGCGACCCTGCCGCGCATGTGGTGCGAGCATACCCCGCTCGTTCACGAGCCCGCTCCCGTTCCCGCACCCGCACTAGGGTGAATGGCGTGACCGAGACCACGCTCCTGCGCATGGATGAGGCGGTCGACCTCGGGCACGCGTGGGTGCAGACGATCGCCGAAGAGCGCGGCATCCGAACCCTCATCATCAAGGGCCCGGCGCTCCATCGCCACGGGCTGCGCAACAAGCGCTACTCGGGAGACATCGACGTGCTCGTCGAGCCGGCGCGGTTCGTGGAGTTCTGCGACGCCATGCGCGCGACCGGATGGCGTGATCGCGACACGATTCTGATCAGCGAGCGCACGACACTGCACTCGAAGAACTTCTTGCGCGACGGGTGGCCGTGCGACCTCGACGTGCACAGCTTCTTTCCCGGGTTCCTCGCCGACCCGACGACGGTCTTCGACGCCCTGTGGGAGCGCCACGTGACGATGCCCTTCGCGCATCGCGACTGCGCCGTGCCCGATCGCGTGTCGGGGGTGTTGATCCTCGCGCTGCACTCGCTGCGCGGGTCGGTGACGCAGGCACGGCACGCAAACGAGCTCGAGCAACTGGTGCACGTGCCCCTGACGGCAGAAGAGAAGTCGGATGCCGCGGCCCTCGCCCTCGCGACCGGCAGCGCCGCGACGCTCGAAACGGTGCTGCCGCGCATGGGCGTCGAGGTGCAGGCGCCTGCCGCTGAGTTGGAGTCGCGGGAGCTGCGAGAGTGGCGTGAGCGCGTGGCATCCGGATCCCACGGCGCGTACTTCTGGTTCGTCGCCTTCCGCCGAGCGTCCTGGCGCGACCGCCCGATGATCGTGTGGCAGGCGTTCTGGCCGTCGCGGCACGACCTGCTCATTGCCCGCCCCGAGACCGTCGACACTCTGCGCGGGCGCACGCGCGCACGCGTCGCGCGCTGGGGGCGCGGCATCCGGTCACTTCCCTCTGCGCTTCGCGCGATCCTCACGCACCTGCGCTGAGCGCATTTCTGCGTTGACCGGGCGAACTCAGCTAATCCTGAGGGATCAGGGAGGCACCTCTGAAGGTTCGTGATTTATCTTGGGAGAACTGCAGTCACCCGTACCCGAATGCGTGTGGCTGATCCGACAGTGAATCTCTGGGGAGAGAACCGTGGCTTCCAGCATGCCCGCGGGTGCGTCCGACCGCGCCCTCGACCGTCGTCAACTGCTCAAGGCAGGCGCGTGGTCCGCGCCCACACTCGCGCTCGCCGTCGCGGTGCCCGCCGCCGGTGCAGCGACGCAGGCGGAGGAGATCCCGGTTCAGCCCAGTACTCCCCACATCGACATTTCGGGACGGAAGCTCACCGTCTCGATTCAGGCATCTTCATCGGAAACGGTGACCGTGATCGCGGAGATGACTGTGACGCCCGACAATTCGGGAAAATGGGACGTTCCCGATAAGGATGCCCAGTCCAAGAGCTCCTACGCCATAACCGAAGTGATTCCTGCGGGCGGAACGGTCACCCTCACGTTCCCGACGTTCACGCGCAAATCGAATGCGAACAACAAGGTGTACTACACGGTGACCTATACCATCAATGGCACCGCCGCACCATCGCTGACGCATACCGCCGAGCTTCGAGCGTCCTAGACGCACCCTGCCGCCGAGCGTCAGAGCTTAGCGTTTGCTCAAGAATGCGTATGAAGCGCGCATTGTTGCATACCCCAGGCGTAGTCTGTAATCATCCAGCGGCGCTTCGGCGCCTTTTTCTTGCCCGCGTGCACGAAACACGCGTCGGCAATCTCGCGTTCCGGGGGGAACATATGACTGACGCGCGCGCGCTCCGCGACGATGAGCCCGGTACCATCGACCGCCGCAAGCTGCTGAAGATCGGCGCCTGGGCCGCCCCCGCCCTGCTCGTGGCGACCGCCGTTCCCGCGGCGAGCGCATCAGACGTGCCCAACGAGCCGAATCCGACCCCCGCTCCGACCGTCGAGTACTCGAAGCCCGTTGCCGACGTCCTGAAAGCGGAGACCTTCGACGCACAAGGCGGCACCGCTCTCGGTCAGTTCAACTACCGCGTGCAGAGCTTCTACAACTACAACGCGTGGGGGCTCCCTGGAGAGCAAAAAGGCAACGGCCCCAGCGCCCTGAGCTTCACCTACACGGTCACTCTCAGCAACGGGCAGCGAACCGTGACACCCGAAGAGAACGTACCCGTCACCGTCCCTGCTTACGGCACCTTCAACCCGAACTGGAAGTACGTGACGGGGCTGGAAGCCGGAGAGTGGGTGGCCACCATCTCGTTTGGTCCTGTCATCCCCGTGCCCGCAGCCGTCGCTGGAAACGCCTTCGAACTCACGGGAAGCATGCCTACCCAAACCGCGAAGGCGATCGTCAAGACGCAGTGGTGACGCCCACCCGCTAGATTCGCAGGGTGACCGACGCCCGTGCCGACGAACCGCGCCCGCTGTGGCGACGGATCACCTCGAGCCTGTGGTTTCAGTTGGTCGCCGCGTTCGTCGTGACCGGCCTCATCCTGTCGTTCGTCGGGAAGCCGTACTGGGTTCCGTCGGGGTCGATGGAAGAGACGTTGCAGCCGGGTGACCGCATCCTGGTCAACCGTCTGGCATATGTGGGCGCGAACCCCGGCGCGGGCGACATCGTCGTGTTCGACGCCGATGACGCGTGGGACACCACGCCTATCCCCGCGACCGACCCGCTACGCGGCGCGCTGCGTTGGATCGGCGAGGTCACGGGGTTCGGACCCTCGGGCGCCCACACCCTGGTCAAGCGCATCATCGGCACCCCCGGCCAGAGCGTCGAGTGCTGCGATGCCGACGGCGCGATCGTCGTCGACGGAGCGCCCCTCGACGAGCCCTACGTATTCAACGACTTCGCGTTCGAACCCGGCAGCCTCGACTGCGACACCACGCCCGCATCGCTGCGCTGCTTCGACGAGGTCATCGTCCCCGAGGGCCGGTACCTGATGCTCGGCGACAATCGTGCGGGGTCATCGGACTCTGCGATCGGATGCCGCGTCCCCGACGCCTCACCGAACTGTTGGCGCTGGGCCTCGGACGGCGCGATCGTCGGCAAAGCAGCCGTGATCCTGTGGCCGATCAGTCGCTGGGGTGGGTTGTAGGGGTCGCGTCACACGCGACAAGATCAGCCTCCTCGAGCGACGAGAGGAACATCCCCACGTCTTCGCGGACGACACTCTCGTCGACGCCAGCGGAGGCGGCCACTCGCTCGCTGATCTGCTCGGCCGTTCCGCCGCCATCGGCGAGCGCCTGCCACACCAGCGCAGCGGACCCCTCGAGCGCGCGAGGAGTGCACGTCTGGTCTGACAGCGCGAGTGCGACGTAGCGATCACCCTCACCCGTCCATGCGACGTCGTCACGGATGCGCCACTGCGCGGCATCCTCGCCCTGAATCATTCGGCACCCCCTTCGACCAGCACGCCCGCCGCGACGAGATCATCGACGGCTGCGCAAACGAGGTCGGTCGCGTCGACGTCCTCCGGCTGGCCGTAGGCGTCTAGCGCGGCCTGCACCAGTCCCTCGAACGGAGTCGCCTCGGCCGCGCGCCACAGCGCCGGGGCGATGCCGCTGAGCACGCGCACGGTTCCGAGTCCCTCGTCGTCGAGGTGGAGGGTGATGAGGCGGTCAGGGTCCTCGAGCGCGAGGACGTCGTGCGCGGGGCCGCGGGAGTACGTGCCCGGCGCGCCGGCGACGGCCGCGGTAGCGTCGATGATCTCCGCCCGCGTCTCGACGACCGGCGCGCGGTACTCCTGCACCAACTCCGGCATGATCGCCAGCAACGTCTGGGCCTCGCTGTACGTCACCCGCAGCACTCCCCCGACCGCTTCCACATGCGCGGCGATGGTCTGCAACGGGGCTGGCATGAGTGAGAGATAGCTCGACTGTTCGACGAGATCGTTGATCGCATCGCCCAGATCGATGCGCTCGGCGACGGGCAGGGCCGCGGCATCCGACTTCTCGGTATCGCTGATGCGATCGAGCACCACAACCGCGGCGAGCTGCAGCGGAACGTCGGCCACTGCGCGCAGGCCGATCGACGACGGGGCACGCTGCACCTTGACCCGCGCGCCCGCTTCGATGATCGACAGCGGCTTGCGGTACGGCCACACGCGACCCGAAGCGTCGATCGCCACCGTCTCGTCGGTGACGTATCCGAATCTCGCACCGAGGGCTCGGGATGCCGTCGTCTTGCCGCGGCCCGATGGCCCGACGAACGCCACTACCTGGCCGTTGTCGAGGGCGAGGCCGGCGGCATGCAGCATCCAGAACTGACCGCGACGCGCGTCGATCGCGGCGAGCGTCACCCGTGTCGACAGGTCGGAGAGCATCACGTCGATCTCGACGCCCTCGCGCGGAGTCACCCACGTCTCGACCTCTGCGTCGGGGTCCGCGAGTGCGTCAGCCCACGCGGCGCGCACGAGTGCGGCATCCGGCTCTGAGAATGTCGACAGATCCACTTCGACGACGACACCGAACGCGGAGACTCGCAGGGGTGACGTCATGCGGGCGATTCTACGGGGCGGCCACACACGTTCCCGCGGTAGCGTGTTCATTACTCATGAGCTGAGGGGAATACGGCATGGAGTTGCGCGACTATCTGCGCATTTTGCGGGCGCACTGGGTCGGCATCGTCCTTCTCACCCTCCTCGGGATCGCCGTGGCATGGGGGTACACCGCGCTGCAGCCTCGCGTCTATACGGCGACGGCCAGCGGGTATGTCGCCGCGACCTCGACCGGCAGCGACAGCGGATCATCGCTCGTCGGTGACCAGCTCGCGCGCAGCAAGGTCACCTCGTACATCGACATCGGCTCGTGGCGCTCGGTCGCCGAGTATGCGATCGCCGATCTTGGGCTCGACACGACTCCTGAGCAACTGGTGACGCAGGTCGACGTCACCAACCCCACAGACACCGTGGTCATCCATGTGTCGGCCTCGGCCGATTCGCCCGAAGCGGCACGCGATCTCGCCGAAGCGTGGATCGAAGGCATGGTCGTCGAGATCGACAACATCGAGGGCGACGGCACCCCCGGTTCAGCGGCGGTCACGCTGATTCCCGGCGACTCGGCTCGTCTTCCTTCCGCACCGTCGTCGCCCAACGTGCGACTGAACCTCGCGCTTGGCGCCCTGGTAGGGCTCGCTCTGGGGATCGGGTACGCGGTCATCCGGCGCGTGCTCGACCGCCGGGTGCGCGATCCGCGTGACATCGAACGCGAGACCGGGATCGCGGTTGTCGGAACTCTGCCGCTCGAGAAGTCGCTCGTCGACTCGCGCCGAGTACTGAGCTTCAGCGGCCGCGATGGTGCGTCACCCATCACCGAGGCCATGCGCGAACTGCGCACCAACCTTCAGTTCATGGACGTCGACGATCCGCCGCGCGTGATTGTCGTCTCGAGCCCCCTGCCGGGCGACGGCAAGTCGACGCTGTCGGCTAACCTCGCGGTCAGCCTGGCCGAGGCGGGCCAGCACGTCATCTTGATCGACGCCGACCTTCGCCGCCCCATGGTGGCCGAGGTGTTCGGGCTCCCCGACGGCGCCGGCGTCACCGATCTGCTGGCCGGGCGGGCCGAGATCGCGGATGTCGCCCACACCGTCGGCGAGTCAGGGAACCTCGCCGTCATCACCGCGGGGCGCATCCCGCCCAACCCGAGCGAGCTGCTGGGGTCGAACCGCATGCGCGACTTGCTGCGTTCGCTGAGTGAGCACGCACTGGTGATCGTGGACTCGCCGCCGCTCGTCCCGGTCACAGATGGCGCCGTCCTCTCGCATCTGGCCGACGGCGCGCTCATCGTCGTCTCAGCGGGCAAGACGACGTTCGACGTGCTCGAGAAGGCCAACCAGAACCTCGAGCGCGCCAACGCCCGCGCCCTGGGCATCGTGATGAACCGCGTCCCGCGTCGCGGCCCGCAGGCCGGCTACTACGGCTACCAGTACAAGGGCGAATACTCAGCGGGGCCCAGCAAGGACGAATAAGGTATCGGGGTGACCGAATCCGCCCTTCCGCCCGCCGCGCGCACCGCGGGGCGCATCTTCGCCTGGGTGCTCGCCGGCATTCTGATCCTCGGCGTCGTGATGACCGCGTGGGTCGGCGTTCGCGGCGTCATGGCCTACGGTCACCTCCGCGACGTGCAGAACGCTGCCGGCGCGGTGAGCGAGAACCTGTCGGACCCGACGGCGGCCGCGGCATCGATCGATTCGATCAGCAGCGACACGTCCGCCGCACGCGCACTCACGAGTGACCCGATTTGGAGCTTCGCCGAAAGGCTCCCGTGGATCGGCCCGCAGCTCGAGGCCGTGTCCACCGTGGCAGCGGCAGCCGACCAGGTCGTCTCGACATCGCTCACCCCGCTCGCCGAAGTCGCCAGCACGTTCTCTCTCGATGGGCTGCGCGCTGACGACGGGCAGATCGACCTCACCTCATTCGAAGAACTGCAGAACCCCGCAACCCTCGGGTCTGCCGGAGTGGCAGCGGCCGCGGCATCCGTCTCGAACATCGACCCCGCCCCGCTGCTCGCGCCCGTTCGCGAAGCCGTCGATCAGGTCGACGACGTGCTCGTGACCGCGGCCGACGCGACCAGTGCCCTGGCCCACGCGACCGTCCTGCTGCCCTCGATGCTGGGCGGCGAAGAGCCGCGCGACTACCTCGTGCTGTTCCAGAACAACGCCGAGTGGCGTTCGCTCGGCGGGATCCCGGGCGCTATGGCGCTGATCCACACCGACGATGGCGCGATGTCGCTCGCCGCGCAGGAATCCTCCAGCGACTACCCGAAGTACGAGAACTCGGTGCTGCCGCTCGGCGACGAGATCACCACGATCTACGGCGAGCGTCCCGGCAAGTGGATTCAGAACGTCACCCAGGTGCCCGACTTCGCCGTGTCTGCCGCTCTCGCGCGCGAAATGTGGGCGCTCGAGCACGACGGTGAACAGGTCGACGGAGTCATCTCGCTCGACCCCGTGGCGCTGTCGTACCTGCTCGAGGCGACCGGCCCCGTCGAGTTGCCGACGGGCGATGTCCTCACGAGCGAGAACGCCGTCGACCTGCTGCTCAACGAGGTGTACGTGCGCTACGAGCGCCCTGCCGACCAGGACGCGTTCTTCGCGGCTGCGGCGGCTGCCGTGTTTGAAAAGCTCTCCAGCGGCACTGACCCGGCGAAGCTGGTCGCTTCGCTCGCGCGCGCGGGCGACGAGGACCGTCTGCTGCTGTGGAGCGCGATCCAATCCGAACAGCAGCTCATCGCCGAGACGACCCTGGCCGGCGGCCTACCGATCACCGACGAGAACGTGTCGACCTTCGGCGCGTACGTCAATGACGGCACCGGTTCGAAGATGGACTACTACCTCGACACCGACGTCGACGCTCAGTGGGATTCGTGCTCCGTGGATGCCTCCGGCACCGCGCAAGGCACGGCCACGCTCACGCTGACCGTTACGAACAGCGCTCCGTCGGACGCGGCTGCGCTGCCGAACTACATCACCGGCGGCGGCAGCTTCGGCGTCGACCCCGGGATCGCCCGCACGATCGGTTACCTCTACCTGCCCGCAGGTTTCGAGTTGATGGATGCCACGATGAGCGACGATTCGGGCTTCGGCGGTGCAATGCACGACGGGCGCCGCGTGCTGTCGTTTGCGTCGGACCTCGCCTCAGGCGAGCAGGTGACAGCGACCGTCACCGCGCGCAGCACGATGCCCACGGGGGCGGAACTGTCGGTGCGTCAGACTCCGACAATTGAAGAACCAGTCGCTGTCAGCGATTTGTGCGGGTAGAGTATTCCCTGATATGACTACTCTCGCGCGCACCCGCCTTGCCCGAGCCGCTGCTGGTGCGGCCCTCGCTGGCGCGTTCACCCTCGCGGGGCCCGCCGTCGCTCAGGCATCGACAATTTACCCGCCTGCGGGCTCGTGCACGGCAACGCCCACCACGACCAGCGCGGGCGGAACGGTGCAGTTCGAGTGCGCCGAAGGCACTTTTTCGGGCGACGAAGAGGTGACCATCACCGTCACCGGTGAGAACGGCGGATCGGCCACCATCGGCATGGTGCGCACCGCCATCTCGACCGTGAGCGACACGGCGCCTTCCGAAGCCGACGGCTCGCTCGCCGCGCTCCCCATCACGTTCCCGACCGACGCGTCAGGCACCTACAACATTGCCGCCGTCTCGCCGACCTCTGCGGGCGGCACCGCGACGGTGACGGTCACCACCGACTCGTCGGGCTTGCCGGTCACCGGTCTCGACAGCGGCACCATGATGGGCCTGTGGATCGGCGGTGGCGCCCTGCTGCTCGCCGGCGGCGCGCTGGCGATCACCGCGGTCGCTCGTCGTCGCGCGCGCGACTGACGCCCGCCGCTCGCGCGCTAGTTGCTCACGGCTGGCTCGGCCGCGGCATCCACCTTCTTCGACGCTGATGCGTCGTGGACGCGTGCCGTCACGAGGATGGGCAGGTGATCGCTCAGTCCTTGCGGCAACGTGCGGACGCGATCGATGTCGAACCCCACCGACGTGGCGAAGTCGTAGTGCCCGCGGAAGAACTTGTACCGCGTGTACGTGCGTGAGTCGCTGAGGTTGAGTTCGTACCCCTGTTCGCGCACCTTCTGCCCGAGGTGCTCCTTGAAGACGGGGTAGTTGTAGTCGCCGACCATGAGGGCGGGAAGACCCTCGCCGAGCATCTGCAGTTCGGTGAGCGCGGTGCTGATCTGATGGCGGCGCAGTGAATTGAGCGCCGTGAGGGGCGCAGCGTGGAACGAGGCGACAATCACTTCGTGCCCGTGGTCGATGTCATACAGCCGCACGCCGAGCAGGCGCTCCTCGGCGGGTTTGAGTACGCGGTCGTGCAACGACTTCTTCAGCGCGAGCGCGCGGACGTCAACCGCACGGAATGTGCTCTCGCGGTAGTAGACGGCAAGCCCGAGGCGGTTGCGCTGGGTCGAATCGGCCAGACGCAGCCCATGGATCTCGTCGGGGATGTCGGTCGTGTCGGCCTCTTGCAGGCACAGCACGTCTGCTTCGTGATGCTCGACGAGCCGGGCGAGTTCGCCCGCGGCCCGATGCTTGCGCAGGTTGTACGAGATGACCTTCATGGTGACCCCACCATACGCCCGCCGCGTGACGAGCGGATGACGTTGCCGCAACCTCTGTGGACACTCAGAGCGAACTAGTCGCGATCGCGGCGCGCCCGAGTCTGTTCGGCCCGCGTCGCGAGCAGGTCGTCGTCGGGGTAGCCCACCTCGGTGAGCATCAGACCGCGCGCGGCAAGGACCTTCACCTCGGGCACGCGCTGCAACGCATCGCGGATCTTCGCCACGTCCGTGACGTCGAGACGCCCCTCCCCCACTGCCGCGCACGCACCGACGAGCGCGCGAACCATCGAGTGACAGAATGCGTCCGCCTTCACGTGTGCGATCAGGATGCCGCGCTCGTCGCGCCGCCAGTCAAAGGCGAGCAACGTGCGGATCGTCGTGGCCGCTTCGCGCGGCTTGCAGTACGCCGCGAAGTCGTGGAGCCCGATGAGGCTCTGGGCTGCGGCATCCATCGCCTTCTCGTCGAGCTCTGCGCGGACGGTCGTCGTGCGTAGCCGCTCGAGGGGGTCATAACCGGTGACGCGATCGGCGATGCGGTACTCGTAGCGGCGCCACACCGCCGAGAAACGCGCGTCGAAGCCCTCGGGGGCGACGATCGTGCGGCGCACCGTGACGTCGGAGTACGCACCCACCGCACCCGACACGCGAAAGGCGAGGGCGTGGATCGCCTGGTCAGGATTTGCGCCGCCCCGCACCGTCAGCGCGCGACGCGTCTGCTCTTCGTCTAGGTCGAGGTGGGCAACCTGACCCGAGGCGTGCACCCCGGCATCCGTCCGCCCTGCGACCACGAGTCGTACCTCGCCACCCAGGATCCGGGCGAGCGCATCTTCGAGCGTGCCCTGCACGGTGCGCAGGCCGGGCTGGCGCGCCCAGCCTCGAAAGTGGGTGCCGTCGTAGGCGATGTCGAGCCGAATGCGCACCAGGCCAGCCTACCGAGCACCTGCTGGTGGCCGCGTGCGCTCAGCGCGTTCAGCCCCGCTCAGAATCGTCGCGTGAAGACCTGCTCGCGCTCGCGTTCGGCGAACCCGAGGCTCGCGTACAGCGTGTTCGCGCCGGTCGGGCTCGCGGTGTCGACGTCGAGTTGCGCCTTCTCGAGCCCCGCGTCGAACATCGAGTGCAGGGTGTGGGTGAGCACGCGCGGAGCCAAGCCTTCGCCGCGGTGATCGCGCACGACTCCGACGTACTCAATGTAGCCGTAGCGTGCGCCGCGGTGCTCCCAGTTCGCTTCGTTCACGCTCACGAGGCAGAAGGCCGCGACGCGTCCGTCTACGTCAGCGACGGTCGATAGGTCGTGGCGGAAGTGGTCTCCACCGGTCAGCTTGCCCCACGTCTCGCGACTGTACGGCACGCTGCCCCAGTGGTCGCGGAAGGCGTCGTTGCGTGCGAGGCGGGCTTCGTCATCGCGTTCGGGGGTGAGCTGCTGCATGCTCACGTGTTCATCGACATCGAGCACCGGGATCGGTTCGCGCAGGTCGCGCTCCATCACCACGAACCAGCGATCGCCCACCATGCCGTGGGCGCCTGCGATCTTCGCCGCCCCCGGGTTGCTCTCGTGCACGTACTGCTCGATGACGCCTTCGACGGCGACGTCGGTCTCGGCGAGCACCTGCAGCGCCCGCGCGTACTGCCAGTCGCCCAGGATCGTCCCGATGCCGCGGCGCCGATATTCGGGCGTGACCGCTCCGCGTAGCGAGACGCGCACCTGCACGGTGACATCCTGCTCGCGCACCACCGCGCCTGCGGCGATGATCTCGCCCTCCGCGTTCTCGGCCACGAGGGCGTCATCCGCGCTCACGTGCGGCATGTCGAACAGGTCGGCGATCGCGCCTTTCGTGGTCACCCACGAAGGATGATCGACGAGATCGGATGCCGCGACGACGGCGTGAATCGCGTCGAGATCGCTCTTCGACGCACGACGCCACACCGCAACGTCAGGATGGTTCGCCGGCGCGATGTCGGCAGGAGCATGGACACGGTCAGGAAGCTGAGGAGCCATTCCTCCAGGCTACGGTGCCCGATCAGAACTCGCGAATAAGCGCCTGCTCGCGCTCGGTGGCGACGAACCCGAGCCGCTCATACAGCGTGTTCGCGCCGGTCGGACTGTCGGTATCGACGTCGAGCACGGCCTTCTCTAGCCCCGCCGCCTTGATGGCCTTCAGCGTCTGGGCGATCACGCGGGGCGCGAGGCCCTTGCCGCGATGATCACGCACGACGCCGATCAGGTCGATGTACGAGTTACTCGCGCCGAGGGTCTCCCAGTCGTCTTCGTTGACCGACGCCAGGCAGAACGCCACGATGCGGCCGTCGTCGGCGAGGGCGAGCGTCGACAGGTCTGGCCGCAGGAACGCACCGCCCACGAACTGCGCCCACCGCTCGGGCTGTGAGGGCAGGCTCCCCCAGTGATCCCGGAAGGCGTCGTTGCGCGCCAGCCGTGCGTCTTCGGCGCGATCCGCGCTGTACTGGACGAAGCGGATGCCGTCGCGAACCTCGAGCTCGGGAATCTCGATGTCCATGTCGCGCACCATGCTCGAAAACCAGCGAGCGGTGCGTAGACCCAGGCCCTCGGCGATCGCGACGTTGCCGAGGTCGTGCTCGGCCGCGTACATGTCGAGTTCACCCGGGAGGGCTGTTTCGGCATCCGCTGTCAGCAGTTCGAGTCCTCGCGCATGCTGCCAGCGCGCAGCGGCCGCGCCGATCCCCCGGCGACGCCATGCCGGATGCACCGCGCCGTTCAGGTACACCTTGACCTTTTCAGAGGTGTCCGGATGCCGCATCGCCGACACCACGACGATCGGAGCACCCTCAGAACTGAACCCGATCAGCGAGTTATGCGCGTGATCGAACTCGGCAAGCTCGAACGTGTCGGCGATGTCTTCGCGCGGCGTCGTCCACGAGGGGTGGTCGACACGGTCTGCCGCCACCTGCACCTCGAGCATCGCGTCGATGTCGGCGGGCGTGGGAGCTCGCCACTGCGCGACATCGGAGTGCTCAGGATGCTGCAGCGGGCGCAGCTCGCCCAGTGCCGCGCGCACGCGCTCGCTCAAGGTCACGCGCTCATTCGAGGGGAGGTTCGTCACAGCCTTCAGCGTAGGGGAACGCAAGAGGCCCGCACACCCCTCTCGGGGTGCACGGGCCTCGGGTGCAAGGTACCGAGTATTACTCGGCCTTCTCCTCTGCAGGAGCCTCAGCAGCCTCTTCGGCTGCGGCCTCGGCGGCTGCGCCTTCCTCCTGCGACTCGGCGCCGGCGTCGGCGGCCTCGTCAGCAGCGGTCTCCTCGACGGGGGCTTCCTCAGCGGGAGCTTCCTCGGCGGCGGGAGCGGCAGCAGCGGCCTTCTTGGCCGACTTCTTCTTCGGGGTCACGGGCTCGAGAACGAGCTCGATGACAGCCATGGGGGCGTTGTCACCCTTGCGGTTGCCGACCTTCGTGATGCGGGTGTAGCCACCCTCACGCTCGGCGACCAGCGGCGCGATCTCGGTGAAGAGCTCGTGCACGACGGTCTTGTCGCCGATGACCGACAGCACGCGACGGCGTGCGTGCAGGTCGCCACGCTTGGCGAACGTGATCAGTCGCTCTGCGAGCGGACGCAGGCGCTTGGCCTTGGTCTCGGTCGTCTTGATCGACTTGTGGGTGAAGAGAGCCGCGGCGAGGTTCGCAAGCAGCAGGCGCTCGTGTGCGGGGCCGCCTCCGAGGCGGGGACCCTTGGTGGGCTTAGGCATTGTCAATTACTCCAGTGTGAAAGTGTGGTGAGGCGCTCAGACGGTCTCGTCGTCGTATCCGCCGTAGAAGTGTGCGCCGTCGAACCCGGGAACCGAGTCCTTCAGCGACAGGCCGAGCGAGATGAGCTTGTCGCGCACCTCGTCCACCGACTTCTGACCGAAGTTGCGGATGTTCATGAGCTGCGTCTCCGACAGGGCGACGAGCTCGGACACCGTGTTGATGCCTTCGCGCTTGAGGCAGTTGTACGAGCGAACCGACAGGTCGAGGTCCTCGATCGGCATCGACAGCTCGTTCGACAGAACGGTCTCAACCGGCGCGGGGCCGATCTCGATACCCTCGGCCTCGACGTTCAGCTCGCGAGCGAGGCCGAACAGCTCGGTCAGCGTACGACCGGCCGAAGCAACAGCGTCGCGCGGGGCGATCGATGCCTTGGTCTCGACGTCGAGGACGAGCTTGTCGAAGTCGGTGCGCTCACCGGCACGCGTCGCCTCGACGCGGTAGGTGACCTTGAGGACGGGCGAGTAGATCGAGTCGATCGGAATCTGACCGGCCTCGGCGTACTCGTTGCGGTTCTGCGTCGCCGACACGTAGCCACGACCGCGCTCGATGGTGAGCTCGAGCTCGAACTTGGCGTTGTCGTTGAGCGTGGCGATGACCAGCTCGGGGTTGTGCACCTCGACACCGGCCGGAGCCGAGATGTCAGCGGCGGTTACTTCGCCGGCACCGGTCTTGCGCAGGTACGCGGTGATGGGCTCATCGCGCTCGCTCGAGACAACGAGCTGCTTGATGTTGAGGATGATCTCGGTGACATCCTCCTTCACACCCGGAATGGTGCTGAACTCGTGAAGGACGCCGTCGATGCGGATCGACGTGACGGCCGCACCGGGGATCGATGACAGGAGGCTGCGACGCAGCGCGTTGCCGATCGTGTAGCCGAAGCCGGGCTCCAGCGGCTCGATGACGAAGCGGCTGCGGAACTCCCCGATCTTCTCCTCGGTAAGAGTGGGACGCTGTGCAATGAGCACTATGTGTTCCTTTCGATCACGTGCCCGCTATATGACACGTGCGGTGGGTGAGGTGTTGAGTTTTTTTCGAGGGATGCCACGATGTGGCATCCGTAAACCTGCTGTAGCCGGACCCGTGCCCCGAGATGATCGGGGCGCGGGTCCGGCTTCAGGAAATCAGACGCGGCGACGCTTCGGGGGACGGCAGCCGTTGTGAGCCTGGGGCGTAACGTCGCTGATCGAGCCGACCTCGAGGCCTGCGGCCTGAAGCGAGCGGATCGCGGTCTCGCGGCCCGAGCCGGGTCCCTTGACGAAGACGTCGACCTTCTTCACACCGTGCTCCTGCGCCTGGCGGGCAGCCGACTCGGCGGCCATACCAGCGGCGTACGGGGTCGACTTGCGCGAACCCTTGAAGCCCACACCACCGGACGATGCCCAGCTGATGACGGCGCCCGAGGGGTCGGTGATCGAAACGATCGTGTTGTTGAACGTCGACTTGATGTGGGCCTGGCCCAGCGCGATGTTCTTCTTTTCCTTGCGACGCGGCTTGCGCGCAGCGGTCTTGGCCTGTGCCATGTTCGTAGTCTCCTAAATCCGTAGCGCGGGCGAAGGCCTAGCGCGCCTTCTTCTTGCCGGCGACGGTGCGCTTCGGACCCTTGCGGGTACGCGCGTTCGTCTTGGTGCGCTGACCGCGCACGGGGAGGCCGCGACGGTGGCGGAGGCCCTCGTACGAGCCGATCTCGACCTTGCGGCGGATGTCTGCGGCAACCTCGCGGCGCAGGTCACCCTCCACCTTGTACGTGCCTTCGATGTGGTCACGGAGAGCAACGAGCTGGTCGTCGCTGAGGTCCTTGACGCGGATGTTCTCGTCGATTCCGGTCGCCGCGAGGATTTCGTTCGAGCGGGTGCGACCGACACCGTAGATGTAGGTAAGGGCGATCACCACGCGCTTGTCGCGCGGGATGTCAACGCCGGCAAGACGTGCCATGCGAGTCTCCTAGGAGTTGGTGGAGGTGTGGAGCAGAATCGGTGCCCGGGCCTCCGACCCGAGGTGTCCCCCGCGAACGGGTTCTGATCCTGCCAGTGTGATGTTGAGTTGTGAAGCCTGTGTGAGTCTCAGCCCTGGCGCTGCTTGTGGCGCGGGTTCGACTTGCAGATGACCATCACGCGGCCGTGGCGGCGGATGACCTTGCAGTGGTCACAGATGGGCTTGACCGAGGGGTTGACCTTCATGGATCTTCCTTTTCGCTGTCTTCGTACTGCGCGCTGAATCCCTTCGGCGCGCAGCCGTTACTTCTCGACCGGTCTAGCGGTAGCGGTAGACGATGCGCCCACGAGTGAGGTCGTAGGGGCTGAGCTCTACGACCACGCGGTCTTCGGGGATGATGCGGATGTAGTTCTGCCGCATCTTGCCGGAGATCGTCGCGAGGACCTTGTGTCCGTTGCTGAGCTCAACGCGGAACATCGCGTTGGGCAGAGCTTCAGAGATCACGCCTTCGATTTCGATGACGCCGTCTTTCTTCGCCATATACTCGCTATCGCTTCAGCAGACCGGTCGGTCTGCGGTTGAGTGGGGTTTCGGTGCCTCGACACGCCAATGAAGGCGCAACGCACCAAAGATCAAGCATAGGTGATATGTACGCACTCGGCAACTTGCCGTTGCCGTGAGAATGCCCACTATGCGCGGCGACGCACTCCGGCGAAGGTGAGCGCACCGATGCCGGCAACGACCAGCGCGCCGCCGATCCCCACTCCCCACCACGACACGTCCGCACCGGTGACGGGGAGAACGGGCAGGTAGGTGTTGGTGACGACCACTTCGATCGGTGCCTGAGCGGATGCCGCGGTGATCGTCACGGGCGACCCGGCGATCTCGGGAGTGCCCCAGCTGCCGGCGTCCGTCGCTTCGACGTCATCCTCGGCGACCGTGCACACGGCATCCACGGGAGCGATGAACGGACCGGCCGTCTCGCCGTCCGCCGCACGCCACGTGCCCTGGGCGACTGTGGTGTCGTCGACTGCGCAGTCCCACGTTCCGGTGAAGGTCACATCCGGGGCGCCGGCACCCTGCACGACCTTCGTGATCTCGAACGATCCGAAGACATCGACGGTGCTGGGCACCCACGTGTTGGTAACGGTGACCGTGAGCGGCTCGAGCGTCGAGCCCTCAGTGATGACAACGGGCGAGCCGTCGATGACGGGCTGCTCCCAGTAGCCGTCCGGTGCCGCAGCGGGCGTCGCTTCTTCGACCGAGCACGTTGATCCCACGGGCGCGCTGAACGGGCCGGCGGTCTGACCCGCGGAGGCAGTCCAAGTGCCTTCGACCACGGTCTCGCTGTCGAGCGTGCACGACCAGTCACCGCTGAAGGTGGCATCCGGAGCACCTTCGCCCTCAACGACCTTGACGATCTCGAACGCGCCCACGAGGTCATTCGGACCGGGCGTCCACGTGTTCGTCACGGTCACCTCGACGGGCGACTGCGCCGAATCGGCCGTGATCGTCACGGGCGAACCCGAAACGACCGGGACATCCCAGAAACCGTCCTGCGTGTTTTCGGGGGTGTCTTCGGTGACGGAGCACACGGCGTCGACCGGCGCGACGAACGGGCCATCGGTTTCGCCCGCCGCTGCCGCCCACGTGCCGTCGGCGACGACGTCGCCATCAAGCGTGCACGACCAGTCACCGGTGAACGTCACATCCGGCGCGCCCTCACCCTCGACGACCTTCGTCACGACGAAGGCGCCCTCGGTGGCGTCGGGCGTCCATGTGTTCGTGACAGTGACCACGATCGGCTCGTGGTCCGAGCCAGCGGTGATGGTGACGGGATTCGGCGAGATGACAGGGTCTTCCCACGTGCCGCCCGGGCTGTCGTCGGGAGTGTCCTCGGTGATCGTGCACACCGAGTCAAGAGGGGCAACGAGCGCTCCGCTGCTCTCACCTGCCGAGGCCTGCCACAGGCCCTCTGCGACGACCGTCTCGCCCGAGACGCACTGCCAGGTGCCGGTGAACGCCACATCGGGCGCGCCCTCACCCTCGACCTGCTTGACGATCTCGAACGCACCGGGAACGGGCACGCACTGGAAGGGCCCGTAGTTCCACGGATAGTTGTGCATCTCGTTGCCGGACCCGTTCATGAGAATGGTGCCGTTGGTATAGATGCGACCGTTCGTGCTCGCTGTGATCGTGAGCGTGGGTTCTTCCACCGATGCGGGAACCATGATCGATCCCAGGACCTGCGACGAACCCGCGACCTGCACGGATGTGGCATCCACGAAGTTCCACATCGTCCGGCCCGCGACCACGCCGAAACGGTCCGTCCCTGGCGCGTCGGCGCGCACGCCGTCATCTTCGAAATAGTTGGGAGCCCAGACGACACCGTCCGCTCCGCCGTCGCCAAGAATGTTGATGATCACGGGGGTGTCATCCGCAATCCCGGTGAAACTGATCGCGGGATTGGCTTCGAGCGCGGCCGCGTCAACCGTGAAGACCTGTGGGTCGCTGCCGTCGCCGGCGAAGATGAGGGTGCCCGGTGTCACGACGGCGGGCGTGGCATCCATCCCCGCGAACAGAGCCGACTGTTGCGTGATCGTGTCACCCCACGACGCCCACTCGGCGGTCGCGTCGGCGCCCATGCTCTCGGTCAGCGTGCCGCCGAACAGGTCGTAGGTCCCGGGGTTCGTGGCGTACGGCGGGTCGGTGAGGTCGCCCACCTGCACGTCGCCACCGGTGTTCCCGGCGCCGTCGTCTGCGTTGGCTCCGACATGGAGGGTGGTCGCACTGCCGACGCTCAACGAACCACCGACGGCGAACATCACCTCGCCGGGGGTCGGTGCCACACCAGAGCCGACACCAACCCAGCCGACATTGAATACGCCGCCGGGCGACTTGTCGATATCAGCATCACCCTCTACGACCAGCACTCCCTCGACCTCGGCTGCACCACCAATGGCCTCGAAGTCGCCGCCGGCGTACACCGCGACGTTGTCGTCGCTGAAGATCTCGTTGCCGTTGTCGGGGAACGGCAGGTACCCGGGAGGGCACTCCCCCGCGTCCGCCGTTGCGGGAGCCGTGGTCGTCGTTGCCTGAATGACAACGGCACCGGATGCCACGAGCGTGCCGGCCGCGACGAGCGCCAGCCCACGCTGCCAGCGGCTTCGCGAAGGAGAGAAAGAATGCACGATCGGCCTTCCGTGTTTTCGGCGCGGCCGTGCCGCGTACCCCAGGTGGATTTCGGGTAATCCGCAGACGATTCTACGCGAACGAGCGCGTGACCGGGCGCGGCCTACTCGAAGAGCGTGCCGAGGTCCGCGGGGTCGGGCAGTTCGGAGTTCGCAATCGCCTCGCCGTTGATCGCGATGGTGGGCGTGCCGATGCCCTGCGAACCGGGCTGGACTGGGGTCTGCTCGGTCATGGCCGTCACGTACGACGAGTACGTACCGTCCGTGACACACGCATCGATCCCCGTCACGCCGACGCCTGAGGCAACCTCGAGGATCTGCTCGTCAGTGAGCCCTGACGAGTTCTCTGCCGGCTGGTTGTCGAACATGGCCTGCATGAAGGGCACCGTCGCCTCGGCATCCTCGACGGCCACGCAATACATGGCGTTCGCCGCGCGGGTCGAGTACTCGGTGCCCTGCGAATAGCGGTCGAGGATCGAAATGGGGTGGATGCCGAGCGTCGCGGTTCCGTCATCGACCAGACCCTGAATGGACTCGCCGTAGACCTGCTCGAACTGGTTGCAGATCGGGCACATGAAGTCGATGTACGTGTCGAGGCGGTCATCCGCGTCACCGACGAGGATCGCGCCGGTGGAAACCTCGATGTTGGCAGCCTCGGGCTCGGTGTCGATCACCGGCTGGTTCGCCGCGTTCATGGCCACCACGAGCCATGCGAGCAATCCGAGAGCGACGACGATGCCGACGCTGACCCAGATCGCGAACCAGTTGACTTTCCGTGGCTGAGCCATGCTCTTGCTCCTTGACGAATCTGCTGTGTGTGCCGTGCGTGTGGGCCCGATCGACCCGGCGGACGGATGCTACGCGATCGGTGTCGGTGTGATGCCGAACGGTGCGAGCCCCGCGGCTCCGCCATCGGGTGCCGTCAGCACCCAGATACCGTCATCATGTAGCGCGACGCTATGTTCCCAGTGTGAACCGGCTGTGCCATCGATCGTGGTCACGGTCCAGTCGTCGTCCTCGATGAAGGTCGCCTGGTCGCCGATCACGACCATGGGCTCGATCGCGAGCACAAGACCGGGGCGCACCTCGGGCCCCGGGTCGCTCGTGCGGTAGTTGAACACCGACGGTGACTCGTGCATCTTGCGACCGATGCCGTGCCCCACGTAATCCCGCAGGATCCCGTAGCCCGGCTCGTGCGCGTTCGCCTCGATGTACTCCTCGATCGCCGCGCCGATCTGGCCGATGTGCGACGCCGCAGCCATCGCCGCGATCCCCGCCCACAGCGAGCCCTGGGTGACGTCAGACAAGCGCTGACGTTCTGCGACCAGCTCGGGGCGCGCAGCATCCGGAATCACAACTGTGAACGCCGAGTCGCCGTTCCAGCCCTTGTACTCCGCCCCCGCGTCGATCGAGACGATGTCGCCAGCGGCGAGCACGCGATCGCCCGGGATGCCGTGAACGACCTGCTCGTTGACCGACGCGCACACGGTGTGCCGGTAGCCGCGCACCATCTGGAAGTTCGACTTCGCTCCGCGTGAGGTGATGACTCCGGATGCCGCGGCATCCAATTCACCCGTGGTGACGCCCGGCGCAATCAGCGCACGTGCCGCGTCCAGCGCGGCCGCGGTGATGAGCCCGGGTTCGATCATCGCCCGCATCTGCGCGGGAGTCTTGTAGATGGAGCGACGGAAAGCCACGAAACCTCAGACGTCAGCCGTGCGAACGAGACCGCGCGCCTCGAGGGCGGCGATGATGCGCTGTTCGATCTCGTCGAGCGTGCCGACCCCGTCGATCGCGTCGACGATGCCGCGCTCGCGGTACACGTCGAGGATCGGAGCGGTCTCGCGCTCGTAGATGCCGAGGCGGTTCGCGATGACCTCTTCGGTGTCGTCCGTGCGACCCTGCTCCTGCGCGCGCAGCGACAGGCGCGAGATCGACTCGTCACGCGGAACGCTGAGTTCGATCACAGCATCCAGCTGCTCATCGCGACCCTGCAGGAACGCGTCCAGGTCGCCGACCTGACCGAGGTTGCGCGGGTAACCGTCGAGGAGGAAGCCCTCTGCGGCGTCATCCTGAGCGAGACGGTCGCGCACGACCGCGCTGGTGAGCGAGTCGGGAACGAGGTCACCGGCCTCGATGATGGCCTTGACCTGGTTGCCGAGGTCAGATCCACCCGACACTGCGGCACGGAACATGTCGCCGGTCGAGATGGCCGGAATGCCGAAGGCTTCGGCCACGCGCACGCCCTGCGTGCCCTTGCCAGAGCCCTGGGGGCCCACGATCAGAAGACGGGTCATCGGAGGAGCCCTTCGTAGTGACGCTGCTGGAGCTGAGCGTCGATCTGCTTCACGGTCTCGAGACCCACACCGACGATGATGAGGATCGACGCACCGCCGAACGGGAAGTTCTGGTTGGCCTGCACCGTCACGAGCGCAATCAGCGGCAACAGCGCGATCAGACCGAGGTAGATCGAGCCGGGCAGCGTGATGCGGGTCAGGACGTAGTCGAGGTACTCGGCCGTGGGGCGACCGGCACGGATACCGGGGATGAACCCGCCGTACTTCTTCATGTTGTCGGCGACCTCGACGGGGTTGAAGGTGATCGCGACATAGAAGTACGTGAAGCCCACGATGAGGAAGAAGTACAGCGCCATGTACAGCGGGTGGTCACCGCGCACGAGGTACAGCTGGATCCAGCTGACCCATGCGGGAACCTCTTCGCCCGCCTGCGGCTGGTTGAACTGCGCGATGAGCGCGGGGATGTACAGCAGCGACGATGCGAAGATGACGGGCACAACACCGGCCATGTTCACCTTGATCGGGATGTACGTGTTGGTGCCGCCGTAGGTACGGCGCCCCACCATGCGCTTGGCGTACTGCACCGGGATGCGACGCTGCGACTGCTCGACGAACACCACGAGAGCGACGACGAGAACGCCGACGGCGAGAACGAGCAGGAAGACCTCGAAGCCCTTCGACTGCCAGATGGCCCACATGGATGCCGGGAATGCCGCCGCGATGGAGGTGAAGATCAACAGCGACATGCCGTTGCCGATACCGCGCTCGGTGACGAGCTCGGCGAACCACATGATGAGGCCGGTACCGGCAGTCATCGTGATGATCATGAGGAGCTGAGCCCACCACACGTCGTTGGTGAGGAGCTGCTCGCACTCGGGAACACCGGTGATGCCGAAGAGCTGGCCACTGCGGGCCACCGTCACGAGCGTTGTCGACTGCAGCAGTGCGAGCGCGATCGTCAGGTAACGGGTGTACTGGGTGAGCTTCGCCTGGCCCGCCTGGCCCTCCTTGTAGAGGGTTTCGAAGTGCGGGATGACCACGCGCAACAGCTGCGTGATAATCGTCGCCGTGATGTACGGCATGACGCCCAGCGCGAAGATCGACAGCTGCAACAGTGCGCCGCCGGAGAAGAGGTTGACCAGCGACAGCAGGCCCTCAGTGCCGGCGGACTGGTCGAGACATGACTGGACGTTCGGGAAGTCCACGAACGGTGCCGGCACGTGAGCGCCAAGGCGGTACAGGGCGATGATCGCCAACGTGAATGCGATCTTCCGACGCAGATCAGGGGTGCGGAAGACCCGCGCAATGGCGCTGAACAAGAGGTTGCCTCCAGGAGGGGATGCCGGCCGCGCGAACGACGGCCAGCATTCAGGGTAACCCAATGGGGGCCGGAGCATGCTCCGACCCCCATTGTGAGTACTACTTGACGGTGCCGCCGGCGGCGACGATCTTCTGCTCAGCGGAGCCCGAGACCTTGTCGACCGACACGTCGAGCTTCACCGAGATGTCGCCGGTGCCGAGCACCTTGACCTTCTCGTTCTTGCGAACCGCGCCCTTGGCGACGAGGTCGCTGACCGTGACCTCGCCACCGGCGGGGTACAGCTCAGCGAGCTTGTCCAGGTTCACGACCTGGTACTCGACGCGGAACGGGTTCTTGAAGCCGCGAAGCTTCGGGGTGCGCATGTGCAGCGGCATCTGGCCACCCTCGAAGCCAGCCTTGACCTGGTAGCGAGCCTTCTGACCCTTGGTACCACGGCCAGCCGTCTTACCCTTCGAGCCCTCACCGCGGCCGACACGGGTCTTCGCCGTGTTGGCACCCGGGACGGGACGCAGGTGGTGAACCTTCAGCACGCCGGGGCGTGATGCCGGAGCATCGGCCTTCTTGGGCGCAGCCTTCTTCGCGGGAGCCTTCTTGGCGGCAGCAGCGGGAGCTGCGTCAGCCTTGTCAGCCTTGGGTGCTGCCTTCTTGGCAGGAGCCTTCTTGGCGGGGGCCTTGGCGGCCTCTGCCTCGACGGCGTCGTTCTTCTCGGCCTTGTCAGCCATTAGTCGATCTCCTCAACCTTCACGAGGTGCGCGACGGTCTTGACGTACCCGCGAGTCTGCGAGTCGTCGGGACGGACGACCGAGTCGCCGATCCGCTTGAGACCGAGCGAGCGCAGCGTGTCACGCTGGTTCTGCTTCTCGCTCACCTTGGACTTGATCTGCGTGACCTTCAGACGCGCAGCCATCAGGCACCTACCTTCGCAGCGGCCGTGGCCTCAGCCTCGGCGCGGACGAGACGGGCGGGGGCGACCTGGTCGAACTCGAGACCACGACGCGCGGCAACCGCACGGGGCTCTTCGAGCTGCTTCAGGGCCTCCACCGTCGCGTGGACGATGTTGATCGTGTTCGACGAACCGAGCGACTTCGACAGCACGTCGTGGATACCGGCGCACTCGAGCACGGCACGCACCGGACCACCGGCGATAACACCGGTACCGGCAGCGGCCGGGCGCAGGAGCACCACACCAGCAGCGGCCTCACCCTGCACCGGGTGCGGGATGGTCGAGCCCGTACGGGGGACGCGGAAGAAGTTGCGCTTGGCTTCCTCGACACCCTTCGAGATCGCGAGCGGAACCTCACGCGCCTTGCCGTAGCCGACACCCACGACACCGTTGCCATCGCCCACGACGACGAGCGCCGTGAAGCTGAAGCGACGGCCGCCCTTGACGACCTTCGACACGCGGTTGATGGTGACGACGCGCTCCAGGAACTGGCTCTTGTCGTCACGCGAGTTGTTGCGGTCGCGGTTGTTGTCGCGACGCTCGCGACCTCCACGACGCGGCTCGCGCTCGCGCTCTGCCGGCGCCTCAGCGGCAGCAGCAGTTGCCTGCTCGGTCACTTCGGTCACCTCGTTGTTGTTGTTGGTTGCATCGCTCACAGGTTCAGACCTCCCTCGCGAGCGCCGTCGGCAATTGCCGCGACACGGCCCGCGTAGCGGTTGCCACCGCGGTCGAAAACGGCGTCGGAGACACCGGCGGCCTTCGCACGCTCGGCGACGAGCTCGCCGACCTTGCGGGCCTTAGCGGTCTTGTCACCCTCGAATCCACGCAGGTCGGCTTCGAGCGTCGACGCCGAGGCCACGGTGTGGCCCTTGCTGTCGTCGACGAGCTGCACGAACACGTGACGGGACGAACGGTTGACGACCAGGCGGGGACGCTCGGACGTGCCGACGACCTTCTTGCGAAGGCGGGCGTGACGACGCGAACGTGCGTCGGACTTCGACTTCACAGCCATGATTACTTACCAGCCTTTCCGGCCTTGCGCCGCACAACTTCGCCGGCGTAGCGCACACCCTTGCCCTTGTAGGGCTCGGGCTTGCGGATCTTGCGGATGTTCGCAGCCGCCTCGCCGACGGCCTGCTTGTCGATGCCGCTCACGGTGAGCTTGTTGTTGCCCTCGACCGTGAAGGTGATCCCGGCGGGCGGGTCGATCAGCACGGGGTGCGAGAAGCCAAGGGCGAACTCGACCGAGCTGCCCTTCTGCGCCACGCGGTAACCCGTACCCACAACCTCGAGGCCCTTGGTGTAGCCCTGGGTGACACCGATGATGTTGTTGTTGATGAGCGTGCGGGTCAGGCCGTGGAGCGAACGCGACTCGCGCTCGTCATCCGGACGGGACACAACGACCTGTCCTTCTTCAACCTTGACCTCGATCGGGTTCGAAACAGAGAGCGTGAGCTCGCCCTTCGGGCCCTTCACGGCGACGTCCTGGCCGGAGACCTCAACGGTCACGCCGGCGGGAATGTCAATGGGGAGACGTCCAATACGCGACATGTCAGATCACCACACGTAGGCGAGGACTTCCCCACCCACGCCCTTCTGCTCGGCCTGACGGTCAGTGAGAAGACCGGAGGAGGTGGACAGGATCGCCACACCGAGGCCACCGAGGACGGTGGGGATCTCGGTCGACTTCGCGTACACGCGAAGACCGGGCTTCGACACGCGCTTGATGCCGGCGATCGACCGCTCGCGGTTCGGGCCGTACTTCAGCGTGAGGGTCAGGGTCTGGCCGACGCGGGCGTCGCTGACTTCCCAACCCGAGATGTAACCCTCCTGCTGGAGGATCTCTGCGATGTGAGTCTTGAGCTTCGAGCTCGGCAGCGACACGGAGTCGTGGTGTGCCGAGTTCGCATTGCGCAGACGGGTCAGCATGTCTGCGACCGGGTCTGTCATTGTCATTTCGGTGTTTCCTTTGTTCACCAGGTTTCGCCGACCGTTACACGGACGTCGACCTGTGGTGGGGTGGTTCCCCGCCCCCCCGCCGGCGGGGGGGCCGGGCGAGGGGGGGGGGGGGGGGGGGGGGGGGCCCCCCCGCGGGGGGGGGGGGCGGGGAACCGGGGTATGTGGACTACGCCTGGGCGTCCTCGGTACGGAACGGGAAGCCGAGGTGACGCAGAAGCGCACGGCCTTCGGCATCCGTCTTCGCCGACGTCACGATCGTGATGTCGAACCCGCGGACACGGTCGATCTTGTCCTGGTCGATCTCGTGGAACACGGACTGCTCCTGGAGACCGAAGGTGTAGTTGCCGTTGCCGTCGAACTGCTTGCCCGACAGACCGCGGAAGTCGCGGATGCGGGGCAGGGCGAGGTTGACGAGGCGGTCGACGAACTCCCACGCACGGTCACCACGGAGGGTGACGTGGGCGCCGATGGCCTGACCCTCGCGCAGCTTGAACTGAGCGATGGACTTGCGGGCCTTCGTAACAACCGGCTTCTGTCCGGTGATCTTGGTGAGGTCGTCGACCGCACCATCGATCACCTTCGAGTCACGAGCTGCCTCGCCGACACCGGTGTTCACGACAACCTTGACCAGACCGGGGATCTGCATGACGTTGGCGTAGCCGAACTCGTCCTGCAGAGCCTTCTTGATCTCACCCTGGTACTTCTGCTTCAGGCGGGGCTGGATCTTGCCAGTCTCCGCAGCAGTTGCGTTAGTCATTTCAGAGGTCCTTGCCTGACTTCTTCGCGTAGCGCACGCGGACGGTGCGCTTCACGCCGTCCTTCGTCTGCTCCTCGACGCGGTGACCGACACGGGTCGGCTTCTTGGTCGAGGGGTCGACGACAGCGACGTTGGAAATGTGGATCGGGGCTTCCATCGTTTCGATGCCACCCGTCTTGGTGCCGCGCTGGGACTGACCCACGCGGTTGTGCTTCGTGACGTAGTTGACACCTTCGACGATCACGCGGTTCTGCTCGGTGAGGACCTCGAGGACCTTACCCTGCTTGCCGCGGTCGCCGCCCTTGTCCTGCTTACGACCGGTGATGACCTCAACGAGGTCGCCCTTTTTGATGTTCGCCATGATCAAATGACCTCCGGGGCGAGCGAGACGATCTTCATGAACTTCTTGTCACGAAGCTCACGACCGACCGGTCCGAAGATGCGGGTGCCGCGGGGCTCCCCGTCGCCCTTCAGGATGACGGCGGCGTTCTCGTCGAACTTGATGTACGAACCGTCGGGACGACGGGTCTGCTTCACGGTGCGGACGACGACCGCCTTGACGACGTCACCCTTCTTCACGTTGCCGCCGGGGATTGCGTCCTTCACCGTCGCGACGATGATGTCGCCCACGCCGGCGTACCGACGCTGCGAACCACCAAGCACACGGATCGTGAGCAGCTCCTTGGCGCCGGTGTTGTCGGCGACCTTGAGGCGGGATTCCTGCTGAATCACTTGTTACTCCTTGGGTTCCAAGTAAGCCGAGGGCCTACTTGGCCTTCTCGAGGATCTCGACCAGACGCCAGCGCTTGGTGGCGCTGAGCGGACGGGTCTCGTTGATGAGGACGAGGTCGCCGATGCCGGCGGTGTTTGCCTCGTCGTGCGCCTTGACCTTGGAGGTGCGGCGGATGACCTTGCCGTAGAGGGGGTGCTTAACGCGGTCCTCGACCTCGACGACGATCGTCTTGTCCATCTTGTCACTCACGACGTAGCCGCGGCGAGCCTTGCGGTAACCACGGGCGTCGGCGTCGCGCACGTCGTGCTCGGCGTGCTCGACTTCAGCGGCCTTCTTCTTGGTCTCAGCCATCACTCGGCCTCTTCCTTCACGGCTTCGTCAGCGGCATCCGCCTTCTTAGCCTTCGTCTTCTTCGCCTTCGTCGCGGTCTCGACGGGCGCGGGCGTGGCACGAATGCCCAGCTCGCGCTCGCGGATCACGGTGTAGAGCCGCGCGATGTCGCGCTTGACCGCACGGATGCGGCCGTGGCTCTCGAGCTGGCCGGTGGCCGACTGGAAGCGCAGGTTGAACAGCTCTTCCTTGGCCTTGCGCAGCTCCTCGACGAGGCGCTGGTCTTCGAACGTGTCGAGCTCGCTCGGAGCGAGCGTCTTGGTGCCGATCGCCATTACGCGTCGCCTCCCTCGCGCTTGATGATGCGTGCCTTGAGCGGCAGCTTGTGGATGGCACGGGTCAGTGCTTCGCGGGCGAGGGTCTCATCGACACCTGCGACCTCGAACAGCACGCGACCCGGCTTGACGTTTGCGACCCACCACTCGGGCGAACCCTTACCGGAACCCATGCGGGTTTCGGCGGGCTTCTTCGTGAGCGGACGGTCGGGGTAGATGTTGATCCACACCTTTCCACCACGCTTGATGTGACGAGTCATGGCGATACGAGCGGACTCGATCTGACGGTTGGTCACGTAAGCGGGGGTGAGGGCCTGGATACCGAACTCACCGAAGCTGACCTGGGTGCCACCGGTCGCCTGACCGGACCGACCGGGGTGGTGCTGCTTGCGGTACTTCACCTTGCGGGGAATAAGCATTATGCCGATGCTCCTTCTGCGACGGGGGCCTCGTTGCGGGGGCCACGACGCGGACGGTCGTTGCGGTCACGCGAAGGCTTCTGGTTAGCCTGCTCGCGAGCCAGCTCCTTGTTGGTGAGGTCACCCTTGTAGATCCAGACCTTCACGCCGATGCGGCCGAAGGTGGTCTTCGCCTCGTAGAAGCCGTAGTCGATGTTCGCGCGGAGCGTGTGCAGCGGCACACGACCTTCGCGGTAGAACTCCGAGCGGCTCATCTCGGCGCCGCCGAGGCGGCCGGAGACCTGGATACGGATGCCCTTGGCGCCGGCGCGCTGAGCGCCCTGCAGACCCTTGCGCATCGCGCGACGGAACGCCACGCGAGCAGAAAGCTGCTCGGCGATGCCCTGAGCGACGAGCTGAGCGTCGGCCTCGGGGTTCTTCACCTCGAGGATGTTCAGCTGGATCTGCTTGCCGGTGAGCTTCTCGAGGTCAGCGCGGATGCGCTCTGCCTCGGCGCCGCGACGACCGATCACGATGCCCGGGCGGGCGGTGTGGATGTCGACGCGAACGCGGTCACGGGTGCGCTCGATCTCGATGTTGCTGACGCCGGCTCGGTCGAGCTGGGTCTGCAGCAGCTTGCGGATCTTGATGTCCTCGGCTACGTAGTCTGCGTAGCGCTGTCCCGGCTTCGTCGAGTCCGAGAACCACCGCGACACGTGGTCAGTGGTGATCCCGAGGCGGAAGCCGTACGGGTTGACTTTCTGGCCCATTACTTGCTCGCCTTCTTGGTCTTGACGGGGGCTGCCTCAGCAACCTCCGGGGTCGACAGCACGACCGTGATGTGGCTCGTGCGCTTCTTGATCTGGAAGGCGCGGCCCTGTGCGCGGGGCTGGAAACGCTTAAGCGTCGTGCCCTCGTCGACGTACGCGTTCTTCACGTACAGGTCGGACTCGTCCAGGTACTCGCCGTTCTTGTCAGCCGTCACGCGAGCGTTCGCGATGCCGGCGGCAACCAGCTTGTAGATCGGCTCGCTCGCACCCTGCGGCGCGAACTTGAGGATGGCCAGGGCCTCCTCAGCCTGCTTGCCCTTGATGAGCGCAACCACACGACGAGCCTTCTGAGGGGTGACGCGGATGTGCTTCACGCGTGCGATGGATTCGACCATTAGCGGCGCCGTCCCTTCTTGTCGTCCTTCACGTGGCCGCGGAAGGTGCGGGTGGGCGCGAATTCGCCCAGCTTGTGGCCAACCATGGTCTCGGACACGAACACGGGGATGTGCTTGCGTCCGTCGTGCACGGCGATCGTGTGACCCAGCATTGCGGGGACGATCATCGAGCGACGCGACCAGGTCTTGATGACGTTCTTGGTCCCGGCTTCGTTCTGCGAGGCAACCTTGCGAAGCAGGTGCTCGTCGACGAAGGGGCCCTTCTTAAGACTGCGTGGCATCTTCCTCTACTCCTACTTGCGCTTCTTGCCGGCGTTGCGACGGCGAACGATGTACTTGTCGCTTTCCTTGTTCGCGTGGCGGGTGCGGCCTTCGGCCTGGCCCCACGGCGAAACAGGGTGACGACCACCGGAGGTCTTACCCTCACCACCACCGTGCGGGTGGTCAACCGGGTTCATGGCAACACCGCGAACGGTCGGGCGGATGCCCTTCCAGCGGTTGCGGCCAGCCTTACCCCAGTTGATGTTCGACTGCTCGGCGTTGCCGACCTCGCCGATGGTCGCGCGGCAGCGCGCATCGACGTTGCGGATCTCGCCCGAGGGCAGACGCAGCTGAGCGTAGGGGCCGTCCTTCGCCACGAGGCGAACCGAGGCTCCGGCCGAACGCGCCAGCTTCGCGCCGCCGCCGGGGCGGAGCTCGATGGCGTGGATGACGGTACCGGTGGGGATGTTCTTCAGCGGCAGGTTGTTACCCGGCTTGATGTCAGCGCCAGCGCCCGACTCGACGATGTCACCCTGCTGGAGCTTGTTCGGGGCGATGATGTAACGCTTCTCGCCGTCGAAGTAGTGCAGCAGCGCGATACGCGCGGTGCGGTTGGGGTCGTACTCGATGTGAGCGACCTTGGCGTTGATTCCGTCCTTGTCGTTGCGACGGAAGTCGATCACGCGGTACTGGCGCTTGTGGCCACCACCGATGTGACGGGTCGTGATGCGACCCTGGTTGTTGCGACCACCGGTCTTGGACAGCGGGCGGAGGAGCGACTTCTCGGGCGTCGATCGGGTGATCTCGGCGAAGTCGGCCACCGACGAGCCGCGGCGACCCGGGGTCGTGGGCTTGTACTTGCGAATAGCCATGTTCTCTAGTCCTCTATCCCGACCGTCAGCCGACTGCCGTGAAGATGTCGATGGTGCCCGACTTGAGCGTCACGATGGCGCGCTTGGTGTCCTTGCGCTTTCCCGTGCCGAAGCGGGTGCGACGGGCCTTGCCCGCGCGGTTGAGCGTGTTGACCGCGGCAACCTTGACGCCGAAGATCTTCTCGATGGCGAGCTTGATCTCGGTCTTCGAAGCGCGCGGGTCCACGAGGAACGTGTACTTGCCTTCGTCGATGAGACCGTAGCTCTTCTCCGAGACGACCGGCTTCAGGATGATGTCGCGCGGGTCCTTGTTCACGGCGGTCATGCCGAGACCTCCTCGGTGGCGCCGGACTTCGAAGCGACGAACGCGTCGTAGGCGGCCTTGGTGAAGACGATGTCGTCGGAGACGAGCACGTCGTATGCGTTGAGCTGGTCAGACGAGAGCACGTGCACGTACGCGAGGTTGCGCACGCTCTTCACGGTCAGCTCGTCCGCGCGGTCGATGACCACGAGCACGTTCTTGACGGCGCCGAAGCCGGTCAGCACGGCCGCAGCGGCCTTGGTCGACGGAGCGCCGTCGATGCCGAACGAGTCGACGATGTGCAGACGACCACCACGAGCACGATCGCTGATAGCACCCAGGAGGGCAGCGGCGATCATCTTCTTGGGGGTGCGCTGCGCGTAGTTGCGCGGCTTCGGGCCGTGCACGATGCCACCACCGGTCATGTGCGGCGCGCGGATCGAGCCCTGACGGGCGTTACCGGTGCCCTTCTGCTTGAAGGGCTTGCGGCCGGCACCCGAGACCTCACCGCGACGCTTGGTCGAGTGAGTACCCTGGCGAGCCGCCGCGAGCTGCGCGACGACGACCTGGTGGATGAGCGGGATGTTCGTCTTGACGTCGAAGATCGCGGCGGGAAGCTCCACGGAGCCTGCCTTCTTGCCGTCGGCCTTCAGCACGTCGAGCGCGAGAGTCGAGTCAGCCATGTGCTCAGGCCCCCTTCACTGCGTTGCGGACGTAAACGGTACGGCCACGTGCACCGGGGACGGCGCCCTTGACGAGCAGCAGACCCTTCTCGGCGTCGATGGCGTGCACCTTGAGGTTGAGGACGGTCACGCGCTCGCCACCCATGCGGCCGGCCATGCGCATGCCCTTGAAGACGCGGCTCGGGGTCGACGATGCGCCGATCGAACCGGGCTTGCGGTGGTTGCGGTGTGCACCGTGCGAAGCCGAAACGCCCTTGAAGTTGTGGCGCTTCATGACACCCGCGGTGCCCTTACCCTTGCTGGTGCCGACGACGTCGACCAGCTGGCCGGCCTCGAACACACCGTCAACGGTGAGCTCCTGGCCGAGGGTGTAGTCACCGGCGTCCGCGGTGCGGATCTCGGTGACGTGACGGCGGGGGGTCACGCCCGCGGCCTCGAAGTGGGCCGTGAGGGGCTTGTTGACCTTGCGGGGGTCGATCTGGCCCGCAGCGATCTGAACGGCGTTGTAGCCGTCCTTCTCGGGGGTGCGGACCTGGGTGACCACGTTGGGGGCCACCTCGATGACGGTGACGGGGACGAGCTTGCCGTCCGCGTCCCAGACCTGGGTCATACCGAGCTTGGTGCCCAGCAGGCCCTTGGAAACCTTGGTGTTGATGTCAGTCATGTCGAACCTCAGAGCTTGATCTCGATGTTGACATCGGCCGGGAGGTCGAGACGCATCAGCGAGTCGACAGCCTTGGGCGTCGGGTCGATGATGTCGATGAGGCGCTTGTGGGTGCGCATCTCGAAGTGCTCGCGGCTGTCCTTGTACTTGTGGGGCGACCGGATGACGCACACGACGTTCTTCTCGGTCGGCAGGGGCACGGGGCCCACAACCGTTGCGCCCGCACGGGTCACGGTGTCGACGATCTTGCGCGCCGACGTGTCGAGACCGGCGTGGTCGTACGACTTCAGGCGAATGCGGATTTTCTGTCCCGCCATTGTCTGCTTCTCTCTCTTCAGCGTCTTACCTCCCGGACTCCCCGGGGGCATTGGACGCACGGTGACGCTTACGCGCCCTGGCACTTCCACCAGCTGGGCTGGTGCTGCGCACCACTGTTCTTCTGTCAATCCGCACGCTTTCACACGCGGCTCCGAATCCCGCTGCACGCACGCGCGCCACCCATCTCTGAGTGAGGTGTTCGGATTGAGTGTTCTGCCACCCGCGGCCTAGGTCTACACGCGTTCACGCGGCCTATGCACTGCCCTGGTGGTGATCCGGTCGCACGCACGAAGGCGCACCCGGAATGTGGAACCTCACTAGTCTACGTGCATCCCGGGCGTGTCGCAAACTCGGGCGGGTTTGTGTGCGCTATCCACACCCGGTTCCCAGGGGAGGATATCCGGATGCCGCGAAGGGCCGATCTCCGTGAGGAAACCGGCCCTTCGTCAGACGTGGTCGACACGCGCTCCGGCGATCAGCTGGCGGCACCTGCCTGACGGCGCGAGCGAGCGAAGAAGAACGCCGACGCACCCAGCAACATGACGATCGCGGCGCTCATACCCATCGCCAGCGGCGCCGTGCCGCCGGTCACGGCGAGGGGCTGAGTGATCGTGACACTCGCGGAGTCGTCGTTGCACGCGACGATCTCGCCACCGTCATCGGGACCGCCCCAGCAGACCTCCGCCGTGTTGCTGATCGTACCGACGGTGACATCGCTTGCGACCGTCACTTCGAGCGTGATGTCGGGGGCCGACGCACCGGTGGCGAGCGGACCGAAGAGGTGGCACTCCACCATTCCGCCGAAGCCATCGGCATCCGTCCCCGTCAGTTCACAGTCGTCCCAGCGCGGGAAAGCCGTGGCATCCGTCGTGATCTCGTCGACGCGGATGTCGGCGGGAATCATGTCGGTGATGACGACGGGGTCGGCGGCGGCATCCACACTCACGTTCTCGACGGCGAGCGTGTAGTCGAACGACTCACCCGGCGACACCGAAGACGCGCTGGCGGTCTTGGTGACCTGCATGTCAGCCGAACGAGGCACCGCGCAGTTCGCCGTGGCCGCCGGGTAGCTGGCTGCCAGGGTCAGCGTCGGGTTCACCGAGAGCGTCACGGTCGAACCCAGACGCCACGGGTACGTCTCGTAGTCGGTGTCGAGCACCAGTCCGTTGTAGACGAGCGCGGGGTCGACAGCCAACGTGCCGTCAGCGTTGTAGTCGCTCTCGACGAGCGCGCGATAGCCCGGCCACAGGATGCTCACGTCATTGGCTGCGAAGTCAGCACCCGGCCATACGATGCGACCCGAGTCACCCGATTCGAGCGTGAGCGTCACCTCCGACGGCACGGCGGGCTGCGTGTCGGGCGTCCAGGTCAGCGTGATCGGCTCACCCTGCAGGCTCGGCGACGTCTGCACCGAGTAGTAGAGGTATGGCGCGTCGTTGATGCACTGCATCCAGACGTTGGCCGCGATCTCGTCACGCTCGATCTCGACGGTCGAGCAGTCGTTGCTCGCATCGGCGTCACCGGTCACCGCGACGCACGCGGTGTTCTCGATGGGTCCGCTCAGCGAGACTGCGGCAGGCGCTTCCTCGGCTGCGTAGTTCGGCACCGCATCGACCGCATTCGGGATGACGCGCACACGAACCTCGATGATTACGGAAGCATCCACATCCAGCGCCACACCGGTGATCTCCACATCGTTGCCGCTGCCGACCGAAGTGCCGACCGGGGTGATGACCTCGAGGACCTCGAGGCTGCTCGGAACCTCGTCCGTGACGACGCCGTCGTCGACCGCGACGGTGCCGTTATTGGTCACCTCGAGGAAGTACGAGAACTCGTCACCGGGATCGACGGTGCCGGTGGGCAGGTCGGAGTGCGTCTTCTCGATGCCGAGGTCGATGACCGGGGTGGGCTCACGCGTCACGTCGGCGGTGTCGTCGTTGCACGCGATCAGTTCAGCGTCATCGGGGCCAGCCCAGCAGACCTCTGCGGTGTTGCTGATGCGGTCAGCACTGGTGTCGTCGGCGACCGTCACGCCCAGCGTGATCGTCGGCGCGGACTCCCCCATCATGAGGGGGCCGAACAGCGAACACGTCAGCACGCCGCCGAAGCCGTCGCTGTCAGCGTCTGCCACGTCGCACCCGGTCCAACGCGGGAACGCAGTGGTGTCGGTCGTGATCTCGTCGACGCGGATGTCGCTCGGGATGACGTCGGTGATGGTCACGGGGTCGGCGGCGCCGTCCACGCTCACGTTCGCCACGGCGAGGTTGTAGTCGAACGAGTCACCGGCCTGGACCGTCTCGACGCTCGCGGTCTTGGTGACCGTCATGTCGGCCGCGCGCGGGATAGAACAGTTCGGCGATGCCGACGGGTAGGACGTGCTTACGGTGAGGGTCGGGTTGACCGAGAACGTCACCGTCGATGCGCCACGCCACGGATACGTCTCGTGCGAGGTGTCGAGCACCAGACCGTTGTAGACAAGCGACGGGTCGATAGCGAGGGTACCGTCGGCGTTGTAGTCGGCCTCGACCAGCGGGCGGTAGCCCGGCCACAGGATGCTGTTGCCGTTCGAGGCGAACTCGGCACCGGGCCACACAATGCGACCCGAGTCGCCCGAGTCGAGCGTCAGCACCTGCGACGCGGGGACGGCCGGCTGGCTCACCGGTGCCCACGTGAGGGTGATCGGCTTACCCGCGAGTGAAGGGCTCGTCTCTACGGAGTAGTACAAGTAAGGCGCGTCGTTGATGCAGCGCACGAACACGTTCGCCACGAGCTCGTCGCGCTCGACCACGACCTCGCTGCAGTCGTTGTCGGGGTTCACATCGAACGGAGCGTCGACGCAGGCTTCGTTGGTGAACGCGCCTTCCAGCGACAACTGCGGCTGAGGATCGGATTCACCGACACTCACGTCGGGAGCGGTGTAGTCGTGTGCGTCTTCGACGACGACCTTCACCTCAATGATTCCGGATGCTTCGGGGGCAAGAACCACGTTCGAGACCTTCACGGTGTTGTCGACGGTCTCGTCGGTCCAGCCGCCCGGCACGATCACCGAGGTCACGGTAAGTCCCGTGGGGACCTCGTCGGTCACAACGCCTGCCGTCACCGTGGCCGTGCCGTGGTTGGTCACCTCGAGGAAGTAGCTGAACTCGGTGCTGTAGTCGACCGTGTTCTCCTCGCCGAGGTCGGAGTGAGTCTTGACGATGCCGAGGTCGACGTACGTCTCTGCGGTCGGCGGCTCCTCACACGAGCCGTCCTCCTGCTCGACGGTGCCCTCGGGACACTCGGGCTCTTCTTCGGTCGTGCAGTCCAGCTTCGGCCACGTGTCTGTCTCGTTCGTCTGAACGAACGCCACCGTGTAGCCGCCCACGCTGGAGATGAACTCCGAGTAGGTCCACGTGATCACTCCGGAGCGCACCTCTGCTTCGGTGAGCGGCTGCGTCTGGCCTCCCGGCATCCGAAGACCGAGCGTGTCGTATCCGCCCGCAATGTTGCGGTCGACGTAAAGGTTGACCTGCTTGTTGCCGCCACCTTCTGCCGGGGTGAACTCGAGGTTGATGTGGTCACCGTTGACGAGCGGACGCCGGTAGTCGACCGTGATCGTGTCGCACGCCAGCGTCTGGATCGGCTTGTCGGCGGTGGGGGTTCCCTCGGTGGTGTACACCAGCGCGTAGTGCGAGATGTCCTTGCCCGACGGGTGGCTGATCGTGACGCTCTTCTGAGCGGGATCCACCGTCACGAACACCGGGCCGTTACCCTGCTGCGTCGAGCCGGCCTTGACGCAGTAGCCCGAGATCAGCTTGCCGTCGGGCGCGCTGAGCGTGAGGGTCTTGTGGCTTCCGCTGACGTTGACCTTGCCGGAATCGTACGGCGCGCACACCTGCGTCCCCGTCGGTTCGGCGAGCGTCGCGGCTGCCGGCGCGGCGAATCCGATGCTTGCGCCGACGGCCAATGTGAGGGATACGGCGGCGGCAATGACAGTGCGCAATGATCGCACGGTGTTCCTCCCCAGGAAAGCGCGTCTGCGCGTTAAGTGCTGACGGCACGCCCCCAGGCGTGTTCTCCGACAGTGATAGCTCGCCGCGGGTGTTCGGGTCCCACGGCGTGATGAAGCGTCTGTAGTGAACATTAGCGAGACTGCAGCGCGGGAGAGAAATCGACGTGCCGGGCCTGAGCAAGAACTGAGGCTTCGCGCGCGAGCGCCGTTCACCCCCCGCAGGTGCTGTCCTGCGAGGGGTGAACGGCGCGCGCGGGTCGCGCGGAGCGTGTGGTGCCGGTCTTGGGGTCCCGGCGCCGCACGCAGCTACACGATCAGCTTCGACTCCCGACGCCGACGGATCGTCAGGAGGACGACGCCACCACCGAGCAGAGCCAGAACGCCGAGCACCGCGTAGATCGTCATCGCCGAGCCACCGGTCACCGGCAGTGCCGACAGCAGCACAACCGCATCGTCGGTGTCGCGACCGGTGTCCTCCGGGTCATCGAACGTGTGGTAATCCACCACCGCGACGTTCGTGATGACGCTCGCTGTCGACGAAGGATCGACCATCGCCGTCAACGTGATCGTCGGCGCCGCCGTCGCTCCGCCGTTGTTCGATCCAGCCGGCTGCAGCGGGCCAGTCAGCACACACTCGAGCGTGCCGCCGTAACCCTGCGCATCCTGACCGCTGACTGCACACGTCTGCCAGTTCGGGAACGCCAAGTCGTCGTTGAGACCAGGCCACGTGACGTTGGTGATCTTGACATCGGCGGGGATGGCATCCGTCACCACAACACCGTCGGCTGCGGAGTCGTCGCTGACGTTCTCCACCGCGATGTCGTACGTGAAGGACTCACCCGGTTCGGTCTTCTCGACGCTCGCCGTCTTCTCGATCTCCAGCTCGGTGTGCCGTGCCACGTAGCAGTCGGGCGTCGCTGCCGGGTATCCCGTGGTGAAGCTGATCTCGGGGTTCACCGAGAACGTCACCGTGGTGAGACCGCGCCATGCGAAGTCGAGCTCGCTCGGGTCGAGGATCAACCCGTTGAACACGAACTGCGCACGCTGCTCCGGAGTCATGATCGTGTCGGTCCCCGGCAGGTAGTACTGCCCGTCGGGAGCGAGGTCCTGACCCTCGATCGGCCGCCAACCCGGGTAGTCGATCGAGATACCAGACGGGGTGAATACCGACCCCGGCCACGCGATCTCGTTCGTCCAAGTGCTCGTCCCGCCCGGCTCGGTCAGTGCGACCTGTGCCGGCGACGTCTCGGGCGTCACATCCGAGTTCGTCGGAATCCAGGTGAACTCGATCGGCTCGCTCGTGAGCAGACCCGACTTCGCGACGGTCCAGCCCAACAGCGGAGCATCGTTCACACAGCGTGTGTAGACGGATGCCACGATGTCGCGCGTCGGAACGTTCTCGTCGTCGCAGTTGTTGGCCTCGTTCGTGTCCGGACCATTCAGGAGTCCTTCGAACTCCGCGACGCGACCCGTCTGGCCGTTGTACTGGCCGGTCAGTTCGACACACGCGATGTTGTCGAGCGACTCGATCGGAGCAGGTGCCAGCGGTGCCGGCTCCCCGCCGACCACGGCCGGAAGGTCGGACCCGTCGATCTCGAAGGGCAGGAACTCCACCGTGATGGTGATCGTCGCCGTTCCGTCGATCGGCAGGTAGTCCAGCGTCAGGTCAACGACGTTGCCGACGTAGCCCGGCGCCTCAGCCCAACTCGATCCATCCACGACCAGGCCCGTGATCTCGAGCCGCTCGTTGATGTCGTCGTCCGTCACGCGAACGCCGTAGGCGGGGCGCGTGCCGTAGTTGGTGACTGTCAGCACGTAGTCGAACGTGTCACCCGGCTCGACCGAGGTCTCACCCTCCGGCAGCACTGACGTCTTCTCGATACCCACGTCGTCCAGGTGGACGATCTGGCAGGCCTCGGAGTCGTCGGTGTAGCCACCTGAGGTGAGGGTGACCGTGTTCCAGACCGAGATGCCTTCAGCCTCTTCGTAGCACGGCTCCTGCTCTGCCGGAACGCTGGCGACCTGGACGGTCGCCGTCACGACGTAGGTGTGGATTCCCTCTTCGACGGTGATTTCGGCACCCTCGATGATCGTCCACTCACCCTCGCCATTCCACGTCGCCGCGTCTGGAGTGGGTGTTGAGCCGCCGACTGCTTCTGCGGTCCACTCACCGACCAGGGTCGTTCCCTCGGGGAGCTCGGGCGCGTCGACCAGGTCGTACACAGCCGACTCTGCGGCGTACGGCGACTCGGTCGGCGGCACCGTCACGTCGATGTAGTAGCTGATCGTCTGCGTGCCGTCCTCGTTCTGCGTGTACGAGTCCGCTCCCTTGTAGACCTCGGGAACGATCGGCTCGGAACATGCATCCGCGGGGAACTCCTGGTCGCCCACCGTCAGCAGCGCCGTGTTGAGGAAGCCGCCTGCCGGGTCTTCGCTGTTCGGGTAGCACGTGATGGTGCCGCCCTCGACAGCCTCGGTCGGCACGCTCGCGACCACAGAAACCGTGTACGTGTGGGTTTCGCCCGCGTCGATGCGCTTCTCGGTGGCGATCTGAGCAGAGCCGGCGTCGAAGTCACCCGACTCGCCGTCGCCCGACCACGTCGGGGTGCCGACGATCTCGATGTCACCACCGAAGTCGAGCGTGTCAGACAGGTCGTACTCGGTCGACAGATCCTTCGGGTTCGCGACCGGGTCCTCTTCGCTCGAAGGCAGGTACACCTCGAGCTCGTACTCGATCATCCACTCACCCGACGTCGGATCCTGCTGCGTCGAGGTCACCGTCTTGGAGAAGGTCGGGTAGACCACTTCCTCCGGCGGCTGGCACGCGTCGTCATCCTGCGGGATGTTGCCGACGGTCAGCGTCGCCGTGTTGAAGAAGCCGGTACCAGCACCGTTGCACTCCGCGTCGTTGACGTCGAACTCGCCGGTGAAGTCGGCAATCCATGCCACCTCATACACGTGTGCGTCGTCACCGATGTCACCAGCAGCCAGCGGCTCGTCGATCACGAAGTCCACACCGGAGGTGATGTCGACCCATTCGCCAGCTGGCTCAGTGTCAACCCGGCGCGCCTTGCCCGGGCCGAGGTCGATGCCCGGCGCGAACTCCGGGGTGTCGGAGAGCGAGTAGAACGTGTCGAAGCCTCCCGACGTCACCGTCAAGCGGTAGCTGACGAGCCACTTCGTGGCATCCACCGGGTCCTGGACAACCGACATCGGGTCCTTGGCGATCGTCGGCAGCGCGGGCTCGGAGCACGCATCCGCCGTCTTCTCTTCACCACCCGAGGTCACGGTAACCAGGTTGAGGAAGCCGCCCTCTTCGAGGGAAAGCTCCTTCTGGCACGTGAGTGCATCCTCGTCGGACCACCCGTCTTCGGTGACCTCGACGGTGACCTCGACCACGTAGTAGTCCGTGCCGCCGGCGGCGAGCGCCTTGCCGGTGACCAGGTCGTCTCCTGTTGCCGGGTCGAACGCGCTCCACGCGCCCGCGGGGACACCCGCGCTGTCGCTGGTGGCCCAGCGCGCCGTGTCAGGCACGATGGTCACACCGTCAAGCAACGGAGTGTCGTTGAGGTCGTAGATCGCCACCAGTTCGCTGGAGTCGTTCGTGACGGTCACGAGGTACGTGATCTGCCACGAGCCATCGACCAGCTGCGAGGTGGTGAGCACCGCCTTCTCGGGCGTCGCCGTCGCCACGTCGGTGTCGACGCAACCGTCGTCGCCAACGCTGGCCTCGCCCGAGCTCACGGTGGCCGAGTTGACCAGTCCACCCGTCTCGGTCTGCGGGTCGCAGGCACCGATCGCCGGTGCCTCCGCGGACGCTCGGAGCGTTCCCGTCACCGTGAAGGTGTAGGTCGTGTCCGCCGGCAGGCGCGATGCATCGTCCGTCGTCTGCCAGATCGTCTGCGGGCTGGGGCTCGGCGCGAGCGACAGGTCCACCGTCGGCGTTCCGGCGCCATTGGCGATGGCCCACTCTCCACCCACGAGTGTCCAGTCTGCCGGAGCCTCGGGGAGGACATCCTCGACGACCGCGGCCACCGGCTGGTCACCGGGGTTCGTCACCGTGATGACCCATCCCACTGTCCAGTCGCCGGTCGTGGCATCCTGCGTCGAAACCTGACCGGTCTTGCTGATCGTCGGGAACGACGGCTCGTCACACGCGTACGCGTACGTTTCCTCTTCGCCGATCGTCAGCATCGATTCGTTCAGGAATCCGCCGTCAGCTTCGCCGAGCGGGTCGACACAGTCTTGCCAGGTGTCTTCCGCAGCCGGGAACTCCGGGATCGTGGCTGTCGCCGTCACGGTGTAGACCGCGGTGGCGTCGGACGTGTCGTTCTGCGGGAGCGTTGCACCCGAGGCGAGAACGGTCGACCACTCGGTGTCGAAGTCGGCGGGAGTGCCTCCTGCCGGCCCGACCCAGGTTGCCGACTGCACGTCGATGCCCGATCCGAACCGGAGCGTGTCATCGAGGTCGTACGTCAGCGTGGATGCTTCGGACGTGTTGTAGACGGTGACGTCGTAGACAATCGTCCACGTGCCGTCCGCACCCTGCGAAAGGCTGGTCACGCTCTTGTCGTGACGACCCGAGGCGTCCTTCGCCGTGTTCGTGATCGTGCAGGTCGCGTCCTCATCCAGCGCGAGCGTCACCGCGCCGTTCTCGAACACGCCCACGTCACACGACCAGGTGCTCGCCGTGTACCCGGCGGGGCCATCTTCGGACAGGACGTACGCGGTACCCGCCTCGACCTCGACGGTCTGGGTGACCGCCGTCACCCCGTCGTCTGACGACGTACCCTGCTCGTCGATCACGGCGTCTGCCCCGTCGGCGGCGGTCAGGGTCCACGCTTCTGCGGACTGCGTGCCGAGGCCGTCGCGGTTGTCGACGATCTTCTTCAGCGTCAGCGTCGGAGCGATGTCGTCGTTGGTGAAGGTACACACCACCGACGCTCCGCCCTCGACCATGACCGTCTGGCCGTCGAGCTCGAGCTCTTCGTCACCGTCGACACAGATGAGGTCGGTCTGCTCGTACCCTGCGGGGCCGTCCGACTCCGAAAGATCGTAGGATCCCGCGGGAACCGCAGCGCCGGTGATCTCGGGGTCACCCTCGGCACCGGAGATGTCGACGATTCCGTCCGCCGAGAGCGTCCAGTCGGTGTCTTCTGCCTCGCCGCCGTTGTCGTTGACCACGACCTTCTCGAGCGTGAGGTCGCCCAGGATGGCTTCGTTGCGGAAGGTACAGGTGACGATATCGCCGGGCATGCTGTCGATGGTGAACGACGTGCCCTCGCCTGCCTGCACGGCTTCACCGGTGCAGGAGTACGTCGAGTCGTACTCGGCAAGGTTGAATTCGCCGAGGAACTCCTCGAACTCAACGGTGTCGCCGATGCGGACGGACTCCGTCACAGTGTTGACCGTGTCGAGCCACGAGCCGCTCTGACCGTTCGCCGTGCTGGTGACACGGGTACCACCGTTGATGCTCAGTTCGGCGGTGTCACCCTGGATGGCGTTCACCCACTGCTTGTTCAGCGTGACGTCCTGTTCGCGCGCGGTGTTGGTGAACACACACGTCGTGTCTTCGTCAGGAACGGTGATGTCGACGGTCGTGCCCGCGCCCTGCAGGCCGGCGCACACGTAGGTCGCATCGTAGACACCGGTGTTGTCGCCGAAGGCTTCCGCCACCGTGATGGTGTCACCGACCCGAACCGTGGCGCTGGCCACGCTCTCGTCGGTCTCGTTCTCAGCATCGGCGACGGATTCGCCCGACTGGTCGGAGACCGACAGGTCGGCGCTGTCACCCACAAAGGCGTTGACCCACGTCTTGTCGACGTCGATGGTGACGACGTCCGGCGTGTTCGTGAACGTGCAGGTAAGTGCGACCGACACCGTGGTCATCGGGATCGAGGTACCCGAGCCGGATGTGCCGTTGTCACAAACCCACGTGGTGGAGTAGCTGCCGGTATTGCCTGCGTCCAGCGTCTCGCTGAACCACACGCTCGTGCCGACACGTACCGACGCGTTGATCGTCGCCGCGGGCCCCACGACCGACGTTCCCGATGCGAGCGTTTCGCCCACCGTCGAGATCACCAGATCCGCCTCGTCGCCGGGGAAACTGCCGTCGGCCCACTGCTTGATCAGCGTCACGGCAACTTCGTTGGCCGTGTTCGTGAACGTACACGTGACATCCGAGGCGGGGACGGTCAGCTCGAAGTCGAGTCCGGATCCGCTCACAACGCCGTCGGTGCAGCCGAAGGTTGTCGAGTAGACGCCCTGGTTGCCAGCACCCAAGACCTCGGAGAGCGAGATACTCTCGCCTTCCGCGACCTCGACGGTGATCTGCGTCGCGGTGTCGATGAACTCGGCATCGCCGTTCGCCACCGAGTCCGACGTCTCATCGCCGAGCGTGAGCTCGGTCTCGTCGCCCTGGTAGGCGTTGACCCACTTCTTCACCAGGGTCACATCGTGCGTGATCACCGTGTTGGTGATCTGACACGTGACCTCCTGGCCCACGGCAAGAATCACGTCGCCGTCCGCGGAGGGAATGCCCCCACACGACCACACGCCGGCCGTGTAGCCCGACGGGCCGTCCTCCGACAGCACGTAGAGCACGTTGGCCTCGACCTCGACCTGCTGAGTCTGTGCCGAGGACGCGTTGATCGCGGTCCCCATCTCGTCGATGACCGGCGCCTCGCCGGCCTCTTGCGCCGTCAGCGTCCATTCGGTTGCGGCGTGCGTCCCGAGGCCGTTCTTGTTGTCGACGATCTTCACCAGCGTGAGCTTCGGAGCGATGTCGATGTTGTAGAACGTGCAGGTGACATCGCCGCCGACCGGAACCGCGACGTTCTCATCCGTCAGGGTGCCGCCGGTGCACGACAGGTCATCGAGTTCATAGCCATCCGGGCCATCCGATTCGCTCAACGCATAGCTTCCGGCATCCACCGTCTGGTTCGTCACGGCAGCAGAGTTGCCGGCCCCCGTCACGGTGTCAGGTCCGTCGGCGGTCAGCGTCCAGTCGCTCGGCACTGCGGTACCACCGTGCGCGTTCGTCACGTCCTTGATCAGCGTGAGCTTTCCGGGCTGGTCGTCGTTGGTGAGAGTACAGGTGACGTCCTCACCGGGAAGCAACGTGATCTGCGCGTTCTGCGGTGACAAGTCCTGTCGACCCGTGCAGACGAGGGTGGTCCACTCGTACCCGCTCGGTCCACCGTTCTCGCCGATCGTGTAGACCGTGCCAGCCTCGACCTCTTGGTCCGTGACCGCCGGGGTCGCGGTTGCGCCCGAGAGGACCACACCGTTGGTGTCGGATGCCGTGAGCGTCCACTCGGATGCTTCGGCCTCGCCCCCGTTGTCGTTGGTGACGTTCTTCACCAGCGTGAGAGTGGGCGCGATGTCATCGTTGACGAAACGGTAGGCGGCTTCTTCGAGCGCCTCGACGGTGATCTGCCACGCGCCCTGCGCGTTCTGCTGCGGGTATCCCAACGGGTCGGGGTTCGCGACAACATCAACCCAGGCGCCGTCGACCCACTGCTGCAGCTTGACGAATTCGTAACCGGGTTCGGTCGACTCCGTCAGCGTGTAGACGTGGTCGGGGCGCACCTGGAACAGGGTCGCCGAAGCGAGGTCTTCGACGCCGACAACCGTGGTCGGCGTGAGGCCTGCGAGAGTCGCGGGCGTCGCCGTCAGGTCGAAGTCCCCGGCTGCGCCGCTCCCACCGTTGTCATTGATGACGTGCTTGAGCAGGGCGAGCTCTGCGGTCTCGTTGACGAGCGTGCACATGACGCGGTAGCCGAGAGGGACATCGACACCACCATTGATGCCGTCGCTGAATCCGCTGAGGACTCCCCCATTGGCGTTGATACGCACACAGGTCGCCGAACCTGTAGAGAGCGGGTTGGACTGAAGCGAGGTTCGGTTGTCGGTCTGCACGTACCGCGGGTCGCCCGCAGATTCGAACAGTTGGTAGCGCGTGTTCGGCGTCACTTCGATGTCCTCGACGGACGCGGAACCTGCCGCGCCCGAGAAGCCGGGCAATCCGCTGCCAGTGGTATTCGTCGCGTGCAGGGTCCACAACGAGGCATCTGCGTCACCGCCGTCGACGTCCTTCACGAGTGTCAGCCGGCTCTCACACTCAACAGTGTTGGTGATCACTGCGGTGTTGTGTTCCTGCGTCAACGACATGGCGTAGCCCGAGCCGAGTGCGATATCGACGGTAGATCCGTTGATCGACGTGATGCGTGCCGAGTTGGTGCAGAGCTCAGAATCGATCAGGTCGACGGTCTCGCTGATCGTGCTGGTGTCGCCCTGCTCGTAACCGGTGCGCGTTACACCCCAGCCCTGCACGGATGCGCCAGCGCCATCCGGGCCGGTCAGGCTGAGCTGCGCGCTCAGGCCATTCGGCTGCGCACCATTCGTGAACGGAACACCGTTGACGACCCAGTTCTTGCTGACCGTCAGGTCTGCTTCGGGGCTTGGGGCACGGTTGTAGACGACACAGTTCACGGCCGCATTGCTGGGCACGTTCACCGTGAAGCCGTTGGTCGGGTTCCCACTGAGGGCGATCGCCGCACCGGTGTTGAGGTTCGTACACACCGCGTTCTGGCCACCCACCGTGTGCAGTGTGTAGCCGGGCTGCTGGTCTTCGACGATCGTGACTGCGGCAGAGTTGGTGCCGCCAGCGTAGCTCAGCGGGAAGGAGACCGTACCCGTACCGTCAGCAATCGTGGTGCGCGAGGCATTCGGGGTGGTGACGGTGCCCGGGTTGATCGAGCTGTTGAACGTCCATCCCGCGCCCGCCGGAACTGCGCCAGTGATGTCGCCCGGAGCGTTGGTCGACGGGACGATCTGCTTGGTCACCGACAGCGATCCCTGACAGTTACCCAGGGCAAGGTTGCGCAGCGCCGTGCCAACCGCCTCATAGTTCGTCGTCTGGTAGAAGTCAGCGACGGCGCTATTCGACCCGTTGTAGACGGTCGTGCCCGAGACCGCTCGCAGGTTCAGTGCATTGGTCGCACCGGTTGCTCCCGCGCCCACACCGAAGGCGATCACGCGCGTCCCCGCCGCTTTGAGCGCGTTCGCCGAGAAGATGCCATTCTCGGTTTCGCGGAAGCGGTTGTCACTGCCCGAGCCCTCACGTGGATCGTTGTAGGTCGTCGGGTTTCCGTCGGTGATGATGACCGCGACATCGACGGCGTTGGCGCCAGTGTTCGCTGCTGCGGCCGCACCGAGACCGCGGTCCCAGTTGGTGCCGCCACTCGAAGTCCAGCTGGCGTAGCGGTTCTTGAAGCTGGTCCCTTGTGCCGTCGTGGTCACTGGGACGAGGTCAGGATAGTTCTGGGAAGCGCCCTGGCCGGGGCTCACCCACGAGAACGAGAACAGCGACATGCGCGACTGGGTACCAGCGAGTGAATCGACGAATGTATTCGCCGCGGTCTTCAGGCTGGGGAGCGCGTTGCCGACGGACCCGGAGATGTCGAGGATCAGCGCGACGTCCAGTCCACACGAGGGCGCGAGCGAAGGGTTAGTGCGCGACTGCTGCCAGATGCCCCCCGAGGCGTTATAGGTGAAACCAGAACTGAGCATGATGTCGTTCGCGTCCTGCGAGCTGTACACGTTGCCCGCCTGCAGGCCGGTCTTCATGCGGAACTGGTACGCGAGCGACGAACCCGAGCCGGAGGCGCCACCCACGCGCAGCGTGGGGTTCATGTAGTGCGTGCCGGGGACGGAGTACTGCACAACCCAGGGTCGGTCGCCACGATTGTCGCCTCCGGGCTGTGTGTCCGGCACCTCGAACGAGCAGTCGCCGTCGGCGTCAGATTCGCATCGCGCCCATCCGTCACCGTCGCCGGCGACGCCGTCCCAGCGCGCACTGTCCGGGCCGCTGGAGTCGCCGTTCTTCAGGTGGAGGACGACACCTTCGAGGTTCGTCACGCCCTCGGTGCCGGTGCGGTCTGATCCGACCTTGATCGTGATCACCGCGGTACCGGCTGTGGGGCTCGGCACCGACATCGGCGTGATGAGCTGCTGCTCATCCTGCTCGGTCTGCTTGGCCTCGAGTGTGGGCGTCGGCGAGGAAGTGGCCTCCTCGGTGGACTTCGCCTCTTCAGTCGGTTTGGCCTCTTCGGTGGGCTTGGCCTCTTCGGTGGGCTTGGCCTCTTCGGTGGGCTTGGCCTCTTCCGTGGGCTTGGCCTCTTCCGTGGGCTTCGCCTCTTCGGTCGGCTCAGCCTCGTCGGCCGACTGCTCGCTCGACTCCTCCGTCTGCGACGTCTCGTCGGCCGAAGGGGTCGGGGTCGGCTCTTCGGCGACGGCCGGGCTCATCCCCGTGAACACGAGGGCCGCCGACAGCACGGTGGCCACACCTCCCGCCCACCAGCGGTGCCGGATCGTCAGCGCGCGTTCACGCTGCCGCTCGGCCCGCAGGCGTCGCCGAATACCCCGGCTGTTCGATTCCCCAAAATCATGCATGCCACTCATTGCTTCACCTTGTCGCAATCGACGTGAGTGCCCCAGTGTGGAGCTCCCCAAGCGGTGTCACCGCGCGCGTTCAAAAGTTCCCCAAGCGAACGCGCAGACACAGCTCCACCTGCGAAGCTATCGGGCACCACTCACCGGGTCAAGAGCAAACACACAATTGATACTCAGGATTATCCGAAGGTGCATTCGCGCGCATCGATACCCACTCGTTGAGTGATTCGCAGGCATGCGAAAGGCCCCCGGAACGAATCCCGGGGGCCTTTCGTAAATCAGATCAGCTCAGATTACTTGAGGATCTTGGTGACGGTACCGGCACCAACGGTGCGGCCACCCTCACGGATAGCGAAGCCGAGGCCCTCTTCCATAGCGATCGGCTGGATGAGCTCGACCGACATGTCGGTGGTGTCGCCAGGCATGACCATCTCGGTGCCCTCAGGCAGCGTGATGACGCCGGTGACGTCCGTGGTACGGAAGTAGAACTGCGGACGGTAGTTCGTGAAGAACGGGTTGTGACGGCCACCCTCGTCCTTGGACAGGATGTACGCCGTGCCCTCGAAGTCGGTGTGCGGGGTCACCGAGCCGGGCTTGACGACAACCTGGCCACGCTCGACGTCGTCACGCTTGGTGCCGCGCAGGAGCAGACCACAGTTCTCGCCGGCCCATGCCTCGTCGAGCTGCTTGTGGAACATCTCGATACCGGTGACGATCGTCTTCTGCGTCGGGCGGATGCCGACGATCTCGACCTCGGAGTTGATCGCGAGGGTACCGCGCTCGGCGCGACCCGTCACAACCGTGCCACGGCCGGTGATGGTGAAGACGTCCTCGACGGGCATGAGGAACGGCTTGTCCTTGTCACGCACCGGGTCCGGGATCGACTCGTCGACAGCTTCCATGAGCGCGAGGACCTGGTTGACCCACTTCTCGTCACCCTCAAGAGCCTTGAGGCCCGAGACCTGAATGACGGGAGCGTTGTCACCGTCGAAGTCCTGCGACGACAGAAGCTCGCGAACCTCGAGCTCGACGAGCTCCAGGATCTCCTCGTCGTCGACCATGTCGGACTTGTTCAGCGCGACGAGCAGGTAGGGAACGCCGACCTGCTTGGCGAGCAGAACGTGCTCGCGGGTCTGTGCCATCGGGCCGTCGGTGGCGGCGACCACGAGGATCGCGCCGTCCATCTGGGCAGCACCGGTGATCATGTTCTTGATGTAGTCGGCGTGACCCGGGGCGTCAACGTGTGCGTAGTGACGCTTGGGGGTCTCGTACTCGACGTGCGAGATGTTGATCGTGATACCGCGCTGACGCTCTTCCGGAGCCGAGTCGATCGACGCGAAGTCACGCTGCACGTTAGTGGCCGACGGGTACTTGTCGGCGAGCACCTTCGAGATGGCAGCGGTGAGCGTGGTCTTGCCGTGGTCGACGTGACCGATCGTTCCGATGTTTACGTGCGGCTTGGTCCGCTCGAACTTGGCCTTAGCCACTGGGTCCTCCTCAGGACGTCGTGTAGAGGCGCCGGGCGCTGGTTTGCGACCGGTTCTCTACGAGGGATGCCTCCACCCTAGTGGAGACAGGTTGATGAAAACTGTGCATCTGATCCGCCGTCATCGACAGACCATCCACACACACTATGCAATTGTGACCGGATGCCACACCCCGGGCAAAGCGCGAGGCGTGGCATCCGAAGTATTACTCGCCCTTGTTCTTCTGGACGATCTCGTCGGCCACGGCGCGAGGAACCTCGCTGTAGCTGTCGAACTCCATCGAGTAGACCGCGCGACCCGAAGTCTTCGAGCGGAGGTCACCGATGTAGCCGAACATCTCGGAGAGCGGGACGAGTGCGCGCACGACCTTGACGCCAGCGGCGTCCTCCATCGACTGGATCTGGCCGCGACGCGAGTTCAGGTCGCCGATGACGTCGCCCATGTACTCCTCGGGAGTACGCACCTCGACCGCCATGAGCGGCTCGAGGATGACGGGGTTCGCCTTGCGGACGGCCTCCTTGAAGCCCATCGAACCGGCGATCTTGAACGCCATTTCCGACGAGTCGACATCGTGCGATGCACCATCGATGAGGATGGCCTTCACGCCCACCATGGGGTAGCCGGCGAGCACGCCGACGTTCATGGCTTCCTGGAAGCCCTGGTTGGTGGGCTCGATGTACTCGCGCGGGATACGGCCACCGGTGACCTTGTTCTCGAACTCGTACGTCTTCTCAGCCGTCACCTCGAGGGGCTCGATCGCGAACTGGATCTTCGCGAACTGACCCGAACCACCGGTCTGCTTCTTGTGGGTGTAGTCGTGACGCTCGACGGTCTTGCGGATCGTCTCGCGGTACGCCACCTGCGGCTTTCCGACGTTGGCCTCAACGCGGAACTCGCGCTTCATGCGGTCAACGAGGATGTCGAGGTGCAGCTCACCCATACCCTTGATGACGGTCTGACCCGTCTCGGGGTTGAGCTCGGTGCGGAAGGTCGGGTCCTCTTCAGCGAGCTTCTGGATCGCCAGACCCAGCTTCTCCTGGTCGGCCTTGGTCTTCGGCTCGATCGCGACCTCGATGACGGGTTCGGGGAACGTCATCGACTCGAGGACGACGGGCTCTGCCGGGTCAGCCAGGGTGTCACCGGTGGTGGTGTCCTTGAGGCCGATGACGGCGTAGATGTTGCCCGCGGTGACCGAGTCGACCGGGTTCTCCTTGTTGGCGTGCATCTGGAAGATCTTTCCGATGCGCTCCTTCTTGCCCTTGGTCGAGTTGATGACCTGGGCGCCCGACTCGAGCTTGCCCGAGTAGACGCGGACGTAGGTCAGGCGACCGAAGAACGGGTGCACGGCGACCTTGAACGCGAGTGCTGCGAACGGGTCGTTGGCGTCGGGGTGACGCTCGATGATGCGCTCTTCGTCCTTCGGGTCGTGCGCCTCGATGGCGGGCACGTCGAGGGGCGACGGGAGGAAGTCCACGACGGCGTCGAGCATGGGCTGCACACCGCGGTTCTTGAAGGCCGAGCCACACAGAACCGGGTAGAGCTCACCGGCGACGGTCATCTTGCGGATGGCGGTCTTGATCTCTTCAACGGTCAGCTCTTCGCCACCGAAGTACTTCTCCAGGAGTGCCTCGTCGGACTCGGCAACCGTTTCGAGCAGCTTCTCGCGGTACTCGGCGGCGCGGTCGGCGAGGTCAGCGGGGATCTCCTGCACCTCGTACTTGGCGCCCATGGTCACGTCACCCTTGGCATCGCCGGGCCACACCAGTGCGCGCATCTCGACGAGGTCGATGACACCCACGAAGTCGTTCTCGGCACCGATCGGCAGCTGCAGCACGAGCGGCTTTGCGCCCAGGCGGCTGACGATGGTGTCGACAGTGAAGTAGAAGTCAGCGCCCAGCTTGTCCATCTTGTTGACGAAGCAGATGCGGGGCACGTCGTACTTGTCAGCCTGACGCCACACGGTCTCGGACTGGGGCTCGACGCCCTCCTTGCCGTCGAAGACGGCAACGGCACCGTCGAGCACGCGCAGCGAGCGCTCGACCTCGACCGTGAAGTCCACGTGGCCGGGGGTGTCGATGATGTTGATCTGGTTCTTGTTCCAGAAGCAGGTCACGGCGGCAGACGTGATCGTGATGCCGCGCTCCTTCTCCTGCTCCATCCAGTCGGTGGTCGACGCACCGTCGTGGGTTTCACCCAGCTTGTGGTTGACGCCCGTGTAGAACAGGATGCGCTCGGTCGTCGTCGTCTTGCCGGCATCGATGTGCGCCATGATGCCGATGTTGCGGACCTTGTTGAGGTCGGTGAGCACTTCTTGTGCCACGGGGTGTTCCTTACTTTTGGAATCCAGAGTGATCGTGTGTGCCGATCAGGCGGTGGGGGTGGCCGGGTGCAGCGGATGCCACAACCCGGCCACCGTCGCTGTTACCAGCGGTAGTGCGCGAAGGCGCGGTTCGACTCAGCCATCTTGTGGGTGTCTTCGCGGCGCTTCACCGCGGCACCCAGGCCGTTCGAGGCATCCAGGATTTCGTTCTGGAGGCGCTCGGTCATGGTCTTCTCACGACGGCCTTTGGCGTAGCTGACGAGCCAGCGCAGTGCGAGCGTGTTGGCGCGGTGAGGCTTGACCTCGACCGGCACCTGGTAAGTCGAACCACCGACGCGGCGGCTCTTGACCTCGAGAGTCGGGCGCACGTTGTCGAGCGCCTTCTTCAGGGTGGCGACAGCGTCCTGACCGTTCTTCGCCTCAACGCCACGGAGGGCGGTGTAGACGATCGACTCGGCGATGGACTTCTTGCCGTCGACGAGGATCTTGTTCACGAGCTGCGTGACGATGGGTGCGCCGTATACCGGGTCGTTGACGACGGGGCGCTTGGGTGCGGGGCCCTTACGAGGCATCTAACTCAACCCTTCTTTGCGCCGTAGCGGCTGCGAGCCTGCTTACGGTTCTTGACGGCCTGGGTGTCGAGTGCACCGCGGACGATCTTGTAACGAACACCGGGCAGGTCCTTGACACGACCACCACGGACGAGCACCAGCGAGTGCTCCTGAAGGTTGTGACCTTCGCCGGGGATGTACGCGGTGACCTCGGTGCCGTTGCGGAGCTTCACACGAGCGACCTTGCGCATCGCCGAGTTCGGCTTCTTCGGGGTGGTGGTGTACACGCGGGTGCAGACACCCGCCTGCTGCGGGTTCGACTTGAGCGCGGGAGCCTTGGTCTTGGTGACCTTCGGCGTGCGGCCCTTGCGAACCAACTGCTGAATGGTTGGCACGTTCTCTCCTTGTTGTTCTGCGCGATTCTTTTGGTTTCGCACAGGTGCTGCACGGTGACAGCGATGGTGGTTTCACCACAGATCCGCCGCACGACGCGAAACGCGTGTGTTGTTGGTGGATATGCCGTGGGGGTGACCTGTTCGCAGGTCGGTCCCGTTGTGTGTTGTTCTCCCCCGCCGGTCGCCCCGATGACACTCGGGCACGGCTGACGGCGTGCGTGAACACACACCCGCTCAATGATACGCGTGATCGGGGGGTGGGGCAAACGCGGTTAGGCGCCGCTTCCGATGACCGCGATCAGTGCCACGGTGGCGCCAATGAGGACGATGGATGCCACCACGAGCGCCACGACAGCACGGGTACGTGTCCGCCGCCGGGCCGCCGACTGGCGCGCCGCATGGTCGACGTGCTCGCCGGGTGCGCGAGGGACGGGCTCGCTGCGCGGGACCCGCACAGGTTCGTCGGCGCGGGCGCGATAGATCTGCCCTTCGGTCTGCGGAGCCGACGCCCGGCGCGGCGTGGTTTCGGGCGCGGCCGGGCTGACGTCGGAGGCGGGATTGGGGACAGTCCGCGGGGAGAGCACCGTGTCATCGCGGTCGGTCAGCTCATCGCGGTCGATCGTGTCATCGACGTCCACGGCTTCGGCCCGCGCAGAACGCGACGAGAGGACGGTTGCGTCCTCCGTTTCGTTGCCCCTCGCAGCGCGCGACGACAAGACCGTTGCGTCATCGGGTTCGACTCCGCGGCGCGCGGAACGCGACGACAGCACCGTCTCATCATCGGGCTCGACTCCGCGGCCCGCCGAACGCGACGACAGCACCGTCGCATCATCGACGTCGCCCTGTCGCCGGCGTCGAGAAAGTCTGGTGTCGTCGTCGGGGAGGTCGCTCACCCGTCGCTCCGTACGAGACGCACCTCGGCGTCACCGAGGAGGAACCGGTCCCCCGCTTCGGTCTCGACGCCCGGCGTCGCCTCGACCTCGGTGCCCACGAGCGTGGCGAAGATCACGCCGTTCGTGGAGTCGAGGTCGGTGATGTACCACCGGTCGTCGCGCAGTTGCAGGAGGGCATGCGTCTTCGACACCGTCCCGTCGTCGACCGCCACCAGTTGTGCACCAGGGTGGTCGGCACGCGGCGAGGGACGTCGGCCAACGAGGACGACGTCAGCGATGAGCGCCACCGGATCACCCGAGGGGAGCACGAGCGCCCAGTTCGTCCGGCGCCGCCGTGCGATCACCGTCTCGTCGAGGCTGTCATCCTCGTCGGGAATTTCAGGCCGCGTGTGGTGCGCCGATACCGACGTGCGCGCCGATCGTGGCATGCCAGCCTCGGGCGCCCCGACGACGGCCGAAACCGGTCCCGACGTCTCGGGGAACGGCTCGGACTCGTTCGGCGCCCAGGGATCACGATCGGGTGCCGACGGGGGGTCTGCGGGAACGCGCGTCACCGGAGGCAGGGTCACCTCGTCGGCCATCGAGTCGAACGCCGACCGGCGCAGCACACCGGGTGGCGGTGCGTCGGGGTCGTCCTCCCCGCCCCGCACTGCGGAGACCGGGGTGTGCGACGATGCGGGGGCGCTGGTGTCCTCCCAATCATCATCCGTATCGAGCGTCATCGGGGGAAAGACCGCCGGACGCTCGGGAACTTCGGGAGCTTCAGGCGCACCGGGGCGCGAATACGGCACCGAGGAGATCAGTCCTTCCGACTGATCCACCGGGGTGTCGTCGGCGCTCCCGCGGCGGGGCCCGGCAGCCGCAGCAGCAGCAGCCGACATCGTGGGCGGCGGCGGGAGGGGCGGCGCAGCCGGGGGTGCAGGGGGAGTGGATGCAGCCGGCGGCGGTGTCGGTGCCCACGCCGTCGGGGCGGGGATGTCGGATGACGGGTGGTACGCCTCGGGGGCAGCCGTGGAGAGGGACGTCGGCAGCGGGTCGGGCGCGGCATCCGATTCCTTCTGCGGCCATGCACCCGGCGGGGTGTCACCGACCCAGCGGGCGCTACCGAAACCGAGCACCGTGGCCCACACCGGGAAGAGCAGGGCGGCGAGGACCGTCATGCCGCCGCCCAGCCCGAAGGCCCGGTTGATCGTGTGACACGAGACGATCTGCAGAATCCACACCGCCGTGGCACCGAAGAAAGGCACCAGGTACAGCAGGAGGAGCAACGGCGAGAAGCCACCCAGGCGCAACAGGATCACCTGGTTGTAGATCGGGACCCACGCCTTCCAGGCCTCGTCGCCGGACTTGCGGAACACCGCCCCGAGGGCGAGTGAGGTCCAGACGTAGACGCCGACGATCAGCAGGAACGTGACCAGCCCCAAAACGGCTGAAGAGTCTTGCATCGTGTTCATAGCGTGGAGCGCGCCACCTGGCCGCGCCTTCCCTTCTCAACGAGTCGTGAGCGTGGCGCCCGTGCGGGCGAGAGCTGACGAACGAATGATCTCAACGATACGGTCGCGACGAACCGCTTCCCCACTCCGAGTCCGTCCCGCAGAGCGCGACGTTCGACAGCAAGGATGTCCCAGGCCTCGGACGCTTCCGCATCGGTCGCCGATGCCCCCGAGAACACCGCACGATCGGCGGCGATCGCGAGCGACTCCCCCTGAGGGGTGTCGAACGCCGCTGCGAGCTCGCGCCGCGTCAAGACGCCTGGCGCGCCGCGGCCCGCGTCCACCGCCACGTCGACGTACTCGTCCCACGCCCCCGCGATGCGCTCCGCGGGGCTCGGTGCGCGGCGCCGTGATCGACGACGTGCGGCCTTGGCCGCGATCACCACCAAGAACGGCCCGAAGGCGAGGAGCAACAGCAACAGCACGATCAACGCGATCCGGATCACCGGCCACAGCCATGCGAGGTCAACCCCGTCATCGCCGGCATCGGCGTCATCGACCGCGGTGTCCTGTTGCAACGGGTCGGGCGGGAGCACCTTCTCCGCGGTGTCGGGGCGCACCTCGGTGACGTTCTTCGGGTCGCGCAGTTCGGTGATATCCAAACTGGGCGAGTTCTCGTACTGCGGTGTCACGTCGATGGGCACCCACATGCCCGAATCGGATGCCACTTCGGTCCACACCACGAGGTCCTGCGCCTCGCAGACCCCGGCCTCGCAGACGGCAACGCCGGGCTCGGCATCCATCCGCGCTCCCCACACCACCCGCGACGGAAAGCCGAGTTCGCGCGCGATGAGCGCGGTCGCGACGGCGAACTGCTCATCGTCGCCGATCGCCGCGACATAGTTGTCGGACTCTTCCGCGCGCGGGTCGTTCTCGCGCTCGAGCAGACGTTGGAACAGGGCGTCGATGCGCGCCAGCGAGTGACCCGAGGCGCTCGGCTGCACGGTGTAGTCACCGAGCGTCTGCGCCCACGTCGGCTGTTCGTCACCGCTCGCGTTCAGGCCGTGGCTCAGGTATCCACGCTCGCGCAGGAGAGCGACAAGGCCCTCGAGCGCTTCACCGCCACTGCCCTGCGCATGTTCTTCCACCCATTCGCTGACGCTGTCAGGGATCGCCACGTCACCGACTGCGCCGCCCGGCGCCGAGATCTCGGCCAGTTCCGGAACCTGCGGCTGGACGGCCGACACGGTGTACGTGTCGCCTTCGGCGAAGCCGCCGGGCACCGTCTGCACACCCGCCGACGCGGTCTGGCTGTAGTAGAAGTGGTCGGCCAGCGTCGCGGCGCGAGCCCCCGCGAAGTCGACCCGCTCGAGGCCGTCAACCGTCGGCATCCAGATATCCGGGAGCTGCCCGATCGTGATCTCGGCCTGGACCGGCTCGCCCTCGCCGACGTCGAGAGTCGACGGCACGCGCAAGAAGCGCCCGGACTCCTCTGACCCGTCGCCGCCACTGCGGAACACCTCGCCGTCGTATGCGTCGAGCGTGGCGATGCGTATCCGTGACGGCGCGGTGCCGCTCGTGGCGACGGTGAACATCACCTGCTCGGCACGCTGATCGTCGAACAACGCGCGATACTGCGACAGCGGGCTCTCGGCCGCCGACAGATCGATGTCGGGTCCCACCGCCGAGCGCAGCACGTCGCGATCAGCGCCCCGTGCGGCGAACGGCACCACGGCCACGGCGATCGCCACCGCCGCGGCAACCATGCCCGCCCCCAGGGCGACGCGCCGCTGGTCGCTACGCGACGGACGCCGCGAGACGCGCACGCCGCTCGTCACTGCGGCGCGCTGTAGCGCGCGCACCCGCTCGTCGTGGGTGCGCCACGCCAGCCACGCCAGCGACGACACGAGTGCCCCCGCTCCCAGAGCCGTCTCGAGCGGCGCATATAGCGTCACCGGGCCGATCGACAGCGGAGCGCTCACGCTGGTTCGCCCGAAGAACAGACCGAACGCGCACATCGCAATGCCCACGACCACGGCGACATAGGCCACGCGCGAACGCCGCCACGCGAGCAGGAGCAATCCGCACGTGCCGACGAGGAAGACGACCAGCGCGGGCACCAGCAGGTTGCGGTACGAGCCCACGGGCAGCTCGACCGTGACGAGGTCCTTCCACGCGAAGAACACTCCGGCGGCGAGCTCACCCATCCCGCGAAACACATCGGCGACACCACCCAGACGCGAGGGCACCGCCAGCGGCACGCCCACAACGAAGAACGTCGCCACCAGCACCGCCGAGGTGATCCAGCCGCTCCAACGCAGCCGCCGCGACACCCCGGCGATGGCCGCCGCGAGGAGCACCGCCACCGCGACCAGAACGAGGTAGTTCACCGACACGTAGATCGGCCAGGCGGCCACCGCCGCGATCGCGACCATGCTCGCCGCGTACAGCGAGCCGGCGATCACGCGCGGGTTCACCCACGGTCTGTTCTCACGACCGCGCGGCGAGACCGCGGCATCCGGCCCGAACACATCCGCCCGCCGATCGCTCATGACGTCGCTCCTCGAAGCAGCAGACCCGACAGGTCTTCGAGGGTGCCGACCGTAAGCACCGTGAGGGGCGGCAGAGACTGGATGCGAGGGTGTGCACGCTCGTCACACCGCACCGCCACAACAGCCGTGTCGGCCGGGAACGCCAGCGCCGCCTGCTGAAGCGTCGCGAGCGGCATCGTCGAGCCCACCACGAGGAAGGCGATCGACAGCTGGTCGCCCGATTCGGCTGTGAGCCGGCACGTGTCGCCGACCGGCATCGTGAACTCACGACGCTGCACGGCGCAGAACCCATCGAGCAGAACGCGAGGCGACGCCGCCGGGATCCGCTGGATGGCGCGCAGGCGCCCGCGCACGGCGCGCGGGATCTCAGAACCGGTGGCGATCACCACATCGCGGGCGTCGCGAACCGCGCGCAACCCCAGCGAGGCGGCACAACCGACGGCGAGTTCGAACTCATCGGCATCGAAGAACTCGGCTTCGGAGGACGCCAGCACGATCGCCATGCGCGAGCGGCGGGACTCCTCGTACTGCCGCACCATCAGACGCCCGGTCTTCGCCGTCGAGCGCCAGTGGATCTGCCGGCGCGAGTCGCCCGGCACGTACTCGCGAATCGCGTGGAAGTTGATATCGGCATCGACGATGCGCTTGGTGGGGTTGCCCTCGAGGTCGCGGATGAGGCCGGCGCTCGTCGACGGCAACGCGACGGTGCGCGGGTGCACGTAGACCTCGTGCACGTCTTCGAACGGATGCTCGCGTCGTAGCATTCCGACCGGATCACTGCGCACGGTCGTGGCAGGCCCCACCGAGACGATGCCGCGGCGCAGATCGGGGATGTCGAGGGGCTGGGCAAGCGAATGCCCAGGGCGCAGCAAGGGAACGCCGAACTCGACGAGCCCGGCGCCGACCGGGATGTCGAGCCGCCCCGGCAGTGCCGTACGGCGACCTTCGTTGCGCACCACGATCTGGCCGAGGATCCCCTCCCCGGCCACGATCCGCTCGTGCTCGAGCACGAGGTCGACCTCGTATGCGCGGCCGCCGAACAGGAACGGCACGCTGGCGACGAGAAGCAGCACCGCGATCGCACCGGCGACCATCCACTCGACCCAGCCGAACACGACACCGAGAACGAGGCCGATGGACGCCGCGGCGACCATCAGCGTGCCGGCGGGTCGCACGGTGCGCGACGCCCAGGTCGCGGCGCGGGCGATCGCCGCTCCGGTGGCGCGAGCGAACCGAGTCCACCACACCACCGCGTGCACGACAACGCGCCCCCGACCGGTCGTGGTGACCGACGTGGATGTGCGCTGCGTGGCTCCCCCCGTGCCGGTAGCAAGGGAGGTGCGGGTGAGACGGGACTCGGTGGGGCTCATGCCGATTCGCGCTTACTGGGCGGCACCACGTCGAGCAGCACCTGACCGACGACGGCCTCTTGCGTCACGCCGTCGAACTCGGCTTCGGGGTGCAGGATCAGTCGGTGCGAGAGCATCGGGACGGCGAGCGCCTTGACGTCGTCGGGCGTGACGTACGTGCGCCCCTGCGACGCCGCGCGAGCGCGGGAGGCCCGCGTCAGCGCGAGGGCACCGCGGATGCTGACGCCCAGACGCACCTCATCGGCTGCGCGGGTCGCATCGACGAGCCTCGCGATGTAGTCGAGCACGAGGGCGTCGACGTATGCGCGCGCGGCGAGGTCGGCCATCCCCACGAGCGCCTGGGGGGTGATGATCGCCGTGAGCTCCGCGGTCGCGATTGCAGCACCGTCGAGGATGCGCACCGTCGCGGCGTGGTCGGGGTAACCGAGCGACGTACGCATCATGAAGCGGTCCAGCTGTGCTTCGGGCAGTCGGTAGGTGCCCGCCTGCTCGACGGGGTTCTGGGTCGCCAGCACGAGGAACGGCACGCCCACCTGTCGCGAGACGCCGTCGATCGTGACCGAGCCCTCTTCCATCACTTCGAGCAGGGCGGCCTGCGTCTTCGGGCTGGCCCGGTTGATCTCGTCGGCGAGCACGATGTTGGCGAAGATGGGCCCCGAGTGGAACTCGAACACGCCCTCCTTCTGGTCGTAGACGCTGACACCCGTGATGTCACTCGGGAGCAGATCGGGGGTGAACTGGATGCGAGTGTTGGTGCCCTGCACCGACTGGGCGATGGCTCGCGCGAGCGAAGTCTTTCCCGTACCCGGGACGTCTTCGAGCAGCACGTGGCCGTCGCTGAGCATCGCGGTGAGCACCAGCTCGACGACGTGACGCTTTCCCAGCACGGCGCGCTCGACGTTGTCGGCGATCTGATCGAACGTCTGGGCGAACCACGTCGCCTGCTCCTGCGTGAGGGTCATCGTGTGTCTTTCGTCGTGTGAGTGTCGATGGCGGTGTCGCCGATGGTCACGGTTCCGGATCCGGGTCGGGGTCGGGCTCGGGTTCTGGTTCTGGTTCCGGTTCTGGTTCCGGGGGCAGGTTCGGATCGCACGTGGCAGAGAGGGTCGTGGATGCCGGGGAGAGCCCCCAGCCTCGCGCACTCCAGTCCGCCGAAACGGTGACGCCTTCTACGCGCACGGCGCCGACGGGGACGGCCCAGGTATCCGCGGTGTGTGCGAGGACCGCGCCGGTGTCGTCGTAGTACCGCAGCCCGCCGTTGCCGAACACCACGTTCGCCTGGCCGCCGCCCGGGGCGCTGGAGGAATCCCACCACCGCGTAAGGTCGCTGCCGCCGACACACGAGGTAATGCTCCACGACACCTGCACCTGGTACGGCGCACTCCCTGATGCGGGGGTCACCTGCGACCACGGTGTCTTCCAGTCGGTCCAGTCATCGCGCACGTAGCGCACGAGGATTCCGGGATCCTGACCGAACACACCGGTCGGCGGGCCGCCGCTGAACTCGGCGCGCGCACGGCGCGGGATGCGTTCGGACGAGCTCGGGGTGTCGCGGATGACCCACTCGGCGCGAGAGGTCGACACGTTCGGGGTTCCCGAAACCACGAACGTCCAGCCCTGGGGTGCGTCACGATCCTGGTAGGCGCGAATCGACTCGGTGGCCTCGCCGCGGCCATACGATGCCTCACCCCAATACGACTCGACGCACGCGGTGAAGGTGTAGCTGTCGCCGGTCTGCAGACGCGGGAAGGTCACGGTGGGCCCATCGGTTGAGACCGTGCACCGACCCTGCATGACGACGCCGTACCGGAGGGTCGAGCCATCGCCGTTGGCCGTCGCCGTCACGCGCGCCGTGATATCGGCGGTGCCGTCTCCGTTCGAGGTGGCCGCGAGGGAGAGCCGTACGTCGCGTGGGGCGCCCACACCGTTCGCCGACACGGTGGTCGCGACTCCCGAGGCGTTCCCCGGCAGTCCGTTCGGAATGTCGAACCGCGAGTACGGGGTCACGGTCACCGGCGACGCCGAGTTTGTCCCCACACGGTAGGTGCGCACCTCGAGCGTCTGCTGGTTGCGCCCCACGGGCACACGCACCTTCTCCCCCGAGGGGCTCGAAATTTCGAGCGTGCCGGTTTGGGCGGCGTCGATGCCGCTGATCGTGAGGGCCACGACGTTGCCGCTGCCGTCAGAGGTCACCACGGGGCGCGACTCGACCTTCGACGGAGCGGCGGGCGCATCGTACGCCCACGCGACCGTGCGCACGCTCTGCCGCGATTCTCCGACGTCGCTGATCGCCGTCACCTCGTACGTGCGCTGTTCACCGTTCGGCGCTTCGATCGCCGGGCACGTGCCGTCAGCGCCGCAGCGCGCCACGACCTCGTCACCCTGACGAACGACGAATCCCGTGAGTGCCGGGTAAGCCAATCGTGCTTCACCCGGGTCGACGCGAAGCGTGAGCGACCCGTCGGCGTACGCGCTCTGCGTCACGCTCGACGGACCCTTGGGGTACCCGAGCAGGTCGAGCAGCACACGGCCGTCCCGCTGCGCGGTCGTGACGCGTCCCTGTGCGTCGCGCACCGAGAAGGTGGCGGTGCAGGTCGCGCCCGGCGCATCGTTCGTCCATGAGGCCGTGACCTGTGATGACCCGGCGACGGCGAAGCTCACACCGATGCAGGCGCCCGTTCCGCGCACCGCGACGACCTCGAGCGGAGTACCCGGGAGGGGATTGACCTCCCCCGAAGCACCGATCACTGAGAACGTGCACGACGATCCACTCGCCTGTGAGCACTGCTGTGTTACTGAGCCCCCCTGCGGCAGGGTCGACGGTGCCGCGCCCACCCGCAGGATCAGCCGGACCGGCACCACGTCGGGATGACTGGTCACGGCAACGAGCGCCGCCTCTTCGGTTCCGGGCAGCGACGCGTCTTTGCCCGTCACGGTGACCTGCGACCCGCTCTGCGACACGGTGAAGGCGCCGCCGGTGTACTCGACCGAGTAGCGGATGCCGCCCCAGTCCTCTCGCAGCTGCCACGTCGTGAGGTCGCGCAGGTCGAATGTCGCTGTCTCCCCCGGTCCGACGGTCATGGATCCGGCCTTCAACTCGGGCTGCGGATCCAGCGCTTGCACGGTGATGGGAACCGACAGGTACGTCCACTCCTCCTGCCCCTGCAGGCGCACGGGCACAAGGCACGCGTCCGTCCACGGTGAACTCGCACCGGCGTCGTACCGCACCGTCGTACCCGATTCGAGGGTGCAGGATGCCTCGGCCCGCGCCCCGGATGTCGCAACGCTCGACCCCACGTCCAGCACGGTGCCGCGAGGCAGCGCGACGAGGTCGGCCATATCGAACGTGGTGGACGCCAATTCATCGACCTCGACCGGCGGGGCTCCGGCGCGCAGTGCCAGTGCGAGGTCCTCTTCACCGGGCACGCGCAGGAACGCATAGGTGGTCACCTCGGCACCTGAGCTCGCGGCGCCGGTGACAGCGAACGGGATCAGGCGCGTGGTTGCCGGGAGCTCGCCGCTGATCCGATTGCCCGTAACGGTGACGCCGTCGGGGGTCTTCCACAGCGACACGTCGAGGCTGCCGATATCGCCGCCCGACCACGCGACCTTTCCGTCCAGGACATCGACGCCGGTAGTGAACTCGTCGCGCGTCTCAACCGTGAGCACAGTGTCGGCCACCACGGGGTAGTCGGGCACGCTCTCGCGCACGACGCGCACCACGATGAGGCCGCGCGCGGTGTTGCCCGAGTCGGACTCGAGATCGTAGAGGAACGACATGGTGCCGAGCTCCGCGCCCGCGCCGATCACGACCGTCGAGTCGTCTTGCTCTTCGATGAGGTCGTTCAACCGGGTGTATTCGGGGTTTTCGGATCCGTCGGCGAACGTCGCCGCGAGGTCGGGGCGCACACCCGTGAGGGTGAGGGTGCCCGTCGTGGGGTCGATGTCGTTTGCGAGGGGACTGACACGCACGGTGTTGCCGCCGCCAGCCTGCACTTGCACATAGTCGGTGAATGTCACGGGACTCGGGTTCGATTCCGCATCACGCACACCGACCCGCGCGACGCCTTCTCCCGTCTCGCCGAACTCGTCGACGACCTGGTAGCGGAACGACACCTGCCCGCTGTCGCCGGGCACGCTGCTGTAGACGATCGACCGCCCGTCCGCCGAGATCTGCGCCGCACCTCGATCGGGCTGCGTCACGATGCGATCCAGCGTCACTGTGTCGCCATCGGGGTCGACACCGTAGCCGTCGAACTCCATCGTGACCGACTGTCCGCTCAGGACGCGCCCCTCGACGCGCTCGGGCGCCGGAGCACGGTTGGCATCGGCGGCGAGCACGCGCACGCGCACGGTCGCGCCGTCGGCGAGCGCGGGGGCACCCGTGGTGAACACCTCGTACTCGATCGTGTAGTCGCCGGGTGTGACAGGCGCCAGGTAACGCAGTCGATCGCCCGAGGCGAAGGCGAGCGCGTCATCGCTCGAGGAGTGCACCGAGGCCGGATTGAGGGTCGGGATGCCACCCGAGGGCGCGATGTCGTTCTCCAGCACCGGGATGTCGATCTGCGCGCCCGCGCGGACGACGATCGAATCGTCCACGGCGATCGGGGCGAGCTCGGGCGCCGGCGGCAACAGGTACACCGTCGCCTGCCCCTGAATGCGCGCACCTTGGTCCTCGGTTCCATCACTGACGGTGTAGGCGACAGTGCCCAGGCGACCGGGCGCGCCCGTCGCTGTCGTTCCTGAGACCCGCAGGTTGTTCTGGCCGACAGCGTCGACCGCCAGCTGTGCGCCGGGCTCAGCCCGCGCGACCGGATCGCTCAGCAGCAGGACACGCCGTGTCGGGTTCGACACGGCCGAGAAGACGTCGAGCGTGGCATCTTCCTGCGGATAGACGAAGGCGACGACGGGCGATGTCGCCAGCTGCGCCTGCGAATCGTCCGGGATCAGCGTGATGAGCGCGGTGCCCGTCTCGTCGCTGATGCCGTCGGTAACCGTGAAGTCCACACGGTACGTCCCCGGTTCGGCCGCGGTGAAGTCGAACTGCGTCGAGCCGCCCACGACCGTCGCTGTGGCAGCCGCATCGTCGAGCACGCGCACCGATTCGAGCGCGAGCGCGCCCGTCGTCCCCGTGACGTGCGAGGCGACATCGATGGTGGTGCGTCCTCCCGCCAGATCGATGGTGGAGAACGACTGCACGTGCAGTGCCGGCTGTGCCGACACGCGCACCAGGAGAGTGCGCTGCGTCTCGGCACCGGCGGTATCGGCGACCGTGACCGTCAGTTCGACCAGCTCATCACCCCCGGCGCCGGTGTCGCTGTGCTGGTACACCACCTCGCCGGCGGGGGTCGCGGCGACGCTCCCGACGCGGGAGGGGTTCTCCACGGCGAGGAGCAGGAGCGGGTCGCCGTCGGGATCGACCCAGCCGGGCAGCACGGGCACAGCCACCGTGCCGCCGCGGGCCACCTCGGGCTGCGGCCATGAGAGCAGGCACTGCTCCACACCACACCATTCGGGCGCGGAGTTGCTCGCCTCCGGCGACACCGAAAGCGTCACGCGCGTCGGCTCGGAGCGCAGCCCGTCGGCGGTTGTGCCGTCTTGCACGGCATACGAGAACTCGGCGGTGCCCTCCGCCCCCGGCTCAGTCTGCACCGCCAGTCGCTGGCCGTCGTCGGTGATGCGCACGACGCCGAATTCGGGATCCAGGCCGCTGACGGAGTCGGGAACGATGGTGAGCACGTCCTCGTTAGGGTCGTGGTCGTTCATCAGCACCGGCAGTGTGGCCAGGGCGCCCGCGCGCACACCGAAGGCGTCGGGCTCAGCAACGGGGGGTTTCGGGTCGAGCACCACCTGGCGCTCTTCGTCACTCGGCACCGCTTCGGGGTCGGTCCGGTCGTCGAGAGACCAGTCCTGGCTCGAGGGCAGAAGGGCGCCGCTGGGAACGCTCCACGCCCATCCCGAGCGCGTGTCATTGAGAATCGTGGTGGCCCCGCCTGTCACGAACACCGGGCGGCGCTGGTCACCGAGCGACTCGCCACCGTATTCGAGGATCACGTCCCCCGTGGCATCCGTCCACAACAGCCCTCCGCTGTCGCCCTGCCCGAGCCACGCGGCCATGACGTCGCCATCCGTACTGACCGGAGGCGCGGGGGTCCCCCGCACCGTGGTGCCGTTGCCAGCCAACGTCGTCATCGAACCGCTCTCGACGTCGATGGCCACGAGCCCCGTCTCGTCGGCGAGATACACCGACGTCGCATCCGGGTCAGGCGAGCCCACGACCACAGCTCCGGTCGTGGGTGCGGTGGTCTTGTCGGCGCCGTTGCGCCACACATCGCCGTCTTCGGTGTCGATGAGCACCCAGTCCCCACTCGCCGCCGAAATCGCCGGACTGGCGAGGTCTTCGGCCTCGAGTGGATCGCGCGAGCGCACCGCATCGGCCGTGATGTCGTACGTCAGGACCGCCGCGTCAGCGCGCGAGTAGGCGTACAGGAGTCCATCGTCATCGACCGCGATCGCATCCGCGGCGTACTGCGGAGCATCCTCATCCTCCGACGGAAACGGATCGATCTGCCCGGCTGCCCCCGCCGACAGGCTGCCCACGAACACGGCGCCGGCGTCCGTCCGGTATGCCACGTGATCGCCAGCCGTTGCGACGGCGACGGTTCCCGCGGGGGTCGTCACCGAGTCTTCAAGCGCCTGCTCGTCGAGGTCGAGCGGCAACGCCTCGTCGATGCGCGTCACCTTGCTCAGGCTGTCACTGAACAGATAGACCGCGTCAGCGGTCTGCACCACGCGGTCAGGATTGGTCACGTTGCGCACCGTGTCGAGTTCGCCGACCGCGGTATTCACACGCGCGTAGCGGCGCCCATCGCCGGTCTGCAGCGCCCACACGGCCGCGTCGACCTCGGGCGTCTCTTGGGCATCGAGCCCCGGCCAGACGACACTGGCGCCAATCACGACAGCGGTGACGACGGATGCCGCCACCAAGCCGATCGTGGTGCTCCGCCTCATCGCAGCGCACCCGTCGCCACGAGGGTCGCCACGACGCCGACAGCCACGGCGACGAGACCGCCGGTGACGGCCCCCAGCACCCACAACCAGCGCGACCCGCGCACGGGAGTGGGCGCCGAGAACTCCGTGTCCTCATCGCGGGCGAACGACGTCATCCCCGCGTCCGCGGCGCGCTTACGCGCTCGCGTGTGCTCGACGCTCGAACGAGCGGGCCCGCGCAGCGCGCTGTCACCGAAGTCGACCGGCGCCGACGACGGCATCCACTCTTCATCGGGGATCTCCAGCGGCGTGACCGCTCCCCCGAGTTCACCCTGCACGGCCCGCAGCGCGTCACCGAACTCGCGCGCCGATGCGTACCGTCGTGAGGGCTCGCGCGCCATCGCCTTCGCGAGCACAGCCTGCAGCGACGACGGAACATCCGCACGCGTGATGTCGGTGTAGGTCGCGCGAGCGATGCGACGGCGCAGCAGGTCCTTCGTGTTCTGACCGCGCTCACGGCGCTCGAAGGGACTGTGGCCTGCCAGCAGCGAGTAGACCGTCGCGCCGAGACTCCAGACCTCGCTCGCGATCGTGCCGGCGGTCTGCTCTGAAACCACCTCGGGAGCCGACCACGGAATCGACATCGCAAGTACCTCGTCCGCACCGCGGTTGAGCAGTGACGACGAAATGCCGAAGTCGGCGAGAACCGGGGTCCCGAACGTGGTGATCAGGATGTTGCTCGGCTTCACATCGCGGTGCACGAGGCCCGCTCGGTGAGCCGACTCGAGCGCGCTCGCCATGCGCACACCCGTGATGAGCACCTCATCCACGGGCAGGCGCTCCAGGCGATACCGCTGCGAGAGCGAGCCTGGGCAGTACTCCATGACGATGTACGGGCGCCCGTCGGCCGAAATGCTCGCCTGATACACCGTCACGATCGACGGGTGCGCCGACAAGTGCGCGAGCACGTCGGCCTCGGCGTTGAACATGCGCCGCAGTTCGGGATCGCGCACGTCGCTCGGCATCACCTTCACCGCGACGTTGCGACGAGGCATGTCTTGTTCGTACAGGAACACGTCCGCGAAGCCGCCCGAACCGAGCGGGCGGATGTAGGTGAGCCCCGGCACGATCGGCGGCGCGGAAGGAAGTCTGCTGGCCACGTGCACACCCCCGATTAACCTGTCGATCGCCGGCGCGCGTCGCACGGACCTCGTCGCGCAGACATGCGCAAACTCGGTCATGCTAACAAACGCGTGGCCTCCGCGAGAAACCCTGCACGACCGGGTGTGGAATGGTACGCGGGGCCACCGCGGGCTCGCGTCACTCCGACGGCGGGTCGTAGGGGTCGAACGGCGCATCGAGTGAGCGCGTCAACTCTTCGAGCATCGCCTCGATCTGAGGCTCGACGTACTCGTGCACGGCGTTCTGGATGCGCAGCCGGTGGTGTAGCAAGATCGTGCAGATCTCGCGGCCCACCATGTTCGCGTAGTCATCGGCGAGCCCCACCTCTTGTCGCAGCGCCGCTTTCGCCTCGTCGCTGAGCGGAGGCAAATCGGGCACGCTGGCCGCTGCCTCTTCGGCCATGCCCGAGATCGTGAAGAGGAACGGCGCGCCCGGGACCGGATCGGGGTCCAGCGGCAACCCCTCGAACTCGGGGTCGAGCCCCTCCGTCGGCCGGTAGGTGCGCGCACGGTTGCGCGCAGACTGCTGGTCGAGTTCGGCCTGCAACATGGGCAAGTTCAGCGACGTGTACTCCGCCACCGCGCGGTCGACGATCGTCTTCACTCGCGTTGAGAGTCCGTGCTGCACGCCGTGCGGCACGTCGGCGCCGAGCCCCGCGGCAGAGAGCACCGGGGATCCGAAGCACCGCCGGCAGGGCGCGACGCGACCGCGGTGTGTGGCCGGCTGCCATCGCGGCAGCCACAGCAGCCAGGCGTCTACCGCCTGGCTGACCTGGGTCTCGATCGACCGCTCCACACGTCCACGGTAGTACCGCGGGGCCGATTTCTCAGGTGCATGCCGCCGCGGCATCCACTATTCGTCTTCGTCTTCCCACGGCCACCGCGGTCGCGAAGAGCGTGTGCGCACCAGCGCGATCCCGCCCCACGCTGCGATAGCCGCTGCCAACACCAAGACGAGAAAGAACCAGGACGTGACGAATGACCCGGTCGCCGCCGTCGCGATGGCGAGCGGGGAACCGGTGATGAGGGCCGTCAGCCATAACCCGACGACGTATGCCAGCGCCGAGGCGAGCGCCACGATCACCGTCGACGCGTACGACGGCTGCCCGCGACGGATCGTGCCCCACAGCGACACCGCGAATGCGGCAAGCGAGGACAGCACCGCAACGACACCGGGTGCGTAACCGAGCCCCGGGACGGAGAGCACGTCCTGATCGAGAGCGAGACTGGTCATCCCGAACGCGAAGATGACGAGCGTGCCGAAGCCGATCACCGCAAACGACAACGCGACGGCGGGGCGGAGTCCACCGCCATCGCCGTCGCGTTGATCGGACATTACTGCTGGACGAGCTGCGGGCCCGCCTCGAGGGTGCGCTCATACTCGCGCTGCGCCTCGGTGTTCAGCTCGGTGACACGCTTGCCGCGTGCCGAGACCCACGTGCCGAACCAGATCGTCAGTTCGCGCGCGATCACGAATGACGCGATCGCGAGGGGCGCGAGTAGCTCACCCTCGACGAGTTCTGCGCCCTGGCTCGCGGTGAGCGTCCAGAACGGAGCCTGGAAGAGCGCCCCGAGGATGTGGCCGCCGTACGCGGCGATGCCCACGAACAAGCCGAAGATGACCCACGCACCCCAGCGCCCGCGGTTGATGATTGCACCGAGCAGCCAGAACGCGATGTAGAACACCACCACCGGAACCCACAGCGACCAGGTGCCGAGCGCATCGAGGGCGCTCGTGCCGACGTTGTCGGTCGTGACGTCGCCGGTCAGCGCGCCGAAGCCCAGCCACGCGGTGAGGTAGAGAATGCCGAACGATAGTGCAGCCAGCAGGCCGATGGCGCCAGCGGCTGCGCGGTTACCGCGCGGGCGCGGTGCCTCGGGCGCCTGGACGAAGATCGGCTGCGGCGCGTACGCGGTCGTTGCGGCGGCGCCCGCGGCACCTGCCGCGGCGTAGCCGTCTTGCGAGACCGGCTCGCTCGGCGCCACGGTGGCGGGCGCGGCGTCGTACGCCACGGTGGCGGGCTCGTCGGCCGTCGTTGCGGCGGCCGGTGCGGCCGCAGCGGGGGCGACCGGCTCGCCGCCGAGGGATGCGTACTCGTCGGCCCATGCCTTGTCTGCTTCAGCGCGCGCGTCTGCCGCCGAAGTGTCGGCTGCGGGGGCGTCTGCCGCGGACGCTACTGCGTCGGGGGCTTCGGCCTCTGCGGGGGTCTCCACGTCCGCCGTCGCCGACTCGGCAGCTGGTGCGTCGACGGGATCGCTCGTCGCCTCGGGCGCTGGGGCATCCGCAGTGCTTTCGGTCGCGGCATCCGAAGTTTCCTCGGAGGGGTCGCGGCGCGCAGCCTCGGCGTCAGCAAGGCCCTCGTTGGCACGCCCGACGACGTCGTCCACGTCGTTCGGCTCTTCGACGGGCTCGCCGTAGGAAGACTTGGGGTCACTCATCGCAGGCACTCCTCACGCAGGGCTCATCCCCACCACAGCGAGAGTAACGCCCGATCGCCCGCGATCCCCGTAGCCATGCCGTGGTCACGCCAGGCGCGTCGCGCACCTTTCTGCCCAGGCGGGTCCCGCACCTTTCAGCGCAGCCCCACCGCGACGTAGGGTGGCGTCATGAGGGTTCACATTTCGGCACTGGCCACTGCCGCGGCATCCGTCGCACTCATCGCGACCCTCAGCGCGTGTGCGCCCGAGAACGGCACATCCCCCGATGCGACGCCATCGGCCACCGCATCGCTCGTACCGAGCCCCACGCCCATTGCGACGATCACGCCCGACGCAGAGCCGAGCGCGACGGCCGAGGCAGCCACCGAGATCCCCGAGGACTGCCAGAGTCTGCTGAACGCGTCCGTGCTGGCCGAGCTTGAAGGGGTTCCCCTCAACGACCCGGCCTTCGGCGCATCCGGATCACAGCCCGACGGGAGCCTCATCTGCATCTGGGGCGACCCGGCCGCCGACACTACTGGCCTCACCACCACGATCAGCTACATGTCGCGCGGGCCCGCGCTGGACATGCTGAACGAACTCGCCGATGAGCAGGACTTCACCTGCTATACGCCCGACGAGGGCACGCGCTGCGAAAAGACGTGGGAGAACGCGACCTACCCCGTCATCGACGGGCGGACGCTCTACTGGCGCAACGGCGTGATGATCGATACGCGATACTCGAACCTGGCCCCCAGCGGCTACACGGACGCGATCGTCGCGAGCCTTTACGGCTGAGGAATCGGCTCGTTCCACACGAATGCCTCGAGCTGCTCGGCGTACAGCTCGGGATGCCAGTTGTCTTCGACGCTCGACAGCCACAGGCCACCACGGACCGCGTGGGTCTCGATGACATCACCTTGAGTGCGCGTGCAGACCACAGCATCCGCGGTCGCCCCCGCAGGGGTCGTGCACGTGAAGCCTTCGCCCCGAAGCGCCGCATCCGCGATCAGTGCCGCATCGTCGGGCACGAGTGCGAGCGTGCTTGAGATGCGCTGATCGCTCTCGAGGCGCCACGCGCACGTGACGCGTACCTCGGGTTGCAGCGCGTCGACGAGTGCCTCAACATCCGTTGCCGGCGTCGCGGTCGACTGCGCGAGGAGTCCCTGCCCGTAGAACGTGAGCTGACTCCACAGCACATCGGGGTATAGCTCGCGGCAGTCGAAGTCGCCTTCCTGTACAGCCCGCTCGCTGGGTGCGATCCCGGGCTCTTGCACCTCGGCCGGGGCCGTGGCCGCCCGTAGCGTGTCGCCCGCCCACGCCACGAGAATGGGGCCCATCGGGATGGCCAGCCACACGAGGGCGGCGACGATAGCGGCGCAGATCAGACCGATGGGCACAGCGATCCACGCGTTACGCCCGCCGACTCGTGCCATGTTCGCCCTCCCTCCCCCACGGTACGTCGCCATTGGGTGCCGCCCGGTTCGGCGCGCGCGGAACGGCGCGGCCGGAAACGGCGAAGTGCCCCGGGCGAAACCCGGGGCACTTCGTTCAGACGCTCAGTCTCAGTTGTATGAGGTGAAGTCGTCGGTGGTGAAGCTGTCGAAGTCGACGTAGCTCAGGTCGGCGTCGTTGATCGCGCCGTCCGACGCGAAGATGCGGTGCGGGTAACGCTCGCTCTTCGCCTCTTCCGTCGCCTCGACCGAGACGTTGCGGTACTTCGCAAGTCCGGTTCCGGCCGGGATGAGCTTACCGATGATGACGTTCTCCTTGAGGCCGACCAGCGGGTCGCTCTTGCCGTCCATCGCCGCCTGGGTAAGCACGCGGGTCGTCTCCTGGAACGAGGCGGCCGACAGCCACGACTCGGTTGCCAGCGACGCCTTGGTGATACCCATGAGCTCGGGACGACCCGACGCCGGACGCTTGCCCGACGTGACAGCCTCACGGTTGATCATCTGGTAGCGCTTGAAGTCGACCATTTCACCGGGAAGCAGGTCGGTCTCACCGTGGTCGACCACGGTGACCTTACGCAGCATCTGGCGAACGATGACCTCGATGTGCTTGTCGTGGATCGGCACACCCTGCGAGCGGTAGACGCCCTGCACGCCGTTGACGAGGTACTGCTGCACCTCGCGGGCGCCCATGACACGCATGACCTCCTTGGGGTCGAGCGTGCCGACCTGGAGCGCCTGTCCGACCTCGACGTGGTCGCCGTCCTCAACGAGGAGGGTCGCACGCTTGAGCACGGGGTAGACGTGCGGCTCGTCGCCGTTATCGGGCGTGAGGATGACCTTCTTGGCCTTCTCGGTTTCGTCGATCGTGATGCGACCAGCGGCCTCTGCGATGGGCGACGCACCCTTGGGGGTGCGAGCCTCGAAGAGCTCTTGCACACGGGGAAGACCCTGCGTGATGTCGTCAGCCGAGGCCGAACCACCGGTGTGGAAGGTACGCATCGTCAGCTGGGTACCGGGCTCACCGATCGACTGGGCCGCGATGATACCGACGGCCTCGCCGATGTCGACGATCTTGCCGGTGGCCAGCGAACGGCCGTAGCACTTCGCACACACGCCGACGGCCGAGTCACAGGTCAGCACCGAGCGAACCTTGATGACCTCGATGCCACCCTCGACGAGCTTGTCGATGAGGACGTCGCCCACATCGTCACCGGCCGCGGCGAGAACCTCGCCCTTGGCGTCGACGACGTCGGCTGCGAGAGTACGTGCGAACACCGAGTTCTCAACGTTCGCGTCCTTGACCAGCGTGCCGTCGGCACCCTGTGCCGCGATGACGAAGTCGAGACCCTTCGAAGTCGCGCAGTCCTCTTCGCGGATGATGACGTCCTGCGACACATCCACGAGACGACGCGTGAGGTAGCCCGAGTCGGCGGTACGGAGAGCCGTGTCGGCCAGACCCTTACGGGCACCGTGCGTCGCGATGAAGTACTCCGCCACCGACAGACCCTCGCGGTACGAGGAAATGATCGGACGGGGGATGATCTCACCCTTCGGGTTGTTCACCAGGCCTCGCATACCCGCGATGTTGCGGATCTGCAGCCAGTTACCACGAGCACCCGACGACACCATGCGGTTGATGGTGTTGTCTGCCGGGAAGTTGTCGCGCATCGCCTTCTGGACGTCGTCGGTCGCCTCGGTCCAGATCTTGATGAGCTCCTGGCGACGCTCGGCGTCGGTGGTGAGACCCTTCTCGAACTGACCCTGAACCTTCGCGGCCTGCTTCTCGTAGTCCGCGACGATCTCGGCCTTGTTCGGCGGCGTGAGGATGTCGCTCAGAGCAACGGTCACACCCGAGCGCGTGGCCCAGTGGAAGCCGGCGTCCTTGATGCGGTCCAGCGATGCCGCAACCTCGACCTTGGGGTATTCCTCGGCGAGCTTGTTGACGATCTGCGACAGCTTGCCCTTGTCAGCCTGCTCGCGAACGAAGGGGTAACCCTTGGGGAGCGTGTCGTTGAAGATCGCCTGACCCAGCGACGCGTCGAGAAGGCCGTGACGCTCGTAGCCCTCGGGCGCTTCGCCCTCGAGGAACGTGAGACCGGGGACGCGAATGCGGACCTTCGCCTGCAGGTCGAGGGTTCCCTCGTCCTTGGCGAGGATCGCCTCCGACACCGAGCCGAACACGCGACCCTCGCCGATCGCACCTTCCTTGACCGTGGTCAGGTGGTGCAGACCGATGATCATGTCCTGCGAGGGCAGGGTGACCGGACGGCCGTCCGACGGCTTCAGGATGTTGTTCGACGCGAGCATGAGGATGCGGGCCTCGGCCTGCGCCTCCACCGACAGCGGCAGGTGAACAGCCATCTGGTCACCGTCGAAGTCGGCGTTGAACGCGGCACACACCAGCGGGTGAAGCTGGATGGCCTTGCCCTCAACGAGCTGCGGCTCGAAGGCCTGGATACCCAGGCGGTGCAGCGTAGGTGCACGGTTGAGCAGCACGGGGCGCTCGCGGATGATCTCCTCGAGCACGTCCCAGACCTCGGGGCGCGTGCGTTCGACGGCGCGCTTGGCGGCCTTGATGTTCTGCGAGTGACCGAGGTCGATCAGGCGCTTGATCACGAACGGCTTGAACAGCTCCAGAGCCATCTGCTTGGGCAGACCACACTGGTGGAGCTGCAGCTGGGGTCCGACGATGATGACCGAACGACCCGAGTAGTCGACACGCTTTCCGAGCAGGTTCTGACGGAAGCGACCCTGCTTACCCTTCAGCATGTCGCTGAGGGACTTGAGGGCACGGTTTCCGGTACCGGTGACGGGGCGACCACGGCGGCCGTTGTCGAACAGTGCGTCGACGGCCTCCTGCAGCATCCGCTTCTCGTTGTTCACGATGATCTCGGGGGCACCGAGGTCGATGAGGCGACGAAGACGGTTGTTGCGGTTGATCACGCGACGGTACAGGTCGTTCAGGTCACTGGTGGCGAAGCGGCCACCGTCGAGCTGAACCATCGGACGAAGCTCCGGCGGGATCACCGGAACGACGTCGAGCACCATCGAGGCCGGCGTCATGCCGGTCTGCAGGAACGAGTTGACGACCTTCAGGCGCTTGATCGCGCGGATCTTGCGCTGGCCCTTGCCCTCGGCGATCTGCAGGTGCAGGCTCTCGGCCTCGGCCGCCAGGTCGAACGCCGCGAGGCGACGCTTGATCGACTCGGCGCCCATGTAGGCCTCGAAGTACTGACCGAAGCGGTCCTGCAGCTCGTGGAAGATCTCGTCTTCGCCCTTGAGCTGGCCGACCTCGAGCGTGCGGAAGTCTTCCCACACCTTCTCGAGGCGGATGATCTGCTCGTCGAAGTTCTTGCGGGTCGCCGACATCTCCTTCTCGGCGGCGTCCTTGAGCTTCTTCTTCTGATCGGCCTTGGCACCCTCGGCCTCGAGAGCCGCAAGCTCTTCTTCCAGCTTCTGCAAGCGCGTGGCAACGCGAGCGTCGCGACGGTCGGCGAGCGTCTTCAGCTCGAGGCGGATGTTGTTCTCCTGCGTCGCGAGGTCACGGTGACGAGCATCCTCGTCGACCGAGATCACCATGTACGCGGCGAAGTAGATGACCTTCTCGAGGTCCTTCGGCGCCATGTCGAGCAGGTAGCCCAGTCGCGAGGGCACACCCTTGAAGTACCAGATGTGCGTGACGGGTGCGGCGAGCTCGATGTGACCCATGCGCTCACGGCGCACCGACGACTTCGTGACCTCGACGCCACACCGCTCGCAGACGATTCCCTTGAAGCGCACGCGCTTGTACTTACCGCACGCGCACTCCCAGTCACGCGACGGTCCGAAGATCTGCTCTCCGAAGAGGCCATCCTTCTCGGGCTTCAGCGTGCGGTAGTTGATGGTTTCGGGCTTCTTGACCTCACCGTACGACCAACGACGGATGTCGTCGGCGGTGGCCAGGCCGATGCGAAGCTGATCGAAAGTAGTTGATTCGAGCACTAGTTCTCCTGTGTCGGAATTTCGTTCGTTGCCTGGCCGGATCAGATCTCGTCGATCGACGAGGACTCGAAGCGGCTGGAGATGTTGATTCCGAGCTCTTCCGCAGCGCGGAAGGCGTCGTCGTCGGTGTCACGGAGGTTGACCGCCGTGCCGTCCGCCGAGAGAACCTCGACGTTCAGGCAGAGCGACTGCATTTCCTTCATGAGCACCTTGAAGGACTCGGGGATGCCGGGCTCTTGGATGTTCTCGCCCTTGACGATCGCCTCATACACCTTGACGCGGCCGAGGATGTCGTCGGACTTGATCGTGAGGAGCTCCTGCAGCGCGTACGCGGCACCGTAGGCCTCGAGGGCCCACACTTCCATCTCACCGAATCGCTGACCACCGAACTGCGCCTTACCACCGAGCGGCTGCTGGGTGATCATCGAGTACGGACCGGTCGAACGCGCGTGGATCTTGTCGTCGACGAGGTGGTGGAGCTTCAGGATGTACATGTAGCCCACCGAGATCGGCGCCGGGAACGGCTCGCCGGAGCGACCGTCGAACAGCAGCGTCTTTCCGCTGGAGTCGATCAGGCGGTCACCGTCACGCGTCGGCGTGGTCGAATCGAGCAGACCCGCGATTTCGGTCTCGGCCGCGCCGTCGAACACCGGGGTGGCGACCTTGGTGCCGGGCGCTGCCTCGCGCGCGTTCTCGGGGAGACGGCTCGCCCACTCGGGCGTGCCCTCGACCTTCCATCCCTGCTGAGCGATCCAGCCGAGGTGAAGTTCGAGCACCTGGCCGAAGTTCATTCGACCGGGGATACCGAGCGGGTTGAGGATCACGTCGACGGGCGTACCGTCGGCGAGGAAGGGCATGTCCTCGATCGGCAGGATCTTGGCGATGACACCCTTGTTTCCGTGGCGGCCGGCGAGCTTGTCGCCCTCGGTGATCTTGCGCTTCTGAGCGATGTAGACCACGACGCGACGGTTGACGCCCGAGCCCAGCTCGTCGTCGCCGTCCTCGGCGTTGAACTCCTTGACGGCGATGATCGTGCCCTGCTCACCGTGGGGAACCTTCAGCGACGTGTCGCGCACCTCGCGGCTCTTCTCGTTGAAGATCGCGCGGAGCAGGCGCTCCTCGGCCGACAGCTCGGTCTCACCCTTCGGCGTGACCTTGCCGACGAGGATGTCGCCGGGACGAACCTCGGCACCGATGCGGATGATGCCGCGCTCGTCGAGGTCCTTCAGCAGGTCGGGGCTGACGTTGGGGAGGTCACGGGTGATCTCCTCCTTACCCAGCTTGGTGTCGCGGGCGTCGACTTCGTACTCCTCGATGTGGATCGAGGAGAGCGTGTCGTCCTTCACCAGGTTCTGGCTGAGGATGATCGCGTCTTCGAAGTTGTGGCCTTCCCACGTCATGAACGCGACGAGGAGGTTCTTTCCGAGCGCGAGCTCGCCGTTCTCGGTCGCGGGACCGTCGGCGATGACCTCACCGGCTTCGATGCGCTCGCCCGCCGAGACGATGACGCGCTGGTTGTACGACGTGCCCTGGTTCGAGCGGTCGAACTTGCGCAGGTAGTACTCCTGTGTGCCGCCCTCGTCGAGCTGGATGGTGACGACGTCAGCCGACACCTCGAGAACGACACCGGCCTTCTCAGCGGTGACCACGTCACCGGCGTCGATGGCGGCGTAGCCCTCCATACCGGTTCCGACCACGGGCGACTCGCTGCGCAGCAGCGGCACAGCCTGACGCTGCATGTTCGCACCCATGAGGGCGCGGTTCGCGTCGTCGTGCTCGAGGAAGGGGATGAGCGAGGTCGCGACCGAAACCATCTGGCGCGGCGAGACGTCCATGTAGCCGATCTCGTCAGCGTGGAACAGGTCGACCTCGCCACCCTGGCCGCGACGGGCCAGAACGCGCTCGTTGGCGAACTTGTTCGCAGCGGTCAGCTCGACACCGGCCTGGGCGACGATGAAGTCGCTCTCTTCGGATGCCGTGAGGTAGTCGATCTGCTCGGTGACCGTTCCGTCGACGACGCGGCGGTACGGGGTCTCGATGAAACCGAACGAGTTGATGCGCGCGAAGGATGCGAGCGAGCCGATCAGACCGATGTTGGGGCCTTCAGGCGTCTCGATCGGGCACATGCGGCCGTAGTGCGAGGGGTGGACGTCACGAACCTCGACGCCGGCGCGCTCACGCGACAGACCACCGGGACCGAGCGCCGACAGGCGGCGCTTGTGGGTCAGACCCGCGAGCGGGTTGTTCTGGTCCATGAACTGCGACAGCTGGCTCGTTCCGAAGAACTCCTTGATCGCCGCGACGACGGGGCGCACGTTGATCAGGGTCTGCGGCGTGATGGCCTCGATGTCCTGCGTGGTCATGCGTTCGCGGACGACGCGCTCCATGCGGGAAAGACCCGTGCGGACCTGGTTCTGGATGAGCTCACCGACGGCGCGGATGCGACGGTTGCCGAAGTTGTCGATGTCGTCGACGTCAAGGCGGATCTCGGCGGGCTTGCCGCTGCGCACGCCCTCGTACGAGGTGTCGCCGCGGTGCAGACGCACCAAGTACTTGATCGTCGCGACGATGTCTTCGACAGTGAGCACCGAGTCGGTCAGGGGGTTGGCCAGACCGAGCTTCTGGTTGATCTTGTAGCGACCCACCTTGGCGAGGTCGTAGCGCTTCGGGTTGAAGTAGAAGTTGTCCAGCAGCGCGCGGGCAGCCTCTGCGGCGACCTGCTCGCCCGGACGGAGCTTGCGGTAGATGTCGCGAAGGGCGTCTTCCTTGGTGAGGATCGTGTCCTTCGACAGCGTCTCTTCGATCGAGTCGAAGCCGGCGAACTCGTTGAGGATGTCTTCGCTGGACAGACCGAGGGCCTTGAGGAAGACGGTGACCGACTGCTTGCGCTTGCGGTCGATGCGCACGCCGACCTGGTCGCGCTTGTCGATCTCGAACTCGAGCCATGCGCCACGGCTGGGGATGACGCGTGCCGAGACGATGTCCTTGTCCGACGTCTTGTCGGGCGTCTTGTCGAAGTAGACACCGGGCGAACGGACGAGCTGCGACACCACGACACGCTCGGTGCCGTTGATGATGAACGTGCCCTTCGCGGTCTGCAGCGGGAAGTCTCCCATGAAGACCGTCTGCGTCTTGATCTCACCGGTCTGGTGGTTCATGAACTCGGCCTCGACGTAGAGCGGGGCGGCGTAGGTCTTGCCGCGCTCCTTGCACTCTTCGATCGAGTACTTCTCGGGCTCGAGGTAGGGGTTGGTGAACGAGAGCTGCATCGTCTCGCTCAGGTCCTCGATGGGCGAGATCTCTTCGAAGATCTCCTCGAGACCGCTGATCTCGGGCACGTCGGTGCGACCGGCTTCGAGGGCTTCCTCGACGCGGGCCTGCCATGTCTCGTTGCCGACCAGCCAATCGAAGGACTCGGTCTGCAACGCCAGCAGGTCAGGGACCGTCAGCGTGTCGGAAATCTTGGCGAACGAGAGGCGGGATGCTCCGCGGCCGTTCTTGGGGGTGGTGGTGGATGCGTTGCGCGCAGCAGCCAAGGGGATTACCTCCGTGGGCCCGGGCGAGGGGCTCGTTTCCTTGTCGTCAGGTGAAGTGCTCCGGTCCCCGAAACCTGCGGGCCCCACGCCGCGATGACCCGAAGATCATGCGGGGGACGCGCAGACACAGCCGACCACCATATGAGGGCAGGGGGAATCCAAGAGCGCAACTACCTACTATAGGCGCCTCGACGCGCCATGTCCAGCCGAATTGTTGACGAGTTTCTTTCGCTGCGGTATAACGGCGCCCAGACGCACTGTCGCGCCCGTGTATCAGTCGGCGGTGCGCCGCCCTCACGTAGTTCGAACCGCGCACATCGCGCCGATCGAAGGGGTCGGGATGCTGGGGAACGACGACACACGCCGTGGGAGCGGTCTGCGCGTCACCGGTGCGCACATCGTCGGCCGCGCGCGCGTGTCTCGCGCGTCGACGGGCACCGAAGTGCGCGTCATCGATGCCGTCCGCGTGCGCGTGGACGGCGATGAGAGCGTCGGGCGCATCGAGATCACCGTGCCCCACCTCGTCGGAGAGGTGCAGGCGGTGCTCGTGATCGCGGACGGCGAGGTCAGGGTCGTCTCGTTGCGACGCGCGGGCGCCGTATGCCGAGCGCGCATTCGCGGCGTCGACGACCGCGCGGTCTTCATTGTGGTCGCGGCGCCGACTCGTGTGGTGCTCGAGCGCCTGCGGCGCCGCCACCGCCCACCCGGCTCGCGCGAACGCATCGAACCGCGCTCGCGCCGGCGGCCCATCCCTCGCGGTCTCGAGGCTGCTCCCCCACCGCCTCCACCCGCACCGGCCCCACGACGGGCGCCCACCCCCGCGCCGAATGTGGGCGATGCGCCGCCCGATGAGGTTCCGCTCGAGATGGCCGACATGGCCGAGATGGCCGAGCCAGCCCCCGAGCCAGCCCCCGAAATGTCTCCCCGACATGCTCCCGTGCGGGCGCACGTGGGCGCCGAGATGCCGGCGACGCTCGTCCAGCACCGCGAGTTCGAGGTGCGCGTGCGCCTGTCACGCCGCGCGCTCACACCCACGAGGGGCACCGCGCACGCGGAGGATGTCATCGACCTGGATCCGAGCCTGCCCGTGCAGATCAGTGTGTCGGGGCGCGGCATCCAGCACCCCGATGACGCACCCGCGGTGCAGGAGCTGACCCTTCCCGAGGAGGACGACGACGAGGCTGTCGCGGTCTTCCGGCTGATCGCCACCGATCTCCCCCGGGCCGTCGTGTCGATTGCGGTGCGACAGGGCGACATCGATCTGCCGCTGACGACGTTCCGACTGAGCGCCACCGTCGTGGCCGAGGGCACCGAACCCGACGATGAATTGGTGGTGCATGAAGGGACGGCCACGGGGCGGCCGACCGAGATCGTCGAGCTGCCGAGCATCCGCATCGACGAAACGCTGACCGAGGGGCGGTCGACCCTCACGATTTCGGTCTCGGCCGGCGGCGAGCGCGCCGAGTGCACGACGCCGCTCGACGATAAGGCCGCGTTCGTGGCCGACGTCTACGCGCGCTTGGTCTCGGTGCGCGACGCGGCGTCGAAGATCACCGATGCGGACGAGCGCCGCGAGCGGGCGACCGAGTTGTTGCAAAGGGTCGGCGAGCGCATCGCGCGCACGCTGTTCGACGAGCGCGTGGCTGACCTGTTGTGGCGGCATCGCGACGACCTGGACGGCCTTATCGTGCAGACGGCCGACGAACTCGATGTGCCGTGGGAAGTCGTGCACTTGGCCCCGCCGCCGGGCACCCCCTCCGACGGCGGGGTGTGGTTTCTTGCCGACACCGGGCTGACGCGGTGGGTCTACGACGCGCCGCGCCCGCGCGAGGTGCGCGTGGCGCCGGCCCGCGTGCGCACGCTCGCTCCCGAGTACGTGTCGCCTTCGCTCCGACTGCAACGCACCGACGACGAGGTGGCCGCGCTGCGGGCGCATCTGCCCGGGGCGCCTGAGGGGTCGAGGGATGCCACGGCCGCCGAGCTGCGCGACGTGATCACCGCGGGGTTCGACCTGCTGCACTTCGCCGGCCACGGTCGTTGGCACGACCTCGACCCGCGCGGGCAGCAACTGATTCTCGCCGCGCACGATCCTGCCGACGCCGCGCGAGCCTCTACCTACAACGAGTCCGACGCCCGGGACGACCTCCCCGAACTCGGCGGCGGCGACACCGCGCCACCAGCGTCGATGGTGTTCCTGAGCGCCTGCCATGTTGGGCGACTGCAGTCGGGCGAACCGGGATCCGGCGGGTTCGCCGAAGCGTTCCTGCGCGGCGGGGCGGGCGTGTTCGTCGGCTGCAATTGGGCCGTCGCCGACGATGTCGCGTCGCAGTTCGTCGACGTGTTCTACCGCGGGTTGCTCATCGACGGCCTTCCCGTCGGCGAGTCCGCGAAGCAGGCACGCGCGGACGCGCGGCGCGGCGGCGATCTCAGCGCGCTGGCGTTCACGGTGTTCGCCGACCCCCGCACCGTGGTGAGCGTCACGTAGCGCTTGCCGCGGCATCCGATCCATCCATCCGCATCACCCGACCGCACCATCACCCGCATCACCCGAAAGGACGACCTCATGGCCACCTCGATCCGCTCCCTCTCGTACTCGGCAGTGCGCCCGCACGTGGTCGTCACCGAAGATGGGCGCCTCGCCGAGAAGTCGGTGAAGAACCCGAAGACGCTCGACGAGCTGCTGACGACCTCCGACGACATCGACGAGATCTTCCACACGCACCTGCCGGCGTTCATCGACGCGCATCCGGGCGGCCCGGTGCCGCTGGTGATCTGGGCGCACGGCGGCCTGGTGAACAAGGAGGCGGGTGTGGGCTACGCGCAGTCGACGGCCGACTGGTGGCGACGCAACGGCGCCTACCCGGTGTTTATGGTGTGGCAATCGGGGGGCATGTCGGCGATCGCGGATGCCGTCACCGGGCGCCGTCCGGTCGGCGCGCGCGGCATCACCGACGTCACCGACCGTGTGATCGAGGCTGCCGTCCGTGGCATCGGCGGCGTCGGCGTGTGGGACGACATGAAGCTCGACGCGGCGGCCTGCTCGACACCCGAGAGTCGCACCGCAGGCAAGTCGTACGACGGTGGCGGCGCGTGGCAGTTCGCGCGCGCCCTCGCGGCGTTCATGAAGGCGAACCCCGGCGCGATCACGGTGCACGCCGTCGGGCACAGCGCGGGGTCGATCTTCCACTCGCACTTCGTGCCCGCAGCGATCGAGCTCGGCGTGCCCGAGTTCGAGAGCGTGTCGTTCCTCGCCCCCGCGGTGCGCATCGACACCTTCGCGTCGCAGTTGCTTCCCCTCGCGGATGCTCAGGGCGCTGCCCGCAAGGTGAAAGAGCTGAGCATCTTCACGATGACCGACGAGTTCGAGCGGAAGGACAACGTGAAGTGGGCGTACCGCAAGTCGCTGCTGTACCTCGTCTCGAATGCCTTCGAACCCGAGCGCGAGGCGCGCATCCTGGGCATGGAGACCTACCTCCGGCGCCACGATCGCCTGGCCGCCTATCTGCGCGGCAACGCCGAGCGACTCGTACTCAGCAAGACCGAGCGCGACCCCCGGTCGAGCAGCCTGTCGACCACGCACGGTGGCTTCGACAACGACCCCGAGACGATGGACAGCGTCGCGCGCCGGATCACCGGCACCAACGCGATCATCGAGTTCGAAACAGTCGGTGCGAGTCGCACCATCGAACCCGCTCCCGAGCCGCTGCCCGAACCGCTGCCTCTGCCGGTTCCGGTCGTCCCGCGCAAGCGCGGCCTGTGCATCGGCGTGGACGCGTACCCGGGTGGCGACGCCCTGCGCGGGGCCGTCGCCGATGCGCGCGCATGGGCCGATGTGCTCACCTCTCGCGACTTCGAGGTGACGCTGCTGCTGGACGCCGATGCCACGCGCGACAACATCGTGCAGTCGATGGTGTCGCTGGTCGGCAGTGCCACCCCCGGCGACGTCATCGCGATTCAGTTCTCGGGGCACGGGACGTTCGTCGATGACTTGGACGGGGACGAGCAAGACGAACACGGGCCGTACGACGAAGCGTGGTGCCCGGTCGACTTCCGCCAGGGCCGCCTGCTCGTCGACGACGATCTGGCCCCGATCTGGGACCTCATTCCCGACGGGGTGTCGGTGACGCTGTTCCTGGACTGCTGCCACTCGGGCTCGGCCAGTCGCGCGGTCACGACGCCGCCGACGACCGACAGTCTCGCGCGCTGGGTCGATATGCCGGCAGAGGCTATGGAACGCTACCGCGAACTGCGCGGGGCACCGGTCGCCGAACCGTGGCAGACGGCTGCGCGCGAGCGCGTGGTGGCCGTCGAACCCGGTCGCGCACGCAACACGACGAAGGCCCGACCGGCGATCATCCGTCGCGAGGTGACGATCTCGGCGTGCATGCCGGAAGAGGTCGCGTGGGAGAACAACGGGCACGGCGTCTTCACGCGCACTGCGCTCGAGGTGCTCTCCGGCGGCACGTCGTATACGAACCGCTCGTTCGTCGATGCGGTGGTCGCCGCGCTCGGCGATCAGCGCCAGCAGACGCCCATGCTGACGGCGGATGAACCACTCGCCGACACGACACTGCTCACGGTCGGCGTCCCCGATCGGACCATCTCGGCGCTTGTTGGCGGGATGCCCGGGGGCACGTCACAAACAGGGAAGGATGCCGCACCCAGCCGCAACGCGGCGATGGCGGCGTTCCTTCGCGCGACCGCCGACCTCCTCGAGGCCGACTAGTCGCGGGCCTCTGCCGGGCGCGCGTGCCGGAAGCGGATGCGCGTGCCCGGCCTCGCCTGGGCGATGAGATCGAGGGATGCTGCGGCCGCCACCGCGATGACGGGGTAGCCCCCGGTCACCGGACCGTCGGCGAGGAGGATCACGGGTCGCCCGTCCGGCGGCACCTGAATTGCCCCGGGAACCATCCCTTCGCTCGGAAGCTCGCCCGTGCGCTCGCGCTCGAGCACCGCGCCATCCAGCCGCACGCCGACACGGTCGGCCTGGTTCGAGACCGTCCAGACGGTGTCGTATAGGGCGCTCCGCGCCGCGGATGTGAACCAGTCCACCCTCGGGCCGGGCGCGAGGTCGACCGTGATCTCGTCATCGTGCGGTGCACCCCACGCCGGCGGCGGCGCGACGGGCACCTCGCCCATCGTCTCGTTCGCAAGCGCCAGTTCGACCCCTGCCGCAAGGGGCTGAGGCCCGAGGCCCGACAACACGTCGGTCGCGCGCGAGCGCAACACCCGCGGCGCGTCGATGCCACCGCGGATGGCGAGGTAGGCGCGCACGCCATGGTCGAACCAGTCGATGTGCACTTCGCTCCCCGCCGGCCACGCGTGCGCGGTGTACGGGTCGACCTCCGCGCCGTCCAGGCGCACCGTGCCCCACGCTCCCGTCACGGCGAACCACGTGTCGGTCAGGGCCCGGGCGCGCAGCCCACCCATCGTGATTTCGACGCCCGCGGCCGCCTCGGCGTTGCCGACCAGTCGATTGGCGGTGCGCAGCGCGCCGCGATCGAGCGCGCCCGACTGCGACACACCGAGCGCGGCTGCCCCCGGCCGCCCGAGGTCCTGCACGGTTGAGAGAAGCCCAGGTTCGATGATTCGGATGCCGGTGGCCGGCGCCCGGGGGGCCGTGGCATCCGGTCTCCCCACGGACTCGGCGTTCATTCCCGGGGATGCAGCGTTCAGGGGCGGCGCAGCGTTCAGTGGGGGCGCGTCGTTCAGAGGGGGCGCGGCAACCCGGTCATGGCACGGTTGGTACCGCACGGTGTCGCCGGGAACGAGGAGCGCCGGGGATGCGGCATCCGGATCGAACATCACCGCATCGGTGCGGCCGATCAGCTGCCACCCGCCCGGCGATTCACGCGGATACACCCCCGAAAACTCCCCCGCGAGACCCAGCGACCCGGCGGGGACACGCGTGCGCGGGTTCGCCAAGCGCGGCACGGCGAACGGCCACTCGGCGCTTGCGACGTAGGCGAACCCGGGCGCGAAGCCGGTGAACGCAACGCGCCACGTGGCGCTCGCGTGCGCGCGCACCAGCGCCTCGGCGCTCACGCCGAGCACCTCGGCGACACTGGCGAGGTCGGGGCCGTCGTAGACCACGTCGAGCACCGCGGGATCTGCCGTTGCCGGGGTGGGGGGAGAAGCATCCGCTCGCTCACTCACTTTGGCGATCCATGCCCGCGCGACAGGCAACGGCAGGCGCGCGATGTCGCACCGCACGAGCACCGTGCGGGCCGCGGGCACGATCTCGACGACGCCTTCGGGAGGGTTCTCGCGCAGTGCCTCAGCGAGCGCCATCACCTCGGCGAGAGTCAACCGCTCGACGAGGAGGGCTCTCTCACCCATGGGGCGGACGGCCAGCGCCTGCGGGGGCGCGCTGCCTTGCGGGGTCCCCGCGTCCTGCGACGACGTCGTCATGTCGCCCTCATGTCACGTCTGACCAAGGAGCGCGCACCGCGATGCCGGCGTCGACGAGCGCGGCACGCACCGCGCGCGCCATCTCGACCGCCTCGGGGGTATCGCCGTGAAGGCACAGCGAGGCGGCATCCACCCCGACCACGCCACCGGTGACCGTCTCGACCACGCCCTCGCGAACCAGGCGCACCGCGCGCACCGCGACCTCGTCCGCATCGTGCAACAGCGCGCCCGGTTGCGTGCGCGGGACGAGCATCCCGTCGCCCTGGTACCCGCGATCGAGAAACGCCTCGAGTACGAACGGCGATCCCGCGTCCGCTGCGGCTCGAGCGATGTGCCCCGGCATACCCAAAACGGGCAGCGGTCGACCAATCCGATCCGAGGCATCGGCGACGGCCGCGGCGAGCGCACGAGCGTGCTCGGCGTCACCGATCACCGCGTGATACAGCGCACCGTGGGGTTTGACGTACTGCAGATCTGCCCCGGCCTCGAGGAGCGCCGCGAGCTGTTGCGCGACACTCGCGCGCAGGTCTGGCGCGTCCATCACGACTGCGGCGCGCCCGAAGTTCGGCCGGTCGGGGTACGAGGGGTGCGCGCCCATCGCGACACCACACTCGCGCGCGCGTGCCACCGACTCGCGCATCGACACCGCATCCCCGGCGTGCCCACCGCACGCGATGCTCGCGCTGGAGATCACGGCGAACATGGCGTCATCATCCGCCGTCGGCACGCCGTCGACGCTCTCACCCAGGTCGGCGTTCAGGTCGATCGCACCCATGGCACAACGGTAGCGGGGAACCCGCGCGCGGCGGCTGTCGTGGCATCCGACTACCGTGATCGTCATGGCGCGCGCGAAGAACGACACTCCCGCCCCGCAGGCACGCTTGCTGGACGGCACGCTCGCACGGATCGTGCCCGCACAGTTCGGCTCAGGGTGGGAAGTCGACGTCGACGGCACGCCGCAATCGCACGTCGACCTTGACGATCCGACCCACTTGAGCTTCGAATACGTCGCCCGCATGGGCGCGGTGATCGACCAACTGCGACTCCCTCGCCAGCCGCTCACCGCCATCCATCTGGGTGCTGGTGGGCTCACTCTCCCCCGGTACATCGAGGCCACGCGCCCGGGATCACGGCAACAGGTCGTCGAACTCGAGCCGGCACTGTGGGACCTGGTGCGCGAGAACCTGCCGCTCCCGCGCGGAGCGCAGATCCGCGTGCGCATCGGCGACGCCCGGGCGGGCCTGGGCCGACTACCCGCTGCCCTCGTCGGTGCTGCCGACCTCGTCGTGTCAGACGTGTACTCCGGCGCGCAGACCCCCGCCCACCTCACCACCGTCGAGTTCTACACCGAAGCCGCGCGCTACCTCGCCCCCGAAGGGGTGCTGCTCGTCAACGTCGCGGACGGCGCAGGCCTCGCGTTCGCCCGCCGCCAAGTGGCGACGATTTCGCGCGTGCTCGAACACGTGATCATCCTCGCCGAGGTGCAAACGCTGAAGGGCCGACGCTTCGGAAACCTGGTGGTCGCGGCATCCGCTCACCCCCTCCCCACTGCGTGGCTCCCGCGCCTCATGGCCGCAGGACCCCACCCCGCGAAAGTGGCCGAAGGCCGCGAAGTCGACGAGTTCGCGCGGGGAGCGCGCGTGGCCGTCGACGGCGACGCGACCGACTCGCCGAAACCTGCCTCGACGCTCTTCGAGAGGTGAATCGGATGCCGCAGCCCGGCGTGCCGAGAGCGTAGATCACTCGCCCGCGGGGCACACTGGAGGGGCGATCCACGGCGCGGCGAAGGGAGTCACGGTGAGCTTCATTCTCGGGTACGACCCCGAAACTCTGCGTGAGAAGGTCAACACGGCTCAGTGCCAAGAACGGCTCGACGAGATCGGCGAACAGCGCTCCCTGCCCGCTCTGCTCGAGCGCGTGTGGCTGCTGAAAGTACTGGGGCGCGCCGACGACGCCCTCGTCATCTCGGAGCAATCGGTGCGCGTGGCCCGCATGGCCGGCACGCGCAAGGATCTCCTGCGCGCGCGCATTCTGCACGCCACTATCCAGCAGGCCCGCGGCGCCTACGCGGCCGCCGAACAAGAACTCTCGACGTGCGCCGAAGAAGCCGAAGGGCAGGGCTGGGCTGGCATCGCCGCGTTCGCGTACCAGCACCGCGGCAAGGTGAACTTCGACGCCGGTGAACTCGAAGACGCCCGGCGCGACTTCAAGCGCGCGCTGTTTCTGCGACAGGATGCCGGAGCCTCGGACGATCAACTCGAATCGATCCTCCTCGCGATCGACACGGTCGAGCGCCGTCGCGCCGCCGAGGCCGTGGCCAGCTGACCCCGATCGAGTGTCGTAGGTTTGTTCTAACCTTCCCGCATGTCTGATCTGAACCGTGTGCGCCAGTGGGCTGAGGCGCTGATCACCACCCATCTCGACGAGTCGTGGAGCTTCGGCTTCGACAACGCCAAGCGCCGCGCCGGCCTCTGCGACTACACGCGCAAACGCATCAGCGTGTCTCGGTACTTAGCAGCGCGCTACGACGACGACACCAACCATCAGACGTTGCTGCACGAGGTGGCGCATGCCCTCGCCGGCGCCGGCGCCGGGCACGGCGTTGCCTGGAAGCGCGTCGCGCGCGACTTGGGGTACGTCGGAGGCACGACGCACCACGGAGAGACCGCCACCGAGCTCGCGCCGTGGGTGGGAGTGTGCCCCGCGGGGCACACGGCGTACCGCCACCGGCGCCCGACCCGCGCCGCATCGTGCGTGAAGTGCGCGCCGCGCTACGACGACCGGTACCTCTTCGCGTGGCACCGGCGCGAGATCACGCCCGCAACTCGCCTGGCCGCCGCGACGCCGCGCTGACGCTGCGGCGCAGCTGCGGCGCGGGGGCGCCTGAGCACAGGCGCTGGGGCGGGGGGTGCCTGAGCGCCCGCGCTGGCCCCCGCCTCACCCGCGCTACCCCACCTCACCCGCGCTACCCCACCTCTCCCGCTACCCCACCTCTCGCGCTACCCCACACCCCGTGCGCATCCTTCGCTCGCCGAGTACACGTGTAATCGCCGAGAACACCCCTTATCGGCGACGGATTTCCCGTGCACTCGACGACATCACGTGCACTCGACGCGGCGGGCGGGGTACGGGCGCTGGTGGGTCAGTGCGTGAACGTGCCGGCGCGCAAACGAGGCACCACGGCCGACTCGCCCGCAGCGAGCGCGGCGGCCAGTGCATGACCCTGCCCCGCGGCGGCGAGTTGGCGCCCGGTGCCGCTCGCACTCAACAGGTGGCGGGTCGCACCGCGCAGTGCCCGATGGGCCTCCGCTGCGGCGACGGCCTCAGGCGAGCAGTGGTCGATTCCCAGATCGCCGAGCGCCGCGATGACCGCCCCCGCGCCGAGGAAGTCTTCGACGGCGAAACGGACCGCGCCTGATTGTCCGTGCGCGAACGCTCCCGCGGCAGCCTCAAGTCCGTCGCGTTCGACCAGGGCATCGTCGAGCCCGTCGCGCTCGCCCGCGGCGATGACGGCAACGCTCGTGCGCGTTCCCCGCTCGGTCTGCACGCGCATGACCTCCCGCGCGACGGCACCGCAGTTGCGATGGGTCGCGAGCAACACAGTTCCGTCACTGCGGCCAGCGAGCGCCGCGATCGGCGCGCCATCGAACCCCGGCGCGGCGGTGGCGGCATCCGGAACCACCTCACGTCCGGACTCGAACTCGGCGATGACATGGGTCGAGAAGTTCAGCACGTCGACGACGACCACGATGTCCGCCGGCGCAAGGCGCTCGAGACCACTTAGCCCCCAGTCAAACCGCACCTGGTAGGTCGACTGGTCGAAGGCTTGATTCGGCATCCATCCAGCCTAAATCCGCCGAGACTGCGCGATGTGACCGCTTGAGCGACGATCGCGAGTGACAGACTGAAGCATGCGGATTCTCTTGAAGATGGTGATCGACTGCGATTCCGATGCCGCGTGGCGAGCGCTGCACTCCCCCCGCGCAGTGGGGGAACTCTACGGCCCGCTCGTCGACCTCACGCCGCTCGAAACCACGGGGCTGCCGACGACGTGGGCGCCCGGCGCGGACATTCCGGTGCAACTGTCGGCGCTGGGTGGCATTCCGATCGGTCGGCAGTTCATCCACATCAGCGAGCGTGAGACCGCGTCCGCGCACGGGCCGGTGCGCATCCTGCGCGACAGCGGCATACCGCTGACGGGACCGCTGGCGAGCCTCGACGTGTGGGACCACCAGATGGCGGTTTCGCCAGCGCCGGGCGACCCGACGAAGACTCTGTGGCGCGACCGCCTCGTGATCGGTGGGCCGACCGCCCTCGCACTGTGGCCCGTGCTGTGGGCCACGTGGCAATGGCGCGCGGCGCGGATTCGTGCGCTGGCGCCGACGTGGGCCCACGACCCAGCGTCCGAGCCCACCGAGGTCGACGCGGGGCACGCGTAGGCACGGGGTCGCCGAGCGGGCGCGCCGAGCAGGCGCGCTTCGCCCGCCGAGCCCGCCGGGGCCGCCGGTGCCGCCGGGGCCGCCGGGGCGCCGCGGAGAACGCTTAGGCGCCGGGCCCCGCGTCTCGGCCGCGTGCGCCGTCACAGAGCACGCCCTGCGTCGGTACCCCCGCGCCATTCATTTGCGCCATATTGTGGGCTTTCGCGCATCCCACCGGCGTGTTGCGCCATATGAACGCGGCGCCCGCACAACCCGGCCCGCTTCATTGGTCACATTGTGTGGGCTTTCGCGCATCCCACCGGCGTGTTGCGCCATATGAGCGGGACATGGAACGCGCACGACGGGTCGCGGGATGCGACGCGCGCGACGGGTCGCGGGATGCGACGCGCACGACGGGTCGCGGGGCGCGCGCGTCGCGCCCCTGCAACCCGCCCCGCTCGACGGTTCCCGCGCGCGCCTACTCCACAAGCGCCTCGACGGGAGCGACGCTCGTCGCCAAGCGCGTCGGAATGATGGTCGCCACCAGCGTGAGCACGGCCGTCGCAGCCACGATGACCACGACGGGCCACACCGGCACAGCCGGCCACACGAAGGTCGCGGGTGCGAACTCCGGCGGAATCGGCACCGAACCCAGTAGCGATTGCGCACCCGCCCAGCCGTACACGACTCCTAGTAGCAGCCCGAGCGCCGTCGCCGTGATCGTCACGTGCGCGGCTTCGAGCAGCACCATGCGCCGCACCTGCGAGCTGGCCACGCCCAACGCGCGCAGCAGGCCGAGCTCACGCCGACGCTGCACGACGCCGAGCGTGAGCAGGTTGACCAGGCCCACCCCGGCGATCACGGCAGAGATCGCGACGATGCCCATCATGATGGCCGAGAACGTGTCGATGAGTGCCTCCATCTCGGGTGGCAACTCTCCGCCTCCGGACGCTGCGAGCACCGCCTTGGATGACTCGAGCGCCACGGCGAACATGGTCACCAGCGTGACGCCCATCACCACTCCGATCGCCATGCGCGACGAACGCGCGGGGTACCGCAACGCGTTCTCGGCGGCGAGGCGAGCCGGCACGGACGCGCCGAACATCCGCCCCACCAGACGCAGCACCGGCGGCATGATCAGCGTCGCTCCCAGCGCGAGCCCGGTGAAGGAGAGGATGCCGCCGAAGAATGCGACCACGACGCCCAGCGGCGTTACCAGCCCCGCCAAGACTCCGAGAGCGATGAGCGCCCCGCCGATGATCAACAGCGCGACCGCCACGGTGTTGCGAGCCAGCTTCGCCACGAGCACCTCATGCGGCGACTCGACCGACGTGCCGAGCGCCTGGAGCGGCGTGACCGCGAGCACGGCGCGCGAGCCCACCCACGCCGACACCCACGTCGTCAGCGCGACGACTACCGCGGGGATCACCGCCTCGGGGCGCAGTGCCGAGAACTCGATGTCGCCGAGGGGGAGCATCCTCACCGCGATCGTCGCGCCGAGCGCTGAAAGGGCGACGCCCACGACAAGCCCGCACGCAGCACCGATTACGCCGACGATGAGTCCTTGACGTGCGACTTCTGTCCGTCGAGATGACGCGGATGCCCCGATCAGGCGCATCAACGCGATCCGCCGAGTACGACCCGCGATGACGGTCGAGAACGTGTTGGCGGTGACGATTGCCGCCACGTACACGGCAACGCCGATCAACAGGATGCTCAGGATCGCCAGGACCGCTGCGAGCGTCTCGCTGTCACCGACGTACGGGTTCGTCCGCAAGATCTCGGCGAGGAATGCCGTCGCCGAGAGCAACACAACGCCGAAGGTCGTCGAGATAGCGGCGACCAGCACGCTCGCACCCATGCCGCGCTCGCGCAACCATGCGGTGGATGATTCGGCCGGGGTGTGGGTCGCGCTCGCAGTGCGACGGTCTGGATGGACGGCGAGAGTGCTCATGACCGCACCACCCCGGTCGCGGTCGGCTCAGCAGCGCCCGCGTCGGCCAAGCCCACCCCGGCGGTCCCGAGCTCGGCGGCGAGCATGTAGGCCGAGATCTCCTCCGCGCTCTGCCGCGGCTTGTCGGCGACGATCCGGCCGTCTCCGAGGAACAGCACGCGGTCGGCGTGGCTGGCCGCGATCGGGTCGTGCGTCACCATCGCGATCGATTGTCCGTGCTCGCGGCTCGCCGTCGCGAGCAGCGACAGCACCTCCCGCCCCGACCGCGAGTCGAGGTTGCCGGTCGGCTCGTCGGCGAACACGAGGTCAGGTGCGGTGGCGAGAGCTCGCGCGATCGCTACGCGTTGCTGCTGACCCCCGGAGAGCTGGTGCGGTCGATGGCCCAGCCGGGCATCCAACCCCAGCGTTTCGACGAGCCCGTCGATGCGCGCTGCCTCGAGGGCGCTGGGTCGCCGCCCGTCGAGGTCGAACGGAAGCATGATGTTCCCGCGCGCGTCGAGCGTGGGGATCAGGTTGAACCCCTGAAAGACGAACCCCACGCGGCGCCGGCGCAGCACGGTGAGCTCGAGGTCGCTCAGGCCGGTGATGTCGGTGTCGCCGATCCATGCCTGACCTGAGGTGGGGGCATCGAGGCCCGCCATGATGTGCATGAGCGTGGACTTTCCCGAGCCGGAGGGCCCCATGATCGCGGTGAATTCGCCGCGCCGGATCCCGACGCTGACCCCGTCGAGTGCGCACACTTCGCTCGCGTCGCGTCCGTAAATCTTCGTCAGTCGCTGCACACGGGCGGCGAGATTCATGTCGGTTGATGTGATCTGCATGCCTCCGACGCTACGAATCGCACGCGAAGTCCCGCGTCGGCCGAGAGGCGCATCGGCATCCATCGCAAGGATGATTCGCGACGTCTCCTGGCCGGGTGAATGTCCGAGGTCCGCGAGAGGATAAGTGCAGATCGGATGCCGGTGCGGCGCAGTCACGATCGACCATCCGCATCACGGATTCTCGACAAACTTATCGAACAAATTTTCGAAACTCATGGTAGGCTTATACCCATGACCCCCACTCCCGCCGATGTCACCGCGGCGGATGCGGCCGCGGCCAAGCTCGATCCGGTGGTGGCGAAGGTCGCCGAGATTCACCGACGCATCGCTGCCCTGCAAGCAGAAGAACTGCATGCGCTTGCCGAGGCGAGTCAGATTGCACAAGAGTGGGCGGATGCTACGCCCACACAGTCCGACACCGAGCTGGCGCATCGCAGCGTCGCGGCGGAACTCTCGTCCGCGCTGCGGGTCTCCGACCGCACGGTGCAAGGGCGTCTGGGTGACGCGGAACGCCTGGTGAGCTCGTTTCGCCAGACGGTGGCGTCGCTGCATTCCGGGCGCATCTCGCTCGCGCACGCCCGAGCGATCCTCGAAGCCGGCGATCGGATCACAGGGCCCGAGATGATCGCTGAGTTCGAGAACAGCGTGCTCGACTACGCAGAGGCCGAATCCGTGTCGCGCCTGCGCGAGGTCGCGAAGATCCGTGCGCAGTGGTTTCTGGACGAGTCGATTCGCGAACGCCACGCCGCGGCCGCCAAGACCCGATCCGCACGGGCGTTCGATCTCGACGACGGCATGGCCGAGCTGCACGCGACCGGCCCGGCGGTGCTGATCCACGGGCTCGTCGCCCGCCTGACCACCATGGGAATCGCTGTCCGTGATGCGGATGCCTCAGCCCTACGCGATGCGCGCGCCGAGGTGAAGGCAGCTGAACGAGCCGCCCGCGAAGCCGACACCGAGGATGACGCCGAACGACTCGCGGCCGTGCGCGACGCGGCGCGCGACCGCGCGAAGGATCTTGCGGACGCGCGCCGCACGCTCGACGAGATCCGCTTCGATCTCCTCGCGGATCTGCTCCTCACGGCCGACCCGATGGCGCACATCGGTGACCGCGAGACCGGACTCGGTGCGATCCGAGCCACCGTCCAGGTCACGATTCCCGCGCTCACGCTGCTCGATTCACCCGTTGATGATCCGTTCGACGCGACGACACTCGCCGGGCACGGGCCGATCCACCCCGACACGGCCCGCGAACTCGCGGCACACGCGCCCGGCTGGGACCGCATCCTCACCCACCCCGTATCCGGCCGGGTTGTGGCCGTAGACAGGTATCGGCCATCAAAGAAGATGCGAAGATTCCTCACCGTTCGCGACCAGCACTGTAGGTTCCCCGGTTGCCGACAACCCGCCAGTCGAAGCGACGCCGATCACACCATCGATTGGGCCCACGGCGGCACGACGAGTGTGGGCAACCTCGCCCATTTGTGTCGGCGGCACCACACACTCAAACACCACACGCCATGGAAGGTCACGCAATCACGTGACGGCATCCTCCATTGGACGAGTCCCACCGGGCGGGTCTATCCCGACCACCCGACGAGCAGCGTGCGCTTCGCCACCGACGCCGAGTCCGATCCCGTGCCGCCGCGGCGCGTGCACGCGCACCGATTCGCTCACGCGAACGATCCCGCGCCGTTCTAATCGCTGCCCTCCTGAGGCCCAGCCGACCGGGTGCCGCCGCATCCCGACGTCGCGCGTCAGGCGAGGCCGTGATCGAACGCGAACACCACCAGTTGCACCCTGTCGCGCAGCGAGAGTTTCGTCAGGATGCGACTGATGTGCGTCTTGACGGTCGCCTCCGACAAGAACTCCCGGGCCGCGATCTCGGCGTTCGACAGTCCGCGCGCGGCCAGGCCGAAGATCTCTCGCTCACGATCGGTGAGCGCCGCCCAACTCGCCGGCACCGGGCGCGCAGTCGGCCCGGAGAAGTGCGCGAACAGATCACGAGTCGCCGACGCCGCGATCACGGCCGATCCCGCATGGACGGTGCGGATCGCCGCTAGCAAGAACTCGGGCTCGGCATCCTTCAACAGGAACCCGCTTGCTCCCTGTTGAATGGCCCGCGCAGCCGCCTCATCGAGATCGAACGTGGTGAGCATCACGATGCGCGGCGGGTCGACATCGCCCAGCAGCTCCGCCGTCGCCGCCAGCCCGTCCAGCACCGGCATCCGAATATCCATCAGCACAACGTCGGGTCGCACCTCACGCACCACCATCACGCCCTCGCGGCCGTCCGACGCTTCACCCACCACTTCGAGGTCGGGCTGCGAATCGATGAGCATGCGGATGCCCGCGCGAAAGAGCGCCTGGTCGTCGACCAACACCACCCGGATCGCATTCACGCGGCACCACCGATTGGAATTCTCGCGCGCACGGCGAAGACCTCTCCCTCAGGGCCCGCGTCGAGGCGACCGCCCGCAAGCTGCGCGCGCTCGCGCATCCCGATGATCCCGTGCCCGACCTGGTTTGCGCCGTGCGCCGAATCGGCGCGCAGCACGCCCTCGGCGGTTCGCAGCGGGTTCACCACGACCAGCGCGACGTGATCACGATGCCACGCCAGACCCACCGACACCGCGCCACCACCGTGCCGCAGCGCATTGGTGAGGGCCTCCTGCAAGACACGGTAAACCGCGAGCTGCACAGCGGCAGGCGGTTCCTGCTCGGGAGCAGGGTCGACATCCACCCGCAAATCAACACCCGCAGCGCGAACCTGCGCGTACAGCGCCTCCACGTCGGCGAGCACCGGCTGCGGCCCCGCGTCCTGCTGATGGCGTAGCTGCCCGAGCAGCACGCGCACGTCCGCAAGCGCTGCGCGCGCCGTCGAGGAAATTGTGCCGAGTGCCTCCACGGCGGCGGACCGGGCGGCGCCGGACGGCCCTGGCGACTCTGCCGCCCGCACGGCATACCGGGCACCATCGGCCTGGGCGACGATCACGGCCAACGAATGCGCGACGACGTCGTGCATGTCGCGCGCAATGCGCACGCGCTCCTGCTCGGCCATGGCATCCGCTTCGGCACGTTGTTGCGCCTCGCGCGTCGCGCGTGCACGCCTCGCGGTGCGCACCAGGGCGCCGATGGTCCAGGCCAAACCCAACGCGAAAGCCGCCGCAACGAGCACCGCGAACAGAACCGGGATGCTGCTCCAGCTCAACCCGCTCGGATTGAATCCTGGGCCGACCACCAGGTAGCCGCTGATCACCGCCGCGCCGACGAACGTGCTGGCAAACCCCAGCCAGAACACGACGCGACCTCCGTACGCCGCCGTGGCGTAGAGCACACCGAAGATCGCGACGTCAACGAAGCTCGGCGGGCGCAGCAGCGCCACTTGCACCAGAGCGCCAGCCCACACGAAACCCAGCGCCAAGCCGGGCGACACACGCCGCAATGCGAGCCCCGCGGCGAACAGCAGCGTGATCGCGACCGCACTCGCCAGCACGAGCGAAAAAGCCCACACGCCCTGCGCCACACCGATCTCGATCGGCAATGCGACGAGGGCGAAGAACACCGCCACCGACACGTCGACGACGACCTGAGAGGTCTTCAACGGGCGGAACACGCTCTCACGCTATTCCAGGGGGCCGGGGCGCGGCATCCACCCAGAGATGTATTCACTCACCCCTTGCCGCGCATCGCCGCGAGGCTTTACTGTCACGACACAGGCCGAAACCGGTGGGAAATGTCGGGCCTGAATGATCAGGGAGCAGGGAGGCTCACCCGATCCTCCCCATCGGCGGCGGCATTACAGCGCTCAGCTGAGCCAGGACGGAGACACGATGACGACGGTACGTGCGGCGATCACCCAGACGACGTGGACGGGCGACAAGGCCTCGATGCTCGACAAACACGAGCAGTTCGCGCGAGACGCGGCAGAGCAAGGCGCGCAGGTCATCTGTTTTCAGGAGCTCTTCTACGGCCCCTACTTCGGCATCACCGAAGACAAGAAGTACTACCGCTATGCGGAACCCGCCGACGGCCCCATCGTGACGCGCTTCGCCGCGCTCGCGAAGGAGCTCAACATGGTGATGATCCTCCCGATCTACGAAGAAGACATCACCGGCGTGTACTACAACACCTCAGTGATTGTGGATGCCGATGGCACCGTGCTGGGGAAGTATCGCAAGCACCACCTGCCGCATCTGGATCGCTTCTGGGAGAAGTTCTACTTCCGTCCCGGCAACCTCGGGTACCCCGTGTTCGACACCGCCGTCGGAAAGATCGGCATGTACATCTGCTACGACCGCCACTTCCCCGAAGGGTGGCGCGAGCTCGGCCTCAATGGCGCACACATGGTGTTCAACCCGAACGCCACGAAGCCCGGGCTGTCGAACCGCCTGTGGGAGGTCGAAGGCCCGTGCGCCGCCGTCGCGAACGGCTACTTCGTGCTCCAGCCGAACCGCGTGGGCCGCGAGGACAACGAGTACGGCGAACTGGCCGTCGACTTCTACGGCACCAGCCAGGTGATCGACCCGCGCGGAAACTTCGTGGGCGACCGCGGCTCGAGCACAGACGAAGAGGTCCTGATCCGCGACCTCGACATGGACATGGTGCAGCAGATGCGCGACGACTGGCAGTTCTACCGCGACCGCCGACCCGACTCGTACACCAAGATCGCGCAGCCGTGAGCCGAACCGTAGGGAACTGAACATGAGCACCACACTGATCAAGGGCGGCACCGTCGTCTCGGCCACCGGACGCGGGCCCGCGGACGTCCTCATCGACGGCGAGACCATCTCGGCGGTTCTGCAGCCGGACTCACACCTCTTCGGCACGGATGTCGCGGCATCCGTCGACACTGTCGTCGACGCCACGGGGAAGTACGTGATTCCGGGCGGCATCGATGCCCACACCCACATGCAGTTGCCGTTCGGCGGCACCAACGCGTCGGACACGTTCGAAACCGGCACCCGCGCGGCGGCCTGGGGCGGCACGACGACCATCGTCGACTTCGCCGTGCAACGCTACGGCGAGCGCGTACAGGACGGGCTCGCGCGCTGGCACGAGCTGGCCGCCGGCAACTGCGCCGTCGACTACGGCTTCCACCAGATCGTCGGCGGCGTCGACGATGACTCGCTCGCGGCGATGCGCGGGCTCGTCGACGAAGGAATCTCGAGCTTCAAGCTGTTCATGGCCTACCCGGGCGTTTTCTACTCCGACGACGCGCAGGTGCTGAAGGCCATGCAGGTCTCGCGCGACACCGGCCTCATGACGATGATGCACGCCGAGAACGGCCCCGCGATCGACGTGCTCGCGGCGCAGTTGGCCGAGCAGGGCAAGACCGCGCCGTACTACCACGGCATCGCGCGCGCGTGGCAGATGGAAGAAGAAGCCACCCACCGCGCGATCATGCTGGCGAACCTCACCGGCGCGCCGCTGTATGTCGTGCACGTGAGCGCGAAGCAGGCGGTGCAGCAGCTCGCGTGGGCGCGCGATAACGGGCAAAACGTGTTCGGCGAGACCTGCCCGCAGTACCTGTACCTGTCGCTCGAAGAGCAGCTCGGCGCACGCAGCGACGAGTGGGGCGAGTTCGAAGGGGCGAAGTGGGTGTGTTCGACGCCCCTCCGCTCGCGCGAAGAGGGGCACCAAGACCACATGTGGCAGGCGCTGCGCACCAACGACATCCAGATGGTCTCGACCGACCACTGCCCGTTCTGCATGAAGGATCAGAAAGAGCTCGGACTCACCGACTTCCGCGCGATCCCGAACGGCATCGGGTCGATCGAACACCGCATGGACCTCATGTACCAGGGGGTCGTGACCGGCAAGATCACGCTCGAGCGCTGGGTCGAGCTGACGTCGACCACACCGGCGCGCATGTTCGGCATGTACGGCAAGAAGGGCGTGATCGCTCCCGGAGCGGACGGCGACATCGTGGTGTACGACCCGAACGGGCACACCTCGATCGGCATGCCGGTCGATGACCAGGGCAACCCCACGGGCAAGACGCACCACATGAACATGGACCACTCCGCGTGGGAGGGCTTCGAGATCGACGGGCACGTCGACACGGTCATCTCGCGCGGCAAGGTCATCGTGGACGACGGCCAGTACCTTGGCGCCAAGGGCGATGGGCGCTTCATCAAGCGCGGCCTGTCGCAGTACCTGGTGTGAGGCGGCCGGTATGAACAAGCCCATGGACTTCGGTGTCGTCCTGCAGACCAATCCGCCCGCCGCGCGCACCGTGCAGCTGGCCCAGCTGGCAGAAGCACACGGCTTCAGTCACGTGTGGACGTTCGACTCGCACCTGCTGTGGCAAGAGCCGTACGTCATTCACTCGGCCATCCTGAACGCAACCAAGCGCATCGTCGTCGGGCCCTTCGTGACGAATCCCGCGACCCGCGATTGGACGGTCACTGCGTCGGTGTTCGCGACGCTCAACGAGATGTACGGCAATCGCACGATCTGCGGCATCGGCCGCGGCGACTCGGCCGTGCGCGTCACCAACGGCAAGCCGGTGACGATGGCCGAGCTGCGGGAGTCGATCCACGTTATCCGCGAGCTCGGCAACTCTCGCCCTGTCGAATACAAGGGAGCGACGCTGCAGTTCCCGTGGAGTCGCGGCTCCGAGCTCGACGTGTGGGTCGCCGCGTACGGTCCGATGGCGCTGAAGCTCACCGGCGAAGTCGGTGACGGCTTCATCCTCCAGCTCGCCGACGTCGACATCGCCGCGTGGATGATCAAGACGGTTCGGGATGCCGCAGCGGCGGCCGGCCGTGACCCGGACGAGATCGCGTTTTGCGTCGCAGCGCCCATGTACATCGGCGATGACATCGAGCACATGCGCGAGCAGTGCCGGTGGTTCGGCGGAATGGTGGGCAACCACGTCGCCGACATCGTCGCCAAGTACGGCACCCACGGTGACGTGCCGCAAGCTCTGACCGACTACATCTCTGGGCGCACCGGGTACGACTACAACAGTCACGGTCGGGCCGAGAACGACCACGTCGACTTCGTTCCCGACGAGATCGTCGACCGCTTCTGCATCCTCGGGACGGCGGAAGAGCACATCGCCAAACTCGAGCAGCTGCGCGAGCTCGGCGTGACGCAGTTCGCCGGTTACCTCCAGCACGACAACAAAGAGGAAACCATGCGGGTGTACGGCGAGAAGGTCATCCCCGCACTCTCGCAGCATGTCACGGCCAAGGCATGACAGCCCGCTCACGAAGGGCTTCGGCATGGGCGTGGGGCGCGCTGGGCGTCGTCACGGTCATCGTGCTGTGGGAGCTATACAAGTTCCTGGGGCCCGACGACGGGGTCGTGATCGGCGGCTCGGCCGACGATCCGCAGTCGGGTCTGCGCATCCTCCCCCGCACTCACGACCGCGCCATGCCGCACGTATGGACGATGTGGGGGCGGCTGTTCGAGCCCACCGGCGGTACCGACACCCCGCCGCTGTGGCTCGCGGTCTCCGAAGCCGCACTCCTCACCCTGGGGATCGCAGCGGTGGGGTGGCTCATCGGCGTGGCCGTGGGTTTCGCGCTCGCCCTCGTGATGCAGCGCTTCCGCCTCGCGGAGTGGGGACTGCTCCCCTGGATCGTCGTCTCGCAGACGGTGCCACTCATCGCCTTCGCCCCCGTCGTCGCCAGCATCGGCACCCAGATCGATCGGGGTGGCTTCCCGTGGCCGCAATGGCTGTCGGTTGCCGTCATCGCCTCGTATCTGGCGTTCTTCCCCGTCGCGATCGGGGCCCTGCGCGGACTGTCTTCGCCCGAAGCGATCCACGTCGATCTGATGCGCAGCTACGACGCGGGATATCGAGCGACGCTTAGATCGCTGCGGCTCCCGGCATCCGTCCCCTACCTCTTGCCGGCGCTGCGGTTGGCCGCAGCGAACGCGGTGGTGGGCGTGGTCGTCGCAGAAGTCTCGATCGGCATGCGCGGAGGCCTCGGGCGCATGCTGATTCAGTTCGCCGGTCAAGCATCGTCTGACCCCGCGATTCCGTGGGCCCCCATCTTCGGCGCGGTCCTTCTCGGGCTGATCGCCGCTGGCTCCGTCGCGTTGCTCGGCGCGAGCCTCACCCCGTACCGCAGAGGAGAAGCGACCGCATGAACGACTCCCCCCTGACCGCGCTGGCCGTGCGCGCCGTCGGCGTCGAAAAGCAGTTCGCCACCAAGGGCGGGACGGTGAACGCGCTCGCAGGTGTCGACCTCGAGGTGGTCGCGGGCGAGTTCGTCTCGCTCATCGGGCCGTCGGGATGCGGCAAGTCCACGCTCATGCGGTTGATTGCCGATCTCGATCAGCCGACCGGCGGCGAGATCGAAGTGTTCGGCAAGACGGCCGCGCGCGCCCGACAAGACCAGGACTACGGCATCGCGTTCCAGCAGGCGGGGCTCTTGCCCTGGCGCACGGTTGAGGCGAACATCGCGCTTCCTCTCGAATTGCACGGCATCGCGAAGAAAGAGCGCGCCGCGCGCGTGGCCGAGCTCGCGGCGATGGTCGGCCTGTCGGATTTCACGTCGCACTACCCGGATCAGCTCTCGGGCGGAATGCAGCAGCGCGTCGCCATTGCGCGCGCGCTTGCCGAAGACGCCAAGCTCCTGCTGATGGACGAGCCGTTCGGCGCGCTCGACGAGATGACACGCGAGCGCATGCAGACCGAGCTTGCGCGCATCGCGTCGGAGACCGGCGCGGCCGTGGTGTTCGTCACGCACTCCATTCCCGAAGCGGTATTCCTCTCGGAGCGCGTCGTGGTGATGTCGGCACGGCCCGGGCGCATCTCTCAGATCGTCGATGTGCCCCTCGGCGATGCCCGCACCGAGCAGCTGCGCGAAGCCCCCGAGTTCTTCGACCGCGTCACCGCGGTGCGCGAGGCGCTTCACGGCGCACCCGTCGAACGGGCGAACGAACGATGAGCAGCGCGACGGTGCCGTTGCGCACACGCGACCAGGCGATGCGGATCATCGCTCCCATCGCCGTAGGCGTGATCGTCCTTGTGACATGGCAGCTGCTCGTCGACGTCGCCCACGTGACACCTCGCATGTTGCCCAGCCCGACGGCGATCGTCGAGGCGCTCACCACACACACCGCGATCATCGTCGAAGACGCCTGGATCACCGGTGGCAACGCGTTCGTCGGACTGGTGTGCGGCAGCATCCTCGCCATCATCGCCGCGGGAATCGCGGCATGGGCTCGACCGATCGACCTCATGGCGGCCCCGGTCGTCGCGGCGATCGCCGTCGTCCCGATCGTCGCCCTCACACCCTTGTTCAACACGATGTTCGGCGCGTCGAGCCAGTTCGGTCGTCAGGCGATCGCCGGAATCGCGGCCTTCGTGCCGGTCTACCTCAACATGCTGCGCGGGCTGCGACAGGCCCGCCCGGTGCAGCGGGACCTGTTCCGCGCGTACGCCGCCGGTGGCGGGCAAACTTTTCGCAAGCTGACGCTGCCGACGGCGCTGCCGTATCTAGCCGTCGGCGTGCGCATCGCCAGTTCGCTCGCCGTGATCTCGGCGCTCGTCGCCGAGTACTTCGGCGGCCCCGCCGACGGCATCGGGACGGCGATCGCCACCATGGCCAAGAGCGGCAACGCCGCACTCGCGTGGGCCTATGTCTTCGCCGGCATCGTGATCGGCCTCATCTTCTTCCTCGCCAGCTCGCTGTTCGAGCGCCTGACGGCCAGGAGGATGCCGGGCTAGCCCGGAAGCAGGAGAGCAGTACCCCTTGCACCACCACACCATCTGGAAGGGAAACACTATGCGACACAGCACTCGACGCGGCCTTCTGCTTGCGTCCGCGGCCACCGCCGCCGTCCTCACCCTCGCAGGCTGCAGCGGGTCGTCCTCTGAACCCGCACCCGACACCGACTCGGACGACTTCGAGCCACTGACCGAGATCTCGCTGCAACTGCAGTGGCTGCCGCAGGCCCAGTTCGCCGGCTACTACGCGGCGCAGGAGCTCGGCTACTTCGAGGAAGAGGGGTTCGACTCAGTCGAGATCCTCCCCTCCGGCGGCGACATCGTGCCCCAGGACGCCCTCATCTCAGGCGACGTCGACTTCGCCGTCGCGTGGGTACCGAAAGTGCTCGGCACGATCGAAGCAACCGGGGTCGAGCTCACCAACATCGCCCAGATCTTCGAGCGTTCGGGCACGTTGCAGGTCGCGTGGGCCGACTCGGGCATCACCTCGGTCGCCGATTTCGAGGGCAAGCGCATCGGTTCGTGGGGCTTCGGCAACGAGTGGGAGATCTTCGCGGCGATGGCCGACGAAGGGCTCGACTCGACGAGCGTCTCGATCACGACGCAGGACTTCTCCATGAACGCGTTGCTGGACGGGGATGTGGATGCCGCGCAGGCCATGACCTACAACGAGCTTGCCCAGGTACTCGAAACGGTGAACCCCGACACCGGCGAGCTGTACACGATGGACGACCTGTCGATCGTGTCCTACCAGGACACCGTCGGCGCGATGCTGCAGGACGCGATCTGGGCCGACACCGAACGGCTGGCGAGCGACCCGGCGTACGCGGACGCGGCCGAACGCTTCCTCAAGGCTGTCGTGAAGGGCTGGGTGTACGCCCGCGACAACGCCGAAGATGCGGCAGCCCTGGTGTGGGATGTCGCCTCGAACGCCGAAGCCGCGTTCCCGGTCGGGCCCACGCACCAGCTGTGGCAGACCAATGAGACGAACAAACTCATCTGGCCGTCCACCGCTGGGATCGGCATCATCGACGCCGCAGCCTGGGACCAGACCGTCGCCGGTGCTCTCGCTGCGACCAACCAGGACGGGCTCAACCTGATCACGGCAGAGCCTCCGGCATCCGCCTACGACAACACGTACATCGAGGCGGCGCTCGAGGCGCTCGAGGCCGAAGGGATCGACGTCACCGGCGCCGACTTCACCCCGCTCGAGGTCACCCTCACCGAGGGCGGTCAGTAGCCGCACCCCTTCACGTGGGCCGGGTCGCCTTCGGGCCGCCCGGCCCACGTGCGTGTGCGGCGCGGGAAGTCAGGTCAGTAGCGGCCGTCCTTCATAGAACGTCTGCAGCACCACCGTCGTGCGGGTGTTGACCGATGCCGCAAGGCGGATGTCTCGAATCAGCGTCTCGAGGTCGCGCGGCGTCGCGACCCGCACGAACAGCATGTAGCTTGCTTGCCCCGCGATCGAGTGGCAGGCCTCGATCTCGCTGAGGTGCGCCAACAACTCCGGCGCATTGTCGGGTTGGGCGGGATCGAGGGGAGTGATCTCGACGAACGCGGCCAGGGGTTTGCCGACCGCCTCGGGATCGACCACGGCACGGTACCCGGCGATGACGCCGCGGGCTTCGAGTTTGCGCAGCCGCGCCTGCACGGCCGATACCGACAGGCCCACCGCGACAGAGAGTTCCGCGAGGGTCGCACGGGCATTCCCCGACACTTCCCGCACGATGTGGGCGTCGGTGGCGTCATCGAGGCGGGCGGAATCTTTCGTGGGCATGACCCCACTCTAAGCCTCGCGACCCATCTCAGACAGGAAGCTTTCCTGTGCAAGACACACCTAAGCGGAAGATCTCTAGCATGAGCAGGAATCATCCCTATGCGCACCGGAGGTCTGCATGTCCCTGCTCATGCCGCAGAAGCCTGACACCGCACCGGCCATCGACGTCTCCACGATCGAGCACAGTGCGCCCTGGCACGCATTGAAGGCAGCTGCCACCGCGCTCCAGGAGCTTCAGACCAAGGACGGTTCCGTCCCTGACGCTGCCCACCACGGCGCCGCGCGCGCACACGTGAAGACCATCACGGCCGCCATCGCCGACCTCGCGCCGGCGTTCCCCCACGATGCCGCATACCTCGCGGCATCCATCACCGATTTCGACCGCTGGGCTCGCGAGGGGTTCGGCGTCCCCGACTTCCTCGACTCCCTGGTGTTGTTCCAGCCGCAGCAGCACCGCACAGACGGCATCCGCCATTTGGTGGTCTTCCCGATGTACACGCAGAACGGGTCGCAGAACCGATTCGTCGAGGCGCTGCTGGTCGAGGTGATCTGGCCCGAGTTCATCGCCCACCTCGAGTCCGAGTACACCAACCGCCTCTTTGTGTCGTTGCGTCTGCTCGACTTCACGCCCGGGTACGACACGAATTCGGCCGTACTCTTCCCCGAGACGGTCGCGATGCGCGAAATCCCGACGTTCACGTGGGGTGCGATTTTCCAGGACCGCGAAGCGGCACGGTACCGGCGTGTGGTGCGTGCGGCTTCGGAGATCACCAAGCTCGACCTGCCCGATGCCGCAGCGCGCCTGCTCGAAGACCAGTCGCTCGCTGAGAAAACGTTCGTGATGTGGGATCTCATCCACGATCGCACGCACATGCGCGGCGACCTGCCGTTCGACCCGTTCATGATCAAGCAGCGCATGCCGTTCTTCCTCTACTCCCTCGAAGAGCTGCGGTGCGACCTCACGGCATTCCGCGAGTGCGTGGCCATTCACAAGCGCCTGCAGGAGCGAGCGGATGCCGCAGGCGACCTCACCGCGGCCGAAGCCGAAATGCTCGAGCACGCGGCGTTGGTGCAGTACGCCGTGATCTTCGACCGCATCTTCCGCTTCGCGATCACCGGCACCCGCGTCCGCAACTACGACGCGGTCGGCGGGCAGCTGCTTTTCGCGTGGCTGCACCAGCGCGGCGTGCTGCATTGGACCGACACCGCTCTCGCGTTCGATTGGGCGGAGGTTCCCGCCGCCGTGGTCGCCCTCAGCGATGCGATCGACGAGCTGTACTGGCGCTCGATCGACCGCCCCAAGATGGCGCACTGGCTGGCCGCCTACGCCTTGGTCAGCGGTGTGCTGACGCCGCACCCGGCGTCAGTGTGGGCGCGGGGCCTCAGCGATGACGTGCTCGCGGGTCCTCCGAAGGGCTACACGGATCAGGTGCTCGATGACGAGTTCCCTCTGTCGATGTTCTTCGAAGCGCTGGAGAAGAAGATGCGCCCGGTGATCGAGTCGACCACCGGCATCCGCGGCACCGACTGACACCTGCGTGTCCGCAAGAAAAACGTCGTCACCCAGCGGAGCGCTCGGGCGCCACGGGAGCGTCCGATACCCCGGGCTTCATGGGGGCGTCGGGCGCTTCAGCGACCGGCACCGACTCGGTTTGACCGGCAAACTCGGCCGACAGGGTTCGGTACGCCTTCGTGGTGAATGCCAACAGCGACAGGGCGATCATGATCAGCCCGGCGAACAGGAACACCAGCGCGATCCCTCGCGCGTTGCCCTCGCCCAGCAACCAGGCCCAGTTCTGGGAGCCCTCATCGCTGTCCATGTAGGGGATGATCCAGAATTGCGCGATCGGCGCGATGAGAAACGCGGTCACCGGCGCAGCCGACGCTTCGAACGCCTGCGCGAAACCGAACACGCGCCCCTGGGTGCGGAACGGGACGACCTTCTGGATCACCGTCTGCTCAGAGGCTTCGATCACGGGGATCAGGCACATGTACAGCCAGATGCCCAGGGCGTACAGCCACCACCACTCGCGGATCGTAAACAGGGCGCCCAGGGCACCCATCGCCACCGCGAACAGCAGCATGGTGCGGATGGGGTTGCGCCCGAGACCGAACTTGGCGATCAATCCCCCGCCGATGATGAAGCCCGTCGCTGTGACGCCGAGCACGATGCCCCACACCTCGACCGGGAAGAGTTCGAGCCCGTACGGGTCCATGAGCGCCATGTAGACGCCGCCGATGAGGTTGTTGAGCGTCGAGAAGAGGATCAGCGCGAACAGGCCCGATACGGCCGCCACAGCACGCACGCTGCCGCGCAGGTCGACCAGCGGCCGCTTCTCGCCGGTGCTCTCGGGCACCTCTTCGGGGATGCGCAAGAACAGCAGGTGGATCAGCGCCGCCGCCGTGAGCACGAGGGCGATCACGAGGGTCCAGCCCATGCCGAGCAGGCCGATCGCCAGCCCGCTGAAGACACTCGTCACCATGAATGCGACACCCTGGACCGTGCCGACGAGTCCATTCGCGTTGGCGTGGCGCTCGGTGGGGACGAGCAATGTCACCGTGGTCGACAGCGCGATGTTGCGCAGGTTCTCGACCACGGCACCGGCGAGGATGATGCCCGAGAAGACCCAGAACCACACGCCGCCGAGGTCAGCGACGGTGCTCTCGCCGAGCGCGACCCACAGTGCACCGCTGATAAGGAAGGCCACCAGCGTCACGAAGGCCGACAGCACCATGACGCGGTGCTTTCGGTGGCGATCGACGACCGTTCCGAACAGCATCCCGAATGCGGCGATCAGCAGCATGTAGACGCCGCCGATGATGCCGGTCGCCAGAACGGAGCGAGTCTCGAGGTAGGCCCAGAACGTCAGCGCAAACCACAAGAAGCTCGTCGTGATGTTGGCCACCGCCGTGTTCACCAGCACCTGCATGAAGATGCGCATGCCGCCGGGCGGCGGCGCGGGATCCGCCGGCCCGGATTCGGGCGACGGAGCAGCGTCGTCGGTCATGTGTCGACGGTAGACCCGACCACCGACATACGGAAGTCAAGTGGGAGGATGATCCGGTGAACGAATCGATCGATGGACCGTCGGGAGTGCTGAGCGGACGCACGATTCTTCTCGCCGGTGGCACGAGCGCGGCCGGCCTCGCCGTCACCGAGGCCGCGCGTAGGGCCGGCGCCACCGTCGTCGTGGTGGGCCGTGATGCCGAGAAACTCACCGACGTCGTCGCACGTACCGGGGCCGAGACGGCGCGCTGCGATCTCACGGACGAGAGCGCCGTCGCCGAACTCGCAGACGACGTGCACCGACGGTTCGGCCCCATCGACGGCATCCTGTACCTCGTCGGCGGATGGCGCGGGGGCGGCGGACTGGCCGGTCAGAGCGATGAGGACTACCGCTTCCTCGAGCAGTCCGTCACAGCCCTCCGGCATGTCACGCGGGCATTCGACCAGGATCTTCGATCATCGGATGCCGCGCGCCTGGCCATCGTCTCGTCCACCGCTGTCGCACGCCCCCTTGCCGGCGGCGCCAACTATGCGGCGGTGAAAGCGGCAAGCGAGGCGTGGACGCGCGCTGTCGCCCAGGGCTTCGCGAAGGACGCGCGCGAACGCGAAGCGCCGCTGCGCGCGGCATCCGTCATCTTCCGAGTGAAGGCTCTCGCAGGCCTCGAGAACACGCTGGCCGCTGCCTTCGTCGACCTGTGGGCCACGGACGCGGCCGACCTGAACGACAGCGTGATCGACGTGGCCTGACCCCGCTCCCCTGTACCTGACAATTCCCGTGAGATTGGACCCTCGTGACCACCATTCATGACGCCGCCGTGCGCGGCTTCGCCAGCGACAACTACTCCGGCGTGCACCCCGAGGTGCTCGACGCGATCGCGAGCGCCAACGGCGGCCACCAGATCGCCTACGGCGAGGACGCGTACACCGCCCGCCTTCAAGAGGTGTTCACGCAGCACTTCGGCGAGGGCGTCGAGGCGTTTCCGGTCTTCAACGGCACCGGGGCGAACGTCACCGGGCTTCAGTCGATGCTGCCGCGCTGGGGCGCCGTGGTCGCGGCATCCACTGCTCACATCAATGTCGACGAGGGCGGTGCACCCGAGCGCGTGGCGGGCATCAAGATCCTGAATGTGCCGACCCCCGACGGCAAGCTCACTCCCGAGCTCATCGACCGCGAGGCATGGGGCTGGGGTGACGAACACCGCGCGCAGCCGCTGGTGGTCTCGATCACCCAGTCGACTGAACTCGGCACGCTGTACACACCCGAAGAGATTCGCGCGATCGCCGACCACATCCATCCGTTGGGCATGCGCCTGCACATGGACGGCGCTCGCATCTCGAACGCGGCCGCGTCGCTCGGCCTGCCGTTGCGCGCCTTCACGCGTGACGCCGGTGTCGACGTGCTGAGCTTCGGCGGCACCAAGAACGGCGCGATGCTCGGCGAAGCCGTCGTCGTGCTCGATCCCGCCGCGTCTGAGGGGCTGCTGTTCCTGCGCAAGCTGAACATGCAGCTCAGCTCGAAGATGCGCTTCGTGTCGGCACAGCTCATCGCGCTTCTCGAGGGAGATCTGTGGCTGCGGAACGCGACCCACTCCAACGCCATGGCGCAGCGCCTGCGCGCAGGTGTCGAGGCAGGGCTCGCCGACGGCCGCATCACGGGCGTCGCCTTCACCCAGCCCACGCAGGCCAACGGGGTCTTCGCGACGCTCCCCGATGGGGTCGCTGACGCACTGCGCGAAAAGTTCCGCTTTTACGACTGGGATGCCGCGCAGAACGAAGTCCGCTGGATGTGCTCGTTCGACACCACCGAAGAGGACATCGATGCGTTCGTCGCCGAGATCGGGCGCCTCACCAGCGCCTGATCCCGGCCCGGCCGATCGGGTCTCAGGACCGGTCGGCCGATTCGAGCTCGCTGTCTGATTCGAGCTCGCTGTCTGATTCAAGTTGCTCGGGTGCTTCGAGTTCCTCGGCAGCCTCGGGCGTTTCGGCGGACGCGAACTCCTCGGCGTACTCGGCGTCGAGGTCAGCGGCCGCACCGCTCTCCGCACGAGCCGCGCTGAGCGACTGCTCGGGGCGGATGAGCTCCTTGACCTCCGACATGAAGCTGGTCAACTGGTGCTGCTGCCAACGCAGCTGCCGCGTCCGGTCTTCGGCATCCCGAAGCACCGACTGCGAGTGCCCGGTGACCGTGTCGATGATCTTCTCGGCCTTGGCGCGGGCACGCTCGAGGATCTCACCGGCGCGCACATGTGCGTCGGCTTCGATCTGCTGAGCCTGGGCACGCATGAGCCGGTCGAAGTCCTCGGCTTTCGCCGACACGCGCTGTGCGTGCTCGAGCGATGCAGCAACCTGCTGGTTCGCGTCCTGCGTGATGCGCTCGGCGTGGGCGACGGCCTGGTTGTGCAGGGTGAGGAACTCCTGCTGCGCGTCGTCCTGCCGGCGCGTCAGCGACTCTTCGAATTCGAGAGCGCGCACGCGCAGCTCGCGCACGGTGTCCTCTGCCTCCGCGCGTGCTTGCTCGGTCTCGCGCGCAACGAGTGACCGCAGTGCCGCGGCACCCTTCTCGGATTCGGTGCGGATGGCCGAGGCCTCGCGGTCGGCCTGCGCAACCTTCTCGGCGGCGTGAGCCGCTTCGCGCTCGAGCTGGGCGGTGTGCGCGGTCAGCTCGGTGTCGATGCGCAGACGTACCTGCTGGGCGTCGTGCTCGGCGCGGGAAGTGATCGCGTCGGCTTCGGCGAGCGCCTCCGCGCGCTGATGCGCGATCTCTTCGCGCGCGGCCTCGAGGAGGCGGTCAGCCTGAACGGTGGCGTTGCGGATGATCGTGCCCGCCTGGTCTTCGGCCACGCGCAAGATGTCTTCGAACTGCGCCTTGCCGGCCGATTCCTCGGACGACTCGACAAGTTCATCCGAGAGCGCCTGGATCTTCTGCTCGGCGTCGGCCATCTTCGCCGCGTTCGCCGTCAGCTCATCCTCGAGCTCGCGCGCGCGTCGCTCGGCCTCGGCGATCTTCTGGTCTGCATCGGCGGCGCTTTGGCGGACGGTGGCGAGCTCGTCCTCGTACCAGGCGATCGCGTCGTTCTGACGCGTCTGCGCGTCGCGCTCTTCGCGCACGGCCTGGTCGCGCAGGGACGCGACCTTGTCGCCTTCGGCGCGCACCTGTGCGGTCAGCCGGGCGATTGCGGCATCCACTTCTTCCTTGTCGTATCCACGGAAGGCGGTGGTGAACTCAGTACTGGTTTCGGCTTCGGTCGAACGGTCGAGAAGCTGGTCGAACGGCGATGTGCCGTCCGCGTCGGGGCGCTGTTGCCACGAGTCAGTCATGGGGGGATCTCCGTCGGGTCGGGTACTGGCACTCTACCTTCGGAAACCTCCCGGATTGCCGGGAGAACGCCGCACGCGAAACGTGCTCAGCGCAAGGCGCCGACGCTCGCAAGCGCCGTGCGGATGAGCGTGCCGCGCCCACCTTCCATTTCGGCGGCGAGGGCGTCGGTCGCCGCTTCGGCCGGCGTCATCCAGGTCACCTCCAACGCGTCCTGGCGCGGTTCGCACGTCCCGCTGACGGGCACGACGAATGCGAGCGAGACAGCGTGCTGGCGGTCGTCGTGGAAGGCACTCACTCCGGGGAGCGGGAAGTACTCGGCAACCGTGAAGGGTACTGGCTGCGCGGGCAGGAGCGGGAACGCCATCGGGCCGAGGTCGTTCTCGAGGTGGCGGAAGAGCGCGTCGCGCACCGTCTCCCCGTAGCGCACCCGCCCCGACACAATCGTGCGCTTGATCTCGCCGACGGGCGTCGCGCGCAACAGAATGCCGACTTCGGTCACCTGCCCCATGCCGTCCACACGGACCGGCACGCCCTCGACGTAGAGCATCGGTAGCCGGCGACGAGCTTCGGCGAGTTCAACATCGCTCAGCCACCCGGGGTTCGCTCCTCCGGCGGGCGCGGACTGCGCGTCGCCGAAAGGCTCGTCACCGGACGGATCGGGGTCGGGAGTGCGCACAGACATGCCTCCTGTATACCCCCTCTCCTGACCGGTCGCCGTGTCTGCGCGGGAGTGGGCGAAAACGGTCCCGCGTATGAGTACTCTCATCTCAGTAGAGAGAGGCCCCGCCATGACCGAGTCCGAACCGGCGCAGAGTCGCATCAGTTTCATTCAAGACGTTGTCGCCGTGTTCGTCCTGTCGATCACCGCCGTCCTCACCGCGTGGTGCGGATTCGAAGCCTCGAAGTGGGGCGGTGAGATGTCGATCGCGTTCAGCCAGGCATCCTCCGCACGCATCCAGTCGGCCAATGCCGCCGGCGAGGCGCGCGCCGCTGAGCAATTCGACCTCACGATCTACGGGCAGTGGGTGGTCGCCGTCGCCGACGAGCGCGAGCAGTTGGCGCAGTACATCGAAGACCGCTTCACCCCGCACTTCGCCATCGCGTTCGATGAGTGGCGCGCAGACGGCATGGCCGAGAACGGCCCCTTCGCGCTGGAGTCGTACGTTCCCCCCGGGCAGGTCGAGTCTGAAGAGCTCGCAGCCAAGGCCGACGCCAAGTTCGAAGAGGCGCTCGAGAACAACCAGCGCGGCGACAACTATTCACTCCTGACGGTGCTGTTCGCCCTGGTGTTGTTCCTCACCGCCATGTCGCAGCGCGATGTGCGCACGTGGATCGGTCGCACGTTGCTCGGCCTCGCCGTTGTCGTCGACATCGTGGGTATCGCGATCCTGCTGACGTTCCCCATCAAGATCTGACGCCGCTCGGGCCTGGGCTGTGTCCCCGGCCGATGGCAGGATGAGGGGATGCCGGAACCCCTCATCCTCGATGCCGATGCCGTGCTGTGGTCCGACGGGGCTCTTCCCCTCGCCGATCGTGATCTGCTGGTGCTGTTGCACGGGTATGGCTCAGACGAACACGACCTCTTCGGGTTGCGCGCGTATCTTTCCCCCGACCTTGTGGTGGCCTCGCTGGCAGCGCCGCTGACCCCACCGTGGCCCGCTCCGGGGCGATCGTGGTACCCGATCGAAGGACTCAATTCTCGGGATGCCGCGGCCACCACGGCGGCGGGGGAAGCCGTCCTCGCCTGGCTCGACGAGCACGCCGCCGGTGCGGCGTCCGTGGGTCTTCTCGGCTTTTCTCAAGGGGGCGCCGTGTCGCTGCAGACGCTGCGTCTCGCGCCCGAGCGCATCGACTACGTGGTGAACCTCAGCGGGTACGCCACACCTGGCGCGCTGCCGAGGGACGCGGAACTAGCCGAACGGCGACCCCCGGTGTTCTGGGGGCGCGGAACCCACGACGACGTCATCCCCGAACCGCTCGTGCTTCACACGACGCAGTGGCTGCCCGATGTTGTCGAACTGAGCGGGCGTGTGTACCCGGGGCTCAGCCACAGCGTGTCGGAGCAAGAACTCTCGGACGTGCGCACCTTCATCGACAAGCAGGTGGCGGCGTTGCGATCCTCGGATGACACGCCCAGCGATAAGGGATAGCCTGTCAACGCATTTGTCCCCTCTGTGAGGAACTCCCGTGAAGCTGATCGTCGCGACCGCGCTGTAATCGCGCTGTTCCGTCGATCTGCTCTGCGCCCCCTCCCCCACGGTTGAGGGTGGGTGCACAGCCTTCGGTGTCAGCGCCTGTCTGACCTGGAGGCACTCATGCCCGCACACACGCACTCTTCACTCGGGGCGCATACCCCCGCTCTCACTCTCGATCGCGTCAGCTTCTCGTGGCCCGACGGCTCACCCGCCATCAGCGGCATTACTGGCGCCTTTTCCCGTGGCCGCACCGGCCTGATCGGTCGCAACGGCTCGGGCAAGTCCACGTTGCTGCGACTCATGGCCGGCGAGCTCGCTCCCGACTCGGGACACATCACTCGCACTGCGGATGCCGCGTACCTGCCACAACGCCTGACGCTCGACGTCGCGCGACCGGTCGCAGACCTACTCGGCATCGGCGACACGCTACGTGCGCTGCGCGCTATCGAAGGCGGCGACGCTGACCCGCGGAACTTCGATGCCGTCGGCGAAGACTGGGACGTCGAGGCTCGCGCGCATGCCGCGCTCGCCGAAGCGGGCCTTCAGCCCGCGATGCTCGACCGCACGGTGGGCGAGATCTCGGGCGGCGAAGCCGTGTTAACGGCCATTGCCGGTCTCCGTCTGCGCCGAGCACCTCTCACCCTGTTGGACGAACCCACCAACAACCTCGACCGTGATGCACGCCGACGCTTGGCCGATATGGTGCAGACCTGGCGCGGCGCGCTCGTCGTCGTGAGCCACGACACCGCCCTGCTCGAGCTGATGGACGAGACCGCTGAGCTGTACGGCGGAACACTGTCGGTCTATGGCGGGCCATACTCGCAGTGGCGCGCCCACCTGGACGCCGAGCAAGACGCCGCCCGCCGCGCAGAACGCGCGGCGGCGCAGGCGGTCAAGCGCGAAAAGCGCGACCGCATCGAGGCCGAGACGACCATCGCCCGCCGCGCCGCGATGGGGCGCAAGGCGCAACTCGAGAAGCGCGTCCCGCCCATCGTGGCGGGCGGCCTGAAGCGCGCAGCGCAGGTGTCGGCGGGAAGGCTCCGCACCGAGAAAGCCGACCGTGAGGCCTCGGCTCGCCAGGTGTTGGATGCCGCCGAGCGGCGGGTCCGCGACGACGACCACATCCGCATCGATCTTCCCGATCCGCTCGTCGCGCCCGGGCGCCGGATCGCGACGATCGGCGACGGGGAGAGGTCGTGGATCGTGCAAGGCCCTGAGCGGGTGGCGCTGACCGGGAGCAATGGTGTCGGCAAGACGACGCTACTCGAGCGGCTGGTGAGTGCCGGCAGGAGCGCCGACGGACTTACCGCGGAGGCTCACACCGATCGCATCGGCTACTTGCCACAGCGCGTCGATGGGCTCGATGAGAACGCCTCGGTGCTCGAGAACGTGCAGCGCGCGGCGCCTCATGTCACAACGGCCGAAGTGCGTAACAGGCTGGCGAGGTTCCTGATCCGCGGGGCGATGGTGGACCTGCCGGTCGCAGCGCTGTCGGGGGGCGAACGCTTTCGTGTCGCACTGGCCCGCTTGCTGCTCACCGATCCACCCCCGCAGCTGCTGGTCCTCGACGAGCCGACGAACAACCTCGACCTCGATACGACGGACCAACTCGTCGACGCACTCACCGCCTACCGCGGCGCCGTGCTGATCGTGAGCCACGATGACAGCTTTCTCGAGCGCCTCGGCATCGACCTCACCCTCGAACTCAGCTCAACGCCTGAGGGCGCGAGGCTCAATGTCTGAGGGGGCGAGCAAGATAGGGGGGTGGGCGATGTGCTGACGAAGTTCTCCCCTGCCACGCAGGACTGGTTCCGTGGCGCCTTCAGCGAGCCCACCAACGCCCAGATCGGCGCATGGGACGCGATCTCAGCGGGCAAGAACGCCCTCGTGGTCGCCCCGACCGGATCAGGCAAGACCCTGTCGGCGTTCCTGTGGGCGATCGACCGCGTTTTCCGTGAGAAGAAGCCGGTGCCCGAATCGGCCGCACCCTCGGGGCGACGAAAGAAGAAGAGTCCGGATGCCGCACCCGGCACGCGTGTGCTCTACATCTCTCCACTCAAAGCCCTGGGCGTTGACGTCGAACGGAACCTGCGCTCTCCCTTGGTCGGCATCTCGCAGTCCGCCCGCCGGCTCGGGCTCCCCGCACCCGAGGTGACCGTCGGGGTGCGTTCGGGCGACACGCCCTCGAACGAGCGGCGTGCCCTGGCGGCATCCCCTCCCGACATCCTCATCACCACGCCCGAATCGCTCTACCTGATGCTCACCAGCCAGGCGGGCGCGACGCTGCGCGACGTGCACACCGTGATCATCGACGAAGTGCACGCCGTCGCCGCCACCAAGCGCGGCGCCCACCTGGCCGTCAGCCTCGAGCGTCTCGAGACGCTCCGGCGGTCGTTCGCACCCGATGCCGCGCCCGCGCAGCGCATCGGACTCTCGGCGACCGTACGACCGATCGACGAAGTCGCGCGCTTCCTCGGCGGGTCCATGCCCGTCGACATTGTCGCCCCGCGCGCCACCAAGGCGTTCGACATGCGCGTCGTCGTGCCGATCGACGACATGCTCAACCCGCCCCCGGCGCCGAGCGCGTACACGAGCGCGCCGACTCCTCCCCGAGATGCAGAATCGGATGCCACGGCCGAGCCCATCGACGAAGACTGGTTCGCCGACGGCCAGAAGGCTACCGGCATCGGCGAGGGCGAGATGACCGGCTCCGTCTGGCCACACGTTGAAGAAGCCATCGTCGACCGGATCCTGCAGCACCGCTCCACCATCGTCTTCTGCAACTCGCGACGCCTCGCCGAGCGACTCACCGGGCGGCTCAACGAGATCTACTCCGAGCGACTGGGACTGGATCTGCCCGAGCCGAACACACCCGCAGCCATGATGGCGCAGGCCGGCGCGACCGCGGGTGCTGACCCGGTGCTCGCCAAGGCCCACCACGGCTCGGTGTCGAAGGAACAGCGCGCGCTGGTCGAAGAAGAACTGAAGACCGGTTCACTACGATGCGTTGTCGCCACCAGCAGCCTCGAACTCGGCATCGATATGGGAGCGGTCGACCTGGTGATCCAGGTCGAAGCGCCGCCGAGCGCGGCATCCGGCCTGCAACGCATCGGACGCGCCGGGCACCAGGTCGGCGAAGTGAGCCGCGCCGCACTCTTCCCCAAGCACCGCGCCGACATTCTGCATACCGCGATCGTCACCGAACGCATGCTGGCCGGGCAGATCGAGGCGATCGCCGTGCCGCAGAACCCGCTCGACATCCTCGCCCAGCAGACCGTGGCAGCCTGCGCCCTGTCCCCGCTCGACGTTGAGGAATGGTTCGAGACCCTCAAGCGCAGCGCGCCGTTCCGATCCCTGCCGCGCTCGGCATACGAAGCGACGCTCGACTTGCTCGCCGGCCGCTTCCCGTCGGACGAATTCGCCGAGCTGCGGCCGCGCCTGGTGTGGGACCGCGATCACGGGACGCTCACCGGTCGGCCCGGCTCGCAGCGCATCGCGGTCACGAGCGGCGGCACGATTCCCGACCGCGGGCTGTTCGGTGTCTTCATCGCCGGCGAATCGCAGAACGCACGCGTCGGCGAGCTCGACGAAGAAATGGTCTACGAGTCGCGCGTCAACGACGTGTTCACCCTCGGCACGACGAGTTGGCGCATTGTCGAGATCACCCACGATCGCGTGAACGTCACCCCCGCTTTCGGGCAACCCGGCAAAGTGCCGTTCTGGCACGGCGACGGCCTGGGCCGTCCGGCAGAGCTCGGCGAAGCCCTCGGAAAGTTCGCCCGCGAAGTGTCGACAGCTTCACCCGAGAAGGCTGACGAGCGACTGCGCGAGGCCGGCCTCGACGACTACGCCCGGGGCAACCTGCTGACCTATCTCGCCGAACAGCGCGAGGCCACCGGCACCGTCCCGACCGACCGCCAACTCACCGTCGAACGCGGTCGCGACGAGGTCGGCGACTGGCGCATCATCCTTCATTCCCCGTACGGCATGAAAGTCCACGCCCCGTGGGCACTGGCCGTGAACGCGCGCATCCGGGAGCGCCTCGGGGTCGAAGGATCCGCCGTCGCCAGCGACGACGGCATCATCGCGAGGATTCCGGATGCCACGGCAGAACCGCCCGGCGCAGACCTGTTCATCTTCGACGCCGACGAACTCGACCAGATCGTCACCGAAGAAGTGGGCGGCTCGGCACTCTTCGCCTCACGGTTCCGCGAGTGCGCAGCGCGTGCGCTCCTCATGCCGCGCCTGAACCCGGGCAAGCGCAGTCCGCTGTGGCAACAGCGACAGCGTGCCGCACAACTGCTCGAGGTTGCGCGGCGGCATCCGACCTTCCCGATCATCCTCGAGACGCTGCGCGAAGTGCTGCAAGACGTCTACGACGTGCCCGCGCTGCTGCGCATCACGCGGTCGATCGCCGACCGGCGCATCCGGCTGGCCGAGACTTCGCCGTCGCAACCGTCCCCCTACGCGAGGGATCTGCTTTTCGGATATGTCGGCGCGTTCATGTACGAGGGCGACTCGCCGCTGGCCGAACGCCGTGCGGCCGCCCTCGCCGTCGACCCGGCGTTGCTGAGCGAACTGCTCGGCAAAGTCGAAATGCGCGAACTGCTCGATCCCGACGTGATCGCGCAGTTCGAACGCGAAGCGCAGCGGCTCGACCCCGAGCGCCGCGTCAAGGGCGTCGAAGGTGTGGCCGACCTGTTGCGCGTGCTGGGGCCGCTCGACGCGGCCGAAGTAACGGCCCGGCTGATGCCCGTCGACGATCTGATGATCGACCCCGATCCGACGGTCGCGGCATCCCATCTGGACGCCCTGATCGACGCTCGGCGCGCGATCGCCGTGACGGTCGGCGGGGTTGCGCGCGTGGCGGCCATCGAAGACGCCGGACGCTTGCGCGATGCGATCGGAGTAGCGCTGCCCGTCGGCATCCCGAACGCCTTCCTCGAGCCCTTCCCCGACCCCCTCGGCGACCTGATCGCGCGCCACGCGCGAACGCATGGCCCCTTCACGGCGGACGCTGTCGCGGGGCGGTTCGGCATCGGCATCGCCGTCGCACGCCTGACATTGCAGCGGCTGGAATCGCAGGGGCGCGTCGCGAGCGGCTACTTTCTCCCCGCCGGGAGCACCGCCCGCTCGGACGAGCTCGAATGGTGCGATACCGAAGTGCTGCGGCGGCTGCGGATGCGCTCGCTCGCGGCGATCCGCGGCAGCGTCGAGCCCGTTCCGCAAGACGCCTTTGCCCGCTTTCTGCCGGTCTGGCAGCACGTCGGCGGCAGACTCGAGGGCATCGACGGGGTCGTCGCCGTTGTCGATCAACTCGCCGGCGTCCCCATTCCCGCAAGCGCATGGGAATCACTGATTCTGCCCTCGCGGGTGCGCGACTACGCGCCGGGCATGCTCGACGAACTCACCTCGACCGGCGAGGTGGTGTGGTCGGGGCACGGCAGCCTCGCGGGGCGCGACGGGTGGATCGCCCTGCATCCGGCCGACACCGTCGGGTCGTCGCTGGCGCCGCCCGAAGACGACATCGCTCCCGGAAGTCTCGACTCCCAACTACTGGCGGCACTCGAGGGCGGCGGCGCCTTCTTCGCGGCGCAGTTGCGCGGGATGACCGGCGCCGAGAATGAGCAGTCCGTCATCGAGGCGCTCTGGCGCCTCACGTGGGCTGGCCGCGTGAACAACGACACGTTCGCGCCCGTCCGCGCGCTCACCAGCGGCGGCTCGCAGGCCCACCGCGTGGCGCGCAAGACGCCGCGTGCCAGAACGTACCGAGGCGCCGCAGCGCGTACGGTCGCGGCATCCGTCCCCCCACGCCCTCCCTCGATCGGGGGGCGCTGGGCGCTGTTGCCCCCGCCCGAGACCGACCCGACGGTGCGCGCGACCGCGAGCGCTGGCCTGTTGCTGGATCGATACGGCGTCGTCACGCGCGGCTCCGTGCAGTCCGAGGGCGTGCCGGGCGGCTTCGCGCAGACCTACCGGGTGCTCGCCGGGTTCGAAGAAGCTGGCCACTGCCGGCGCGGGTACGTCGTCGAGAAACTCGGCGCAGCCCAGTTCGCCGCGTCGGCGACGGTCGACCGACTGCGCGAGTACGCGACCCTGCCCGACACACCACCGCTACGCGCGGTGACCCTCGCGGCGACCGATCCGGCGAACCCCTACGGCGCGGCGCTTGCTTGGCCCGGCCTGGATGGCGTCGGGCATCGACCGGGGCGGAAAGCCGGCGCCCTGGTGGTGCTCGTCGACGGAGCACTCGTGTTGTACCTCGAACGCGGCGGAAAGTCAGCCCTCGCATTCACCGACAACGACGATGTGCTCGGTGCGGCGGCCGCCGACCTCTCTCGCGCCGCTCGTGAGTACCGACTCGACACCCTCACGATCGAGCAGGTGAACGGTGTGTTCGTGTACACGACGAACGTGGGGCGCGCGCTGCGCGCGGCAGGCTTCGCCGAGTCGCCCAAGGGGCTCACCCTGCGGAAGGCCACGGCGCGTGCCTGAGGGTGACACCGTGCGAGAGGTCACCCCGCGTGCCTGAGGGCGACACCGTCTATCGCACGACGAGACGGCTGAACGCCGTGCTCGCCGGCGCCGTCGTCACCGGCTTCGATTTGCGGGTGCCGCAGGCTGCCACGGTCGATCTCAGCGGGCTCACCGTGACCGAAGTCGTGCCGCGGGGAAAACATATCTTGCACCGCATCGGGGATTACACCCTGCACTCCCACCTCAAGATGGAAGGCAGGTGGGACGTCTACCGTCCCGGAGATCGGTGGCGGCGCCCGGCGTACACCGCACGCGCCGTGATCGCGGCGACAGCCCCGGACGGCACTAGCTGGCAAACCGTGGGATTCGACCTGGCCGACATCGCCGTGGTTCCCACGCCCGACGAGGATTCCCTCGTCGGGCACCTCGGCCCCGATCCGTTATCGGTGACGTGGGACGCGGCCCAGGCGGCGCGGAACCTCGCGGGCGATGAGCGCGCGATCCACGTCGCTCTGCAAGACCAGCGGTCGGTCGCGGGATTCGGCAACGAGTACGCCAACGAGATCCTGTTCGTGCGCGGCATCCACCCCGAGACTCCCGCGAACGCCACCGACACCGCAGCGGTTGTCGACCTAGGTGCCCGCATGATCCGCGCGAACCGTGACCGCCGGGATCGCACCTTCACGGGCGACGCACGCCCGGGGCGCACGACCTGGGTGTACCGGCGCGAAGGCAAGGCCTGTCGCCGGTGCGGAACGCTCATCCGCCGCGGCGACCTCGGGGCCGACCCCACGCGCGAGCGCATCGTGTTTTGGTGCCCGTCGTGCCAGCCCGCGCCGACCGGCCCGTAGCCCTCACCCGCCCCGCCCCGCCCCCCGCGCCCGCGTGACCCCGCGCTCGCCACCACCCCCGCGCCCGCCCCGCCCCGCCCCGTAGCCCGCGCCGCCGCCCACCCACGCGCCGCCCACCCGCTCATATGTCACGACACGCCGGGCCACTCGCGCAACCACCACAAAGTGCGCCACACGAAGCCGGACCGCCCGCGGCGCGAGCCCCCGCGCCCGCGACCGCCGGTCCGCGCACGCCCGCGCCCGCGCGCGACGCCCGCCCCCCGCGCCCGCCCCCGCTCATATGTCACGACACGCCGGGCCCCACGCCCCACCACCGCAAATCGCGTCATACGAAGCCCGCGCCGCCGGCACCACGCCGCCGGCACCACCCCGCCGGCACCGCCGCGGCAGCACCGCCCCCGGCGCGCAGGCGCCCACTGACAGACAGTCTGTCGCCCCGGGCCGCCGAGCGCGCACCCGCAACCGGCAGCCCTTCGGCGAAACCCGCGTTTTCCAGATCGTTACATAACCCCGGACGAAATGTCGGGCAAGGTTATCGAGAGGGCGCTAATCGTCCGGTTCGGTGTTTGACACATTGCACACCCACGCCGAGCGATATGTAATTCTCGAAACGATCTCACCGGTGGCGCGACGGCGCGCTGCCCCGACCAGGAGGACTCCACCAGGTGACCACGGTGACGGATGCGGACCCGACCGCAACGACGAATCCCGCCTCAGGCGATGGCCGCGGCGGCGTCCACATCGACGGGGTGACCAAGCGCTACGGCGACCAGACCGCTGTCGACAACCTGTCGCTGCAGATCGAGCCCGGCGAGTTCATCTCCTTCCTCGGCCCCTCCGGCTGTGGCAAGACGACGACGTTGCGCATGATCGCCGGCTTCGAGAGCCCCGATTCGGGAGATATCCGCATCTCGGGCACGTCGGTGCTGAACGTCCCGCCTTACCGACGCGACGTCAACACGGTGTTCCAGGCGTACGCCCTGTTCCCCCACCTGTCGGTCGCCGAGAACGTTGCCTATGGCCTTCAGCAGCGCCGCACCCCCAAGGCGGAAGTGCGTGAGCGCGTCAGCCAGGCCCTCGACATGGTGCAGATGCGCCGCTTCGGCGACCGCAAGCCCACGCAGCTTTCGGGCGGCCAGCAGCAGCGCGTGGCGCTTGCCCGCGCGCTCGTCAACCGCCCTGCCGTCCTGCTTCTCGACGAGCCGCTCGGCGCTCTCGACCGCCAACTGCGTGAAGAGATGCAGATGGAGCTGAAGCTCCTCCAGTCGCGCCTGGGCATCACCTTCGTCTTCGTCACCCACGACCAGGGCGAAGCGCTGTCGATGAGCGACCGGATCGCCATCATGCGCGCCGGCCGCATCGAGCAGCTCGCCGACGCCGACACGGTGTACGCGCGTCCCGCGTCGGCGTACGTCGCGGCGTTCGTCGGCCAGCAGAACTTCTTCCGCGGCGACGTCGCCGAGAACGGCGCTGCCGTCACGTCCGCGCATGCGTTGGTTCGCGGAACGAGCACGGCGCTCGCTGGCGCATCCGCGGGTGAAGCCGCCGTGCGTCCGGAGTTCATCACGATTGCTCAGGATGCCGGTACCGGCACCACGGACGACGCGAACATCGCGCGCGGAACCCTGATCGGATTGTCGCACCTCGGCGACACGATGCAGTACCTCGTGAAGCTCGGCGACGATCAGAGCCTCGTCGTGCGCCGCCCCACGCCCGATGCGCCCGCCCTCCGCGTGGGCGACGCCGTGACGTGCACATGGTCGGCCGACCGCGTGCTGCTCTTCCCCGCCGACGACGCGGCCGCCGAGGGCGGATACGTCGCCCCACCCACAGCCTGACCTCCACCTCGATCACCCACCCGCACCACTGCCGCCGGCGCCTCACCCGAACCAGGAGCATCCGATGACCGAATCCCGCAACCCGCTGCGCATCATCGCCCCGCAGGAAGCTGTTCCCACCATCGCCCGCGAGCTGTCGCGTCGCCGCTTCCTGAGCGTTGCGGCGATCACCGGGGGCGCGGCGGTGCTCGCCGCATGCGCGCCGGGCGGCTCGAGCAGCAGCCCCGAGACCCAGGCGACCGGTGGTGCACTCGAGTCGAGCCTGTCGATCTACACGTGGGGTGACTACGACTCGCCCGACGTCGTTTCGGCGTTCACTGCGGACCTCGGGCCGAAGGTCACGCTCGACTCGTACTCGTCGAACGAAGAGCTCATCGCAAAGCTCATCGCCGCCAAGGGCACGTCGGGCTACGACATCGTGGTGCCCACCGGAGTCTTCATCCCGCAGATGATCGAGAACGGTCTGCTGATGAAGTTCAACAAGGACCTGCTCCCCAACATGGCGAACATGGCGCCGGCCTACCTTGGCCGCGCATGGGATCCCACCAACGATTACTCCGTGTGCAAGGCGTGGGGCACCACCGGCTTCGTATACGACAAGACCGTCATCACGCGCGAACTCACCACGTGGGGCGACTTCTTCGACGCTGCGCAGAACGAGGCGAGCGGCAGGACCGCCATGTCGGATGACCCGGCGGGCATCGTCGGCTCGTACTTCTGGGCCAACGATCTGGACTGGAACACCGAAGACCCCGAGCAGCTCGAAGCCTGCCGCGACTACATGGTGAACACCATCGCGCCCCACATCTCGGCGTTCGACTCGTACCCCGGTACCAACGCCATCCCGCAGGGCACGCAGGTGCTGATGCAGGCGTGGAACGGCGACGCGCGCCTGGGACTCATGGAGTCCAGCGACCCCGACCGCTGGCAGTGGGTCCTCCCCGGCCCCGTCACCGAACTGTGGATGGACAACTGGGCCATCGCCGCCGGCGCACCCAACCCCGAGGCCGCCCATGCGTTCATCAACTTCTCGATGAGCCCTGAGAGCCTCTTCCTCAACCTCGACTACATCGGCTACAACGTCGGCGGCAAGGACATGGAGCAGGAGGCCATCGACGCCGGCCTCGCCCTGCCCGAGCTGATCTTCTTCACCGACGAGCAGCTCGAGAACATGCACGAGCAGGTCCTCAACGACTCGCAGACCGTGCGCGTGGAGATCTGGAACGAGATGAAGGCCGCCGCGGGTGCGTAAGACCCCCGGGTCACTCCTCGCGATACCCGCGTGGATCTGGCTCGCCATTTTCTTCGTGGCCCCGGTCGCGATGGTCGTGTGGTTCAGCTTCGGCTACAAACCGGGCATCTTCGGCACCCACGCGAACGACATCCTGTCGTTCGACCGGTACGTCGAGGCGCTGTCACCGACGTTCTTCACCACCTTCCTCAATACCCTGTGGGTGGGGCTGCTGGGCACCGCGCTGTGCTTCCTGATCGGCGCACCGGTGGCGTACTGGATGGCCTTCAAGGTCAAGCCGTCTCGCCGCGGCATCCTGATCGCCCTCGTGCTCGTGCCTTTCTGGACGAACTTCCTGGTGCGCACGATCGGGTGGCAGGTCATCCTCGCTCCCGAGGGCTGGATGTCGACGCTGCTGCAGTCGATTGGGGTGCTGAACGGGCCGCTCGATATCTTGTACACCCGCACCGCGGTGGTCATCGGTGTCGTGTACAACTACCTGCCGCTGATGATCCTGCCGTTGTTCGTCGCATTCGATCGCGTGGGGCCCGCGCTGCGGGAGGCGTCGAAGGATCTCGGCGCCGGCAAGATCAGCACCTTCGCCCGCGTCACTTTGCCGCTGGCACAGCCCGGCATCATCGCCGGCGTTCTGCTGGTGTTCATCCCTCTCATGGGTGACTACATCACCGCTACCGTTCTCGGTGGCGCGCGCGGCAACATGGTTGGCCAGTTGGTCGCCAGCCAGTTCCAGACCGCCCAGAACTGGGCGCTGGGTTCGGCGATGGCCGTGCTCCTCATGCTCGTGATCACACTCACAATCGCCGCGGTGGCCGGTCTGATCTGGCTGGTGACGCTTCCGAGCCGCTCACACAACTCGCTGGTTCTCGGGCCCGAGAAGTCCGATGAAGCGGATGCCACGCCCGCCGACCGCACGGAGGTCCTGACGTGAGCCAGCAAACGATGACAGAAACGATGCTGCGCGCCCAGGCTGCGCCCGGCGTGCGCGGACCACGACCGAAGAAGTCCTGGTCGGACATCGCTTTCAACGTGTGGGGCGTGCTGGTCATGCTCTTCCTCTTCGCGCCGATCATCGTGATCGTCATCTACTCGTTCAACAGCGGGCGCCTTCTGGTGTCGTGGGACGGGTTCGGCTTCGACGCCTTTATGACGATCCTGGTGAAGCCCGCGATCCAGAGGGCGGTCATCGTGTCGCTGCAGACGGCGCTCTTCGCGGCGATCATCGCGACGGCACTCGGCACCCTCGCCGGTATCGCGATGGCACGACACCCCGGCAAGTGGACCTGGTGGTTCCTGGGCCTGCTCCTGCTGGTCTCGGTGACGCCTGAGATCGTGGATGCCGTTGCCCTCCTCCCCTGGTTCGTGTGGCTCGGTCAAGACATGGGCATCTTGATGTTCAACGACGGCATCGTGCGTCTGTCGGTCGGCTCGTCGCTGTTCGCCACCGCCGTGGTGTCGTACATCGTGCGCGCGCGCTTGATCGGTCAGGACGCGAACCTCGAAGAAGCGTCGAGCGACCTGTATGCCAGCCCGTTCACCACCTTCCGTCGCGTGACGTTGGCACTGGCGATGCCGGCGGTGCTCGCAGGCTTCCTGTTGGCATTCACGCTGAGCCTCGACAACACGATCGTGGCAGCCTTCGTGCAGGTCTCCGGTTCCACACCGTGGCCGGTGTACGTGCTGAGCGCCGTGCGCTCGGGCTTGCGCCCCGAAATCGCCGCGGTGTCGACGATCATGTTGCTCCTGACCCTGGTGGCTCTGGCACTGGTCGCGCTCGTCCTGAAGCGCGCGGGTGACTCCGCCACCGAGATCGCCCGCACGATGACGGGCGGCTGAGAGAAGTCCATGCCTCACGCAGATCTCGTCTTCACGGGCGGGCCGGTGTTCACCGCGAACACGGTCCGCTCGCGAGCCCGCTCGGTGGCTGTGTCGGGTGGCCGCATCGTCGCCGTGGGCGGCGACGACATCCGCGAATGGATCGGCCCGCGCACCGAGGTGGTGGACCTTTCCGGACGGATGCTGGTGCCCGGCTTCCAGGATGCCCACGTGCATCCGGTGTGGGGCGGGCTCGACATGTTGCGCTGCGATCTGGCAGAGCTCAGCACAGCGGCCGAGTACCTCGACGCGATCGGTGCGTATGCGGCCGCACACCCCGAGGACGAATGGGTGCTCGGCGGGGGTTGGCAGATGTCGGCGTTCCCCGGCGGCACCCCGACCGCGGCGGCCCTGGACACGGTGGTCGCTGATCGGCCCGCGTTCCTCCCGAACCGTGACGGTCACGGCGCGTGGGTGAACTCCGCAGCGCTACGACTGGCCGGGATAGACCGCAACACCCCTGACCCCGCGGACGGGCGCATCGAACGGGACGCCGACGGCAACCCGACCGGGACACTCCACGAGGGTGCGATGGGGCTGGTCAACCGTCTGCTTCCTGAAGAACCGCTCGAGCGGCTCACCGAGGCGCTGCTCGTCGGTCAGCGCTACCTGCACTCGTTCGGCATCACCGCCTGGCAGGACGCCATCGTCGGGTCGTATGGCGATGCCGGCGACCCTGGCCCCGCCTACCTATCTGCGGCTGCGGCGGGCACGCTGACCGCCCGCGTCGTCGGCGCCATCTGGTGGGATCGTGCGGCCGGAATCGAGCAGATCCCCGATCTCGTAGCCAAGCGCGAGCGCTATCGCGGCGGCCGTTTCGCGACCACGACGATCAAGATCATGCAAGACGGTGTGCCCGAGAACTTCACGGCGTCGATGCTCGAGCCGTACTGCGACGGTCACGGTCATTTCACCGACAACTCCGGGATCTCGTTCGTGGCACCCGAGATCCTGAACGAAGCCGTCCCGCTGCTCGATGCGGCCGGCTTCCAAGTGCACTTCCACGCGATCGGCGACCGTGCGGTTCGGGAATGCCTGGATGCCGTCGAACATGCGATCGCGCGCAATGGGCGCGGCGACAATCGGCACCACATCGCACACATTCAGGTGGTGCATCCCGATGACATCCCGCGCTTCCGTCAGCTCGACGTCGCGGCGAACATGCAGTCGCTGTGGGCCGCCCTCGAACCCCAAATGGTGGATCTCACGCTGCCGTTCCTCGGCGAACCGCGTAGCGCATGGCAGTACCCGTTCGGCGACCTGCTTCGCACGGGCGCAGTTCTCGCCGCCGGCAGCGACTGGTCGGTGACTTCGCCCGACCCGATGGCGGCGATCCACGTCGCCGTGAACCGACTCGCAGCCCCCGGATTCGAAGAGGGCGAGTATGACGCGTTCCTCCCCGAGCAGGCCATCGACCTGGCAACGTCGCTCACCGCCTACACGGCCGGCTCGGCATGGGTGAACCACCTCGACCACGTCACCGGAACCGTCGAGGTCGGCAAGTATGCCGACCTGGCGGTGCTCGACCGCGATCCCTTCGAGGGCCCGGTCGATCAGATCGGCGCGACGCGCGTCCTCCAGACGTTCGTCGAAGGTGAGCGCGTCTACGCGTCGGACGACGCGTAGACATCTCGGCCCCGGCACGCAACACAACCCAACCCCCGGAAAGGGTGATAGCAGTGGGAACCACTGTTTTCGAACGAAATCGGCCGAGCGAATCGGTCATCCAGAACTCTCTGATCCACACCAGAAACTCGGTCTTCTGGCGCGACGACCTCCCGGCGGACCTCTTGCCGGACCGCGACTCGCTCCACGGTCACCACCGCGCGGACCTCGTGATCGTCGGCGCAGGGTACACCGGGCTGTGGACGGCTCTTCTGGCATCAGAGCGCGATCCGAGCGCCCGCATCGTGGTCATCGAAGCGCAGCGTGTGGGCTGGGCAGCATCCGGCCGCAACGGAGGCTTCTGCGAGTCGAGCCTCACGCACGGGCATGAGAACGGGCAGTCCCGCTGGCCCGATGAGATGCCCACGCTCGATCGCCTGGGGCTGGCGAACCTCGACGCGATCGAGGCCAGCGAAGCCCAGTACGGGATGGACTTCGAGTTCGAGCGCACCGGGCAACTCGCCCCCGCGACCGAGCCTCACCAGGTCGAGTGGCTGAAGGAGTGGGCCGCCGAGGGCGAGGAAGGCGTCGTCTATCTCGACCACGAGGCCACGCAGCAGGCTGTGGCTTCACCGACGTACCTGGCCTCGGTGTGGGAGAAGAACACGTGCGGTCTCGTGCATCCCGCGCGCATGGCCGCGGAGCTTGCGCGCGTGTGCGAAGAGCGCGGCGTGCGCATCTTCGAACGCTCACACGTGACACGCATCGACAGCACCCGCACCGACGTGACGGTGACCACGGCGAACGGGCAGGTCACGGCATCCCGAGCCGCCCTCGGCACCAACGTCTTCCCGTCCCTGCTCACGCGCAACCGGCTGATGACGGTGCCGGTGTACGACTACGTCCTGATGACCGAGCCGCTCACGAGTGACCAGCTCGCGTCGATCGGCTGGGGTGATCGGCAGGGCATCGGCGACATGGCCAATCAGTTCCACTACTACCGGCTCACGCGCGACAACCGCATCCTGTTCGGTGGATACGACGCGATCTACCACTACGGTCGCAAGGTCAAGCCCGAGTACGAATACCGGCCGCAGACGTGGCGCACGCTCGCCAGCCATTTCTTCACCACGTTCCCCCAGCTCGAGGGACTGCGCTTCAGCCATCAGTGGGCTGGGGCGATCGACACCTCGACGCAGTTCACGGCCTTCTTCGGAACGGCGCGCCGCGGGCGCGTCGCATACGCCGCGGGATTCACGGGGCTGGGCGTCGGCTCGACGCGTTTCGCCGGCGAGGTCATGCTCGACCTGCTCGACGGCATCCAGAACGAGCGCACTCAGCTCGAGATGGTGCGCAAGCGCCCGCTCCCCTTCCCGCCCGAGCCGGCCGCCGCGATCGGCATCAACGCCACCCGCTGGTCGCTGGATCGTGCAGACCACAACGAGGGCAAGCGCAACGTGCTCCTGAAGACGCTCGACGCGCTGGGCTTGGGATTCGACTCATGAGCCCGGCGCAGATTCCCGCCGGCGCGATCGCGGATGCCGCGACCCTCGCACTGGAGCACGAAGCCGTCGCCGCCGATCAGGTGGTCACGGGTGCACCGTCGACCGGCTACGCTGCCCTCTTCGACGAAGACAGCCCGGGCGAGATCGGTGTGTGGGAGATGACTCCGGGCGCGATGCGCGACTCCGAGGTGGACGAGGTGTTCGTCGTGCTCGCCGGCGATGCGACCGTCGAGTTCACTTCTCCCGCGCTGCCGTCTATCGAGTTGCGCCCGGGTGTCGTCGTGCGACTGGATGCCGGAATGCAGACCGTCTGGACGGTGCGCGAAACGCTTCGAAAAGTCTTCATCGCGCGCTAGTGCGATCCCGGCCCACGCCCGCGCTCCTCGCCTCCACGTCCGCGCTCCTCGCCTCCACGTCCGCGCTCCTCGCCGAATCCACGTGTTGTCGCCGAAACCACACCTTCCCCGCGGTGTTTAAGTCGTGCACTCGGCGATAACACGTGTTCTCAATGCGCGCGGGGGTGTGGGGTGGTGCGGCCAACGCGCGCGGGGGTGTGGGGTGTGATGCAGCGAACGCGCGCAGAGGGCTGGAGTCGCGGACGCACGCGGGGGTGTGGGGCTGCGGCGAGAGCGCGTTCAGCGCCCGGCGCTGCGCCGCACAAGGAGCGCCAAGTGCAGCGCCGTCTGCGTCTCGCCGTCATCGAGATCGAGCGCGAGCAGTTCTTCGATGAGCGCGATGCGCTGGTAGAACACCGAACGCGACAGATGTGATGCGGATGCCGCAGCCGTGCGATTGCCGGGGTGGGCGAGCATCGCCTCGAGCACGTCGAGCAGGTCGCCGCCGCGCGTGAGGTCGTAGTCGATGAGCGGGGCCAACATGCGCTCGCCGTGCTCGTGCACGCGGTGGTCGTCACGCAGCGCGGTGACCAGATGCACCAGGGGGCGGTCCTCGGCGCGCCGCACCACGAGTCCCTTGCTCGTGCGCCGCCGGCGGCCGCGCGCAAGGTCGACAGCGTCGTGCAGCGACGCGAGCGCGCCGTCGACATCGGCGGCTGCGCGCCCGATCGACACCACGAGGCGATCGGCGTCCGGCGCGTGCTCGACGCACTCACGCGCGAACGCCTCGGCTGCCGCCTCGTCGAACCGGGTGGTCTGCGGCACCGACAACAGAACGGCCGCTGATGCGCCAGCCACGCCGTCCGGGGCAGACCCCACCAAGGCACGACCGTGCAGAGTGCGGGCCGCGGCATCCACCCGATCTGCAGGAACGGATGCCCCGGCGAACACGACTCCGAACACGGTCGCCCCGTGCAGGGGAAGTCCGGCCGCCTCGAGACGCGCCGCAGCACCCCCGACCCCCGCGAACCGGCCCGCGAGGAGCCCGTCGATCAACCGGCGCCGACCGATGCGCCCCCACTCGTCGCTCTCGCCATCGGCGAGGCGCTCCACGGCGAGCGCAATCGCGGCCTGCTCCATCACGGCAGTCCGCCCGGCCGGGTGATCAGGACCCGGCAGGGCGATCACGTTGCCCCACCGAATGCCGCGCGCTTCGACCGGCACGATGATCCAGTCATCGGCGTCGGGAAGGATGCCGCGCTCGCGGCGCTGTTCGGCACGGCGTTGCTCGGACCGCGAGCGCAGCTCCCAATCGGCGAAGAGGTCTTGCTCCCACGCGAGCGGGACTTCGGCGACGACAACCTCGTGCGCGAGATTCTCGAGCACGATCGGGGCGGCGAGGGTCTGCGCGAGCTGGTTGACGATGAAGTCCGCCGGCGATCCGCGCAGAGCCAACGCGGTGAAGCGTTCGCGTACCTCATCTCGCGCGCGTAGCGCGGTCGTCTGCCCGGCGATGATCACGCTGTGCACCGCCTCGGTGACACTGACGAACTTCACCTCGCGGTGGAGGACGACCAGCGCCAAGCCTCGCTTGCGGGCGGCCTCGACGAGGACGGCAGGGGTGTACCGATAGTGCGCCCCGAGCTCGAGGACAACACCGGCGATTCCGGTCTCGGCGAGGGCGTCGATGAAACGGCGCATGTCGGCAGGGTCATTCGGCCACGAAGAGCCGGTCGACAATAGGAGTTCGCCGCCGTTGAGCAGGCGCGCCACGTCCGCACTGTCAGACACGTGAACCCACCGCACGCGCGCGTCGAGGGCGCGGTCTCCCACGAGAACCTCGGGGACCCCCTGGGCGAGCACGTCGAGGGCGAGCACGTCGCGCACGGTCGGCAGGGTCTCGCTCGCAACCGGACGATCCGTACGAATGCGTCGATCTTCACGACGTTCGTGCACCTCTGCCGCCTCTACTGCTCTGACACACTGGGACGAATCCACCCTAGATGATGCCCGGTCGATCTGTCCGGCAGACCCCAGGAGTCACCATGAGCCTCATCCCGCACTACATCAATGGCGCCGAGTCCGGCAGCGCAGAGCGCACCGGCAACGTGTTCAACCCTGCGACCGGCGAGGTGCAGCACCAGGTGGCGTTCGCGACCACCGCCGAGGTCGAGACCGCGATTGCGGCAGCCAAGGCCGCCCTGCCCGCATGGAGCGCCACCGGCCTCGTCAAGCGCGCCGATGTCTTCTTCAAGCTGCGCCACCTGCTGCTCGAGCGTCAGGACGAACTCGCCGCCATCCTCACCAGTGAGCACGGCAAGGTGCTCTCCGACGCCAAGGGCGAGATCAGCCGAGGTCTGGAAAACGTCGAGTTCGCCGCGGGTCTGGTGCACCTCCTCAAGGGCGAGCGCAGCGAGCAGGTCTCGCGCGGCGTCGACGTGCACTCCGTCAAGCAGCCGGTCGGCGTCGTCGGCGCGATCACGCCCTTCAACTTCCCCGTCATGGTCCCGCTGTGGATGACCGCCACGGCGATCGCGTGCGGCAACACCGTCGTCCTCAAGCCCAGCGAGAAGGACCCGAGCGCGTCGGTGTTCCTCGCGAAGCTCTTCGAAGAAGCCGGGCTTCCCGCCGGTGTGCTGAACGTCGTCCACGGCGACAAGGTGGCCGTGGACGCGATCCTCGACTCGCCCGATGTCAAGGCCGTCAGCTTCGTCGGGTCGACGCCGATCGCCCGCTCGATCTACCAGCGCGCGACCGAGCAGGGCAAGCGTGTGCAGGCCCTCGGCGGAGCGAAGAACCACATGGTCGTCATGCCCGATGCCGACCTGGATTCTGCAGCGGATGCCGCTGTCTCGGCCGCCTACGGATCGGCCGGCGAGCGCTGCATGGCCGTCTCGGTGCTCGTCGCGGTTGGCGACGAGGTCGCCGACGCCCTCGTCGAGAAGGTTGCTTCTCGTGTCGGCTCGCTGACCATCGGCGACGGCACGGACGCGGCATCCGAAATGGGTCCGCTGATCACCCGCGAGCACCGCGACAAGGTCGCGTCCTACGTGACCGGCGCTGCCGCTGAAGGCGCGACGGTCGTCGTCGATGGCACGACCCAGACGTTCGAGGGCGACGGCTTCTTCATCGGCGTCAGCCTGGTCGACCACGTCACGCCCGGCATGAAGGTGTACGACGACGAGATCTTCGGACCGGTGCTGTCGGTCGTGCGCGTCCAGACGTACGCCGAGGCGGTCGAGCTGATCAACGCCAACAACTTCGCCAATGGCACCGCGATCTTCACGCGCGACGGTGGCACGGCGCGCCAGTTCGAGGTCGACATCGAAGTCGGGATGGTCGGCGTCAACGTACCGATCCCCGTGCCGATCGGCGCCTACTCGTTCGGCGGGTGGAAGAACTCGCTCTTCGGCGACTCGCACATCTACGGCCCCGAATCGGTGCACTTCTACACGCGCTCCAAGGTGGTCACCACGCGCTGGCCCGACCACACCCCCTCGCAGATCAACCTCGGGTTCCCGAGCAACCACTGAACCGCGCCCCACGCCGAAAGGACGCCCCATGACTGACGTCGCCATCGACACCGACACCGAAGCGCGCGTGCGCGCCGACGACCGCGGCCACGTGTTCCACTCGTGGAGCGCACAGGCCCTGATCGACCCCCTTCCCGTCGCCGGTGGCGAAGGGGCGACCTTTTGGGACTACGCGGGGAACAGCTACCTCGACTTCAGCTCGCAGTTGGTCAACCTGAACCTCGGGCACCAGCATCCCGACCTCGTCGCTGCCATCCAGCAGCAGGCCGGCCGACTCGCGACGATTGCCCCCGCGATGGCGAACGACGTGCGCGGCGAGCTTGCCCGCCGCATCTCAGAGGTCGCGCCCGAGGGCTTTGAGAAGGTGTTCTTCACCAACGGCGGGGCCGACGCCAACGAGAACGCCGTACGCATGGCGCGCTTGGTCACGGGCAAGCGCAAGGTGCTGTCGATGTACCGCAGCTACCACGGCAACACGTCGACGGCGATCGCGCTCACCGGCGACCCGCGCCGCTGGGCGAACGAGCCCGCCGACGGGTCGGTGGCGAAGTTCTTCGGTCCGTACCCGTACCGGTCGGCTTTCCACTCGTCCTCACCCGAGGAAGAGACCCAGCGGGCGCTCGAACACCTCGAGCAGACCATCATCCTCGAGGGTGCTTCGACCATCGCGGCCATCGTGATCGAGACGATCGTCGGCACCAACGGCGTGCTGATCCCCCCGCCCGGGTATCTGGCTGGCGTGCGCGAACTGTGCGACCGGTACGGCGTCATCTACATCGCCGACGAGGTGATGGTCGGCTTCGGCCGCATCGGTGAGTGGTTTGCGTTCCAGGCGTTCGACGTCGTGCCCGACCTCATCACGTTCGCGAAGGGCATCAACTCGGGTTACGTACCGCTGGGCGGCGTCGTCATCTCGGACCGCATCGCCTCGCACTTCGACACCGTAATGTTCCCCGGTGGGCTCACGTACTCCGGTCACCCGCTCGCGTGTGCGGCGGGGCTCGCTACGTTCGACGTGTTCGAACGCGACGGGATCCTCGAACGCGTACGCGACCTCGGCACCCGCGTGGTCGAGCCTCGGCTGCAGCAGATCGCGTCGCGGCATCCCTCCGTCGGAGACGTACGCGGCATCGGGCTCTTCTGGGCGATCGAACTGGTGCGCGACCGCGAGACCCGCGAGCCACTTGTTCCCTTCAATGCCAGTGGGCCGGATGCCGCACCCGTCACCGCGGTCGCGGCGGCCTGCAAGCGCGATGGCCTGTGGCCCTTCACGCACTTCAACCGCGTGCACGTCGCCCCGCCGCTCGTGATCGAAGAGGACGAGCTGGTGCGCGGCCTCGACATCATCGACCGCGCGCTGTCGCAAGCCGACGAACACGTGCGCTGACGCGCGGTCCGCACACCTCACCGCAGCACACACAGCGCGGGCCAGCCACGCTTGGCCCGCGCGCGGAGCGCACGCAGCGCCACTCGCGGCAGTAACAGAGGAAAATTCACCCCCTGAGGACGGATGACGCCCCGGCATCCTCATGAGGTGAATCTTCCTCTGCTAGCGCAGCGCAGCGTGGCGTGGCGTGGCCACGCGTGCGTTGCGCGCGGCGCGCAGAGCGTGGTGGCGCGCTGAGCGTGGCGCGGGCAATCCGATGCGGTGCGCGCGCCGAATAACCTCTCGAGACCCGAATCGATGTGCGGGAATGAATCCCCCGTCCATGTCGTTGGGGTCAGAGTCCGGCATACGAGTGCCGCAGGAGGGGTTCGTGGGTAAGAACTACATCGACATCGAGAACGATCTTGGCGAGACACTGCGCTACCGCAAACACGTCAATGGTCGGGGCCTGATCGCGCACGGGGCCAAGGTGCACCCGAGCGCGGTGGTAGAAGCTGGTGCGTATGTAGAACCCGGAGTCCAGATCGCCGCGGGCGCTCACGTCGGCCGCGGCGTGTGGGTCGAGATCGACGCCGTCATCGGGCCCGAGGCACGCATCGAGCCTCACGCTCACATCGGCCAGGGTGCCGCCATCGGTGCAGGCGCGAAGATCGGAGTCCGAACTCAAGTGGGAACCGGTGCGCGCGTCGCCACGGGGTCTCTCATCGGTGACGACGAGACGATCGGCGACGGCGAGCGTGTGGCGACCGACCAGCGCGGTCTACGCCTCGCCGCGTAGCCAGGCGCCTGTCGGTCTCTCGCGCTAGCCTGACGCGGTGACCACATCGCCGCGCCGCCGTCGACGATGGACGCAACTTGTCTGCATCGCAGGCGGCGCGATCGCCGTCGCGCTGGCTTTTCTCGCGCTGACAGGTGACCCTCAACAAAGTGGCTTCCCGGTCTCGAGCGACGCGCAGACGGCCGAGTCTCCGCAGACGGCCGAGTCTCAGCGGCCCGGTGCGTCCGATGCGCCCGCGCGCCCGACCGACGCGTTCCCCATGACCGTCGAGTACGTGATCGACGGCGACACCATCAAGGCCACGATCGACGAACCAAACGAGATCATCGAGACCTCGGAGCGCATCTCGGTGCGAATCATTGGAATCGACACCCCCGAGATGCGCCCGACGCCGGAGTGCGGAGCACAGGAGGCCACCGACACCCTGAGCGCCCTGTTGCCGGAAGGCTCGACGGTATGGGCATCGCCCGACCGCGAATGGTACGACCGCTACGATCGCGCGCTCATGTACTTATGGTCGGATGCCGGCACCTTCATCAATCTCGAGATGATCGCCCGGGGCGATGCCGTGACGCTCGAAGTGACCCCCAACACGATGTATGCCGATCTTTTCGCCGAGGCTGAGGCGGATGCTCGGGAAGACTCACGAGGGCTCTGGAGCGCCTGCGCCGATCAACGAGGCTGAGTGCGTGCCTACGCGAAAAGGAACAGGACGAACCCGATCAGTGGCAGTGTGCCCTGGGTGAGCGCTGCACGTAGGTACTTCGATCCGGAGGTCATGAGCACGAGAGCCGCGGCAGTCATGGATCCGAGACTGAACAGGACCAGCGTGCGACCCGCCACATCGGCGGTTGTCGCTTCGGCGCCCACGAGAAAGAGTGCGAGACCGATCACGGTGCCGATCGCGAGGAACAGGTTGTAGAACCCTTGGTTGTACGCCATCGGGCGCGTGATGTCGGCGGCCTCTTGCGAGGGCACCCCGAACCGCTTCCACGTCTTCGGCTGCGACCACTGCACCGACTCGAGCACGAAGATGTACACGTGGAGCAGCGCGGCCAGCGCGGCGAAGACCGTGGCGAGGATCGTGATCATGATCGAACACTAACGCCACGACTACGCTGAAGCCCATGGGTGCAGGCGGCGGTTCGCGGGGAAAGCCCGGCAAGGGCAAGAAGGCGGCCGCCGGCGGGCGGGCCCGCACCGCGCAAGCAAAAGGTTCGCGCACACGACAGGCGCCACATAAGGAGTCACCGACGACCGCACACTCCGAGCCATCCACGCCCGCGATGCCCGAGCTTCTGCGCGTGGGCGCGGTGCCCGGCTCCACTCCCGGCAAATGGATCGACACCTTCACCGAGCGCTTCCCACAGACGGCGCTCGAGTTCGTCGCGCTGTCCGCGGCCGATCAGCATCGCGCGCTCCACGATGGCGATGTCGACCTCGCTATCGTGCGCATGCCGGTCACCTCTGACGAGATCCACGTGATCCCGCTCTACGAAGAAGTGCCGGTGGTGGTGGCATCCATCGATTCTCACCTGATGGCTGCGGACGACCTCCGACTCGAAGACCTTGCAGGGGAAGTCGTCATCGTCCCCGGCGACGACGTGCTGAGCCTCTCGGTCGTCGGCGCTGCCCCGCCACGCTTCGAGCCGCCGGCCGATACCGCGGGAGCCATCGCCACGGTGGCCGCGGGCGTTGGATGCGTGGTCGTACCGATGTCGATTGCTCGCGCGCATCAGCGCAAGGACGCCGATTGGCGTGTCCTGGTCGACGGGCCGGTCTCACCCGTCGGCGTCGCGTGGCGCAAAGACGCCGAGAATCCGGCGGTCGATGCGTTCATCGGCATCGTTCGCGGTCGTACGGCGAACTCATCACGGAACTGATGCGAACGAAGTGCGGGGGATGTCGCCGACCTGGGTCCCTGCGACATCCCCCGTGGTTCGAGCACGAAGACCGTGTCCCCCCAGACACGCCCCATGTGTGTCTTCGCGATATCGCCGACCCCCAGCCCGTCAGACGACTCTCGTTCCGATGATCCAGAGCCCGCTTCCTGGAGCCTGATACATCCCGGCCAAAACTTTTTTTGACAGCGACCCCAGGCTCAGAATCCAGCCCCGTGTGCTTGGAAGGGCGCGACGATTCCGGTGTGATCGGATGCCGCCGCCAGCGCCTCTGCCGGGCTCATCCCGCGGGCAAGCCCGTCGTGCATCGCGCTGAGCAACTCGCACGCGTCGTCGTCGGCGACGATGACGGGCGCGGCGATGACACAGCGCGAGCCGGCATGCAGCCAGACACGTGTCATGCCCACGGCCTCTTCCCCCCACCGCACCGACGAGCGACCCACCTCGCAGGCAGAGAGCACCACGGTGCCTGGCACGCGCGGAATGAGGTCCACGTCGTAGCCGAACAGTGCGCCGTCAGCGAGCTCGAGACCCGAGAAGAGCGGGTTGTCGGCGGAGTGACGTCCGTGCGCAGCGATGTGCAGGACGTCGACCGATCCGGCCAGCGCGGTCGCGGCTGACACAGTGGCCGCGTCCTCGGCCAGCACCTCGGCGCCGCCCCACCCCGAGGCACCGGCGCGGACCTCCTCCTCACCTCGGGCGACGCGCGGACCCACCACGAATCCTGCGCTCTGGTGACGCACCGGCTGCGTCTGCGCGCGTGCCCATCGGCTCGCCGAAACCGCCAGAGTGAAGACGCGACCGCGCATCGCGGGGAGGATCGACCATGGAATCGCACTCAGCGCCCCAGGGACAGTGAGCACGAGCCTTCGCCGGTCGGCAATCTGCAACAGCGGCGCGAGTAGGAGGCGTGAGATTTCCGCAACGCGCTGATCTAGCGAGCGGCGCACCACCGCGGCCATCGGACCGGTCTGGATAGAGGCCGCCATGTCGAGGTCGGCGCGCAGGCCGCGCAGCAGACCCGCCACCTCGCCCCACGGGGCCACATCGACCACTCGCGCGTCGTCACCCGTGATCGCCACAGCGGCGATCACCTCACCTGAAAAGACATACGACAACACGGCGGTGTCGGCATCGAGGCCGGATCGCACCGAATCGAGGTCGAGCACGCCATCGGTATCGGTCGAGCGCGTACGGCTCCACTGCCGCTCGCGCGCACGGTTGCGCAGGTGAGCCGCACGTGCGCCGTCCAGCCAATCCGCTCCCGGGTTCTCGGCGCGGAGCATGCGCAGTTCGGCAAGTTCGGCGGCGAACTCCTCGTCGGGCGGAGGGCGCAACGGCACCGCCTGCTGAGCCAGGTTTCGCGCGCGCTCGGACCACTCGAACACCACGTCGGCGCGGCGCGAGGAAATCGCCGACGCGAGGCCTGCGAACACCAGGTTCGCCCCGTGCATCGCCACCGAGGTCTGCAGGTCGAGGCTTCCGAACGAGCTCTGCCACCGGGTGAGGGCTTCCAAGCCGGATGCCGCGTGCTGGCGCGCCTGTGCGCCTCGCCCCGCCGCCGCAGCACGCGCCGAACGCAGTTCGGCGGCCAGCATCTGTTCTTCCATCGTTGCGTGATCCGAGATGCGCGCCACTCGAGCCGCGCGCTCGCCCCGACGCGCACGAGCCAGGGCGGCAGCCAGCCGCAGTGATGTCGCTTCGCTGCGGAACCCGTGCGCGGTCAACCGGGTTGCGACCTGGGCAACTGTCTCTTCGCTCGGCATTCGTGCCGCCCGGCCACTCCCCGACAGAGTCACGCGGGCTGCTCCGAACGCTGCGCGTAGCCGGATCGCATCTGCACGGGCCGCCCACGCGTCGTTCCCGAGAGCGTGAAATCGTCGCGCGGCAGCGGCGGCGCTGGTGCGCGCGGCACGCGCATCGTGGGCGAGTTGCGAGCGCGCCAAGTGGAACTCGGCCTCGGCGCGCGACTGCGGCATCCGGTGGGCAGCGAAGGTAGCGGCAGCGTTGGCCAGGATGCGCTCGGCTTCGGTGACGAGCCCCGCGTCACGCAACACCTCGGCGCGGTCGACGTCGCACACCGCGGCAGCGACGGGCGAGGCGGCGGCATCGTCGCGCGCGGCAAGCATCTGGTGAAGGGCGTCGACGAGATCGCCGGCGAGCAGCGCGGTGTAGCCGAGGTTATGTCGCGCTTGGGCTTCATCGGTCGACAGTCCGTGCTCCGAGAAGATCGCGGCAGAGCGCTCGAGGTCATCGGCCGCGTCTGCGAGCCGGCGCTGCTGCATGCGCACCAGGCTCCGGTTCATCCGGGCCCGCGCGGCGGGCACGGGGTCGTCTTGCAGACCGTTGATCGCCTCACTCAACCAGCGCTCTGCGTCGTCGAGTCGCCCACCGTAGTTGGCGAGCGCACCCAGCTGGCCACGCAACACGGCCCGAGTGTGGTCCTGCAACTGCGGAGTGGCGAGGGCATCACGCAAGATCTGCTCGGCGCGAGACGGGTCCCCCGTCCGCTGCACCGCCAAGGATCTCGTTCCGGCGATCCGCGCGCGCAGGTCGGGATCGTCGGTGCGAGCCTCTGCGCGATCGAGCTCACGCTGGGCAGCGGCGTACTTGCCGTCGATGCACAGAGCGACGGCACGTCGGTGCAGATCGGATGCCGGCAGTGCCACTGTCACATCTTGGCGCAGATGTCAGCGGCGCGCCGTTCACGCGGGTGCGCGCCGACGCCCCGCCCACTCCTTGCGCACGCGGGCACCAGCCTTCGCCAACGCCTTCACGCGAGATTCCACGGACGAGTGCTTGCCGTCGATCAGACCATCTTCGACGAGCGTCGCCACGAGTCCCGCGATGAACGGGGCGGCGAACGATGTGCCGCTCCACACCGAAAACCCTCCGGTGAAGTCATCGGGGTCGATCGTCTCTCGGCGCAAGCCGTACCGATCGTTGCGCGTGCCGGCCTGCGTGCCTCCGTTGAGGGGAGGAAAGGCGCTCACGACCGACGCACCCGGCGCATACACCTGCACCCAGTGACCGACGTTGCTGAAGAGCGCCACCGACACGCCGTTCGGGTTGAGTGCGCCCACCGAAAGGTGCGGCGCGGCATCGGCGGGGTCGTCCACAGTGAACTCGGCGTCCGGCCACCGCCACAGGGCAGCGGGGAATGCCGGGCGATCGGTGGCGTCGTTCCCCGCCGAACACACGACCGCGCACCCGTGTCGGCGCGCCGCGATCAAGTACTGCACGAGCGTCTGATCGAACTGCCCGTCCGCGGGGGTCTCGTGGTAGTAGCTCAGCGACAGGTTGAGAACGTCGATCGGGCGTCCACCCGGCATCCCCTTGGCTTCTCGGATGACCAACTCTGCGACGGCGCGCACGGCGTGGAGAAACTCTCCCTCAAGAAGCGTTCCCTGGCTGTCGGCAACCCTGATCGAGATGAGATCGGCATCGGGGCACTCCTGCCGCAGGATCCCGGCGACGAAGGTGCCGTGCCCGGAAGCGGCATCCAGAAACCCATCGAACGGGCCATACAGGTCGCCGATCGACTCAGGGTCGGTCGCCGGCGAGGAGATTCCGATCGGTTCACCGTGAAGGGTGGGATGCCGGTCGACGATCGAGTCGGGGAGCCACGGGTGCTCGCCGCACCCGGTGTCCATATAGGCGATGACGGGGCGACGACCGCGGATGCTCTCATCGTCGCGGCGCGGCGGGTCACCGATATATGTGACGACTTCGCGACCACCGGAACCCGGGTAGGCGTAGGTACCCGGGCCGGGCGCGTTGGTCGAGCCGAACGGGTTGGTCGAGCCGAACGGGTTGGTCGAGCCGAACGGGTTGGTCGACCCGAACGGGTTGGTCGAACCGAAGGGGTTGGTCGAGCCAAACGGGTTGGTCGAGCCAAACGGGTTCGTGGAGCCAAACGGGTTCGTCGAACCGAACGGGTCGACGCTGATGACGTGGTCGAGCCCCGCGCCCTCGACGGGTGATCCCGTGAGAGCGCGCGCCCGCTGCAGCAGTCGCCACGCGTCGACGGGCGGGACAGGCTTGTCGTCGCGCCCCTCCCGCGGATCGGGGAAGATGACGGCGATCAGCACGAGCGGAAGCCCGAGCTCTTCGCGGGCCTCCTTCGCACGAGAGAACGCGTCGTCGTCTTCGAGGCGGTCGCCCTTGATCGTGGCCAGCCGGACGCCCCAGCCGAATTCGCCGGCCGCACGCCGCAGCTCGCGAAGGGTGTGAGCAAGATCGCCGGAATCGGTGATCAGCAGGTGATCGGGGGCGTATGCGGTCGGATACGCGTCGAAGCCCTCGACGCTCTCCCCCGCGTCACTCAGGGGCACGCCCCTCGGCTTCGCCGCCTCGACCCGCGCGCGCCATCCATAGTCTCCGTCGCCGACAGCCATCAGGCTCTGCTCCCCCCGCCGCCGCGGCGGCCGTCAAGGCAGTTCGAATCAAATCTCGAACTGCGGTGTCTGAAACTCGCGTACGTCGTCACCGCCGGTGCGCACCACCAGTCGTACGTGCGCCAGGCCCGGTGCCACCTCATCGAAGGCGAACCTGTTGTTCTCCACCGACTCGCTCGCCATCTCACTCTCGCCCTGAACGAGCACGATCGCCAAGGGCACAGCATCCACCCATCCGTCCACGCGACGTCGCCCATCGGCCGTCGCGCTGACATGGAGCAGAACATTGACCGTCCCGTCGCTGAACTGCAGCGTCGTGGTCTCGCTCTCGCTACGGACGGCGGCGGCAGCCGTGTCGACCAGAGTCAGCATTTCGTACTCGCGCGACAGATCGGCCACGGCAACGGCGGCGACCATGCGGTCGACCAGGTCTGCCGGAACAGGGTCGATCTGCGACCACGTGTCACGCAGTCGCGCGAACAGCGCGGCGTCACCGGCGAACTCTTCGGCATCCATCATTCGTGTCCTTCCCATCCGTCGCTTTCAAGTGCAGCGCGGAGTTTGCCCAGGCACCGCTGCCGTGTCGGTCCGATCGACCCGATCGGCATCGCGAGGTCCTCGGCGATGCGCGCGTAGTCGGGCCGCTCTTCGAACGCGACGATTCGCAGCAGGCGCTGGCATCGTTCGTTGAGCGTGGTCACCGCGGTCCACAGTCGTCGGGATTCTTCTGTGGTTTCGGCGGTGTGCTCGGCGGATTCGTGGACAGGAAGGTGCGGTTCGAGAGCATCGCTCTCGGTGGCATCCGCTCGACGGTGTGCTTTCCCCACGCGCCACGCCTCGCGGCGCGCACACATGGTGAGCCACCCCGAGATCGCTTGCGGCTCATGGATCGATTCGTGCCTGCGCACGAGTGTCAGCCACGTCGTCTGGACGACATCTTGAGCCAGCGCGTGGTCCAGGCCGTATGCGCGAGCGACGTGCCACAGAGTCGGCGTCATGAGCCGCACCAGGTCGTCCATCGCGCGCGAATCACCGCCGCGCCAGCGCACGAAAAGCGCCGCCGCCCGTTCCCACCGAGGAAGCTCCTCGTCGGTGGGAAGTGCGTCGGCACCTTGTTGCGTCATAGCGCCCATTGTGTCCACAACGACACAGAGCGCGAAAGGCACGGGCTGATACGTGACGGCGACGACAGATTTAGACTGCTGGAATGACCGGTTCGGTGCTCTATGTGTGCGTGCGCCCGCAACAGGACGCGGCGGCGGCGGAGTATGAGTCGTTCCGCACGGCGATGCAGCTGGAGCGGGATGCCATCGATCACCACGACTTGGTGCGAAACCCCCTCCCCCACGACGTTTTCGACCGGTACCAGGCCTTCGTCGTCGGAGGAAGCCCTTTCAATGTGGCAGACCCTGAGCCGACGAAGACCGAGCCGCAGGTGCGGCTCGAGCGTGATCTCGAGCACCTGGCGGCTCACGCCGGCGCGGGTGACGGGCCTGCGGCGCTGTTCACGTGTTACGGAATCGGCGTTGTCACGCGCATGCTCGGCGGTGACGTGACCCGCGCCTTCCCCGAAGACACCGGCCCGACGATGATCGAACTCACCGACGCGGCGCAGACCGACCCGCTGTTCGGCGGACTCGCGAACCGCTTCTCCGCTCTCACCGCTCACAAGGAGGGCACGGCGAGCGCTCCGGCCGGCTCGGTGCTTCTGGCGAGCAACGACGCGTGCCCGGTGCAGGCCTACCGCGTCGGCGAACGGCTGTACACCACGCAGTTCCACCCCGAGCCCACGCCCGTGGCGTTCACCGAACGCATGGTGGTCTACCGCAACGACGGCTATTTCGACGCCACCGCGTTCGACGAGACCGCCGCGCGCGTGCTGAGCGCGAAGGTGACCGAGCCCGTCAGGCTGTTGCGGGCGTTTGCGCGGCGCTTCGGTTCTGCGTGACTCCCGCGCGCAGGCCGCGCACGGTGAACACGATTCCCGCGACCAGGATCACCGCGGCGACCGCGGCCGCCGCGTAGCCGATCACATCACTGCGCGGCTGGTCGGTCAGGCGCGCCACAGCGAGCCACGACAGACCCCACGTCAGTGCGAGCGCCGGGGCCAGTCGTGCGGTCGCCCACGACAGTGTGACGCCGATGGCCGCGACCGCGACAAGCACGGTGACACCGAGCACTTCTGCGGCATTCTCCCACTCGGCCGGGCCGATCTGCGTGAGCCACGCGGTCAGGTTCGCAACCGAAGCCAGGGTGACCCACCCCAAGTGCAGGCCGGTGACACCGTCGATCAGAATGCGGTCGATCCAGCCCTGCGACGGGGAGACGACGACCGCTTTGCGCAGCGTCAGCGCAAGTGCGATCAACAGGACGAAGATGCCGATCACCGTCAGGATCAGCGTCGTCAACTGGGCGAGCACCAGCCAGATCCCGTTGAGCACCATCGTGATCGCGATGAGGCCGCCGAGCGCGCGCTGCCGCTCATTCGCCCGCTGCGAGGGCAGAGCCTGCCACACGGTGTACACGAGCAGGCCCACGTACACCGCCGACCAGATCGAGAACGCCGAGGTTGCGGGGGCGAGGTAGGTCGCATCGGCCGCCAGCGCGCCGTCCTGCAGGTCTTGCACAGGAGTTCCGCCGAGCGCGCCGGTGCCCACCAGTGCGGCGATGATCATGAAACAGGCCGCGCTGATCACGAGGATCTGGCGGGTGAGGTCCTTCGCTGAGCTGTCCATGTCTTCGACGCTACAAATCTGCACAATCGGTCGCGACGTGCTTGACACGGATGCCGCGGGCATGGCAAAGCGTCAGGTCGAGCCGGTCGGCGGGTGGGCCAGCAGCTCGATTCGCTCGCGCAGATAGTCCTGCAGCGGCATCCAGCCCCCTCGCACACTCCAGCGCACGACGGGGACGCCGTCCTCTACGCGGAGAAGCGCTTCGCCGGGCGCTTCCCACCCGATGTGGACGACGACGCCGTCGGCGAACCCGCCGCGCGACGCGGCCGCGGCCAGTTCGGAGCGCTGACGCTGAGCTTCGGCGGTGTAGCCCCGGATCGCTTCGTGCCGCGCGCGCACGACCTCGCCGGTGGCGAAGACCGCATCCTCGGTGAGGAGGAACACCCCCAGATGCCAGGCCGTGCCTGCGGGAATGATGCGCGGCGCCCGCGGGATGCCCAGAATGCGGCGCGGCACCATGTGCGTGCCCAGCGCCTCTCGAGGGGCGTCGGCGAGCTGCTCGCGCGCCCGCGCGAAGATCTCTGCCGACGCCGCATCCATCGCTGCGCTACGCCTCGTTCTCGATGAGGGCGTCCTTGCTGCGTGAGATCTTCTCGCCGTGCAGCGCGCTGGCAATCAGCGGGAAGAGCAGCACCGACAGCATCCCGGCCCCCACCAGCACCGAGGCGATTCCGCTGCTGATGATCTCGGCATTCACGCCGATGGCGGTCACGGCCACGATGATCGGCAGCCCTGTGGCGCCCATCAAACCGATCGCCAGCCGCTCACCGAACAGGCTGCCCGGTGGCGCAACGAGCATCGACGGAAGGCCGCGGATCGCGAACAGCAAGACCAACGTGACCGGCACCAGGGCCGCCAGCAGCGGGTCTTCGATGAGCGCGCGCAGGTCGAACGTGACGCCGGTGTAGATGAAGAAGATCGGCACCAAGAAACCGAACGCGAGCCCCTCGATCTTGCTCTCGACGGCATGACGGTCGTGTTCGCTGGCCTCGCGCATGATGAGGCGCCACAGGACGCCGGCGGTGAACGCACCGAGCAGCATGTCGATGTCGAGCGCGAGGCTGAGGGTGACCATGGCTGCCACGATCAGCAGCACGGTGCGCACGGCGAACTGGCCCGAGGTGTGCAACGACGAACTGACGAACTCGTGCAGGCTGCCCTGAGGGACGCGCATCGCCCACCAGACCGCAAATCCGGCGATGACCGCGAAAATCGCGAGCACGACCGTTGCGGGCCCGGGTTCGCGCCCACCGAGGAAGATCGAAATGGCAATCAGCGGACCGAACTCGCCCACGGTACCGAGTGCGCTCACCGCCTGGCCGTACGGGGTGCGTAGTTCACCCGCGTCGCGCAAGATCGGCAGCAGCGTGCCGAGCGCGGTCGAGGCGAACGCCACCGCGACAATGATCGCCCCTTCGCCGGGAACAAGTACCCAGCCGAGCCCGAACCCGGCCGCTACCGACATGAACCAGCCCACCCATGCGTTGCGCCCGAGGCGCCCGCGCATCGTGCTGGCCTGAATTTCGGTACCGGCGACGAAGAACAGCATCGCCAAGCCGAACTCGCTCAGCAGGTCGATGATCTCGCTCTCGCCGACCCAGCCGAGCAGGCTCGGCCCCATGAGGATGCCCAGGAGCAACTCGAACACCACGAGCGGGACGCGCACCCACCTGCCGAGACCTCGCGCCAACAGCGGAGCTAACACCGCAAGAAAAGTGATGGCGAGGAACGACGTGTCGACGAAGTGCACGCCGTTCAGCGTACCCGCGGCGGCCTAGACCCCTGTCACACGCGGGCGGGCGCTGCCACGGATCTCCTCGTGAAGGCCATGCATGCGCTGATCCAGTTCGGACGCGGTCAGCGCCGCTTCGCGCAGGCTGTCGAGCAGGTGCGATGGCACGTGGCGGTCGTACTTGTAGTAGATCTTGTGCTCGAGGCTCGCCCAGAAGTCCATCGCGACGGTGCGGAACTGCACCTCGACGGGCACCTCGATGCGCCCCGTCGATAGGAAGACGGGCACTTCGAGGATCGCGTGCAGACTCTTGTAGCCGTTGTCTTTCGGCGACGCGATGTAGTCCTTGACCGACAGCACGCGCACATCATCCTGTGTGGTCAGCAGGTCGAACAATCGATACACGTCACTCACGAACGCACACGTGATGCGCACGCCCGCGACGTCGTGGATGCTCGCGCGAATGCTGTCGAAGTCGGTCTCGACGCCCTTGCGCTGCACCTTCTCCAGTAGTGAGTCGGCCGTCTTCACCCGGCTGGAGACGTGCTCGATCGGGTTGTAGTCGTGCATGAGCTGAAACTCTTCGCGCAGGATGGCGATCTTCGTCTCGATCTCTTGCATCCCGAAGCGGTACTCCAGCAGAAAGCGCTGGAACTCGTCACGCGCGGCCCGCAGTTCGGCCGGCGAGACCGTGATGGATTCCTCCAGGCCGTCGAGGGGATCGAGCGTCGATGCGGGGTTCGCCATGCGCCCCACCGTAGGACGCCCGCTTACGAGAGTCCTGTGAGCTGCACTAGTCGGCGTCAAGGCTCGTGCGGGCGCGCTCCGCGGCGGCTCGTGCGCGGGCGGCTGTCGCACGCGCCTGCCGCAGGTCGCTCTCGAGAGAGGAGAGATCGGATGCCGCGGCCGCCGCGTCGCTCTGCACCCGCTCGAGGTCGCGGCGCAGGTCGTCGACGCGTTCGTTCAGGTGATCCACGCGTTCCTGCACCTTCGCGCGCTGCTCGTCGAGGCGCTGCTCGATCCGCTCTGCCTCGTTCGCGGCACGCTCGCTCTCGCGCGCCGCGCGCTCGGCTGCCTTGCGAGCGCGGCGTGCGGCCAGATCGTCGCGTGTTGCGGGCGGCGCCGGCGCGGCGCCGGGGAGTGTTCCGCCGACGGCGTCTGCGGGCACCTCTCCCCCGGCATCGAGGCCCGTCACCAGACGAGCGGTGAGCACAGCCGCGGCGGACGCGGCATCCATCACCGCCGCATTGATCGTGGCGCGGATGCTCTCGTGCGCGGCCGAACTCACCGACACCCCCTGCGCCGTCGCGAGGCCCGCCGCACTGTCGGCGAGCGCGGCGACGAGGGCACGACGCTGCGGCGCGAGGCGCGACAGCTCTGCCGCGTCGAGGTCGTCCTGGGCTTCGCGCAGCGCCGCCGACAGCTCGACGGCTTCGCTGAGCTGCCCGTCACGGGTCAACAGGTTCACCGCGAATGCCGCGACCGTTGGTTTGCGCAGCGCCCGGATGGCGCGGGCAAGCGGCGGCGCTTCGCGCTGTGCGCGGGCATTGCGAGCCGCCGTGAACTCGGCGGGTGGCAGCGCGTAGAGCTCTGCTGCCACCGCGTCGAGGTCGTCATCACCCGCCATGGGTTCATTCTGGCCCAGTCGCTGGCTCGATCACGCGGACGCGGTCAGACCCGGTGGAACTTCTCTACGCGCATCAGACGACGGTCGTACCGAACAGCGAGCCGACAAGGAATGTCGCGCCCAGCGCGAGCGCGCCGCCAATGACCGTGCGGAGGATCGCACGCCCACGGCTGGCGCCGCCGATCCAGGCCGCGACGAACCCTGTGGCGGCGAGAGCGACGAGCACAGCGACGAAGGTCAGCCAGATCCGCGCGGGGTGCGGTGCCAACAGAATGGTGGCCATTGGCAGAAGCGCCCCCACGGTGAACGCGATCGCCGACGCAAACGCCGCATGCCAAGGGCTCACGACGTCGTCCTGATCGATATTGAGCTCAACGGCAAGGTGCGCCTTAAGCGGATCTTTCGCGGTGAGTTCCTGCGCCACCGTCGTCGCGGTGGCATGGCTGAGTCCCTGCGCTTCGTACAGCGCAGTCAATTCCGCCAGCTCTGCCTCGGGGTCTTCGTCAAGCTCGCGGCGCTCCTTTTCGATGAGCGCCTTTTCGGTGTCCCGCTGCGAAGACACGGAGACGTACTCGCCGAGCGCCATCGAGATGGCCCCGCCGACGAGTGCTGCCGAGCCAGCGAGCAGCACGGGAGCGGTGTCGGATGTCGCAGACGCGACGCCGACGACAACGGCGGCCGTGGACACGATGCCATCGTTCGCACCCAGCACACCGGCGCGGAGCCAATTCAGGCGTTGCGCGAGCCCCGCGTTGTGCGGTTCGCCGGCATGGCCCGAAACGGGCGTGGTCTCGTCAGTCACGGCGCCAGACTACCCACGCGTGCCTCGATGCTTCGCGAGGCTTGCTGCGGTCGCTCTATCGGCGTCAATCCGCGCGGAGCACGCTCACCGCCTGCCGCGCCGCCCCTCGGGCAACGTACTCCCCCGGCTCGGGCACCTCAACTGGCAGGCCCAGCACCTGCGGCGCGATCTCGCGCACGGCCGCAGACTGCGCGGCCCCGCCGATGAGAAGCGCTCGCTCGAGCGGCACACCCAGACCGCGAAGCGCCTCGAGTCCGGCTCCCATGCCCGACAGCATCCCCTCGACAGCCGCACGCGCGAGGTTCTCCCGAGTCGTGGAAGCGAGAGTCATGCCGAGCAGTGACGCCGTCGCGTCGGGAAGGTTCGGCGTGCGCTCCCCCTCGAAATAGGGCACGAGCGACAGTCCGCCAGCGCCGGTTTCGGCCGCGAGCGCGAGTGTGGCGAGCTCGTCATGCTCCACGCCGAGCAGACGCGCAATCGCGTCGAGGACGCGCGCAGCGTTGAGGGTCGCGACCAACGGCAGGAAGCGCCCCGTGCAGTCGGCGAAGCCGGCGACCGTCCCCGTGGGATCGATCGTGCGGGTCTCGCTCACGGCGAAGACCGTGCCGCTCGTCCCGATCGACACGACGACGTCGCCGGGGCCTGCACCGAGGCCGAGTGCCGCGCCGGCGTTGTCGCCGGCTCCCGGTCCGACGCGGCGGCCAGCGGCATCCGTCACCCATTCCTCAGGCCCAAGCACGCGCGGGAGCACCGCGTCGCGCCCGAGTGCGGACGCAAACAGTTCGCGGTCGTACTCCCCCGTCGCCGGGTTCCAGTAGCCGGTGCCCGACGCGTCGGAGCGATCGGTGACGAGCTCATCGATCGCCGGACCGAGAGCGCTCGTGTCGGCCGGGCCGTAGCCGCGCAAGCGCCAGGTCAGCCAGTCGTGCGGCAACGCGACCACCGCGACGCGCGCAGCGTTGTCGGGCTCGAAGTCGCGCAGCCAGCGCAGCTTTGTGATCGTGAAGGATGCCACGGGCACCAGCCCGGTGCGCTCGGCGAGCGCGTCCGCGCCGTACTCGGCGATCAGGTCCGTGGCCGCTGCGGCCGAGCGAGTGTCATTCCACAGCAACGCGTCACGCACCACGCGACCCTCGGCGTCGAGCGCGACCATGCCATGCTGCTGCCCGCCGATCGCCCACGCCTCGACGTCATCGATGCCGCCCGCCTCGGTGATGGCGGACTGCAGCGCCTGCCACCAGGCCTCGGGGTCGACGCTGGTGCCGTCCGGGTGCCCGGCGCGCCCCTGGCGCACGATCTGCCCACTATCGGCATCCGTGATCACGACTTTGCACGACTGGGTCGACGAGTCGACCCCCATCACCAGCGCCATGACGGCTCCGTTTCGTTCTTCGTTCGATGAGACACGCCCCGTGCGCTGAGACACCGTGGCAGGCACGATGTCTCAGCGCGACGAGCGTGTCTCGACCAGCCGGGGGTCGGATTAGCGCGCGCCCATGAGGTGCTCGGTGGCGAGCTGCTGCAGACGTACGAAGCCGAAGCCCTTGCCGCCCAGGTACGCCGAGGGGTCGAAGTCCTCGTACGCCGAGCGGTCGGCCAGCAGATCGTCGTACGACTCTCCCTCGCCGAGCGTCGGCTGCGCGAGCTCGAACACCTTCGCTGCCTCGAGTGCCTCCTGCACCTCGGGGTCGGCGCGGAACGCCGCGGCGCGCTCCTTCAGCAACAGGTACGTGCGCATGTTGGCGGCAGCCGAGTCCCACACGCCGGTCTCGTCTTCGGTGCGGCTCGGCTTGTAGTCGAAGTGGCGCGGGCCGTCGTAGGACGGGCCGCCGTTCGGGCCGCCGTTCTCGAGAAGATCAACCAGCGCGAACGCGTTGTGCAGGTCGCCGTGGCCGAATACGAGGTCCTGGTCGTACTTGATGCCACGCTGACCGTTCATGTCGATGTGGAAGAGCTTGCCGTGGTACAGCGCCTGGGCGATGCCGGCGGCGAAGTTGAGGCCCGCCATCTGCTCGTGTCCGACTTCGGGGTTCAGGCCCACCAGCTCGGGGCGCTCGAGCGAGTCAATGAAGGCCAGCGCGTGGCCGACCGTCGGCAGCAGGATGTCGCCGCGGGGCTCGTTGGGCTTGGGCTCGATCGCGAATCGGATGCCGTAGCCCTTGTCGGTCACGTAGTCGCCCAGCAGGTTCACGGCCTCGCGGTAGCGCTCAAGAGCCTGGCGCACATCCTTGGCGGCGTCATATTCGGCACCCTCGCGGCCGCCCCACATCACGAAAGTCTCGGCGCCGAGCTCGGCAGCGAGGTCGATGTTGCGCAGCACTTTGCGCAAGGCGAACCGGCGCACATCGCGGTCGTTCGACGTGAATCCGCCGTCCTTGAAGACCGGCGCGGAGAAGAGATTGGTCGTGACCATCGGGGTCTTGAGGCCCGTCGCCTCGAGCGCACCCTTCAGGCGGTCGATCTGCGTCTGACGCTCGGCGTCGGTCGAGCCGAAGGCGAAGAGGTCATCGTCGTGGAAGGTCAGGCCGTAGGCGCCGAGCTCGGCGAGCTTCTCGACCGCGTGAACGACGTCGAGTGGCTGACGCGTCGGGCCACCGAACGGATCGGTCCCGTTGTAGCCGATGGTCCAGAGGCCGAAGGTGAACTTGTCGGCGGGCGTGGGGGTGGGCATGACGCTCCTTCGCGGTAATTGTTGCTGAAGACAACCTATACCACGAGCGCCGCGCCGTCCACCCCCTGCCACACCTCCCCGATAGTTTCGAAGCGCTAGCATGCGTGCATGGCCGATACCGCACGCGTGACGCTCGCAGACATCGCCGCCGAGGCGGGCGTCTCGCTCGCGACGGTGTCGAAGGTGCTCAACGGGCGACCCGACGTCTCGTCCTCCACACGCGCGCGCCTGGAGGAACACCTGGCGCAGCACGGCTACAAGCGGCGCACCGCGTCACAGCACAGCGAGTACATCGAATTGGTGTTCCATGAACTCGAGCCCAGCTGGTCGATGGAGGTCATCGAAGGCGTGGAGCAGGTAGCCCACGCGGCTGGACTGTCGGTAGTCCTCACCGTGAGCGGCGATCGCCATGCGCCGGCGGCAGACTGGGTCGACGGAGTGCTTCGGCGCAGACCCACCGGCGTCGTGCTGGTCTTCTCTGACATCACCGAGGGGTTTCGAGAGAAGCTGCGCTCGCGCAGCATCCCGTTCGTGATCGTCGACCCCGCCGGCGACCCTTCCCCGGATGTGCCGTCGGTCGGCTCAGCGAACTGGTCGGGCGGACTCATGGCGACGCGCCACCTGATCGACCTCGGACATCGACGGATCGCGGCGATCACCGGGCCCGAAGACATGATGTGCTCCCTTGCCCGCGTCGACGGCTATCGTTCCGCGATGAACGCCGCCGGCATCGAGATCGATCCGTCCCTGATCCGATTCGGCGACTTCCACACCACCGGCGGCGAGCGACACGCCCGCGACTTGCTCGCCCTCGCAGATCCTCCGACGGCGATCTTCGCGGGGAGCGATCTGCAGGCCCTCGGGGCGATCGCCGCAGGGACGGCGGCGGGGCTGCGCGTTCCCGACGACCTTTCGGTGGTCGGCTATGACGACATCGCGCTGTCGCGGTGGATGAGCCCACAGCTCACGACAGTGCACCAGCCGCTGAAGCGGATGGGCGAAGAGGCCGCGCGCCTGGCACTCAGGCTCGCAAGCGGATCGACCGTCGACACTCCGCGGATGGATCTCGCGACGCACCTCGTCGTGCGCGAGAGCACCGCGCCGCCGCGCCGCTGACCTCGCCTCAGCGCCCGCACCTCAGAGAGTCAGGCTGCCGCGTCATCTCCCGAAACTTCCGCGGTAGTTTCGTAACGCTTACGTAACGGTCATGCCGCGCTGGGCTCATGCGGGATTAGTTTGCGAAGACCACAAATCGGTCACCTTCCCCAGCGCAAAGGAGCGCAGCGTGACGCAACGCCGTGTCCGCACCACCCTCTTCGCCGTCGCCACGGCGGGAGCGATGGTGCTCGCCCCCCTCATTCCCACAGCGGCCACTGCCGCACCCACCACTGTCACAGCGGTGGACTTCAACGACTCCAGCATCGGCGACTGGACGCAGAGCGGCGGCGGAATCGACACGCTCTCGTACGTCGCCGACCCCGACGATGCCGCCAACACGGTGCTGCGCGTGAACGACCGCGACGCGGACTTCGTGGGCATCGAAAGCTCGCTCGGACTGTTCACCGAAGGTGAGGAGTACTCGTTCTCGGCACGCGTGCGACTCGCCGACGACGCCCCCGCCGAGAGCACCGAGGCGCGGTTCATCGTGAAGGACGGCTTCCACTGGGTCGACGGGAGCAACGCGACCATCACGAAGACCGCCTGGACGACAATCTCGGGCACCCGAACCGCCGACGCCGACGATTCGAACGTCTACATCGGGACCAGCGAACTCACGCCCGCTGCCCCGTACTCGTACCTCATCGACGACGTCCTGATCACGACGGAGTCGTCCGAGCCGGCCGGCCCAACGGTCGTGCTGGAGAGCGACTTCGAGACCGAGGTCGCTTCTTGGGCCGGTCGCGGAGCGACCGTCGCCCGCATGGATGCCGCTGCGCACTCGGGCGTCTGGAGTCTGGCGATCACCGACCGTGCGAACGCCTGGAGCGGAGCATCCCTCGATGTCTCGTCCCTCTTCGACGAAGGCACCCCCTACTCGATCAGCGCGTGGGTGCGCCTCGCCGACCCTGCGGCAACCCCCGTCGGGGTCAACCTCGGTGTCAACCAACCCGGAGCATCGAACGAATACCCCTGGGTGGGCACGCGGACCACGGTCGGCGCCGAGTGGGTCGAGCTGACCGGCACGGTCACCAGCGCCGCAGAAACGCCCATCACCACGCTCTACATCGAGGCGGCTGCCGCAAATGTCGACCTTCTCCTCGATGACGTGACCATCCTCGGCCCCGAAGACGGCGGCGAAACCCCGACCAACCCCGATGTCGTTCCCGGAGGAGCAGTGAACCCCACCACCACGCCGGTCGCCGCGGCACAGGGCACGGGTGATGTCGCCGCGCTGACGTTCGACGACGGCCCCAACCCCGGCACCACGCCCGCTCTGCTCGACTACCTCGCCGAGAACGACATCACCGCGGTGTTCTGCGTGATCGGGCAGAACATCACCGCACCCGGCGGTGCGGACATCCTGCGTCGCATCGTCGCCGAGGGACACGTCTTGTGCAATCACTCGACAGGCTACGGTGACATGGGGTCGATGTCGGCCGAGCAGGTGGAAGCCGACATGATCGAGAACCTGCGGATCATCCGCACGGCGCTCGGCGACCCGAACGCGGCCGTCCCGTTCTGGCGCGCCCCCAACGGCAGCTGGGGCGTAACCCCTTCGGTCGCGGTCAGCCTGGGCATGCAGCCCCTCGCCGTGATCAACACCATCAACGACTGGGCCACCCAGGACGTGCCCACACTCACGGCCAACCTGCGTGCGGCGATCACGCCGGGCGAGATCGTGCTCGCACACGACGGTGGCGGCGACCGATCGGGCACCCTCGCGGCGGTACGCACCGTGGTCGACGAGCGCCTTGCCGACGGCTGGACGTTCACACTGCCGGTCGGAACACCGACTGCGGCAGGCAAGGTGCTGATCAGCACCGACTTCGAGGACGGCCTGGACGGATGGAGCGCGCGCTCCGACGGCACGGGCGATCCGACGGTGACCATCTCGACTGCGCAGGCCCACGGCGGAGCGCAGTCCGCCCTGGTCTCGGATCGCACGTCGCAGGGCAGCGGCATCGGCGTGGACGTGACCGGCGTGCTGGTGCCCGGCGAGACCTACGAGCTGACCGCCTGGGTGCGCTTCGCCGACGAGCAGCCGACCGATGCGGTGTGGCTGAGCATGGCACGCACCGTTGACGGCGCCACGACGTACAGCACCCTCGCGCAGTTCTCGGAGATGTCGAACAGCGAATGGGTCGAGGTGACCTCGACGTTCCAGATGGGGGCGGCCGACAGCGCACTGCTCTACTTCGAGACGAACTACAACGGGACGAACACCTCGCCGTTGTACATCGACGACATCGTGGTGCGCACCCCCGAGCCCGCCGTCATCGAAGACATCCTGCCCATCAAGGACACCGCCGACTTCCCCGTCGGGGTCGCCATCGACAGCCGTGAGACGCAGGGATCGGCATCCGAACTGCTTCTGCGCCACTTCGATCAGGTGACGGCCGAGAACCACATGAAGCCCGAGGCGTGGTACACCGCGGCCGGAGACTTCCAGCCCGCCGCCGACGCCACCGCGATCATGGACTTCGCCGCCGAAAACGACCTGAACGTCTACGGTCACGTCCTGGTCTGGCACAGCCAGACTCCGGCGTGGTTCTTCCAGGATGCCGCGGGCGACCCGCTCACCACGAGTGAGGCCGATCAGCAGATCCTGCGCGAGCGCATGCGGACGCACATCTTCGACGTCGCGGAGTACCTCTCCGACGACTGGGGCCTGTTCGGCAGCAACACGAACCCCCTCACGGCCTTCGACGTCGTGAATGAGGTGGTCTCCGACAGCGGCGACTTCGCGGACGGTCTGAGGCGCAGCGAGTGGTACCGGATCCTCGGCGAGGAGTTCATCGACCTGGCATTCGAGTACGCGGACGAGGCCTTCAACGACACCTACGCCGCGCCCGGCGCGGGCCGACCGGTAACGCTGTTCATCAACGACTACAACACTGAGCAGGGAGGCAAGCAGAACCGCTACCTCGCTCTGGTCGAGAGGATGCTCGAGCGCGACGTACCGATCGACGGAGTCGGCCACCAGTTCCACGTCAACCTGGCGATGCCGGTGTCGGCGCTCGACACGGCGATCCAGCGCTTCCAGGGCCTCGGCCTGACGCAGGCGGTCACCGAACTCGACGTGACGACCGGCACCCCGGTGACGCAGGCGAAGCTCGTGGAGCAGGGCTACTACTACCGCGACGCATTCCGGGTCTTCCGCGAGCACGCCGCCGACATCTTCTCGGTGACGGTGTGGGGACTCACGGACGGGCGCAGCTGGCGCGCCGACAACGGCGCCCCGCTCGTGTTCGACGACGCGTATCAAGCCAAGTCCGCCTATGACGGCATCGTCGACGCCGGCCTGCCGGACCGGTTGCGGACGGCCAACGTGTTCCAGGCCGACATCGCACTCGACGCCGACGCCCTCGACCTGGTCGAGTGGAGCCAGCTTCCGCTGCACACCATCGATGACGATGCCGCGTTCCAGCTGCGCTGGTCGCCGGGTCACCTGACCGTCTTCGTACGCGTGGCCGACACGCGCCCCGACGCGGTGAATCTGACCGTCGACGACGACACTTTCTCGGTCGACCCCGAGGGCTCAGGTGATCTCGAAACGGTCTCTCGCGACGTCGACGGCGGCGTCGAGATGGTGATCGAAGTGCCATGGGACGGCGCGGCATCCTCGGACACCGTCTCGTTCGACGTGTCGATCGACCGCGACGGCGCGGTCACCGGGTGGAACTCGCCCGGCGCACTGGGCACGCTCACGCTCGTCGAACCGCTGTCGTACACGGAGGTGGCGCGTACGGATGCCGCGCCCGCCATCGACGGCGACATCGACGATGCGTGGGCCGACGCCGGCGCTGTGTCGACCGACAAGCAGGTGCAGGGAACGTCGACGGCGGGCGCCGAGGTGCGCACGCTCTGGCGTGAAAACACCCTCTACGTGCTGCTGGAGGTCGCCGACGACGTCATCGACGTGACGGGGTCGGATCCGTGGATTCAGGACTCCGTGGAGATCTATGTCGATCCCGGCAACGTGAAGGACGGCTCGTACCGATACGACGACATGCAGCTGCGCATCAGCGCCGATAACGTGGTGTCCTTCGGCACCGGAGACGAAGCGTTCCAGCGGGCTCGTGTCGAGAGCGCGACGTCGGTGACCGACACCGGGTACGTGGTCGAGGCGGCGATCAGCCTCCTCGAGTACGGCGGCGAGGGGTCGTTCCACGGCGTCGACTTCCAGGTGAACGACGCCGCGGACGGCGCGCGACTCGGCATCCGGAACTGGGCGGACCCGACCGGTGCCGGCTATCAGTCCACCGCGCGCTGGGGCGTGGCGCAGCTGGTATCGGAACAAGATGGCGGGCCCACCGATCCCACGGACCCGACCGATCCCACGGATCCCACGGGCCCGACCGACCCGACCGATCCGACCGATCCGACAGAGCCCGGCGCGTCATGGGCGACGGTGGACATCGGCTCGGGCACCGTCGAGCAGGGCGGCGTTCTGCCTGTGCGACTGACGGGACTCGGACCCGGTCAGCAGGTGGGTGCCACGCTGTTCAGCGACCCGATCGTGGTGGAGGGGATCCCCGCGGCCGATGCGGCGGGATCGGTGTCATTCGATGTCGCGATTCCCGCCGACCTGCCACTCGGTGAGCACACCCTGGTTCTGACGTCGGGTGACCTCGATCCGATCAGCGTCGCCGTGACGGTCGTGGCGCCCGGTCAGTTGCCGATCACCGGCGCGCAGGCGCCGTGGGCCATCGCGCTGATGGGCGCGTTCGCTCTCGCCGTCGGCACGATGCTGATCGCCCGCAAGCGCCGCCCCACCGGAGTCGCGAAACGCGCCCAGGCGTGACCCCCAGGAGGAGTGCGGCTTGCCCGTGACCACCCCGTCAGTGCGGGCAGCCACACTCCTCCTGGGCCGTTGCCGGTCTCGGATCACCGCGAACGACGCGTGCGAGAGGAACCCCCTACAGTGAAGACGTGAGGTCAACGAGCGGCGCGATCAACGTGCGACAGCAGAACCTCGCCCGTGTTCTCCGTCTGGTCCACCTTTCGGGGCCGCTGTCGCGAGCGGCACTGACTGAAGCGACCGGACTCAATCGCTCGACGATCGCCGACCTCGTCGCGCAGCTCAGCGACGAAGGTCTGGTCGCCGAGCGCGACCCTGATCCGTCCTCACGGGTCGGGCGACCTTCGAACATCGTCGTGGCTGATCCCCGCGTGGTCGCCATCGCCGCCAACCCCGAAGTCGACGCGATCACGATCGCCGCCGTCGGCCTGGACCGGGAGATCCGGGTGAGCCAGCGCATCGAGATGACGGCGGCCCCGACCGCGACCGACGCGGCTGATGTCGTCAGCGCCACCATCCAGTCGTGGACGGGCGGTCCGCTTCACGGCTCCCGCATCGTCGGCGTCGGCCTCGCCGTCCCCGGCTTGGTCCGGGCGCGGGACGGGCTGGTGCGGAGCGCCCCCCACCTCGGCTGGACGGACGCGCCGATCGCCGATCATGTCCGCATGCGAACCGGACTCCCCGTCGCGATCGAGAACGATGCCAGCTTCGGCGCGCTGGCCGAGCACAGATTCGGCGCAGCCCGCGGCCACGACTATGCCGTGTACCTCAACGGCGGTGCCAGTGGAATCGGAGGCGGGCTCATCGTCCATGGGCAACCCACCGGCGGCGCCATGGGCTACGCAGGCGAATTCGGCCAGAACCGCCCCGGCATCGGGTCCGATGCGGATCGCACCGCTCGCGACGGGGTACTCGAGGACGAGGTGTCCCGCGCGCGGCTGCTCTCGTACGTCGGACTCACATCGGCCGATGAGCCCACGCTGGCCGCGGCGCTGCGCAACGCCCAGCCGCCGGCCCACCACGAGATGGGGCGACAGCGACGCATCCTGGCGACGGCGCTCGCCAACGCCGTCAACGTCCTCAACCCGACCGTGGTTGTGCTGGGCGGGCATCTCGCGACCCTCGCCGAAAGCGACATGGACGAGCTCCGCCGACTCGTCGTCGCCCAGGCGATGCCGGCGACCATGGAGGACGTAGAGATCCGCGTTGCGTCGCTGGGCGAGGATCGCCTGTTGATCGGCGCGGCCGAGGGTGCCTTCGAAGCCCTGTTGAATGCCCCCACCGGCGGCAACCCCGCGGCGTGATCAGTCCGTCGCCACGCCGGCGTGCACGCGTGCAGTCGTTGCACGCGGAACAAGACGCGTAGGCAGGCGTATGTGCGTGGCCCGCGGCTCTTGACCCTCCAGCAGCGTGAGCAGCATGCGTGTGGCTTCGGCGCCCACCCGCTGTATCTGCTGTCGCACCGTGGTCAGCCGGGTGAGCGAACGCGAGGCTTCCGGAATGTCGTCGAAGCCGATCACGGAGAGATCGCGAGGGACGTCGAGCCCCATCTCCACCGCAGTGTCGATGACCGCCAGCGCGGATACGTCATTCGCGGCGAACACCGCGGTGGGCCGATCGGAATGTTGCAGCAGCGCCCGCGCCACTCTTCGCACGATCCGGTCTTCATACTGCCCCTCGACGATAAGGCGGGGGTCCGGGCGGATGCCCGCGTCGGCCAGCGCCTTGCGATACCCCGCCTCGCGCGCCGCCGACGACCGCAGATCGGCGCGACCCGAGACGTAGCCGATCCGCTCGTGCCCCAGATCGATGAGATACCGCACAGCTTCGCGCGCTCCCGCGAAGCTGTCCGATTCGACTGTCGGCAGGTCTGCGGGCCCTGTGTGCGGGTCGACGGCCACGACGGGGATGTCGACCCCGACGTTGACGACCGTCGGGGTCACCAAGATGGCACCGTCGATCATGGATCCGCTCAGTCGGTTGAGCGAGCGACGCTCCCACCCCTCGCTCCCACGCTGGCGCGATCCGCTGTACGCCAACAGGTCGTATGCCGTGTCGTGCAGGACCTGGCTCACCCCTTTGAGCACCTCGGCACTGAACGGCTCGATCTCGGGAACGAGCACACCGATGACACCGGATCTCTGGGACCGGATGCTGCGCGCCCCCAGGCTGGACTCGTAGCCCAGCTCGCGCACGACGGCCTGCACGCGGTCGACGGTGCGTGGGGCGATGCCGTATCGGCCGTTCATCACCTTCGAGACTGTCGAGACCGATACGCCGGCCGCAGCGGCGACCTCGTGGATGGTCACTCGTGTGGTCACAGAGCGAGCGTAGATCAGTTTCATCACATTTTCGAAAACGTTTGACGGTACATGGCCGGGTTGTCACACTTGACTCGTTCATGGTTCGAACATCGCGCAATGCAGAGCGAAAGTTTCGCTGTGCATGTTGCATCAACGCATGCCGGTTCCGGGGATGCGTACTCAAAGAGGAGACATCACATGAGAAATAGGAAGTTCGCGCTCGGCGCGGCGGCCCTCGCGATCGGGGCGCTGGCCATCAGCGGCTGCTCCGCGGGAGGCAGCGAGTCGACCGAAGAAGGCGGCGCGGTCGAAATGACCCTGTGGCAGAACTCGACCACCGGTCCCGGGCAGGAGTTTTGGGAGAACGCGATCGCGTCGTTCGAGGACGAGAACCCGAACGTCACGATCGAGATGCAGTCCATTCAGAACGAAGACCTCGACGGAAAGCTGCAGACCGCCCTGAACGCCGGCGACCCGCCGGACATCTTCCTCCAGCGCGGTGGCGGAAAGATGACGGCGATGGTCAACGCCGGTCAGCTCATGGATCTGACGGACCTCATCACGGACGACGTCAAGAGCGAGGTTCCCGCAGGATCGTTCGCCGCCGAGACCTACCAGGACAAGGTGTGGGCGATGCCGTTGTCGGTGCTGCCCGGCGGGCTCTTCTACGCACAGCAGGCGTTCGATGAGGCCGGCATCACCGAGAACCCGACCACGATCTCCGAACTCGAGGATGCCGTCTCCGCCCTGAAGGACACCGGAATCGCGCCCATCGCCCTCGGCGCCAAGGACGCGTGGCCGGCCGCGCACTGGTACTACTTCTTCGCGATCCGCGAGTGCAGCCCGGCCGTCATCGAGGCGACCGGCGACAGCAAGGACTTCAGTGACGAGTGCTGGATGCGCGCGGCCGAGGACCTCGAGGACTTCGCGGCGATCGAGCCGTTCAACGAAGGCTTCCTGACCACCCCGGCGCAGCAGGGCGCAAGCAGTTCGGCGGGCCTCGTGGCAAACCGGCAGGCTGCCATGGAGCTCATGGGCGCCTGGGACCCGGGTGTGATCGCATCGCTCACGCCGGATGAGCAGCCCCTTCCTGACCTCGCATGGTTCCCCTTCCCCGAGATCGAGGGTGGAGACGGTGAGCCCGGATCGATCATGGGTGGCGTCGACGGTTACTCCTGCTCGGCTCAGGCTCCGAAGGAGTGCGCGGACTTCCTCAACTTCATCGCCAGCTCCGAGCAGCAGACGCTGTACTACGAGGCGTTCAACTCGCCGGTAGTGAACACGGTGGCGCAGGAAGCGATCACCGAGCCCTACCTGCAGCAGATCCTCGAGGCGTACAACAACGCTCCGTTCGTCTCGCAGTGGCTGGACACCGTGCTCGGCCAGAACGTCGGAAACGCGCTGAACGTCGCCGTGGTCGACATGCTCGCCGGCAACAGCAACCCGCAGAAGTTCGTCGACACGATCCAGACCGCGGGCGCACAGGGCTGACATGAATACACGCGAGACGTCCCCCGCGGATGCTCGCGAACTCGCGCCACACAGCGGGGGCGGCGACACGCCGCCCCCGCCTGTGTTGCGAGAACGCAAGCGCCGCCCAGGTCTGAGCTGGCTCGGCCGACTCGAGGTCCTCCTCCTGGTCGGGCCCGCTGTCATCTTCTTCGTAGGCTTCGTGATCGTGCCGGTCGTGATGGCCGGGTACTACGGATTCTTCCGCTGGTCGGGCTTCGGCCCTGCAACCGACTTCGTCGGGCTCCAGAACTACGTCATCATCTTCAGCGACCCGAACTTCCAGGCAGCGCTGGGCCACAACGCCTTCATCGTCGTGATGTCGCTCATCTTGCAGGGACCCATCGCAATCCTGCTGGCGCTGCTTCTGAATCGGCGGATGCGCGGTCAGTCGGTGATCCGCGTGCTGATCTTCGTGCCGTACGTGATCGCCGAGGTCGTCGTCGGCACCGGATTCTCCCTGATGCTCGCCACGAATGGCGCGGCCAACGCGATGTTCGAGAAGTTGGGACTCGGATTCCTCGCTCACGACTGGCTCGCCGACCCCCAGATCGCCATCTGGACGCTCATGGCCATCCTCACCTGGAAGTACATCGGGTTCGCGGTCATCCTCTTCCTCGCCGGCCTTCAGAGCATCCCGGAGGAGCTCTACGAAGCCGCGGCGATCGACGGCGCGTCCTATTGGCAGATCCAGCGCAGGATTACACTGCCGCTCCTCGGACCCACCCTCCGAATCTGGGCCTTCCTGTCGATCATCGGCGCCCTCCAGCTGTTCGACCTGGTCTACATCATCTGGGGTCAGTACGTCTCCTCGGTCGCCGGCACCAACACGATGGCGATCTACATGGTCGCCACCGGGCGAAATTCTGGGAACTTCGGCTACGGCAACGCTGTCGCAGTGGTCATCTTCATCATTTCGCTCATCGTCGCACTGGTGTACCAGCGCTTCGTCCTGCGGCGCGACACTGCCGGGGCGATCACAGAGAGGGGTGCCCAGTGAGCACCATGGCCATCACCACGCAGCCCAAGGTTGACCGGCGGGGCAAGTACTCCAAGCCCAAGCTGCCGTGGGGACCACCATCGGTCTACTTCATCGCGCTCGTCACCATCGCGTTGATGCTCGGACCTGTGATCTACATCATCCTCGGCGGCTTCCGGTCGAACTCGCAGATCACCGTCGACCCGGCGGGCCTACCCGACCCGTGGCAGCTGGAGAACTACGTCAGCGTCATCACGAGCGGCCTGTTCTGGAATCAGGTGTTCAACTCGACTCTGGTCGCCCTCGCCACCACCGTGGGGGCCGTGGCCCTCGGTCTCATGGCCAGCTACGTGATCGCGCGATACAGCTTCCGCGGGCGCGGTGCACTGTACGCCCTCTTCGCGGCGGGGCTCATGTTCCCGATCACCGTCGCGATCACGCCGCTGTACATCGTGGTGCGCAACCTCGGACTCATGAACACGTTGCCCGGTGTGATCCTTCCGCAGATCGCCTTCGCCCTGCCGGTCACGATCATCATCCTCGTGCCGTTTCTGCGAGCCATCCCCGACGAGATCCAGGAGGCTGCGTACATCGACGGATGCGGTCGCCTGTCGTTCTTCTGGCGGATGGTCCTTCCGTTGTCGGTGCCCGGAGTCATCACGGTGGGGATCCTGGCATTCATCGGCAGCTGGAACGCGTACCTGCTGCCTCTGTTCATCCTCAACAATGAAGGAGCGTTCACGCTGCCGCTGGGCGTTCAGGCGTTCTCCTCGCAGTACTCGGTCGACACGGCAAAGGTACTGGCGTTCACCTCTCTGTCGATGCTTCCGGCGCTGGTGTTCTTCAGCCTGTTCGAACGACGGATCGTCGGCGGCCTCACCGGCGCAGTGAAGGGGTGACCGCGTGACCATCGCAGATCACAAGACAGTGGTGCACAGGGCCGACGCACTCCTGGCCCAGATGACCCTCGAAGAGAAGGTTGCCCAGCTGGTGGGCTTCTGGGTCGACCAAGGCGACGAGACGGTCGCGCCGATGGCGGGCGAGATGGCGACCTCGACGCGATACGAGGAGGCGAGCATCCATGGCATGGGTCACCTCACCCGCGTCTACGGCACCCGCCCGGTCGATCCGAGCGAGCGTGCCGGGTGGCTGTGGTCGGAGCAGCGCAGGCTGCGCGCCGAGACACGCCTTGGCATCCCCGCGATCGTGCACGAGGAGTGCCTGACCGGGCTGGCGACGTGGAAGGCGGCGACCTACCCGACGCCTCTGGCCTGGGGCGCCGCGTTCGATCCGGAACTCGTTGAGCAGGTCGGCACGCAGATCGGCGAGTCGATGCGTGAGCTGGGCATCCATCAAGGTCTCGCCCCGGTGCTCGACGTGGTCCGCGATCCCCGGTGGGGGCGCGTGGACGAGTGCATCGGCGAAGACCCGTATCTCGTAGGAACCGTCGGCACCGCGTACGTGCGTGGACTGCAGTCCACCGGCATCCACGCGACGCTCAAGCATTTCGTCGGCTACTCGGCGTCGCAAGCCGGGCGCAACCACGCACCGGTGAGCATGGGGCGGCGCGAACTCGAAGACGTGATGCTGCCTCCGTTCGAGATGGCCATCCGCGACGGAGCCGTGCGAAGCGTCATGAACTCCTATGCGGCGATCGACGGCATCCCCGTCGCGGCGACGCCGGAGTATCTCACCGAGATCCTGCGCGATCGATGGGGCTTCGACGGCGTCGTCGTCTCGGACTACTTCTCGGTGGCCTTCCTCCACACCATGCATGCCGTGGCGGCAGACCTCGGTGAAGCCGCACACCTCGCCCTCGAGGCAGGGATCGACGTCGAGCTGCCCACGGGCGACGCCTTCGTCGCTCCGCTCATCGAACGCCTTCGGGACGGTCGCACGGACATCGGTCTGGTCGATCAGGCGGTACTGCGTGTGCTGCGCCAGAAAGAAGAGTTGGGGCTGCTCGACGAGACCTTCGACGAGGCACCACAGGGCGTCGACCTGGACTCGTCCGAGCACCGGTCATTGGCGCGGCGACTCGCCGGCGAATCCGTGATCCTGCTGTCCAATGACGGCATCCTTCCTCTGGCTCGCACACCTCGGCGCATCGCGGTGATCGGCCCCAATGCCGACGCCTCCGAGGCGCTCATGGGCTGCTACTCGTTCGCCAACCATGTGCTCCCCCACCATCCCGGCACCCCGCTGGGATTCGACGTGCCGACCGTCCTGGAACGCCTCACGGCCGAGTTCGCCGACACGGACGTGGTCCACGAGGCGGGATGCGACGTCGAGGGCGATGACGAATCGCGTATCGCCTCGGCGGTGAACGCGGCGCGAGAGGCGGATGTGGTCATTGCGGTGGTGGGCGACCGAGCCGGCCTGTTCGGGCGTGGCACCGTCGGCGAAGGAAATGACGTGGACGACCTCGAGCTGCCCGGGCTGCAACGCCGACTGGTCGAGGAACTGCGCGCCACGGGGACTCCCGTCGTGATGGTCTGCCTGACCGGACGCCCGTATGCGCTGGGTTGGGCGATCGAGGGTGAGAACGCGCCCGCGGCGGTGCTGCAGACGTTCTTCCCCGGCGAAGAGGGAGCGGATGCGATCGCGGCGGTGCTCTCCGGTCGCGAAGCACCGTCGGGCCACCTGCCGGTGTCTCTGCCGCGCTCGTCCGGATCGCAGCCGTACTCGTACCTGCACCCGCTCCTCGGGGGGCCGAACGAGATCACCAGCGCCGACAACGCGCCGGTTCTCGCGTTCGGCCACGGGCTGACCTACTCGTCGTTCGAGCGACGACTGTCGACGGTCGACGCGGTACCTGCCGGAGGACGGTTCACCGCCGAGGTACGCGTGCGGAACACAGGGTCTCGAGAAGCTACCGATCTCGTGCAGCTGTATGCGCACGACGAGTTCGCCACGGTCGCCCGACCGCTCGCGCAGCTGGTCGCATACACCCGGGTCTCGCTCGCACCGGGCGACGAAGCAGTCGTGCGCTTCGACGTTCCCACCACACGATTCGCGCTGACCGACCGGTCCTTCCGGCGAGTGGTTCAGCCCGGCGACGTCGAGCTGTGGGTTGGGCCGGACTGCCGCACGAAAGAGTCCATCGCGCGCGTGACGGTCTCGGGCGACGAGTACCTCGTCACCGACGCGGATCCGCGAGTGGTCGACGTCACGCTCGGCTGACGTGTGAGTGCGATGTGGTGCTTCGACCGCGCCCCCGGCGGCCGAAGCACCACATCGTCATGCCGAGGCGGACGCGGTGAGCGGCACCACCGGTGGCCGCTCTACCGTCGTCGCCAGCACCACACGCGCGTGGTCGGCGGCGGCCCGGTGCAGCGACTCCATGACATCAAGCACGTGCAGGGCCATGTCGCCGCTCGCGCGACGATCACCCGCGACGAAGTCCAGCAACCCGATCCCCCGAGCCGCGTGCTCGTAGCCAGCGCTCACGGGCACCGGTGACCAGTCGTCCGCGCCGCGCATGCGCACCCGAACCTCACCGGCGTGCATGTTGGGGTCCGGAACCGTAAGCGCACCCTCGGTGCCGTACACCTCGATGGGGCGTGCGGACGTGGCCACGCCGTCGAAGCTCATCGTGATCGTCGAGATGGCGCCCCCTGCGTGTTCGAGCACACCCGCGATGTGCGTGTCGACCTCGACGCGCACGGACTCGCCGGCGCGCGGTCCGGTTGCGATCACGCGCGTCCGGTGCGCGCGCGAGGCGGCTCCCGAGACGGCGACCACGGGCCCGAGCAGCTGCACCAGGCTGGTGACATAGTAGGGACCCATGTCGAGCAGTGGGCCGCCTCCCGCCTGGTAGTAGAAGTCGGGAGCGGGATGCCAGTGCTCATGCCCCGGCGAAACCCACGATGCCGTTGCGCCGACCGGAGACCCGATCATCCCGCCGTCGACGGCGGCTCGCGCGGTCTGCACGCCCGTGCCCAGGACGGTGTCCGGCGCGCACCCCACGGGCACACCGGCCTGCTCCGCGGCATCCATCACCGTCTGCGCCTCGGCGAACGACGCCGCCAGCGGCTTCTCGCCGAACACCGCCTTGCCGGCGCTGATCGCCGCGAGGGCGACCTCAGCATGCGCGGCGGGAATCGTGAGGTTCAGCACCGTGTCGATGTCGGAATCTGCCATGAGTTCGGCGGTCGTGAGGGCACGGCATCCCTCGATCTCTGCGGCTGTCGCCTCAGCGCGCGACGCGTCCAGATCGGCGACGGCGGCGATGCGGATGCCGGGGTGCCCGGCGAGGGTGTCGAGGTAGGCGCGAGAGATGACCCCGAGTCCGACGATTCCTATCGCGTGCGTGCTGCCCACAGCATCCCCCTCTCGATGATGGTGCGGACGTTGTCGTCGCGCAGGACGTCGAGGCTGTGGCCCGGCGTGGCGACGAAGACCCGTCCCCGGCCCCACAGCCGCGTCCATACCGCCGGGGACACCAGCGGACGGCGCCAGGGGTGGTACGGCTGGACCGGGTGTGTGGTTGTGGCCAGCACATCGATCAGGCCGTCGTGCAGCACCCAGTACTGCTCGGTGTGCAGCGTGAAGTCATCGATGCCGTCGGTGATCTGGTGCTCTCGGCCGAGGTCGGTCATCTCCACGCGATACGTGAGGTAGTTGTCGGTCTCGTTCCCGCACACCTCGTCGGGATGCTTCGACGGATGCGTCGCGAACTGACCGCCGACGAGCTGCAGGTAGTCCGAGCTGTTGCGGTACGAGTCCGCGATCCCGCCGTGCCAGCCGGCCAGTCCGGTGCCCGCCTCGACAGCGGCGCGCAGGCCGTTCACCGCGTCGCCGGATGCCTCGGACATGGTCACGGACTGCAGGATCAGGTCGACGGATGCCATCCGCTCGGCATCCGCGTAGACCTCGGGGGTGTCTTCGATCGTCACGTCGAAACCCTCGGCCCGGAGGAAGGGGACGAACAGGTCCGTCGCTTCAACGGGGTGGTGCCCCTCCCAGCCGCCACGGACGATCAATGCGTTTCGGGTCATCGGGGATTCCTTTCGACCGGTGTCATCACAGAGTCATGGTTCGCGCTCGCCTCGACAGCGGCGAGCACGCGTTGCACGGCGGCGGCTTCGGCGAACGTCGGGGATGCGTCGGTGCCGCCGACGATCGCATGCACGAAGTCGACGGCCTGGTGGATGAACAGGTGCTCGTAGCCCAAGCCGTGGCCGGCGGGCCACCACGCCGCGGCATAGGGATGCTCGGGCTCGGTCACCTGGATGCGACGCAGACCCTGCTCCCCCGCGGGGTCATCGGCGCGGTAGTACTCGAGTTCGTTCATGCGCTCGAAGTCGAACGCGATCGACCCCTCGGATCCGTTGATCTCGATGCGGTTCGCGTTGCGGCGTCCGGTCGCGATGCGCGTCGCCTCGAACACACCGAGCGCTCCCTGTGCGAATCGCGCGGTGAAGGCGGCAGCATCGTCGACCGTCACGGGCAGCCGAGCGCCATCGGCGTCGCCCACTCCGCCCAGCCCCTGCGCCTGCGCCATCACGGGCCGATCGGCCACGAACGTGCGCATCGTCGCCGATACCGCGGTGATCACGTCACCAGTCAGCCACTGCGCGGTGTCGATCGAGTGTGCGCCGATGTCGCCGAGTGCGCCCGAGCCGGCCCGGTCTCGATCCATGCGCCAGGTGTAGGGAGCATCGGGGTCACTCAGCCAGTCCTGCAGGTACTGCGCGCGGACGTGACGGATCTCACCCAGCCTGCCGTCGGCGATCAGACGCCGAGCTGCGGCGAGCGCTGGAGTGCGGCGGTAGCTGAAGCCGCACATCGAGACTCCCGGCGCGGCGGCGGCGGCATCGGCCATGCGTTCGGCTTCGTCAACCGAATTGGCGAGCGGCTTCTCGCACAGCACGTGCTTGCCTGCGGCGAGCGCGGCGAGCGCCATCTCGGCATGCGTGTCGCCGGGTGTGCAGATGTCGACGATGTCGATGTCGTCGCGGTCGACGACATCACGCCAGTCGTCGGCGTAGCTGTCGAAGCCGAGCGACGAGGCCACGTCGCCGCCGTCCGGGCTGCGACCGACCAGCACGCTGAGCTCGATCGGGCGGCCGAGGTGGAAGAACCTCGGCGCCGTGCGCCACGCGTGCGCGTGCATGCGCCCCATGAATCCGCCGCCGATCACTGCGATCCGCAACGGAGTAGTGGATATCGACATTGATGTCCTTCCGTCGTCACCTGCCACGAGAGTGTCACCCCCATCACGCGCAGCACAGGAGTTTGCGCAATACTGGCGCGATGTCGTCACCCACGCTCGCCGAAGTCGCCGCGGCTGCCGGAGTGAGCGTCGCGACGGCCTCGCGGGCGCTCTCCGGCCGCGGCGACCTCTCCGCGGCGACCCGCCAGCGCGTGAGGAGCAGCGCGGCGGCGCTCGGCTACACGCGCGAGCGATCACGCGGGGGCCGACCACACGCCACCGCTCAGGTGTTCGATCTGGTGTTGGGCGGTTTCCACAACCCCTGGGCGGATGAGGTGGCCGCCGGAGCCCATGTCGCCGCGACGGCACGCGGCTTCGACCTGACGCTGACCTCGGAGAGGGATGCCCCGGGCGACGATTGGCCGGTGCGCATCCGCCGCAGAGGATCTGCAGGCGTCATTCTCGGGCTCATCGCTCCGACCACGCCTCAGATCGCGCTGGTGCGGAGCATCGGCGTTCCCGTGGTGGTGCTCGATCCTCCCTCCGAGTCGACCCACGACCTGCCGAGCGTGCGGACCACCGACATCGCGGGTGCCGCCGCCGCAGCCCGCCACCTGGCGTCTCGCGGCGCGACACGGTTCGCGGTGATCAACGGCTCACCGCCGTTCCGCTACGGACGTGCGCGCCATGCCGGATTCACCGCCGAACTCGCCCAGCACCTGCCCCACGCGCAGATCGACGTCGTGAGCAGCGCCTGGCGCGGAGCAGCAGCCAGGGACGCCGTGGTCCCTGTGTTGCGATCGCTTGCTCCCGATGACCGCCTGGGCCTGTTCGCCATCTCGGACGAGCTGGCGGCAGGAGCGTACGCCGCGGCAGCGGTCACGGGGCACCGCATTCCCGAGGACATTCTCATCGTCGGCTTCGACGACGTCCGCGGCGCTCGCTGGCTGACCCCACCGCTGAGGACGGTGCGCCAGCCGATCCGCGAGATGGCTGCGGCTGCCGTCGACATGCTCGCGGATGCCGTGGACGGCGCCTGCCTGCCTGCGGCGCCGACGATCCTGCGCACCGAGCTGGTCGTGCGCGGATCGACGTGAGGGCGCATCCCGCAACGCCTTCCTTACTCGTCGAGGAGAACCATCGCCTCTTCGAGGGTCGGTGCGACGTCGTCCACCTCGGCGTCGATCCCGCCCAAGGCGTCGCGGACTGCCGGAACAGATGAACCCGCGACCCGTACTGTGCGTCCGTCGAGCGTCGTCGCAAGCCCCGCTTCACCGAGCGCGAGGAACGCCCGCTGCCATTTGGTCGCACGCACGCGCACCGCGCTGAGGCCGGCGGTCAGTTCGGCGACCGAGCCCACACCGAGCAGCTTGCCGTGCGACATCAACGCCAAACGCGTGCACTGCTCCGCCTCTTGCAGATAGTGCGTCGTGACAATGACACCGCGACCCGCTTCGGCCTGCGCGTGGATGATGTCCCACAAGCGCGCACGAGAGAGCGGATCGACACCCGATGTCGGTTCGTCGAGCACCAACAGGTCGGGTTCGTGCTCGAGAGCAAGCGCGAAGGCAAGCTGCCGCTGTCGCCCCAAACCGATCGCTTTCACAAGACTGCGGTGGACCGGCCGCAGCGACGGCGGCAAGCTCGCCGGGTCGGTCTCGTACACCCGAGCGAAGAACCCCACGTTCTCGTCGACACTGAGCGTTTGATAGAGCCCGAGGCCTTGCGGCACGTACCCGAGACGACGACGGGATGCCGCGTCCGGCGCCTTTCCGAAGAGTTCGATGTCCCCCTCATCCGCGCTGTCGAGTCCGATGAGCGTGCGCAGGAATGTCGTCTTCCCGGCACCGTTCGCGCCGATGAGGCCGACGATCTCGCCGGCGCGCACGTCGAGCGAGACGTCGTCGACGGCGACATGCGAGCCGAAGCGGCGCGTGACCGAGTGGCCGGCTGCGTAAACCGCGCCGGGCCGGTTGCTCGTCGATTCAGCAGACGTCGACGCTGCGCCGAGCGCGGACTCCGAATCCGGCTGCGCGCGCTCGTTCGTTTCACCGTCGCCCTGTTCGCGCGCGGCCTGCACGGTGAGGGCGATGAGCGCGTCCTCGAGGTCGGGCGCGCCGAGCGGCGTCGCCCCGGCGGCAGCGCCGTCGTACCAGCCGTGGCGTTCGGTTCCGCGACGCCAGGAGTCGACCGGCGGTGAGGACTCCCCCGACAGCCGCGCGATGGTTCCGGGAACGGCCGCGATGATGCCGTCGGGTTCACCCGCGGCCAGAACTCTGCCTCCTTCGAGGGCGGTGACGGATGCCGCGCGTTGTGCCTCGTCGAGGTAGGTCGTCGCCATGAGCACAGCGGTCTCACCCGTCGCCGCGGTGGAGATGAGCCGCCACAGCTCGACGCGGCTGACGGGGTCCACACCGGTGGAGGGTTCGTCGAGAAGAATCAGTTCGGGTTCATGCAGAATCGCGAGCAGGAAGCCGAGCTTCTGTCGCATGCCGCCCGAGAGTTGGGCGCCGGGCCGAGCACGGGCGGCTGTGAGTCCTGCGCGTTCGAGCAGTTCATCGCCGCGCGTGCGGATCGCCTTGGCCGACATCCCGTAGGACTGGCCCACGAACCTCACGTTCTCGATAACCGACAGGTTGCCCCACACGCCCGACGTCGAAGGTTGGTACCCGATACGGCGCTGATCGAGGGTGCACACGTCTCCGGCATCCGGAATCAGTCGACCCGCAAGAATCCGCAGCAGGGTGGATTTGCCGGCACCGTCTCCCCCGACGACGCTTGTCACCCGCCCGCGCGGCACGTCGATGGTGACGTCGTCGAGCGCGACGGTGTCACCGAAGGTCACCCGCACGCCCGCGACGCCGAGCTCGGTCTTCGTCAGGGAACCCCTCACGCGTCCTTCGACGCCCTGCGCGCGTGTCGGCGCGCGACGCGCGAGGGCTTCGCCGGCGAGATGCTCGCGTGAAGGCGGAACACCGCAAGCCCGAAGATGACGATGGCCATCACCGTCAGCACCGTCAGCGGCAGCCACAGCGAGTCGAGCGGTGCGCCGCGCAACATGACGCCCTGCGAGATCATCGTGAAGTAGGTCAGCGGCAGCAGGTAGCCGATCCAGCGCACGCCCGCGGCCATGGCATCAAGCGGGAAGATCATGCCCGACAACAGGATCTGCGGCAGCAGCGTCATCATCGCCAGCTGGATCGCCTGACCCGATGTCTGCGACACCGACGAGATGAGGAGGCCAATACCGAGCACGGCGAACAAGAAAATCGCCGCGCCGAGCGCGAACACCCACACGTTGCCGACGAACGGTACATCGAACAGCCAGATGCCCAGCACTGCGATCAGAACGAGGTCGAACGCCGCCAAGAGGAAGTACGGCATGATCTTGCCGAGGATCACCCCGGTCGAGCGCAGCGGCATCACCGCCAGCTGCTCGAGGGTGCCCGACTCGCGCTCGCGCACCAGTCCGATGCTGGTGATGATCGTGCCGATGAAGGTCACGATGAGACCGATGATCGCGGGGATCATCACCCACGACGTCTTCAGGTCGGGGTTGAAGAGCACGTCGATCTCAACCGGCGGCGCCTGCGGATTCTGCGCCATCTGCTGCTCGGCCTGAGTGAAGAGCACGAGCGCGGATTGTGCCGCGAAGAGGTTCGATCCGTCGATCAGAACCGTCATCGCATCCGAATCGGCCACAATCGCGACATCGGCGCGGTCTTCGACCAGCAGTTCCTCCGCGTCGTCCTTCGTGGCGTCCGGCTCGGCGGAGATGACGTCGAGCGTGTCCGACAGGTCGTCGTTGTCATCGATCAGCGTCTCGACCTGGTCGGTCTGCGCACCCACGATCGCGACCTTGAACTCGTCCACCGTGAAGTTCGCCGCATAGCCGAAGATCACCAGCAGCAACAGGGGCATGACCACGAGCATCCCGAGCGTGCGGCGATCGCGCCGCAGTTCCTGAAACTCTTTGACGAAGACGGCGCGCATGACCCCATGCATTCCCACGCGGCGCGAGCAACGCAAGAGTTGCACTATCGGACTGAGAGTGTAAAGTTGCACGCTATGTCTGAGAGTGCACGTTCCCTGCGCGAACAGCGGGTGGTCGATACCGCGCGCGCTCTGCGATCACGCGCGCGCGAACTGACCGCCGAGCGTGGCATCCACGGCTTCACCGTCGAGGAACTCTGCACCGACGTCGGGGTCTCGCGCCGCACGTTCTTCAACTACTTCGCGACCAAAGAGAATGCCGTTCTGGGCGTCGCGATCCGCGCCGATCTCACAGGTCTCGACGAGCAGTTCGTCACCGGGTCGGGAACCCTGGTCGACGACCTTGCGGACCTGATGATTGCACGATGGGATGCCGCCGACATCGCCGTCGATGACTTCGCCTTGGTCGCCGCCGCCGTCGAGCGCTCACCCGAATTACATCGGCACTTCTTGGAAAATCTGGCGCAGAACGAGCGCGAGGACATGGCGCTGGTCGCTCGCCGCGAGGGAATCGACCCCGACGATGACCGCGCCACCGCGGCGGTGTTCCTCATGGGTGCCGTCATGCGACCCAGCGTCGCCGAGGTTCTCCGCCCCGAGGTCGAGGACGACTTCGCCACCATCTTCCGCCGCCGCCTCGAGGCCACCCGTGGCCTGCTCGCACCGATTTCTTCTTCGACCTCGAACGGAAAGTCATGACCACCACCGCCACGGAGCAACCCTTCCTGCTCACTCAACGGCGCATCTGGATTATCTTCAGCGCGCTCATCGCTGGCATGTTGCTGGCGAGCCTCGATCAGACCATCGTCTCGACCGCCATGCCCACCATCGTGGGCGAACTCGGTGGCGTCGAGCACCAGGTGTGGATCGTCACCGCCTACCTCCTCGCCACCACGATCGTCATGCCGATCTACGGCAAGTTCGGCGATGTGCTCGGGCGGCGACACCTGTTCCTCATCGCGATCGCCCTGTTCACGCTCGCATCGGTCGGCTGCGCGTTCGCCGGGGACTTCTGGATGTTCGTCGTCTTCCGCGCCATGCAGGGCCTCGGCGCTGGCGGTCTCATGATCTTGTCGCAAGCGATCATCGCCGACATCGTGCCCGCCTCAGAGCGCGGCAAGTACCTGGGCCCCATCGGCGGCATCTTCGGTCTCTCCGCCGTCGCCGGGCCCTTGCTCGGTGGATACTTCGTCGACCACCTCACGTGGCAGTGGGCGTTCTACATCAACATCCCGATCGGGATCGCCGCATTCATCATCGGCTTGGTCGCCCTGAAACTGCCGAGCAAGAAGGCAACGAAGAAGATCGACATCCTCGGTGTCGTGTTCCTGTCGGCCGCGACCACATGCCTCATCTTCTTCACCGACTTCGGCGGCGACGCCGCCCACGGCTGGGATGCACCCGAGACGTGGATGTGGGGTGCCGGGCTGGTGGCCGCCGCCGCCGCGTTCATCCTCACCGAGGCGCGCGCGGAAGACCCCATCATCCCGTTGGCGTTCTTCCGTAACCCCGTGTTCGTCAACGCCACGGCAATCGGTCTGTTGCTCGGCATCGGCATGTTTGCCGCCATCGGCTTTGTCCCCACGTTCCTGCAGATGGCCTCGGGCACGTCGGCCGCGGCATCCGGTCTTCTCATGCTCCCGATGATGGTGGGCCTCATGGGCACCTCGATCATGTCGGGGCTGCTCATCACCAAGACCGGGCGCTACCGCGTGTACCCGATCGTGGGAACGCTCGTCACGGGCGCCGCGATCGTCATGATGACGAGCCTCACCGCGGCCACCCCGATCTGGCTGATCTGCGTCTTCCTGTTCATCTTCGGCGCGGGGCTCGGCCTCATCATGCAGGTCGTAGTGCTGGTCGTGCAGAACGCCGTTCCAGTCGCCGACCTCGGGTCGGCCACCAGCACGAACAACTACTTCCGCGAGGTCGGGGCGGCGCTCGGCACGGCGGTGTTCGGCACGCTGTTCACCACGCGACTGAGCGAAAACCTCATGGACGTGTTCGCGTCCGCCGGGGCAGACCCTTCCGCCGCCGCCGAGGCCACCGCCACGATCGATCCGCAGACGCTCAGCCAGCTGCCCGAGACCGTGCAGGACGGCATCGTGAACGCGTACGCCGACGCCCTCGCGCCCGTGTTCTGGTACATCCTGCCCTTCATCGCCGCGGCATTCCTGCTGGCGCTCTTCCTCAAGCAGATTCCCCTGTCAGATGTTGCCGGTCTCGTCGCCCGCGGCGAGGCCATCGGCGGCGAAGAGGCAGAGCGGATCGAGGCCGCGCAGCGCTCGGGCGCGAAGACCTCCGAGGCGCCTGCGGCGGAAACCGGAGCCGGACCAGACACCGGCTCGGTCACGACCGACTCTCACTCGGTCAAGTAGTGCAGCACCGCGCGCACGCGACGGTGGTCATCGGCATCCACCGGGAGCCCGAGCGTGTCGTAGATACGCGACGTATGCTGCACAACGGCCTTATCTGAGCACCCGAGGGCTGCGGCGATCCACGAGTTGCTGCGGCCCTCGGCCATCAGTGCGAGCACTTCACGCTGACGCGGCGTGAGCTGCTCAACGCCGCCGCCGAGCATGCGCGCCCGAGAGACGAGAATCTCGACGACGTCGGGATCCAGCGCTGTGCCCCCGCGTGCCACCCGGCGCAGATCGCCGGTGAACACGTTCGCCTTCGCCCCCACCGGTGAGAACGCCCCGGCAGGTTCGCTGTCGTCGGCGACGTTCGAACGCACCGGAGAAGATGTCACATCCGTCACTCTGCAGTTCTTCGACGGGCGTGGCTTGGGCACCTGGGGCGCCCCGGCAACGCAGTGACGCGGGCGCAGGGTCGGGGAGACTTGGGGACCCCGCCCCTGCGCCCATCCCCTGACGGCGCACCATGACCGGACGGTTCGACGCGTAGCATCCGCGATTCGGACGAACCGGCCATGGCCGGTGACGAACCCGCACGAGTAGGGTCGAGACAACGCCAGAGTGGAGTTCTCATGTCGACACCGTCCTCGCGCGCCACGCGCTCCGAATCCGAACTGCAGCAGATGGCGAAGGACCACCTGTGGATGCACTTCGCCCGCCAGTCGGTGATGACCGAGGGCCCGGGCGTGCCCATCATCGTCAAGGGCGAGGGTCACCACATCTACGACTCGCAGGGCAAGAAGTACATCGATGGCTTGGCAGGCCTCTTCGTCGTCGCCGCCGGGCACGGGCGCAAGCGCCTCGCGCAGGCCGCGGCCGCACAGGCCGAGCAGCTGGCCTTCTTCCCCATCTGGTCGTACGCGCACCCCGCCGCGATCGAGCTGGCCGATCGCATCGCCAGCTACGCGCCGGGTGACCTCAACAAGGTGTTCTTCTCGACCGGTGGTGGCGAGGCCGTCGAGACGGCATTCAAGCTCGCGAAGTACTACTGGAAGCTTCAGGGCCAGCCCACCAAGCACAAGGTCATCTCGCGCTCGGTCGCTTACCACGGCACACCGCAGGGTGCGCTGGCGATCACCGGCATCCCCGCGATGAAGGCGATGTTCGAGCCTCTGACGCCCGGGGGTTTCCGCGTCCCCAACACCAACTTCTATCGGGCAGCCGACATGGGGGCGCCGTCAGAGAACCTTGAAGAATTCGGCGTGTGGGCGGCTGACCGCATCGAAGAGATGATCCAGTTCGAAGGTCCCGAAACGGTTGCCGCCGTGTTCTTGGAGCCGGTGCAGAACTCGGGTGGATGCTTCCCCCCGCCGCCCGGATACTTCAAGCGAGTCCGCGAGATCTGCGACAAGTACGACGTTCTACTCGTCTCGGATGAAGTGATCTGCGCCTTCGGCCGCATCGGGCACATGTTTGCGTGCGACGCGTACGACTACCAGCCCGACATGATCACGTTCGCCAAGGCCGTCACCAGCGGCTACTCACCCCTGGGCGGCACGGTCGTGAGCGACCGCATCTACGAGCCGTTCGCCCACGGCGACACTGCGTTTTACCACGGCTATACCTTCGGCGGGCACCCGGTCTCGGCCGCGGTCGCCATGGAGAACCTCGACATCTTCGAGGAAGAGGGGCTGCTCGGGCACGTTCGCGAGAACTCACCGATCTTCCGCAAGACGCTGGAGAAGCTCACCGATCTGCCGATCGTCGGCGATGTGCGCGGCGACGGCTACTTCTTCGGCATCGAACTGGTGAAGGACAAGGCGACGAAGGAAACGTTCAACGACGAGGAGTCCGAGCGCCTGTTGCGGGGCTTCTTGTCGAAGGCGCTGTTCGACGCAGGGCTGTACTGCCGTGCCGATGACCGCGGCGACCCCGTCATCCAGCTCGCGCCGCCGCTGACGATCGGTCCGAGCGAGTTCGACGAGATCGAGCAGATTCTGCGCGGTGTGCTGACCGAGGCGGGTAACCGACTCTAAGCCTGGGGATGCCGAGGTCCGGCGGTTCTGTCTCTCGCGCAGCCGCCCGACTTCAGCCATGATCTGATCATGCCCGTCGACGACCTGCGCCCCGCGTGGGACCTCCCTGTCCTCTCTCGCGCGGATTCACGCGCGCTCGGGCGCGGCCGACGCAAGGTCGCACCCCGTCGAGCGCTGGCCGGCCTCGACGTCGCGGCGGATCGCGACCCGGTCGCGCACCTCGAACATCAAAACGCCGACCGCGTTCCCGAGTTGGTGCCACTGCGGATGCAGCGGATGTTGGCCAACCCGTTCGCGTTCTATCGCGGCACGGCAGGACTCATGGCCGCCGACCTTGCCGCGGGAACGAGTTCGGGCATCCCGGTGGCCGCATGCGGCGATGCCCACATCAGCAACTTCGGGTTCTACGCCTCCCCCGAGCGTCGCCTCGTGTTCGACCTCAACGACTTCGACGAAGCGGCGATCGCCCCATGGGAGTGGGATGTGAAGCGGCTTGTCACGAGCGTCATCATCGGCGGCCGGCACGCGGGCTACGATCCTGCCGATGTGCACCGCACTGCCAAAACCGCGGTGCAGGGCTACGCCCTCGCCCTGCGGTCGAGCGCCGGAAAGAGCGCCCTCGAGCGCTACTACATGCACCTCAGCAGCGAGTTCGCGAACCAACGCATGAGCAAGAAGGGGCGCGCCGCCGCGAAAGCCGCGATCCGCGCGGCACAGAAGCGCACCGGTCTGCGCGCGATCGAGCGCACGACCGAGCGCGCCGAGGATGGCTCGCTGCGGTTCCGTGAGCAGGCTCCGACCATGACTCGAATGAGCCTCGCTGACGCCGAGCGCGCGGGCGGCACCGCGCACGCAGACGGAGGCATCGAAGAGCTCCTCGAGCAGTACCGCGCGAGCGTGCCGATCGACATCGACATCGTCCTGTCGCAGTACGTTCCCCGTGATCTCGCGCGGCGTGTGGTGGGTGTCGGCAGCGTCGGCACGCGGTGCTACCTGCACCTGCTTGTCGGTGCGGACGATGATGCCCTGGTGCTGCAGATCAAAGAAGCCGGCCCGTCGGTTCTCGAGTCTCACGGCGGGATCGCGCAGCCTCCTCGCCTCGAAGACGGTGTCGCCGCGCACGGCCACGGGTACCGAGTAGTCAGCATGCAGCGGATCCTGCAAGCCGTCTCAGACCCGTTCTTGGGCTACTTGCGAGGGCCCAACCGCGACTATTACCTGCGACAGTTCCACGACATGAAGGGGTCGATCGAGCTGGAGGGCCTCGCGTACGAAGCGTTCCACGACTATGTCGTGGGTTGCGCAGCCGTGCTCGGGCGTAGCCACGCCCAGAGCTACACCGCGGGCCAAGTCGTGGGCTATATCGGCGACCCCGCAGCGGCAAGCACGGCGCTGGTGACGTGGGCCGAGGCGTACGCCGATCTGTCGCAGCAGGACTATGAGCGCGCGTGCGGGCGGTGGGATGCCACGACCGGAGCGGACCGCGACGCGTAGGCGTTAGAACGGCCAGATCAGGGGCACGTAGAGCACCGCCATCGCGAGGAAGAAGAGCGCCAGCGGGAGCCCCAGCTTCCAGTAGTCGCCGAACCGATACCCTCCCGGCTCCATCACCATGAGGTTGGCGGGCGTCGCGATCGGGGTGAAGAACGCGGCGGCGCCCGCCACGGTCAGTGCCATCATGAACGGCATCACCGACAGATCCAGGATCCCGGCGAGCGCAACGGCGATCGGGGCGACGATCAGCACCGTGGCTGTGTTCGAGATCAACTGGCCGAGGATCAGCGTCAGCGCGCACAGCGCCAGCAGCGACAAATAGGGGTTCGACCCACCGAGCCAGCCGATGAGCGCATCGGCCACCAGGTCGGCGGTGCCGGTGACCGACACCGCGGTGGCGAGCGGCATCATGCCGGCGATGAGCACGATCGTCGTCCACGACACCGAGCGATACGCCTGCGGGAAGGTGAGGCCGCGGCTGAGGATGAGGGCCCCAACGGCGAGCAATCCGGCAACGGCGGGCGGCACCAAGCCAGTCGCAAGAAGGACGACCATCCCGGCCAGAACGATGAGCGAACGACGCGCGCCGCGACCCAACGGCACCGATCGACGCAGTTGACGCGGAGCGTCGACGGCCAACACCCCCGAGGTCTCACTGTGGATCACCAGGTCGTCCCACGACCCCTGCATCAGGAGGGCATCGCCCGCCCGGATGACGACCTCCTGGTCGTTGATCACGTCATCGCCCCGACGCACGGCGAGCACAACCACGGCGTCTCCGGGTACGGCCATACCGGGAACCACGCGCTCGCCGATCATGGGCGAGCGCGGGGGTACGACGATCTCGCTGACGCCGTCGGTGGTGTTGACGATCGCCGCCGTCTCGAGAGTGACGTGGTACTGATCGCGGAGGAGGCGGGCATGGCGCGACAAGTCGACCGGCACCGTCGCCGCGGGCCGTTCGGGCAGCAGGCGCGGACCGAACAGAAGAATGATCGCGATGGTGCCGAGCACGACCGGAATGCCCACCAGAGCGAATTCGAAGTAGCCGAATGCTCGCCCTCCGTTGGATGCCGCAATGTCGGAGACGACGATGTTTACCGGCGTTCCGGTGAGAGTAAGGAGAGACCCCGCCGAGGCTGCGAAGGCGAGCGGAATCAGGAGTTTGGATGCCGCGATCCCCGCCCGCGCGGCGACCACCACGACCAGCGGCAGCAGGGCCGCCACGGCACCGTTGATGCTGATGAAGGCCGACACGACGGCCACCAGCAGGCCGATCACGATGACCAGCCGCGTGGGTTTGGTGCCCGCCCGGCCGATGACCCACTGCCCCGCCCAGGCCATCACGCCCGCGGCATCCAGCGCCTCACTGACAATGAACAGGGTCGCGATGAAGATGACGGTGGGGTCACCGAAACCCGACAGCACCTCGGGGAGCGTCAGGATGCCGGTTGCCCACAGCGCGAGGGCAACCCCGACCGCCACGATCTCCAGCGGCACGCGGTTGCTCACGAACGCGATGATTGCGACCGCGAGGATGACGAGCGTCGTGATGACGGGATCCACGGCGCCAGCGTAGCGGGGCCGTGGACCCCCGCGCTCCGAATCAGTCGGTCAGGAGTTCGGCAAGGAGAGTCTGCACGCGGGCCTTGATGTCATCGCGCACGCGCCGGACCGTCTCGATGTCTTTCCCGGCGGGGTCTTCGAGCTCCCAGTCTTCGTAGCGCTTGCCGGGGAAGATCGGGCACGCGTCGCCGCAGCCCATGGTGATCACGGCATCCGATTCCTTCACCGCTTCGACGGTGAGGACCTTGGGTACGTTGTGCGCGATGTCGATGCCCTCTTCGGCCATCGCTTCGATCGCGATCGGGTTGATCTGGTCTTTCGGTGCCGATCCGGCCGACAGCACCTCGACGCGCCCCTCGGACAGCGCCTGCATGTAGCCGGCGGCCATCTGCGAGCGACCCGCGTTGTGGACGCAGACGAAGAGGACGGTAGGTGTGTGAGTCATGCGGAAAGCATAGACCACCATCTATGCTTTCTCATCACGCGAAGCCGCCACTCACCCGATGTTCACCCGAGCGTCGCCAACAGGCCTCGCACGCGCGCCTCGATGTCATCGCGGATGCCCCGCACCCCCGGGAGCGACAGTCCGGCCGGATCTGCGATCGGCCAATCGAGATACGTCTTTCCCGCGTAGACCGGGCATGCATCCCCGCACCCCATCGTCACGACTACGTCGGCGGCCCGCACGACCTCGTCGGTGAGGGGCTTAGGGAACTCACCCCCGAGCGGCACACCGATCTCATCCAGGGCCGACACGACGACCGAGCGCACCGCCGACGCAGGCTCGCTGCCGGCGGTCCGCACGTGCACGCGATCCCCCGCGAAGTGCCGCATCATGGCGGCCGCCATCTGCGAGCGCCCGGCGTTTTGCACGCACACGAACAGGACTTCTGGACGCACGGCCGGTCGCTCGACGGAAAGGAGGGCATCCAAACGCTCAGCCGCAAACGCAGCGGCACGCGATGACTCGCGCGCATCGGCGCCACGCGCGCGAATCAGCTCCACGCTCTCCCGCACGTAGCGCTCCACGGTTTCGCGGCTCAGCCCGCCGTCGAAGCGCTGCGCGAGATCGTCGACCATCCGCGCGATCACATCTTCGGTCATGCCGCCGGCGCGGTCATCCGCCGGCAGCAAGCCGGCGAGGGCGTCAGAGCGATCGGGGGCGATGGAGTACCACACACGTCGGCCCTCCTGCTCTCGACGAAGCAGTCCCGCGTCGAAGAGCGCCTTGAGATGGTGCGACACCGTGGGTTGCGACACCCCGAGCTCCCGCGCCAGCACCGTCACACTCTGTCGACCCGCAGCGCGCACGAGCGAGACGATCCGGGCGCGCGTGGGGTCGGCGAGCAGTCGAACATCATCGAGAGAAGCATCCATCGATTCCAGTCTATGGATGCGAATCTCGCGGAGCATTGCGGCTCCAATATCGATGACTGTCGATGTACATCGTCGACCCTATATTGACGAGTGTCAATATTCGCTATCATCGATGCGTGAATCAGACGACCCCCGCGTCTTGCGCCCCCGATACCGACGCGTGCTGCACGTCCCTCGTGCGCGACCCGCTCGACGCCGAACAGGCGGAAGCACTCGCCCGCACCCTCAAGGCCCTCGCCGACCCGGCGCGCTTGCGGCTGCTCTCGATTGTCGCCGCGAGCGACGGCGCCGAAGCGTGCGTGTGCGACCTCACCGAGCCGGTCGGACTCAGCCAACCCACGGTGTCTCACCATCTAAAAGTGCTGACCGAGGCGGGGTTCCTCACCCGCTCCAAGCGCGGAACCTGGGCGTACTACGCACTCGTACCCGATGCGCTCGAGTCCCTCTCGACCCTCCTGGCGCAACCATGAATACCACCGCCGAGACCACTCGCCCCATAGACGACGTCCGGCTGTCGCGACGCCTGACCGCGGAGTTTCTCGGCTCGGCCGGGCTCGCCGCCGTCGTCGTCGGCTCGGGCATTGCGGCATCCGAACTCTCCCCCACCGATGTCGGCCTGCAACTCCTCGAGAACGCGATCGCGACCGCCCTCGGTCTCGCCGTGCTGATCGTTGTATTCGCGCCGTTCGGTGGGGCACAGTTCAACCCGGTCGTCACCCTCGTCGACGCGGTGTCACGAGGGCGCACGTGGTCGGATGCCGCGGCGTACATCCCGACTCAGATCGCAGGCTGCATCAGCGGCGCAGTGCTCGCGAATGTGATGTTCGCGGGGCCCGCGGTCAGCATCAGCACGACACAGCGACTGACCCCGGCGACTTTCCTCTCAGAGATCGTGGCGACCACGGGCCTGGTGCTGGTGATTTTCCTTCTCGCACGCACGGAACGACAGTCGGTCATCCCGTGGGCGGTCGGCGCGTACATCGGGGCGGCGTATTTCTTCACCAGTTCGACGAGTTTTGCGAACCCCGCAATCACGGTGGGGCGCATGTTCAGCGACACGTTCGCCGGCATCGCGCCCTCGTCTGCGCCCGGGTTCATCGGCGCACAATTGCTGGGCGCCACCCTCGCGGTTCTGCTCCTGCGGTGGATGGGAAACCCTCGCTCGCACCCTTGACGGCCGTCGAAATCGACGATGACAAGCCCAGCCGCGTCGAGCGGGCGGTGCAACGCGCCGTCGAAGCGATCCGCTCGATCTTCGACTGGCTGCGAGGCATCTTCGGCTGATCGAGTACCCATCGTCCGGGGCGTGTGACGTCGCGTCACCGCCCCGGACGCATGTCAGCGGAACGGGCGGTAGCGGAATCGGACGGTGACGATGCCGTGATCGCCGCTCCCGTCGGCTCGGTGGTCTGCAGCATCCAGATGATCGTTGTTGATGCGGAGTCCGTCGAACAGCCACAACCGCCGGCGAGAGTTGTCGTAGAACTGCTCGCTGACCAGCACGTGGTCCAGCGATTCCCGTAGGTCTTCGTGCACGTGCGTGTAATACACGTCACGCGTATCGCGGTATTCCTGCAGCGTCTGCGCGGTGTACAGGCCAATGTCGGCACCGCCGCGCGAATCCCCGACGAGGTAGCGCGGTTGCTCGGTGAGGATGTTCACCGTGTTGCTGTGCTGCCCGTCGTTGATGTCGCCCAGCACGATGACCGGCGTGACCGTGCCCTTCATCAGGGTCGTGAGCAACACGCGCAGAGCGGTCGCCTCGGCCGTGCGCTGAATGGTCGCCAGCGCCGCGCCGATCGCCGTCGCGTGCGGTTTGTAAACGTCAGGTTCGTCCTCGAACCACGGCTCGGTATCGATGCGGATCGGCAGTTTCGACTTGAGGTGCGCGACGAAGACCTCGGTGTGCGGGTGGTCATCACGCAGAGCGATACGAAAGCGAAGGACGGGTCGCGCGAAGCGATCGATCGAGACATGGATGCCCGGGGATTGCAGGTCCATGGGGGTGTTCGACTGCAGCCGCAGGGCGTCGGGGAAGTGCTCGATCCATTCCGGATCCCCCACCCGCAGGCCCGTGCGGACGAGCGCCGCGCAGATGATACGCCCGCCCCCGGCGGGGGTGGCCAGCAACTCGTAGTCGTCGCGCAGGCCCGCGGCATCCATCACCGCTTCCATGGCGTCCGCGTGCCAGAGCTCTTGCAAGCCGATGACGTCCGCATCCAGCGCACGGATTTGCCGTCCGATCCACTCGACCTTGCGGTCGAATTCTTCCGGCGTCCAGTGACGCTGGCCCGGATTCATGTGCAGACCGGGCAACTGGAAGTTGTACAGATTGAACGTGGCGACGCTGAAGTGCTCGAGGTTCATGGCGTTTCCTCCCGCTGGGGAGAGTCTCGCCTCTCGGCGCCTGATACGCCAGGGGCGGACGTTGGCCGTCAGACGCTCAGCGTGTGGTCGTGCACAGCCGACGACAGGTGAGTGCCGTTCAGTTCGAGGTAGAGCTGACGTTCGGTCACCGAAAGGGTCGCGGTGTTGCGCCGGTCGAGCGCGCGCACGGCGTCATCGATGAAGCCGGGATCGAAACTGTGCAGCGTGATGGCCGCGCTGTCGTGAATCTTCTTCCCCGCCCACGGCGCCATCACCTTCGCGGGATCTCGGTGCGTGTACACGGTGGTGCGATCGGCGAGCTTGCTGCCGTAGTGCAGACGCGCGGCATCCGGAGCCCCCACCTCGATCCAGGTGGTGATTCGCCCCGTGAGGTCGCGAACGATCACCGCGGGCTCCTCGGTCGACGAGATGCCCTCGCTGAACGCGATGCCCTCTTCGTACTCGAGCAGGTACGCCAGCAGGCGCGTCATCATGTACGCCTCGGTCTCAGACGGATGCCGCGCCACGCGCAGCGACACCTCTTCGTACACCCCGCGATCGACGTCGGCCAGGTTCACCGTGAAGGTATGGATCGTCGCGGGAAGTGCCATAAGGCACGAGCCTACGCGTCAGTCGGTGATCGTGACGCCGGGGGCGAAGGCGACGTAGACCGAGAAGTCCTTGCCGACGCGGTCGAAGGCCGACGGGTACGGCGTCGGGTAGCTCCACGCGGCGTCTTTGTGCTCTGTGCCGAGCCTAGTTTCGCCACGGGGAAGAGCCAGGCCCTTGCGCATGCCCGCCATCTGTGCTGAGCCCCCCGATAGGCTGAGGGGGTGGCTGACGACGACTCGACCTGCGGTGACAACTGCCGTTGCGGCGCACCGGCGCGGGATGCTTTTCTTTCGATCGGGCGGGCACCGGCGTCCGCTTCCCCGACCCCGGCCGAAGAGAGCCCACGCCACCTGATCCCGCAGGTACTGATCCCGGCAGGCCGCTTCATCATGGGCGACTCGTCGGGCGACGAGAACCGTGGCGACGGCGAGAGCCCGCAGCACGAAGTCGAGATCTCGGAATTCTCGATGGATGCCACGACCGTGACGAACCGCGCATTCGCCGAGTTCGTCGACGCGACCGGGTACCGCACCGAGGCCGAGACGTTCGAATTTTCGGCCGTGTTCCACCTGGCGCTCGCCGCCGACCGATCCGACATCATGGGGCAGCCCGCGCAAACCCCGTGGTGGTTCGGAGTGAAGGGCGCCGACTGGCGGCATCCTGGCGGGCCCCTGTCGTCACTCGATGGACTCGAAGACCACCCGGTCGTCCACGTCAGCTGGAACGACGCGCAAGCGTACTGCGAGTGGGCCGGGCGCCGTCTGCCGACGGAAGCCGAGTGGGAGTACGCCTCACGCGGGGGGCTCGACCGCAAGAAGTATCCGTGGGGCGATGACGAACCCGACACCGATGGCACCTGGCGCGCGAACATCTGGCAGGGCACGTTTCCGCGCGAGAACACCCTCGAGGACGGTTACTTGACCACGGCGCCCGCAGATGCCTTCGCACCCAACGGATACGGCCTGCACCAGACCGTCGGGAACGTGTGGGAGTGGTGCGCCGACTGGTTCGACCCGCGCTACTACGGCACCTCGCCGGCGACGAACCCGACCGGCCCCGAACGCGGCCAGGTGCGCATCCTGCGCGGCGGCAGCTACCTGTGTCACATCTCGTACTGCAACCGCTATCGCAACTCGGCGCGCAGCCAGAACACGCCGGACTCATCGATGGGCAACGCAGGCTTCCGCACGGTTTCGCGCTGACGCGTAGCGCGATTTCTCTGACCCATTGAGGGCCATCTGTCAAGCCCCTTGGGCTGTTGTCTCGAATGCCATGAAATGGCCTGACCGCCTCACAACGGCGGCCCCCAGCGAAAGGAGCACAGCATGGGTCTCGACGACAAGATCAAGAACACCGCGCAGGACCTCACGGGCAAGGGCAAGGAAGCTATCGGCGACGCGACGGACAACGAGCGCTTGCAGGCGGAGGGCAAGAAGGACCAGGCAGAAGCCAACCTGAAGCAGGCGGGCGAGAACGTCAAGGACGCCTTCCGCTGAGTTCCGCGCGAAGCTGATTCGCACACAACGGGCCGGGGATCACTCCCCGGCCCGTTTTTCTGCACGTGGCGAGGATGGCTACGAGAGCCACCCGCGCGGGTTCTCGGCCATCTCGGCGTTGCGGCGCTCGAGTTCTGCGGTCAGGTCGGCGACCACGTCCGGGTACTTCGCACTGACGTCGTACGACTCGCTCGCATCCGACTCCATATCGAACAGCCACGGGCCCTGCTGGGTCGCGGCAGTGAACGGCAGACCACTGTTGGTGTGCAGGTACGGCTGCTTCGTGTAGTACTTGAAGCGCCCATCGCTCACCCCCAGGAGCTCACGGCCGGCGTAGAAGTAGTAGTACTCGCTCACCGAATCGGCCTCGCCCGCAAGAAGCGGCGCCATGCTGGTGCCGTCGAGCATGCGATCGGTCGGCGCGGGGACGTCGATCCACTCCATGAGGGTCGGCAGAATGTCGGTTCCCATGGTCATTGTCTCGAGCGTGCGCCCGCCGTCGATCCCGTCGGGCCAGTGCACGAGGAACGGCACACGCGTGCCGCCTTCGCTGATCGATCCCTTGCGACCGCGGTGGTCGCCCGGGCTTCCCTGGTACCAGGGACCGTTGTCGCTGGTGACGATGATGATGGTGTTGTCGAGCTCACCCGTCGCCTCGAGCTCATCGACGATGCGACCGATGCCGTCGTCGAGGCTCTCCACCACATCGCCGTAGAGACCGGCATCCGACCGACCCTCATTCTCGGGCGAGGTGAACAGCGGGTCGTGCGGGAAGTTGTGCGCGAAGTAAAGGAAGAAGGGGTCTTCGGATGCCGCGGCCGTGTCGATGTACTCGACGGCAGCGTCCGTGTAGAGCTCGTCGAGCATGGTCTGGTCCACCGGGGCGGCGATCTCGACCTCGTCGTCGCGGTAGATCTCGAACGGATCCATGTCGTTCGAGTACAGCGAGCCGAGGAAGCTCTCGAAACCGAACTGCGTAGGCGCCGACTCGGCGGTGTCACCCAGGTGCCACTTGCCGATCATCGCGGTCTGGTAGCCGGTGGCCTGCAGGACTTCGGGGATCGTGATCTCGGCTGCCGTCAGCGGGAAGTTTCCCGAGACCTTGTCGATGAGTCCCATGGCCGAGCCGGTCGGGAACAGCACGCTCGGTACGTCGGCGCGAGGGGCGAGGCGACCGGTCAGGAGCGCGGCGCGCGACGGCGTGCACACCGGCGAGGGCGCGTGGAAGTTGCTGAGAACGACCCCGTCTTCGGCGAGCGCGTCGAGATTCGGGGTGTCGATCACGGTGTTGCCGGTGAACCCGAAGTCGCCGTAGCCGAGGTCGTCGTAGTAGACCAGCACGACGTTCGGGTCGGCCTCGGGCGCGGTCGCGCGAGCGCGGAGCGATTCGAGGTACTCGTCCTTGGACTGCTCGTGCTCGGGCGAATCATCGGGGCGGTTGGTCAGCGCTTCGAAGCCGACGTAGCCGGCGGCACCGACGACGGCGACGAGCGGGATCGCCAGGACGAGCGCCGTTCCCTTCAGGAATCGTCGGAGGAAGGGCGGGCGGGGGGACGTCGGATCGGCCATCGATCGGGTGCCTCTCTTGCAGGATTACAGCGTGCCGTCGGCGGCACGATGCCCCCGCAGGCACGACACCCGTCACGAGTAACCGCCGGCGCGGAGGCAACATCGCCCTACTGTAGTCGAAGTTCCACCACTCGGTGGAACTCTGCGCGTAGCACCCCGGCAGCGCCCTCGCGGCGACCGGTCAGGCGTTGATGTGCTGCACCCGGAGGGCGCGCTCCCGCTGGTCTCGCTGCTCGATGACGAGTCGGCGCAGGGCACCCGGCGCATCTTCGTGATTCGCCAGCCACTCATCCACCAGGTCGAGCGAGTCCGTGTCGGGGAAGAGCCCCACCACGAGGCGCTTGGCGATCTCGATGCTGCGGGTGCGCCATGCCTCTTCGATACGCGCGAAGTAGTCGGCGTCGAACCGTTCGACGAGGTCGCGTCGGCCACCCGCGCGGAAACCAGCGATCGTCGCATCGAGGTGATCGTTGGTGAGCGCCAGATCGTTCCACGCCGCGTTCCACGCCGCTTCCCGAATCGCGGCCGTGGGCTGCGAAGCGACCACGCGCAGGCGCTGCGTGCGACCGCTGGCAGTGTCGTCTCGTTGCAGTTCGCTCTCCGCGTCCGCCTCGGCGGCGTTGCCGGTCGCTGCGAGGGCAGCAAGCAGCATCCATCTCAGGTCAGCGTCCAGCGCGAGCCCTGCGGGGGCGGATGCCGGGTCCGAAAGCATCGCTCGGATTTCGGCAGCGCGTGAGCCGTCGCGGGACGCCGCGTCGGCCACCGCACGCGCCCAGATGAGCTGTGCGCCGCTCCCGGCATCCGCTTCGGTCATCGCACGCCACGCGGTATGCAGCCACTCGCGCATCGCCGCCTCACGAACACCCTCGGGAAGGTATGTGCTCGAGGCGACCGCCGCGTGCGCGACGACACCGGTGAGCACACTGAGGTTCGACTCTGCGAGGGCGTGCGCGCCCACGATGCGCAGGTAGCGTTCGACGCGCAGCTCGCCGTCGCGCGTCGCGTTCCACAGTGACGACCAGACCAAGCCTCGCGCGAGAGAGTCGTCGAGGGTCGACAGCGCCGCTTCGACCGCGTCGAGCGAGGTGTCGTCGAGGCGCGCCTTCGCGTAGGTGAGATCACCATCATTGATGAGCGTCAGCGCAGCGTCGGCGAGCGCGATCTCGGTCTGCTCGCCACTGATGTCGACGTCGACGCGCTCGCGGAACACGAGCCGCTGATCGTCGAGATCGAACAGCGCGACGCGCAACCGGTGCGGTCTGGCCGGAGACTGGTGCAGGACGGCCGAGCCGTCGCTGGCACGCTCGAGCCACAGCGTCGAAACACCGCTGGTCTCGAGCCACGCACGCGACCACTCGCGAAGGTCGCGACCCGAGGACTCTTCGAGTTCGGCGAGCAGGTCGCCGAGCGTGGTGTTCCCGTACGCGTGGCGGGCAAAGTAGCTGCGCGCGCCGGCGAAGAAGGCTTCCTCGCCGACGAACGCGACGAGTTGCTTGAGTACCGACGCGCCCTTGGCGTATGTGATTCCGTCGAAGTTGAGCTTGGCCGCTTCGAGGTCGGCGATATCGGCGACGATCGGGTGAGTGGTCGGCAGCTGGTCCTGCGCGTACGCCCACGCCTTGCGACGATTGGCGAACGCCACCCACGCGTCGGTGTACTTTGTCGCGGCGACCGACGCGTGCGAGCCCATGTAGTCGGCGAACGACTCTTTGAGCCACAGGTCGTCCCACCAGCGCATCGTGACGAGGTCGCCGAACCACATGTGCGCCATCTCGTGGAGGATCGTGTTTGCCCGCGCAGCCTGCTGCGCCTGCGTCGAGGCTCCGCGGAAGAGGTATGCCTCGGTGAAGGTGACGAGCCCCGGGTTCTCCATCGCGCCGATGTTGTACTCGGGGACGAAGATCTGGTCGTACTTGCCCCACGGGTAGGGAAATCCGAAGGCGTCATCAAAGAAGTCCATGCCCTGGCGCGTGACCTCGAGGATCTCGTCGGCCTCGAGGTACTCGGCCAGCGACGCACGGCACAGCGCGGCGAGTGCGACAGTTCGGTCGCCCTTTTGCCACGTCGACTCGACGCGGTGATAGGGGCCCGCGGCAAGAGCAGTGATGTAACTCGACAGCGGAAGGGTCGGCGCAAAGGTCACGGTCTGCGCGTCGCCGGTGACCACGGTGGCCGTGGCATCCTGATTCGACAGCACCTGCCACCCGAGGGGGGCGGTGACCTCGAACGTGTAGCGCGACTTCATGTCGGGCTGCTCGAAGCACGCGATCACGCGGCGAGCGTCGGCCGGCTCATAGTGCGTGTAGAGGTAGGTCTCGCCGTCGACGGGGTCGACGAAGCGGTGCAGGCCCTCGCCGGAACGGCTGTACCCACCCGCCGCCTCGACGATCACGGTGTTGTGAGCGGTGAGCCCGGAGATGGCGATGCGCGCGCCGTCGTAGCGGACGGGAATCTCTGCGCCGTTGACCGTGACGCGGTTCACGCCCGGGCCGATGAAGTCGATCCAGGTCTCGTCGGTGGCGGCGTCGAACTCGAGCGTGGTCGTCACCGGGAAGTCGGTCCGGTCAGGGTCGATCGCGCCCGTCAGGTCGAGGACGGCATGGATGCTGCGCGCAGTGATCGCCGCGGATCGCGCGGCCGTCTCTTCGCGGGTGAGGTTGGCGGTTCCCATCCCTCCATGGTGTCACCCTGCGGGACTACAGCCGCCCCAGGAAGCCATGCACGCGCTCGCGGACCAGCGCGGCCGCCTCGGGGTCGTACGCGTCGAGCGATGAGTCGGTGAAGAGGTGCTTATCGCCCGGGTACACGAACAGCTCGGCGTCCGCGGCGACGGCGACGAGATCGCGCGCGGCAGGCAGATCCTCGTCGAAGAACTCGTCGCCTTCCATCCCGTGGATCTGCACGGGCACTTCCGCAGGCCAGACTCCGCCGAACTCTGCCAGGGGAATGCATGAGTGCAGCAGGAGCGCGCCGCGCGCACCCGGCCGGTTCTGTGCAAGCTGCTGGGCGATCATGACGCCGAACGAGAAGCCTGTGTACACGAGGTCCGCGCCGAGCCCATCGGCGGCCGCGACACCGCGCTCGCGGAGCGTCTCGAACCCGGCATCCTGTGCGTACGCGAACCCCTCCTCAATGCTGCCGAAGGTGCGGCCGTCGAAAAGGTCGGGTACGTGCACGGTGTGCCCGGCTCGCCGCAGGTCATCGGCAAACTCCTGCACACCGGCAGTGAGTCCCTGGATGTGGTGGAAGAGCAGGATGTCAGCCATGCCAGCGAGAGTAGCCCTGGGGTGCGACACTCGGGAAGAGATGATAACTTTCAGAAAGTTCTGAACGTACAAGGAGAACAGGATGGACGAGTCCACGTCGAAGCAGTATGCCGCCGAGGTCGGCATCGCCCTCTCCGCCATGGGCACGACCCCGTCTTTCGGTACGCTGCTCGGCTGGTTACTGATCTGCGAACCCCGCGCCCAGACCACGTCCCAGCTATGCGAAGCCGTGGGCCTCTCGAAAGCATCGGTGTCAACGGGAATGCGCGCGCTCGAGCAGTCGGGCCTCGTGCGCCGCGTGCCCACAGCGGGCCGCGGCCACGCGTACGAAATCCACGATGACGCCTTCGTCCGCGCGATCGACCCGACCGCAAAGATGCGGACGTTCCTGGGCGTGCTCGAACGCGGCCTCGAATTGGTCGGGGACGATCCTGCACGCGCACAGCGCCTACGGCACAGCCGCGACTTCTACGCCTTCATGATCCAGCGCATACCCGCGCTGATCGACGAGTTCGCCCGGGTGACGGCATCCACCACTGCGAAGGAACTCTCATGACGCGAATACTGATCGCTACCGTCGGCTCTCGGGGCGACGTGCAGCCGTATGTTGCGCTGGCGCGGGGACTGAAAGCAGCCGGCCACGAGCCGGTCATCGCGACGTGCGCGCGATTCCACGACTTCGTGACGAGTCACGGCATCGCGTTCGAGCCCCTCAGCGACGAGATCCTGCAGCTGCTCGACTCGGACGCCGGACGCTCGGCCATGGAAGAGTCCAGCGGGCTGATCGGTACGGTCAAGACGAATCTCGCGCTCGCCCGCGAAGCCGGCCCGATCAACGAGCGGTTGCTCGGCGACATCTGGCGTGCCGCACAGCAGGCCCAGCCCGAGCTAGTGATGTATCACCCCAAGGCGCTGGCTGGCCCGCACGTCGCGGAAGCCCTCGGAGTACCGGCGATCCAGGCGCTTCCGGTGCCCGTCGTCGTCCCCACGGGCGACTTTCCCGTGATCGGGATGCCCCATCTGCCGTTCGGCAGAGGCTACAACCGCATGACCTACTCGCTCGTATCCCTCGGCTACAAGCAGTACGAGAAGATGGCGAACCGCTTCCGTGTCGAACAGTTGGGGCTGTCACCTCTCAAGGGCGCCGCGATGATGACTCGGATGCCGGAGGGCACACCCATCGAGGTGCTGCACGCCGTGAGTGAGCATGTAATGCCACGGCCCGCGGACTGGCCCGAGAGCGCGCATCTGTCGGGCTACTGGTTCCTCGACGAGACCGCCGACTGGACGCCGCCGAGCGACCTCGTCGACTTTCTCGACGCGGGCGACCCGCCGGTCTACGTCGGCTTCGGCAGCATGGCCGGGCGCGACCCGCGCCGCATCACGCGCGAGGTGGTCTCGGCGTTGGAACAGGCCGGCGTGCGCGGCATCCTCGCTTCCGGATGGGGAGGGCTCGACACCGCCGAACTCCCCGACACGGTGCACGCAATCTCAGAGGCGCCACACGACTGGATCTTCCCTCGCGTGTCGGCCGTGGTGCACCACGGCGGCGCCGGCACCACCGCGGCGGGCCTGCGCGCAGGCCGCCCGACGGTGGTGTGCCCGTTCATCGTCGACCAGTTCTTCTGGGGAGCGCGGGTCGCCGACCTCGGCGCCGGACCGACCCCGGTGCCCCAGAAGAAACTGACCGCTGAGCGACTGGCCGCAGCGATCGTCGAAGCAACGACGAGCACCAGCATCCGCTCTACTGCCGCCCGCGTGGGAGAAGCGCTCACTGCCGAGGACGGGGTCGGCGCCGCCATCGCGCAGATCGAGAGAGTCATCGCAGAGCGCGGGTGAGCCGGCGGGCTAGAAGCTTCCGATGCCCTTGCCGATGAGGACCACACCAAGCACGAGCAGCAGAAGCGCCATGATGAGCGCGTTCTCGCGCGCGAGCCAGCCGCGCAGCGCGTCGAGCGGACCGCGCAGACGATCGGCCGCGAGCAGGTAGCCGACCACCGGCACGAGGACAGTGGATGCCGCGATGAGCGTGAACACCGCAATCGCCGCAATCGTCAGACCGGTGCCGAGGGCCGCCGACCCGATGGTGACGCCGGCGCTCGCCGACAGCAGCAGGTTCTTCGGGTTGACGCCCGACAACAGTGCGCCCAGGCCCGCCGCGCCGGCGAACGACATGCTGTCGATCGCTTGCATCCACTTCGGCATCTCGGGCTCTTCCCCGGGACCCGGGCGCTTGCGCCAATTGCGCAGGGCAAGCACGAGCAGTAGCGCACCGAGCACGAGATGGATGATGCCCTTGATCGGTGTGGGGGCGTCGTCGTCGCCCGAGGGCAGCACCGAGGCGAGCAAGGTGAAGATGGTCGAGGCGAGCACGATGCCGACAACCCAGCCGAGAAGGAACCCGACACTGGTCACGCGCGCCTTCGGCGAGAGCAGCATGAGGATCGCCGCAATGATCGGGATGGGGCTGACCGCGACGCCCAGTGCGACCGGAAGAATGTCGCCGATGACCCCGTTCATCGAGCAGGAGCGATCTGTACTGCGCGAGAAACCGGGGCGACGGTCACGGTCGCGGCGAAGCGATGCATGAGCACAACTCTGGCCGAACCCGCGCCCGCGGCGCAACGCGGCCTGTGGCTTGCGACCGCTATGGGCATTCCAGCGGGAGGCGCGTGTCACCCATCCGCTGCCATGGCGCGAACGACTCCGCATCCGCCGGGGACACCCGCAGGACTTCGGTAACCGCCGCGCACGGGTCATTTATGCCTTCGGCGATGAGGACCTCGACGGTCGGCCGTACAGTCTCGGCGTCGTACTCCGGCTGTCGTTGCTCCATGTACTCGGCGAGGCCGTCGATGCTTCTCAGGTCGTCGAGCTGCGCGACCACGCCTTCAGCGGGGTCGCTCCAGGGTCGCTGGATGCTGAGCGCTGCCCCGGGGGCAGTCTCGTCGTCGATCGGCATGAGAGTCGTGAGCGTGTAGATCTCCACTCCCATGCCCGGCTCGAACTCCCCCGCGCGTGTCACGGCCGCGTCGATCGTAGCTTCGTCGGCACTCGGGTCGAGGTCAACGGTGAGGTCACCGCTGCCGAGGAACGGCAGGTTGTTGCTGATGAACCCGCCAACACCGATCACGCCCGGAACGCCGGCCATGTACTCAGCGAAATCGTCGCTGGCGCGCGAACCCGCATTGGCGCCGCTGCACCCGGCGAGCACCAGAATCGCGGACGCCACAGCCACCGCAGCAACGCTGCGCAGGCCCGCCGCGACGCGGCCGCGTCGTGTCACCCTGCCCATGCATTTCCCCTTCGGCGGCGCGCCATTCCCGCGGCATCCGCTCAATTCTGATCGATCGTCGCGCGCCCACAAGCCTTCTCCCCACGGTGGATGACCCGACCGGCCTCACCACCGGCCTCGCCACCGGCCTCGTGAGCATAAAACCTGCGAGTGAGCATCAGATCGCATGCTCACTCGCAGGTTTCGTGCTCCCGAACCGCCCCCTGGCGACGATGCTTCCCGCAGCGCAAAGCAAAACCCCCGCGATCCCAATGTCTTCAGGGGATCTGCGGGGGTTTCAAATGGCGGTGACGGTGGGATTTGAACCCACGGTAGGGGTGAACCTACACAACATTTCGAGTGTTGCACCTTCGGCCGCTCGGACACGTCACCGCCGACTAGCTTACGACACGATTCCGGATGCCGCGAATCCGGGCATCCGGCTCACCCGGCCCCGAAACCCGCGCACGGGCATACGGTGGCATCGTGACCGACACCCCGCCCGCACAGCGACCCGAACGCGCGAGCGGACCCATGAGCCGCGAGCAACGTATCGTGCTGACAATCGCAGTGCTCGCGTCATTCGTCGCGTTCCTCGACGGCACCGTCGTCAACGTCGCCCTCCCGTCGATTCGTGACGACCTCGGTGGCGGACTCGCCACCCAGCAGTGGGTCGTCGACGCGTACCTCATCACCCTGGGCGCGCTCATCCTGGTCGCAGGCTCGGTGAGCGATGCCTACGGGCGCATCCTCGTGATGCGCGTCGGACTCATCGGGTTCGGCGTAGCATCCGTCGCCGTTGCTCTCGCGCCGACCGCCGAGGTGCTGATCGCAGCCCGCGCGGTGCAGGGCGCCGCCGGCGCGTTCCTCGTCCCGAGTTCCCTGGCCCTCATCACCTCGACGTTCCGTGGCGCCGCGCAGGCCCGCGCGATCGGCATCTGGACGGCCTGGACCACCACCGCCATGATCGCCGGCCCCCTCATCGGCGGAGCCTTCGTCGACCTCGCCTCGTGGCGCCTCGCGTTTCTCATCAACGTGCTCCCCATCGCGCTCACCCTGTGGCTGCTTACCCGCACGAGCGCGCGAGACACGCGGCATCCCGATGCCCGCATCGACTGGCTCGGCGCAGCCCTGTGCACCTTCGGCCTCGGCGCCCTGGTCTTCGCCCTCATCGAGCAGCCCAATCTCGGGTGGACGTCGATCGGGATCTGGATGCCGCTGGCCGCCGGCCTCGTGCTCTTCGCCCTCTTCCTCCTGCGTCAACGCACCGCGGCGCACCCGATCTTGCCTCTGGACATGTTCGCGTCACGCAACTTCTCGGCCGGCAACATCGCGACGCTCTTCGTGTACGGCGCTCTCGCCCTCAACGGATTCGTCGTCGCCGTGTATCTGCAACAGTCCGCGGGCCTGTCCGCAACCCTCGCGGGGCTCGCCAGCCTGCCGATCACGGTGCTCCTCATCGCGCTGAGCTCCCCCGTCGGCGCGCTCGCCGGCCGACTCGGACCTCGCCTGTTCATGGCCCTCGGCCCCGCCGTGATGGGCGCGGGTGCCCTGTTGCTTCTGACCGTGGCATCCGACTTCTCTTACTGGTGGCAGGTGTTGCCGAGCATGATCGTGACCGGGCTCGGCCTCGCGATCACGGTGTCACCCCTGACGTCGACGATCCTCGGCGCGATCGAGCCGGAGCGATCCGGCATCGCCTCGGCGGTCAACAACGCCGTTTCTCGCGTCGCCGGGCTCCTCACGATCGCGCTCCTCGCCGTCATCGTCGGAGGGGCCCTCGACCTCGAAGGATTCCACCGCGCAGCGATCGCCACCGCCGCGCTCATGTTCGCCGGCGCCGTGGTGTCACTCATCGGCATCCGCAACCCGCAGACACCCTCCGAGCACGACTCGTTCTGGCGAGAGCCGCGCCGAGACTGACAGACTGGCCGCATGGCCGTCATCGAGAACTCCAAAGTCACCGTCGTCGGCGCGGGCAGCGTCGGCTCTTCCGTCGCCTACGCCGCGCTCATCCGCGGGTCTGCACGTCACGTCGCCCTGTACGACATCGCCACCGCGAAGGTCGAAGCTGAAGTTCTCGACCTCGCCCACGGCACGCAGTTCACCGGCTCAAGCAGCATCACCGGCGGCAGCGATCTGTCGGTCGTCGAGGGCTCGCACGTCGTCGTGATCACCGCGGGAGCGAAGCAGAACCCCGGCCAGACGCGCATCGAGCTCGCCGGAGTCAACGCCGGCATCATGAAGAAGATGATGCCGCAGCTGCTCGAGGCCGCCCCGAATGCGATTTACGTCATCGTGACGAACCCGTGCGACGTGCTGACGGTGCTCGCGCAGGAAGACACCGGCCTGCCGCCCGAGCGCCTGTTCGCCTCGGGAACGGTTCTCGACACGTCGCGCCTGCGGTGGAAGCTCGCCGAGCGCGCGGGAGTGTCGACCTCGTCGGTGCACGCATACATCGTCGGCGAGCACGGCGACACCGAGTTTCCGCTGTGGTCGGCCGCCACGATCGGCACCGTGCCGATCCTGGATTGGGTCACCCCGCGCGGTGACAAGATGACCGTCGAAGAGCTCGACCAGATCGCGATCGATGTTCGGGATGCCGCGTACAAGGTCATCCAGGGGAAGGGCGCCACGAACTACGCGATCGGCCTTTCGAGCGCGCGCATCATCGAGGCCATCCTCGGCGACGAGCACGCGGTCATGCCGGTCTCGCCGGTGCTGAGCGACTTCCACGGAGTCGACGGCGTCGCCCTCTCGGTGCCGTCGATCGTGAGCGCGAAGGGTGCAGTGCCGATCCGCGAGACCGCCTTCGCCCCGAACGAGCTCGAGCTGTTCCACCGCTCGGCCGACGCCCTGCGCGAGGTCGCTTCGTCGTTGCGCTGACGCCGCCTCACTCCGACGTGTGGGAGTCGGGGGATGCCGCGGGAGTGGCATCCCCCGCTCTCGCCCTTCTTCGCGCCCGCCAGTCGGCCCACGCCCCCGTGGACCACAGCGCCCACACCACCAGTAACGGCTGAAAAAGGAGCCGGATGCCGCGGGCCAGGTCGCTGTCCAGGCCGAACGCATCGCGCGCTTCGACGAACTGGGCGATATTGCCGGGGAAGACCGCGAAAAAGAACAGCGCGACGATCCACCCCACCGGCACGCGCCAGCGACCAAGGAAGAGCAACGCGAGCCCGAGCGCGATCTCGACGACTCCGGATGCCACAACCACCAGATCGATATCGAGCGGCAGCCACGGGGGCACCTGCGCGCGGAAGTCTTCGCGGGCAAACGTGAGATGCGCGGCGCCGGCGAACGCGAGGAACGCCCCGAGCAGTCCGCGCGCAATGCGCCGCGGCCACGTGTCGGGGTGCATCGCTTCCATGCCCTCCAGTCTGAGGGCATTCGTGCTTCGACGGGTGTGATCTGCCGATGTCGGTGGCGCCTCGTAGAGTGATCGCATGGCGACCCGACGACCCACGACCACTGCCGCCTACAAGTGCACCGAGTGCGGGTGGACGGCACCCAAGTGGGTGGGGCGCTGCGGCGAATGCCAGCAATGGGGCACCGTCGTCGAAGCCGCCGAGCAGACCGGCATCGTTCGCTCGGTGAGCCCCGTCGCACCGGGCGCCGCGCGTTCTGCACGTCCGATCACCGCGATCGACACCAGCGACACCCCGCGTGGGACGACGGGCGTCGGCGAGTTCGACCGCGTGTTGGGCGGCGGCATCGTGCCGGGCGCCGCGATTCTGCTCTCGGGCGAGCCCGGCGTCGGAAAGTCCACGCTGCTGCTCGAAGTCGCCGCCAAGTCAGCCCAGGCCGGTCTGCGCGTGCTCTACGCGAGCGCCGAAGAATCCACCTCGCAAGTGCGCTTGCGCGCCGAGCGCACCGGCGCGCTGCACGACAGCCTGTATCTCGCGAGCGAGACCGACCTCGCCACGATCCTGGGCCACGTCGACGAGGTACAGCCCGATCTGCTGATCGTCGACTCGGTGCAGACCGTCTCGTCCGCCATGTCCGAGGGCATGGCCGGGCACCCCTCCCAGGTGCGCGAGGTCGCAGCAACGCTCATCCGGGTCGCCAAGGAGCGCAATCTGCCGACGATCATCGTCGGGCATGTCACCAAAGACGGCTCCATCGCGGGCCCGCGCGTACTCGAGCACCTGGTCGATGTCGTCTGCCACTTCGAGGGCGACCGGCAGACATCCCTACGGTTCGTGCGCGCGCTGAAGAACCGATTCGGCCCGACGGATGAAGTCGGATGCTTCGACATGACCGGCGCCGGCATCGCCGAAGTCCCCGACCCAAGTGCGCTGTTCCTTGGGCATGGCAGCAACGAACCGGGCACATGCGTAGCGATCGCGCTGGAAGGTCGGCGCGCACTGCCGGTCGAGGTGCAGGCGCTCACCATCGCCACCAACGCACCCAACCCGCGCCGCATCGTGAACGGCGTTGACTCCGCACGCGTCGCCATGGTGCTCGCCGTCCTCGAGAAGAAGGCCGGCATCAAGACGTCCGACCAGGACGTCTACGTTTCCACCGTCGGTGGTGTGCGCTTCACTGAGCCTGCGGCCGACCTCGCGATCGCCCTCGCCGTCGCCGGCGCCGTACGCAACGAGTCGATACCCAAGCACATCGCCGCCATTGGCGAACTGAGCCTCGCCGGCGAGATCCGACCCGTCACCCAGTCAGCTCAGCGTCGCGCAGAAGCCGCACGCCTCGGCTATCGCGACCTCATCGACAACCGGTCGGTGCGCCTGCGCGGTGCGCTCGACGATGTGCGCGCGCGGGCCACCGCACGCCCCGGCGACGACGTCCCCGAGTTCTAGCGGGTGCAGACAGGGTAGACAGTCTGACTAGACTTCTACCCATGAGCCTGAATATCAAGAACGAGGACGTCCACGCGCTGGTCCGCGAGCTGGCGACCGCGCTCGGGGTGAGCCAAACCTCTGCGGTAGAGCTCGCGGTGCGCGACAAACTCGCAACCGTGCGTTCCGGGGCCGAGCACCACGCTCGCCAGCGTCGCATCGAACGCGCCGTCGCCGACGCCCAAGAAGCGTTTCGCGGCATCGACCTCAGAGCGTTCGCCGACAACATGTACGACCCACAGACCGGCCTCCCACGATGATCATCGACACGTCGGCGCTGATCGCCATCCTTCAGGGTGAGGAGGGTTCCGACCGGATCGTGCAGGCGATCGCCGACGCCCGGCGCCCTGCCATCTCGAGTGCGACGCTGGTCGAGGCATCCATCGTCGCTGACGGTCCCCGCGATCCCGTGCGCTCGGCGCGGTTCGATGCGATGGTGCGCTCGTTCGGCCTTGACGTCGTCCCCCTCACCGCCGAACACGTCCGCATCGCGCGAAGCGCCTTTCGCGACTACGGTCGGGGCTCCGGGCACCCGGCGAAGCTCAACTTCGGCGATTGCCTCACCTACGCGCTCGCGGCCGAGCGCGATCAGCCGCTGCTTTATGTCGGCGACGACTTCGCCCACACCGACCTTCGTTCGGCTCTCGACGAGCCCGAGGTCTAAGCGCAGACCGGCCTATGCGTCGAGCGCGGCGATCAGGTCGGCGGGAGCAGCCTGCAGCGGGTGCGGACCCGCGATGTCGAAGAACACCGTCGTGATCTCGTCCTCGTGCGTGCCCAGGAATGCGCGCAACCAGGCCGGCGACTGCAACGCCACACCCGGCGGCAAACTCGCCGGCTTGTGCGCGGCATCGCTGAACAGCAGGAGCGCAACATCCCCCGTGTTCGGGTCGCGGTACGTCCACACCTCGCCCGAGTCGAGCGGGTTATCGCGCTGACCGGCGCGCATCAACGGCACCACCGTCGGCCCGTGGCGCAGAGCGAACGCGACGGCCGCCATGTCGCCCGTCTGCAGCGCGTCACTCAGCTGAGTGTTGCGAAACTCCAGCGGCTTGGGGTCTTTGCGCTTCTTTCCTGCCACGTCACCAGCGTAGTCGCGCCCGGTCGCGGCATCCGGCCCTCTCGCGCACAGCGAACGACGACGCAGCCAGAACGCGGTCAGTAGAGCAGGAACATCGCCTCTTCGAGCGACGGGATGCCGCCGATCTCGACGGTCAGGTTGTACGTCGCCCCGCCGCCGGGCGCGCGCGGCCGCGACTCGTCGTCGCACGTCGACACCGACGAGCGGGTGCGATCCCACTCGAGTGGAGCGGCACTTTCGACCGTCTGGCCGGCCGCGAGCATCACGACCATGTCGCTCGGTTCACTCTGGCAGTCTGTCGAGCGCCACCACGTGTCGCTCCCGCTGGTGATCTCGAACTTCTGCGCGCTCGTTCCGACGTTGAGCGAGCAGTCGGTCTCGCCGTCGTTCGTGAGCCGGATTGACAACTGCGGGTTCTCGCCCGAGCCGTACGACGTCTTGTCGGTCAGCGGAACCACCGTGATGTTGCTCTCGAGGCACGGGGTCACGGTCGGCGTTGCCGACGCATCAGGTGTGGCCGCGGCATCCGTCGCCCCCGGCGTACTTTCCGACGAGGTCGACCCGGGCACGGGGAGATCTGAGGCCGCTTCTTGAGACGCCGTTTGGCTCGACGTCGTGTTATCTGCGGCCGACCCCTGCCAGGGCTGAGCGATCAACAGCCAGATCGACGCGCCGATCGCGATGATGGCCAGCAGGACGACGAGGCGCCGCCGACGGTACACGGCGGGCGAGTGCCGCCTGCGAGAAGGCTGGTCGGTCATGGCATCCAGGGTAGGCGCGCCCAGCCGAGAGTCAGGTGTGACGCGCCCCATTCAGCTGCTTCAGCATGCGGGTATTGCCCAGCGTATTCGGCTTCACGTGCGCGAGATCCAGGAACTCGGCGATGCCCTCATCCGGGCTACGCACGAGTTGCGAGTACACGTCGGGGTCGACGATCTGTTCACCGATCGTCTGGAATCCGCGTCGCTCGAAGAACGGCACCTCGAAGGTCAAACAGAACAGGCGCGTGAGTCCCAGCGCACGCGCGTTCTCTTCGAGCCGTTCGACGATGTTGCGCCCTACGCCCTGATGCAGCCAGCCATCGGCGACGATGAGCGTGCGCACCTCGCCGAGGTCTTCCCACATCACGTGCAGAGCCCCGCAGCCGATGAGCGTGCCGTCCGCGGCTTCAGCCACCACGAACTGCTGGGTTGCCTCATACAGCACCACGAGGTCCTTGCCGAGCAGGATTCGTCGCTGCACGTACGGCTCCAGCAGTGCCTGGATGCCGCGCACATCACGCGTCAGCGCCGGCCGAACCGTATACGGCTGAGGTGCAGTCATCTTTCCAGCGTAGAGGCGAAAACGACGAAGAGTGGATGCCGCGTGGCATCCACTCTTCGTTCTTGCGCTTCTTACGAGAAACTAGTCGCTCGTCGCGGCCAGGTAGGGCGTCGCCGAGATCTCACCGTGGTTGATCTCGCCAACAGCAACCTTCTCGCCGCGCGGCCCGTGCTCGAAGACGAACTCGCCGTTCTGAGCGTCGACCTTCACGTGGTCGCCCGCGTCGAGCTCACCGTGGAGGATCTTCTCGCTCAGGCGGTCTTCGACCTGTCGCTGCATCGCGCGACGCAGCGGGCGCGCACCGAGGGTGGGGTCGAACCCGATCTCGATGAGACGCTCCTTCGCCGCCTGCGACAGCTCGATCGTCATGTCGCGGTCGAGCAGACGCTCGCCCAGACGCTTGGTGAACAGATCGACGATCTGAACCAGCTCGTCCTTCGACAACTGCGGGAAGACGATGACGTCATCGACGCGGTTGAGGAACTCGGGCTTGAAGTGACGCTTGAGCTCTTCGTCGACCTTGCCCTTCATACGCTCATACGTCGTCGCCGAGTTGCCCTCGACCTGGAAGCCGACGGGACCACCAGCGATCGCCGACGAACCGAGGTTGGTCGTCATGATGATCACAGTGTTCTTGAAGTCGATCACGCGGCCCTGACCGTCGGTCAGGCGACCCTCTTCAAGGATCTGCAGGAGCGAGTTGAAGATGTCGGGGTGCGCCTTTTCGATCTCGTCGAACAGCACGACCGAGAACGGCTTGCGGCGCACCTTCTCGGTGAGCTGACCGCCCTCTTCGAACCCGACGAATCCGGGAGGAGCACCGAACAGACGGCTGACCGTGTGCTTCTCACCGAACTCGCTCATGTCGAGCGAGATCAGCGCCGACTCGTCGTCGAACAGGAACTCGGCGAGTGCCTTGGCCAGTTCGGTCTTTCCGACACCGGTGGGGCCGGCGAAGATGAACGAACCGGAGGGACGCTTCGGGTCCTTGAGGCCCGCACGCTGACGACGGATCGTCTTCGACAGTGCGGCGATCGCCTCTTCCTGGCCGATGACGCGCTGGTGCAGCGCCTTCTCCATGAAGACCAGGCGGCTCGACTCCTCTTCGGTGAGCTTGAACACCGGGATGCCGGTAGCTTGCGCGAGCACCTCTGCGATCAGACCCTCGTCGACCACCGCGTGGCTGGCGACGTCACCCGAACGCCACTGCTTCTCGAGGCGCAGGCGCTCGGCGAGGAGGGACTTCTCCTCGTCGCGCAGGCTAGCCGCCTTCTCGAAGTCCTGCTCCTCGGACGCGATCTCCTTGTCGGCGCGCACGCGGGCGATCTTGTCGTCGAACTCGCGCAGCTCGGGCGGGCTCGACAGGATACTCAGGCGCAGACGCGCACCCGCTTCGTCGATAAGGTCGATCGCCTTGTCCGGCAGGAACCGGTCGGCGATGTAACGGTCGGCCAGGTTCGCCGCCGCGACGATCGCACCGTCGGTGATCTGCACCTTGTGGTGCGCCTCGTAGCGGTCGCGCAGACCCTTCAGGATGTTGATCGCGTGGGGCAGGCTGGGCTCTGCGACCTGGATCGGCTGGAAGCGGCGTTCGAGCGCAGCATCCTTCTCAAAGTGCTTGCGGTACTCGTCGAGCGTCGTGGCACCGATCGTCTGGAGCTCGCCTCGCGCCAGCAGGGGCTTGAGGATGGATGCCGCGTCGATCGCGCCTTCGGCCGCGCCCGCACCCACGAGGGTGTGGATCTCGTCGATGAAGACGATGATGTCGCCGCGCGTGCGGATCTCCTTCGTGACCTTCTTCAGGCGCTCTTCGAAGTCGCCGCGGTAGCGCGAGCCTGCGATGAGCGAGCCGAGGTCGAGCGAGTAGACCTGCTTGTCCTTGAGCGTCTCGGGCACATCGTTCTTCACGATCGCCTGCGCGAGGCCCTCGACGACCGCGGTCTTTCCGACACCGGGCTCACCGATGAGAACGGGGTTGTTCTTCGAGCGACGCGAGAGGATCTGCATGACCCGCTCGATTTCCTTCTCGCGGCCGATCACGGGGTCGAGCTTGTTGTCGCGCGCCGCCTGCGTGAGGTTGCGACCGAACTGGTCGAGCACGGCCGACCCGCCCTGCGCGGCAGCCGACTGCTCGCCTCCACCGGCTGCGACACCGGCAGGCTCTTTGCCCTGGTAACCGCTGAGGAGCTGGATGACCTGCTGGCGAACCTTGTTGAGGTCGGCGCCGAGCTTGACGAGCACCTGGGCGGCGACGCCCTCGCCCTCGCGAATGAGGCCGAGCAGGATGTGCTCGGTGCCGATGTAGTTGTGGCCGAGCTGCAGCGCTTCGCGCAAGCTCAGCTCGAGCACCTTCTTGGCGCGGGGGGTGAACGGGATGTGGCCGGTGGGCTGCTGCTGCCCCTGGCCGATGATGTCCTGCACCTGTTCGCGCACGGCATCGAGCGAGATTCCCAGGCTCTCGAGGGCCTTGGCGGCGACACCTTCTCCTTCGTGGATCAGGCCGAGCAGGATGTGCTCGGTGCCGATGTAGTTGTGGTTGAGCATCTTCGCCTCTTCTTGGGCGAGCACAACCACACGACGTGCACGGTCGGTGAATCTCTCGAACATCGCATTCCTCCGGGGTACCAGGGGTCGGTCGACCGCTGAGTGCCTTACATCGAGGGTAACGACGCGCGCGCCGCGATATGCCGGTGTTCGCCATGGGCATACGCCCGGCATCCTTCACCCCCGCACTCTCAAGTGCTCGAGCCCGGCCTCGTCGGCTCCCGGCGCTCCACCCCCACCTTCTGCACCCCGCCACGGCAAATCCTGGGGGCCGAACCCCAGCCGCGCCCCGCCGTTTCGCTCCACCCCCAAGATCTGCAGGTGCGAACGGCAGAAGTTGGGGGCGGAACGGAAGCCCGCGCGGGCGCACGAGTCCGAGCAGTCACACGCGGCCGCGCGTCAGGATCGCGCGCGGATTGCCGCGTGGATGCGATCCATGAGCCCGCGGTTCCCGCCGAAGAGCTCAGCTTTCGTCACGCGCACCACCCGCCACCCCGCGGCTTCGAGCCGCTCGTAGCGCCGGATGTCGCGCGCCCACTGCAGCGGATCGGTGAGGTGATGCTCGCCCTCGTACTCAATCGCGACGCGCCATTGCGGGTACGCAAGATCCACGCACGCGATCTTCTCGCCAGCCTCCACGACATCGAAGTTCAAGAGCGGCTCGGGCAGACCATCATCCACGATCGCCAGCCGCAAGTGGGTTTCCGGCAACGACGCAGATCGCGTGCGTACCAGTGGCAACGCCTCGCGTAGCATCCCGACACCGACGCGGCGTCCCGATGCGGTCACCGCGTGGAGTTCCCGCAGCGACGCGAGAGGCGTCGCAACCCTCCACTCACGCACGACCGCATCAGCAGACGCCACCACGTCGCGAGGGTTCCGCAACACGCTGCCGAGCATCGCCCACGTCGTCGCAGGCGTCGCAACGCGCACGCCGAGCAAGGGGTGACGGATGTAACACGCCGTCTCGACTCGACACTCGTGCCCGCGCACTCCATTGCGGCGCGGATACTTCCGCGCACCGTGGGTCGCGACATCGACCGCCGCATCGCCGCGCAAGAGGTGTCCAGGCACCGGAATGTCCCACAGCGCGGCAGCGGTGACGTGGCTGAAGAACTCACCGTCGCGCATCACCTGCACGTAGGCGAGTGCCTTCGCAATGTGCTCGCGTTCGTGGTCTCCACGCGCTTGCCCCAGTCGATCGAGCAGGATGCCACTGTCGTCGGCACCCCGCACGCGGACACCGGAAAAAGGCTTGTGGAGGTCATCTCGTCGCAAGCGGGCGGGCGAGACCCCGGCGTGGAGCGCTGCGCGGACCGAGAAGCGATCGCCGAGTTCGTCTGGGAGCGGGTGAGGCATGCCTCGATCGTCTCGAGTGCCCGGCTGCCTCAGGCGGACCGGGCGCAATCGGTGGAGAATGCGGGGGCGCGGGCGCCCTGGGGAGGACTCGCGCCATCGCGCGCTGCGCCGACTGGTCCCTGATCCGACCGCTCCGCCCGAAGCTCAGCCCCCAGAATTCGTCGTCCCCGCGGACAGATCCTGGGGGCGGAGGTGAGGGGTGCGAAGTGCACGAAACTCCACCCCCAGCTTTCGCGCGAAGCCAGCGCAGAAACTGGGGGCGGAGCGTGGAGAGGGTCGCGCGCGACTGGGCAGGCGACCAACCCGGCGAGCGCGGAAGTGTCAGCGCTCGCCGAGGATGGGCACCACGGTTCCGACGAACTCGCCGCCGGTGAAGGATGCCACAACGGGCCCCTCGCCGAGGCCGGACGCGTCGACGGCAACCAAATTCGCGCGCGGCGCCATGTCCATGGTGCAGACCTGCTCGCTCGGCGCGGACGCGAAGGTGACGGTGATCTCGGTGTCTCCGGTGACCTCAGCGGTGTCCACCACCGGGGCGCAACTCGACGACCCCCACGTGAGCACCGCGAACTGTCCCTCCGCGCCGGTCCACCCGGCACTCGGCGCCAAGTCTTCGTTCTCGCCCACCTCACCTGCGTCAAGAGGTGCCAGCAACGCGATGCCGTCGTAGGCGCCGCCCGTGACGACAACGTCCAGTCCCTGCGTGGGATCGACCTCCACCGGCAGCGCGACGACAGACACTCGCGGGGCGAGATCGCGCGTGCATGCTGCCGCAGGGTCGTCCGTCAGCGACACCTCGAGCGTCCCATCGGTGTACGGGCCGACCTCGGCGAGCGGCATGCATGAGGATGACCCCATCGTGACGATGCCGACCATCCGGCCGCTGTCGAGCCACGCGGCATCCAACTGCTCGATCGGAGCATCCCCCGCAACGGCGCCCGAGCCCTCCGGTGACGCCGACGCGCACCCGGTCATCAGCGCGCCCAGCGCGAACGCAAGCACCGCGCCGCCGACCGTCTTTCGTGCACCAGCCACGGGTGCCCCCTTCTCTGCGAATGCCGCCGCCGGCATCCTTCCGAACGGATGCCGCCGCCGGCATCACTCCCCTAGTGTCGCCTCGACACGGAACGTCTCACCGCGCAGAGCCCGCGCATAGCCCGCGAAGACCCGCTTACTGCAGCGCCGACGTCAACCGCGCGAGGTTGTCGAGCACGGTCGAACGCAGCGGCTGCTTCATCCACTCTTCCAATGTCAGCTCGCGCGAGAGCGACCGGTAGGTGTCCTCCACGCCGCGCATCTGCTCGGTGAATTCGGCGCCGCGCACCAGCATGGTGATCTCCATGTTGAGACCGAACGAGCGCATGTCCATGTTGCTCGACCCGATGATGGCCGTCTCGTCGTCGATCGTCATGGACTTCGAGTGGAGGATGTAGGGCTTGCGATACATCCAGATTTTCACGCCCGCGCGCAGCAGCGCCTCGTAGTACGACCGCTGCGCGTGGTAGACCAGCGCCTGATCGCCTTCTTCTGACACGAAGAGTTCGACATGGATGCCGCGCTGGCACGCCGTGGTGATGGCGAGCAGCAGCGCCTCGTCAGGCACGAAGTACGGACTGACGATAATGATCTTCTCTTGCGCGGCGTAGAGCATCGCGGCGAAAAGTTTCAGGTTGTTCTGAAATTCGAACCCGGGCCCGGAGGGCACGACCTGGCAGTCGAGATCCCCCGAACCCGACACCACGGACAGCAGATCGATCTCGTCGGTCAGAATCTCTTGCGTCTCGGCGTACCAGTCCGAAAGGAAGACGGCGTTGACGGATGCCACGACCGGCCCGTCGAAACGCACCATCATGTCGACCCAGTGCAAGCCCCGCTTGATGTTCTTGCGCAAGTTGTACGTCGAGTCGGTGACATTCTGAGAGCCCGTGAATGCCACCAGTCCGTCGACCACAAGCAACTTGCGGTGGTTGCGCAGATCGGGCCGCTGGTATTTGCCCTTCAACGGCTGCACCGGGAGCATCAGCTGCCAGTGCGCACCCATCGCCGTGAGTCGCTGCAGTGTCTTCTTGTAGTACGGCTTGCCTCGGTTCGCCCAGTGGTCAAGCAGCACCCTGACGACCACTCCCCGCGCGCAGGCCTCTTCGAGTGCGGTGAAGAAGTTGTCAGTCGATGCGTCGGTCTGAAGGATGTAGAACTCGACGTGCACGTAGTTCTGCGCCTGCCGGATCTCGTCGGCCATGGCGTCGAGGCTCTGCTGGTAGTCCGAGATCAGTTGCGCGCCGTTGTCCCCAGCGAGGGGCATGGCGCCCAGGTTGCGGTTGAGGGTGACCAGCGACGTGAACCAGTCCGGCGCGTGGGGGCGCAGAGTCCCGAAGTCGAGCGACGCGCTCGTCTCGTGGATGTACTCGTTGATCGCGCGCTGCATTCGTCGCCTTTTGCGCGGCAATCGGGGGTTTCCGATCAGCAGAAACAGCAGCACACCGACGAACGGGATGAAGTAAATGGCCAACAGCCAGGCCATTGCCGCCGTGGGCCGGCGGTTGCGCGGGATCACGATCACCGCGGTGATGCGAATCACGAGGTCGACGACGAAGACAAACACCAACCACCAGTTGGTATATACCTCGACAGTCATGCGTTTCGCTCTCCCCGGGCCCGTGAGCCCACTGTAGTGGGCGGCGGCGACACTATTCGGAGGCGAGGGAAGATGAGCCGGATGCCGCGGCCGGCGGCATCCCTCGACGTGCACGCTCTTCTGCTTCGAAGCGCGCGTACGCGCGACGCTCATTGCGATCCGCGCGAATCACGCTGCGCATGACGAACACGAAGATGGCGCTGACGACAACCGTGGGCAGAAGCGTCCAGACGACGGCGACCCAGTAGCTATCCATGCCCTCCAGGATACCCGCCGATTCCTCCCCTCCTCCCCAGGTGGGGCATTCGGCCCGGTTCTCGCCGATCATCCTCATCTCGTCTTTTGGTCAACCATCGAACCCTCGCGCAGACCACGCTCGTTGCTCATGACGACGATCATCACAGCCGCCGACGCGGCACAGTTCCTCTCCTACGTCCCGCAGTTGGTCGGGTGCACCCCGACCGAGAGCCTGGTGCTGGTCCCGCTTTCGCGAGATCGCAGCATGGGGGCGATGCGATTCGACCTCCCGGCGAAGGAAGATACGACCGCCGCGGACGACACCGTCGAACGTTTCGCTTCCACCGTGCTCGGCATGGTGTGCCGACTCGCTGAGGCCACGGCCTTCACGGCGGTGGTCTACACCGCAGCCCAGTTCGACGAGACCGGCCGAATGCCCCACCGTGAACTGCTCGAGGCGCTCGCGGTCCGTGCGGACTCAGCCGGATTGCGCGTGACCGATCTGCTGTGCGTCGCCGCCGATGGGTGGGCATCTGCGTGCGATCACGATGGTCAGGTGGGCGTGCGCGCTCTCGAGGAGATCAGTTCTCGAGAGGATGCCGCGCCCGGCCAGCCGCTCGGTGATCAGACCTCCGGCGCCGACTTGCCCGAGATCGAACCCGCCGAACTCGAGCACGTGGAGCGGGCACTGACATCGATGCGCACGGTGTTTCGCGTGCTCGCGGGTGCCCACGATGACGAAGTGGAGGGGCCAGGGTGGGATGACGCAGCGAGCGCGCGCGATGTGGGCGACGCGCGCGATGCAGACGACGCGGGCCACGCGCGCGATGTGGGCGACGCGGACGACGACCTTCGTTCAGGAGAGTTGCGCATCGACCCACAAGCGATCGCGGCAATCGCCCGAATCGACGACGTTCCCGAACTGTACGAGAAGGCGCTCGGCTGGACGGGCCGCGAAGGCGGAGCGTACGACATCGCGATCCTCGGGTGGTGCCTGTCTCGCCCCTCTATGCGCGACGTGGCGCTCGTTCAGTGGAGCGGCGACTTCGACGACGGCGACGATGCGCTCGACGCGCAGTTGCGATGGGAATCGGGCGAAGAGTACCCCACGCATCTGGCCATGCGGATGTGGGGCGAAGGTCCGCAGCCCGACCCCGCGCGTCTGATGCGCGCGCTCGAGGTCACCAAACGCGTCGCGGCGAGCATGCCGCGTGCGATGCAAGCCGGGTCTCTCGCGATGTGCGCGTGGCTCTCGTGGGCGCTGGGCCGGTCGACCCACGCCGAGATCTATGCCTCTCGGGCGTGCGAGATCGAACCCGAGCATGGGCTCAGCGAGATCGTACGATCGTTCGTCGGCGCGGGCCACTTGCCCGAGTGGGCATTCCACTCAGCGCGCACCCGCGCCACCGGCTCGTGCTGAGTGATCCGTCCCGAACGGGAACGGGGCTACTTCACGAGCGGGAACAGAATTGTTTCGCGGATGCCGAGCCCGGTGATCGCCATCAGCAGACGGTCGATCCCCATTCCCATGCCACCGGTCGGCGGCATGCCGTGTTCGAGGGCGCGCAGGAACTCCTCGTCGACGCGCATCGCCTCGTCGTCACCGCGCGCGGCGAGCTTGGCCTGCTCGACGAAGCGCTCGCGCTGGATGACGGGGTCGACAAGCTCGGAGTAGCCGGTCGCCAGTTCGAACCCGCGCACGTACAGGTCCCACTTCTCCACGACGCCGGCGATCGAGCGGTGCTCGCGCACCAGCGGGCTGGTGTCGACGGGGAAGTCCATCACGAAGGTCGGTCGGGTGAGATCACCCTTGACGAAGTGCTCCCACAGCTCCTCAACGTACTTGCCGTGCGTTGCGACCTTCTCGGGCACCTCGACCCCCTCGGCGGCAGCAAGCGCAGCCAAGTCCTCGAGCGAGGTCTCGGGGGTGATATCGCGGCCGCAGGCCTCGGACAACGAGCCGTACATCGAGATGCGATCCCACTGCCCGCCCAGGTCGTACTCGGTGCCGTCTGCCCACGTGACCGTGGTCGATCCGGCAACGGCGATCGCGGCGTTCTGGATGAGCTCCTGCGTCAGATCGGCGATGCCGTTGTAGTCGCTGTACGACTCGTATGCCTCGAGCATCGCGAATTCGGGGCTGTGGGTCGAGTCGGCGCCCTCGTTGCGGAAGTTGCGGTTGATCTCGAACACCCGATCGATGCCACCGACCACGGCACGCTTGAGATACAGCTCGGGCGCAATGCGCAGGAACAAGTCGGCATCGAACGCGTTCGAGTGGGTGATGAACGGGCGAGCGGATGCCCCGCCGTGCTGCACCTGGAGCATCGGCGTCTCGACCTCGACGAAGTCGTGCCCGGCGAACGTGGCGCGCAGGCTCGCATTCACCTTCGCGCGTGCGAGCACGGTCTCACGCGCACGGTCGCGAACGATCAGGTCGAGGAAGCGGCTGCGAACACGGCCTTCTTCGCTCAGTTCGGAATACATGTTGGGCAGGGGCAGCACGGCCTTGGCCGCGATCTGCCACTCCGACACCATGATCGACAGTTCGCCCCGACGGCTCGAGATCACCTCGCCGGAAACGAACACGTGGTCGCCGAGGTCGACGAGTTCCTTCCAGGCCTGCAGCGACTCTTCGCCCACGTTCGCGAGCGAGACCATCGCCTGGATGCGACTGCCGTCGCCAGCCTGCAACGAAGCGAAGCACAGCTTTCCGGTGTTCCGACTGAACACGATGCGACCAGCGACGCCCGCAGTGACACCGGTCTCGGCACCCGCTTCGAGGTCGCCGTACTCAGCGCGCAGCGCCGAGATGGTCGTGGTCGTCGGGACCGCGACGGGATACGCGCCGCCCGCGGCATCCGACCGCTCTGCAATCAACCGCTCGCGCTTGGCGAGCCGCACGGCCTTCTGCTCGAAGATGTCCTCTTCGGTGGGTTCGGTCTCGGCGTTGGCAGGCGCGGTCGTATCGCTCATCGCAGGGGCTCCTCAAAAGTCTCGGAAAGTCTACCGGCGGCGCCCCAGCACTCCCTGATCGTCCGTCCTGCGCAGAGCGCGTGGTCAGCGAATGTAGATCTCGGCGTTGTCGATGAACCGGTGCCCGCCGACGCTCGCGGCGATGAGCGCGAGAGCGCGTCCCTCGTGGCCCTCATCAACCGGCAGGAAGGTCCCGGGATCGACCACGTTGAGGTACTCCAACCGGATGCGAGGCTCGCCCATCAGGGCAGACTGGGCCGCGGCGATGCATGCGTCGACGCCGCGGTCGGCGTTCGATGCCGCTGCTTCGAGCGCAACCGGGAGCATGGTGGCCGCGTGGCGGTCCTGCTCGTCGAGCATGCCGATGCGGGTTGAGATCGGGATGCCCGACTCCTCGCGCACCGTAGCCACCGTCTCGATCGCCACGTCGAAATTGAGATCACGCACCATGCGCTCAACCAGGAAGACACGCTGCCGGTCGCGTTCACCGTAGATCGCAATGTCGGGGTGCACGAGGTGGAAGAGCTTCGCCTCGACCGTGAGTACGGCATCGAAGTAGAACGGGCGCGTGCGTCCTTCGTAGCGCAGGCCGAGGTCGCCCGCGCTGATCTTCGTCGTCGCGGTGCCCTCGGGCAGCATCTCTGCGGCATCCGGCGCGAAGATCACGTCGACGCCGAGGGAGGTGAGCAGCTTCTCGTCCTCTTCGGGAGTGCGCGGGTACGCGGCGAACTCGGCCGGGTCGCGAAAGCGCAGCGGGTTGACGAACACCGACACCACGATGATGTCGGCGAGTTCCCGCGCGCGATGTACGAGGTCGATGTGCCCGTCGTGAAGCGAACCGATGGTCGAGATGAGGGCGACGCGGGGCGCGTCAGCCCCGCCTGACCCGGATGCCGCGCTTCTGGCTTCGGCCAGTCGGGTGCGCAGCTCCTGGATGGTGCTGATCATCCGTTGATCGTATCGGTGCCATCGAGATCGATCTGACCAGCCGTACCTCCCGCTTCGGCGAGCGCGTGATCGACCGTCGAGTGCACGAGCGTAGACAAGTACAGCCCCGGGTTCGAGATGCCGATACCCGCGAGCAAGGATGTGGACTGCTGCACGATCGCGCGCGAGAACTGCGTGGCCGTCGCGATGCCCTCGGCGTACGCGGCACGATCGGCCTCGGCCACGACGACCGGCTCGCAGCCGAGCTCGACGGCGAGCGCCTGAGCGATAGGCAGCACGGGGGCGGGGGCCGTCACGGCAGCGAATGCACTCGAGAGCAAACGCAGATCCATCGAGGTGCCGGTGAACGCGATCGCCGGATGCACCGCCAGCGGAATCGCACCCTGCGCCATCGCTGGCCCCAAGACCGTCGTGCCGTAGGCGGGGTCGGTGTGAAGCACGAGCTGCCCCGGCTGCCATGCGCCGACGTCGGCGAGCCCCGAGATGAGCCCGGGCAACTCGTCATGCGGCACCGCGACGATCACCAGTTCGCTCCGTCGCGCCACCTCGGGGGCGTCCAGCACCGGGACACCTGAAAGGATCGCCTCGACTCGGTCGGGGTCGCTCCCTGAGGTCACCCCGACCACTGCGTGCCCGGCACCGGCGAGCGCCGCGGCAACCACCGGCCCGACGCGGCCCGCGCCGATGACGCCGATCCCGAGCCGCCCCTCACGCATCGCCGCCATCCGTCCGTTCGCTCGCCCAGCGGTGTGATCGATCCCCCGCCGCGGCACGCACGGATCCCGAAGCGACGTCGTCGAACAAGCGCAGTGCCGCCCCGCGATCGACCGCCGCCAGGCGACCGTCGACCTGACCGGCGACCGTGTGCGCGCGAATGGCGGTGACACCGCTCGCCCGATCGAGCGGCCCCTGATACAACCCCACACTCTGGGTTCGGGCCAGCGGCAGCATCTGCAGCGAACGCCATATGAGGCCGTGGCGCAGCAGCAGCACGTCACCGTCGAGCCGGAACCCGTTGCGCTTCCACGACAGCGGGCGAATCCAGGCGGCACGCCGCGGGGTCGTGGTGAATCCGTCGTCGTCAACAACCGGTCCGAGAAGGCCGTCACGCACGAGGGGTGACCAATCAGCGTCGGGCACCTGGGGCTGCAGCAACGCCAACACGCGTTCGACATCGGCGATCGTGCCGACCGGCAGCACCGTCGTGAATTGGTCGGTCGCGGCATCCGTCGCACTGCGCCCGGTGAATCGGTTGATCCGGATGCTCCACCAGCCCGCCGGTCGCCACAGTAGCGGCTGCCGAACCTCGAGAGCGTGGACGCGACCGGGCGGCACGATCTCGGTGATCGTCGTGAGCAGACCGAACGTGATCCGCACCCCGTCAGGCGTCGGCGCGATCGAGTAGCGCAGCGACTTGACAATCGAACGCACCCAGTAGGCGCCGATACCCAGCAACGCCGGGATAAAACCGAAAAGCAACCACGTGCTCCCCGTGCTCGCCCCGATGATGATGGCGATAAGGGCCAGCGCAACGAACAAAGTGGACGAGCTGAGAATGTGGGATGCCACAAGTCGCCCGACCGGGATCTGCACGACGGACTCGGGTTCGACGGGGGTCTCGGGCCCGTCGACCATGCCCGTCAGCTCACGGCTGACCGTCTGCCCGAGCGCAGACACTAGTGAGCCGGTGCGACCGGGTGCGGCATCCGTTAGCCCTTCAGCCAATCGCTGCCCCGAAGCCAAGCGAAGAATGTCGGCACGCACGGTTTCGGCGTTCGCTGTCGTGAGGTATTCGAGCTTGACGTTGGAGTCGGTTCCCGCGCCGACTACTTCGAGCTTGGCCATCCCCAACAGGCGCGCAATCATCGGGCGCGTGAGGTTGACGCCTTGGACGCGGTCGAGCGGTGCACGACGGTGGGTGCGGAAAAGGATGCCGCTACGCACCTCGACGGTGTCATCGGTGATGCGGAACGTGTGGAACCGCCACGACAGCGCGAACCCCGCGACCACGATGAGGACCACACCAAGCACGGCGAGCGCGGCGACGAGGTAGAGGTTGTTGGCGATGACGTAATCGACCGGGTCGCCCGAAGACTCCCACTCCTCGTAGCCCTCGAAGTCTTCGCTGAGCCACGGCAGGAAGACGGCAATCACCCGGTCGCGCAGATTCGTGAAGATCACTCCGAGGACGACCAGGAGCACGAGCCCACCGCGCATCAGCGGGCTGAGGGGATGCATGCGGTGCCATTCGCCGTCGCTGAGCGGCGAGCGCACGAGGTCCTGCGGCGGCGGAGTGGCGCCCTGCGGCGCCTGCGGCGGGGTCGCACCGGCCGGCGGTTGAGCACCAGCCGGGGGTTGGGCGCCCGGGGGCGGGAACGGCAAGTCGCTCATAGCCCGGTACGGCGGCTCTCGGCGACGGCGATGAGGTGGTCGCGCAGTGTCTCGGCGGTCTGCTGCGGGAGTCCCGGGATCTCGACGCCGGTGCTCGCGGCGGCCGTGACGAACTTCAGCTGCGCGATCGCGAACATGCGGTCCAGGGGTCCGTGGGTGATGTCGACAAGTTGCATGCGCCCGTAGGGCACCGCAACGAATCGCTGCCACAGGATGCCACGGCGAAACACCAGGTCATCCTCGCGCAGCTGATACCCGATCGAGCGGGCTTGACGCGGGAGAACCGCCAGCGTCGCAACGAGGATCGCCGTGAGGATGCCGCCGGGGATCCACGCCCACCACTGGTGCATCGCCAAAGCGAGCACCAGTGTCGCCGTCACGACGATCGCCAGAATGAACCCGCTCGAGATGAACTGCACGGTGACGTATTTGGGCGAGATCTGGTGCCAGACCCCGGCTTCGAGGACGAGACGATTCGCAGAGCGAGGCTCGACAAGAGCACCGAAGGTCGCTTCTGCGTTGGCTTCCGCAGTCACCGGCGCCGGAGCGGCCACGACGGGCGGGACGTCAGTGCCCGCGGAGCCGGGGCTCGAGTCCGGGGTCGTCCCCTCCGGGGTGTTCGTCATCGTCGTCCTTCCGGATGGTGCACAGGTGCTCGGCGATCAGCGCGGCCACGACGAGCAACGCTCCGCCGACGATTGTGGCGATCACCGCCGACATCGAGCCTACCGAGGGCGGCACAGGCCGGGTCAGCAGGAAGGCCAACAGACCGACGCCGACCCCACCCACGGCTGCGCCGACGATGCTGGATGCCTTCGCGAGCATCGCGGTGCGCAGGGCGCGGAACGGGTTGACGGGCCCACCCCGCTCGCCACGCGTCGCGCGCCGGATCGGCACGGCCAAGCCGACCACCGCAACGCCCAGCAGCACAAGCAGAATCGGCAACATGACGGTCGGAGTGAAGGTCGGTCGCCCCGTCGCCGTGAGCATCTGGTCGAGAAGGTAGCCGGCCGCGATTCCTAGGACAGCCGCCGATGCGAGGATGCCAGCCCCGGTGCGCTTCACGACTCAGTCCCCGGCTCCACGCCCTCGCGCAGTGCCGCGAGCAGCGCGTCGACGCGGCCGCGCCCCGGCAGGACAGCACCCGGGTCGACATCGAGCCACGGGCCGAGCACGAAATCGCGCTCGGCCGCACGCGGATGCGGCAGGAGCAACGCGGGATCATCGCTTTGCACATCCCCGTAGGCGATCAGGTCGAGGTCGAGCGTGCGATCGCCCCACCGTTCGCGGCGCTCACGGCCGTGACGCGCCTCGATCGCGTGCAGATACGACAGCAGCACCGACGGAGCAAGCGTCGTCGTCAGCACAGCTACCGCGTTCAGATACGTCGGGGCCTCGGCATCCGGCCCCGAAAGCGTCACTGCGATCGATTCGATCGCACGCGAAGCGCGGACCTCGGCGACCAGCGGCACGCGTCGCAGGTCGGAAAGCGCCTGGTTCATCGTCTCGGCACGGTCGCCGAGGTTGGCGCCCAGGGCGACGACGGCGTGCACAGGCGCGGAATGGCCGGGAGCGGCATCCGTCCCCATCCCCTGCGCGAGCCGTCGATTCACGACCCAACTCCGGATGCTTTGGCGCGCTCTATCGTCACCGACACATCGGCGAAAGTGAGCGGAATCGGCGCGTGGGGCTTGTGCACCGTCACGCGCACGCGCTCGACCAGGGGGTGCGTGAGTGTGTCGCGCGCGATGCGCTCGACGAGGGTCTCGAGGAGGTCGACGGGGTCGTTCGCGACGAGGGATGCCACGCGCTCGGCGAGCTCGCCGTAGTGCACCGTGTCGGCAACGTCATCACTCGCCGCTGCCGGGCGCGTGTCGAGAAACAGTGCCAGGTCGACGATGAACTCTTGCCCATCGCGACGTTCATCGGGGAAGACACCGTGATGGCCGAAGACGCGGAGCCCGGTGAGCGTGATCTCGTCGCGCCCGCTCACGGCGTGCCGCCCTGCGTCGCTGAGCCGTCCCAGTGGTTCCACACACCGATAGCATCTCGCGTTGCGGCGACATCGTGAACGCGCACCGCCCACGCACCCGCTTGCGCGGCCAGCACACTGGTCACCGCGGTCGCCAGATCTCGGCGCGCGATGTCGGGGTCAGGTCCGAGCGCGTCGGCGAAGAACCGCTTGCGGCTCGTGCCGATGAGCACGCGAAATCCGGTGCCCACGAGCGCGGGAGTTGCTCGCAGCGCCTGCCAGTTCTGCTCGCCCCGCTTGCCGAAGCCGATGCCCGGATCGAGGATGATGCGATCCGCGGCGATTCCCGCAGAAAGCGCGGCGTCGGCGCGCTCGCGCAGTTCACCAACCACCTCGGCTGCGACATCGTCGTAGTCGGCGCGCGCGTACATCTCGGACGACGGCCCGCGCCAGTGGCCGAGCACGATCTCGGCCGCGGTCTCAGCGACCGCAGCCAGCATGTCGGGGTCTGAAAGTCCTCCCGACACGTCGTTGACGATGTTCGCACCCGCCTCGACCGCGGCACGCGCGGTGCTGGCGTTCATGGTGTCGACGCTCAGAATCGCGCCCGGAACCTCTCGCCGCAGACCCGCGATCACGGGCACCACTCGCGCCTGCTCCACGTCGGGCGGAACCCGATCAGCACCCGGACGCGTTGATTCGCCACCGATGTCGAGGATGTGCGCGCCGTCAGCGAACAATGCTCGGCCGTGCGCGGTCGCGGCATCGGCCTCGAGGTAGCGCCCGCCGTCACTGAACGAATCGGTGGTGACATTCACCACGCCCATGATGAGCGTCATGCGTTCGCGCCCGGCCCGAAACCGCCCCCCAGCAGCGCGAACAACTCGGCTCGGGCACCGGGCTCGCGGTATGCGCCGCGCGCGGCGATCGTCACCGTCGAGGTGTCGGCCTGCTGACCGCCGCGCATCGTGACACATTCGTGCGTAGCATCCAGCACCACCAACACCCCTCGCGTGTCGAGCGATGTCGCGATGGCGTCGGCGATCTGCTCGCCCAGGCGCTCCTGCACCTGCGGCCGCGACGCCACGATGTCGACGACTTTGGGCAGGGCACCGAGGCCCACGACCTGCTCCCCCGGGAGGTACGCGATGTGGGCGTGCCCCCGGAACGGCAGCAGGTGGTGCTCGCAGATCGAGCGGAAGCGAATATCGCGCAGCATCACGGCACCCGAGGGCAGGGTGTCAGGGGCTGGGCCTTGCGCTACCGAAATCGTGTGCGCGAGTGGCTCGGCGGGGTCGTGCCCGACGCCGGAGAAGAACTCGGCGTACGCCGCCGCCACCCGGTCGGGCGTCTGACGAAGGCCCGGCCGATCCGGGTCTTCGCCGATCGCCTCGAGCAGTTCCCTCACGAGCGCCGCGACGCGCTCCCCGTCGACGGCCACGAGAGTTACGCGGTCGCCGGACGCGCCTGCCCGCTGGGGCGGCGCTGCGGAGCAGTGTCGGTGGCCGTGGCATCCGCCTCGACCTCTACCGCAGCCGCGACAGTGTCGGGAGCGGGCGCACGCGCGGGCACCTGGACGGGCGGATGCTGCGAAACCGGGCGCTGCTCGCTCGAGAGCCACTGCGGGCGCGGCGGGAGTTTCTTCACGTCCTTGAAGATCTCCTCGAGTTCGAGGTGATCGAGCGTCTCTTTCTCGAGCAGCGCGAGGGCGAGCTTGTCGAGGACATCGCGGTTGTTGTTGATGACCTCGTACGCCTCGTTGTGCGCCTGCTCGATGAGCGCGCGTACCTGCACGTCGACACGCTCGGCGATGCGCTCGGAGAAGTCGCGGCCGTGGCCCATGTCGCGCCCCATGAACACCTCGCCCGAGGACTGGCCGAGCTTCACCGGACCGACGTCGTTCGTCATGCCGTATTCGGTGACCATCTTGCGCGCGATCCCGGTGGCCTTCTCGATGTCGTTCGAGGCCCCGGTGGTCGGATCGTGGAACACGATCTCTTCGGCCACGCGGCCGCCCATGGCGTAGGTCAGCTGGTCCTGCAGTTCGTTGCGGGTGACGGAGTACTTATCTTCGAGCGGCAGCACCATCGTGTAGCCGAGGGCGCGACCGCGCGGCAGGATCGTGACCTTCGTCACCGGATCGGTGTTGTTCATCGCCGCCGCCGCGAGCGCGTGACCGCCCTCGTGGTACGCCGTGATGAGCTTTTCCTTGTCCTTCATCACGCGCGTGCGGCGCTGGGGGCCGGCGATCACGCGGTCGATGGCCTCATCGAGAGCGCGGTTGTCAATCAGCTGGGCGTTCGAGCGTGCGGTGAGCAGCGCGGCTTCGTTCAACACGTTGGCAAGATCGGCACCGGTGAAGCCGGGGGTCTTGCGCGCGACGACCTCGAGATCGACGCTGTCGGCGAGCGGCTTGCCGCGGCCGTGCACCTCGAGAATCGTCTTGCGACCCTTGAGGTCGGGGGCATCCACACCGATTTGGCGGTCGAAGCGACCCGGGCGCAGCAGCGCGGGGTCGAGGATGTCGGGGCGGTTCGTCGCGGCGATCACGATGACGTTCGCCTTGGGGTCGAAGCCGTCCATCTCGACCAGCATCTGGTTGAGCGTCTGCTCGCGCTCGTCGTGGCCGCCACCCATACCGGCGCCGCGGTGACGACCAACAGCATCGATCTCGTCGATGAAGATGATCGCCGGGGCGGTTTCTTTGGCCTGGTTGAACAGGTCGCGCACGCGGCTGGCGCCGACGCCGACGAACATCTCGACGAAGTCCGAACCCGAGATCGAGTAGAACGGCACCCCCGCCTCGCCGGCGACGGCACGGGCGAGCAAAGTCTTTCCGGTTCCGGGAGGGCCGTACAGCAGCACGCCCTTCGGGATGCGGGCCCCCACGGCCTGGAACTTCGTGGGGTCCTTCAGGAAGTCCTTGATCTCTTCCATCTCTTCGATGGCTTCGTCAGACCCGGCTACGTCGGCGAAGGTGACCTGCGGCATCTCTTTGGTGACGAGCTTCGCCTTCGACTTGCCGAACTGCATCACCTTGCTGCCGCCACCCTGGGCGCTGGAAAGAAGCCACCAGAAGAGCAGACCGAGGAGCAGGATCGGCAGGATCAGCGAGAGGAATCCGTCGAACCACGTGGCGCGCGGGACGGTGTCGTTGAACCCGTCCGCGGGCGCAGCAGCGTTGATCGCGTCGACGACCTCCTCGGCGCGGGCGTCGACGTAGTAGAACTGCACGTCATCAGCGCCTTCGTACGGCGACGAAAGCTTCAGGTCGACGCGCTGGTCACCGTCGGTGATCCCCGCCTCGGTGACGGTGTCGCCCGCGAGCAGTTCGAGGCCCTCTTGCGTGGTGATCTGCTTGGTGCCGGTCAGCGAAGAAATGAGCGAGAAGCCCACGATCAACATGACGCCGATGAGCAGCGCATAGAAGAACGGGTTGCGGGTGATCTTCTTGAAGTTCATGGTGCGGGCGGGTGCCCGATCCCTTTCGTCGACGAACCGCAGGCGTCACGACGCCACGACGGTGCCCTCAGGGTATAACGCCTCCGCTATGCGCTCTCTGTGGATTCGCCCACGGCGTACCGCGAGATGACTACTGGTAGACGTGCGGTGCGAGCACGGCGACGTCGCGCAGGTTGCGGTACTTCTCGGCGTAGTCGAGCCCGTATCCCACGACGAAGTCGTTCGGGATGTCGAATCCGACGTACTTGCAGTCGATGTGCACCTTTGCCGCGTCAGGCTTTCGCAGCAGCGAGAACACCTCGATCGACGCCGCGCCACGCGAGGCGAAGTTCTCGAGCAGCCACGCGAGGGTGAGCCCCGAGTCGATGATGTCCTCGACGATCAGCACGTGCTTGTCGTGCAGGTCGGTGTCGAGGTCCTTGCGGATCTGCACCACACCGCTGGACTTGGTGCCGGCACCGTACGAGGACACCGCCATCCAGTCCATGGGAACGACGTTCGGCAGCGCCCGCGAGAAGTCGGCCATCACCATGATCGCGCCCTTGAGAACGCCGACCAGCAGCAGATCCTTACCCTCGTAGTCGGCGGTGACCTGCGCGGCGATCTCGTCGAGCTTGGCGCGAATCTCCTCCTCGGTCACGAGGATGTCGGTCAGGTCGTCTCGGATGTCAGCCGCACGCATGCACGTGAGTCTACGTGCCCCGTCGCTGTGGCCGCAGCCAGACCTACGAGGGCACGTCGTGATCGCCGCGGACGGTCTGGGGGCTCACGACGAGCACCTCGATCACCTCGGCTTTGTCGGGCCTTGTCATCACCCACGTAACCTCGATGTACCACCCCTCACCATCGAGATCCTTGCGGAACCCGTCAGCGATGCGCGCACCCTCTTGGGTCATGCGCACGCGCGACTCCCGCCACCCGTCGGCGTTCAGGCCGCTCGCGATAGCCGCCGCCGCATCGGCCGACGCATCCGTCTCCGACACGAGATTGAGATCCTCGCGAGCCTGCCACCATGCGGGGTCGTTCGGGTCGTCCGTGCCCAAAATGGCGGCACCGCTGCGCGGCTCAGACTCGGAAAAGCCGACGTTGTCGATCAGCTCAGGAGGGATCAGGGCCACCGTCTCAGCCACGATGCGATCAGCCTCAGCGTGGTACTCGTCAAGCTTGCTTTCGGACTGCATGCTGCATCCTCCAAGTGTGAGGGCGATGACCGTTGTGATCGCGCATGTCAGGGCGGCGACGAAAGGGCGCTTCATCTATCCACCGACTTTCGTATACGCGGGCGTGTAATCGTCGCGGTCGATGCCGTCGATCGTCACCGCGCGACCCCCGACGATCAGGACCTCATCCGGCGCAAACAACTCTGCCTCTCCGCCCGTGATGACGGCGACCATGTTGTTGAACGCCGTGGAACCCGGCGTGTACAGCGAACTATGGCTGTCGATCGCCGACGGAGTTCCGTTGCCCGAAACGTTGAAATCCTCGATATCGATGCTGTTCGGGTCGTCGCCGTCGATGACTCCCGTTTCGAGCCGGGTCACTCCGTCTGCACGAAGTGAAGATTGCCCGTGCAACGCGTGCAGGTCGCCCTCGCTCCCCTGGATCAACCCCACAACGAGATCATTGCGGCTCATCATGGCGTAGTGCGGCACATCTGAAGTATGGGGGAAGTCGTCGACGCCCGAGACCCCGTCGCCCATTCCCGCCGCTGCAACGTACAGCACGCGATCGGCGCGCAGGCCGGCCTCCTCCGCCAACCCCACCGTGGCTCCGCCGTAACTGTGCCCCATGACGGTGAGCGCGGCAGAATCCGGGACGCTGACGCCGGCCGCGAAGTCGCGCAACCGCGGTGCGAGATCGTGTGCGTATGACGTGTCCATCGCACCGGGGATAGTCTGTGGAAACTCCCCACCGGCCCACTGGAAGATTGCCGAATCGCCACCGGCCGCGGCGTACAGCTCCGCAGCGCGATTGTCGCTGAAGCCGGTGAGCTGCGCACCCGTTCCGGGAACCGAAATCGCGACGGAGGTCACCCAGTCGGGAATACCGCCCGTCTCGGGGTCGAGCGCTCCATGATAGGTCGCGATCGCCTGGCGAGACGGGTCAAATACAACCACGCGGGCCCCGACGTCTTCTTGCCGCACGCCCGATTCATCCTGCCACGCGACCTTCTGCGTCAGGAGCCCATCGTAGTAATCGATCATCTGCTGCTCCTGCGCGATGAGATCGTCGAAGCGTCTCTCGATGGCCGTGCGGCCGCGTCCGGCGCCGATGAGCGCCGCCTCGCGCGCGTCTTGGAGTCGCTCGATCTCACCTTCGTGGTCGACGATCGCGTCAGCGATGTTGATCCGGTTCGCGGTGATGCGATCGGCGATCGGGATGCCATCGAGGTTGCCGATCACTTCCGGTGACTCTTCGATCAGGGTGTCACGCCGGGCGCGGTCAAGGCTGTCCCACACCTCGCGCACGAGTTCGGGGTCAGCGAGCGCGGCGATCTGGTCGGCGGTGACCTCGTCAGTGTCACCCACCCACAGAGCCGTCGAGGCGAACACCCCGGCCCCGTCGACCACACCGTCACGCGTGATCCGATTGACCAAGTCAATGGCGAGTAACCGCCCCGCGGTGGCGCTATCGACATCGTCACGCTCGGCTCGCAATGCGTTGTAGCGAGCTGCCGTCAGGCGGTAGTCGTCGATCGCTGCCTGCCAGCGATCGAGGTACCCGCGATCGTCGAGGTACAGCCACGACGGCAGCACGTCGTCCCAATCCAAAGCCCACCCGACCGCGAAGTCGGACGCCGCATTTAGTGCGGCGGTGCGCTGCGTCCAGATCGAGGAGTAGTCCTCCTCCGCCTGCGCCCGCAGGCGGGACGCGCGGTACTGAAGGTCTTCTACAGCAGCGGCGTAGTCGTCGAGGATCTCACCCGCGTCCTCGGCCGCCAGCGCGACGTCGAGGAAGCGATGTGCGAACGCGGTCAGATCGGGGCGAAGGGCGTCGACACTCAGCGCCGTCACCGGCGACAGCGATCTCAGGCCGTTCAGCGCGGCTCGGTTGCGTTCACGTTCGGCCGCGCCGCGCCGGCGAAATAACCCCGCGATCGTCCGAATGGAATCGGCGTCGCCCTCACCGGGAACATCGCCGAGACCCGGCAGGCTCATTCGGCAGCCCCCGCCATCGAGCTGTCGAGACGCTTCAACTCCGAGTGGACAACGGCCGCGGACACCGCGAGCTGATCGCCTCGCTCGGCGAGCGCCGCCATGGCGGCGCGAACGACACCATCGACATCCACCAACGCAGCCTCGACCCGTGCCGATCCGAGCACACCGAACGCCGGGCAGAAGGCCTCCTCGTGGGCGGCGCCGCTCTCCCGGAGATGGGCGACCGCGTCGATGAAATCTGAGTGTCGAAACTCCACGTCGGCCATGATGCTCGCCAGCATATCGGGCACCGTCGTGCATGCCGCAGGGGATTATTCCCCGCCGACCAGGCATGGAGCATCGACCTGCATCGTCCCGTAGCCGACCCTGCGGCCCCTCAGCGCGCGGTGAACTCCAACCGTTGGCCGATGCGCCGGGCCGAGCATCCGGGCAGGTCGATAGGCCCCTGCCCCTTCCAGTCGGTGATCAGCCGCGCGACTTCCAGGGTCTGGGTACGGGTCAGGCTCTCATGGAACTCGGATGCCACCACCAGCCGGATGATGCGGTTCCGCACCGCCGCGGGGTTGGCGGCGAGCGCGGGCACCGACACCGAGATCCCCGCCTCGGCGGGCTCGACGATGTCTTCGATCGTCTCGTGGATCATCTCGTCGAACGCCTCGGCGTCTTCGCGTAGCTGCTCGGCCGTGCGCGCGAGCGCTTCGGCGATGCCTGGCCCGAGCTCGGCCTCGAGCACGGGCAACACGCGCTCGCGGACGCGCACGCGGGCGAAGCGCGGCTCGCTGTTGTGGGGGTCGTCCCACACTTCCAGCCCCGCAGCCACGCACGCGGCGCGAGTCGTCTTCCGGCGAACGGCGAGCAACGGACGCAGCAGAGTGATTCCTTCGAGATCGGATGCCACGGCCATGCCCTGCATGCTCGTCGCCCCCGCCCCGCGGGCAAGGCCCAGCAGTACCGTTTCGGCCTGGTCGTCGAGCGTGTGACCGGTGAGGATCGCCGCAGCTCCGGAGTGCGCGGCCTCCTGTCGCAGCGCGGCGTAGCGCGCGTCACGGGCCGCGGCCTCGGGTCCGCCGTCGCCGACCACGTCGACACGCACCACGATCGCCTCGAGGCCGAGCGCCTGAGCCTTCGCGGCCGCGGCGGCAGCGGCATCCGCTGACCCTTCCTGCAATCCGTGGTCGACCGTCACCGAAAGCGCCCGGATGCCCTTTTTCGGCGCTTCAAACGCTGTTGCCGCAGCGAGGGCGAGCGAATCGGCGCCGCCCGAGAGAGCGACGATCACCGTGCCCCCCTGCTCGAGCGTGGCGAGTGCACCGCGCACGGCGAGGCGCACCTCGGCGATGGCGGGGTTCAGGCTGGGGCGGCGATCTTCCACGCGCCTACGGTACCGGGCGTGCCGCGACTAGGCTTGTCCTCGGACTTTCCGCAGACTTTCCACCCGACTCGAAGGAGCACCATCATGGGCGCATACGACGCCGTCATCGAGATCCCGCGCAACAGCAAGATCAAGTACGAGGTCGACCACGGCACCGGCCGCGTCTTCCTCGACCGCATCCTCTACACGCCGATGGGCTACCCCGCCAACTACGGCTTCTTCGAGAACACGCTCGGCGAAGACGGCGACCCGCTCGACGTTCTGGTGCTGCTCGACCACGACCTCGCTCCCGGCATCATCGCCAAGGTCCGCCCGGTCGGCGTGCTCAAGATGAGCGATGAGGCCGGCGGCGACGACAAGGTTGTCGCGGTCATCGCCAAGGACCCGCGCTGGAACCACATCCAGGATGTCTCGGACATCTCGGAGTACACCCAGGCCGAGATCGGTCACTTCTTCGAGCACTACAAGGACCTCGAGCCCGGCAAGTGGGTCAAGGTCGACGAGTGGGCGGACGCCGCCGAGGCCGAGCGCCTGGTCGCCGAGGCCTTCACGCGCTTCGAAGAGCACGAGGGCGAGACGCGCACGCAGGGTGAGGGCGAAGCGCCCAGCACCATCTGACGTCATTCATAGGGAAGAGCGGATGCCCCGGCATCCGCTCTTTTCTTATGCGCCGCTCTCGCGGCGCGGCCATCCGGGAGTGGGTTAGACCGAGACGCCGCGCGCCGCCATGAAGTTGATGGGGTTCACCGGCGAGCCGTTGACGTACGTCTCGAAATGCAGGTGGCACCCGAGCGAGTTGCCGGTATTGCCCTCGCTCGCGATCAGCTGGCCCGCGCGCACCTTCTGCCCGCGGCTGACGAAAATGCCGCCGTAACGGATGTGCGCGTAGCCGGTGGCGAGGCCGTTGCCATGCTGGATGCGAATGTAGTTGCCGTATCCGCCGTTGTACCCGGCGTAGTCGACCGTGCCGGAATGTGCCGCGTAGATGCCCGCCGAGCATCCGGCGGCGAGGTCAACACCACGGTGGAAGCCGCTCGCGCAGAAACCCGCGCCGCACTGCACGTAGCGGGGGCCATAACCCGACGTGCGCCCACCCGATGAGGGACGAGCCCAGCCCGAGGATGCGGTGCTCCCTCCGCTTCCGCCGCTGGACGACCCGCCCCCGCCGGATGAGCCTCCACCACCGCTGTTGGCCGCCGCTTCTGCCGCAGCCTTCTCAGCCGCGGCCTTGGCGGCCGCGATCCGCTCGGCTTCTTCACGTGCCTTGCGCGCAGCCTCTTCACGAGCCTTGCGCTCCGCCTCCTTGCGGATGCGCTCACCCTCCTTGTAGTCGGCGATGGTCTTCGCCGTCGTGTCCTGGAGCGCCGCCAGTTGCGCATCGAGCGTGATCTTGCGGGCTTCTTGCTCGTCGAGTGCGGCTTGTGCGGCATCCGCCGCCGCCTGCGCGGCCACCATCTTGTCTTCGGCGATCTTCTGCAATCGATCGCGTTCGACGCGCTGCAGCTCTGCCTGATCGCTGAGGCTCTGCGCCGAATCGCGCGCCGTGACCGCGTCGGCATACACCGACTGATTGCGCTCGAGCAGCTTGTCCATCGTGCCCAGGCGCGCCAGCAGATCGTCGGCCGTGCCCGCCGACCCCGAGAAGAAGAGCTCCATCGACGTGTCATCGCCGCCGTTGCGGTACAGCTGCGCGGCAACCCGGCCGGCTTTGTCCGCGGCATCAACGGCGAGCTTCGCCTGCTCGTCGGCCTGCTCCTGAAGGGTGTCGGCCCGGTACGCGGCGTCGAAGTACTCCTGCTGTGCGACGTAGAACTCATCCGCCGCTTTCTCTGCCGCGGCTTGCTTGCGCGCCACGTCATCGGCGAGGTTCTGGATGAGACCTTGAATGCGCTGAATCTCAGCGGCCTTGGATGCTTCGTTCGCCTTGGCTCGCTCGACGTCGTCCCACGACGGATAGCTGGCCGCGAAGGCCGGCGCAACCGCGATACCGCCGAACAGTGCGCTGAAAGAAACGACGCTCAAAGCGCCGATTCCCAGGGCTGAGCGACGGTTGACCGGCGAAGCGAACAGCCGCTGCTCGCGCTTCGTGGGCGCGCAACCGCAGTCTTCTGCGTCGCCGTCGGTGCTCGCCGCGGCATCCTCGATGCGCATCGAACCCTCCCGTCGGCGCTCAGTCACAACTTTCACACTAACAACATGCGTCACAAATGGGGAGCATGAAGGTACCTCTATCCTGCTCCTGTTCGGGCACAAGCGCACCGCCCAGTCTCACCCCGACACGCCCGGACGGCAGCATGACTCGCCCTCGATTGGCGCATTCGCGAATGTTTGCGTATGCTTGACCCTCGGTAAGCCTGATCCCCTCGGGCGATCCGGCCCCATCGTTTAGCGGCCTAGGACGCCGCCCTTTCACGGCGGTAGCACGGGTTCGAATCCCGTTGGGGTCACACACACAACTTAATATGCAAGGCCCTGTAGCGCAGTTGGTTAGCGTGCCGCCCTGTCACGGCGGAGGTCGCGGGTTCAAGTCCCGTCAGGGTCGCTCTGAGCGACGGGCCCTTCTTCGAGAGGGCCTTTCGTCTTAGATCGCGACATTCTCGAATGTTGCGAGGCTCTGTAGCTCAGTTGGTAGAGCGTTCGACTGAAAATCGAAAGGTCACCGGATCGATGCCGGTCGGAGCCACAAGGGTGATCGTTACAATCACCCCAGGAACCCTCGCGTAGCTTCTACATCGCGGGGGTTTCGTCTTTTTCGCGTGCGCGGGGCCCGGCGCGCCCCTCCCGATTGGCGCCCGCCCGGCCGGCCCCGGCACTTCCCGCGCGGCGAGCCCCGGCACTTCCCGCGCGGCGAGCCCCGGCACCCCCGCGCGGCGAGTGAGCACGAAACCTGCATGTGAGCACGCAATCTGATGCTCATTCGCAGGTTTGATGCTCACTCGCGAGGCGGCCAGCGCGACGGCGGCGCAGGCGCGCGGCAACGCTACGCGGGGAAGAGCGCCTTCTGCAGCGCGTCGGCCTGCGTGCGCCAGAATGCCTTCGACACCGGCTTGCCGGGGAACACCGCGTCGAACCCGTGGAATGCCCCCTGGATGACCGTCACCTCGCACGGCACGCCGGCGTCGCGCAGACGCTGAGCGTAGGCGATGTCTTCATCGTGGAAGAGGTCGAACGAACCGACGCCGATCCACGCGGGAGGAAGCCCGCCGAGGTCTCCCCGCCGTGCGGGGGCGGCATAGTCCGAGACCTCCGCGCCGCCGGGGGTGCCGACATACGACGTCCAGCCGTACAGGTTGCTCTTCTTCGTCCACACGCGCACCTCGGGGAGATCGTGATCGGTGCGAAGAACCGTCCGATCGTCGATCATCGGGTAGACGAGCAACTGGAACGCCACATCGACCTCACCGCGGTCATGCGCCATCAACGCAACGCCAGCCGCGAGGCCTCCCCCGGCGCTCGCCCCGCCGATGGCGATGCGAGTCGGGTCGATGTCGCGCTCGGACGCGTGATCGAACAGCCAGCGCAATGCGGCGTAGCAGTCTTCGAGGGCTGCGGGCGCAGGATGCTCGGGCGCCAAACGATAGTCGACGGATGCCACGGTGATGCCCAGCGTTCGCGCGAAGTCGACGCACGAACGCTCATCCTGCAACGCAGAGCCCGTGATCATGCCGCCGCCGTGGATCCAGAACAACGCCGGCGCGGGTTGACGCAGCGCACGCGGACGATAGAACCGCACGGATACGTCGGGCGCACCCTCGGGTCCGGGCACTCGCAGAGTCTCTATCACCATGTCGACCGGCGTCGGCGGCACCCTCGGCGTGGCCTTGTTGATCAGCGCCGTCGTGCGCGCCGTGAAGTTCAGCGGCGGAATGAAGCGGGCGATCCGCAGGTCGGGATGAAACGGCGCCATGGCGACTCCTTCGTACACGGGTGCGCACGAGTCTGCCACGACAGCTCTAGGGTGGAGCTGACGACGAGGAGGTCACATGCGCACCCACCCGATCGACCCCGTACACGGCGCGATGGTGCTCATCACCGGCGGCGCCCGCGGCATGGGCGAGTTGTACGCACGGCGCGCGATCGCGGGCGGCGCCCGGGCGATCGCCCTGTGGGACATCGATGCCGATGCGGCCGAGGCGCTCGCGACCGACCTCTCGCGCTCGGGCATTACCGTGCTGGCCTACGCCGTCGACATGGGCGATCTCGACAGCATCCGATCCACCTATGCCGCCACGGCACGCGATCTGGGCGACCCAGACATCATCGTCAACAACGCGGGCGTCGTGCGCGGGGCTGCGTTCTGGGATCACGACCCCGTGCGCGACATCGAAAACACCCTGCGCATCAACACGTTGGGTGCGATGTGGCTCACGCGCGAAGCGCTCCCGGCGATGATGACGGATGCCACGAGACTCAAGCGCATCCTCAACATCGCGTCGGCCGCCGGCACCCTCGCCAACCCTCGCATGAGTGTGTACGCGGCATCCAAATGGGCGATGATCGGCTGGAGCGAGTCGCTGCGGATCGAACTCGAGCAAGCCGGGCACCGGCACATCGCCGTGACCACCTTCTGCCCCAGCTTCGTCTCCACCGGCATGTTCGCCGGTGCGCGCGGTCCGCTGTGGACGCCGATCCTCTCCCCTCGCGAAGCGACGGCTGCAGCCTGGAACGGCATGCGGCGCGGGACCCCGATGGTGCTGCGCCCCTGGACGGTGAAACTCGGGATGGCCGCGCGCGGCATCCTCCCGACGAGGGTCTGGGATGCTGTCGCCGGGCCGATTTTCAAGGTGTACCGCTCGATGGACCACTTCACCGGGCGCACGTGATGTGCCGGGTAGCGGCATCCCACAACTTCTGCGTCGTCATTGTGACGACGCAGTAATGCCGACAGTACGAACCAGTGGGTAGCGTGGCATCCGTGACTGCTCCGATCGATGCCACCGCCACCGCCGCCTGGGCCGAACTGTCCGCCCACAAGGACGGCTTCAGCCCCGACCTGCGCGACTGGTTCGCCACCGACCCGGGGCGCGTTGAGCGTCTCACGTTCGATCTGGCCGACCTGCGCGTCGACCTGTCGAAGAACCTCGTCACCGACGACATCCTCGCCTCGCTGGTGCGTCTGTCCGCGCAGACCGGCGTCGCCGAGCGCTACACCGCGATGCGCGAGGGCGTGCACATCAACACCACCGAAGACCGCGCGGTGCTGCACACCGCGCTGCGTCGGCCGCCGGGCGCGACCCCGGCCCTCACCGTCGACGGGCAGGACATCGATACGGACGTGCAGGAGGTTCTTGACCGCATCGATGCGTTCGCCGATCGGGTGCGCTCGGGCGACTTCGCTGGCGTCAGCGGCAAGAAGATCACGCACGTGGTCAACATCGGCATCGGCGGATCGGATCTCGGTCCGGTCATGGTCTACGAAGCTCTGAAGCCGTATGCGGATGCCGGGATCGAGGCGCGCTTCGTGTCGAACATCGACCCGACCGACATCGCGCAGACCACGGCCGACCTCGACCCCGAAACGACCCTTTTCATCGTCGCATCGAAGACGTTCACCACCCTCGAGACCCTCACCAACGCGCGTCTCGCGCGCGACTGGCTGTGGGCGTCGCTGACCGAGGCCGGCGTCATCGACGGTTCAGAAGACGCCAAGACGAAAGCCGTCGCCCACCACTTCATCGCTGTCTCCACGGCCCTCGACAAGGTGGCAGAGTTCGGCATCGACACCGACAACGCGTTCGGATTCTGGGACTGGGTCGGCGGTCGCTACTCGGTCGACTCGGCGATCGGCACATCGCTGGCGATCACGCTCGGCCCGCCCGCCTTCCGCGGGCTGCTCGCCGGTTTCCACGCGGTCGACGAACACGTGGCATCCGCTCCGCTCGATCAGAACGTGCCGGTCCTCATGGGTCTGCTGAACGTCTGGTACTCGAACTTCCTCGGCGCCCAGTCGCACGCCGTGCTGCCCTACGCGCAGCAGCTGCACCGCTTCGCCGCGTACCTGCAGCAGCTCACGATGGAGTCCAACGGCAAGTCGGTCCGCTGGGACGGCAGCCCCGTGACGACCGACACCGGCGAGGTGTTCTGGGGCGAGCCCGGCACCAACGGGCAGCACGCGTTCTACCAGCTGATCCACCAGGGCACGCGCCTGATCCCCGCCGACTTCATCGCCTTCGTGAACCCTGCGTACCCGCTCGAGGACGGCGGGCGTGACGTGCACGGGTTGTTCCTGGCGAACTTCCTCGCGCAGACCAAGGCGCTCGCGTTCGGCAAGACGGCCGAAGAGGTCGAGGCCGAAGGCACGACCGGCCCGTTGGTCGCCGCACGCACGTTCAGCGGAAACCGCCCGACGACGTCGATCTTCGCCCCGTCACTCACCCCCGAGGCGCTCGGCCAACTGATCGCGCTCTACGAGCACATCACCTTCACGCAGGGCGTGATCTGGGGAATCAACTCGTTCGACCAGTGGGGCGTCGAACTCGGAAAGCAGCTCGCGCTGCAGATCGCGCCCGCGATCGAGGGCGACGAAGACGCCATCGGCGCGCAGGACGCGTCGACCCAGTCGCTGCTGGCGTACTACCGCGAGCACCGCGGTAGCTGAGTTCGCTCAGGCGTCGATCGTGACGTCGACTTGGATGTCGTGCGCGAGGCGCTCGAGGTCCGATTGCAGGTCAGTGAGGTCGATGGATGCCGGTACCCGCGCCTCGACGGTCGCCTCGAAGAGTCGGCCGCCTGCCATGGCGGCATCCTTCGTCTGAGTGACGAGGCTGTCGATGCTGACGTCGTGCGTGCTGAACACCGATGACACATCGCGCACGATGCCCGCACGGTCGTTGCCGAGAACCTTTACGGTGACCGCCCGCGCGTCGGCGGTGTCGGCATCCGCTTCCCCGCCCGTGTGGGCGGTGATGGTGAGCAACCCCTCGAGCACGTCGAGCGCCGCGCGCAACTCATCCGCCCGCTCGGGGACGACCGACACCTCGATGACACCGGCGAACGTGCCGGCGAGTTCTGCCAGCTGACTGTTCTCCCAGTTGCCGCCGTGCCCCTCCACGATTCCAGCGATCGAGGCCACGAGGCCTGCTCGGTCATCTCCGACGACGGTCAGCACGAGAGTAGTCACGTCGCCAGCGTAGCCGCGGCTCTCGTCGGTGTCACCGCTACGGCCCGCCCGTTGACGTATCACCACGACGGTACGAGACTCTGTGAACGCAGTGATGGTCTCGCCTGAGGAGCGACGAATGGATGCTGCAACGGACCCTGCCGTGCCCGCGCCGTCCGGACCACGGGCCGGGGTTCCGGCGCGCCGGTGGCACATCGACCTGCCTGATCTGCACGGCCGCACGGCTCTGGTGACCGGTGCGAGCGACGGCGTCGGATTCGAGATCGCGCGGGCCATGGCAGGAGCCGGAGCGCACCTCATCATGCCAGTACGCAATCGGCCGAAGGGCGAGCAGGTTGCAGACCGCCTGCGGACCGAGCATCGCGATGCTCAGCTTGAGGTGCGCGATCTCGACCTCGCCTCGCTTGCCTCCGTGCGCACCCTCGCCGATGACCTCCGGGCCGAAGGGCGCTGCATCCACCATCTCGTCCTGAACGCCGGGGTCGTCATGCTCGGCGATCCGCGGCGCTACCTCACCGTGGACGGCAATGAACTGCATCTGCAGACCAATGCCGTCGGCCATGCGGTGTTGGTCGCCGGCATCCTCCCCCTCCTTGCGGCGAGTAGAGCGCGTGTCGCCGTGCAGTGCAGCCTGGCGGCACAGCGCACGCGGTTTGCGTGGGACGATGCGCAGAGTGCGCGCGACTATCGCCCGCTGCGCGCGTACGCGCGATCCAAGGTGCTGCTCGGCACGTTCGCCCTCGAGTTGGCGCGTCGCAACGAACGGTTCGGTTGGGGAGTGCGCACCGTGCTCTGCCATCCGGGTGTGGCCATGACGAACATCGCACCGGCCGCGGTGCGTGCGCGAGTGACTGTGCGCGACCGCGCCACCCGCAGCCTGATGTCTCGCGGGATCTTCGGCCACCATCCTGGCGACGCCGCACTCCCCGCGCTGCGCGCGACGTGCGATGACGCGGTGCACGAGGGGGACTTCATCGTGCCCGCGCGGCTGGGCGAGACGAACGGTCCGCCAAAGGTACGCGCACCGTACGCTTCATTCACCGATCCCGCCGATGGCGAACGTGCCCTCGAGCTGCTTGCCGAGATGGCCGGAGTGCGACTGCCCGACGATCTGACCCGCGAACCGGCAGGGTAACGCCGTCCGTTGGCTACGCCGGGCGCAGCTGATCGCCCGCGGGCCACGGCAAGCGGAACCGATCGACGTTCGCTCCGACAGCGGCGGCCGCGCCGTACTCGTCCGCGACGAGCGAGATCCCCGTGCGGCTCACCTCGGCGATGCGCACCGGACGCTCAGAGCCGTCGGGCAGTCGCAGCATCCACTTGTCGGCGAGATAGCCGATACCCAGCTCGTCGAGCAGCTCTTCTCCCACCAGCCAGTCGACGGGCACGTCGGTGCGCGGTCTGCCGAGCAGATCGTGCACCACGAATCCGTCACCCTCGGGGACCAGGTAGCCGAGGAGCTCACGGTCGCCTCGCCGGTGCTCGATCCAGTCGTTCACTCGCCCGACGATAGCGCGGCCTACAGCTCGCCGGGCGACATCACCTGATCGTCGATCTCGTCGACGAGCTGCCGTGCACGCGAGGGCGAGCCCTGCTTGCGCGGCGCGTAGACGACGAGCGAGTGGAAGACGAAGCGCACGATGAAGGCGAACACCAGAGTGATCGCCGTCGCGATGACGACTGACACGTGCCCCGACTCGACCATCAGCGCGACGATCGGGATGCGCACCAGCGCTTCGGCATTGTTGAACGAGAACGACTTCGCAAAACGCACCCACACGGCCGATGCCTCGCCCCGCATGTCGTGGAAGACGAAGCGCTCTTGCAGCAGGAAGTTGCCGATGATCGTGGTCTCTGCCGCGATGATGGCCGCCCACAGGTAGTCAACCTGCAGTTGCGTGAGCGCCCACACGATCGCGATGTTCGCCACGGCTCCGAGCGCCCCGATGACGGCGAAGAGCGACATCTTGCCGAACCGCAGCGCCGTCAATTGGGCGAGAAAGTGGACGCCCTGACGTAACGATGCCTTCGACTCCCCCGCGTGGCGGCGGTCGAAATCGAACGGCACCTCGGCGACGGTGAAGTTTCGCCGCGCAAGGATCTCGAGCAGGATTTTAAACCCGCGCGGCTTGAGGATCGCGTAGTCGACGGAGCGTCGGTCGATCATGAAGTAGCCGGTCATCGGGTCGGTGACATCGTGCAGGCGTACCGGGAACATCGCCTTGGTGACGGCGGTCGACACCTTCGACACCAGCACGCGCGTGCGGTCGGCAAGGCCATGCGAGGTGCCACCGCCGGCATAGCGCGACGCGATCACGATCTCGGCGTCACCGACGCCGAAGCGCTCCCACATCTCGGGGATCTTCTCCGGCGGATGCTGCAGGTCGCCGTCGATCACGACGCAGATGTCCGCCTGTGCCTGTACGAAGCCCTCGAGCACGGCGCCGCCCAGGCCGCCCTCGCGAGATTCACGATGAATGACCCGCACGGGTAGGGGGGCGGATGCCGCAACCTCGCGGATCACGGCGGGAGTGGCATCCGTGCTGTCGTCGACGAAGAGAATCTCGGCATCGATTCCCGCCACGCTCGCGCAGACGCGCCGCACGAGCTCCGCGACGTTGGGAGCCTCGTTGAATGTGGGGACGATGACGGTGAGCTGCACTGCGACCTATCGTCCCACGCGGGGGGGACAATGGAGGAATGACCGAATCAGCTTCTTCCACGATCACGATGTTCGGTGCGGACTGGTGCCGCGACTGCATTCGCACCAAGGCGCAGCTCGACGGCCTGGGTGTCGAGTACACCTACGTCGACCTCGTCGCGACGCCGGATGCCGCCGATGTGGCCCGCGAGATCTCTGGGCGCACCAACATCCCTGTCGTCGTCTACCCCGATGCAAGCCACCACGTCGAGCCCTCGAACGCCGACGTTGAGGCCAAGCTGCGCGAGCTGTCGCTCATCTGATCTGCGCGGGGGCCTGACGACGAATCGAGGCGCTCGTTAGGCTGGCGGGGTGAGCGAAGGTGTGCAACGCAATACCCGAGCGATCGAAGAAACGGTGGTCACCGATTTCGTCGACCGCATGAGCTATGGCGGCTATCTCGACCTCGACACCCTGCTCTCGGCTCAGAACCCACTGAGTTCCCCCGAGCACCACGATGAACTGCTGTTCATCATCCAGCACCAGACGACTGAGCTGTGGCTGAAGCTCGTCCTGCACGAGTTGTCGGCGGCGCGCGTCTACCTGCGCGAGGACAACCTCGCCCCCGCCCTGAAGTGCGTCGCGCGGGTCAAGCACATCCAGCGCACGCTCACCGAACAGTGGTCGGTACTGGCCACGCTCACCCCGGCCGAATACTCCCAGTTCCGGGGGATTCTGGGGAATTCGAGCGGGTTTCAGTCCGCCCAATACCGGGCTGTTGAATTCACGCTCGGCAACAAGAACGCCGCGATGCTCCGCGTGTTCGAGGGCGACACTGTGGCGCACGATCTCGTCCGATCGGCGCTTGAGGCCCCAAGTCTGTACGACGAGTTTCTCCGGTTGCTTGCCCGTACCGGGTACCCGGTCCCGAACGAACTGCTCGAACGCGATGTCACGCAGGCGTGGGTGTTCTCGCCCGAACTCGTGCCGGTCTTCACCGCGATCTACGAAGACCCGCAGACACATTGGGCCGCGTACGAAACGTGTGAAGAGCTGGTCGACCTCGAAGACAACTTCCATCTGTGGCGGTTCCGCCATCTCAAGACCGTGGAGCGCATCATCGGTTTCAAGACGGGAACGGGTGGCTCGAGCGGCGTGCCGTTCCTGCGACGCGCACTCGAGCTGACCTTCTTCCCCGAGCTCTTCGCGGTGCGGACGGAGCTGGGCTGATGACTCACATCGACCCGTTCGCCCTGCGCGCGCTGCTCGGTCCACACGCGCGGCCGTGCCGTCGGGCCCTCACGGGCGAGTCCGGCGTGCACCTGCCGCCGTTCATCGACCACCACGTGCACCGGCATCTCATCGCCCCGAGCGGGTTCGCAGCCGCCGGCATCGCCGGCATCGTCGACCTCGGCGGCGATCCGGTGACCCTCGCGCACCTCGCCGGCGACGGTATTCCGCGCGTGGCATATGCCGGCGCGTTCATCACCGCTCCCGGTGGATACCCCAGTGGCCGGGCGTGGGCACCCCCGGGGACAGTCCGCGAAGTCAGCAGCGCGTCGTCGCACCCCGGTGTCGCCGGCGGCGCGGCCACGGCGATCGACGAGCAGGTCACCTTCGGGGCATCCATCATCAAGATCACCCTTCATGCTGGTGCGGCGCCGTTCGACCTCGACACCGCGCGGGCGATCGTCGGCCTCGCCCACGAGCGCGGGCGACCCGTCGTCGCGCACGTCGAAGGCGACGGGATGCTGCGCCGAGCGCTCGACGCGGGTGTCGACGTGCTCGCGCACACACCGTTCAGCGGGCCGGCGCACGGCGACGAAATCCGCGACGCCGTCGACGCCGGGCAAGCCTGGATCTCGACCCTCGATATCCACCGCGACGAGCCCGATACAGTCTCGGCAGCGAGCGCGAACCTTGCCGCCTTCGCGGCCGCGGGTGGGCGAGTGCTGTACGGCACCGATCTCGGCAACGGCGAGTTGCCCGTCGGCATCAACACCTGCGAACTGGCGGCGCTGCACGCCGCGGGGGTCCGCGGCGAAGCGCTCATCGCGTCGCTGTGCGATCCGTGGCCGTTCACCGAGGCTCCCGCCGGAGTCGCCACGTTCATCGCGGGCGACGCGCCTGCCGACCTCGACGACGTGCCCGCGTGGTTGGGTCGGGCGTGCGTCGTCCCCGAAGAGGAGTTGGTGCACGATGAGTGAACCGGATGCCGCGACCGCCGACCTGCACGACCGGGCGCACGCCCTCGATGCCGGCGACCCCTTGCGCCGCTTCCGCGATCAGTTCGTCGGCGCCGAGTCGAACCTGGTCTACTTCGACGGCAATTCGCTGGGTCGCCCGCCGCGGGCAACCACCGAGCGCCTCGCGACCTTCACAACCGAGCAGTGGGGTGGCCGCCTGATCCGCGGGTGGGATGAGCACTGGATGCAACTCCCGTTCGAGATCGGTGACACGATCGGCCGTGTGGCGATCGGCGCTGCTGCGGGGCAGACCGTCGTCGCTGACTCGACGACCGTGCTGCTGTACAAGATGATCCGCGCCGCTCTGGGCGCCGCGCGCGCCGCGTCGCCCGCGCGACGCGAGATCGTCGTCGACCGCGACAACTTCCCCACCGATCGCTACGTGGTCGAAGGCATCGCACGCGAGTGCGCTGCCGATGTGGTCTGGATCGACGTCGATACGTCGTCAGGGGTCACGGCCGAGCTGCTCGCCCCGGCGCTGAGTGATCGGACGGCGGTGGTCGTCCTCAGCCACGTCGCCTATCGCTCGGGCCACTTGGCCGATGCCCGTCACCTCACCGAACTGGTGCACGAGGCGGGTGCGCTCGTGGTGTGGGACCTCTGCCACTCGGCGGGATCGGTGCCGGTGAGCGCCGACGAATGGGGCTTCGACATCGCTGTCGGCTGCACCTACAAGTACTTGAACGGCGGCCCGGGATCGCCCGCGTTCGCGTATGTCGCCGCCGACCTACACGACCGACTCGCGCAACCGATCCAGGGGTGGATGGGCAGCGCCAATGTGTTCGCGATGGGACCCGAGTACCGACCGGCCCCGGGTATGCGACGATTTTTGTCGGGCACACCTCCGGTGGTGGGGATGCTCGCCATGCAAGACACCCTCGAGATGCTGGCGGATGCCGGAATCGACGCCGTGCGAACGAAGTCGATCGCGCTGACCGACTTCACAATCGAGGTGGCAGACTCTCTGCTCGCCCCGCTCCGCGTGGAGGTCGCGTCCCCGCGCGACTCGGCCGAACGCGGTGGGCACGTCACGCTGTCGCATCCGTCCATGCGCGAAGTCACTGCGCGCCTGTGGCGCGAGGACGTGATCCCCGACTACCGCGACCCGCACGGCCTGCGCATCGGACTCTCACCGCTGTCGACCTCGTTCGCCGAGGCGCTGCGCGGACTGCACGCGGTGCGCGACGCGGTCGCCGACTGTCGCTGAGTCCGAGGGGTCTCTTCCACAGGCGTCAGCGCGCGGGTTCGCGCTGACCTACACTGGCGCGATGGGCACCGACGCTCCCGACGCCGGCGCAGCAGCCGCCGCACCCGACCACATCTCCGCTTCGCTTCGATCCGACGCGGAGAACACACCCGCGCCGGCGGCCGCGGCATCCGCTCGCCTTCGCGCGGGAATCATCGCGCGCTACGCCGCCGGATCGCTCGGCACCGGTGGGTTCGCGACGCTGCCGGGCCTCGTACTCACCTACTACCTGACCGATTCTCTGGGGGTCGCCGCTCTCGCGGCCGGCGTCGTGATCGGTGCCGCGAAGATCTGGGACGTCATCATCGACCCGGTGATCGGGGCGCTCACCGACCGAGACCTCGCGCGCCACGGCTCACGCCGCCGCCTCATGCTGATCGGCGCACTCGCGCTGCCCGTTCTGTTCGCCGCAACCTTCGCGGTACCGCCGTCGCTCGGGCCGGTCGTCGGCGCGATCTGGGTGATGATCGCCTTCCTGTTGTCGGCCACCGCGTTCAGCCTCTTCCAAGTGCCGTACATTGCGCTCCCAGCCGAACTCACGCCCCGCTACGACGAACGCACGCGCTTGCTGTCGTGGCGCGTGGTGGTGCTCACGTTCGCGATCCTGGCGTTCGGCGCTGGCGGCCCGGCGCTGCGCCGCCTCACCGGCGATCCGGTCACCGGGTACCTCGTCATGGGCGTCGTCGCAGGGGTCGCCATCGCTGTCGGCATGCTGATCGCGATCACGGTCACGCGCCACGCGTCGATCTCGGCACTGGGTGCGGAGGTCGCGGGCGCGGCATCCACTCTGCCCTCCTCCCCGGTGCCCGACAGCGTCGCCCCGATGGCCAGCCTGCGCACGCAGCAGAGCGGGCTGCGCGAGCACTATGCGTCCGGAATCCGTGCGCTGCGCCGCAGCCGCGCGTTCCGCTTGTTGCTCAGCACGTTCGTGCTGCAGGCTCTCGCGACCGGGCTGATGCTCGCCGGCGCGCAATACGTCGCCACGTGGGTGCTGCACTCCGAGGCTGCGGTCGAACTGCTCTTCGTCGCGCTCATCGCCCCCGCACTGCTCGCCGCCCCCGCGTGGGGCGCCGTGGCCCGACGCATCGGGAAGGAGCGCGCGTTCGCCGTGGCGAGCGTGGTGTTCGCCGTCGCCGCCGTGTCCATCGGAGGAGCACTGTGGGCACCGGGCGCGTGGATCTACCTCCCGGTCGGGATCGCCGGGATCGCCTACGCCGGCATGCAGTCCCTGCCGATGGCGATGCTGCCCGACGTCATCTCGGCCGACGAGCGCGCCCACGGCCCCGGCCAGGCCGGCGCGTTCAGCGGAATCTGGACGGCCGGCGAAACGGTCGGCTTCGCCCTCGGCGCGACCGCGCTGTCGATCATCCTGACCGTCACCGGCTACGTGTCCTCCACCGCGGGCGCGAGCGTCACCCAGCCCGACGCGGCCGTGAGCGGCATCGTCATCAGCTTCAGCCTGGCCCCGGCCGCGCTCATCGCGATCAGCCTCATCACCCTCGCCCGGTACCCCCTCCGACGCGCCGACGTAGACTGAGTACTCCCGCCCGAAGGAGAGCAGCCGTGAGTCAGGTCGCCCCGAAATCCCCCGCCTCGGTGCGCGGCACGAAGAAGCCGCGCGCGAAAGCCGCCGCCCTGCCCGACGATGTCACCCGCACCCTCGACGCCGCGTTCGACCGCCTCGATACCGGGGCCCAGATGTGGAGCCACCTCACCCTGCGCCAGCGGGCGTCACTGATGAAGGCGCTGCATTCTTCGGTGTCGAGCGTCGCCGAGGAATGGGCCGACATCGCCGCAACCTCAAAAGACCTCGCACCGGGCAGCCCACTGCGCGGCGAAGAGTGGCTGTCGGGCCCTTACAACGCACTCACCGCGATTGACGCCTACCGCCGCACGCTCGAAGCGATGGCCGCCGGTCGTTCCCCCGTCGAGAAAGTGAAGATGGATGCCGCTCCCGGCGGCCGCACCCGCGCGCATGTCTTCCCGCTGCAGCCCATCGACGGCATCCTGCTCTCGGGCTTCACCGGTGAGGTGTGGTTCGAACCCGGCGTCACCCCGGACGATGTGCGGCGCGAAGCCGGACTCGCGCAACGCACCCCGGGCGAAAGCGGCGGAATCGGCCTCGTGCTGGGGGCGGGAAACGTCACCGCGATTCCCGTTCTCGATGTGCTCTACGAACTGCTCGCCCACAACCGCGTCTCACTGTTGAAGGTGAACCCCACGCAGGATGCGCTCGTGCCGGTGTTCGAACGCGCGCTTGCGCCGCTGATCGCACCCGGCTTCCTGCAGATCGTCACCGGAGGCGGCGATGTCGGTGCGCACCTGGTGACGCATCCGCGTGTGACCCACGTGCACATCACGGGCGCGGCCACCACGTTCGATGCGATCGTGTGGGGGCCGTCGTCAGGACCTGCCGCGGGTGCGACCACGCGCCGCAAGCGTGAGAACCGGCCAAAACTGACCTTGCCGATCACCGCCGAACTGGGCGGGGTGTCGCCGATCATCGTGGTGCCGGGGCAGTGGAGTGACGCCGACCTGGCCTTCCAGGCCGAGCACATCGCCACGATGCGCCTGCAGAACTCGGGGCACAACTGCATCGCCGGGCAGGTCGTGATCCTGAGCGCGGACTGGCCGCAGCGCGAGGCGTTTCTCGCGGCGCTGCGCTCGGCGTACGACGCCGCCCCGCACCGTTCGTCGTGGTACCCCCAGAGCACGAAGAAACTCGAGGGCGCGGCATCCGACTACCCCGACGCGCAGTGGTGCGCGGGCGGCACTCGTGCGCTGGTCGACCTCAGCGACGGCGGCAACGCCGAGGCACTTGAGACGACCGAGTACTTCTCGCCCGTGCTGGGCGTGGTGTCACTCCCGGGGGAGGGCCAGAAATTCCTGGATGCCGCGGTGCAGCGTGCGAATGAGCGGCTCTTCGGCACCCTCGGCGCGAACGTCCTGATCGACCCCGTGACGCAGTCGCGCCTGGGTGGCGGTTTCGAGCGGGCGATCGCCGATCTGCGCTACGGAACGATCGCGGTCAACGCATGGACTGCCGTGGGATTCTCGACGCCGACGCTCACGTGGGGCGCATTCCCCGGCGCGACGCTCGACGATGTCTCGAGCGGTCTCGGCGTGGTGCACAACGCGTTGCTGCTCGACCGCGTCGAGCGCTCCGTGGTGCGGGGGCCGTTCCGGCCGTTCCCGCGGTCGGCGGGAGCGCTGCTTGGATCGGGAACGCCGTCGGTGCTGCCGAAACCGCCGTGGTTCGTCACCGCCCGCACCGGTGCCAGCGTGTCAGAAGGCCTGACACGCTTCCGTATGACGGGAAGCGTGCCAGGCCTCGTGAAGACTCTCGCCCGCGCCTTCGGCGCGTAGCGGGCAGCGGGTCAGCGACCGCCGCGGCGGTTGCCGCCGTTCTGACGAACGACCGAGCCGACCATCAGCTTGCCCGAGCCGCCGGCGTGCGACGCGCGCCGCGAACCGGGCTGACGCGGGGTGCCCGACTTCGGGGCATCGTGGTGCGAGCTGTCGCGGTGCGGCGCAGCGTGCTGCTGGCCGTTGCGCGAAGCGCCCTGTCCGTTGCGCGACGCAGCCTGGCCGTTGCGCGAAGCACCCGCGCCGCCTTGACCTGCCGACTGCCCTTGGCGCTGACCGGCCGCGGGGCGACCCGAGCGGTCGCGACGCGGCTGGCCGCCCTGGCCACCGCGCTCTTCGCGGGCCGCGCGCTTGCGCTGCGCGTTCGCGCCCTGGCTGCGTCCGCCGCCCTGCTGCTGCACGGGCTTCGGCTCGGGCTTGACGTAGGGGGCGACCTCGCCGACGAGAGCGACGACCTCGGGTGAGGTCGGCGTCACGCGCGTCGGCGCCACCGAGATGGCGGCCTTACGCAGAAGCTGTGCGACGTCGCGCTCCTGGCCGGGCAGCACGAGGGTCACCACGGCGCCCTCGGCACCGGCGCGCGCCGTACGGCCCGAGCGGTGCAGGTACGCCTTGTGCTCCATGGGCGGGTCGACGTGAATCACGAGCTCGACGTCGTCCACGTGCACGCCGCGTGCGGCAACGTCAGTGGCGACGAGCACCTTGGCGGCACCCGACGAGAACGCCGCGAGGTTACGGTCGCGCGCGGGCTGTGACAGGTTGCCGTGCAGGTCGACGGCGGGGATCCCCGCAGCGGTCAGCTTCTGGGCCAGCTTCTTCGCCTGATGCTTGGTACGCATGAACAGGATGCGACGGCCCATTCCGGATGCCAAGGTGCGCACGACGTCGTTCTTGGCATCCGTCCCCTCGAGCGTGAAGACGTGGTGGGTCATCGCCGCGACGGGCGAGTTGGCCTCGTCGACGGAGTGCAGCACCTCGTTCTGCAGGAAGCGCGAGACGAGCTTGTCTACGCCGTTGTCGAGGGTTGCGCTGAAGAGCAGTCGCTGACCGCCCGACGGCGTGGCCGACAGGATGCGCGTGACACCCGGGAGGAAGCCCAGGTCAGCCATGTGGTCGGCCTCATCGATGACCGTGATCTCGATCGCGTCGAGCTTGACGAAGCCCTGCTTCATCAGGTCTTCCAGGCGCCCGGGGCACGCGACGATGATGTCGACGCCCGCTTTCAGGGCCTGCACCTGACGGTTCTGGTTCACGCCACCGAAGATCGTGGTGGTGGTGAGCCCGTAAGCCTTGGCGAGCGGCTCGAGAGTCGCGTTGATCTGGGTGGCGAGCTCACGGGTCGGGGCGAGGACGAGCCCGAGGGGCAGGCCGCCGCGGCGGCTGCCGCCAGCGAGCTTGGTCCCGAGGCGCGCGACCATCGGGATGGAGAAGGCGAGGGTCTTGCCCGAGCCGGTCTTTCCGCGGCCGAGCACGTCGCGGCCGGCGAGCGTGTCAGGGAGGGTGTCGACCTGGATGGGGAAGGCCGTGGTCTTTCCGTCTGCGGCGAGCGCCGCAACGAGAGGCTGGGGCACGCCGAGCGTGCTGAAGGTGACGTCAGTCATGAGGAATCAATCTCCGGGCACACGACAGTGCCCGGGTTCGGTGGCCCGAGTCGTATTTCGACCTGGGGTCGCCGTACGAAAGTTGTCAGCCAGCGGAAACGGAGGTCATCCGAGACGGCGGCGAGGGAAGCGTTCTACGACGCAAGAAGCGCGATGATGCGCTGCAAGATTCTTCACTCTACCAGCGCCGGGTCGTGCGAATCCTCCACGCTCACTGGCTGCGCGACCACCGGCTCGCTCCCCCGCGAGGCGAAGCGGTCAGTGGCGGCGCGCAACGCCGCGGCGATACCCGGCTCACTCGCCGCATGCGCGGCATCCGGAACCATCACGAACTCGGCTTCGGGCCACGCGCGATGCAGGTCCCATGCCGTCATGGGCGGGGTGCACATGTCGAAGCGGCCCTGCACGATGACGGCCGGAATATGGCGGATCGCACCGACACCGGCGATCAACTGGCCTTCCTCGAACCATCCGCCGTGCATGAAGTAGTGATTCTCAATGCGAGCGAACGCGGTCGCCTGCGCGGCATCCGTCATCTGATCCACCAGCGAGGGGTCGGGCAGCAACGTGAGCGTGGAGGCCTCCCACTTCGACCATGCGACCCCGGCGGGAATGTGCACCGCCGGATCGGGGTCGGTCAGGCGCCGGTGGTACGCCTCGATCAAACGCGAGCGCTCGAGCACCGGGATCGGCGCGATGAAGTCCTCCCACAGATCCGGATACACCGCCCCGGCACCGCCCTCATAGAACCATTCGAGTTCGTGGCGGCGCAGCGTGAAGATCCCGCGCAGCACGATCTCGCTGACGGCATCCGGATGCGTCTGCGCGTATGCGAGCGCCAGAGCACTCCCCCACGAGCCCCCGAACACCTGCCACTGCGTGATGCCCAAGTTGCGCCGGAGCAACTCGATATCGGCCACCAGATGCCACGTGGTGTTGAAGCGCAGGTCAGCGGCCGGATCGCTCGCGTGCGGGGTGGACTTTCCGCATCCGCGCTGGTCGAACAGGACGATCTTGTACCGCTCGGGATCGAAGAACCGGCGATGCCACGGTGAGGTGCCACCCCCGGGCCCGCCGTGGAGGAAGACAACGGGCTTTCCTTCAGGGTTGCCGCTGATCTCCCAGTGGATGCGGTTGCCGTCACCGACAATCAGTTCGCCGGTCTCGTACGGCTCGATCGGCGGGTACAGGATGTCATCCAGTCGGTCGATCATGCGGCTTCCCCCCGGAATCCAGAGGTCGCCGGCTGTATCGCAACCTCTCCGTGCGGGCGCTCGTCACCCGCTGTGAACATCTTGTTCACGTTGAACGGTACCGGTCACAGCCCATTCAGGCGAGGATTGACCGGACCCTTCCCACGCGATCAGGCGGCATTTCCCCCTAGGCTCGCCCTCATGGAAACGCTGATCGTCGCTCTATGCGCGGTCGTCGTCATCGCCGTTGCGACCGCGATCGCACCGCGAATTCGCATCGCCGGGCCGATGATTCTCGTCGCAATCGGCATCGGCGTCGGGTTGCTGCCCGGGGTTGACGTTCCCGAAGTAGACCCCGAATGGATTCTGGTCGGCGTGCTTCCCCCGCTGCTGTATGCCGCCGCGGTGAAGCTGCCGGCCGTGGAGTTTCGACGAGACTTCGGCCCCATCGCAGGTCTCGCGTTCGTCCTCGTCGTCGTCAGCTCGCTCGTGCTGGGTGGTTTTTTCTTCCTGACGATCCCGGGTATCGATCCCGCCATCGCGATCGCCCTGGGCGCGATCCTTTCTCCGACGGATGCGGTTGCCACGGCGATTGCGCGCAGAGCCGGCATCTCGCGACGAGTCGTCACGATGCTCGAAGGTGAGAGCCTGCTCAACGATGCGACGGCTCTCGTGCTGCTGCGCACCTTGATTGCCGCCGCTGCCACGGGCGCCGCGGCCGCCAGTGTGAGCGCTGAGGAGGCCACCACCACCCTCGGGATCGGGTTCCTCGGCGCATTCGTGTGGGGAGTGATCGCCGCTGTCGTGATCGGCGGGTTCGTCGGATGGGCCAACCTGCACCTGCGTTCTCGCGTCAGCCACCCCGCCGCCAACACGGCACTGGCCTTCGTCGTGCCGTTTATCGCCTACCTTCCGACGGAGGCGCTCGGCGGCTCGGGTCTCGTCGCCGCCGTTGTGACGGGCATCGTCACCGGCCAAGGGGCCGCGCGTCACTTCTCACCGATCCAGCGACGAAGCGACGAAGCGACGTGGGGCACCGTCGAGGTCATGCTCGAAGGTGCGGTCTTCCTGCTGATGGGACTCGAGCTCAAAGCGATCGTCGACGGCAACATGAGCGATGAAAGAGGCCTCGGTCTCGGGTTGCTTCTCGCGCTCGGCGCGTTCGCGATCCTGATGGTCGTCCGCGCCGGGTACGTCACCTTCCTCGTGTGGCTACAGGGCCGCCGCGCGTCTTCGGCGCAACGCAAGCGGCTCGATGCCCTCAACGCGCATCTCGACGATGTCATGGCACACCCCGAGCGCATCGCCGAGAAGAAGAGCATCGACACCGAACGTCTGCAACGACGCGTCGAGTCGATGCGTCGTCGCATTGCTCGATCTCTGAGCGACCTCGACTACTACCAGGCCACCGCCCTGGGGTGGAAGCACGGCACCGTGATCGTGTGGGCGGGCATGCGAGGCGTCGTCACCCTCGCCGCCGCGCAGACGCTTCCGCGCGACCTCGCCGATCGCGACCTGCTGATCTTCATCGCGTTCACGGTCGCCGTGGGGTCCCTGGCGATTCAAGGCCTCACCCTGCCCTGGGTCGTGAAGATGCTGAAGTTCCCGCAGTCGGAGAACGACGACGCCGCCGCGCGCGACGAACAAGACAGCCTCGACGACGAACTGCGCGCCGCCGCGGAAGACGCACTCGCGTCTCCGCAGTTGCGGCGGCGGGACGGCACCGCGTTCCCCGACGAGGTTCGCTCACTCGTCGTGAAACGGTTGCGCCCGCCAGAGAACGATGAGTCGAGCCTGCAACGACGCGACATGCTCGAGTTGCGCCTGGTGCTGATCGCGGCCGAGCGCCGCCGACTCGACGACCTCTCGTCGGGCGGCGCGTACAGCACCGAAGCGCTGCGGCACGCGCTGGCAGAACTCGACGCCGACCAACTGAGTCTCGAACTGCGCCTCGAGGACGCTGACTGACGGGACTGAGCGGGATCTGTTGGTGTTGCCGGCTGGCGTGGGTGAGAATGAATCCCGACGAAGAGGGGTCTCCATGAGCGAGGCAATGAGCGAGACACTGCGACCCGCAGAGGGGATTGCGGCAACGACCGGCGACGCCGCCGATAGCGGGCTGTCTGGCGTGGCATCCGACACTGCTCCCTTGCACCTGCCGCACGCAGCGGCGGAGTGCCCGCGGTGCTTCTCAGAGCTGCAGGCTGACCGCCATTTCTGGCAGGCACGCCCCGCGGGCTCGCGGCTGGTCGGGCTCGTCATCTCGCGCGACGACATGCCGTCGGTGGTCGAGCAGCGCAACGAACTCACACGCTTCGGCGTGCCGATCGAGGGGTTCCGGCACCCGGCGCCCGAGACGCTCGAGTCGTGGGAGGAGCGCCTGGTCAGACTGTTCGGGACGCTTCGGACCGGCGATGTGCTGGTCGTCGCGAACATTCACGCGCTCGGACGCAACACCGAAGAGGAGAGCCGCACGATCGCGGCGCTGCGCGGGCGCGGCGTGATTGTGAAAGTGCTCAGCCACACCGGGCGCCACCTCGCCGACCCGGTGCGCTGACGTCGAGTCAGCTCAGTCCTCGGCGGAGTCGGCCGAGGCCTCGCGTTCCGCATCGAGAAGGGGAAGGTCCTCCCGGGTCACCAGGCGCGCAGCGATCGCATGCTCGACCAGGCGCGCGCGGCGGTTGGTGGCGTAGGAGCGCGCACCACCGCGCATACCCGGGACGCCGATGCGGTCGAGTTTGTCGCACACGGCATCCAATTTGCGGTTGAAACGCGTCGTCGTCCAGCCGATCCGCTCGGCGGCCTGCGCGGACGTGGGCAGTTCGCTCATGCCGGTGCCCTCGCGGCGCAGCAGCGGCTCGGCGAGCGCGAGGATCATGACGCGCTGACTCGGAGTGAGCGGGACCTCGCCGATCGTGCTCTGCCCGTCGTCCGTGGCGAAGTGTGCGGTCTCGCGGAACGGCGGCTCGTCGATGCGGATCGTGAGTTCATACGTCGTAGCCCCGGCGCTGAAGATCACCGAGGTCGCAGCGAACACGATGGGCAGGCGAGCGCCGGGGGCAAGCCAGGCTTGCACGCGGCTCGCTGAGTCGGTCACCGTGGCGCGCAGGCGACTGCCGACGTTCGACAGCAGCCACAACCCGTCGACGTTCTCGACCGTAAGGAAGTGGCGGTGCAGGAACAAATTGTCATCGATCGCGAGGTCGCCTTCGCGGCCGACCCGGAAGACATCTCCTGAGCGGACACGAAACTCCTCGCCGGCGAAGTCGACGATCAAGTCGCTGTTAGTCATGTGCTCTCCGCCCCCCGGCGCATTCTCGTCGCTCTCGTCGCTCACGTCGCTCACGTCGCTCACGGAGCGCACGCCCTCACCGGCTCACTCGACGAACCGTTCGCCCGCACGGTCATCACTTCGAGGCACGTGCGACCCGAAGCGTCAGCGTCAACGGTGACCTCGGTGTCGGCGACCGACGTGTAGGCAGGCTCGCCGCCGGCGGCATCGACGACACCGTAGAGGTAGAAGTCGCCATCCTGCGGGTCGGGGTTGGACCATGTGAATCGGATGCCATCGCTCGACTCGCTACCGGCGAGATCGGCTGGCTCGGGAACGACGGTCGACAACGGATCCTGCGGCTGCGAACTGGTCAGCGGGGTGGGCTCGACCTCTGCCGGCCCCGATAGCAGGCCGGGGAGTGACACCGCGACCACCGCGATGAGGATGAGCGCGGCAGCGCCAGCGCCGAGCGCGATCCACAGACCCCGCCGCGAACGCGCGATCGGGGATGACACAGCGGCCGTCGGCGGCGGCCCGGTGAACGCCATGGGTGCCGGGTCGACGGGTACCGCGGCGGGGCTCGCCGCGGTGAGACCCGCCGGCGCGGTGCCACCGCGGATCACCGTGTGATCGAGGTCCTGTGCGCCGTCGGCGCCCGGTGCCGCGTAGGTCGGCGAAGCGCCCGCGCCCGACGCCGCATCCGTGGCGGGTGCAGCGCCCGGCGCGGGCGCGAAGGCGCCGGGTGCGAAAGCGGCGCCGCGGGCGATCGTGGCATCCGTCCCATCCCCCGCCGGAGCGAACCCGCGAGAACGCTGCACAGTGCGCGACTGGGTTTCGGCGCGAGCGTCGGTGGTGTCAGGCGCGAATGCTGCCGTGGTGGGACGCGTGAGCCCGGCCGCCGGGCCGGTGGCCGGGTCGATGCTGACCACGCCACGCACGCGGGTCAGGCCGTCGTCATCGTCCTCGTCATCGTCTGCCTCAGCAGAGTCGTCGAGGATGTCGATGGGCGTCACCGCGTGCGAAAGCTCGATCTGCACCTTCTGCAGCGCGCGCGCAAACGCGAGGGCGCTCTCGTATCGGTCGCCCCCCGACTTCGCCATGGCACGCTCCAGCACGTGCTGGAGCGAAACGGGGACGTCCGCGCGCGCGACGGCGGGCAGCGGCATCCGCTCAATCCGCTCCATCAGGTCGGCCGCGGTGTTGCGCTGATCTCCGAGCTCGAACGGCGACCGCCCCACGAGCAGCGAGTACACCGTCGCGCCCAACTGGTACACATCGCTGCGCGCATCGCTGCGCGGAACATCGGCAAACGCCTCGGGCGGCGACCACGGGATCGACAAGCCCGCCGATTCGTCGGCCGCACTTGTCGTCGAAGCGATGCCGAAGTCGGTGAGCGCCGGGCGGTTGTACTCGGTGACCAGAACGTTGGCGGGCTTGATGTCGCGGTGCAGCACGCCCGCGCGGTGCGCCGTCTCGACGGCCGCGGCGACCTGCACGCCGACGCGCAGCGACTCGGCCACCGAGAACGGCTCGCGGCGGTAGCGCACCTGCAGATTGGGCTTGGGGCAGTACTCCATCACCAGGTACGGGCGCCCGTCGCGTGCGACGCCGGCCTGGTAGATCGTGACGATCGCGGGGTGCGTCGACAGCATCGCCATGACGTTGGCCTCGGCGGTGAACTCTTCAACCGATCCGCTCGACATGCGATCGGGGAGCAACACCTTGACGGCGACGCGGCGCTTAGGCAGGTGTTGCTCGTACAGGTACACGTCGGCGAATCCGCCCGAGCCCAGCACGTCGATGAACGTGAAACCCTGCAGGTCGGGTGGCGCGGCTGGCGCGCGCTTCGCGCTCACGCGTCTTCCTCGACGGTCACCGTGACGCCGTCGCCGAGGTCGAGAATGTCGCCGTGCACGACAACGGTCGCCTCGTGCGGGTGCAAGCGCACCGGGTCGGCGCCCGAGCGCACCAACAGCGTGCCGTTCGTGGTGTCGAGGTCGGTGGCGACGATGCTGCCACCCTCGACGCGCACCTCGAGGTGGCTGCGTGAGATGTCTTGTTGGGGCGACTCGACGGTGATGAGGTGCGGCAGATCGGTGCCCGTGATGCGCGTCGAACGCGGGCGACGCCCGAAGACGACGGTGCGATTGAGGGGAACAACCTGCCCCGTCGACACGCGCAGCTGACCGGGTGATGGAAGGCGGGGAGGTGCGAGCGGGGGTGGTTCGGTCGAGCCTGCGGCACTGCCGGACGATGCCGGAAGATCGGATGCCGCGCCCCCGCCGGCCGCGCGCTGTCGCGCCGCCCGCGCCTCGGCGAGAGAAACGGTCTGCCCGTCGTGGTCGCCCAGAGCGGGGGCAGGCCGCGGTGTCCGAGCAGCTGCACCCTCGACCCCTGCGCGCATGACCGTCGCCTCCGCGACGTCGTCGTCGGCCGGCGTGTTCGGCGTGTTCGGCGTGTTCGCCGCTGAGCCGCTGCGCTCGGAGATCTCGGTCGCATCGAAGTCGTCGTCGACCGCTGAACCGTCGGACGCGGCTTCGTCGTGCTCTTCGTCGCCCACGGTGAACGTGGTCTCTTGAGGAAGCAGGGTGTCGCTCAGCGCGAGCACTGCGGCTGAGTCGATGATCCCCGGGGCAGCGGAAGGGGGAATGGATGCCGCGCCCGCCGGCTGCGATGGAACCGACGCCTGGCGTGGCGGCAGGGGCGGTCGGGGGCTCACGGGCTCGGCGGCACTGAACCCGTGAGGCACGAGCCCGGGAACCGGCGGACCGATCACCGGCGGCGCCGGCGCGACCTCGGCTCGGTCGGCATCGGCGTCGGCATTGGGCTCAGGGTCTGGCTCTGCCGCGGCGTCCGGAACCCACTGGATCTTCGAGACGAGGACGACCCCCGCATCGATGGGCAACTCGCTGGGCGCGTCAGCGGTGGCCGCACTCACGGTGACCCGTGAGGCAGAGCCCAGCACGCGTTCACTCCACGTGGTCACTCCCGCGCCGCTCAGCAGCTCGGCTCCCCCTGCGCTCTCCACCTCAACGGCGATATCGCCGCGCACGGCGATGCGCCACGAATCAGACTCACGCAGCACGACCGCGAACGGCGGAATCGCCGCCAACGACGTGCCGTACGCCCCTGTGAGGGCTTCGAGCACCGCGGGAAGACCTCGGCCGGCAGCGACATCGTGCCACACACGGGCGACCAGCGACGCCGAGGATTCCGGGCTGAGCATGACGAAGCCGTGCGGGGTAACGGCAACCGGGTGAGCACCCGGAGCATAGTGAGCGGTCATCGGCGCGCGCCTCCTGTCATCGCACGCGGGCGAGTGTCTTCATCGAGATCGTCATCGGTCGGCGGTTCGATCGGCGCCGCCGGCGGGACGGTGCGGTCCAGGGCGCGCGACCCATCGCTACCGTGAACCGTCACCGCGTCGGCGACGACGGCGGTGATGTTGTCTCGCCCACCCTTGAGCATCGCTTCGTGGACCAGGCGGGTCGCTGCCTCCTGCGGGTCGGCGACGCTCCCCAGAATCGCGGCGATGGCGTCGTCCTCGAGTTCGTCGGGGAGTCCGTCTGAGCACACCAGAATGCGATCGCCCTGCTCGGCGGGGACCAGCCAGTAGTCAGTCTCGCTCTCGCTGTCGGCTCCGATCGCTCGCGTGATGACGTTGCGCCGCGAGTCTGTTCGCGCGGCGGCGACGGTGAGCGTCCCGGCGGCGACGAGTTCTTGTACGACCGTGTGGTCGACACTCAACTGCTCGAGCTCTCCCTCGAAGAAGCGGTAGGTGCGCGAATCCCCCACGTTGAGGGTGAGCCAATATGCCGTGCCGTCAACGTCGCAAACCACGACCCCCGACAGCGTGGTTCCCGCGCTCGCTCCGTCACCCGCGGGGAGCGCGTGTACCCGTTGACGCGCGCGACCGAGCGTTGCCCGAACTTCGGCGAGCGCGACGCTCGGTCGCCCCACGAGTTGTGCGAACTCATCGATCACCGTTGCGCTGGCCACTTCGCCCGCGTGGTGCCCGCCCATTCCGTCGGCGACGAGGAAGACCGGCGCGGCCGCGATGTGTGAGTCCTCATTGAGCGCGCGACGCAGTCCGGGGTCGGTCGCCGCTCCGCACGCGACAACGATCGGCGGGGGTGCAACAGTCATGCGGCACCCCCCACAACCGCACTGCGGTCACCGAGTTCGATGCGGTCACCGACGTGAAGGGAGTATGCAAGGCCGGCGATCAGTGGCATCCGCTCGCCCCCTCGCACTCGCACCGTGCCATTGGATGAGTGCCGATCGGTGATCCACGTGCCGCCGGCATCGCGGCCGATCTCGCAGTGGGTGCGCGACAGCGACAGCGTCTCGTCACGCAATGTCACCACCACCGCTCCGTCTTCCCACGCGGGATTGCGCCCGCACAGCATGCGATCGTAGACCGCCGTCCGTGTGCCATCGTCCCACGTCAGGGCGAGAACGGGTGCTGCCGCCGAGTCATCGCCCGCGTCTGAGGGGGCGTAGGGCGACAAGGTCGTCATGCGTCGTGCCCCGCTTCCCGCCGGGACGTCCGCGGACTGCGCAGCGCGAATCGCGTGCCCGCAAGCAGTGAGCGCAGGCTCAGTCGTGCGCGCAGGCGCCCCCAGACCGACGTGCTGCGGCCCATCTCGGCGACGATGTCGTCGACCTGGCGCCAGAACTCGGCAACGTCCTGGTCGGTCGGGTCGGTCGGCCCGAACACCTCGGCGTCGGCGCGGGCGGCGAGCGTGACGACCGCCGTCTGCTCGAAGGCGGTACTCACGGTGGTGGCATCATCCATCCGTGTACCGCCAACTCGCACCGGGCTGCCGTAGTCGGCGGCCCGGTCGACGAGTTCCTCCCACCCACCGCTGATGCGGTCGGCGCTGCGCTCGGCCTGCAGGCGGCGACGACGGCGAGATGCCTTGATCGCGCCGATGATCAGGAACGGCGCCAGCAGCAACGCGAGCGTGAGCAACAGCGACCCGGCGATCAGCAGGATGAAGCCGTATTCGAACGCCGACTCTTCTTGGTCATCGTTCTGCTCCCGCTCGTCGGGAACGGTCGGGGGCAGGTCGACCGGCTCTTGCTGCGGAGGCGGCGGCTGCAGCACCTGCGGCTTCGGGTCGGCCCGAGGCTTGGTGGTCTGGTCGCTCGGAACCTGATCTTCGGGCGGCGTCGGATCGAACGGCACCCAGCCGGCCCCGTCGAAGGCGACCTCGACCCACGCGTGCAGGTTCTCGCCCGTGGCCGTGAATACGCCCGAAGCCGTCTGGTTCTCGTCGGGGTGGAACCCCATCACTACGCGTGCGGGGATGCCGATCGAGTTCGCCAGCAACGCCATCGCGACGGCGTACTGCTCGTCATCCCCGACCATCTGCTCCGAGCCGAGCAGGGTGGTGATGCGCTCGGCACCGTGCCCGGCGCGCGAGAGGGGCTCTCCCTCGAGGCCATGACTGAAGAACCCTCGCTCCGAGAGCGACTGCTGCAGCGCGCGCACCTGTTCGATCGGGGTCTCGGCGTCGGCGACGGCCTGTGAGGCGATCTCGACGAAGTCCTGCGGCACGCCCTCTTGGGCCGGCATGCGCACCGGCGCGAACGGCGTATCGGCCAGTGCCGTGTCGTTCGGCGTCTCGGGGATCACCACGTCGAGGTCGTACTCGGCTCCGGGCTGCACACCCGAGGTAAGAACCGCCGTCTGCGTCGCCGCGTTGTAGTGCGCCGCGCGTCGAAGGTCATCAGCGCTCTCCCCGGCGAAACCGATCTGGGTCACGGCGCCCACCGTCGGCAACCACACGCCCTTCAGGTCGGCGATCTGCACGTGAACACTCGCCGGGGTGCCCTCGGCATCGGGCGACATTTCGGGACGCACCGGCACGAACGCGCTCGATGACCCCGCGCCGCCCTCAGAGACGTTGTATACCGTGCCCGAATACGCGTCCATCGCGGCGATGCGCACGCGCGCACCCTGCGGAAGACCCGACACGGTGAACAGAGGATCAGCGTCGAAGTCACGCACGTAGCCGCGGAACGATTGCAGTGGGCTGGCGTACTCCTTCACGTCGAACGGGGGAATCACCACGTCACGCAGCACGTATCGCGGGCCCGCGGGCGCGGCAAAGCCCGCGGTAGCGACCCCGATGACCACGGCCAGCGCGACAACGCCCGCTCCGGTCAGCACCCGACGCACGTGCGACGTGGACACCGGTCCCTCGCCGAGAGATACCGCGCCCTGCGCGGGAGCCCATGCTTGCCGCACCGCCAACCAGACGATCGCGACAACCGCGAACACCACACCCTCGATCACGGGCAGTGCCGGATCGGAGGTACCCAGCGCGATCTGCAACGCGAGGAACGCTCCCGCCGGAAGCAGAGCCCACGCGGCATGCCGGGCGCGCAGCGCGAGCGACGTCACGAGAACGGCCGAGACGAGCGTGAGCAGGAAGGGGGCGATGAGGAACCCCTCGGCGGCGGGGATCGGCGCCACCGTGGTGAGGATCTGCTTCCACGACGTAACGACACCGAGCGCCAGCTGCGTCCACGCATCCAGCGTCGGGATGCCGAACACGGTCGCCTGCGGCACGGCCAAGGCGGGGCCGACGATGAAGTACGTCACGACGGTGATCGCCGCGATGGTCAGCGCGCTCCATCCCCGCCAGGCCGCCACGGCCGCAATCGCAACGCCGAAGATCGCCGCGCCGACAACCGCGGGAAGATACCCGGGCCCGGCGAACGTCGGCCAGAACCCGACGATGGGCACGGCCAGCAGCAAGACGGTGGCGCTGAGGTCAGCGAGCCACCGCTTGCGCGGGATCGGCGTCCGGGTCATGCGAGCACCTTTCGCAGAGCCGGCGGCAACTGATCGAGCGACCCTATGGTGATGACGTCTGCTTCGGCAATGCGGCAGCGACTGGATGCCGCGCCCGAGTCGGCCACGATCACCAGAACGCGCGCGCCGTAGGGCAGGCGCGCGCAGGCGGCGCGCAGGGTCGCGACGTCGACGGAGGAGCCGCACAACAACACCACGACCGACGCGAGGGGAAGGGATGCCGCGACCGTACCCGCCAGGTCGAGAAGGCGCGGGTCGCGGGAGCGCGACGACTCCAGCGCCGCGAGCGAGTCGAGAAGGCGCTTGCCCGAAGCCGCGGCGAGCTGCCGGCCCTGCACCTGGAGGTCGACCTGGCGTGAGTCGCGGATCGCGCGCAGGCCCAGCGAACCGGCGGCCGAGATGGCGAGCTCGAACTCCTCCGCATCGGCGTAGTCGGCGGGGTTGCGCGACAGTCCCAACACGAAGTGGGAGCGCCGTGTCTCTTCGTACTGGCGCACCATCACGGTGCCGGTGCGTGCGGTCGACTTCCAGTGCACGTGCCGCAGGTCATCGCCCGGCTGATACTCGCGCAGGGCGTGGAACGAGACGTCGTCAGGCGACAGGTCACGGGCCGACATGCCCTCGAGGTCGCGGAAGAACCCGAGCGACTGGCCCTCGAACGACACGGTGCGGGGGTGCACATACAGGTCGACGGGCTCGTCTCGGTGGTGGACGCGCTCGAACAGGCCGAGGGGGTCGCCTCTCACGACGCTGACCGGGCCCACGGAGAGCACGCCGCGCCGATTCGTCGGAATCGCGAACAGCTCTTCCACTTCGGCGCCGGGTGCGAGCCTGCCCACCGCGAACACACCGCGCCCACTACCCACGGGGAGGACGACACGCGAGGGCAGGATCGCCCGCGAGCCGGTGTTGGAGAGCGTGAGCGCGCCGACGGCCCGGTCTCCGACCACCACGCGCGTGCGGGTGAGGTCGAGGGACACGTCGTACGCGGTGCGACCAATGAGGAACAGGGCACTGAGGGCAAGGACCGCCGTCATCACGACGGCCGTCACGGTGAGTTCGAACCAGCCCAGCGCCGCGCCGGCGATCCAGAGAGTGATCGCCACACCGATCAGCACCCACGTCGCCGGGCGCACCACTTTCACGACGGCGCGCAGGCGCGCCACGATGACCGATGACGCGTGGCCCGCGGCATCCGTCCACCATGACCGTCGCTCCTCGACCTCGGGAGCGACAGCAGCCGTCGATGTGGTCATCAGGCCACGGCCCTCGCCTGCGGCGCGGCGACGTCCTCGACGACACGGGCGATCACGGTCTCGGCCGTGATTCCGGAGAATTCCGCCTCGGGGTCGAGCACCAGGCGGTGGGTCCACACCGGCTCGACGAGGTGCTTGATGTCGTCGGGCGTGACGTAGTGACGCCCGTGCGAGGCAGCCCACACCTTGGCGATGCGGATCATCGCCAACGAGCCGCGCACCGAGACACCCAAGCGGGTGGACGCGTGATCGCGCGTGGCCTGCGCGAGCTCGGCCGCGTAGCGCAAGACGGCCGGTTCGACGTGCACGGTCGCGGCGAGGTCGGCCATGTCCGCCACCGCGCCGGTGGTGATGAGCGCCGTCAGTCGGTCGGCGGGGTTGCGCTCTGCGGCACCGGCGAGGATGCGCTCGGCGACGTCGAGGTCGGGGTAGCCGATCGATGTCTTGATGAGGAAGCGGTCCAGCTGCGCCTCGGGCAGCTTGTAGGTACCGGCCTGCTCGATGGGGTTCTGGGTCGCGATCACCAGGAACGGCCGCCCCACGGGGTGCGCCGTGCCGTCCACCGTCACGCGGGATTCTTCCATCACCTCGAGCAGCGCGGACTGCGTCTTCGGCGATGCGCGGTTGATCTCGTCGGCGAGCACGATCGACGAGAACACCGGTCCCCGGTGGAACTCGAACTTGTGCTGCGCCTGGTCGTAGATGGTCACACCCGTCACGTCGCTGGGCAGAAGGTCAGGAGTGAACTGGATGCGCGTGCTCGTGCCCTGCACGGTCGCCGCGAGCGCCTTGGCGAGGCTGGTCTTTCCCGTTCCGGGCGCGTCTTCGAGGAGCACGTGGCCCTCGGCGATCATGCTCGCCAGCACGAGACCGACCACCTCGCGCTTGCCCATGAGGGCTTGATCGACGTTGTCGACCAGGCGCGAGAACGTGCCTTGGAACCAGCTGGCTTGTTCGGGTGTCATGGTCATGGTGTCGTTTCCTCTCGAAGAGTGTGAAGCAGTCGGGGCATCACCACGTCGCCCTCTCGCTGGTTCCCCAGCCGTCGATGATGAACCAGGCTTGGGTGCCGGCTGCGCCGCCGAAGTGGCAGCCGAACTCGCGCGTGAACGAGCCCGAAATGTAGACGTTGTTGTAGGTGCTGAACCCACCGGGCGTCGCGTAGTGCGCACAACGCACCCTGTAGTTCCCCGCGGGGAAGTTCTCGGTGTGCAGCACCATCTTGTGACACAGCGTCGTTGTGCACGTCGCACTGTTGGTGCGCGTGCCCTTCGTGGTCCACGCTCGTGCCTGCGGCGGTGGTGGTGCGGCGACCGTCGTCGCCGAGGCGGACCGGACGTTGCTCACCTGACCCTCGGTGTCGTACGCGCGTACCTCGATCTTGTGGGTGGTGCTGTACGCGTACGTGTTGGTACGCGAACCGTTGTTCGCCACGTTCTGCCACCCGCCGCCGTCGATGCGAATCTGCACCTGATCGATCGCTCGCCCGTTCTGCGCCGGAGCGCTCCAACTGAAGGTGATGTCGCGCCCGCTCCGGCTGGCTGATGCGCCGGGGGTCCCGACAGGACCGTACGGCTTCTGTGCCGCCGACGCCGTCGATGCGGGGCCGTTGTAGCGCACGCCATCGAGCGCGGTGTACGCGCGCAGGCGCACGGTGTAGTTGGTGCCGTTCGTCAGGCCCGTGATCACGTTGTTGCTCGGCAACGCGTTCCACCCGCCACCGCTGAGGGAGTACTCGTAGCGCAGCTCTGACGCCGTTGCGCCGTTACCGGATGCCGCGGAGTAGCTCACCGTGAGCCGTCGGTCCCCCGGCACTGCCGACACGTTCGACGGTGCCCCCGGCTCACCGAAGGCGCGCCGCGGCGACGAGGTCGCACCCCACTCGCTCCAGCCTGCCTTGTTGCTTGCGCGGACGCGGAAGGTGTAGTCGGTCGTGGACGTGCCCACCGAAATGGCCTGCGTGCGCTGACCCGCTGGGATTCCGGTGATCGTGCGCACAACGCTCGACCCCTGGCGCACCTGCAGTTCGTAGCCTTCGATGTCGGCGCCATTGGTCGTCGGCTGCGTCCAGGCCACCTCGAGCTGCGCTTGCGATCCGACCGGCTCTAGACGCGCCACGCTCGGCGCGGCCGGCGCATCGGGTTGACGTGCGGGAACCTCCGATGCCGACCAGGGACTCCAGCTCGACGGGTCGGGCGCGCGGTTATGGGCGCGCACGCGCACCTGGTAGTTCGTGCCGTTCTCCAGGCCATCCCAGACGAGCGAGTTGCCCGTCACCTTGGTCTTCTGTGCGATGCCCGACGGCGGGGCCGGTGAGATTTCCAGCGTGAACGACTCGACCGGAGACCCGGGAGTGGTCGGGGTCACCCACGCCACCTGCAACGAGCGGTCGCCGAACTTCAGCGTCGGCGGAGCCGGCGTGTCGGGTCGGGCATCCGGCCGTGCCGTCGCCGAAGGCGCCGATGCGTCAGAGTCGCCGACGCGGTTGTGGGCGATGACGGTGAAGTTGTACTCGACGTTGTTGGTGAGTCCGTCCAGCGTGCACGTCGTTGCCGCGCATTCCTTGGTGTAGTCCTGCGCTACCGCCGACACGGTGTACCCCGTGATCTCGGCACCGTTGTCTGCGGGCGGGGTCCACGACAACACGACGGTGCGGTCTTGCACGCTCGAGACCGTCGGCGTACCAGGGATATCGGGGCGCCCGAGCACCGTGAGCGTGATGCGACCCTCGACCTCGCGGTCAGGGTCTGCCGTGGCATCCTGCACCCGATACCGCACGACCAGTGTTCCGACGAAGTCAGGCTCCGGGCTCACGAGCACTTCGTCACCCGTGACTTCGGCCAGGCCACCGGCCGTCTCGGGCAGCGCCGAGACCAACGTGAGCGGCTCGCCCGGGAACGGACTGACGTCGTTGCGCAGCACGGGCACCGACACCGGAACACCCTGGTGCGCCTCGGCGACGACATCGTCGACGGCCGTCGCGAGCGGCTTGGTCGACGCGGTGACGGTGACCACGACGTCACCGGCGATCGGATCGGTCTCACCATCGGTGATGCTGAGGGCGAGCGTCGCCTGCGTCCCCTTGGGGGTCGCCACGTCTGCGCTCACGAGGAGGGTCTGGCCGTCGATCGACGCGCTCATGCCATCGGGCGATCCACCCACGAGCGTGTACGACATCGAGTCGAGGTCACCCTCGTCGATGTCGGCGGTGAGCGCGCGCAGGTCGAGGGATGCCGCCTCTTCACCGGGCGCGACGCTGATCGCTCCGTTGGTGAACGTGGGCGGCTGGTTGTCGGGCGGGAGCACCGTGATCGGCAACGTCAGGGTGGCCTTGATGCCCTCGGGGTCGTCGGGCCCCGTCCCGTCGGTCACTTCGAACGTCAGGGCATCCTGGCCGAAGTATCGATCTGCTGACGTGTACACCAGTGTCGTCTGGTCTTTCACGAGCGCGTCACCGTTGCCGTGGACCGCACTGACCTTCGCAGCCTCGGTGATGACGAGCTTCTTCCCCGTGGAGGTGCGCACGTGATCGGTGAGCGGAATCTCGACGGTCTCCCCGCTCTTCACCTCGAGCGGCTCGGTCGAGATCAGCGTCGGTGGGAGTCCTTCGAGAGAAGGAACACCGATGAAAGCGGATGCCGTCAGCCCGTCCTGATCGGTGATGGTGTAGGTCAACAGGCGCGGGCGGTCTTCGAGCGTGATCCGCACCATCCCGTCTGAGAGCACGCGCGCGCCGGTCTCGACGCCGCTGAGCGACACCTCGAGCCCGTCGATGGTCCCGTCGGGGTCTTCGTCGTTGGCCAGCACCTCGAGGTCGACGGTGTTCTCTTCACTAATCTCGTCAACCAGCACGCGGTCGTCTCGGGCGATGGGACGAAGGAGGGGCACGTCTTCGTCGACCGTGATCTGCAGCACCGCGATCGCCTCGGCACCGCGCTCGTCGCGAATCGTGTACTGCAGGGAGGTGTTGCCTTCTTCAGCCGGTGCGGTGACGATCACGCGGTCCCCGAGCACCTCGGCGTCGAGCTCAGAGTTCTCCGGCAGGATCAGCCCGTCGCTGAGCAACGTCAGCCTGTCGCCCTCGGGGTCAGAGTCGTTGGCGACCACCGGGACGGCGACCGAGCGGCCGGGGCGCATCACCACGGAATCCTTCACCGCGTACGGCGCCTGGTTGAACGCGAGCGACGGCGCGATACCGACCCTCACTGCGGCTGTGGCCTCTTGGCCGAGGTTGTCGCGCACGCGATACGTGAACACGTCCTCGCCGACGGCGTCGCCGACGGCTTCATACGTGAGCGAATTCGCACCGACCTCGATCACGCGGCCCTTCGTGGGAGCCGAGGCGATCCCCACCAATTCCACCGAGTCCCCGTCGGGGTCGATGCCATCCAAGGTCACCGGGATGCGGGTCTGCGCACCCGTCAGCACGCGCGCGGTGATGTCGCGTGGCTTCGGCGCCTGGTTAGTCTCATCCGACCGCGGGAGCACCTGGATCGTGATGTAGCCGGCATCCTTCTGCCCCGCACTGTCGACGACCTCGTAGGTGGCGTAGGTCGTGCCGGGTTCTGTGCCCGCGCGGAAGCGCACGGTGTTCTGCGAGACGAAGATCTCGCCCTCATCGGCGGACGGCAAGGGCTCGACGAGATCGGGGGCGACCGTCATCCGGTCGTTGTTCGGGTGGTAATCGTTGTCGAGCACCGGGATCGTCACCACGTCACCGACACGAACGACCACTTCGTCGTCGTTCGCCACCGGCGGGCGTAGCTTCGACGGCGGCGGCACCGGAATGACCACCACTTCACCGTCGGCGCTGTCGCGGCCGTTCGAGATCGTGTAGCCGATCACGATCTGCTCCGTGAGAGCCGCCGTGTCCGAGATGCGGAGCGTCTCGTGGCCGAGCACAGACACCGACACCCCGCTGTCGCGATTGACAGACACCGACTGGATCACCAAGACCCCGCCGCTCGGGTCGGTGTCGTTCGCCAGCGCGTTCACGAGGACTTCGCCACCGCTAGGAAGCAGGGCGACATCGCGGACGGCGACCGGTGGCAGCTCGGTCAGTTCCGGTTCGGTCACGTCGATACGCACGATGCCGGGCGCCATGCGCGAGCCGACGGCGGCGAGATACTGCACGTAGTAGACGCCGGCCGAGTCCGAAACGAACGAGAAGCGGTTGGCGCCGAAGTCGGCCCGGACCCGCGCCCCGTCGATCTCGTCGACCCGCGCGAGGCGCAGCGGCTCGGTACTTCCGCTCGTGTCATTCGCCAGGGGCGATACTGTCACCGTCTGACCGACGCGCGCCTGGATGTGGTCGGCGTTCGTCACCGGATCGGTCGACCCTGCCGGCCGTACGTCGATGCGGACGATCCCCTGCGTCGCCTTGTCGCCATCCGACACGGTGATCTCGACGTCCTTGCGACCGTTCGTGAGCCCCAGGGCTCGGTACGTGATGCGCCCGTCGGCGGTGAAGTCGACCTCGTCGCCTTCGGCGGGGACCACCGACCGCAGGAAGACGTCGTCACCGTCAGGGTCGATCCAGTCGGGGAGGACGTTGTAATCGACCACCCCGCCGGATTCGACGATCAGCGATGTGATGCGCTTCTGCTTGGGTGCGCTGTTGGTCTCCCAGCCCCGCACGGTGAGCGCCACGGTGGCGCTGGCCGTGCCACCACGGCCGTCATCCACTTCGTATTCGAAAGACGCGGTCCCGGCGGCGTTCTCGGGAACGGCGATCTGCAGGCCGGATCCGGCGTTGATCGACTGCACGTCACCGAGCGAAGGGCCACCCTCGGGCAGGGTGACGGTGAGCACGTCGCCATCGGCGTCGGTGTCGTTGTCGAGCACGGGGAGCACGGTGCTGCGGCCCGGGCGCACGCCGAAGGTGTCATCGACCGCGATGGGCACGGTGTTCTTCTCGCTGCGCTCGGGCAGCGTCGTCTCGACCGTCTCTTCGGCGGTGTCTTCGTCGTTCTCCTCCGCCTCACCTTCGGGCGGGGTGATGTCGTTCCAGTTGTCGACCTCTTGAAGATCGTCGCTCGCCATCCACGCGGTGCCCCCGATGATGTCGTTGAGCACGATGACGTCGCGATTGACGCGGAACTTCAGCTGCGCTGTCTCGTCGGCGCCCGAAATCGGAGCGGTCAGGTCGTCATCGGTGCCGACACAGTCGCGGATGAACATCGCCGATGCCGACCAGGCGCCGTACGCGCACCCCAACAGAGAGACGGGGGCTGCGGGAATGCCGTTCGCTCCAGCGGGAATCTCCACCGGATCCGAACCATCGAAGGGCACCCGCACCAGAGCATCCGATGTCGCCACAAGGGCGGCGTCGGATTGTGCCGACGCGTACTGCAGGACGGCGTCATCGCTCGCGCCGATCTCCGCGCGGAGGCCGCGAGAAGTGATGACAGAGCCGGATGCCGCATCCAGCACGACGGCGGTGTCGCCGACGGCGGTGATCGTCAGGGTGTCACTATCGGCAAGCTCCTCGATGCCCGCACGCGACGGCTCTTCCGCCTCGCCCTCCGCATCGACGGGCACGGTGATGATCTCGGCATTCTCTGGCGAGACCGCGTAGACCGTGCCGTCGAGACCGACCGTCACATCACTGTCCGGTCCCAACTCGACCGTCGGTTCCTCACCAGCGACTTCGAGTGCACCGACGCTGTCAACAGGAGCGACCCACAGCGCACCACTCGCAGAGTCGAGCACCGCGATCGTCGGCCCGCCAAGGGCGACCTTCGCGCCGGCGGGAACGTTGCTCGAATCGGTGAGCGTGACCATCGCGGGATCGATCGTCGTGATGGCGGATGCCGCCTGATCGACCATGATGACGTCGTCACCAGACTGCAGGATGTCGTACTCGTCCGCGGACGTGCGCAGCCCGCCGTCCAGTACCTGGGACTGGTGGTTGAAGTGACCGATCAGCAAGCTTGACTGCTTCGTCACCCAGACGCCGCCGTCGTGAAGATCGACTTCGGTCGTGGGTAATCCCTCGTAGGCGAAAGCGAGCGACGTAATCACCACGGCCGAAGCAGACAGCACCGACGCCGATGCCACAGCCCGCGGGCGGGCGCGCATCCAGGCGAAGGCTGTCATGGCGCGGTCGACCCCCGGAGTGGTTGCGGTGTGGTAGTGATAATCTCGCCCGCGCGAATGGTCACAGTCGGAGCGAAACTACGGCCCGATCAGGATAACCCGGCAGCGAGAGGCCTCCGTACGCCATTGACGGGGACAATTCCCCGTCCTACGATCAGCTCGCGACGTACTCGGCCAGATGCTGGGCGGTGAGCGACGAGGCCGACGCGACGAGCTCGGCCGGTGTTCCTTCGAACACCACGCTTCCTCCGTCGCGCCCCGCCCCCGGGCCGAGGTCGATGATCCAGTCGGCGTGCGCCATCACTGCTTGATGGTGCTCGATCACGATCACGCTGTTCCCGGCATCCACGAGGCGATCAAGAAGTCGCAGCAGATTGTCGACGTCGGCGAGGTGCAGACCCGTCGTCGGCTCATCAAGAACGTAGATCGCACCCTTCTTGGCCATCGAGATGGCCAGCTTGAGTCGCTGGCGCTCTCCGCCCGAGAGCGTATTGAGGGCCTGACCGAGCGTGATGTAGCCGAGCCCGACATCGATCATGCGCGACAGCGTCGTGTGCGCGGGGCCCTTCGTGAAAAATCCCGCGGCTTCGTCGGCAGACATGGCTAACACTTCGGCGATGTTCTTTCCCTCGAGCCGATACTCGAGCACGGTGTCGCTGAACCCCGAGCCCTCGCACACCTCGCACAACGTCTCGACGCTCTGAGTGAAGCCCAGATTGGTGATGATCACCCCGAGGCCCTTGCACGCTTCGCACGCGCCCGCCGAGTTCGCGCTGAAGAGCGCCGGCTTCACGCCGTTCGCCTTGGCGAAAGCGCTGCGGATGACATCGAGCAGGCCCGTGTAGGTCGCGGGGCTGCTGCGCCTCGATCCTTTGATCGCCGATTGATCAACGACCACGACATCATCGAACGCGGGCACGTTGCCATGAATGAGCGACGATTTGCCCGATCCGGCGACTCCGGTGACCACGGTGAGAATTCCGAGCGGAACGTCGACGTCGACGCTGCGCAGGTTGTGCTGCGTCGCGCCACGAATCGGCAGACTGCCGGTGGCCGAGCGCACGGCGGCCTTGAGCTGTGCGCGGTCGTCGAGATGACGGCCGGTGATCGTGCCCGAGGACCGCAGCCCCGCGAGATCCCCGGTGTACTGGATCTCGCCTCCCGCACGGCCCGCGGCCGGACCGAGATCGACGATGTGATCGGCGATCGCCATGACCTCGGGCTTGTGCTCGACGACCAGCACCGTGTTGCCCTTGTCACGGAGCTGTTGCAACAGGGCATTCATGCGCTGGATGTCGTGCGGGTGCAGACCTGCCGTGGGCTCATCGAACACGTAGGTCACGTCGGTGAGCGATGACCCCAGGTGCCGGATCATCTTGGTGCGCTGCGCTTCCCCGCCCGAGAGCGTCCCCGAGGCACGGTCGAGCGACAGGTAGCCCAGTCCGATCGCGATGAACGAATCGATCAACTGCCGGAGCCCCGCCATGAGCGGGGCGACCGCGGGGTCAGTCACGGTCTCGAGCCACGCGGCGAGATCGGTGATCTGCATGGCTGCGGCATCCGCAATACTCACTCCGGCGATCTTCGACGAGCGGGCGCCTTCGTTGAGGCGCGTGCCTTCGCAGGCGGGGCACGCGGCGAACTTCACGGCACGGTCGACGAACGCGCGCACGTGAGGCTGCAGGCTGTCGCGATCCTTCTGGAGCATCGACTTCGTGAGCTTGAGCACAAGCCCCTCGTAAGTCATGTTGATGTTCTGGATCTTGACCTTCGTCGGCTCTTTGTAGAGAAAGTCGGCGAGTTCCTGTTCGGTGTAGTCCTGGATCGGCTTGTGGGGGTCGACGAAACCGGATTCGGTGAACCCGCGCACCATCCAGCCGTCTGCGCTGTACCCGGGAACGGTGATGGCGCCCTCGGCGAGCGACTTGGTCTTGTCGTACAACTCGTCGAGGTCGACGTCGCTCTTCTGACCGAGACCTTCACAGGCGGGGCACATGCCCCCGGTGATCTCGAACGAGCGGCGCTCTTTGATTTTCTCGCCGCCCTTCTCCATCGTCACCGCACCCGCACCCTTGACCGAGGGCACGTTGAACGAGAACGCCTGAGGAGAACCGACGTGCGGCTGCCCGAGCCTGCTGAACAGCACGCGCAACATGGCGTGCGCGTCGGTCGCGGTGCCCACGGTCGAGCGGGAGTTGGCGCCCATGCGTTCCTGATCGACGATGATCGCGGGGCTGATGTTCTCGAGCGCGTCGACGTCGGGGCGGTTCAGCTGCCCCATGAACTGCTGCACGAACGTCGGGTACGTCTCGTTGATCAGCCGCTGGGACTCGTTGGCGATCGTGGCGAACACGAGCGATGACTTCCCCGAACCGCTGACGCCGGTGAAGACCGTGAGTCGCCGCTTCGGGATCTCGACATCGACGTTCTTCAGATTGTTCTCGCGCGCCCCCACCACGCGGATGACTTCGTGCGAATCGGCGATGTGGACGGATGCCTCGGCCATGGGGTCCTCTCGGTCGGCAGCGCACGAATCTGGCGCCGCTTCATTCTGACGCCCGGGACGGACATTTCCCAGACCTGGCGTCGCTGGCGGCGCCTATTCGGGAAGGAATGCGGCCGAGTGGGCGATGGCGTCGAACAGGTGTGTCATCGCATCGGCGAGTTCGCCCAGGGGCGACGCGAAAGACGCGAGGACGACCTGCTTGGTTCCCGGAACCGCGAACCAGTATTGCGCCTGGATTCGGATGCCGCTGACGCGCACTCCGTCATGATCGGCCACCTCTTCCCACGTGCGCATGATGCGTAGGGCGCGAGTCTGCGGGCCAGTGATCCGGGTCGCGGCGTCGATGCCCGGAACCTGAAGCGCGCGGAAGCTCTCTTCGAGCACCTCGAGCACGGCGGCAGGTGATGTGCCCACGGCGGGACTCATCCGCATCCCCTCGGGCGCATGAACGGTGAGCGTGACTGGCGTAGCGAGGCCCGGCACCAGCTCGGTGCACAGGAACAGCGCCTGGGCTTTCGCTTCTCGGGCCCGATCTGCCGCCTCGCGCAGCGCATCGCGCACGCGGCGGCGCGCGGCTGCTCCGTCATCAGCGACGCCCAGCACCGCGCGCACGGACTCGTCGATCTGCGCGTGAGCCACGGCCGAATCCTGCGGGTCGATCCGGACCCAGGTGCCGGGGAGCGAGAAGGTGAGTTTCGGCGCGGTCATTGCGCGTCAGCGAGCGCGCGCAGGTCGTCACCCGACAACACCAATAGCCCGCCCGAGCCCGAGCCAACGCCCAGCTCGTCTGCGACAGAATCCATGTTCTGGAAGTTCTGGGTGCTGCTGTGGGTCACCGGGTCGTACTCCGTCGGGTCGGCATCGGTGACGAACAGGCTGACACCGCGCTTGGCGGTGGCATCGTCGGCAAGGAACACCGGCGCGCTGGCGCGCGTGACGTCGGCAACACTGTCGACCGTGGGGTCCTCGACGAAGAGCAGCACCACGATGTCGGTGTTCCACGGCGCGCCCGAGTGCGCGACCGTCGCTCGAGCGGCGTCCACACCGGGCACTGTCTGCAGTTCGGTCTCAAGCGAAGAGACATCGGGGTTGGCGGCGCAACCGCTCAGAGTCAGGGCGCCGAGGATGATCGCGACGGCGAGCGCGCCTGTGCGCTTCAGCACCCGGTACCTCTTTCCGCTGCCCTCATCACGAGCCTCTCGTGTACTCCGCCACGTATACGTCTTCGTAGCTGGCGCTCCCCTCGGCGGCAAAGAAGATCTCATCGCCGGCACGGGGCTCGGGGAGGAAGCGCTCCGCTTCTGTACCGTACATGGTCGCCTCGTGAATCGGCCAGGCCAAGGGGCGGTACGTCTGCCACGTGCCCCCGGTGCGCACGTAGTCCTCCGCGCCGAGCCCGCTGAACTCGAGAGTGTGCACCGGGTCGATGCCGTTGTTGATCTGCGTCACGCGCACGCCCTGCGGAATGTCGCTGTAGTGCTTGTCGATCGCCGCGCCCGCGGTGAACACCGACTCGACGCGATCCGCGACGCGCGCATCGGTCGCAAGCTCGCCAGCCATCATGCCGCCGAGAGACCACCCGGTGAACATGATCGGCGCCTCACTTTCGAAGACCCCGGCATCGGTCATCGCATCCCACACCGCGCTCTCGTATTGCGTGGGCACACCCGGGAACAGAGCGAGCATCGCGTCCGTGCGCGCGTCGTTGAGCGCTCCGTCCGTATTCGTCGGCGACCAGGCCTGCGTGCTCGGCAACTGGATGCGCCACGAGATCACTTCTCCCGCGGCATCCCGAATCGCCACGACGCGGATCTCGGTCTTGACAAACAAGCCGTTGAGATCCTGCTCGGCAAGGTCCTGCATGATCCCCTGATAGTCGCGGGCTTCCGCCTTGTTGACGTCCGTGTCTGCCCCCTCGGTGGTAACGTGCGTGCCCCCCACCTTTACCGGCTTGCCCAGCGACTCGGTGATCACCAGCGCGAGCAGCGCCGCCGCAAGGATCGCCGCCACGACGATCAGCCCGGCAGTCCCCAGGGTCGTGACGATGAAGCCGATCACGAGCGCGCCCACGAGCATCAGCACCGCGACCACCAGTGCCGACACTGCCGCGCTTATTCGGTCCATGAGGACGGTGGTGACGACCTTCAACGCCCGTTGGGCCCATTCGGCGACGGGCGAGAAGAAGTCGCGCACTCCACCCCAGAACTGATCCCAGTTGTCGCCGAACGAGTCCTTGCCGTCCTCGATCGCCACCTCGATGGCCGAGATCGCTCGATCCGCGGCATCCCGAATCTGCTCCCGCGCGTCGTACAGGGTGCGCCGGGCATCTTCGAGCCCCGCGGCGGCGCTGCTCAAGCCCGCGTACGCGTCCCAGCGATCTGATTCGAGTGCGGCGGTGGATACGCCCCGCGCTTCCGCCTGCACGATGTCGATCTCGATGTCGGCGAGGTGTGCTTGCAGCATGTACTGCCGAGACTGTTGATGCTCGGCGTCGGCGATCGCGCTTCGGGCCGCGGCCTGGATGGGCGCAAGCTCGACGGCATACGTGGTGAGTGCCTGAGCGGTCCGCTCGTAGCGGCGGCCGGCGCGGCGCATCTTTGCGGTGGACTCGTCCGCGGTCTCCCCCACCGCATCCGTCGCGAGGCTGCGTTGCTCATCCACCAGATCGCGCAGGGCATCAGCTGCCGCCAGAATCGCTTCCGCCGTTGCGCTGAGTCGATCCGCACGCGCGCCGAGTTCATCCGGCCTGCCTTCGAAGACATCGGAGAACTCCGCCTCGAGCGCCGCTGTCATTGCGAGCCGGCGCCCGCACCATCGGCCAGCGAGCGGTCAAGATCGCTGACCGAATCGACGATCGCCTCCAACCAATCGCGCACCACGGTGAGTTCGTCCTCGAGTTCGCGGCGATTGTGGTCCCAGTTGTCGGCGAAGTCGCGCACGCGGTTCGACAGCCTCCGTTCACCGGTGAGGGCGGCGATCTCGTCGCTGACGCGGTCGGCCGATGCGAACGTGTCGATCACTCGCGACACACGATCCCGTGCACCGCCGAGAGCAGTGAGATTCAGGTCCACATCGGGCATTCGTCGGCCTCCACGAGAAAGCATAAGGCCGAGTGCGAGCCTCACCGACGGGGATAATTACCCGCCCGTCTTGGCACAGCAGGGCTCAGTCGGATGCCGCGCGGTGGCATCCGACGACGTGATCATCCACCATTCCCGACGACTGCATGAGCGCGTACATCGTGGTCGAGCCGACGAATCGAAAGCCGCGCTTCCGCAGCGCCTTGCTCATCGCATCGGACTCGGCTGTCGTGGCCGGGACCTCGGCCAGCGTCGCCGGGCGCGGGCGACGAGGCGGCGCAAAGCCCCACATGAAGGCATCGAACTCACCGTCGGCCATCTCGAGCATCAGGCGGGCGTTCGAGATGGTCGCCTCGATCTTGAGTCGATTGCGGATGATTCCGGCATCCTGCATCAATCGCTCGACGTCTGCGTCACCGAAAGCGGCGACGACCTCGGGCTCGAAACCGGCGAACACCTCTCGAAACCGCGGTCGCTTGCGCAGAATCGTGATCCAGCTCAGTCCCGCTTGAAAGCCTTCGAGGCTCAGCTTCTCATAGAGCGCGCGGTCGCCGTGCAGCGGGCGACCCCACTCTTCGTCGTGATAGCGGCGGTACTCTGCGTCGTCGCCGACCCACGCACAGCGCGCCAGGCCGTCAGGGCCGGTGAGGGTGTTCGTCACGGCGTCAGCATATGCCGCGCCACCGACACCCTCACCGGGAGCCGAGACCTACTTCTTCTTGAGCGACTTCTCCGAGACGGGTGCCTCGCCTGACGCGGCAAGGTTCTCGTAGTAGGCACGAGCCTCGTCTTGTCGCGCCTGCTCGGCGCCCGAGGCGATCGGTGCGCGCACGTGCTCGGGCTCAAAGCCGTAGGCGTCGACCAAGTCCTGCGCGTGCGGGCGAAGCCGTGCGCACAGTCGGTCGATGTACCGCGTCACGGCTGCGGCGCGCTGCGCCGACAGTCGACCGTTGATCAGGTACCACGCCAGGTGCTTCTCGATCAGGTGCAGACCGAACAGGTCGCGCAACCACGTGAGCACCTGCGCCGTGCCGGCGTCGGTGATGGTGGCAATGCCGTCGCTGAAGGCCTCCCACTGCAACAGTTCGCCGTGGGCGCGAGCGGCCTCGATCAACTGCGCCTGGTGTGCGTTGAACACGGCGGCTGCCTCACTGGCGGAGAGCTTGGATGCCGGGCGCAACGCCCCGGCGACGTCGGCAACCATCTGCTCGACGCGGCCGGCAAGCAGTTCGTGCTGCTGGTCTGCGCGCAAGCCCAGCTCGACCGAACGGGCGGTCGAGCCGAAGTCGGCAACCGACTGACCCAGCTGACGCAGACCCGCGCCGTGGAAGATCTTGCCCGCGGTGTGCTCAACGGCGTACTTCGCCAGCTTCGCGGCATCCGCCCCCTTGAACTGGCTGGCGTAGTCCGACAGCAGGCGCTTGCCGACGAGCTGAAGCAACACGTTGTTGTCACCCTCGAAGGTGACGTAGACGTCGAGGTCCTGGTGCAGGCCGACCATACGGTTCTCGGCCAAGAAGCCCGAGCCACCGCACGCCTCGCGCGCCTCTTGAATGGTGTCGAGCGCGTTCCACGTCGACAGCGGCTTGAGGGCCGCGGCCAGGGTCTCGAGGTCTTCGCGCTCTTCGGGGGTGTCCTTCTTACCCGAGAACACACCGTCGAACTTGCGCAGCAGTTCATCGTGCGAGAAGAACTGCGCGTAATTCTGTGCGATCAGCGGGAGGAGGCGGCGCTGGTGCTTGCCGTAGTCGAGGAGCGTCACCTCGTCGGTGCCGGCACCCGAGTCGAACTGCCGGCGCTGGTTGGCGTAAGTCGTCGCGATGTACAACGCGAGCGCGGTGCCGGTCGTCGCCGCACCGTCGAGCGAGACGCGACCCTGTACGAGCGCGCCGAGCATGGTGAAGAACCGGCGACCGGGACTGGAAATATCGCTCGTGTACGAGCCGTCGGCGGCGACGTCGCCGTAGCGGTTCAGCAGGTTCTCGCGCGGTACGCGCACGTGGGTGAAGTGCAGGCGACCGTTGTCGATGCCGTTCAGCCCTCCCTTGACGCCGTCGTCTTCGCCACCGACGCCGTCGAGGAACGCGCCCTCATCGTCGCGAATGGGCACGTAGAAGCAGTGCACGCCGTAGTTGACGCCACCGGTGATCAGCTGCGCGAACACCGTCGCCGCCTTGCCGTGCACGGCGGCGTTGCCGAGGTAGTCCTTCCACGCACCGCGAAACGGCGTGTGGATCACGAACTCTTCGGTGTCGGGGTCGTAGGTTGCGGTGGTGCCGATCGCTGCCACGTCAGAGCCGTGCCCGGTTTCGGTCATCGCGAACGCACCCGGAATGCTCATGTCGACGATGCCCGGCAGCCACTTGTCGTGGTGCTTCTTGGTGCCCAACTGCAGCACTGCCGAGCCGAACAGGCCCCACTGCACGCCGGACTTGATCTGCAGGCTGGGGTCGGCAAGCACGAGCTCCTGGAAGCCGGCGAGGTTCGCGCCGTTGTCTTCGAGGCCGCCGTACTCCTTAGGCATCGCGCGGAGCGACGCGCCGTGCTCGACCAACAGGTGAAGCTGACCCAGCACGCGCTCGCGGTGCTCGGCCATCGGCATGCCATCCGGCCGCCAGAATGCAGGGTCCTTGATCATTTCGCGCGCTTCGCGGCGAGTGTCTGCCCACGTGCCGAGCAGCAGATCGGTGACGGCCTCGATGTCGATGCAGGACTCGGATGCTTCTTCCGCCGTGTGTGCAGCGGTGGGCGCGCCACCGGCGGGCGTGCGCTTGCTCTGGGCGGGAATGGACGAGCGGACGGCGGTGTCGGCCATGGGCTCACCTTTCGATGTGAGGGACAGGCTAAGTCACTCTTGACGGTAGGACTCCTCCAACCCCATGGCAACAGCGTTGGTTGGTTTCAACAACCCGCGTGCGTCGCGGCGCCGCACGCGGTTGTGCATTTTCAACAGCCCCACCACACACGCACGACACCCCCTGACCAGCGGGGCTGGTAGGGGGTGTCGTGAAGTGAGCGGGATCAGCGACCGGATGCCGCGGGCTCGCGGTCGAGGAGGTCCTTCATCTTGTCGGCGATGAGCTCGATGGCCTTGGTCGGCATGAGCCGGCCGAGGCGGTCGAGCATGCGGGCGTCGCCACCGATGCGCACGCGCGGGGTGCCCTTCGCGATCGCCTCGACGATCTGACGACCGGCGTCCACGGGCGAAGTGGTCTTGTGCTCCTTGCCCGCTTCGGCGGCCGCGCCACCGGGCGTGGTCACACCCGAGTTGCCGGTGATGTTGGTGCCAACCGCGCCCGGGAAGACAACCGTGACCGCGACGTTCGTTCCACGAAGTTCGGCATGAAGTCCCTCAGTGAGCGACTTCACGGCCGACTTGCTGGCGCCGTAGGCGCTCTGACCGGGAACCGGCACCAGGGCGCTCATGCTCGACACGTTGACGAGGCTCGCCTCGGGACGCTCAAGCAGGTGCGGCAGGAACGACTTGTCGATGTGGACGGTGCCCCAGAAGTTCACGTTCATCACGCGCTCAATCTGCTCATACGGCAGTTCGTGCAAGCGGACGAACGGCTGGATGATGCCGGCCACGTTGACGATGCCGTCGATCTGCCCGTGCGCCTCGATCACGGCAGCGGGGAGTGCCTCCACAGCCGCGCGATCGGCGATGTTGACGGCGTGGGTCGAGATGCGCGTGCCCGCCGTGGGGGCGAGCGCGGCGGTGTCGGCCAGTCCGGCTTCGTTGAGGTCGACGGCGGCCACGCGGGCGCCGCGGCGCAGCAGTTCGAGCGCCACTTCGCGTCCGATGCCGTTGCCTCCGCCCGTGACGACGAAGACCTTGTCAGAGATCTGCATGAGTGAGTCCTTTCGCGACCGTCGGGTCAACTAAGTTGACGGTCAACATTGTTGACAGCCTACGCCGCGAACGCACCTGTGGCGTCAGAGGGGCGTAATCAGCTCTTGAAGCAGCGCTCCATACCGACGCGCGAGGGCCTCAGGATCCGCGGCCGCGGCGGTATCCCCGACGACCCACAGCATGTAGAACAGCCCGCCGACGAGACCAGCGGCCAGGCGCGCGCGCAGGTCGGCGTCCTCCCCCGCCAGGCGACGGCGCAGCGGAGCCACGAAGCCCTCCTCGTGTGCGCGCGTCAGGCTCGTGCCGATCGCGCCCGCATCGCTGGCGCGCAACAGCGCCAGAAAGACGCCGCTCTCCGAGCCATCGGTCTGCAGCAAGCGGGTGACAATCGCGTGCCCCAACTCATCGAGCGGACCCGCGAACAGCGCGTCGGCGTCCAGCTCCCACCGCATCGTCTCGAGGAAGAGGTCGACCTTGGTGCCGAAGTGGCGGATCACCAGCGCAGGATCCACGCCGGCGTCCGCCGCGATCGCGCGCACCGACGTCGCCGCGAATCCGTCGCGGGTGAACAGCTTCACCGCCGACACCGCGATGGCTCGCGTGGTCTTGGTATCACGGACCGACATGTGACTCCTCGAGGTCGTGCCTCACCAGCGTAGCCAGCCGCGAAGGCGCCCCACACCGCTTGCGACAAACAACAACGGCGCCGCGCGACCCGAGGGTCTGCGCGGCGCCGTCGTGAGCTCGACTACAGCGAGAGGCCGTGCCCGAAGCGGAACAGCGGGTCTTCGGTGTCGAACGGCACGTCGGGGCGGGATGCCTCCACCGCCGCCATCGACCGGGGAAGGTCGAACGGCAACCGTCCCTTCGGAGAAGCTGCACCGGTCAGAACATCGAGCAGCGCCGCAGCGCTGACGCCCCAGTTCGCCGTGATCGCGGCAGCGTCCTCGACGAACGGGGTGAGAATCGCGGGGCGGTCGAGCAGAACGTCCACCACGGTCGGCACCGCGACAGCGACCTCGCGCACGTGCGCGACGACATCTTCGGGGAAGTCGAGCGACCCCGCGTGGAAGAAGTTCTCGAACATCGTCTCGCGCTGCTCGTACGGAGCCTGCAGCCGGAGGATCGCAGCATCCGCTTCTGCAGGCGTCGAGACGACCTCGCCGTACTGCGCGGCAACCTCAGCGGCGATGCCCTCGACGTACAGTTTCGGGCGACCGGCCACCGGCAGCACGCCATTGTTGGTGAGCACCGTGATCGAGGCGCGCTGTGCGGCCTCTCCCGCGGCACGGAACTCAGCGCGCCCGACGACATCATTGGCCGCCGCGGCGTCGACGAACGGGTTCTCGAACAGGCCGAGCTCGAACTTCTCGCGCAGGATGCGACGAGCCGAAACATCGAGGCGCGCGGCATCCACCGCCCCCGACGAGACGAGCTCGACGAGCATCTCGGGGCACGCTTCCCCACCGAACTGGTCGACTCCGGCATCCAGAACCTTGATCATGCGCTCGCGCGGCGACAGGTGCTCGACACCCCACGCACGCGCGGGGAAGGGCTGCCCGAAGATCGCCGCGTCGTTGATGAGGCCCCAGTCGGTGCACACGACACCGTCGAAACCGTAGCGTTCGCGCAGCAGACCGGTGATGACCGACTTGTTGAAGCCGAACCCGACCTCTTCGTACTCGGTGCCCACGGGCATGCCGTAGTACGGCATGATCTGGCGGGTACCCGCCTCGAAGGCTGCCTCGAACGGCTTCAGGTGGTGTTCGAACTGTCCGCCCGGGTACACCTGCTCGCGGCCGTAGGCGAAGTGCGGGTCTTCGCCGTCTTTCTGGGGGCCGCCGCCGGGGAAGTGCTTGGTCATCGTCGACACGGATGCCGCGCCGAACGACTCGCCCTGGAAGCCGCGGATGTATGCGGCGCCCATGCGACCGGCCAGCTCCGCGTCTTCGCCGAATGTGGCCGTGCCCCGCGCCCAGCGCGGTTCGGTGGCGAGGTCGACCTGCGGGTGCAGGGCAACGCGCAGACCCACCGCGGTGTACTCCTGGCGGGCGATGTCGGCGAACTGCTCGACGAGCTCTTCGTCTCCGATCGCCGCGAGGCCCATCGTCTCGGGCCACTGCGAGAACGGCCCCGCCATGATCGCCGCCCCCGGGTTGTCGCTGAACGAGTGGCGCGGATCGGTCGACAGCGTCACGGGGATCCCCAAACGCGTCGACGCCGCGAGCTCTTGCAGCGCGTTGTGCCATTCCGCGATCTCGGCCCCGCTGGGCGCCGCACCGAGCAGGTTGAAGTGCGTCATGTGGCGCTGCTCGACGAAGTCGACTGCCGACGGCGTTCCGAACACCGGGTTCGGCTCTTCGAGCGAGCCGATACCGATCATCGTGTGGAAGAACAGCCCCGCCTTCTCTTCGACGGTCATCTCGGCGAGCAACAGCTCGACGCGCTCGTCGACCGGAAGATCAGCGTTCAGCCAGGGGCGGTCGGATGCCGCGGCCGTGCTGGCAGTGGTGGTGTCGGTCATTACTTCACTCCCTTGATTCGGTAGACGAGGACGGCGCCGGCGAGGGCGACCAGAGCGCCGAACAGGTAGTACACGGTGTAGCCACCGAGCGCGGTGGTCGCACCGAGGGCGATGATTCCCGGCGCGATCGCGGGGGCAATGGACTGCGGGAGGGCGTTGGCGATGTTCAGCACGCCGAGGTCCTTGGCGGTGTCGTCCGGGTCGGGCAGCACCTCGGTGGCCAGGGCCAGGTCGACCGAGAGGAACGATCCGGCACCCAGACCGATGATCGTCTGAGCGATGATCAGCGTGGTGATGTCGGGCGCGAAGGCCAGGATGACAAGACCCACGACCATGATGACGCCGGCGATGGCGACGAACGGGCGGCGCTTGCCGATGCGGTCCGACAGGATGCCGCCGACGGGGCCCGAGACGGCCATGGCGGCCATCGAAGCGAGGTTCGCGATCAGGATCGTCGTGATCGCCGTCTGCTCATCGAGACCGAACTTCTCGGTGAGGTAGAAGGGCAGGAACGTCGCGATGCCCGCGTAGCCGAACATCACGAGGAACTTCGTGAGCCACGTCCATCCGAAGTCAGGGTGCTTGGCCGGGTTGAAGACGAACGAACCGAAGAACTGTCCCAGCGTGAACTTCTGCGCGGGCTTGTGCTCGAGCTTGCGGTCCTTCAGCACCAAGACGAACAGCACCGCGAGTACGGTGGCGATCGCGCCGGGCACGACGAAGCGGGCGAGGTCATCCGAGAGGAAGTTGACGAGGACGTTACCGCCCAGAATTCCGAGGGGTGTGGTGAGCCCGACGATCCCCGAGACCTTGCCGCGGCTGCTCACCGGCACCTGGTCGGGCAGCGTCGCGTTGGCCGCGGCCAGGACGGCGTTCATGGATGCTTGCACCAGGCACCATGCGACCAGCACCACCCAGATCGAGGTGGCCATGCCGATGATCGTGAAGGCACCGAGCGCAACCAGCGAGCCGCCGAGGATCCACGGGCGCCGCATTCCCCACCGCGACGTGGTGCGGTCAGACAGGCGCCCGGCGAGCGGATTGGCGATCAGCGCGAAGAACGCACCGATACCGAGGACCATCCCCAGCTGGGCGGTGGCTTCTTCGGTGGTCTCGGTGATGTGCTGGATCTTGAAGGCCATCGAGACGAGCACGGGCGTGAGGAGCGCGAGATAGACGCCGAAGTTAATGCCTGCGAGACCGGGGAGATATCCGCGCGGCGTCTTGGCAGGGGTCGTGCCGGGCGCCTTGAAGCCCGTCGTACCGACGGCGGCGGCGTTCGCCGCGGGCGACAACTCTGTCATTGGTGGTCCTTCCACAACTGCGTGAGGTGCCAGCCTCGGCACCGAAAAAAAGCGTACCTCAAACCCGACCATTTGGTAACTTAATCTCGACCAACCGGTATGCGACAGAATGGTCACACTTCAAAGGGGAGTGCATGGCAGCCATCAGCAAGGCCCGCGAGCGCACGCCGGGCTCGGGGCTACGCGCAGAACGCACGGCACGCACGCGGGAGTCGATCATCGCCGCCGCACGCGAACTCTTCGCCACGCGCGGTTACCGATCGACCTCCCTTCGCGAGATCGCCGCCTCCGCCGGCATCAGCCACCCTGGCCTGCTGCGGCACTTCGCTGGTAAGGCCGACCTGCTCGCCCACGTCGTGGAATCGCTCGAGGCTGACAACCTTGCGGCGCTCCTCATCGTGAGCGAATCGGCCGAACCCGGAGCGCTCGTGTTCGAAGAGGTGGCCGCGCGGAACGAAACGGTGCCGGGGTACCTCCCCCTGTTCGCCACGCTGATCGGCGAGGCGTCGAGCACACAGCATCCTGCCCACGAGCGCATGAGAGCGCGCTACGCGACGATGCTGCCGTGGTCGATCGACGCATTCGAAGCCGCCCAAGCACACGGTGTGGTCGAGGAGGAGAGGGATGCCGCGGGCGAGGCATTTCGCCTGACGGCGGCATGGGATGGCCTGCAAGTCATCGAGCAGTACCTACCCGACAGCGTGAGCGTGGTCACGACGCTCGGCGATCATGCCACCCTGCTGGCGTACGCACCGGGGTGGTCTGACGCCACCGACGAGCAGCCCGAAACCGGTGCCCACGAGCTTCCGCAACTCCCCTCTTTCGGTGGTGAGGAGCAGGTGCCCAGCGCCGGCTATCGCTCCGGGCATGCGCGCCGCGAAGACATCGTGGCTGGCGCGATGAGGCTCTTCGCCGCCGAGGGGTATGGCGATACAAGCATCCAGAACATCGCCGAGCACATCGGGATCTCGAAGTCGACGCTGCTGCATCACTATCCGTCGAAAGAAGACCTGCTGCGCGCGGTCGTGCGTGCTCGTGATGCGGGAATTGCGAGCCACCCCTCGTACTCAGCGCAGGCCACGGCCGCCGACCAGCTGCGCAGCCTCGCCGAGGAGGCGGCGACGAACACGCGCGAGAGCCCGGGGCTCATCGAGGTGTATGCCGTGCTGTCGTGCGAAGCCGTTCCGGGTGATCACCCCGCGCACGAGTACTTCGTGGATCGCTTCGACAAGACGATCCAGTACTTCAGTGCCCTGTTCCGCGCGGCACAGCAGGACGGAGATCTGCCCTCGCACCGCGACCCGGAACACGAGGCACGGTGGCTCGTCGCCCTGTGGGACGGCCTGCAGTATCAGTGGCTGTACGACCGAACGGTCGATGTCGCGGCGCACCTCGACGCACACCTCGCGGACGTCTTGCCGTCTGCTCGCTGAGCCCCGCGCCCCGGGCTCATCGGGCCGAGCTCATCCGGCTACGGTCACCCGCCCGCGATCACCTCGAGCACGGCCTCACCGTAAGCCTCGCGCTTCTTGGCGCCGATGCCGGTGACGCCGTCGAGGTCGCCGAGCCCCGCCGGTCGGTGCTCGGCGAGCGCGCGCAGTGTCGCGTCACCAAACACGATGTATGCCGGCACGCCGAGCTCTTTCGCGACGCCCGCGCGCCACTCGCGAAGCTTCTCGAACATCTCGCGGTCAGCCTCGTCAAGGGTGTCGGATGCCGTGGTCTTGCGCACGCGCGGCGTAGTACCGGCCCGCCCGATGACGTCGCGGCGCAGCAGCACCTGGACTTCACCGCGCAGCACGGTACCCGCCGGCTCGCCGAGGGCGAGCGTGCCGTACTCGCCCTGCGCGACAAGGATGCCGCGCGCGAGGAGCTGACGAATGACACTGCGCCAGTCCTGGTCACTGAGGTCGGCGCCCAGACCGTATGTCGTCAAAGTGTCGTGCCCCTGCTGCCGGATGCGTTCGGTTGACGCACCGCGCAGGATGTCGATCAGATGCCCGGCACCGAAGGCCTGGTTGCGCTCACGCTTGAGTCTCACGATGGTCGACAGCAGCTTTTGTGCCGCGATCGTGCCGTCCCACGTGGCAGGAGCTTGAATGCACGTGTCGCAGTTGCCGCAGGCAGGCGACTGCTGACCGAAGTAGGCCAACAGGTTCTGGCGCCGACACGAGACGGTCTCGCACAGCGCAAGCATGGCATCGAGGTGCTGACCGAGTCGCACCTTGTAGGTGCGGTCGCCCGGGCTCTGGTCGATCATGCGGCGCTGCTGCACGACATCGCCGAGGCCGTAGGCCATCCACGCGACCGAGGGGTCGCCGTCGCGTCCGGCGCGACCGGTCTCTTGGTAGTACCCCTCGACCGACTTCGGCAGGTCGATGTGCGCGACGAACCGGACGTCGGGCTTGTCGATCCCCATGCCGAACGCGATCGTGGCCACCATCACGACGCCGTCGTCTCGCAAAAAGCGCGCTTGGTTGGCCGCGCGCTCAGATGCGGGGAGGCCGGCGTGGTACGGCAGCGCGTCGAACCCCTGCGCGCGCAGATAGTCCGCCGTCTGCTCGACGGACTTACGGCTGAGCGCATAGACGATTCCTGCCGAACCCGCGGGTTGCGTGCGGATAAATGCGGCGAGCTGCTTGCGCGGGTCGGTCTTCGGTTCGATGCGGTACTGGATGTTGGGGCGATCGAAGCTCGACACGAAGTGCCGCGCGTCTGGCATGCGCAGGCGTTCGGTGATCTCGCGGTGGGTCGCGGGCGTGGCAGTCGCCGTCAGTGCGAGGCGCGGCACACCGGGGAATCGCTCGACGAGATCCCCGAGCGCGAGGTAGTCAGGCCGGAAGTCGTGGCCCCATTGCGACACACAGTGGGCCTCGTCGATCGCGATCACGCTCAGCGTGCCGCGTGCGAGAAAGCGCAAAGTCGCGTCGGTGTTCAGACGCTCGGGGGCGACGTACAGCAGATCGAGCTCACCGGCGAGGTACGCGCGTTCGACCGCCGAGCGCTCGTCGGGACTCTGCGTCGAGTTCAGGTACGCCGCGTGGACGCCGTTGGCGCGCAGCGCGTCGACCTGGTCGTGCATGAGGGCGATGAGGGGGCTGACGACGAGACCCGTACCGGGGCGCACCAACGCAGGCACCTGGTAGCAGACGCTCTTTCCCCCACCGGTGGGCATGAGCACCACGGCGTCGCCGCCGGCGATCACCTGGCCGACGATTGCCGCCTGCTCGCCGCGAAAGGACTCGTACCCGTAGACCTCGTGCAGCACCGCGCGGGGGTCGGCCCCCACGAAATCCCTGCGGGCGGTCTCCGGCAACGATGCGCCCGGCGAGGCCATCGCGCCCGCGCCGCTCGGCCCCCGCCCCGAGGTGGCGCCCGGAGCATACGAATCCTCGTAGGGAGGCTCGTCGAAGTCGGGCGGCGGGGCGACCTCGTCGGGGTCCCACACCAGGTCTGCGTACGGGTCACCCTGCGGAGTACTCATCCGTTCCAGGGTAGCTGTGGCATCCGACACCGCCGCCATCCCTAGAGCCGCAGTACCTCGGTGATGCGCACCACTGCGGTGCCTGCCTCCACGGAGGCGGCCAGGTCGACCTCACCGCGAATGCGCCAGTCGTGATCGCCCGCCGGGTCGTCGATGATCTGCTCGACCTGCCAGGTGCCCTCCGCGGCGTTCTGCTCGTCGATCGTCACGAGGCGCGGCGAGCGCGCTGGCCCACCGGTGAGGATCTCGTCATGGTCGTCGAAGTACCCATCCAGCGCGGCGGGCCAATCTACGTCGGGGTCGAGTGCCACTAGCTCTTCGTCCTTCTGCAGCGCGGCCAGCTGCACACGGCGGAACATCTCGTTTCGCACCAGCACGCCGAACGCGCGACGGTTGGTCAGCACCGACGGAGGCGCAGGCGGGACGACAGGCCCGGCCTCTTCGGCAACCGGGTTGATCATCGCCTCCCACTCGTCCACGAGCGACGAGTCGACTTGCCGCACCAACTCACCCAGCCACTCGATCACATCGAGCAGTTCGGCCGTCTGCGCGTCGCTGGGCACGGTCTGCCGAATCGCGCGGTACGCGTCTGACAGGTAGCGCAGCACGAGGCCTTCGCTGCGCGCCAGTTGGTAGTGCTGAATCAGCTCGGCAAATGAAAACGCCCGCTCGAACATGTCACGCACGACCGACTTGGGCGACAGCTCGAAGTCACGAATCCATGGCTGAGACGACGCGAACACCTCGTACGACTGCGCCAGCAGCTCGTCCAGAGGCTTCGGCCACGTCACCTCTTCGAGCAACTCCATCCGCTCGTCGTACACGATGCCGTCGCGCTTCATCGCCGCGACGGCCTCGCCCCGCGCGAGGAACTGCTGCTGCGAGAGCACCGGCCGCGGGTCGTCGAGCGTCGCTTCGATCACGCTCACGACATCGAGCTCGTAGTGGCCGGTGCCGACCCCGCTCGCGGCATCCTCCGGGTCGAGCAGCTCGATCGCGGCGAGCGCGAACGGCGACAGCGGCTGGTTGAGGGCGAAGTTCGGCTGCAGGTCGACGGTGAGTCGGATGCCGCCCCCGGGCGTCACCTCGACGACCTCGGCTGCCACCAGGGTGCGGAAGATCGCCAACGCCCGGCGTGCGAGTTCGAATTGGCGCGCCCGCGGCTCGTGGTTGTCGCGCACCAGCGCGCGCACGTTGCCGAACACGTCGCCGCCGCGCGCGATCACGTTGATGAGCATCGCGGCGGTCAGTTGCAGCTGCGGCACGAGCGGCTCGGGCTCGGCATCGACGAGCCGCTCGAATGAGGCCTCGCCCCAGTTGACGAAGCCTTGTGGCGCCTTCTTGCGCACGACTTTCTTGAGCTTCTTCGGGTCATCGCCCGCCTTCGCGATCGCAACCGCGTTCTCGATCTCGTGCTCGGGTGCCATCACCACCACGGTCCCCGCCGTGTCGTATCCGGCGCGGCCAGCGCGCCCCGCGACCTGGTGGAATTCACGGGCCGTGAGCTGCCGCATCCGCTGCCCGTCGTATTTGGTCAACGCCGTGATGAGCACCGTGCGAATGGGCACGTTGATGCCGACGCCCAGCGTGTCGGTGCCGCAGATCACGCGCAGCAGGCCGCGCTGCGCGAGCGTCTCAACGAGGCGTCTGTAGCGCGGGAGCATTCCGGCGTGGTGCACGCCGATCCCCGCGCGGACGTAGCGCGAAAGCGTGCGACCGAACGCCGTGGTGAAGCGAAAGCCGCCAATCGCTTCGGCGATCTCGTCGCGTTGCTCGCGTGTGAGGATTCGGATGCTCGACAGGGCCTGCGCGCGTTCCATGGCGGCCGCCTGCGAGAAGTGCACGATGTAGATCGGAGCCTGCCCCGTCTCAAGCAGTTCTTCCACGCTCTCGTGAACGGGCGTGCGCGCGTAGGAGAAGTGCAGCGGGACGGGCCGCTCGACACCGGTGATGCGCGCCACAGACCTGCCAGTGCGGCGCGAGAGATCGGCGGCGATGTCGGTGACGTCGCCGAGCGTGGCCGACATCAGGATGAACTGCGCGCGATGCAGAACGAGCAGCGGCACCTGCCACGCCCACCCGCGGTCGGGGTCGCCGTAGTAGTGGAACTCATCCATCACGACCTGGTCGACCGCGGCATCCGACCCCTGGCGCAACGCGAGGTTGGCGAGAATCTCTGCCGTGCAACAGATGATGGGGGCGTCGGGGTTGACCGACGAGTCACCGGTGACCATGCCGACGTTCGCGGCCCCGAAGATGTCGACGAGGGCGAAGAACTTCTCGCTCACGAGCGCCTTGATCGGCGCGGTGTAGTAGCTGCGTCCGCCCCGCGCGAGCGCGGCAGCGTGCGCGGCGATAGCGACCAGCGACTTTCCCGTGCCGGTGGGTGTCGACAAGATCACGTGCGCGCCCGAGGCGATCTCGATGACCGCTTCGTCTTGCGCGGGGTACAGCGTCAGTCCGCGACCCGACGCCCACGTCACGAATCCGTCGTAGACGACGTCCTCGTCAGCGCCGGGCGGAACGAGGTCGGTCAGCTGCGGCATCCCCCCACTCTGTCACTTGTTGCGGACATCGTCCCGTTCGTCGTCGCCAACGACGCGGATCGAACCGGTCATCGGCTCGAGGGGCGCGCCGGTGAGCGTGGCTGCCCGGTGGGCGACCTCATCGATCTCGGGGCCGTCCTCGTCGGCCTTCGGCTGCTCGCGCGCAGCTTCCCGCGCCGCGATGTCGGCGGCGACATCCATCTCTTCGGCCACCCCGATCGCCGCAACACTGGCCGCACTCGCCGCGTCCGCGTCGGCTTGTTCCTGCATCGCCGATACCTGGCGCAGCGGAAGTGATGGCACGAACCACGCCACGAGGAATGCCAGAGCGGATGCCGCGAAGCCCAGCCAGTACACCGACACGGTGGCCTCGTTGAAGCCCACCAAGAACGGTTCAGCCAGGCGGGGGTCTGCGCCCAGGAGGAACGAACTGTCGGTATCGAGCGCGGACCCGATCTGCGCCGGGTCTTGCGTGCCCAGCAGTGCGAGGATCTCGGCGTTCGCGGGGTCGGCCTGCACGGCGGGATCCTGCGCGGCCTCGGTGAGAGGTCCCATGATGTCGGGGTCGCTGAACGCCGCTGGCAGCGTCTCGTTCAGCCGCGAGAACAGCAGCGAGAAGAACACGGCGGTGCCCAGCGTGCCCCCGATCTGCCGGAAGAACGTCGACGCGCTGGTCGCGACCCCCATGTCTCGCGCCGTCACCGCGTTCTGGCTGGCGATCGTGAGCGTTTGCATCAGTTGCCCAAGGCCCAAACCGACGATGGCCATGCCGACCATGATCACCCAGATCGGCTGGTCGGCATCGAGGAAGGTGAGCCACAAGTATCCGACGGCGAGGAAAGCGGTGCCGGCGATCGGGAACGCCCGGTACTTTCCGGTGCGCGCGATGATCTGTCCGCTCGTAATCGACGAGATCATCAGGCCGAGGATCATCGGCAGCATGAGCAGACCGCTCTCCGCCGGCGTCGCACCGTCGACCAATTGCAAGTAGAGCGGGATGGTCATCATCGCGCCGAACATCGCGAAGCCGACGAGGAAGCCGAGCACCGCGATAATCGAGAACGTCGGGATGCGGAACAGGCTCATCGGCAGAAGTGCATCGGTCCCCATCTTGACCTCGGTGAAGATGAACGCCGCCGTTCCCAGGATGCCGACGACGTAGCATCCGATCGCCGCCGGAGACCCCCAGCCCCATTCCGCACCCTGCTCGGCGACAATCAGCAGCGGCACGAGTGCGAGCATCACGAACGTCGCACCCCACCAGTCGATGCGCACCTTGCGCGACGGCGCGAAGCGCGGCACATGCAAGAAGCGGACGACCATGAACAGCGCGACGATGCCGACGGGCAGGTTCACCAGGAACACCCAGCGCCAGCCGGCCACCCACAGGATTTCGTCAGCGCCCGACAGCAGCCCACCGATCAGCGGGCCGATCACGCTCGATACGCCGTACACGGCGAGGAAGTACCCCTGATAGCGGGCGCGCTCTCGCGGGGCGAGAATGTCGCCCATGATCGCGAGCGGCAGCGCCATGAGGCCACCGGCGCCAATGCCCTGCAGGGCACGGAACAGCGCGAGTTCGTACATCGAGGTCGCCATGCCCGAAAGCAGCGACCCGAGCAGGAACACCCCGATCGCGAAGATGAACAGCGGGCGCCGGCCGTACAGGTCGCTGAGCTTGCCGTAGATCGGTGTGGTGATCGTGGCGGTGATCAGGTACGCGGTCGTCACCCACGCCTGCATGTCGAGCCCGCCCAGATCGTCGGCGATCGTGCGCATGGAGGTGCCCACGATCGTCTGATCGAGAGCCGACAGGAACATCGCCGACATGAGGCCGAGGATGACCAGCAGAATCTGGCGTTGCGTCATCAGAGTGCCGGAGCGCGAAGGGTCTGTCACCCTGGGCAACCTACTCCGTCGCGGCCCCAGGCGACAGTATGGAGTGAGAACATACGGTGAGGACCTGGACTGAACGAAGGGGATGCCGATGGCTGACGAGACGACCGCTGTGACCCGCAACGACGAAGAGCAGCGCTATGAGATTCACACCGGCGGCGTGTTGGCCGGGTTCACCGAGTTCCGCGACGGCAGCGACGGCGTCGAGTTCCCCCACACCGAGATCGATCCGGCATTCAAGGGACGAGGCCTCGCCACGATTCTCGTGGCCGAAGCGATGACGGATGCCGCCTCTCGCGGCCTGACAGTGGTTCCCCATTGCACGTTCGTGGCGAAGTACCTGCGCGAGAACGAGGTTCCGGGGCTCGAGGTGTCGTGGCCTGACACGCCACTCCCGCAGTGATCGAGCGCCCCGGTGAGTAGGACGCGAGGGTCGCGATGACCCGCCTGGACTCTGACGACGCCGTCACGCGCGAAGCACCCGCGGAATGCGATGGCCCCCGAGCGCTGGTCTTCGAAGCGCGTGAGGTCCCACTCGGCGGGGTGCGGGCTATGGAGGTGCGTCGAGCCCTCCCCCAGCGGGAACTCCCCCTCGTGGGCGCGTGGTGCTTCCTCGATCGATTCGGCCCGCAGGTCACGACCATGCGCGTGGAGCCGCACCCGCACATCGGCCTGCAGACGGTGACATGGCCGCTGGTCGGCGAAGTGCGCCATCGCGACTCGATTGCCAGTGACGTCGTGGTGCGGCGCGGGGCTCTCAACCTCATGACGAGCGGCGCCGGGATCTCGCACTCGGAATACTCCGTTCCCGACTCGGCCGCTGGGAACACCGACACACCCCTCGACGCGCTGCAACTGTGGATCGCGCTGCCCGAATCGCGACGGCACGGCGCTCCCGCGTTCGAGCAGCACGACGATCTGCCGATGATTGCGCTGGAAGCCCTCGAGGGCGCCCCGGGGGAGGCGACCGTGGTGCTCGGCACCCTGGCCGGAATCTCATCGCCCGCGACCGTCTACACCCCGATCGTCGGGGCCGAGATCCGCCTTCCGGCTGGAGCCGTCGTCCGGGTGCCGCTCGACCCGGACTGGGAGCACGCGATTGCCGGCGTCACCGGCAGCGTCGTGATCGACCCCGGCTCGTCTTCGGAGGCAGAGGCGAATCCTCAGCGCATGGTCTACCTCGGCATCCGCCGCACCGAAGTCCTGCTGCGCAGCGACACGGATGCCACGGTGTTCCTCCTGGGCGGTGAGCCGTTCGAAGACGACATCGTCATGTGGTGGAACTTCGTCGCACGTTCACACGACGAGATCGTGGCCGCACGCGAGGCGTGGGAGGCGGCATCCGACCGATTCGGCGTCGTCAACGGACACGACGTGCGCATCCCCGCACCGCCGATGCCCGGCGTGCGCCTCACGCGCCGCCGGCGTCGAATCTGACCGCCGGTGCCGAGCCGCGTCGGGCGGGCCCAGACACCAGAGCAGGGCGCCCGGGCCGAAGCCCGAGCGCCCTGTCTCGCTATCTAGCGTCGCTGGGTCAGCGGGTGACGAAGAACCCCGAGAGCCCCGCCGAGCGATCGACCGCGTCGCTGCCGGCGTAGTACGCCGTCACCACGTGGACGCCCTTCTTCTGCTTGGGCAGCGAGACCTTCGCCTTGCCGTCCTTCAGCGTCGCGGTGTACTTCTTGGTGTCGACCCATACCGTCACGTCGCCGGTTGCGGTGCCGCCGCCGGTGGGTGTGACGGCCACAGTCACCTCGAACGTCTGCGATGACGAGCCGCTGTAGCGGTTCATCGTGACCTTCGTCTTCGACGTGCTCTTCACAAACACCTCGTCGGTGACCGCGGTGCCCGGGTTCACGTTCCCGGCGGCAACGGCCGACACACGAACCGACAGCGCCGTGCCGACGTCGGTGGTTGCGACCTTGTAGCTCGCCGAGGTAGCACCCTCGATGGGCTCGCCGTCACGCAGCCACTGGTACGACAGCGTCACCTTCTTCGGATCCCAGCGGCCGCCGTTCACCTTGAGGGTCTTGCCGACCTTTGCCGAACCCGTGATCTTCGGGTCCTTGGTCGCGACCGGTCCTTCGGCTCCGGAATCGACCGAGACCAGCGTGCGGACCTCTGAGTCGCCGTACTGCACGACACCCAGGTAGCTGGTGTTGTAGTCGAGACCCGACCACGCCACCGTGTACGTCGCTTCTTCACCCTGCGTCACCGACACGGGGTTCGGGATTGCGGTGAGGCTGCCCACGCCGTCCTCGGTGACGAGTGCCTCGGTGAGGTTCCACGTCATCGGTCCGCTGACGGAGTACATGTTCGCGATGACCATGTACGTTCCCGCCTCGGGGTTGTCGATCGTCACTTGCTCATCCGCCGAGCCGCTCGCCGACTGCCACATCTCGTAGTAGCGCAGGTCATCCGGGGCCACGACGTGATAGACGAACAGATCGAGGTCGCTGCCCTCATCGTCGGACGAGTCGAGAGTCCACTGCGCGAGGCGCGTTCCCTCTTCGACCGAGACGATCCAGCCGATGTCGCCGTTGGCGTCACCCGACGTCTCGTCACCCGAGTGTCCTTCAGGTGCTCCCGGGCCTTCGAGCAGTTCCAGCTCAGCCAGGCCGCTCAGCTGAAGCTCGAGATCGCCGGTGATTCCCGACAAGAAGGTCACGTCGACGCTCGAAGACACTCCCTCGCCGGCCACCGTTGCCGGCGCCTCTGCGGTCACCGGACGCACCGCGATCGGCGAGCGCACGGCGACGCTGTCACTCGTCCACGTGAGCGAGCCGGTCGCCCACTGCTCGACCGGAGCGCTCGCGTTGGTGAAGGTGAGCGTGAAGTCGGCGCTCTCACCTTCGGCGAGGGTGACCGACGCCGGCGAGACCGAGACATCGACGCCGGGCACCGAAACGGATGCCGTGTACGTGCCCGCTGTCGTGGCGGTGACCGTACGCGTGACGTCTTCGGTGCTCGACAAGCTACCGATGCCGACCGAAGCCAGGTTCAGCTCGCTCGGGTCGATGGGATCGATCGCGTCGCCGAAGTCCGCGTTACCCGTGCCCTCGATGAATGCCGCCCAGTCGTTCGGACCGTTGAGGTACAGCAGGCCCGGTTCGAAGAACTTCGTCGGGTCGACGTGTCCCGCACCCTGCGTGAACGGGTCGCTGATCGGGTCACCGGCCGCGTCGACGGTGTCGTATGCGGTGGTCATCATCGCTGACTTGATCTCGTCGGGTGTGGCCAGCGGTCGCTCACCGAGATACAGCGCGGCGAGACCCGCGATGTGCGGGGACGACATCGACGTTCCCGACAGGAACTCGAACACACCCTGCTCGCCCGGCTGGTTCGCCGCGGCCGCGAGGATCGCGACGCCCGGTGCAGAGATGTCGGGCTTGATGACGTCGCTGCCGTCGGCGAGCATCGGTCCGCGGCTCGAGAAACCGGCCACCTGCGGCGTCGGGGTCTCGACACCGGTGACGTTGTCGCCGACGAGCGTTGCCGTTGCGCCTTCGGTGTTGCGGACGTAGTCCAGCAGGTCATCGCGGTACTGCGCGTTGATGTGAACGGTCGGCACCGAGTGGAAGTCGTTGTCCAGCGAACCCGGCGTGACATTCACGAGGATCATGCCGATGCCGCCAGCTTCATCCACCGCCTGCGACTTCTCGACGCGTGCGATCACCCCGCGGTCGCAGACCACGATCTTGCCCTCAATCAGGGCTGGGTCGAGCGTATCGAGGAAGCACATGGCCGCCTCTGCCGGGTCAGCGTCCGGGGCAACCGCGTCACCCGCGTAGATGACGTCATCGGTGACCGACTCACCGAACGGCACCGTCACCGAGGCACCAGCGGCCTCGAATCCGTTGGGCAGCTGCACCGTTCCCTCGTAGGTGGGGATCGTGGATGCCGCAACCGTGGTGTACCACGGCGACGCGTGGTCAGCGGTGGATGCTCCCGGTCCCGAGTTGCCGGCGCTCACCGAGACGAAGACCCCGGCGACAGCGGCGTAGAAGAACGACACGTCGTCGGCAGCGAGCGTCGAGGTGGCCGAACCGCCACCGATCGAGTAGTTGATGACGTCGACACCGTCTTCGACGGCGGCATCGATCGCGTCAAGGAGGTCACTCAGCGCGCAGATGTCATCGCTCGTCGATAGCGGATCGGGCCCGACGTAGCACGCCTTGTACGAGGCGACCTTCGCCGCCGGCGCCACACCCGAGATCGCACCGAAGTCGGTGCCCGAAACGGAGGCGGCCACGTCGTGGTTACCCGCGGCCGTGCTGGCGGTGTGCGAGCCGTGCCCGTCACCGTCGCGCGGCGACAGATAGTCGGGGCCGAAGTCGAAACCGGCCGCTGCGGCACCGGTGCTGAAGTACTGGGCGCCCACGAGCTTGGTCGAGTAGAACGACGCGTCCCACTCTTCGCCCGTCACTCGCTCACTGCGGAACTCGTTCCCGTCGGCCTTGGTGAAGACGACCTCGTTGCCGTCCAGGTAGGGCTCATCCCCTGCGATCGTGCCGAGCGGTTCGCCCGCGAACGACGGGCTCTCGGGGGCAATACCGGTGTCGACGACACCGACGACGACACCCTCGCCCGCGGCATCCACACCACCGACGGCATCCCACACGCCACCGTCGCCCTCGAGGCCGAGGAACTCGGTCGACGGCACCGCATCGGGGTGACGGATCTCGTCGGGGTACACACCGAGCACGCCCTTCGTGCTGGCGAGCTTGGCCGCCTGCTCGGGCGACATCTGCGCACTGAACCCGTTCAGCGTCACCTGATAGGTGGCCGACGTCTCAACCCCCGCCTCGTCGGCGACCTGCTCTTGGCGCTTCTCGAGGAACGCGGCGTAGCGCTTCGCCTTGTTCGACTTGGTGTCGAGCTTGTCGCCCTCTTCGGGCTTGGTGGGCGCGAGGCCCGGCTCGCCGCCTTCGTAGCCGGCAACCGGCTCTTCGTCGAGGAGGACGATGTAGTTGCCCGTCGGTGAATCGATGGGCTGTGGGGGTGTCACCTCCTCTACGGACGCGCCGAAGCTGGCGGTGGCGGTTCCGGTGAACAGAGCGGCGAGTGTGACGACCGCGGCTGCCCTCAGAGCGTTTCGACCCATGAACTGGCTCCCTGCTGAGTAATGAAGGGCTGATGAACGTCGTCTTCGACACTCACCGAACCCAAAAGTAGTTCACAGCATTCTTCAAGTGAACCACTCTTCGTGAGAGTTGTGTGAGAGAGCACGGCTACGCTGAGCAGGTGACGTCATCTGCCCGCCTCTCAACGAGCATCCTGCTCACTTGCGCCGCAATCGGCGTCGCAACAGGCGTTCTGCAGATTGCGGCGGGGGCGATCAGCATCCCCGTCTCGGCCACCCTTCCGGTGCTGTACGGTCTGGTTCTCGGCGTGCATGTCCTCCCCGGAGTCATCGCACAAGAGTTGCTGCGGGCCCCGTGGGTTGCCCTGCTCACGCATGTCATGGCGGCGCTCGTCGCCAGCGCGATCACGCCCCTGTGGATCGGCCGTTATATCGGAACGGCGTTGCTCATCGGCGGGCTGCAAGAGCTCATCGCGGCCGCGACGCGGTACCGACGCTGGGAGGCCTGGCGATTCTTCTTATCTGCCATCATCGTCGGAGTCGTCATCGCGGTCGCGATCTGGTTCGCCGCCGACGTCACGCGGTTCCCCTTGTGGGGGCAGATCCTCTACGTCGCGTTGTTCATCCTGGGCCCGGTGGCCTGGACGGCCGTGGGCCTCGCGATCGGCCGCGCACTGCGCCGCGCGGGGGTTCCACGCCGCCGCCAGGGCTGAGCCCGTTCGCACTATTAGTGAGGGTCGTCTAAGTTAGGTGTGGCTTAGTTAACCCTGGAAAGACGCATGACCGCACCCGAGCTGGTAACCCTGCGCGACGTCGCGATCACGCATGAAGGATCGGATGCCGCATCCCCGGCATCCGTTGACTTCTCCATTGCGCCCGGCGACGTGGTCCTCCTCCTCGGCCCTTCGGGCTCGGGGAAGTCCACCCTCACCCTCGCTCTCAACGGACTGATTCCTCACGCTGTGCCGGCAAGAGTGGACGGCACGATCACCGTCGACGGACTCGATACGGCGACCGCGAGCGTGGCCGAGCTCAGCACGCGCGTAGGCATGGTGTTTCAGGATCCGGACGCGCAACTCGTGACGGGCACCCTGCTCGACGAAGTGGCCTTCGGCCCTGAGAATTTGCGGATGCCGGTGGTCGACGTCCTCGCGCGCGCCGAGACCGCGTTGCGCCGCGTTGGCCTGTGGGAACGCCGCGCCGACAACCCGGACACCCTTTCTGGGGGCGGTCGGCAACGCCTCGCGATCGCCTGCGCGCTAGCGATGGGCTCACCCCTGCTCGTGCTCGACGAGCCGACCGCGAACCTTGACCCGAAGGGCATCGAAGACGTCTATGCGGCGCTGGCAGATCTCGTGCGCGCGGGCGATCACGCGATCCTCCTCGTCGAGCACAACCTCGATGCGGCGCTCGGGTTCGTCGATCGCGTCGTGGTGCTGGATGACACCGGTCGCGTCATCGCCGACGGCCCGGTCGGGACGGTGCTGCGCGAGCGGGCGGACGAACTCCATGCGCTCGGCGTGTGGCTGCCGGTGTCGACACTGGCCGCCCTGCAGCTGCGCGACGCCGGCTACACACTGGATCCGCTGCCCCTCACGCCCCGTGAACTGCGCGCCGCACTCGAGCGGACCCCTCGTGCGGCCTCGAGCGCCGACGCCACAGCGGCCGCTGGCGCCATCGCGTCACCGCGCGAAACGGCCCCTCACGACACCGCGAAACGGCAACAGACCATGCTCGAGGTGCGGGGCCTCTCGCTGCGCCGCGGGCGTTCCGAGGTGCTGCACGACGTGTCGCTCGACATCGGCGCGGGCGAGTTCGTGGCGATCGTCGGCGCGAACGGGGCGGGCAAGACCAGCCTCATCCAGGCGATGTCGGGCGTTGTGACGCCTCCCCGCGGCACGGTGCATCTCACCGGCGCCGCACGGCCCCTCGATGTCGCACGCACCGACAGTCGCACCCTGTCCCGGCACATCGGCTTCGTATTCCAGAATCCCGAGCACCAATTCATCGCCCACACCGTGTTCGACGAGGTCGCCCACGGGCTGCGCCGCCAGCGCCTGGCCGAAGACGACATCTACACACGCACCACCGAGCTGCTCGAGCGCTTCGGGCTCGCCGACAAGGCCCAGCAGCATCCGTTCCTCCTCTCCGGCGGGCAGAAGCGGCGCCTCTCTGTCGGAACAGCGCTGGTCGCGGGCGCACCACTCCTCGTCCTCGACGAGCCGACCTTCGGTCAAGACCACGCTCGCGCCGACGAACTGCTGGCACTCCTCGACGAATTGCGCGCCGGCGGGACGACCATCGTCGTCGTCACGCACGACATGCAGCTGGTGACCGATCACGCACAGCGCACGGTGGTCCTCTCTCACGGGCGCGTGGTGACCGCTGCCGCTACCGCCGACGTCTTCGCCGATACCGCCCTGATCGAGGGTGCCGACCTTCGCCTGCCCCCACTGCGACAGGCGCTGCACGACCTGCCGTCGCACCCCGAACTCACCGGGATCGCGCGCGTCGCCGACCTTCCGAGGCGCACCTCATGAGCCCCGCGACCAGCGCAACCGCCACGACCACGGTCGACCCATACGCCGCCGGGCCCGTGGCCCACGGCCGGTTCCTCACGCGCATCAATCCGCTCGCCAAGCTGCTGGCGCCGGTGCCCGCGATGGCTCTGCTGATCTTTGTTCGGGATGCCGTGACCCCGGCATCCTTCATCGCACTCAGCGCCCTCGTGATCATCGTGGGCGTGCGCATCACTCCGCGGGTGCTCGCCGTCCTGGCAGCCATCCCTCTCGGGGTGATCGTGATCGGCATGGGCTTCTCGTTGTGGACCGACCCCTCGCAGGTCGACGACACGACGGTTCTCGTGCAGCTCGGCGGGTGGACGCTGTACTCCGGCGCGCTCGGGGTGGGCTTCGCGACGGGTCTGCGCATCGCGGCCATCGTGATGCTCACCCTGATCGCCGGCCTGTCTACGACCGGGCCCGACCTCGTTCGCGCGAGCGTGCAGCAGCTACGCGTGCCGTACCGCATCGGCTACACGGCACTCGCGGCATTCCGCTTCGTGCCGCGCTTCGCGCACGAGCTCGACGTGATTCGCCAGGCTCACCGCGTGCGCGGGGCCCACGGCGGACGCGGACCGTTTGCGGCCCTCGCCCGATGGTTCGGCTACGTCGTGCCTCTGCTGGCGGGGGCGATCCGCCATGCCGAGCGAGTCGCACTGGCGATGGACGCGCGCGCGTTCGGCGCCCACCCCGACCGCACCGAGCGCCATCTGGTGCCGTGGCGAGCGCGAGACACCGTCTTCGTCGTCGCGTTCGTGGTGGCATCCGCCCTCATCTTCTTCGTCACCTTTCCGTGGGGTCTGTCATGACCTCGCGCCTGCCCATCCGGTGCACCGCACCCCTACCCCGGAGGATCGCATGCCTGCCCTCAGCCGCTTGGTGAAGCCCGAAACCCAGGGGCTCATCCATCTGCGCGTTCTGCGCACCGAACGGGTCTCGCCCCATTTCATGCGCGTCACCGTCGGGGGCGGCGAGATCGAACGCTTCCGCCCGATGGGGTATGACCAGTGGTTCCGCCTATTCCTCCCGCTGGGCGGCGACGAGGGCCTTGACCGACTCCCGGCGAAGGCGAACAAGATGCTCGGGTACCTCAAGTACCTGCGCATTCCCGACGGTGTGCGCCCGGTCATGCGCAACTACTCGGTGCGTGAGTACCGCGCGCAGGGCGCGTCCGGCGGCGCCGAGATCGACATCGACTTCGTCCTGCACGGCACCGCCGACGAGGGCACAGCGACACAGGCCACAGTGACACAGGGCACAGTGCAAGAAGGACCAGCAGGGCCGGCGTCGCAGTGGGCCACGACCTGTCAGCCGGGCGAGAGCATCGTGATCATCGACGAAGGGCTCACGTTCAATCCGCAGCGCGGCACCGAAAGCGTCCTGCTTGTGGCAGATGAGACGGGCCTGCCGGCCCTCGCCAACATCTGCGCGAGCCTGCCCGCAGAATCGAGCGGCATCGCCCTGATCGAGGTTCCTTCAGAAGCGGATGCCGTGGCGTTCGCCCATCCGTCGGGCATCGACGTGCGCTACCTGGTGCGCGATCACGAGACGAAGCCCGGCACGCTCGCGCTCGACGCGCTGCGCACCCTGCCCAGCGACGATCTGCCGCCTGCGCCGATTCATGCCTGGATCGTCGGCGAGCAATCGCTTCCGACCGAAGCGCGACGCCACCTGGTCGGCGAGCGCGGCATGCCGAAAGACCTCGTGAGCTTCTGCGGGTACTGGCGCGTGGGTGCGGCATCCCCCACCCCGAAGTCTCAGCAGAGCGTCGCGGAGGCACGCGCATGAGCCGCCTCGCGACCTCGTACCTGCTGACGTGCGCCGCCATCGGCGTCGCCGGCGGCGTGCTGCTGTGGGGCGCGACGGCTCTGTCGACCGCGCTGTTCGCCGTGGTGCCGTTCATCTCGGTCGCACTGGCTGGCCTGTGGTTGCTGCCCGCCGTGATCGCACTGCGTCTGCTCGAGCGCCCGGGCGCGGGCCTGCTCGTGGGTCTCATCTCGGGGTTGGTGGTGTTCCCATACCTGTTCACCAACCTCTGGTGGGCACTGTTCGCCGAACTGCCGTTCCTGCTCGCGTTCTACCGCTCGTGGCGCACATGGCAGTACTACGCCGGTGCGGTGTTCGTCGGGGTGCTCTACCCGGTGCTCGCCGCGGCATCCTTCAATCTGTGGGCGATGCCGCTGTGGGCGACGGTGGGATTCTTCGCCCTGACGATGGCCAGCTGCCTGCTCGGAACGTGGGTCGGAATCCTGATCGCCGATCGCCTGCGGCGTGCGGGTGTGGCCACGCTCGCTCGTCGCCGGGGCATCGCCTCGCGCGGCCTCGGCCGCGGAGACGGACCGGCCGGGCAGCACTAGCCTGCGGCGCTCGCCTAAAGCACAGGATGCCGCACCCCCCAAGCGGGCGGGTGCGGCATCCGTGATTCGAGCTTTGTGCGTCAGCGCTTTCCGGCGATCTGGCGACCGACGATCTCGCGCATGATCTCGTTGGTGCCGCCGTAGATGCGGTGCACACGCGCGTCGAGGAAGGCCTGAGCGACCGGGTACTCGGTGATGTAGCCGTAGCCGCCGTGGAGCTGCACGCACGTGTCGAGCACTTCCCACTCACGGTCGGTGCACCAGAACTTGACCTTGGCCGCTTCTTCGGCCGTCAGCTTGCCGTCCTTATAGGCCAGCAGCGCGCGGTCGAGGTATGCCCACATCACGTCGACGGTGGTGACCACGTCGGCGAGCTTGAAGCGGGTGTTCTGGAAGTCGATGATCCGCTCACCGAAGGCCTCGCGGTCCTTCGTGTAGGCGATCGTCCAGTTCATCGCGGCCTGCGCGGCGGCGGCACCAGCGATGCCGATCGAGAGGCGCTCGAGCGGCAGGTTCATCATCAACTGGATGAATCCCTGGCCTTCCTTGCCGCTAATGAGGTTCTCTTCGGGCACGAACACGTCGCTGAACGACAGTTCGGCGGTGTCGTGGCCGTGCGAGCCCATCTTCTTGAGCTTCTTGCCGTGGTCGAAGCCCTCCATGCCGTTCTCGAGGATCAGCAGGCTGAACGCGTCGGGGCGGTTGCCCTCGCCGGTCTTGACGAACGTCACGACGATGTCGGCGGTGTTGCCCGACGAGATGAACGTCTTGGCGCCGTTGACGATGTAGCCGCCATCGACCTTCTTCGCGGTGGTCTTGATACCGCGCAGGTCGCTGCCGGCACCCGGCTCGGTCATCGCGAGAGCGCCGAGGACCTCACCGGTCGCCATGCGCGGGAGCCACTTCTCCTTCTGCTCCTGCGTGCCCATGTGCACGATGTAAGGCACCGCGAGGTCGTCTTGGATGCCGAACGCACCGGCGAGCGAACCGGCGCCGGCACCGATCACCTCTTCGTTCACGATCGTGCGGAACCGGTAGTCCTGCAGCATGCCCGCGCCGCCGAACTCCTCGGGCACCGACAGGCCGATCAGGCCCGACTCACCCGCGGCCAGCATGGTCTCGCGGTCGATCTCGCCGGCGGCGTCCCAGCGCTCGCGCGCTTCTGCCGTCGCATAGCGCTTGATGAATTCCTTTACGACGTCGCGGAACGCTTCGTGGTCCTCGTCGTAGATGTCGCGCTGCATGTGCGCCTTCCTCTCGTCTTCGAGGGGCTACGCCGGCGTGAATCGCCATCGGCGGCCCGTTCCCGATCATACTCTCGCATGACATTGCGTCCACTGTGAGATGACACTGAGTCTCACGGATGCCGCTGCCGCGACGTACGATGCCAGAGTGACCGCTTACTTCGACCGTATCGAGCCGACAGTCTTCGATGCCCGCAGCGCAGTGCAAGGAGCATGGAACACGGACGAGCAGCACATCGCGCCTGCTCTCGGCCTGATCGGGCACGTGCTCGAGCAGGACCACGCCTCGCGCCGCGGCGACGACGTCCTCTCGCTCGCCCGTGTCTCGTATGACATCCTCGGGGTCCTTCCCATCGCACCTGTGGAGGTGACCACGCGGGTCCTGCGGGCCGGGCGCACCATCGAGCTGCTCGAGGCCACCCTCAGTCACGCCGGCCGGGCAGCGGTCATCGCACGCGCGTGGTTCCTGCAGCCAGGCGACAGCACCGCATCGGAGGGCAGCGCCCTGCCGTCGATGCCGCCGCGCGAGGAGTGCCCACCGTGGGATGGGGCGACAGTGTGGCCGGGCGAGTGCATCACGACGATCGAGGTACGCCGGCGCGAGACCGCCCCCGGTCGTGCACAGGCGTGGCTCCGCCCGGGCTTGCCGCTCGTGGCGGGCGAATCGATCAGCGATACGGCGCGACTTCTCGGCATCCTCGACTTCGCCAACGGCATGACTCCGCGGGTTCCCCCGACGCAGCTGGCCTTCCCCAACGTCGACCTCACGGTGCACCTCTTCCGCGCGCCACGCGGCGAGTGGATCGGATTCGACACCACAGTGAGCTTCGGTGACGGAGGCCTGGGGGTGACGCACACCGTGCTGCACGACGAGGTCGGCCCGATCGGAGCCCACCAGCAGTCCTTGACAGTGCGTCCCCTCGCCGCCCCGCCGACGTGATCAGTCGACGTAGTCTGGGGCTGGCTCGAGCGCGAAGAAGTCCTCGAGGGTGTGGAAATCACCGTCGTGGTACGCCTGCGCCAGCTCCGTGCCGATGTAGCGCAGATGCCACGGCTCGGGCAGGTAGCCGCTGACCTCGGTGTGACCCTCTTCGTAGCGCACGATCCAGCCGTACTCCCACGAGTTGGCGGCGATCCACTCTCCCTGCGCGGTCGCCGCGAGGTCGTCGATCGAACCGCACCCGCCGTTGCACGCGACGACGTCCGCGGCGAGCCCGCTCTGGTGCTCGCTGTGGCCCGGGCGAGCACTCACCAGATCGGCGCCCTCGACTCCGCGCGAAGCGACTTGGCGCCCGTAGCTTCCCTGCTGTGTCGTGTACGAGCGGTACCCGCTGTGCAGGGCGATCTCACCCGCACCGTCCGCCGCGATGGCGTCGGCCATCTCGGCGAGCGCGGCTGCCGCATCGGCACGCAGCGAGCCGCCGGAGAGGTTTCGCACGCCCAGCGACGAGGTCAGCGGCGACGGGGAGTAGTCGACAGGATCGAACGCGTGCACCTTGTTGATGATCGTCCACACGCGCGTGGGGTCATCGAGCGCGAAGCACGCCGCCCCACCATCCGCGATCGCCGCACGCACCGCCTCGCCCCCGCCGGCGGCCGCGATGGCCCGGTCGTCGTCGCCGTCGTCGATGAGTCCCGTGACTCCCTCGACAGCGCAGGGGTCGGATGCCGCTGCCACCGCGGCACTGTCGGGAGCAGGAATCTGCTCGGCTTCTTCAGGCATGGGCAACGTCGCGCGGGCCCCCACGGCATCCAGCACCTGATCATGCGCGATCGCGGGCCCGGTGAGCGCCGCGGTCACGGCGACCGCTGAGCCCACGAGGAGGGTCGCGATCGCGACGGCGCCGAACCCCATTCCGATGCGGGCGGCGCGGCGTGCGCGGGCATGCCGCACCGGAGCGACTTCGGCAGCCAGCAGGGCCGTCGCGCGCGCCTCCCGCCGCGACGGCATGCCGGGCGTACCGTCCTCGGCACGCCTGCGCGATCGCTGATCGGGGGATGTCACACCTTCCATTGTGGCCCCGGTCACCCGAGACGCTGGGATTTCGAAACTCGCCGGAGAAGTATTGACAGCATCTTGGTAATTATGTTCGACTATGGGCATGCGATGGCAAGGTCAAGAAATTGGCGCGACAGATTCGTCGGCCCTGCCAGGACTCGAGAGCATGTCGTCGCTCGTCCGGTCCGTGAATACCCCCGAGTTCGCGGACGTCACCTTCCACGAGGTGCTCTGCAAGTCGGCACTGAACCACGTGCCCGGCTCATCGGCGATGCCCTTCGACTGGACCGTGAACCCCTACCGCGGGTGCAGTCACGCGTGCACCTACTGCTTTGCGCGCGGCACCCATGAGTACCTCGAACTCGACGCTGGCCGCGACTTCGACACCCAAGTCATCGTCAAGGTCAACGTCGCCGAAGTCCTTCGCCGAGAGCTCGCGCGCGGGTCGTGGGAGCGCGAGCCGGTCATGCTGGGAACGAACACCGACCCCTACCAGCGCGCCGAGGGCAAGTACCGGTTGATGCCCGAGATCATCTCGGCCCTGACCGAGTCGGGCACCCCGTTCTCCATCCTCACCAAGGGCACCCTGCTGCGCCGCGATCTGCCCCTGCTGACCGACGCCGCGCGCGAGGTGCGCGTATCCCTCGCCCTGTCGATCGCCATCTTCGATGACGCACTGCAAGACGCCGTCGAGCCGGGCACCCCGAGTACGGCAGCCCGCCTCGACACGGTGCGCGCGGCGGTGGCGGCGGGCTTCCGCGTGACCGTGTTCCTCATGCCGATCCTGCCGCACCTCACCGACTCGATCCCCGTGATCGACGAGGCACTGCGCCGCATTCGCGAGGCAGGCGCGTCTCGCGTCGTTTTCGGCGCTCTGCACCTGCGCCCGGGGGCGAAACAGTGGTTCTTGCAGTGGCTCGAGCACCAGCATCCCGAACTCATGTCGAGCTATCGCGGGCTCTACCCCGGCGCATCAACCACTGCCCCGAAGGCCTATCGCTCGTGGCTGAACAAGCGCGTGCGCCCGCTGTTGAGAGTGCATGGCCTCGACGGATACGCCGAGGACGACCACCCACGCGGCGCACCGGTGGCGGGGCTCGCCGCACGCTCGCGCGTCGTCACGACCAGCCGCGGTCACGCCGCCGCGGCGCGATCGGGCGGGAGAGGCCAGGCGTCGGGCGCGGCATCCATGCTGTTCTGAGTCTGCGCAGCGGGCCGAATCCGCACCCGGCCTCGCCCGAGTTGCGGAATACCCAATGAACGATTGCCGTGCAATTCGCCCGCGAAACGACGAAACACCCCTCCCTGCGGAGAGGTGTTTCGTCGAGTACGTCTAGCGGTCGACGTTCGCGAGCTGGCGACCAGCCAACTCTTCGAGCACGTCGTCTCCGGGGCGCACGTCTTCGAACGGCGCGTCGATCTCGGCGCGGTCGAGCATCTCGGTCATGCGGCGGCGACGCTGGCGCGGGATGAGCGTCACAACGGTGCCCGAGCGACCCGCACGGCCGGTACGACCCGAGCGGTGCAGGTACGTCTTGTACTCGTCGGGAGCGTCGGCCTGGATCACCAGATCGATGTCATCGACGTGGATGCCGCGCGCCGCCACATCGGTTGCGACCAGCACGTTCACCCGTCCCGACGTCATGCGCTCGAGGTTGCGGGTGCGCTTGGCCTGATTGAGGTCACCGTGGAGTGCGAGGGCTCGGATGCCGGCGTCGTCGAACTGCTCGGCGAGCATTTCGGCGTAGGCACGGGTGCGCGCGAACACCAGCGTCTTGCCCTCGCGGTCGACGAGCGACGCCAGGATTTCGGCCTTGTCGCGGTGGTCGATGACCAGAACGCGGTGCTCGATCGTGCCCGAGTCCTGGTCTTCACCGGCGACTTCGTAGACGGCCGGCTCGACGAGGAATTCGTCAACGAGGGCTGCGACTTCGCGGTCGAGGGTCGCTGAGAAGAGCAGCTTCTGGCTGCCTTCGGCGGTGTGACGCAGAATGCGCTGCACCGGCTCGAGGAACCCGAGCTCGCACATGTGGTCTGCTTCGTCCAGCACAGCGATCTGGATCTGCGAAAGGTCGAGCTTTCCCTGGTTGACCAGGTCTTCGATGCGACCGGGCGTGCCAATGATGATGTCGACGCCCTTCTTGAGGGCGCCCACCTGGCGACCCTGCGGCACGCCGCCGTAGATCTGCGTGGTGAACAGACCGACGCTGCGCGCGATGGGCTGAATCGTCCGGTCGATCTGCAGCGCGAGCTCGCGCGTGGGGGCGAGGATGAGGGCCTTCGGCGAGCGACCGAATTCACGACGCTTGCCGGCCTGCGAGCGCAGAACGCTCTCGACCAGGGGCGCGCCGAACGCGATCGTCTTGCCGGAGCCGGTGCGTCCGCGAGCGAGGACGTCCTTGCCTTCGAGGATCGGCACGATGGTCGCCGCCTGGATGGGGAACGGCGTCGCCGCACCCATCTCGCTCAGAGTGCGAACGATGTTGTCGCCGAGACCGAGGTCGCCGAAGCGGATGTCGGCGACTTCAGCTGCCTGCACGGCCTCAGCCTGCAGGCGCTCGTGCACGACATCGACGTGCGCCTCGTGAGCGGCCGAGCGCGGCGTGGCGTTCCAGTCCGAGCGGTTGGGCGCCTGAGTGCGGCGGGCCGGGCGGTCGTCGTAGGAGCGGGCGGGACGACCACCACGGTCATCACGACGAGCGGGGCGCTCATCGTAGGAACGGGCGGGACGACCACCACGGTCATCACGACGGGCGGGGCGCTCATCGTAGGAACGGGCGGGACGACCACCACGGTCATCACGACGAGCCGGACGCTCATCGTACGAACGAGCCGGGCGCTCGTCGTAGGAACGAGCCGGGCGCTCGTTATACGAACGGCCCTGACGAGCGCCACGGTCATCGTACGAGCGGTTGCCGCCACGGTCCGAAGACGAGCGGTGCGACCGGATCGCGCGCGATTCGTCGCGCCCGGCGCGCTCCTGCGCGCTCCAGCGGCGCTTGGGCGCGGCATCCGATTCTTCTGGACGATATCCGCGGTGGCTGGGGCTCTTGCTTCCCGGCTTGCCGCTCGAGGCCTCACCGGGGCGACGCTTGCGGTCCTGGTAGCTGGTCTTGGCGCCGTAGCGCGGCTCGAAGTTTTTGGCGGGGCGACCGCCGGCGGGCTTCTTGCTCTTAGGCATGGTGTGTCCTTCTGGGTTGTTCTTCGTGAGAACAGCGCTCCACAGGTCGCACACGAGCGACAGCCGCACGGCACGCGCGGCACGGAGTAAACCCGGACAGATCGTCGGCCGGGGGCCATTCAACATGATGGTCGTCGAGACGGATTCGCCTCCACCATCGGCCCCTTGGACTCACAAACCCATATCCGCGAACAACGCGGTGTCCAGAGCCGACTGCCCAACCTTAGCGACTCGACCTGGGAGCGGGCTGGCACCTCACCCCGCGCCTCACCTCCCCGGGGCCCGCACCGTCAGCAGCCCCCACCTCGTCTGCACCGCCACCTCGCCTGCGGCCTCCACCTCGTCTGCGCCCTCGCCGCCGATTTTCGCACCGCAGAATGGAACACATGGCAGAACCCGTGGCCCACCCCATCACCGTCGCGATCGAGCGGCGAATCGACCCGTCTCGCACGCCCGAAGCCACCAGCTGGATGCAAGCCGGAACGGACCTCGCCACGTCATTCCCCGGATTTCTCGGCTCGGGCTGGGTCCGTGCGGGCGAGTCCAGTGACCTCTGGTACATGCTCTATCGCTTCCGCGACATCACCACCCTCGAGGCGTGGGAGGGCTCATCGCAGCGCGCGTGGTGGCTCGACTCGGGGCGCGCGTTCGCCGACGAGGTGCGCGTCGAGCGCCGAACGGGCATCGAGGGTTGGTTCGACGCGCCGTTCGCGACGCGCGTCGAAGCGCGCCCTCGTGGTGACGCATCGCCGGGCGGTTCGATCACGACGGGCCCGGTCAAGCAGCCGATTCCTGCGGCGCCCCCGCGCTGGAAGCAGGCGGTGACGATCTGGCTCGGCTTCTTCCCGACGAACCTGCTCGCGACGTGGCTGCTGGGCATGATCCCCGGCTTCGCCGAGCTACCCCTGGTCGTCCGCGTACTCATCGCTACCATCGCGCTCACGCCCGTGATGACGTACGCGGTGCTCCCTTGGGTGACCCGGATGCTGCGCCCCTGGCTTCAGCGCTCCCGCTGACCTTCCGCTCCGCGGTGCCGCACGCCTCACGCACGCCGCCCGCCGCCGCCGCCGAGTGAGCACAAAACCTGCATGTGAGCACCAGATTTGATGCTCACATGCAGGTTTAATGCTCGCGATTAGTCCCGCTTGTCGGGTTCGCCGGATTCGTCGGTGTCGGATGCTTCGCCAGCGCCATCCCACTCAGGGATGCTGTCGATCACCGGAGTGTCGCTGTCGCCAGCCTCCTCGGCGTCCTCGGCGTCCTCTGCAGGAGCTTCCTCTGCAGGAGCTTCCTCGGCAGGAGCTTCCTCGGCAGGAGCGTCCTCGGCAGGAGCGTCCGCCCCGTCGATCTGCTCTACCGCCTCATCCGTAGACGACACATCGTCGGCGGGCTCGCTCTCACCGTCTAGGGCTGTTTCAGTACCAGCAGCGTCGCGCTCTGCCGCTCCACCATCGATCGTTTCTGCCTCGGCCGGCTGGGCCTCGTCCGGCTGAGCGTCAGCGTCGCCTGCTTCAGCCTCGACAGGGTCAGCATCGCCGCTCGCCGCTTCGACAGCCTCATCCTGGTGATCGGCGTCGGTCTCGGCATCTCCGACCGGCGCAACATCAGCGTCCTCGGCGCCAGGATCGGCCACCGTCTCAGCACCGTCAGCCTCAGCATCGGCCGCCTCAGCACCATCAACAGCTTCGACCTCCGCGTCGGCAGCATCTGCCTCAGCGACGTCCGCGTCCCCTCCAGCAGCGCTAGCATCAGCCTCGACCTCAGCAGCTTCACCGTCAGCCTCGACCTCACCACCGCCGTCAACAGCCTCGACCTCAGCAGCGTCATCGTCGGCCTCGACCTCAACAGCGTCACCGGCGCCGTCAAGTCCCGCAGCGTCAGCATCCGCGGCGGCAGCGTCTGCGTTTACGCCATCAGCCCCCGCGTCAGCGTCCGCATCGGCAGCTGCGCCAGCACCCGCCACACCCGCGGCAGCCGCAGCGGCAGCCGCCTCGGCTTTCTCGCGCTCACGGCGCTCACGGCGCGTCTCGGTGATCGGCTCAGCAACGACCGCACCGGCAGCACCGGCACCGGCAGCCACGGCCCCGGCCGAAGCACCAGCACCCGTCGGCTCATCGCCACCTGAGCCATCCCCAAAACCACCAGAATCAGACCCCGAACCGTCAGAACCCGAACCGTCACCACCCTCGCGGCGACGACGCTTCTCGGCGCGGCGCTCCTTGGCGCCCTCGACGAGGTTGTACAGCGTCGGCAAGACGAGCAGCGTCAGAACGGTCGACGAGATGAGTCCACCGATCACGACGATCGCGAGCGGTTGCGAGATGAACCCACCCTGACCGGTGATGCCCAGCGCCATCGGCGTGAGAGCGAAGATCGTCGCGAGCGCGGTCATCAGGATCGGGCGCAGACGACGCGCGCCACCAGCGATCGTCGCGTCATGGGCACTGAGCCCCTTCTCGCGGTACTGGTTGACCAGGTCGACCAGCACGATCGCATTCGTGACCACGATTCCGATGAGCATCAGCACACCGATGAGCGAGGCGACACCCAGCGGCACGCCGGTCGCGATCTGCAGCAGGATCGCACCGGTCGCCGCGAACGGCACTGACACCAGCAACAGCAGCGGCTGACGCAGCGACTTGAAGGTCGCGACCATGATGATGTAGACGATCAAGATCGCGGCGAGCATCGCGAGGCCGAGCTGGCTGAACGAGTCCTGCTGCTGCGAAACCACGCCGCCAAGCTCTGCATCGGCAGCAGCCGGCAGATCGGCGTCCTCGAGAGCCTCGGTGACCGTCGCGGTCGCGGCCGCAAGGTCGTCGGTCGACGGCGTGACCGATACGGTCGCGGTGCGCTGACCGCGCTCGGTGGTGATCGACGCCGGGCCGACGCTCTCCTCCACGGTCGCGATGTCTTCGAGCGGAACAACGCCGAGCGCGGTCGGGATGCTCAACTGGCGCAGGTCTTCGAGCGACTGCGGGGTTTCGGATGCCGCGAGGTACACCGTCAGTGCGGTGTCATCGACTTCGACCGAACCGATCGACTGTGCCTGCATCGTGTTCGACACGATGGCGCCCACGGCGACCTCTGACAGGCCGCGCTCGGCGGCGGCATCCCGATCCACCTCGACGGCGATGTAGGGAAGCGAGGCCGACAGGTTGCTCGAGACCTGCCCGATACCGTCTTGACCCTCGACCGCGGCAACGACCGCGTCGGTGGCCTCCTGCAGCGTAGACGAGTCGGGGGCGGTCACCTCGATGGCGATGTCGCTGCCGCCGAAGCCACCCTGCGAAGCGCCGATCGTGATCGTGCCGACGTCGTCGAGGTCGGCCACGGCCTCGGTGACCTCTTCGCGAATCGCGACCTGGTCGTAGCTGGGGTCGGTGGTGACCGAGTAGGTCACACCCGAGCCGCCACCCGAGAAAGCGTCGAGGAGGGCCGAACCACTCGTGCCGATCGACACCTGGACAATGTCGATACCGTCGATACCGAGCAGGGCCTCTTCGACGGGTTCGGATGCCGCTTCCTCGGTCTCAAGGCTCGGCGCCGGGCCGAGGTCTTGCGTCACGGTGAAGGTGTTCTGACCGCTGTCACCGAGGAAGTTGGTCTTCATGAACGGCGCCGCTGCGACGGTGCCGCCGAGCACGAGAACGGCCAGAAGCAGCGTGATCCACGAGTGCTTGAGCGTCCAGGTGAGGATCGGCACGTATGTGCGCTGCAGGCGGCTGTATGGCGCTGCCTCGTCTTCGGGGTCGATCTGCACGCCGTTCGCGTCGAGCAGCGGCTTGCCCGGCCGCAGGAACCAGTATGCGAGCACCGGCACAATCGTGAGCGCCACGAACAGCGACGCGGTCATCGCGATCGTGACGGTCAGCGCGAAGGGCCGGAAGAGCTCACCGGTGACATCCCCCACGAACGCGATCGGGAGGAACACCGCCACCGTGGTGAGCGTCGAGGATGTGATGGCGGATGCCACTTCTCGCACACCGAGAAGGATTGACGCCTTCTTGTCAGCGTCGCCCACGTAGTGCCGCTTGATGTTTTCGATCACGACGATGGCGTCGTCGACGACGCGGCCGATCGAGATCGTGAGTGCACCGAGGGTGAGGATGTTCAGCGAGTAGCCGAACGTCTGAATCCCGATGAAGGTGATGAGCACGCTCGTCGGGATCGAGATCGCCGTCACGAGCGTCGCGCGCACTGAGAGCAGGAAGACGAGGATGACCAGCACGGCGAAGACGAGGCCGAGCATGCCCTCCTTGGCGAGCGTGTCGATCGACTCCTGGATGAACGGCGCCTGGTCGAAGACGACCGTGAGGGTGACACCGCCCAGCGACTCTTCGATATCAGGGAGGAGTGCCTGCACGGCGGTCGACACGTCGACCGTGTTGGCCGACGGCAGCTTCGTAATCGCGATGGTGATGGCCGGCTCGCCGTTGACGCGCGAGATGCTCGTGACCGGGTCCTGCTCCTGCTCCACCGTCGAGACGTCGCCGATGGTGACGAGGTCACCCTGAAGCTGCTCGGCCGAGGTGCCCACGAGCGGCAACGCGGCGATGTCTTCGACGCTCGTCAGCTTCGACCCCGTCTGCACGGTCAGGGTCTCGGCGTCCTCGGTGATCTGGCCACCGGGGAACAGCACACCGTTCTGCTCGAGCGCGTCGGTGATCGCCTGCTGGGTGAACCCTGCAGCGGCGAGATCCGCGGCATCCGGGGTGATCGTGACGCGTTGCCCGACGCCACCGACGATGCCGGCGGAGTTGACGCCCTCGACGTCTTCAAGGTCGGGAATGGCGGATGCTTCGAGCTCAGCCTGAATTGTCTCGGCGTCGTCGTACCCCGTGACGGCGATCTGAATCACCGGCAGATCGTCGATACTGGCGAGGATCACCTGCGGCTCGACGCCGTCGGGGAGCTGGTTCGAGATGCGGTTGATCGCCTGCGTCAGCTTCTGCTCGGCGGTGCCGAGATCGGTGCCGTACGTGAACGATGCCTGCACGACCGACGCGTTCGTGGTGCTGGTCGCGGTGGTCGATTCGAGCCCCGGCACCCCCTGGATCGCCGTCTCGATCGGCGTCGAGACATCGTTGTTGACGACATCGGGCGATGCGCCCGGGTACGTCGAGACGATGATGACGGCGGGGAACTCGATCGACGGGATGAGCTCTTGCTTGAGGCTGGTGAGCGCGATGCCGCCGAACAGCGCGGCGACGATCGTCACGAGCGCGATCAGGGCGCGGTTCTTCAGGCTCAGGATGGCGAGGTTCGACATGGCGGGCCTTCGCTGGTGAGGGTGCAGATCCCGCGCGCGGACGGCGGGGTTGGATACGGGAATGTATCGGTTGTCCATTCTTCCATGGGCCCTCGCGCGGTGACGCCATCGGGCGCACGCGGGGCCGTCACCGCATCACGGCGAGAGTTATTGCAAAAGGAACGCGAGCCCGAAGCCGGCCGCCGCAGCGGCGAGCGCGGCCACCAGGGTGCAGAATGTCGTGATCAGAGACGCTCTGCGCTGGCGGCGCTCGGCCAGCAGCACGCTTTCAACCGATACCGTGCTGAAGGTCGTGTAGCCGCCGAGCAGCCCGGTGCCGATCACGAGCACCATGTCCGAGTTGATGGCGGCGCCGAACCCGGTGAGTAGCCCCAACGCGAACGATCCCGTGACGTTCGCGATGAAGATGCCCCACGCGACTGTGAGGCCATCGCGCGAGGGCCACAGGCGGTCGAGGATGTAGCGAAGCCCCGCCCCGACGCCCCCGGCGATGGCGAGCGCGACCAGCACACCGGTGCTCACTCGGGCACGTCCTGTTCTTCCGCAGCGACCGGTCGTGCCACGCGCCCGATGATCACACCGATCCGCGCCGCGAGGAGTCCGAGAACAACGGATGCCACCACCAGCACGACCGCGAATAGCGGCGTAGCTGTCATTTCGACCGCGTGCACGGCGAACGCGCTGTAGGTGGTGAATCCTCCCAGCACTCCCGTGCCAAGAAAGGCGCGCCAGCGGGGGAAGTCCGTCCCCAGCGCGGCGATGACGAAGCCCAACAAAAGCGAGCCGACGACGTTGACGGCAAGTGTGACCCACGGCACCGCTGTGAACGCGATGCCTGAAGCATCGCCCGCAGGCGGAGGGCTGGCCGGAACGGTGAGCGCGGCGCGCACCAGAACGCCGACGGCGCCCCCGAGGACCACCACACCGAGGGTGCGCGGGTCGATCGCGTGCGGCATGACGCAACGCTACTGGCCAGCGCGCGGGTGGCGCACCCTCACTCCGTTGACGTCGGCTGCCGTGTTGGCCTGATGAGCGCGCGAATGGCCGATTCGGGCGAGACGCTCAGGTCGAGCAAGTGGCCCACGCGATAGCGCGTGAACACGCGCGGGTCGATGTACGAGCTCCGCGCCACCGACGGGGTGTTTCCCAGCGCATCTGCGGTGGCCTGCACTGCCAATCGCTCCGCACGAGTTCTCTCCCGCTTCGTGTCCACGAGCCCAATACGGGCGAGCGCATCCGCCGCGTTGATAGTCCCCCGCAGAGTCCGGAAGTCCTTCGCAGTGAAGGTTCCGCCGGTGAGTCCGCGTACATGCGCATTCACCTCCGCAGGGGTAAGCGGCACGCGTGAGCGCCCTCGCTCCCACGCGAGCAGCGGGCCGCGCGAACGCTGTGCAGCCAGCTCGCTGATCACGGCCGCGAGATCCTCATCGTCGATCTCGAGGAACTGCCGCTTGCCGCTCTTCCCCGGAAAGCTCAGCACGACACGCGTGCCCTCAACGACGGCATCCCGCCGCTGCAGCGTCGTCAATCCACGACTTCCGTGGGCGGTCAGGTAGCGCTCCGACCCGATGCGCGGCGCTGCTTGATCGAGGAGCCGGAAGGCCGCCGCGAGCACGCGCTCGCGGTCGATGTCCGGTCGTCGCAATGACGTCGTGACCCGACCTCGGGCCCGCGGCAACGCCTCGGCCAACAAGAGAGCGCGCGCATACTTACCTTTGTCGCGCCCTGCCGACCACTGCGGGTGGTACACATACTGACGGCGCCCCGCGTCGTCCACGCCTACGGCTTGGATGTGGCCGTCCGGGCGGTGGCAGATCCAGACCTCTTGCCACGCCGGCGGGATAACCAGTTCGCGGATCCGCTCGACGTGCTTCTCCGAGACCGCCCGTCCCCGGGCATCCACATAGCGAAAGCCGCTGCCGCTCCGGATCCGACGTATGCCGCGATCTGCATACGGCTGTACTCGCGTGAGTCGCGGCATCCGCTTCGTTCCTCTCTATCAGTGGTTGCGAAGCATGCTGACGAGCTCGGACTTCCTCTTGTCGGAGTACCCCGACAGTCCGATTTCCTTGGCGCGCTTCTTCAAGTCGCGCACCGTCCAGTCCTCGTACGAGCCGGACTCTCCGCCGCGCCTGCCGACGTCGCTCCGTCCGTCTCGCGCGGCCGCGTTCGAGATGCGCGCGGCTTTCTCCTTCGATGCGCCGTCGTCGCGCAACTCTTCGTACAGTTCGGGGTCTTTCAGGCTGTTCGGTCCGCTTCCACCGGGCATGGCGTCTCCCTTCGCTCGTGGCGACCCTTCGCACGCTAGACCGCTGAGGGCGCCGCGACGATGGGCTTGACAGCCACAGCAACGGCGCGATAGCCCGTCGGCATATCGTCGGCCATGTAGCACTGCGGGGCATTGCTCCGCAAGGCCCTCGATCCGAGCGTCGAAACCTGCCACGGTCTCTAAGTGCCCAACAGGCATCAGGCGCCGATCCCCCTGTCGGAACCTGCGAAAAGAGAAGGAGCACCCTCCATGAATCTCGCACTGATCATCATCATCGCCATCGCGATCATCCTGGCCATCGTCAGCGGGCTCGGAGAGGCTCTCGGCTTCCTCCTGTGGGTCGCGATCATCGTCGGTGTCATCGCACTCATCGCCCTGTTGTTCCGCCTTATCACCGGAAGCCGGGCCGGGTAGCCCCTAGCCGAACGATTGAGATGCGGATGCCGCGACCATGACCGGTCGCGGCATCCGCATTTTGTGTCTCTGGGCTTATCCCCGCGGGCTGGCGCGCATCACAGATGCGCTGCGGCGTAGACCTGCAACGCCTCACGCACGAACTCCGCTCCTGCGCTCCCACCGTCAGCGGTTGCGTAGTTCGCGCCGAAGCGCTCATCGGCGACGTACATGTCGGCCAAGCCCAGCACGTACGCCTTCACATCCCCACCGGGATTCGCGGCCGGCGTGCCGGGCACGCTCCGCAGCCACTCGACGTGGCGCTGAGCGAGGGCCTGAGCGACATCCGAGTCGGCCGCCGCACCACTCTCGGCCGCGCGAACCCAATCGGCACTCAGCTGCGCAACGTCCTGTTGCCAGGCTTTCTGCTCGGCCGGCGACTTCGCCCGCCACCAGGCGTCGCTATCGGCGTAGGCTCTCTCGCCCCAGCGCTGCTCGACTTCGTCTTTGTACTGCGTGTGATCGAAGCCGTCGAACATCTTGTCTGCCATGAGTTTTTCACCCCCTTCCAATGCATCGATGGTGTGTTGCACTGACGCGATCTGTCGCGCCAGGCGGTTCTGTTCCTCGCGCAACCACGTGAGGTGAGAGCGGAGCGCGTGAGACTCAGCTGCAGTCGGTGAACCCGCGTGCGCATTGCCTTCGGGATCGCGTCCGGCGAGTGCGTCCGCGATCTGCGGCAGGCCAAGTCCCAGATCTCGCAGCAACAGAATGCGCTGCAGTCGGCGCAACGCGCGCTCGTCGTAGTAGCGGTACCCGTTGTGGCCGATCCGGCTCGGCGTCAGGATTCCGACGTCGTCATAGTGGCGCAGCGTGCGGCTCGTCGTGCCGGCCATCTTCGCAACTTGCTGAATCGACCACTCCGGCAGTGTCGTCGTATCCATATCGCGCTCCTTTCGTCTCGTGACAACGGTAAAGGTTGACGTAGCGTCAATGTCAAGGAGAAGTCATGGAGAAACGCGATATAACGTGTTATCGTCTAGGCGGACACGATATATCGCGAGTCCCCTCACCCTTGGAGAACAGTCATGACCCTCGAAAAGTGGATCATCCACCCCGGAGAGACACGCGTGATCGACATCGACACGGTGCGCTCCCTCAAAGTCGGACTCGTCGGAGGCCAGATCGACGTCGTCGCTCACGACGAACCCGGCGCCCGCATCGAGGTGCACGGCGTCACCACAAAAGACCTGCGCATCGAAATCTCGGGCGATCTGCTCGAAATTGATCACCCGCAGCTGCGCTGGGACAACTTCCTCGAGGTGTTCCGCAACTTCGGCTCGGGCGGACCTAAGGCTGAGATCAGCGTCGCGGTGCCGCGATCGGTAGCACTCTCCCTCGGCGTCGTCAGCGCCAGCGCCCTCGTGGCGGGCCTGCACAGTGACGCGCGCCTGAACACCGTCTCGGGCGACATCATCGTCGACGGCCTGTCGGGTGACGTCACGATCAACGCCGTCTCGGGCGACGTGAACGTGCGGGGCCTTGTGGGTTCACTCAATGCCAACTCGGTCTCGGGCGATGTCGCCGCCACCGGCGAACTGCGCAAGGCGACCGCCGACACCGTGTCGGGCGGGGTACTTGTCGACTCCGTCGGTCCGATTCAGGCCATCAGCCTGAATACCGTGAGCGGAGCGTCGACCGTGCGCCTGGACGAGGGCTACCCCGCCAACTACGTCGTGCGCAGCGTCAGTGGTCGCGTACAGATCGACGGCCACGTGCGCTCGGGGCAGGGCACCGGACCCACGACCAACTACAACGGTGCGGTCGGTGAGCTCAGCGGCTCGTTCGTCGACGTCCGCGCGAACTCGGTGTCGGGCGACATCACCGTGCTGCGACGCGCGGCTGCGCCAGCCGACGCCCCCGTCACAGAGGACCAGGCTCCCTCCGCTGATGGCGAGGCGCCGGTTACCGATGGCGAGGTTCCCGTCGCCGATGGCGAGGCACAGCGATGAGCCCCGCCGTCTTCTCCCACGGCGACCTCCGCCTGTATCTGCTCAACCTGCTCGACGAGGGGCCCCGCCACGGGTACGACATCATGCAGGCGCTGTCGGATCGCACGGGTGGCACGTACACCCCCAGCGCCGGAACGATCTACCCGCGGTTGGCGAAGCTCGAAGAAGAGGGCCTGGTGACCAAAAGCGTGGACGGCCGCAAGTCGATCTACGCGATCACCGAAGCGGGCCACGCCGAAGTGATAAGCCGCGCGGGCGATCTCGAGGGCATCGAAGCCGGCCTCGCCGACAGCGTGCGCCTCATCGCCGACGAAGTCCGAGGCAGCGTCCAAGAAGCGATGAAGAGTTTGCGAGCAGACCTTGCCGCCGCCCGTCGCGCCGAAGAAGACGCCGCCCATCGCACGCCGCCACCCGCGGACGATGTGCGCGGGCGCAGTCGCGAGCAGCTTAACCGCGCCGATGCGCTGATCAACGAGTTCCGTGGCCGCGTGCGCGGTGACCTCCGCTCGCACGTCGCGCGCGGAGGGGAGTTGGATGCCACGGTCGTCACCGAACTTGAAGAAGCACTCGACGCGGCCGGTCGCGCGCTCACACGCGCGCTCGCTCGCTGACCTGAGACTCTCTCGCTGAGGTCAGCGCCTCGTCTGCTCTAGGCGGGCCAGATCTCTTCGTCGTCGGGCGCGGGCTCACCGAGCGGCACGACCAGGATCGTCCGATGCTGGCGGTGAGCCAGTCGCGCTCCGACAGAACCGGTGAAGAACTCTCGGATCGATTCGCCGAGGCCGCGCTTGCGAGTACCGACGACGAGCAGTTTCGCGTCGACCTGCTCGGCCAGGTGCTTGATGGCCATGGCCGGGTCACCCACCAGCTGCCGCACGCTCCAGGTCCCCGCGAAGTCAGCCAGAACTTCGTCGGCCTGTGCCTGCACGGCGACGAGTTCCCCCTCACCCGCGGCGATGTTGATGTCGATCGGCGCCGAGTGGACGTAACCGTCCGGATCCTCGTACGTGACGAATCGCGTGACATCGACGTGCACCACGATCAGAGGAGCACCAAGCAGGCCCGCGTAACGCGCCGCCTCTTTGAGAACACGACTCGACTGGTCCGGAATCACCCCGACGATCACGGCCCCGCGCACAGCAGGATCGGCTGCGGCCTTGTCGTCGATGTCGGGTGCGTCATTCGTCATCTGTGTACTCCTTCGACACGGCTCGGGGGCCCGGAGCCGCCGAGTGTGGAAGGCTCCGTGTTATTCTGAATGCTACTCTTACCGGCTTGATGCCGGCCCAACGTTGAAGCGGGCATTCGTATAGTCCGTAACTCAGAAATGAGGGGGTCTCGCATGGGGCGTGGCCGTCAGAAGGCGAAGCACACCAAAATCGCCCGAGAGCTCAAGTCGTACAGCCCGAGCGTGAACTATTCCGCTCTGGAGCGCGAGTTGGGTCACCCGTCGAACGAAGATCAGTACGTCGACAAGTGGGCAGATCAGTACGCTGACGAAGACGAGGATGAGCTAGAGCGAGCGTAACCACGCTCGTCCAGCGACAACTCTGCACGAAACCTTCGGGGACGCGGTACGCGTTACCCGGAGGTTTTGCGCGTCTTCTCTGCGCGGCGCTGGCGCCACCAGGTCCAGAACCGGTCGAGCATGCTCTTGAGCCAGCTCGAGATGCGGTGCGCCCAGTGGAACTCGGTTCCCAGCACCGCGAGGCCGAGGAACACGATGAGCCAGCCCGGCCCGGGAAGCGGCACCAAAATGAGCCCGCCGATAGCGAGAATGCTGCCGGCGATCGCGACGCCGACCCGGTACGCGATTTCGACTCGGGGATGCTCGGCCAACCAGGCGCGGATGCGACGCATCGTGCGGCGAATCGGACGTTCGGGGTTCTCAGCGGCGACGATGTCGTCGCGGATCTCCCGCTCGAGCGGCGCCGTGTCAGAAGACATGGTGCGACCGTAGCGAGCAATCCGGCGAAACCGCCGGGAGTCTGCTCCACACCACGTGCACGCGGACTGGGTCCCGCCGCGCCGCGGCATCCCACCCTGCAGACCGTCGCGCCGCGGCATCCCGCGATCCACTCTCGCGACAGTAACTGAGGAAATTTCGCTCCGCGAGGAGCGCCAGCCTCAGATCGCCCTCAGCACGAGAATTCTCCTCAACTAGCGCTGCCACTGGATCGGTCTCAGGACTCTTGCGAGCCTTCCACCCAGGCGAGGTACTCGTCAGACACGGTGCCGGTGACGTAGCGGCCGTCGAAGCAGCTCATGTCGAGGTCGTCGAGGTCCGACCCCTCGAGGATGGCGGCCTTCAGGTCTTCGACCTCTTGGTACACCATGTAGTCGGCGCCCAGCTCTTCGGCGATCTCGGGGATCGTCCGGCCGTGCGCGACGAGCTCGTGACGCGAGGGCATGTTGATGCCGTACACGTGCGGGTAACGCACCGGGGGTGCCGCCGAAGCGAAGGTGACCGAGGTGGCGCCGGCATCCCGAGCCATCTGGATGATCTCTTTCGAGGTCGTCCCGCGCACGATCGAGTCGTCGATGAGCAGAACATTCTTGCCCTTGAACTCGCTCGACATGGCGTTGAGCTTCTGGCGCACGCTCTTCTTGCGTACGGCCTGGCCGGGCATGATGAAGGTGCGGCCCACATAGCGGTTCTTGTAGAAGCCTTCGCGGTACTCGATGCCGAGCTTTCGGGCGACCTGCATGGCCGCGGGGCGCGACGAGTCGGGAATCGGCATGACCACGTCGATCGCCCCGGAGGGCGTGTACTTCGCGATGGTGTCGGCGAGCCGCTCCCCCATGCGCAGGCGCGCCTCGTACACCGAAATGCCGTTCATGACCGAGTCGGGTCGGGCGAGGTAGACGTACTCGAACGAGCACGGCGCCAGCTGCGTCTCTTTCGCGCACTGACGAGTGTGCAGGTTGCCGTCCAGATCGACGAAGATCGCCTCGCCCGGGAGAACATCGCGCACGACCTCGAACTCGCCGTTCTCAAGAACGAGCGATTCGCTGGTCACGACCCACTCGTAGGTTCCGTCGTCGTTCTTCCGGGTTCCCAGAATGAGGGGACGGATGCCGAAGGGGTCACGGAACGCGAGAAGACCGTAACCGGCGATGAGCGCGATCGCCGCGTACGAGCCTTCGACCCGCTCGTGCACGCGCTCGACGGCCCGGAACAACTGCTCGGGTTCGAGCTCATCGCCCGAGATCGACGCCTGAAGCTCGTTGGCGAGAACGTTGACGAGAAGCTCGGTGTCGCTCGTGGTGTTGAGGTGGCGACGGTCCTTGCGGAACAGCTCCTCGGTCAGCTCACGCGTGTTCGTGAGGTTGCCGTTGTGAACAAGCACGATGCCATACGGAGCGTTGACGTAGAACGGCTGCGCTTCTTCTTCGTTCGACGCGGCGCCCTTGGTGGCGTAGCGCACGTGGCCGAGGCCGAGGTTTCCGAGCAGTCCGCGCATGTCGCGCGTGCGAAACGCCTCGCGCACCTGACCGCGCTCCTTGTGCACGTGGAAAACACCATTGGGTTCTGCCGTGGCGATACCCGTGGAGTCCTGTCCGCGGTGCTGCAGGAGGAGGAGGGAGTCGTAGATCTCTTGGTTGACGGATCCTCGACCCACCATCCCGACGATTCCGCACATGGGGTGTTACTTCGCTCCGTTCACGGCCGAGCCGTCTGCGTATGCTCCGACCAGGCGGACCGCGCCGCCGTCGACGCCCTTGGCGCCCTGTTCGTAGTGCCCGTCCGGACGGGCGTCGGTGTGAACCACACCGACCTGCCACGTGGCGATGCCGTCCTCTGCCAGGGCGGCGATCGCGGCATCCGCCTTATCGGCCGACACGATCGCGAGGAATCCGATGCCCAGGTTCCAGGTGCCCTCAGTGTCCTGCAGGTCGAGCGAGCCAAGGTCGGCGAGCACACGGAATACCGGCGGCGGCGACCACGTCGAGCGGTCAACATCGACCCATGTGTTCTGGGGGAGCACGCGCGCGAGGTTCGCGGCGATGCCGCCACCGGTGACGTGGCTGAGCGAGTGCACCGCTCCGCCGAGCCCGGCGATGAGGCGCAGCAGCGGTGCCGTGTACAGGCGGGTCGGCTCGAGCAGGGATTCGCCCCATGTGAGGTTCGACCCGAGGTCAGCGGCACGATCGCCGTATTGAATGCCCGCGCCGGCGACGATGTGTCGCACGAGGGAGTAGCCGTTGGAGTGCAGTCCGCTCGAGGCGAGCGCGAGAACGACATCGCCATCCTGCACGCGATCGGCGCCGAGAACCTGGCCAGCCTCGACCACACCGGTTGCCGCGCCTGCGACGTCGTAGTCATTCACTCCGAGCAGGCCCGGGTGTTCGGCCGTCTCGCCGCCCACGAGCGCCGTGCCGGTGTCGGAGCACCCCTGCGCGATGCCGCGCACGATGTCGGCGATGCGCTCGGGGAAGACCTTGCCGCACGCGATGTAGTCGGTCATGAAGAGGGGCTTCGCCCCCACAACCACGATGTCGTCGACGACCATGCCGACCAGGTCGAGCCCGATCGTGTCGTGCTTGTCGATGGCTTGCGCAATCGCGACCTTCGTGCCCACGCCATCCGTGCTGGTGGCGAGCAGGGGTCGATCGTATGCACGCAGCGCGCTGGCGTCGAAGAGCCCGGCGAACCCGCCCACTCCGCCGAGAACCTCGGGTCCGTGCGTGCGGCGCACGGCGGACTTCATCAGTTCAACGGCAAGGTCACCGGCGGCGGTATCTACGCCGGCGGCGGTATAGGGGTTCGCAGAGGCGTCACGAGAAGGGGAGCCCACGGGTAAAGACTACCCGGGGTCGGAAGTGATGGATGCCGCGTGACGCCTCTTCTACACTGTCGGCATGGGCGGCGCCGGCATTCCGGAATGGCTGATCCGCGAAGACGCGGGTCGGCCGGTGCTTCTTGCCCTCTACGTACGTCAGGCGCTCGGCATCCGTCATCCTGACGAATTGCCGCACCTGCGCGGCATCCCTCCTCGCGCGAACAACCGCTCGACGGCCGCGCAAGACGTGCTCGAACAGCAGTGGCGGATGCTGTGGGAGATGACCGTCGAGCCCGAGGCTCACGCTTCGTCGGTGCCGCTCGAATTGGTGGACGGGTATGAGACGCTCGTCGCGCTGCCATCGCAGGGCGCGGATGAACTGCGCGAGGCGATGACGCCGTTCGCGGCCGAAGCTCTGGCGTACTCGCAGTCCGCCCACGCACGCTACCGGCGCGATGTCGGCAACGGTGTGAGCTACCGCGCCTACGCGAGTGCGATCGCCGAGTACGAACGCCAAGTCGGGCGACGAGCACACTCTTTCGAACTGAATGTGCAGGTGCTACCCCTGAGCCAGCGCGGCGTGTGGTGGATCGGCGCACTCACGATCGCCGTGACCGATGGGCTACGCGGCGACGTGGTGGCCTTCGACGCCGCGATCAACCCGATCATCGCCGAACTGGCGTAGACCTCGCGACCGTCAGCTCTCGTCGTCAGTAACGGTGACGGTGTCGTGGTCGATCTGGATCGATCGCGCACGCTTGGAGGAACGCCGGTCGAGGATGACCGCGACCATCCCGCCGAGCGCGACGCCGATCGGCGCGCAGATGAGCGCCACGAAGCCGAACACCTGACCCTGCGAGTACTCGAAGCCGGTGTTGGGGCTCGGGTCTGCGGTGCCGTCGAACGCGAAGGTCAGAATCATCGCGACGACGATGCCGAGCGCGGCGCCCAGGAGCAGGAACACCGACATCTTCGGTGCACGACGCACCTGCACGGTCTCGATCCGGTCGTTGTGCTGCTCAGCCATGCTGTCCATTGTCTCACTGCGCAAACGCTCCGCGCCCCGTGCCGCCCCGGAGGTGAGGCGGCACGGGGCGCGGAGGAGAGCGCGCTACGCAGAGGTCAGTCGCCGCTCGTTTCACCCGCGCCGGTCCGCGGCGGGCATCGCCTTAGGGCCGCAGCGGAAGAAGATCCGACACGTCGGCGCGCACACCCGACGCCGAGATCAGGCCGGCGGCGGCGGCATCCGACCATTCCTGTGTTCCCGTCGCGAGCGCGATCCAGGTCTGCGCGTCCATTTCAACCACGTTCGGCGGGGTGCCGCGCGTGTGCCGCGGCCCCTCGACGACCTGCACGGCGCCGAACGGCGGCACGCGCACCTCGACGCTGTGGCCCGGGGCCTTCTCGACGAGCAACTGCAGCAGGTAGCGCACGGCGGTGGCAAGATCGGCGCGTGCGGGCGCGGACCCAGAGTCGGATGCCGCGCGCACAGCACCCAGTGCGTCGCGGCCATCCGCGGTCGAAATACTGCGAGGCATGCCAGTACGGTACGCCTTCGCGCCGATGGTGAGCCTGGGTAGGCTGGGCGGGTGAAGATTCTGGTACTCGGTTCGGGCGCGCGCGAGCACGCCATCATCCTCGCCCTTCGCGCAGAGGAGGCGACCCACGAGATCTTCGCCGCTCCGGGCAACGCCGGAATCGCACAGGACGCGAGCCTCGTTTCGATCGACGCCAACAGTCCGGTCGAGGTCACCTCCTACGCGCTCGAGAATGCGATCGACCTGGTGATGATCGGCCCCGAGGCGCCCCTGGTGGCCGGTGTCGCCGACGCGCTACGCGAGCGTGGCATCCCGGTCTTCGGCCCCGGCAAAGCCGCCGCGCAACTCGAGGGCTCGAAGACGTTCGCAAAGCGAGTGATGGATGCCGCGGGTGTGCCGACCGGCCGCGCGACGCGTGCCGCCACACGCGCCGAGGTCGAAGCGGCGATCGACGAATTCGGTGCGCCCTACGTCGTGAAGGCCGATGGCCTGGCCGCGGGCAAGGGCGTGATCGTCACGAGCGACCGCGATGCGGCGCTCGCCCACGCCGACACCTACCTGCCCACCGGCGCGGTGCTCGTCGAGGAGTTCCTGTCTGGCCCCGAGGTATCGCTGTTCTTCTTGAGCGACGGCGACCACGTCGTACCGCTCAGCCCCGCACAGGACTTCAAGCGTCTACTCAACGACGATGAGGGCCCCAACACCGGCGGCATGGGCGCGTACTCACCGCTGCCGTGGCTGGCCGAGAGCTTCGGCAGCGAGGCAGCGTTCGTCGAGCAGGTCACGCGCGAGGTCGCCGAGCCCGTGATCCGCCAGCTCGATGCCGAGGGCACGCCCTTCATCGGGCTGCTCTATGCCGGGCTCATCCTCACCGAGCAGGGCGTGAAGGTCATCGAGTTCAACGCACGCTTCGGCGACCCCGAGACCCAGGTCGTGCTCCCCCGTTTGATCGAGCCGCTCTCCGAACTGCTGCTGGCCGCGGCATCCGGTCATCTCGAAGACTGCGCGGCGCCGACCTTCCGCCCCGACGCCACGGTCACCGTGGTGCTCGCCAGCGAGGGCTACCCGCAGTCGCCGGTCACGGGGCGCGCACTTTCGGGTGTGGATGCCGCCGCCACCGTCGACGGAGTGCACGTCGCTCACGCCGCCACCGCTGCGGGTGAGGGCGGGCTTGTTGCGACGGGCGGCCGCGTGCTCAACGTCGTGGCGACCGGTGGGTCGTTCGCGCAGGCGCGCTCGCGCGTGTACGACGCGCTGTCGCGGATCGAGCTCGAGGGCGGCCAGTACCGCACCGACATCGCCGCGCGAGTGGAGTAACCCGCGGGGGCCCTCGCACGCGGGCGACAGCAGCGAAGGAAAATTCACTCCAAAAGGACCGCCAAGCAGAATCCGTCCTCTCGAGGTGAATCCTCCTCAGCTGCTGTTGCCGTGCGCGGCGCGCTCACACCCGCGGGCGCCGAAGGAAGAGCACCGCAACCACGCCGACAAGCATCACGGCGGCAGGAAGCAGGATCGTCTGCGCCATGGCCGCGGAGAAAGGTTCGGCGACGGCATCCGGCAGTGAACCCCCGCCGAATCCCGACGATGCTTCAGACGCGCCGGGAAGGTTCGTTTCGAGGCGGCTCTGCATGAAGGCGGCGATCGCGGCCGAGCCGAGCACCGACCCGACCGTGCGCGTGGTGTTGTAGATGCCCGCACCCGCGCCGGCCTGGCGCGGCGGCAGGTTGCGCGTCGCGGTGGTGGCCAGCGGACCCCACATTCCGGCGTTGCCGACCCCCATGACGAAGGACGGGATCAGGAAGGCCCAGATCGGGGTGTCGAGGTTCATCATGGCCGCGTACATCACGAGCGAGCCGGCCACCAGCAACAGGCCGGGCACCAGCAGCACGCGTGGGTCGGTGCGATCGAGCCACCGGCCCGCGAGCGGGGAGAGCACACCCGCGGCGATCGCCATGGGAACCAGCAGCAACGCCGACTCGGTGGGTGTGAGCCCGCGCGCGAGCTGGATGAAGAACATCAACGGCAGCGACATGCTCGTCACTACGAAGCCGACGGTGGCGATGCCGATGTTCGCAACGGCGAAGTTGCGGTCGCGGAACAGGTCCATCGGCACGAGCGCCTCGCTCTTGGTCCTGAACTGCTGCCAGATGAACAGTCCGAGCACCACGAGACCGGCGGCGATCAGGCTCCACACCGAGATCGGCCCCCAAATGACACCCCAGTCATAGGCTTCGGCCTCTTGCAGACCGAACACGAGGAGGAACAGCCCGACGGCGCTCAGTACGACTCCGAGGACGTCGAACCGGTGCGGGTGCGTCTCGAGCGACGGCACGAGCAGCCACGCCAACACGAAGCCGACGATGCCGACGGGGATGTTCACGAAGAAGATCCACTCCCAGCCGAAATTGTCGACCAGAAGGCCGCCGGCAAGCGGACCGACGAGCATAGCGACGCCCGAGGTCGCCCCCCACAGGCCCATGGCCGCGCCACGCTGGTTCGGCGGGAAGGTGCGGGTGATCACGGCCATCGTCTGCGGAGTCATCATCGCCGCGCCGAGTCCCTGTACGGCCCGCATCGCGACGAGCATGCCGAGGGTGTCGGAGAGCCCGCATGCGAGCGACGCAAGCGTGAAGATCGCCAGCCCGACGAGGTAGATCTTCTTGGGGCCGAACCGGTCTCCCAACCGGCCGGTGATCAGCAGCGGAACCGCATACGCCAGCAGATACGCCGACGTCACCCACACCACGTTGTCGAGGTTCGGGGTGCCCGGGTCGAGATCGGCCTTGATCGCCGGGTTGGCGACCGAGACGATCGTCGTGTCGACCAGGATCATGAAGAACCCGATCACCAGCGCCCAGAGCGCTGGCCACGGGCTGCGGGTCTTGATCGGGGATGTCTGAGGGGCGGATGCCGCGCCCTGAACTGTCGGGTCGGTCATGTCGGTCATCGTCGTGCGGCTTCTCTCTGTGCGAGGTAACGATCGGTGACAGCGTGGTCTCCCCACGCGAAGTCGTCACCGGCGAGACGGGGGATGAAGGCGTCGAGCCAGGCGAGATCGCAGCGCTGGAGCGCCTCCTCGCGCTCCAGCTCGATCAGATACTGTGCGGGCACGCCCTTGGCGTTCGCGCCGGCGAGGCTGTCGACGTACTCGCGATGCTGAGCCTGCAGCGCGTCGCGCCGCTGGCGCAGCAGGCCGAGGACCTCGCCGCGGTCGAGATTGTGCGCCTCGGCGAGCGCGAGCCGGAATGCCTCTGGGCTGTCGACGCGGGGCAGTTCACGGCGAATCCACTCGCTGACGGCCGCGGTCCCGGCATCCGTCACCGTGTACGTCGTGCGCTCCGGGCGGTTGCCGTCGCGGTCCACGCCGACCTCGGCGAGCAGGCCCGCCTTCTGCAGGCGCGCCACGGTGTGGTACATCGTGCCGTTCGTGATGGTGACGAGGCGGTCATCGCGGCGAATGCGCATCAGCCGGATCATCTCGTACGGGTGCATGTCGCCCTCGGCAAGCAACGCGAGCACCATCAGCCCGAGCGGCGTGAGTGCGCGGCGCGTGTCCCCCATGGTGCCCCCTCGATAGTCGATGTGGATTAGTCCACATGAACTATAGCTCCGAGCGACAGCGCGATACCCCGGGCGACAGCAGCAAAGGGTTATTCACTCCAAGAGGACCGCCAGGCAAAATCCATCCTCTCGAGGCGAATCCTCCTCAGCTGCTGTTGCCGCGGTGCGCACGGGCACCGGCGATAATGGGCGGGTGAGCGAAGCGACAGAACTCCCCGGCTGGCGGCACGTCTACTCCGGAAAGGTGCGCGACCTGTACGTGCCTGCCGACACGGCCGATGACAGCACGGCGGAGCGGATGCTGGTGGTCGCGAGCGACCGCGTGAGCGCGTTCGACTTCGTGCTCAGCCCTGGCATCCCCGACAAGGGCGCGCTGCTCACGACCCTCAGCATGTGGTGGTTCGCCCAACTCGCGGGCGGCGACGGGGGTCGCGGCATCCCGAACCATCTTGTTCCTGGCGGTGAGGAAGAGATTCCGGATGCCGTCGCCGGGCGCGCCATGCATGTTCGCGCACTTCAGATGTACCCGGTCGAGTGCGTCGTGCGCGGGTACCTGACCGGGTCGGGGTGGCTCGAGTACCAGGAGCACGGCACGGTGTGCGGAATCGCGCTGCCCGCCGGCCTGTCGGACGGCGACCGGCTCCCCGAGCCGATCTATACGCCGGCGTACAAGGCGCCGATGGGCGAGCACGACGAGAACATCTCGTACGAGCAGACGATCGACCTGGTCGGCACGGAGGTCGCTGCGGCGCTTCGCGACACGTCGCTGGAGATCTACACGCGTGCTGCCGCGATCGCCGAGGCGAGGGGGCTCATCCTCGCCGACACCAAGTTCGAGTTCGGCGCCGATGCCGATGGCGTACTGACACTCGCCGACGAAGTGCTCACCAGCGACTCGTCACGCTACTGGGACGCGCACGCGTGGCAGACCGGCTCAACGCCGAAGGAGCGCATGGCCAGCTACGACAAGCAGATCGTGCGCAACTGGCTCGCCGCGAACTGGGACAAGCAGGGCACGCCGCCCGAGCTCCCGCAGGAGATCGTGCAGCGCACCGCCGCGCGCTACCGCGAGCTGATCGACACGCTTACGACGTAGCGGGCGCCGGCTTTTCGGCGGTCGCTGCGCCGCCCGCATCGCCCTGCGAGCCCTGCGAGCCCTGCGAGCCCTCCGCCCCCTCCGCGAAGCCACGGCCCACGGCCTGCCCCTGAATCAGGGTCGTCAGATCGAGCCCGGTGGCCGACTTCACGCTGTCGAAGGTCGCCGTGAGGCTGGCCGACTGCTCGCGCGCGAGGTGGGTGGCCGCGCTGTCGCCACCAACGAGCGTGATGCTGCCGACCTTCTCGTAGCCGCGCGCGAACTCGGCCATGAGCAGTGGCAGCTGCCCGATGATTTCGCGCGCAAGGATGGCGTCTTCGTTCTCGCGCAACGCCGCCGCCTCCGCGGCGATCGCCTCGGCCTGCGCCGCACCGCGGAGGCGAATCGCCTCAGCCTCGGCTTCGGCCTGCACGCGTACCGACGCTGCCTCGGCCTCTGCCCGCACACGCACGGCGGCAGCCTCAGCTGATGCCGATGCCTCACGGGCCTTGGCCTGCGCGTTCACCGAGTACGCCTCGGCGTCGGCGCGCTCCTGCGCAACGCGGCGGTCAGCCTCGGCGTTCTTCTGACGCTTGTACGCCTCGGCGTCGGCCGCGGTCTGCTGGCGGTACTTCTCGGCGTCGGCGACCTTCTTGACCTCCGAGTCGAGGCGCGCCTGCGTGTTGTCGGCTTCCTGCAGCAGAACGCCCTGCTCGGCTTCGGCGCGGGCGAGGTTCTCGGACTGCTCGGCCTGGGCGTTCGCGCGGCCGACCTCGGACTTCGCCGCGGCGGTGTTCTTGTCGAGGGCGGTCTGCTCGATCAGGTTCGCCTCGTCGGCGGCGAGCTGGCGCTTCTTCACCTCGCGCTGTGCGTCGATTTCGGCCACGTCGGCCTCGCGGCGCACGCGCTGCACCTCGACGGCCCCGAGGGCCGAGATGTAGTTGTTCTTGTCGGTGATCCCCTGGATCGCAAACGAGTCGAGCACGAGACCCTGGGCGAGCAGGTCACCCGAGATGCCCTCGGCGATCTCGTCGCTGAGCTTCTGGCGATCCTGCATGACCTGCTCCACCGTGAGCTTGGCCACTACTCCGCGGAGCGCACCTTCGAGCTGTTCGGTGGTGAACACGACGATCGCTTCATCCTGCGAGGCGAAGCGCTCGGCCGCGCGACGTACCTGCTCGGGGGTCGAGCCGATCTTCACCAGCGCGACACCGGTCAAGTCGATGGTCACGCCGTTGATCGTCTGCGCGGTCGGCTCGAACTTGATCTGGCGCGAACGCAGCGAGACCTTGTCGCTGCGCTGCGTCAACTTGTTGACGAACGCACCGCGGCCGGTGATGACCGTCATCTTGTTCGCTTCGCCGTCGGTACTGTCGCGTGCCTTCTTACCGACGATGACGATCGCCTCGTCGGCGCGCGGCACCTGATACCAGGCACGGAAGACGAAGAATCCGATGAGCGAGATGAAGAGGACGACGCCGACGGCAAGGCCCGTCGCGATCAGGGAGAAGGGATCCACGGTGAGTCTCCGGTTCGGGCCCGCCCAGATGCGAGCAACCCCTTGAATCTATGCGCTCACCGGCCGGTTGCCCCGGAGCCCGGCACCGTGTCGCGCGGTCAGCCGAGCAGCATCCGCTCGAGGTTCTCGCGTCCTCGCTCTGCTGTTCGTCGTCGGCGGTCGCCTCCGCGGATGCTTCGGGCTCAGCATCCGTCATCTCTTCGGAAGCGGATGCCGCGGTCGGCGTCGCCTCGCGGCCGCTAGGGTGAAGGGCGATCCGAGGATGCCGGATCCCCCACGCACCATCGAAGGAGTGTCCATGGCCACCTGGAAGCTGCACGGAGACGGCCGCAGGGTCGCACCGGGCGAGGTTGTGAAGCCCGACGAACGACTCGCATGGGGCGCGACCATCGCGGTCGGCGCCCAGCACGTGGTGGCGATGTTCGGCGCGACCTTCTTGGTGCCGCTGCTCACCGGCTTCCCGGTGTCGACCACGCTGCTGTTCTCGGGCATCGGGACTCTGCTGTTCCTCGTGATCACCCGGAACAAGCTGCCCAGCTACCTCGGGTCGTCGTTCGCGTTCATCGCGCCGATCACGGCCCTGAACGGCGGAAACCCGCTCGAGACTCCGGCGCAGATCACTCAGGCGCTCGTCGGCATCATCGTCGCCGGTGTGCTGCTGGCCGCCGTCGGATTCATCGTGCAGGCGCTCGGCACGCGCTGGATCGAGCGGCTCATGCCGCCCGTCGTGTCGGGCGCGATCGTCGCCCTCATCGGTTTCAACCTGGCGCCGGCGGCGTGGGGCAACTTCCAGCAGCAGCCGGTGATCGCCACCGTCACGCTCGCGTCGGTGATCTTGTTCGGCGTGTTCTTCCGCGGGTTCCTCGGCCGCATTTCGATCTTCTTGGGCGTCGTCGTCGGCTACGCCGTCGCCGTGATCAGCGGCGCGGTCGACTTCGCGCCCGTCGCCGAAGCCGCGTGGATCGGGCTCCCCGACTTCCACCTCGCCGCCCTCGGCAACCCCGACTCGTGGCTGCTCGTCCCGATGTTCCTGCCCGTCGTCCTCGTGCTGATCGCCGAAAACGTCGGTCACGTCCGCGGCGTGGCCACCATGACGGGCGACCCGGGCATCAACAAGCACACCGGTCGCGCGCTCATCGCTGACGGTGCCGCCACCGCGCTGGCGGGTGGCTTCGGGGGATCGGGCACGACCACCTACGGCGAGAACATCGGCGTCATGGCTGCCACGCGCGTCTACTCGACCGCCGCATACTGGGTCGCCGGCACCGTCGCGATCCTCTTGGCGTTCTCCCCCAAGGTCGGCGTGATCTTCAACACGATTCCGCCGGGCGTCCTCGGTGGCGTCACGACCGCGCTCTACGGGCTGATCGGCGTGATCGGCATCAAGATTTGGGTCGACAACCAGGTCGACTTCTCGCGACCCGTCAACCAGTACACGGTCGCCGTGTCATTCGTGATCGCGATCGCCGGCTTCACGATGAACATCGGGATGCTGCAGTTCGGCGCCATCGTGCTCGGAACGATCGCGGCGCTCGTGATCTATCACGGCGGCAACGCGATCGCGCGGTGGCGCAAGACGGGTGCCGATGACGGCGGTCCGATCGTGTCGATCGGGCCCCTCGGCGGAGACCCCGAGAACGCTCCCCGCTGAGGCTCGCCCCACCGACCTCGCCCGCTCGGGAACAATGCTCACGTGATCGCGGTTATGCATTCTCGTGAATGAAACAGTCGCGAACGAACGGGGCCGTCTTGCACCGACCACGGCGATGGGGGCGGTCACACTCCTCGTCGGCAACCTCGATGCCATGACGGCGTACTACCGCGATGTCGTCACCCTTCAGGTGCTGGATGCCGCGGGCGACACCGTGACGCTGGGGCGCGCCGGCCGCGCCCTGGTCGTGCTCAAGCACGAGCCGCAGCTCAGGCACGCGGCACCCGGCTCGGCCGGGCTGTTCCACACGGCGATCCTGTTCGAAAGCCAGCAGGCCCTCGCCGCCGCGCTGTACAGCGTCGCTCGCCACGCTCCGTCGACCTTCACCGGATCCGCGGACCACCTGGTGAGCCAGGCGTTCTACTTCACCGATCCCGAAGGCAACGGCATCGAACTGTACTGGGACCGCGCCCGCACCGAGTGGTCATGGGTGCACGGCCAGGTCGAAATGGCGACTCTCGCCCTCGACCCGAACGCGTTCCTGCGCGAGCACCTCTCCGCGGACGCGGCGAACGGCGCAGCCGCGGCGGATGCGGCATCCATTGGGCACGTGCACCTGTCGGTGGGCGATGTCGCTACCGCACGCGCGTACTACGTCGACGCGTTGGGGTTCGACACCACCGCCGAACTCGGCAACCAGGCGCTGTTCGTCAGCGCCGGCGGCTACCACCATCACATGGCGATGAACGTGTGGAACTCACGGGGCGCGGGGCCGCGGATGCCGGCACTGGGCCTCGGCCGCGTCGACCTGGCGATGCCCACGGCTGACGCGCGGGGCGAGCTCGGCGAGCGCTTGGCGCACTTCGGCATCACGACGCAGGACGACGGGCGCACTCTCGCGTTCAGCGATCCGTGGAACAACCAGATCCTCGCCGTCGTCGACTGACGAAGGCCGGGCCGCCACTCAGACCGAGTCGCGCAGCACCAGTTCGGTCTCGAGGATCGTGACGTGTCGCGGGTGCTTCCCGGCGAGACGGTCGAGTAGCACTTGCGCCATGCGCTCCCCCTGCGCGAACGAGGGCTGCCGCATCGTGGTGAGCCGCGGCGACACCGTCGATGCCACCGGAGAATCGTCGAATCCGACGATCGCGACGTCACTCGGAACCCGCAGCCCCGCCGCGTTCAACACCCCCATCGCGCCCTGTGCCATCAGGTCGCTGGCGACGAAAAGAGCATCGGGACGGATGCCGCGGGCGAGCATCCGACGCATTGCTTCCGCCCCGCCTTCGGCGCTGAAGCCGCCGTCCTCCACCGCGAGTTCCGAGAGGCCGGCCGCCTCGAGCGCCTGGCGGAACCCCTCGAGCCGGTCGATGCCAGCGGGCATCGTGAGGGGGCCGGTGATGGTGGCGATCTGGGAGTACCCCGACTCGATGAGGTGGGTTACGGCATCCTTCGCCCCACGCACGTTGTCGACGTCGACGTAGTAGTCCTTCTCGCGCTCGCGCACCGGCCGGCCACCGTAGACGACCGGCACGGTGTTGGCGATGCGCTCGACGAAGAGGTCGGTGCTGTGATGCGACACAATGATCGCGCCGTCGACGGCGCCGCTGCGCACGTAGCTCGTGGTCTTGTCGCCGGGGTCATCGCTCGCGATGAAGAGGTTCATCACGTAATCGGACTTGTTGAGGCACGAGTGAATGCCCGAAACGATCGCCGCGAAGAACGGGTCGCCGAAGAACCGGTTGGTGTCTTCGGGAACGATCAGCGCGACCGCATGAGTTTGGCGACTGGCGAGCGACCTCGCCGCCCGGTTGGGCACGTAGTTCAGTTCGGCGATCGCGCGCTGAACCGCCTCCAACGCCTCGGGGCTCACCGCGGTTGAGCCATTCACGACGCGCGACACCGTTGACCGCGAGACGCCAGCAGCTGCGGCAACCTCCTCGATCGTAGCGGCGCCCCGCACCGTTTCCAGGCTCATCGCGTGCTTCTCTCGTTCGTGGGGACCGCGCGTGGGCCTACAGGGCCCGCTGCCCGATTACCCTCGCATACTCGCGCCCGCTGTCCTTCACCGTGCGCTCCTGCGTGTCGTAGTCCACTCGCACGATACCGAATCGCTTCTCGTAGCCCCACGCCCACTCGAAGTTGTCGAGGAACGACCAGTAGAAGTAGCCGCGCACGTCGACACCCGCGTCGATGGCATCGAGGATCGCGCCGAGGTGCCCCGAGAGGAACTCGCGGCGCTCGTCGTCGTGCACACGCGCCTCGCCGTCGTCGGTGACGAGTTCGTCGTCGTACGCCGCACCGTTCTCGGTCACGTACAAGGTGACACCCTTCGGCTGCGCGTACTCGGTCCATACGCGTTCGAGGAGTTGCGTGAGGCCCTCGGGCTGCACCTCCCAGTGCATCGACGTACGCGGAAGCCCGCGATCGTGCCAGAAGACGGTGTGCGCAGCCGGGAAGGCAGACGCACTCACGCGGTCAGTCGGGGCGTCGCCGCCCTGCGGTGCGACCTCGGGCGCCGTGCCGCCGACGAACTCACCGTGGTAGTAGTTCACACCCAGCGAATCGATCGGCGTCGAAATGATCTCGAGGTCGCCCGGCTTGATGGCGTTCTCGAACGCGGCGATGGCCGCGGCATCCACTGCTCTGACGTCTTCGACCGCATCGGCGGGGTACTCGCCGCGGAAGATCGGGTCGAGGAACCACCGGTTGAACTGGCCGTCGATGCGGCGCGCGGCGTCGACGTCGGCCTCGACGGCGGGGTCGACCGGCTCGGCCACCGTGAGATTGAGCGTGATGCCGAGGTTCAGCGACTCGTCCCGCGCACGCAGCTCGCGCACGGTCTGGCCGTGGCCGAGCAGAAGGTGGTGGGATGCCAGTGCGCCCTCTTCGATCGAGTAGTGACCGGGCGCGTGAATGCCGGCGGTGTAGCTCAGCCACGACGAGCACCACGGCTCGTTGAGCGTCGTCCACACGTTCACGCGGTCGCCCAGCGCATCGTGCATGGTGAGGGCGTACTCGGTGAAGCGATCGACGTTGTCGCGGTTGGTCCAGCCGCCGATCTCCTGCAGCGCCTGGGGCATGTCCCAGTGGTAGAGCGTGAGCCACGGCAGAATGTCGGCGCCGAGCAGTTCGTCGACGAGACGCTTGTAGAAGTCGACGCCCTTCTCGTTGACCGCGCCACCGTCGGGCCGCACGCGCGCCCACGACGTCGAGAAGCGGTAGGTCTGCAGACCCATCTGCTTCATCAACGCGACGTCGCTGGGGTACCGGTGGTAGTGGTCGCATGCGACATCACCGGTGTCGCCGTTGATCACGGCATCCGGAATTCGACAGAAGGCGTCCCAGATCGAGTCGCGGCGCCCATCTTCTTGGGCCGCGCCTTCGATCTGGAAGGCGGCGGTGGCAGCCCCGAACAGGAAGTTCTGCGGGAAGGAGCGGGAGGCGGTCGCGGTCATGCGTACGGCGTCCTCTCTGTGATGAGGTGAAGAAAACGAAGGGTTGGTGGATGCCGCGGGCTCAGCCCTTGACGGCGCCGGCCATGATGCCGCTGACCAATTGCTTGCCGGCGAAGGCGAACAGGATGAGCAACGGAATCGTGGCCAAGAGTACGCCTGCAAGCACAACGGAGTAGTCGACGAAGTAGTTGGACTGCAGCAGCGACAGCGCCACCGGGAGAGTCGGGCTCTGGCGATCGAGGACGATGAACGGCCAGAAGAACTGGTTCCAGGCGTTCACGAACGTGAAGAGGAACAGCATCGCTGCCGCGGGGCGTGCGGCGACCACACCGACCGTCCAGAACGTGCGCAGTTGCGACGCACCGTCGACACGGGCGGCCTCGATCAGCTCATCGGGCACGCTCTGCGTGAGGTACTGCGTCATCCAGAACACGCCGAACGCGGTGATGAGCGAGGGGACGATGATCGCGCCGATCGTTCCGGTCCATCCCCAGTCGGAGAACAGGATGTACAGCGGCACCACGCCGAGCTGCATCGGGACGGCCATCGTGGCCACGACGAAGGCGAGCAGAGCCTTGCCGCCGCGGAACTTCAGCTTCGCGAACGCCCAGCCGGCGAGCGTCGAGAAGATGACGACGGATGCCGCGATGATCGTCGAACTGTAGATCGAGTTCCATAACGCCAGCCAGAAGTTGACGGCCGGGTCGTTCATCACCGACAGCGCGTTGTCGATGAAGTTGCCGCCGGGCAACCACGACATGTTCGGGTCGTTGATCGTGTTGGCATCGCCCGAACCGATCAGGAACGACCAGTAGTAGGGGAAGATCGCCGAGACGACCACGACGCCCAGGCCCATGTAGACCCAGAACCCGGCGCGGACACCGCGGATCTTGGTGGTCTTGTTGCGTCGCTTCTTTTCGGCATCGTTCGGGATGCCTTCTTCCATGATGGCCAGCGGGGGTGAGACAGAACTCATCGCGCAACTCCCTTCCGTCCGCGACGGGGTGTGACCACGCCGCGTCCTCCTTCATCGCGCACCAAGCGCCGCGTGATGATGAGGTTGATCAGTCCGATGACCAGGATGATGATGAACAGAATCCAGGCCAGGGCCGCGGCGCGACCGAAATTGAAGTCGCCCCAGCCGATGTTGTAGAGGTACAGCGTGATGGTGAGCCACTGCTGCGCGGCACCGCCCTGCCCGACGTTGTCGTACATGCGCGGTTCGTCGAAAATCTGCAGTCCGCCGATGGTGGACGTGATGATCACGAAGATCAGCGTCGGCTTGAGCGAGGGCAGCGTGATGTTCCAGAACTGGCGGAATGCGCCGGCGCCGTCGACGGTGGCCGCTTCGTAGTACTCGCGCGGCACGGCCTGCATGGCGGCCAAGAGAATGAGGGCGTTGTAGCCGGTCCAGCGGAAGTTGACCATCGTGGCGATGGCGATGTGACTCCAGAACGGGTCGACGTGCCACGGGATCGGGTTCAGCCCGATGGCGGCGAGGGTGTTGTTCACCAGGCCGTGGTTGTCGCCGAACATGTTGCTGAAGATCAGGGCGACCGCGACGGGCGCCATCACGAAGGGGAGCAGCACGCTCATACGCCAGAACGTCTTGGCGCGGATGTTGCGGTCGAGCATCGCGGCGATGAAGATCGCCAGAATCAACTGCGGCACCGACGACAGCAGGAAGATGCTGAACGTGTTGCGCAGCGCCGTCCAGAACTTGGGGTCGTTGAGGATCCAGATGTACTGCTCGAAGCCGACGAACTCACCGGAGTTGCGGACGAGGTCCCAGTCCTGGAACGAGATCACCGCCGTGAACGCGATCGGGAAGAGCCCCACGATGGCGAACATGATGAAGAACGGCGAGATGTAGAGGTACGGCGAGAACTTGAGGTCCCACTTGCTCAGCTTCTGGCTGAACGAGAGGACGCGCACGTTCTTGTCCGGGCGTGGCGGGCGCGATGCCGGTGTCGTCCGGGGGCGAGTGTCTGTCGCGGTCACGAGGGGCTCCGTATCGGCGGGGTCTCGGTGGTCTCTGCGGGGTCGGGTGAGGTGGAGAGGTGCCCGGGCGGGCCGCTGTGCGCGACCCACCCGGGTCAGGCGATCAGAAAGCCTGAACCTCTGCGACCCACGTGTCCCACGAGGTGGCTTCGTCTTCGGTTCCGTCGAAGACGCGCGTCACCGCGTTCTGCAGGGCGTCGTGGTACTGGAAGTACATGGCGTCCTTGTAGGGGGCGACCGTCACCGCAGCGGCGCGGTTCGACAGGATCTCACCGGTCGGCGCATCGTTGAAGTACTCGTTCGTCGCGCCGGCGAGCTCGTCGCTTTCGAGCGCCTCGAGCTGGCTCGGGAAGGTGCCCGCGTTGGCGAAGGCCTTCATCTGCTGCTCGGGAGCGGTCAGCCAGTCAGCGAGCGCGAGGGCGGCGTCGACGTTCTCACCGTCAGCGGGAACGGTCAGGTACGACCCACCCCAGTTGCCACCACCGTTGGGGAAGACGTCGGCGATGTCCCACCCGGTCACGTCAGCGGCGTTGCCCGAAATGACACCCAGCATCCAGCCAGGGCAGAGCATCGTGGCGAACTCGCCGTTGGCCATCGAGGCGAACCAGTCGTCCGACCACTGGCCGGCGTAGGCCGAGTTCGGAACGGCGCGCTCGGTGACGAGCTGGTACGCGTTGGCGATCTCGGGGTTCTCGGTCGCGATGACGGTGCCGTCGGGCTCGGTGTAGGTGTACTCGATCTGGTTCACGATGCCCTGCAGCACCGAGTTGGCCGAGTCGATCATCGGCTTGCCGGTGGCCGCCTGGTACTGGTCAGCAACGTCGAGGAAGTTCTCCCAGTCGCCGTTGAAGAGGTCGGCGACGCCCTCGCGGTCGCTGGGTAGCCCGGCCGCTTCGAACAGGTCGGCGCGGTAGCAGATGCCCTGTGGGCCGATGTCGGTACCGAAGCCGACGAGGCGACCGTCGCCATCGGTCGCTGCGGCTTCCTTCCAGTCGAGCCAGCGGCCCTTGACCGAGTCGGGTGCCTCGGCAAGCAGGTCGGAGTACTGCATCGCCTCGGCGAACCAGTCGATCTCGACGGCCTCGACGTCAGCGAGGCCGCCCTTGCCGAGCTTCTGGAAGTAGTTGGCGCGTGCGTCGCCCGACTCGGCGGCGCGGTTGTGGACGACCGTGATGTTCGGGTTGGCGTCCATGTACTCCTGGAGGAGCTCGTCGGTGTAGCCGAAGTCGTTGAACGTCGCCACGGTGAGGGTGATGTCCTCGTCGGTGGCGGCGCCCGATTCGCTGGGGGTGTCACTTCCGGCGCAGCCGGCGAGGACGATGGCAGAGGCTGAGAAAGCGGCGACGGCCACTGCGCTTCTGCGGAAGGCGCGAGTATTCACTGTCACTCCTTTGTGTTGTCAGGGTTGTGTTGCAGGTCGCGCGGTCGGGACGCTGATGTCTTCGGCCGCGGTGCCGTGGGAGCGTTCCCACCGGACGACAGCCACCGTAGGGGAGCGCTCCCACGCCTGTCAAGGGAGCGCTCCCACGACGCGGTCACGGTTTGATCACGGCGCTTCGCGTCTCGCGGCTGAGAGTGGGTGCGCGCGGCCAGTAGACTTGCGGCATCCCTTTTCCGCGACATCCGGAGCCTGCAATGCCCACCATCGTCGTCGACGTCATGCCCAAGGCCGAGCTGCTGGACCCGCAGGGAAAAGCCGTCGCCGGCGCTTTCTCGCGTCTGGGCGTATCGGATTTCACTTCCGTCCGCATCGGCAAGCGCTTCGAGCTGACCGTCGAGGGCGAGGTCACCGAGGATGTGCTCGCCGAGGCGAAGCGCGTCGCTGACGAAATCCTGTCGAACTCCGTCATCGAAGACGTCGTCGGCATCGAGGTGGTCGAGTGACCACCCGCGTCGGGGTCATCACTTTCCCCGGCTCGCTCGACGATCGCGACGCGCAGCGCGCCATTCGCGTGGCCGGTGGCGAGCCGGTCGCACTGTGGCACGGCTCGCACGACCTCGACGGTGTCGACGCGCTCGTTCTGCCCGGTGGCTTCAGCTACGGCGACTACCTGCGCGCGGGTGCGATCGCTGCGCTTGCTCCGATCATGGCTGAGGTGAAGGATGCCGCCGCCGCCGGCATGCCCGTGCTCGGCATCTGCAACGGCTTCCAGATGCTCGTCGAAGCACACTTGCTCCCCGGCGGACTGATCCGAAACGCGCACCAGCAGTTCATCCGTCGCGACCAGCGGCTCGTCGTCGAGAACGCCACCACGGCGTGGACGTCAGACTTCACCGCCGGGCAAGAGATCATCATCCCGCTGAAGAACGCCGACGGCGGGTACATCGCGTCAGAGGACGAGCTCGACCGCCTCGAGGGCGAAGGGCTCGTGGCCTTCCGCTACGCGGGCGTCAACCCCAACGGGTCGCTGCGCGACATCGCCGGAATCACCAACGAGCGCGGCAACGTGGTCGGCCTCATGCCGCACCCCGAGCACGCGGTCGAGGCCGGGTTCGGTCCGAACACGGCTGCGGCCATGCGCTCGGGCATCGACGGCCTGCCGTTCTTCACCTCGGCAATCGCCGCCGTCGTCGCCGCGGCGTAGCATCCCGGCCCCTCCGGCGTTCTCTGCCCGCGGCATCCCGTCGCCTCGGCATCCCGCCGCCCGCGGCATCCCGCCGTCCTGCCATCCCGCCGCCTCGAAACACACCGCGCGCGCTGAAACACAGCGCCAGGCGTGGCTGAGGACCCACGCTGCGGGCCGAAACACGCTGCGTGCGCCGAAACACAGCGCCAGACAGTGTGCCTCAGTGCAGCCACCGTGTTTCGCCGTTGGTAGGCGCGCTCGGCCGCGTGAAGGTGTCCCGCAGACCGGGACAACGGAACGGTTCCGCCGTCAGACGGTGCCCGCCGGCGGCCAGACGCCGATGATGAGCGCCATGACCAGGAACGTCACCAACTCGTGCGCAATATTCATGACGGTCAGCGATGAGGGGCGGCCCTCAAACTGATCGTGCGTGATGAACCGCGCCGCCGTGAACCCCGCCCACAGGATCACTGCCGTGCCGAGGGCGTTGAGCAGCCAGCCTCCGCCGTAGAAGTGCCATGCGATGGCGGTCGCGCCGGCCAGCACCCAGGCCGACAAGAAGCTCACGAACACCGTCACGATGATCGGCATCCAGGCCTGCAGTGCCGTCTTTTCGGCGTTCATGTCGACCTTGGCGAGCTTCGCCCAGCGGGTGCCGAAGACGGGCGGGGCGTACCAAACCGATCCGACGATCATCGTCGAGAGGGTGGCGATGATGACCGCCCAGTAATTGATCTCGGGAACCATGACGGCCTCCTATGCGTGTCGGGTTGTGGCGAGAGTATCGCCCCGCGACGCGCTACGGCAGTACCGATGCGATCTTGTTGTCGAGCGCAATCCGCCCGGGGTGGCGAAGGACGGGGTCGGGAACGTTCTTTCCCTGCCGAATGCACCCCTGGCCCGACGGCGCACCACATTCCGGACACGCATGCCGACGGGCCCACGCAAGGTTCTCGCGATACTCAGCGTGATCGCGCAGCGCAAGTTTCACCGAGAAGCGAATGATCGTGATCAACACGGCGATAACGAGCACAATCACCACGAGATACGCGAGAATTCCCAAGGCAGCGACCATGAGCACCTTCCGAAAACAGTGATCGTGAACCCGAATGTCGAGCCCATCGTTTGCGACCGTAGCACTGGCACCACCACGCGGGCGGGATAGCGTGGTGGGGTGAGCACCCGCCCCCTCGTCGTCAGCGTTCCCACCGATCAATTGGCGGCGGATCTTGAGCACCTGCCCGAGGGTGTTGAGGTGATCGTATGGCCGATGGATGCCGCGGCCCCGCGCGACCAGTTCGACATCGTCGTGCCTCCGTACATGTCGATGGCGCGCGTACTCGAGCGCCTCGAGGGCGTCGACGTCGCCCTGGTGCAGGGCCAGTCGATCGGGTACGAGGGCGTTGGTGACCTGCTCCCCGACGGTCTCGTGTTCGCCAACGCCGCGTCGGTGCATGAGACGTCGACCGCCGAGCTCGCGGTCGGGCTCGCGATCGCCGCGCAGCGCCGCATCGACACGTTCGCTGTCGACACCGCCGCCGGGCGCTGGAACAGCATCTTCACCGAGAGCCTGGCTGATCGACGCGTGCTGCTGCTCGGCTGGGGCGGCGTAGGCAAGGCGGTCGCCGCACGTCTGAGCGGCTTCGAAGTGGACCTGACCGCCGTCGCCACTCGAGCCCGCGTCGAAGACGGAGTCGCGGTGCACGGCATCGACGAGCTGCCGTCTCTGTTGCCCGAGGCCGAGGTGGTGATCCTCACCCTTCCGGGAGGAGACGCGACCCGACACATCGTCGATGATGCGTTCCTCGCGGCGCTCCCCGACGGCGCGTTGATCGTCAACGTCGGCCGTGGGTCTCTCGTTGACACTGAGGCCCTCGTCGACCACGTCTCTCGCGGGCGGATTCGGGCCGCGCTCGATGTCACCGACCCCGAGCCGCTGCCCGAGGGCCACCCTCTGTGGTCGTTCCCCGGTGTGCTGATTGCCCCGCACGTGGGGGGCAACTCGAGCGCCATGCGCCCGCGGGTCGCGCGCCTGGTGAAGCGTCAGATCGAGCGGATGCTTGTGGGCGACGCCCCGCTGAACGTCGTCCTCGGCGGATAGGCCGCCCGCTCAGCCGGTCAGCGCTCAGCGCTCGACGCTCACACGAGCAGGAGCACGCCCGCGATAGCCGAAGCCACGGCGAGGACGATCGCAATCGTGATCAGTACCACGTGCACGCGGTAGAACGCTGTCCGCGATCCAGGCTGCCCCGCACGGGCATCCGTGGCGATGCGACGGTAGAACCGTGGCCACACGACGACGTTGAACAGGGCGTTTGCGAACAGCACGATCGCGGCGAAAATCTCCACGTCTCGAGCGTACGCACCCGGGACGGCGTTGCGCGCCGCGCTGGGTCGGCGCTCAGTAGGGGTTGCTGAACCCGTTGCCTTGCATGGGCGAGCCGAAGGCGCTGCCCTTTCGCCCCGCGTCCCGGCGCGCCTCCTGGGCGATGCGCATCTCCTCGTGGGTGGGCTTCGGCTTGGGCGTGCGTCGCGCCAGCCGCTGCCAGAGTGTGCGCTTCTCGGTCGTCATCGTCGCCTCCGCGTTCAGCATGGCATGTGTCCCGCGCCAGCTCAATCGTTGCGCGCGGACGGGCGATCGACGTCGGCGCCCGACCACAGGTCGCCGCACTCCACCCGCAACGCGCCGTGAGCCCGAAGATACAAACCCGCTCCGCGATCGCCGTCGAGCGTTTCGACCAGAGCGGCGAAGTGCGCGGACCCGATGATGACCGGATGCCCAGGCGTGCCGTCATATGTTGCCTGAGCCAGCGCCGTGCGCAACGGCTCGTTGCCGGGCCCGCCGGCAGCGTGGTCGATTACCGTCACCGGCGGGGTGAAAGACCTCACGGTGTTGAAGTCGACGGGATCGGAGTTCCACGGATTCCCGCGCGACAAGTACACGACGCTCGTCGAAACCACCGACCGCATCATGGCGACCTCGGTCACCGGACGCTGGCGTTACCTTCCCGACGCCGTCGACGCCGGCATCGACTACAACGCGCTGTACGCCGAGGTGCTCGAGGTGTTGCTGTCGACGTTCGCGACCGTGCACTCGATGGCCCTGCAGCAGACCCTGTTCGCGATGGGTCGCGCCGCCATCGAAGCGCGCCCCGAGATCGCCGAAGTGCGCTTCTCGATGCCGAACAAACACCACTTCGCGTACGACCTCGCGCCCTTCGGACTCGAGAACCCGGGCGAGGTCTTCTGGGCGGCCGATCGCCCGTACGGCCTCATCGAGGGCACGGTCACACGAGATGGAGTGGATGCCGCACCCGACGCCTGGGTCGACCTGCCGACCTTCGTCTAGCGAGAGCGCTGGATGGGCGCGAAAAGCCCCGAATATCACCGAGAGGCGAGAGAATCCCTCTATGCCCTCTGAGTCACAGCTCCCTGCAGGGGACTCGCCGATCGATGATCAGGCGTTCCTCGATGCCACCGCCGACGCGCGGTCGCGGTACGGCCGCTTCAACCTCGCGATCATCGGGGCATCGGGCGTCGGCAAGTCGTCGCTCGTCAACGCCGTGTTCGGGCGCGACTGGGCCGAGGTCGGCAAGGGGCTGCCCGTCACGCGCGGCGTGCAGTACTACCACGACGATTCGCTGGGCATCTGGGATGTCGAAGGCTTCGAGATCGGCTCGCAGGTCGCCCCCGCCGAACAGCTGCGCGCGAACCTGAAGAAGATCGCCGAGTACCCCGCCGACCGGCAGATCTCGGTGGTCTGGTACTGCGTGAAGGCGAACGACGATCGCCTCACCCCGGCCGACATCGCGATGATCCGCGAGCTCGATGCCGAGGGCCTGCCGGTGATCCTCGTGCTCACCAAGGTCGACTGGGGAAAGAGCGTCGTACCCGGCAAGCGTTCCGTACCCAAGGGCGTCGAGCAGTTCGTGGAGTGGCTTGAGAACCCGGTCGACGGCTCCGGTCAGCCGATCCATATTCCGTATCAGCGCGTGATCCTCACCTCGACCAGCGACAAGCACGGAAAGGGTTCGGGGTTCGGCCTCGGTGATCTCGTCGCGGAGACCCTCGCCCTTTCGCCCGAAGACGAGAAGGATGCCTTTCGCATCGCACAGCGACTCAACCTCCCCTGGAAGCGCGAAATGGCGCGGCCTGTCATCACGGGTGCCGCCGGACTGGCGGCTGCCGCAGCTGCGACGCCCATCCCGGTCGCCGATTCGGTGGCCCTGGCGCCGATCCAGCTCGGAATGATGGGCCGGATCGCCACCATCTACGACCTCGAGATGAAGACGATGATGTCGGCCGGCGCCATCGCCCAACTGGGCGTGCAGTTCACCGGACAGGCCCTCGCGCGCAGCTTCATCAAGCTGATTCCCGGCGCCGGGAGCGTCATTGGCGCGTCGGTCGCGTTCGCGCTGACCGCGGCGACCGGCGAAGCATGGATGCGCCTGTGCGAGCACGTGCACACCGGCAAACTCGATCTCGCGAAGGTCAGCCAGTCATGGGGCGACTACGCGCCGAGTTTTCTCGACGTGATGCGCAAAATGGCCGAGCAGAAGGTCGGCAAGCGCTGAGGCTGTGCCGCCCGCCCGCTTCTCTCGCGCCCTGACCCGCGACCCGCGACCCGCGCGCGTTCATATGTCACGACACGCCGGTCGCGTGCGCCAAATCCCGCAAAGTGCGACCAACGAACGGGCTGGCGGGTCGGGGGACAGCGGCGTGGCCGCGCAGCTTGCCCCGCGCGCGTTCATATGTCACGACACGCCGGTCGCGTGCGCCAAATCCCGCAGAATGCGACCAACGAACGGGTCGGCGAACCCGCGCCGCGCCGGGCCGCGCGAGCGCGGCCAGCGTCAGGCCGTGAAGACGGCGTGGACGTCGCCGACGGCGGCGCGACCGCCCAGGGCGACCAGCTCCATCAGCACCGAGGTACCCACGACGCTCCCGCCCAGCTGCGACACCAGCGAATGCGCCGCCACCAGCGTGCCGCCGGTCGCCAACACGTCATCGACGAGCAGAACGCGCGCGCCGGATGCCATGTCGTCATGCGCTTCGATCGTCGCCGTGCCGTACTCGAGCGCGTAGTCCACGGATGCCGCCGGCCGCGGCAACTTGCCCGCCTTGCGAATCGGCACCAGCCCCACATCCGCCGCCACGGCGATCGCCCCGGCGAGCAGGAAGCCGCGCGCCTCGATACCGGCCACCACGTCGAACTGCCCCGCGAACGGCGCGATCATCGCGTCGATGACCGCGCGGTGCGCGGCGGCGTCGGCCAGAAGTGGAGTAATGTCGCGAAACAGCACTCCCTGTTCGGGGTAGTCGGGTATCGTGCGGATCAGCGACTCCGCGCGTTGCAGGGCTGTGGTCACTCGATCACGATACCCCTGGGCGTGCTCGCGGTCGGGCGCTGGGGCCCCGGCAAACGATCCCTTCCCGGAATGTAAGCGCTTGCATTATTCTCATGAGATGAGCTCTCCCATGAATGCATCCACCGACGTCGCTGTGACGCCCGGCTCAGAGTGGTGGCGTACCGCCGTCATCTACCAGATCTATCCCCGCTCCTTCGCGGACGCCTCGGGCGATGGCATCGGCGATCTGCCCGGCATCACGTCGCGCATGGACGACCTCGCCGACCTCGGAATCGATGCGATCTGGCTGAGCCCGTTCCAGAAGTCCCCGCAGAAGGATGCCGGGTATGACGTCTCGGATTACTGCGACGTCGACCCGCTGTTCGGCACGTTGGATGACTTCGACGCCATGCTCGCCGCGGCGCACGGGCGCGGCATCCGAGTGATCGTCGACCTGGTACCCAATCACTCGTCCGACCAGCACGAGTGGTTCCAGCAGGCCCTGGCCGCGGCGCCGGGCAGCCGCGAGCGCGCGCGCTACATGTTCCGCGATGGCAAGGGTGAGAACGGCGACGTACCGCCGAACAACTGGGACTCGGTCTTCGGGGGCCCGGCGTGGACGCGCGTCACCGAGACCGACGGCACCCCCGGCCAGTGGTACCTGCACCTGTTCGACTCGTCTCAGCCCGACTTCGACTGGACGAACGAAGAGGTGCGCGAAGAGTTCCGCCGCGTGCTGCGCTTCTGGCTGGACCGTGGTGTCGACGGGTTCCGCGTCGACGTCGCCCACGGCATGATCAAGGCCGACGGCCTGCCCGATTACTCGCCCGACCCCGAAGCGGGATCGATGGGCGGTGAAGAAGCCGACGTGCCGTACTGGGGCCAAGAGGGCGTCCACGAGATCTACCGCGACTGGCACACGCTGGTCGCCGAGTACGACGGCGACCGCGCCCTGTGCGCGGAGGCGTGGCTGCCGACCCCTGAGAAGACGGCCCTCTGGGTGCGACCGGACGAGATGCACCAGGCCTTCAACTTCGCGTACCTCGAGACGAAGTGGGATGCCGCGGCCCTGCGCGCCGTCGTCGATGACTCGCTGGCGGCGTACGGCGCCGTCGGTGCCCCCAGTACGTGGGTGCTGTCGAACCACGACGTGGTGCGTCACGCTTCGCGCCTCGCACTTACGGCGGAGAACCCCCAGGGGCACGGCATCGGGCCGGACTCGCCCGGTCAGCCCGACGCGGTGGTCGGCCTCGCGCGCGCTCGCGCGGCGACCACGCTGATGCTCGCACTGCCCGGATCGTCGTACCTGTACCAGGGCGAAGAGCTCGGCCTGCCCGAGGTCGTGCACATCCCCGGTGAAGCCCGCCAAGACCCCACGTGGTTCCGCACCAACGGCGAGCGCTACGGTCGCGACGGCTGCCGCGTGCCGATTCCGTGGACCGCCGACGGCGCCGCCTACGGCTTCAACACCACCGGCGAGTCGTGGCTGCCTCAGCCTGCCGAGTGGGCGCAGCTCGCCCGCTCTGCGCAGCAGGACGACCCGACCTCGACGCTGTCGCTGTACCGCGCCATTCTTGCCGCCCGCAAGCAGCACGCCCTGGGCGCGGGCACGCTCGAGTGGGTCGAAGGGTTCGGAGAGGATGCCGTCGCCTTCCGCAATGGCGATGTCACCGTCGTGGCGAACACCGGCACCCAGCCCATTGCTCTCCCCGAAGGAAGCACGGTGCTGATCGCCAGCGGCCCCCTCGAGGATGGCGCACTCCCCGGCGACACCACGGTGTGGATCGCCAGCTGACACAGAGCGGGAGCGCACGATGGTGAGCATCGATGAAGTCGCGCGGCATGCGGGCGTCTCGACGGCCACCGTCTCGCGCGCCCTGAGTGGGCGCGGAAATGTGTCCGCGCCCACGCGCGCACGGGTAGAGGCGGCGGCGTCACACCTCGGATATGTGGTGTCGGCGTCGGCGTCTTCCCTGGCATCCGGGCGCATGCGCAACGTGGGTGTGCTCGTGCCGTTCCTCGACCGGTGGTTCTTCTCCACGGTGCTGAGCGGTATCGCCTCTGCGCTCATGCGACGCGGGTACGACATCACGCTGTACAACCTCACGAGCGACCGCGCCGAGCGGCGCCAGGTGTTCGAGACGTTCCTTCGGCGCCAGCGCGTGGATGGCATCGTCGCGATCTCGATCGAGCTCGACGATGCCGAGACGACGCTGCTTCGCGGGCTCGGTCTGCCGGTGATCGCGATCGGCGGCCCGAACCCTCACCTGACGACGCTGACGGTCGATGACTCTGCCGTCGCGCGCCTCGCGACGGAGCACCTGCTCTCGCTCGGGCACCGCGACATCGCCCACATCGGCGCGAACCCCGAGTTCGACATCGACTTCCACGTGCCCACGCAGCGCCGGCTGGGGTTCGAGCACGCGCTGCGCGATGCCGGCCTGGCTCCGCAAGCGAGCCTGTACGAGCCCGCCGACTTCACCATCGAGGGCGGGTTCCGCGCCGCCAAGCAGCTGCTCGGAACACCCGGCGTACGCCCGACGGCGATCTTCGCGGCGTCGGACGAGATGGCGATCGGCGCGATTCTCGCCGCACGAGAGCTCGGCTATCGCGTCCCCGACGACCTGTCGATCGTCGGGATCGACGGTCACGAGCTGGGGGAATTCTTCCGCCTGACGACGGTCGACCAGTTCCCCCTGGGCCAGGGCGAGCGGGCGGCCGAGGCGCTCGTGAGCGATCTCGAGACGACGGATGCCACGCCCGTGCCGCACGAGCCGGGGCAGCTCCCCTACGAACTCATCGTGCGCGGATCCACGGCTCGGCACCTCGGCTGAGCGCCCTCGCCGAGTGCGGCCGCTGACACCGCGGCATGCCCCGCGTAGGCTCGACTGCATGACGATCGACCTCGACGCTCTGTACACCGACCTGCACCGGCACCCCGAACTGTCCTTTCAAGAGACGCGCACGGCGGGCGTCATCACCAGGCATCTCGACGCGCTCGGGCTCGAATACGAAGAGGGCATCGGCAAGACGGGCATCGCGACGGTGATCCGCAATGGCGAGGGGCCGGTGGTGTGGCTGCGCGCCGACACCGACGGACTCCCCGTCGAAGAGCGCACCGGTCTCGACTACGCCAGCACCGTGCGCGGCGTCGACCCCGCGGGCCTCGACGTCCCCGTCATGCACGCGTGCGGCCACGACATGCACATCAGCGCGATGATCGGCGCGATCGAGCGCCTGCTGCACACGCACGACGAATGGCAGGGCACGGTCGTGGTGGTCTTCCAGCCCGCCGAAGAGTACGGCGCGGGCGCCCAGGCGATGATCGCCGACGGCGTGTTCGACCGCTTCCCCCGCCCCGACATCGTGCTGGGCCAGCACGTGACTCCACTACCGGCCGGGACGATCGGCGTGCGCTCGGGTACGCAGATGGCCGCGTCCGACGGGCTGCGTGTGGTGTTGCACGGCCGGGGCGGACACGGGTCGCGCCCCCACTCGACGATCGACCCGGTGGTTATGGCCGCCGCCACGGTGATGCGCCTGCAGACGATCGTCTCTCGCGAAGTCGACCCGCGCGATGTCGCGGTGGTGACGGTGGGATCGATCCACGCCGGGCTCAAGAACAACATCATCCCGGCCGAGGCGACGCTCGAACTGAGCCTGCGTTACCCGGACGAGGCCGCGCGCGAGCGCATCATGCAGAAGGTCGAGCGCGTCGTCAATGCCGAGGCCGCGGCATCCGGCGCAGACACCACGCCCGTGATCACGATCGACCACTCACTGCCGCCCACGATCAACGACGTCGACTCGACGAACCGGCTGCGCTCCGCGTTCCAGAAGGCGTTCGGCGAAGCCGCCGTCGTCGACCCCGGAATGTTCACCGGCAGCGAGGACGTGTCGTGGTTCGCGCGCGAAGCCGGGGTGCCGCTCGTCTACTGGTTCTGGGGCGGAGCGGACCCCGACCTGTATGCCCGGGCGAAAGCATCCGGAACCATCGAGCGCGACGTGCCGACGAACCACTCGCCGTACTTCGCGCCGGTGATGCAGCCCACCCTCGCCAACGGCGTGGAGAACCTCGTCGTCGCCGCGCGCGAGTTCCTGGCATGACGCTCGTAGCCCTCGCGTGACGCTCGCCGCTCTCCCGTGACGCTCGCCGCTCTCCTGTGACGCTCGCCGCCCTTGCCCAGGCGCGACGGCGTAGCCTGGAAGGGTGAGCACCCCGACCGCCCCGACCCTTGACGCCGCCGCGCTACGCGCGGACTTTCCCCTGCTCGAGCAGAACGTCAACGGAGCGCCGCTGATCTACCTCGACTCGGGTGCGACCAGCCAGAAGCCGCGCGTCGTGCTCGATACCGAGCTCGACTTCCTCACGCGCACGAACTCCGCCGTTCACCGCGGCGCGCACACGCTCGCAGCAGAGGCCACCGACCTGTTCGAAGACGCCCGCGAAGCGGTCGCCGGATTCGTCGGCGCGCGGGCCGATGATCTCGTGTGGACGAGCGGGGCGACGGCATCCCTCAACCTCGTCGCGTACTCGCTGGGTAACGCCAGCGTCGGGCGCGGCGCCCCGGCAAGCACGCCGTTCGCGCTGAAGGCTGGCGACGAGATCGTCGTCACCGAGGCCGAGCACCACGCCAACCTCATTCCGTGGCAAGAGCTCGCCGCGCGCACCGGCGCGACCCTGCGCCACATCCCCGTCCTCGATGACGGCACGCTCGATATGACCGCTGCCGCGCAACTGATCGGCGAACGCACGAAGGTCGTCGCCTTCACGCACGTGTCGAACGTGCTGGGGCTCGTTAACCCCGTCGAGCAGCTGATCGCGATGGCGAAGGATGCCGGTGCCCTCACCGTCATGGACGCCTGCCAGTCCGCCCCGCACCTGCCGCTGGACCTGCAGGCCCTCGGCGTGGACCTCGCCGCATTCTCGGCCCACAAGATGATGGGGCCGTACGGGATCGGCGCGCTGTACGGGCGGGCAGAGATCCTCGACGCGCTGCCGCCGTTCCTCACCGGCGGGTCGATGGTGACGACGGTCACCCTCGACGAAGCAGGTTTCCTGCCCGCCCCGCAGAAGTTCGAAGCGGGCACGCAGCCCGTCTCGCAGGCGATCGCGTTCGCCGCTGCCGTTCGCTATCTCGACGGCGTCGGGGTGCCCGCGATCCACGCGCACGAAGAGCGCCTCGGCCACCGCATGATCGAGGGGCTGCGCGAGATCGAGGGCGTGCGGATCCTCGGCGACGCGATCCTCGACGATGGCAGCGCGGCGCCGCGCGTCGGACTCGCCGCTTTCGACGTCGACGGCGTGCACGCGCACGACGCCGGCCAGTTCCTCGACGCGCGCGGCATCGCCGTGCGGGTGGGGCACCATTGCGCACAGCCCCTGCACCGCCGCTTCGGCATCACCGCCTCGGTGCGCGCCAGCGCCGCCCTGTACAACACCGACGCCGACATCGACGCCTTCCTCGAAGGCGTCGCCGGCATCCGATCGTTCTTCGGAGTCTCATGAGCCTCGAATCCCTGTACCAAGAGCTGATCCTCGAACACTCCAAGCGCCCGCACGGCAAGGGGCTGGGCGAAGAGGTCGGCCGCACGGCCACCTCGCACCAGCGCAACCCGATCTGCGGCGATGAAGTCACGCTCCGTCTGCGGCTGAGCGACGACGGTGAAACCGTGCGCGAGGTCACGTGGGAGGGCAGCGGATGCTCGATCTCACAGGCATCGGCCTCGATGCTCGCCGCGCTCATCGAAGAAGACGGTGGCGAGGAGGGCCTCCCGCGCGAGCAGGTGACGAACCTGATCGAAGGGTTCCGCGAGGCGCTGCGCTCGCGCGGCAGTATTCCCCTGGATGAGGAGACGTTTGCGGATGCCGCGGCCCTGTCGGGGGTGTCGAAGTTCTCGGCCCGCGTGAAGTGCGCGATGCTCGCGTGGGTCGCTCTCGAAGACGACCTCGCCCGCGCCTGAGCCCCGGCGCGTCAGCCCAGCCCGGTTCGGCCCGGGCCCTCAGCCTCGGACGTGCCCGCGACGGGCTTGCGCGACAGGCCGACAGACCCCGACTCGGCGTCGGCCGACAGTGCCGCAGACACGGCGACCGACTCGTCGACATCGGGGTACTGCGGGCGCAGCTGCACCGCCGTCTGGCGCGCCTTCTCGCGCTTCGCCTTGCGAGCCGCGGAGGTGAGGTTGAGCGCCTCGACGAGGATCGCGAACGCCATCGGGCCGTAGATGAACGCCTTGTCGATCTTCACTTCGAAGCCCTCAGCGACAAGGAACACACCGATAAGCAGCAGGAACGACAGCGCGAGCATCTTCACCGTGGGGTGGTTATTCACGAACGTGAAGATGAAGCGCGAGGCGAAGAGCATGATGCCGAACGACAGCACGACCACGGTGATGATGATCACCAGGTTCTCCGTCATTCCCACGGCAGTAATCACCGAGTCGAGCGAGAAGACGAGGTCGAGCAGCAGGATCTGCGCGAGCACCGAGCCGAAAGTCACCGTGGCGCGCCCGCTCGCCGCGTGCTCCTCTTCATGGCCCTCGAGCTTGTGGTGAATCTCGGTGACGGCCTTGTACACAAGGAACAGACCGCCCGCGATCAGGATCAGGTCCTTCCACGAGAAGCCCATCTCGCCGATGAAGAACACGTCTTCCTTCAGCGTGATGATCCACCCGGCGAACAGCACCAAGATCACGCGCATCAGCATCGCGAGCGTGAGACCCAGGTTGCGCGCCTTCGCCTGTTGCTCCTTCGGGAGCTTCGAGGCGAGGATCGAGATGAAGATCACGTTGTCGACACCGAGCACGATCTCGAGCACGAACAACGTGATGAAGACCGGAATCAGATCAGGCGTGAAGGCGAAGGAGAAGTCCACGCGCCGATCATACTGCTGGCTAGCGACCTGGCTAGGTTGGGCGTACGATCGACCTCATGACGGCCTACAACATCCTCGAGGCGCGCAACAACCTCTCGCGCATCATCTCGTCGGTCGAGTCAGGGGCCGAGGTGACGATCATGCGTCGGGGTGCGCCGGTGGCCAAGATCGTCCCGATCGGTGAAGAGTCGCCGACGAAGTGGACCGGAGACGAGATCGTGGCCTGGCTGAACGCCCATCCGCTCCCACCCGAGTCTCGGCGCTCAACGGAGGAGATCGACGAAGACATCCTCCGGTCCCGCGAGGACTGGGAGTGATCTATCTCGATTCCTGCATCCTGATCTACGCCGTCGAAGACGACGGGCCGCGAGGAGCCGCCTGTCGCGAGCGCATCCAGGCGCACGGGGATGGCGGCTTCGCCATTTCACCCCTCGTTGTACACGAAGTGCTCGTCAGCCCGTTGCGCTCCGCCGACCAGGCGCGCATCGAAGCGTTCACCCGCCTCTTCTCGGCGATGACCATGATCGACCTCGACGTCGCGACGTTCGTCCATGCGGCCGAACTGCGCGCGAAGGTGCCGGGGCTCAAGACGCCGGACGCACTCCACATCACCGCCGCGCGCCTGCGTGAGTGCCACTCGATGTGGACGAACGATCGGCGCCTGCAGGCGGCATCCGCCGGTCTCGCGATCGATGTCATCCACGATCACCCCGGCAACTAGACTTGACCCGTCCGGCGCCCGCGAAATCTGGAGCTCAGCCGCATGACCACTTCTTCTGACACGACCGCTGCTGCGCGCCCCGTCGCCGACACGGTCGAGAACGCCATCACGACGCCCGAGAAAGAGCAGCCGTACGGCGCTCTCGGTCTCAAAGCGGACGAGTACGAGCAGATCAAGACCATCCTGGGCCGCCGCCCCACGTCGGGTGAGCTGGCGATGTACTCGGTCATGTGGTCGGAGCACTGCTCGTACAAGTCGAGCAAGATCTACCTGCGCCGCTTCGGCGACAAAGTCTCGGACGAGATGCGCGAGCGCCTCATGGTCGGCATGGGCCAGAACGCCGGCGTCGTCGACATCGGCGAGGGGTGGGCGGTCACCTTCAAGGTCGAGTCGCACAACCACCCGAGCTACATCGAGCCCTTCCAGGGTGCGGCCACGGGTGTCGGCGGCATCGTCCGCGACATCATCTCCATGGGCGCCCGCCCGGTCGCCGTGATGGACCAGCTGCGCTTCGGCGCGATCGACAACCCCGACACGGCGCGCGTCGTGCACGGTGTGGTCAGCGGCATCTCGTTCTACGGCAACTGCCTCGGCCTGCCGAACATCGGCGGCGAGACCGTGTTCGACGCGGTCTACCAGGGCAACCCGCTCGTCAACGCCCTGGCCGTCGGCGTCATGCGCCACGAAGACATCAAGCTCGCCAACGCCACCGGCGCCGGCAACAAGGTTGTGCTGTTCGGCGCCCGCACCGGCGGAGACGGCATCGGCGGAGCATCCATCCTCGCCTCCGACACCTTCGCCGACGGCGGCCCGACCAAGCGCCCCGCCGTGCAGGTCGGCGACCCGTTCGCCGAGAAGGTGCTCATCGAGTGCTGCCTTGAGCTGTACCAGGGCGACCTGGTCGAAGCCATCCAAGACCTGGGTGCCGCCGGTATCTCGTGCGCGACGAGCGAGCTGGCCGCCAACGGCGGATCGGGCATGCGCGTTGACCTCGAGAACGTGCTGCTGCGCGACCCGTCGCTCACGCCCGAAGAGATTCTCATGAGCGAGAGCCAGGAGCGCATGATGGCGATCGTGGCGCCCGAGAAGCTCGACGCGTTCCTCGCGGTCGTCGACAAATGGGACGTCGAGACGAGCGTCCTGGGCGAGGTCACCGGCGACGGACGCCTCGAGATCTTCTGGCACGGCGAGCAGATCGTCGACGTCGATCCCTCGACCGTCGCCGTCGACGGCCCGGTGTACGAGCGCCCGGTGGCCTACCCCACCTGGATCGACGCCCTACAGCTCGACTCGGCCGCCGCCCTCGAGCGCGCCACCGACGCCGACACCCTGCGTGCGCAGTTCACGAAGCTCGTTGCGAGCCCGAACCTCGCTGACACCTCGTGGGTGACCAACCAGTACGACTACTACGTCATGGGCAACACGGCCCTGAGCTTCCCCGACGACGCCGGCATGATCCGCGTCGACGAGGAGTCGGGCCTGGGCTTTGCGATCGCGACCGACTGCAACGGGCGCTTCTGCCAGCTCGACCCGTACCAGGGCGCAAAGCTCGCCCTCGCCGAGGCGTACCGGAACGTGGCCGTCACGGGCGCGATCCCGACGGCCGTGACCGACTGCCTCAACTTCGGCAGCCCCGAGAACCCCGAGGTGATGTGGCAGTTCTCGCAGGCCGTGGACGGTTTGAGCGACGGATGCCTCGAGCTCGGCATTCCGGTGACCGGCGGAAACGTGTCGTTCTACAACCAGACCGGTGACCAGCCGATCTTCCCCACCCCCGTCGTGGGTGTGCTCGGCATCATCGATGACGTCGCGCGCCGCATCCCGAGTGGGTGGCAGGACGCCGGCGAGAACATCTACCTGCTCGGCGTGACAGCGAACGAGCTGTCGGGGTCGCAGTGGGCCGGCACGATCCACGACCACCTCGGCGGACGCCCGCCGGCCGTCGACCTCGCGCAGGAGCGCAAGCTCGCCGAGCTGATCCACGCCGGATCACTCCAGTCGCTCATTTCGTCCGCACACGACCTGTCCTCGGGCGGACTCGCCCAGGCGCTGGCCGAGTCGGTCATGCGTTTCGGTGTCGGCGCGCGCGTGTGGCTCGACGAGATCATCGATCGCGATGGGGTGGATGCCGCCACCGCCCTGTTCTCCGAGTCCACCGGTCGTGTGATCGTCACCGTTCCGCGCGAGGACGACGTGAAGTTCCGCGGGCTGTGCGAGGGCCGTGGCTATCCGGTGCTGCGCATCGGCGTGACCGATGCCGCCGCCGACGGCGACGCCCCGGCGCTCGAAGTGCAGGGCCTGTTCACCGTGCCGCTGACCGAACTGCGCGACTTGTCGACCGAGACTCTTCCCGCCGCCTTCGGCGAGATCGTTCGCGAACCCGCTGTCTGAGAGGCCGATCATGACCAACTCTGCCGAAGACGAGTACGCCGGTTTCAACGATGCGCGCCAGCGCCGCGTGAAGGTGGTCGCCTGGGTGGCGATCGTCTCGCTCATCCTTGTCGGCGGCGGCGCGACGGTGTTCGCGCTGCTGTTCGGCTGACGCGTACGACTGGTAGTCCGCTTCGAACCGGACCGTGTGAGGGTGGGCGCGGCTAGCATGGCGATGTGGATCCGTTCTTGCTGGCCGCCGAAGCCTGGTGGTGGGTTGTGCCCGTCGCCGCCGGGGCGGGAGCGGGCGCGTACGGCATGTTGACCACGAAGAAGCGGCGTGCACGACGCCTCGAACTGGATGCCGCACGCCACGAAGAGGGCCTCGCGCGGCGCGAGCTGGCGCAGTCCAGCCTCCAGGTGAAGTCCGCTAAGGCTGAGGTGCTGGCCGCCAAGGCGCAGTACGGTGCCACCTCGCCCGCGTTCGCCCAAGCGCGCCGCGCGCTGAATAATGCGCGTGACATGCATCGCTCGGCGTCGCTGGCCTTGCGCGCAGCACGCGGTCACGTGAAAGCGAGCAGCATCCGCTATCACACGATGGCGCGAGATGCGGTGATGCCGATCGACGAACTGATCGCACGGCATGACGCACTGACCGCCCGGTGGATGGTGTACGAGACGGATGCCGCGACTGCCCTGTCGTATCCGCAAATGCTCGACGCCCAGCATCCGGCCACCCTCGCGTTCCTCCGCGCGCAGCGCGGCGCACAGGAGCTGCGTGGGCGCGCGAGCCAAGGGGACGTGACACCCGAGGTCTACCTCGCCTACCGCAACGCCGTGCGCGACGCCGAAGTGGCGTTTGAGACGGCCGAAGCCGACGCGCGCGGCGAAGTTCGCGAGCGCTACAGCGGATTGGGTTGGTCGTCGATGACGCCGATCGCCGACTGGATCCCCCGCGCAGCCGACGCCATCGAACACGCCGCACGGGTCGTCGGCGAAGTACGCGACATGGCACCCCAGCGCAAGCCTGCCGGCCGGAGTGGCGACAGGTCGCAAAACCCACCGTCCGGCACCGGCACTCCGCGCGGGGATGCCGCCGGATAGCATGTCAGGGTGGAGCCGTTCTTCACCTTTCTGGGTAGCTACTGGTGGCTGGCCTTTCCCTTGTTCGGGGTGCTGGCCTCGGTCGGTGGCGCGTGGGAGCGCAGCGCACGCCGGCGCCACAAGCGTCGGCTGGAGGTGCTCCACGCCAAAGCCGAGCTGAAGGCGGCTCAGGCCGCCGCACGCGGCAAGGGCGCACCGGCGGCGGCGCTGCCCCCGATGACTGGCCCGACGGCGACGACGCCGGGAGCTGCGGAGGCTGGGGCTGCGGGGCGTGCGGGTGCGGCATCCGAGTCATCCGCGAGCGATTCGACGGAGGCGTCCACCGAGACCGGGGGCACGCACGCCGAGCAGCTCGAGCGTCTGTTCGCGCTGCACGACGCGGTGACGGCGCGCTGGCTCGACTACGAACTCGATGTCGCGAAGATGATCGCCTTCCCGGCCATGAGCGACGGACGCCAGCCGCTCACTGCCGCCTTCCTCCGCGCGAAGCGCATCGCAGACGGCGTGCGGCCCGCTTCGGCGAAGGCCAAGGTGACGCGCGACCAGGTGACCGAATATCGCAATGCGGTGGCCGACTACGAGGTATCTTTCGACGTCGCGGAGCGCGAGGCCCGTCGCATCCGGGACTCCTCCTTCAGCGAGGTCGAGCGCAAGCGTCTCTCGACCGCCAAACAGCTGCTCACCGTGGCGATCGACCAGGCGGCGACGCCTGCAGAGCGTCAGGTCGCCTACCGGCGCGTGCGAGAGGAGCTCGACGGCCTGCTGCTGCTCTCTGACGACGCGATTGAGGTGCTCGAGAAGAAGGTGATGCTCGAGCTGCCCGCCGACGCGAAGGGGGGTGCGGATGCCGCGACCGCCGCGCCGACGAAGCCCGCGCCGGCGAAGCCCGCTGCTGCACCCTCGAGTCCCGCGGCCGAGCCCCCGTCGGCGAAGCCCAAACCGCAGCCCGCGCCCTGGCCGGTGCCCAAGCGCTCGAACGGCGACGGCCCGGACCGCAGCTCACCGTCGCAGCGGCGGCGCTGAGCGACTTCTCCTCCGGAGCCGGTCGGCATACTGGGTGCGGTGAACATGGACCTGGCGGTGGTCGTGGTGCTGCTCGTGGCGAGCATCGCCATGTTCGCGGTCGGCAGGCCGCGCATGGACGTGGTCGCGGTCGTGATGATCGTGGCACTTCCGCTCACCGGCATCCTCACCGTGCCCGAGACCTTGGCGGGGTTCGCCGATCCGAACGTGATGCTCATCGCCGCGGTGCTCATGGCCCCCATCGCGATCACCGCCGCCACCGAGCTCGGTGCATCTGCGCTGCCGTTCGCGATGATCATCGCGCTCGCGGCATCCTGCGCCTTCATGACACCGGTCTCGTCGCCGGTGAACACCCTCGTGGTCGAGCCGGGCCGCTACCGCTTCGGCGACTTCGTCAAGGTCGGTGTGCCGTTCACACTCGTCGTGCTCGTCGTCAGCGTCGTTCTCGTGCCGATCGTGCTGCCCCTGTACTGAGCCTCAAGACACCTCACGAGTCCGTGGTCACGATCGTCGTGTGTCGCCAGATCTCACCATCGCGCAGGACGAAGGTGCCGGCGACGGCGATGCGCGCCCCGCCTACGGTCAGAACGGCGCGGTAGTTGACGCAGTCGTCGCCGCGACCGACCTCGTTCAGCGACTCAAGGACGACTCCCTCGGCGAACTGCGCGGCGAACACCGCCTCGATCTCGTCACGGCCGGCAGCGACACCACCGGAATGGACGATCTGCGCATCGGCGCTGTATCGCGCGGCGAGGGCCCGCACCTCACCGCGCCGCAGAAGCGCCGCCTGCTCGGCGAGGAGAGATTCGACCACGACCCGCACGCCCCGATGCTATCCAACCCACGACGCACGAAGGGCGGGCACCCGAAGGTGCCCGCCCCGCAGAAGTGCCGCTCATCAGCTGGTGAGGCCGTCGACGTACTCCTGGTTGTCGGCGATCCACTGCTCAACGATGGGACCGTACTCGTCACCGTCGTACTGGTTGAACATCGCGTCTTCGAGCGAGTACAGCAGGTCGCTGGGCATCTCGAAGTTCGAGATCCACTCGTGAACCTCGGGGAAGTCGTCGCCGAACGTCGACGAGGCAACCGAGTGGATGCCCTCGGCGTCGCCGAGAAGGCCCTGCGGGTCTTCGAGGTCCTTGGTCGGGAACGCGTTGTACGCCCAGTGCGGACGCCACAGCGTGACGATGATGTTCTCGCCCGCGTCGGTGGCCGACTGCAGCTCGGCGAGCATCGCCGGGGTCGACGACTCGATGAGCGTCATGTCGTCCAGACCGTAGCCGGGAACAACCTCTTCGCCCGTGATGCGCATGAGGCCCGAGCCGGGCTCGATGCCGACGATCTCGTTGTTGAACAGGTCGGCGTTGTCAGCCAGCTCGTCCAGCGAGTCGATCGGGGCGTCCTCGTTCACCGCGATGGTGAGGGCAGCCTCTTCGTTCCAGGCGCCGAGGTCGTCGAGGTCGTCGCCGTACTGCTCCATGTAGTCGGCGTGGGTGATCGGCAGCCACGTGTCGAGCACGAGGTCGAAGTCGCCGCCCGCGAGGCCGGCGTAGACGGGCGCCACATCGGCGTACGTCAGCTCGACGTCGTAGCCCTTGTCGGCGAGGATGGCCTCCCACAGGTACGACGCGGCGATGCCCTCGTCCCAGCCGTTGAACACGGCCAGCTCGATGGCGCGGTCAGCGCCGCCCTCGGACGAACCCGAGTCCGAACCCGCGTCGTTCGAGTCCGAACCGGCGCAACCGGTGAGCACGAGCGCCGAGGCGCCGATGAGCGCGAGGCCCGAGGCCAGGTGCTTCTTCTTGGTCATCATGTTGACTTCCTCTCCATCCGCGTTGCTGTCCGCGGATCGGTCTTGGTCACGACGCCACGCATCTCGCGGCGCCGCCGGCGGGCAGATGCACCCGCCTGGTTTGTGAGGTGTTGGATGCTGCGACGCGGCATCCGACACCCAAAATCAGGTCATCGGAGCGCGACGCGGCGAAGCGATGATGCGCTCGGTCTCGTTCGCCTTCGCGGTATCCGACTTCTCATCCGTCGACGTCGTCACCTTCACCACACGACGCCGCGTGCGGTCGGGGCTGGCGAACGCCGACGTGATGCGGTCGAGGATCATGGCGATGAACACCACCGAGATACCCGCCTCGAACGCCAGGCCGATGTTGATGCGGCCGAGCGCGCGGACGATCTCGCCACCGAGGCCACCGGCCCCGACCATGCCCGCGATGACGACCATCGACAGGCTGAGCATGATGATCTGGTTGACACCGGCCATGATGCTCGGCAGGGCGAGCGGCAGCTGAATCTGGCGCAGGATGCGGCCCGGGGTCGCGCCGAACGCGTGGCCTGCCTCGACCACCTCTTTGTCGACGCCGCGGATGCCGAGCTCGGTCAGGCGCACACCGGGGGCGAGCGCGAACAGGATCGTGGCGATCATTCCCGGCACCGCTCCGACGCCGAAGAACACGATCGCGGGGATCAGGTACACGAACGCGGGGATCGTCTGCAGGAAGTCGAGCAGCGGGCGGATAACGCGCGAGACGTGGTCGTTGCGCGCGGCCCAAATTCCGAGCGGGATGCTGATCGCGGTGGCGATCGCCGCGGCGACGAGCACGAGTGCGAGGGAATCCATCGCCGCTTCCCACTGGTCGACGAGGACGATGAAGAAGAGGCCGACCGCGGTGCCGACGGCCAGCTTCCAGCCCTTCACCCAGAACGCGAGGGCCGCGAAGACGATGATGATCGCCCAGAACGGCGGGGTGACGAGCAGCCAGTCGAGGCCGTCGTAGATGACGCCGAGCACCGTCGCGATGGCGTCGAACAGCCAGCCAAACACGTCCCCGATGAAGTCGACGAATGCCTCGACCCACTCGCCGAGAGGAAGACGCAGGTTCTCCATCACACGCCTCCTTCCGTCGCGGATGCCGCCGGCGAGGCGCCGCCCGAGGGTGCTGTACCGTTCGCCGAGGCGGCAACGGGCTCGCCGACGGCGGCGAGGGTTTGAGCGAACTCAGCCGCGGGCACCGAGACGGGCACCTCGATGATGGGAATCTCGGTGGTCTGCGGGTCGACGTTGCCGAGCGCGGCGAGGAGCGTCACACGCGGGATCGTGCCGAGCAGACGGTTTTCGTCGTCGACGACGGCGATCGGGATCGGACTCTCGACTGAGCGCTCCACCACCTCGGTGAGGGGCTCGTCGGCCTTCACAACGGGTTGCGCGTTGCTGACGAGCGCCTTAAGGTCGGTCGAGCCCGACTTCACCGCACGAACGACGGCGCGGTCGGTCACCGAACCGATGTAACGGCGGTTCTCGAGCACCGCGACCGAGCCGACCTGCAGGTCGCGCATGACGCGGAGCGCACCGCGAACACCGGCGCTGACGGGGGTGGTCGCGACGGGCGGCGCCATGACCGAGCCGGCCGTGAGGACCCGAGCACGGTCGACGTCCTGCACGAACTGCGCCACGTAGTCGTTGGCGGGGTCAGTGAGGATCTCTTCGGGCGTGCCGTTCTGCACAATGCGGCCGTCGCGCATGACCGCGATGCGGTCGCCGAGGAACATGGCCTCGTTGAGGTCGTGGGTGATGAAGATGATGGTGCGACCGAGCTCTTGCTGCAGTTCGATCAGCTGCTCCTGCATCTCACGGCGGATCAGCGGGTCGAGGGCCGAGAACGCCTCGTCCATGAGCATGATGTCGGTGCCGGCCGTGAGGGCGCGCGCGAGACCCACGCGCTGACGCATACCGCCCGAGAGCTCGTCGGGCATGGCGTTGGCGCGGTCGCCCAGGCCGACCTTCTCTAGGATCTCCTGTGCGCGGCGGCGACGCTCGTCGCGGCCCACACCCTGGATCTCGAGCGCGTAAGCGGCATTGTCGAGCACGGTGCGGTGCGGCAGCAGGGCGAAGTGCTGGAACACCATCGAGATCGACGAGCGACGGATATCGCGCAGCTCCTTGGGCGACGCCTTGCCGACGCTGCGTCCCTGGACGAGGACATCGCCGTCGGTGGGCTCGAGCAGGCCGTTGAGCATGCGAATGATGGTGGACTTGCCCGAACCGGACAGACCCATGATGACGAAGATCTCGCCGGGCTGTACCGTGAAGGACGCGTCGATGACGGCGGCGGTACCGCTGTCGGCGACGTCGGTGCGGGTTGCGCCTGCGCGCAGCCGCTTGACGGCGTCCTTCGGGTTCTTCCCGAAGACCTTGTAAAGATTGCGCGCCTCAAGGGCGGGTTCGACGGTCACGTGCTGTACCTCGGTGGGCGCAGGAATGCTGCCCGACTCTGGTTGCGCCCGGGTGACGGAACATCGGCGCTGCCCGGCATCGCACACACGCGACACAGCAGCACATCCGGTGCGCACTTCGGGTGCGTCACCTAGTCCGCCGACCATACGCTCATCGCGCCGGAATCCCCAGGATCACTGTCGCGCGACGACCGCGGACTGGTCGTCAGTGGCCACAGATGGCCGTGAGAAGCCTAACGATGACACTTCTCGATGTAAAACCGAACGCGCCTTGGGTTCGAATCGTTATCTTCGCGTGATCAGAGACGGGGCTTGACACGAAGGCGATCTATGTTGCATGGTTAGTTAGTCAAGTAAGTAACCAACGAACAAGGGAGGTCTCGATGGACGAAGGCCGTGCTCTGTTCCTGCAGATTGCAGAAAGCGTCGAGGACTCGATCATCGACGGATCGCTGGCTCCCGAGTCACGCGCGCCATCGACGAACGAACTCGCCGCGTTCTATCGCATCAACCCCGCCACCGCCGCCAAGGGCATCGCACTCCTCGTCGACAAGGGTGTGCTGTACAAGCGGCGCGGCATCGGCATGTTCGTCGCCCCCGACGCGTACGACCTGCTTCTCGGCGAGCGCCGCGCACGCTTCGCCACCGGTTACATCGACCCGCTCCTCGCCGAGGCGCGGCGACTCTCGCTCTCAGGCGACGAGCTCGCGGACCTGATCCGCGCTCGCGCCGCTGACACACCTACCGAAGGGAACACCCCATGACCGCCGTGATCGAGGTGAGCCACCTCACCAAGCGCTATCGCACCACGACCGCCGTTGATGACGTCTCGTTCGCCATCGAAGAGAACACCATCTACGGCCTGCTGGGCCGAAACGGTGCCGGCAAGACCACCGTGATGTCGATCCTCACCGCGCAGAACTTCGCGACCTCCGGCACCGTCCGGATTTTCGGCGAAGCCCCGTACGAGAACGCCCACGTGCTCTCGCGCATGTGCTTCGTGCGCGAAAGCCAGCGCTACCCCGACGACGCGCTGCCCTCGCACGCGTTCCGCATGGCATCGCTGTTCTTCCCGAACTGGAACGAAGAGCTCGCACAGCGTCTGATCACAGAGTTCCGCCTCCCCATGAAGACGCGCATCAAGAAGCTCTCGCGTGGGCAGCTTTCTGCCGTGGGCGTCATCATCGGGTTGGCCTCTCGTGCCGAGATCACGTTCTTCGACGAGCCGTATCTCGGCCTCGACGCTGTGGCTCGCCAGATCTTCTACGACCGGCTGCTCGAGGACTACGCCGAGCACCCGCGCACGGTCATCCTGTCGAGCCACCTGATCGATGAGGTGTCGCACCTGATCGAGCGCGTGCTGGTCATCGACGACGGCCGCATCATCATGGATGAATCGACGGATGCTACGCGCGACCGCGCGACGACCATCGTCGGCGATTCGACCGCCGTGGACGCATTCGTCCAGGGGCGCGAGGTGATCCATCGCGAGTCGCTCGGCCGCGTGGCATCCGTCACCGTGCTCGGCGCTCTCAGCGACGCCGACCGCGACCGCCTGTCCCGCGACGGGCTCGACGTCGCACCTGTGTCATTGCAACAGCTCATCGTGCGTCTCACCCAGCGTTCCGGCGCAGGCGAGGATGCACCCCGCAACGAGGAGGAAGCCCGATGAATCGCACCGTCAATGTGCTGCGCATGCAGTTCATCAACAAGCAGACCTATCTCTGGGTGCCGCTGATCATCCTGGCGGGCGCGTTCGCCCTCAGCCTCGCCATCTACGCGATCATCGACGCGGCTGGCGGCGCGGGCCCGAAGTACGGCGGCGGAGCGCAAGCACCCCTGTGGTACTTCATGGTGGTCGGGGTGCAAGCGCTGACGCTCACCTTCCCGTTCTCGCAGGCGATGAGCATCACGCGGCGAGAGTTCTTCTTCGGGACGCTTCTGACCGCGCTCATCACCTCAGCGATCCTCACGTCCGTCTTCATCGTCGGCGGCCTGATCGAGGTCGCCACCGGTGGTTGGGGGATGAACGGGTGGTTCTTCCACCTCGACTGGATCTGGGCGGAAGGGGCGCTCGGCGCGGTGGTGGTCTACTTCTGCACCGCGATGCTCTTCTTCGTGAGCGGATTCTGGTCGGCCACCGTCTACAAACGCTTCAGTGGAATCGGACTGACCATCCTGCTCGTCGGAACCGGAGCGCTGCTCGTGCTCGCGCTCTTCGTGATCGGTCGACTCGACGCATGGGCCCAAGTGGGCGCGTGGATTGCCGGCCAGGGCGCCGTGGGGCTGTCACTGTGGGGTCTGGCCCTCGCCGCGGTCCTGGCGGGACTGTCGTACCTGGTGCTGCGCCGCACGCTCCCCTGATCGCCGCTCGCGACGTCGTGGGAAGACTCACCGAGGCCGCCTGCTCACTTCGAGTCGGCGGCCTCGGTGTGGTGGCGAATGACTTCGGCGACGACGAAGTTGAACCACTTCTCGGCGAACGCGGGATCGAGGTCGGCGTCGACAGCCAGTTCACGCAGGCGCGCGAGTTGGCGCTCTTCACGGGCGGGGTCTGACGGCGGCATCCCGTGCTCTGCCTTGAGCACACCGACCTGTTTGGTCGCCTTGAATCGCTCGGCAAGAAGATAAACCAACGATGCGTCGATGTTGTCGATGCTTCCGCGCAGGCGATTCAGCGTGGTGCTCGGGTCTTCGTTCATGGATGCTCCTCCCCGCATCATGAAGATACCTGAGCATCAGCTGAGTCACGTCACTAAGGTGAGTACATGACCGACGCCCCCCAGACGCCGCCGACTCCGACCGCAGCCGTTCCCGCGACTGCACCCGAGACTGCGGGTTCGGATGCCACCTCCCCCGATCTGCCCACCGGCTTCGCCCGCTGGCGTGCGCTCAGCAACCCGTTCGGAGTGGGATTCTCTCTGACCCTCGGTGGGCTGGTGGCTCTCGTGTTGGGACTTGCCATCGGCAATCTGTCGACGGTCATCATCTACATCGCGTTCGCACTGTTCGTCGCGCTCGGGCTTGACCCCGCCGTTCGAATGCTCGAGCGGCGCAAGGTCGCCCGCGGCTGGTCGATCGTGATCGTGTACGGCGCCTTTGCCCTCGTCCTCACCGCCGTTCTGCTCCTGATCATCCCCACGGTGATCGCGCAGGTCGCTCAGTTCATCCAGGACATCCCCTCGATCGTCGCCAACTTCCAACAGTCGAACGTCTACACGTGGCTCGAGTCGACCTTCGGCGACCCCATCGAATCGCTCACCAACGAGGTGCTGAAATTCCTCTCCGACCCCGGCAACATCGCCACCATCGGCGGCGGCGTGCTGCAGGTCGTCTTCGGTGTCGGCACCGCGATCTCGGGCGGCATCATCGTCATCGTGCTGAGCCTGTATTTCTTGGCATCGCTCGACGCGATGAAGCAGGGGCTGTACCGCCTGGCGCCGGCACGCAGCCGCGCGAAGGTCTCGTCGCTCACGGAAGAGATCACCGAGTCGATCGGTGGCTACCTGATGGGCATGGTGATGCTCGCGTTCTTCAACGCCACCTTCACCCTCATCATGTACCTGATCCTGGGTCTGCAGTTCGCCGCGTTGATGGCGGTCGTCGCCTTCTGCATCACGATCATTCCGCTCGTCGGTCCGGTCTTGTTCTGGATCATCGGCTCGTGCGTCGCCCTCTTGCTCAACCCGGTCGCCGCGCTCATCTTCGCGCTGGCCTACCTGACCTACATGCAAATCGAGGCATACGTGCTCACGCCGCGAGTGATGAACAAGGCTGTGGCGGTACCGGGGTCGCTCGTCGTGATCGGCGCGCTGGTCGGCGGCACCCTGCTCGGACTGCTCGGTGCCCTCATTGCGGTGCCGGTGACGGCATCCATTCTTCTCATCATCAAGCAGGTGGTGATCCCGCACCAAGACGCGAAGATCTAGCGATGAACTCTCGGTGACCGCTCTTCCGTCGCCGAAGAATCCGCGACATGATCGAAGGGATTGGAGCGTGACATGACCTTCTCTGACCCCACCGACGCCATCGTTGCCGCGAACCGCGGACTCCGCGAGAGCCTGCCGTTCGACGACGACGCCGACTTCGCCCTCGCCGACCGCGGATTTCTGGGCACGATCGATCCCCTCGTGATCCGCAACGACGACGGCGACGTCGTCTGGGACGCCGAGTCGTACAACTTCCTGACCGGCGAGGCCCCCGACACGGTGAACCCGAGCCTGTGGCGTCAGTCGACCCTGGCCGCCAAGCACGGTCTGTACGAGGTCGTCGAGGGTGTCTACCAGGTGCGCGGGTTCGACCTGTCGAACATCTCGTTCATCGAGACCGACAACGGCGTCATCGTCATCGACCCGCTCATCTCGGCCGAGCCCGCGGCAGCCGCCCTGAAGCTGTATCGCGAGCACCGCGGCGACCGGCCTGTGAAGGCGGTCATCTTTACGCACAGCCACATCGACCACTTCGGTGGCATCTTCGGCATCACCTCGCAAGAAGAGGTGGACTCGGGGGCCGTCGAGATCATCGCACCCGAAGGCTTCGTCGAGCACTCGGTCGCCGAGAACGTGTATGCCGGAACGGCCATGGGTCGCCGCGCAGGCTACATGTACGGCGCGAAGCTGGCCCGCGGCCCGAAGGGTCAGGTGGGCGCTGGTCTCGGCCAGACCACGTCGACCGGGTGGATCGGCATCATCGTCCCCACGAAGGACATCTCCACCACCGGTGAGACCTACACGGTCGACGGCGTCGAAATCGAGTTCCAGATGGCGCCGGGCACCGAAGCGCCGGCGGAGATGCACTTCTACTTCCCGAAGTATCGCGCGCTGTGCATGGCAGAGAACGCGACCCACAACCTGCACAATCTGCTCACGCTGCGCGGCGCGCTGGTACGCGACCCTCACGTGTGGTCCCGCTACCTGACCGAAGCAATCCACACCTTCGGCGACCGCACCGACGTCGTTTTCGCCTCGCATCACTGGCCGACCTGGGGAGCAGACGAGATCCACACGTTCCTCTCGACGCAGCGCGATCTGTACGGATACCTTCACGACCAGGTGCTGCGCATGCTCAACCGAGGCATGACCGGTACCGAGATCGCCGAGGCGATCGAGCTGCCGCCTGCGATCGAGAACGCGTGGAACGCCCGGGGCTACTACGGGTCGGTCAGTCACAACGTCAAGGCCATCTACCAGCGGTACATGGGCTGGTTCGACGGCAACCCTGCCAACCTGTGGGCGCACACTCCGAGCGAGCTGGCCACCCGCTACGTGTCGGCCATCGGCGGCATCGACCGCGTCGTCGAGATCGCTCAAGCCGCCTACGACACGGGTGACTACCGCTGGGCGGCCACGCTGCTCAGCCACGCAGTGTTCACGGATACGAGCCACGCCAGCGCGCGCGCACTCTACGCTGACACCCTCACCCAGCTCGGCTACGGTTCGGAGAACGGGACGTGGCGGAACTTCTTCCTGTCGGGCGCAACCGAACTCACCGAGGGCAACTTCGGCACCCCCACCAAGACCGATGCGCCGTCAATTGTGGCGCAGCTCAGTCCCGAGCAGCTGTTCGACGCGTTCGCGATCCAGGTAGACGGCCCGCGTGCGTGGCATCTGGATCTGGCCACTGACGTGACCTTCAGCGACCTTGGCCGCAGCTTCCGCGTGACACTGCGCAACGGCGTCCTCGTCTACGCCGAGCGCGAGCCTGTCGATGACGCGCAGCTGCACATCACCCTCACGAAGGCGCGTCTGCTCGCCGTCGCCGGCGGCGACGTGTCACAGGACGGAATTGATGTCACCGGCGACTTCGGCGTGCTCGAGACGCTGCTGAGCGTGCTTCAGCCCGGCGACCCCGACTTCGAGATCGTCCTGCCGTAGCGTCACGCGGCGCTCACCGGGAGGAGGCACGTCACCGACGGCGCCTCCACCCGGTGGCGCGGACGCCCCGGAACGCCGGTGCGGATATCGAGCGAGAGCGAGACGACTTCGTCGGACAGCTGACCACCCACGAGGAGTGTGTCGCGAACCACGAGGTGGTGGCGCGGCCAGTTGACGCCCGAGTCGACCAGCGCGACCGCCTCGGTGCGGTCGCCGCCGTCACGCACGCGCAACACCGCAATGGTGTTGCTGCCGCGCAGGCCCGCGTACAAGTACTCGCCGTCGCGTGAGCGCGCAAGCTCGGCCGCCGCGTCGCCGGGCAGGCCGCCCAGTGGCGTACCGCCAATCACGGCCCAGCGGCCATCGCGCCCCTCGGCGAGCGTGAACACCTCACACGAATACTCGGTGACCACGTGCAGGTGGCCGCTCGGGTGCAACACCATGTGGCGCGGGCCACTGCCGCGGGGCAACACGACCTCGTGGTCGAGAACCAGGCCATCGCGGCTCCCGCGCCAGAACCTGATCAGGTCGAACCCGAGATCCGCAGTCGCGATGCGTCCATCCGGCAGGAAGCGTGCGGAGTGGGCGCGTGACACGCGCTCCTCGAAGCCTGCGTACGGATCGGCAGCGGCGGCACCCAAAGCGGAGGCACGCGGCGTCCCGGCGGAGTCGACATCGATGTGCACGACACGCCCGTCGCCCCAGCAGCTGGCGATCAGCGACGAGCCGTCTGGCGCGACGGCGACATGACAGGTCGCTTCGCCCGCGTTGACGGCATCTCCGAACGCGGTGAAAGATGCTTCCCCCGTGCGTCGATACGCCTGGACGGCGCCCGTCTTCTCGATCGCGGCGTACACCACATCGAGAGAGGGGTGCGCGGCAACCCACGACGGCGAGTCAGCCTCGGCCACCGTGCCCTGGAACGACAGCGGGCCGCCGGCGAGAGAAGAATCCGGCTCGCCAGCCACCAGCATCCCGATCCCCGATGCGCGGCCGTCCATGTCGGGCGTGTACCCGCCCAGCAGGAAGCGCATCAGTCGACGAGGTCGTGGCGGACGATCACCGCGTCGCGGGCGGGGCCGACGCCGATCACCGAAATGCGGGTGCCGCTCATCGCCTCGAGTGCGAGCACGTACTCCTGTGCCTCGATGGGCAGGTCCTCGAACGTGCGTGCCTTCGAGATGTCACCCTTCCAGCCCGGGAAGTACTCGAGAATCGGGGTGGCGTGGTGGAAGTCAGACTGGTTGACGGGGACCTCGTCGAACCGCTCGCCATCCACGTCGTATGCGACACAGACCGGAATCTTGTCGAGACCGCTCAGGATATCGAGCTTGGTGAGCACGAGATCGGTGATGCCGTTGATGCGCGTGGCGTAGCGGGTGATCGGCGCGTCATACCAGCCGACACGACGCGGCCGCCCGGTGGTCGTACCGAATTCGAACCCGCGCTTTCGCAGGAAGTCGCCGTTCTCGTCGAAGAGCTCGGTGGGGAACGGACCCGATCCCACACGCGTCGTGTACGCCTTCACGATTCCGACGATGCGGTCGAGGCGGTTGGGTCCGACTCCCGAGCCCGTCGCGGCGCCACCGGCCGTGGCGGATGAGGAAGTGACGAACGGGTAGGTACCGTGGTCGACGTCGAGCATGGTCGCTTGACCGCCCTCGAAGACCACGACGTCACCGTCATCGAGCGCACGATTGAGCAGCAAGCCGGTGTCGGCGACCATCGGCCGCAGGCGCTCGGCGTAAGAGAGCAGATCGTCAACGATCTCGTCCGGGGTGATCGCGCGCCGATTGAAGAGCGTGACGAGCATGTGGTTGCGCTGGTCGAGGGCGCCCTCGACCTTTTGGCGCAGGATGTTCTCGTCGAAGAGGTCCTGTACCCGAATGCCCACGCGGTTGATCTTGTCGGCGTAGGCTGGCCCGATTCCGCGACCGGTGGTGCCGATCTGGCGCTTACCGAGGAATCGCTCGGTGACCTTGTCGATCGTGCGGTGGTACTGCGTGATGATATGGGCGTTGGCGCTCACACGCAGTCGCGAGGTGTCGAGCCCGCGAGCCTGGAGGGCATCGAGTTCCGCGAAGAGCACTTCGAGGTCGACTACGACGCCGTTGCCGATGACGGCGTTCACCCCCGGGGAGAGGATGCCACTCGGTAGCAGGTGGAGCGCGTACTTCTCGTCGCCGATGACGACGGTGTGGCCGGCGTTGTTACCGCCGTTGAACTTCACCACCCAGTCGGTGCGCTCACCGAGGAGGTCAGTCGCCTTGCCCTTGCCCTCGTCACCCCACTGAACGCCGACGATCACGATGCCTGGCATGGATTCCCCCCGTAGTCGAGACGGTTACACCCCATCCTATCGGGGGGCATCCATGCCACCGCATTTCACTACACCTCGCGACGTCGTAGGACGAATACCAGTCCGGCGGCGATCATGATTGCCGCCAGTCCACCCGCGAAGCCGATCACGCGCGCGTCGAGACCCGTCGCCGGCAGCGGCGGCTCGAAGGTGTTCTCGAGCGTGAACATCAGCTCGGTGCTGTCGAGGATCTCGTAGTACCCGTCGGTGCTCTCCCCCGTCAGGTCGACCTGCGGGATCTCGTTCCCATCAGCGTCGAGCAGACGCGTAGCATCCGCCCCACCGTCATCGGTCTCGGCGACACCACACCACACGCCCACCGGGAGCGCTTCGTACGTGGTGGAGTACTCGTTGGAGTCGTCGAGTGTACGAACGGCCCCGCCGGGGATGTTCGTCCACACGTCGCCGGTCTCGGGATCGATGCATTGGAGCGTGACCTCGAACGGCCCTGCACCGAACTCGTCTGCTCCGCCGCCAGTGATCACCTTCTCGACCGTCACCTGACCGATCAGGAAGGTGTTGGTCACCGTCACGGTCACCGGGTCAGCGAGCGGCCCGCCGATCACCACGGACGCCGGTTCGATCGTCACCTCGTTGGCGCGTGCCGAATCCGTTTCGGTCACCGTGCACTCGGATCCCGTCGGGATGCCCGTGATCGTCGCTTCAAGTGGCTGATCGCCCCCGAGAATCACGTCCTCGTCGTACACGGTGAGCCTTGGAAGCAGGTCCTCTTCGAGGGTGCACGTCACGTGCACCGTGAAGGGGCCCTGGCCGAAGTATTCGGCGCCGTCGCCCGTGACCTGCTTTTCGATGATCAGATCGCCCGACGCGAAGACGTTGATGACGACCATCTCCACGCTGCTGTTCTCCGTCACCGTGACGGTGCCGTCGAGGGCATTCGTGCCGTCACGAGTCACAATGATGACTCCGGTCGCACCGCCGCTCTCGACCTCACTGAGTACACACTCAGCGCCGTTCGGAAGGCCCTCATACGAATTGGCGTATCCGTTGGCTTCGTTGAGCAGTCGCAGCGCGGGGAAGGGCAGGGGTCCGGGAATGTCGATCTCCACCGTTTCGCCCTGGATCTCCCACGTGCACGACAGCGATACGACGAAGTTCGCGTTGCTGCCGAGCTCGCCGCCGGCGCCGATGATCACCTTGCGCACGTCGATCCCGCCGACGTCGTAACGGTTCTCGACGTCGATGGTGACCTCGGCACCCGGCTCGACCACGACCTCGCCGCCGGCCGGTGTGATCGTCACCTCGGATGCGCTCGCACTGTCGGTCTCTTCGAGCACGCACTCTGCGCCGTCGGGAAGATCCTCGTACGTGGTGCTCATGGCGGTGTCTGTCGACAACGTGCGCACCGCCCCGCCCGGAATCTCGATCTCTCCGCCGTTCCAGGTGCACGAAAGGGTGACCTCGAACTCGGCGACGATGCCCTCCTCGCCGTTGACCCAGTCGGCACCGTCACCGGTGATCTCCTTCGTCACGACGATCTCGCCGACATCGAACGTGTTGTCGATCGTCACGGCGACCGGCTCGTCGCCGTCACCCACGGTGACCGTACCCACGGCGGTGTCTTCCCCGTCGTTCGGCTCGATCGTGAAGCTGCTGGCACCGCCGGTGTCAGGCTCGGTGACCTCGCACTCGGCGCCGGGTGGCAGCTGCTCGTACACAACGGTCGACGTCGCCGGGTCGCCGGTGATCTGAAGCGTGCGATCAGCACCGCCGGGGATCTCGATCGGCTCACCGTTCCACGTGCAGTCGAGATGCACCGTGAACGTGTCCGTCGCCCAGAGCTCTGCTCCGTCACCCGAGGCGATCTTGGTCACCTCGATCTCATCGGTCACGAACGTGTTGACGAGCGTGAACTGCAGGTCGTCGTCCTCGGTCACGGTCCAGGTGTCCACGGGCTGGCCGTTGGCATCTTCGAACACAGTGGACGAGGCGTACCCGTCGTCCGTTTCCGTCAGTTCACACTCGGCTCCGACGGGAAGCGGCGAGTACGTCGTCGCGTATCCGTTCGACTCGTCGAGCGTGCGATCGGCACCACCGGGAATCTCGATGACCCGCTCCGGGAAGTCCGGGTCGGTGCAGTCGATCGTGATGGCGAAGCTGTCGGGCGCCCAGTAGGTGTCACCCTCCAGCACCTTCTGCACCGTCACGCTGCCTTCGAGGTATGTGTTCGTCACGGTGACGGTCACCACCTCGTCCGCGCCCGAACCGATGACCACCGTCGTGGGGTCGATCGTGTACTCGTCCGCGTATCCCATGTCGGTCTCTTCGAACGAGCACTCAGAGCCCGTTGCAATGTTCTCGATCGTCGCGGTGAAGTCCGTGTCGTCGTCTGCGGTGCTCGGGTCATCGGATGCCGCGTCGAACACGACGTCACCCGCCCAGGTCACGTCCCCATCGAGGGCGCATGAGACCGCCACCGTGTAGGGACCCGACGCGAAGGGCGAATCGACCGGGTCGATGACCTTCTCGAGGGTCAGCGAGCCACTGTCGAAGGTGTTCTCCACGTCGATCTCGACTGTGGTCTGGCCTTCGTCGAGCGGCGAGACCACAAAGGTCACTCCTGTCTCATCCGACGGCGTGATGTCTCCATCCGCTGTCGTGCCCGAGATGACGACGCCAGCTGCGTCATCACTATCGGTCTCCGACACGGTGCACTCCGAGCCTGCCGGCAAACCCGTGATCTCGGCATCTGCGTCGGCATCGATCGTGATCACCATCGGTGACGCGGTGTATCCGTCACCCCACACCGGGGCACCCAGGAACGTGCAATCGACGCTGAGCTCGAAGGGACCGTATCCGATCGGCTCGCCCTCGGCATCCACTGCATCCGACACCACCGTCTTGTGCAGCGCGATCGCGCCATCGTCGAAGCGGTTGTCGACAGTGACGTCGACCTCGGCGCCGGGCTCGATCGTGACCGTGCCATCGTTGGGCGTGAGGGTCACCGCCGCGGCACCCGAGTCGTCCGTCTCGGTGACGGTGCATTCAGCGCCGTCGGGCAGATCGTCGTACGTCGTCGTGAAGGCGCCCGCAGCAGAGAGCGTGCGCGCCGAGCCGCCGAGAATATCGATTGTCTCGCCATTCCACGTGCACGACAGGTCGATGTCGAAGCTTCCGATGACGGCCCAGTCCGCGGCATCCCCCGACAGCGTCTTCGTGACGACCAACTGGCCGACATCAAACGTGTTGTCCACCGTCACGAGTACGGGCTCATCCGGTCCACCAACGACGATCTCGCCGCCGTTGGGCGTGATGACGGAGCTGCTCGCCCCACCGTCGTCGATCTCAGTGACCGTGCACTCCGCACCCGGCGGAAGCGCCTCGTAGGTCACCGTCTCACCGACGGTGACCGTGCGGGTTGGGCCACCGGGAATGTCGATCTCAGTGACGATTCCGTCAATTTCGGCCGTGCACGACAGCGACACGGTGAACTCGGCGTCATCCCACAGACCCTCGCCGTCGCCGGAGGATTCCTTGGTGACGTCGATGCTGCCGACCTCGAACGTGTTCACCACGGTGAACGAACGCTCGACATCGCCCTGGACCTGCCAGAAGCTGACCGGCTCGCCGGTGGCATCGTCGTAGATCTCACTGCTGGCCGAGTTGCCGGGATCGGTCTCGTTGAGGATGCAGTATGCGCCGGCGGGAAGCCGCTCGTACGTCGTCGTGTAGCTGTTCGACTCGTCCAGGGTGCGCACTGCCCCACCGGGGATCACGACGAACAGTTCACCGCTCGTCACGTCGATGCACGTGATCGTGACGTCGAAGGCCGAGTCGGCCCAGCTCGTGTCACCGGCGAAGTCCTTCTTCACGGTGGCACTGCCCTCGGCGAACGTGTTGGTGATCGTGACGTTGACCGATTCGTCGCTGACGATCGTCACCGGTGAGGTCTCGATGGTCGTCGTCGTCGCGTTGCCGTCATCCGTCTCGACGACGGTGCATTCCGAGCCCGTGGCAATCCCGTCGATCTGCACGGTGGCCGGGACTGACGCGTCGTTCGGGTCGGGCCCGAGCACGATCTCGTCGGACCACGTGGACTCACCGTCGAGGACGCAATCGACCTGCACCAGGTACGGTCCCTCGGCAAATGGCGAATCCGCCGGCTCGACCACCTTGGTGAGCACCAGCGATCCGTCGCCGAACACGTTGTCGAACTCGACAGCGTTGGTGACGGCGTTGTCGGCGTCGGGGGTCAGCACGATCGTGATCGACGTGTCGTCGGTGGCCGGCACGTCGCCATCGGCGTTCGTGCCCGTCGTCGTCGTGCTCTCCGCGCCGTCGGTGTCGGTCTCACCCACCATGCAGGTCGCGTTCGCGGGGAGCCCCGTGAGTGTGACGGTTTCATCGGCATCCAGCGAAATGATCATCGGGCTCACGGCGTAGCCGTCGGCAAGGACGACCTCGCCGACGAACGTGCACGTCACCGCGACAGTGAAGAGACCGTACTCGATGGGAGTGCCGTCCTGGTCGACGGCCTCAGACTCCACGCTCTTCGAGATCTCGAGTCCCGCGACGTCGTAGTAGTTGTCGAGGGTCGCCTCACCCACGGGTGAGCCTTCGGGGTTGTCCGGGCCGACGACCACGCCGCCGGTACCCGACGAGGAGATCTGACCATTGTCGCCCTCGACGATCTCGCACTCGGCGCCGTACGGAAGGTCCTCGACCGGCTGTGCAACATCGGGCGTGAGCTGCAGCGTGATCGGATCGAGCTCTGTCTCCACAGGAGTACCGACCGCCGAGACACACTGCAGTGTCACCGTGAGTGGGTCGGGAGCGAAGTCCTCGCCGGGGCCGCTCGTAGTCTTCAGCACCTCGAGGTCACCGGTCGCCAGGGCGACACCGGTCTTCGTCCCTTCCACAGGGACCATGTCCTGCGAACCCGTGCTCTGTGGGAGCGTCACGTGTGCGCCGGTGGCCACGGTGTTCCACGCGATGGTGTTCGTTCCCGCGGTCTCCGATTCGGCGGGGGTGATGCTGCGAGCGTCCATGAGGAGGATCTCGCCGGGCATCAGAGGTTGACCCGAGAGATCGATCAAAGTCTGCACGCCAGTGATCGTGGCCGCGTCCTGGACGTCCCCGGCTTCGACCCACTCGCCAGCGGGGCACGTGTCCCATTCGGTCACGGAGAGATCATCGGTGCACACATCACCCGTGGTGACGCGGTAGCTCCAAGACGTCGGCTGCCGGTCGGGGAACTCGATGCTGCCGGGAATGAAGATCGGACTCCACTGGCTCCCTCGCTCGATGTCGCTGATCGCGCCGGTGTCACCCGGGGTGGGAAGTCGGTCAACGAGCATCAACCGATCCATCGGGATGTTTCCGGTGTTCGCGATAGCCATGCGCCACACGACCTCACCGCCGGGCTTGGAGATTGGCACGCAGGTGGCGGTGTAGAACGTCTCACCGTCCGGAACGAGGTCCGGGTTGGTGACCGGTCCACAGTCCTCACCCGTGTTGCTGTTGAACTGACCCAACTCGTCGTCGACGGTGCGCACGAGCTTGCCCGAGCGCGCGGCGCCGGCCGAGAGGACCTGGACATTCGTCGTGGTCTCACACGTCGACGTGGCCGGGCCCGTCCCGTTGCACTCGTCGAAGATACGGTCGCCCGAGACCCCCGCATCGTTGTTGATGACGGTGTTCGCGGGCACACCGGGCACCGTGACCATGTCGATCGTGATGGTGTAGGTCTCGCCGACCTCAAGGTTGGTGCCTTCGGGGAAGGTGAAGGTGTAGAGCTCACCGCTGACCGTGACGGTCACGTCAGCCGGGTCTACCGGCATCGGGAGTCCCGTCGACCCTGCCGGCGTCCCCGAGAGGGCGTAGGCGTACGGGCCGGCATCCCCCGCATCGGGATCAAGCATCAGCACACCCGCGTCAGGCTCGTCCGTGATGACGGGGTTCTCGATCGGCCACTCGCCCGTGTTAGTCACCGAGATCGTGTACGGGATCACGGCGCCGGGGAACACCTGCTCGCCCGCGTCCGGCGTCTTTTCGATCGTCACCGCACTGGGGAGGTGACGGTAATAGATCGTGTCGGATGCCGCAGCGCTGACCACGTTGGGGCTGCTGGCATCCTCTTGGTCACACGAGGGGCCGAGGATGGCGCAGGCGTACACGTTGATGTCGTTCGTGAACTCACCGGGAGCCGCCTCGTCGGGGGCGGGTGCCAGGTCTGCACGGTCCGAGGGCACCTCCCCACCGGTACGCAGTTCGCCGCGACGCTGTACCAGCACGGGGACGTCCTGACGTGGGTTGGTGGGGTTCTCCCACTGCACCGGGTTGCCCTGATCATCGAGCTGCGTGAACGAGAAGCGCACACCCTGGATCTCATCCTCGGTGACGCCGAACGGAAGCGGGTCGGCGAGGAATTCTTCCTCGGTCAGGGTCTGACCGTTCTGCCACGCCCCACCGGTGGCGACGATGGTGTCGCCGACCACCGTGTAGGTCACACCGGTGAGGACATCCATGCGCACCCGGTTGATCGGGTCGGTGAGCACGAACGACGGGTCGATGCCGACGTAGTCGAACGCGTTCCAGAAGCTCTCGTCGCGGTCGGTGATGCGGGTCGCGCCCGTCCTCGCAGACCCTTGCGGCTGCACCGAAAGGGTCATCACCACTGGTGAGTCGTCGGGCTCAGTTTGTTCGTCGGGGGTGAAGACCTTCTCGCCGGCAACCTCGAGGTTGAGCTGATCGAACTCGACAGTCGCGCTCGCATCTGCCTCGGTGACGTTCTCTCCGTCGACTCCGCCGCCGGCGTCCTCGACCGTGGCGAGGGCATAGTTCGTCAGCGGATCCGGTATCGGGTCCGTCGTTGAATCGAGCACGATCGGGGTCGACGAGCGTGTCTCGGTGCGAAGCCGAAGGTCCATGACGACCACTCCGTGCGCATCGGAGTCAATGCGACCGTAGAAATCGACCGTTACTCCCACCACGTTGGCCAGGAACGCCGGGCCAAGGGTAAGCGCCTCATCCCGTGTGAGGACAGAAGTCGAGTCGGCCACGCCATCGCCATCGACATCGCGCGCCAACGTCACCGTCGTCTGGGCGGCATCCGCACCACTCGGCGTCGAAATCGTCGAGAAGAACAGGAGGTCGAAGTACTCGAAAGGCGTCTCAGGCGCACCCGGTGTCGGATCCTCGATCCGCAGATGGTCAACCTTCGTTGCGGTCAGGTTCTGTACGTCCAGCGTCACGCGACCGGTCGGATAGTCGGCCTGCGTCGTGCCCTCGATCGGCAGACCGAACGGGCTGTTCGACCATGTCTTGGTGAGGTTGACGTTCAGCGGCACGTCGAGGATTGCGATCGTGTCGGCATCGTCGGTGTCGATCACCGTCTCGCCGGACGCATCGGTTCCCGTCGCATTAGCAACGTCGAGCACCGTACCGATCGTGGGGTCGTCATCGTCGATGTTGTAGTCCTGGTAGCCCATGACCGGCGATCCGTCAGAACGACGCTCATCGCGCAGACGGAAGTGCAGCGACACTTCACGATCGTTTCCGCTCGAGCGGCTGACCCCACTGCCCACGGGCGGCGCGGTCGGATCCGTGGCATCCACTCGACCCGAGCCTTCCTCGAAGACCAAGCGAACCGCCAGCGCGGCCGCGCGTTCGGGGTTCTGCAGCGTCACTCCCGGGAAGGATCCGTCACACGGACACGGGTCGTTGACGATCGGCCCCCATGAGGTTCCATCCCAGATCTCAATTGCCACGATCTGGTCGTACTGCAGGTGCGGGTCCATCTCGGGCGTGATCGCGTCGATGCTGATGAGGTCGAAGGCGTCGTAGAACGACCCGGCGAGCGCCGCGGCATCCTCGTCAGGGTCCCCCGTGAGCACGGGAGGTGCGGACTCGTCCTGAATCACCATCTGGTCGACGCCACTCAACCCGCCCGTCGACCAGTACAGGTGCGCGCGCACATTGTCTTGCGAGCGGGCAACGACCGTGTTCGGGCTGATGTCCTTGTCCAGCGCGTCCGGCCCCTCGTCGGGGTCGAACGGGTCAAGGTTGATCTCATCGCAGTCGGCGGCTGTGGCCGCGAACGTGGACTGCAGACCGTCTTCGCCGGAGGCCGAACTGCTACCGCAGTTCTCGATCGCGTAGGTCGGGCCGTCAGGGTCGTCCGGGAACGTCGTGGTGGTGTCGCGCTCGCTATCACGGATCTCGGCCGTGAAGTGCGGGGCAACCGTCGTTCCCGGCGGGAGAGATGAACCATCGTCAGCGGTGTAGACGAACTGCAGGCCCTCGATCTCTTCCTGCTGCTCGGGAGTGAGCTCCATCGTGAAGTTGTCGACGGGCCCTTCGACCGAGACGGGGTCGCCGTTCTCGTCGAGGAGCGGCACCCACTCGCTGCCGTTCCAATAGTTGATCGTCATCGTGGTGTTCGGCGGCACCGCGGTGTTGGTGATCTCAGTGGCGTCGAACTTGTCCCAGAACGTCCCATCGACGTCGTAGGGAACAGTCTGCGGCTCTTGCACCACGATCTCCGTGGCATCCGTCGTCGATCCGGGGAACGGAGCGAGCTGGCCCGACAGCGTGACAAGAACCCACTCGCCCGGGCGATCCAGAATCTCCGAGGGGTAGATCGACTTGTCCATGATCGTCTCGAGGTGCTTTTCGTAGACGAGGAGGTCATCGTCGACGTCCACCGAGACATTTCCACCTGCAGGGCCGGTGCCATCAACGGTGGCGACGTTCGTGATCGTGGCCGGATAGCCCGCCTGGTCGGGATCGGTGTCCACGTCGAACGGGATCTCAGTAGAACCCCCGGATGCGATGTCTCCGGTGAACGTGATCTCGAACCGCACAACGGTGCCACTGGGCGCCGGCGGCTCGGCGCCATCTGCGAAGTCGAGCGGGCCCTCTGAGGTGCCGTCGTCGTAGTAGTAGGTGATCGACGCGCCGGTCGCACCCTGCGGGTAATCGATACCGTCGGTGAAACCGCCGAAGGCCATAGAGGCATCGAAGCCACCGGCGTACGGATCGTCGGGGTCGGTGAGCGCAGGCTCGGTGATGGTCATGTCCGTCAACGCGAAGTCGCTGTCGTTGGTGGCCGTGATCGTCGCGGTGCTCGAGTCGCCCGCCGCTACCTCATTGGGATCGAATTCCTTCGACGCCGTGATGTCGATATCTTCGGCCACGATCTCGTGAGTAGCCGAGGCATCGTCACTGTCGGTGTTGCCGTCGAGATCCACCGTGCCGTCAACCGTGTTGGTGACGGTGGTCGTCGGGAGTTCCTGAACGTCGTCGGGCTGCTCCATGCCGATCTCGGCCGAACCGGTCGAGCCCGCGGCGATTCCGGGGTCATCGGTCGACGTGAAGACGACCTGCACACCCTTAACGTCGGCGGGGTCGACCGACGCCGGGGCAGTGGGCTGATCCGGAGCGGTGACGACCGGGCCGGGAACCCAGGCCTGAGTGGTGTCATCCCACACCAGCACCTGTGCGGTCTCCGCGCCGTCGGGGTAGGTGACGGTACCGATACCCGTGAAAGGCAGGACGTCGAACGGGTTGTCCGCGGCCGTGGGATCGACGGGGTCGGTCAGGGTGACGGTGTCGACGTTCGCGTTCGAGGTGTTCTGTGCGCTCACGGTCGCCGTCACCGGCAGCCCCGGCGTTGCGACGGCGCTCGCGGGATCCATGGTCTTCGACGTGTCGACATCGAGGTCGAGCGGGATCACGAGCGTGACATCGGCGGAAGAGTCCAGCGGACCAGAGGTCTGCGTCGAAGCATCCGTCACAGCAGTATTTGTAAGAGTCGTGCCGTTCAGTTCATACGGCAGCGGGTCACGGACCGTGACGCTGATTGTGATGATGCCGGTGGTACCGCCGGGGATGCCTGACCCGCCGCTGGCCGTCGGCATGTCGAAGTCGACTTCGACGTCCTGCCCGTCGACGCTCGAGGTGCCGCTGAGGCCGGCGCCGATCGTGACGCTGTTGACGATGAGCTCACCCGGAACCGAGTCGGTGAGCACTGCGTCGTTACAACCCGTGGTGATCGAGGTGCACGACACCACGATGCTGTAGCTGAAGGTCTGGCCGGGTACGACCTCGCTGACGCTGGCGGTCTTGGTGACCTGCACATCGCCGTCCGCGGCGAAGGCGGCGGGGGCGACCCCGACGAGGACGGATGCCGCGGCGAGCGTGACGGCGGTCAGTGCCGCCAACCAACGCCTGAGCTGACGCGGATGCTGTCGTGCCATCTCCCTGAGAGCCTCCCGTACGCCACACCTCGCGCCAGCCTATGGGTAAGCACCTGCCCCGTGCTAGGCGTGACGGGCGTGAAAGGTGTGAACGTTGCGCATCTGTTACAACGCGACCAGCGCTAGAGGCCGTTCACCCCGTTTCGGGCCGAATCCCGCGCGACGGTAGGCTGGAGCGCATGTCGAAGGTCCTTCAGTCTCTGCCCGTCGGCGAACGCGTCGGCATCGCCTTCTCGGGAGGTCTCGACACCTCCGTCGCGGTCGCGTGGATGCGCGATAAGGGCGCAGTCCCGTGCACCTATACGGGTGACCTCGGTCAGCCCGATGAAGACGACATCGAGTCGATCCCCGGGCGCGCTCTCGAGTACGGCGCCGAGGTCTCGCGCCTGGTCGACTGCAAGACCGCGCTCGTCGAAGAAGGCTTCGGCGCTCTCGCGTGCGGCGCGTTCCACATCCGCTCAGGCGGACGCACCTACTTCAACACCACGCCCATCGGTCGCGCGGTGACCGGCACCCTCCTTGTGCGCGCAATGAAAGAGGACGGCGTCGACATCTGGGGCGACGGCTCGACCTATAAGGGCAACGACATCGAGCGCTTCTACCGCTACGGTCTGCTCGCCAATCCCGCGCTGCGCATCTACAAGCCCTGGTTGGATGCCGACTTCGTCACCGAGCTGGGTGGACGCCAGGAGATGAGCGAATGGCTCGTCGAGCACGGCTTCCCCTATCGCGACTCTGCCGAGAAGGCGTACTCGACCGACGCGAACATCTGGGGCGCGACGCACGAGGCGAAGACCCTCGAGCACCTTGATGTCTCGCTCGAGACCGTCGAGCCAATCATGGGCGTGCGCTTCTGGGACCCGTCCGTCGCGATCGAAACCGAAGACGTCACCGTCACCTTCGACGCCGGCCGCCCCGTGGCCCTCAACGGGCGCGAGTTCAGCGACCCCGTCGCTCTCGTGTTCGAGGCCAACCGCATCGGCGGTCGTCACGGACTCGGAATGAGCGACCAGATCGAAAACCGCATCATCGAAGCGAAGTCGCGTGGCATCTACGAGGCCCCCGGCATGGCGCTGCTGTTCATCGCATACGAGCGCCTGGTCAACAGCATCCTGAACGAAGACACCCTCGCGACCTATCACGAGCAGGGCCGCCGGCTGGGTCGCCTTATGTATGAGGGTCGCTGGCTCGAGCCGCAGTCGCTCATGCTGCGCGAGTCGGTCCAGAAGTGGGTCGGGTCGACCATCTCGGGCACCGTGACGCTGCGCCTGCGCCGCGGCGAGGACTACACGATCCTCGACACCACCGCGCCGCACATGTCGTACGGCCCCGAGAAGCTCTCGATGGAGCGCGTCGGCGATGCCGCATTCGGCCCCACCGACCGCATCGGCCAGCTCACGATGCGCAATCTCGACATCGCCGACTCGCGCGCACGCCTCGAGCACTATGCCGCCGCAGGCCTCATCGGCGGACCGACCGGTGAACTCGTCGGCCGTGTGACCGCGGGCGAAGCCGACGAGATCACGGAGCACGCGTCGCCGCTCGGCGCCGAGAAGGAATCTCTTGCGGATGCCGTGGACGAAGCATCCGAGGGCGCCGCATTCGACTTCGGCACCGACTGAGCACCACGTACACAAAACGGGTCGGGCGCTGCGGCGTCCGACCCGTTTTTCTTGTGGTGTGCGTCAGCCGACACCGCCGTCCGACTTCTCGCAGGTTCCGTCGCGGATCACGTAGCCATCTTGATTCTCTTGATTTTGTCCCGGGAAGACCACCGTGTCTCCATCCCACACGTACGTGAAGGCCGGAATGATGTCTTCGTCATTCTGGTGCTTCTCGTGCGCGCGGATGACCGCGACCTTGTCAGTTTCGATGTAGACGTACGGATTCTTGGCGCTGTGCGTCGCGTGGCAATACGCGACCTTGTGGCTCCCATCGACGGGTTGCGAGGCGAGCGCTGGCGAGGCCCCTGCCAAAGCGAGGGCTGCCGTGAGAGGAACAACGGCCCCCATGGCCGCGACCCTCTTGGACATGCGAATAGACATCGTCCGACTCCTTTCCCCAGAAATGTCGGATGCTTCCACCGTCGCACCGCGCGTGTGCGTCGTCAAGAGGTCTCGCGCGCGCAAACCCAAGCCGGATTCGGTTACCTGTGTCATGCGGGTTAGCATTCCTCAGGCCGCAACCCGAACCTGCGGCTCGCCCGCGGCATGTCTGCGAGCGCGATCCACAACCCGAAAGCCCTTCAATGTCGAAGCCCGTGATCGAAGAGGTCGCTCCCGAAGAGGCCACTGCCCGACCCCGCCGCTCGGTGGGTCGCATCGTCGGCATCTCCGTTTTCAGCGTGGTCGCCGGAGTCATCATCCTTGCGCTCATCGCTGCCGGCACCCTCGCCTACACAGTGCAGCGTTCGTTCCCGCAGCTCGAGGGATCAGTCACCGTCTCGGGGCTCGGCGCCGATGTCACCGTGCAGCGTGACGTGCGCGGCATCCCGACCATCACGGCGAAGACCACGGACGACCTGTTCTTCGCCGAAGGCTACGTGCACGCGCAGGATCGCTTCTGGGAGATGGACTTCCGCCGGCACCTGACCAGCGGGCGGCTGTCGGAACTGTTCGGCGAATCGCAACTGGCGACGGACAAGTTTCTGCGCACCCTTGGTTGGCGTGAGGTCGCCGAACAAGAGGTCGAGGCGCTCGACGACACGACGCGTTCGTACTATGACGCGTACGCCGACGGCGTGAACGCCTACCTCGCCGAGCACGACGGAGCCGACGTCTCGTTCGAATATGCCGTTCTCGGACTACAGAACGGTGACTACGAGATCGAGCCATGGACGGCCGCGGACTCGGTCGCATGGCTGAAGGCGATGGCCTGGGACCTCCGCAGCAACATCGAGGATGAGACGCAGCGCGCGGTTCTCGCCCAGACGTTGTCGTCGGAAGAGATCGACGGGCTGTACCCGGGGTACCCGTTCGATGAGAACCCGGTAATCGTGCCGGTGATCTCGGACGTGCCCGCTGTCGGCTCCGCTGCCCAGCCGGCTTCTGCTCGCGGTCACGTCGAGGGCTCTGAGGTATCGACGGCGTCGCTGGAATGGACCGAAGTCGGTAGCGTCATCGAAGCGGTCTCGGCTCTCGTCGGCGACACCGGCGAGGGCATCGGCTCGAACTCGTGGGTTGTCTCGGGCGCATATACCGATACCGGCATGCCACTCCTTACCAATGACCCTCACCTCGGCGCTTCACTGCCCAGCGTCTGGTACCAGGTGGGCCTGAAGTGCGCGTCCGTGAGCGAGTCGTGCCCCTTCGATGTGTCGGGCTTCAGTTTCTCGGGGTTGCCGGGTGTCATCATCGGCCACAACGACCGCATCGCGTGGGGCTTCACGAACCTCACGACCGACGTCACCGACCTGTACCTCGAGAAGGTTGACGGCGACTCGTATTGGCGCGATGGCGAACTCATTCCTCTCGATGTGCGCACCGAAACGCTCAAGGTCGCCGGTAGTGACGACGTCGAACTCACCATCCGAAGCACGGTGCACGGCCCCATCGTCTCGGGCCTGACCTCGGACTTCACGAGCATCACCGAGGAACCCTACGTGGGCAGCGGCGGCGACATCACCCCGGCCGAAGGTGCGCCCGAAGGCGAGTACGCGGTCAGCCTGCGGTGGACGGCACTTGAGCCCGGCACCACCGCGACAGCGATTTTCGACCTGAACCTGGCGCAGAACTTCGATGACTTCCGTGGCGCGGCGCAGAAGTTTGACGTCCCGGCGCAGAACCTGATCTACGCCGACGTCGACGGCAACATCGGGTACCAGACGCCCGGCCGCTTGCCGATTCGCGGCGCCGGCGATGGCTCGATGCCTCAGCCAGGATGGGACTCTGCCTACGATTGGGACGGCTTCATCCCGTTCGAGGAGCTCCCCGTGGTGCTCAACCCCGAGGACGGCTACGTCGTGACCGCCAATAACGCGATCGTCGACGACTCGTACGAATACTTCCTGACCTCCGACTGGGACTACGGCTACCGGGCCGCGCGCATCACCGATCTGCTTGAGCGCAAGATCGCCGAGGGCCCCATCACTGCCGAAGGACTGCGGCAGATCCTCGCCGATAACGAGTTCTGGATCGGCAAGCGGCTCATCGCGGCGTACCTCGACGTGTCGCTGGGTGAAGAGGGTCCGGATGCTGCGCTTGACCTCCTACGGCAATGGGACGCTCAGAACGATGCGTCCTCCGCCGGCGCCGCGTACGCGAACGTCCTGTGGGACGAGCTCGCGCAGAACCTGTTCACGCGCGGGCGTGAGAACCCCGCCCCGTTGACCGATCAGGCGCGCATGTTCCTCGTCGTTGACCAGTTGCTTGACGACCCCGAGTCAGAGTGGTGGACCAACGACGCCCTGGGTGTCTCGAGCCAGGAAGAGATGCTCGCGCTCAGCGCGAAGGGCGCCTACGACACACTCGTCTCACTGTCGGGCAGCAACATGTCGGGATGGTCGTGGGGCTCGTTGCACGCTTTGCCGCTCACATCGGACACGTTCGGGTCGTCGGGGATCGCCGCAATCGAGTATCTGTTCAATCGCGGCCCGTACCCGGCGGGCGGCGGAAGCTCAGTCGTGAACGCGACCGGGTGGAACGTCGGCACGAGCTTTGCCACCGTGACCGTGCCGTCGATGCGCATGATCGTTGACCTCTCGGACTTCGACGCATCGGGCTGGAACCACCTCACCGGCGCGAGCGGGCACACCTACCACCCGAACTACGTCGATCAGACCGAGGCGTGGCAGAAGGTCGAGCTCACACCCTGGGCGTTCTCCCGTGATGCGGTGGATGCCGCCACCACGCACACGCTCAACCTGACGCCCGCCGACTGACCTCGGGCGCCGGGCGCGGTTCCCCGCGCCCCGCGCCCCTTCGGCCCCACTCTCCCGACGCTCCACCCCCAAGATCTGCTGTCGGCTACAACCGATTCTGAGGGCGGAGCGACGTGGGCGCGCCCACGAGCCGACCACCCAGCGTTCCGCCCCCACAAACTGCCACCGGACGGAGCAGAATCTGGGGGCGGAGCGATGAAGTTCCGGGTGCGAGCGCGGATCGGCCACCGGCCTGCTCTACCCCCACAAACTGCTGTCGGCTACAACCGATTCTGGGGGCGGAGCGACGTGGGCGCGCCCACGAGCCGACCACCCAGCGTTCCGGGTCAAGTCCCGTCGTGTGGTGTCATTCCTGCTGTTGCCTGGGGGTGGTTGG
>NZ_JAPEHV010000019.1 GCF_028823665.1 Microbacterium sp. C7(2022) | reverse complement strand
TGTACCCGGCCATGAGGTTGGTGGCGTTTCCGGTCTTGTGAAAGGGGAGAACCTCCGGGCTTAGTGGAGATGTCTGACGTCTTCACGAACTCGGAGGTTCTCGTGTCCCACCGTAATGCCCGCTTGACCGTGCACGGCAGGCTGCTCATCGTCCATCGTGCCGGTGCCGGGTGGAAGCAGGCGCATATCGCCGCGGCAATGGGCGTGTCCCGACGCTGCGTGAAGCGGTGGCTGGACCGCTACCGCGCCGAGGGTGAAGCCGGTCTCTACGATCGCTCCTCGCGGCCTCACCACGTCGCCAACCGCACCCCCGATGCCAGGGCCGCGGCGGTGGTCGCGATCCGGAAGAAGGAACGAGTCGGCCGTGACGAGGTCGCGGCCCGCACCGGGGTGCCGGCGCGGACGGTGTCGCGCATCATCGCCCGGTCCGGGCTGCCTCGTCTGGTCGATCTGGACCCGATGACCGGGGAGCGGATCCGCGCGTCGAAGACCACAGCGGTCCGCTATGAACGCGAGCAGCCCGGCGAGCTGGTGCACATGGACGTGAAGAAGCTCGGTCGCATCCCCGACGGCGGCGGGTGGAAGGCGCACGGCAGAGCGATGGGCTCCACAGCCGCCCGGAAACAGACCGTCGTCGGCTACGACTACGTGCACTCCGTCGTCGACGACCACTCCCGGCTCGCATACTCCGAGGTCCTCCCCGACGAGAAGGGCCCGACCTGCGCCGCGTTCCTCGAACGCGCCATCGGCTACTTCGCCGCGCACGGCATCCCCCGCATCGAGCGGCTGATCACCGACAACGCCTGGGCCTACCGATGGTCGCTGCGCGGCGTCTGCGGCGCGCACGGCATCCGGCAGAAGTTCATCAAACCGCACTGCCCGTGGCAGAACGGCAAGGTGGAGAGGTTCAACCGGACCCTGCAAACCGAATGGGCCTACCGGCAACCGTTCACCTCGAACGACGACCGCACCGCAGCACTTGACCCCTGGCTCGAGCACTACAACACTGGACGACGCCACTCAGCCCTCGGAGGCAACCCCCCGATCAGCCGACTGCAACCAACGTCCTGACCCCGTACA
>NZ_JAPEHV010000018.1 GCF_028823665.1 Microbacterium sp. C7(2022) | reverse complement strand
ATCACAGAAAGTGAAAAATGGATAAAGAACTTGTGGTACTTACGTACAATGCAGTATCACTCAGCAATGAAATCTATGTCATCAGGCCCTTAGCAGCATAATGAGTGGATTCAGGTATGATGATTCTAACTGAAATAAGTCACACAGAAAAAGAAACATCATAAGATATCAGTAATACACGGAATGTAAACTTGGCTACACAGGAACTGAATTACAGAACAGAACAGGGTCTCAAATTTAGAAAACCAACTTATGCTTGCTTAAGGGTAAAGGTGAGTTGGGGTGCTGCATAAAACCAGAGATTGAAATGAGCACAGATAAAGTTCCTTAAGCCAAATATGGAATAGACAAGAGCTACTCCTTGCTCAACGAAATGGACTCAACACCGCATATTAAACGCCTAAGAATGTACCTGACTAGTAAGTATCTTAAAACCTATGGATTGCTATGTCTCCAAAAGAGAATCAAGCATGTGTACAGGGGCATAAACGCAGCAGTGATAGGATTGGAGAGGTTCGGTGAGCAAATGAAGACCCTTTGAAGTCATATTGCATGGTACCCATTACACGGGTTTCAACTACCCAGGTTTAAGGTATTCTTCCTTCAGCTAAAACATGCATGTGGAACCCAAGTATGATCAACCATGTGAACGGGAGACGTGTTCAAATATGTCTCAGTTTTCCTCCCCTGGTACTCGGGTGCAACATTCCAGACGCTTTACTAACACTCTCCCGACTTGGAGAGTCAGTCCCTTTAACCTCCTGTTTGGCCCAGTTTGCAATTTCTGCGGAAGATGAACAGGAATAGCGAGAACCAATGAGAGACTAGCTGGAGGTGTCTGGACGGGCAAATTTAACTCTCATTTCCCACCAGGAAGAGGAATTAACCAAAGGCTCAGCGTGCCGTGCCGGAACCAGATTAGGGCCTGAAGCCATCCTGCGGTGTTGCGGCCAGGTCACAAGAAAGCGAGTTGAAGAAAGGAGCTCAGGGGCACTGTAATTCACAAACCTGCAGAGTTATAAATGACAGCTATCGTCCAAAAATAGACTGAAGTAAGGCTGCCAAGAGGACTTGAAAGCGGGGCAGAATTGCAGGAAACCGATTTCAGGAGGTAGACTGGAATTGCATTGAAAGCATAGGAAAAGAGGCAGAACGTCCACAATGATGCACTTGGCCAAAAAGGGCGTATGCGTTTTTTCCTGAATATATTCAGGAAAA
>NZ_JAPEHV010000017.1 GCF_028823665.1 Microbacterium sp. C7(2022) | reverse complement strand
GGGTGAGTCCCATAGCGTGGTGTCAATTCCCGCGGGGGTCCTCGGCGTTGTAGACGTTGATGGGCCATCGTGGGAACCCAGCTGTTTCCGCCAAGAAGCAAGAAGAGTGATCCCACGATGACCCACACCCAGTCTGCCTTGTCGACCCTGATCGGCGAAGTCCTCGCCGATCCTGATCTGGCCCATTCGGACGTGTTCCGGCGGATGCTGCAGGCCGGCCTGCAGGACCTGATCAACGCGGAAGCGTCGGTGAAGATCGGCGCCGACCGGTACGAACGCACGACGGAGCGCACCACCCGCCGCAACGGGACCCGCCCGAAGACACTCGCGACCCCCGCCGGGGAGGTCGATCTTCAGATTCCGAAGCTACGGGAGGGGTCGTTCTTCCCCAGCTTGTTGCACCCGCGGCGACGGGTCGACAAGGCCCTCTACGCGGTGATCTGCCAGGCCTGGATCGACGGGGTGTCCACAAGGAAGGTCGACCAGCTGATCCGGGCGCTGGGCAACGACACCGGCATCTCCCGGTCGACGGTGTCAAGGATCTGCGCCGAGATCGACGAGACCGTCCACGAGTTCCTGCACCGCCGGATCGATCACACCTGGTTCCCGTACCTGTTCCTCGACGCCACCTACCTCGACGTCCGCCACCGCGGCCGGGTCGTGTCCCAAGCCCTCGTCGTCGCGACCGGCGTGTCCGGGGAGGGTCGCCGGGAGATCCTCGGGATGGCACTCGGAGACGCGGAAACCACCGACTTCTGGACCGAGTTCCTCCGATCCCTCCGCGACCGGGGACTCAAGGTCGCCACCGACGCCGACCCGCTCGGGGTAACCCTCGTCACCAGTGACGCGCACGCCGGCCTGAAAGCCGCGGTCAAGGCGATCCTGCCCGGGAGCGGGTGGCAAAGATGCCGAGTCCACTTCGCACGCAACGTCACCCAGAAGCTCGGCTCGGCCCGGTCGAAACCAGTCAACGCGCTGATCTCCACGATCTTCGCGCAAACCACCCCCGAAGCCGTCACCGCGCAATACAAGGCCGTCACCGACAGCCTCCGAGGCTCGTTCCCCGAAATCACCGCGATGCTCGAGAACGCCGAAGCGGACCTCACCGGGTTCGCGCCTCTACCCCGCGAGCACTGGCAGAAAATCTGGTCCAACAACCCGATCGAACGCCTCAACCGGGAAATCAAACGCCGCGCCGACGTCGTCCAGATCTTCCCCGACCAGGGCAGCGTCACCCGACTCATCGGCGCCGTCCTCCAAGAACAGCACGAGGAATGGGGCTACGGCGAACGCCGCTACTTCTCCGACATCTCGATGCGCAAACTCGTCCACACCCTCCACGAGACCACCGAGACACCCCGCCCCGAGCTCTACCTCACCGCCTAACCCCCAACCACCCCCAGGCAACAGCAGGAATGACACCACACGACGGGACTTGACC
>NZ_JAPEHV010000016.1 GCF_028823665.1 Microbacterium sp. C7(2022) | reverse complement strand
CCTAGGTCACGTGATTCATGTCCATTAGCTATCAGGAGTGTAACATGTGGGACGGAGCTGGTGACTTGAAACCAGGGACGTAGTTCTGGTGGTAGAGTAACTGCTGCTGCTGGTCCTTGTGGTCCAACATACAGGTCTTGACATATTACAGATAATATTTTGCCTGTAATCAACTCTGTCCAGCATTCTTTGTAGTCAGTATGTTGCTGAGTCTCATCATACATCAGAGTGCAGTGCAGCGGCAGTCGTGGTTCTTGTGCTGTGGGCAGTTCTTTCTGTATCCAGGCTTTTCACACACTCCATTGGTGTGCAAGTTCTGAGTCAGCTGGCCATTGGATCCAGTATACTGCAGGCTGCACATATGTGAGTGTCTTTTGTCTTTCTCTTCGTCTGCCAGTGTGCTCTAAGTCTTACAGTATCTCTTGCTGGAACATTTGAAGCAGGCTGGTATGTGGGATATCTCCAGTGAAGTGTTAAAGATATCTGTGAACACCAGAGACAGCTGGTCAGCACAGTGCTTCAGGGTGGATGGAGAGACAGAGTCTGGCCCGGCTGCTTTGTGGAGGTTCTGTCTCTTGTATTGTCTGTTAACATCCCTCTCCAGGATTGAGAGAGGTGTCACTGTGGACGGGAAGGGGGCCTCTGAGGTTTGAAGTTGTGGAGAGGCCCAGGCCCCTGCAGTGGTGGGAGAGGTGAAGCTGGTGGCCTGGGGCTGGTGGATGGAGTCCCAGGGGATTGTGTCTGGACTGTCCCATTGTCTTTCGAAACGACAGTAGAACTTGTTCAGATTGTTGGACAGGCGCAAGTCGTTAGCAGAGTGGGGGGCTCTGGGTTTGTAATGGGTGAGCTCTCTGAGCCCCTTCCAGACAGAAGCAGAGTCCTTGGCTGAGAACTGGTGTTGGAGTTTCTCAGAATACAGTCGTTTAGCTCCCCTCACCTCCTTGCTAAACCTGTACTTTGCCTCTTTGAACCTGCTTCTGTCTCCACTCCTAAATGCTTCCTCCTTTTGCGACCTTAGCTGTCTGAGACGGGTTGGCTGTGTTGTATCTTCTGTAGCGATGATGTGATGATGATGAAGGAATCTCCGCTGACACCGACTTAGTTGTATAAAAAGGTTTATTACAAAAAGTACAGCGTCAAAACAAGCACCATGGATTGCCTGTGAGAAGATCCGAAGCCAATGTGAATCTCCCCCGTTTTCCACTCAAACTACACCTTTTAAAGCCTCATGGTATAGCTAATGTGTGGTGACAAGATAGGCTCAGAGCCAACCTCATAACCATACATGGCTATTTTACAGAAAGGGAAGGTGGAACATATAGTTCATGTTGAAACTGATCTCATCTCTTTGGAACTTTAGGAAAACAACCCCCAAGGGGCACCCATCTATGAAAGTAGCCAGACCTTGGACATAGGCTTATCTAAACATTTCCCACACAAGTATCTAAACATTGGATCCACACAAGTATCTAAACATTGGACACACATGGGAGAGACATCTCTCAGCTCAGACACCTCATTTTACTTAAATTTGGGTCAATTTGGTTGCTTCTTCAGCTGTCATGGTTTGGTGTAGGTTTATCTATGTGCATTGATTTCGTGAACATTGTACCACTACCATCACTGTCCCTTCTTTTAGGCATTGTCTGTGAACCACATGCGTGTCTATTTTTATGCCTTCTGGTCCTAATGTCAATGTTTGATTGTATTGAGCTGACTTTATATACGTGAGTGTGATTACGTTGTTTACTGGTACTCCTCCTCTCAGCCAGTCTCTGTGATCATCTTTGTCCTTGGATCTTGAAGCTGTCTATCTTCCAGTTGGGAGGCTTCACCGTCCCTTTCTG
>NZ_JAPEHV010000015.1 GCF_028823665.1 Microbacterium sp. C7(2022) | reverse complement strand
CTGCTTAAAGAAGTTTTACCCTTAGTTAGCACTTCTTTACTAGACATGATCAATCTGTCTTTATTAACAGGCTATGTACCACAGTCCTTCAAAGTAGCTGTAATTAAACCTCTTCTTAAAAAGCCTACGCTTGATCCAGGGGTTTTAGCCAATTATAGACCTATATCTAATTAATCAGTTATGTGACTTTCTACACAACAATAGTTTTCAGTCAGGATTTAGAGTGCATCATAGCACAGAGACAGCACTGGTGAAAGTGACAAATGACCTTTTGATTGCGTCAGACAAAGGATTTGTCTCTGTACTTGTTCTGTTAGATCTTAGTGCCGCTTTCGATACCATTGACCATTGTATCCTATTACAGAGACTGGAGCATTTGATTGGCGTCAAAGGACCCGCACTAAGCTGGTTTCAGTCGTATTTATCAGATAGATTTCAGTTTGTCCATGTAAATGATGAATCCTCCGTGCACACGGAAGTTAGTCATGGAGTTCCACAAGGTTCAGTGCTCGGACCACTTTTATTTACCTTGTATATGCTTCCTTTAGGCAATATTATTAGGAAACACTCCATAAACTTTCACTGCTATGCAGATGATACTCAGTTATACTTATCGATAAAGCCAGATGAAACCGGTAAGTTAGCCAAGCTTCAGGCATGTATTAAGGACATAAAAGACTGGATGACCTGCAATTTCTTGCTGTTAAACTCAGACAAAACTGAAGTTATTGTTCTGGGTCCTAAACACCTGCGAGACGCACTATGTATAGATATAGTTACTCTAGATGGCATTGCCCTGGCCTCTAGCACCACTGTAAGGAGTCTAGGAGTAATCTTTGATCAGGACATGTCCTTTAATACCCATATAAAACAGACTTCAAGGACTGCCTTCTTCCACTTACGTAACATTATAAAAATCAGGCATATCCTGTCTCAAAAAGATGCAGAAAAACTAGTTCATGCATTTGTTACTTCTAGGTTGGATTATTGTAATTCCTTATTATCGGGCTGCCCCGATAAGTCTCTAAAGACTCTCCAGCTGATCCAGAATGCGGCTGCACGTGTACTGACAGGAACTAGCAAAAGAGAACATATTTCTCCAATATTAGCTTCTCTGCACTGGCTCCCTGTGAAATCTAGAATAGAATTTAAAATCGTCCTCCTCACTTACAAAGCTCTTATTGGTCAGGCACCATCATATCTTAAAGAGCTGATAGTACCGTATTACCCCACTAGAGCACTACGCTCACAGAATGCAGGGTTACTTGTGGTACCTAAAGTCTCTAAAAGTAGAATGGGAGCCAGAGCCTTTAGTTATCAAGCTCCTCTTCTGTGGAATCAGCTCCCAATTTGGGTTCGGGAGGCAGACACCCTCTCTTCGTTTAAGAGTATGCTAAAAACGTTCCTTTTTGATAAAGCTTATAGTTAGGGCTGGCTCAGGTGAGTCCTGAACCATCCCTTAGTTATGCTGCTATAGGCCTAGACTGCCGGGGGATTTCCCATGATGCACTGAGCTTCTCTCTCCTCCTCTCCCTCTCTATCTGTACGCATTCCTATCCCACTAATACAGGCTACCAACTCCATTTCTTCCTGGTAGTCCTTGTGCTTTCTGTGCTTTTTCGCCTTCTCACTTTCTGCAGGTATTTCTGCCTCTGGAGCTGTAGATTCTGGATCTGTGATTGCCGGCCGTCTACTGCCCCCATGTTCCTGCTCCACACTCACTGCTGCAGTTGTTATTATTATTAGTCTGATTTGTTGTCTCTCCTCCTGTTCTGTCTCCCCTCTCCCCCTCTCTCCTCCCCTTTCAACCCAACTCGGTCGATGCAGATGGCCGCCCACCCAGAGCCTGGTTCTGCTCGAGGTTTCTACCTGTTAAAAGGGAGTTTTTCCTCGCCACTGTCGCCAAGTGCTTGCTCATGGTGGGAACTGTTGGGTCTCTGTAAATAATATTTTAAAGAGTATGGTCTAGACCTACTCTATGTGAAAAGTGTCTTGAGATAACTTTTGTTATGATTTGGCGCTATACAAATAAAATTGACTTGACTTGACATTTCTCTGTTAAGCAACAGAGAAACAAACAATGA
>NZ_JAPEHV010000014.1 GCF_028823665.1 Microbacterium sp. C7(2022) | reverse complement strand
AACGGGTCCGAAGACCCGGGGCGCCTCACTTACGGGGTGTTATCAGCCCTCGTACGCCGCGTACGTGTTGTCGTCGCCGTACTGGTAGATGCCGATCGACGCCTCGGTCGGGTCGCCGACCTCGTCGAACGTGATCGGGCCAGAGACACCGTCGTAGTCGGCAACGCCGCCTGAGACGATGATGTCGGCGCACTCCGCGTAGGTGGTGCACTTCTCGCCGTCACCGGTACCACCCGAGACCTCGATGAGCTTCTCGGCGATGGCGTCGGCGTCGGTCGAACCGGCGGCCAGGCTTGCGAGAGCCAGCAGGATGGTCGCGTCGTACGACTCAGCTGCGTAGCTGTACTCGGTCAGCGGGGCACTGCCGGCCTCTTCGAGGTAGGCGTCCAGAGCGCTGGTGAAGTCGCCGAGGGTGTCGATCGACAGACCCGGCAGCGTGCCCTTGGCGCCCGTGAGCGAGCCCGCCTCGAAGTCCTCACCGAAGTTGGCGAGGTTTCCGTCGACGAAGTACAGGTTCTCGGCGGGGAACTGACCGAACAGACCCGGGAGCATGGTCTTGACCTCTTCGAACGTGATCAGGGCGATCGCGTCGGGGTCAGCGGCCAGAACTTCGTTGATCTGCGCGTCGAACGTGGTGTCACCCGTGTTGTAGGTGGGTGCAGCAACGACCTCGCCACCGGCTGCCTCGAAGGCCTCGGTGACGTACTTGGCAAGTCCCGTACCGTACGAGTCGTTCAGCACGATCATGCCGAGCGTCTGTGCGCCGTCCTCGGCGATGAGGTTACCGAGAACCTCACCCTGAAGCACGTCCGACGGAGCGGTGCGGAAGTACAGGCCGCCGTCGTCGTAGGTGGTGAATGCGTCCGAGGTGTTGGCAGGCGAGAACTGGATGACGCCCGCGCCGGTCACCTGGTCGATGAACTGCAGCGAGACACCCGAGGATGCCGCACCGAGGATCGCCGAGACGTTCTCGCCGAGCAGGCGGGGAATCTCGACCTCGTATGCCTTGTTGTCGAGGTCGCCCGAGTCACCGAAGACGACCTCGAGGTCAAGACCGGTGTCACCGGTCGCCTCGTTGATCTGGGCCTGCGCGTATGCGACGCCAGCTTCTTCGGGCGGGCCGAGGAAGGCGAGGTTTCCCGTCTGGGGAAGCGCGGTGCCGATCTTCAGGCTGAGCGACTCGGACGGCTCACTGCCGTTGTCCGAGGGCTCTTCGGTGCTGCTCGAGCAGCCCGCGAGGATGAGCGCGCTGACGCCGACTGCGGCGATGCCGCCGAAGACCTTGCCGGCACGCGAACGAGTGAAGACGCTCATGTTGCTCCTTGCTGTGTATGAACGCGGGCGCACTCGGGCGCACGCCCAGTGCCCACAAACTTAGTCCGGACCAGGCGTCACTTATGTTGCCGTTCGTTAACGATGTGTAACGCCTCGCAAATCGTTACCTCGTTGTGTTCCGGATGCCACATCTCGCCCGCGGGAATACCTAGCAGGGGTATATGGTTGGCGAGAGGAACACCCCCGAGGGGTATTTTTCGAGAAGGGACTCTCTGATGACGATCACGACGTACCAGGTCACCGGAATGAGCTGCGGCCATTGCGAAACGGCCGTGCGCTCCGAAGTGGCGAAGATCGATGGCGTCGAACGCATCGACGTGAGCGCCACCGATGGCGTGCTCACCATTGAATCCGCCACTCCCCTCGTCGACGCCGACGTGCTCGCCGCCGTGGACGAGGCCGGGTACGACGCCGTTCGCGCCTGATAACCATGTCCACACCCGCGGCGACCCCCGCACGCGTCGAACTCGACATCGTGGGCATGACCTGCGCGTCGTGCGCGACGCGCATCGAGAAGAAGCTGAACCGCCTCGACGGCGTCGAGGCGAGCGTCAACTTCGCGACCGAGAAGGCGGTTGTCACCTCGGCAGCCACGCTCGACCCGCAGCAGCTCATCGATGTCGTCGAACAGACGGGGTACTCCGCATCCGTGCCGGCGCCGGTCGCGGCATCCGACCCCGACACCGACTCCCCCGTAGACCCCGAGCTGACCTCGTTGCGCCAGCGACTGATCGGCTCGATCGTGCTCGCGGTACCGGTGATCATCCTCGCGATGGTGCCCGCGCTGCAGTTCACGTACTGGCAGTGGCTGTCGCTTGCGCTGGCCGCACCCGTGGTGACGTGGGGCGCGTGGCCGTTCCACCGCGCCGCGTGGATCAACCTGCGCCACGGCGCCGCGACGATGGACACGCTCGTTTCGATCGGCGTGAGCGCGGCGTTCTTGTGGTCGCTGTACGCCCTCTTCTTCGGGCACGCAGGCATGCCCGGCATGACCCACACGTTCGAGTGGACGATCCAGCCCTCCGACGGCGCGGGTGACATCTACCTCGAGGTCGCCGCCGGCGTGACGATGTTCATCCTCGCCGGCCGCTACTTCGAGGTGCGGTCGAAGCGCCGCGCTGGGGCAGCGCTCCGCGCCCTGCTCGAGATCGGGGCGAAGGATGCCGCGGTGCTGCGCCTTGATGGCTCCGGCACCGCACGTGAGGTACGCGTGCCGATCGGCGACCTGCGCGTCGGCGACGAGTTCGTCGTGCGCCCGGGCGAGAAGATCGCCACCGATGGGATCGTGACGTCAGGCACCAGCGCCGTGGACGCGTCGATGGTGACCGGCGAATCGCTGCCGGTGGACGTTCAGCCCGGCGATGCCGTCGTGGGAGCGACCGTCAACGCCGGCGGACGCCTCGTGGTTCGCGCAACGCGCGTGGGCGATGACACACAGCTCGCGCAGATGGCGCGATTGGTCGAAGAGGCGCAGTCGGGCAAGGCCGACGTGCAGCGCCTGGCCGACCGGATCTCGGGCGTCTTCGTCCCGATCGTCCTCGTGATCGCGCTCGGCACCCTCATCACGTGGCTGGTGCTCGGCTCCGCCCCGTCGATGGCCGTGACCGCCGCGGTCGCCGTACTGATCATCGCGTGCCCGTGCGCGCTCGGGCTCGCCACGCCCACCGCGCTGCTGGTCGGCACCGGTCGGGGTGCCCAGCTCGGCATCCTGATCAAGGGGCCCGAGATCCTTGAGTCCACGCGTCGCGTCGACACGATCGTGCTCGACAAGACCGGAACCGTCACGAGCGGCACGATGGCGCTCGTCGACGTCGTCCCGGTTGAGGGTGCGGGTGCCGAAGGCAACGCTGGCACCGCGCAGGTGGTGCGCCTCTCGGGCGCGCTCGAAGAGGCATCCGAGCACCCGATCGCCCAGGCCATCGCGCGCGGCGCGCGCGAGCGGGTCGGCGACCTCCCCGAGGTGTCGTCGTTCCAGAACGTTCCGGGCAAGGGCGTCTCGGGCATCGTCGACGGCCATGCCGCTATCGTCGGCACCGCCGGGCTTCTCGCCGACTGGTCGGTCGCGATTCCCGACGGGCTCGCCCGCGCGAAGCGCGACGCCGAATCGGCCGGGCAGACTGCCGTGCTCGTCGCGTGGGACGGCGCCGCCCGCGGACTCCTCACGGTCGCCGACCAGATCAAGCCGACCAGTAGCGAAGCCATCGCGCAGTTCGTGTCGCTCGGTCTCGAGCCGGTGCTCCTCACCGGTGACAACGCGACCGTCGCGCGCACCGTCGCCGACGAGGTCGGCATTCAGCGCGTCGAAGCCGAGGTCTTGCCGCAGGACAAGGTCGCCGTCATCCGCGCGCTGCAGGCCGACGGGCGCGTCGTCGCGATGGTCGGCGACGGCGTGAACGACGCAGCCGCGCTCGCGCAGGCAGACTTGGGCCTCGCAATGGGAACAGGGACGGATGCCGCGATCGAAGCATCCGACATCACTCTGGTCCGCGGTGATCTGCGCAGCGCCGCCGATGCGATCCGGCTCTCACGTGCGACGCTCGGCACCATCAAGGTGAACCTGTTCTGGGCGTTTGCGTACAACGTGGCTGCGATCCCGCTGGCCGCCCTCGGGCTGCTGAACCCCATGATCGCCGGCGCGGCGATGGCGCTGTCGAGCGTCTTCGTCGTCGGCAATTCGCTTCGGTTGCGGTCGTTCCGCAGCCGGGCCCTCTCGACCCCCGATGCAAGGAGCGCGTCATGACCGATCTCGATACCGCCCATGCCACTCACGGGTACATGAGCGACAAGACCAAGTACCTGAATCGCATGAAGCGGATCGAGGGGCAGGCGCGCGGCATCCACAAGATGGTCGACGACGAGAAGTACTGCATCGACATCCTGACGCAGATCAGCGCGCTCACCAGCGCGCTCGAAGCCGTCGCGCTCGGATTGCTCGACGACCACCTGCGTCATTGTGTGGTGGATGCCGCAAAGAACGGCGGGCCCGAGGCCGAAGCGAAGATCACCGAAGCCTCGCAGGCCATCGCGCGCCTCGTGCGCTGACCGTGCGGGGCGCGCCACGGGGGCGGGCACCACCCCGCCCCGGCGGGACCACCGGCCCCACACGGGACCACACCTTCGCCATTCATTGGTCGCAACACGCCGGTTCGACCGCCAAATCACCGCAACCTGCGCCATACGAAGCGCGCGAAGTAGGGCACGGGCCTGACCCCCCGCCATTCATTGGTCGCAACACGCCGGTCCGACCGCCAAATCACCGCAACCTGCGCCATACGAAGCGCGCGAAGTGGACCCCGCGCGCCCGCGCTCAGGGGTGAGTCCCATAGCGTGGTGTCAATTCCCGCGGGGGTCCTCGGCGTTGTAGA
>NZ_JAPEHV010000013.1 GCF_028823665.1 Microbacterium sp. C7(2022) | reverse complement strand
GTTTAAAGGAAGTCCGGCGGTGTCCTACTCTCCCACAGGGTCCCCCCTGCAGTACCATCGGCGCTGAGAGGCTTAGCTTCCGGGTTCGGAATGTGACCGGGCGTTTCCCTCTCGCTATGGCCGCCGAAACACTATTGATGTTTCAATCAGTCCACAACTGAAGTGTTGTGGGGTTCTCGACCGTACATCGAGAACCACTCAGTGGACGCAAGCACCTAAAACGGTGTGTTATCAAGTCATCGGCTTATTAGTACCAGTCAGCTGCACGTGTTACCACGCTTCCACATCTGGCCTATCAACCCAGTAGTCTGGCTGGGAGCCTCTCACCATAAATGGTATGGAAGTCTCATCTTGAGGCCGGCTTCCCGCTTAGATGCTTTCAGCGGTTATCCATCCCGAACGTAGCTAATCAGCGGTGCTCCTGGCGGAACAACTGACACACCAGAGGTTCGTCCAACCCGGTCCTCTCGTACTAGGGTCAGATCCTCTCAAACTTCCTACGCGCGCAGCGGATAGGGACCGAACTGTCTCACGACGTTCTAAACCCAGCTCGCGTACCGCTTTAATGGGCGAACAGCCCAACCCTTGGGACCTACTCCAGCCCCAGGATGCGACGAGCCGACATCGAGGTGCCAAACCATGCCGTCGATATGGACTCTTGGGCAAGATCAGCCTGTTATCCCCGAGGTACCTTTTATCCGTTGAGCGACAGCGCTTCCACAAGCCACTGCCGGATCACTAGTCCCGACTTTCGTCCCTGCTCGACCTGTCAGTCTCACAGTCAAGCTCCCTTGTGCACTTACACTCGCCACCTGATTGCCAACCAGGTTGAGGGAACCTTTGGGCGCCTCCGTTACTTTTTGGGAGGCAACCGCCCCAGTTAAACTACCCACCAGGCACTGTTCCTGAACCGGATTACGGTTCGAAGTTAGACATCCAGAGTGACCAGAGTGGTATTTCAACAATGACTCCACATGAACTGGCGTCCATGCTTCATAGTCTCCCACCTATCCTACACAAGCCACACCGAACACCAATACCAAGCTGTAGTAAAGGTCACGGGGTCTTTCCGTCCTGCTGCGCGTAACGAGCATCTTTACTCGTAATGCAATTTCGCCGAGTTCGCGGTTGAGACAGTTGGGAAGTCGTTACGCCATTCGTGCAGGTCGGAACTTACCCGACAAGGAATTTCGCTACCTTAGGATGGTTATAGTTACCACCGCCGTTTACTGGGGCTTAAATTCTCAGCTTCGCCTTACGGCTAACCGGTCCTCTTAACCTTCCAGCACCGGGCAGGCGTCAGTCCGTATACATCGTCTTGCGACTTGGCACGGACCTGTGTTTTTAGTAAACAGTCGCTACCCACTAGTCTCTGCGGCCACCACACCCTTTCGGAGTAAATCCTAATAAGTGGATGGCCCCCCTTCTCCCGAAGTTACGGGGGCATTTTGCCGAGTTCCTTAACCACGATTCTCTCGATCTCCTTGGTATTCTCTACCTGACCACCTGAGTCGGTTTGGGGTACGGGCAGCTAGAACCTCGCGTCGATGCTTTTCTCGGCAGCATAGGATCACCCACTTTTCATCCGCATCGTGTCTCAGCCTGTATGAGTCACGGATTTGCCTATGACTCGGCCTACGCACTTGCACCAGGACAACCATCGCCTGGCTTGGGCTACCTTCCTGCGTCACACCTGTTAATACGCTAACCGCCTCAGCATAGGGTCGCACGCTAGGCCCAGAGCGTCACCCCGAAGGGATCAGTCACTGGGATTCAGATGCTTAGCATTACTGGATTGGTTTGGGCGGTTCTTCGCCGGTACGGGAATATCAACCCGTTGTCCATCGACTACGCCTGTCGGCCTCGCCTTAGGTCCCGACTTACCCAGGGAAGATTAGCTTGACCCTGGAACCCTTGGTCTTTCGGAGGACGTGTTTCTCACACGTCTTTCGCTACTCATGCCTGCATTCTCACTCGTGTAGCCTCCACGGCTGGTTCACACCGCCGCTTCGCTGGCCACACGACGCTCTCCTACCCATCAACACGGCTGGACCACGAAGGCCTACCAATAATGTCAATGCCACAACTTCGGTGGCGTGCTTGAGCCCCGTTACATTGTCGGCGCGGAATCACTTGACCAGTGAGCTATTACGCACTCTTTCAAGGGTGGCTGCTTCTAAGCCAACCTCCTGGTTGTCACAGCAACTCCACATCCTTTCCCACTTAGCACGCGCTTAGGGACCTTAGTTGGTGGTCTGGGTTGTTTCCCTCTCGACTATGAAGCTTATCCCCCACAGTCTCACTGCTGCGCTCTCACTTACCGGCATTCGGAGTTTGGCTGACGTCAGTAACCTTGTAGGGCCCATCGGCCATCCAGTAGCTCTACCTCCGGCAAGAAACACGCAACGCTGCACCTAAATGCATTTCGGAGAGAACCAGCTATCACGAAGTTTGATTGGCCTTTCACCCCTATCCACAGCTCATCCCCTCAGTTTTCAACCTAAGTGGGTTCGGTCCTCCACGACGTCTTACCGTCGCTTCAACCTGGCCATGGATAGATCACTTCGCTTCGGGTCTAGGACATGCGACTGAATCGCCCTATTCAGACTCGCTTTCGCTACGGCTACCCCACACGGGTTAACCTCGCCACATATCGCTAACTCGCAGGCTCATTCTTCAAAAGGCACGCTGTCACCCCTACTAAGGAGGCTCCAACGGTTTGTAAGCAAACGGTTTCAGGTACTATTTCACTCCCCTCCCGGGGTACTTTTCACCTTTCCCTCACGGTACTTGTCCGCTATCGGTCATCTGGGAGTATTTAGGCTTATCAGGTGGTCCTGACAGATTCACACGGGATTTCTCGGGCCCCGTGCTACTTGGGATACTCTTCACGCCAAGAGAAGCATTTCGACTACGGGGTTGGCACCCTCTATGACCCGCCTTTCAATGCGGTTCGTCTATACCTTCTTGTAACGTCGACACTTCGGCAGAAGCATCAGAAAAGTCCCACAACCCCCAACATGCAACGCCTGCCGGCTATCACACACGCTAGGTTTAGCCTGATCCGATTTCGCTCGCCACTACTCACGGAATCGCTGTTGCTTTCTCTTCCTGTGGGTACTGAGATGTTTCACTTCCCCACGTTCCCTCTACCCGCCCTATATATTCAGGCGGGAGTCACTAGGTCAGCACGCTGCCCAGCGGGGTTTCCCCATTCGGACACCCTCGGATCACAGTGTGCTTATCCACTCCCCGAGGCTTATCGCAGATTGCTACGTCCTTCTTCGGCTCCAGATGCCAAGGCATCCACCGTTTGCTCTTAAAGACTTGAAATCACATGAGTTGAATCAAAACTCGACCCAAACAAAGTTTGGATCAGAAATTGACTAATGATCTTTAAGATCATCTTTCACACAACAACCCCCAAAGAGAGGGTGAGAGGGTCATTGCGAAGATGCTCGCGTCCACTGTGTAGTTCTCAAAGTACGGGCGGTACCCACCCCGCAACCAGCATGCGCCAGCCACCAGGATGGACCCAGAAGAAACGTCACCACCAAACGTGGTGCCCGGTCCCTCAGGACCCAACAACGTGCACGCCCCACCCAACTCACCCAAACCGTTCCGACCACCGAAGTGATGTACTAGACCCGAGATCATCAGACAGAGCCTCGTCAAATGTTCCACCCATGAGCTAACCGGCAGAGACATTCGCTCTGATCCGGCGCCTGGAAGACCCGAAGATCTCCAGATGCTCCTTAGAAAGGAGGTGATCCAGCCGCACCTTCCGGTACGGCTACCTTGTTACGACTTAGTCCTAATTACCGATCCCACCTTCGACGGCTCCCTCCACAAGGGTTGGGCCACCGGCTTCAGGTGTTACCGACTTTCATGACTTGACGGGCGGTGTGTACAAGACCCGGGAACGTATTCACCGCAGCGTTGCTGATCTGCGATTACTAGCGACTCCGACTTCATGAGGTCGAGTTGCAGACCTCAATCCGAACTGGGACCGGCTTTTTGGGATTCGCTCCACCTCACGGTATTGCAGCCCTTTGTACCGGCCATTGTAGCATGCGTGAAGCCCAAGACATAAGGGGCATGATGATTTGACGTCATCCCCACCTTCCTCCGAGTTGACCCCGGCAGTATCCCATGAGTTCCCACCATTACGTGCTGGCAACATAGAACGAGGGTTGCGCTCGTTGCGGGACTTAACCCAACATCTCACGACACGAGCTGACGACAACCATGCACCACCTGTTCACGAGTGTCCAAAGAGTTCTACATTTCTGCAGCGTTCTCGTGTATGTCAAGCCTTGGTAAGGTTCTTCGCGTTGCATCGAATTAATCCGCATGCTCCGCCGCTTGTGCGGGTCCCCGTCAATTCCTTTGAGTTTTAGCCTTGCGGCCGTACTCCCCAGGCGGGGAACTTAATGCGTTAGCTGCGTCACGGAATCCGTGGAATGGACCCCACAACTAGTTCCCAACGTTTACGGGGTGGACTACCAGGGTATCTAAGCCTGTTTGCTCCCCACCCTTTCGCTCCTCAGCGTCAGTTACGGCCCAGAGATCTGCCTTCGCCATCGGTGTTCCTCCTGATATCTGCGCATTCCACCGCTACACCAGGAATTCCAATCTCCCCTACCGCACTCTAGTCTGCCCGTACCCACTGCAGGCTGGGGGTTGAGCCCCCAGATTTCACAGCAGACGCGACAAACCGCCTACGAGCTCTTTACGCCCAATAATTCCGGATAACGCTTGCGCCCTACGTATTACCGCGGCTGCTGGCACGTAGTTAGCCGGCGCTTTTTCTGCAAGTACCGTCACTTTCGCTTCTTCCTTGCTAAAAGAGGTTTACAACCCGAAGGCCGTCATCCCTCACGCGGCGTTGCTGCATCAGGCTTCCGCCCATTGTGCAATATTCCCCACTGCTGCCTCCCGTAGGAGTCTGGGCCGTGTCTCAGTCCCAGTGTGGCCGGTCACCCTCTCAGGCCGGCTACCCGTCGACGCCTTGGTGAGCCATTACCTCACCAACAAGCTGATAGGCCGCGAGCCCATCCCAGACCGAAAAATCTTTCCAAACATGACCATGCGATCACGCCTCATATCCAGTATTAGACGCCGTTTCCAGCGCTTATCCCAGAGTCCAGGGCAGGTTGCTCACGTGTTACTCACCCGTTCGCCACTGATCCACAGGGCAAGCCCTGCTTCACCGTTCGACTTGCATGTGTTAAGCACGCCGCCAGCGTTCATCCTGAGCCAGGATCAAACTCTCCGTAAAGAAACAATGCATACCCCCACCGGAATAAGGCAGGAGCAGCGAGTTTGAACTGACCAAAAAGATGTCATTGCTGACAATCCATAACGCCAACCCCC
>NZ_JAPEHV010000131.1 GCF_028823665.1 Microbacterium sp. C7(2022) | reverse complement strand
TACATCTGCGGTCAAAAAACACCTTATTTCATCAAAAGAAGTTAAAAGGCGAAGACACTTGCTCTGAATGCCGTAATTCATCAAGTTTCATGCTTTGCAGTGTTACAGCAGCAGAAATGAGTGTTTGCATGCTCCTGTGAAGAAAATCTACATCTGCGGTCAAAAAACACCTTATTTCATCAAAAGAAGTTAAAAGGCGAAGA
>NZ_JAPEHV010000130.1 GCF_028823665.1 Microbacterium sp. C7(2022) | reverse complement strand
ACTACCTATCCAGCATCAAATAAGAGATACACAAAGCAATTAGCTGGTGAACACAGTGGAGCATTCAGCAGTTAAAGAGCCAGATATTTCCCTCAGGAGTTGGTGGAGACCAAAACAGAGCTAAAAGAGAGTGAATATTGGACTTACATTCATTGAATGGCCACATCCAAATACTCCAAATAAAACACATTTGCCATAACAACTTT
>NZ_JAPEHV010000129.1 GCF_028823665.1 Microbacterium sp. C7(2022) | reverse complement strand
ATTTAAATCAGGCTACGCGTAAGCTTAATCAAGACATTGATCGTCTAGAAGCTAAATTGCAGCAGCTCAATGCACAACTACAACCCACTCAAGACTAGGTAAGACTTTATATGATTCCGCACGTTTCACGTTTACTCGAACTTTGGCGTATTGCAGCGCACTATAGACTCGATACGTTGTTCCCTGCGGATGAATTACCTGTTAAA
>NZ_JAPEHV010000128.1 GCF_028823665.1 Microbacterium sp. C7(2022) | reverse complement strand
GCCGCGCCGGTACCGAAGGTGTTGGGGGTGAGCGGGGGGAGGCCCGCCGAGGGACCGTCGACGAAGGTCGCCACGACCACGGCGGTCGTCGCGCGGCTGCGTTCGCTCGAGAGGCGTCCGCTCGTGCCGTCGCTGAGCGAGACCTCGCCGCCCGGGGCGACCGGCGCGAACTCTTCGATGTGGAGGCCCAGCGCGTCGCGGGACGG
>NZ_JAPEHV010000127.1 GCF_028823665.1 Microbacterium sp. C7(2022) | reverse complement strand
GCTACGATCCGACTTAAAGGTACTGGGGGGATAACAGGCTGATACCGCCCAAGAGTTCATATCGACGGCGGTGTTTGGCACCTCGATGTCGGCTCATCACATCCTGGGGCTGAAGTAGGTCCCAAGGGTATGGCTGTTCGCCATTTAAAGTGGTACGCGAGCTGGGTTCAGAACGTCGTGAGACAGTTCGGTCCCTATCTGCCGTGGG
>NZ_JAPEHV010000126.1 GCF_028823665.1 Microbacterium sp. C7(2022) | reverse complement strand
CTCAACATAGGCCAAAAGCCTAAGTTGAGGGTGGCTATTGTGGGAAAAGTGGAAAAGTAAGAGTTGAAAAGAGTCAAGTGATGAGAAGAGAAGAAAAGTTTGGGGTGTGACCGTGAGTAAAACAAAAGAGCGAAAAAGAAAAGAAAGAAAATAATGAATGAAAACGGAAATCACTCCCAACAACAAAGAAAGTGAGTATAAGAGGGACA
>NZ_JAPEHV010000125.1 GCF_028823665.1 Microbacterium sp. C7(2022) | reverse complement strand
ACAAGGTTTTAAAGTATCCTAGGGAGACTAACATGCCACATCAAGTAGAGTCTTATTCAAGGATGTGAAGTGCCCAACTATGCTGAGTGAGAGGCTACGAGATGGTTTAGGAAAGTCTTCCCTTCTTTCTTATTCATGGCATGCCGTAGAGTTGAATAAGGTTTTTTGTTAACTAATAATTACCCTTTTTGTTTGTTTTTAGATCATGCTA
>NZ_JAPEHV010000124.1 GCF_028823665.1 Microbacterium sp. C7(2022) | reverse complement strand
CCCCAGAGTTTCATGGCTCGAAGACGGAGGAAGACCCTAAAGCTTTCTTGGATGAGGTGTACAAGATTATGGCTATTATGGGGGTGAGTTCGGAAGAAAAAGCAGAGCTAGCGGCCTATCAACTCATAGGCCTTGCCCAAATATGGTATGAACAGTGGAGGATGGAGAGACTAGAAAATGTGCCTATTCAGTGGGAAGCCTTCAAAGTCGC
>NZ_JAPEHV010000012.1 GCF_028823665.1 Microbacterium sp. C7(2022) | reverse complement strand
GGGGTTGGGTTCGATCTTGTTGATCCCAAGGGCGTGTCGGTGTTCTGGAGTCCGGGGCTTGGTGGTGGTGAACTTGCGAACCTATGATGAGGGCCTTCTGGTCGAGAGACTCTCGAGACTTGACAAGCGATCCAAGACAGTCTTCGCGGCATCGTGTGCTCAACTTCTCCTGCCTATGTTCGAGCGATATTCCCGCTCGGAGGGACGGCCAGAGCTTGGCGTCAAGCTACAGGCGATCGTAAGCGCAGCCTGGGCGGCGGCGACTGACGCTCCGTCGAGGGCCGAGATGCTCACGCTGCAAGCCGAGGCCGAGGCGATGGTGCCGAGCGATGAGGACAACTGGACCCACGAGTCGCCATACGCACAGAACGCTGCGGCTGCGGCTGCCTATGCGATACGGACCTGGCTGACCGATGACCCGCAGGAGGCCGGATGGGCCGCACGGCAGGTATACGAATTGGCCGACTCCGTGGTGCTACAGCAGAACCCGGAGATCGACCTAACTGGTTCTGACGCCGAGGATACGGTATTGGGGTCAGCCATCGTTCAAAGCGTTCTTGAAACTCTTGCGCGGACACTGGGCGCCGTAGAAGATCGACCGTTCAGCGTCAAGCTTCTTCGGGCGGATGCCGAGGAAAGCAGCAGGGTGTTCGGCGCCTCCGTACCTTGACGCCAAAAAACCCAGAGATGAGGTGGCCCACCGCATCGCGAACAGCGATCGGGCGTGGGCGAGATGGGAGGGCGCAGGCGACACGCGGTCAGATCGAGAATGCCGCGAGACGCATCTACGAGAACTGACGCCCCGGCATGTCCGGAGAGGTGTTTGCTGGTGTCAGCCGGCTCGCTCGACCGGTTCGATGCGAGCGTAGTCGAGCTGCTCGACCTCGAGTGGGGTGAGGTCGTCGATCGAGCCGTGGGGGCGTTCGGTGTTGAACCACAGCACCCATGACGCGGTCGCGGCCTCGACCTGGTCGACGTCCCCGCCACGGGCCGTCGTGGTGGATAAGCTCGGACTTGCAGAGCCCGATCTGCGATTCCGCGAGCGCGTTGTCCCCGGCTTATCCGGCTAATCGGCCTCGGGCCTGGGTTTGGCCGGGTAACGCGGTCAGTCGCGGGTGAGGCGTCGGAGTTGCGCGTCGTGGTGACGGACGGTGTCGGCGAGGGTCTGGACGGCTTGGCGGAGCGTGGCGAGTTCGTCGGTGATCGCGGTGATGCTGCCGTCGGCGACAGCCTCGCGGTGGTGCTCGATGATGGCGCGGAGTTCGGGGTTGCGGTAGATCGTGGACCGGGAGATGCCGGCGTGCTCGGCGACCTTGGCGATCGTGATCGGGTGCCCGTCTCGGGCGAGGTCGGCGCAGGCTCGTTCGATCTGGTTCAGCGTGGTGCTGGTCATCCGGTCTGGGTCTCCGTGTCGGCGATGAGCGCGTCGAGGCGGGCGATGAGTTTGTGGTGGCGTTCGGCCTCGTCGATCCATCCTCGCTGTTCCGCGTCGCGGGCGAGAGCGTCGGCGTCGACGCGTTGCGCAGCGAGGATCGGCAGCGACGATGGCTCAGCGCGGTAGGACGGGCAGTGCTCGCAGATGTTCGCGTAGCTGCATGCGCCTTGCGCTGGGGTGCGGAGGCAGAACCCGCCGGCCATGCGGGACTTCAGCAGCGGGGTGTCTTTCCAGTCGCGTCCGCCGGTGATGACAGCCAGCGGCAGTTGGGTGCGCCCGCCCGTGTCTCCCGCCGCGACGACAGGGGTGTTCTGTTTCGCGAGGTCGAGGGCGCGTTCGTATTCGGTGCGGACCGTCTGGTCGAAGAGGCGCCCGTAGCGGAGGCTCATCTCCGCGGACTGGTGGCCGAGGAGCGCCATGAGTGCTTGCAGGGAGACGCCGGCGTTGACCAGCGCGGTCGCGTAGGTGTGTCGCAGCTGGTGGGAGGTGATGTGCCCGAGCCCGGCGATCTCGGTGGCGTGATCGAGTTCGCGGCGGACGCCCTGCTGTGTGAGCCTGCGGCCGAGGTAGGTGAACAGGAACTGCGCGGGCCGCCGGTAGCGGGGGTGCGGGAGTGGTCTGCCGTGGGAGCGGATCTGGGTGACCCGGTCGATCACCTCGAGCGTTTCGGAATCGAGTGGGACCATGCGTTCGGTGGCGAGCTTGCCGAGCGGGACCTTCAGCCAGGCTCCGTTCCCGTCGAGCTCGTGGACGCAGTCCAGCTCGAGATCGAGGAGTTCCCCGATCCGCAGCCCGCAGGCTCGTTGCAGCCGCAACGCCAGCGCGGCCAGCTCGTTGTCGGGATGCTCGGTCAACGCGGCGGTGAGGCGCCGGTCGGCGTCAATCGTGAGGTAGCGAGGCAGCACCTGCGGGAGCGTGGGGATGTCGTCGCGGAACAACACCTTCCGGGGAGGTGGGGCAGCGTCCCAACCCCATTCGGTGATGTCGCGGAGGAACGTCGCGACCGCGACAACCCGCCGGTTGCGGTCGCCGATGCTGATCGGGGCGCCGTCCTTGTCGCTGACCGCGTCGACCAGCGAGGCAAGGAACGGTTCGATGTGACGTCGCCGATCCAGACCCCTCACGCTCTGAAGCGTCGGGTCGGTGACTGTGAGGAACACCCCGAAGTGCTTCAGCCGTGTTGCCGTCGCCGACACCGTCTTCCGGTCGCAGGTCGCGCGTTTGCGTTCCAGGTAGCCGACCAGCTCCGCCCGCAACGCCGTGGTCACCTCGCGAGCCGCTCCTCGTAGGGGACGGGACCGCCGCTGCGGGGCGGGGAATCGAGGACACCGAGATGGAACAACACCATGTGGGTCATGCTGATCGCCGCGAGATAGTGATTCGCGCCCCTCCCCGTCTCGTGCTCGCGTTCCCGGCAGGCCGCGGCGAACTCCTCAAGGTCGTGGAGGGTGAGTTGCCGCATCGGCTTGCCGGTCTGGATCAGCAGCCGGATCGGGACTTGGGAGCCTGTCGCGAGCCGGGTGCGGGCGGTGAACCCGAGCTGTTCGGCCTCGTGAAGGAACCCGTCGATCTCGGCTCGCAGCGGGCTGGTCTGGATCTCCCTCCAGAGCGGGGACAGCTTCCGCGCCAGCAGATAGTCGTATCCCGGCCGCAACCTGCAGTGCAGCATCAGGAACGTGATCACCGGACGCATCGCCGGCGTTGCTGACAACCGCTCCGCGAGCGGCGTCGCGGCCCAGTCCTGCGGGTCGGGCCAGGTCTCGAAGAACCGTCGCGCGGCCCGCTCGTAGGGGAGGTTCCCGCGACCGGTCGCCGTCAGTGATCCAGATACGCATCCCGCAGGTCATCGCCTCGCAGCGACGCGAGCGGGACGTCACCGCTGCTGCGCGCGGATGCGTTCGCGAGCCGCATCGAACTGGGCCTTCACGTGAGCAGGAGCGAGGTGAACGTAACGTGCCCCTATGTCTTTCGTCAAGTCGTTGGCAGATGAATCGAGATACTTGGTGCGTGGAGTTTCAGGCGATGCAGCAGATGGCTCGGCGTGTGGCGGCGCTGTATGGCGAGCGGGACGTGGAACACTTCGGACGCGCGTGGACCGCGGAGGAGCTTGTTCTCGGTCTCGTCGGTGATGTGGGTGACCTCGCGAAGCTCGCGCAGGGGAAGGCAGGGGGTCGGCCGCGTTCTGATCTGGATGCCGCGCTTGAACACGAGCTCGCCGACTGCCTGTGGTCGCTGATCGCGATCGCCGACGCGTTCGACCTCGATCTGGAGAAGGCCTTTGTGACCACGATGGACGAGTTGTCTGGTCGCCTGGGCGGCGCGTCCGAGCAGGACTGATCAAGCAGCGAGGGCGGGTTTGGTCGGTCGCGACTGGTAGAGGGTGCCGTCGCGGAGCATGGCGAACAAGACGTCGGAGCGGCGTCGGGCGAGGGCGATGAGTGCTTGGTTGTGGCGTTTGCCTTGGGCGATCTTGCGGTCGTAGTAGGCGCGGGATTCGGGGTCGCGGAGAGCGGCGAAGGCGGAGAGGAACATGGCCCGTTTCAGGATCTTGTTCCCGCGGCGGGATGGATGTTCGCCGCGGATGGATGTTCCGGAGCGCCTCGTGACAGGTGCGAGGCCGGCGTAAGCGGCGAGGTGACCGGGCGTGGGGAAGGTCTTGGTGGTGACTTCGGTGAGGAGCCGGGCTGCGGTCCTGACGCCGACTCCGGGCATGCTCGTCAGGACCGGCTGAAGAGGGTGCTGCTCGACGATCGTCTCGACCTCGACGGCGATTTCGTCGCGCTGCCGCCGCAATGCGGCGAGCTGCTCAGCGAGCCGCGGAAGGACGAGGGCGGCGGCGTCGGTGCCGGTGCCGGTGACCACGACGGTCTGCTCGCCCAGCGCCGCTACGATCTCGCCAGCCCAGACGCGACCCTTCCTCGGCGCGTTCTTCAGGAGCCGGTTCCCGAGCCGCTTCTCACCCGCGGCCTTCATCGCCGCCGGTGACGGGTAACGCTGCAGCAGGTCGAGCATCGCGGGATGGTCCAGCCGTGGTCCGATCACCCGCTCGAGCGCGGGGTGGATCTGCGTGAGCAGACCTCTGATCCGGTTGCTGACTTGGGTGATCTGTCCGGCGAGGTCGTCATCGAACCCGCAGAGCATGCTCAGTTCCGCGACCTGCTCGTCAGCGACCTGGACCGAGCGGAGTGTGTGCGGCATCGTCCGCGCCGTCTCGGCGATGATCGCCGCGTCTCTCGCGTCGGTCTTCGCCTCACCCGGGTGAAGGTCCGCGATGCGCCGCATCGCCAGCCCGGGCAGGTAGCCCACGATCGCGCCGGCGGCTTGCGCGACGGCGACGGGCAGCGCGCCGATCGTCGCCGGCTGATCCACGACCAGGAGGATCGTGCCGTGCGTTGCGAGCTGGTCGAGCACTCCACGAAGCCGGCGTTCGTCGTTCGGCAGCGCCTTATCGAACAGCCGCTTGCCCGACCGGTCGAGAGCAACGGCGTGGTGTTCGCCCTTGCCGACGTGGAGCCTGACGAACACCTCGACCTCGTCGTATCTGTCGATGCTGGTGACCACTGAATCCTCCGTTTCGCTCGACGGCGTCCGCAGGCGGTGCGTCTCGGCATCCACGTTACGAACGACCTCGAGCATGCCCGGGTCCAGCCCCTATCAGCGATCACACACCGCCAACCAGGCCCGGTGACAACACCCCCCGGATCATCAAGGACAGGGGGCAGCAATCATGCCGGGCCCGGCAGGCCGTCACCGCCCAGCATCCACCGCCAGACGGTCACGAAGAAAGTAACGGGTCCGCGGGGGAGTGCGTCATCACTTGGCCACCTCAATCACCCAGGGACGACCCGAATCAACCGGATACAATCGGAGAACTCGAACCGTCCGGTTCCCTGTCAACACAAGGGAACCCGAGGGTTCCCCAGACATCCGGTGAGACTCGGAATTCGCCCGAACTCTCCAAGGGGTCGCAGGTTCAAATCCTGTCATCCCGACATAGTCGGAAAATCCCTGGTGGGACAGCAAAAATCTCACCAGGGATTGATTGTTCTTGTGGATACGTTGTTCGTGAATCGGTGCTAAGTCGAGGCAACCGGAAGCATCAATGGTCTTTGCAGGCTCTCTATCCGTGGTGCCCGCGGATGCTCGTCCGCGCGGGCAGACCGTGGGAAGCGACGTCGCCGACGAGATCGCTCGTCCTGTCGTTGGCGGGGCGGGGTCGGTGTGGGTTCATCGATGGAGTTTCTGCCTTGATTGGATGCCCCATCGTGAGTCGAGCCCGTTGCTCGAGCGTGGGCGGGTGCCCTTCCGCTACCGCGTGCGGCGGAGTGACCGCAGAAGTGAACGCTGGTGAGGGCGCTGTGTCGATTGCGTGTGTGGGGCATTCGTGTGTGATGATGCACATCTAGCTCA
>NZ_JAPEHV010000123.1 GCF_028823665.1 Microbacterium sp. C7(2022) | reverse complement strand
CATCATACCTAGCCCTCTTTGACTCCCCCAACCTCTTCTTTCTGAGTTTCTCTTCCTCAAGCTGTTCGGCATATGTCATGAGTCTTGATATGTCCATGTCCCCAATGAGCATAGCGGCATGGCATTCTTCATTTATCAAATCAGACACACCCGATACAAATTTGTGCATCCTTGAACAAGGATCTGCCACCAAATGTGGAGCATATTTGGA
>NZ_JAPEHV010000122.1 GCF_028823665.1 Microbacterium sp. C7(2022) | reverse complement strand
CGGTTCAGGATGGATCACTCAGAGGTCAGACCCCTCGCCAAGTCGGAGGCCAAGCGGTCTTAGGAAGACAACTGTTAGGATCAACTCCTTGGCTCGGAGGCAACGGTCTTAGGAAGACAACTGTTAGGATCAACTCCTTGGCTCACAGAACGACATGGCTACGATCCGACTTCGGTTCAGGATGGATCACTCAGAGGTCAGACCCCTCGCC
>NZ_JAPEHV010000121.1 GCF_028823665.1 Microbacterium sp. C7(2022) | reverse complement strand
TTTGTCCCACCGCCTGCTCCTGGTGCTGCATTTCTCTGGTTTCCTCTAGCCTGTGGTGCTGTAGTAGAGGATTGGGCCTTATTGCCCCACATCGGACAATCCCTATGAAAATAACCTGGCTAGCCACACTTGAAATAGTTGTTCCCTCCTTCTCTGCACTCTCCCAGATGCATCCTACCTTATTTTTCACAAGGTGGCTTTCCCTTCGAGCC
>NZ_JAPEHV010000120.1 GCF_028823665.1 Microbacterium sp. C7(2022) | reverse complement strand
CAACTTCATACCATCACATTGCCAAGAGTCTGATCATAGGCAGCATACATTCCATAAGCACGACATTCAGCAACTCATCTTGACACTTCCTTCCGAGATAGCTTGTGACGAGTGTGCTTTCCCTTTTTGTGCTACCTTGTTGCCATTTTCCAGCCTCCAACTTGTATCAAGTGGATTCATTGGTGTTTCCCAATCCTCAACAAGCAACTCCT
>NZ_JAPEHV010000119.1 GCF_028823665.1 Microbacterium sp. C7(2022) | reverse complement strand
ACAGTATATTTGTGTGTTTTATATTTGAGTATAAAAACATTATACAAAAGTATTTTATAACAGACTACTGTATATACGTAGTAAGTGTAACATGCAAGCATAAGTCTCTTGATAAGGCATTTACACTAGTGTTTTACATTCATAGTGGTGTTTTACATTTTATACATCAGGGTTCTTTGGAATGTCTATTCATATGATGTGTGTGTTGTTTG
>NZ_JAPEHV010000118.1 GCF_028823665.1 Microbacterium sp. C7(2022) | reverse complement strand
TAGCAAAACATCAGATTCTATAAGCTCTTCATATGTTTTGTGAGTCAAAATCTTAATTTGTAAAGTAACTAAAACTGTCAGTTAAATGTCGTGGAGTAAAAAGTACAATATTTCCCTCTGAAATGTAGTGGAGTAAAAGTATAAAGTAACAGAAAATGGAAATACTCAAGAAAAGTATAAGTATATCAGAATTAAACTTAAGTACCGTACTTA
>NZ_JAPEHV010000117.1 GCF_028823665.1 Microbacterium sp. C7(2022) | reverse complement strand
CATCGGTGAGTCCATTTTTGCCAAAAGAGTCTATAGGGGGTGTCCCGTGTCTATATTGCATAAAATATGTCCTTGTGATTTGTTTGAACTAGACATGGTAGGTTTCGACATCATTTTGGGGATGGATTGGTTACATGCATATCATGCCACCATCGATTGTAGAACTCGTAAAGTTAGGTTCCAATTCCCAAATGAGCCTATCCTTGAATGGGA
>NZ_JAPEHV010000116.1 GCF_028823665.1 Microbacterium sp. C7(2022) | reverse complement strand
GGAATAGATTGGCAGACACTTAATTTAAGTGAAATTCAAACACGTCAAGTCCAAAATATTTTATCTGCTTCTATAGACGCTCAATCTTCTTTAGACCTTTTTATTGAACTTTTAGAGATAACTGAAACGCGATTACATGTGACTAATTTGGCTTTAGAGATGGCAGCCTGTATTACCCCTGCCAACTTTGGGGTCTTGGGTTATATGGCGTCC
>NZ_JAPEHV010000115.1 GCF_028823665.1 Microbacterium sp. C7(2022) | reverse complement strand
CGTTCCAGCAGCCCAAAAACGTGACTTCTAATGTCTCTAATGTCATATATAAAACATGTAAAACCTACCTCTATTTATAGGCCTAACACAATCCTAAAACGGATAGGAAAAACTAAGCCAAAACAAAGTAGGAAAAGGTTTCCTATTTGGACTTGGAATTCTGTCTTGGGCATCTGGACGACTCCTACCACGACCCATCATCATTTGGACGGTT
>NZ_JAPEHV010000114.1 GCF_028823665.1 Microbacterium sp. C7(2022) | reverse complement strand
AACATACCACCTACTTAAAAAGCTCTCTATACCTCTGTTCATATCCAGACATCTGTATATCACTTCTCAAACATGGTCCTTAGCAGCAATTACCATTCAGCCCCCATTCTGTAGCATTCAACCATCAACCCTTGGCAAGAACCACAATAGCAGCCACCAGTGCTTTTAAATCACCAAATTTATGCTACACATTACAATAGTCAGCCCAACAACC
>NZ_JAPEHV010000011.1 GCF_028823665.1 Microbacterium sp. C7(2022) | reverse complement strand
CAACTAGCTTTAAAATACATTAAATATGACAAGAGGATAGAGAACAGTAATTTTATTGTTTATTGTAAGGTTATTACATGAGTGATAAAACACACATTTTATATTGGAGAATTGGAATCAAAAGTAACAATATCGAACATTTATTGTTCAGTCTAGATCTGTCAGTGATGCAATTATTTTTTTAATAAATGTTGTAATGCAGCTGAACAAACCCAGTGAGTGTTCTTTTAAAGTATATGTTTGTGGTGTTTTTCCCTTTATTAGGTAATAACAGCTAAAATAGATAAGAAATGGGAGAAGGACAAGGACCCATTCAAGGAAATTGGTTTGTTTAATTTAACTGAACTGAAATGAACTGAAAAAAAATGAGTGAGTAGTAAGTAGTAGGTATCATAATTCTAAGTGGGGTTAAATTTGTATCAAGCAGTCCACACAAAATGAAAAAATTAAGTTAACACTAAGCATGGCTATTAAGTTACATGAACTTTTTTTTTTTTTTTTTAGTTGTACTACTTGATTTGGTACTGCACACTTAAAATAAACAAGCTTTTCTAACTCACTATTCTTAAGATTACTTTGCTTAATTTGCAACGAGTTTGCATACTTTTTTTAAGTAAGGTCAACTAATTAGATTTTACAGTGAGTATACGTACACACGTCTCCCGCAGAGCTATGTTGAAAGTCCCTCAATATTCAGTCGAGTATTGGCTAATGACCTGCAACACCTAGACGTGTCCAGTACAGTACTACAATATGTAGATGATCTCTTGATATGTAGCACCTCCAAAGCTCAATGTGCACAAGACTCAGTCTCAGCCCTGATGGCTTTAGAAAAGGGGGCTCACAAGGTGAGTAAAAATAAATTACAGTTTTGCCAGACACAGGTTGAATACTTAGGTAGACAACTCTGTGGCACTAAATGAGCTATAGTGCCCTCACAAATTGAGGCAGTATCGAAAGCTCCCAAACCACAAACGGTGAGACACATGTCGTCATTTCTGCCATCTCAGCTTTACTAGAAGCCATACACCATCCAAAAGTGTTAGCCATCATTAAATGCGTAGCTCATCAAAAAACGAATTCCCTGATAGCTAAAGGCAACAACTTAGCAGATGAAGCCGCAAAACGCATAGCTACACCCACCTGTATAGGACCACTGCTAGTAGCTGGAGATTGTGAACCACTGACAAACTTATATATATATGATATATATATATATATATATATATATGAGCTATATATATGTGCTGCTATATAATAGCAGCACAACATCAGGCAAGTCCATATGCACATTCTGTATGGGCAAAAAGGGGGGCAAGTATAATCACTGAAGAAGGTCCATCACATGGGCTATGGCGAAGTGCACATGGACATATTGTCCTCCCAACATCTTTGGTACAGGTTGCTACACGTAGTGCGCATGGTCAGGACCATTGCACAAGTGGGGAGGTGTTGAGACGCCTTCAAGCAGTCTGGTGGTCACCATTTTTCCGACCTGCGTTTGTAGCTGAGACAATTTTGCAAGGAAGGTTTTTTTCTGTTGCTCTGGTATTTCAAGTCTGATACTGCATGTTAGTGTTTTTGTTTTTTGTTTCTATTTTGCCGGGCTTGATGCTAAAATGATCTTTTCTTTTCAGATTTTTCAAGAAGACAAAAAACTTCCTATGCAGTGGTTGTGTAAGTACTGCACATTTTGTGCTGAAAAGAGGTGCTTCTTACTTAAGCATTACCGCTTAAAACACGGGTGCCACACTCGAATATCACCACTACCGTGCCTTTATAAGGAGTGCCTGTGCACATTTAAATCTTTCAATGCACTCAAAGTCCACTTATCAACATGGCACACTCAAAAGGACCTGGGGAACGTGGGTGAAACTGCTTTCCATTGTCAGCTGTGTGACTTTGTGGAGCCTTGCACTGGAGCTGACTTTTTTACCCATTTACGAAGACATTTGAAGCTGAAGCAAAAGGTTTCCTGTCCATATCAAGGCTGTAGCTTTCAGAGCAATGTTTATTCAACCTTTAATGCACATAAAAGCAAAGAACATCAAGACCACAATAAGATGGCATTCAAACCTGAAATTGTGTCACATAATGTACTTGAGGTACCTCCACCTAATATAAATATTCAACCTGAGGATAGTGCCCCTGAAACTGATCAGGTTGAGTTTGAGGTTACTGAGCTCAATGAAGATGTGGGAGACTTGGAGAGTCAGTTGGAACATAATGTAGCTGCTGTTTTTCTGAAAATGTCATCGATTCTTAACATCTCTGAAAATGCCCTGCAAGAAGTTATAGAGCAGATCAACCAAATTTATGTGCTTTCACAGCCATTGTTACATACCTCGGTTGGAAAAATACTAAATCAACATTGTGGAGATGTTGAGGACTCTTAAGTGAGTGAGATAGCTAAAGTATTTACTGAGAATAATGTATTCCTGAAATTCACTTCTACTAGGGGGTCATTGTCAACCACTAGCAAGCGAACATCATACATTTGAAAAGAATTCTCAGTGGTGACGCCTATTGAGTTTGTCCTAAAAAATGACAGGCAGACAGTTGTGTATATCCCCATACTAAAAATGCTGCAGACATTACTAAACAATGGAGAAATTTTAGATAAGGCCATGTCATCTGAGACAAATTTGTCACAAGGATACAGATCTCACAGGGATGGTTACCGGTTTAAAGACAATTCTCTCTTGACAGAGGAAGAATTCAGGATTGCTCTTTTCTTGTACATAGATGATTTTGAGGTGGCTAAGCCCTTGGGAACCTCCAGAAAGAAACACAAGCTGCCATCTACTGGGTACTTGGAAATCTACACCCTAAATATCGCTCCTCTCTTCATTCCATTCAGCTTGCTCTACTCATCATCGCTGAAGATGATATCAGGAAGTTGACTTTAAATGAGAGACCACAGTCTATTGAAGAATTAAAAGTGCAACTGGTAGATAAACTGTCACTGCAGTATGACTTTAAACTGCAGTATGAAGATCAAGACTTCCATAATGCCCTCTGCAATTTGACTGAAATAACTGATTTACCTGAAAGAGCTACGCTCAAAATCATCCCTCTTGTGACTCTCCATTTAACCGCATTGTCATCACCCACCACAACATCAGACACTGAGTGCAGCACAGCAGACACTGAGATCCTGTCGACAGGAAGAGCATCACCATCGCTAAGACAACAGTGGCCAGATTTCTTTGACATACCCAATTTCTCAGTTGATGTTGACTATAGACTCAGACAGGCAGATCTTGCCTTTATGAAGGATGGAACACGTATGACTCTACCACGAGATATGAAGCATGACATACTAGAAAAGCTTGCTGAGACGATGTACAGTTTCAAGGCTTACCCTAAAGATGATGACTTCAGCAGTGTTGCAAAAGCACTAATTAGCAAACACCCCTGCCTCACTGAGCCTGGACCACACAGATGGTATGGCTGGAAAAACAGCCTTAAATTATCGCACAAAGCTTCAAAAAGCTGGATGTGAGGATGTAGCAATCAATGGAGGCAAAAGAAGTAAAGGCAACCCAGAAGGAGAATCCTCAAGCAAGAATATCAAACGGCCAAAAAGAGGTGAAGCAAACTACCTACCTAACTTACCTGAAGGACATGATGAAACAAGCCTTGAAAATGCCAGAAAGGTTCTCGTGGAAGAAATGAAGAAGAAACAACCCAATGGCACTCTCATCTCACAAATGATGGACCAATCATTCCCACTACGCAGACAAGAAATTGTAGAAAAGGAACCTGCTGTACAGAACATTGTTGAACGATGGCCAGCACTCTTCACAGACAGGTAAACTATTTTTGTTCTCAACCAATAAAATAATGCCTATCAAAAAGAAATTCAAGGTGTGTGGCTAGAAATCCAAACACACTTGTTGGAATGTTAACACTTCTGCCATCTCTCCATCCCTACCCACCCCTCTCTCTACTTTTCAGGTGTTTGCTGAGTTCAACAGAATCGCAAGTAAGAATCTTGAGGGAGACTTCTTTGAGGCTCTGGACCAGTATACCCCACGTTTCATTGAACTTTTCAAAACAAGAAGGGGAACTGTTGGCCAGAAGCTCAGTGAGCTGATGCAGCACATGAGCTGGATGGTAAGTAGGTTAATTTTGCTTTTGATCTGTGTGATAGTTCATCAATCAAGTTCTAAATGAGATGATCCAGCCCAACCTATTCTATTTCCTGTCTGACTTGTGCTTGTGCCTTGCAAATTACTCTGTTAACTGGTCTTTTCTCTCTCTGTGTATCATTAGACACCAGACGTGACAGTACTTCGCTCTGTTGTCCTCAAAGGCATTCCTATTTTACTTGGTGACGACTCCAGTGAATTCTTCAAGACATGCTCTGTAAGTACTTGCACATAAGAAAAAGTTTGGTCTGCATTAAAATAGAACTATATCTGTGCTGACATAGAAGATGTAATTTTATCTGCACAATATACAATATACATTTTGTACAGTGATTGATGTATTTTGTATGGCAATTCCTCCACAGCTAATCTGAGAGGTATTTAAACAGCCAGTAAATAAAAATGAAATTTGCCACATAAACGTTGTACACATTAATTAATTGTAAATCTAAGGAGCAGGAGTCCAGGCTGAAAAGTCAGTGTCACTGTTTAAGAATATATGGACCTTGTGGACCATAGCTTTAGTTTAATCATACCACATTTATTTTGTTGGTTATATTGTAACAATCCAGTGTGAACACATATTTAAAACCATATTCCCTAGCAAATGCTTTCAACATTAAAAATGAATGTTTAGAAGAGCATAAATTGCCATGCTGAAGAATGTGTGTGTGTGTCTTTGTAGGGTACAGCGAGAGACGAGGCCCTAGAATGCACTGTCGGTGTGCTGACAGTTGTCAGTGAAGATAATCCTCATGAGGGTCCAAGTTCAGTAGACCTCCAGCCCATCTCCACTGCCATCATTCTGGAGGGAGGTATCATCATGGATCATATAAAAAAACTTGCCTCAGGCAGTTTGTCTGTTATTTGGGCTTACATATGCTTTGCATTTGGATTACCCAAAATGCATGGCAAATACACTCAACTTCATTCAGACTGTGATGCTTGGACTGGGAAAGAAAACCTCCCACCAAAACTGTTAACTTTGAAGAACAGTCTACTGGGTTAGACCAGTAAAGAGCCATCAGCTGTCAGATAGCACTTTGTAAATTATGCAGCAGTTAATGTTCTCCTGTTATCAGAGAAAGTTTTATGCTTTCATGCAACTGAGCTGGCTTGTTTATGATCTCAAAAAAAAAAAAAATTCTATTAAAGTGTACCATGTTATGCTAGTATGCTAATGGTGGAAATAGCGCCACCTTGTGTTGCAAAGAGTTGTTAGATAATGTTGTCAGAAAGGAACCTAGCAAGGTTGACCTGTTTACATTTGTGTTTTGGGAAAACTTTTAATTATAGTAGTTATAATGTAGTACAAATACAAAACCCAAGGAGTGATGTTTTTCTGTGTTGGTTTAAACCTTGGACTGATGCTCGCTTTGGGACACAAAAGCATTTGTTGTACTTTCAGTTTTGATCAGAAATGCAATGATTTTGCATGCACTGAAGTCCTGTAATTATCAGGTGTTTACCTGTTTAATATTGTGAGACTGTTACATGCATAGAATTAGCTCACAAAAATGTGGTTTTATTTTTGCCATGTCCATGTCATGTTCTACAGTCAAATCAAACCACAAGTTTGTTGTTTAGCTGCTGTTTTGTACTTGAATGTACAAGAAAGTGATACTTGGGAACAGAACACTTGAGGCTGAATAATAGATTTAATGCATATTGTTATTACAATAGCCTAACAGACATAGATCACACTATGAGCAATTTTGCAACTAGCTTTAAAATACATTAAATATGACAAGAGGATAGAGAACAGTAATTTTA
>NZ_JAPEHV010000113.1 GCF_028823665.1 Microbacterium sp. C7(2022) | reverse complement strand
GAAAAATACCTAATAAAACAACCGACATATTGGCCTGCCAAGTAGCATGTAAAATTTCACTAGGTAAATGAGCACTATAAAATAATAAAGGAAGGGTCCCGAACCAAATGATGTAGCACATCATGCTCAAGGCATCATAATTTAAGGCAAATTTTTTATATAAATTAAAATAAAGCCCCCATGCAATTGCAGCTAAAACAATCAACAAACTATA
>NZ_JAPEHV010000112.1 GCF_028823665.1 Microbacterium sp. C7(2022) | reverse complement strand
ATGAAGTTTCAGTGGTGTTGTCTGGAAGACTTTGTACTTGATGAACAGATGAGGATCATCTTAAATTCATGCAGGGCATTAGCAGTTGATAAGTGGTCACTTAGCCTCCGAAGACTTTACTTGATGCACCTCATTGGCAGCGTCCAGTTGATGTTTCATCAGCAGTAGTTTAAAGCAATACAAAGAGGCAGATTTAGTTTAGGGAATGTAGGGC
>NZ_JAPEHV010000111.1 GCF_028823665.1 Microbacterium sp. C7(2022) | reverse complement strand
CACCCCCGAATTCATTTTTCTGAGTTGCTGCTGTGTTGGTGTTGTTATGCAGGAGAAGAACTGATGAGATGTTGCAGAACTGCAACTTTTTGAGGATTCACGAGACCATCTATGACTCGTAGGTAATTCCACGAGCCATAGACTGGCTTCGTAGAATGCCTATTCAGGCATGAGTGAGTTTCACGACACCAGTTCATGACCCGTGTTATATTTCA
>NZ_JAPEHV010000110.1 GCF_028823665.1 Microbacterium sp. C7(2022) | reverse complement strand
TTCAAGAATTGGTTTTGGATGTGTGTTGATGCAAAGAAGCAAAGTTGTTGCCTATGATTCTAGGCAATTAAAAGTGCATGAGCGTAATTATCCTAGCCATGATTTTGAACTAGCGGTTGTGGTGTTTGCTTTGAAAATATGGCATCATTATTTGTATGGGGTTCATGTAGATGTGTTTACCGATCATAAGAGCCTTCAATATGTGTTCACCCAAAG
>NZ_JAPEHV010000109.1 GCF_028823665.1 Microbacterium sp. C7(2022) | reverse complement strand
AATCAGACTAATAGTAATAACAACTGCAGCAGTGAGTGTGAAGTCGGAGGCCAAGCGGTCTTAGGAAGACAATTAGATGCATCAACTCCTTGGCTCACAGCCAAGCGGTCTTAGGAAGACAATTAGATGCATCAACTCCTTGGCTCACAGAACGACATGGCTACGATCCGACTTAGACTGAGTGGATATTGGTGGCAGAAGTGGGATTCTCAACCT
>NZ_JAPEHV010000108.1 GCF_028823665.1 Microbacterium sp. C7(2022) | reverse complement strand
ACAAACCTCCTATAACAACCTGCCAACCCTAGGAAGCTTCGAACTTCCGTAGGTGTTGTTGGCCTTGGCCAATCTTTCACAGCCTCTATCTTTTGTGAATCAACCCTTATTCCTTCATCAAATACAATATGACCCAAGAATGCCACTAATTTCAGCCAAAATTCACATTTGGAAAACTTGTCATACAACTGCCGATCACGAAGAACTTGTTATACTT
>NZ_JAPEHV010000107.1 GCF_028823665.1 Microbacterium sp. C7(2022) | reverse complement strand
ATAATAACTAAAGTGGAGAAACATATCTTGTTTATAACCATTACCAATAAATTACCATTACTATTACGTTACCATTATAATATCACAACATATCACTGTACAAATGTTTACCAGATACAATAAAGTATCTATAACATACTTTAGGTGGAATGACACAGCATTCAGTTTTGACATGACAGCACCTTTAGGCTCAGTAAAAGTCATCAGACACAATGTC
>NZ_JAPEHV010000106.1 GCF_028823665.1 Microbacterium sp. C7(2022) | reverse complement strand
ACTCCTGTCACAGAACAAAGGGAGGCAAAATGGAATGAGGGCAAGTCGGAGGCCAAGCGGTCTTAGGAAGACAAATCGTGGTCTCAACTCCTTGGCTCGTGGCCAAGCGGTCTTAGGAAGACAAATCGTGGTCTCAACTCCTTGGCTCACAGAACGACATGGCTACGATCCGACTTACTCCTGTCACAGAACAAAGGGAGGCAAAATGGAATGAGGGC
>NZ_JAPEHV010000105.1 GCF_028823665.1 Microbacterium sp. C7(2022) | reverse complement strand
GCCTAGCCAAAATGCCGCCGATTGCCCTCCAACAAATTAAAGAAGTTGCGCTTATGAGCGAAGATGTTCCATTAAATGCAGGCTTAACGCTAGAACGAAAAGCATTCCAGTTACTGTTTTCGACCGAAGATAAAAATGAAGGCGTTCAAGCTTTTATCGAAAAGCGTAAGCCGTCATATCAAGGTAAATAATTTAAAACCATAATAACAAAGGAATGAAA
>NZ_JAPEHV010000104.1 GCF_028823665.1 Microbacterium sp. C7(2022) | reverse complement strand
TAACTCTTTCAGCTCAGTGGGAGCCATTCTATATGGTAGAATAGAAATAGGTTGGGTATCAGGAAAAATATCAATTCCGAAGTCGATCTCCCTATCAGGAGGGACTCCAGGTAGATCCTTAGGGAACTCACTCACAATCTGTAAAGACTTAAGAGTAGGGGGCTTAACATCATCAGACTTGACGCGCACGAGGTGATAGATACATCCTTTAGAGATCAGCC
>NZ_JAPEHV010000010.1 GCF_028823665.1 Microbacterium sp. C7(2022) | reverse complement strand
GAGGTTCTCCCCTTTCACAAGACCGGAAACGCCACCAACCTCATGGCCGGGTACATCTAGCGGGTTCACAGCGCGCGGGTTGTGGAAGACATTCAGCCCGTCGATCCAAGCCTCCACATACCCACTCGTGACGCGTGCGCTGAACTCAGTCGGAGCCGGTGGTTCCCCGACAAGCCGAACTCCTGTGTGGACGAGGTCCACTTTGTCCGATCCGAAGCCAGTCGCAACCCCCATGCGGTTGAACTTTGCGATTGTGCCGGCGCCGTTGAAGATGACAGCCGAAACGTGCTCGGCGTCCGGCAGGTTGAAGAACCCGGATTCCACCTTCTTGGTGCCCCACGCGTGATGGCTGATCGGCGTAACGGTTTGATGCAAGCGCCCGAGCCCGTCTCGCGTTTCGTCGAACACCAGCCCGTAGAGGTACACCGATAGTGGGGTCACGCTGTACGTCATCGAGAGGGCATCGTGAAAGTCCTGAACCGCAAACGCGAGGGGTACGCCGTCTACATCAGGGTGCTCCCAGTATCGCTTAGCGAGCTTGCTGAGTAGCGGGCCGGCGAATCGGATCGGAAGATAGTGCTGAAGGTAGGCATCAATGTCGTGAGCGGAGCTGTCGATTGACGGGCGAGGCGCTGCCGTTCCGTCTTGCGATGGATTGAGAGTGGTTGCCTCGACGCAGAATGACCCGTCAAGGCCAATCGCCTTAAAGTCGGGCGCGGGACGGGGTTGCTCGATCGCGAAGCCCGCCTCGATCAAGGTCGCGAACAAATACAGCTCCCAGATGCGTGCGTCGAAGCCAGCGGACTGGAATTGCTCCACAAAGTTCCCATCCTGATCTCGATACCAGCGCATCATCAGCTCGATGACGCGCCTTGCCGCAACAAACGACTCGTCGTCCGAGAGCATCTTGAAGGTCGGGTGAAGGGTCGAGGACTTCGTCGCCGGCGTGAAGAAGTCCACTGGTGCAGCTTCGTCGCCTTGAACCCGCACTCTGTCGAAGTCTTGAGAGGCATCCGCAATGCTTGCGACCAGGAGGCGCTCGGCCTGGAGCTGGCTTGGCACGAACGACGTCTGATGGACCCAGCGGTACCGACCGGCGAGATCCGACGCAAGAACGACACCAGAGTACTCGCCGTCGATGTCAATGATCACGGTGCCAACCACTTCGGCTGAGCCGCTCTCGAACCACGCGACCTCCTTGGCAATCCGGTAGACAGCAGGCGTGCGCGCGTAACCCGCGATGATGTCGAACCGACTACGGGAGATTGGACGGGTCACCGAGCGCATCCGATGCGAGATCTAGGCATGCTGCCATCTTCGTCTAGCATCGTGCGAGTCTTGCGCAGGTGGAAAGGAGCGTCCCGCGGCTCACTGGATTTCGGGAGGGCTGCCGCGTCGAGGCGTTTGGAAGAAGGCGGGTGAGCACTCGCCTTGATGATGTCGGTGGTTCTGCGTAATCTGCACTCACCGCTCGCTAGCATTGAAAACGTCGGTGTCGCGGGAGGTGACGAGATGGCAAGGTCGGATCTACTTCTTGCGATAGTTCGATCTGGAGCACAGGGAGACGAGCTCGCATTCCGGCGTGCGGCCGAAGCGCTCATCGCCGAGGAAGAGGGGAAGCGACACGGTGTGCTCGCGTCGCAACTCGCCGAAGCGCTCACAGCAAAGCGACCAATCTCAAACATCGCTTCGATCGCGCGCAACGAGGCGGTTGCGGGTTTGCTTTACGAGCGAGTCCCCGAGCGTCGACTCACCAGCTTGGTGCTCACCGCCAGCGTTCGTCAGTCCGTCGGTGAGCTATTGGAAGAGCACCATCGCCGTGATCTCCTCCGAAGTTACGGTGTTGAGCCCCGCCATCGCGTCATGCTCGTCGGCCCACCGGGCGGCGGAAAGACCTCCCTCGCTGAGGCGTTCGCCACCGAACTCGCGGTTCCTTTGCTGACCGTTCGATATGAAGGCCTGATCGGAAGCTACCTTGGCGAGACAGCATCCCGGATGGAGCAGTTGTTCGAGACTGTCCGCATGCGTCCTTGTGTGCTGTTCTTTGACGAGTTCGACACAGTGGCGAAGGAGCGCGGTGACACGCACGAGACGGGCGAGATAAAGCGCGTCGTAAGTTCCCTCCTTCTCCAGGTCGACCGGCTTCCAAGCCACGTGGTGGTCATAGCGGCGACGAACCACCCCGAACTCCTAGATAGAGCCGTATGGCGACGGATGCAGCTTCGGCTAGCGCTTCCTCAGCCCACGCGCGCTGCCAAAGTTGAATGGCTCAGTTCTTGGGCCGAGCGTAACAAGGTATCGCTTGGCCTTTCTCCTCGAACAATTTCTGACCGGCTGGGCGATGTGAGCTTTGCGGAGCTCGAGGAGTTCGCGCTTGACGTCCAGCGGCGACAGATTCTCAATGGACCGGAACCCGATAGCAACCAGGTGGCGCAACGCGTCCTCGAGCATTGGTCGCATCGGGTTGATACTGAGGCATCGTGACGCCGGAGCGACCTGATTACTCGCGCCATCGGCCTGTCATCTTTGGAAGTGTGGGCGCCGTCCAACCTGTCGCTCCGCCACGGGGTAGTTCAGGACCACGCGTCAATTACAGCAACAGCGGCAAGCGAGTCGCGCGGCTTGATGACCGCCTCGCCGAAGCCTTCGTCGAGATGCAGGCCCAAATGGACCTGTCGACCACGATCAACGCCGCGGATCCTCAACTGGTGCTGGTGATGGAAGCGGTTGAGGATCGAATCGATCTCGTCACGGCTGCGCAGCGAATCGGCCTCGAAGTGCTTGTTGAGGCTGACAGCGCGATGCACCCTGACGACGAGTACTCCTTGGTCTCGGAGCAACCAAGAGATCCCGTGGTGCACACGTCTCTGCACGCAGTATGCGCGGACCAACAGGCGTTCAACCGGCTGCGGTCCGCCTGGAACACGTGGAAGCAAACTAAGCAGGTACCCGGGAATGCGCCACTCCGGGACTTCTTTTCACATCTGAAGGACGTTCGACCGTGGGGCCCACAAGACCGTCTTCGGCTATTCGACTCATCCGCGTATCTCGAAGGACTTCTGCCTGATCAGAGTCACCCGATTGAGATCGAACTCTGGTTCCGGGCATCACCAGATGCGCGGGAGGCGGCGCAGAACGAGGTCGCGCGGCTGGTGACCGCGGAAGGAGGCGAGGTGCTATCCGCTGCGATCATTCCATCTGTCGGGTACCACGGCATTAGTTGCGTCGTCTCAACCGAACTCCTCCGACGCCTTGCAAGCGGGGCGTTCGACCAGGTGATGCTGGTCAAATCGTCCAACATCATGTACCTCCGCATGTCCGGTCAAGCCATTGGCGGTGCGCATTCGCCCGCTGAGGTTGAAACTGCCCCGAGCGGGCCGCTGCCGACTGGGGCCCCTGTGCTTGCCCTGCTCGATGGGGTTCCAACCGCGAACCATCCGAGCCTCCGTGACCGGGTAGTTATTCTCGATCCCGACGAGCTTGAAGATCGCTACCGAGCTGACGAGCGCCGCCATGGAACCCAGATGGCATCAGCAGTCATCTGGGGAGACCTTTCCGATTCGGCTGCGTCGCCTGCGAGCCGACCCGTGTTGGTCCGCCCGATCATGGCGCCAGCGTCTGATACTGCGACGAGGGTCGAAGAAATCCCTCGGGACCTACTAACTCCGGATCTTATGGTGCGGGCGTTCCGCGATCTGTTCGAGGGGCACGACGGCCAACCCCCTGCGGCGCCCGAGGTGGTGATCGTAAATCTCTCGCTTGGGGACCCCGCGACTCCGTTCGACGCGTTGGTCTCCTCGTGGGCTCGCATCGTCGACTGGCTTAGCTACCGCTACGGCGTCCTCGTAATCGTGTCCGCCGGCAATCACCGACATCTCCCGCTCGACGGGTTGGGCTCACGAAGCCTCAGTCAACTGGCGGGAGTGGAGCGACGCGACGCGGTACTCCGCTCGCAGGAGGCCGACTCGCTCGGGAGACGACTTCTGTCCCCCGCCGAGGCGATCAATGCCATAACAGTCGGCGCTATCCACAGCGATGGGACCGGCAGCGTTCCGCCCGTCGGGTATCGCGTCGACCCCACGGACGGTCTGACATCGATTAGTCCACTCACGGCGCTTGGAGGTGGCTACCGACGCAGCATCAAGCCAGAACTAGCTGCGAACGGAGGGCGGATCACCTTTCCCACGCCGCTCACGGATGCTGACCACATCGACTTCGTGGAGCCGGGACCGCTCGGGCCAGGAGTGAAGGTTGCTCACGCTGTTTCCCCGGAAGAGACATATACCGCCGGCACGAGCGTCGCCGCTGCCCTCGTCAGTCGGCAGGCTGCGCGACTCCACGACGAGCTTGATCGCATCACAGAGGGGGCGACACTCACGCGTGCGCAGCGCGCCGTCGCGATAAAGGCGCTCCTGGTTCACGGAACCGAGCCACCGGGTGAGGAAGATCTTGGCCAATCGTCCGTGCTATCTGGGGCAGGCCACGGATCGGTATCGCGTGACTTCGCTGATGGATGCGCGGCCAACGAAGCCGTCGTTCTGTACCTCGGCTCCCTTCCACCGAAGAGCTCGCAGGAGTTGCTGCTCCCGTTGCCTGATGGGCTGGCGATGCGGGAAATGAAGGAGATCAGCGCGACGCTTGCCTGGCTTTCGCCTGTGAACTGGCGACACCGCCAATATCGCCAAGCCGCTCTGTCGTTCGCGAAGCCTGGTGGCGCAATCCCACAACTCGATGCGCCCGTGAACATGTCGGCCGATTCAGCCAAGCGTGGGGCGACCACGGTGCAGCGCCTCGTTTGGGAGACCAACAGAGCGTTTGGTGCCGGGCAAGGATCTGCGTTGAGCCTGGCGGTGAAGTACATGGATCAGGCAGGGCTCCAAACACAGGATCCGATCGACTACGCAGTCGTCCTGACCTTGTCGATCGCCCCAAGCATCGGAGTCGACGTCTACACTCAGGTGCGCGACCAAGTGCCAGTTCGCATTAGGCCGCGACCAGTCTTCTAGGAGCGTTTGTAGGCCGGTGGTGTGGCGTGCCCCAGCTGTGATCGTGCCACCGTCCATCGCCGAACCTGCGGACCGGCGAGAGCTTAGTCGTGGCCCTTCGAGGTCTGAACTACACCATCCCAGTTGTTGCTTTGATAGTCGCTGCTGGTCAATTCATACCCAGCGCCGCAAGTCATGCATGTCACGTCGGTTGAAAATGCGTACTCCTCCTCGCCGCAATCGCGGCACTTCACTGTCCACGTTCCGCAGTAGTCGCACGATCCCGCTTCGATGGCGTCTGTTCCGTCATCTTGCACGAATGTCTGCCACCAGATCTCGCCCGCTCGACAGTTCGGCGCGCGGCAGGTCCCCCAAGGACTGATCTCCTCGAGGTTGTCGCTCCACGGCGGAAACAGGGCTTCGCCCGCCAACTCCTTCATCGAAATCTTCGGGTGACGTGCGTTTGCCGCGCGCTGGCGTGCGCCGGGCGTGACCGGACCAAACGCGTAGAACACTCCGCTATCGACTGGGAGGTCAAGCAGCATCCCGACGAACTTATCGATGTGAGTGACGGCCACTGCGGTCGAGTGCCGCTTGCATTCGACGGCGATTCAAATGCGCTCACCGTTCAGTAGCCCCTGGACGAGGACATCAATCTGCCGTGGAACGCCCGAACGCTCTCCGATGAGTTTCGCATCGTGCTCGACGGTGTCAGTGCCGTAATCCATTCTGGCGGTCAGATTCGCTACGTCCTTCTCGAAGACCTTCCAGTCGCGATCCCCACGCTGGATCTTGATCGGATTGTCCACCGAGACCGAGGTAGCCATCGAGCACCTTCCGTTTGTCGACTAGACGCACGCTACCGCAGCAATCGTCGGTGGTGGCGCGAGGATGAGACCGGCGCTTCCAATGCTCCCACAGGGATGCTCGATCATCCAGTGTCCGAAAGCACCTTCCGCAAGGAACGCTTGCGGGCCCTGCGCGGGCGGACGGGATGTCCGCCCGCCGCTCTCATCCGGCGCCCGCCTACTCCGCGCGTTTGACCGGTGCGATCACATAAACGATGAGGGAGCGGCTTTCGAGAGGCGGCGAGCTGACACCGTCTCATTGGCGCTGGGGAGTCAGCAGACCGATCGGTTCGCTGGACGCCGCCCCCGCGTCGCGGTAACGCCGCACGAACGTCACGCGCCTTTTGCTGCCGCCATGGGCGCGTGGCATCACACCACGAGGGCGGCGCCCATTGCGGCGGTGGAGATGCCCATGGCGGCGAGCTCCCACTGGGTGCGGCGGTTCAGGACGTGAGCGTGCGCGGCGCCGCTCCACCGAGATGCGGCCACCGACCACACCCCGTAGGCGACGGCGGCGACCACGCTCACGGCGACGATCGATGTGGCGGCCGCGCCGCCGTGATGGTGAGCAGCGGCATCCGGAACCGACACCGACCCCACGGGAACCATCGCCACCACGATCACAGCCATGACCACCAGGCCCAGGCTCGAGTGTGCACGCATCAGACGCGCAGCCGCGCCCGCGCCAGCCGCACCGGCCGAGCCAGCACCAGCCGCCCCGCGCCCAGCAGCACCGCGTGACCGAGCACGCCCCCGCCCACCCCCAACGGTGAGCACCAGAGCCAACCCGAGAAGGATCGCGCTCCAGAACACCGGCGCGAGCTGCGACCAGAACATCACGTTGAGCATCGCCCACATCATCACCAGCGCCGCAACGAGGTCGGGCGCCCGACCCCGCCGACGGTCGGCGGCGATGCAGCACGCGCCGACAGCGGCGGGGACGAGCGCCCCCACGTGGAAGATCTCTCCCATGTGATGAAACCGAACCCGATCAGCCGCAGCAGCCGTCGGCACACCCCGACGCGCCCGGCGCCTCAGCGGGCCCGGCCGCGGCATCCGATCCCGAAGACCCAGCAGCGCAGTGCGCGCTCGCCGGCGCAGGAACGTTCAGCGTGGGGTTGCGCTCGAAGAAGTTGTACGGCTTCAGCGTGAACTTCGCGTAGTCGGTCGGCATGACCGGCCAGTCCTCGTTGCGCGGGAAGTGCGTGAGACCGAACGTGTGCCACAGCACCACGTCCTCCCCCACGAGCGGCTCGTCACCAGCGATGAACGCCGTGATCCCATCCCCGCCCGGGTTCTGGTTGACGAAGTCACCGGCGGCGTACCGCTCGGCGGGGTCGTACTTCGTGACGAACAGGTTCTTCGTCGCGAACTCGGCCCGCTTCGCGATCGACGACTCGCTCGCCGCCATCAACGTCGGCGTCTCAGTCGGGAACAGCATGTACGACGTCGGCTGACCCATCGCGGTCGTCTTCTCGGTCGACGCGATCTGCCACACGCGGTTCACCTGCGCGGGGGCGTGCACCTCGTCACCTACACCGACGGCCGCGGGACGCTCGTCGACTCCGACCCCGACTTCCCGTTCAGCGATCCGGTGTGCCTCGGCCGCGAGCCCCAGCGCTACGCCCTCGGCCGCGTGATGCTGGTCGAGCATGCGCCGACCCGCGCTCAGGTGGATCCGGATGGCGCGGCGAGCGCAGCATCCGATCTGGCATCCTTCGGCGCCATCCGGCAGATCGGCGAGCTGGTCGCATCTGCGGGGTGCGTGGCGGTGCCCATCCGCGACGAGAACGGAGCCCGGCCCTGTGCACCGCGTCGCCGACCCCGAAGACGTGCTCGCGATCCTGCGCCCCGTCGCCGCGCAACTCGCCCCTCTCATCACCTGAGGATGATTGTATCGTGATGCGATACGCGATACAGTCAGAGGGTGATCGTGAGCTTCCGGCACAAGGGACTCCAAGCCCTCTACGAATCAGGCTCGAAGAAGGGCGTGCAGCCTACGCATGCACCGAAACTTACCCGCATCCTGGGCCTCCTCGATGTCGCGCAATCACCCGCAGACCTCGCGATCCCGGGATTCCGCGCGCATGAACTGAAGGGCGACCTCGCCGGCCACTGGTCGATCTGGGTGAACGGGAACTGGCGAGTGACTTTCCGATTCGTCGGGCAGGATGTCGAACTCGTCGACTATCAGGACTATCTCTGAAGGAGGAGAACATCATGATGAAGAACCCGCCGCACCCGGGCGAGATCATTCGGGAGGACGTGCTCGGCGAACTCGGGCTAACCGTCGCCGAGGCAGCCGCACGACTCGGTGTTTCCCGCGTCACCCTCAGTCGCGTCATTCACGGACACTCCGGGGTGAGCCCGAACCTCGCGATCCGTCTCGAGCGCGCAGGCGCCGGGACCGCACGCGCCTGGATGGCAATGCAGACCAATTACGATCTCGCCCGCGAACTCGACGACAAGACCCACGACGTCCAGCCCCTCGTCGTCGCGTGACAACGCCACCGACGGAGCCTATCGTCGAGTGGTGACCAGAGTCGTTCTCATGTGCGGGCCAGCGGGCTCGGGCAAGTCGACCGTCGCCCGGGGACTTGAAGCGGAAGGCTTCGTTCGCCTGTCATTCGATCAGGAAGCCTGGCGACGTGGGGTTCAGAACATGCCCCTACCGAGCGAGGTGCGTGACGAGATCGAACAGGAACTCCGCGCTCGCCTCATCGCGCTCGTCGCGGCCGGCACAGACGTGGTGCTCGATTACTCGTTTTGGTCCAAACGCGACCGCCTCGCCTACCGAGAATTGCTGCGCCCACTCGGCGTGGTGCCGGAGACGATCTATCTCGCGACGCCGCGATCAGTCGCATTGAAGCGGGTGCGCGCGCGCAGCCACGAGCACGCTGACGACTACGCGCTTCCCGACGACGTCGCTGCCGAATACTTCGACCATTTCGAGCCCCCAACCGCCGACGAAGGTCCGTTGACAGTTCTCGGCGCGGTGGGAGAGTTCACGCAGGATTCGTTCGGTAGCGGTCCGCCTCCGCGCGGTTGAAGGCGCGGAAAAGCGGAACCGCAATGACATGTGGGGAACATGCGCGGGTGGGATTTCTCGTGCGCCAAGTCGTTTGCGAGTCGAAGCCGAGCCGGAGTTGGCGAGCAGGCGAGTCCTCGTCGAGGTCGTCGATACACAGCGGCGACGACGCCGCCTGGATGATGTCCTCCGGCGCGATGCCGTGCTTGAGCGCAGAATCGTGGACCTTCACGCGGCGTGTGCGGCGATTGCTTCGCGGATGAGCTCCGAGCGCGTCTTGTGCTCTCGCTCGGCGCGAGCGTCGAGAGCCGCGAGCTCATCAGCTGTCAGGCGGAGCGCAACGACCTGCGCCGGCTCAGCACCGCGCCCGGGCCGCCCGAGTCCGCGTCGCTTGAGAACCTCGACGTCCCGGTCCCACCTCGCGCGCGCATCCTGCGTGTCCCCGCCGAGATCCCCGACGCCACCGCGCCCACGTCCGCACCCGACGTCGTATGCAGTTTCGCCGCTCAGCGGCACCCGCACCTCCGCACTCCCGAACCAATGTCTGACCCCCCTGGCATGATCGAAGCATGACCAATACGGCCCCCGATCCCGCCGAAGCCGCCGCCGCGCGGCTCGCCCCGGTGGTGGCCGAAGTGACTGAGCTTCGCAAGCAAATGGCCATGCTGCAGGCTCAAGAGGCGCGCGCGATGGCCCGGGCCGACGTCATCGCCGAAGAGTGGGCGGATGCCGCAGACTCGCGCTCCGAAGCCGACTTCGCGCACCGCTCGGTCGCCGCAGAGTTCGCGACCGCACTTCGCGTGTCTGATCGCACGGTGCAACGCCAACTCGCCGACTCCACGCGCTTGGTCGAGCGCTTCCCGCAGACGACCGAGTCGCTCGAAGCGGGCCGCATCTCATTCGCGCACGCGCGCGTGATCCTCGAGGCCGGCGAGCGCATCACCGAGCCACTGTTGATCGCGGAGTACGAGGCCAGCGTGCTCCCCTACGCCGAGGCCGAGTCCGCCACTCGGCTGCGCCCGATCGCGAAGCGGCGCGCCGAGTGGTTCCTCGACGAGACCTTCAGCGAGCGCCACACCGCCGCCACCACGAAGCGCTCGGTGAGCATGCAAGACCTCGACGACGGCATGGCCGAGCTGCACCTCGTCGCACCCATGGTGCTGATCCACGGCATCCACGACCGCCTCACCCGCATGGCACGCGACGTCGCCGACGCTGACACCCATGCCATCCGCGATGCCCGCGAAGCCGTCAAGATCGCAGAGCAGCAGGGACAGGATGCCACGGCCGCCCGTGCACACCTCGAAGCCCTGCTCGCGGCCCGCCGCACGCTCGACGCCATCCGGGCCGACCTCGTCGCCGACCTGCTGCTCGCTTCTGACCCGATCGGGCACATCGGAACCACCGACACCGGGCTCGGTAGCATCCGCGCGAGCGTGCAGATCACCGTCCCGGTGCTGTCGCTGATCGAATCCCCCGCCGACGACCCGTTCGACGCCGTATCTCTCACCGGGCGCGGGCCGATCGACCCCGACATGGCACGCAAACTCGCCGCACACGCTCCCGGCTGGGATCGCGTTCTCACCCATCCGATATCTGGCGCAGTCCTCGCCGTCGATCGATATTCGCCCTCACCTCCGATGCGAAGACTCTTGGCCGTACGCGATCAACACTGCCGATTCCCCGGGTGTCGACAATCCGCGGCGCGCAGTGACATCGATCACACCATCGCATGGGAACACGGCGGCCGAACCGCAACCGAAAACATGGCACACCTCTGTCGTCGCCACCACACCATGAAGCACCACACGCCGTGGTCCGTCGTGCAGAAACCCGGCGGCGTCCTCGAATGGACGAGCCCGACCGGCAAGGTCTATCCGGACCACCCCTCGTCAGGGGTGTACTTCGCCACGGATGCCGAGTTCGACCCGGCCCCGTTCTGAGTCCCCGCACAGCGTCGGGCGCGCATCACCCGCGCAGCCCCGCACACAGCACCGCGCGGCGCACATGATAGCGCCCACCGAATCACCACCCACCGGCGACCCGAAACCCGCGAAGATGACCTCATGGTTCTCGATCCCGTCGGCGCGACGTACTTCGCCATCGGTGTCGCGATGCTGGTCGCTGCGCTGCTCCCTTGGCTGCTCGGACGCCTGCCCATCTCGATGCCCATGGTCTTCGTTGCCGTGGGCATCGGCGTCTTCGCCCTGCTGCCAGACCTGCCCGACCCCGACCCGACCGAGCACTCCTTCATCGCGGTGCACCTCACCGAACTCTGCGTACTCATCTCGCTCATGGGTGCCGGCCTCGCCATCAACCGCGTTTTCCGTTGGCGCACATGGTCGACGACCTGGCGCCTGCTGGCCATCACCATGCCCCTCACGATCGCCGCCGTCATCTTCCTCGGATGGTGGGGCCTCGGCCTCGGTGCCGCCGGCGCCGTGTTGCTCGCCGCCGCCCTCGCCCCCACCGACCCCGTGCTTGCAGGCGAAGTCCAAGTCAGCGAACCTGTGACCGAAGATGCGGATGCCGCCGACGAAGGCGCCGAGGGCGGTGACCCCGACCGAGGAGACGTCGAGCACAACGACGACCACGCCGAGACCAAAACCGGCGACGAAGACGAGGATGACGACGACGAGGCGCGCTTCGCCGTCACCTCGGAAGCCGGCCTGAACGACGGGCTCGCCTTCCCTTTCACCTACGCCGCAATCGCCATCAGCCTGGTCGGCCTCGCCCCCTCGGGCTGGCTCGGCGAATGGCTCCTCGTCGACGTCGGCTGGCGCATCGCGCTCGGCGTGGCGACGGGCCTCGCCACCGGCTGGCTCCTGAGCCGCCTGTTCTTCTCGACCTTCTCGCAACGCATCGGGTTCACCTCAAAGGCCGACGGCTTCATCGCCCTCGCTGCCACCCTCATCGCCTACGGAGTGGCCGAGCTCGTCGAAGGCTACGGGTTCATCGCCGTCTTCGTCTGCGCCTGCACCATCCGCGCCGCCGAGCGCCGCGACGGAGTGCACCTCGTCCTGCACACGTTCGTCGAACAGATCGAGCGACTCCTCACCGTCGTCGTGCTGATCCTGGTGGGCGGGGCGGTGGCCCGCGGCATCCTGGATTCCCTCACGCTGCCCGACATTGTGTTCGTGATCGTGTTGATTCTCGTGATCCGCCCGCTTGCCGGTTGGATCGGACTCACCCCCGGCAAGACCGGCCCGCGCGAACGCTTCGTCATCGCGTTCTTCGGTGTGCGGGGCGTGGGCTCACTGTTTTACATCGCCTACGGGCTGCAGCACGGCGACTTCGCCGGCGAAGACCGCCTGTGGGCGATCGTGACGGCGGTCGTCGTCGGCTCGATCCTGATTCACGGCATCGCCGCCACGCCCACGATGGCGCTGCTTGACCGCGCCCGCCGCCGTCGCGCCGCGCGCATCGGCGAGGACGTCGCCGACACCCCGGTCTGATCCGCTGATTTGTCGCCCAGCGAGCACCCCTACGCGATGCGAGTACCCGGAGGCAGTTGCGTCGCAGGGGTGCGCGTGCGCGCCCAGGCCCACCACAGCAGTCCACCGGCGAGGAGCAGCTGCAGCGTCAGCCCGACGAACCAACTCGGAGCGCTCGTCGCCACGATCTCCTCCGGCGTCGGCGGCTCCTCCCACGCCGTCGGCGAGCACTCGTCATTTCTTTGCTCGAGCTCAGGCGTCTGCTGCGCCGAGCGCACACCAAACTTCACCTCCCCGAACAGGTCGGTCGGGTAGCCGTCACGATCGAACTGCGCCGGAGTCGCATCGGCCAGAATCACGAACGGGTTCGCCGCCAGAATCCACCACACGCGGTCGAACCGCGGCACGGTGTAGCTGTACGACTCCCACTCCAGGCATTCCAACTCGACGTCGTCATCGCACGGATAATCCGCGCTCGGGCTCTCGCCCGGCATACACGGGAACGTATCCCCCTGGTACTGGCTCCAGTCCACCGACCGGTACTCATTCGTCGCCTGCGACTGCGCGGCCAGACCGCCCAGACCGAACGCGATGAGCGTTCCGACGGTGAACGCGGCGACCACCAGATACGTCACCGCGACCGAGAAGAGGGGGCGAGCCAGGATGCCGCTGAGCGCCACCCCGATGGCCGCCACCACCCCGATCTCGACGATCATCACCAACAGCGACACCGTGATCGTGAACGGACTGCCGATCCCGGCAATCGTCGCGACGATCAAGAACGGCACCGATACGGCGACGAACGCCAATCCGGTGATCCATGCCGCGAGGAACTTGCCCATCAGGATCTCGAGGGTGGTGGCCAGGGTCACCTGCACGGGCGCGAGCACCGCGGCATCCCGATCCCCATTGATCGCGTTTCCGCTGAGCGTGGGCGAGACCAACATGACCAGCAACAGCGTGAAGTACACCACTACCGAGAAGATCCAGATGCCCGGGTCTTCGGTGTAGGCCATCGCGGTGAACGACACAGCCGTGACGATCAGCAGCAGGACCGCGAAGACTCCGAGCAGCACGTACCACGCGACGCTTCGCGTGCGCTGCAGCAGCTCGAGTCGAATCAGTGTGCCCAGTCGCTGTGCATTCATGCGCCCGCACCTCCCTTGCCCAGGTCGAGGAACGTATGCTCCAAGCTCCCCTGCGCCGCGGCGAATTCGACGACGTCGAGCCCGGCATCCATCATCCTTCGCAGCGCTCCGGCCGCGTCATCCTCCGACGCGAAAGCGATCACGACGTCGCGCCGGTCGACGCCGAGAATCGCCGGGTCTGCGACCAGCGCTTCGGCGACCTTCTGCCGGGCATCCTCAGGTTCGAGGCCGAGCACACGAATGCGCCAAGGACGGGCCCTGGATGCCGCAGCCGCCACCCGATCGCTGTGCACCGTTTCGCCCGCGAGCATGAACACCGCGTCGTCGACGACCTCTTCGAGTTCCGACAGGATGTGGCTCGACACCAGCACCGTGCGCCCCTCGGCCGCGAAGCGACGCAGCAGCAGACGCAACTCGACGCGCGCTTGGGGGTCAAGCCCCGAGGCGGGTTCGTCCAGCAGCAGCACCCGCGGGTCGTGCACCAGCGCTCGCGCGAGGCCGAGGCGCTGCTTCTGCCCGCGCGAGAGGACCCTGGCGGGCGATGTCGCGAGCTTCTCGAGCCCGACCTCGGCGAGCAGCGCGCGTGCGCGCGCCTTCGCGGCGTCGGCGCTGAGCCCGTACAGACGGCCCGTCACTTCGAGCGTCTCAAGCGAGTTGAGCGAGTTCCACGCGCCGAGCGCATCGGGCATCCATCCGAGGATCGCGCGCACACCCTGCGGGTCTGCGACGGGGTCGATGCCGTCGATGCGGATCTCACCCGCATCCGGCGCCAGCAGCGACGACAGCATCAGCAGCAGCGTCGTCTTACCCGAGCCGTTCGGGCCGACAAGCCCCGTCACGCGCCCCGGCTGCGCCACCAGCGACACATCGCGCACCGCGTGCACGTCGCCGAAGGACCGCCGCACGCCGGTCGCCAAAATCCCCGCCACCGTACCGCTCGATGCCACGCTGCTCTCTGCCGTCACAGTGTCACTCTAGGTGACAGATGAGCGGATGCCACTAACCGCGCTCCGGAATGTTTTGCGCCGCTGACCTGGGACGCGTGAGCGGGTCTCCCGGGTGCGCGTAGGCTGCTCAGCCGCGACCGACGCCGTCGTCCCGTGCATGTGCCGCCGGCATCCCCACGCGGGCTGCGCCACCCGTCCCGCCCGCTCAGTAGCGGCCGGGAACGACGGGCCGCCACGTCGTACGGCGCGCGCGGCGGCGCCACCTCAACGTGGCCGTGATGTCGGCCAGAGTTCGACGGAACATGGCTCCACTGTGCCGCCGCGAGGTGAACCGCCACGGCACCCCGCGGTAAACGCCCGAAGAACACGTCGCCACGATCACCCAACCGCGACATCACAAACGCGCAACGTCGCCAGTGACGGACGTCTTTTCCGATCAACGCCGGAAGAACGCCACCCCCAGATCGGCGTGGTCGACGAAGATTCCGTCGGGCGCGCCATCCCGAATCATCTGCCACTCGACCTCGTAGTCGCCGAACTCCCCCGGGTCGCCCTTGGTGCGCAGCGAACGCGCGAGGAAGCGGTTCTCGGGGCGGCACGTCCACGTGAAGACCTTCAGCCCGCGCGCGTGCGCGTCGGCGACCACCGGCGAGGGGCCGGTGAGTCGACCGAGCTTGTCGGGCGCGAGGATCATGCGCTTGTCGACGCTGATGCCGTCCACGGTGCCCGCGAGCGCGTCGAGCCCCGCCGGCGCCGCCGTCTGCGGGTACGTCAGCGCCGCCTTGCCGTGCGCACTGAACAGGTCGAACGGGCGACCCGACGCCTCGAGCAGATAAATGAACGATGAGCGGATGCCGTGTTCCCGCACCTCACGCAACACGGTCGATTCGAACGACTCGACCGTGAGCGGGTGCTCGCCCCGCGCCCAACCGGCCTCCCGCAACTCGGTCGCCACGAGGTCAGCCATGTCGAAGCCGAGCGACGCGAAGTACGTCGCGTGTTTGATCTCGAGCACGACGCCGATGCGCCTGCCGTGCTCGAGCGAACCCTCGGCGACGAGGTCGAGCACATCGCGCAAGCGCAGGACAGGCTGCTCGTCATCGAACGTCGCGCTCGACGGGCGCAGGTCGGGCAGCCGCTCGCGACACTTGAGCGTGGCGAGTTCATCCCACGTGAAGTCCTCGGTGAACCATCCGGTCAGCGAGACCCCGTCGATCACCTTCGTGGTGTGCCTGTCGGCGAATTCCGGCCGGGTGGAGACATCGGTGGTGCCCGAGATCTCGTTCTCGTGACGCACCACCAGAACCCCGTCACGCGAGACGACGACGTCTGGCTCGACGGCATCCACCCCCATCTGCAGGGCGAGCGCATACGACGACCGCGAGTGCTCCGGCCGGTAGCCCGGCGCACCCCGGTGACCGATCACGAGCGGAGGTCTGCGTGGCACCCGGCCAGGCTAACCGCCGAAAGTGACGCCGGGGTGCGGCATCCGACTTCTCATGTTCTGCTCAAAGCGCACTCCCAGTTCAGGAGGCAGAGAATCACGCGGCGTCAGATATCGTTGTTTTCACGCAGAAATCTGCGTCAACCCCCGACATTGGAGTGTGAGAGCAGTGGCCCTCAACAACCCCGCGTTCAACAACCCGGCGTTCCAGGACCAAAACGCCGTCCGTACCTACCCCGGTGGCGCTCAGGCAGCGAACCTTGGTGGCCAGACCCAGTTCTCGGCAGCACAGCACGCCGGCACTGACGCCGCAGCGCAGGCCCACCTCGAGGGCATGTACGCCGCGCCGTCTGCCGGAGCGATCGAGACCGACCGCATGACGGTGGAAGACACCGTCATCAAGACCGTTGGCCTGTTCGCCATCCTCGCCGTCACCGCCGTCGTCGGCTGGATGTGGACGATGGCTCCGGTCACCGTGGCGAACCCCAACCCCACGATCCTCCCCTGGATCGTCGGCGGTATCGGCGGCTTCGTCATGTCGATGGTCGTCATCTTCGGTTCGCGCAAGAAGATCCGCCCCGGCGCGATCTTCGCCTACGCCGCGTTCGAGGGTCTGTTCATCGGTGGCATCTCGGCCTACTTCGAGTTCATCTGGCCCGGCATCGTGGTGCAGGCGACCCTCGCGACCCTCTCGGTCGTTGGCGTCACCCTCGCCCTGTTCGCCAGCGGCAAGGTGCGCGCGTCGAAGAAGGCCACCAAGATCTGGATGATTGCGATGATGGGTTACCTCGTCTTCTCGCTCATCAACGTCTTCATGATGCTGTTCAACGCCCCGATGGCCGGTGGCCCCTTCGGCCTGTACAGCGAGCAGATCGCCGGAATCCCGATCGGTCTCATCCTCGGTGTGTTCATCGTCTTCATGGCCGCGTACTCGCTCGTCATGGACTTCGACCAGATCCAGCGCGGCGTGCGCAACGGCGCCCCCCGCAAGTTCGGCTGGATGGGAGCCTTCGGCATCATGGTCACCGTCGTGTGGCTGTACGTCGAGATCCTGCGCATCATCGCGATCCTGCGCAGTAACTAGCGCGCGCAGCGCTCAGCGCCGAGCGCGCAGCGCCGTCGAGCGGCCGTCCGGTTCTCCGGGCGGCCGCTTCGCGTCGGAGGGCGGGGGCGGGGGCCGAGCCGGGCCGTGGCACCCCGCCAGCACCCCTAACTCCGGAAAACCGGCCGAATCACCGCCATCCCGCACCCGTACGGCCGCCAACCGCCACATATCTCAGGAGTTACGGCGAGCGGTGCCCGGCGCACCCTGCACCCGGCACCCGGCACCCGGCACCCGGCACCCGGCACCCGGCACCCGGCACCCGGCACCCGCCGGCCAGCATCCCTAACTCCGGAAAACCGGCCGAATCACCGCCACCCCGCGCCCGTACGGCAACCAACCACCACAGATCTCAGGAGTTACGGCCGCCCCGGCGGCGGGCGACAGGCCGGTGCCACCCGTGGCGAGCGGGGCGGCGCACGGCGCGCGGCATGAAGCGCCCCAGGTTTGATGCCGCATCCTTTTGAGTTGGAAGGATGTCAGTCATGCCGAAGAAGATCGATCCCGCGCTCCGGGAGCGTGCCGTCAGGCTCGTGCGTGAGCACCGGTCGGAGTATCCGTCGTTGACGGCCGCGTCAGCGGCCGTGGCCCGCCAGGTCGGTGTCGGTATCGAGACCGTGCGGCGGTGGGTGCTGCAAGCCGATATCGACGACGGTACCCGTGACGGGGTGACGTCGGTCGAGCACGCGGAGATCAAGCGACTCAAGGCCGAGAACGCCCGGCTGCGGGAAGACGTCGCGATCCTGCGTGCGGCGACGACTTTCTTCGTGGGGGAACTCGACCCCCGCAACCGTTGATGCTGGGCTTCATCGACACGATGAGAGCCGAGGGGCACGCGGTCGAGTCGATCATCCGCGTCCTGCGTGAGCAGGGCTGCCAGATCGCCGCGCGCACCTACCGGGCCTGGCGGCAAGGTCTCGTATCGACCAGGACGGTCACCGACGCGCTCGTCGTGGACGCGGTGCGCGAGGCCGCCTGGACCGTCGTCGAGGTCGGCGGCCGGCAGCGTCGGGTGCTGACCCCGGAAGGGCTCTACGGGCGGCGGAAGATGACCGCGCTGATCCGCCGCACCACGGTCCCTGCCGCGTCCCGCGGCGCGGTCGACCGTGCCATGCGGACGCTCGGGTTGTCGGGCATCCGCCGCGACAAGGGCATCCGCACCACGATCCCCGCGAAGGACGGGATCCGTGCCGGGGACCTGCTGAACCGGGACTTCACCGCCCCCAGACCGGATCACACCTGGGTGATGGACTTCACGTACTGCCGCACCTGGGCCGGCTGGGTCTACGTCGCGTTCATCGTCGACGTGTACTCGCAGCGCATCGTCGCCTGGCATGCGCAGACCACCAAACACGTCGAGCTCGTGATGATCCCGCTGCGGATGGCACTGTGGGAACGCGGTCGGCAAGGCCACCCCATCGCCCCGGATCAGCTCCGGGCGCATAGCGACGCCGGGTCTCAATACGTCTCGCTGGCCTACACCGACAAACTCGCCCTCGACGGCATCGCACCGTCCGTTGGTTCGGTCGGGGACGCGCTCGACAACGCGCTCATGGAGACGATCAACGGGCTCTACAAGGCCGAGTGCATCCGCACGACCGTGTTCCACGACGGCCCCTACCGTACGATCGCAGACGTCGAGTACGCGACCGCCGGATGGGTCGACTGGTACAACACTCGTAGGCTTCACTCGAGCCTGGGCTACGCCACACCCGCGGAGTTTGAGCAAGCCCACTACGCGACCCTCAACCGAGAGCCGCAACCCGCATAGGAGCGGCAAGAAACCTGGGACACTTCAGATCTCAGGAGTTACGGCCGCCCCGGCGGCGGACGACAGGCCGGTGCCACCCGTGGCGAGCGGGGTCCAGTGGGCGGGGCGGTGCGGGCGGCGGGGCGGCAATCCGGCGAGCCGGCGGCCCCGCGGCGCGACGCCCGGCGCTACGCGCGGCGCGACGGGCGCGCGAGCGCGTCGCGCACCGCCGACGCCAGCGCCGCCATCACATGCTCGGGGTCGACCGCTCGCGCGGCCGCCACACCCTCGTGCGACAGCTGCGCGCGGCGCTCGGGGCTCTGCAGCACGTCGATCAGCGCGTCGGCCAGCGCGCCGGTCTCGCCATCGGGCACCAGCACGCCTCCCCCAGCAGACAACAGGTCGCGGGGTCCATAGCGGATGTCGAACGCCACCACCGGGCATCCGTGCACCATCGCCTCGGCCAGCGACAGCCCCTGCCCCTCGAACGCCGAGGTCGACAGGAAGACGGATGCCTCATCCAGCACGCGACCAGGGTCGCCGGTCAGCCCGCGCAGCGTCACGTGCGTGCCGAGCCCGACCTCGTCGATCAGCTCCTGCAACTCCGCCCGCAGGGGCCCGTCGCCATAGATGTCGAGCCGGGCATCCGGAACCGCGGCGATCACGTCGACGAACGCGCTGATCGCGAGGTCGACGCGCTTGCCCGGCGCGAGTCGGTTGAGCATCACGACTCGGCCGTGCACCCGGTCGTGCGCGGCCGTCACGCTATCGACCGGCGGCACCGCGTGCGGCACGACGACGTGCACGTCGTCTTCCCCGAAGCGCGCCACCACGTCCGACCGCTGCGAGCGCGTCGGCCACAGCACGGCGTCGAACCTTTCGGCGAGCGTGAACCACCGCGACCACAGCGAGTTCATCGGACCGTCGGGCTCGTACGGCGGCTCGAGGTGGATCGTGTGGATCGCATGTACGAGACGGATGCCGCTGTCCTGCCACCCCACGAGAAGTTCACCGAGCTGCCGCGATTCGCACAGCACAACGACCGGGCGCTCAGCGTCGCCCGCGCGCACCTCGTCGACCACGTGGCTCAGCCACGCCCGGTACAGTCCGCCGAACCCGTCGACAACGCCCGCCACCGCGCCGTCCTCGTCATACACGGCGACCGGCGCGGTCGAGACGTGCCAATCGGGGTCCCCCGCGATCACGGGGAGACCGACGCAGGGCCGGCCCGCGGCATCCGGAATCACCCGATACTCCAGCGCCGGATCGGGCTCACCGGGCCGTGCGGCACGCCGCAGCCAGTCCGCCGCACCCCCGCCGGGTGCCGCCGCCTCGTCGAACAGGTTGCGCATGCGCGCGGGGTCCGTCACCAGGTCGCGGCCGTCGAACGTCGCCCGATGGCGCGCGTGATCCTCGGGCGTGCCGGGATCAACGGTGAGCAGCCACGGGCCCGCACCGTCGTAGATGCCGGATGCCGCCATCTGCCGCGCCCGCGCGAGTGTGGCCAGCGTGTAGCCACCGTCCATGTCGGGGATCAGCCTGCTCGACAGGACGAGATACTCAGCGTCGGGGAAGGCGACCGCGCTCACGCGTCAGATCACTCCCACTCGATGGTCCCCGGGGGCTTCGACGTGACGTCGAGCACGACCCGGTTGACCTCGCGCACCTCGTTGGTGATGCGGTTCGAGATCTTCGACAGCACGTCGTAGGGCAGGCGCGTCCAGTCAGCCGTCATGGCGTCTTCAGACGAAACCGGACGCAGCACGATCGGGTGACCGTACGTGCGACCGTCACCCTGCACGCCGACCGAGCGAACATCGGCCAGCAGCACGACCGGGCACTGCCAGATGTCGTTGTCGAGGCCCGCCTTGGTCAGCTCTTCGCGCGCGATCGCGTCGGCATCACGCAGAATCTCGAGGCGGTCAGCGGTGACCTCACCCACGATCCGGATTCCGAGGCCGGGGCCCGGAAAGGGCTGGCGACCCACGATCACTTCGGGCAGGCCCAGCTCGCGACCGATCGCACGCACCTCGTCCTTGAACAGGGTGCGCAGCGGCTCGACGAGCTCGAACTGCAGGTCTTCGGGGAGGCCACCCACGTTGTGGTGCGACTTGATGTTCGCCGTGCCCGTGCCGCCGCCGGACTCGACAACGTCGGGGTACAGCGTCCCCTGCACGAGGAACCGGATCGGCTGGCCGTCGGCCTCAGCCTCGGCGATGAGCGCCTTCTCGGCGGCTTCGAACGACCGGATGAACTCGCGGCCGATAATCTTGCGCTTCTGCTCGGGGTCGCTGACGCCGGCGAGCGCGTTCAGGAACTGCTCTCGCGCGTCGATGGTCACCAGGCGAACGCCGGTCGATGCGACGTAGTCCTGCTCGACCTGCTCGCGCTCGTTCTTTCGCAGCAGACCGTGGTCGACGAAGATGCAGACCAGCTGGTCGCCGACGGCCTTGTGCACGAGGGCCGCCGCAACGGCGGAGTCGACGCCGCCCGACAGACCGCAGATCACGCGGCCGGTACCGACCTGCGCCTGGATCTTCTCGACCTGCTCGGCGATGACGTTGCCGCTGTTCCAGTCGGCCGGCAGACCCGCCGCCTTGTGGAGGAAGTTCTCGATGATGCGCTGTCCGTGGTCGGAGTGCTTGACCTCGGGATGCCACTGCACACCGTAGAAACGCTTGTCGTCGTTGCCGAAGGCAGCAACCTTGGTGGCGCTCGTCGAGGCGAGCACCTCGAAGCCCTCCGGCGCCTGCGAGACCTGGTCGCCGTGGCTCATCCAGACGTTCTGCTCGGCGGGTTGCCCGGCCAGCAAAACGCCTCCATCGCCGGCGATCGTGGCATCCGTCGCGCCGTATTCGCGCAGCCCGGTCTGGGCGACCTCGCCGCCCAGAGTCTTCGCCATCACCTGGAAGCCGTAGCAAATGCCGAGCGTCGGAACGCCGAGGTCGAACACACCCGCGTCAAGTGACGGCGCCCCCGGTTCGTACACCGACGACGGACCGCCCGACAGAATGATGCCGACCGGCTCCTTCGCGGCGATCTCCTTCGCCGTGGCGGTGTGGGGCACGATCTCGCTGTAGACGCCCGCTTCGCGCACGCGGCGGGCGATGAGCTGTGCGTACTGTGCGCCGAAGTCGACGACGAGGACGGGCCGCTGCGAAGTCTCGGTTTGCTGTGTCAACGCTTGTTCTCCGTCGGGATGGCGTGGGTGAGGGACGATCGCTCAGAACGCGTGTGCATTTCTTCTGCTTCGCGCTCTGCGAGATAGGTCTTCACTTCGCGGCCGACTCTGGCCTCCATGAAGAACGACAACAGCGGAATCACGCCACCGGCAGCCAGCATCCCGAGTCGGATCACGTTCCAGCGCATGAGGCTCCACATACGGAAGCATGCGAAGAGGTAGACGACGTAGAACCAGCCGTGTGCGACGAGGATGCCGAGCGACAGGTTGAGGCCGTCTCCAGTGGATTCGAGGCCCTCGGGGCCTTCGACGACGGGTGCGAGCCACAGGAATCCACCCGAGCCGCCCATGAAGACCTCGACGTGCAGCGGCGTGTACTTCAGCACCATCTCGGCGCACAAGAGCAAGAGGCCGACGCCCGTGATGACAGAGCAGATCTGGTAGAACTTCAGGGCGCCGCGGATCGCGGGGAACGACGCGAGTTTGGGGGCGCGGGGCATGCGCTCCATCCTACCCGTGCCTCCCGGCGCTTATTCCGTGTCCGCTGCGGGCTCGGTGCCCGCCGTTTGCCCCACGCCCCGCCACGCCGCCCCGCCGCGCACGTTCGCACCCACGCTCGCGCACCCGCGCACCCGCGCACCCGCGCTCCCGTGAAGCGGACGCTCGTGCGTGAGGCGGACCCTCCCACGCGCCGCCTCATGCACGGGGGTCCGTCTCACGCAGCGTGCGGGGCGCCTACAGGGCCGACCGCGCCCGCGCATCCGTGGCGCGTGCGGCGCGCCCGAGTGGGTGCGGGCTCTGGCGCCCTCCTCCCCAGTTCGGTTCGCACGGGCGTTGTCCACAGTTCCGCCCGCGCAGGGACGCCGGTACGCGATGTGCGGCACGGTGATCCACATGCACGACGCCATCCAGTGGAGTAAGCGAGGTGCGCGGTCCTACGACATCGCAGGGCACATCAAGATTCGCCGCGGTGCCTACGCTCATCCGGAGTGGTGGCGCGGGCTGCCGCGGTATGAGCAATACCGCGTGCGAGTGGAGGTGGCATCCCTGAGTCTCAAGAACCCCATCTTTGCGCTCGAGTCTGCCGCGGTATTTCACGGCCTGCCGGTGTTCGGAGAACCGCGCATCCACCTCTATTCGCTGCACGCACAGCGCACGTGCACCCGCGGCGACGTGACGGTGCACGCCAGTTGCGACCCCCGGGAGGTCGTCACTCGGGCGGGAGTGTCCGTGACTTCATTGCTCGACACGACCGTGGATCTGCTGCGCGTGCTGCCGCTGGCGCTGGGAGTGGCAGTCCTTGATGCCGCACTGAGATTAGGGCTTTCGCTGGATGCCGTGAAGCACCGACTGCGCACGCAAGCCAGCAAACGCGGGAGGCGCCAAGCACTCAATGCCGTTGACTTGGCTGATCCGCGGTCGGAGTCCGTTCTCGAATCCCTCAGTCGTGTCGTGATCGGCGCTCTGGGGTTTCGCCCTCCGGAGCTCCAGGTGTCGTTTCGCCTCGATGAGGGCACGTCCCGCGCCGATTTCTTCTGGCGAGACGTCAGCGTCGTGGGCGAAGCCGATGGCGCCGTGAAGTACGACGCGCGGTTCGGCCCCGAGGTGCAAGCGATCAGGAACGAGCGCAAGCGCGAAGTAGCCCTCTTGCGCGTGGTCCGACGTGTCGCGCGCTGGGAGTGGATGGATGTCTGGCATCCCGACCGTTTGGAACGCATTCTGACCGCGGCAGGCGTGCCCAGGGATCGCCCCGCGGACCCGCACATCGACCGGCTATTGCGCAACAAGCGCACGCGCCACACCATCGATCAGCTACACGCCTGAGACGGACGCTCGTGCATGAGACGGGCGCTCCCGCGCGCCGCCTCACGCACGACGGTCCGTTTCAGCGATCAGACCTCGGCGGTATCCTCGAGGTCTTCGACCTCTTTCTCCCACTGATCGCGGGCGAGCCGGTACCAGAGGTAGAACGCGAAGCCGGCGAAGATCGCCCACTCGATCGCGTAGAAGATGTTCAGCCAGTTGACCGCGCTCTGCTGCTCGGGAGCCGGCGAGTCGATCGCATCGAGCCCCGCCATCGGCTCCACCGATGCGATGTACGGGCGGTAGACGTTCAGTTGCTGCACGTCGTGCCACTGCCCGAGCAGCGCCGCGGTCGACATGCGCGTGAGGGTCTGCGGGTCCTCCCCGCGCGGGGGCAGCCCCGGTCCTTCGTCAGAGATCAGTCGACCGGTGATCGTGTGTAGATCGGATGCCGCGGCATCCGCCTCGAGCACTTCGACAGCCCGCTGCGCGTCGTCGGCGGTGGCCGCCCACCCGATGGCGACGGCCGCCGAGGTGGGCTCATCCGTCCCCTCGAGCCGCAGTTGCCCGGTCACCCAGAAGCCTTCGACCCCGCCGTTGTAGCGCGATTGCACCACGATGAAGTCGCCCGGGACCCACACGCCCGATGTCTCGACACGCTGGCCGACGACGGGCTCGGGGATGTTCTCGCCCGGGCCGGCGACATCTTCGAGCGGGCGCACCTGCTCGGTCGCCCCGGCGGGCGGCGGGTCGGTGTCGATCGCCGCGTCGAGCTGCCATTGACCGAGCCATGCGAACACGCCGGCGACGACGAGGCACAGCGCGAGCAGTCCCAGCCACGCCGGGCGCAGCATGACTTCGCGCAGCGTGGGGGGAAACACCTCGGGGTCTGCCGGCGCGGCATCCCGAGCGGGATCGATCTCAGTCATCTGTTGGCGTACGGCGCGACGACAACCTCGACGCGCTGGAACTCCTTGAGGTCGGAATACCCCGTCGTCGCCATCGACTTGCGCAGCGCTCCGATGAGGTTGGCCGTGCCGTCGGCGACGGGCGCCGGGCCGTACAGCACCTCTTCGAGCGAGGCGACCTGGTCGACCTTCACGCGGCGACCGCGCGGCAGCTTGCTGTGGTGCGCCTCGGGGCCCCAGTGGTAGCCCTGGCCGGGCGCGTCGGTGGCACGGGCGAGTGCGACGCCGAGCATGACGGCATCCGCCCCCATCGCGAGCGCCTTGACGATGTCGCCCGAGGTACCCACACCGCCGTCGGCGATGACGTGCACATAGCGCCCGCCCGACTCGTCGAGGTAGTCGCGGCGCGCACCGGCGACGTCGGCGACCGCGGTCGCCATCGGCGCGTGCAGACCCAAAGTTGCGCGAGTGGTGGATGCCGCTCCCCCGCCGAATCCGACAAGGACACCGGCCGCGCCAGTACGCATGAGGTGCAGCGCCGCGGTGTAGGTGGCGGCGCCGCCGACGATCACGGGGACGTCGAGGTCGTAGATGAACTTCTTGAGGTTGAGCGGCTGGTCAACGCTCGACACGTGCTCGGCCGACACCGTGGTGCCACGGATCACGAACAGGTCGACGCCCGCGGCGACGACGGTCTCGTACAGCTCCTGCGTGCGCTGGGGCGTGAGGGCACCGGCGACGGTGACGCCGGCCGCGCGGATCTCGGCGAGGCGATCCCGCACGAGCTCGGGCTTGATCGGCGACGAGTACAGCTCTTGCATGCGACGCGTGGCGTCCGCCTTGTCGAGCATCGCGATCTCGTCGAGCAGCGGCTGCGGGTCTTCGTACCGCGTCCACACACCTTCGAGGTCGAGCACGCCCAGGCCGCCGAGCTGACCGAGCATGATCGCTGTCTTGGGGCTGACGACCGAGTCCATGGGAGCCCCGATAACGGGGATGTCGAACTGGAACGCGTCGATCGACCATGCGGTCGACACATCCTCGGGGTTACGCGTGCGCCGCGAGGGCACCACCGCGAGGTCGTCGAACGTGTACGCGCGGCGTGCGCGCTTGGCGCGCCCGATCTCGATCTCCATGTTCACCCCACCAGACTAGTCGGCCACGCCGACAGCGACGTCGCCAGCTTCATCGCTCGCGCACCACGCGCGCTTCGTCCCACACCGGCGCATCCGACTCGTATACCCGCCCGTCGCTGCCGAACACCACGAACCGGTCGAACGATTGCGCGAGCCACCGGTCGTGCGTCACCGCGAGCACGGTGCCTTCGAAGCGCGCGAGCGCCTCTTGCAGGGCTTCGGCCGACACCAAGTCGAGGTTGTCGGTGGGTTCGTCCAGAAGAAGTAGCGTGGCCCCCGACAGTTCGAGCAGCAGCACTTGGAACCGCGCCTGCTGCCCGCCCGAGAGGTCCTCGAACCGCTGCTCGGCCTGCGCGACGAGGCCGTAACGGTCCAGCGCCGAGCTCGCCGCATCGCGCGGTAGCCCGGTTCGCGCGTCTTCTCCTCGGTGCAGGATGTCGAGAAGCGTGCGCCCGGTGAATTCCGGATGCCGGTGAGTTTGCGCGAACCACCCCGGCACCACGCGCGCCCCGAGAGTCGCGCGCCCGGTGTGACCGACCGGCTCGAGCGCTCCCCCTGCCGTCGTGACATGGCCCAGTCGCCCGTCGGGATCCGACCCGCCCGCGGCCAGAAGCCGCAGGAAGTGCGACTTGCCCGAGCCGTTCGACCCGAGCACGGCGACCCGATCGCCGAACCACACTTCGAGGTCGAACGGCTTCATCAGACCGGTGAGCTCGAGGCGCTCGGCCACGACAGCGCGTCGTCCGGTGCGGGCTCCGCGCAGACGCAGGTCGAGATTCTGCTCCTTGGGGCGCTCCAACGGCGGCCCCGCGGTCTCGAAGAAGCGCAGTCGGGTCTGTGCCGCACGGTATCGCGATGCGAACCCGTCGTTCGCCGCGGCCTTCACCTTGAGGTCGGCGACGAGGCTTTTCAACTTGGCATGCTGTTCATCCCATCGGCGACGTAGCTCGTCGAGGCGGAGCATCCGCTCATCTCGCGCGCGGTGATACGTGCGGAACCCGCCGCCGTGCACCCATGCGGTACTGCCCGCTCCCCCGGCTTCGAGCGTGACGATGCGATCGGCGGCACGGGCGAGCAACTCGCGATCGTGCGAAATGAGGAGCACCGTTTTCGGCGTGGCGCGCAGTTGCTCTTCGAGCCAGCGCTTGCCGGGAACATCGAGGTAGTTGTCGGGCTCGTCGAGCAGGAGCACCTGATCGGGCCCCCGCAGCAGCGCTTCGAGCGCCAGACGCTTCTGCTCGCCGCCCGAGAGCGTCGTGAGCTCGCGAAACTGCGCACGAGCGAATGGCGTGCCGAGGGCGGCGATCGTGCACGTGTCCCACACGGTCTCGTACTCGTAGCCGCCGGCTTCGGCGTAGTCGGCGAGCGCGCCCGCGTACCGCATCTGGGTGTCGAGGTCGTCCGACTCGATGATCGCGACTTCGGCGTCGGCCAACTCGCGCGCGGCCCTGCGCACGCGCTCGGGCGCCACGGTGATCAGCAGGTCGTGGACAGTCTGCCCCGCCTCACCGTGCCCGACGAACTGGTCCATGACCCCCAGCCCGCCGTCGATCTGGACGACACCGGAATCGGCGCGCACCTCACCGCGGACGATCCGCAGCAGTGTCGTCTTGCCGGCGCCGTTCTGACCGATCAGCGCCGTCGTCGAGCCCTCGCCCACACGGAACGACACGTCATCGAGCAACGGCCGCCCGTCGGGCAGCGAGTAGCTGACCGCCGAGATATCGATGTACCCCACCGCAGAGTCCGTTTCTGCCCCCACCGAAAGTGCAGAGCCGATCAGGATACACCGGGGGTTCGGGATGCCGCGCCCGGCGGCCCTGGCTTCAAGACGCCGCGCGCGCGGCGCGCTTGTTCTCTTGGTACTGACGGATCGCCTCGTAGCGTTCGGCCGAACGCGCCTGGCGCTTGGCGGCCTCGTCTTCGCGGATTTTCGGCGGCGCCGTGGTCACCAGCCCGTCGATCAGGTGGCGCGTCGCGTGGGCGATGTCGGCCACGGCCTGGTCGAAGACCGCCTGGTTGGCCTTCGACGGCTTGGTGGTGCCGGCGATCTTGCGCACGTACTGCAGCGCAGCGTCATGGCACTCGGCGTCGGTCGCGGCCGGTTCGAAATTGTTCAGGGGAACGATGTTGCGGCACATGCCGCCGACGATACGCCGCTGCGCGGCATCCGTCTGCCCCCTTGCGCGCCCCGCCCGCCCCGCAACCGCGCCCGCCCGCGCCCGCGCCGCACCGCAACGCACCGCACCGCACCCGCGAAAAACCACTTCTGCCGCGAGAAACCATGTCTGCCGTGGTTTCTCGTGACGAATGTGGTTTCTCGGTGACGAAGGTGGTCCTCGCGACGTGCGACTGCGCCCCGCGACCCGGGACCGCGCCCCCGGCGCGCTACTTGCGGTAGTTCGGCGCCTCGACGACGATCTGCACGTCGTGCGGGTGCGACTCTTTCAAGCCTGCCGCGGTGATACGCACGAACTTGCCCTTGGCCTTGAGCTCCTCGACGGTGCGAGCGCCGACGTAGAACATCGACTGGCGCAGGCCGCCAACGAGCTGGTACGCGACGGCCGAGACGGGGCCCCGGTACGCGACCTGACCCTCGATCCCCTCGGGGATGAGCTTGTCGTCACTCGGAACGTCAGCCTGAAAGTAGCGGTCCTTCGAGTACGACGTCTTCTTGCCACGCGTCTGCAGGGCGCCCAGCGATCCCATGCCGCGGTACAACTTGAACTGCTTGCCGCCCTGGAAGACCACCTCGCCCGGCGACTCGTCGGTACCGGCGAGCAGCGAGCCGAGCATGACGCTGTCGGCACCGGCGACCAGTGCCTTCGCGATGTCGCCCGAGTACTGCAGACCGCCGTCGGCGATGATCGGCACTCCGGCCTCGCGCGCCGCGAGCGACGCTTCGTAGATCGCGGTCACCTGCGGCACGCCGACACCCGCGACGACGCGGGTGGTGCAGATCGAGCCCGGACCAACGCCGACCTTCACGGCATCCACTCCCGCGTCGATCAGCGCCTGAGCGCCCTCGCGCGTCGCGACGTTGCCGCCGATCACGTCGATCGCGGCGAACGACTCGTCGGCCTTGATGCGGCGCACCATGTCGATCACGCCCGCCGACTGTCCGTTGGCGGTGTCGACGACGATGACGTCCACGCCCACATCACGCAGTGCCTCGGCACGCTCCCACGCGTCGCCGAAGAAGCCGATCGCCGCGCCGACGCGCAGACGACCCTGGTCGTCCTTGGTCGCGAGCGGGTACTTCTCGCTCTTGTCGAAGTCCTTGATGGTGATGAGCCCCGCCAGCTTGCCCTCGTCGTCGATGAGGGGCAGCTTCTCGACGCGGTGCTGTGCGAACAGCGCGATCACGTCGTTGGCGCCGATGCCGACGGTTCCGGTGACGAGGTTCTCGCGCGTCATGACATCGCGCACGAGGGTCGACTGGCGCTCGAAACCGGAGACGAATCGCATGTCGCGGTTGGTGACGATACCGACAAGGCGGCCTTCGTCATCCACAACCGGGAGGCCCGAGATGCGATACGTCGCACACAGCTCGTTGACCTCTTCGATGGTCGCATCCGGTGTGGTCGTGATGGGGTCGGTGATCATGCCCGACTCGCTGCGCTTGACGCGGTCGACCATCGCGGCCTGGTCCTGGATCGACAGGTTGCGGTGAATGATGCCGATGCCGCCTTCGCGCGCGATCGCGATCGCCAGACGCGACTCGGTCACGGTGTCCATCGCCGCCGACAGCAACGGCGTCGCCACGGTGATGCGGCGCGTGACCCGCGAGGACGTATCGGCTTCACTCGGGATGACATCGGTGTGCCCCGGCAGGAGCAAGACGTCGTCGTAAGTGAGTCCGACGAAACCGAACGGGTCGTTGTGCTCCATGGCATCTCCAGCGCTGGGGCGCGTATCTCGAGGGGTGCGGGGCGGGGGCGACCAGGCGCTCCGCTGACAATCCTAAGCCGTGCGGGTGCGCGATTATTCCTCATCGGATGCAACGCAATGCCGGATCACGATTTGCTCAAGTTCTGGGAGAAGCATGTGTGAAACACGTGCGACACATTAGGGTCGTACCGTCGTCACTCATGGCCGATGCGACCCGAGCTTCGGCACGCGTGGTGCCGGACTGGGAGGTTCAGTGAGTCCAACGATCGAGGTCGGAGCGCCGAAAGCACGCGCCCGCACCATAGCTGCGCTGATCGCGCTCTTCATCGTTTTCTGTGGGCTCTTCGTCACGTCAGCTCCGGCGCTGGCAGCCGAAGGGGACCCGTATCGCATCAGCGGCAACGTCCAACTCAACGGCGAGCCGCTCGAGGGTGTCGCACTCCTCGTCGACGGCCCCGGAGGGCCGCAGGCCGTCGTCACCGACGAGAACGGTCAGTGGAGCGCGCAGGTTCCCGAACGCGGCGAGACGTACACCGTCACGCTCGACGAGAACACGCTGCCCGAGGGCATTGCCGTCGTCGACGAGGCGGATGAGACGCCCAACGTCAAAGAAGTCGAGATGGGGCAGGGTGGCCGCGTCACGGTCAACTTCTTCATCGGCGAAGGTGAACGCAACGTCACCAGCTTCTTCGACCAGTTGGTGCAGCGCCTCGTGCAGGGCGTCTCGTTCGGTCTGATGCTCGCCCTCGCGGCCGTCGGCCTGACGCTCGTCTACGGCACGACCGGCATCTCGAACTTCGCCCACGGTGAGATGGTGACTTTCGGCGCGATCGCGGCCTACCTGTTGGTGGGGCCCGCCACGCTCGCGCTCCCCTGGTGGCTCGGGTACCCGGCAGCGATCGTGCTGTCCGCCGTGCTGGGCCTGCTGCTCGACATGATCATCTGGAGACCCTTGCGAAAACGAAGGGTCGGTGTGGTGCAGCTGATGATCGTGAGCATCGGTCTCTCGCTCGCGCTGCGCTACCTGTTCCAGTACATCATCGGCGGCGGCACGAAGCAGTTGCCGGGTGCAGACGCCCCGAAGATCGCGCTGTTCGGCGCGGTGACGATGAGCGTCATCGACATGGTGTCGATCGCCATCTCGATCGCGGTGATCGTGATCTTCGCCCTGTGGCTCACGCGGTCGCGGCTCGGAAAGGCCACTCGCGCGATCTCCGACAACCCGTCACTGGCCGCTGCCTCCGGCATCGACGTCGACTACGTCGTGCGCGTGGTCTGGATCGTTTCGGGCGCACTGGCCGGCCTCGCGGGTGTGCTGTTCGCCTACTACCGCCCGGGCCTGAAGTGGGACATGGGTGCGCAACTGCTGCTCCTGATGTTCGCCGCGGTCGTCCTCGGTGGCCTGGGCACGGCATACGGCGCCCTCGTCGGCGCGCTGATCGTCGGCATCCTGGTCGAAGCGTCGAGCTTGTGGATCCCCGCTGATCTCAAGTACGCGAGCGCCCTGTTCATCCTGATCTTGATCCTCCTGTTCCGACCACAGGGGATCCTCGGTCGCAGCGAGAGAGTGGGTTGAGGCTGACCATGGACTGGCTACAGATTCTCTCCAACACCGCGTCATCGATCATCAGCCCGGCAACGCTCGGGTATGCCCTCGCCGCCCTCGGCCTGGCGATGCACTTCGGCTACGCGGGCCTCATCAACATGGGTATCGCCGGCTTCATGGCCGTCGGCGCCTACGGCTTCGCGATCTCGACGCTCACGTTCGGCTTCCCCTGGTGGTTGGCGGCTCTCGTCGGCCTCATCGGGTCGGGCATCTTCGCGCTGATCCTCGGTATCCCGACGCTGCGCCTACGCGGCGACTACCTCGCCATCGTCACGATCGCCGCCGCCGAGGTGGTGCGACTGCTCTTCCTCACCACCGCATTCGATGCGGTCACCGGTTCGGCCGACGGCCTGAGCGGGTACCAGGGCAGCTTCCAGGAGTCCAACCCGCTCGACGCCCGCGCGATGTACGGCTTCGGCCCGTGGGAGTACAACGGCACCGCATGGTGGGTGCGCATCATCGGCATCATCACGCTGATCATCGCGATCATCCTGGTGTGGTTGCTGGTTCGCAGCCCGTGGGGTCGTGCCCTCAAGGGCATCCGCGAAGACGAAGACGCCGTGCGCTCGCTCGGCAAGAACGTCTTCGCCTACAAGATGCAGTCCCTCGTGCTCGGTGGCATGCTCGCCGCGGCGGGTGGCATCATCATCGCCCTCGAGCGCGCGGTCAGCCCGGGTGTGTACGTCACGTCGCTGACGTTCTTCATCTGGACCGCCCTGTTGCTCGGTGGCGCAGCGACCGTCTTCGGGCCGATCCTCGGATCGCTGATCTTCTGGGCGCTGCAGACCTTCCTCAGCAACGTCCTCCCGGCGATGGTGAAGGCGGGCATCCTGCCGTTCATGACAGAGATCCAGGCGAGCACGGTGCGCTACATCATCGTGGGTATCGCGCTCATGCTGCTGGTGATCTTCATGCCGCAGGGTCTCCTCGGTAACAAGAAGGAGCTGACCTTTGTCAAGTGAAACAGCGTCCCCCGTGACCCCCGAGAAGACGACCGGCCTGCACGTCGGCGACGCCACCCCGGGCTGCAAGAAGGTCGACCCGATCATCGTCGCCGATGGCGTGCGCCGAGCGTTCGGCGGCGTCCACGCCGTCGACGTCGACCACCTCGAAATCCCGCGCGGCGCGATCACCGCGCTCATCGGGCCGAACGGTGCCGGAAAGACGACCCTGTTCAACCTGCTCACCGGTTTCGATAAGCCCAATGAGGGAACGTGGACGTTCGACGGCCACTCGCTCTCGGGCGTGCCGGCGTACAAGGTGTCGCGCATGGGTATGGTGCGCACCTTCCAGCTCACCAAGGCACTCGGCCTGCTGACCGTCATGGACAACATGAAGCTCGGCGCACGCAACCAGCGCGGCGAGAAGTTCTGGGCGAGCCTGATCCCGGCGCTGTGGCGTTCGCAGGACGACGACCTCGAAGATCAGGCGATGGAGCTCCTCACGCGCTTCAAGCTCGACACCAAGGCCGACGACTTCGCAGCCTCCCTGTCGGGCGGCCAGCGCAAGCTGCTCGAAATGGCGCGCGCGCTCATGACGAAGCCGCAACTGGTCATGCTCGATGAGCCGATGGCCGGTGTCAACCCTGCGCTGACGCAGTCGCTACTCGACCACATCCTCAACCTGAAGGATGAGGGCATGACGGTGCTGTTCGTCGAGCACGACATGCACATGGTGCGCCACATCGCCGACTGGGTCGTAGTGATGGCCGAAGGCCGCGTGGTTGCCGAGGGCGACCCGCACTCGGTCATGAAGGACCCCGCGGTGATCGACGCGTACCTCGGCACACACCAAGAGCTCGACCTCGGTGTCGTCACGGGGCGCATCCCCGTCGTGAATGCGACTGCCGGTACCGACGCGGCCGCGTCGTCCGCGGCCGACCCCGATGCGCTCGTCGCCGAGGGTGTCGCCGAAGAAGAAGCTGCTCAACCCGAGGAGGACGCGAAGTGAGCGCCACCGCCACCGAGACCCCCGTCGTTCTCGTCACGGACGTGCACGCGGGCTACCTGCCCGGCGTGAACATCCTGAATGGCTGCAACCTGGTCGCGAACCAGGGTGAGTTGATCGGCATCATCGGCCCCAACGGTGCCGGAAAGTCCACACTGCTGAAGGCGATCTTCGGCCAGGTGAACATCCGCAGCGGCACCGTGCAGCTCGAAGGTGACGACATCACCGGGCTGCGCGCGAACAAGCTGGTCTCGCGCGGGGTGGGCTTCATCCCGCAGACGAACAACGTGTTCCCTTCGCTCACGATCGAAGAGAACCTGCAGATGGGTCTGTACCAGAACCCGTCGGTGTATGCCGAGCGTCTGGAGTTCGTCACCGGGATCTTCGCCGAGCTCGGCGGGCGCCTCAAGCAGCGCGCCGGTTCGCTCTCCGGTGGTGAGCGCCAGATGGTGGCCATGAGCCGCGCGCTCATGATGGACCCGAAGGTGCTGCTGCTCGACGAGCCCTCGGCCGGTCTGTCGCCGGTCCGTCAGGACGAGGCGTTCATCCGTGTCTCCGAGATCAACAAGGCTGGCGTCACGTGCATCATGGTCGAGCAGAACGCGCGCCGCTGCCTGCAGATCTGCGACCGCGGCTACGTGCTCGATCAGGGCCGCGATGCCTACACCGGCACCGGCCGCGACCTGCTGCACGACCCGAAGGTCACCGAGCTGTACCTGGGAACGCTCGGCACCTGAGCGCTTTCATAAGGGCGGGGTGGATGCTGCGGCATCCGCCCCGCTTTCTTGTGTGCCCGCACCCACCCTCCGCGCCCGCATCGACCACCTGCCCCCGCCCCCGGCCGCGCTCGCCCGCCGCCCGGCCGCGCTCGCCCGCCCCACCGCTCCCCGGCCCGCGCCGAAACACAGTCGCTGCGCTCACACACCGCGGCAGCCACCATGTCTCGGCGCGGACGCTGTGTCTCGACGATCCGAGGGGCGTGAGACGCCCGCGGCGCCCCGCGCCCGCTGGCCCCGCGCGCCCCGCCCCACCGGCCCCACCGACGCCCGCGCCCGCTGGCCCCGCGCGCCCCGCCCCACCGGCCCCACCGACGCCCGCGC
>NZ_JAPEHV010000103.1 GCF_028823665.1 Microbacterium sp. C7(2022) | reverse complement strand
AGTGAACAAGTTGGAATACAAAATACTCAATGAAACTCCTCAACCTCAATATCTATGAAGCCTCTACTCTATCTCTAGATGGTACCATGACAGGCCATGGACACCCCAATCAAACAAACAAAAATACTCAAATAGAAATAGAAATCAACTAGCTCCTCCGGAAGGCAAGGAGGGCTCACCAAACTCTGTGGAATGCACTGCTCGGAACCTCAATGATACGCG
>NZ_JAPEHV010000102.1 GCF_028823665.1 Microbacterium sp. C7(2022) | reverse complement strand
ATACTCTATGTACAATATCATGTCATCTGCAAACAATGATAGCTTACTTCTTCTTTTCTGATTTGGATTCCTTTTATTTCTTTTTCTTCTCTGATTGCTGTGGCTAAAACTTCCAAAACTATGTTGAATAATAGTGGTGAGAGTGGGCAACCTTGGCTTGTTCCTGATCGTAGAGGAAATGGTTTCAGTTTTTCACCATTGAGAACGATGTTGGCTGTGGGT
>NZ_JAPEHV010000101.1 GCF_028823665.1 Microbacterium sp. C7(2022) | reverse complement strand
AGACAGGCTAGCAGTTCTGTGGGCTGTACTTACTGTACTGTAGGCACAGCAGTGCTTTGAGCCTGATGCTAACATCAGCTTGCTCACTTACTAACAGTGACAGTGAAACATGCTGATGTTTAGCAGGTATAATGTTTACCAGGTTCACCATCTTAGTTTGGCATATAGTTTACCATTGTTGACCTGATGATGGCGCTAGATGAAAAGTCAGGGGATCTTCAGA
>NZ_JAPEHV010000100.1 GCF_028823665.1 Microbacterium sp. C7(2022) | reverse complement strand
TTCACGAACATTCTATAGTACCCTGCTAAACCCAAGAAGCTCCTAATGTCGGTTGGAGTCAAGGGTCTAGGCCAATTCTTTATCACCTCTGTCTTTTTCGGATCCACTTTGATTCCGTCACCCGAAACCACATGCCCTAGGAAGGCCACTTCCTTTAACCAAAACTCACATTTCTCAAACTTAGCAAATAGCATTTCATCCCTCATGGTCTGCAACACCACCC
>NZ_JAPEHV010000099.1 GCF_028823665.1 Microbacterium sp. C7(2022) | reverse complement strand
CCTTCCCCGAAGCCTGACCCTCACCCGTCCCCTAATCCTAACCCGTACGCTAACACTAACCCGCGCCCTCACACGCACGCTCCCCCTAAAGCGTTGCCGTACCCTCACCTGGACCCTAAACCGTCCCCGTCCCCTAACCCTAACCCTAGCCCGAACCCTAACCCTAACCCTTCCCCGAAGCCTGACCCTCACCCGTCCCCTAATCCTAACCCGTACGCTAACA
>NZ_JAPEHV010000098.1 GCF_028823665.1 Microbacterium sp. C7(2022) | reverse complement strand
GTGAGAAAAAGAGACTTAGAGTTTGAGGTAAATGATTGGGTATATTTGAAGGTATCACCCATGAAGGGTGTGATGCGATTTGGAAAGAAAGGAAAGCTGAGTCCGAGGTACATTGGTCCTTACCAGATCGTGAGAAGAGTTGGCAATGTAGCTTATGAGTTAGAGTTACCTTCGGAGTTAGCGGCTATCCATCCAGTTTTCCATATTTCCATGTTAAAGAAGTG
>NZ_JAPEHV010000097.1 GCF_028823665.1 Microbacterium sp. C7(2022) | reverse complement strand
TTAACACCTTATCCTACAACAAGCGCTAGTTGGAAAGCCAGCAGATCACCAAAGTCATTAAGATTCATCCTCTGGGGACCATGAATGTCTGTATATAATGTCATGGCTATCCATCTGATACCTGTTAAGATATTTCAGTCTGGACCAAAGCGGTGTGTCGACCAGCTGACACACCGACATTGCCATCCTTACAGCTACACCGCTGGCATGGATAAAAACACACT
>NZ_JAPEHV010000096.1 GCF_028823665.1 Microbacterium sp. C7(2022) | reverse complement strand
AACTACTTCAGATAAGATTTCAATCATGATATGATATTACATGTTTATGTTAGTTATTATTTGTTAGAATTATCCGATATGAAATTATGTTAGTCTTGGGATTTTAGCAACGAGAAAAAATGGAGAAAAATTTCCTAGAACTATGCCATCCTAAAATGGAAAACCGAAAAGGCGAGGAAGCCATGATAGGAGAGTACTAAAGAGTTGAGGCGCTGTTTAGGGAAA
>NZ_JAPEHV010000095.1 GCF_028823665.1 Microbacterium sp. C7(2022) | reverse complement strand
AATAGATACATTTATTGATAATTTTAACCTTGAAGACAGTTATAAAATATTAATCCATTATGTACTTAGAAACATACCTGAACCAGAAATAAGAAAAAATATATGGAATAAAATATTGAGCTATGAAAAAGAAATGTTAGAAGATTTAATAAATCAAGAATGGTATGATTTCTATTTATCAGGATTATATGAGGAAGATAGATTAACAGATACAGACTTAGAAATA